>CAWCSR010000007.1:0-154544 GCA_963798285.1 uncultured Thermoleophilia bacterium | reverse complement strand
GGGTTCAATTCCCCCCTCTCCGCCATTTGCAGGTAAAAGGCCCGCTCTAGCACTTGCTGGGCGGGCCTTTTCGCAGCCGGAGCCGGAGCCATCTGGAGCCATCTCGACGCGCGACGAGCGTCAACGAAGACAGGCAAGCAGATGAAGAATGCAGCCGGCCCTGGGCGACGGGCGGGGATTGAGGGCTGGCTGGAGCCAGCCTCATGTCACAGATTTCGGACTCCCGTCATTATGGGTGTGGAAGGTGCCGCGCCGACCCGGCGCGAAGCGGGGGTGCTGAATGGTGGGGACGGGACAAGAGCGTGACGAGGACCTGCTGGTCGCATCCAGCCAGCGCCCGCACAGTTTCGTGGCGCTCTACTACAGGACCATGCCTGGCCTGCTCCGCTACTTCGCACGGCGCACCCTGGATGCCCAGGTGGCCTCGGACCTCACCGCCGAAACGCTGGCAGAGGCATTCGCCAGCCGTGGCCGCTTTCGGGACCGCGGCGACGGCTCGGCGACGGCCTGGCTCTACACAATCGCCCGTCGACAGTTCGGCCGGTACCTCCGAAGACTACGGGTCGAGGACGCGGCACGTCGGAGGCTCGGTATGCAGCATGTCGAGCTGAATCCGGAGGACGTGGAGCGGGTGGAGACGCTGATCGACTTCGAGGAGATCGGCCGGGCCGTGAGCGCCGCCTTCGACGAGCTGCGCGCCGACCAGCGCGAGGCGCTGCGCCTGCGCGTGATCGAGGGACGCTCCTACGCGGAGGTCGCGGCAGAGCTCGGCTGCAGCGAGGACGTGGCGCGTTCGCGAGTCAGCCGCGGTCTACGGCGACTCGCTGCGCGGCTGGACACATAGAGGTGACGTGATGGACGCAGCGCATGACGACCTGATCCTTGAGAGCGGCTTCGCCGCCGAGCTCGCCCGGCAGTTCGAGATGGCGGCTGACGCGGCCGCGGCTGGAGCGTTGCCGGCGCGCTCCGGCGGCGGGCCTAGACGCTGGCTCGTTGCTGCGAGTGCGGCCGCGGTGCTTGTGGTGGTCGCTGCCCTCATCGCCGTGGTGCCTTCGCTCCACTCCGGCGGCGGCCAGAGCCCCTTCGTCCCGCAGGCCTCGTCGTCCCCCTCACCCACTGCGGGCCAAGACCGCAGCAGGATTCGCGGCATGTCGGCCCCTATGTTCAACAACGTGACGACCATCAACACCATGGGCGTGGACGCGACCGGTCAGCCGTGGCTGAGCGGTCGGCTGGGCGAGGTTCAGCCCTCGTTCGCCGCCTACTTGAGCAACGGCTCCTGGCAGCAGCTGCCGATGCCCGCCGGCCTCAAGAACCTGCGCGTGCAGGTGGCACTCTCGCCTAGCGACGTATGGGCCACGGTCGCCGGCGGCCTCGTACACTGGGATGGTTCGTCGTGGCAGAAGACATCAGTGTCCTGGCTTGACGAGGACGTCGCTTCGATGGACGCCATGGCTGCGTCCGTCACGGACGACGTATGGGCCGTCGGTCACAAGGCAGGTCGCCTCTACAAGACGCCGGGCGACGGCCGCGGCGAGCACACCCAGGGCCAGCTGCCGGCGACGATGCACTGGGACGGCTCCGCGTGGTCCGAGATCGCGGTGCCGCCTGCTCCCGGCCGCAGCTCGACCCTCTGGGGCGTCTCCTCTCGAGATGGCGATACGTGGGCGGTGGGCTGGTACGAGGACAAGGTGGGCGAGGTAAAACAGGCGGGCGGCGGTCTGCCCCTCGAGCTCGTCCACGAGGGCCCGATCGCCCTGCGTTGGGATGGGAACAAGTGGGTGGACATGGCCCCGCCCGATACGAGCGGAGGCGGGACGGCACTCCTGGCCGTCCTCGTGCTCGGGCCCAACGACGTCTGGGTCCTCGGGTCAACCAGCCCTCGCAACGACCCGAGGAAGAACGAGGACCTGGGTACGTACCTGGCCCACTGGGACGGCGCGGCCTGGCAGCGACTCGCGACTCCGCACGGCCCACAGTGGGGCTACCTGACAAGCATCGGCGGCACGGCCGACGACGATCTCTGGCTCGGCGGAAGCAGTCCGGGCGGACTCGGCTACCCGGAGACGGCCCATTGGGACGGGCAGCATTGGACCGTCTTCGGGCCTGACAGCTTCACGAGCGGTACGACGGCCTCCGAGAAGCCCGGAGGAACACTCGGAGGGAGCGAACCGACGGTCGTGGCAGCCTCGCCCACAGACGTGTGGTTCAACCCGGGCTTCACGCGCTTCTGGTACTCACCCTCATCAGAGGATCAGCGACAGGTGGACGCGAGCGCATCCGACCCGATGCTCTTCCACTGGGACGGGCAGAGCTGGGGCAAGGTCCGGCTGGGCTTCTAGTCTGCCCGGGGTCTATGCTCCATGCATCAAGGATGGGAGGGGTCATGCGGCACTCCAAGTTGACCATACTGATCGTCCTCGCGGCCGCCGCCGTGGCGGTCCTCGTCGGCGTCGCGCTCGTCCCCCACGGGCAGCCGTCTTCGAAGGCCCTTGAGCCCTCTTCATCTCCGGCCCCGGAATGGCTGGCGGCGCTGGCTCAGAAGACTGCCGCCAACATGGGCGAGTCGTCCCCGGAGTCCGCTGTCTACGCCTTGACGACGTACGCGAAGGCGGGTCCGAGCCTCGGCGGCACGGCGAAAGACTTGGGGCGCGATCCAGCCCAACAGGTCTACCTCATCGTCATGACTGGGCACTTCGTGAACACCCGCTCCTTCTCACCAAACGGCGACGATCAGAAGGGCTCGACACTCGTATTCGGGGTGGACCCGGTCACGCACTACATCAACGACCTGGGCCTCTTGAACGCCGCCGCGACCACAGTGACCGTGGAGCACATGTCGCCGTTGGTCTTCTAGGGCGCTCTGCTGGCCAGCCTCGCGGGCGGGCAATCGGAGAGCCACGACGGAAGAGACCCACAGGACCGAGAGCCTCCGTCGGCCAAGACCCGGAGGGTTGGATGCGGGGGCTCACTATCCGTTCGCCGACCCCTCCGGATCTTGAGGACGCAGGACCCGAGGTCGGCGCCGGTCGCCAGGATTGTAATTGGCACAGTCCGGAGCGTTGGCGCAGAGGCCCATTGAAGTCACTGTGAGGACGAGTCGCCGGTAGTCGCCCTCCACCGCCTCGATGCGCTTCTCGAGGCGCGCCTCCCGCTCGTGCCAGGTCTGCTCGAGCCGGTGCCACTCCCCCTCGCGGGTCTCCCCCTTGCTGGCGCATGAGGCCCGTCTGCTCCTTGAGGAGCTCGATTGTCTCCTTGGCTTCGGCGATCGCCTGGATGTCGGCCCTCGCGGCGGTCCCGCTTCAAGGCGAGCCACGTGCCGGCGATGCCGACGATCGCGCCCACGGCTGCGATGAAGGCGGCCGACGTCGATCATCCAGGGTCATCGGGAAGACCAGTGGGACTCTGCGTGCCAGGGTCGCCGATTTCGGCTGATGCCGAGGGGTACAGCGATACGCGGCACGTGGCGTCCGCCGCATCCTGAAGATGCGGGCACTGGACTCCTCCTCCGATCGTCTGGCGACCAGATGGGCCGGGCATACCTCGGGAGACCAAGGAGGACGCGACGAGCCTGCCACGCAAGGTGGAGCTCCCCACCGTGGAGTTCGAGACGCGCGACGACTGGCGCGCTTGGCTCGACGTGCACCATGACGGATCGCCCGGCGTCTGGCTGCTGATCGCGAAGAAGGGCTCGGCGCGCCAGACCGTGTCGTACGCCGATGCCTTGGAAGTGGCGCTTTGCTACGGCTGGATCGACGGCCAGAAGCAGCGCCACGACGACAACTGCTGGCTGCAGAAGTTCACTCCGCGCGGCGCCAGGAGCGTGTGGTCAAAGCTCAACCGCCAAAGGGCGGAGGAGCTCATCACGAGAGGCGAGATGCGCCCGGCGGGTCTCGCCGAGGTTGAGCGCGCCAAGTCGGATGGGCGCTGGGCGGACGCGACGACTCCCCGCGCGCTGCAGTCGTGCCCGGCGATCTTCAGGCCGCCCTGGAGGCGCATCCCGAGGCGAAGGCCTTCTTCGAGACACTCAACAGCGCCAACCGCTACGCGATCATCTGGCGGTTGCAGACCGCCAAGAAGGCTGAGACGCGCGAGCGGCGCCTGTGGCAGTTCATCGAGATGCTGGAGCGGCACGAGAAGCTGCATCCGTGACGGTGTCATGAGACCCACCATCTGCCCGCGATAGAGCCACAGGGAGGCTGTGCTCGCCGTCGCTGCGCAGCTTCTGCCCTTCATCGGCTACCCCGCATCCTGAATGCGCTTCGCGTCATCGACGAGGTGACGTCCCAGCTGCTGCTGAACGGAAGCCGCCGCCGCAGCGTCAGAGGCCGCAGCTCCGGGTGGCCCCGAGGTCGCGCAGCGGCGTCACCAGGACGTTGGGCGCCTCGCGGTATCCCGTATCATTGGCCCCCGAGCGCCTTGTCGAGAACCAGCCCGAAGGCGTCGAGCGGATTGGCCGTCGTGGCCTGCTGCAACGCCTGGTCGGCGACCGCCTCCTCGCGGATCTATCTGAAGAAGAGCTCGTCGCCTCCGCGAACGTGGTGCCGAAGCGTGCGTTGATGGTCTCGATGAGGGCCGAGATCGCGGCCCGGTTCCTCGACGACAAGGACTTCCGCGGAGCCGTGAGCCGCCACCTCATGAAGCAGGTGTGCGAGCAGATCCGCGGGGAAGCGCTGAGCGTGTAACGTCGCGCTGAGCGTGTAACGTCGCGTCACCCACGTGGCCTCAGCCCAGCCGCCGGTACACCTCGTCGTCGTTGCGCTTGCCGATCGCGACGACGCGCAGCACGCCGCCTTGGACGTCGAAGATGATGCGGTACTCCCCCACCGTGACGCGAGAATACTCGTAGCCCTTCAGGCGTTCGGCATCCGCAGGCTGCGGATCGGCCATCAGCATGATGATCTTGCGCGCGACCTGCCGGTACTGCTTGGGCGGCAGCGTGTCGAGAAAGCGGACTGACGCCCTCGACAGGCTAAGAGGCAGCACGGTCTTCGGTGGAAGCTCCGTCCTGCAGGTACTTCAGCGAGTCTTCGACGCTGAGGAAGCCCTCGGCCTCCGCCGCGCGCGCGGCTTGGCCCCAGAAGTGGTCGTCGGAGCGTTGCAGCAGCTCGTATTCTTCGAAGGAGAGCAGCACGGCCACCGGGTGCCCGTTCTTCTCGACGGCCACAGGCTCGACGGCGACGCGCGCCAGATACTGGCCGAGGCGGTTCTTGATCTCGGTGGCGGACACGGTCTTCACGGCGACTCCAAAGATAGCTGACTCGTCCACCTTAGCTAATCCGCCCTTTTCGGTCAATGCTCGAGGCTGCGGCTCCGTCTCTGCAGACTGCCCGGTCTCATCGCGGACCACAAGATGACGATGCGTGCGGCGGGGTTGACATTGCCCTACAGCTCGTAGCGCCAAGAGGCCCCGAGGTCAAAACGACCGTCGGTCTCACCCTTGGACGGCCGTCGCAGCGCCCAGGCGAACCACGGTCTGTGGCGTGGATCGCAGGCCGTTGCGGCAGCTTCAACGTGAGGACCCCAGCATCGGATGGAGAGGACGGACGTCTCATGAACACCAACATCGAAGGCAAGGTCGTCGTGATCACCGGCGCGAGCAGCGGTCTGGGCGAGGCGACGGCGAGGCTCCTCGCCGAGGAGGGGGCGGTCGTCGTGCTCGGGGCACGGCGCGCCGACCGCATCCAGGCGCTCGCCGCGGACCTCAACGACAAAGGCGGCAAGGCGCTCGCCGTACAGACCGACGTCACCGACCGCGGCCAGGTCGAGGCCCTGGTCAACGCGGCCGTCGAGACCTACGAGCGCGTCGATGTGATCATCAACAACGCCGGCCTGATGCCGCACTCCCCACTCGAGCGCCTCAAGGTCGAGGAGTGGGAGCAGATGGTCGACGTCAACATCAAGGGCGTGCTCTACGGGATCGCCGCGGCGCTGCCGCACATGATGCGGCAGAAGGCGGGCCACATCATCAATGTCTCCTCGGTCGCCGGCCACAAGGTGTCGGCGAACGGGGCGGTGTACGCGGCGACCAAGCACGCGGTGCGGGCGCTCTCCGAGGGCCTGCGCCAGGAGGTCAAGCCGTACAACATCCGCACCACGGTGATCTCCCCGGGCGCGGTGGCGACGGAGCTGCCCGACAGCATCAGCGAGGCCGACGTCTCGGAGGGCATCCACAAGTTCTACGACGAGTACGCCGTACCCGCCGACTCGTTCGCTCGCGTCGTCGCCTTCGCCCTGAGCCAGCCCGACGACGTGGACATCAACGAGGTCCTGTATCGGCCGACCCGCCAGGTGCTGTAGCCCGGCCCGGGGTCGGCGACGAAGGCACCACACCCAGAACGGGAGCGAGCGATGGACAGTGTGAGCTTGAACAACGGCGTCGAGATGCCGCAGCTGGGGCTGGGCGTCTTCCAGGTCCAGGACCTGGCCGTCTGCGAGCGCAGCGTGCTGGCCGCCATCGAGGTGGGCTACCGGCTGGTCGACACCGCCGCCTCGTACCTGAATGAAGAGGCGGCGGCAGGGCCATCAAGCAGAGCGGGATCCCCAGAGAAGACCTGTTCGTCACCACCAAGCTCTGGATCCAGGACGCCGGCTACGAGAGCACCAAGGCGGCCTTCCACAGGTCCCTGCAGCGGCTGGGCCTCGACTACCTCGACCTGTACCTGATCCATCAGCCCTTCGGCGACGTCTACGGCTCGTGGCGCGCCATGGAGGAGCTCCAGCACGAAGGCGAGGTCAGGGCGATCGGCGTCAGCAACTTCCCGCCTGACCGGCTGGTCGACCTGGTCCTCCACAATGAGGTGACGCCGGCGGTGAACCAGGTCGAGACGCACCCCTTTCGCCGGCAGGCCGAAGCCGCCGAGGTCATGAAGGAGCTCGGCGTGCGGCACGAGGCCTGGGGCCAGTTCGCCGAGGGCAGGAACGGCCTCTTCGAGAATCCGGTCCTCTCGGCCATCGCGGCCGACCACGGCAGGTCGGTGGCCCAGGTCGTGCTGCGCTGGCTCCTGCAGCTCGGCGTCGTCACGATCCCCAAGTCGGTGCGTAAGGAGCGGATCGCCGAGAACTTCGCCGTCTTCGACTTTGAGCTCCGCCCGGAGGACATGGAGCGCATCGCCTCGCTCGACACCGGCGAGACCCTCTTCTTCTCCCATACGGACCCGGCGATGGTGCGGCTTTTCGCCGCGAGGCGGCTCGATATCTAGCGCTGGTCCGTCTCGACTGAAGGCGTCCTCCTTCCGTCCGCCGACGGCCGCCTGCGTCGCTGCGCCGGCAGTGGGCAAAAGAGACTCATGCTCGCAAGACCGCACGCGCACGAAAGGAAGCGGCATGTACGTCCTCAACTACTGGCACACCGCCCCGGATTACGAGGCGTGGAAGAAGGCATTCGACAGCGACCCCCTCAAGCGCGAGGCCTCCGGTGTACGCCGGCTATCGATCGAGCGGCCCGTCGACAATGAGCACCAGGTCATCGGGGAGCTCGAGTTCGACAGTCTGGCCGAGGCCGAGACCTTTGCCGGCCGGCTCCAGGAGGTGTGGAAGAGCCTCGGCAGCTCCGTGGTCTCGGACGCGGGCGTCCGCATCACCGAAGTCCTGGTGCAGCAGGAGTTCCGCAGCGAAAAGGCCCGGAGAGCCGCCTAGAGGCACTTGGGCCATAGGGACCGGGCGCGGGCAAAGCAGGCCTGCGCCCGGTCCTTGTGCTCTCCGGCCGGGCGCCAAACGGTGTCGGTGGGCCACCGTCCGGGAATCTTCTCCTTGTGCAGCAGGCACGTAGCTTCGGGAAGGCCCCGCAGGCCAGCAGTGCCGACCCGGAGCGACCCGCAAGGGACATTCGACGAGAACGCCTGGTGAAGTACAAGGCGATCCCATCGGAGGAAACGACCTGCTGCGCAGTGCGTACGGCGCGGAGTGACCGACAGTGCGTAAGGCGCGGAGTGGCCGGCCGGCGGCGGCGCGAGCCTCACCGCCGGCCTCCGCAGCTTGTAGACTCATCCCCGAAGTCCACACGACTGCTCGGCGCCCGAGCGAAAGCGAGTCCCCTCATGGATGACGTCTCCCCTGCATACGCACCCCTCACCCTGGACTGGGACACCGAGGCCATCGCCGAGCGCCGGCACCGGTTCCTCTCCCCCGCGCTCGCGACGTTCATCGGCTACGACGACCCCGTGGTGTGGCGGCGCGGCAGCGGCCAGTACGTGTGGGACAACCACGGCCGGCGCCACCTCGACTGCATGGCCCAGAACGTCTGCATCAGCGTCGGGCACGCGCATCCCGGCGTGCTCGCCGCCGTGCGCGAGCAGATGGAGCAGCTGCCGCACGTGACCACGGCCTACCACCACCCGCAGCCGGGCCACTTCGCCGAAGAGCTGATCGCCACCCTGCCCGCAGGACCGGACTGGGTGGCGCACTTCGTGAACAGCGGCGCGGAGGCGGTGGACCTCGCCGTGCTCATCGCCCGCGCACACACGCGCAACTACGAGCTGCTGGCGCTGCGCGACGCCTATCACGGCATGCACTACGGCGCGCAGACAGCCACCGGCATCGGCCAGGCGCGCCAGCTGGTGCCGCCGGCGCCCGGCTACGTGCAGGTGATGGGGCCGCACCCGTACCGCGGCCCCTTCGGCCCCGAGGCCGGGCCCTACCTCGAGGAGCTCGACCGGACGCTGCACACCAACACCTGCGGCGCCGTCGCCGGTCTCATCGCGGAGCCCATCCAGGGCTACGGCGGCATCGTCGAGCTGCCCGAGGGCTATCTGCGCGGCGCGGCCGAGCGGGTGCGCGCCGCCGGCGGCCTGCTCATCGTCGACGAGGTGCAGACCGGCTTCGGGCGCACCGGCGACCACTTCTGGGGTTTCGAGTCGCACGACGTGGTGCCCGACGTCATCGTCATGTCCAAGGGCATCGGCAACGGCTTCCCCATCGCCGCCGTGGTCACGCGCCGCGAGGTGGCCGAGGGCATGGCGGCGCGCATGTTCTTCAACACCTACGGCTCCAACCCGACCTGCTGCGCGGCCGGCCGCGCCGTCCTGCGGGCGATCGCCGACGAGGGCCTGCAAGCCAACGCGGCGCACGTGGGCGGCCTGATCCTGGACGGCCTGCGCGCTCTGCAGACCAGGCACCCCCGCCTCGGCGACGTGCGCGGCCGCGGCCTGCTGATCGGCGCCGAGCTCGTCGCCGACCCGGAGAGCCGTGCGGCCGACGCGGCCGCCGCCGGGCGCGTGCAGCTGGCGCTGCTCGCTCGCGGCGTGATCGTCGGCCTCTGCGGGCGCGAGCACAACGTGGTCAAGATCAACCCGCCGCTGTGCGCCACGGCCGAAGACGCCGCGAGCCTCCTGGAGGCGATGGACGAAGCTTTGGCCGCCCTTTGACGGGCAGGCCGCGCACGCATGGCCTGCGCCGCTGGCAGGTCGAGATCGCCGTGACGCTCATCGTCGCGGCGATCGTCGTCTACACCCTGCGCTGGCTGCTCTTCCCGGCTCCGAACTTCCATCGGGAGATGCTGCGCTACCTGGTCGACGACGTCGCCTTTCTCTTCATCCAGGTGCTGCTCGTCTCCATCCTCGTGGACGGCCTCATGCAGCGGCGCCGGCGCGAGACCATGCTCGACAAGCTCAACATGATCATCGGCGCGTTCTTCAGCGAGTGCGGCACCGACGTGCTGGGCCGCATCGCCGGGCTGGACACCGACCTCGACGCCGTGCGTGAGGACCTGCTGGCGCGGATGGCCTGGACGCCCCGGGACTACGAGACCGCCAAGCAGGCGTTCCGCGACCACGAGCCGGTCATCGAGCTCCGCACGGCGGACCTCGTGGAGCTGCGCGCCCGCCTCGGCCGGGAGAAGACGTACCTGCTGAGCCTGCTCGGCAACCAGGCGCTGCTCGAGCACGAGGCGTTCACGGACCTGCTCTGGGCCGTCACGCACCTCGCCGAAGAGCTGCAGGTGCGCGACGACTTCGCCGGCCTGCCGGCGACCGACCGCGCGCACCTCGCCGGCGACGTGAAGCGCGCCTACACGCAGCTCGGCGTGCAGTGGATCGACTACCTGCGGCACCTGCAGACGCAGTACCCGTTCCTGTTCTCGCTCGCCGTGCGGACCAACCCGCTGGACCCGCGGGCGAGCGTCACGGTCCTGGAGTAGCTGGGCGCTACCGGTAGCCTCGGAGCAGCCGCGCGCGCGAGCCCTCCGTCCCGGGCCGGATTAGCCGTCCAGATTTCGGTGGCGCCTCCCTTGCGGCCGGGACTACTCTCTGAAGCATGGAAACGACACCACAGAGGACTCGCCGCCCCCAGCCGGCCACCACGATGCCGCCGCGCGAGGAGATGCTGACCGCGCTCCGCGAGCGCGACCGCAGCTACGACGGGCTGTTCTACGCGGCGGTGACCACCACCGGCATCTTCTGCCGCCCGTCCTGCCCCGCCCGCGACCCCAGGCCCGAGCACGTGGAGTTCTACGGCACGACGCGCGAGGCGCTGGTGGCGGGCTTCCGCCCGTGCAAGCGGTGCCGGCCGCTCGACGCGGCCGCCGGCGCTCCGGAGTGGGCGGCGCGCCTCATCGCGCGCGTCGAGGACGACCCGTCCGCGCGCGTCAAGGACGCCGACCTGCGCGCCGAGGGGCTCGACCCGGCAGCCGTGCGCCGCTGGTTCCAGAAGACGCACGGCATGACGTTCCAGGCCTACTGCCGGGCGCGCCGGCTGGGCGACGCCTTCGTCGCGCTGCGTTCCGGCGAGGCGATCGACGAGGTCGTGTTCGACCACGGCTGGACCTCGCACTCGGGGTTCCGCGACGCGTTCGCGAAGCTGGCGGGGGCGCCGCCCGGCGAAGCGGCGGCGGCGCCCGATGGAGCCCTCATCCGCCTCACCTGGCTGGAGACCCCGGTCGGCCCGCTGGTCGCCGGCGCCACCGATGAGACACTGGTCATGCTCGAGTATCCGGACCGCCGCATGATGGAGACGCAGCTGGACACGCTGCGCCGCCGCTTCGGGCGCCCGCTGGCGCCGGGCGACAGCCCCGTGTTCCCGGCGCTGCGCGCGCAGCTGGACGAGTACTTCGCCCGCCGGCGACGCGCCTTCGATCTGCCGCTCGAGTATCCCGGCAGCCCCTTTCAGCGTGCCGTGTGGGACGCCCTGCGGCGCATCCCCTACGGCGAGACGCGTACCTACGCCGAGCTGGCACGCGAGCTCGGCGTGCCCGGCGCGGCCCGCGCCGTCGGCCGCGCCAACGGCGCCAACCGGCTCGCGATCGTCGTGCCGTGTCACCGCGTCATCGCCGCCGGCGGCGGCCTCGGCGGCTACGGCGGCGGTCTCTGGCGCAAGCTGCGCCTGCTCGAGCTTGAGGGCGCCCGCTCGTGACTTCCGGGCGCCCGCTCGTGACTTCCGGCCGCCCGCTCGTGACTTCCGGCCGCCCGCTCGTGACTTCCGGCCGCCCGCTCATGAAGTCGGGCGGCCGGCGCGGCTGAGGTCCAGGCCGGCGGCCCCGCCCGCTCCACCGACGGCCTCCGCTGCGCCCGGCCGGCGGCCCCCGCCCGCTCCGCCGACGGCCCGCGCTTGCGCCCCGGCCGTTTCCCGCCTATCATGCGTAATCATTATCCGTCCTGTTAGCTCATTGCATCGCTTCAGATGCTGCGGGGGGAGCGCTCCACACATGTCCGTCGATGAACCGGTAGCCGACATCCTGGCGCGACTGCAGGGCTTGAGCGCGGAAGAGATCCTCGCCGACGCGGCCGCCCGCTATCCGGGCCGCGTCGCCCTCGCCTCCTCGCTCAGCATCGAGGACCAGACCCTGACGCACATGATCGCCGCCGGTGGCCTCGGTATCGCCATCTTCACGCTCGACACCGGGCGCCTCCACCCCGAGGCGTACACCCTCATCGACCGCACCAACAAGCGCTACGGCTTTCGCATGCGCGTGTACTGCCCGGACGCAGCCGAGGTCGAGAAGATGGTCGCGGACAACGGCATCGACCTGTTCCGCGACAGCGAGTTCCTGCGCCAGTTGTGCTGCGAGACGCGCAAGACGAAGCCGCTGCGGCGCGCCCAGGTCGGGCTGGACGCCTGGATCTGCGGCCGGCGCAGCGGCCAGGGCGCCACGGGCGAGACCGTGGAGCCGGCGGAGTGGGACAGCGACGCCGGCCTCCTCAAGCTCAACCCGCTCGCCGGGTGGGACGACGCGCGCGTGTGGGACTACGTCCGCGCGCACGACGTCCCCTACAGCCCGCTGTACGACCAGGGATTCACGACCGTCGACTGCGCGCCGTGCCTGCGCGCGGGCGCCTGAGTCACCACCGTCAGATCACCAACGCACCTACCTGAGGAGAACCGATGACGCAGCCGGAGACCGTGCAGGAACTGCTCGCGGAGCTCGGCGACGCCACCCCCGAGGAGGTCCTCGCCGACGCCGCCCGCCGGTATGCGGGCCGCGTGGCGTTCGCCTCGTCGCTCGGCGCTCGAGGACCAGGTCCTCACGCACATGATCGCCACGGCGGGCCTCGATATCCCGATCTTCACGCTCGACACCGGCCGCCTGTATCCCCGAGACCTACGACCTGCTGGACCGCACGGCCAAGCACTACGACCTGAGCATCAAGACCTACTTCCCGGCCGCCGCGGAGGTCGAGAAGATGGTCGACAAGGACGGCGTCAACCTGTTCCGCGACAGCATCGAAGCGCGTCACCGCTGCTGCGAGGTGCGCAAGATCCTGCCGCTGCGCCGCGCGCAGCTCGAGCTGGGCGCCTGGATCTGCGGCCTGCGCAGCGGCCAGGGCGCCACCCGCCAGCGGGTCGAGATCGCCGAGTGGGACCAGCTGGCCGACATGGTCAAGATCAACCCGCTGGCCTCCTGGGACGAGGCGCGCGTGTGGGACTTCATCCGCACCAACGACGTGCCTTACAACCCGCTGCACGACCAGGGCTTCCCGAGCATCGGCTGCGCGCCGTGCACGCGCGCCGTCGAAGATGGCGACGACTGGCGCGCGGGCCGCTGGTGGTGGGAGTCGCCCGAGCACCGCGAGTGCGGGCTCCACGACCGCGCCGCCAGGATCCCCGGCAGCGCCGCCGACGCGACCGCGAACGCCTGAGAGGCCACCCTGTGAACCAGCTCGACACCCTCGAAGCCAAGAGCGTCCACATCCTGCGCGAGGCGTACCGCTCGCTCGGCAACGTCTGCATGCTGTGGTCGATCGGCAAGGACAGCACGGTGCTCCTGCACCTGGCGCGCAAGGCGTTCTTCGGCCACGTGCCGATCCCGCTCGTGCACATCGACACCGCCTACAAGATGCCGGAGATGATCGAGTACCGCGACCGGCTGGCGCTCGAGTGGCACCTGAACCTGGTCGTCGGGCAGAACCGCACGGCGCTCGAGGAGAAGGACACCTTCCCCGACGGCAACGTCGACCGCATCCAGTGCTGCCGCAACCTCAAGACGATGGCGCTCAAACACACGCTCTCCGGCGAGTGGTCGCGGCAGCGCATGGACCACACCCTCGGCAGGCTGGTGGACGACGCGGACCGCTCGCCGTACACCGGCGTCATCGTCGGCGTGCGCGCGGACGAAGAGGGCTCGCGCTCCAAGGAGCGCTACTTCTCGCCGCGTGACGTCGAGAACGACTGGAACGTCGACGACCAGCCGCCGGAGCTCTGGCGCTACTTCAAGACCGACTTCGAGCCGGGCACGCACGTGCGCGTGCACCCGCTGCTCGACTGGACCGAGCTCAACGTCTGGGAGTACATCGAGCGCGAGAGCATCCCGGTGACGTCGCTCTACTTCGACGACGGCACCGGCACGCGCTGCCGCTCCCTCGGCTGCTATCCGTGCACGACGCCGGTGCAGTCGAAGGCCAAGAACGTCGCCGACATCATCGTGGAGCTGCGCACCGGCAAGTTCAGCAACATCGCCGAGCGCAGCGGCCGCGCCCAGGACAAGGACGACGGCGGCGGCCTCGAGTCGCTGCGCCGCGGGGGGTACATGTGAGCCCGACACGCGACATGGGCGCAGCCATGCAGGCGCCGGACCGCCAGGCTCCACTGCCGGGCGCGGAGATCTCCACCTTCGACCTCGAGCGCATGGACATCGTCGCCGTCGGCCACGTCGATCACGGCAAGAGCACCGTCATCGGCCGCCTGATGGCCGACACCGGCTCGCTGCCCGAGGGCAAGCTCGAGCAGGTCAAGAACATGTGCAAGGTGAACGCGCGACCCTTCGAGTACGCGTTCCTGCTCGACGCCCTGAAGAACGAGCAGGCGCAGGGCATCACCATCGACACGGCGCGCTGCTTCTTCACCACGCCCAACCGCCACTACATCATCCACGACGCCCCCGGGCACGTGGAGTTCCTCAAGAACATGATCACCGGCGCCTCGCGCGCGCAGGCGGCGCTGCTCGTCATCGACGCCAAGGAGGGCGTGCGCGAGAACTCCAAGCGCCACGGCTACATCCTCTCCATGCTCGGCATCCGCCAGATCAGCGTGCTGGTCAACAAGATGGACCTGCTGGACTGGGACCAGGCCAAGTTCGCGGCGATCGTCGCCGAGTACGCCGACTTCCTCGGCCGGCTCGGCGTGCACCCCACGAGCTTCATCCCGGTCAGCGCGCGCGACGGCGACAACATCGTCTCGCGCGCGGCGGCGGCCTCCTGGTACGACGGGCCGACCGTGCTGGAGCAGGTGGAGGACTTCAAGCAGCTCGACGACGACCTCGAGCGGCCGTTCCGCATGCCGCTCCAGGACGTCTACAAGTTCACCGAGGCGCTCGACGACCGGCGCATCTTCGTCGGCACCGTCGAGACCGGGCGCGTGCGCCCCGGCGACGACGTCGTCTTCCTGCCGTCGGGCAAGCGCTCGACCGTCAAGACCATCGAGGCGCTCTCCGGCCCGCGGCCCGACGAAGCGTTCGCCGGCCAGGCCACGGGCCTCACGCTCGACACCCAGGTGTACGCCAAGCCGGGCGAGCTCCTGGTCCGCGCCGACCAGGACCCGCCGCTCATGGCGACCCGCATCCGTGCCAACATCTTCTGGATGAACACCGCCCCGCTGATCCGCGGGCGCCGGTACGTGCTGCGCATGGGCGCCGCCCGCGTGGCCGTCGAGCTCGAGTCGGTGCTCAGCGTGCTCGACGAGCAGGAGCTCGAGTCGGTGACGGGAGCCGCGCAGGTCGAGCGGCACGACGTCGCCGAGGTGATCCTGCGCGCCGTGCGGCCGGTGGCCTTTGACCAGGCCGACGCGCTCGAGCCCACCTCGCGCTTCGTCATCGTCCACGGCTGGGACACGGCCGGCTGCGGCATCGCCATCGAGGCCCTCGAGGACAAGGGCCGCGGCGACGTGACCGGGCGGCGCTTCCGCCGCGGCGACGTCAGCGAGGCCGACCGGGCGGCGCGGTACGGCCACCCGGGCAAGGCGATCGTCTTCGTCGCGCACTCGGGCGAGGAGGCTCACGCGGTCGCGGCGCGCGTCGAACGCAGCGTCTTCGCGCGCGGCGTGCACTCGTACTGCCTCGGCGCCGCCGACCTCGGAGACGACAAGGACATCCTCGGCCGTGAGGCGCACCTCGCCCGCGTCGGCGAGATCGCCTGGGCGATGACCGACGCCGGCGTCGTGCTCGTGGCCTCGCTCGGCGACGTGGACCGGTTCGACCTCGACCGGCTGCGCCGGCTCGCCGTGCCTCACGAGGTGTACGTGGTCGGCCTCGACGCCGGCGGAGAGTTCGGGGCCGACCTCGAGCTCACGCCGGCCGCGACCGCCGATGAGGCGGCGGAAGAGGCGCTCCGCGCCCTCGCCGCCGCCGGCGTGCTCCCCGCCGAGGCCCTGACGCCCGCAGGCTGAGCGCCCGCCGGTCGGCGGCCTCCCCCTCACTCCATCCGGACCTGCCGGCCGCCGGGCGCGCCGCTCCCGGCGGCCGGCAGGCGTCCCCTCTCCTGGCTACAGGGCGCTAAGGAACGAGCCTTCCGTTCGTTTGAGTGGAGTAGAAGACCACCCGCCCACTACGAGGAGGCCCCCATGAGATCGTTCAAGACCAAGACCGTGATCGCGACCGCCGTTGCGGTCCTCGCCTTCGCCGGCGTCGCTTACGCCGGCACCGGCACGCTGCGGCACGACCGCGACAAGCTGAAGGACGGCAGCTGCCAGACCACGGTCGTGGCAGGGGACAAGGTGCGCCTCCACGACGGCGCGAAAGACCAGGACCAGCTGAAGCTGCAGGATGGCAGCTGCCTGACCACCACGGTCGCCGCGGGTGACCGGGACAAGGCACGCCTCCACGACGGCGCGAAAGACCAGGACCAGCTGAAGCTGCAAGACGGCAGCTGCCTGACCACGGTCGCGGCCGCCGGCCAGCACGGCGCACGCCTCCACGACGGCACGGGAGATCGGGATCAGCTGAAGCTGCAGGACGGCAGCTGCCTGACCGTTTCCTGAGCGCGAGAGACGCGGACGGCGCCGGGACCAAGACCCGGCGCCGGGACTGACCACGGCGGCGGGGAAGGCGGGTCACGCCTTCTCCGCCGCCGGCGTTCTTCCCGGAGGACTGACGTCACCCGGCCGCGCGACGAGCGACGCGAGGGGCGATAGTACGGCCGAACCAGCAAGCGAGTACTGCTTGCGGCGGCGTTGTCAGCCGCCCGACGCTCCAGCGTCACCTGCCCCTCGACGCAAAATGTAGGTATTTCTTGACAAAGTGCTGTAGGATGCCCGCATGGGCCAACAGGGGCCTCGAGAGTTGGCGGCGTGACCAGTTTGCTTCTCCGCCGGCGTCACAGCGGAACATGGCAGCCGGTCGCGTCGCTTCGTTAAGCCCTTCGGGGGCGGAAAAGGATGCGTCAAATGGCAGAAGGCACCGTCAAGTGGTTCAACGCGGCCAAGGGGTACGGCTTCATCTCCCGTGAAGATGGCGACGATCTGTTCGTCCACTTCCGTGAGATCCAGGCCGATGGGTTCCGCACCCTCGACGAAGGCGACAAGGTCACCTTCGACGTCACCGAAGGCCAGAACGGCAAGATGCAGGCGAGCAACGTCCGTAAGGCCTGACGCCGCGCGGAATAGCCGAAGCCGTGACAGAGGCGGTCCCGTTTCGGGGCCGCCTTTGTCACGTACGCGACCTTTCGCGAAAGCGGCGGGTCGCAGGCCCTGATCTCACGGGCGCGGCCCCGAGCCGGGCGGCGCGCCCGCAGCGAAGGACGGCGCGCCCGGCGTCGCAGCACGACGCGCCTCCGCCGCGAAGGACAGCGCGCCCCCCGGCGTCGCACTACGACGCGCCCCCGCCGTGTGCGCTAGGATGCCTCCCGTGAGCCTGCGCCGCCCCCCGATCGAGTCCCTGACCATCGACGAGCTGCGCTTCGCCGTGCGCTGGAGCGCCAGGCGGCGCAGCATCGGCATCACCGTGAAGCGGGACGGTGGCCTGGTCGTGGCGGCTCCCGTGCGGACCTCGGCGCGCAGGCTCGAGGAGGTCGTGCGCGCCAAGCTCCCCTGGGTGCGCCGCAAGCTCACGGAGTTCGAGGGGCTCGGGCCGCCGCCGGAGCCGCGCCAGTACGTCGCCGGCGAGCTCTTCCCCTACCTGGGCCGGGACTACCCGCTCGTGCTCGCCGACGCGCCGCCGTCGCCCGTCGCCCTCCGAGGCGGCGCGCTCGAGGTGGACCGGACGCTCGACGGCGAGGCTCGCACCGCGATCCTCGCCTGGTACCAGGACCGGGCGCTCGAGTACATCGACGCAGCCGTCGCCCGCTACGTGCCGCTCGTGGGCGCCGCCCCGGCCGCCGTGGTGGTGCGCGACCTCGGCAAGCGGCGCTGGGGGGTCTGCGACCACCGCACGCTCACGGTGAGCTTCCACTGGCACCTGATCACGCAGCCTCCGGAACTCGTCGATTACGTGGTCGTCCACGAACTGGCGCACCTCCACGAACCCAACCACGGAGCTGGGTTCTGGCGCCGGGTGGCGGACGTGCAGCCCGACTGCAAACAGCGGCGCCGGCAACTCTCACGACGGGGCGACCAGCCCGCCTTCTGAGCCCGTGCGGCCCCTCAGCCCAGTGCGCCGGCGTGCCGCCAGAATCGCCGGCGGCGCGGGGGACACACGTCGACGCGCCGCTTCACCTCGACGCCGCCGAAGTAGTCGAACACGTTCTGGACCTGGTCGCCGCAAAAGCTCCAGACGTGGACGAACGGCAGGGGCATGACCTCCCAGGTGCCGCGGAGACGAGCGCGGAAGCTGCCGCCCACCACCAGGCGCGAGGCCTTCTCGGACAGGTCCCAGTTGCGCAGCTCGACGCCGACGATCTCCCACTGCGACGGCAGATGGACGGCGAAGAGGTCCATGGCGACCACGTCGTGGGTGGAGGAGATGCGCCCGCTCTCATCGATCACCCACTCGGGAGGGTCGTCCTGTTCCTGGTGGAACATGGCCAAGACGTCGCGCGGCGCACCGGGGCCGACGGCACGATAACCCCGCTTGATGCGCTCCAGCACGTCCATACCATCGTTTTCCCCGGCGGAGGCGCTGTGGTATCCTCTCCTCCGCTTCCCCGCGGGCGCGCCCGGCGCCGCCTGCACCCGTGGGCGATTAGCTCAGTGGGAGAGCGCCCGCCTCACACGCGGGAGGTCGTTGGTTCAAACCCAACATCGCCCACCACCCCGCCCCGTCACCTCGGACCGGTCACTGCCGGGCGACGGAGCCTGGTCGGCCGCCTTCCCGGCGCGGCGCGACGTCCATCTCACCGCCGCAAGTGCCACCTTCGGGCACCCCGTTCATCCATCCCGATGAACGGTCGCCCGGGAGCTTGCTTTTCCCCCTGTCCCTCAGTAGCGTTGCCCATTGGCCTAGCCCAAGGAACGAGACGCGCAGTGCCGTCGTCCAGCCCGTACGGTCCAGGACCTGAGGGCATCACCGGAACGACGACTATGGTCGCCTCGCTGGCAGGTCCCGCCGCGCGGATGTCCTGGTAAGCCCGCCGGTCGTGGACGAGCCCCCCGCGCGCTCCCCCCTGGGCACTGCGCGGGAGGATCATCCAGCTAACGGATCAGTGAACGATCCATGGGAGGTGAACAGGGTGGCCGACGAACCAAAGCTTTTCCCACCGTCGCCCGAGTTCCAGAAGACCGCCTACTTCAAGTCGATGGACGAGTACGAGGCCGCGTACAAGCGGTCGGTCGAAGACCCTGAGGGGTACTGGGCCGAGCGCGCCAAGGACGCCCTCGTCTGGACCAAGGACTGGGACAAGGTCCTCGACTGGAGCTTCGACCCCAAGCCGTACATCAAGTGGTTCGAGGGCGGCGAGCTCAACGCGGCGTACAACTGCGTCGACCGCCACGTCGAGGCCGGCAAGGGCGACAAGCCCGCCATCGTCTTCGAAGGCGACCCCGGCGACTCGTACACGTACACGTACGCGCAGCTCAAGGACGAGGTCAGCAAGTTCGCCAACGTCCTCAAGAAGCACGGCGTCAAGAAGGGTGACCGCGTCGCCCTCTACCTGCCGATGATCGCCGAGCTGCCGATCGTCATGCTCGCCTGCGCGCGCATCGGCGCCATCCACATGATGGTGTTCGGCGGCTTCAGCGCCGAGGCCCTCAAGGCCCGCATCGACAACAGCGGCGCCAAGGTCCTCGTCTGCGCGGACAAGGGCCACCGCGGCGCCAAGTCCACCCCCTCCAAGACCAACGCCGACGTCGCCATCCAGGGCGAGACGACGGTCGAGAAGGTCATCGTCATCAAGCGCGTCGACGGCGACGTTCCGATGACCGAAGGCCGCGACCTCTGGTACCACGACGAGATGGCCGCCGCGGACATCACCACCGACTGCCCGTGCGTGCCCGTGGATGCGGAGCACCCGCTCTTCATCCTCTACACCTCCGGCTCGACGGGCACCCCCAAGGGCGTCATCCACACCACCGGCGGCTACCTGCTCTACGCGCACGACACCACGAAGTACGTCTTCAACATCCACGACGACGACGTGCATTTCTGCACCGCCGACATCGGCTGGATCACGGGCCACAGCTACATCGTGTACGGCCCGCTCGCCCTCGGCGCCACCAGCCTCCTCTACGAGGGTCTCCCGACCTATCCGGAGCCGGACCGCTACTGGCAGGTCGTCGAGAAGCACAAGGCCACGACGATCTACACCGCGCCGACCGTCATCCGCAGCCTCATCGGCCAGGGCGACGAGTGGCCGATGAAGCACCCCATGGAGAGCCTGCGCATCATGGCCTCCGTCGGCGAGCCCATCGATCCCAACAGCTGGCTGTGGTACTACGAGAAGGTCGGCAAGGGTCGCATCCCGCTGAGCGACACGTGGTGGCAGACCGAGACCGGCGGCCACATGATCGCCCCGCTGGCCGGCGCCATGACCCTCAAGCCGGGTTCCGCCGGGCGTCCGTTCTTCGGCGTGCAGACCGCCGTGCTCACCGACAAGGGCGAGCCCGCCGGCGTCGGCGAGGACGGCCATCTGGTCATCACCGCTCCCTGGCCCGGCATGATCCGCGGCACCTGGGGCGACGAGGACGGCAAGCGCTTCAAGGACGTCTACTTCTCGATGTTCAAGGGCTACTTCACCACCGGTGACGGCTGCGCCATCGACGCCGACGGCGACCACTGGCTCAAGGGCCGCATCGACGACGTGCTCAACGTCTCCGGCCACCGCATCGGCACCTCCGACGTCGAGGGCGCGCTCGTGAGCGCTCCCGCAGGTCGCCGAGGCCGCCGTGGTGGGCTACCCGCACCCGATCAAGGGCACGGGCATCTACGCCTACGTCGTCCTCAACGACGGCGTCGAGCCGAACGACGACCTCAAGAAGGCTCTGGTCGTGCACGTGCGCAAGGTCGTGGGCCCCATCGCCACGCCCGACAAGATGCAGTTCGCCGCCACCGGCCTGCCGAAGACCCGCTCGGGCAAGATCATGCGCCGCATCCTGCGCAAGATCGCCGAGGGCGAGTTCGACGCGCTGGGCGACACGTCGACGCTGGCCGATCCGGCCGTCGTGGACGACCTCAAGGCCAACAAGCAGTAGTCTCGCGTCTCAGAGACGAACGCTCGAAGAGGGCGGGCGGCCATCAGGCCGCCCGCCCTCTTTCTTGCTCATCTGGAGCCGGACGACGAGAAGGCGCCCCGTCGTGAGCGCAGTCGTCGGCAGGGCTCAGGGGCTGGACGACGTCGACGGCGTCGGGGTCGGAGTCCCGGTGGAGACGACGATCGTCACCCTGCTGCCCGGCGTCGCCACCACCCCGGCCTGCGGGCTCTGCGAGACCACGGCGCCGGCCGGCACGCTCGAGCTCTCGGCCTGGGTGACGACCACCGTGAAGCCGGCGCCGGTGAGCTGCGTCTCGGCGCCCGCCTGCGAGCTCCCGACCACGTCGGGCACGGCGACCGGAGTCGCCGTCGGCGCCGGCTTGCCCGCCACCTCCAGATCCACGGCGGAGCCCTTGGCGGCCTTTACGCCGCCGGCAGGGGACTGACTGACGACGGTCCCCTGCGGACCGGCGGCGCCCTGCACCTGCGTGACCTTGCCGGTCTTGAAACCGGCCTGCGCCAGCGCAGCCTCCGCCTTGGCGGCGGTCAAGCCGGTGACGTCGGGAACGGTGACGTCGTTCGCGCTGCTGCCGAACGCCCCCAGAGCCCACGCGGCGGCGAGCGCCGCGAGCGCCACGATGACGATGGCCAGGATCCAGATCCAGGCCTTGCTGCGCGGCTTCTCCGGCGCACGCACGACCTGGGCCGAGCGCAGCACGCGCTCGATGTCGGCCTGGAACTGCGCCGCGGAGCCGCGCGCGCCGGGATCCTTCGCCAAGGCGCGCATGACGATCTGCGCCAGCGCCGGCGGCACCTCGGGGTTGAGCAGCTGCGGCGGCTGCACCACTCCGTCAAGCTGCTCCTGGGCCACCGCACGGCCGTCCGCGCCGTCGAAGGCGTGCCGCGCCGGTCAGCAGGAGGTACACCACCAGCCCCAGGCGGTAGACGTCGGAGGCCGGAGACGGCGCGCGCCCCTGGACCTCCTCGGGGCTGAGGTAGCGAGCCACGTCGGGCGGCGTGCCCGGGCGCAGGTCCGGCGGCGGGAAGGCCGCGGCAATGCCGGCCCCGGTGAGCTTGAGGGAGCCGTCATCGGCGCGCACGAGGCTCGACGGGTCGACGCCGCCGTGCGCGACGCCGCGCTCGTGGAGCGCGGCGAGGCCGGCGGCGGCGGCGGCGCCGACCAGGGCGGCGTCGGCCGGCGGCAGCGGACCGCGCGCGACCATCGCCGCCGCATCGACTTCGCCGTAGTCCCAGCCGACCACATAGCAGTCGGGGCCGTCGCGACCCGCCTCCACGACGGGCGCGAGGTCGAGGTGGCGGACGCTCGCGACCACGCCCATGGTCCGCAGAAAGGCATCCGGGTCGACCGGCCGCACGACGGTGACCACCACGGGGTGACCCTCGGCGTCCTTGCCGGCGTAGGCAGCCTCGGCGCGCCCCGCGGGCAGGTGTCGTCTGGTGTGGTAGCGCTGCGCGTAACTGGGCTCGGTCATGCCGCCTCCCGGGGCCGGGTGCCGTCGGGGAGGGTCTTACCCTCATCGGAGGCGCAGAAACCGTCCCGTGAAGCCGGACTGAGGGTGAACCGGACGCCCGCACAGGTTAAAGTGAGCTTGGAGTCCTGAGCCGGACAGCAAACACGTCGTGCAACTCCCCGCCGAGGCTCGGCAGTCGCGCTCAGGGTCACCCCGCGGGCCGCCAGAAGGCGGTCCGTCGTGGACGCCACCGTTCGGCGGGACCAGAGCAACCACGAAAGACGGGACACAAGAAGATGAGTACACGCAATCTCGACAAGCTGTTCGACCCCAAGAGCATCGCCGTCATCGGCGCCAGCAACAAGAAGGGGTCGGTCGGCTACATCCTCCTCCGCAACCTGATCGGCGCCGAGTACCAGGGCATCGTCTACCCCGTGAACGTCTCGGCCCAGTCCGTGCAGGGCATCCAGGCCTACGCCGGCATCAGCCAGGTGCCGCGCAAGATCGACCTCGCCATCATCGCCGTGCCGGCCAAGAACGTGCCGCAGACGATGCGCGAGTGCGGCGAGGCCGGCGTGGCCGGCGCCGTCATCGTCAGCTCCGGCTTCAAGGAGATCGGCAAGGAGGGCAAGCGCCTCGAGGACGAGGTCAAGTCCATCGCCGAGAGCTACGGCGTGCGCATCGTCGGCCCCAACTGCCTCGGCTACATCCGCCCGGCCATGAACCTCAACGCGACGTTCGCGCACGTCATCCCGCCGGCCGGCCGTGTGGCCTTCTTCAGCCAGAGCGGCGCGCTCGGCACCGCCATCCTCGACTGGGCGGCCGCCAACAACATCGGCTTCAGCGCGTTCGTGAGCGTCGGCTCCATGAGCGACGTCGACTTCGGCGACCTCATCGACTACTTCGGCGCCGACTCGCACACGAGCAGCATCATCCTCTACATCGAGTCCATCACCGACGCGCGCAAGTTCATGAGCGCGGCGCGGCACTTCGCCAAGAGCAAGCCGATCATCGTGGTGAAGAGCGGCCGCACGGCGCGCAGCGCGCTTGCGGCCGCCAGCCACACCGGCGCCATCGCCGGCGACGACACGCTCTACAGCGCCGTGTTCCGCCGCGCCGGCGTCGTGCGCGTCGACCAGATCGAAGACCTGTTCGACGCGAGCGAGGCGCTGAGCCGCGTCAGCAGCCCGCGGGGCCCGTACCTCGGCATCGTCACCAACGCCGGCGGCCCCGGCGTGATGGCGAGCGACCGCCTGCTGCACCTCGGCGGGGAGCTCGCGGAGCTCACCGAGGAGACCGACGTGAAGCTCAAGGCCGCGCTGCCCGGCTTCGCCGCGCGCGGCAACCCCGTCGACGTCGCCGGAGACGCCGACGCCAAGCGCTACGCCACGGCGGCGCAGGCGCTCATGGACGACCCCAACTGCGACGGCGTGCTCGCCATCCTCACGCCGCAGGCGATGAGCGACCCCACCGGCACCGCGCTGGCGCTCATCGACGTCGCGCACAGCCACCAGCTCAAGCCGCTGCTCACGTCGTTCATGGGTGAGATCAAGGTCGCCGAGGCCCTGCGCATCCTGCGCGACGCCCACGTGCCCACCTTCGGCACTCCCGAGGACGCCGTCGGCGCCTACATGTACATGTACCAGTACACGCGCAACCTCGCGAACCTCTACGAGACGCCGTCCGACATCCTCCCCGACTTCGAGCCGAGCCGCGACGCGGTCAAGAAGATCTTCCTCGAGGTGGCCCGCGACGGGCGCAGCATCCTGAGCGAGCCGGAGGCCAAGGAGGTGCTTGAGGCGTACCAGATCACCGCCGTCAAGACGAAGGTCGCCGAGACGGCCGAGGACTGCGCCAAGGCGGCCGAGGAGATCGGCTTCCCCGTGGCCATCAAGATCCTCAGCCACGACATCACGCACAAGAGCGACGTGGGCGGTATCGCGCTCAACGTGCGTTCCGCCCCGGAGGCCGCCAACCAGTTCGTGAAGATCACCGACCGCGTGCGGGAGACCAAGCCGGACGCCACCATCATCGGCGTGTCCGTCCAGGCCATGAGCCGCGGCGGCTACGAGGTCATCCTCGGCTCCAAGAAGGACCCCACCTTCGGACCGGCGATGATGTTCGGCATGGGCGGCACCGGCGTCGAGCTCTACCGCGACGTCGCCGTCGACTTCCCGCCCGTCAACCAGGCGCTGGCGCAGTCGATGATCCAGAGCACCAAGGTCAGCCAGCTGCTCCGCGGCTACCGCGGCAAGGAGCCGGTGGACATGGTCTCGCTCGAGCAGGCTCTCGTGAAGATGAGCTACCTGCTGGTCGACTTCCCCGAGATCCTCGAGATGGACATCAACCCGCTGCAGGTCCGCACCGATGGCGTGTGCGCGCTCGACGCGCGCATCGTCATCGAGCCCAAGGACGTGCGCAAGATCCAGCTGCCCGGCGCCCACCTCATGATCTCCATGTACCCCAGCAAGTACCGCTGGGAAGTACCGCTGGACGGCGAGGACGTCGTCATCCGCGCCATCAGGCCGGAGGATGAGCCGCTGTGGAGCGACATGATCGAGTCCCTCTCCCCCGCCACGGCCGAGTACCGCTTCTTCGGACCGATCCGGGAGGTCACCAAGTCGATGTTGGTGCGCTACTGCCACATCGACTACGACCGCGAGATCGCGCTCGTCGCCGTGCGCGAGCCCAAGGGCAAGAAGAAGCGCATGATGCTGGGCGTCGCCCGTCTCACCATCGAGACCGCCAACGTCGAGGTGGCCGAGTTCGCCATCGTCATGCGCGACGCCTACCAGCGCAAGGGCATCGGCAGCAAGCTCATGGACGCGCTCATCCAGACGGCCCGCGACCGCCACGTGCGCGAGATCCGCGGTCACGTGCTGGCGGCCAACCCGGGCATGACCCGGTTCGCCGAAGACCTCGGGTTCGACGTGCGCTCGGGCGACGAGCCGGAGGTGCGACAGCTGGTGCTCCGCCTCTAAGAGTGAGCGGCCGCGGCATCCACGTCCGCGAGGCGATGGCGGCCGACGGAGACTCCGTCGCCGTCATCTACGACCACTACGTGCTCGGCACCGTCGTCACCTTCGAGGAGGTGGCGGTGCCGGGAGACGTCATGGGGGAGCGCATCGACGCCGTCAGCGCCGCCGGACTGCCCTGGCTCGTCGCCGTGGAGGACGGACGCGTGACCGGCTACGCGTACGCGTCCGTCTGGAACGCGCGCGGCGCCTACCGCCACACTGTCGAATGCACCGCCTACCTCGCGGCGAACGCCACCGGACGAGGCCTGGGGACGCGACTCTACGAGGAGCTCTTCGCGCGGCTGCGGCAGCTGGACGTGCACGCCGTCATCGCGGTGATCACCCTGCCCAACCCGGCCAGCGTCGCCCTGCACGAGCGGTTCGGCCTGACACAGGCCGGCGTGTTCCGCGAGGTCGGGTTCAAGTTCGGAGCGTGGATCGACGTCGGGTACTGGCAGACCGTCCTCTGATGCAGTGCGGCGGGGCCGCCACGTCCGGCGGGCCGGCGGCGCCCGGCGGGAACCGTCAGTGCCCGGCGCCCGGCAGGCGCAGCAGCGTCTCGGCCATCGTCCCGTCGCCGATCCCGCCCGGGAGCATGCCGGCCGGCCGGGCCGGGTACTGCCCGGCGGCGCCGGCCGGCAGGCCGTACGTGAAGTCGACGGCGCGAAGCAGCACCGGCGGGCCGGCCGCGAAGTCCAGGGTCACGACGATGCCCCTCGCCGGCGGCGCGAAGTAGTCGAACGACCAGCGGACCGGCGTCTCGTCCAGCAGCGTCGTGTCCCGCCCCCCGAGCGCGTGACCGTCGACGCTCGCCGTGAGGTTGCCCACGATCGTGTGGTCGATGAGGCTGATGACGGCGGCGCCCCGCCGCGAGCGGATCCGCACCCGGACCGTCCGCCGGGCGCCCTCGGTGACGTCCGAAAGCAGGCGGATGCTCGGCGGCCGCAGCCCGTAGCCCCCCGCCGGGCCCGTCGTCACCTCACGCGACCCGAGCTCCGGGAAGTACGCGGACGCGGGAGGCTCTCCGGGTTTGGGGTGGACGAACTCACGCGTGTAGGGGTCGAGGGTGGCGCCCATCGACTCCCAGACGGAAGCGCCGCCCGGGGCCATGCGGTAGGAGACGCTCGTGAACTTCGGGTGCTCGCTGTCGAACGCGACCGTGGATCCGACCGCGAAGAGCACGACGATGCCGGCGACCGCGAGCGCCCCCGGCAGCCAGAACCTGAAGGCCCGCAGCACCGCGGCGAGGGGCAGCATCAGCAGGCCGGCGAGCAGCCACACGGCCAGCACGGTGATCGTCTGCTTGAGCCCGGCCGACATGAGCAGAAGGTAGGTGGCCGCGCTCAGGAGCACGAGGCCGGGCACGGCGCCGGCGAGCGCGACGAGCGCCGCCGCCGGCCGGCCGCCACCCGGGCGATCCACGAGGCCGGCGCCGATGAGGCCGAGGGAGCCGCCCACGAGCGACCACGTGAGGAGGTAGCTCGCGCCCGGGAAGGCGATGCTCACACCGACTGCACCGGCCGCCCACCAGGCGAGCGCGACGACGCCGAGGTCCCAGGCGCGCAACCTCCGAAGCAGAAGACCGTAGATCGTCAGGACGACGGCGGATGCGAGCAGCACGAGGCCGAGGCGATACCAGTCGCTGATGACGACGCCGGTCTGCGTCCACACGCGCGCCTCATAGGCGCTGCTGTACATCGCCCAGGCGATGGCGGTGACCAGCAGGGAGGCGGCGAGCGTAGCTCCGGAGCCGAGGGCCGCCCAGGCGACGCCGCGCAGCGTGAGAAGACGCCGGCGCGCGGCGAGGACGGCGGCGGCGGCGAACAGGGCCACGGCCAGGACCGCGAAGGGCACGACCAGCGACCTCGAGTACACCACCGAGAGGTCGCCGATGGCGTCGAAGTACACGACGTCGGCGCGGTGGACCTGCCAGAGGTCGGCGTTGCCGAACCGGCGCGCCAGCGAGAGGGCCGTATCCCCTTCGTGCTGCAGCCCGGCCTCGTGGAACGACGCGACGGAGTCGTAGGCGGTGTGGTCGTAGGCGGGGCCGTCCAGCATCCCGAAGCTCATCCCGGGGATCCCGCGCGCGATCAGCGGGCGGAAGTCGCTCACCACGGGCTGGCGCCGCGAGACCTCGTACATGAGCGACGAGGTGAAGGGCCGGGCGGCGCCGAGAAAGTCGCGCACCAGCAGCCCGTTGCCCCGGCTGGTCTCGTACATCAGCGCCGGGGACGAAGAGCCCGGGCTGTCGAAGTTGAGCGCCGTGCCCACCGCGTACGCCCAGGGGTCGTCGTTCAGGAAGCCCTGGGCGCCCAGCAGGCCCTCCTCCTCCCCGTCGGTGAACAGGAAGAGGACGTCGTTGCGGAGCGGCGCGCCGGCGCGCAGGGCACGCGCCGTCTCCAGGAGGCTCACCACGCCGCTCCCATTGTCGGCGGCTCCGGCGGCCGTCGGCACCGAGTCGTAGTGCGCGACCAGCAGCAGCGCGCGCGACGGGTCGGTGCCCGGAAGGCGGGCGACGACGTTGTGGACGGTGCCGGCGATCCGCGGGTTCAGCGCCGACACCACCTCGGAGGTCTGGACGTACGGTGAGAGGCCCAAGCTGCGCAGCCGCTTCACGATGAATCTGCGGACCTGGACGTTGCGCTCCGAGCCGAAGGGGTGCGGCTGCGCCGCGATGACGCGCAGCAGGTCCATGGCGCGCGCCGAGGAGAAGGCATCCGCCGGCGCCGACACAGGGCGGACCGCCGGCGCACCGAGCGGGAGGACCGCCAGCGCGACGGTGATGACGACGACGCCGACGATCAGCGCCGCAAGCAGGAGTCTTCTGGCAGCCACCTTCTCACTGTAGCCGGGGGGTGCCGGTTTGCAACAGGCCGCTCAGGCGCCGGATGCATTGGCCGCGCCGCATCCACGTTTGCTTCCCCGGGAGCGCGCGGGTAGCCTAGGCGACGGTCGCGCTAGGCGGGGAGCCAGCGGTGCCCTGTACCCGCAATCCGCTACAGCGGGGCTGAATCCCCGCCCGAGGGGCCGTTCCGCGAGGCTGTCAGTCGTATCGCGGCGTTGAAGGTCGGGTCCTACGCAATGGAACCCTGCGAACCCCGTCAGGTCCGGGAGGAAGCAGCGGTAAGCAGGCCATTCCATGTGCCGTGGGGTCGCCTGGCCCGAGCTTGCGTACGGCGAGGACGCTCGGAGAACGCGCTTCGACGGCGGGTGCGCGGCCATTTTTCTGCTCTCTTGCTGGGGGACCATCGACCGACCCATGAACCACCGCATGTCCAGAGGCCGATGACGACCGAACAGACACCACCCCTGGGCGCCGACCGGGACCCGCTCGCGTATCGCGACGCCGAGTTCCTCGACAGCGACGAGGGTCGTCCGCTCCGCATCCTGTCCGAGTACCTGCGGCCGCTCAGCGTGTTCCGTCGCCGCCGGGTCCACGACACGATCGTGTTCTTCGGCTCGGCGCGGATCGGCGAGGATGGGCCGCTCGCCGAGTACTACGCCGCCGCCCGCGAGCTGGCGCGCCTCGTGACCGAGTGGTCGACGGGTCTTGCCAGTCCCTCCCACCGCTATCTCGTGTGCACGGGAGGCGGCCCCGGGATCATGGAGGCGGCCAACCGCGGAGCGGGCGATGCCGGCGGGAGGACGATCGGGCTCAACATCGGCCTGCCGCACGAGCAGCGCCCCAACCCGTACATCACCGCGGGGCTCTCCTTCGAGTTCCGCTACTTCTTCATGCGCAAGCTGTGGTTCGCGTACCTCGCCCGCGCCGTGGTGGTGTTTCCCGGCGGCTTCGGCACGTTCGATGAGCTGTTCGAGCTGCTGACGCTGTCGCAGACCGGGAAGCTGGACCCGGCGGTCTCGATCCTCCTCTACGGCACGGACTACTGGCGTGAGATCGTGGACTTCGACGCGCTGGTCCGGCACGGCATGATCGCCGCCGAGGACCTGCGCCTGCTGCAGTTCGTCGACTCGCCGGCGGCGGCGTTCGAGGCGCTGCGCAGACACCTGCGGCCGGACGAAGAGGTGGCCGCGCCCCCCGCGCTCGCGCGCTCCGTCACGTGCGAGGACGCGGACTGCGCGAGGGACGAGCGTCGCTCCGCAGACGACGCGCACCCTCCGGAGGTAGACTAGCCGTCCTATGAAGCGTTCTCTCTACCGCGAGTATCGCCCCCAGACGTTCGCCGAACTTGTCGGACAGGACCACGTCGCGCGCACCCTGCGCAACGCGGTCGAGACCGACCAGGTGGCCCACGCGTACATCTTCGCCGGGCCGCGCGGCACCGGGAAGACCAGCACCGCGCGCATCCTCGCCAAGGCGCTCAACTGCGTGGGCGCGGACGGCGCCCTGGACCGGCCGACGGCCACTCCGTGCGGCGTCTGCCGGCACTGCGTGCCCATCGCCGACGGCGTCTCGCTCGACGTGGTCGAGATGGACGCCGCGTCCAACCGCAGCATCGACGACGTGCGCGACCTGCGCGACAAGATCGCCTTCGCGCCGGTCGACGGCCGCTTCAAGGTCTACATCGTGGACGAGGTCCACATGCTCACCCGCGAGGCGTTCAACGCCCTGCTCAAGACCCTGGAGGAGCCGCCGGACAACGTGGTCTTCGTGCTCGCCACCACCGAGGCGCACAAGATCCCCGAGACCATCGTCTCGCGCTGCCAGCGCTTCGACTTCCACCGCCCCCAGGTGGCCGACATCGTGCGCCTGCTGGCCGGCATCGTGGAGCGCGAGAACGCGCGCCCGGGCGACGAGCGCGGCGGTCCGCCCATCGACATCCAGGACGAGGCGCTGCACATCATCGCGCGCCACTCCCAGGGAGGGTTCCGCGACGCCATCGGCACGCTCGACAAGCTGGTGACCTACTCGGAAGGGACGATCACCTCAGCGGATGTGCTCGAGGCGCTCGGCGTCACCAGCAGCGACCTGCTCTTCGAGATCACCGACATCGTCATCGAACGGCACACGGCCGAGGCGCTCCAGTTCGTGCAGCGCCTCGCCAACGAGGGCACCGACTACTCGCAGTTCATCCGCGACCTGCTGCGCCACCTGCGGCAGCTGTTCCTGCTGCAGCACCTCGGAGAGGCGGCGAGCGACGACGCGACGCTGCGCACGCTCGGCCAGACGGTCGAGCTCGACGGCGAGCTGTTCCGCGAGCAGCTGCAGCGCGCCGGGCAGGCCTCGCCGCGGGAGGTCGTGTTCTTCATCGAGTCCCTCGGGCAGGCCCAGCGCGAGATCCGCGACGGGCTCGACCCTCGTCTGCAGCTCGAGCTGGCGCTCGTCAAGGTGACGCGGCCCGAGCTCGACCACACGGAGGCCGCGCTCGAGGAGCGCCTGCGGCGCCTCGAGGCCGCCGCGGCCGGCAACGGTCCGGCGCCGGCCGCGCCACAGCCGGCCTCAGGCAAGCCCCGGCCCGCGAAGCCGGCGCCGGCGGAGCCCGCGGCCGCAGCGGCCGCAGCGGGAAGCGGGCGGCCGGCCGCGCAGGCGTCTCCGGCCGCCGCTCAGCAGCCGCCGCAGAAGCCTCAGGCCGGCGACGCGGCAGGCCCGGCGGAGCCTGCGGCCGCCGAGCCGGCCGCCGCCCGGCAGCCTGCGTCCGACGCCCCCGCGCAGCAGCTCACGCTCGAGCGCGTCAAGCGCGCCTGGGAGCTCATCCTGCAGCGCGTGCAGGCCGCACGCGTGCCCCTGTACGGGTTCCTGCGCGACGGCCGGCCGTCCGCCCTGGAGGGCGACGCCCTCACCATCGCGCTGCCCTCGGAGTTCGCCCTGCGCAATGCCGCACAGGGCGACAACGCCGATGTCCTCGCCACCGCCGTGGAGGGCGTCCTCGGACGCCGCATCACGGCGCGCTTCGAACTCGCGTCCGGCGCGCCCACTGCCGCCGCACCCTCCGCCCCGGCCGCCGCGCAGGCGCCGGCGGCCCTCCCCGACTTCACCGACCAGATCCGTGCCGCGCAGGCCAAGCTCGACGCCGAGCTGCTGCCGGACGAGTCCTAAGGAGACCACCGTGGCCAATCCCCAGTACAACAAGATGATGAAGCAGGTCCAGGAGATGCAGCGCAAGATGGCGCAGGCTCAGGAGGAGCTCGCCGTCGAGACCGTCGAGGCCAGCGCCGGCGGCGGCGTCGTGACCGTGGTCGTCACCGGCTCGCTCGAGGTCAAGGAAGTCCGCATCGCTCCGGACGCCGTGGACCCCGAAGACGTCGAGATGCTCCAGGACCTCGTCGTGGCCGCGACCAACGAGGCGCTCCGCGCCGCCCAGGACCTCGCCAGCACCAAGCTCGGCGGCGCCACCGGCGGCCTCGACCTGCCCAACATCCCCGGCCTGTTCTAGAGACGAACGCGCGTTCGTGACGCGCACGGCGGCAGCCGGTTTGCGGCCGCCGACGTGCGCGTTTAGACTGTGTATACCGGACTTCGTCAGTCCGCAATGCGGTCCCTGGGGCCCGCCCCCCGGTCGCTCTGGCGAAGACCGGAGCAGAGCGATGTCCAGGTGAATGACTTCACGGCCGAACGAAGCGAGAACAGCCGCCGCCGCGTTGCCGCTACCAGCGCAAGCGAGTACACTACCTAGCTGGTCTGCGGGCGCCGGAAACGGCGCCCGAATCCTGCAAGTACATCGCATACCGAGTCACGTCAGGGGGACTCCAGCGACAATGTATGCACCACCGGTCGAGCGTCTCATCACCGAGTTGTCCAAGCTCCCCGGTATCGGTCCCCGCACCGCCCAGCGCCTCACCTTCCACCTTCTTCGTCTCCGTCCCGACGAGGTGCTGCCTCTCGCGGCGGCGATCACCGAGGTCAAGGAGAAGATCGGCTTCTGCTCGCGCTGCTTCAATCTGGCCGAGGGTGAGCTCTGCACCATCTGCGCCGACCCTCGCCGCGACCCTCACCTGCTGTGTGTGGTCGAACAACCGTTCGATGTGGTCACCATCGAGCGCACGCGAGAATTCCACGGCTACTACCACGTCCTCGGCGGGGCGCTCAGCCCCATCGACGGCGTCGACCCCGAGGACCTGCACATGGCCGAGCTCCTCGCGCGGGTGGACGATGACGTCACCGAAGTGATCGTGGCGACCAATCCGACCATGACGGGCGAGGCAACGGCGATGTACGTCGCCGACCTGCTGCCGGAGCGCGTGCGCGTCACGCGACTCGCCAGCGGCCTCCCGGTGGGCGGCGACCTTGAATACGCCGACGAGCTGACACTGGGCCGCGCCCTCACGGGGCGTCGCGACGTGAGGCACGGAGAGGAGTGAAGATGGCGACGAAGACCGGCAAGAAGAAGAGGGAGGCCACGCCCGCCCTCACGGAGATCCGCTGGCACGGCCGCGGCGGCCAGGGAGCCGTCACGGCGGCCAAGATGGTCGCGGAGCTCGCGCTCGGCGAGGGCAAGTACTTCCAGGCCTTCCCGGAGTACGGGCCCGAGCGCTCGGGCGCGCCGATCGTCGCGTTCACGCGCGTCAGCGACGCGCCGATCCAGGTGTACTCGGGCATCGAGCACCCGCAGATCGTGGTGGTGCTCGACTCGTCCCTGCTCAAGATCGTCGACGTCACCAACGGCGCGCCGGAAGACGCCATCGTGCTCGTCAACAGCGAGCGCTCGCCGGCCCAGCTCCGCAAGGACTCCGGCCTGAAGGGCAACCGGCTGTTCACCATCGCCGCGACCCGCATCGCGGTCGAGACCATCAAGCGTCCCATCCCGAACACGCCGATGGTCGGCGCGCTCACGCGCATCACCGGGCTGTTCGACATCGATGACGTCGTCACGTTCCTGCGCGAGGACTTCGGCAAGAAGTTCCCGCCCAAGGTCGTCGAGGGCAACATCGCCGCCATCACGCGCAGCTACGAGGAGGTCCAGGGCGAATGACCGTGGACAAGAAGGCCGGCGCCAAGAAGCCGGCGCCGCTCAAGAAGCCCGCGGCGCGCAAGGCGCCCGCCAAGAAGAAGCCCACGTGGGACATCAGCGACGTCGACCAGTGGGGCCCCGAGCGGCACGAGCTCGGCGCCACCATCATCGAGGCCGGCAACTCCGTCTACAACGAGACCGGCGGCTGGCGCTCCCTCGTCCCCGAGATCGACGTGGAGAAGTGCGACGGCTGCATGCTGTGCTACTTCTACTGCCCCGACGCGTCGATCCTCGTCGAGGACAACAAGGCGGTCGGCATCGACCTCGAGCACTGCAAGGGCTGCGGCATCTGCGCCAAGGAGTGCCCGACCAAGGCCATCGTCATGCAGATCGACAAGAAGGAGTGACCATGGCCATCACCGAGTCTGAGATCCTGGCGGTCACCGGCAACGAGGCCGTCGCCGAGGCGATGGGCCAGATCGACCCCGACGTCGTCTGCGCCTACCCCATCACGCCGCAGACCGAGGTCGTGCAGCTGTACGCGCAGATGGTCGCCGACGGCAAGGTCGGCACCGAGTTCGTCACCGTGGAGAGCGAGCACAGCGCCATGAGCGCCGTGATCGGCTCCGCCGCCGGCGGCGCGCGGACGATGACCGCGACCTCCTCCCAGGGCTTCGCCCTCATGTGGGAGGTCCTCTTCGTCGCCGCGAGCTACCGGCTCCCCATCGTCATGACCACCGTCAACCGGGCGCTCTCCGGCCCCATCAACATCCACTGCGACCACAGCGACACCATGGGCGGCCGGGACACCGGCTGGATCCAGCTGTACGGCGAGAACCACCAGGAGGCCTACGACAACTGCATCCAGGCCATCCGCATCGCCGAGCACATGGACGTGCGCCTGCCGGTCATGCACATGTACGACGGCTACGTGATCAGCGGCGCCATCGGGCCGCTGCAGATGCTCACCAAGGACCAGGTGCAGAAGTTCATCGGTCCGTACCGGCCCACCAACCCGATGCTCGACGCCAAGAACCCCGTGACCGTCGGCCCGTTCGACGGCCTGCACGGCTGGTACTTCGAGCACAAGGTCGCCCAGAACCGGGCCATGGACCGCTCCCTCAAGATCATCCAGGACGTCGCCGACGAGTACGCCGAGCTCAGCGGCCGCCAGTACGGCCTGCTCGAGACGTACCAGCTCGAAGACGCCGAGATCGCCATCGTCGTCGTCGGCTCCACCGCCGGCACCACGCGGATGACCGTCGACAAGCTGCGCGCCCGTGGCGTCAAGGCCGGCATGGTGCGCGTGCGCGCGTTCCGGCCGTTCCCGCACGCGGCCTACGCCGAGGCGCTCCAGCACGTGAAGGTCGTGGGCGTCATGGACCGCGCCGACTCGTTCGGCGCCCAGGGCGGCCCCGTGTTCCTCGAGGTCAGGAGCGCCCTCTACGACTGCGACCCGCGGCCCCAGGTGCTGCCGTTCATCTACGGCCTGGGCGGGCGCGACATCTTCCCCGACAACATCGAGCAGGCGTTCGCCGAGCTCGAGAAGACCGCCCAAGAGCAAGACAGCGCGCCTCCACCGAGCGGCGCTATCTAAACCTGCGTAAGGACTGAGGTGACACGGATGCCGAGAAGGAACGGCACGACCACCGAGCCCGGCGGCTCGGCCCTCTACGAAGTACTCAAGGGCATCGACTTCGAGCGCCGCGAGCTCGTGGACAAGACTCGCGGCGTCGGGCTCTTCGACCTCGTCAAGGACAAGGCCGGGGCCTACAAGTGCTACGCCTGCACGCTGTGCGAGCGTACCTGCCCCGTGGACTGCATCGAGATCGACTACTGCCCCGAGTTCGAAGAACTGCCGTTCGACATCGAGGCTGAGCGCGCCGCCGCCCTGGCGACCCTGCCGGGCGAGAGCTGCGGCGCCGACGCCGCCTGCGTCATGGGCGAGCAGCCGGCGGGCTTCGTGCCCGAGATCGACATGAAGCTCTTCGACCCGGTCATCGCCGGCATCCGCTCCGGCTCCGGCCTGGTCGAGGCCCTGCACGCCACGCAGGACGCCTACGGCTACCTGCCGCGCGTCGCCCTCGAGAACATCGCCGAAGAGACGCACCTGCCGTTCTCGCGCGTGTTCGGCGTCGCCAGCTTCTACGCCCAGTTCCGGCTCACGCCGGTGGGCAAGAACGTCATCAACGTCTGCATGGGCACCGCCTGCCACGTGGCCGGCGCGCCCCTGGTCGCCGAGGCCTTCAGCCAGGAGCTCGACATCCCGGTGGGCGCCACCACACCGGACCTGCTCTTCACGCTGCAGACGGTCAACTGCATCGGCGCCTGCGCCCTCGCCCCGGCGGTCCGCGTCGGCGACGAGGTCACGCATCGGGCGCATGACGCCGCAGGCTGCGCGCAAGCTCGTCACCACCCTCCGCAAGAAGGAGGCCTGACGTGGCCGCCGCCAGCAGACAGACCCGCATCAAGAAGGCCCTCAAGGCCGCCTACAAGCCCGAGCTCGCGACCGGCGGCGAAGACACGGTCAAGATCCGCGTCTGCGCCGGCTCGACCTGCAACGCCACCGGGCGCGCGGCCGTGAGCGACGCGCTCGCCAAGGAGCTCGACAAGCGCGGCCTCTCCGACAAGGTCCAGGTCGTCCTCACGGGCTGCCACGGCCTCTGCCAGGAGGGCCCCATCGCCGTCGTCCACCCCAAGGGCGTCTTCTACCCGCGCCTCAAGGCCAAGGACATGGCGGAGATCGTCGAGACCAGCGTGGTCGGCGACGGCGTCGTCGAGCGCCTGCTCTACCAGCGACCCGGCGACCGGCGACGCGATCGCGCTCGAGAAGGACATCCCGTTCTACGCCGGCCAGACGCGCATCGTGCGCGCCGATCAACGGCTACATCGACCCCACCTCGATCGACGACTACCTCGCCCGCGGCGGCTACACGGCCCTCGCCAAGGTGCTCGGCGACGAGGCGACCCGAGGCGGTCATCGACGAAGTCGAGCGCTCGCGGCCTGCGCGGCCGCGGCGGCGCCGGGTTCCCCACCGGGACGCAAGTGGCGCTACTGCCGCGCCAACCCCGGCGAGAAGCACTACCTCATCTGCCAACGGCGACGAGGGTGACCCGGGAGCCTTCATGGACCGCGCGATCCTCGAGGACAACCCGCACTCGCGTGATCGAGGGCATGCTCATCGCCGCCTTCGCCATCGGCGCCGACGAGGGCTACGTCTACGTCCGCCACGAGTACCCGCTGCGCCGTCGCGCGCCTGCGCCTCGCGCTGGAGCAGGCGCGCGAGCGCGGCCTGCTCGGCGACGACATCCTCGGCACCGGGCTGGAGCTTCGACCTCCGCATCAACCAGGGCGCCGGCGCGTTCGTCTGCGGCGAGTCGACGGCGCTCACGGCCTCCATCGAGGGGCACCGCGGCATGCCGCGCGGCAAGCACATCCGCACGGTCGCCCACGGCCTCTGGCGGCCAGCCGACCAACCTCAACAACGTCGAGACGCTACGCCAACGTCCCGTGGATCGTCAACCACGGCGCCGACGCCTTCGCGGCGATGGGCACCGACCACTCCAAGGGCACGAAGATCTTCTCGCTCACCGGCAAGGTGCGGAACTCCGGCCTCGTCGAGGTGCCCATGGGCGCCACGCTGCGCGAGGTCATCTTCGACGTCGGCGGCGGCATGCAGGACGGCCGCGAGTTCAAGGCCGTGCAGCTCGGCGGCCCGTGCGGCGGCTGCCTGCCCGCCGACCTGCTCGACGACGCCCATCGACTTCGAGAACCTCACCAGTCGGCTCGATGATGGGCTCCGGCGGCATGGTCGTCGTCGACGACGAGCACCTGCATGGTCGACTTCGCCAAGTTCTTCCTCGAGTTCACCGCCGCAGGAGAGCTGCGGCAAGTGCGTACCCTGCCGCGTCGGCACCCAGCGCATGCTCGAGATCCTCGAGCGCATCACCGCCGGCGATGGGCACCGAGCGACGACGTCGAGCTGCTCGAGCAGCTCAGCGACGACATCATCGAAGGGCTCGCTGTGCCAGCTCGGCGGCAGCGCCCCCAACCCGGTGCTCACCACGCTGCGGTACTTCCGCGACGAGGTCATGGCCCACGTGGTCGAGCAGCGCTGCCCGGCCAAGGTCTGCCGGCCGCTCATCCGCTACATCATCGACGAGGACGCCTGCACCGGCTGCCACGTCTGCCTCGGGGCCTGCCCCACGCAGCGCGATCAGCGGCGAGCGCAAGCAGCTCCACGTGATCGACCAGAAGCTCTGCATCAAGTGCGACACCTGCCGTCAGGTGTGCAAGTTCGACGCCGTGCCCGTCGTAGACGCGGCATACTCGGCGCTGGTCGAAGGGAGGCAGCAGTGAGTCCGCGTACCAAAGCTGCCGTACAGCTCACCGTCGACGGCCAGCCAGCTCACCGCCCGCGAGGGCGAGACCGTGCTCGACGTGGCGCGCCGCGAGGGCATCGACATCCCCGCGCTCTGCCACCAGGAGGGCATGGCCGCCTGGGGCGCCTGCCGCCTGTGCATGGTCGAGGTCGAAGGCCTCGACAAGCTGCAGGCGGCCTGCACCACCTGGGTCGAGGACGGCCTAGGTCGTCAAGACCGACACGACGCGCGTCCGCGCGCGCCGCGAGAGCTACCTCAAGATGTACCTCTCGGACCACAACGCCTACTGTGAGGCGCCGTGCTCGCACGCCTGCCCCACGCACATCGACATCCCCGCCTACATGGCCGCGCTGGCCTCCGGCGACGCCGCCGGCGCGGCCAGCATCGTGCGCGAGGAGCTGCCGTTCCCCGGCATCCTCGGGCGCGTGTGCCCGCGCTACTGCGAGCCCGTCTGCCGCCGCGGCGACGTGGACGAGCCCATCGCCATCTGCGCCCTGCACCGGGCGGCCGCCGACCACAGCGACCACGCTGCTGGTGCCGGGCGTGCCGACCGGCCAGCGGGTCGCCGTCATCGGCGCCGGCCCGGCCGGCCTCGCCGCCGCGTGGTTCCTCACGCGGGGCGGCCACCAGGTCACCATCTACGACGCCAACGAGGAGCCCGGCGGCTCGCTGCGCTACAGCATCCCCGAGTTCCGGCTGCCCGGCGAAGGTCGTGGACAAGGAGCTCGAGCCGCTCTGGGAGGCCGGCGTCCGCTTCGTCGGCGAGTCCGAGCTGGGCTACGAGGTCGACCCCGACGGCCTGTTCGACGCCGGCTTCGACGCCGTGATCATCAGCGTCGGCACCTGGGAGGAGCCGCAAGCACCTCCTCCCCGGCGACGACGCCGCCCTGAACGGCCTCGAGCTGCTCAAGCGCGTGCGCGAGGGCCGGGCCGTGCAGCTTCACGCAGCAAGGTCGTCGTGATCGGCGACGGCATCACCGCGCTTCGACGTCGCCCGCACGGCGCGGCGCAAGGGCGCCAAGGATGTCGTCGTCATCGCGCAGCACGAGGCCGACGACATCCCGGCCGGCGCCCGCGACCTCGCCGCCGCCCTCGAGGAGGGCGTCAAGTTCGAGTTCGGCGCCGCTGGCCAAGAAGGTCAAGACCAAGGGCGGCAAGGCGCAGGGCGTCGAGTGCGTCCGCGTCGTGCGCGAGAAGGGCCGCCGCAAGGAGGTCCGCGGCTCGCGCTTCGACGTGGCCGCGACCACCGTCGTCATCGCCACCGGCTACGCGCCCAGGCTCGGCGACAGCGCCGACTACCTGCCGCTCGGCGACGACTCGCGGCTGCAGGCCAACTACTACACCGGGCGCACGCCGGAAGACGGCGTGTTCGCCGCCGGCGACGCCATCACCGGCTCGCAGTCGGTGATCCACGCGGTGGCCAGCGGCAAGCGCACCGCGCTCGCCATCGACGCCTGGCTGCGCGGCGAGGACCTCGAGACGCTCGAGGAGCAGCTCGCCGTGTTCAACGGCCTGCCCTACCTCGAGCAGCTCAAGGACGAGCGCACAGCTCGGCGAGCTCGGCGCAGCGTCTCGCCGAGCGCACCCCCGTGTGGCTCAAGATGGGCGCGAGCGCCGAGTCCGCGGCTCGCGTCACCATGCCCAAGGTCGGCAAGGCCGAAGCGCCTCACGGCCACCGACCTCGAGGTCGAGAAGGGCTACAGCCTCGCCGCCGCCCGCGCGGAGGCCATCGCGCTGCCTGCAGTGCGAGTGCCCGAGCAACGGCGCCTGCGACCTGCAGAGCCTCGGCGTCGAGTACGACATCACCGACAACGACCTCGTCGCCAAGGGCAGCCGCGTGCGCGAGGTCGAGCCCCAGTACGAGCACCCGTTCATCCGCCGCGACATGGAGCCGCTGCATCGCCTGCGGCCGGTGCGTGCGCGTGTGCCGCGACGTGGCCGGCCCGGCCTGCTACGACTTCACCGGCCGGGGCTTCAGCATCAACGTCGACACGCCCTACGGCGAGGCGCTCCAGCTGGCCGACTGCATCAGCTGCGGCCGCTGCGTCACGGCCTGTCCCACCGGCGCGCTCACCTTCAACGAGCGCGAGCTGGCCTCGTTCAACGTCGACGAGAGCCGCTGCATCCTGTGCCACGAGTGCGTCGACGTGTGCCCGGTGGACGCGATCAAGGAGACCAACCACTTCGAGGACGCGCGCGACAAGTGGCGCGAACTCGTCGCCAAGGGCAGCGAGCTCGCCGGCGGGCACCGCATGTGCGCCGGCTGCGGCGCCCCGATCGTCGTGCGCCAGGTCCTCATGGGCACCAGAAGACCCGGTCGTCGTCTCCGCCGCCACCGGCTGCCTCGAGGTGAGCACCACCATCTACCCGTACACCTCGTGGAAGGGCAGCTACATCCACACCGCCTTCGAGAACGCGGCCGCGACGCTCTCCGGCGTCGAGACCGCGTACCGCGCCCTCAAGAAGAAGGGGCTCGATCGAGGAGAACACCAAGTTCATCGCCTTCGGCGGCGACGGCGGCACCTACGACATCGGCCTGCAGTCGCTCTCCGGCGCCATGGAGCGCGGCCACCAGATGCTGTACGTCTGCTACGACAACGGCGCCTACATGAACACCGGCTTCCAGCGCTCCGGCGCGACGCCGATGGGCGCCTGGACCACCACCAGCCCGGTCGGCAAGTCGACATCGGGCAAGCTGCAGAACCGCAAGAACCTCACCGACATCATGATCGCCCACGAGCTCGGCTACGTGGCCCAGGCCTCGCCGCACGACCCGCGCGACCTCGTGCGCAAGTCGGCCAAGGCCCTGGACACGCCGGGCGCGACGTTCATCAACGTGCTCGCGCCCTGCCCCCGCGGCTGGCGCTGCGGACGGCGCGGAGACCATCGACCTCGCCCGCGAGGCCGTCGAGACCTGCTACTGGCCGCTCTTCGAGGTCGTGGACGGCGAGTACCGGCTGACCTACCGGCCGCACCACAAGAAGCCGCTCATCCCGTGGCTCAAGCGTCAGGGCCGCTTCGCCCACCTGTTCAAGCCCGGCAACGAGGAGACGCTCCTCAACCTCGAGGCCTGGGTGGACAACGAGTGGGAGAAGCTCCTGCGCAAGTGCGGCGAGCCCAGCGAGGCCGAGTGGCAGGAGTACCTGCAGTCAAACGGCTGCCTCCTGCGCTAGACTCGCAGATGGCTACCAGCCAGACTTCACGACAGAAGGGGCGGGCCCGCGAGGGCCCGCCCCTTCTGCATGCAGCACGGCGTGACCGGCAGCGGCAGGCAGGCGTAGTGGCGGACGCAGCAGCCCGGGGCGCCGGATCCGGCGCGGCCGGAGCTCAGTCCGCCGAGAGGTAGCGCTGCGCGGCGGCGGCGGCCGTCGAGCCCTCGGCCACGGCGGTCGCGATCATCCGCACCTTGCCCGGGTACGCGGCGAAGTCGCCGACGGCGTACACGCCGGGCACGCTGGTCTCCATGGCGGAGTCGACGTCGATCCTGGACCCGGAGAGCCCGATCCCCCAGTGCTCGAAGCCGGAGAGGTCGGGGACCTGCCCGATGCTCACCAGCACGAGGTCCGCCGGGATCTCGATGGTGGACTCGTCGGGCCGCCGCACGACGATGCTCTCGAGCCGCTCGCCGCCATTGAGGCCGACCACCTCGCCGTTGCTGACCACGTCGATGCCGGCCTCCGCGAAGCGGTCCTGCGTGTGCGCAAAGGCGCGGAACTCATCCCGCCGGCGCACGACCGTCACGTCGGCGACCTCGCGCAGCGAGAGCGCCGTGTCCAGGGCCGTGTCGCCGCCGCCCACGACGACGGCCCGCTTGGCGCGCACGTCCTCCAGCGGCGGCAGCCGGTACGTCAGTCCCTTGCCGATGTAGCGCTCCTCGTCGGCAAGGCCGAGGCGCCGCGGCGTGAAGCGGCCGAGGCCCATGGCGAGCACCAGCGTCCTGGCGTCGTCCTGGCGCAGTGACCCGTCGATCTTGAAGCCGCCCTCCCGCGGCACTACGTTCTCGACGGCGCGCCACTCACGCAGCTCCGCGCCGAACTGGTCGGCCTGCTCCGCGAGACGCATGGCGAGCTCCCGCGACGGCAGCGACGGCTGCGCCGGGAAGTTGCTGACCGGCTTGGTCGGATACAGGTTGATGAGCTGGCCGCCGAAGGCCTCGGCCTCGTAGACGACGGCGCCGAGGCCGCGCAGGCCCGCGTACATGGCCGTGGCCAGCCCGGCCGGCCCTCCGCCGATGATCGCGATGTCGTAGGTGCTCATTGCCGGCTCCCTGCTCGAGTGTCAGTGCGAGCCTTCCACGATTTGAGCGCACTCACACTCACAACCTCTTCAGAACCGCCCGAGGTCAAGAAGGAGGCTACCGCTGTCGATTGGTGTACGGGACAGTATGACGGCGGGCGGCGGCGTGGAGACGGAGGGGCGAATGGCGACGACAGCAGGCTCGGCCGCGGCCGTGAAGGATCCGGTCGCAGGCGCGGTGGCGCTTCCGCTCAAGCTCATCCTCGTGGCGCTCTGCATGGCGCAGTTCATCAACGCCTACGACACCACGGCCATGAACGTCGCCGTCACCTCGGTCGTCAAAAGTCTCGGCACCACCGTCTCCGGCGTGCAGTCGGCGCTGGTCCTCTACTCTCTGGTCATGGCCTCGTTCATGCTGATCGGCGGCAAGCTCGGCGACGTGTGGGGCCGCCGCACCACGTTCACCCTCGGCATCTCCATGTACGGCGTGGGCGCGCTGATCACCGCCTTCAGCATGGGCCTGCCGATGATGATCGCCGGCTGGTCGCTGCTAGAAGGCCTGGGCTCGGCGCTGATGATCCCGGCGATCTTCGCCATCGTCGGTACGATCTACCCCGCCGGCAAGCCGCGCGTCTCGGCGTTCGCCGCCGTCGGCGCGATGGCAGCCTTGGGCGCGGCGCTCGGGCCGCTGATCTGCGGCTTTCTCACGACCTACCTCACCTGGCGCGTGTCGTTCCTGCTGGAGGTCTGCGTGGTCCTTGCGACGCTCGCCCTCTCGACGCGGATCAAGGTACCGAAGCAGCCGCGCCCGAAGGCGCGGCTCGACTACCCGGGCGCGTTTCTCTCCGCGCTCGGCCTGGCGCTCGTGGTGCTCGGCGTGCTGCAGGCGAGCAAGTACGGCTGGACGGCCGCACGCGTGCCCGTGCTCGGCTGGGGCAGGACGCTGATCCCGGAGGGCGGCATCTCGCCGGTCGTCCCGTTCGTCATCGCCGGCGTCGTGGTGCTGCTGCTGTTCGGGCTCTGGGAGCGGCGCATGCTGCGCGCCGGCAAGGACGCGCTGCTGAACATCACCATGCTGAAGAACCGCGCCGTGCTGTTCGGGCTGCTCGCCATCGTCGCCTTCATGTTCATGCAGGCGGGCTTCCTCTTCGTCGGCCCCGTGTTCATGCAGATGGCGCTCGGCTACACCGCCTTCCACAGCGGCCTGCTGATCCTGCCGATGACGATCATGATCATCATCGTGGCCACGCGGGTCAGCAAGCTCACGCAGGTCGTGGCCCCCAAGCTCATCGTGCAGGTCGGCATGCTCGTGTTCGTCGCCGGCATCCTGCTGGTGGCGATGGAGCTCAAGGCGACCGCCCAGCAGTGGGCCTTCCTGCCGGGCATGATCGTCGCCGGCATCGGCATCGGGCTGATCAACGCGCCCTTGATGAACATCACCCAGGGCGCGGTGCCGGCTGAAGAACAGAGCGAGATCTCGGGCCTCTCCCGGGCGATGAGCAATCTCGGCGGCGCGTTCGGCACCGCGGTGGCGGGCGCCGTGCTCATGAGCACGCTCATCGCCACGTTCAGCGGCGCCGTCCAGCAGTTCAACGGTATCCCGGCGAGTGAGAAGCCCGCTGTCGTCGTCTTCCTGCGCCGCGACGCCCAGACGGTCAGCAACGCGCAGGTCACCGCCTGGCTCAAGAGCAAGCACGAGCCGGCTCCGCTGGTGCGGAAGTTCGTGCAGTTCAACCAGGATGCGCGCAACAAGGGCCTGCAGGACGCTCTCTTCGCCATCGGCGTGCTCGGGCTCTTCGGCTTCGTGATGAGCTGCTTCCTGCCGGGCGGCAAGACCAAGAAGCCGACGGCGGCGGAAGCGAACGCGCCGCCCGCTCCCGCGGCCTGACAGCGGCGCCGGCGCGCGCGGGCGGCGCGCGCCCGCGACAGCAGCCGCAGGGTCAGGCGACGTCCTCGGCGGCTGCGCCGCCGATCTCGTCGCCGGGTACGCACGCGATGCCCGGCTCCGGGCCGAAGCAGCCCGGAGACTCCACCTGCAGGCCCGGCTCGCTCGCGGTGGTCGTGACGGCGGGCGCCCCGGGCTCCGCCCGCCGCGCCACCGCCAGCAGCGGGACGCTCGCGCCCTGGATGATGCCGCCCACCAGCCAGGCAGCGGGGATCGAGACCGCCTGGGACAGGTAGCCGAGCCCGACCTGTCCCACCGTCGAGCCGCCGTCGCCGAACAGTGCGTCCAGCGAGATGATGGTCGCGCGCTGCTGCGACGGGATGCGCGAGTTCAGCCAACCCTGCTTGACCGGCACGTAGATGCCGAACGCCACCGTCGAGACCAGGTAGAGAGACACGGCGACCCAGAACTGCTGCACGAGCGCGGCCCCGATGACGGCCACCGTGGTAACTCCGCTGCACACCATGAGGATGAGGCCGCGGTCGGGCACCCGCGCCATGATCCGTCCTACGAACAGGTTGCCGAAGACCTGCGTGAGCCCCACGAGCGCGGCGATCACGCCGGTCACCCACACGAGGTCGCGGCCGAGCAGGTCGAGGAAGTACTTCTGCCACGAGTAGAAGCCGTACATGAAGAACACGCCCTGGACGAGCGACGAGAACATGATGAAGCGGACGACCTTGTCGCGGAGGCCGTAGGTGACCCCCTCGGCGGCGATGCGCCGCGTCTCGCCGCCGAAGCTGCCCAGCGTGAGCGGCCGGCCCTTGAAGCCCATGTCGCGCATCACCAGCAGCCCGAGCAGGAACGCGGGCACCAGGACGATGGCCCGCGCCACATACGGGATCCACAGGTCGATCTGTCCGAGCAGGCCGCCCAGCGTGGTGCCGATCAGCATGAAGATGCCGAACATGACTCCGTAACGGGCGAAGATCGGCTCCAGCCGGCCCTCGTAGCCGACGGAGTGCAGCGCGTCGACCATCCACGCGTCGACCGCGCCCGTGTAGAACGTGTAGCCGACGCCGAGCAAGGCGGAGGCGGCGGCGAACGGCCACAGCCCGTACCCCGCAAGGCCGAATCCGACGTACAGCAGCGTGGACACGAGGATGATGCCGACGGCGAGGAGGTAGGAGACCCGGCGGCCGATCGTGTCCGCGACGACCCCCGTCGGCACCTCGAAGATCACCTGGGCGACGGTGTACGCGGCGTTGATCAGCATCACCTGGAAGATGTCGAGCCCCACCGAGAGCAGGAAGAGGGTGTTCACTCCCCAGATGAGCGACTGCGCGAGGGTCGTCGTGGCGGCCACGCCGAGATAGGTGCGGATGATGCGCTTGGAGTCCATTGGCGGTCTGTTCCCGCCCCTGCTCGCCCCAACCCACGGGCGGTTCTAGGTCGCCGGTTGCTCCTTGGGAAGCAGGCGGACGAGCTCGTCCGTGAGGAGGGACTGCCACCGCTCTCCGCCCGGCGGAAGCAGGTGCATGAGATCCCAGAAGCAGGCGTTCGGCACGCGCAGCGGACGCCCGTAGGCGAGGTACGGGAAGTGCAGCCGCCTCGCGAGCCGGCGACAGGCGGCCCTGTACGAATCGCGAGGCGTGTCCAGCCGGTGGCGTACGACGGCGAGGTCCATCGGCAGATCGAGCAGAACCGGCCGAAGCCCCTTCTTGCGGCAGGCGTCCACCAGCCGCCCGATCGCCGAGAGGTTGGCGGACCGGTTGTCGACGAAGCCCTTCCAGTGGCGCTCCATCCATCTGGGTGCAAGCGCCCGCTTGCGGGCGAGGGAGAGCGGCGCCCGGTCGGCGTACCGGTGTCTCGCCCAGGGGCTGAGCACGGGCGGCTCGCCCGGGGAGGGAGGCGCGACGGCCGCCGCCGGCTGCTTCAGCGGCGGCCCGATGAAGCGAGTGAGCTCGACCCCGATCACGACGATGCCGCGCGGCACGCCCTCCGGCGTCGCGGGCAGGGCCCGGACGAGCTGACCGTCCATGCCGAAGGTCTGGCTGTGCGCGGTGAGCGAGTAGGCGACGGCGGAAGAGGCCCTGCCCGCCGCCGTGGCGCGTGCCTGCAGTTGTGCGGTCCACAGCTGGTCGTCCACCACGGACTCGCGGGCGGTGGAGTCACCTACGTAGTAGACGACCACTGAGGCAGGAGGCTGCGAGCGCATGAGCTGCACGACCTCCCAGTCGTGCGTCCAGTCGTCGACGGCCGCCGACGCGGCGGCGGTGGACGGCGTGACCAGGAAGGCCGACCAACCACCGGCCAGCAGGAGCAGGCAGCACACGACGGTCGCGAGCCGATGGATCATGCGCGCCATTCTATCGTCCGGGCGACCGGCTGGGCGGCCGGCAGGCGGTCACCTGGGCCGGCCGGCCCGGCGGGACCCCGTGCCTATGTCGCCGGCTGGTCTTTGGGAAGCAGCTTCACGAGCTGGTGGCTGAACCGCGACTGCCAGACGCGGGACCCCGGCGGCAGGAGGTGCATGAGGTCCCAGTAATCGGCGGTCGGCAGCGGGGCCGGAGGCTGCAGCGAGAGATACGGGGCGTGGTAACGGCGTGCGAGCCGGCGGCAGCCCGCGTGGTACGCGGCGCGAGCCTTGTCGAGGCCGTGGCCCACAACGCGCACGTCCAGCGGGAGGTCGACGAGCACGGGCCGCAGTCCCCGGGCCCGGCACAGGGCGAGCAGCCGGTCGATGGCTCTGAAGTTGGCGCCGAGATCCCGGTGAAAGCCGGCCCAGCGGCGGCGCATCCACCGCGGGACGAGCTCGTGCTTGCGCGTGAGCGACAGGGGCGCCCGGTCGGTGTAGAGGTGCTGGGTCCACCGGTGCAGCACCGGCGGCTCGCCGGGCGGCGGCGGCTTGACCGCCGCCGGCCGGCGGTCAATGGGCGGCCCGATGAAACGGCTGAGCCCGACGCCGATGAGCGCGACGCCCCTCGGCGTGTGCGCGCCGCGCGGCGGCATCGCGGCGATGAACTGCCGGTCCATGCCGAACGTCTGGCCGTGGCTGGCGAGCGTGAAGACGCGCGTGGCGGTGGTCTTGCCGGCCGCCGCCGCAAGCCGCCGGAGCTGCAGCGTCCAGACGGCGTCGCGGACCGTCGATTCACGCGCTGTGGAGTCACCGAGGTAGAAGATGGGCGTCCCCCGGGGCGGCGCCAGCCGCACGAGCTGGACGACCTCCCAGCCGTGGCGCCACTCCCCGGTGCGCTCCGCAAAGGCGGCCGCAGGGAGCGCGAGCAGGAGCGTCAGCGCCGCGAGGGCGAGCAGGAGCGCGGCGCGCAAGCTGGATGTCGGCGACCTGGACACGGCGCAGAAGTGTATCCCCTCCGGGCGGCCGCGGCCTCCCGGCCCGATGGACGATCCTGCGCCGGTCAGTCCAGCCGGCCGTCGCGCAGCACGATCGTGCGGTCGAAGTACCGCCGGATCTCCGAGTTGTGCGTGACCATGACGATGGTGTTTCCCTCACGGTGCAGTCCGGCGAAGAGGTCCATGATCTCGACGGTCGTCTCGCTGTCCAGCGCGCCCGTGGGCTCGTCGGCGAGGATGAGCGGCGGCTCGTTGACGAGCGCGCGGGCGATGGCCACGCGCTCCTGCTCGCCGCCCGAGAGCTTGCCGGGCAGGTGCCCGCCGCGGTCGGCGAGCCCCACGCGGTCCAGCACCTCGAGAGCGCGCTCGCGCTTCTCTGCTCGACGGCATCTTCTTGACCGCCAGCGGCAGCGTGACGTTCTCCAGCGCCGTGAGGTACGGCACCAGGTTGAACGACTGGAAGACGAAGCCGAGGTACTCGCGGCGGAAGTCCGCGAGCCGCTCTCCGGGCAGCGCGTAGAGGTCGATGCCGTCGACGGCGATCGCGCCGGCGGTAGGGTGGCTGAGGCCGCCGAGCATGGCGAGCAAGGTGCTCTTGCCGGATCCGGACTGGCCCATGACACCGAGAAACGAGCCCTCCGGGACGACGAGATCCAGGCCGCGGAGGGCGTGCACGGGCGCGCCGTCGCCCTCGAACGTCTTTTGCAGGCCGCGGACGTCGATGAAGCGCGCGGCCCGCTCGTCCGGCGCAGCCGGGTTCGCCGGCGCGGACGCCTCCGGCAGGGTCTCCCGGCCGGTCTCTTTCGTGGCTACGGCCATTCTCTCTCCTTGCATCTGCCTGCGCGTCACAGCGCGCGGAGCGCCTCAGTGGGGTCCATCTTGCCGGCGCGGAGCGCCGGGTACAGCGAGGCCAGGCCGCCGATGGCGACGGCCAGGACGACGGCGGCGAGGCCGAGCAACGGCGCCCACGCCACCTCGACGCCGTGGGCGACCAGGGGTAGCACGACGGAGGTGATCGCCATGCCCGCCGCGTAGCCGAGCACGCCGGCGACGGTGCTGGCGATGACCGCCTCGATGAGAATGAGTCGGGTGACGTGCACCTGCCGGAACCCGATGGCGCGGAACACGCCGATCTCACGCGTGCGCTCGCTGACCGAGCCCATCACGGTGAGGAACACGACGAGCGCCTCGATGGCGATCACGACGCCCACGATCGCATAGGAGAAGCGGCGGAACTGATCGACCGCCTGCTGGCGACTCCTGACTGCCTCCTGCAGCGCCGTGACCTTGGCCTGCGGCAAGGCGGCGCCGATCTCGCCGGCGATCCTGTCCACGGGCGCGCCGGCGTACAGCGCCGCGATCTCGACCAGGGTGATCTTGCCCGGCTCGCGCAGCACCTGCTGGACGGCGCCGAGGTCGGCGATGAGCAGGCTGTCGTCCTGGGAGCCGGTCTCTCGCAGCACTCCCGTCACCGTGAACCGGCGGCCGGCGATGTGCACGTAGTCGCCCATGGTGAGGCCGAGCGCCTTGGCCGCGGCCGCGCCGGCGATGAGCTCGCGGCCGTTGGTGGGCGCATGCCCGGAGCCCACCGACCACCAGCGCTTGAGCTTGAACTGCTGCTCCGGCTGCACGCCGAGCAGCAGGACGCGGCGGCCTTTGACCCGGACCGCGCCGACCAGCTCCGGCGCGACCGCCGAGATGTCGGCGTGGCTCGGGATGGTGGCGATGCGCGCGAGGTCCGCCTGCGACAGCGACTGCCGCCCTACGGAAACGCCGCCGGCGGAGATGCCGCCGTAGCTGAGGGCCACGTCTTTGGTCCGCGGCGTCACCACGATGTTGGCGCCGTAGCTCTGGAGGTTGGCCTTGGTCTGGCCGGTCATGGACTGGGTGATGGAGATGAGCGCGACCACGGTGCCGACGCCGATGAGCAGGCCGGCGACCAGGAACGCGGCGCGGCCCTTGCGGCGGCGCAGGTTGTTGAGGGCGACGCTGAACAGGGTCACGGCCGGGCCCTCAGAGCGCGCGCAGGGCGACGGTCGGGTCCATGCGGCTGGCGCGGAGCGCCGGATACAGCGAAGCGACGGCGCCGATGACGACGGCGAGGCCGACGGCCCCGCCGGCGAGCGCCGGCGCCCAGGTCACCGACACGCCGCCGCCGGCCAGCAGCGGCAGCAGGGCGTAGCTCACCCCCATGCCGGCGAGGTAGCCGAACACGCCGGCGAGCAGGCTGGCGACGACCGCCTCGATGAGGATCAGGCCCGTCACGTGCAGGCGGCGGAAGCCGAGCGCGCGGAAGATGCCGATCTCCCGGGTGCGCTCGTTGACCGAGCCCATCATGGTGACGAACACGACCAGCGCCTCGATGCCGATGATCACTCCGGCGACGATCCAGCTGAAGGAGCGGAACTGATCGATGATGTGCATGCGGTTCTTGACCTTGTCCTGCATGGCCGTGACCTTGGTCCCGGGCAGCACGCCGCCGAGCTGGGCGACGATCTTGCCGACGGGGCAGCTGCTGCAGAGCGCCGCCACCTGGACCATGGAGACCTGGCCGGGCTTGTGGAGCACGCCCTGGGCCGTGCCCAGGTCGGTGATCAGCAGGTTGTCGTCCTGGGAACCGGTCGGACTCAGGATCCCGGTGACGGTGAACGGGCGGCCGTCGACGCTGACACGGCCGCCTATGTGCAGCCGGAGCGCGGTGGCGGCCGTCGAGCCGGCCACGAGCTCGTGGCCGCTCCGCGGCGGCCGCCCTTCCACGCTCCACCACTTCTTGAGGTCGAACTCGTTCCTGGGCTGCACGCCCATGAGCAGGCCCCGGCGCCCTTTGACGCTGACCGCGCCGAGCAGCTCCGGCGCGATGATGGCGATGTTGTGGCGGTTGGGGATCGAAGCGATGCGCGCGAGGTCGGCCTGCTGGATCTCCCGGGCGCCGACCGACACGTTGCCGAGCGTCACCCCGCCGTAGGTCAGCGAGAGCCCGTCCGACCGCGGCGCGACGACGATGTTCGCGCCGTAGGTCTCCAGGTTGTCCTGCGCCTGCACGGTCAGCGCCTGACTGAGCGTGAGCAGCGCGACCACGGTGCCGATGCCGACGAGCAGGCCGGCCACCAGGAACGCCGCGCGGCCCTTGCGGCGCCGCAGGTTGCTGAAGGCGACGGTTCGGAGCCTCACGAGATCAGCTTTCGGTCCTGTCCGCGATCAGAAGTACCGCGCGCCCTGCGTGAGGCTGCCGGCGCCGATGGTCAGCTGGCCGCCGGAGATCTTCTTGTCCACCGGGATGGGGTTGCAGCCGCCGGTGATGACGTTGATCTGCGAGCTCGGGAAGACCTTGCCGCAGTTGTTGCACACCATGGCGTCTCCCTCCTGGTGGTAGCCCTTCTTCTGCGCGTAGCACACCTCGCACGCGTCGAGCGCGACGCGGACGGTGCCGGTCTTGTCGGCGAGCACGAAGTACCTCACCGTCGTGCCGCCCGCGTTGTAGGTGTAGAAGTGCGCCTTGCCGTCCTTGACCTGTGAGATGGGGATGGTGACGTTGCCGCCGGGAGCGGCTGCGGTCGCCGTCGCCGCTTCGGCGCCGCCACGGTTCATCATGAAGACCGCCGCTACGGCGATCACCGCCACGAGCGCGATGCCCGCGAGCGTGAGGTGCAGCGCGGTGCGGCTCTTCGGCTGCTCGAACTGCGCGCGCTTCTCCTGCCGCGCCGTCGTCTGGGAGTTCTGCGTACCACCGGTGCGCTTCTTCTTGTTCTGCTTCCCTGACAAGGTCTTCCTCCCGTGCGTGGCCGGAGTCCCCACCGGCCGCCTGAGCTGACAGTGCGGGCATCGTAGGCGGCGCGCGTGAAGAAGTTGTGTGGAGACCCGCAGGGGCATGCCCGGAGCATGCCAGGAGAACGACCGAGGGCCGGCGGACAGCCGGCCCTCGGAGGTCGTCACGCTCGTGCAGGCGGAAGGCCTACCAGCCGAAGCCGCCCCACATGCCGCCGAGGCCCATCCAGCCGCCCGCGCCGTAGCGCATACGGGCGGTGGTAACGGCCAGGTGATGGTGGCGGTAGAAGTCCTTGACCTGCGTGCGCACGCGGGCGCGCATGCTCCGCATCGCGCTCCGCGCGCCGCTGCCGGTCAGGTCGCCGGCGTAGCGCTGCTGCCAGGCGGCGACCGCGCCGGTCTGCCTCGCGCGCATCGTCATCCACCGGCCGAAGGCGCCGGGGTGGCCGGTCATCCAGGAGGCGCCGTAGGCGGCGCCCCACATGTGACTCGGGTTCCAGGAGCCGCCCATCATGCCGCCCATCTGCCAGCCGTTCCACAGGCCGGCGGCGGGGCTGGTCCAGGCGGCGGCGCCTGCGTACTGCTGGTAGAAGTCCTTCATGTCGTTCCAGTTGCCGGTCCACAGGTCGTGCAGCGCCTGCTGCGCCGCCGGGGTCGTCAGGTCGGCCTTGTAGGTGTCCTGCCAGGCCTGCATGGCGGCGACGTGGTCGGCCCTGAGCTGCGTCCAGGCGGCGAGGGCGTCGGGGTTGTCCGTGAGCCACAAAGCACTCGTGCCGGTGCCCCACATACCCGTGCCGCCCCAGGCGCCCGAGCCGTTCCACGTGCCGCCGCCGCACCAGCCCGCGCCTGCGGCGCCGGGCGCCGGCGCCGGAGTGGGAAGGGGCATCGTCGTCGCCGGTGCTGTCGGCCTGGGCGTCGCCATCATCGTCGGGGACGGCGAGGTGGTTCCCATCATGCCGTTCGCGCCGGCGATCGGGACGAACACCACTGCCGCGAGGATGACGGTCGCGATCGCCGCAAGTACCGCTTTGGACCGGGTTCTCATCAGGTGATCTTCTCCCTGTCTCGTTTGCGTGAGTTCTGAGCTTCGTAAGGCACTGTACGGCGCGGCGATGAAGGAGTTGTGAAGCACGCGCCCCTGTCCGGACCCGCACTCTCCCCGACCGGCGGGACTCACGGACCGGGCAGGCTTCTTTCGCGACTTCGCCTTTGGGGTATGTTGGCGCCTGTGGCGGCGAGGCCCCGAGGAGGGTCCGTGAGCGGATCCGGCAGGATCGTGGTGATCGACGACGAGGAGTCGGTGCGAGAGGTCGTCAAGGCCTACCTCGAGAGGGACGGGTTCACCGTGTACGTGGCCGCGAACGGCCGCGAGGGGCTGGCACTGGCCGAGCGGCGCAGCCCCGACCTCATCGTGCTGGACCTCATGCTGCCCGATATCTCCGGCGAGGAGATCTGCCAGGAGGTGCGCAGCCGCTCGGACGTGCCCATCGTGATGCTCACGGCCAAGGCGAGCGAAGAGGAGCGCGTCGGCGGCCTCGTCGCCGGCGCCGACGACTACCTGGTCAAGCCCTTCAGCCCGCGCGAGCTGGTGGCGCGCGTGCACGCCGTGCTGCGCAGGACCAAGGGCGTGGAGACGCCCCTCGTGGAGATCCTTCGCTTCGACGAGGGGCGCCTCGAGATCGACACCGTGAAGCGGGCGGTGCTGCGCGACGGCGAGCCGGTCGACCTCACGCCCAACGAGTACAAGCTTCTCCTCGCCCTCGCGAGGTACCCCGGACGCGCCTACTCGCGCTTCGAGCTCGTGAACCGCGTCCAGGGCTACGACTACGAGGGCTACGAACGCACCATCGACGTGCACGTCAAGAACCTGCGCAAGAAGATCGAGCCCGACCCGGCAAGGCCGCGCTACGTGGAGACGGTCAGCGGGGTCGGGTACCGTCTGGCCAAGCTATGAGCGACCGCCCCCGGCGCTGGGGCCTGCGCGCCCGCCTGCTGGTCGCGTTCGTCGCCGTCGCCCTGCTGGGCACGGTCGTGTCCACCGTCTACTCGAGCGTCAGCCTCACCTCGCGCCTCGAGGCCTCCGCCCGCGCCCGCCTGCACAACTCGGCCATCCACTTCGGCGACGTGGCGGCGGTCGTCTCCCAGAACGGCGGCTGGTCCCGGCAGAGCATCGAGACGCTGCACCACCTGGCCCAGATCGACTTCCTCGCCGTGGACCTGTACGACGCGAGCGGCAAGCTGATCTTCTCGCACCCGCCGTCGGCGCCGGTGCAGGCCGGCGCGGCGGCGACGGCGCCGGTCAAGGTGGGCGCCCGGCGCATCGGCACCGTCGTCGTGAGCCGCGACGACGGCAGACTGTTCAGCAGCGAGGAGATCCAGTTGCGGCAGGAACTCGTGCGCATGCACGTGGTGGCCGGCGTGGTGTCCGCGGTCATCGCCGTGCTGGTCGCGCTCTCCCTCGCGGTCACGCTCTCGCGGCCGCTGCGGCGCATCCGCGCCGGCGCCGAAGCCATGAGCGCCGGCGACCTCGACGCGCGCGTCCCGAAGAGCGGCGACGAGGAGATGGCGGCCGTGGCCGACGCCCTCAACCGCCTCGCCGAGACGTTGCAGCACGAGGAGGGCCTGCGCAAGGAGAACGTCGCCGACCTCGCGCACGAGCTGCGCACGCCGGTGATGGGCATCCTCGCGCGCGTCGAGGCGGCCCAGGACGGCGTGCTGGAGGATGAGGCCGCCAACCTCTCGGCGATGCACGACGAGGCGCTCCGCCTGACCCGCCTCCTCGACGACATCTCCGCGCTCGCCGAGGCCGAACGCCCGGGCCTGCTGCTCGAGGCTAAGCCGGTCGACCTCGCCGCCGTCGCCGGGGCGCAGACGGCGGCGTTCGCGGACGCGTTCGCCGACAAGGGCGTGGCCCTGTCGTCGGGCCTCGAGCCGGCGATCGTGGACGGCGACCCCAAGCGCCTCGAGCAGATCGTCGTCAACCTGCTCTCCAACGCCCTGCGCTACACCGACGCGGGCGGCACGGCGCGCGTCGTCGTGCGCCCCGATGGCGGCGAAGCGCTGCTCGAGGTCGCGGACACGGGCATCGGTATCGCCCCGGAAGACCTGCCGCACGTGTTCACCCGCTTCTGGCGCGGCGAGAAGTCCCGCTCCCGCGACACGGGCGGAGCGGGCATCGGCCTGTCCATCGTAAAGGAACTGGTGCAGGCGCACGGAGGCACGATCGCGGTAGAGAGTGCGCCCGGCAACGGCTCCGTGTTCCGCGTCGTCCTGCCGCTGTCACCGCCAGGGGCCGGCTGACGTCCGCGAGTCGGCGGGGCGGCGAGCCGGGCCGGCAGCCTCGTCCGTTCCGTTCTGGTACGGTCTCCGCATGAGCACAGTACGCACAGAGGCGCCGCCGGTCACCGGCCTCAGCACCGCTGAGGCCGAGCGGCGGCGCGCCGCGGGCCAGGGCAACGACGTCGAGATCCGCGCCGGCCGCACCTACGGACGCATCGTCCGCGACAACGTCTTCAACTTCATCAACAACCTCTTCTACTTCCTCGGCATCCTGCTCCTGGTGCTGGGCAAGCCGCTGGACGCGTTCTCGGTCGTGTTCGTGATCGGCGCCAACACCGTCATCAGCCTCTTCCAGGAGGTCCGCGCCAAGCGCGTCATGGACAAGATGGCGATCCTCCTGCGGCCCAAAGCGGACGTGCTGCGCGACGGGATCGTCGTCGAGATCGACCCGTCGCAGGTGGTGCTCGGCGACGTCCTGCGGCTCGAGCCCGGCGACCAGGTCGTGGTGGACGGGCCGATGGTCGGCGAGGGGCGCATGGAGGTCGACGAGTCGCTGCTCACCGGCGAGTCCGACCTCGTCACCAAGCACCCCGGTGACGACCTCATGTCCGGCAGCTTCTGCATGACGGGCGGCGGCTACTACGAGGCCGCCCGGGTCGGCCTGGACAGCTTCGCCAACAAGCTCACCGCCAAGGCGACCGCCTACAAGCGCGAGCTCACGCCGCTGCAGAAGCAGGTCGTGCAGATCGTGCGCATCCTGCTGATCGTCGTGATCGTGTTCGAGATCCTCGTGTGGGTGCGCAACGTCGTCGGCGGCGTGCCGTTCGTGGAGAGCGTGCGCATGTCCACCGTGATCCTCGCGCTCATCCCCAACGGGCTCGTGCTGAGCATCGCGCTCACGTACGCGCTCGGCGCCGTGCGCCTGCTGGGCAAGGACGTGCTGGTGCAGCAGTTCAACGCCGTGGAGAGCCTGAGCAACGTCGACGTCCTCTGCACCGACAAGACGGGGACGCTGACCTCAGGCGTCGTGACGTTCGAGGAGCTGGCGGGGCTGGGCGCCGACGACGCGCGCGCAGCGCGCCTGCTCGGCGCCTTCTCCGCCAGCACCACCGACGCCAACCGGACGATCGAGGCGCTCCGCACCGCCTTCCCGGCGGAGCGCAGGACGGCCGCGCACGAGGCGTTCTTCTCGTCCGATCGCAAGTGGAGCGGACTCACCTTCGCCGACGGCGAGGCGCGCGGCACCTACGTGCTGGGCGCGCCCGAGATCCTCGCGCCGGCGCTGGGCGCCGCCGCGGACTGGCGCACGCGCGCCGACGAGTGGGCCGCGCGCGGCCTGCGCGTCGTCATGTTCGCCGGGCTGGCCGAGCCGGCCGCCTTCGGCGCCGACCCCGACGCCCCGCCCGTCCTGCCCGCCGGTCTCGAGGCGCTCGCCCTCATCTGCTTCAGCGACGAGCTGCGGCCGGGCGTGCGCGGCACGCTCGAGGAGTTCTCCGAGGCCGGCATCGACGTCAAGATCATCTCGGGCGACAACCCCAAGACCGTGGTCGCCCTCGCCAGGCAAGCCGGCGTGCACTCGCTGCAGCGCCGCGAGGGCGTGGACTCGTACTGCGACATGGTGAACGCGGACGCCCGGATGCAGGCCGCCCCGACCGCCGGGCCGGCCGCGGCCGAACCCTCCGGCGACGGGGACTCCCCGGCGCCCGGGTCTTCCGCCGTCGCGACCGCCTCCGGCGACGACGACACGGCCGGTCCCTCGGCGCCGCCGTCCGAGCGACAGCTCGTGGCCGTCTCCGGGGCCGAGCTCGCGGAGCTTTCGCCCGCGGACTTCGCCGCCAGGGCCGACGAAGCCGGCATCTTCGGCCGCGTCACGCCCGAGCAGAAGCAGGACCTCGTCGAGGCCCTGCGCGACCGCGGGCGCTACGTCGCGATGATCGGCGACGGCGTCAACGACGTCATCGCGCTCAAGCAGGCCAACGTCGCCGTCGCCATGCAAGGCGGCAGCCAGGCCGCCCGCAGCGTCGGCGACCTCATCCTCATGAAGGACACGTTCGCCCCGCTTCCCTTCGCCTTCCGCGAGGGCCAGCGGATCATCAACGGGATGAACGACATCCTGCGCATCTTCATGGTGCGCATCGGGTTCAAGGCGCTGATGATCGCCATCATCATGTCGGTGGGCGGGTTCCCCTTCGCCCCGCGGCAGTCGGCGATGCTCTCGTTCTTCGGCGCCACCGTGCCGGCAATCGCCTTCGCGCTCTGGGCGCAGCCGGGGCCGACGCCCAAGGTCGGGCTGTTCAAGCTCCTCGCGCGTTTCGTCCTGCCGACGGTCGTGTTCATGGCAGGCATCGGGACGGCGGTGTACCTGGTGTGGGCCATCCCGGCGGAGCACGTCGTCACGACCGTCGCCGGCACCACCGAGAAGGAACTCGCCGAGACCGGCTACCCGCCGGCGATGACGGCGCTCACGATCTTCGCCTGCTTCGCCGCCATCTTCCTCATCCTGCTGATCGTGCCGCCGACGAAGTGGTGGGCCGGCGGCGCCCCGGTGGTGCGCAACGACTGGCGGCTGGTCGGCACCGTGGGGTTCCTGTTCGCCTGCATGGCGTTCATCCTCGCCGTCCCGCTGATGCGCACGCTGTTCGAGCTCACCGCGCTGCCGTGGTGGCAGTACATCGCGCTGCTCGGGCTCGCGTTCGCGTGGAGCCAGCTGTGCCTGCTCGTATGGAAGACGCACCTGCTCGACCGCTGGCTGGGGTCCGCCGAGGATCCGGGCAATGTGTGCGCCAAAGCAGCAGCCAAGGCCGCCGCGGTGAGCCGGCCCCAGGTCTGAGCCTCCACCGGAGGCCGGCGCTAGACCAGCCCGGCCGACGGACACATGGGCGCGAGCGGGCACTCGCCGCACGCCGGCCGCCGGGCGTGGCAGATGCGGCGGCCGTGCCGCACGAAGTCCACGTGCACGGCGTACACCTGCCCGGCGTCGTCCGGCCCCGCCAGCCGGGTGAGGAGCGGGTGTGCCTGGTCGGCGGTGACCTTCTCGTCGATGATGCCGAGCCGCCGGGCGACCCGGTGGACGTGGGTGTCCACCGGCATGACCGGCCGCTCGAGCGCAAAGAGCAGCACGCAGGCGGCGGTCTTGGGGCCCACGCCGGGCAGCGCGACGAGGTACGCCTGCGCCTCCTCGTCGCTCATCTCGTCCAGCTCGCCCAGGTCGGGCGCTCCGGTCCGCTCGCTGATCGCCTCGAGGATCTTCTTGATGCGCGGCGCCTTGGTGTGCGAGAGGCCGCCGAGGGCGATGGCCTCCTCGATCTCCTCGACGGACGCATCGCGCGCCGCGGTCCACTCCGGGAACCGCGCCTTGAGCGACGCGAACGTGCGCTCCGTGTTCACGTCGGCGGTGTTCTGGCTGAGCACGGTGAACACCAGCTCGTCCACCGGGGGGTAGCGCGGCGAGAGCACGGGGCGACCGTAGAAATCGTCCAGCAGGTCGGCCGCCTGCTTGAGCCTCTCTTTGGGTGACGGTTCGCTCACGGCGACAGAGTATACCGGCGACCGGCTCGAGGTGGCCGCCGTCACGCGCGGCGCGCAGTCGCGAACGGCACTGCGGGTCCGCGTACGACACCACGAACGGATCTGGCGCGACGTGGCCAGGCGGAGGCCCCAACGGCGACGCCGCAGCGACGATCCGGCGCGCACCCGAGGCGCCCCAAGCTCGATCGAGGTGTCCCAGCGCGATCCGGGCGTCCCCAACGCGATTGCGGCCCCACGGCCCGAGGGAACCATCCCCTCGTGATGGCTTGCATAAGGGGGTGATCGACATGAAGGGCATCCTTGTGCTCAGCGGGTCGGGACCGCTCCTCCTCCTGAGCTCGTACCCGGCGATCGACGACCCGGCGCTCATCGCCAAGCTGCGCGCCAAGGGCCTCGCCAAGTTCCTCGCCTGGGAGGTCCCGGTCGACAGGCTGCGCGACCTCTACGGCTACACCTTCCGGGACATCGCCGAGCAGCTCGAACAGCGCGACGACATGCGAGTGCTGGACTTCGACGGGCACCGGATCTTCCTCAACCTGTCGCTGCGCGACCTCGGCGAGCACATCCTCTTCGAGGACCAGCACGTGCTGGCCGGCAGGTGAGAGGTCCGGGCGGCGGTCCGGGCGGCTTGGCCGCGTGGTAGCCTCCCCGGCATGAACGGAGTCGGGCATGCCGGGGGACCGCGTGGCTGAGACGCCGGGCGCGCGGCCGGCCGAGGGCTGGCGCTTCTGGGTCGACCGCGGCGGCACGTTCACGGACGTGGTGGCGCGGCCGCCGGACGGCGGGCTGCGCACGCTCAAGCTGCTCTCCGAGGACCCGGCGCGGTACGAGGACGCCGCCGTCGAAGGGGTGCGGCGTCTTCTGGAGCTCGAGGGCGACGAGCCGGTCCCGGCGGAGCTCGTCGCCGAGCTCCGCATGGGCACCACGGTGGCGACCAACGCGCTCCTCGAACGCGAAGGGTCGCCGACGCTGTACGTGACCACGCGCGGCTTCGGCGACGCCCTGCGCATCGGCTACCAGGACCGGCCGGACATCTTCGCGCTCGACATCCGCCTGCCGGAGCCCGCTTACGAGCGCGTGCTCGAGGTGGACGAGCGCGTGGGCGCGGACGGCGCCGTCGTCCGGCCGCTGGACGAAGAAGGCGCGCGGCGCGGGCTGGAGGAGGCCCGCCGCGCCGGCCTGGACGCCGTGGCCATCGCCTTCATGCACGGCTACGCGTACCCGGAGCACGAGCGGCGCGTGGCGGAGCTGGCGCGCGCCGCCGGCTTCTCCCAGGTGTCCGTCTCGCACGAGACCAGTCCGCTCATGAAGCTCGTCGGCCGAGGCGAGACCACCGTGGTCGACGCCTACCTCTCCCCCATCCTGCGCCGCTACGTCGACGGTGTGGCGGCGCAGTTCGGCGACGTGCGGCTGCGCTTCATGCAGTCGCACGGCGGCCTCACCGACGCCGCGCTGTTCCGGGGCAAGGACGCGATCCTCTCCGGTCCGGCCGGCGGCGTCGTCGGCGCCGTCGCCGTGAGCCGCCGAGCCGGCTTCGACAAAGTCATCGCCTTCGACATGGGCGGCACCTCCACCGACGTGAGCCACTACGCCGGCGAGCTGGAGCGCAGCTACGAGAGCGCGGTCGGCGGCGTGCGGCTGCGGTCGCCGATGCTGCGCATCCACACGGTCGCCGCCGGTGGCGGATCGATCTGCTCGTTCGAGGCCGGGCGCTACCGCGTCGGGCCGCGGAGCGCCGGCGCCGACCCGGGACCGGCGTGCTACGGCAAGGGCGGACCGCTCACCGTCACCGACTGCAACCTCGTGACGGGCAAGCTGCGGCCGTCGTTCTTCCCGCACGTGTTCGGGCCGCACGGCGCCGAGGCGATCGACGAGGAGGCGGCGCGCGAGGCGCTCGCGGCCGTGGCCGCGAGCATGCGCTCCGCCGGCGTCGACCCGCCGGCGCCGGAGCAGCTCGCCGACGACTTCATCCGCGTGGCCTGCGAGGCGATGGCCCGCGCCATCAAGCGCATCTCCACCCAGCGCGGGCACGATGTCAGCGACCACGTGCTCTGCTGCTTCGGCGGCGCCGCCGGCCAGCACGCCTGCATCGTGGCCGACGCGCTCGGCATGACGCAGGTACTCCTGCACCCGCTCGCCGGCGTGCTCAGCGCCTACGGCATGGGCCTCGCCGACGTGCGCGCGCTGCGCGAGCGCAGCGTGGAGACGCCGCTCGAAGAAGCGGGCGGTCCGGCCGCGGCCGCCGCCCCGGCGGAGCTGGAGGCGGCGGCCCTGGCCGAGCTCGAGCGCCAAGGCATTCCAGCCGCGGAGACGCGCGTCGAGCGCCGCGGCCACGTCAAGTACGCCGGTACCGACGTCTCACTGCCGGTGCCCTGGGCCGCTCCGGAGGAGATGGCCGCGACCTTCCTCGAGCTCCACCGTGCGCGCTACGGCTTTGTGATGCCGGGGCGCGGCCTCACGCTGGAGGCCGTCGCGGTGGAGGCGATCGGCGCCGGAGCCTCGGCAAAGGACGGCGAGACGTCCGCCGAGAGCGACGCCCGCGGCGAGTGCGGCGCCACCGGCGAGCGCGACGCCCGCGCCGTGCCCGCCGCCGGCAGCCGGACAACCGGCCACGACGACGAAGAGCCGGCGGGCGCCGGCGGGCCCGTCCCGCGGGAGACGGCGCGGCTCTTCACCGGCGGGCGCAGGTATGAGGCGCCGGTGTTCGTGCGCGAGAGCCTGCCGCCGGCCACCGTCGTCGAGGGGCCGGCGGTCCTCTGCGAGCCCACCAGCACGACCGTGGTCGAGCCGGGCTGGCGGGCGGAAGTGCTGGCCGGCAGCGATCTGCTGCTGCGCAGGTCCTCGCCGCCGGCCCGCCCCTCGGCCGACCCCGAGCGCGTCTCCCCGCTGCTGCTCGAGGTCTTCAACAGCCTCTTCATGTCCATCGCCGAGCAGATGGGCGCAACGCTCGCCAACACCGCCGTCTCGGTCAACATCAAGGAACGGCTCGACTTCAGCTGCGCGGTCTTCGACGCCGAGGGAGGCCTCGTCGCCAACGCGCCCCACCTGCCCGTGCACCTCGGCTCGATGGGCGCGTCGGTGCAGGCCGTGCTCGAACGCCACCGCGGCGAGCTCCGCCCCGGCGACGCCTGGCTGCTCAACTCGCCCTACGCCGGCGGCACGCACCTGCCCGACCTCACCGTCGTGACCCCGGTCTTCCCGAGCGATGCCGACGCCGGCGCGCCCGGACGAGAGGCGAGCGGCACGGCCGATCCCGCCGAGCCCCTGTTCTTCGTCGCGTCGCGCGCCCATCACGCCGACGTCGGCGGCGTCACGCCGGGCTCCATGCCGCCCGGAAGCCGGACCATCGACGACGAGGGCGTCCTCGATCGAGGACTTCCGCGCTCGTCGAGGACGGCCGTCTGCGCGAGGCCGAGGTGGCCGAGCTGCTCACGTCCGGCGCTCATCCCGTCCGCGACCTGCCGCAGAACCTCGCCGACCTGCGCGCCCAGGTGGCCGCCAACGCCCGCGGCGGCGCCGAGCTCGGACGCATGGTCGCCGAGTTCGGCCTCCCCGTGGTCACCGCCTACATGGGCCACGTGCAGGACAACGCCGCGGAGGCCGTGCGCCGGGTGCTGGACCGCTTCGCCGGCGCCGGCGCAGGCACGGACGCGGGCGCCGCGGACTCGCCCCGCCGCTTTCGTCAGGAACTCGACGACGGCAGCGAGATCGTCGTCGCCGTGACCATCGACCGCGAGGCCCGCCACGCGACCGTCGACTTCACCGGCACCTCGCCGCAGCGCGGCGACAACTTCAACGCGCCCGAGGCGGTCACCACGGCCGCCGTCCTCTACGTCTTCCGCACGCTGGTCGACGCCGACATCCCCCTGAACGCGGGCTGCCTCGAGCCGCTCGACATCGTCATCCCGCCGGGAAGCATGCTCTCGCCGGTGCGGCCCGCCGCCGTGGCCGCCGGCAACGTGGAGACGTCACAGGCCGTGACGGCCGCGCTGCTGCGGTGCGCTCGGCGCGGCCGCCGCCAGCCAGGGCACCATGAACAACCTCACCTTCGGCGACGACCGCTACCAGTACTACGAGACCATCTGCGGGGGAGCCGGCGCCGGCCCGAGCTGGGACGGCTGCAGCGCCGTGCACACGCACATGACCAACTCCCGCCTCACCGACCCGGAGGTGCTGGAGTGGCGATTCCCGGTGCGGGTGGAGGAGTTCCGCATGCGGACCGGCAGCGGCGGCGACGGAGCGCACCGCGGCGGCGACGGAGCGGTACGCCGCCTGCGCTTCCTGGAGCCGCTCACCGCGGCGATCGTCTCGAGCAGCCGCCGGGTGCCGCCCTACGGGCTCGCCGGCGGCCTCCCCGGCGCCTGCGGCCGCGACGCGGTCGAGCGCGCGGACGGAAGCATCGAGGAACTGCCCGGCGTCGCGCAGACGCTCATGGCGCCGGGCGACGTCCTGGTGGTCGAGACGCCCGGCGGCGGCGGCTACGGCGCGCCGCCCGGCGAGCAGCCGGGCGAGCAGCCGGATGGCCCGGCGCGCGGTGCGGTCACGCCGGCCGCCTCCGCACGCGGCGCACTCGCGCCGGCCGGCGGAAGCACTGCGTCCTGACGCGGCACCATGGGGAGCGGGCGCTGTGCCTTGGTATCTTCGAAGATACCAAGCCCCAGACCGCAGATACCAAGCCCCAGACCTCGCGCGACCTCACCCGACCGCGCACGACCCTATTCGGCCGGTGCTCGGCGAAGGATGAGCCGGCCGGCGGAAACGACCCGCCGCGGCCCGATGAGCGAGCGCCACCGGGACGGCGAGCCTCAGTAGCCGGCGGCCTTGCGCTTCAGCTGCGCCCGCCGCCGGCGCCGGATCAGGGCGCTCACGAGCAGGCCCACGAGAAAGCCCACGGCGAGCAGCAGGATGAGCATGAACGCCGCCGGCAGGGAGAACCACCAGAAGAAGAAGTGGATCCGCCAGTCTTCCTTGGTGTTCTGGAGGATCAGGATGACGATCACGATGGCGACCACGGCCGGCGCGATGAGCCTGCCGTACCCGGGGCTGCCGGCCCTCGTGTCGCGCTGGACCTGCACCCGCGGGCCCTCATCCATCGAACTCATGCCTGCGCCTCCTGGGTCGTCGTCCCGGATTGGTTCGCCGTGAGTGCGGTCTACCCTTGGCGCGCACGGCGCACGCGCACGGCTGTGCGGGTGCGTGGACGGGTGGTGCGCGCACGGCTCTGCGCCTGGGAGGACGTGTGGTGCGCACGGCTGCGACGCACGCGGCGCACGATTGCGGCACGCGGTACGCGCGCCGGGTCGCACGCGCGCCGGCGCCGTACGCGCGTGAGGGGCGGGAGTCGCCGGGCACTCTGGGACTCCCGCCCCTCATCACCTGGGGCGTCCGTCCCTCCGGAGGCCGCCGCAGGCGCCGGGCCTCGCGGCCCGGCTCACTCGATCACTGCCCGGCGAAGGCCTCCAGGCCGTCGGCCACCGTCGCGAAGACGCTCTCGAGCTGGGCGTCGTCGATGACCAGCGGCGGCTGGATGCGCAGCACGGACCCGAAGTTGCCGCCGACGCCGATGAGCACGCCGTGCTCGAGGCAGTACTGGCGCACGAAGCCGGCGGCGGCGGTGCCGTAGGCCTTGGTCTGCGGGTCGGCGATGAGCTCGATGCCGATCATGAGGCCCTTGCCGCGCACGTCGCCGATCAGCGGCTGCGTCTGCTGCAGCTCACGGAACTTCGCCATGAGCGCGGCGCCCTTGCGCGCCGCGCCGTCCACGACGCCGTCCAGGAGGAAGTCGATGTTGGCCACGGCGGCGGCGCAGCTCACCGGGTTGCCGCCGAAGGTGGACAGGTGATCGCCGATCTGGAAGGCGTCGGCGATCTCCGCCCGGGCGATGAAGGCGCTGAGCGGCCAGCCGTCGGCGATGCCCTTGGCCATGGTCATGATGTCCGGCACGACGCCGAAGTGCTCGATGGCGAACAGCTTGCCGGTACGCCCGAAGCCGCTCTGGACCTCGTCGGCGATGAAGAGGATGCCCTCCTCGTCGAGGATCTCCTTGACGCGCTTGAAGTAGCCGTCGGGCGGCACGATGATGCCGCCCTCGCCCATCACCGGTTCGGCGATGAAGGCGCAGACGCTGCCGGAGAGGTGCAGGCGGGCGACCTCGCCGACGCGGCGCGCGCAGAGCAGGTCGCACTTGTCGGGCGTGGTCTCGGCGAAGCAGCGGTAGCAGTACGGCGTGGGCGTGAAGGCGACGCCCGGCATGTAGGGGCCGCCGCCCTTCTTGCGGCCGGAGTTGCCGGTCACCGAGAGGGTCGCGTAGCTGCGCCCGTGGAAGCTCGACTCGATGGCGAGGAACTCGTTCTTGCCGCTGTAGCGCTTGGCGAGGCGGAAGGCGCCCTCGATGGCCTCGGCGCCGCCGTTGCCGAAGAACGACTTCTGCAGGTCGCCGGGCGTGACCTCGGCGAGCTTCTCGGCGAGCGCGCCGACCGACTCCACGTGGTAGACGTAGGAGCAGGCGTGGACGAGCTTGTTGGCCTGGGCGATGGCCGCGTCGAGGATCTGCTGGTTGTGGTGCCCGGCGTTGGTCACGCTGATGCCGGCGAAGCAGTCGATGTACTCGGTGCCGTCGGCGTCGTAGAGGAGAGCGCCGTCGCCGTGGTCCGCGACCACCGGCTCGACGCGTTTCACGAACCCCGTCATCACGTAGTCGCGGTACTGTTCCTGCACACCCATGCTATCGACTCCCCTTCGGCGGACGCTGGTTAATCACTTGATTGACTTCTGCCGTAGGGTATCAGATGCAGACCCGCGCGCGAGAGTGCCGGCTCGTCCTCGCGGCCAGCGTCGGCGGCGGGGCTGGCCGGCGCGGACAGCCCCGGTCGCCGCACGTCGCCGCCGTCCGTCTCTTGACGCCGTCAGGCGGCCTTGGCCAAGCCGTCCAGGCCGCCCTCTCCCAGCCAGCCGGCGAACGTGCGCAGCCCGGGGTACTGCGCCCGCAGCGCGCCGATGTCGGCCTGATAGCCAGCCCGGTCGAAGAACCTGTACATCCGGTACTGGTCCTCGCTCTGCTCACGCAGAGTCTCCCACGGGAGCTGCACGTAGCGGACCGGCGCGCGCAGTCGCTCGCCGATGGCGGCCGCATACTCCGGCAGCGTCCGCTCGTCGCCGGCGAACTCGACCTCGCGCCCGACCCACTCCGCGGGATCGAGCGAAGGCCATGGCGACGTACGCGCCGATGTCGTCCACGGCGACTCCCTGCAGAGTCCGGTCCGGCGGCAGCGGCATCGACAGCGTGTAGCCGCCGTCTGCCGGCTGCAGCGACCAGCCGGCGAAGTTCTCGAAGAAGAACACGGGGCGTACGACGGTCAGCGGCAGGCCGAGGTCACGCAGGTGGTTCTCGATGGCCCACTTGGTCTCGAAGTGCGGGACGCCGCTGTCCCGGTCGGCGCCGCCGACGGAGGAGTACACGTAGTGACCGACGCCGGCCGCCGCGGCGGCGTCGCCCAGCGTCTTGCCCTGGGCGATCTCGGCGTCGAGCCCGGCCTCGTAGGGCGTGGCCATGGAGAACACCCCGGTCACGCCGTCGAACAGCGCGTCCAGCGAGGCGCGGTCGGTGAGGTCGCCGCGCACGAGTTCCACACCGGACACGGCACGCAGGGAGCGCGCTCTGTCGGCGCCTGGGTCGCGCGTGACGCCGCGCACCGCGAACCCACTGGCGGCGAGGTGCCGCGCGACCGCGCCGCCCTGTTTGCCGGTCACGCCGGCCACGAGGATTGTCCCTCGATCCGAAGCCATCGGATGATCCTTTCGTTGCTTGCACAATCACCTACTGGATTGCCCGGGAGCGGCCGGGGCCAATCAGGGTGCAGGGGCCTGTGCCAATCGGAGGGCCGGCGCCGGTGTCGGCTCCGGGCCGGCGCCGGGCCGGCCGCCGAGAACCCGCCGATGAGTCTCTACAAAACGTTCTGTCGAACTCCCGATCATGGGTAGACACTCCGCCAGTGCCTCACAGGGGAACAAAAGGGAATGGACAAGAAACGCAAGCGCGTGAACATTAAGGACGTCGCCCGGCTGGCCGGCGTTTCTCCGACGACCGTGTCGCACGCGCTGGGCGGGCAGCGGCCGGTGTCCGAGGCCACGCGGTCGCGCGTGCAGGACGCCGTGGCCGTGCTCGGCTACCGGCCGCACCCCGGCGCCAGGAGCCTCAAGGCGAGCGGCACCGGGGTCATCGCGCTGTGCGCCGTCAACGCGACGACCTCCTCGTCCTACGCCGACCTCGAGTACTTCTTCCGCATCATGCAGGGCGTCACTGAAGTCGCCCACCAGCGAGAGTACGCGCTGGTCGTCATCCCCGACCCGAGCCGGGGCGTCTACTGGGACCGGCTGCTGTTTGACGGCGCGATCATCTCCGACCCCGCCGCGAACGACGCCAACCTGCGCTTCCTCCGCGAGCAGGGGCTGCCCTACGTGACCATCGGCCGCGACCCGGACCGCCCAAACGAGGGGTACTGGGTAGACGACGACCCCGCGGCCGGCGCGCGCCTCGTGCTCGATCACCTGCTCGAGCGCGGCGCCCGCGACGTGGCCGCCATCACCTGGATGACCAGCGACTACTGGACGCAGACGGCGCTGCGGACCTACCAGGCGTGGTGCGCGGAGCACGGCCTCAAGGCCGAGGTCGAGGTCGTCGCCGAGGATGGTGAGGAGGAACTCACCGCCGCGGCCGCGCGTCTTCTGGGCGGCCCGCGCCGTCCGGACGCCGTCTTCGGCATCTACGAGCTTCCCGCGATCGCCGTGCTCCACCGCGCCGCCGAGCTCGGCATCTCGGTGCCCGGCGAGCTGATGGTCGCGGGCCCAAGCGACTTCGGCCTCGCCGAGAAGAGCACGCCGACGATGACGACACTCGAGTACGAGGCCACGCGGCAGGGACGGGAGGCGGCGGAGCTGCTCATCAGCGTTCTCCGCCGCGAGCCCATCGACGAGCCCCGCCGGGTGCTCGAGATCAAGCTCGTCGAGCGCGAGTCGACACGCCGGTAGGCCGGGGCCGACCCGCGACCGCCCGGCGGGGCCTCGGCCCCGGCTTCGGGGCCGTTGCACGACCCCGTCCGGCTCGGCTCGCCGGCGCTCGCCCGGCCCCCCATCCGGCACGGCCCGCGGTACTCGCCTGGCCCTTGACGGATGCTCGCGCGCGCGTCCTCGCCGTGTGGACGCGGTCACAAACTCGCCGCTATACTTGAGCCACCCAAGTGGGCCGTTGAGTCTGTGGTCACCCCACTCGTTCCTGGGACTGCCGCGTATCGCAAAGGAGTGCGTATGTCGGGTTCACCACCCAAGTCCACCGGTGCTGCGCTTGTCGTCGGCGGCGGCGTCGCGGGCATCCAGTGCTCGCTCGACCTTGCCGAAGGGGGGTACAAGGTCTACCTCGTCGAGAAGTCGCCGGCCCTGGGTGGTCACATGGCACAGCTCGACAAGACCTTCCCCACCAACGACTGCGCGATGTGCACGCTGTCGCCCAAGCTCGTAGAGGCGGGGCGACACCTCAACATCGAGGTCATCACCAACTCCGAGCTCGTCGGCCTCGAGGGCGAGCCGGGCAGCTTCAGCGCCAAGGTCTACCACCACGCCCGGTTCGTCGATCCGGACATCTGCACGAGCTGCGGCGAATGCGCCCCGGTCTGCCCCGTGAAGGTCCCCGACCCATACAACGAGGAGCTCGGCGAGCGCAAGGCCATCTTCAAGCTCTACCCGCAGGCCATCCCCAATACGTACGCGGTCACCAAGAAGGGCCACAGCCCCTGCAAGCGCGCCTGCGCCGTGCACACCAGCGCGCAGGGTTACCTCGCGCTGATCGCCGACGGCCGATACGCCGAGGCGTACACCGTCGCGAACGAGCCCAACCCGTTCACCGCCGTCTGCGGCCGCGTCTGCACGCACAAGTGCGAGACCGACTGCACGCGCGGTGACGTCGACGAGCCGCTGGCCATCGCCGGCCTCAAGCGGTTCATCAGCGATTACGCGTTCGACAACGTGCCGCTGCCCGAGAAGGCGGAGGTCACGTTCAAGGAGAAGGTCGCCGTGGTCGGCGCGGGCCCCAGCGGCCTCACCGCCGCCCGCGACCTCGCACTGCTCGGCTACGCCGTGACCGTCTTCGAGAGCAAGCCCGAGCCCGGCGGCATGCTGCGCTTCGGCATCCCCGAGTATCGCCTGCCCAAGGCCGCCCTGCAGCAGGACATCGACCGCATCACCGCGCTCGGCGTCGACCTGCAGGTCAACAAGGCCGCGGGCAAAGACTTCACCATCGACGGCCTCATGAAGAAGGACGGCGGCGGCTACAAGGCCGTGTACCTCGCCGTCGGCCTCCAGGGCGGCCGCACCCTGCCCGTCCCCGGCGCCGACGCCAAGGGCGTCCTCGACGCCGTGAGCGTCCTCAAGGCCGCCTCGCTCGGCGAGAAGGTCGACATGGGCAAGAACGTCGTCGTCATTGGCGGCGGCGACGTGGCCTTCGACGCCGGGCGTACCGCACTCCGGCTCGGCGCCGAGAAGGTCACCATCAACTGCATCGAGGACGACCAGAGCGTCCCCGCCTCCGACGACGAGCTCACCGAGGGCCTCGACGAAGGCATCAGCTTCAACTGCTCCTGCATGCCGTCGCAGATCCTCACCGACGGCTCCGGCCGCGCCGGCAAGGTCGAGTTCCTCGCCTGCTCGCTCGGCGAGCCGGACGCGCGCGGCTGGCGTCCTCCGGTCGCCATCACCGGCTCCGAACACACGCTCGACTGCGACACCGTCATCTTCGCCATCGGTCAGAGCATGGTCGAGGACTTCCTCGAGGGCACCAAGGGCCTCAAAGTCGAGAAGGGCCAGATCCTCACCGACAAGGCCACGCTCGGCACCGGCAAGAAGGGCGTGTTCGCCGGCGGAGACGCCGCAGCCCGCGCCCCCTGGACGGCCATCGAGGCCGTCGCCGCCGGCCGCCGCGCCGCGCGCAGCATCCACAACTTCCTGCGCGGCGAGGACCTCCTCCCCATCGAAGACGACGTGATGGACGAGGCCAGGCCCGAGGACGCGGTCATCGAGCAGACCGCCGTCATGGCGCGCCTGCCCATGCCGCACCTGCCGGGCGCCGCGCGCAAGATCGTCTGGGACGAGGTCAACACCGGCTTCTCCGCGGAGCAGGCCGAGGCCGAGGCCAAGCGCTGCCTCAACTGCGCCGTGTGCTCCGAGTGCATGGAGTGCGTGCGCGCCTGCGGGCCCGGCGCCCTCGTGCACGGCGAGCGCGACAAGGAAATGGACCTCGACGTCGGTGCCGTCGTCATGGCGACTGGCTTCGACCTCCACGACCCCGGCGCCAACAGCGAGTACGGCTACGACCGCTACCCGAACGTCCTCTCCGCGCTCGAGTACGAGCGTATGCTCAGCGCCAGCGGCCCGACGATCGGCTCGGTGCAGCGCCGCGACAACGGCCAGCACCCCAGGAAGATCGCCTTCATCCAGTGCGTCGGCTCGCGCGACCAGGAGCACGAGTACTGCTCCAGCGTGTGCTGCAGCTTCGCCAACAAGCAGGCGATGCTCACCATCGACCACGAGCCCGACTGCGAGCCCACCGTCTTCCTCATGGACATGCGCGCCCAGGGCAAGGGCTTCGACGCCTTCTACCAGCGCGCCATCGACAAGGGCGTCAGGTTCGTCCGCTCGCGCCCGTCCTACATCAAGGAAGACCCGCTGACGAACGACCTGCTCATCAGCTGGGAGGACGAGGGCGGCAAGCTGCACGAGACGCGCTACGACATGGTCGTGCTCTCGGCCGGCCTGGAGCCTGCGCGCAAGGCGCAGGAGGCGGCCGGCCACGTCGGCGTCGCCCTCAACCGGCACGGGTTCTGCGAGCTGCACGAGTTCAACCCGCTCGAGACCAGCCGCAAGGGCGTGTTCGTCGTCGGCCCGTTCGGCGAGCCCAAGGACATCCCCGACAGCGTCGCCCAGGCCTCGGCCGCCGCGGCGCAGGTGATGACCGGCCTCGCCGACTCGCGCGGCACGCTCACCGTGGACAAGCAGTACCCGACCGAGAAGCGACGTGGTCGGCGTGGAGCCGCGCGTCGGCGTCTTCGTCTGCCACTGCGGCAGCAACATCGCCGGCGTCATCGGCGTCGAGAGCGTCGCCGAGTACGCCAGGCAGCTGCCCGGCGTGGAGTTCGCCACCGACACCATGTACACGTGCTCCTCGCGACAGCCTCACGCTCATCCGCGAGGCCATCGAGGAGCACGACCTGAACCGCGTCGTCGTCGCCAGCTGCACGCCGCGCACGCACGAGCCGATCTTCCAGGACACCCTGCGCGAGGCCGGCCTCAACCCGTTCCTCTTCGAGATGGCCAACATCCGCGACCAGGCGAGCTGGGTCCACGCCAAGGAGCCGGAGAAGGCCACGCAGAAGGCCAAGGAACTGGTGCAGATGAGCGTGGCCCGGGCCCGGCTCCTCGAGCCGCTGTTCAAGGTCGATGTGCCGCTCACGCATGCCGCGGTCGTCATCGGCGGCGGCGTCGCCGGCATGACGAGCGCCCTGGCCCTGGGCGACATGGGCCACGAGGTCCACCTCGTGGAGCGCGTCGCCCAAGCTCGGCGGCCACGTGCTCGCGCTCGGCGACACCGTCAAGGGCAACGACCCGACGGCGCTGGTCAGGCAACTGGAGCAGCGCCTCGTCGACAACCCCAACGTCAAGATCCACCTCGAGGCCGAGCTCGCCGACTTCCACGGCTTCATCGGCAACTTCTCGAGCATCATCGGCGAGAAGGACGGCAAGCGCACCGCGGTCGATCACGGCGTCGTCATCGTCGCCACCGGCGGCCAGGAAGACCGCCCCGACTTGTACGGCCTCGGCTCCAGCCAGAAGGTCGTCACCGGGATGGACCTCGAGCGCATGCTCAAGGAGGACGATCCGGCGCTGGCCGACATCCGGAGCACCGGCTTCATCCTCTGCGCCGGCTCGCTCGACGAGAGCCACCCGTACTGCTCGCGCACCTGCTGCCAGCAGAGCGTCAAGAACGCCATCGCGCTCAAGGAGCAGGACCCCACGCGGCAGGTCTACGTGTGGTTCAAGGAGATGCGCACCTACGGTCTCCTCGAGGAGTACTACACGAAGGCGCGTGAGCTCGGCGTCATCTTCACGCGCTACGACAACGACACGCCGCCGCAGGTCAGCGCCAACGGCAACGTCAGCATCTCCGCCCGCGACCCGTACCTGAGCCGCGACGTGACCATGCCGCTCGACCTGCTGGTGCTGGCCGCCCCCACGGTGGCCTCCGACGGCGCCAGCGAGCTGAGCAAGATGCTCAAGGTGCCGCTCACCGCCGACGGCTTCTACCTCGAGGCGCACGTCAAGCTGCGCCCCGTCGACTTCGGCTCGGAGGGCATCTTCCTCTGCGGAGCGGCTCACTACCCCAAGAGCATCGAGGAGACGATCTCGCAGGCCTACGCCGCCGCGGGTCGCGCCGCCGCCATCCTCGCCAAGCCCGTCATCAAGGCCGGCGGCGTCGTCGCCGAGGTCGACGAAGACAAGTGCGCAGCCTGCCTCACCTGCGTGCGCATCTGCCCCTACGAGGTGCCGATCATCGACCTCGAGACCAAGAAGGCCAAGATCGAGGCGGCCGCCTGCCAGGGCTGCGGCGTGTGCGTCAGCGAGTGCCCGGTCAAGGCGATCACCCTGCACCACTACACCGACGCGCAGATCTTCGCCAAGGAAGAGGCGCTCTTCATGGAGGTGAGCTGACATGGCCGACGCCGACGTGAAAGCGCCCGCGGCCGAGGCCGGCGAAGCCGCCGCCGAGGCCGCGGACGAGATCCCGAAGAACCCGGTCGATCCGGATTTCGAACCGGAGATCATCGTGTTCGCGTGTCACTACTGCGCCTATGCCGCGGCCGACCTGGCCGGCAGCATGCGCCTGCAGTACCCGTCGAACATCCGCATGATCAAGCTGCCCTGCACCGGCAAGCTCGAGGTCATCCACCTGCTCAGGGCGATCGAGGCCGGCGCCGACGGCGTCTACGCCGCCGGCTGCCTCGAGGGCGAGTGCCACTACCTCAAGGGCAACCTGTGGGCGCGCAGGCGCGTGAACCACGTGAAGGACCTGCTCGCCGAGGTCGGCATCGAGCCCGGGCGCGTCGAGATGTACAACATGTCGTCGGCTGAAGGCGCCAAGTTCGCGGCCGCGGCCACCGAGTTCACCGCGCGCATCAAGGCGCTCGGCCCCAACCCAGTCAAACGTGCAGGCGTGGACGTTCACGCCGCCGCGCGCGAAGCGCTCGGCGGCGTGGCCATGCCCGACGACCCCGCTCCGTCCGCCGCCATCAGTGAGGAAGGACACGCAGAATGATCACCGCCGAACGCAAACCCCTCGACGAGATCCTCGCGCTCGTCGGCGACAAAAAGAAGGTCCTCGTGGCCGGATGCGACACCTGTGTCGCCATCTGCCTCACGGGCGGCGAGAAAGAAGCCGAGATCCTCGCCAGTGAGCTGCGGATCAAGGCCGGGCAGGACGGCCGTGAGGCCTCCATCGAGCACACGGCGGCCATCCGCCAGTGCGAGTGGGAGTACCTCGACATGATCGCCGACAAGGTCAAGGACGCCGACATCATCGTCAGCATGGCCTGCGGCATCGGCATCCAGAGCATGGCCGAGAAGTTCGCGCCGCAGATCGTCGTGCCGGCCGTGAACACCAACATGCTGGGCATGCCGCAGGAGCACGCCGTCTGGCTCGAGCGCTGCGGCGCCTGCGGCGAGTGCGTCATCGGCGAGACCGCCGGCATCTGCCCCGTGGTGCGCTGCAGCAAGAGCCTCATGAACGGCCCCTGCGGCGGCAGCCACGACGGCAAGTGCGAGGTCACCACGCCGGAGAAGGAAGACATCGACTGCGCCTGGCACCTCATCTGGGAGCGCCTCAAAGCACAGGGTCGTGAGGAACTGATGTACGTCAACCGGCCGCCGAAGAACTGGAGCAAGAGCAACTCCGGCGGCCCGCGCAAGATGGTGCGTGAGGAGGCGAAGCCGGTATGACCGCCACCGAGTACAAGGCTGGCTCCAACCTCGAGAAGATCCTGAGCGAGGGCAAGTTCGCGGTCACCGGCGAGTGCGGCCCGCCCAAGAGCGCCGACGGCAGCGTCATCGAGAACAAGGCCAAGCTCCTCAAGGGCTTCGTCGACGCCGTCAACATCACCGACAACCAGACCGCCGTGGTCCGCGTCTGCTCCATGGCGTCGGCCGTCACGGCGCAGCAGAACGGCCTCGAGGCGATCATGCAGATGACCTGCCGCGACCGGAACCGCCTCGCCATGCAGGCCGACATCCTCGGCGCCTCCACGCTGGGGGTCAAGAACATCCTCTGCCTCACCGGCGACCACCTGAGCTTCGGCAACCACCCCCAGGCCAAGGGCGTGCACGACCTCGACGCCATCAACCTGATCAAGATGTACAAGGACATGCGCGACGAGAAGAAGTTCCAGTGCGGCGACGAGATGGACGTCGCCCCCAAGCTGTACATCGGTTGCGCCGAGAACCCGTTCGGCGACCCGTTCGAGTTCCGCGCCCTGCGCCTCAGGAAGAAGATCGAGGCCGGCGCCGACTTCATGCAGACGCAGTGCATCTTCAACATCCCCAAGTTCAAGAAGTGGATGGAGGAGGTCCGCGCCCTGGGCCTGCACAAGGAGATCAAGATCCTCGCCGGCATCACGCCGCTCAAGGGCGTCGGCGGCGCGCGCTACATGCAGAAGTTCGTCCCCGGCATGGACGTGCCGCAGGAGATCGTCGACCGTATGGCCGGCGTCGAGAAGGGCCCGGCGTCGCACGCCGAGGGCAAGAAGCTCGCCGTCGAGATGATCAAGGAGCTCTCCGAGATCGAAGGCGTCGCCGGCGTCCACATCATGGCCGTCGAGTGGGAAGAAGCAGTGCCCGAGATCGTGGAGACCGCCGGCCTGCTGCCGCGGCCCGCGGTCGCCTAGGAGGCGCGGATGGCCACCACCTGCACACCGAGCGCCTCGCTCAGCCGGCAAGTCACCGCCGGCTGCGACGAGAACGCCTACAAGTGCTACCAGTGCAAGAAGTGCACCTCCGGGTGCCCCGTGGCTCGCTACGCGGACATGCACCCGGCGATGATCATGCGCGCCGTCCAGCTCGGACAGTACGACATGATCTTCGACGACCGGTTCATCTGGCTGTGCACCGGGTGCGAGACGTGCACCACCCGGTGCCCCCAGGGCATCGACATCGCCACGATCATGGACGAGCTCAAGATCATGGCGCGCAAGCAGGGCCGCATCCCGGCGGACACGCCGTCGGCGGCCATGCTCAAGCTCAACTACGACTCGTTCGTGCGCTGGGGCCGCATGTGGGAGGTCGAGCTTCATCACGCTCGACATCCTCAAGCGGCCGAGCAGCGTCAAGAACTGGCTCACGCTCGGTCCCAAGATGCTGCTCAAGGGCAAGGTCAACCCCACCCTCAAGCGCGGCGACACGCTGGCCATGAAGCGCATGGTCCAGACCGCCGAGAGCATCACCAAGGCCCGCGAGGCCCAGAACGCCGGGGGAAGTCATGAGTAGTTCCCGCAGGCAGACTACCGAGGGGGGCACCGAAGGCGCACCGCTCACGAAGACCCTCGCGTACTACCCCGGCTGCTCGCTGCACGGCACGTCCGGCGAGTTCGACGCCAGCTTCAAGGCGACCGCCCGGGCTCTCGACCTGGTGCTTCAGGAGATCCCGGGCTGGGAGTGCTGCGGCAACACCGCGGCCCACTCCATCAACCGCCTGCTCTCCACGGCGCTGCCGGTCAACGAGCTCGCCAAGGTCGAGCAGGACATGAAGCTCGACGCGGTGGCCGTCCCGTGCGCCGCCTGCTACAGCCGCTTCAAGACCGGCGCCCACGAAGTCGCCGAGAGCGAGGAGACGGCGGCCGACGTGCGTGCCGTGGTCGGCCGCGCCTACAACGGCGGCGTCGAGGTCGACAACCTCATCGACATCTACCACGACGCTGTGGGACTCGAGGAGCTCGCCGCCAAGGTGACCAAGCCGTTCGCCGGCCTCAAGGTCGCCTGCTACTACGGCTGCCTGCTCACCCGGCCGCCCAAGGTCACGCTGGCCGACGACCCCGAGTACCCGACGCACATGGACGAGGTCACCAAGACACTCGGCTGCGAGCCCGTGGACTGGAACTACAAGACCGACTGCTGCGGCGCCTCGCTGGCGCTCACCGAGCAGGGCATCGTCGACGACCTCGTCGGCCGCATCCTCACCGACGCCAAAGCGTGCGGCGCGGAGGCCGTGATCGTCGCCTGCCCGCTCTGCCAGGTGAACCTGGACGGGCGGCAGGTCGAGATCACGAAGAAAGACAACGGCTGGCAGGGCGTCCCCGTGGTGTTCCTCAGCCAACTCGTCGGCCGCGCGCTCGGGATCGACGACAAGACGCTCGGCCTCAAGAAGCACCTCGTGGACATCACGGCGGTGATGGCGTAGTCCAGCGCACCGCCGTCAGGCGGGCTGCGGTCACGTGACCGGCATGAGAACGAGACAGCACAAGGGGCGCCGCAAGGCGCCCCTTGTGCGTGCGACTTCTGCCCGCGGGATCCGGCCGAGCCGACCGGCCCGGCCTCAGGGCTCGTACATCCAGAGTCCTATCTGAGCCGGGAAGCCGCCGGTACCCAACGGCCCGGCGACACAGACGCCGTCCGCCGAGACAGCCAGACCGCTGCACAGCCCGTCGTCGGTCGTCGACCTCACCCATTCGTGCGGCGCCGGACCGAGGCTCCGGATGTTGATGCCTCGGTTCGCCCCGCTCGAGTACGATCCGGCCACGATCAGCGCACCCGCATTCCAGAGCCGCGCCTCGGTGCCCCAGGCATCGCCATCCAGGGGGGCCACATGAGCGAAGACGACGGCACTGCCATCCGCCCGCCACTCTGCATAGGCGAACTGCTGCACGCTCGCCCCATACGCCGTGCCGGCGACGGCCACGCCGCCGGCGGCGTCGATGGCGACGCTCCCCCACCCGAGGTCCAGTCCGGGAACCGCGGAGCGGCGAGCACGGAGCTTGGCCGACCTGGTCATGCTGACCCTCGCTCTGAGGACAACGCCTTGCGCCTCTCCCGTCGCCGGCGTCGTGGCGCCGGCCACCACCACGCCGGCCGCACTCACGGCGAGCGCGTGGGCGACGTCGTCCTTGCCGGCGCCGCCGTCCCACACACGCTTCCACGCAGCTGCGCCCGCCGTCGTGAAGCGAGCGACCAGGATGTCCGTGCCCTTGTGGAGCGACTGCAGCGTGCCGGTGACGAAGATGCGGTTGCGGCTGCCGATCACGATGTCGACGGCGATGTCGTCGCCACCGCCGGGGGCGGAAAGGTATCTGGTCCACCGCAGCTTGCCTCGCGGGCTGTACGAGAAGAGCACGAGCTCGCGTCCGCGTCCGGTCCGATCCTTGGTGCCAAGCACGTAGACGTTGCCGCTCGAGTCGCACGCCACGGCGCTCACCACGTTGCCACCGTGCGCCGCCGACACCAGCTTCCGCGCCCAGACCCGCTTGCCCGCGGGGCTCACCTTGATGGTCCAGATCGCGTCCGCCGGCGTCACCATGTCGCCGGTGACGAAGGCGCTGCCGTCTCTGCCCACGGCGAGATCGCTCGCATATTCGTGCCCTGAGTTCGGCGACCCGGTCTCGAGCGCCCAGCGCAGCACCCCTGTGGGAGCATAGCGAAGGATCACATAGTTCCTATCGCGTGTGGACCCGTCCATCCCCGTGGCCGCGACCCAGTAGTCGCCGCCGGGCCCACGCACGAGTTGTGGATCGGTTCTGATCTCGTACCCGGGAATTCCGGGCGTCGGCCACGACTTCGTCCACAACTGATCGCCCGGAGCCGCGCTGGCCGCCGGCGCCAGCAGCGCGGCCAGCGCCGCCGTGACGGCGATCACCCAGAACAGCCGGCTCACGCCGGGTCCACTCTCGGAGCGTCTCATCGTTCCCCCATCGAATCGCCGCTGCTCGATCCCCTCGCCGTCCAGCATATCCGTGCACGTACCATCAGCCCAGTGTTGCGCGCTCCGTACCGGTGTCGCTGGCCGCGCCCGGCCGGCCCCGTTCCCGAGCGTTCAAGGGCGCGCGACGCGGGCTTCACGCCCGGACGGCCCGGGAGTAGAGTCCGGGTGGCATCGCCGGCGGCGGGAGGAGCGGTCATGGACGAGCAGCAGGATCAGTCTGAGGAGGCGCGACCGGCGCCGGAAACACCTGAAAGCGGCGCCGTCGTGGCCGCCGGCGGGCGAGCGCTCCTCGTGTACGCGACGAAGCACGGGTCGACACGCGAGATCGCAGACGCGGTAGCCGCCGAACTCCGCACAGCGTTCAGCGACGTGGACGTGCGCGCCGCCGGGTCGGCTCCGCCGCCGGCCGGCTACGACGCCGTCGTGGTCGGCGGCCCGATGATCATGGGCTGGCAGCGTGATGCCGAGCGCTACGTCAAGAAGCACCGGGACCAGCTCGCGAACGTACCGTTCGCCCTGTTCGTCACCGCCGCGTCGCTGACGGAGGACGGCATGGACGCCTTCCAGGGCGTCCCCGTCGCCAAAGACACCTGGCTCGTCAAGAAGCCGGGCAACCCCGACAAGCTCACGCGCAAGGAGCGTTACGCGCTGCCGTCGCACTACCTCGGCGACATCTCCAAGGCCTGCGCACCCGCGCGGCCGCGCGCCGTGGCGTTCCTCGCCGGGTCACTCGACCTCACGACCATGAACATCTTCGAGAAGCTGTTCGTGCTGCTGCTCGTCGGCGCCACGCCGGGCGACGGCCGCCACTGGGACTTCGTGCGCGAGTGGGCCGCCGAGGCGGCCAGGATGCTTTCGGCCCGCTAGGTAGGCGCGACGCAGCGAGCGGGGCGGCGGGCGGATACTTCGTCCACCCGCCGCCCCCTCCGGAGCTACGGCCGCCCGCGAGCGGCCATCGCTCCCTCAGCTCCGCTTCGGCGGCTTGTGCACGCCGATGCGGTTGCCCTCGCTGTCGATGAAGAAGCCGATGGACCCGACCATCTCCCCCATGTCGGCTACAGGAGCGCCGACCTTGCCTCCCGCGGCGACGGCGCGCTCGATCATGCCTTCGGGGTCGCCCTTGCTGTCCAGGTAGATGGTCACGCCGGGCGCGCCCGGCGTCCTGCTGTCACTCTTGACGAGGTCGCCGCTCGCGTCGCCCGGCTCCATGGGCAGGAGCGCCACGTCGCCGTTGGCCCCGTCCATGAGTGGCACCTCGGTCTGGAGGACCGCCGAGTAGAACTTGCGCGCTCTGTCCATGTCTGCGACGGGGATGTCCGCCCAGACGAACGTGTTCGCCATGATGCACCTCGCTCGGCGTGGTTGCTGATGGCGGAAGAATGGCCCTCCTGCGCGGCGGCAAAACGTCGGCCGTTCGCGGGCCGCACTGGACAGAGCGATACCTATGTGATATCATATCGGTATCGCACAAGCGCGGCCGCGCGACCACTCGGGCGAGACCAGACTCGCCGGCGCGGCCTCCCGGAGGTGGGAGCAATGTCCGCAGATCAGAAGACCCCGACGCAGGAGCGCGAGGCGCGCGTGATGAGCGGCTGGCCGATGCTCGTGGTCACGATCGCCCTGTACGTCGCCACGGCCCTCTTCTTCTACTTCTCGGTCACCAGGCCCACGGTGACCGCCTCCGGCGGCTCCCACCCGGACTGGTGGCTCTTCGCCGGCGGCTGGGTCGCGCTCGCCGCCGGCATCCTGCTGACCCCGGGCTTCTTCGCCATCCAGCCCAACGAGGCGCGGGTGCTGATCCTCTTCGGCGCCTATCACGGCTCGTGCAAGCAGGTCGGCTTTCGCTGGGGCAACCCCTTCTACGCCAACGGCCCGGCGGGCAACAGTCCGCAGACCCAGCGGTCGTGGGGCAAGAAGGACTCCGCGGACGGGCAGGGGCAGAACGCCACTGCGAGGTTGAAGCGCTACAAGATCAGCCTTCGCGCCCGCACGCTCAACGGCGACAAGCTCAAGGTCAACGACAAGCGCGGCAACCCCGTGGACATCGCCGCCGTCGTGGTGTGGCGCGTCGAGGACACGGCCAAGGCCGTGTTCGACGTCGACGACTTCGAGACGTACGTCGCGACGCAGAGCGAGACGGCGGTGCGCCACCTGGCCAGCGCCTACCCCTACGACGCCGGCGAGACGTTCGCCGACACCGACACGAGACCACCCTCCGCGGCAACGTCGACGAGGTCTCCGAGGCGCTGCGCGTGGAGCTCGCCGAGCGGCTCGAGCAGGCGGGCGTCACCGTGGAGCAGGCCCGCCTCACCCACCTCGCCTACGCGCCGGAGATCGCCCAGGCGATGCTCCGCCGGCAGCAGGCGGAGGCCGTGATCGCCGCCCGGCGCAAGATCGTCACCGGCGCCGTCAGCATGGTCGAGATGGCGCTCGACGACTTCACCGAGCACGGCACCGTGGCGTTCGACGACGAGCGCAAGGCCGCCATGGTCAGCAACCTCATGGTGGTGCTCTGCGGCGAGAGCCAGGTGACCCCGGTCGTGAACACCGGCACCCTGTACACGTGAGGCCGGGCGCGGCGGGCGAAGGCCGGGAGAGGCGGCGCTAGCCGATGGCCGTGCGCAAGCAGTACCTGCTCCGCATCGACCCCGAGCTGTGGGCCGAGATCGAGAAGTGGGCCGCCGACGAGCTCCGCAGCGTCAACGCGCAGGTCGAGTACGTTCTGCGCGAGGCGGTGCGGCGGCGGGGACGCGGCGGAGCCGCCGCGGTGGAGGGCGGGCCGGGAGGCGGGCGCTCCGGCGGCCGGGACGCCGGGGGTGCCGGCGAGACTCCCGGCCGAGGTTCTTGACCGGGACCCGTGACGGACGGCAGCGCGCGGCGAAGCGATTCGGGGGCACAGACGGGACATGGAGGCGACACGGCGGATGAGAAGCGGCGGGCCACCGAGCCCGTCCGGGACGTGAGCGGGCCGGCGGGCGGCGACGCCGCGCTGCAGCTGATCGAGCTACGGCGCCGCTACGGCGACCGCGCCGCTCTCGACGGCCTCAGCTTCGACGTGCCGGCCGGCCAGGTCTTCGGCTTCCTCGGCCCGAACGGCGCCGGCAAGACCACGGCGATGCGGGCCATCGTCGGCGTCATGGCCCTCGACGGCGGAGAGGTGCGCTGGCGCGGAGGGCCGGTGGACGCTGAGGCACGGCGCGCGTTCGGCTACATGCCGGAGGAGCGCGGCCTCTATCCCGCCATGACCGTCCTCGAGCAGCTGGAGTACCTCGGCCGCCTGTACGGCATGAGCTCGACCGGCGCCCGGCAGGCGGCGCTGCGCTGGACGGACCGGCTGGGCGTCGCCGACAAGCAGGCGGCCAGGATCGAGACGCTGTCCCAGGGTAACCAGCAACGGATACAGCTCGCGGCCGCGCTCGTGCACGAGCCGGACCTGCTGGTCCTCGACGAACCGTTCGCCGGACTCGACCCCCCCGGCGTCGACGAGATGAGCGAGGTGCTGGCGGAGCGTGCCGCGGAGGGTGCGACGGTCCTCTTCTCGAGCCACCAGCTCGACCTGGTACAGGATCTCTGCGAGGCGGTCGCGATCATCCATCGCGGGCGGCTGGTGGCGCAAGGCGGCCTCGACGAGCTGCGCCGCGGCGGCGAGCCGCGTCTCTCCGTGCGCGTCGCCGGCGACCCCGAGGGACGGTGGGCTCGCGCTCTCCCGCCCGCGACCGGCGTCGTCGGCGTCAAGGCGGGCACCGTCTCAGTCGTCCTCGCACCCGGCGCGGACACGCAGCTCGTCCTCGACACCGCCCGCGCCGCCGGCGCGGTGGAGCACTTCTCCGTCGACCGCCGCCGGCTTTCGGACGTGTTCCGGGAGGCTGTGGGCGCCCGGCCCGACGAGGCCGGGTCGAGCGCAGGACCGGCGGACCCGACCGCCGGAGGCGAGCGCCCGTGACCCGGTGGCTCGCCGTGCTCTGGCTGGTGGCCGCGCGCGAGCTGCGGCAGGGGATGCGCGCGCGGTCCTTCCGCGTCGTCACCGTGCTGCTCGTGGCGGCGGTGGCCGCCGCCGTCGTCATCCCGGCGGCGCTCAAGGGGCACAAGACGGTAGACAGGGTCGGCGTCGTGGGCGCATCCGGACCCTCCGCCGCCACGATCCGCATCGCTGCCCGCATCTCCGGCAGGACCCTGCAGGTCGTCCCCTTCGACAGCCTCGCCGCCGCCGAGGCCCAGCTACGCGACGGCAGCCTCGCGGCCGTGCTGGTCCCGGGGCGAGCGGTCCTCATCGCGCGCACGCCCGCCGCCGGGACGGCGGCGGGCGGGTCCAGCCTGAGCGGCGCCCTCGCGCTCGCCGGCGGACTGGCGAGCAATCCGCGTACCACGCCGTCGGGCGGGAGCCTGCCCATCCGCGGCCTGAGCCCGCCGCTGACCGAGCTGAGCGTGCGCCTCACGGGGCTCGCCGTCTCGATGGCGATCTACATCATCATCCTGCTCTACGGCTCGCGCATCACGGTCGGCGTGAGCGAAGAGAAGTCGAGCCGCGTCATCGAGGTGCTGCTCGCCGCCGTGCGGCCCTCGCAGCTCCTCTACGGCAAGGTGCTCGGCCTCGGGATCCTCGCCCTGTCTCAGGCGCTGGCGATCCTCTTCACCTTCATCATCCTGGGATCGCTGGTGGGCTCGAGCCTCATCCACAGTGCGTCACTCCAGGTCGTCGCCGTGGGAGCGCTGTGGATCGTCGTCGGCTACGCCTTCTACTGTACGGCCTACGCCGCGGCCGGCTCGCTGGTCGGCAAGCCCTCGGACGCCTACAACGCCTCTCTCCCGGTGCAACTGCCCCTGATCCTCTCCTACGTGTTCACCTTCACGGTGCTGTACGGGGACACCGTGCCCGGCTACTACTGGGTGCTTGCGTACTTCCCGCCCACCGCGCCCATCTCGATGACCGTGCTCGTCGCGGTCGGGGTCGCGCGCCCGTGGCAGGTCGCACTGTCCGTACTGCTCTGCCTGGCGGCCACCGTCGTGATGGCGTGGGTCGCGAGCAGGATCTACGGCCGCGGCATCCTGCACGGCGGCTCCCGGCTCCGCTGGCGTCAGGCGCTGCGCCGGGACGCCTGACCGCCGGTGTCAGGTGCGGCGCCGGGACGCCTGACCGCCGCCGGCTCCCGCCGACGGCCCGAGGATTGCCCGGGGCGGAGGTGGGACAAGACAGCGGTACGACGCTGCAAGCCGAGGAGGCGAGATGGACGAGTTGGCCACGGGCATCCGGCGTTGGACAGCGCCGCACCCCGAGTATCGTCCGGCGGTCGAAGAGGTGGAGTCGTACGCGCTGATCGCCGGCCCGGCGCTGCTGCTGGTCGACCCGCTGGTGCCGGCCGGGGACGACGAACGGCGCGGGCCGGTGCTTGCCGAGCTCGACCTCCTGGCCGCGGCAGCGGCCCGGGTCGAGCTGCTGATCACGATCCCGTACCACACGCGGAGCGCGGAGGCGCTCTACGACCGCTTCGCGCGGGAGCGCCCCACCCGGATCTGGGGCCACGCCAACGTGCGCAAGCGGCTGCGGCCCAAGACGCCGCTCCACGTGGTGCCGCCGGGCGCCGCCGGGACGGCGACGCCCATCGCCGGGGGAGCGGCCGAGGCCTGCGCCATCGGCCGGCCGCGGCGCAGCGAGTGCCCGATGTACGTGCCCGAGCTGCGCGCCGTCGTGTTCGGCGACGCCGTCGTCGGCGCGCAGGGCGGCCTGCGCTTCTGGAACCAGAGCAGCAGCACCGGCGAGGACTGGTATCGAGACGTGTTCGCGCCGACGCTGGCGCCGCTGGCGGAGCGGCCCGTCGAGCACGTCCTCGTCACCCACGGGCCGCCGGTGATCGGCGACGGCCAGCGGCAGCTGGCGCTCTGCCTCGCAGCGCCGCCGGTGCGGATGTACTGACGCCGGCGGCGAGCCGCGCGAGACCGGCGCGGAGGCAGCCGCCCGCCGCCTCAGTCCGTCGGGTGCTTCTCCTCGCGCCGCTTGTGCCACTCCACGCGCGCGAGGCTGATGAGGAACCAGGCCACACTCGCCAGCGCCGCGAGCAGGACGACGCGATAACCGACCCGCTCGGGGGTGGAGAGGCCGGGACGGCCGACCAGGAACGAGAAGCCGATGATCAGGGCCGCCACGATCAGCGCGTAGGCGAGCCGCGTGAATCCGGCCTCCACGCGGTCCATGATCGGCTTGAACTCGGTCGGCCGGATGGAGATGCGGAACTCTCCCTCCCCCGCCCGGCGCAGCACGCGCGTCAACTGCAGCGGCAGCGCGTCGAAGAACCGCCCGTAGGCGCGCCCCGAGCGCAGCGTCTGCTTGAACAGCCTCTCCGGTCCCAGCTGCTGCGGCACCAGCTTCCTGGCGAACGGCTTGGCCGCGCCCACCAGCCGGAACGGGGGGTCGAGCTGCGTCGCGACTCCATCGACCATGCCCAGCGTGGTGAGCAGGACGGTCAGCTCGGTGGGCAGGTGCAGGCGATGCTCACGCATCATGGAGAGCAGGCGCTGCACCATGTCCTCCAGCCCGCCGCCGTTGACCTGCGAGCGGCGGTACTGGCTCATGATCGCCCCGAGCTCGATCTCGAGCGAGGCGAGGTCGACGTGCGGCGGCATCCCGGTCATCTGGAGCACGGCCTCGGTGGCGCCGGCCGGGTCGTCGTCGAAGATCGCCAGCAGCATGTCGAACGTCGCGTCGCGGTTGCGCTCGGAGACGGTGGCCACGCGGCCGAAGTCGACGAAGGCGATACGGCCGCCGGCGAGCGCGAAGATGTTCCCAGCGTGGGGATCGGCGTGGTAGTAGCCCATCTCGAAGATCATGCGGAAGTAGGCGGCGACGCCGAGCTCGACGACGCGGGCGCCGTCCACGCCGTCCACGCTGCCGGCCTCGAGCGCGGTCGCGGGGGTGCCGTCCACGAAGTCCATGGTGAGCACGCGGCTCGACGTGTGGTCCCAGTAGACCGCCGGGAAGGCGACCTCCGGAGTCTGCTCGAAGGCCGCGCGGAAGCGGTCCATGGCGCGGCCCTCATGCGTGTAGTCGAGCTCCGAGCGCAGCACCGAGGCGAACTCGTCGGCCAGCGCCGCCACGTCGAAGTCCTTGCCCCACTGCGTGTGCGCGCCGATGCGGTGCGCCTGCTCCACGAGGATCTCGAGGTCCATCTCCATGGTCTCGCTGACCCCGGGGCGCTGCACCTTCACGGCGACCGCGGTACCATCGGGCAGGGTGGCCCGGTAGACCTGGCCGATGCTGGCTGCGGCGAGCGGCGTCTCGTCGAAGGTAGCGAACAACTCGGCGACGGGACCGCCGAGCTCGGCTTCGATGCGCTTCCTCATCTCCTCCCACGGGAGCGTAGGGACGTCGTCCTGGAGCTTGGCGAGCTCGGCCGCGAGGTCGGGGGTGACGAGGTCGCGGCGCGTCGCCAGGATCTGCCCGATCTTGATGAACGCCGGTCCCAGCCGCTCGAGGGCGTGACGGATGCGCACCGCCGGCGGCAGGTCCTTCTCCTTGCCGGCGGGGACCGCCGCCGGCTCGGCCGCGTCCGGCGCGACGTGCTCCTCGAACGCGCTGCCCTTGAACGCGCCGAGGACGCGTTCCTCCCAGAGCACCTGTGCGATCTCGCGGTAGCGCGCGCGCCGAAGCGCGCCGCGGCTGTGCGGCGCGTCCTTGTCACGACCCATGGGCCCTCCCCTTCAAAGTGCGGCTCAGCCGCGCGTCGACGGCCTGCTCAGGGTCACTCCTACCCGCCTGCGCCTCAGTTGCCTCCCGTTCGCGGCCCGGCCGCGCCCCACTCGGGAGTCCGGCAGGCGACGCGGTTGCCGCCCTCCTCGCGGGCACGGCGCAGCGCGCTGTCGGCCGGCGCCAGCAGGTCGTTCAGGAACTCGTGGCTCGCGCAGTCGGTGCCGGAGAGGCCGACGCTGGCCGTCGCCGTCACGAGCTGGTCGTCCTTCCAGACGGCCAGCGCCTCGACGGCCCGGCAGAGCCGTGCGGCGACCTCCTCCGCCTCGCCGGCGTCCAGATGCGGCAGCAGCATCACGAACTCCTCGCCGCCAAAGCGGCCGACGAGGTCGAAGGCGCGGAGGATGCGGCGGCAGGCGCCGGCGACGGCGCGGATGACCTCGTCGCCGGCGTCGGCCCCGTACAGGTCGTTCACGAGCGCGAAGTGGTCGAGGTCGAGCTTGACCAGCCACATGGGGAACCCCTGCCGCCGGGCGCGCGTCATCTCCCGCTCGCCAAGCTCCAGGAACGCCTTGCGCGTCAGGAGCTCGGTGAGCCGGTCCGTGGTCGCAAGCCGCTCGACCTGACGCAGGAGCTCGACGCTGCGGGTCACGTCGTGGAGCAGCACGGAGTGCCCAAGCAGCCTCCCGCCACGGCTGCGGACCCCGGTGAGCGCCAGCGTGAAGTGCCGCGACTCCGGCATGGCGCCGCCGGCCTCGTCGCCGGGCAGCGCCATGGAGAGCTCCGCGACCACCGTGTCGGGCGCGCTGTCGTCCGCGGCGTGGCCGATACTCTCCAGCAGGCCGGGGTGGAACGCGAGGACCTCAGACACCGGCCGCCCCAGCGCCTCGCCCTCGAGATCCGGGAACAGCTGGCGCGCAGCAGGGTTGAAGTCGACGATGCGGTCGTGGGTGTCGAGGACGATGACGCCGTCCGAGAGCCCGTCCACCACCATCCCCCGCGCCAGCGGCGCGATGTCGAACAGACGGTAGTGAAAGAGGGCGTAGGCCATGATGGCGCCGGACACGCTGATGACCGCGGTGGTCGGGTTCAGCCCCGGCGCCGGCTGGACACCGAACACGTAGAGCGTGCCGGCCGCGACGGGCAGCACGACGGCGACGATGAGCAGGGCGTACTGGCGCCGGTACAGCCCTTGGCGGTCGCGCCAGATCGCGTGCCCCAGCAGGACGACCGACGCCCCGAGCAGCAGGTAGACGACCGGCATGAAGAACGCCGCCCAGTACCAGCCGTAGTCCGGGACGACGACCGCCGGCGACGTCGCGGCGTCGAGAGAGGGCGCGACGCGGAAGCTGTGCGCCGGGTTGAGGAGGAACACGGTGACGGAGGCGGTGACGAACGCCGCGAGCACGCCGGCGAACCACCGCGGCAAAGGGCCGTAGCCGGTGTGGCGGCGGACGACCTCGAACCACACCACGGGCAGCGCGGCGATACCGATGAACTCGAAGTCCGCCCACGCCAGCTTGGCGCCGAGTGTCGGGCTGAGGAGCTCGAACAGGTAGCCGACGGTCCACACGAGAAAGCCGACGAGGGTCGCCGCAAACCAGGGGGCGACGGCGTCGGAGCGGCTGCGCCACGTCACGACCAGCAAGGCCACGAGCACCGCGGCCGAGACCAGGAGCGGTGTGATGTACAGGGCCATGTGGGGCGTCATGACGCCCTCCCGCCGGTAGATGACTCTCTCTCACTCTCTGGTATCGACCGCGGAGGCGCAGAAATGAAGGAAGGGCGCGCGCGGAGGGGAGAGTCCGCGCGCGACCCGAGGCGCCAGGAGGCACGGCGCCGGAGCGTGACCGACGGGCGCAGGCAGGCGCGCCCGCCGGTCACTGGGGGAGGGCCTCAGACGGCGGCGGCGACCGCCGCGGCCAGGAACTGGTCGTCGCCGTCGACGCGGCGGGTGCCGGGCCGTTCTTCGAGCCGGCCGGCGTCGAGCCAGATGCGCCGGGAGGCGCGGCTGGCCACCCACGTGTCGTGGGTGACGACGATCAGTGTCTGGCCGCGTTCGCGCCAGAGCTGCTCGAGCAGCCCGATGATGTCGTCCCGCGTACGCTCGTCGAGGTTGCCGGTGGGCTCGTCGGCGAGGATCACGCGGGGGGACCTGACGAGCGCCCGCGCGATCGCGACGCGCTGCTGCTCGCCGCCGCTGAGCTCCGAGGGGATGTGCCTGGCCCGGTCGGCGAGGCCGACGCCTGCCGAGCGCCTCCTCGGCCCGGCGGCGGCGCTCGCCGGCGTGCGTGTGCCAGGGCACGAGCGCCGTCTCCACGTTCTCCTGGGCCGTCAGGGTCGGGATGAGGTTGAAGCCCTGGAAGATGAAGCCGAACGAGTGGCTCCTCAGCTCCGAGAGGTCGCGCTCCCCCATCTTCGCCAGGTCGCGGCCCTCGAAGTCGAGCTTGCCGCCCGAGGGCCGGTCCATGGCGCCCAGCATCTGCAGCAGGGTCGTCTTGCCGGAGCCCGTGGAGCCCTGGATGGCGAGGAACTCGCCCTCGTCGATGGCCAGGTCCACGCCGGCCAGCGCGTCGACCTGCTTGCGGCGCTGCGTGTAGCGCTTGGTCACGTCTGTCAGTCCGTACAGCATCGCGTCTCCTTCGGAGAGCGGTCAGTGGTCGGTCGGCCAGGATGGACGAGCGGTGCCGCTGCGCTGCACCCCTCGTTGAGTCGGCTGCGCTGCTCAATCGACCCTGCGGAGGGCGTCGGCGGGACGAAGCCGCGAGGCGCGCCAGCCGCCGAAGGCTCCGGCCACCAGGGCGCCGGCCAGGGCGAGGCCCACGGCGACCGCGATCAGCTCCAGGCTCACGGGCGCCGTGAGGTTCACGGTCACGGCCTGAGCGGCGGCCGCGGCCTGCTGCGCGCCGGGAGGCCCGTTCTGCGCCGCGCCTGCGAGCGTCGCCTTGAGCGCCGGCGAGAAGGCCGCGATCAGCCTGGCGCCGAGGATGCCGAGCGCGACGCCGATCATGGCGCCGATGACGCCCTGCACCATGGACTCGCCGAGCACCTGGCCGACGACGCGGCGGCCCTTCCAGCCGAGCGCCTTGAGCGTGCCGAACTCACGCACGCGGCGGGAGACGGCCGAGACGGTGAGCAGGCTGGCCACGGCGAACGAGGCGATCAGGGCGGCGATCGCCAGCCACTTGCCGAGGCGGTCGGCGAGCGTCGAGGCGCTGGAGAGCGAGCCGCTGACCTGGCTGGCCAGGTCCGAGGACGTCGTCACCGTCGCCTTGGGCATGAGCGCCTTGATCTCCGACTTGACGGTGGCGATGTCGCTGGCGCTGTCGGCCTTGACGTAGATCTGGTTGACCTTGTTCGTGTTGCTGCTCATCTTCTGCGCCCAGCTGAGAGGGACGTACACGTCGGACGAGGTGCTGCCGGCAGGCAGGGCGACGATGCCGACGATGGTGAACTTCTTGCCGTCGATCTTCTTCGTGTCGCCCACCGCGACGCGAGTTCTGCTTGGCGTAGGCCTTGGTCGACGAGCGCGACCTTGGCCGTCGCGTCCGCGCTGGTGAGCGAGCGTCCGGACGAGACCTGCGCCGAGCTCAAGGGCCCGAGGGCGAGATCGCCCGTGTCCACGCCGGAGACCGAGAGCGTCGAGACGTTGATGGGCGACATCTGCGTCTGGGCCTGCTGGGAGGAAGAGCCGAAGCTGCTCGCCGAGGACCCGGAGCCGGCCGACGGCGCCGCGCCGCCGGAGCTGGCCTGCGCCTGGGCGAACTTCCCGTTCACGTTCATGATGGTCATGCTGATACTGCCGGTGGCGTCGCTCACGCCGTCGAGCGAGGCGATCTGCGCGAGCTTTGTGGTCGAGATCGACTGCTGGCCGGGGCTGGTCATCACGCGCGAGCGGGTGAACTTCTGTCCCTGCCTGGACTGGTCCGGCGGCTGCATGCCGAAGCTTCTGCGAGCCGCTCTGGTCCATCTTCTGCTGCTGAGAGACGGTGATGTCGGTGCCCACGCCGTACAGCGACTGGAGCACCTGGTCCTGGGCCCTGCCGACGCCGGCGGCGTAGGCGGTCACCGCCACCACGAGGGCGACGCCGACGGCGAGCCCGAGGGCGGTGAGCAGCGCCTGGCGATGCCGCCGGCGCAGCTCCCTGAACACGTAAGTGAAGAACATGCTGCCTCCTCGTCCGCGGCGGCCGGGACCGCGGGGTACCGCCGTCCGCCGCCTGGCTACCTTCTCGGCAACAGTTGTACGTCGCCGGCATGGGAGGCGCCTGAAGCACGACTGAGAGGCCTCTGAGGATCGGAGGACGCCCGGGAACGCTCCTGAAGCTACAGGCGTCGTTCAGTGTATTCTCAGGAAGCTCTCAGGAAGCGCGGCTACACTCCCGCATGGGGAGCCAGGGACCACACACCAGCGGAGGGTCAGATGATCGAGACACCGGCGGGAGCCACCAAGGTGCTCGTCGTGGACGACGAGCCAAGCATCACCGACCTCGTGTCGCATGGCGCTGCGCTACGAACAGTTCGACGTGCGCGTGGCGCAGCAACGGGCGCGAGGCGCTGGACAGCGTCGAGCAGTTCGCCCCCGACCTCGCCGTGCTCGACATCATGATGCCCGGCATCGACGGGTTCGAGGTCGCGCGCCGCCTGCGCAACGCAGGGCGCGCACCTCCCCATCCTCTTCCTCACCGCGCGCGACGCGACCGAGGACAAGGTGCGCGGGCTCACGCTCGGCGGCGACGACTACATGACCAAGCCGTTCAGCGTCGAGGAGCTCGTCGCGCGCATCCGCGCGATCCTGCGGCGCGTGCAGCCGGCCGCCGCCGCCGAGGGCCGGCTGGCCTTCGCCGACCTCGAGCTGGACGAGGACACGCACGAGGTCTGGCGCGCGGGCCAGGAGATCGAGCTCACGGCCACCGAGTTCAAGCTCCTCCGCTACCTGCTCCTCAACGCGCGCCGCGTGCTCAGCAAGGACCAGATCCTCGACCACGTCTGGAACTACGACTTCGGCGGCAACGCCAACATCGTCGAGACCTACGTCAGCTACCTGCGGCGCAAGGTCGACGCCGAGGGCGCGCCGCTCATCCACACCGTGCGCGGCGTCGGCTACAGCCTGCGCCTGCCCAAGGACTGATCGGAGCCCGGGCCCGTGAGCCTGCGCACCCGCCTGCTGCTCGCCGTCCTCGCCCTCGTGGCCGTCGGCCTCGTGGTCGCCGGCGTCGTTACGTACATGTCGCTGCGCGACTTCCTGCTGGAGCGCGTCGATCAGCAGCTGCTCGACGGACGCAGTGCGGTCGTGACCCTGAACCTCGAGCAGAGCCTGCAGACAGGCGGTTCGGCGTTCGGCATCGGCGGCCCCGGCGTCAACCTGCCCCCTCGGTTCCTACGCCCAGCTCCGCGGTCCGGACGGGTCCGTCCTCATCGCCGGGGTGGTCCAACTGGGGCAGGGCAGCGACTTCGCGCAGCCCGTGCTGCCCTCCGACCTTCCGTCCCCGGCGCGGCCAGGCCGCCTTCTTCACCGTGACCAGGTCGACCGGCGGACCGGCGACCGACTTCCGCGTGCTGGTGTCGCCGGCCCCCGAGATCCGGGGCGCCGTCCTCGGCGGCCATCCCGCTCACCGACACTGCAGCAGACCCTGCGATCGCCTGCTCGGACCTCGAGGTGATCGTGTCGCTCGTCGTGCTTGCGGCGCTGGCGGTGGCCACCTGGTGGCTGATCAAGCGCGATCTGCGGCCGCTCGAGACGATGGCCGTGACGGCCGACGCCATCGCCGCCGGCGACCTCTCACGCAGCGCGTGCGAGCCGGCCGAGCCGCGGACGGAGGTCGGCCGGCTCGGCCTCAGCCTGAACACGATGCTCGGCCCGCATCGAGGAGGCGTTCGCCGAGCGCGCCGCCACCGAGGAGAAGCTGCGGCGCTTCCTCGCCGACGCCTCCCACGAGCTGCGCACGCCGCTCACCAGCATCCGCGGCTACTCCGAGGTGTTCGAGCGCGGCGCCAAGGACGATCCCGAGGACCTCGCAGCTGGCGATGCGCCGCATCGAGGAGGAGAGCAAGCGCATGGGCGTCATGGTCGAGGAACTGCTCGTGCTCGCGCGGCTCGGCGAAGGGCGCGAGCCGGAGAAGCTCCCGGTGGACCTCGCGCGCGTCGTGGACGACGCCGTGAACGACGCGCGCGCCTCCGCGCCGGCGCGCGACATCGTGCTCGAGCGACCGGAGACGGCGGACGTGCTCGGCGACGACCACCAGCTCCGCCAGGTCGTCGCCAACCTGCTCAGCAACGCCGCGCGGCACACGCCCGACCAGGCGCACGATCCGCGTGCCTGAGTCTCGGCGCGGGACGGGTACGCCGACGCTCGCCGTCGCCGACGACGGCCCCGGGCTCGAACCGGACGTGGCCGCCAAGGTGTTCGAGCCCTTCTACCGCGCCGACAGGTCGCGTGCCCGCGAGACGGGCGGCGCCGGCCTCGGCCTCGCCATCGTCGCCGCCATCGTGGAGGCCCACGGCGGCACGGTGCGGCTCGACACGGCGCCCGGCGCCGGCGCGACCTTCACGGTGACGCTGCCGCTGCTCGGCGCCTGACCGCCGCGAGGCGGCCATGGGCGCCGCGGCGCCGCATCCCGGTTGCCTGCCCGCGTCGACGCCTCCGCCGCCTGCCACCCGCCCCGCGGGTATCCTCCGGACGCAGGGGTTCATGGGGACTTCGACCAAGGTGAGGACCGACGCGTGCTGCAGACACGTCTCGATCGTGTGGTCCATCGGCTCACGGCGCTGGCGCTCATCCTGCTCGTCGCCGCACTCGCCGCGACCGTGGTGGTCTCGGTGCGGCGCGACAGTCCTCTGGACTTCTACGTCTACTACATTGCCGGCGACCTGACCGGGCACGGTCAGAGCCCGTATCGGATCACCGGTGAGGCATGGGACGCCACGGCGCACACACTGGGCGTCACTCACTACACCACGCCGTATCGCTACCCTCCGTACACGGCCGCCCTGGTGCGACTGCTCGTCCCGCTCGGGCCGCGCAAAGCGATGATCGCCTGGGAGGTAGCGAGCGCGCTCTCTCTCCTGGGCGGCGCGCTCCTTCTTGGTTCGGCGCTCGGCGGCGGTTGGCGCCTCCTGCTCACGTGCGTCGCGCTGGCGGGCTTCGTGCCCGCCTACCACACACTCGCCAACGGCCAGGTCAACGCCCTGGCTTTCCTGTTCCTCGCTCTAGCGTTCTGGGGCCTCTGTCGCGGACGCGACCTCCCCCTGGGCGCCGGCATCGCCGTGGCCGCCGCCCTCAAGCTCGCCCCGGGGCTCCTCATCCTCTACCTGCTGTGGCGGCGGCGCTGGCGCGCCGCCTTGATCTCGGTCGCCGCCCTGGCCGCCCTCACGCTCGTGACCCTGCCGCTCCTGGGCCTCGGACCGTTCCTCGACTACGCTCCGCGCGCGTTCGCGCTCGGCGAGCCGCAGACGATCAACGTGTCTCCTCAGAACCAGACCGTGCAAGGAGCGGTCGGGCGCCTCCTGGTGTCGAAGGCCTCCTGGACCGTCGCCCGCTTCAGCGGCCACTGGCGCGTCCACGCGGTCCGTGCGATCAGCGCCGGCTTCGCCGCCGCGCTGCTCGCCGTGACCGCGAGCGTCCTCTGGCCCGGCAGACGCTCCTTGAACGCCAGGCGCCCGGTAGGCGATCGCGATCCAGGGCGCGGTCGCGCAACGACGAGACCGGCGTCCCTCGAGGGACAGCTCGGCTTCGGGATGGTCCTCGCCGTCTCCCTCGTCATCGCCCCGTTCACCTTCTACCACCAGTTCCTGTGGCTGCTGATCCTGGTGCTCGTCGTCGCCGTCCGGCTCATAGAGGCGCGTCGCTGGCGGTTGTTCGCGGTGCTCGTCGCCCTGGTCCTGGTCGCCGACCTGAACGAGCTGGTCTGGGTCGGCGTGCTCTGGGCCGGGGTGTTTCACCCGCTGTGGACGCGGCCCTACGAGGTGATGCTGGCCGGCGGCCTCTGGCGGGCTCTCTCGCTGCCCTTTGTCTCCGCCGTGCTCCTGTGGGCGGGCGCGTGGGCGCTGATCGTCGCCGAGCGACGGCGGCAGGAGGTTCCGCCGGGCGTCAAAGCGCAGTCCTCGGGAATCCCCCGGGCAGAAACGATAGAATCCCGGCCGTGAGAAGGACCCACCCCATCCCGGCCGCCCTCACGGCGCTTGCCGCGACGCTGGTCGTCTTCGCCGCCCTGGCAGCCGGCGCCGCGGCGGCGCCGCGTATCGACCCGCCACACCCCGGCCGCTCGTCGTCCGGGGCTACGTCGGTCAACTGGGCGGGCTACTCCGTCACCAGCAGCAGCGGGTTCACCAGCGTGACCGCGACCTGGACCCAGCCGGCCGTCAAGGCCAGTGAGGCAGAGACCTATGCCGCCTTCTGGGTGGGGCTCGACGGCGACAGCGGCAGAGAAAAGGACACCGTCGAGCAGATCGGTACGATGGGCTACACTTCCGGCGGCCACGCCTACTACAACGCCTGGTACGAGATGTATCCGGCAGCGATGCAGCCGATCACCAAGGTGACGGTCGCGCCCGGTGACGTCGTCACCGCCACCGTGCAGTGGACGGGAGCGACGAGCTTCACGCTCAAGCTGACCGATCAGACGACCGGCAAGACCTTCACAAGGGCCAGCACCCAGTCAAACCCGGACTTCCTTGCGCCCCCCGCCTCAGCCGAGGTCATCGCCGAGAGGCCGTCGTCGGCGACGGGGGTGCTGCCGCTGGCGAGGTTCGGGATCGTCGACTTCTCCGGCTGCGCGATCGACGGCGGCACGCTCGCCGCCGCCGGCGCAGCTTCCATCGACATGGCGGACGACGGAGGCCCGATCGTCGCCGCGACGTCGGCGCTGGGCGCCGACGGCGCGAGCTTCACGGTGAGCGACGACTTCACCGGCCCCACAGTAGCCGCGACCGGGCTGCAGCGCTCGGCGCTGACGGGTTGGAAGAACAGCCCCGTCACCGTCAAGCTCAGGGCAAGTGACGGCTCGAACGGCTCCGGTGTCGCCGCCGTGTACTACACCCTTGACGGCGGCGCGACGCAGACCTACTCCGGCTCCTTGACCATCTCGGACGCCGACAGCCACAAGATCAGGTACTGGGCGGTCGACGCCGCCGGCAACACCGGCAACGCAAGGACCGGCTACGTGAACCTCGACCTCTCCGCCCCGTCCTCCGCGCCGCAGGCCGTGAACCTGACCCGAGCGCTCGCGCTCCGGGGCTCGGTGGTGAGGGTGCCGGTCGCGGAGACCGACCCGCTCCCGACCTGCGGCACGGCCAAGGTGCTCGTGCGCGTCACGACGAAGTCCGGCATCCTCGTGGCCAAAGCGACGCGCTTGACGGTGGTGGCCAACAGGACGAGCGTCGTGCGCGTCAAGCTGCCGAGGGCTCTGAAGAAGGGCGCCTACTACCTCAGGACGCGGGCGACGGACGCCGCCGGCAACGTGCAGGCGGGCGCCGGCAAAGCACGGCTCACGGTCGAGTAGCCGCCGGCGCGGCGAACGCCCGCGCCAGTTCCTCGAAGCGCCGCGCCTGCCGCTCGTCCACGGCGGACGCCGAGTACCTCGCGAGCTCGTACAGGCCGGCGAGGTCCGCGGCGGGGGCAGGTTGTCCGGATGCCTCACCCTCCCCCGCCGCGCAGGACGCCAGGTAGTCGCGCACCGTCGTCCCGGCCGCCCGCGGCGCGCCCGCCCTGCTCAGGCGACCTTCGAGCTGCTCGTAGCGGACGCGGACGAGCTCGGCCGGCGAGTGCGGCCGGCGCCGGCCGCGCCCGGCAAGGCCCCGCAGGCGGCGGGCGAGGCCGCCGAGGGCGTCGGCCGCCCCCGACCGGATCGAACGCACGCTCTCGCGGTCCTCCGAGAAGCGGTCCGCGCCGGGCGGGGCGAGGCGCAGGTGGCGCAGCGCCAGCGCCACGACCGCGATCGACACGGCGACCGCGGCGACGGCCGCGACGGCGGTGACGATGATCCTGGAGATGTCAGAGTGGTGCGGGGGCGGCTGCCTGGCGATCGGCGTCTTGCCGACGCCAAGCCGGAGCGGCGGCACCTCCGAGTGCGGCACGTGGACGTGCACGAGCCCGGCCAGCCAGGCGAAGGCGCGCAGCAGGCTCGCGCCGGCCCACCCCACGGCGTAGGCGAAAACCCGCGCGACGAAGGACAAGGCAGCCACTACCGACGCCAAAAGCACGTGAGCGCCGCCCGTGTCGAGGATCTGGCCGGCGAGGGCGGCGACGGCGAGCACGCCGAGGATGGCGCCGGTCACCGCCAGCAGCCAGGGCCACGCGCGCAGCCGGTCACCGTACGCGACGAGGTCGGTGAGTGATCGGTAGCGCACGAGCGCCACGTGCAGGCCGCCGGCCACCAGAACGGCCGCCACCGTGGCGGCCGGCCACTGCAGCGCGGCGCCGGCGACGGCGGCCCCGGCGAGGACGACGCAGAGCAGGGCGAACGCCCGGATGGCCAGCCTGACGGCCTCTTCCGGCTCCTGCCTCTCCCGGCCGAGGAAGATACCCAGCACAAGGACTCCGGCCACGAAGACGACGTCGCGCACGACCTGCCACACGATGTAGTCGTGAGCCCACGAGCGACCGGCGACGAAGAGCACGGCAGCGCCGGCGAGCACGAGCCCTCCGAGCAGCGCGCGCCCCTTGCGCACCCGCTCGTCGTCGCGCGCCGTCCAGCGGGCCACGGCGGCGGCGGCCAGCATCGCGGCCGCCGAGAACGCCGCCAGCGGCGGCCAGGCGGCTCCGGCCAGCGCCGCCGCGAGCACGCCGCACCAGACGCCGTGGGCGACTGCGCCCAGCGCCGTCCCCGCCCACTCAAGCGCCGAGCGGGAGCGCATCAACCCTCCTCCATTCCAGGTCGGCCGGCACCACGAGGTCGACCTCAGGTGCTTCGTCGTCGTCCGGCAGGCCCACGAAGACGACCATCGTAGGACGCTCCGCGCGCAGCTGCGCCAGCACCGCGCGCACGGCCGGGCGCAGGCGGGCTACGACGACGACGCAGTCCGCCACGGCCGTCTCGTCCGCCAGCTCATCGGCCAGCACCGACTCGTAGTCCCGCACGGTGAACGGCCGCAGGCGGGCGATCGTCTCCAGCACCTCCGGCAGGGCACCGTGCGCCGGCGGCAGGTCCGGCGTGTGCCGCTCGTCGGCGAGCGCAGCATTGGAGGCGAGTCCCACGGCGTAGCCTCGCCCGGAGAACGCGGCCGCCAAGGAGGCCCCGACCACGCACAGCAGCTCCAGCAGCTCCGCATCGATCGCCTCCCAAGGCCGGTAGAGCGAACCGGCGTCGAGCAGCAGCCGGACGGCCGCGAGCGACGACGGATCGAACTCGTTGGTGTGCAGCTCGCCGGTCCGCGCAGTGGCGCGCCAGTTGATCGCTCTCACGGAGTCACCCGGCCGGTAAGGTCGAGTACCCCGAAGCGCGGTCGGGTCGACGGTGAGCGAGCGGGCGGCCGCCTCCTCGACGAGCGGGCGGCCCAGCAGCAGGTCGAACCCCGGCACTTCCAGCACCCGCGGCAGTACGGTGATGGCCCGCGGCGCCTCGAGCCGCTCCTCCACGCCGGCGATGCCGAACGGGTCGCCGGCTTCAAGTTCGACCGGCCCAAAGCGGTGCACGCCGCGTTCCACGCAGTCCACGCGATAGCGGCGGCGCAGGCGTTCGTACCAGCGCACGGAGACCGTCTGCAGGAACTCCTGCCGTCCCAGAAGGTCGATCCGCCGCAGGCCGAAACCGTGTGGCAGGAGGCCCGACGGCCACTGGTCGCGGACGCGCAGCCAGACCAGCGGAAGCAGCTTGTCGTTGGTCACGCTCACTGTGATCTCGAGCTCACCGCCCCACGGGACGACGCGGCGCGAGACCGAGCGCTCGAACCGCACCGCCATGAACAGGCGGCCGCGGGCGACGACGACCAGTGCGGCGATGGCCGAGGCGGCCAGCGTGGCGAACGCCAGCGTCGGCGAGCGCAGGATCGCCGAGGCGATCAGCCCGCCGGCGCACGCCCACAAGACCGACTTCAGACGCACCGCGTAGCCCGGGTCACGATCCGGCCGGCCGGTCCCCTTGCCCCTCGGCCGGGACCGGCACCGCCTTCACGACCTCGGCCACGACGGCTTCGGCCGCGCGACCCTCCGCGACGGCGTCCCGCGCCAGGATCAACCGGTGCGCCAGCACCGGCGCGGCCACGCCCTGCACATCGTCCGGGACCACGTAGTCGCGGCCGTCGAGGGCGGCCGCGGCCTGAGCGGCGCGCTGGAGCGCGAGCGAGGCACGCGGGCTCGCGCCGAGCCGCACCAGATCCGACTCGCGCGTCGCACGGGTGAGCGCCACCACGTACCCGGCGACGTCGTCAGAGACGTGCACCGCGCGCACCACCTCGCGGACCGCCAGGACGTCCTCCGGGCTCACCACCGGCTGCACGGCGGCCAGCGGATCGGCGGCGCGAAAGCGCGCGAGCATCAGCGCCTCGTCCTCCGCACTCGGGTACCCCATGCGCAGGGAGAGCAGGAACCGGTCGACCTGAGCCTCGGGCAGCGGGAAGGTCCCCTTGAGCTCCACCGGATTCTGGGTCGCCAGCATGACGAAGGGCCGCGTCAGCGCGTGGGTGACGCCGTCGACCGTCACGCCACGCTCCTCCATGGCCTCGAGGAACGCGGACTGGGTGCGCGGCGTGGCCCGGTTGATCTCGTCGGCGAGCACGACGTTGGCGAACAGCGGGCCCGGGCGGAACTCGAACTCACCGAGCTTCTGGTCGAAGACCAGCGATCCGGTGACGTCCGCCGGCAGCAGGTCCGGCGTGCACTGGATGCGCGAGAACGTGAGGCCGAGCGCCGCCGAGAGGGTGCGCACGACGAGCGTCTTGGCGACGCCAGGCACGTCGTCGAGCAGCACGTGCCCGTCGGCCAGCAGGGCGATGATGAGCAGGCGCGTCTGGTCGGCTTTGCCGACGACCACGCGCCCCACCTGCTCCTGCACGGCCCGGCCGAACTCGACGACGGCGTCCACTCCCCCACTCTGCGTACCCGGATCGCTTTTCACTGCCGGCCTCCCGCGACGACTGTTCGTACGACTCTACACGGGGTGGCGGCGGCGGGCGAGACCGCAGGGCCGAACAGCGCCGGGCGCCCGCAGACGATGGGAGAGCGGCAGGAAGCGATGGCGTCCACCGCGTACCTCATGGGTAAAGACATCCCCGATGGATGCCGCGCGGCCTGAGTCCGCGAGGGCAGACCAGGAACTCCGAGGAGGCACGTCATGACACAGGGCTCAGGCCAGGGATCGGGCGGGGGCGCCAACGGCGCGCTGATCGGCGGCGGCATCCTGCTCGTGCTGCTGCTCATTTTCATCTTCCAGAACACCGCGGACACGACGTTCAAGTTCCTGTTCTGGTCGTTCACGTTCCCGCTGTGGCTCGGACTGCTGATCACCGCGCTCGTGGCGTTCGTGGTCGGGCAGCTCGCGCTGCTGTGGCGGCGCCACAAACGCCGCCAGGCGCGGCGCGACGCCAGGTAGCCCGGCCGGACGGGCGGCACGCCCGCAGAGGGGCGGACGGCGGGGCGCCGGCGAGGCCGCGAAGCGGCTCCTCCGGCGCTCCGTCCGCTTGAGCAACGTCAAGACTGGCGGCCAACGGGTAGTGGTACAGTCGGCTCAGAGATAATCCCAACCTTTGGAGTCGGGTATGACCGCCGCGCTGCTCACCATCACCCCCAAGACCACCATCCACACCCTGCTCAAGGAATATCCGTTCCTGCTGGACTTCCTGGCGGACTACCACCCGGAGTTCAAGAAGCTGACCAACCCGGTGCTGCGCAGGACGGTCGGGCGCATGGCGACGCTCGACACGGTGGCGGAGCAGGCCGACGTGCCGCTCAACCGGCTCACCGACGACATCGCGACGGAGGTCGAGAAGCGGACCGGTACCCGGCCCCCCATCGCCGACGTCGCCGACGCGAAGACCATCGACCCGGCGCGGCTCGAGGCGCTGCACGAGATCGTCAAGGACCTGCACGCCGGCCGGACGGTGGAGGAGGTCAAGCCGCGGTTCGAGGAACTGATCAAGGACGTGGAGGCCACCGAGATCGCCGCCATGGAGCAGAAGCTCATCGAGGGCGGCGTCCCCGACAGCGAGGTCAAGCGTCTCTGCGACGTGCACGTCCAGGTGTTCGCCGATGCGCTCGAGGGCCACGAGGCGGTCACGGCACCACCTGGGCACCCCATGGACACGTTCCAGCGCGAGAACCGGGCGCTCCTCCAGGTGACCGCGTCCCTGCGCAAGGTCGCCGAGGCGATCGGCGAGCCGCCGGACGGCGCCGCGTGGGGGCGCCTCAAGGGCGCCCTTCGCGACACCGTGGAGCGGCTCGCCGAGGTCGATAAACACTACCTGCGCAAGGAGAACCAGCTCTTCCCGTACCTGGAGGAGCACGGCGTGGAGGGCCCCAGCAAGGTGATGTGGGCGATCCACGACGACATCCGCGCGCTCATCAAGCAGGCGCGGGCGACGATCGGAGAGGACGACGCCGCGCTCGCGGTGAGCACCTGCCTCGCGCTCGCCAAGATGGCCGACGACATGGTGACCAAGGAGGAGCAGGTCCTGCACCCGATGGCCATGGACACGCTCGGCGACGCCGAGTGGGCGCAGATCCGCGCCGGCGAGAGCGAAATCGGCTACGCCTTCATCGACGGCGTGCCCGGGTGGCCGTCCAGCGCGGCGGGAGGCGCGGCGGACGCCGCCGCGGGTGCGGGCCCGGCCGGAGCCGGGCAGGCCGCCGAGCCGGCAGTCGCCGGGCAGGCCGGAGCGGCTGCGCCCGCCGGCCTCCTCGCCCTCAACACCGGCGCGCTCGAGCTCGACGAGCTCAACCTCGTGGTCGGCGTCCTCCCCATCGACTTCCAGTACGTGGACGAGCACGACAGAGTGCGCTTCTACAGCGAGGGACACCGGATCTTCCCCCGCAGCCCCGGCGTGATCGGTCGCAAGGTGCAGAACTGCCACCCGCCGGCGAGCGTGCACAAGGTGCAGCAGATCCTCGACGCGTTCCGCGCCGGAGAGAAGGACAGCGCCGAGTTCTGGATCGAGGCGCAGGGGAAGTTCCTGCACATCCGCTACTTCGCCGTGCGCGACGACGGGCAGGCCTACCGCGGCGTCGTGGAGACGGTGCAGGATGTGACCGGCATCAGGGCGCTCGAGGGCCAGCGCCGGCTGCTCGACTGGTAGCCGGCGCGCCGTGCCCACGCGCTACCAAGCATCGGGCGCAGTCTGGGCGGCCTCGTAGAAGAGCTGGTCGCCTACGTGCATCTCGTTCCAGTGCCGCAGATGCTCGACCGCCTTCTGGTGCCCGTAGAACTCCTCGAACATCGGCTCCATCTCGTAGGTCTCGCCCGGCAGTGCCGGGTCCATGATCCACACGAACGACCAGGTCCCGTCGGCGTTGGGGTCGGCCGGCTCGAGGAGACGGACGGTGGTATGCGCCGCCGGCCGCACCGCGCGCACCGCCGGCGCCTTGACCTCTCTGACGAAGCGCGCGAACTCGTCGCGCCGCTCGGCCTTGATGATCGAGACGCAGACCCACACGGTCTCGCCCGGTTGGGCACGCCCCGTGTGCGTGCGCTGCCCCGGCTCTTCTTGCAGCAGCGCACTGCCGGCGCTGCCCATGCGCGAGTGCTCACTCTCCCGGCGTGGCATCTCGGCGGGGTTGTAACCGTCATGCTTCTTCATCGCGGGCCTCCTCCGCAGTGGAGAGCCAGAAGCGCCCCGCACGGAGGCGGGTCGTCCTTCTCAGGTGAGGGACGCACTTCGAGTGTTCCCGTCCCCGGTCGCGGCCGGCGCCGTTGCACCCGCTCCCGCACAGCCCGCCTCCTCGCCATGGGATAGCATGAGCCTCGGCACGCAACCATCCCCGAGAGGCGGTCCCCGCAATGTTGTGGAAGCACGGCAGTCTCACCGCCGAGCTGGCGGACTTCGTCTTCACCTTCCTCCCGCTGGACATCAGCGTCGCGGACGAGAACGACATCCTGGTCTACTGGAAGGGCGACACCTACAAGACGTGCGACGCGCGCTACATCGGCCGCGACGTGCGCGACTGCCACCCGGAGCAGAGCATGGCCTGTCTCGAGGAGATCCTCCGCGAGTTCAAGGCCGGGACCAAGGACGTGGCCGAGGGCTGGGAGCAGAAGGGCGAGAAGATGAAGCGCACGCGGTACATCGCCCTGCGCGATCACGACGGCGCCTACAAGGGCATCCTCGAAGTGAACGAAGACGTGACCGCCGCCCGTGCGCTGCAGGGGGAGCAGGCTCTCCCCGGCTGGTGACGCGAGCGTGAACGAAAGGCTGCACGTATGACCGCGATCGTCGCGGTGACCGGCACGGGCGGTGTGATCCTCCTGGTGGGCGCCGGCCTGGCCGGCCTCTCCTTTGGCATGATCCTCAACAGCATCATGGGCGGCCGTAAGAAGAAATAGGCCTGCGGCGGGCGCCCTCGGCCGGACGAGCCGGCCGGGCCGGCCGGGCGGCGTCAGCGGACCCGGGCGAACGCGCCGCTGCGACCGTCGAACGTGAGCAGCGTGAGCTCCAGGCGGCGCGCGCGACCGCCGCGCACGTCGAAGACGGCGGCCGTCCCCGACGCGGTGTCCCGCCACACGTCGGCGCTCCAGGGCACGTAGCGCAAGGTCACGCCGCGACCCAGACGGACGGCGAGGCCGTCGCCCGGCCCAGGACGCACCGTGACGCGTCCGTAGTAGCTGTTGTCGTACACGCCGACGCAGACGGCGCGCCGCCGCGGCGCCGGTGCAGCTGCCGGAGCCTGCGCCGGCAGCACCAGGCCGGGACCGGCTCCAAGAGTCGCTCCGCCCGCGCCGCCGGCCGCCTCCGCGGTCGCTCCCGCCGGCGTCGCCGCCAAAGCGGCCTGCTCCTTTGTGAACCAGTCGTCCTGTGGGGCGCCGAACACCATGAGGTCCGCCAGCGTCTTGGTCAGCGCCCGTCCCAGTGCAGCACCCTCGGGATAGGCGTTCGCGAGCACGATCACGGCGACCCCGTCGTCGGGCAACAGGCTGAGCGTCACGCTCGAGCCACTCGACAGTCCGCCTTCGGCGACGGCGATCAGCCGGCCGTCGAAGCTCGAGAGGAGCCAGCCGAGGCCGGCCGCCTGTGGTCCGGTCGGGCCGGCTTCGGTCGCCGTCGTCGCACGCAGCGCCTGCGCCAGCAGGTCCGCCGGTGCGACTCGCACGCCGCCGACCGCGCCGCCGTTGAGTTGCAGGCGCGCGAAGGTCATCAGCCCGTTCAGGCTCGAGCTCACGCCCAGAGACGGCGCGAAGACCGTCTCGTCCTGCGGATCCTGCGGGACCATCGTGCCGCCCACCAGCCGGTGCGGCGCGGCCGAGTCCAGGGCGGTCAGGTACCCGCGGAAGCTGGTGACCGTGCCGTCGTCCCCGAGCGGTCGCAGCACGTGCTCACGCAGGAGGCGAGCCCAGGCGTCGCCGGTGGCGTGCTCGGCGGCGGTGGCCGCCGCCGTCACCAGCGCATCCTGAGGCGCGTACTCGGAGCGGAACCCGGCCACCGGGTGGAGATACCGGAGGCGCCGGAGGATCTCGGCGCGCCCGTACCCGAACGCGCGCAGCTCGCTGCCGGCAGAGGCCGGCAGGCCGCTGCGCGCTGCCGTGAGGTCCCGGAACGTGGCCTCTTGAGACGCCCAGCGGTCCCGCAGCCTGAACCCCGGCCAGACGCGCCGCACGGGCTCGTCCCAGCGCAGCTCGCCCTCGCCGCCGAGTGCGGCGAGCAGCGTCGTCGTGTACGCCTGCGAGACGCCGCCGAGCTGGAAGAGCGTGTCGCCGTCCACCGGGTCGGGCCGGCCGACCTCGCGCAGGCCGAAGCAGCGGCTGTACATGGTCGTGTCTCCGGCAACGACGGCCACGGCCGCGCCGGGCACACCGCTGCGGGCCACCATGTCGGCCGCCAGCTGATCGAACGCCGGTGATGGCGCGCCGCACGGCAGCCGCGGCCGCGACGCGCCGCGCGGCGGCCGCGAGTACGGAGGCGCGGGGGCCTGAAGCCGCGGGCGCCGCGGGGGTAGCGCCCGCCGAAGGCGCGACGGGCGCCGCGGGGGTCGGCGAAGCCAACGGGGCCGGCGAGATCGTCAAAGGAGCCGGGGACACTGTCGCGCCGGCGGGCGGAGATGGCGCCGGGGAAGCAGGCGACGCGGCGACCATGGTCGTCGCCTGCGCCTGCGCCGGCGCCGGCGACGGCTGCGTGGCCACGCGGACGCCGCAGCCGGCGAGCAGCATCGCCGCGCCGGCCGCCGCGAGCACACTCGCGCGCCATCTGGGTCCCACGTCCGCCTCCTCGGTACTCCTCGTTTTCTTCGCCGCGGTGGAGCGGCCTCCCCCGTGCGGCGGGTGTAGACTGCCCTGCACGGGGACGAGGAGACGGGTGAACATGGACGGCTGCACGGCCACAAGCCACGGGCGCCGCACGGAAGCCGCCGGCGACGGACGCAGCGTCGCGCCGTGACGCCCCACGTCGAAGACCGCGACCGCACCGATCTCCTCGCCTGCATCGCCGAGATAGACCAGGCGCTGCGCCACCTCCTCGAGGGACGGGGCCTCTACTCCATCGGCGAGGCCACCTGCTCGCCCGCGGCCCGCCCGCTGGCGCACACGGTGAACGAGTTCATCCGCATGCTCGCCGAGATCCGCGACTTCCTCATGCCGCTTTCGCGCGGCGAGCTCTCCGCACCGCAGCCGTCGCCGGACAACCGTATGGCCGCCCCGCTCGTCGAGATGCACAGCCGCCTCCGCCAGCTCACCCGGCAGACGCAGGAGATCGCGCGCGGCGACTACACGCAGCGCATCGACTTCATGGGCGAGTTCTCGGAGGCGTTCAACTCCATGGTGACACTGCTGGAAGAACGCGAGCGGAGGCTGACCGACGAGATCGCCCGTCGCCGGCAGGCCGAAGCCGACCTGCAGCGCGAGCGCGACCTGCTCGTCGCCGGCCCGGTGGTCACCTTTCGCTGGGCTGTGGACGACGAGGGCACCGTGCACTACGTCTCCCCCAACGTCAGCGCCTACGGCTACACGCCGGAGGAGTTCACCAGCGGCCACCGGCAGTACGCGAGCATCGTCGACCCGGCGGACATCGGCTGGATCAAAGACGAGGGCAACGACAAATCCCGCTCCGGCCTCGAACACTGGGTCCAGGAGTACCGCATCACGGACGCCGGCGGCGAGACGCACTGGGTGCGCGACTTCACGCACACGGTGCGCGGCGACGACGGCGCGGTCACCGCTTACGAGGGCTACATCATCGACATCACCTCGCAGAAGGCGGCGGAGACCGCGCTGCGGCAGCGCGAGGAGCAGCTGCGCATGCTGTCGCTGGCGGACGACCTCACCGGGCTCTACAACCGCCGCGGGCTCTTCGCGCTCGGCGAGCACACCTTGCGCATCTGCCGCCGCCGCGCCAGGCCGCTCAGCGCCATCTACATCGACGTCGACGCACTCAAGACGGTCAACGACCGCTTCGGCCACGCACAGGGCGACGAGGCGCTGCGCATGGCGGCCGACGTCGTGCGCGGGAGCATCCGCGAGTCGGACGTCGTCGGCCGCGTCGCCGGGGACGAGTTCGTCATCCTCGCCGAGGACGATGCCGGCGTCGCCCAGGACCTCGTCGGGCGCCTGCGGCGCCGGCTCGACGTCGCCAACGCCAAGGCCGGGCGGCCGTTCCGTCTTTCACTCAGCATCGGCGCGGTCGACTGGGAGCCCGACGAGCAGGCCACCCTGCAGGAGCTCATCGAACGCGCCGCCCAGCGCATGTACAACGACAAACGAGCCCGGCGAAGCTGACGCCCGGCGACCCGGGGCTGGAGGGACAATGACGCAGACCAAGCCGATCCCCGAAGCGGACAGGGCACAGACCCCGCCGCAGGACCAGTGGTCACCGCGGGTCAGCGCGGCGATGCTCGCGCGCCTCGCGGCGCGCGCGGCCGTCGCCCCACCCGCCGACCTCATGCCGGTCGAGGCGCCGTTCTCCGGCGCCGTTCTGGCGCGCGTGCCCAAGGGCTGCCCCGCCGACGTGGACGCGGCGTGCGCAGCAGCGCGAGAGGCGCAGGCCGGGTGGGCCGCGCGTCCGGTCGAAGAACGCGCGGCCGTGCTCCTGCGCTACCACGACCTCGTGATCGCCAACGCGCAGGAGATCCTCGACCTCATCCAGCTCGAATCCGGCAAGGCGCGCATCCACGCGTTCGAAGAAGTGCTCGACGTCGCCATCCAGGCGCGGTACTACGGGCACACGGCGGCTCAGCTCCTGCGCCCGCGGCGCGCGCAGGGCGCGCTCCCCGCGCTCACGTCCACGCGCGTGCACCACCGGCCGCGCGGCGTCGTCGGCATCATCGCGCCGTGGAACTACCCGTTCACGCTGTCCATCGGCGACGCCCTGCCGGCCCTGGTCGCCGGCAACGGCGTGGTGCTCAAGCCCGACGCCCAGACGCCGCTCAGCGGCCTCTGGGCGGCCGGCCTGCTGGAGGAGGCGGGACTGCCCGCCGGCCTCCTCCAGGTCGTCACCGGCCGCGGCGCCGAGCTCGGCACGCCGCTCATCGACGCCGCCGACTTCATCATGTTCACCGGGTCGACGACGACGGGCCGCAAGGTCGCGGCGCAGTGCGGCGAGCGCCTGATGGGCTGCGCCATGGAGCTCGGCGGCAAGAACGCCCTGCTGGTGCTCCCCGACGCGCCGCTCTGGCGGACGGTTCCGGGCGCCGTCCAGGGCATCACGTCCAACGGCGGCCAGCTCTGCATCAGCATCGAGCGCGTCTACGTGCACGACGCAATCTACGACGCGTTCGTGGGGCGCCTCGCCGAACGGCTCAAGGCGCTCAGGCTCGGGTCGAGCCTGACCTTCGCCGACGACGTGGGCTCGCTGACCAGCGCCGACCAGCTCGCCAGGGTGTCGGCCCACGTGGACGACGCCGTGAGCAAGGGGGCCGAGGTGCTGGCGGGCGGCAGGGCCCGGCCCGACCTCGGCCCGTACTTCTACGAGCCCACGCTTCTGGCCGGAGTCACCGAGGACATGGAGCTGTGCCGCGCCGAGACCTTCGGCCCCGTCGCGGCCGTCCACCGCTGCTCTTCGGTCGACGAGATGGTCGCGCGCGCCAACGACAGCGAGTACGGCCTCAACGCCAGCGTCTGGACGCGCGACGTGAAGGCCGGCCGCGAGGTCGCCGGGCGCATCGAGGCCGGCACCGTCAACGTCAACGAGGCGTACGCCGCCACCTGGGCCTCCGCCGCGCCCATGGGCGGCTGGAAGCAGAGCGGCCTGGGCCGCCGCCACGGGCGCGACGGGCTCGTCAAATACACGGAGCCGCAGACCGTCGCGGCCGAGCACCTGCTCAGCATCGGCACACCGCCGTTCCTGCAGCACGGCCAGTACGCCGCGGTGATGACCCAGGCGGTGCGCCTGCTCAAGTACGTTCCCGGCATCAAGTGACGAGGAGGAGACCGTGACCGCCGTTCACAACAAGCACGTTCTCATCACCGGCGGCGCCTCCGGCATCGGCCGGCTCCTGGCGCTCGGCTGCGCGTCACTCGGCGCCACCGTGACGATCTGGGACCTCGACGGCGGCGGCGCGGAGGACGTGGCCCTCGAAGCGACCGCGGCCGGCGCCTCCGGCGCGCACGCCTTCGCCTGCGACGTGAGCGACCGGGAGCAGGTGTACGCGCGCGCCGACGAGGTACGCGCCGCGGCCGGCGACGTCGACGTCCTGGTCAACAACGCCGGCATCGTGAGCGGACGGCCGCTGCTCGAGTTGCCCGACGAGCGCATCGAGCGCACCTTCGCCGTCAACACGCTGGCGCTCTTCTGGACGACCAAGGCGTTCCTGCCCGCCATGAAGGCCCGCGGGAGCGGCCACGTCGTGACCGTGGCCTCGGCCGCGGGCCTGATCGGCACCGCCCGCGAGACCGACTATGCGGCGAGCAAGTTCGCCGCCGTGGGGTTCAACGAGTCGCTGCGGCAGGAGCTGCGCCGCAGCGGCTCCGGCGTGCGCACGACCGCCGTCTGCCCGTATTACATCGACACGGGCATGTTCAAGGGCGTGAAGACGCGGTTCCCCTTCCTGCTCCCGGTGCTCAAGGAGCAGGACGTCGCCGACCGCGTCCTCAGGGCCATCCAGCACGACCAGCCGCTGGTGCAGATGCCGTTCATGGTGAGCACCCTGCCCGCGCTGCGCCTGCTGCCGGTGTGGGCCTTCGACCAGGTCGCCGACTTCTTCGGGCTGAACAATGCGATGGATGGCTTCACGGGGCGGGCGCCGGAGAGCGACGCCTGAGAGAGGGTGCTAAAGCCTGAACTCGTGCCGGCAGTAGGAGTCGCCGGAGCTCAGCGCGTGCGTCTGGGTGTGGACCGACGACTCGACGCCGAGCATGCCGCACAGCATGTGGCGGTCGAAGGCGCACACCACGTCGGGATACTCCTTGGAGAGCTCGCGGTAGATGCAGTTGTGGACCTCGATCACCGTTTCGCCGTTGCGGCTGGGGCCGAGCTTGGCGCCGTAGCCGGCCAGCTCCATCCAGTCCATGACGGCGCGCGGCGAGAGCCTGACCGGCGGCTGGACGCCGTCACCGGCGAACTCCTCGGCCATCTGCTCGCCGTAGGTGCGCCCGAGCGCGGCGGCCGATGCGGCGGCGACCTCGGGGTCGAGTGTGTCGCTCACGAGCTTCAGCAGGAGCCGCGCCAGACGTTCGTAGCGGCGCGGCGGCAGCATGACCTCGAGCCGGTCGTCGGTGACCTCGTAGATCTTGGCCGGCCGGCCGCCGCCGGCGCGCCGGCGGGTGGACATGGAGACGAGGCCGAGCTCCCCGAGCTTCTCGAGGTGCGCGCGAGCCACGGTGCGATGAAGGCCGAAGACCTTCGCCACGTCACTCGCCGACTGCGGTGTGTCGCAGCCGCGCAGGTGGCGGTAGATGTTGCGCCGGGTGGGATCGCCGAACACGTCGGCAAGCTTGCCCAGGTACACCCCGTCTTTGTCGTAAGTAGTCTCCACACGGTGACCCTATCGTAGTCGGATTCACAAACCAAGGCTTCTGACGTTCTCCAAGCACAAAATCGGCATTTCACCTTAGGCGACCGACGTTATGGATGCCTCCGCCACGGATAAGCAGCAGACACCGGCGGCCCGAGCCGTCAGGGCACTGACGAAGGGAGCAGCGATGATCAAGGTGAGGACGTTCGCGACGCCGATCAAGATCTTCGCCACCATGCGGGAGCTGAACGAGCTCGATGCACAGGTGGCCGGCTTCTTGAAGGACGAGGGCGCCGACAAGGTCTTCTCGATGAGCGACAGTACGACCGTGGGGGAGAACGGCGAGACCATCGGCCTCATACGCGCCGTCGCCTACCGCGTGCCCGACTGAGCGCCGCCGGCAGGCCCGAACGATAAGGAGCTCGATTTGAGCGCCGAGCACGACAAAACCATGGTCCGGGAGGCGCTGCGCCTGGAGCGCGAAGCGGCGGCGAGGTATTCCGAGCACCCCGCCGCTTCGTCCGACCCCAGCCTCGTGACCTACTGGGAGTCGCTGCGGCGCAACGAGGCCGAGCATCGGCGGCTGCTCGAGGCCTGGCTGCGAGCCCACGGCGAGGACCCGGACGCGGACCCGCCGGAGGTGCTCGCCGAGGCGGACGCCACAGGCGTCCTCGACGCTGCGAGCACCCGGGAGGGTGGCGCCGGCCGGCACCCGCTGGCTCCAGGCGGAACCGGCGGCCGCGGCCATGCCGGCGACCTGGCGGCCCTGCGCTCCGACTACGACTTCGAGGACGAGGCCGTCGCGATCTACGGCCACTTCGCCTACCGGGCCGGGGATCCCGACCTCACGGGGCTGTTCAAGGAACTCGCGCGTGGCGAAGCGGGCCACCGCAACGGCCTGCGCCGGACCATCAGGACCGTACGAGGACCCGGCCACGCCCGTGATACTCTTCTGCCCACTCTGCGGGTGGGCCATCGACTTCGGCCCCGACCCCGCGGAGGGCACGGAGGGCAAGTGCGCGATGTGCCCGGGACGGTTCGCGCTGCGGCTCGACGATCGCGGCGACTGGACACTCGAGAGGCTGGCTCCCTGAGATGAGCGACGGCGAGAGCAACGGCGAGACCGGGCAGCCGCCCGCGGACCCGATACCGCCCGAGGCGCGGGCGGCCAATCTCGAGCTCTGGAACCACTGGACCAAGATCCACGAGAAGAGCGCGTTCTACGACGTCGAGGGCTTCAAGGCCGGGGCGACGTCGCTGTGGCCGCTCGAGCGCGAGGAGCTCAGCCCGTTCGTCCGCGAGGGCACGACGCTGCTGCACCTGCAGTGCCACTTCGGCCTCGACACGCTCAGCTGGGCGCGCCTCGGCGCCGAGGTGGTCGGCCTCGACCTCAGCGACGAGGCGATCGCGCTGGCGCGGCGCCTGGCCGGCGAGGCCGGCCTGTCCGGCCGCGCCGAGTTCATCCGCGCCGATCTCTACGATGCGGACGCGCACCTCGGCGGCCGGCTCTTCGACGTCGTCTTCGTGAGCTGGGGCGCCATCGAGTGGCTGCCCGACCTGGACCGCTGGGCGGACATCATCGCCCGTCACCTCAGGCCGGGCGGCACCTTCTACCTGGCGGAGATCCACCCGTTCGCCTACGCCCTCGACGAGCTGCCGGGCGAACACGACGTCCAGGTCCGGTACCGGCTCCTGCCGGCGCCGGACGACCCGGATGTGGAACCCATCGAGGGCAGCTACGCCGACCTCGACGCCGACACGGCCGGCCTCGTCGCCTACGGCTGGCAGCACAGCCTCGCCGAGGTCACCGGCGCCCTTCTCGGCGCCGGCCTGCGAGTCGAGCACCTGCACGAGTTCCCCACCTCGCCGGCGCCCTTCTGGGACTGGATGATCCAGGACGAGGACCGCTGGTGGTGGCTGCCGGACGCCGAGGGCGGCCGGCGCAAGGACCTGCCGCTGAGTTACTCGCTCCGCGCCACCAGGCCCTCAGGCGCGGAGGCCTGACCATGCTCGACGACTTTCTCAAGGCCAACCTCGCCAGCTGGGACGAGGCGGTCGGGCTGCACGTGGGCTCGGAGCTGTACGACGTCGCCGGGTTCAAGGCGGGCGGCACCTCGCTCAGCTCCATCGAGCTGGGCGAGCTGGGACCGCTGGTCGGCGACGGCACGACGCTGCTGCACCTGCAGTGCCACTTCGGCCTCGACACGCTCAGCTGGGCGCGCCTCGGCGCCGTCGTCACCGGCGTCGACTTCTCCGGCGAGGGCATCCGCACGGCCCGCGCGCTCGCCGCCGAGGTGGGGCTCTCTCGGCGCGCCACGTTCGTGGAGAGCGACGTCGCGAGCCTGCCGGACAAGCTGTCCGGCGCCTTCGACGTCGTCTTCACCTCGTGGGGCGCCCTCCTCTGGCTCGGCGATCTCGAGCGCTGGGCCGAGGTCGTCGACCACTACCTGCGGCCCGGCGGCACCTTCTACATCGCCGAGTTCCATCCCTACGCATTCCTCCTCGCCGACGACTCCACCGCCGGCTCGCGACGCATCGGCTACCCCTACTTCCAGTACGGCGTGCCACAGCGCTTCGACGAGGACGGCGACTACGCCGTCCCCGACGCGAAGCCGAAGCACACGGTGACGTTCGAGTGGCTGCACGGCTTCGGCGAGATCCTGGACCCCCTGTTGCGCCGCGGCCTGCGCCTCGACTTCCTGCACGAGCTGCCCTACACCGTACCGGGACTCCCCTTCGCCTTCCTCGAGAAGGACGACCAGGGAATGCTGCGCATGAACGGGCATCACGACGACTTCCCGCTGAGCTTCACGCTGAAGATGACGAAAGAGGTGTGACCAGCGAGCGCCCGCACCGAGGCGCACCGGCCGCACCGGCCGACCGTGCCGGGCGGGACACCCCGCCTCAGCGGCGGCGGGGACCGGCCGAGCAACCTCGACCCGTCGTCCGACGAGCCTGGTCAGGCTCGCAACATTTCTCAATACGAGGCCGCCCTCAGCCGCTTGACCGGCACCTGGGCCCGGCGTATTCTTTTGGTGCGCTTTCACAGTCAAAACTAGTGAATGCGTGTCCCGTCAGGGGGACGAAGAACCGGTGCTATCCCACCAGCACCGAGGCCCCTCGAAGGCGGCGCCACCCCTCCAGGCGCCGCCTTCATTTATGGGGCGGCGGCCAGGTCGTTCAGGAATTCCGGCATCCCGGCGCGCGGCACGACGAGATCCGCCGCCGCGCGCACCCGCTCCGAAGCCTCGGCCACCGCGACGCCGAGTCCCGCCCACTGGAGCATGTCGACATCGTTCATGCCGTCGCCGAGCGCGACCACGCTCTCCCTGGCGACGCCCAGCCGGTCGCACAGCCAGGCCAGCGAACCGCTCTTGCTGACGGAGACGTCGGTGAACTCGATGTACTCGGGCTGAGAGCGGACCACGTAGAGGCGTCCGCGCCAGCTCTCCTGCAGGCCCGGGAGGATCTCGCCGACGTCGGCCGCCGACGTGACCAGCACGAGCTTGGTCGGCGGCCGCCGCACGACCTCGGCCTCCAGGTCGCCCACCGTGTGGATGCCGACTTCGACGTGCTCGGCGTAGCGCCGCGCCCAGCTCGTGACCTGCTCCACGTACAGGCGGTCGTCGATGTAGGCGTTGACTTGCCGCCCCATGGCGCGCACGTGACGCACGACCTCGGCAGCGGCCTCCCCATCCATGGGGATGTGACGCAGCCACTCGCCGCTCGTGAGGTCGGCGACCAGCGCGCCCTGGTAGCAGACGACGGGACCTTCGATGATGCCGAGACGGGCGGCCACGCGCTGCGCGCTCTGCAGCATGCGACCGGTGCAGACGACCGTCCGGACGCCGGCCGCACGCAGCGCCGCAAGCGCCTCCGGCAGGCCGGCGGCCCACGAGAGGTCCCGTTCCAGGAGCGTCCCGTCGAGGTCGGCCGCGACAAGAGACGGGCGAAAGCCCGGCGGAGGGACGTTCGTCGCGGTCATCGCGTGCCGCCAAACGGGATTGGTGCGACCAGCTTCACGGGTACAGTCTCCGAGTATCGCTCGCTCGGTACAAGGGAGAAGGGCGAGACCCCAGCACCCACGGGGCGCCTTCTCACGAAGACCTGGTCATTCCCAGGTCTTCGTTTTGTCATCGGGCTTTTTTCGCCGCCGGCCGCATGGACGTGACGACGATGTCGAGACGCGCCAGGTCGACGGTCGCCACGCGGCGCATGTCGTCGCGGAACGCCTCGAACACGGCGCGGTGCAGGTCCTGCAGGTCGCAGACGGGCACGTCCGCCTCGACGCGGACTCTCCAGCCGTCCCCTCCCCTGGCCACCGCGATCTCACTCACCTGTGAGCCCGGCAGCATGGCCTGGAACCGCCGGCCCAGCGCTTTGCGCAGAGCCGGCACCGAGAGGCGGGCGGTGCCCTCCTCGACGGCGAACTCGATGACCTGCGGCGTGGTCGCCGGAGAGACCTGACGGTAGGCAAAGAGGATGAGCACCACGGTGACGGCGGTGACGATGGCCGCCGCGACGATGGTACCGGTGGAGGACCGGGCGGTCAGGTCGGCCCACCAGGCGGAGCCGCGCCACGAGACACCGGAGTCCACGGCGAGCGCCGCCTGGCGCACGAGGGCGGCGCCGCAGAGCAGGAGCGAGACGACCCCGGCGATGATGGCGATGATGCGCGCGAACGCCGTCACGGCAGGTGCCTCGCGAGCTGCGTGACCTTGAGCACGCGGACGCGCACGTCGAGCCGCCCGAGGTCGCGGCCGGTGAGCCGCACGACCTGACGCCGCACGGCTGCGTCCACGGCGCCGGCGACGCCGTCGGAGCCGGCCAGCGGCCGGGCCCACACGTCCACCCGGCCGCGCAGGTCCGCCCCACGCCTGCCGAGCTCGACCTCGGCGCGCACGACGTCGGCGTGCGCGCGCACCGCGGCCGACGCGGCCGGCCGCTCGAGATCGCCGCTGGGCACGAGCACGCCGCCGTCGCCGGTTGCGGAGGGCAGCCAGAGGTCGCCGGCGTCGTGCCGGATGACCAGCCACACGAGGCCGGCCAGCACGGCCATGGCGAGCACCAGGAGCCAGGCGAGCAGCGCGTGGCCGCCGCCGGGCGTGATGTACGGGAACGGCGAGAAGTCCTTGTCGAGCGCCGCGGCCACGAGCCGCACGGCGAAGAGCAGCGCGACGAGCCCCCCGGCCAGCAGCAGGAGAAACGTGGCGATCCGTGTGATCGCGCCGGCCGCCGCTCCGGCGGGCCGGCGTCTCTCAGCTCGAGGCGCCAGCCTGATCCTCCGGGAAGACGACGTCGGTGACGAGGACGTTGACGGCGCGCACGGGCAGGCCCGTCGTGGCCTGGACCTGCTCGGAGACGGCCTTGCGGCACGCCTCGGCGACCACCGGCACGCTCGCGCCGAACACGATGCTCATGGTGATGTCGATGTCGACCCCCGCGTCGCGCAGGTCGACCGAGATGCCCGGCGTGCCCTTGTCTCCGCGCAGCCCCGCAAGCGCGCGAGCGCTCGTGCCGCCGAGGGCATGGATGCCCTCGATGCCGCCGAGCGCCTTGAAGGCGACCTTGGCGACCACACTGTCGGAGATGGTGACGCCGCCCCCGCCGGGGGCCGCGTCGGGCTTCGGCGCTTCGCTCATGGCACTCCTCCCGTCGTGGACGTCCTCACCCGCCGTGGTCGGCGCGCGAGCATCTCCTGCCTACTGTACCCGGCGCGAGCGCCCGCGACGAACCGAGGCCTCGGCAAAACCGCTTCAGCCTCGCCCACCGAGGCCCGTCAGCCACACTTCGAGTAGCCACACGTCCTGCACACCGCGCACCCGCCCTCGTGCTCGATGGCGCCGCCGCAGTCCGGGCACGCGCCCTGCGCGACCTCGACCAGCGAAAGCTGCGGCTCCGGCGCGTGGCCCGCCTGCGCCGCCGCGCCGGTGACGTACCGCCGCTCGATGGCCTTGCCGATGGCGTCGGCGCAGCTCAGGGTCGCGTTGGGGCCCATACCGTAAGGCACGTGGCAGCGGATGCCCTTGAGCTGCTCGACGATCTCCTGCGCCGACGCGCCCTTCTTGAGGGCGAGCGAGATGAGCCGGCCCAGCGCCTCGGTGTTGCTCGAGGCGCACCCGCCGGCCTTGCCCATGTTGGCGAAGACCTCGCGGGGGCCGTACTCGTCGTCGTTCATGATGACGAAGAGCTTGCCGCAGCCGGTGTCCATGCGCTGCGTCTCGCCGGTGAGCAGCTGCGGGCGCGCCGGCCGCGTGGTGGCGATGCCGCCGAGGGCCGGGTCGGGCTCGCGCTTCTTCTTGCTCTGGCCGACGTTGAGCACCTGCTCGTCGCGGCTGCCGTCGCGATAGATGGTGACGCCCTTGCAGCCGGTGCGAAACGCCAGCGGTAGACGTTCTCGACGTCGTCGACGGTGGCCTCGTTGGGGAAGTTGACCGTCTTGGACACGGCGTTGTCGGTGCTCTTCTGGAACGCCGACTGCAGCTTGATGTGCCACTCGGGCGTGATGTCGTGGGCCGTGGCGAACACCTGCTGCACGTCCTGCGGCACGCCCTCGGTGTGCCGCGCGGAGCCGGTCTCGGCGATCTTCTTCATGAGCTCGTCGCTGAGGAACCCGCGCTCGCCGGCCACCTGCTCGAAGTAGGGGTGGCCCTCGACCATACGGTCGTCGTCGAGGACGTTGGCGCGCACGTAGCTGAGCGCGAAGATGGGCTCGATGCCGCTCGAGCAGCCGGCGATGATGCTGATGGTGCCCGTGGGCGCGATGGTCGTGACCGTCGCGTTACGCACTCGCGTGCCGCCGGGCGAGTCGAAGATGGAGCCCTCGAAGTTGGGGAACACGCCGCGCTCGCGCGCGAGGTCTTCACTCTCGGCGCGAGCCTCGTCGTGGATGAAGCTCATGACCTCGCCGGCGATGCGGCAGGATTCGTCCGAGTCGTAGGGCACCTGCAGGCGCAGGAGCATGTCGGCGAAGCCCATGACACCGAGGCCGATCTTGCGGTTGCCCTTGGTCATCTGCTCGATCTCGGGCAGCGGGTACCGGTTGACGTCGATGACGTCGTCCAGGAAGCGCACGGCGGTGCGCACGATGCGGCCCAGGGCGCCGTAGTCGATGTGTCCGTCGGGGACGACCCGGGAGAGGTTGATGGAGCCGAGGTTGCAGCTCTCGTAAGGCAGCAAGGGCTGCTCGCCGCAGTTGTGGATGACGAGCCCGTTGGCCACGAACGAATGAGTGAGCGGCTCGGTGACGTCGTACACCATCTCCATGCCGTCCGGCTCGAGCGAGCGGAAGCGCGCCGTGAAGGGCTGCCGGTATGGGCCTCGGCGGTATCCCTCGAGGAGCGTCAGGAGCTTGCTCTGCTTCGCCTCGCTCAGGAAACCGATCTCGGCGGCGAACAGCGCGAGACTGCCGCGGGAGACGACCAGGTCGTGGTACGCCTTGCAGTCGTAGAGCGCAGTGCCGCCGCGGCCGTCCGGAAGCTCCCTCTGGCCCTGCGGCCTGCGGCCCTCGTAGATGCGCGACGGGATGCCGAAGTTGCTCAGCAGGCGCTGGACGTCCCGCAGAAGGGAGCGGCTGATGGAGGTGAGCCGCACGCTGACGCCCTTCTCAGGCGACCCGCTGACATGCCCGTCCGCGGTGAACAGCGCCGTGAGGAAGCCTTGCTGCATCTGCTCCGAGCCGGTGAGCACGCTCTCCGGCACGCACAGCTTTCTGCCGGGCCGCAGCCCGTGCTCCTCGGCGACGCGCCAGAAGCGTGCGGACTTGACCCGGTACTCGTCGCGGCCACCCACGTCGTAGCCGTTCGTCGTATACGACCGGTCGCGCAGCTGCCGGCCGTCCACCTCCTCCTGCATGAGCCCGGCGAACACGGGAGCGAGCTCCTGCTTCTCGTCGCCGAAGAACGAGAGCACCACCTCTGTGGCCTTCATGGTGCCGTCGCCGACGAGCCAGCCCAGCAGGGTGCCGAGGCGGCTCGACCCGCCGCTGCCGAACCCGCCCTTGCGGTCGAGGATATGGATGCGGTCGCCGTGCGTGAGCTCGCCGGCCTGCACCCATCCGCGCGTGGTCTTCACACGGTGATCGGCGGTCAGCCGGAGCTCGTAGCCCTCCACGGTGGTGAGCCGGTAGACCGGCTTGATACCGCTGGCGACGACCTGTGAGGCCTTGGCCTGCGTCCGGTCGCCGGCCATACGGCTGTCGAGGACCAGGCCGGGACGCCGGCGGCCCTCGTAGAGGTCCACGATCCGCTTCAAGCCGCCGTCGGTGTACACCAGCGTCTCGCCGGTGACACACGGGTTGGTGCTCTCGATCTCGCCGAGGTGCGGCGTGGGGTTGTCCTCGTTGATGCGGTCGATGAACACGATGCCGGGGTCGCCGTTCTTCCAGGCGAGCGTGACCATGCTCTTGAAGACCTTGCGCGCGCTGAGCGTGCGGACCGTGTCGCCCGAGCGCGGGTTGACCAGCGCGTACTCCTCGTCCGCCTCGACGGCGCGCATGAACGGGTCGGTGACGGCGACCGAGATGTTGAAGTTGTTGAGGCGGTCGTCGTCCTGCTTGGCCATGATGAAGTCGAGGATGTCCGGGTGGTCGACGCGCATGATGCCCATGTTGGCGCCGCGGCGCGTGCCGCCCTGCTTGATGGTCTCGGTGGCGGCGTCGAACACGCTCATGAACGACAGCGGGCCGCTGGAGACGCCCCTGGTGCTGTTCACCACGTCGTTGTGCGGACGCACGCGCGAGAAGGAGAAGCCGGTGCCGCCGCCGCTCTTGTGGATGAGGGCGGTGTTCTTGATCGCCTCGAAGATGGACTCCATGGAGTCGCCCACGGGCAGGACGAAGCACGCCGAGAGCTGACCCAGCTCGCGGCCGGCGTTCATGAGCGTGGGGCTGTTGGGGAGGAACTCGAGGCTCGTCATGAGCTGGTAGAAGGTGTCTTCCCACTCCTCGACCGGGGCGGCCGGATTGTAGAGACGCTCGGCCTGGGCGATGGCTCGCGCGACCCGGCGGAACATCTCCTCGGGGGTCTCGAGCACCTCGCCGTTCTCGCCCTTCTTGAGATAGCGCCGCTGCAACACCTTGAGCGCATTCGCCGAAAGCTCGATCACTGCCTTCCCCGCGTCAGTCATGCCCCGTGCCCCCTTGAGTAGCCACCGCCTGCCGCGGTGTGGTGAGGATCGTCTCGTCTGCATAGAGCCCATCGGCGCCGATGCCCGGAAGGGGCTCCTCGCCCGGCAGCGGCTCGGCGCCTGCGAGTTCCAGCTGCGCCAGTTCCTGCTGGAACTCCTCGATGTCGTCGAACTGCCGGTAGACGGAGGCGAACCTGATGTACGCCACCTTGTCGATGTCGCGCAGCTGGCGCAGCGCCCGCTCGCCGACCATCCTGGTCGTGACGGGGCGCCCCGACCCGCGGCGCAGGTCGTTCTCGATGTCGTCGATCGCCCGCTCCAGGCGATCGAGCGGGATGTCACGCTTCTCGCACGCGCGCAGGAGGCCGTTGAGGACCTTCTGCCGCGTGAACAGTTCCTGTCTGCCGTCACTCTTCGCTACCACGAGCGGTACCTCTTCGATGCGTTCGTAGGTGGTGTAGCGCCGCTCGCACGTGAGACACTCGCGGCGGCGCCGGATCGCGTCGCCGGCCTCGGAATCGCGCGAGTCGACGACTTTACTCTCATCGCTGTTACAGAAAGGACAGTGCAAAGGAACTCGACCTCACCACAAGATGTAGTGCCCCCGGTCAGTGCGAACACCACTATAGTGTATTCCCGTCGCCTCGCAAGCTTTCTTCCCGTTGATGATGCACCCTTTCTCCTCGCAAGAGTCTCCACCTCTGACTCGAGGGTGAGGGTACGTCCTCTCGAGTACCGCTTGCGGGTCACTGCGGACGCTACCAGAGCGGCCGGACGGAGGGCGGGCCGACGGCCTGCAGGGAGTCCGGCGAAGGACGACGGGAAGGACGACGGGAACGACCACACGGGCTCTCCGGCGACGATATACTCGCTCTCGTGAACGTCATCGTCCTCCCCACGTACAACGAGCGTGAGAACCTGCGCCACGCGCTGGGCCGCATCCGCGAGGTCGCGGACGGCCACGGGGTGCAGCTGCACACGCTCATCGTCGACGACAACTCGCCGGACGGCACCGGCGACCTCGCCGACGAGCTGGCGCGCGAGGTGCCGGACGTCAGCGTCGATGCACCGTGCCGGCAAGGAGGGCCTCGGCAAGGCGTACATCGCCGGCTTCCGCGAGGCCCTCGGCATGGGCGCCGAGCGCATCTTCGAGATGGACGCCGACCTCAGCCACGACGCCACCTACCTGCCCCACTTCCTGCGCCTCATCGACCAGGGCGCCGACCTCGTGCTCGGCTCGCGCTACGTCAAGGGCGGCGGAGTCGAGAACTGGGGAGTCTCGCGCAAGATCATCAGCCGCGGCGGCTGCCTGTACGCGCAGGCGATCCTCGGCCTGCCGCTCCGCGACCTGACCGGCGGCTACAAGTGCTTCCGCCGCCGGGTCCTCGAGACCATCGACCTCGACGCCATCGACACCAGGGGCTACGGCTTTCAGATCGAGATGACCTACCGCGCCTACAAGCTCGGGTTCAAGGTCGTCGAGCTGCCCATCATCTTCGTCGACCGCAAAGTGGGCGAGAGCAAGATGAGCAACGACATCGTGCTCGAGGCCATGAAGAACGTCTGGAAGCTCCGCTTCAGCCACGTCCCCACGCGGACGGGCCGGCTGAGGCCGTTCCCGGCCCCGGCGAAGCCCTCTCCGTCATGACCTCCGCCGTTCAGCCCGGCGTCGGCCCAAGCACGCCGGCCGGCGTCCTCGCCGTCGACGTCGGCGCCGGCACCGGCGACATCCTCCTCACGCGCCCGGGCCAGCCGCTCGAGAACGCGGTCAAGCTCGTCGTGCCGTCGGCGACCCAGGTCGCCGGCAGCGCGGATCGCCGCAGCCACGGCCCGCGGCCAGACCGTCGTCTTCCGCGGGCCGGTCATGGGCGGCGGCGCGGTGACGGCGGCGATGAAGGCGCACCTGGCCGCCGGCTTCGCGTTCGTGGCCACCGAGTCGGCCGCCGCCAGCTTCGCCGACGACCTCGACAGGGTGCGCGCGCTGGGCGCGCGCGTGGTGGGCGAGGGCGCCGCGGACGAAGTGCTGCGGCGCCTGCCGCACGGCGCCGCCGCCGAGGTCGCCTCCGGCGACCTGGACGCGGCGGCGCTCACGCAAGCGCTGCGCCTGCTCGGCGTGGAACCCGCCTTCGCCGCCGTGGCCGTCGCCGTGCAGGACCACGGCTATGCGCCCGGCAGTTCCAACCGCGTGCTCCGCTTCTCGCTCTGGGAGCAGGCGGTGGCCGAGCGCCGGCCGATCGGCGACCTCTTCTACGGGACGGACGCCGTCCCGCCGGCGCTCACGCGCCTGCGAGCCGCGGCGGACGCGGCCGCCGCGCTCGCGGGCGACGCGCCGGCGCTCGTGGCCGACACCGGCCCCGCGGCGCTCTACGGCGCGCTTGCCGGACGGAGTCGCCGACGCCGTACTCGTCAACGTCGGGAACGGCCACACCGTGTGCCTTCTCGCGCGCGAAGGGCCGTGTGGCCGGCGTCTTCGAGCACCACACCTCCTGCCTCGACGGCCCCGGCCTCGAGGTGCGCCTGCGCCGCTGGCTGGCCGGCGACCTGGAGAGCGACGGAGGTCCGCGCCGACCACGGCCACGGCGCCCTGCTGGCGCGCCGGCGACCCCGGCGACGCTCTGCTGGAGCTGCCGCTCATCGTCACCGGCCCGCGCCGCGAGCTGCTCGCCGGCAGCAGGCTGCCGGCCGAGTTCGCGGCGCCGCACGGCGACATGATGCTCACAGGGTGCTTCGGCCTGCTGCGCGCGCTGTGCGACCGGCATCCCGAGCTCGCCGGAGACGCGGCGTGACCGGCGGCCGGTACGGCGAGGCGGCCGCGTGAGTCGGCCGCCGTCGACCGGCCTCGTCGTGCCGGTGGACGCGGCGCGTGAGCTCGTCGCGCCGTGGCTCCACCTGCTGCCGGCCGCCGGCCGCCCCCTGCCGCCGCACGTGACGGCGCTCTGGCCGTTCCTGCCGGTGGACGCGCTGGACGCGGCCGTCGAGCTGCGGCTCGAGGAACTTCTGTCCGGCGCCGAGCCGTTCGCGTTCGCGCTCACGCGCGTCGCGACCCTCGCCGACGCGGTCGTCCTCGTGCCCGAGCCGGCGGGACCGTTCGCCGCGCTCACACGGCTGCTCTGGGACGAGTGGCCGGAGTGTCCGCCGTTCGGTGGGGCGTTCGACGACATCGCGCCGCACGTCGTGGTGGCGATCGACCCGGCGGCCGCCGACCGCGCGGCGATCGAGGCGGCGCTCACACCGCGGCTGCCGCTGGCGGCCCGCGCCGCCGAGGTCCTCCTCGTCGAGGAGACGGCGAGCGGCGCTCTGCGCGAGCGGCGCCGGTACACGCTCGGCGCAGGCCCGGCCGCCTGACCCCGCGCCCGCTGCCGCCTCGCGGGCCCGGCCGCCTGACGCCCCGAGGGCTGTCCCCCGAGGGCTCCGCCATCTCCGGCCGGCGGTTACAGGGGCAGCTCCCGGCCCACGCCGAGCTCGAGGGCGCGGCGCAGCGCGAGCCCGGCGGTCACGACGTCCTCGAGCGCCATGCCGAGGTTGAGGCAGAACAGGCGCTCGTGCGGTGCGCCGCGGCCGGCGACGAGGCCGGCGGCCAGCTCGCCGAGGTCCCCGGCGATGTCGCCGGGAATGCCGGCGAGGCGCACGCCGGCGGTCTGCGTGGCGCGCACCGTGGCGGCGTCGTCGCAGTAGAACCGGTCGCACTCCGCCATGGCGGCGGCGCTCCAGGCGGCGTCGTAGTCGAGAGCCACCGCCAGGGCGCCGGGCTCGAGCAGCCCGGGTCCGAGCGGCGGCCGTACGTCCGCGGTCATGGTGATCGCTGTCACGAGCACGCCGGCCCCGCGACAGACGTCGGCCGGCGCCGCGCACGGCGCGAACTTCACGTCCGGAAGCTCGGCCCCGAGTTCCTCAGTGAACGCCCCAACGGCGGCCTCGACCGCGTCGTGGCAACGCACCTCACGCAGTCCCGGCAGCACTGCGGCCAACGCCCGTACGGACGCGCGCGCCTGCACGCCGCAGCCCAGCACGCCCACGCAGGCGACGTCCGGACGGGCGAGGTAGCGAGCGGCCACGCCGACGCTGGCGCCGGTGCGCCAGGCGGTGATCGCGCCGGCGTCCATCACGGCCGCGGGCAGACCGGTCCTGGGATCGCTGAGCACGACGAGGCCGTTGGTGACCGGCAGGCCGCGGGCGGCGTTGCCGGGGTACAGCGTGACCCACTTCGCCCCAAGCCCTCCGTCACCCGGCAGCGTCGCCGCCATGACCTGCGAGTAGGCGTCGCCCGCGCCGTGCAGGCTGAGCTTGGGCGGCATGACCACCTCTCCCCTGCCCTTGGCCGCGCAGCCGCGATCGACCGCCTCGACGACCTCGAGTATGCCGATGCCCAGCGACTCGAGGTCGTGTCGGGACAGGTACAGCAGCGAGGAGCCGGAAGGCCGGCGCGGCTCGCGGGGTCCGCCGGCGCCGCCGGGTGGCACCCCGGTCATGAGGACGCCTCCGCGGCCGGGCGGCCGGGGGCGCCCGGCAGCTCGCCGGCGGCCGGGATCCCGGCGAGCCCCGTGGCCGCCCGCACCGCCGCGAGCACCGCCTGGGCGAGCGCAGTGGCCGCGACCGCTCCGATAGTGGTGACGTCGGCGCGCGAGCCCGCGAGTCCGGTCGCGAGCGCGAACACGGTGTCGCCGTCGAGCATGGTGTGCACGGGGTCGATGGTGCGCGCCAGGCCGTCGTGCGCCATGCGCGCGACCTTGGCGACCTCGACTTTGGCGAGCTCGGCGTCCGTGGCGACCACCGCGAGCGTGGTGCTGCCGCCGACGCCGATCTCCGGCAGGTGCTCGCGAAGCCACTCGCTCGTGCGCGCGAAGCCGCCGCCGGGGAGCCTCGGGCCGGCGAGCACGGCGCCGCCCGCCGGGTCGACGACGTCGCCGGCGGCGTTGACCGCGACCAGCGCCCCGACGGTCACGCCCCCGGCCAGGCGCAGGCTGGCCGAGCCGAGGCCGCTCTTGGTGGCGCGCTCGAAGCCGAGGATCTTGCCGACGGTAGCGCCGGTGCCGGCGCCGACGCAGCCCTGCGGCACCGGCGCCGTCGATGCCGCCTCACAGGCGGCCTCGCCGGCGGCCGCATCGGGACGCACGTCCGCCCGCCCGACGGGCAGGTCGAAGAGCACGGCCGCGGGGACGAGCGGCACGCGCAGCGTGCCGACCTCCACCCCGCGGCCGTGCGCCTCCAGCCAGCGCACGACGCCGGTCGCGGCGTCGAGGCCAAAGGCGCTCCCGCCGCCGAGAAGCACGGCGTGCACGCGCTGCACGGCGTTCACGGGGTCGAGCAGGTCGGTCTCACGCGTGCCAGGAGCCGAGCCGCGCACGTCCACGCCGGCCACCGCGCCTTGCTCGCCGCAGAGCACGACGGTGCAGCCGGTGGCCGCCTCGAGGTCGGTCCAGTGGCCGACCTGAAGGCCGGCCACGTCGGTCAGGGTCCCGCTCATGTGCCCCTCCTTCGGCGCCGTGTGAGTAGGATACCGCCTGCCTGATGGCATCCGGATCACCAGGACCCGATTGCTGTCCGGGCAGGATATACTCGACCCGTTCGCAGGTGAGCCGGGAAGTCTGGTCGGCACCGGCGCCCGCCTGCACCGCGAGCGTCGGGCATAGCAGCTGCCGGGCCGCTCTCTTCCTCCCAGGGACCCCGGCTCGAGCGAAAGGGACCCGTCGCCCGATGCCGTCGCTCGCGGACTCTTCCGGCGTCCAGCCTCAGGGCACGCACGGTCGCATCTCCCGCGCCGGGCAGTGGCTCGCCCACCACCGGACGATCCTGCTGATCGCCTTCGCGTTCACCGTCATGGCCGACCCGGTCTCGTCGGTCGCCTACGCCGTTGAGGCGGCCCTGCGCGCCCTCGGCGGGAACCTCTCACTGCTGCTGCCGACCATGGGCGTGGTCATCGGCATCATCGCCGTCGTCATCGCCAACTACCACGAGCTCGTGGCCCGGTTCCCGCAGGGCGGCGGAGCGGCGGCCGCTTCGGGCAGCGCCTTCGGCGAGGGCTTCGCCTTCTTGCCGCTCGGGGCCCTCGTGGTCGACTTCGTGCTCACGATCGCGGTCAGCATCGCCGCGGGCACCTCCGCGATCGTCGCCTACTTCCCGGCGGTGCACACCGTGCGCGTGCCGGTCGCGCTCGGCCTGCTTCTGCTCGTCGCCGCGCTCACCTGGTTCGGGCACTGGGGCAGGATCCTCTTCGCCCTCATGACGCTGTCGTTCGTGGGCATAGGCTGTCGCGATGCTCGTCTCGGGCTTCGCGAAGCCCCAGGTGGTGCAGGCGGCGAGCACCGGTCACACATCCGGCTTCGCCCTGTTCTCGGTGATGCTCGCCTTCCCCGTCGGCATGGCGCTCGCCACCGGCGTCGAAGCGCCGTCCTCGGCGATCGCCCAGCTCGGGCAGCTCGACGACGCCGGCCGCCGCCGCTTCGGCAGGATCACCCTCTGGCTGACCCTGCTCATCGTCGGCGGCCTCACGATGGGTATCACGGCGCTCGCGGTGCGGCTCGGCATCGGCATCCCGCCGGCCAACAGCACGCAGATCGGCGACGTCGCGCGCGCGGCCGGCAGCCCGGCGCTGTTCGCGGCCTTCCAGGCGGCCAGCGCCGTGCTCCTGCTGGCCGCCGCCAGCTCGTCGTTCCAGGCGGGCCCGGGCCTGCTCAAGGCCCTCGCCCGGGCCGACCGGCTCTCCGACTCGGGCGTCGGGATCCTGCCCGCGTGGATGGGCAGGACGAACCGCCACCACACGCCCTACTGGGCCGGCCTCGTCTACCTTCTGGTATCGGCCACCGTCATCGTCGCGGCCGGCGCCCGGGACCAGGAACTGGTGCTCTTCTACGCGGTCGCCGTCTTCCTCAGCTTCCTGGCCGGCCTGCTCGCGATGCTGAAGTTCTCCTGGCATGGAGGGACGACGACGCTGGGTGGTCGTCAACGGCGCCGGCACGGTGCTCGTGGCGTTCACGCTGGTGGTCAACCTGCTGCGTGGCTATCCGCTGGTGTCGTTCGCCGCGGCCCTGGCCATCGCCGGCACCTTCTACTGGCTGTGGGTCAGGGCCGGCCGGCCACGGGGCGTCTCGCAGATCGAGCGCGCCGTCGAAGAGGAAGTCGGCGCGGAGGAGGAGTAGGCAGCGGGTCCCCACCGGGGGGTCCGGCCCCATCGCAGCTCGCCGTCGGCCGTTCAGCAGGCGTCCGGTTCGCGCTCGCAGGCGAGCCGCTCGCCGAGCAGCGCGATGCGCCGGTCGACCTCGTCCACCAGGTCGTCGGCGGCCGCCGCCTCGAGCGCGCCGGCGTGGCGCAGCGCCACGATGCGGCGGCGCTGCGCAAGCAGGGCGCCGAGACGCTCCGCAAGGCGCTCCTCCTCCCCTTCGGCCGGCTCGTCGGCGAGCGGAGCGAGACCCTCCAGCAGCGTGGTCTCCGCCTCGTCGATGGTGTGCTCGAGGTGCTCGCGCTCCGTGCGGGGCAGCACGCCCGCCTGCTGCAGCTGGTCGAGCTCCTCGTGCGCGCGCACGAAGCCCTCGAGCAGCACCTCGCGCCGGCGCAGGCTCTCGAGCTGGTCCTCGCCGGCGAGGCCCAGACGCCGCGTCAGCGGCGGCATCGTGAGACCCTGGACGAGCAGCGAGAGGAGCACGACGCCGAAGGTCAGCACCTCGAGCACCGCGCGGCCGCCGACCGCCGCCGGCACGCTGAGCACGAGCGCCGAGAGCGATGGTGCCGCGCAGCCCGCCCCACACCAGCACGTGCTGCCAGCGGAGCGGCAGTCCGCCGCCGAACAGCCGGGAGACGATCCCGTACCCGTACACGACGACGGCGCGCGCCAGCACGACGACCACGAACGCGACGACCACGAGCCACGCGTGATCGGCGATCAGCGAGAGATGGATGCTCAGGCCGATGAGCAGGAAGATCAGCGAGTTGGCGACGAACGCCGCGTACTCCCACACGGTGCTCATGGTCACCCTCGTGACGGGGTTCATGGTGCGGCGGCGGCCGAGGTTGCCGAGCACGATGGCGGCGGTGACGCAGGCGACGACGCCGGACATGCCCAGCCGCTGTGCGAGCAGGAACGAGCCGTAGGCGACGATCGTCGAGAGCGTGATCTCGATGAGGTGGTCGTCGAGGCGGCGGTGGACGAGAGAGGCGCCGTAGCCCACGGCAAGCCCGACGGCGACGCCGCCGGCGGACATCCAGAGGAACATGCCGGCGGCCCACCCCGCAGTGAAGGCGTGCCCGTCGACGACGACGGCGAGCACGACGGCGAACAGCACAGCGGCCACGCCGTCGTTGAACAGGCTCTCGGCGTCGACGAGCGTCGTGAGACGCTCGGACACGCCGAGCCTGTGGAACAGCGACACGACGCTCACGGGGTCGGTGGCCGCGATCAGCGCGCCGAACAGCAGGGCCAGCGTCCAGGAGAGGCCGCCGAGCCAGTGCACGCCCAGCGCGGTGAGCGCGAAGGCGACGAGGACGCCGGGAACGGCGAACGCGGCGATCCGTCGCCACTGCTCGCGCAACGAGGCGGCCTCGAGGTTGAACGCCGCCTCGAACAGCAGGACCGGCAGGAAGACGTAGAAGACGAGGTCCGACGAGAGGCGCACGCTCTCCACGTGCGTGGCGAGGCCGAGTGCCAGCCCCACGAGCACGAGGCCGATGGTGTACGGGAGACCGACCCGCCGCGCCACGACCGCGACGGCGGCGGCGATGATGAGCAGAAGGACGAGCGCCTGCTCGGTCCCGGCCGTGGACCCGACCAGGAAGGCTGCCACCATCGGCGGAGCTCGTGCCGCCGGACCGGCTAGAGCCGGCTGGCGCCGGCCAGGGCGTTCTTGAACGCCGCCCTCGTCGCGTCGTCGTATACGGACAGCATCACGTGCCGCAGCCCCGTGCGCGGATGCTCCTTGAGATAGCCGACCGCCTCGGCGACCACGAGGCTCGCGCACTGGTAGACCGGGAATCCACAGGCGCCGGTGCCGAAGGCCGGGATGGCCACCGACCGCGCCTGGGCGCGCTCGGCCGCGGCCAGCGCGGCGCGCGTCGCGGCGGCGATCGCGCCGCCGTCGGTGGCGGGCCCAGACTCGGTGAGCGCGATATGGATGACCCAGCGCGCCTTGAGGTCGTGGCCGGTCGTGACGACGGCTTCGCCGACCTTGACCGGCCCCTGCAGCACGGCCTCCTTCTCGATGGCCTCACCGCCGGCGCGCTTGACCGCCGCCGCCACGCCGTGGTCCATCCAGAGCGCGGTGTTGGCGGGCACCACGATGGCGTCCACCTCGAGCTGCGTGATGTCGCCGCTCGCGAGTTCCAGCTTGGTCTTGCCGACTGACGTCTTCATGTGTCCTCCGCTCTGCGCTGCCGCGCAGGGAATGTGCGCTCCGGGGATTATACCTGCCGTGCGGTAGACTGCGGGGCGAGTCTCGGGGGGTCGTCACGAGCACGTACGCCATGTGGATCGCCGCCGCTTTCGGCATGACCGCGCTGTGGGCGCTGGTCGTCGTGGTCAACAAGGCGATCCTCGCCTCGGTGACGCCGGTGGCGGTCAACTTCTTCATCCGCCTCGCCGCCGTCGCCGGCCTGCTGCTGATCACGGTGCCCTTGACGGTGTTCGATCTCTGGAGCAACGGATTCGGCCTCAACGCGCCGGCCGCCGGCTGGATCGCGCTCTCCGCCGTGGCCACCTGGCTGATCGCCTTCAACGCCTACTACTACGCGCTGCGCGGCGCGCGCGTGGCCGTGGTCGCGCCGATCTGCAGCACCGACCCCATCTGGACGGCGCTCTTCGCCTGGCTGATCGTGGGCACGGCGTTCGGCGGCGCGACGCTCGCCGGCATGGCCGTGGCCATGGCGGGCGTCGTGCTCATCTCGCGCTGGATGGACGCGGGCGGCGACGGCGCGGAGGCGGAGCTCGCCGGCGCCGGTGTACTCGCGGGCGCGGCACACGGAGACGTGCTGCCGGGCGCCTTCACGCGGCCTGCGACGGGCGGAGGAGCCGCGGCCGGCCAAAGAGCCGCGGCCGACTCCGCGCCGGCCGCAACCAAGGCCCGCCTCATCGGCCTCGCCGTGATCGCGGCCGCAGGCTGGGGACTCGGCCCCGTGTTCATCGACCAGGCCGCGACCGCCTTCGGCCGCGCAACTGCCGGCATGATGCTGCTCAGCCAGGTGCTGGGAGCGATCATGCTGGGCGGCGTGCTGCTGCTGCGCCGCACGCCGCTCACGGCGCATCCGCTCACGCCGGTGGAGCACCGCCGCGCCATCTGGCTCATCGTGCTCGCGGGGCTGCTCGAGGCGTCGGTGAGCGTGCTGTTCTACCTCAGCATCGTCGTCCTCGGCCCGGTGCTGACCATGCTGATCATGGCGACGACGCCGGTCTTCTCCATCGTCTTCGGCGTCATCTTCCTGCGCGAGCGGCCGGGACTGTTGCTGTCGCTCGCGGCCGGGATCACCGTGGCCGGCGTGCTCATCGCCGTCCTCGACGGCCTGCACTGACTGCGCCGTGAAGCCATCCCGGGTGCGGACCGGCACTGTGCGGCGGCCTCAGCTCACTTGGCCCTGCCGAACAACCTCCTGCGCACCGCCGCCATCTTGAGCCACTGGATGCCCTCGGTGGGGCTGAGCTCCTTGGGGCAGGCCTCGATGCAGTTGGCGATCGTGTGGCAGCGGTAGACGCCGCGCTCGTTGTCCCAGCGCGGCAGGCGGTCCTTGCGGGCCTCGTCGCGGGAGTCGACCTCGAAGCGGTACGCCTTGAGCAGCGCGGCAGGGCCGAGGTAGTTGTCCTCGGTCCACACCGACGGGCAGCTGCTGTAGCAGGCGCCGCAGAGGATGCAGTCGATCGGCATGTTGAGCTTGTGACGGTCGGCCGGCGACTGCAGGATCTCCTTCGCCGGCGGCTGCGACGAGCGCTGCAGCCACGGCTGCACGTACTCGTACTTGGCGAAGAAGTCGTCCATGTCGCAGACGAGGTCCTTGACCAGCGGCAGGTGCGGCATCGGCTGGATGCGCACCTCGTCGGTGTGCAGGTGCACGACGTTGGTCTGGCAGGCGAGCCGGTAGCGGCCGTTGATGTACATGGCGCAGGACCCGCAGATCGAGGCCCGGCAGCAGTAGCGGAACGACAGCGAGGGGTCCAGGTTCTCCTGGACGTAGAAGAGGCCCTCGAGCACGGTGAGGCTCGTCTCGTACGGGATCTCGAACGTCTGGACCCTGGAGGTGCCCTTCGCGTCGCGTTCCGGGTCGTAGCGCGTGATGTGGAAGGTGACGGTCGCCATCAGTACTTCCGCTCCTGTGGCTCGAAGGTGCCGAGGGTGACCGGCTTGTGCTCCAGCCGCGGACCCTCGGGGGTGTAGGAGGCGAGCGTGTGCACGAGCCAGTGCTCGTCGTCGCGCGCCGGGTAGTCGGTGCGCGAGTGCGACCCGCGCGACTCGGTGCGCGCCAGCGCGCCCTCCGCGATGCAGAGGGCGAGGTCGACCATGCCCTCCAGCTCGAGCGTGCGCATGAGGTCGAGGTTGAAGATGCCGCCGGCGTTGCGCAGGCCGATGGAACCGCAGCGCTCCTTGAGGCGGCGCAGGGTCTCGAGCCCGGTGCGCATGACCGACTCCTCGCGGAACACGCCGAAGTAGTCCCGCGTGGTGGCGATCATCTCGGCGCGGATGGCGTAGGGGTCGGCGCCGTCCGCGCCGCGCGCGGCCAGCTCGGCGACGCGCGCCTCCATGGCGGAGACGGCGGCGTTGCCGGCGGCGGAGACGTCGCCCCCGCCGGCCGCCGCGCTCTCGAGGTCCGCGACGACGGCCATGCCGGCGCGGCGCCCGAAGACGATGGTCTCGAGCAGCGAGTTGCCGCCGAGCCGGTTGGCGCCGTGGACGCTCACGCAGGCGCACTCGCCGGCGGCGTAGAAGCCGGGCAGGCTGGTGCGCCCGTCGACGTCGGTGTCGATGCCGCCCATCGTGTAGTGCTGCACCGGGCGGATCGGGATGGGCTCCTCGATGGGATCGACGCCCTCGAAGTGGATGGCGATGTCGCGGATGCCCGGCAGACGCTCGAGGATCTTCTCGGCGCCGAGGTGCCGCAGGTCGAGGTAGACGTAGTCGTCGCCGCCGATGCCGCGGCCCTCGATGATCTCCGTGGTGATGGAGCGGGCGGTGATGTCGCGCGGCGCCAGCTCCATGGCCTTGGGCGCGTACTTCGCCATGAAGCGATCGCCGTCGTTGTTGAGGAGGTACCCGCCCTCGCCGCGACAGGCCTCGGACATGAGGATGTGCGAGGTGAGCAGACCGGTGGGGTGGAACTGGATGAACTCCATGTCCTCCACAGGGACGCCGGCACGGTAGGCGATCGCCGCCCCGCCGCCGGTGCTGATGATGGCGTTGGTGGAGTTGCCGTAGATGCGGCCGGCGCCGCCCGTGGCCATGACCACGGCGTCGGCGGTGAACGCGTGGAAGCCGCCGTTGATCATGTCGTAGGCGACGACGCCGCGGCAGCGGCCCTCGTCGACGATGAGCGAGGTCACGAAGACCTCGATGTACATCTTGACCTGGCGCTCGTAGGCGCGCTCGACCAGCGTGTGCAGCAGGTAGTGGCCGGTCTTGTCGGCGCCGTAGCAGGTGCGCGGGTAGCCGGCGCCGCCGAACGGCCGCTGGGCGATGCGCCCGTCGTCGAAGCGGCTGAACGGGCAGCCCCAGTGGTCCATCTCGAAGACGACGCCGGGGGCGTCTTTGGTCATCTGGATGGCGGCGTCCTGGTCGGCCAGGTAGTCGGAGCCCTTGACCGTGTCGAAGGCGTGCTTCTCGGGCGTGTCGTCGTGGGCGTCGGGATGGTTGGCCAGCGCCGCGTTGAGGCCGCCCTGCGCGGCGCTGGAGTGGCTGCGGCCGGGGTGGACCTGGCTGAGGACCGCCACGTCCAGGCCGTCCGCCTTGGCTTCGACGGCGGCGCGGAGCCCCGCGAGCCCGCCGCCGATCACGATGAGCTGATGGTGAGGCATGCGCTCCCCCTCAGCTCACCCAGACCCAGAGGGCCCAGATGCCGTAAGTGACGCCGAGGATGCCGACGACCCAGAGGAACGCGTCGAATCCGCGGCGCATCCCCTTGGCGGACAGTCCCCAATCGAGGACGACCATACGTACGCCGTTGAGAGCGTGGTAGGTGACGGCCACGAGCAGCAGCACGTCGTTGACGAGCACCGCGGTGGTCGCCAGCCGCTGGCCGATGTTGGCGTAGCTCAGCTCGCCGATGGCCACGAAGTGCGTGAGCGCCAGGTGGACCATGATGGTGACGATGATGACGACCGCGGTGACTCGCTGGCCCAGCCAGGGCCACATCCCACCGCGGCTGCGATCGAGTGTCTCGGTTCTCAAAGGTTCGCTCCGTACCTAGAAGATGAAGGGGATGGCCTTGTAGGCGAACACCCACAGCACCGCGATGGCGACGAGCATGCAGATCCAGAAGACGGCCTTGTGCCGCTGGATGCCGATGCCGAAGTCCATCAGGATGATACGCACGCCGTTGAGGGCGTGGTACAGCACCGCCGCGACCAGCACGGAGTCGAGGAACACGAGGAACGGCTTGTCGAAGAAGCTGAAGAAGCTGTTCAGCTGCTCCGCTCCGCCGACGCGCCCCTGCGAGATGACCCAGATGTGCACGAACAGATAGGCGGCGAGGACGAGGCCGCTGATGCGGAAGAGGACCCAGGCCCACATGCCGATGCCCTTCCACAAGCCAGCGCCCACGTTGGCCGTTTCGCGCTCCTGAGCGCTCAAGATGACTACCCCCTCACAGAATCGCGCCGCCCCCGAGGTGGGGCGACAGGCTCCCCATGGACCGCAATCGTAGACCGTGCGCGGGAAGCGAGGCAATCACTCGCGCCTGACGTCTCGTCAAGTGAAGGGCCGCGGACTGGACCTGGCGTCCCGGCCGCACGACCGCCGCGCATATCGCATCATGGTATGTCGATATCGCGAAGGACGCCACACCGCGTCTCAGCGGCGCCGCTTGCGCCCGCCGCGCCGCGCGCGCTGTCGCTGCGATGGCCGGCTCCCGGAGCTCCCCAGACCGCGCGGCGCGATGCCGGCGGCCACCGCCGCCCTGATGCGCGCCGCGCGCAGGCGCTCAAGGACCGCGAGGACGAGGTCGGCCGCGGTCTTCGCCACCAGCAGGATGACCAGCCCGGTCATCGACGCGTCGAACAGCCAGTAGACGAGGAGCGCACCGGCCAGGACGCCGAACTGCAGCACGAAAAGGCGGCGGAGCGGCTCCGCCACCGCCGCCTCGGGCGGTATCACGGAAGCCTCGCCGCCGTGGGCGAAGTCCCACCAGTACACGACGGCGCGCATGAGCGCCAGGCCCGCCACGACCGCCCAGAACTGCCACGTCCAGAAGGCCGCGCCCGGCTTCACGGGAGCCTTGCCGCCGGGCTTGAGCAGCATCCCGCTGAAGACGAGGTAGGCGATGATCGCCTGCACGCCGATGACGACGAGGTACGTGCGCAGGAACTCGCGCACGAGCACGTCGTCGCGAGGGTCCGTCGCCGAGCCGGCGGCGAACGACGCGCGTGCGCGCAGCCAGGCGAACGCGCCGTCGGCGAGGCCGTCGAGCACGCAGACCACGACGACGACCAGCGGCGTCCACGATCCGGCCACGGCGGCCCAGATGACGGCGGCGTCGGCGACGAGCAGGACGGCGAAGCTCGGCACGGCGCGCGCCAGCGCAGCGCCGCTCGCGACCTGCGGCCCGCCCGCCGTGCTGCCCGCTGCACCCGCTGCTGCGGCCAAGTGCTCCTCTCGTGACGACCGCGCCGGCAACGCCGGCGCGGGACCACGTCAGCGTATGCGGCGCGCCTGCCGGAGGCAACTGCGCGCCCGCCGGCGCCGCGTACTCAGCGAGCCCGGGTACCGGACAGAGAACGGGCCGGGAAGGCTCTTCCGCCTTCCCGGCCCGTCACGAGTCCGCCGGCTCCGCCGCCCGAGGGCAGCCGCCCGGCGTGGTCACTTCTTGCGCCCGCTGCGGCCGCGCGCGGCCGTGGACTTCTTGGCGCCGCCCTTGGGCTTGGCCGGCCCCGCCTTGGGCCGCGCCGTCGTGGTCTTGGCGGGGGCGCGCCTCGCGGCCGACCCGTTCGCCGCCGGCTTGGCGGCGGTCGGCTTGACGACGGGCTTCTTCGCCGCCGGCTTGGCGGCCGTCGACTTGGCGACGGGCTTCTTCGCCGCCGGCTTCGGCGGCCGGCTTCCCGGCGGCCGGCTTCCCGGCGGCCGGCTTCTGCGCCGGCCGGCCGTTCTGGTCGCCTGCGGCGGCCGCGCGGTTGCCTGTCTTGCGCCGCGCCTTCTCCAGCAGTTCGCCGGCCTCCTCGATGAGGTCGCCGGCCTCGATGAGCTCGGCCGCGCGCGCGTCCAGGCTGAGGCCCATGGCCGCCTGCCAGACCTGCTCCACGCGGTCGACGGGGACGAAGGTCATGTCCTTGCGCAGTTCCTCGGGCACGTCCTCGAGGTCCGCCTCGTTGCGACTCGGCAGGATCACCGTGGTGATGCCGGCCCGCTGCGCGGCGAGGGTCTTCTCCTTGAGGCCGCCGATGGGCAGCACCTGACCGGTGAGCGTGACCTCGCCGGTCATGGCGACGTCGTTGTTGACCGGCGTGTCGGTGACCAGCGAGCAGATGGCGGTGGCCATCGTCACGCCGGCGCTCGGACCGTCCTTGGGGATGGCTCCGGCGGGCACGTGGACGTGGATGTCGTGCGTCTGGAAGTAGTCGTCCTCCAGGCCGAGCTCCGGCGAGTGCGTGCGCACGTAGCTCATCGCCGCCATCGCCGATTCCTTCATGACGTCGCCGAGCTGGCCGGTCACCGTGAGGTGGCCGTTGCCGGGCATCGCCGTCGCCTCGATGAAGAGGATGTCGCCGCCCACCGGCGTCCAGGCGAGGCCGGTAGCCACGCCGGGGTCGCTGGTGCGCCGCTTGACGTCGCTGTAGAGCGCGCGGCCGCCCGAGCAGGTCGTGCACGCGCTTCACGTTGACGGTGAAGCGCTTGCGGCCGCCGTTGGTAGCCTCGGCCACCTCGCGGGCGAGCTTGCGGCAGATGGTGCCGATCTCGCGCTCCACGTTGCGCACGCCGGCCTCGCGCGTGTAGCTCGTGATGATCTCGACGATCGCTTCGTCCTTGAACGTGACCTGCCCCGGCTTGAGGCCGTTGGCCTCGACCTGCCGGGGCACGAGGTACTTCTTCGCGATGTGGAGCTTCTCCTCGATGGTGTAGCCGGCGAGGTTGATGATCTCCATGCGGTCGCGCAGCGGCCCCGGGATGGGCTCGAGCTGGTTGGCGGTGGTGATGAAGAGAACCCGGCTGAGGTCGAACGGCAGGTCCATGTAGTGGTCGCGGAAGCTGATGTTCTGCTCCGGGTCCAGCACCTCGAGCATCGCGCTCGACGGATCGCCGCGCCAGTCGGCGCCCATCTTGTCGATCTCGTCGATCATGAACAACGGGTTGTTGGTGCCGGCGTCGCGCATGGCGCGCACGATGATGCCGGGCATCGCGCCCACGTACGTGCGGCGATGCCCGCGGATCTCGGCCTCGTCGCGCACGCCGCCGACGCTGATGCGCTCGAACTTGCGCCCCATCGCCTCGGCGATGCTGTGTCCGAGGCTCGTCTTGCCCACGCCGGGCGGGCCGACGAAGCACAGGATCGGCCCGTGCAGGTCGTCCTTGAGCTTGCGCACCGCCAGGAACTCGAGGATGCGGTCCTTGACCTTCTCGAGGTCGTAGTGGTCGCGGTCGAGGACCTCCCGCGCGTGCGCCACGTCGAGGTTGTCGTCGCTGTGCACGCTCCAGGGCAGCGTGATGATCCAGTCGAGGTACGTGCGGATGACCGGATACTCGGCGCTCTGCGGCGAGATGTTGCTGAGGCGGTCGAGCTCCCGGCGGGCCGCCTTGTCGGCCTCCTCCGGGAGCGCCAGCTCCTCGATCTTCTGGCGGATCTCGTTGATCTCCGCCTCCTGCTCGTCCGTCTCGCCGAGCTCCTGCTGGATCGCGCGCAGCTGCTGGCGCAGGAAGTACTCGCGCTGGCTCTTGTCGATCTCGCCGCGCACGTCGCTCTGGATCTTGGAGCCGAGCTCCAAACGTCGAGTTCGCGCGTGAGGATGCCGATCAGCTTGCGCATGCGCTGCTCGACGTCGTCCTCCTCCAGCAGCGCCTGCTTGTCCTCCGCCTTGATGCGCATGGTGCTGGCGATGAGGAACGTGAGCGGCCCGGGCTCCTCGACGTTGGCCGCGGCCATCTCGAGCTCCTCGGGCAGGTACGGCACCAGCGCGACGATCTTGCTGAAGACGCTCAGCAGACTGGCGCGCAGCGCGTCCGACTCCTTGGACTCGGTGGAGACGTCCTCGATCTTCTCGATGTGCGCGACCAGGTACGGCTCTTCGCGCACGTACTCCTTGACGCGCACCCGCTGCAGGCCCTGCACCAGGATGCGCATGGTGCCGTCCGGCAGCTTGATCATCTTGTGGGCCAGGCCGACGGTGCCGACCGGGTAGAGCAGGTCGGGCCCCGGTGTCTCGATCTCGGCGTCGCGGCTGGTCACCATGGCGAGCAGCCGGTCGCCGGCGAGCACGTCGTCGATGAGCTTGATGCTCCGCTCCTGACCGATCGTGAGCGGGATCATCGTGTCCGGGAACACGACGGTATCGCGCAGCGGGAGCACCGGCAGCACATGCCGGGATCTCCTGGGCAGCGGCCTCCTGGATCTGGGCCTCCTCGGGATCGCTCATTGGTCACCTCCCCCAGTCTGGATGTCGATCTTGCGCGCACCCTTGCCTTGCGGCGTCAGGGTGAGCCTGACCTCGAGGACGCCCGCCTCGTAGGTGGCCGTCGTGACCTCGGGGTCGACGTCGACCATGAGACGCACGCGGCGCTCGAACGCGCCGTAGTCCATCTCGACCTGCTGGTAGACCCGGCCCTCCCTTGTCTGGAACGAACGCTCGCCACGCACGACGAGCTCGCGCCGGTCGACGAGGAGCTCGATGTCGCTCATCGCCACGCCGGCCAGGTCGAAGCGCACCACGATCTCGCGCGTGTCCTCCTCGAAGTACGCGTCCGCGGCCGGACGAAAGCCGCGGCCGCTGTACTGCCTGGTGGCGATCACGCACGAGTCGTTGAAGGCGCGCAGGACCTCGTTGTGAAGCTTCTCAACATCCACGGGGTGACTCCTCTGCGCAGGGGCCCCGGCCGGGCGGCAGAGCCGCGGCGCCGGGGCACGCTTCCGGAAACTCCTCAAGCACCTACCCGCTTCGTGTTCGAGCCTAACGACGCACATCACGGGCGCGCAAGCGCGCTACGGGATCGTCACCGCCCCGTCCGCCCGCACCTCGAGCCTCTGCCCGTCGCGCACGGCGTCCAGAAACGCCGGACCGAGACGGTCCACGACCACGATCCTCTTGCCCACCCACACGTCGGCGAGGATCGCGCCGGACGCCGCCAGCGTGTCGATGCTCTCCGAGAAGAGCAGGGCCGCCGGGGCGACGCCTTTGTGCACCGCCGCCTCGAGGATAAGGCCGGCGGCGGTCGACCCGATGGTCTGCGGCAGACACAGCACCGTGCCGGTGAGCACCTTGCCGTACAGGTCGGGGTTGTCCTGGTCGGAGCACACCGCCTTCTTCGCCCCGGTCGTGAGACACTTGATGAAGCTCGCCAGCGTGTTGAACGGGTGGTGCGTCACCAGCGCCGCGCCGCTCACATCGCCGGCCAGGACCGGCCTCCCTGCGAACGTCGTGGTCACGACGCTACCGCTCGTACGTCGCCGTGGACGATCAGCGGCAACAGATCATCGTCGGTGAAGTACCGTGCAGTCGTGTACGTTCGCAGCTTCGCGGAGTCAGTGACCACCGCCCGCTTCCGCGCCAGCGGGTTGCTCATGAACATGAGCGGACACAGCGAGGTGAAGCTCAGCCCCGCGCGCAGCGCGGCCTCGTGGGTCGTGCGCCGCCGGCGGAAGGCCTCGTGCACCTGGGGCGCCGCGCACAGGTACGTCTCGACCCGGAGCCTGGTGCGCCCCGCGTGCCGCAGCGCGTCGAGGACGCGCTCCGTCCAGCCCTCGAGCTGCCCCATCGTGAGGTGCGGGCAGCCGATGAAGCACTGCCGCGGCGCGGCGTCCGGACGCGCCCACGTGACCGGGTAGGCGCGCAAGACGCGCGCGAGCTCGCCGTTGTCCACCGCGTAGCGGCCGGGCTCGTCGGCGACGAGCCCGCGCGCCGCGTCGAGGGCCTCGGGCGTGACACCCTCGACGTGGAAGAGCCCGACGGCGCCGTTGGAGGCGGCCGCGGCGCCCATGTCCTTTAGATACGCCACGGTCGCGTCCTCGCTCACCGGTCCCAGCCAGCGGTCCAGCCCCGTGATGTACGGCACCCCGTCCACGACGCGCTGGCCGATGGCGCTGCCCAGGAGCTGCGCCTCGGGCAGCCCGGACGTCCGCACGTCGACGAGCCACGTCGCCCGGCGCCCTTCGTCGGTGAGCAGCCCGAACAGCGGCGCTTTGCCGAGGACGTTGCACAGCAGGTCGATGCCCGCCGCGTTGCGGTTCGTCCGCGCCCCCAAGACGGAGTTGGCGAAGACAACCGCAGACGATTCGGACCAGGCGAGCACGGAGTCCCGCGGCGGCGCGTTGCCGACCTCCGGGAGGTAACAGGTGCAGGTGAACGCTGCGCCGTCCCTCAGCCCGAGCCAGGCGAGCTGCGCCTCGTAGTGCTTCTGCTTGCCGTAGAGGAGCCTCAGCGCCACGCGGTCGGCGAGGCCGTAGCGCAGGTTGGCGTAGTCGACCGGGCGCGGGTTCACGGTGAAGGGCCGCGTACTGCGCGCGCCGCCTGCGATGAGCTCGTCGAGCATGGCGAAGAACGGCTTCATGGCGCCGGTGCCGAAGGACGTGACCAGATGGGGCGCGCCCTCGATCTCCGCCAGCCTGCGCGCCCCGAAGACGCGCCCGTACGCGACCACGGAGGCCATGGCCTTGCGCCGCGCCTCCCCGTGCTCGCCCTCAAGGATGGCGCGCTCCTCGAGCGTCAGCTCCAGCCCGTCTGCGTGAGGTGTTGGCGTCTGCCCTCCCCGGCGTCGATGGCTGCTCGCGAGGCATCGTACATCCGATGCCGCCAGTGTCGGCGCGCAGCACGGCGCGCCGGGGTCACTTGCTGGTCGCTGCCCAGGTGCAGGTGACGTGACCGCCGCCGACCAACGGCATCACAACGCGCAGCGTGTGCGCACCCGCAGAGAGGGTGGTGTCTTCCCTCCTGAACACGACGGCGAAAGCTGAGGGACTTAGAGGCGTGAAATCGGCCGTCGCCAGCGCCCGGCGGCCGTCGACTGTGAGCCGGGATCGACGCACATTCACGTCGCCCTTGTCCGGGCGCTGCTGGTCGAGGGACGTGCGGTGATAGGTGACCATGACGCCAGACCCGTCCCAGGTGGTGCTTCCCGCCGCGGGAGCGACACCGGTCACTTCTATGCCAGGCGCGCCGGGACTGACGTCCGTGGCCACGGAGAGGGCAGTCGCGGCCCCCGAGGGCGGCGAAGACGATGACGACGACGCCAGGCCTCCGGCGCAGTCGGAGGCGGCCAAGAGAAGAAGAACGGCGGCGATCACTACAACCGGAGTGCGTGCTGACTGCATGCTCCCCCTCTGCAGACTGCTTTCTTCATACGATGGGACGGGATCACCGCGGACACAAGGGGTACTACCGTTTGCCGGAACGCCTCGGCACTTGCTGGTGTAGACGCCGCCCGTGCATCCGTCGGCGCGGCAGCATAGGATTATCGCGTGCAGCTGGCGTTCACCACCGTCGATGAGTTCCACAGCCTGCTCGAGCAGGCCGGCGAAGCCCTCGACTACCGCGAGGTGTGGCCGCGCCTCTTCCCCGTCGCCAACTGCCCTCCCGAGCTCATGCGCAAGCTCGTCGCCGACATCGTCGAGGGCGACGAGCGCTTCGTCTGGGAGAGCGACGCGCACGTCGGGCTGGCGGCGTGGCGGGCGCGGCGCCGCGACCTCGCCGACGTCGCCTTCACCGTGGTCGACCTCGAGACCACCGGCGCGACGCCGGGCTTCTGCAAGATCACCGAGATCGGCGCCGTGCGCATCGAGGGCGGCCGGGAGGTCGACACCTTCTCCGCCCTCGTCAACCCCGGCATGCCCATCCCGCCGATGATCGTCGGCATCACCGGCATCGACGACGAGACCGTGGCCGGCGCGCCGCCCATCGAGGTGGTGCTGCCCAAGTTCGTCGACTTCGCGGCGCACTCGGTGCTGGTGGCGCACAACGCCCCGTTCGACCTCGGGTTCCTCGACTACGAGCTGGGGCGCCAGCGCGGGCAGACGTTCCCGCGGCCCGCGCTCGACACCCTGCGGCTGGCGCGCAAGCTCTGCCCGCAGCAGCGCTGCTCGCTCAAGGCACTCGCCTGTCGGTTCGACACCAGGGTCCAGCCGGTGCACCGGGCGCTGCAGGACGCGCAGGCCACCGGCGAATTGCTCCTGCTCTTCCTCTCCTGGCTGCAGGAGCAAGGCATGAACACGCTCGAGGAGGTCGCCCGCTTCTGCGAGCCGGCGACCCGCCGCAACTACCACAAGATCTCGCTCACCGAGAAGATCCCGCAGGCGCCCGGCGTGTACCTCATGAAGGACGCCGGGGGGGCGCCGCTCTACATCGGCAAAGCCGAGAACCTGCGGCGCCGCACGCGCGACCACTTCCTGCAGCGCCAGGCGTTTCACGCGCGCCAGGCGCTCGAGCTGCTGGAGCGCATCGACGTCGTCGAGACCGGCTCCGAGTTCGCCGCCCTGCTGCTCGAGAACCGCCTCATCGCCCGGCACCGGCCGCCGTACAACTCGCACGGCACCAAGGTGAGCAGCTACCACTACGTCAAGCTCAGCGCCGAGGAGTACCCGCGGCTGTACGCCACGCCCAACCTGCGCGATGACGGGTCGTTCTACGCCGGGCCGTTCCGCAAGAGCAGCCTGGCCCGGCGCTTCGTCGACTGCGTCAACGGCGCGTACCCGCTGCGCACCTGCGCGCACCTGCCGCGCGGCGCGCGCGAGCACGCCTGCCCGCGCGCCGGCACCGGCGCCTGTCTCTCGCCGTGCAGCCGGCCTCTCAACGGTGAGTACACCGCCGTCGTGGCCCAGGTCCGCCGGGTGCTCGAGGGCCACGCCGACGACCTCGACCGCCATCTCGTCGAGCGCCAGCAGGTGCTGGTCAAGTCACTGGCGTTCGAGCAGGCGGCGCGCCTGCAGAACCAGCGTGAGACGCTCGCGCGGGTGGTGCGCAGCGTGCTGCGCCTGCACGCCGCGCAGCGCGAGGACCTCGTGCTCGTGTACCCCTCGCGCCGCCGCGGCTGGGCCGCGCTCTGGGGCGTGCGCGCCGGCGCCGTGGTCGTCGAGCGCGAGGTGGGCCGCGGAGCGTTCGGCGAGCAGGCCGCGAGCCTCCTGCTCGCCCAGCTCGCCGCGGCCGAGCCGCCGCGCCCGCCGCTGCCCACGGCGGCGATCGACGAGATGCTGCTCGTGCACTCCTGGACGGACGCGCACCGTGCATCGCCCGGCGTGGTCGACCTGCGCGGCTTGGTGAGGGGCGGCGAAGACGTTGCGTCCGCCGCCGCCCGCCTGCTGCGCGCCGTCGGCCTCGCAGCCTCCGGCGATCCGGCGCCGGATTCTCCGCCGACGGACGCCCGGCCTCCCTCCGGCGCGCCGGCCGACTAGACAGGTCCGGGCAACCGCCTCTTTGAAGAGCCGAGGGGGCGGGCGCTCCCGCGCCCGCCCCCTCGGCGTCGCTCATGTGCTCAGACCGGCGCCGTCAGACCTCCTCGGCGTGCGTCTTGCGCCGCCGGAGCAGGAGGACCGCGCCGATGATCACGACGACCACCACGGCGCCGACGGCGATCCACACGCCGCTGCCGCTGCTGCTCGCAGCTGTGGTCGTCCCCGTGTTCGGCTCGATGGTGAGGTAGTTGGCGTACCCGCCGTTGCCGAACGGCGGGACGATCGAGTTGCCGTTCGGGCTCGGGACCTCGATGTAGCCCTTCCACTTGGCCGTGTTGTAGGCCTCGAAGTCAGGCTGGTAGTCGGTGACGATGTACGGTGACTGCTCGTACAGGATCTGCTGCATCCGGTCGATCAGCGCCTTGCGCTTGTTCGGATCCAGCTGGACGCTCTGCTCCTTGAAGAGCTGCTCGTACTCGGCGTCGGTCCAGAAGCAGTCGCTCCAGTTGCCGATCTGAGCCTTGGTGAAGTAGCTCAGCATCGAGCCCGGGTCGTAGTCGAGATACCAGCCCCAGAGGAACATGTCGTAGTCGGGCGTGAGGACGCCCTTCTCCTCGTTGAGGATGGTGGAGCTCAGCGTCGACGAGTCCATCACCGACAGCGTGACCTTGATGCCGACGTCGTTGAACCAGCCGGCGATGAACTTGCCTTCCTGCTGCTCTCCGGTCGACTCGTCGCGCGTGATCAGGCGCAGATTGATGGGCTTGCCCTTGTACTCGCGGATGCCGTCGCCGTCCGTGTCCTTGTAGCCGGCCGCGTCGAGCAGCTGCTTGGCCTTCGCGGGATCGAAGGTGTACGCCTCGCTGGCCGGCGGCTCCCAGTGCCAGTCGGGGTTGTGGTAGTAGTTCGGCGGGATGATCGTCGTGCCGGCGGTCGTGGAGCCCATCATCACGATGTCGACGAGCTTCTGCTTGTCGATGGCGTAGTTCAGCGCCTGCCGGAACTTCACGTCCTTGAGCACGGGGTTGCCCTTGCTGGGCCCCGTGTAGCAGTTGAAGGCCAGCTCGTCGAACGCATCCGTGGCGATGGCGCGGGCCTTGATACCGGGGGTGCTCTGGAGCTGCTTGACCTGCGTCGGGACCAGGTTCTCGGCGGCGTCGATGGTGCCGGCCTTGATGTCCTGCAACATGGTGTCGCCGTTGGTGTAATACGTGAAGTAGATGTCCGTGATCTTGGGCTTCGGACCCCACCAGGTGGGATTGGCCACGAGATGGACGTAGTTGTTCTTCTTCCACTCGACGCACGTGTACGGGCCCGAGCCCACGTACGGCGGGTCGTTCATGTACCCCTTCAGTGACTTCGGGGCGATCTTGGACCAGATGTGCTCGGGCAGGATGGGCACCCAGTGGCGCGTCATGTCGGGCTTCGGCTTGGAGCACACGAACTGCACCGTGTAGTCGTCGAGCGCGGTGGCTTGCGTGATCAGGTTGGTGTACGCGGTGAGGTTCGAGGTGAAGTCCGGGTTCTTGACGATGTAGTTGTACGTGAAGGCCACGTCCTTGGCCGTGAGCGGCACGCCGTCGCTCCACTTCGCGTTGTGGCGGAGCTTGAACGTCCAGGTGAGGCCGTCGGCGCTGACGGACCAGTCCGTAGCGAGGCCCGTCGAGTTCTCGCCCTTCATCGGCGAGAGCGTCGCGGGGTCGTAGCCGACGAGCGAGTCGTAGGTCAGGTACCACATCTCGAACGCCGGCGCCTCGAAGCCGATGAACGGGTTCAGGTTGTCGGGTTGCCTGGTCCACCCGACCTTGAAGACGACCTGACCGGCGCCGGCCGCCGAGCCTGAGGCGCTGGCCGCCGGTGAGGCGCTCTCGCCCCTGGCGTCCATCACCCACACAAGGCCGGTGACACACACCGCCGCCGCCAGTAAGAAAACGAGGATGGGACGAAGACGCACGTGCTGGTTCACGATACCCCCTTCACTTGCCGCTTGGCTGGTGCGCCGCCGGCACCCCCCGCCGCACAGCACACTAGTTAGACGCTCCGCGCCGCCGTCGTCGTCGGCGCGGCATCCGATCACGTTTCCCGGGTGCGCAGGCGCCGCAGGACAGGCGATGCACACTGCCCTGAGCAACCGGATGAAGGCGAGACGCACTCCTGCCGTGGATGGTTCACAGCCCTCCCTCGTCGACCGCCGGTGATCCCACGTTCGGTCCCCCTTCCCCGACCGGAGCGGTACGTCCACATCGTCATGGTCTCACGTTCGGCGCAGACCGTCTATCATGGTCGCAGGACGACCGGGCCACGAGGAGATGGAGTGGACTCCATCAAGGCAAGCATCGAGAAGAGCAGGTACGACGCCGTCATCTTCGACCTGGACGGCGTCGTCACCCAGACGGCCGCGGTGCACGCGGCGGCTTGGAAGCGGCTCTTCGACGCCTACCTCGCGGAGCGCGCCGCCCGCACGGGCAGGGGCACGGGCTCGGGCGGCGCGAACGGCGCGACCGGCGACACTCCCGGCGCGCTGCGGCCCTTCGACCTCGAGGCCGACTACCGACTCTACGTGGACGGCAAGCCGCGCTACGACGGCGTCCGCGACTTCCTCGCCTCGCGCGGCATCGAGCTCCCGATGGGCGACCCATCCGACCCGCCCGAGCGCGAGACGGTCTGCGGGCTCGGCAACCGCAAGAACGACGTCTTCAACGCCGAGGTGCGGGAGCACGGGGTCAAGACGTTCCCCTCCACGATCAAGCTCATCCACCAGCTGCACGACGCCGCGATCAGGGTGGGCCTCATGTCGTCGAGTAAGAACACCGCCATGGTGCTCGACGTGACGGGGACGACGGACCTCTTCGAGGTGCGCGTGGACGGCGTGGTGGCCGAAGAAGTGGGCCTGCCGGGCAAGCCCGACCCGGCGATGTACCTCGAGACGGCGCGCCGGCTTGGGGTCACGGCGGCGCGCTCCGTGGTCGTGGAGGACGCGCTCTCCGGCGTCGAGGCCGGCCGGCGCGGCGGGTTCGGCCTCGTGATCGGCGTCGACCGGCTCGGGCAGGCGGCTGAGCTGGCCCAGGCCGGCGCCGACGTCGTCGTCGACGACCTCGCCGAGGTGAGCGTCACCACCTGACGCCCCCGGCGTCCGGGCGCCGCCCGCGCGTCCGGGACCCATCGCTCGAGGCTCCTCGCCGCGTTATCCGTCCGACGTTTACACGAACATATGTTCGTGTTACGCTCAGTGCCCCCGCAGCATCCGTCCACCCTCGTGTCAGGAGCCCTGCATGCCGAGCGGCGGAGCCACCTCCGGCGACAGACCCGAACCTCCCGGCCCGGCCGGCGGCGGCCGTAAGGCTGCTGAGGCCGGCGCCGGCCGACCGGAGCCTCGGTCCGGCGCCGCGGGGCCGGAGCGCCGGTCCGGCGCCGCCCGGGCCCGCGCCGGCCGCCCGGGCCCCAACGGCGAGGCAGTGCCGATCGCCGTCAGCTGGGACGAGCGGGCGCGGCGCCCGGTCGCCTTCGTCTGGCGCCGCCGCACGTACCGTGTCGAGCGCGTGCTCGAGACGTGGGTCCTCGAGACGGGCTGGTGGAAGGACGACGGCCACGTCAGCCGCTCGTACTGGCGAGTGCGCGCCGGCGGCCGCGTCGTCGACCTGCGCTACGACCGTCTCAGCAGGTCGTGGGCGCTGGAGAGGGAGCTCGGATGACCGCGCCCCGGGGACGAGCCTTCAGGCCGGGTCGCCGTCTTCCGGCGACGCCCTGGTGGGCAGCAGCAGAAGGACGACCAGGATGAACACCCCGAAAAAGAAAAAGGCCAGGATCCCCCAGGTCCACGGGCTGTATCCCTTGGTCTTGGCGATCATGGCGCACGACCACACGAAGAGCGCATCGACCGCCGCCATCGCGGCGAAGATCAACAGTGGCCCCCAGCCCATGCCGCCTCCTCCTGCGTCGCCGCGACGATACGCCCGCTGCACCGCATCTACGACGAGATGACCCCAGTGACCTTCGTCCACCTGCACACGCACACGACCTTCTCGTTCGGCGACGGCGCCTGCCGCATCCCCGAGCTCGTCATGCGCGCCGCCGAGCTCGGCATGCCGGCCCTGGCGGTCACCGATCACGAGGGGCTGTACGGCGCCGTCCGCTTCTACCAGGCGTGCAAAGCGGCCGACATCAAGCCCATCGTCGGCGTCGAGCTCACGGTCGAGCCGGCGGTGGGCCCGGGCGGCCGGGTCTGGGAGCCGGGCGCCGGCCCGGCCGGCGACGTGCCGGCCGCCGCCGATCCGGCGGCTGCGGCGGCGCTCGGCGAGCCGGCCGGCGGCGCGGTCACCGCGGCCTCCGCGGCCGCGCTCGCCTCCGACGGCCGCATCGCCCACCTCAAGGCGGCGGCCACTGTGCCGCCCTCCGCCGCCCGCGCCGGCGGCGCCGGCGGCTACCACCTGGTGCTCCTCGCCAGGGACTACGCCGGCTGGAGCAACCTGTGCCGCATCATCAGCGCCGCCCACCTCGAGCACCCGGGCGAGCCGCCGGTGGCCCGGCTCGCCACCCTTGCCGAGCACGGCGGCCACCTCGTCGCGCTCAGCGGCTGCCGCCGCGGCGAGGTCTGGTCGCGGCTGCTCGCCGGCGACAAGACCGGCGCCCGCGCCGCGGCCTCCGTCTTCCACGGCATCTTCGGCCGCGACTACTTCATCGAGCTGCAGCACGAGCTGCTGCCCGACTCGGACATCTCGCTGCGCGCCCTCGACCTCCTCGCCCACGAGCTGCGCATCCCCACCGTCGCCACCGGCGACGTCCACTACACGGCCAAGGGCGACGCCGGCCTCCACGACGTGCTCGCCGCCGAGGCCGCCAACCAGCCGCTGCCCAATCCGCTGGGGCGCAAGAACGCCGAGCTCTACCTCAAGAGCCCGGGGCAGATGCGCCGCCTGTTCCAGCGCTACCCCGAGGCCTACGCCAACGCCGGGCGCATCGCCGCGCGCTGCAACCTCGATCTGGGCCTCGGCAAGCTCCTCTTCCCCGCCTACCCGCTGCCGCCGGGCGAGACCGCCTTCTCGCTGCTCTGGAAGCGCTGCTTCGAGGGCGCCGCCGAGCGCTACCGGCCGCTCACCGCCGAGGTCACGTCGCGGCTCGAGCGCGAGCTCAAGGTCGTCGAGGAGCTCGGTTTCGCCGAGTACTTCCTCGCCGTGCGCGACATCGTCGAGTTCGCGCTCGGCCGCGGCATCTACTACTCCGGCCGCGGCTCCGCCGGCAACAGCATCGTCAGCTACGTGCTGCGCATCACCGACGCCGACCCCATCGCCAACGAGCTGCTCTTCGAACGCTTCCTCAACCCGGCGCGCCACGAGATGCCGGACGTGGACATCGACTTCTGCTCGGCGCGCCGCGACGAGGTCATCCAGTACATCTACGAACGCTTCGGCCACGACAGGGTCGCCATGGTGGCCACGGTCAACACCGTGCACGCGCCGTCGGCGGTGCGCATCGTCAGCCGCGCGTTCGGGTTCACGCCGGAGGAGATCAACGGCCTCTCCCGGCGCATCCCGTGGGGCAGCGCGGCCAAGCTCGGGGAGATGCTCGCCGAGCGCCCCGAGCTCGCGGGCCACGAGTTCCAGCACCCGCACTACCGCCGCCTGGTCGACGTCGCCGAGCGGCTGTCTGGGTTTCCCGCCCACCTCGGCACGCACCTGGGCGGGTTCATCCTCTCGCGCGACCCGCTCACCGACCGCGTGCCGCTGCAGTGGGCGGCCAAGGGCGTCGTGGTGGCCCAGTTCGACAAGGACGACGTCGAGACGCTGGGCCTCGTCAAGATGGACATCCTCGCCCTCAAGATGCACTCGGCCATCGCAGAGGCGGTGCGGCGCATCGAGGCGCGCACCGGCGAGCAGGTGAGCGCCTGGGAGCTGCCGCGCGACGACCCCAAGGTCTACGAGCTCATCCGCTCGGCGCGCACCGTCGGTCTGTTCCAGCTCGAGAGCTCGGGGCAGCGCAATCTCGCCACGCGGCTGCAGGAGCGCGACTTCGAAGACGTCATCGCGGCCATCTCGCTCTTCCGCCCGGGGCCGCTGCAGGCCGACATGATCGCGCCGTTCATCAGGCGGCGGCACGGACGCGAGCCGGTCGTCGTGCCGCACCCCGCCATGGAGCGCATCCTGCGCCGCACCTACGGGGTCATCGTCTACCAGGAGCAGGTCATCGAGGTGGCGGCTGCGGTCGCCGGCTTCAGCCTCGCCGAGGCCGACCTGCTCCGCCGCACCATGACCCACGAGCGCTCCATGGAGGAGATGGACGCCATCGGCCGCAACTTCGTCGAGAAGGCTGTGGCGCGCGGCGCCTCGCAGGACGTGGCCGACGAGGTCTTCCGCCAGCTCCGCGGGTTCGCCGCCTACGGCTTCAACAAGGCGCACGCCGCCTGCTTCGCCATCGTCTGCAACGCCTCGGCCTGGCTCAAGGCGCACTACCCGGCCGAGTTCTACGCCGGCGTCCTCAACAACCAGCCCATGGGATTCTACTCGCCGCGCGTGGTGCTCAACGACGCGCGGCGCTTCGGGCTCGCGGTGCTCCCGCTCGACGCCAACCTGAGCGGTGAGTGGTTCGAGGTGGAGCGGGACGGCACAGCGCTGCGCGTGGGGCTCGCCTACGTCAAGGAGATGAGCGCGGTCGCGCGCCGCGCCATCGTGGCGGCGCGCGGCGACAGGCCGGGCAAAGGGACGTCCGCCCCCGGCGGCCCACCGCAGCCGTTCACCTCGCTCTCGGACTTCGTCGAGCGCACGCGCGTGAGCCGCGAGATCGCCGAGAACCTCGTGCGCCTCGGCGCCTTCGACGCGCTCGGCGTACGCCGCGAGGAGCTGGTCGCGCAGGTACCGTTCCTCTACGCCGGCGCGAGGGCGGCGCCGGCCTCCGCCGCCTCGGCCGCCGGCGATTCCGGCCTCGACCAGCCGCGCCTCGCCCTCGACGAGCAGTTCGGGCCGCTCACCTTCCTGCCCGACTGGTCGGCGCAGCGGCGCGTCAGCATCGAGCTCGAGCTGCTCGGCCTCAACGTCAGCGCCCACCCGCTGCGCTTCGTGCGCGACGAGGTCGAGGCGCTCCGGGTCACCCCCATGGGGCGCCTGCCGGAGGTGCGTCACGGCAGCCGCGTGCGCGTGGCCGGCGTGCTCGAACGCGCCCAGATGCCGTGGATCCGCAGCGGCCACCGCACCATGTTCCTCACGCTCGAGGACGAGACCGAGCTGGGGCAGGTGGTCGTCTTCAACGACGTCTACCTCAAGTACGGACGGGTGCTCAAGGACGCCGTGTACCTGCTCGTCGACGGTGAGCTGCAGAACGACGAGGAGCACGGCCTCGCGGTGGTGGCGCACCGCATCACCGACCTGCTGCACGCCATCGGCCGCGGGAAGGCCGCCACCAGACCCTTCGTGCCCGGCGGCCCCTCCTACCACCGGCCGGACGCCTGGGAGCTCCCCGCCGTGGAGCCGCGCACGCGGCCGGGCCGCACGGGCTGAGCCGGAGCCGGACGCGATGACGCAGCCGGGTCGACGCGCCCGGTCCGGCGATCAGAACACGGCGACCTGGATCACGACCTCGTCGCCGGCGCGGCCGCGGGTGCCGGCCGCGGGATCCTGACCGACGACGTCGCCGGGCATCGTGCCCCATCCCGCCACATAGTCGGAGCTCACGGTGAAGCCCTCGGCCTCGAGCGCCGCCTTGGCGTCGCCCTGCGAGCGGCCGACGACGTCCGGCACCGTGATCCTCGGCGGCCCGCTGCTGACCCAGAAAGCCACCGTGTCACCGCGCTTCACGGTCACCCCCGCTGCGGGCTCCTGCTGGAAGATCTGGCCCTTGGGCGTCGACTGCGAGGCGGCCCGGTGGCGGCTCGAGCTGAGCGACTGCGCCTCCAGCCGGCTCCGCGCGACGCCGACGGCGAGCCCGGTGAGGTCGGGTGCCGGAATGTGCAGGGGGCCGCGACTCAGCCAGAGGTCGACCTTGACGCCTTCGTCCACCGACACCCCGCCGCGAGGGGCCTGCCGCGCGACCTCGCCCGCGGCGACCTTGTCGGCCCACACGTAGTGGATGACGGGCTTGAGCCCCTGATCGCGCACGGCGCCGGCTGCATCGGCGCGGCTCTGGCCGACGACCTTGGGCACGACCGGGCCGGGGGCGAGCAGGAACGCGTACGCGGCCCAGCCGGCGAGCGCGGCCAGTGCGAGCACGATGACGGCGACAGCGACATGCCGCTTGCGGCGGCGGCGCGGCTGCACGGTGGTCGCGGGCTCGCCCGAGCGATACCGCGTCGGAGCGTCGGCGACGAGTACGGTCGGTTCGGGCGCCGCCGAGGGCGCGAACGGTCGCGGCATGACGGGCGCGGATGGCCGCGGCGCAGGCGGCCGCGGCGCGGCCGACGCCGCCGCAGCCGCGGACTCTCGGGCAACGGCTGCCACAACGGCGGCGGGAGCGGCGCCGGCGGGCGCCGCGACTCCAGCCACCGCGGCGCCGGCGATCGTCGCCCCGGCCACGGCCGCGGCCCCGCTCCCGGCGCCTCGGTCGGCCGCGGCCGCCTCGCCGGAGGGGCGCGCCGGCCGGCGCGCCTTGCGCAGCGCGGCGGCGAACTCACCGGCCGTCTGGTACCTGTCGTCCGCGTTCTTGCTGAGCGCCCGCATCACGACGCGGGCGAGCGCCTCCGTGACCGCCGGCTCGAGCGTGCGCGGGTTCGGCGGCGCCGTGGAGACGTGCTGCATCGCCACGGCCACGTCGGTCTCGCCGCGGAACGGCACGCGCCCGGTGAGCATCTCGTAGAGCACCACGCCGAGGCTGTAGAGGTCGGAGCGCTCGTCCGCCGGCCGCCCCTGCGCCTGCTCCGGCGAGAGATATGACGACGTGCCCATCATCGCGCCCGTGCGCGTCAGCGCCGACTCCCCCATGCGCGCGATGCCGAAGTCGGTGACGACGACGCGCCCGCCCTCGTCGAGCATGACGTTGTAGGAGGTGACGTCGCGGTGGACGATGTCGCGCTCGTGCGCGGCGCCCAGCGCCGAAAGCACGGCGAGCGCGATCGGCACCGCTTCGTCCGGCGCGAACGCGCCGTCGCGGCGCAAGCGCTGCTTGAGCGACTCGCCGCGCACGTACTCCATTGCGATGTACGTCGTTCCTTCGGCGCTGCCGCGGTCGTACACGCCGACGATGCTGGGGTGATTCAGGCTGGCCGCCGCCTGGGCCTCGATGCGGAAGCGCTCGACGAACTCGTCGTCGGCGGCCAGGCGCGCCTTGAGCACCTTGACGGCGACCTGCCGGCCGAGCCGCTCGTCCTCAGCCAGATACACGTCGGCCATCCCCCCGCTCCCGAGGGGTGAGATGATGCGGTACCGGCCCGCAAGCAGGGTCGGCACAGAGGCGGCTTCTCGGTCGCGATCGTGATCGTTCATAGGGTCATGAGGCCGTGGCGGGCAGAGATGGGCCGGAGGCCGGCGCCAGACCGACGTGGGAGACGCGCGAGCCCGCGGTTCGGTGCGATGTTCTAGTTTAGAGGACGGGGTGGCGACTGTCGCCCGACAGGCGCGACGCCGCTTCATATTGCTTAACACTGCGGATGTGGTTTCAACTGTCGGAGTGGTGGTAATATACCGTCTGCGCGGCGGAGTCCCCCTCCACACACCCCTCCCTCGCGCATGGTACCTCCAGGTACCACCCCATGGCTCCTTTCACAGGCCCCCCTCCCCGGGGGGCTGCCCGGAAACGGGTGCACGAAGGCGACGCGCAAGCGTCGCCTTCGTGCGTACGGAGCCGGATCGGCGCGTCAGGCGGGCAGCAGCCCGGACGTGACGACGAAGTTCTCGGTGATGCGGCGGCAGAACGCCGGGTACGCCGGCAGCCGCTCGTCGGTGTCCCGGCGCAGCTGGTCCTCGAACCCTGCGCCGAGATGCTTCTGCTCCTTGACGGCGTCGCGCACCCAGTGCGGCGCCATCTCGGCGTCCACCTCGGGATGGAACTGCGTGCCCCACGCCCTGCCGCCGGCGCGGAAGACCTGCACGCCGTCGCCGCAGGTCGCGACGAGATGCCCGGTCGGCGGCAGCTTGCACGAGTAGGCGTGCCAGTTGAAGGCGACGAACGGCGACGAGATGCCGCGCAGCAGCGGGTCGTCGGCGACCTTCTCGATCGACGTCCAGCCCACCTCGGGATGTTTGCGCTGGAAGGCGGCGCCCCCGGCGGCGATGGCCAGGAGTTGCGCGCCGAGGCAGATGCCCCACACCGGACCACCCTCGTGCACCATGTGGCGCATGAGCCTGATCTCCTCGGCTAGGAACGGATAGTCCTTGGTCTGCGTGGCGTGCATGGCGCCGCCGAGGCTGATGAGCCCTGCCGTCTCGGCGGGCCACGCGGGCAGCTTCTCGGCGAGGTCGACGCGGCACACGTCGAACGGGACGCCCAGCTCGGTCAACGCCACGCCGATGCTGCCGGGCGGGTCGTCGGGCTCGTGCTGGACGATGGTCAAGGGCTTCATCGGGGGCTCCTCTCCGGGACGTACGGAGTATACCCAACGCCGGGGCGCGGCCATGAGCGGCGGACATCCGGCCGCCCGCCTTGCCCGCCCGCCCCGGCGTCTGCGAGACTGGGGCCATGAGCGGCAGCATCCCCACGCACGGTCCCAGCGACCCCTCGACCGGCGCGCCGATCGTCGAGATCCTCTCGGCCGGCAACGAGGTCCTCATCGGCGACGTGCTCGACACCAACACGAACTGGCTGTGCACGCGCGTCACCGTGCTCGGCGGGCTGGTACGCCGCACCGTCATGCTGCGCGACGACGTCGACGCCATCGGCGCGGAACTGCGCGGCTGCCTCTCGCGGCGGCCGGCGCTGGTGTTCACGGTCGGCGGGCTGGGGCCGACGAGCGACGACCGCACCCTCGAGGGCGTCGCGCTCGGCCTCGGCGTCCCGCTGGAGCTTCACGCCGAGGCCGAGCGGATGGTCACCGCCAGATACGAGGAGTTCTTCGCGGCCGGCTACGTCCCGTTCCCCGAGCTGAATGAGAACCGCCGCAAGATGGCGCGGCTGCCGGCCGGAGCGGAGCCGCTGGTCAACCCCATAGGCGGCGCCCCGGGCGTCCTCTGCCGCAGCGGCGACACCCGCGTCGTCTCGCTCCCGGGCGTGCCCGGCGAGCTCATGGCCATCGTCGACGAGTCGGTCGGACCGCTGGTGGCGGAGATCTTCGGCGCGGCCCGGTACGAGGAGCGCTCGCTCGAGGTGGAGCTGCAGGACGAGTCGGCGATCGCCGACATCCTGCGCGCCGCCGAGCAGCAGCATCCGTCGGTGTACGTGAAGTCGCGCGCCAAGGTCCTCGGCAGCACGCGCGTGATCCGCATCACGCTCAGCGGGCGCGGCGAGAGCGACGCCGCCGTCGCCGCGCTGCTCGCGCCGGCGGCGGACCAGCTGCTGGCGCAGATCGCCGCCGCCGGGTTCAGCGTCCGGCCCGTGCGCGGCGAAGAACCGGACGGCGCGGGGGCCTGATGCCCGCACGCGGCAGCAGGCGATGAGAGCCACGCCTGCCACCCGCGCCCTCGCCTGGTCGATCGACTTCCTCGACAGATTCTGGGGGCCGATCGGCGTCGCCATCGTCGTAGCGCTCGAGGTCTTCGTCTGGGGCCCACGCGGGATGGTGGAGTGGATGATCGGCGGTGGCGTCGTCGGCGCCGGGCTCCTCGTCGGGTGGCTGGGAGGCTACACGCCCTGAGCATCGGCGGCGGCGGCCGGCCGGCTGTGGCCGGCTCGCGTGCCCGGGTCCGCGAGCCCTCCCCGTCCTGCCCGGGAGGACGACCCGGACTCGCTCAACCCAGGTGGTCCTCGATGAAGTGCGTGTTCACGTCGCCCGCCTTGAAGAGCGGATGGTCGAGCACCAGACGGTGGAACGGGATGACCGTCTTGACGCCTTCGACGAGGAACTGGTCGAGCGCCCAGCGCGAGCGCGCGAGGCACTCCTCGCGGTCGCGCCCCCAGACGATGAGCTTGCCGAGCAGGCTGTCGTAGAACGGCGGCACCAGGTAGCCCTGGTAGACGTGACTGTCGAGGCGCACCCAAGGGCCGCCCGGCGGGATCCACTGGGTGACGACGCCGGGAGACGGCATGAAGTCCTCGGCCGGATCCTCGGCGTTGATGCGGAACTCGATGGCGTGGCCCTCGAGTCTGATGTCCTCCTGACGCAGCGGCAGGCCCTCGCCGGCGGCGATACGGATGCCGGTCTTGACGATGTCGACGCCGCTCACCATCTCGGTGACGCAGTGCTCGACCTGCACGCGCGTGTTCATCTCCATGAAGTAGAAGCTGCCGTCAGCTGTCGAGCAGGAACTCGACGGTGCCGGCGCCCTCGTAGTCGGCGGCGACGGCGGCCGCCACGGCGGCCTCGCCCATCTGCCGCCGTAACTGCGGGGCTCACGGCCGGCGACGGCGCCTCTTCGATGAGCTTCTGGTGGCGCCGCTGGATGCTGCAGTCGCGCTCGCCGAGGTGCACGCCGTGCCCCTTGCCGTCGGCGAGCACCTGGATCTCGATGTGACGCGGCGCGCCGATGTACTTCTCCACGTACACGGCGCCGTTGCCGAACGCCGCCTCGGCCTCCGCCTGCGCCTGGCGCACGGCGCCGGCCAGCTCCGAGGCTTCACGGGCGATGCGGATGCCCTTGCCGCCGCCGCCGGCCGAAGCCTTGATCATCACCGGCAGACCGATGTCCCGGGCAACGACCTCGGCCTCAGCGGCGCTCTCGATGATGCCCGCCGAGCCGGGCGTCACGGGCACGCCGGCGGCGGTCATCGTCGCCCGGGCCGCCGCCTTGTCGCCCATGAGCTCGATGCTCTCCGGCGAAGGGCCGATGAACTTGATGCCCTGCTCGCGGCAGAGGCGGCTGAACTCCGCCCGCTCGGCGAGGAACCCGTAGCCGGGGTGGATCGCCTCGGCGCCGGTCTGCACCGCCGCCTGGATGAGCGCCGGCATGACCAGGTAGCTCTGCGCCGCCGGCGGCGGGCCGATGCACACGGCCTCGTCGGCGTACCTGACGTGCAGGCACTCCGCGTCGGCCTCGCTGTAGACGGCCACCGAGCCGACGCCGAGCTCGCGGCAGGCACGGATCACGCGGATGGCGATCTCGCCGCGGTTGGCGATGAGGATCTTGCTGAACACGAGCGCTCCTTGCTTCTTTGAAGCTGGAGTATAGCCGACGCCGGATCTGACAACGCCTTGGCGCCGGCGCTCCTCAAGCCACGCCCCGCGGTGCCGATAGGCTGCGTGAGACCGGGTAAGGATTACTCACCGGGCTACGGCCCGGCATCTCATCCTCTCTCTCAGCCGGGCCGGTCTCCTTCGAACAAAACGGACAGCCCGCATCCGTGAAGGCCCCCGCCGGCCCGGCACTTTTCTCCTCTTCGCCACGGCGCCCGATCGTCACTGCCGCACGTCCACCTCGGGACCACCCGTCAAGCCTCGCGCCGGTCTGTCGATACGCTAGACTGACGCTGACCCGGCGGGAGGTCGGAGTGCCCAGCACACCCAAAAAGACCCTGGCGATCATCGACGACGACACCGAGCTGCTCGACGAGCTCTCCCGAACGTTCGGCGCCGCCTACGACGTCGTGCGTCAGCCTCGGCGATCCGGGCACGATGCGCCTGCTGCACGACAAGTTGCCCGCGGCCATCGTGCTCGACCTCGACCTCGCCACCTTCGACGGCTTCGAGCTGCTGCGCCTGATCACCGGCGACCCCGACCTCGGTGGAGTCCCTGTCGTCGCGCTCGCGTCCGACGGCGACTTCAGCACCTTCGAGCACGCACACCGCGTCGGCGCCGCCGAGTTCGTCACCAAGCCCTTCCGCCGGACGAGCTACGACGCAAGCTCGACGCGCTCGCCGTCGGCCGCCCGCAGCGCATCGCCGGGCGCCTCAAGCTGGGCGCCCTGCTGGTCGCCAGCGGCCTGGTCACGCAGCGGCAGCTCGACGACGCCCTGGCCCGCCAGAACGACGGCGGCGGGCGCCTCGGCGAGGTCCTGGTCTCCCAGGGCCTCGTCGGCGACCAGGACATCGTCACGGCCGTGGCCGGGCAGATGCACATCGGCGTCGTCGACCTCACGCAGACCACGCCCCAGCCGGCCGCCCTCGGGCTGCTGCCGCGCGACTTCATCGTGCGCCGCCGCCTCATGCCGCTCAGCCTCGACGACAAGGGCAGCCTCGTCGTCGCCATGACCAACCCGCTGGACGTCATCTCCATCGACGAGATCGGCATGCGCACCAAGAAGCGCGTCGTGCCGGTCATCTGCACCGAGACCGGCGTTCGACGAGGCCGTGGGCATCTACTTCAGCTCGCGCGGCAAGCTCAAGGACGCGCGCGAGGATTCCGAGGAGCCGACCAACGGCAGCGGCGAGATCGACGCCGACATCATCGAGATCGTCGACTCGCTGCTCACCGACGCGGCCAGCATGGACGCGTCGGACATCCACCTGGAGCCGGCGCGAGGACTCCCTCAACGTCCGCTGCCGCATCGACGGCGTGCTGCACGAGATGCGCGAGTTCCCCAAGGAGCTGCAGGCCGGCATCATCAGCCGCCTCAAGATCATGGGCAACCTCAACATCGCCGAGCGGCGGCTGCCGCAGGACGGCCGCACGAGCTTCGAGCTCTCCAGCGGCGAGGCCGTCGATCTGCGCCTCGCCTCCATCCCCAGCATGTACGGCGAGAACCTCACCATCCGTATCCTCGAGGTCTCGCCGCTGCCGCCCACGCTCTCGTCACTCGGCCTCATCGGCGACAACCTGGTGCGCTTCGAGGAGGCCCTCAAGGCGCCCGAGGGCGGCATCGTCATCGTCGGGCCCACCGGCTCCGGCAAGTCGACCACCCTCTACACCACGCTCGAGCTCATCAAGACGCCCGAGCGCAAGGTCTACACGGTCGAGGACCCGATCGAGCGCAAGATCGAGGGCATCATCCAGACCGAGGTCAAGCCCGCCATCGGCCTCACGTTCGCCCAGGCGCTGCGCGCGCTCGTGCGCGCCGACCCGGACGTCATCATGGTCGGCGAGATCCGCGACCTCGAGACGGCCAAGATGGCGGCCGACTCGGCGGTCACCGGCCACCAGGTCTTCAGCACGCTGCACACCAACGACGCCTCGGCCGCCGTCAACCGCCTCGTCGAGATGGGCGTGCCGCGCTACCTGGTCGCCGCCGCGTGGCGCTGCTTCGTCGCCCAGCGGCTCGTGCGCCGCCTCTGCCCGCACTGTCGCAGGGAGACCACCATGACCGAGGCGCGCTGGACCGA
>CAWCSR010000006.1:0-43658 GCA_963798285.1 uncultured Thermoleophilia bacterium | reverse complement strand
CCGAACCGAGAGGACCCGGTTAACGGTTTTCGAGACCGCCGCATTCAACCGCTCTGCCACCTCTCCGCGAGGCGACGGCCCTCCGAGGGAGGAGGCCGCGGGAGCGTAGTCTAGCATGCGCCCGCGGCCGTCTCAGCCTCTCGCCCGCTCGAGGGTCGATCTCACTGCTGCGCGCGGGCCTCCACGAATGCCCGTACGTCTTCGGGCGTGAAGCCGTAGGTGTCCTTGATGTCCTTGAGCGGGCTGCCGAGCTCCCCGGCCGGTACGCCGAACTCGGCGGTGAAGTCCGCTCCGGCGATCCCGGTGGCCTCGCTCACCTCGGTCAGCGTCGTGGAGCCTTTGATGAACATGAGGTCGGAGGAGCCGTTCCCGGAGGACCCACCGCGGCTTTCGGCTGAGGCCTCGCCCATCCCGGGCGCCTTCCACGCGAACGAGCCGCTGAGCGTGGTGGCGCCCACGGTGCCGGCCATGAGCGCGACCACGGCGCCCGTGGCGACGAGGGATGTGGCGCGGGCGCCGCCGGGCGCCGTCACCTTGAGAGCGCCGGGCACCGGGCAGGCGTTGACGCACTCGTTGCAGGAGATGCACTCGGAGCTCCTGACCACGTCCGTCGTGGCCACCTTGATGTTCATCATGCAGGCCTTGTCGCAGCGGCCGCAGTCGATGCAGGCGTCCGCGTCCCGGCGGATGCTGAGAAAGCTCACCCTCGACAGGAGCGCGAGCAGGGCGCCGGCCGGACAGAGGTACTTGCAGAAGGAACGGTCGTACACGACGGACCCGGCCAGCGAGACGACGAGCACGGCGAAGCCGATGCCGTACGTGGCGAGCAGGTCGGCGGACGTGAGGTGCGCCCACGCCACCCACGGGTCGTACGGGCGCATCACGAGCTCGGCGGCCTGCCAGGTCCAGAGCGCGAAGACGACGAGCACTGCGTACTTGAGATAGCGGGCTCCGCGGTCCACGGCGCGAGGGACGGCGAAGCGCCGCCCGAACAGCCTGCGGCCGGCGGCGCCGAAGACCCCCTGCAGCGCGCCGAGCGGGCAGAGCGTGCCGCAGAAAGAGCGCCGGTAGACGAGGGCCATCGCCACCATGCCGGCGAGAAGGATCACGGAACTGGCCGCGGTGCGCCGCAGGAAGCCGTCGCCGGCGAGCAGGGAATACAGCGTCTCGAGGCCCCCGAAGGGGCAGAGGAAGTCGACGGGGGCCCAGCGGCCGCTGCCCTGCCCTATCTGATGGGCCGTGACGATGGCCGTCATGCCGGCCAGCACCACTCCCAGCACGATCCAGCGCACCCAGCGCGCCCTTGTGCGTGGCCTGCGGTCCGCCTGTCTGTCCGTCATCCGGTCCCTCCGATCCGTTCCCGTACATGGCGCCACCGCGATACGCGGTGGCCGGAAACGAGTCTAGGGACGACTTGTGAACAGCCTCTGAAGCAGTTCTGGGGAGGTTGTGAAGAGGGGGTGGCGGAGAGGGAGGGATTCGAACCCTCGAGGCAGGTTTCCCCGCCCACGCGATTTCCAGTCGCGCTCCTTAAGCCAACTCGGACACCTCTCCGCGCCGCACCGGGCGTGCCCGGCGAGCGGACGCACAGTATACGACAGGGTCGTCCGGCGAGGGTACCGCGGCCGGCCGGCGGGCGTCACCCCCGCGTCTTGCCCCGGCCGCTCACTTCTGCTCCGCCAACCCCGACGATGAACAGCGCTTCGGCGAGCGTGCAGCGCTCGAGCTCGCCGAGGTCGACGCTCTCGTTAGGGGCGTGGATCTTGCACTGCGGCTCTTCCGCGCCCCAGAGGATCATCTCGGCGCCGGGGATCGCCCCGAGGAACGCCGCCACCAGCGGGATCGAGCCGCCCTCGCCGTAGTGCACGACGTCCCTGCCGTAGGCGGCGGCCAGCGCCCGTGTCGCCGCCGCGTAGGCCGGTCCGTCCGTTTTCGCGCGGAAGCCCTCGCCGGCAGCGCCCGGCGTCACCTTGACCTTGACGTTCCAGGGGGCCGCCGCCTCGAGGTGCGCCTTGACGGCCTGCTGCGCGTCCTTGGGCTCCTGACCGGGCGCGAGGCGCACGCTCACGCGTGCCCGGGTCTTCGGGATGAGCGCGTTGGCCGCGCCGTCCACCGCGGGGGCGTCGATGCCGATCACGTTGATCGACGGCTTGCCGTAGAGCCGCTGAGCGATGCTGCCGCTGCCGATGAGGCCCACGCCGGGGAGTACGCCGGCGTCGGTGCGGTACGCGGCCTCGTCGTAGTCGGCGCCGTCGTAGGCGAATGTGCCGAGGTTCTTGACGGCCACGTCGCCCTTGTCGTCGTGCAGCGTCGCGACGATGCGGCAGAGCGCGATGAGCGAGTCGGGCGCCGGGCCGCCGAACATGCCGCTGTGCACGGCGCCTTCGAGCGTCTCGACCTCGACGTCGAGGGCGGCCATGCCGCGCAGCGACGTCGTCAGGGTGGGCACGCCGAGGGCGTAGTTGCCGACGTCGCTGATGACGATCACGTCGGCCTTGAGCAGCTCGGCGTTGGCCTTGACGAACTCCTCGATGCCGCCGTCGCCGCACTCCTCCTGGCCTTCGATCAGCACCTTGATGCCAACCGGGCAGTCGGCGCCCAGGGCGAGGAGCGCGCCGGCGTGCATGACGACGCCGCTCTTGTCGTCGGCGGCGCCGCGGCCGTAGAGCCGGCCGTCACGCTCCGCCGGCTCGAACGGCTTGCCGGCCCAGGCCTCCGCCGGGCCGGCCGGCTGCACGTCGTAGTGCGCGTAGAGCAGGACGGTGGGGGCGCCCGGCTGCGCCGGGCGCTCGCCGAACACCGCCTGCGGCGCGCGCGGCACGTCCACCATGCGCACATTGGTCAGGCCGGCCTCGGTGAGGAGCCGCGCGACCGCCGCGCCCGCCTGCTCCACCGGCGCGGCCGGGAAGTCCGGGAACGCGACCGAGGGCAGGCGCACGAGCGCTTTGAGCTCGTCCGTGAGTCGCGGCGTGAGCTCCCTGATCGTCTGCTTGAGGTCCGCGGGCATCATGCTCTCCTCGTCGTCATTGCGGGTTGTCGGTCTTCAGGCCCGCGACGTACTCGTCGAAGGCCGCCAGCGTGTCGGGCACACACGGAGACGAAGATCCTGGCCGCCTGGCCGGCTAGCGCCGCACCTGGAAGAACTGCCGCAGGAGCGCCGCCGACTCGTCGGCCAGCAGGCCCCTGGTCATGTCGAGGCAGTGGTTGAGACGATCGTCCTGGCAGATGTTATAGAGGGTGCCGGCGGCGCCGGCCTTCTCGTCGGTGGCGCCGTAGACCAGCCGCGGGATGCGCGCCTGGACGATGGCGCCGGCGCACATCGGGCACGGCTCCAGGGTCACGTAGAGCACGGTGTTGAGCAGCCGCCAGCTGCCCATGACGGCCGCCGCCTGCTCGATGGCGATCATCTCCGCGTGGGCCACCGGGCTGCGCCTCAGCTCGCGCTCGTTGCCGGCCGCGGCGATCACCTCGCCGTCCAGCACGATGACCGCGCCGATCGGCACGTCGCCGTGCTTCGTGGCCCGCTCCGCCTCGCGCAGCGCCAGCCGCATGTAGTAGTCGTCCCGAGGGAAGTGCTCGTCGCCCATGGCCGCATCATGCCCCAATACCCCATGTGTGAGAACCACGAGGGCTGGGCAGAATCATGTAAGATACTTGTATATGCAACTATTGCGCCGGGAACGACAATCCGGCCCGCACCAGGAGGCATGAGATGGCTACCAAGATCGAGACCACCACCCGCACGTACAACGGCGTCGAGTTCCCGGCTGCGGGGACCTGGGCCCTGGACCCGACGCACACCCGCGTCGACTTCGAGGCGCGGCACCTCGTGGTCGCCAAGGTCAAAGGCCACTTCGGCGGAGCCGAGGGTGCGCTCGTGATCGCGGAGGACCCCACGCAGTCCACGGCTGAGGTCACGATCGCGACCGCGACCGTCGACACCGGCGTCGAGCAGCGCGACCAGCACCTCAAGTCACCGGACTTCCTCGAGGCCGACCAGTACCCCGAGATCACCTTCCGCTCGTCGCGGTTCGCGCACGAAGGCGGTGGCGACTGGACGCTGTACGGCGACCTGACCATCCACGGCGTCACCCGGCCGGTCGCGCTCAGGACGGAGTACAACGGCGTAGCCGGCGACCCGTGGGGCGGCACCCGGGCGTTCTTCTCGGCCGAGACGAAGATCGACCGCGAGGAGTGGGGGCTCACCTGGAACGTGGCGCTCGAGACCGGCGGCTGGCTCGTGGGCAAGGAGATCAAGATCGCCATCGAGGTCGAGTCGGTGCTCCAGGCAGACTGACGCGAAGCAGCGGCGGGGGAGGCCGGCAGAGCCGCCCCCGCCGCCCGCTTCGTCGCGTTCGCGCACGGCCCTTCGCCTGCGGCCGGCGGTTCAACACCCGGTCCGACTGCGGGTATAGTCGGTGCGCACAACCATCCCTCGGCAGGAGAACGCGCTCGCATGGACCCCCTGACGCTCTACATCCTCATGTTCGCCGTACCGCTCATCGTCGGCTTGGCCGTGCAGGGCTGGCTGCGCAGCACGTTCGCGAAGAACAGCCGCGTGCCGGTCGGCAGTGGCCTGACCGGCGCGGAGGTCGCCCGCCGCATCCTGGACGGCAACGGGCTCCAGAACGTGCCGGTCCAGCCGTCGAAGGCCGGCCCGCTCAGCGACCACTTCGACCCGCGGTCCGGCGGGGTCTTTCTCTCCGAGGTCGTGTTCTCCGGGCGCTCCATCGCGGCGACCGCGGTGGCCGCGCACGAGGTGGGACACGCCATCCAGCATGCCAGGTCGTACGCCCCGATGCGCCTCCGCTCGGCCATCTGGCCGGTGGCCGCGTTCGGCTCGCAGGCGTGGTTCTTCATCCTCATCTTCGGCGTGATCTTCAGCGCGTTCGGTCTCGTCCAGCTGGCGCTGATCGTGTTCGCGCTGGTCATCGCCTTCCAGATCGTGACGCTGCCGGTGGAGTTCAACGCCTCGCGGCGCGCCATGGCGCAGATCAGGGAACTGCGTCTGGTGAGCGACGCGGAAGCGGTCGGTGCGCGGCGGACGCTCACGGCGGCCGCGATGACCTATGTGGCCGGCGCGCTGGCGTCGATCGCCCAGCTGCTCTACTTCCTGGCGATCTTCGGCCGCAACTGAGGCTCGGCGGCTACGGCTGCGGTACGTACCCCGGCGTGAACTGGGCGACGACCACCGGCCGCCGGCCGACGCAGACCACGGTCACCTTCTTGGTCGGCACCCCGTCCCCGGCGTCGTAGCTCAGTGACCCGGTGACCCCGGGGAAGTGGCGCGTCGCCTGGATGGCGTCCCGGACGGCGGCCGGGCTCACGGAGTCGGCGCGCCTGATGGCCGAGGCGACCAGGTCGACAGTGTCGTAGCCGAGTGCCGCGAAGGCGTTCTCGGGCGGCACGCCGTAGGCCGTCTGGTAGGAGGCGTCGAAGCGGCGCACTGCGCGGCTCGCCGAGCTCATGCCCACCGCGGCGTGGGTCGTGTAGTAGACCTTGCCGCCGGTCTTCTCGGCCATCGCGACCAGCGTCTGCGTGTCGAAGCTGTCGCCGCCCATGACCGGCTGGCGGAGGCCGATACCGCGCAGTTGACGTATGAGGACGGGAGCCATGTCCGGGGTGGCCGCCACGAAGACGACGTCGGCCCTGGCGGCTCGCCCGGCCTGGGAACTGCCTGCGGCATGATCCGCGCCTCCGCCCGTGCGGCCCGCGGCCGCCGTGGAGTACGCGCGGAGGGCGTCCCTGCCTGCCTTGAGATCCCAGGAGGCGACCACTTTGCCGCCCTGCGCGCGGAACGAGCGCTCGAAGTACCTGGCCAGGAGCCGCGTGTAGTCCGTGTCCTTGTCGTAGAGGACCGTGGCCGTGCGCGCGCCCAGCTGGTCGGTGGCGAACTGGGCGCTCGCCGCCGCCTGGGCGTTGTCGCCGAAACAGGCCAGGTACAGCCAGTTGGGCACCTGCTCCGGAAGCTTGGGTGACGTCGCGCCGCTGGTCACGAAGGGCACGCCGGCGCTCGCCGCGATGGGCGCCGCCGCGAGCACCTGCTCGGTGTCGGAGAGGCCGATGATCGCCGAGCAGCCGGAGGCGACGAGGCCCGCCGCTGCGCGGCGGATCTCGGTCTCGTTGGTCTGGCCGTCGCGTTCGAGGAGCTCCACACGGCGCCCCATCAGGCCGCCCTGGGCGTTGATGCGGTCCACGGCCAGCCGCGCGCCGTCCAGCGAGGGAGCATCCAGAGGCGCCTGCGCGCCGGTGAGGTCGTAGATGGCGCCGATGCGGACCGGAGGGGGAGTGGGCTTGGCCGCCGTCGCTGCGCTGCCGCACGCCACGAGCACGACGGCCAGCGGCACGACGAGCGTCGACGCCGCCGCCGAACGCACGAACGCCGAGGTCTTTCCACGTGTCCTCTTGCGCCTCATGAGTCGCGACCCATGGTAGAGCAGCGGGGCCGGGGCTTCATCCCGGCACCGGCGGGAGCGCGGCCGGCCGGCGCGGCGCCGGCCGGGCGCCGAGGCTGCTAAGCTGGGCGCGCGGCTTCGGCGGCGAGACCCGGTGGTCCCGCGGACCTTCTCGTCTCGATGTTGAAGGCAGACCCCGGCGGGTGGCCGGGAGGGAGGCGCCCGGTGGCGGCAGCGGATCCCGGTCAGGCTCCAGGGAAGCTCATTCCCTGCGAGAGCTGCGGCCAGGCCGTGGCCGACTACCGGGGCGCCTGTCCGTTCTGCGGGGCGCCGACGGGCCGGCCCGATCGGCCGTCGCCTGAGGCGTCACCGCCGGCCGTGGCCGGGCCGCGCGACAAGAAACGCTGGTCCTGGCGCAGCCTCGTCGTCCCGCTCATCCTGGTCGCCTGCGTGCTGGCGTTCGCCGGCTGCGTCGCGCTCATCAACCGCAACAACCGGAAGACCCAGCCCATGAGCTCCGGGGCCACGGCGTTCGTCGACAAGGCGATGCCGGCGCTCGACAAGGTGCTGGCGGAGTATCAGGCCGGCAACGACACGCAGGCCGCGCAGGACTGGAACGCGATCGGCGAGATACCGGCGCTCACGCCGGCGGACCTCGCCGTCGCCGAGAAGTACACCGCCTACGCCGACGACGTGCGCAGCTACCTGCTCGGTGACGGGAGCGCCACGCTGCAGCAGGTCGAGGCCGCGAAGGCGGCCACGCAGGCGGCGATCAAACAGGCGGCGCAGGCACCGTGACGCTCCTCTCGGACCGTGACAACCTCGTGCTGGCCGTCCTGGGCGTCGGCGGTCATGGCGTCACCGCAGGTACGATCGCGGCATGGCAACGGCTGTCCTGACGGGCACGGTCGCGCGCGTCGGCTTCGCCGTCATCGGGTCGGCCCGTGGTCCCCGATGGGACGCCGCCGCGCCGATTGCCGTCGTGGGCATGGCTGTGGTGGCCTGCGTGATCATCGGCGGCGTGCTCCTCTTCCTGCGCCCGGACGCACGCAGCAGCGCGGGGTTTGCAGAGTCCGTTGTGCCGCCGCAAAGGTCGTTTCCTGAGGACTACGAAGTCGAGCGTCACCTGGAGGTTTCTCGTGAGGGCCCCGACGCCGGCCCACTGGTCACGGATGACGCGGCGGTCATGCCGCAGATGGCCGCTCCTACCTTTGACATGATGGAGCCGCCCGGTGCTGTGGAGGCACCCGAGGCGCCCGAGGGCTTCATCACCTGACGGCTCCGCAGCGAACCTGGCGCGGCGATGATCACATCCCGGACGGCCAGCCACTCCGGGGAGGCCGTTCTCGTTGAGGCTCAGATTCCGTGTACGAAACGTGCACTTCACGGCTTGAACGGCCGATTCGGCCATGCCGAGCCGCAGCCGGAAAGTGGGGAGTACCAGGGGAAAGAAGTGGCGCGCACGGCAGGACTCGAACCTGCGGCCTTCGGTTCCGTAGACCGACGCTCTAATCCAACTGAGCTACGTGCGCACGCGGACCGAGAGTATACCCGAAAGTGCGAGACGGTGAAAACGTCGTACCCGGTGAGGCTGTGGGGGCGGCGGGCGCGGCTGCCGGGCGGCGGCGGGCGATGAAGACTGGCGGAGAAGCCGGGATTCGAACCCGGGAAGGAGGTTGAAGCCCCTTAACCGCTTAGCAGGCGGTTGCCTTCAGCCACTCGGCCACTTCTCCGCGCGGGATAGACACTATACCGCACCCGTCACGGGCTCGAAAGCGAGGCTCGGGCGGATATGATGGCCACTACCGCATTCGCAACCGTGGAGTTGAGGGGGTCATTCGTGGACATCGCCGGCATCGATCCCGCCGTCGTCGCCGAAGTGGAGCGTGAGACGAGCGAGCTGCTCAGCGCGCTCATCCAGATCGACACGAGCAACCCCCCCGGCGACGAGACCAGGGTCGCCGAGTTCATGGCCGCCTGGTTCGCGGCACGCGGGGTCACGGGCGGCCAGATCGTGGGCGAGCCGGAGAACCGGCGCAGCTTCGTGCTCCGGCTCGAGAGCGGCAAGCCGGGGCCGAGCCTCCTGCTCCTGGCGCACGAGGACGTCGTGCCGGCCAACGCCGCGGACTGGCAGGTCCCGCCGTTCTCCGGCCTCATCAAGGACGGGTACGTCTGGGGCCGCGGCGCGGTCGACATCAAGAACCTGGTCGCCGCCCACGCCGTCGCCGCGGCGCGCATCGCGAAGGCCGGCGGCCCGGCCGCCGGCACCCTCGTCTACGCCTGCACCGCCGACGAGGAAGAAGGCTCCGTCGGCGGCGCCCGCTGGCTCGTGGGGCACCGGCCCGACCTCATCAAGACGGATTACGTCATCAACGAGGGCGGCGGCCACTTCCTCGAGCGCGCCGGCCGCCGCGTCTACATCCTCGAGAGCGGCGAGAAGGGCACGGCCCAGTTCCGCCTGACCATCAAGGGCGATGCCGGCCACGCCTCCGTGCCGCTGCGCAGCGGCAACGCGGTCGTGGCCGCGGCGCGGGTCGTCGAGGCGCTCGTCTCGCACGAGCTGCCGCTCGTCATCGACGGCTCGTCCGAGGAGCTCGTGCGGCTTCTCGTGGACTCGCCCGAGCTGCGCGAGCGCCTGCGCGACCCGGGCACGTCGCGCGAGGCCCTGGCCGAGCTCGCGCGCCACGACGTCCAGCTCGCCGACATGATCGAGCCGCTGTACGGATTCGCTTTCTCGCCGACCATCGTCCACAGCAACAGCGCGGCCGTGAACGTCTACCCGACCAAGGTCGAGTTGAGCGTGGACTGCCGCATGCTCGCAGGGCACGACGAGCAGGAGGTGCTCACCGAGGTGCGCACCGCGCTCGACGGCGTGGAGGCCGACTGGGACCTCGAGTGGGTCGGCCCCGTGGTCCGCGGCAACTCGTCGCCGTACCCGACGCCGCTGTCGGAGGTGCTCGGCGCCATGCTCGAGCGGTACGTGCCCGGCGCCGAGCTCGCCAACAGCCACTCCGTCGGGTTCACCGACTCCAACTGGTTCCGCGCCGCCTACCCGGACACCGTCGCCTACAACTTCGCCCCCCACCTCGTCGAGGGCTACGACGAGGTCACGCCGCGCTACCACAACGTCGACGAGCGCATCCTCATCCGCGATCTGGCGTTCCAGTCGCTGTTCGCCGAGGCGGTCGCGCGCGAACTCCTGAGTTGAGGCTCGTCAGGCTTCGCGCACGGGGTGGCGCAGGACGGTCTTGAGCCGCTCGGGCGCCGTGCGGCGGGGGTCGCCCAGGTAGACCTCGTGGTGGCGACCCCTCAGCTCGTAGCCCTGCGCGGCGACGAACTCGTGCAGGCGCTCGACGGTCGCGGCCTCCTCGGCGTAGGGGCCGACGTGCATGATCTGGGCCGAGAGGCCTTCTTCGAAGCGCTCCAGACGGAGCAGCGGCGCGGCGGCGAGCTCGCGCTTGCGCGCCGCCGCGTCGGCCGCCGCCGTCACCTCGTCCGCGGTCACCGCGTCCGGCACCGCGATCATCATCGTCCAGTTCCAGGCGTCACGGTCGCGCTGGAGCTCGTCCATGGTGGGCGCCGCTTCGTCGGCCCACCACAGCCCTTCGAGCGGCGCGACCTTGAAGTCCCGCTCCGGGTCCGCCTTCTTCAGGGTGAACTTGAGCGTGTACGCCACGCTGTACAGCGCCTGCAGCGCGTCCATGTAGGCCTCGGAGGTGGTGGGGTCGCCGCGGCCGTCGATCATGAGAAAGGCGAGGTCGGGCACCTCGACGATCGCGGGGTGTTTCGCCGACGGCGAGTACAGCGGCTTGAGCTGTTTGACGAGGTCGAGTGGCGGCATGGCTCCTCCCTGGTCGACGCTCACGGTCGCTGCGCGAGCACGACGCCCACGCCGACCGCCATGATCACGACCTGGACCGAGATGCCCCAGGCCCGGCCGGACTTGCCGTGCGGAAAGCTGTCCCAGTGGCTGGGGAAGTACTTGCGCCCCTTCTCGCCGCGCGCCACCCAGATGAGCACGTCCCAGTCCGGCGCCCCGGAGGCGAGGCCCATGAACGCGATCCACCATGGGTAGCCGAGTACCAGCCACGCGATCCAGAACGAAGCGAAGGAGGCGATGAAGTCGCACCAGCCGTAGAGGACGGGGTGGTGCGACACGGTGTAGTCCCAGTGCGGGATGAGGTCCATGAGCACGTGGGCGAGCACGACGATGACGAGGATGAGCCACCAGGGGCCGCCGAGGGCGGCGGCGATGCCGAGGCCGGCGAGCACGTGTGTCGTGACCCACATGGCCGGAGCCTACGGCATGCCCGCCGCCCGGCGCTACAGGCAGCGGCCTCGCGGACTGCTCTTCCATGGGCTATGCGGGGCCGCCATAGGGTACTATGGGCACACCGAACGGGAGGAGGGACTCTTTTGAAGAAGATCATCTTCGTCATGCTGCTCATGCTCGTCGGCGTGGGCGCCTTCTTCGCCTGGAAGATGCTCAAGGGCGATGGCGGCTGCTGCGGCTGGGGCGGCGACAACACCGATCCTTGGAGCAGCTACACACCGCCTGCGGAGGAGACTCCCGCGGCGTGACTTGGCCTTGAGTCGTACCTGCGGCGCCGGGAGGGCGAGGCTGAAGCCTCGTCGCCCGGCGCCGCGGCGCGTACGGAGGTCTCGCGCCGCGGCAGCGACTCACCGTGCGCAGCGCCGGTGCCGGGCTACTTGACGCCGGCCGCCTTGAACAGCTCAGGGAGCGTCACCATCTCGTAGCCCATCTTGTGCAGCCCCGCGATGATCAGCGGCAGGGCCTTGGGCGCCTTGCCGCGCGTGTGCAGCACGATGATGCTGCCGTCGTGCACGGCGGAGAGCACGTTGTGCACGATCGCGTCGACTCCCGGGTTGGTCCAGTCGTTGGAGTCGACGTCCCACATGATGATGCGTGAGTAGCCCATCTCGCCGGCGATCTTGAGCACGTGGTCGTTGTAGGCGCCGTAGGGCGGGCGCAGGTAGGGGACCGTCGACGCCTTGAAGTCATTGAACCAGACGTCGTCGGTCTGCTGGAGCTGCGCCCGGATCTCCGCGTCGCTCAGGGTGGTGAGGTCGGGGTGACTCCAGGAGTGGCTGCCGATCGCCATGTCGTCCTGGATGGTGAGCCCGGCCTCCTTCTTGGCGTAGTCGCCCACGTATTCGCCGATGGGGAAGAAGGTGCCCTTGGCGTGACCGGCCCGGAGCTCGTGAAGGATCCAGTACCAGGCGGTGGCGCCGCCGCCGTCGTCGAAGGTCAGGGCGACCTTCTTGCCGGCGGCAGGCAGGCTCCTGTAGACCTTGGCCTTGACCGGAACCTCCAGCCGCACCCGGCCGACGGTGGTCATGTGCGTCGAGAAGTCCGGGCCGACCTCGACGACGTACTCGCCCGGGTCGGCCGGCTGCCCGCCCGCGTCCCGGCCGTCCCACTTGACGGACGCCGTGGTGGCGCCGGGCTCGCCTTGACCGGCGCTCATCTGCTTGCCGTAGAAGTTGCGCACGCGCCAGACCCACTTGTCCGGCGCGCCGCCGACGACGTGGAAGCTGAAGCTGACCGGCTGCCGCGTGCGCAGCAGGACGGCGTCGGCGCCGACCGCTTTGACCTGCAGCGGCGCAGTCGCAGCCGCCGTGGCGCCGGCGGACGCGCCGGACGACGACGCACCGGAGGACGAGGCGGCGGGGGATGAGGCGCCGCCGGTGCTCGTGCCGCCGACGGTTCCCCCGCAGGCGGCGAGACCGGCGAGGGCGAGCAGAGAGGCAGTCAGCAGCGCGACGGTGAGCGTCGACCGCAGGGCCGACGAGGTGGCGAATGGCCGACGGGCGCGAGACATGCTGAGGACCGTAGTCGCCGGCGTGCCCGAGCACAACCCCGCACCGAGCAGGGCCCACCGGACGTCACGGCGCTCGGCGCCCTCGCTGCCGGCGGCTTGTGGGCATCGGTGGTACTTGAGCCGCTCTGCGTCGCGACCGTGCATCGGGGCTGTCAAGTGGTCAGAAAGAGGCCGATCACTTCACCGGATACGAGGAAGCCTGCCCCAATCCGTCCATGGACCACGTCATTGCCGATTCCGAACGTGTCAATGATGTGCGAGTCCGCATTGATGAGGCAGTCGAGCCGTCCCCCTGATCCGTATCGTCCAGCCGAACACGGCGCGATAGAAGGCTGCTGACCGCTCGATGTCGCTCGCGGGCATCTCCACGCAGCAGATCTTGCCGTTGCCGATGGTGGGTCTCATGACACCTCACGGATGCAGCTTCTCGTGCCGCTCCAGCATCTCGATGAACTGCCACAGGCGCCGCTCGCGCGTCTCGACCTTCTTCGCCGTCTGCAGCCGCCAGACGATCGCGTAGCGGTTGGCGCTGTTCAGTGTCGCGAAGAAGGCCTTCGCCTCGGGATGTGCCTCCAGCGCGGCCTGCAGGTCGCCGGGGACGACTGCCGTGCGCTGCGAGTCGTACGCATCCTCCCAGCGCCCGTCCGCCCTGGCGCGCTCCACCTCGGCGAGACCCGGAGGGCGCATCTCGCCGCTGGTGATGAGCGCCTCCGCCCTTTCGCGGTTGAGCTTCGACCAGACGCTCCTGGCGCCGCGCGGAGTGAACTTCTGCAGCCAGCTGCTGTCGTCGTGACGCCGCTTCTGGCCGTCGATCCAGCCGTAGCAGAGCGCCACTTCCAAGGCTTCGGCGTACGACACCGTGCGCTGCGCCGAGCCCTTCTTCGCGATCAGCAGCAAGACGCCGGGCGAGCCCTCGTGGTGCACCTCGAGCCAGGCGCGCCAGTCTTCGCGCGTTACGAACTCCATCATGGGAAGCTCTACCTTGCGTGGCGGGCTCGTCGCGTCCTCCTTGGTCTCCTGAAGTATGCCCGGCCTGCGCGTGAGGCTTGAACGTACGGGGCCGGAGGCGTCCGGGACCATCCGAGGACCGTCGCATGTGCTGTCGCGGGGCCTTCGTCGGGGGCAGGGGGTGGAATCACGACGCGCGGAATGCGTGGACCGTGCCTGCCCCCGTCCGTGCGCGAACCCGAAACTGGGATTTCCGGAAACGGAACTCGGCGAGCCTGTCACGGAACCCGGTGACGCGCCCGGCATCATGGTCCCATGACGCTCGAGACCGGCATCGACCGACTGCGTCGGCCGGGCGACCTCCGCCGACGTGCCCCTGCCCGATCTCAGCGCGCCCGCCCCGGACACGGACGAGCAGGTGGTCCGCGCCCTGCTCGAGGTGCGCACCTTGGCCCTTAGGACTGCGGGTCGAACCCGAAGACGCGCAGTTCTTGGTCGCAGCGACAGGCCTTGGCGATGCGCGCCGCCCACGCGATGGCCTCATCGCGCGAAGGCAGTTCCAACACGGTGAAGCCGCCGTCGAGCGTGGGCGCCCAAGGATAGCCGCCCGCTGCAACCGCGCCGTCAGCAGAGACGAGTATGGGCGGTACGTCTTCGTCGATTCCGCCGCCGAAGACGTAAACGCCGGCGGCTTTCGCCTCATCCATCACAGCGTGTGCGTCGCGGCCCACCGCTCCCCTTTCGCCATCGGGCACAACCATCGCCGCGCTTGGAAAAGAGATCAGGTACTTGGCCATGGTGCTCCTTCTGGGAATTGATGGCGGTCGTGAAGCCCGTGTGCGGCCTGACGCCCGGCGCATAGCCTGCGCGGGCTGCGGCTGCAGGATACCGCAGCGCCTGGACGCGACAGGTTCTTGCGCTTGTTGGGCAGCGGCACCTCCGTCAGACTTAGGCGCACAGCGCCGCGAGCTTCCTCGCCGTGTTGACGTTGCGCGTGGTCATCCGAGCATAGGAGCTGTGCCCCACGATCTTCGTGATCTGACTGCGGTTGTAGTTCTCTCGCTTGATGTTCCAGACGATGGCCCCAGGCGCGTAGAAGATGCTCATGAACTGCCTCTTGACCGGCAGTTCCGACACGAGTCCGGGCTTGTCGACGTCGCCGAACAAGTATGCGACGTAGGTCTGTTCATCGTCGTTGCTGCCCCACTCGCTCGGTATCGACTCGGCGATCGCGATCACTTCCGCCGACGTCTTCACCAACGCAGGGATATTCTCGCCAAATGCCCGCTCAAGCTCGTCTTCGATCAGTTGCGTCAGGCGGGAGGCGCTCAGAGCTGAGTCGAATACCACGTTCCCGGAGTTCAGGTAGGAACGAGCACCTCTAAGCGACTCTCCCGCTGAGGATTCGGTTGACAGACTGCTGTCAATCTGACAGTATGCTGTCCATCTGAAAGCATACTGTCGGGGGGAGGCTAACGAGCATGGAGGAAGTTCATCTCTTCGTACTCAACACGATGGCGGATTGGGAGCCCGGCTTCGCAATCGCGCACATAAACAGACCGATGCCCGGCATGTCGTCCGGATTCCGCGTCAGAACGGTGGGGCAAGACCGGACGCCGGTTCGTTCGATGGGCGGGCTGACCATCGTGCCAGATCTGAGCCTGTCTGAGATTTCCCCTTCTGGGAGTGCAATGCTGATTCTGCCTGGCGCCGACCTATGGAGCGACGGGAGCACGGACCCAGTCCTATCAATGGCGAAGGAGTTTGTGGCGGCGGGTGTTCCTGTGGCCGCGATCTGCGGGGCGACGTTCGGCTTGGCCCGAGCAGGTCTGTTGGATGACCGGCTGCACACCAGCAACGACCCTGGCTGGCTTGCCTCCAGCGGATACGGCGGCGCTGCTCACTACGTTCAGGAACCCGCGGTTGACGACCGCGGAGTGATCACAGCCTCCGTGACGGCGTCCTTGGAATTCGCCAGACTCGTTCTCGCCAGACTTGGCATCTTCAGCACAAGGGCGCTTGAAGCATGGTACGGCTTGTACAAGACCGGAGACCCAGCATGCTACGTCGAGCTCATGGAAGCGTTTGGGCATGGCCGAGACGGCTAGGGGTTCGGATGACCCATTGTGGGACCTTGTGCTGAGCATCTTTCGGCTGAACGGCTTCTTTCTGCATGCGGGCGACCGCCTGACAGCAGGGAGTGGACTCACAACTGCGCGATGGCAGGTGCTGGGCGCGGTGCTTCACGAGCCGCTTACAGTGGCAGCTATCGCCCGAGACATGGGACTGGCTCGCCAGAGCGTTCAGAGGACTGCAGACCTGCTGGTGGAGGAGGGATTGTGCGAGTACGTGCCCAATCCCGCGCATCGACGGGCAAAGCTTCTGTCCGCCACGGACCACGGCCTGAACTCGGTCAGACAGTTGGGCCCAAGAGTGACCGCATGGTCGAAGCGAGTGCGGGAGTCGGTCGGTGACGGCGTCGTAGACGCGGCGACGGTCTCCGTGAAAGAGCTCATGTCGGCGCTTGCGAGAGACGAAGCACGACTGTTGGGAGATGACTGACGCACGGACACTCGCGGTGCGCCGATGACCTCTCGTCGCGGCGCCCCCGGGTCGACTGAGCATGAAGAGTCCTCCATTGACAGCCGCGTTTGGCCCCGTCGCATCGTTCTGGCTCAGCCGGCCGACGCCGCTGTCCGCGGATGGCGATCCGCCCTTCCCGTGTAGACGTCAGGAGGATGCGAAGTCGGGTCTAGACCGATAAGCCAAGACGTGCTTCAAAGCAGGCACGGGGGGACGTGGGAGAAGTCGACGGCGAGGTCGTTCATCGAGATCTGCATCGCCGGTCCCTGGTGCATCGGTCTAACGCACCGCGGATAGACTGCGAGCGCGCCGGCCTCCCGTGAGGCCGTCGGCGTCGCGGCGAGACAGCTTGATCCGCTTGTTAGTGGGCACCCCCGCGCAGACCATGGGTCAACCCAAGAGGCCTCGCCACCCGATCGTCGCCCTTCCCGGCGAGGAACGGCCCTGTACGGTGCCTCTGCGGCCCGTCGTAGCCGACCTCTAGATGATTGATTCCACGCCCGTAGCCTCAGGCGCAGTAGTCGACCAGCGCCCGGCCCCATGAGTTGGCCGCAGCGGATTCATCCCTCGTACCGCCGCCTGCGACGTGCGCAGAATCGGTCGCCGCCTCGCGCGTGGTGACTCCAGCCTTGGAAGATAAACGCTCGCGGCTACTACGACGGACTCTGTGGCGGTATCTTGTGACGGGTAGAGGAGCTATGGAGCCATCAGGGGAGGCACTCATGGCTACGACCACCTTGCGGTTGTCGGCCGCACGAAGCCGGTCACGTCGCATGGATAGGCTGCGCTTGGTCGTGTTCGCCGTCGCGCTGCCGACTCTCCTCCTCGCTGTGCTGGTTGCCGCCCCGCTTGCGCTGGCGGCTGATCCGACCGCCATCACCGTCACCGCGCCCACCGGCACCACGAGCAAGGACCAGGGCGCGGCCCTCGCCGGTCACCTGGACGACCAACCAGGCGGTGGCCACGGGCCAGTTCAGCATCTGGGTGGTCAGCCCCGCCAACGGCTGGTACGTGGGCAAGATCCACGACGCCGCCGACACCGTCGGCCCGGCCAGCTACGCCGACGCGGTCGACCTGAGCGTGCCCGCCGCCACGCGGCTACCGCATCTACGTCTACTACCGCGCGACGCAGCGGTGACCCCTGGAGCGTCTACGGCATGAGCCCGGGGACGGTGGACGTGAACGCGGTCTTCAGCGCCATCGACGTCACCGCCCCCACCGGCACCACGAGCAAGGACCAGGGCGCGGCCCTGACGGTCACCTGGACGACCAACCAGGCGGTCGCCACGGGCCAGTTCAGCATCTGGGTGGTCAGCCCGGCGAACGGCTGGTACGTGGGCAAGATCCACGACGCCGCCGACACCGTCGGCCCGGCCAGCTACGCCGACGCGGTCGACCTGAACGTGCCCGCCGCCAGCGGCTACCGGGTCTACGTCTACTACCGGGCCACGGCCGTTGATCCCTGGAGCCTCTACGGCATGAGCCCGGGGACGGTGGACGTGAACGCGGTCTTCAGCGCCATCGACGTCACCGCCCCCACGGGCACCACGAGCAAGGACCAGGACGCGGCCCTCGACGTCACCTGGACGACCAACCAGGCGGTGGCCACGGGCCAGTTCAGCATCTGGGTGGTCAGCCCGGCGAACGGCTGGTACGTGGGCAAGATCCACGACGCCGCCGACACCGTCGGCCCGGCCAGCTACGCCGACGCGGTCGACCTCAACGTGCCCGCCGGCACCGGCTACCGGGTCTACGTCTACTACCGGGCCACGTCCGTTGACCCCTGGAGCCTCTACGGCATGAGCCCGGGGACGGTGGACGTGAACGCGGTCTTCAGCGCCATCGACGTCACCGCCCCCACGGGCACCACGAGCAAGGACCAGGACGCGGCCCTCGACGTCACCTGGACGACCAACCAGGCGGTGGCCACGGGCCAGTTCAGCATCTGGGTGGTCAGCCCGGCGAACGGCTGGTACGTGGGCAAGATCCACGACGCCGCCGACACCGTCGGCCCGGCCAGCTACGCCGACGCGGTCGACCTCGACGTGCCCGCCGGCACCGGCTACCGGGTCTACGTCTACTACCGGGCCACGTCCGGTGACCCCTGGGGCCTCTACGGCGGCTCCCCGGGGACGGTCGGCGTGGCCGCGCCCGACTCGACGATCGCCGTCAGCGACTTTGCCGATTATCGGGTCTTTCAGCGTGACATCGGCGGCATGTCAAAGAGCGTGACCATCAGCGGCACCTATTCGAACATGGATTGCCGCCGTATAGAGGCGCGCGTCCTGCGCCACGCTACCGACATGGTCGTGGTCGACTGGACGACCATTGACGCGACGCCCGGGGGAGGCACCTTCTCGGGCGGTCTCACGATTCCGCAGGGAGGCTGGTACAACATCGAGGTACGGGCCTTTGACAGCTCGGGATCGGTGATCGCCTCCAGCCGCGGCACGCACAAGTGGGGCGTCGGCATGATCATCCTCGTCATCGGCCAGTCGAACATGTCGGGCAGGGGCCAACCGCCATTCACCGTGGCGACTTCCGACCTTGCGGTGAACTACAGCAACGCTGGAGTGTGGGAGCACCTAGCCGATCCATACGACGATGGGAGTCCGGCGGGCGCGGTCGACAACGACAATGATGTGATCGCCAGCTCGAATGCCGGTGGCTCGATGATCCCCAGCATCGCGAACACTCTGCTTCAGACCTTTGACTTCCCTATCGCGTTCGTACCTGCCGCCAAGGGGGGCTCGAACCTGTATGTCAACGCAAGCAACTACGGATGGGCCTATCGCAATCCAGCGAATCATCTCGACACCTCGACGCTCTACGGCCAATCGATAACGAAGGCGCGCAGCGTTGGCGGCGTCGAACTGATCATCATGCACCAGGGTGAAGCGGATCTGAGCGACGGACGCACTGAAGCACAGTATGAGGCTGATTTCGCCACCATGATCGGCAACTACCGACAAGACCTCTATGCCGGCATCCCGATCTTCATCTGTCAGCTTGGAACGGTAGGCGCTGGGACCAGCGCCGGAGCCACCGGCATCCGCAGCGCGCAGCACGATGTGGACAACGGATCGAATATCTTCATGGGCGCCACCGCGATGGACCTGCCGCGAATCGATACCTGGCACTACAGCACCCCGGGGCTGACTGTGATCGGCAGCCGTCTGGCCACTGCCATCAAGTACTACTTCAGCCGATCAGACTTCTACCGTGGCCCGTCGATCAGCTCGGCGTCTTTCAGTGACGGGAACCGTGACCAGGTGGTCGTTACCCTGGCTCACCGTGGCGGCGCCGACATCACGCCGGCATCGGGGATCACCGGCTTCGAGGTGTTCGACAACGGCTCGGGCGTGACCATAGAGTCGGCTGCACGAGCAGCCGCCGACGCGGTGCGACTGACCTTGTCAAGATCGATCTCATCAGGCCACACTGTGACCCTGCGATACCTCTACGGCACGCAGCCGAACGTGTCGGGGCTCGTCAAAGACGACTCCCCGCTGGCGCTGCCACTCGAGAACACGACCGGGAGCGTGACGGTCCCCAACATGTAGTCACGATGGCGATAGACGATGCCATGGCCCGGCACTATTGCCAAGAGTGCGGGCGGACGCCCCCTCGTCTCGTATGAGCGTGTTGGCAAACGTTGGCAAGGAAGGGGCGGCGCGGCTATCGCGCTGCGCCGGCGGCTTAAGGTCCAAGTTGTCACTGGCCACTGTCTCCTCCTCGTCCTGGGCTTCGTCACCCTCGGGGATGGAGCAGTGGTCACCTCTTCTTCAAGCCGACCACGATTGAGTTCTTCGTACACCACGTCCTAGGACGCTGACCCTGCGACCTGGCGGTGTCACGCCGCCCGCGAGGTCGTGTCTCGGGCCCGCGCGGGACGACCTGCCTGTCTCCTGGCCGTCGACGGATCGCCGTTGACACGCCAAAAGCGCGGGTGCACGATGCCGGCAGGCGCCGCTGTTCTTCGGCTGGCGGCGAAAGGTCAGCCAGAGGGAGGCAGCCATGGCATCGTCCGCACCTGAGGGACCCGGCCTCGCGCGCGGAGCGATTGGCCTCCGCGAGGTCCTGTTCCAGTCCGTCACGCACATGGCGCCCGCTGCTGCCGTCGCCTTCTCCATCCCGGCCGGCGCCTCCTACGCCGCCGGCGCCCTTCCGTTGGCCACGCTCCTTGCACTCATCGCCTGCCTCTTCGTCGCACTGTCGATCGGCGAGCTCGCGCGGCATCTGCCGTCGGCGGGGAGCTTCTATACCTACGCCTCCAAGGGCATCCATCCCTGGATGGGCTTCCTCGTGGCGTGGGCCTACGCCTTCGCCGAGGCGTTCATCGCGTCGTTCCTGTTCCTTGTCTTCGCGATCACGTTGAGCGGCACGCTGAACACCGAGTTCGGATGGTCCACCGGCACCTGGTGGATCTGGGTCGTCCTCTCCTCGCTGATCGTCTTCATCCTCGGCTACGTGGGCATCCAGATCTCCACCGAGGCGGGGACGATCATGGGCGTGTTCGAGATCATCATCTTCGGCGCGCTAGCGATCTGGCTCATCGTCGAGGCCGGGTCGAGCAACACGCTGTCCGTATTCAGCACGCACTACGCGACCGTCGAGGGCTACGGCGGCATCTCCGGAGTGATCGCCGCCGGCGTGTTCTCCATCCTTGCGTTCACCGGCTTCGAGTCGGCGGCGCCTCTGGCAGAAGAGGCGCGTGACCCGCGGAGGACCATCCGCAAAGCCGTCATCTACTCAGCTCTCGCGATCGGCGCCTTCTACGTGTTCACCACCTACGCGGCCACTGTGTACGAAGGGCCGGCCAAGATGGCGGGCTTCGTGAAGCTGGGCAACGGTGACCCCTGGACCTACCTGGCCAAGGCCGTCTGGGGGGTCGGTTGGGTGCTCGTCTTCATCGCCATCATCAACTCGGCGGTCGCCAACGCGAACGCTGGGGCCAATGCGACGACGCGGACCTGGTTCGCCATGGGCCGCATCCGATTGCTGCCGAAGTTCATGGCGGCCATACACCCACGATGGAAGTCCCCGCATGTCGCGGTGATCGTGCAGTTCGTCTTCGCGCTCGTGCTCGCCCTGGCGCTCGGCTTCAAGTACCAGCCCTACACGGCGTTCATCCTGATGGCGACCATCTTCACGCTCATCCTGATCTCGATCTACATCGTCATCCTCGTCTCCTGCGTCGCCTACTATTGGCGCTTCCAGCGGCAGCACGCCAACGTCATCATGCACGGCCTGATTCCCATCCTCGGCATCGCCGTGTTCGTGCCGGTCTTCCTGACCGCCGCGGGGATCCAGGCCTTCAAGTTCGTCTCTCCGCTCGCCTACCCGATCTCGCTGGCGGGGCCCGTGGTCGGCGTCTGGATGGTGATCGGGATCGTGTTCCTGATCTATCTGGCGAGAAGGCACCCCGATCGTCTCGCGGAGACGGCGCGGATCTTCATCGACGAGCCGGAGGCCGCCGTGGACGCTGGGCCTCTAGTCGGGCCCACCGGAGAGGAGTGATGTGGTCGTGAAGATCCACGAAGGCATGCTGGACGTGCCCGATGGCCGCGTGTGGTTCCGCAGCGTCGGCGAAGGGGGCATCCCGCTGCTCTGCCTGCACGGCGGCCCGGGGATGACCCACAACTACATCGACCCGCTCGAGGATCTCGGAGATCGTCGCCGAGTGATCTTCTACGATCAGCTTGGCTGCGGTCGTTCGGACCGGCCCGACGACCCGTCGTTGTGGACGGTGCCGCACTTCGTCCGCGAGGTCGAGGCGGTGCGCGGCGCCCTCGGCCTGGACCGCTTCCACCTGTTCGGCAGTTCGTGGGGTGGGCAGCTCTCCATGCAGTACATCCTTGACTACCAGTCGCCCTCGGTCGTGAGCCTGGTGATGTCGGGCAGCCCAGCAAGCATGCCGCGCTGGGTGGAGGGGTGCATGCAGCTGCTGGCGGAGCTGCCCAACGACGTGCGCGAGGCAATCGAGTGGCACGAGGCCCGAGGCTACACCTCGTGCCCTGAATACCTCGGCGCAGTCGCCGTGTTCTACCGGCGGCATCTCTGCCGCCTGCAGCCCTGGCCGGCGGGGCTCGAGCGCTCGTTCGCTGAGATGAGCCCGGTGGTCTACGAGACCATGAACGGTCCGAGCGAATTCACCGTCACCGGTCGCTTCCGCGACTGGGATGTCTTCGACCGTCTCGGCGAGATCCGAGTACCCACTCTCGTCACGGGCGGCCGCCACGACGAGATTCGCGCCGACCACTTGACCGACATCCACCAGGGGATCGCGGGTTCCGAGCTCGTGGTCTTCGAGAACAGCTCGCACACGCCGTTCCATGAAGAGCGCGACCTGTACATGCGCACAGTGAACGAGTTTCTGGACCGGGTGGAGCGCCAGTCGTCCTGACTCGGGCGCCAATGAGCATGGGGGAGGCCGGCCTGCCCGCCGGTCTCCCCAAGGCGCAAGTGGGCACACGATCTGGACTGGCCGACCACTGCTGATTCCCTTCCGTCCAGCGCTTCGCCTACGCTGCCTGGGCCATGTGGTGCGTGGGGCGGGGCTGTGGGTCGATGTCTCCTGCGTACGACTATGGGCAGAGATGACGACAACGGCTGCAGGTCGCTGGTTGGGGGTATCGGACGAACAGACTCACAGGAGGGGGGCATTGATGCGAGGGCACGTGCGTTCGGCCGAGGGCGAACGCGTGCGGACCGCGGTGCTCCTCGCCGCCGGTCTCGGGGATCGGTTGGAGCCGCTGGGACCGGCCCAAGTGCCTCGTCTTCATCTTGCTGGTGCTCGCGGCCGCGCTTACCTGGAGATTTGCCGATGCCGGCGCAGACCGAGGAAGGGGATGACCAGCAGCAGGGTCGTCTCGACGAGGTAGAGGCCGACCGCGACCTTCGGGCTGACGAGTGCCACGACGATTGCGAGCAGGTTCAACCCGAGCGCGGTCCAGCGCCGCCGCACGATGCGTCGCATCGTGCCCTCGGCGATGTCGTCGACGAGCAGCGACGGCTCCCGCGCGAGGTAGCGGATGAGCAGGCTGAGCACGAACGAGGCGAGCAGCAGGTTGACGCCGTAGAGCAGGACGGAGACCTCGGCGTCGGCTCCGCTCAGGTGCGTGACCATGAGCGCCGTGCTGAAGGGGAGCAAGCCGACGAGGAGCAGGAGCAGCAGGTTCAGCGTGAACGATTCCGTGTCCGCGCGCTTCATGAACTTGGTCACGCCGGAGTGCGATATCCAGATGCCACCGATGAAGGCGAAGCTGATGAAGTAGCCGAGGAACTCGGGCCACTGCTCACGCAGCGCCGGCAGCACGCGGACGCCCGCGTGGGGAACGGCGATCTCGAGCACGAGCAGGGTGATGGCGATCGCGAAGACGCCGTCGGAGAAGGCGTTGAAGCGGTCGAGGGGGAGGAAGTGACTCTCCCGCCCGGACGTGCTGTCTTTTGCGGGACGCAGACCGGAATCGTCGCTCACTTGCGGCCTCTCCTTTCCGGCGGCCGCCCGCAGGTTAGACTGCGACGCGGCCGACGCTTCATGGTACCCGCCCGCCGAGACGAGCCAGTCCGCCGCGCCGATTTGTCTCGACGGTCAGCCCAATGGGCGAGAGGCGGTTGCGACTCGCCGCCAGTTGTGCGAGCCCGCGCGAGCCCGGTCCCCGGCCTCGGACCGGACCGGCGGGGTCAGGCGGCGCACGACTGCGAGACTTCGCCCCGCCTGCTCGCCCGTCACTCAGATGGGCGAGCAGGCGGGGCAGGACTCAGGGAGTCGCGCGTGCAGCCGGTACGGGGACTAAACCTCCTGCTTCTTGGTCTCCGCGAGACCCTTCTTGACCTCGTTGGCGGTCTCCTTGTCGGCCTTCTTGAGCGCCTTCTTGTCGGCCTTGGCCAGCTGGCGCTCGACCTCGTCCACCCAGATCTCCTCGAAGACCGCGACCACGCCCGAGGTGCCGGGCGGCACGACGTCCTCGACGTCCTTGGCGATCCCCTTCTCCTCGTGATGTTTGGCGAGCTTGCCGACGAGGCCGCCGATGAGCCCGCCGACGACCATGGCGCCGAGCAGCGGCGGCGCGAAGAGGCCGACGACCAGGCCGCCGGCCACGCCGATCGTCGAGCCCTTGAAGACGTCGTGGTCGCCGCTCTCCTTGACGTGCATCGTGCCGTCGGCGTCGCGGCTCACGAGCACCGCTCCGTCGATGAACACGATGCCCTGGCGCTGCGCCTTCTTCAGGGCGTCGAAGTCGGCCTTGGCCGCCGCGGGATCGTCATAGCCGGCGATGTACAGGTCAAGTGGTGCGTCGCTCATTGGTTCCTCCCAGGTCGTTTCCCAGTTGACGTGCCGTGCTGGACACATGGTGTATGTAACCTACCGTGGGGTAGATTAGTCCTGTTGGTGCTGATGGCAAGAGCAGAAAACGTTCAGAAGTAGACAGAGGAGCTTCTGTGGACGGCAAGAGCGACGATCCGAACGACGGCGTCGCCGTCGCGGGGAAGAACGGCCGTGAGCCCAAATGGACCCGTCATCCGCGCGCCGAGACGACCGAGCGGATCCTCGACGCCGCCGAGGACCTGTTCTCGCGGCGGGACCCCGACAGGGTGACCGTGCGCGAGATCGCGGCGAAGGCCGGCGTCACGCATCCTGTGGTCCACGAGTACGTGGGCTCGAAGGCGCAGATCGTGGCCGCGGTCATCGCGCGCGGCGCCCCCCGGCGCCAGCAACTGATGCTCGAGCACCCCGAGTTCTTCGAGGCGCTGCCGCTCGTCTCGGGGGACGTGCTGAGCCGCCGGGTGCACTCGCGCTCGGTCGTGCGCGCGGCAATGGACGACCGCAGGTACGAGGCGCTGGAGGACCGCATCCGCAGCGGAGAGATGCTGCTCGCCCTGGCGAGGAAGGCGCTCGACGAGGGCGCGCACCGCCCGCCGCCGGCCGCCCCCATCGATCCGAGATTCGCACTCGCCGCGGCGACGGCGCTGGTCTATGGCTGGGTGGCGATGGAGGACTGGCTGGTGCAGTTCTACGACCTCATGGATGAGGACCCCGCCGAGCTGCGCAGCCGGCTCGTCGAGCTGCTCCCGCAGGTCGCGGGTCTGGCGTTCCCGCTGTCAGGTGAGGCGGCCGCAGGCGCGCCTATCAGGTACGACAAGAAATGATCGGGACAGGCGGCAGCATGCACCCCAGAGCAACAACGTCGACGGCGCGGCCCCCGTTCCGCGCGGCCGGCGCGGAGCCGCTCAGAGAGGCGTCATTTGCCCTGCGGCGGCGCGAGAGCGATCTGCGACTGGCCGAAGGCGCGGGCAGGCCCCGAATCTCCTCTCGTGTGCCCGTGACCACTTCGGCTGCGCCGCCTGGCGCCCCACGGGCGAGCGAGTCGCGGACCCCGAAGCGCACTGCCACGGGCGCTAAAGCCTCACCAGAGTCGCGCGCCGCCTCGCCATCGTCCCACCCCTCTCCGGCAGAAGACAGGGCCACTGAGGCGCCCGCCGCGGTCAGCATCGGCGTGATCAGCGACAACCACGGCTATCTCGACCCCGCGGTCCTGGAGCACTTCGCCGGCGTCGTCCACATCATCCACGCCGGGGACATCGTCGACCCGGAGATCCTGGCCGCACTCGAGACCGTGGCGCCGGTGACCGCCGTGGCGGGCAACATGGACTCCGGCGGTCCTCTCGCAGGACTGCCCCGCGAAGTGGCGGGCGAGGTCGGCGGGGTGCACTTCGCTCTCGGTCACAAACGCAAGCGGCTGCTGAAGCGCCTCGCCGAGGGCAAGGTCGAGGGCAACCCGGAAGGCGCGACTCCCGACCTCGTGGTCTACGGCCACGATCACATCCCTGCGGCCGCATGGGTCGAAGGCACCCTGTTCCTGAACCCCGGCAGTGCCAGCGCCCCGCACGAAGAGGACGACTGGCCCACCGTGGCCATCGTCTCGGTCAAACCGGCCGGCCTCGCCGTCTGCTTCATCCCGCTCGAGCGCAGGGAAGCAGACGAGGCGCTCGCGACCTGACCGTGGCAGTGCGACACCAATCTTCTCGCGGAGGACTCATGATCAGCGGCGACGACAACCATCACCGAACGGTCGGCAGACCGTGCAAGGGGGAGTGATGGCTACTCCGAGCACAGCAGGGTCGAAGGCGCCCGCTGCCGCGGCTGCCGGCGCCGGCCTCATCCTCTTCACGCTCGCCGCCGGCCAGTTCCTCATGGCCCTCGACATGTCGGTGATGAACGTCTCAATCGCCACCGTCGCCAAGGACGTCGGTACCACGGTCACCGGCATCCAGACGGCGATCACCCTCTACACGCTGGTCATGGCCAGCCTCATGGTGCTCGGTGGCAAGATCGGCAGCATCATCGGCTTCAAGCGCGCTTTCACGATCGGCTGCGTCATCTACGGCTGCGGCTCGGCGACCACCGCGCTTGCGCCCAACCTGACGGTGCTGATCATCGGCTGGTCGTTCCTCGAGGGCATCGGCGCCGTGCTCATCATGCCGGCCATCGTTGCTCTCGTGGCCAGCAACTTCCCGCCCGCGGCGCGGCCCAAGGCCTACGGCCTGGTCTTCGCGGCGGCGGCGATCGCCGTCGCCGTCGGGCCCGTGATCGGCGGCTTCATGACGACCTACTTCTCCTGGCGCTACGTCTTCGCCGGCGAGGTCGTCATCGACATCGCCATCCTGCTGTTGGCACGGCGCGCCGCCGACTCACCGGTCGCGCATCGCCCGCACCTCGATCTCATCGGCGTGGTGGTCTCGTCGGCCGGGCTCGCGCTCTTCGTGATCGGCGTGCTCAAGTCGTCGACCTGGGGCTGGATCATGCCCAAGGCCGGCGCACCCTCGCTCTTCGGCCTTTCGCTGACCATCTGGTTCATGCTCGCCGGCCTCTTCATCCTCTGGCTGTTCTACCGCTACCAGCAGCGGCTCGAGCGCAACGGCAAGGAGCCGCTGATCGCGCCATCGCTGCTGAAGAACCACCAGCTGACGGGCGGACTCATCAGCTTCCTGTTCATGTTCCTGATCCAGTCCGGCGTGTTCTTCATCGTGCCGCTGTTCCTCTCGGTGGTCGTCGGCCTCTCCCCGGTCGCGACCGGCGTGCGCCTGCTGCCGCTCTCGCTCTCGCTGCTGCTTGCGGCCGTCGGCATCCCGCGCCTGCGCCCTCACGCCAATCCGCGCCGCGTCGTGCGCATCGGCCTGCTGGCGCTCATCGGCGGCATCGTCGTGCTGATCGCGAGCCTCGAGCAGGGGGCCGATGCCTCGATCGTCATCGTCCCGCTGCTGATCGTCGGCTTCGGCATCGGCGCCCTGGCGAGCCAGCTCGGCGCCGTGACCGTCTCCGCCGTGCCCACCGAGAAGAGCTCCGAGGTCGGCGGCCTGCAGAACACCGCGACCCAGCTCGGCGCCTCGCTCGGCACCGCGCTCGCCGGGTCGATCCTCATCGCCGTGCTCACGGCCTCGTTCCTGACCGGCATCCAGAACAACCCGAGCGTGCCACAGGAGGCGAAGGCGCAGGCGAGCACGACGCTCGCGGCGGGCGCGCCGTTCATCTCCGACAAGGACATCGAGGCGCGCATGTCCGCGGCCGGCCGCTCCCAGCAGGAGATCGATGCCGCCGTCGAGCAGAACGACGCCTCGCAGATCGACGGCCTGCGCGCGGCGCTCTCGGTGCTCGCCGTCATGGGCGTCATCGCCCTGTTCTTCACGGGACGCATTCCCAAGAAGGAACCCGGCTCGGAGCCGGCGCCGGCGTAGACGCCGGCCACAGGTGTCAATCCCAAAGGAGGCTCGAAATGGTCGCAGTGCTCGTCGCAGCGTTGGCGTTCTTCTGGTGGCTGATCTTCGTCCTCGCGTGGGCCGTGTTCCTGTTCATCACGATCACCATCGCGCGCAGCAAGGGTCGCAGCGGGCTCCTCTGGGGCATCATCGCCTGCTTCCTGCCGCTGATCGCCATCATCATCGTGCTGTTGCTCCCGGACCGCTCGCGCGCCTAGGAGGGAAACCCGCAGCGACCCACCATGCAGGCAGGACTGAAAGCGGGGTTGAGGATTCATGGACGCACAACGAGTAGTCCACCCGAGCGTCAAGGAACGTCGGGCGCTGGGCAAAGAACTGCGCAAGCAGACGCCGCCGTCCAGCCACGCCGGCTGGAAGCCGGCCGCTGACCGCCCCGATCCGGTCGCGCTGCTGGAAGAACAAGACGCGAGACGCGAGCCGGACCTCGTGCCCGTGCGCCACGGGCGCATGCTGGTCTCGCCGTTCACCTTCTATCGCGGCGCGGCGCGGATCATGGCCGCCGACCTCAAGGACACGCCGCGGGCCGGCCTCACGACGCAGCTCTGCGGCGACGCGCACCTCTCCAACTTCGGCGTCTTCGCCTCGCCCGAGCGGACCCTGCTCTTCGACCTCAACGACTTCGACGAGACGCTGCCCGGCCCGTTCGAGTACGACGTCGCGCGCATGGCCGCGAGCTTCACCATCGCGGCGCGCAACAACGGCTTCAGCAAGGCCGACGCGCGCGAGGTGACGCGCACCTCGGTCGCGCCTACCGCAGTGCGATGGCCGAGTTCGCGGCGATGGACACCATGGACATCTGGTACGCCCACCTCTCCGAGGACGAGCTGATGGCGGCCATCAAGACCGCGGAGAGCGCCCAGAAGGGCAAGGCGCAGAAGAAGGCGGCCAAGGCAGCGGCGGGGCGCGCCAAGCAGATCGCCGCCAAGGCGCACACGCGCGACAGCCTGCAGGCGCTCTCCAAGCTCGCCGAGGTCGTGGACGGCAAGCACCGCATCGTCAGCCAGCCGCCGATCGTCGTCCCGCTGCGCGAGCTCGACCTCAGCGACTACGGCATCTCCCCGGACGAGCTCGAGCACTACATCCACGCCGAGTTCCGCGCCTACCGGGCGACGCTGCAGAGCGACCGCCGCCACCTGCTCGAGAAGTTCGAGATCGTCGACGTGGCGCGCAAGGTCGTCGGCGTCGGCAGCGTCGGCACGCGCGCCTTCATCGTCCTGCTCCAGGGGCGCGACGAGGAGGACCCGCTGTTCCTGCAGGTCAAGGAGGCGACGAGCCTCGGTGCTCGAGGACCACCTGCCCAAGAGCCGCCACCAGCCCGGCTCGCGCGTCGTCCACGGCCAGCGCATGATGCAGGCCGCGAGCGACATCTACCTGGGCTGGACCAAGGGCGTGCAGGCCGGCCGCTACCTCTACTGGCGCCAGCTGCGCGACATGAAGGGCTCGGTCGTGGTCGAGGCCATGGTGCCCATGGGCCTGGCCTTCTACGCGCGCCAGTGCGGGTGGACGCTCGCCCGCGCGCACGCGCGCTCGGGCGACCCGGTCGCGATCGCCGCGTACCTCGGCAAGAGCGACGCGTTCGAGCAGTCGATGACCGACTTCTCGGAGCGCTACGCGGACCAGAACGAGCGCGACTACGAGGCCTTCGCCAAGGCGGTCAAGTCCGGGCGGCTGGAGGCGGTCGAGGGCGTCTGACGCTCTTGAGGAGACGGCGACGACACGACCGACATTGTGCAACAACCAGCGACTACTGCGACCGTTCCATCCTTCACAAGAGAGGCAGTCATGACCGACGACATCGAGAAGACCCTAGAAGACATCGAAGCCCTGTTCGCGCAGACGGCCCGCGAGATGACGAGCGCGGGCGACAAGGTCACCTTCCACGGCACCTCGCCTGCCACGCTCTACTTCTCCGACCGCCCGCAGCGCGTGGTCGGACACCTCACGACGCAGAAGTTCGTCGAGGAGTGGGGCGAGGGCGAGAACAGCTTCGCCGAGGACCCGCCGAACGCCGTGATCTCCTTCGTCGAGACCGGCGACGCGACCCCCGAGGACGCCATCGTCGTCCTCAAGGACCCGCAGCTCGAGGGCGACCAGCTCACCTACACAGTGGACGTGCTCGAGGGTAGCCTGCCGCCGAAGGGCGAGCTGGTCTCCGTGTTCATCGACCCCTTCGGCCGGCCGCTCTCGCCGGTGTCCCTGGCCGGCATGAACCGTCGCGCGCGGCGCCGGGGCCGCTGACAGACCTCGCCTGACCAGTCCTTGTCCGTCCGACGAGCTCACCGGGGGCGCGAGTCCGACTGAGCCGTGAGAGAGTGAGGTCAGTATGCATTGGCTCGGATTCCTCCCCTGGTGGATCTGGGTGCCGTACCTGGTCGTGTGGCTGTACGTCATGGTCACGCTGATCATGGAGGACCGCGAACCGGCGGACACGCTCGCCTGGGCGTTCGCGTTCCTCCTCGTCCCGGTGCTCGGCATCGTCTTCTACTTCATCGCCGGGCGTGACTGGGCGACGATCACCGAGAAGAAGAAGTGGATGCGCGACTACTACGCGCAGCTGCAGGCCGCCCTGAAGCCGTTCTTCGCGCGCAACGCGGCCGCAGAGCGGCGCTTCCGGCAGACCTACGGCGGTACCTACGTCGAGCGCCTGAGCGACACCATGTCGCGCGAGGACGGCCTCGGCGTCGTGACCGCCGACCAGGCCGAGATCTTCCCCACGGGAGCCGAGAAGTTCAGCCGCCTCAAGGCCGACCTGGCGGCAGCCCGGCGCTTCATCCACATCCAGTACTTCATCTGGGAGGACGACGAGCTCACCGACGCGCTCACCGAGATCCTCGCCGAGCGCGCCAAGGCCGGCGTCGAGGTGCGCTTCCTCTACGACTACCTGGGCAGCAAACACTGGGACAAGAAGAAGCTCGAGGCGCTCGTGCCGCTGGGCGCCAAAGTGGCCAAGGATGTCGTCTCGATCTCGCACCTGAACTACCGCGACCACCGCAAGATCGTCGTCATCGACGGCGAGATCGGCTACACCGGCGGCTACAACGTCGGCCAGGAGTACGTGGACGGCGGCGAGCGTTTCGCGCGCTGGCGCGACACGCACGTGCGCGTCACCGGCCAGGTCGTGGGCGAGCTCGAGGCGCTGTTCGCGGCGCGCTGGTTCGACCAGACCAAGGAGGACGTCGGCACCGAGGAGTATCTCCCCGCTCCGCCGGCCGCCGGCGAGTCCGGCATCCTCTGCCAGGTCATCGCGCAGTCCGTCGAGGACCCGTGGAAGTCGTCACGGCGGGCTCACATGCTGGCCGTGGGCAACGCCGCGCGCCGGGTGTGGATCCAGTCGCCCTACTTCATCCCAGAGGTGGGGCTCTACGACACGATGATCAACGCCTCACTCAGCGGCGTCGACGTGCGCTTCATGATGACCGGCGTGCCCGACAAGAAGGTGCCCTACTGGGCGGCGTGGACCTACTTCCGCCCGCTGCTCAAGGCGGGCGTGAAGGTCTACCTCTACGAGGCCGGCTTCCTGCACTCGAAGACGCTCACGGCCGACGGGCAGATCACCGCCATCGGCACCATGAACATGGACATCCGCAGCCTGCGGCTCCACAAGGAGCTCATGCTCTGGATGTACGACGACGAGCTGGCCGGGCGGCAGGAGCGGCTCTTCGAGGAGGACATCGCGAACTCACACGAGGTCACCCTCGCCGACCTCGACATGCTCAGCCTCACGATGCGCTTCCGCAACTCGTTCATGCGCCTGCTCTCCTACTTCATCTGAGACATGGCCGGCATGATCCCAGATGCCGCCTCGAAAGCGAAGGAGCCTCGCGTCGTCGGCGAGGCGCGCTGGCCGATGGCGTTCGCGGTCGTCGCGGTGATCGTCCTGACGCTCCTGCTCCCGCACGATCTGGTCGCGCGCCCGCGCTGGGGGGTGCCGCTCGTCGAGGCCCTTCTCCTGATCGCGGTGATCGTCGCGGACCCGGGCAAGATCGACCTGGTCTCCCCGCGCGTGCGCGCACTCTCGATCACGCTGATCGCGCTGCTGGTCGCCACGACGCTCTGGTGCACGACGGAGCTCATCGTCCAGCTCATCCGGGGTGGGCCGGCCACGAGCTCGGGTGGAGCTCTTCTGGCAGCAGGCGGGATCGTGTGGCTGTCCAACTGCCTCTCGTTTGGGCTGCTCTACTGGGAGCTGGACAGTGGCGGCCCGGCGGTGCGTGCGCACGGCTTGCCCGCCCACCCGGACTTCGCCTTCCCGCAGCAGCTCAACCCGGAGCTCGCGCCCGAGCACTGGCGGCCGCGCTTCGTGGACTACATGTACCTCGGCTTCACCTCGGCCACGGCCTTCAGCCCCACCGACGCCATGCCACTACGCGCCTGGAACAAGCTCGCGATGATGGCACAGTCGGGCATCTCGCTGGCTCTGCTGGGCCTCGTCGTCGCGCGCGCGGTCAACGTCCTGCGCTAGCAGGGGGTAGTCAGACCACGTGGAAGCTCCCGACGCAAAGCCGACCAAGGACAAGCCCGACGTGGACGATGCCGGCTCCGCCGCGTCGGCGGTGCACGCGCCGGAGGCGGCGCCGTGAGTCCTCGCCGCCTCACGGACCTGGAACTCCGCGAGCGCCGGCGCGTGATCGCGCGACTCGTCCTCAGCGTGACCGCGATCGTCGCTATCCTGCTCGCCGCGTACTACGCGCTTCCCCCCGCGAGGCTGGTGGCCGGCGCTCCCTTGCTGCGCCTGCTGGTCAGCTGCCTCGTCTTCATCCTCGTGCTCGCGTGGTTGGTGCGCCGGATCGTGCGGGCGGATCTGCCCGAGCTGCGCGCCATCGAGGTCCTGGCCATCATCGTGCCGCTCTTCCTCTGCCTCTTCGCGAACCTGTACCTCGCGATGTCGCACGCCTCGGCCGCCGCGTTCAGCGAGCCGCTCAACCATACAGGCGCGCTCTACTTCGCGATCACGATCTTCTCCACCGTGGGCTTCGGCGACATCACACCGCGGACCGACCTGGCGCGCATCGTCGTCGGCGTGCAGATGCTGCTCGACCTCGTGCTCATCGGTGCGGTGGTCCGGCTGCTGGTCACAGCGGCGCGCTCCGGGCTGTCTCGAGGGCAGGGCTAGTTGCATCCTCGGCTTCGCACAGGGATAGACGGCACGAGGCCGGTCCCACGCCCAGCGGGGAGGAGAGCCGAATGGCCGATCTAGAACGCGCGCGCGGAAGCGGCGGACGGGGAGCACTCGACGGTGACCGCACGATGAATCCTCACCGCCGGCCGCCGAGGGAGTCGGCGTGATCGTCGCCCTCATCACCACCGCCGTGATCCTCATCGTCTACGGCGCGCTCTCTAACCCGCTCGGCAGCAAAGGCATCACGTCCGCGATGCTCTTCACGGCCGCCGGCCTCGCCGTCGGGACGGCCGGTCTCGGTCTCGTAAGCGTGAAGGTCGAGACCGTCGCCGCCGAGCGGTTCTGCGAGCTCGCCCTCGTCTTCTTGCTGTTCAGCGACTCGACGCGCATCGACCTCGCAGGCCTGCGCCGCCACCTGCGCTGGCCGAGCCGGCTCCTGCTCATCGGCCTGCCGCTCACCATGCTGGCCGGCACTGCGGCGGGCCTGCTGGTCTTCCCCGGCATGGCCCTGGCCAGCGCCTTCCTGCTATCCACCATGGTGGCGTCCACGGATGCGGCGCTGGGGCAGCGGGTCGTGACCGACAAAGCCGTGCCTGTCCGCGTTCGCCAGGCGCTGGACGTGGAGAGCGGTCTCAACGACGGCCTCGCCGTCCCGTTCTTCCTCGTGGCCGTGGACCTCTCGCTGGCTCAGCTCTCGAGCGGCGTCACGGCGGCAGTCGTCCGCAACATGGCCGAGCAGATCGGCTGGGGCCTCGTCGCGGGCATCGCTGCCGGCACGCTAGCGGGCCTGTTGTTCCGCGCCGCCGACGATCGCGGGTGGCTGGAGGGAGGGTGGCGGCAGATCCTGCCCCTGATGGCGGCACTCCTCGCCTACCTTCTGGCCCTGCGCCTGGGCGGAAGCGGCTTCATCGCGGCTTTCGTCGGAGGGATGACGTTCGGCTACTTCTCAAGGCGGCATGAGCTGCGCGTGACCGGCCTCAACGAGGACGTCGGGGGGATCCTTGCCGGCGCCACGTGGGTCGGTTTCGGGGCGCTCGTCGTCGGCGCGATGCTCCCGCACCTCACCTGGCAGATCGTCGCCTACGCGGCGCTCAGCCTCACGCTTGTGCGCATGGTTCCGGTGGCGATCGCCTTCCTGGGCACCGGGGCCAGGCTTCCGACCGTCGCCTTCATCGGGTGGTTCGGCCCTCGCGGCCTGGCCTCCATCGTGTTTGGGCTGATTGCGCTCGAGCAGGGTATCCCTGACGCCCACACCGTGCTCACCACGGTGGCGTTGACGGTCTTCCTGAGCGTCTTCCTGCACGGCCTGTCGGCGGGGCCGCTGGTGGCGGCCTATGGCCGCTGGTATGCGGCGCACAGCGCGAAGCATCCGAGTGCCTCCGAGGCGAAGCCGACGATCATGTCCCGCCTCCGGCGTCGCCCGACGCCGGAAGAGGTCGACGTGGCGAACCGAACATGAGATGCCTTGTCGACGAGCTGGCGGCGGCCGGCTCAATGCCGACAAGGCACCAAGTCGCGTCGCGCCCCGCCCCGGCCAAGCACTGAGCGGCATCAGGGCAACTCAGAACCTTAGACTGCGCAGCACAATTGCGCCCGGCTGACGACTCCTTCGCGACGCCGACGGACAACTGCAAGATCTCCAGCAGTCGGGCATGGGGAGACAGCATTGCTGCGAAATGAGCCCGCTCCACAATGTCCACCGAGTTCACTCAGGACAGTGTCTGGCTTCAGTCGTGCGCCCCTGTTGGAGGGTATGGGGTCGAATCACGGTGCAGCCTTTCTGTGGACCCTGCCTGCCACCCTCCGCTCGCAAACGACAAATTGGGCTTTTCGCACTGTTCCGAGCCGTAACGCAACTCGGCCGCTCGGCGCGACGAAACGGGTGATGCAACTCCTAGCATCGGGTCCATGGAGACCACCTGCATGGAGTGCGGCGCCGCGGTCAACCAGCCGAACACCGGCCGGCCGCGGATGTACTGCTCGAAGCGGTGCAGACAGGCCGCCTTCCGACGCTCCCGGAGCATCACCGAGCTGGTGCCGGTCGACCACATGGAGACGGTCGGCACGGCTCACGGCATTCTGCCGGCGCCGGCCCACCCGGACGATCAGGTAGCCCGCGCGATCTTCGAGGCACGCGGCATCGGCGCCGCGTTCTTCCGGCTCGGCCGCGAGGCCCGGCCGGCCCTCGCCTGGCGCTGCGAGGAGGTTGGCAAGGCTATCGAGGAAGCCCTGCTCGCCTACTTCGAGGAGATCGAATGACCGAGCAGCCAGCGGAGAAGCGGGTCGAGACGGTCGCCGTCGACCATTCCGAGCGGGCGTGGCTTCGGCCCAGCCGGCGGCTCACGTTCTGGCGGTCTCCTCAAAGCGCCACTGTACGGTCACCAGAGTGCCCTCGCCCTGGACGCTCCTGAGTGTGAGGTCACCCAGTGAATCGGTGGCGCGCTCCCTCATCGACTTCAGCCCGAAGTGGCCGGGATCGACGGAGGCGGGATCGAAGCCACTGCCGTCGTCGCCGATCAGCAGGCGTGCGTGCGACGGCTCGACCTCGAGCTGCACGCGGGCGTGCTGTGCTTTCGCGTGTCGGACCACGTTGTTGAGCGCCTCCTGAGTGATCCGGAAGGCGGCCTCGTGCACGACGGGAGGTAGCGCGCATTTCTCGTCCAGCTTGAGGGTCACCTCCACGCTGGCACGGCTCTCCGCCGCCTCGACCAAATTCCGCAGCAGCTGATGCAGCGGCACCTCAGCGACCGCGTCGCCGCGCAGCTCCAGCAGCAGCGTGCGCATCTGGGCGAGGGAGCCGCGGCTGAGACGTTGCACGTCCTCTGCCGCGGCCGCGATGCCTGGCGCCGCGTCGCCTGAAGCGATGGCGAGTGCCTCGGCCTTGAGCGTCGCTGCGAAGAGCGACTGCGTCACCGAGTCGTGGAGGTCACGGGCGATGCGCGTCCGCTCCTCCTGCGCCGCCCGCTCGGCCTCCTGCTCGCGCAGGGTCTCCGCGCGCGCCAGAGCGACGGCGGCGCTCTTGCGCTTGCGCGTCTGGTCTCTCAGGGCATCGGCCAGCAGCCCGGAGATCAGCGCAGCCGAGGCCCAGATGCCCGTTGAGATCAACGCGGTGACGGGGGCGCTCTGCGAACCGAAGTCGGCCACGGTCCCCCAGAAGACGACGCCTCCGGCAATGGCTGCGGCGACCCCGATTTGCCAGCCGGCCAGGACGGCCGCGATCACGACCGTCAGTGCAAGCAGCGAGCCCGGCATGCCGAGCACGTGCCGCGAGGTGGGAAAGAGACCCATCGGGATGAGGAACGCGAGCTCGAGGGCGACGGCGCCCAGCAGCACCCACAGCCTGTGGCGCTGCGCCACCGCGGCAAGCGCAACGAACGACGCCCCGAACTGTCGGCGCTGCTTGCTGGCACCGCCCGCGGCATTCTCATCTCGAAAGGAGTACGTCCCGTCGGAGGACACCGTGAGATCCTCGTCTGCGAGCTCCACGATCTGCCTGTAGCGCGCCTCGCTCTTGCGTAGCTCCTCTTGCGCCCGCCGGCGCTCAGTGAGGTCGGTGATGAGTGAGTAGTACTGCTCGGGGCGCCCCTCGGCGTCCTTCACCAGATGGACGATGAGCTCGATGGGGACGCGCGAGCCGTCCTTGCGAACGTATTCCTTCTCGTAGCGGACCGGCCGGCCGGTGCGGTTGAGTTCTTCGAGCTGCCTGGACTCGGCCTCGCGCCACTCGGGCGGCGTAAGGGATACGGCCCAGTCGATCGCCTGGAGCTCCTCACGGCTGTAGCCGGTGAGACGCTCGAAGGCGGGGTTGACGTAACCGAGGCTGCCGTCGGCATATCCCAGGCCGAAAGGCTGCTCCGCACGGTCGAGCAGGATGCCGAGGGACTCGTTCTGGCGGCGGGACTCGCGTAGCGCGTTCTCGGCCTGCCTGTGGTCCGTGACGTCCCGCACGACGCAGACCGATCCGATGATCGCCCCGTCCGGGTCCCGGACCGGCGCCGCGCTCACAAGGCGGTGGCGCAGCTCGCCTCTGGCCGGCGTGCGGATGATCTCCTGCTCGTCTCTGACGGTCTCACCGCGCAGGGCGCGCAGGAGCGGCGCCTCCGTCAGCGTTCGCGGGGACCCATCAGCCCGGTAGATCTCAAGTGCCTCAGTAATCGCCTCGACCGGTCCCTGGCCCAGCGCGCCGAACTCCTTCCGCGCGGCGGTGTTCACCAGGGTGATGTTCGCGTCAGCGTCCGCGAACCAGACCTCGTCGGAGATGCTCTCGACCAGAGCTGACAACGTGTCGCGCTCGCGCCGCAGGGCGCTCGTCAGGCCGGAGCTCTCCGCCTCAAAGACCGAGCGAGCGTCGTCTGCCAGGCCCTCGATGGAGGCGTCTGTCACGTGCGGCTCCGATGATCCATCAGCCGTCGCCTTGAATCGGCACGCTACAGGATACGCCTCAGCCGGCATCGGCTCGCGGGGAGGTGTTGCGGAAGTTCAAGAGCTTTGCGGAAGTTCAAGAGCTGAACGTTCATACCGGAGTACGCAGGCGTAGCGTGCTGCAAGCCGGTCCGTCCTCGACGCCGCCTGAGGCGCGCCTGGAGAAGCGCATCGAGGGCGTCGAGGGCGACTACCGCCGGCTTGTCCTCACCGTGACCTCTATGGAGCTCTGCGCCAACGCTGCGGGGTGAGCCAACTACAACCCTGGAGAGCGCCGACGCCGCCGCGTCGCGCAGCCTCCGGATCTCGACGGGCCGCGCTCCGAGGAGGCATCAACGGCTGACCTGCGCGGCCCGGTCCAGTTCAGCCTATGTGGGGAATCCTCCCTGCGACGCTCAAATGCCACTCCTCGCCTACATCCACATCACGCTTGACCCCGTCATCTTCACCTTCGCCGGCTTTGCAATCCACTGGTACGCGTCATCATGGCCGTCGCGGCGATCGTCGGCGCCTTCGTGTTTGCCTGGCAGCTGGAGAAGCGGGGCATCGACCGCGGTCACGCCTGGAACATGCTGCTCTTGGCCGTGCCGCTCGCCATCATCGGGGCGCGCCTCTTCCACATCTTCGACGACTTCAGCTTCTACTGGCACCACCCCGGCGACATCGTCACCAAGCAGCTCATCGGTCTCGCCATCTACGGCGTCATTACCGGCGGGGTGCTCGCGGTGGTCATCTACTGCCACTGGAAGAATCTGCCTACCTGGCGCGTGCTCGACGGGCTTGCCCTGGCGATCCCGGTGGGCCAGCTCATCGGCCGCTGCGCCAACATCATCAACGGCGACACCTAGGGCAGCGCCACGAAGCTGCCGTGGGGCATCGTCTACACCAACCCCCATGCCTTCCTGCCTACGGAGCTGCTCGGCGTCCCGACGCAGCCGACCCCGATCTACGAACAGCTCTGGCTGCTCGTCATCATGGCCGTCGTCTGGTGGTCCGTGACTCGACTGAAGACGGACGGCCTGGCGTTCCTCCTCTACCTCGACCTCTATTCGTTCGGGCGCTTCTTCATCAGCTTCCTGCGCGTCAACAACATCCTCTTCCTCGGGCTGCGCGAGGCGCAGCTCATCGCGCTCGTCGTGTTCGTCGCCGTCTTCCCCATGGCCTGGTGGCTGAGGCGACGGCAGGCCGCGAGGCCCGCCGCCGCGGAGTCGACGCGCCAGTAGGCCGCCATCCTTGCCTAGCCGGCCTCGAGCGCCTATGCTTTGTGGACGATAATGAAAACCGTTTTCAATAAGTCCACCGAGGGGCCGTCATGAGAAGCAGCCGCGCGCTGCATCTCCTGGCAGGAGTCATGACGGCGCTCCTGCTTGTCGTGGCCATCGCCGGTTGCGGTTCGAGCTCCTCGGCATCGGCGCCGAGAGGCGCCCTCAAGGTGGTCGCCACGACGAGCTTCCTGCGCGACATCGCGCAGAACGTGGCCGGCAAGCAGTTCACCGTCGGCGAGCTCATCCCAATCGGCGTCGACCCGCACGAGTGGCAGCCGGCGCCCTCACCTCGTGACGGTGGTCGGCAGCGACCTGCTGATCGTCAACGGCGGCGGCCTCGAGGGCACGCTCCTGCAGGTGGTGCAGAACGCCGGCGGGCACGAGCGGGTCGTGGTCGCCTCGCAAGGTCTGAAGCCGCGCACGCCGAGGCCCGGCGAGCCCGGCTACGGACAGGCGCTCGTCGTCGACCCGCACTGGTGGCTCGACCCGCTCGACGTCGTCACCTACGTGGCCAACATCCGCGACGCCTTCGTCGCTGCCGACCCGGCGCACGCCGCCGTCTACCGTGCCAACGCCGCCGCCTACATCGTCAAGCTCAAGGCGCTCGACGCCTGGATCCGCGGGCAGATCGCGACCATCCCGCCGGCCAACCGCGTGCTCGTCATGAACCACCTCAGCCACGGCTACTACGCCGACCGCTACGGCTTCCGCGTGGCCGGGGCCGTGATCCCCAGCGTGAGCAGCGGCGAGACGGTCTCGGCCAAGCAGATGGCCGACCTCGTGAAGACGATCGAGGCGCAGCACGTCAAGGCGATCTTCGTGGAGCTCGACGAGAACCCCGGGCTCGCCGACCAGATCGCCGCCGAGGCGCACGTGAAGGTGATCACCGACCTGCTCGACCACTCGCTCTCCACGGCCGGCGGCCCGGCGCCGACGTACCTGGCGATGATGCGCTACGACACGCAGCGTCATCGTGAACGGGCTGCGCTAGCGGCAACCTCGGCGTGGGCGGAGGGGGTGCCTTCGACGCAAAGCCCGCCGCCCGGCCCCCGGTCGAGGACCGGGCGTGCGAGGCGAAGCGGTTGCGGAGCTCGGTGCGATGGTCCGCCGGTAGCCCTGTTCAAGGAACCCGGAACAAGGTTACACTTCGAGTAGGAGCGCCGGGAAGTCTGGTCGGCACCCGGCGCCACTTGGGATGAGACGGGCGCCGGAGTCAGGTTCAGGACCCGGCGCTCGAGTCGTCTTTCCGCCTCGAGTGCCATGCGCGAATGGCGGAAGCGATGACTCCACCTCTTGCCGACAGCTCCACAGCCACGGTCCTCTTCCTCTGCACCGGAGACTCCGCCCGCGGTCAGATCGCGGAAGGCCTGCTGCGTGCCAAAGCAGGCGACCGCTTCGTGGTCCTCAGCGCCGGCACACACCCCAGGCCTCTCAGGGGAGAAGCCGTCGAGGTGATGCACGAGCTGGGCATCGATATCAGCGGCCAGTGCTCAAAGGGCATCGATGAGTACCTGGGCAAGCTCCCCATCGACTACCTGATCACGCTGAGCGACATCGCCAACGCCGAGCGCCAGGAGCTTCCCGGCGTGGAGCGCCACTTGCACTGGTCGATCGATGACCCCGCCCTGGCTCAGGGCAGCTACTTCGAGCTCCTCGGCGTCTTCCGCCGCATTCGCGACGAGCTCGCCTTGCGCATCGACCGTTTCCTCGCCGCCAACCCGTCCTCGTCACCAGGAGGGCCAGCCTCTCGGCCGGATACGCCCTTCTCCGGCGCCGTGGGCTGAGCACTCCATGGACTGGGCGATCCTCGCCGTGGGCGTCGCGGTCGCCCTTGCCGCGAGCGCGGCGCTCGTCACGTCCCTCGAGCGATTGGGGGAGAGGTTCCAGCTGCCCGAGGCGTCGCTGGGCTTGGTGGTCGCCCTGGCCGCAGACTCCCCCGAGGTGTCGGCGGCGGTCGCCTCCTACGTGCGTCACGAACCCGGGATCGGCGTCGGCGTGGTGCTCGGCTCCAACGCCTTCAACCTGGCGGCCCTGCTGGGCCTCGGCGCGGTCGTCGCCGGACGCATCGCGCTGCACCGCAAGGTCGTGCTGCTCGAGGGCGTCGTGGCGGCCTCGGTCGCCGTGCTGACCGTCGGGACCGTCGCCGCTCCGGAGCATTCGGCCGCCTTCCTGGCGCTCACGGCCGTCATCCTGATCCCCTACGTCTGGCTGTCGGCACTTCCCCCTGAGCGCCGCCCGAGGGTGCCGCTCCCTGAACGATGGAGGAAGTGGCTCGCGAGCGCCGTCGCCGAGGAAGAGGTGGAGCTGCGGACGGCCATAGCGCCGAGGAGAGGGACACGGAAGGACGCTCTCGTCGTACTCGCCACCGTGCCTGCCGTCGTGGCCGCGAGCACCTTCATGGAAGGAGCGGCGTCCGATCTGGGCGTCAAGCACGCCATCCCCGCCATCGTGATCGGCGGCGTGCTCCTCGCCGCGATCACGAGCCTGCCCAACGCCGTCGCCGCAGTCTACCTCGCGCGCCGCGAGCGAGGAGCGGCGACCTTCAGCGTGGCCCTCAACAGCAACGCGGTGAACGTCGTCGTCGGCCTGATGATCCCGGCGGTGCTCGTCGTCGGGGCGACCTTCGCGAAGGACGGAGGCGGCATCACCGCCGCCTACCTCGGACTCACCCTCGTCACCCTCTTCTTCGCGTGGAGGGGAAGAGGGCTCGGACGCTGGAGCGGGGCACTGATCATCGCGCTCTACGCTGCCTTCGTCGCGGTGCTCGTAGCGACCGGCTGAAGGTGAGTCGGGGCGGCGAGGTCCAGGCCTCGCCGCCCCGCGCCTCGCGCGCGCCAGCGTCAGGAGGCGTCCTTGAGGAGGAAGAACTGGTCGAGGCGCGCCTTGTCCCTCTCCGAGAGCTCATGCTTCGGGTCGACCTTCGGCGCGCTGTCGAGGTACATCGACGTCCGTGGAATGGTCAGACGCTCGCCGGCGTGCTCGAGTGCCCCTACCGGTGCCACGAACCTCGAGAAGGCCGAGCGCCGGACGAGGACGTACTCGCCGCCGAAGAGCGCCTCCTTGATCTCACCGACCTTGTAGCCATCGCGCGAGTGGACCTCGCGCCCCACGAACTGCTGAACTGCGGTTGCCACGACGACCTCCTTTGACGATGACTGACTGACTTGATGACTAACGATGATGGTGTGGCCTCGTCAGCGCGATGTAGCCGGCCAGGAGCAGCAGCACGAGCAGCGCGATCCAGGCGACTGCGAAACCCACCACAGAGAGTGCGACCATCCGGCGACCTCCGTGCTCTCCGGCGGCCTTTAACGAGGAAGGGCGCCGGTCCAGTAGTGCTAACCGGCGCCAACCGTCCGACGACGCCGGTGCCGACCAGACTTCCCGGCGCTCCGTCTAAAGTTCTACGTCTACAGTATGCCCGCCTGTGGGCGGGTCAAGCGGTGTTCACGGCTTCTTGATGGCCGGCGGTCGCCGCTTCACGTTCTCTTGAGGAGGCGACTGCTATGCATTGGTCGTCGTGCTCGCCTCGCTATCGCATATGGTCGCCGTCGGTGGAAGCAGCCAGGAGCTCGGCGATTGGCATAGTGCGCTCGGAATCGCGCTCGTGCTGGTCGTGTCTCTGTTCGTCGCAGTCGTGGTCATAGGGACCATCGCGCGTCGCCAGAGGTAGCCCCGCCGCCACAGCCTCATAGGACCGAGGTCATGTTGCCGCGCCTGTTGCCGCACCCCTCGCCAACCCTTCGCACCCGGCCGATGCCACCCTTGGCGGAGCGAGCCTGAACGCCCCTTCAGACCTACACCAGCTGATTCGCCTTGCAGCGGGACCGAGCGTGAGGCAGATTGCACCCTGCTCTGACAAGGAAGAGGCGAGCCATCAGGGGGGTCGCACCCTCAACAGGCCTACCCAAGCGACCACTGCCTGCCACACCGACGCGACCGCCCTAAGCGACAGGTCGACGGTTCGAACCCGCCAGCCCCTACCGGCCTGTGAACCGAGCCTCCGAAGGCTAGGGAAGCCGCACCCTCCAGACTTGTGGGGCTCGCCCGGCGAGCGAGTCTCTGCTCTCCACCCTCGTCGACCTCATGCACGAACGCCTGGGGACCGACGTGAAGGCGGCCGACCAGCTCTCCTTCGCCCAGAATCGCGAGAAGGCCGTTGCAGGCGAGGGGCTCGCAGGCCACCCATGCCCGACCCCATCCAGAGCTTGACGCAGATCTTCGAGGCTCTCGAGAATTAGCTCATAGCTGTGCCAGGACCAGCGCAGTGCTGCTCCGGTCGTCCAGGATGCCGACTACGCCGACGCGGTCCCGTCAGCGTAGCCGATCGTCTGCCCAAAGAGAGGCCTGAGACCGGATCCCAGCCCAGCCGCCTGCGCGAAGGCTTCCTTGTCGCAGTTGTGAAACCATGCGGCCAGACCCAGCGAGGCCGCCGCAAGATAGACGTTCTGCGCGGTGAGGCCGGTGTCCACGTAATAGTAGGACTTCTGGACTTCCGGGTCGGAGAGGCCGGGCTCCGGGAAGCCTGCGTGCTGGAAACGTTCGATGTCGGCCACGAAGACGAGGCGTACCGGAGCTTGGGCCCCCGCGTCCTGCTGCCCGCGACCTATCGCAAGACGACGGATGTCGCCGGCCGCGACCGGAGTCAGTCCGTGCGGCTCGGGCTCGTAGAGGTAGGTGCCCTCTTCCATGAGGACGTAGAGTCGGATCTCCCTTGCGTTGCTTGCCGAGGCAGCCGTTCCCCCGGGACCTCCGAACGGTCCCTGGACACGGTTGACGCCCTGCGCGGCCCAGAGGATGTCCGACAGGGCCTGCAGGGGGATCTTCCTGTCGCTGATCTCGCGCGACGTGCGCCTCATCTGCAACGCCTCGAGAACGGTCCGGCCACCGGCAAGGACGGGCGCCGGAAGGGCTATCGGCTCGAGGTCATGTGTCGGTCTCGTGGTCATGTAGCGCCTCCGCGTCGCGCCCTCCGAATGCCAACCCCGGTCACCAGAACGGGTTCGGTAAGACTACTCCCCGATTCCGGCGCGGCCGAGTCAGCACCTTTTCCCGGCGCCATGGAACACGACGTCCGCGCCGCCTTCCAGCCCCCTCGGCGAGGGTCGGGCTGTAGCCCGCTACACCGATTCCCCGAAGGCCCCACGAGCGGCTGGGGACTAGGACCTTCGATTGACTTCGTCGCCCTTCGTCGCCCTTCGTCAGCGACGGCCTTGGCGCACAATGGCGCACGCACGGGGGCCGGAAGGCAGGGGAGAGGGCGGGAATTTCATGCTTTTCCCCTGCAAAGTGGCTTGTTTTG
>CAWCSR010000005.1:0-639530 GCA_963798285.1 uncultured Thermoleophilia bacterium | reverse complement strand
GCGGAGGGGGTGGGATTCGAACCCACGAACGAGTCACCCCGTTGGCGGTTTTCAAGACCGCTGCCTTCGACCTCTCGGCCACCCCTCCGGGCAGGGTCCAGTGTACCAACGGACGTGCCCGGGCGCTCGGGTCGCAGCCGTGCCTGGTCGCGGGTGGGCCGGTCGCCGCGAGCCGGTTCCGACGCTGGTCGCTCGAGTGCGGGTCTGCGATACTCCGGGCATGAACTCGCTGCTCATCGGCTGCTCCGACGGCCGCGTCGCGGCTCGCCTCGAGGCGCTGCTCGTGGACGTCGGCGCGCCCGACGCGAACCGGCTTCTGGTGCCCGGCGGCCCGCTGCCGCTCACGCGGCCGGGCACGGAGCGCCGCGCCGCGATCGAGTATGTGCGCGAGATCGTCGAGGTGCACGACGTGCGTGTCATCTTCCTGGTCTCGCACCAGGAGTGCGCTGCGTACCAGCGCGCGCTCGGCGGGCTGGGGTTCGACCAGCAGGAACTGCTCGAGCGCGACCTGCGCCGTGTCAAGATGCTCCTCGAGACCACGTTCCCGGGCGTCGACGTGCGCTGCTACGTCATCCCCTGGCGTGAGGCCGGCGGGGTCGCCGCGTACGGCCCGGCCGCCGTCGTCGACTGACGCGTCGTCCTTGGGCGGCGGCACCGACCGTTTGCGATGATCACGACCCCGTCAGACGACGGCCGGGACCACGACGCGCCACCATTGCGGGCCGGCTCGTCGCCGGACGCACCGTTTGCCGGGGCGCCGGGCGGCGCCCGTTGGGGTCGGTTCGTTGCCGTCGTGGTCGCCGCGGCCGCCATCCTCGTCGGCGTGGTCGTCACCCTCAACCTGCTCACCGATCCCTGGGGCGTGTTCGGCATCGGGATCTTCCCGCCGCGGGTGAACCAGGACCGGTCCACCAAGGCCGACCTGCTCGCGCACCTCAGGCAGCCCCCGGAACTGCTGATCTACGGATCGTCGCGGGCGTGGCAGATCGAGGCGGCGCGCGTGCGGCAGGCCACCGGCCTCCGGACCTTCAACGCCGCCGTCACCGCCGGCCGGCCGGCGGACGCCTACGTGTTCACTCGCGTCGTGCACGACCGCTGGCCGCAGGCCAGGCCCGGCTTCCTCTGGCTGCTCGACGTGGAGGCGTTCCAGCGCGGGCAGCTGCCGCCCCCGCTGCTGGCCGAGTCGCGCTTCAGTCGCTACCTGCCCTGGCGGGCCAAGGCTGCGGCGCAGCTCGGCGAGCTCGGCCGGCTCGCGTCGTGGGCCGGACTGCGGGCGTCCTACGGAGTGTGGAGGGAGCGCCCGACCAAGGCGAAGGTCCGCGCGAACTGGCTCGGGCGCATCTCGCCCGATGGCACCGTGAGGACTCCGCCTTCCGGCGAGGCGAAGGCGGGGCCGACCACGCTCGTGAAGTGGAGCGCGGCCGAGTCGGCGCAGTACCACGCGTTCGTGGGCCTCGACCCGGACGCCGAGACCTACGTCGAGAAGACGTTGCAGCTCTTCGCCTCGTGGGGCGGCAGGGGCGTCGTGGTGCTCACGCCCACGCAGCCGCAGGTGCTGGAGGCGGCGCAGGGGGCGGGCTGGAAGCTGCGCCACGCCGAGGTCCTGCGCCTGCTCGAGGGGCTCCAGAAGCGGTACGGCTTCGCGATCGTGGACATGACCAGCGTCTCGTCGTTCCGCGGCGACCCCGCCGGCTTCTTCGACGCCACGCACATGACGCGCGAGAACCAGCGCAAGCTGATCGACGCCGTGCTCAGAGAGGTCGGCGGCCGCCTGCGCTAGATTCCCAGGCTCGTCTCCGAGCCTGAACAACTGTTAACAATCTTCCAGTTCCTGTGGACGTGGAACGACCTGCTCGTCGCCCTCACCTTCGGGCGGACGACGCAGCCGATCACCGTGGCGATCTTCACGCAGCTGCGAGAGTTCGGCGCCAACATCAACATCATCGCGCCGGCGTCGTTCCTCTCGCTGGTGGTCCCGCTGGCGGTATTCTTCGCCTTCCAGCGGTACTTCGCCGAGGGCCTGCTGGCCGGGTCGGTCAAATAGTCCGGCCCCGCGCCCGGCGCAACAGGACCGCGGCGGCCGTGAGGCCGCCGCGGTCCGTCGTCGTCTCCGGCCGGGCCGGCCGGCTCCGCATCCGGCCGGTCAGGCGCCGATGACGTCCTTGCCCATCATCGGCCGCAGCGCGTCCGGCACCACGATGCTGCCGTCGGCCTGCTGGTAGTTCTCCATGATGGCGATGAGGGTGCGACCGACGGCGACGCCGGTGCCGTTCAGCGTGTGCACGAAGCGCGGCCCCTTCTCCGTGCGGAAGCGGGTGTTGAGCCGCCGCGCCTGGTAGTCGGTGCAGTTGCTGCAGCTGGTGAGCTCGCGGTACCGCTGCTGGCCCGGGAGCCAGGCCTCGCAGTCGAACTTCTGCGCCGCCGGGGCGCCGAGGTCGCCGGCGGCGATGTTCACGACCTGGTAGGGGATGCCGAGGCCCTGCAGGATCGCCTCCTCGGCCGAGAGGATGACCTGGTGCTCGGCCGCGCTCTGCTCCGGCGCGCAGAAGCTGAACATCTCCACCTTGTCGAACTGGTGCACGCGCAGGATGCCGCGCGTGTCGCGGCCGGCGGCGCCGGCCTCGCGCCGGAAGCACGTGGAGTAGCCGGCGTACCGGATCGGGAACGCCGCCTCGTCGAGGAACTCCTCCATGTGCATCGCCGCGAGCGGGACCTCGCTGGTGCCGACGAGGCAGTCGCCGTCCACCGTCTCGTAGACCTGGGCGCGGTCGGTGGGGAAGAAGCCGGTGCCGTACATGGCCTCCTCGCGCACGAGCACGGGAGGGATCACCGGGCGGAAGCCCTTGCTCTGGATGACGCCGAGCGCGTAGTTGATGAGGGCGAACTGCAGCATGCACGAGGTCGCCCTTGAGGTAGACGAAGCGCGAGCCGCTGACCTTGGCCGCCGCGCTCCATGTCGATGAGGTCGAGCGCGAGGCCGAGGTCGAGGTGGTCCTTGGGCTCGAAGTCGAACTGCCGGGGCTCGCCGACCTTGCGCACGACGACGGAGTCCTCCTCGCCGCCGTCGGGCACGTCGGGCAGCGGGATGTTGGGCAGTTCGAGGAGCATGACGTTGAGGCGCTCCTCCGTCTCGGCGAGCGCCGCCTCGTGCTCCTTGATCTGGTCGCCGAGGGCGCGCATGGCGGCGATCGCCTGGTCGGCGTCGCCGCCGGCCTTCTTGACGGTCGGCGATCTCGTCGCTCGCCCGCTTGCGCTCGGCGCGCCGGCTCTCGACCTCCGTGAGCAGCTGCCGGCGCCGCTCCTCCACGGCGAGGAACTCGTCGAGCGACGACGTGGGGTCGCCCCGGCGCTCGCAGGGCCCTGCGGACCTCGTCCGGGTTGCTGCGAACCATCTTCACGTCGAGCATCGTCTCTCCTCGCGGTAGGGTCGATCTGCCGCCCAATCGTATCGCACCGTCGCCGTCCGCTGGCGTCTCTGTGGTCGACCGCGCGCGAGAGCGCGTGCTACCCTGCTGGTACTGTGCGAGCCCGCACACCAACGCGTCACGGAGGGGGCAAGTCCATGCGCGAGTTCGTCTCGGGTCGTGCCAAACGAGGGGTCGGGACGCTCGCCCTCCTCATCGCGGCGGTCTGCGTGCTCGCGTTCGCCGCACCGGTGTTCGCGTCGTCGTCCCCCCAGCCCGTCGCCGCGTCGCCTTCGGCTGGCGAAGCCGCGACGCCGGCCGTCGCTTCGTCTCCTGTGACGGCGGCGCTGTCGGCCGAGCTCTCCAAGGCCTCGGTCGTCTTCGGCGACCCCGTGACCGTCTCCGGCACGCTCTCCCCGGCCGCCGCCGGCCAGGAGGTCACCGTCAAGGCCGGCGACGTCGTCGCCGGCACGGCGACCACCGACGCCGGCGGCGCCTACACGCTCACGTTCACGCCGCGCCGGAGTGGCGACGTGGTCGCCGGTCTCACCGCCGACCCGACGGTAGCCAGCGAGGCGCTGGCGCTCGCCGTCAAGCCCAGGGTCACCATCACGCACGGCGCCTTGGTGCCGTTCCTGCCGTCGAAGTTCGTCGTCACGGTGGCGCCATCCGCCTACGATGGCGTCGTCGTGATCAAGGTCGTGCACCGCGGCGTCGCCGTGGGCAGCTACCGCGCCCGCGTCGGCAACGGCCGCGCCGTCGTCCAGATCCCGCTGCGCGGCGTCGACGCCTTCACGCTCGACGCCACGGCGCAGGCGTCCGCCGGCCTTGCGGCCCGGTCGCTGCAGACCAAGGTCACCGTGCACGCCAAGACGCTGTCCGCGGGCGCCAGGGGCCCGTACGTGAAGAGCATGCTCCTCGCGCTCCAGCGGCTCAAATTCCGCATCCCGGGGGTCGGCACGACGTTCACCGTCAACGCCAAGGACTCCGTCATGGCCTTCCAGAAGGCCTACGGCCTGTCGCGCACTTACGTCTTCAACACGGCCTGCTGGCGCAAGATCGACGGCGCCACAGTCATCAAGCCGAGGCACTCCAGCCCATCGACCCACATCGAGGTCGACAAGGGTCGCCAGATCCTCATGGTGGTCAAGGGTGGCAAGGCGTACGGCATCATCTGCGTCTCCACCGGCGCGACCAACAACACGCCGGAGGGGAGCTTCCACATCCAGCAGAAGCACCCGTTCACGACCTCCGGCTTCGGCGGGATCCTCGTGCGCACGATGGGCTTCGTCGGCGACTTCGCCATCCACGGCTACGCGCCGGTGCCGCCGTACCCGGCGAGCCATGGGTGCGTGCGCGAGCCCATCTGGGCCTGCTCCTGGGTCTACGACCAGTCGTCCGTGGGCGAAGCGCTCTTCATCTACCACTGAGCGAGCCGTGACGGCGCCGGCCGCTCACGGCCTGCGGGCGAGCTCCGTGGTCACGCGCTGCAGCACGGCGAGGCCGGCGGCGAGCGTGGTGCCGGCCTCGTCGCGGCCGGGAGTGAACGAGGTCACCGTGACCGCGGCCAGCGCGAACCACTCGCGCACGAGGTCGATGGCCTCGAGCAGTTGGGCGGCGGTAAGGCCGCGGGGCGACGGGAACGTGACGCCGGGGGCGGCCGCCGGGTCGAGCACGTCGAGGTCGACGTGCAGGTGCGCCGGCGGCTTCTCTTCGGGCTCGAGGTCGAGGAGGTCGCGCCGGTCGCCGGCGAGCTCGGCCAGCGCCGGCGCGAGGGCTTGGGCCGGTCCCCTGGCGCGCAGCCCGGCGCCGTCCACGAGGCGGATGGCGGAAGCGAGCAGCGAGTCGTGCTCTACGCGGTCGAACTCGCGCCCGCCCGCGTGCACGATCGTCGCCTCGTCGAGTGAGTCGAAAGTGAGTCCGCCTGCGACGGCCTCTCGGTGGGCGCGGCCGCAGAGCATGGCCAGCGGCATGCCGTCGAGGTAGCCGGTCTCGGTGGTGACGGGAGTGTTGAAGTCGCCGTGCGCGTCCAGCCACACGAGCGCCGCGCCGGCTCTGCCGGCGCGCTGGAGCCCGGCTTGGACGCCGAGTGTGACGTTGCAGTTGCCGGCCACGACGAGCGGGAACAAGCCGCCGATGACGGCGTCGTCCACCGCCGCCGCCACCGCCTCGTCGACGTCGAGCACCGCCCGCAGTTCGTCGGTGAACGGCGCCGAGCGGCGCACGGTCACGACCTCGACCTCGTGGCCGCGGGCGCGCAGCGTCTCCGCGGCCCCGGCCTTGAGGTAGGCGGCTGGGCCGAGCCCGCTGCCGACGTCGGCCCGGCCCAGGTCGTAAGGGACCGCGATGAGCGAGACGCGCACCGGCGGCCTCAGTCCGCCGCCGCCGGCAGGCGCTTCTCGAGGGCGAGCGTCTCCTCGTCTTCGGCCGTGCTGCTGAAGCCGTGACCCCGGTACAGGCGCAGTGAGGGCCCGTCCGCCGCGGGCACCCAGGCCACGAGGCGAGAGAGCTTGCGCTCGATCGCCAGACCCTCGACCCAGTCGAGCAGCTGGTTGGCCACGCCGCGTGCCTCGAACCCGGGGTTCACGCAGATGCACCGTACCGCGCACGCGTCCCCGGCGGTCTCCACGGCGACGAACCCGCCGGGCTCTTCGTCGCACTCCGCCACGAAGACGTCCGCTCGCTCGAGCAGGCCGACGATGTCGCCGGTGTGGTACCGCTCCGGGTGGCCAGCGCCTTCGGCGAGCGGGTGCAGGGTCTCGTCCGCGAGGAGCACGAGCATCCCGTGGTCGTCCTTGCCCGCCTCGCGGATCTCACACTTGATGCGTTGCATACGCACCTCCCGATGCCGCGTCCTGCTGCCGGATCGCCGTGCTCGTGAGCTCGGCGGAGACCGTCTCGCTCATACCGGGTACGACCCCAGTACCTTGATCCACGGAAGCTTGCAGGCGAGGCACTTGAGCGCCTGCTCGACCTGGGCGTCCTCGATGCTCCCGTCGAGGTCGATGAAGAACACGTAGTGCCCGAGCGCCTGTTTGGACGGCCGGGACTCGACCTTGTTGAGGTTCACGTGCCGGTAGGCGAACTCGCTCAGGATGAGCAGCAGGCTGCCCGGCTCGTCCTGGTCCATGCCGCAGACGATGCTGGTCTTGTAGTGGCCGTCGAGGTCCTGCGGCGCCCGCTCGCGGGCCACGAAGACGAACCGCGTGCGGTTGTCCTCGAAGTCCTCGATGCCTTCGGCGGCGATGTGGCACTCGTACATCTCGGCGGCGAGCCGCGTGCCTACGGCCGCCCACGGCCGGTCGACGCGGCTGACCAGCCGGACCGCCTCCGCCGTGGAGTCGGTGGCCTCGTGCTCGACGTTGCCGAGGTGTTCGTGGATGAAGTCGCGGCACTGCCCGTAGGCGTGCGGGATGCTGATGACCTTGGTGATCTGGTCGAGCGGCATGGGCTTCCTGGTGATGAGCATCTGGTGCACGGGATGCGTGATCTCGCGCACGATCTGCAGGTCTTCGAAGCCCCAGGCGAGGCCGTCCAGCGTCATCGGGACCGAGCCCTCGAGCGCGTTCTCGATGGCGACCAGTCCCAGTGGCACTTCGCCGGTCTGCACGGCCTTGAGGACGTCGCGGATGGAGGGGTACGGGTAGGGGTGCAGGCCGCCCCCGGGCATGTTGGCGAGGAGGGCTTCTTCGGTGAACGTGCCCTCCGGCCCCAGAAAGGCCACCCTGTCGCTGCCCTGTGCCACGCCCCATCTCCTCCGTCGCGACGCTTCGCTCGTACCCGCTAGGCTATCAGACCACGCGGTCCGGCTCCGCCGTATGGCGAGCCTGCTGCGGGCGCCGGACGGCGTGGCTGCTCGGGGTGTGGCGGGGGCGAGAAGAGGGCGCACCGCGGGCGACGGGAGCGGCGCGGGACCGGTCAGCGGCCGGAAGGAGCTCCGCCCTGCGGCCGCTCGGGGGGCGGGTCCCAGGTGAAGTCGTCGGCGCCGGAGGGCTCGTCGCCGCGCGGCGCGGCGCGCTCGTCGCCGGAGCCGGGCGCCACGGCGTCGCCGAGCGCCTCGAACGCGGCCGCGGCCGACTTCGGCGACGCGGCCGGCCCGGCCGCTTCCGTCTCGCCGCCCACATCCGTCCGCGCACGCAGGCCCGCCGGGGGGACGGCCTCGGGCAGCGGCGCGCGCCGGGCCTTGGGGCCCGTCTCGCCGCTTCTGAGCGGCCGTGGCACGGCGGCCTCCATGGCCTGGACCTCCTCGGGCGAGAGGTCGCGGTCGGCGACGCCCTCTGTGAGGTACTTCACGTAGATGCGCGCGAAGTCGCGCGCGGCGATGGCGCTGAAGACGACGCCGGAGCGGTAGTCGTCCAGAAGCGCGAACGAGGCGCTCTGCTCACCGCCGGCGTCGCGGAAGGCGTCGTAGCGGATGATCGCGCGGTTGGTGAGCGCGTGGTCGAGGTGGCGTTTCTGGTCGTCGAGCTGGTCGGTGAGGAGCTCCACGGCCTCGCGCAGGTTGCGCACCTGGGAGTCGAGGTCCTCGGTGTGCGCCACGATGTCACGCTGCTCGTGATGTCCCAGCACCACGGTCTGCGCGTGCCGCAGCCGCGCGACGCGCGTGAGGAGCACGACGACCAGGACCAGCAGGACAAGGGAGAGGACTGCTGCCCCGAGCGCTACGTAGGGGGCGATGTCGCGCACTGCCTGCATCGTCCGCTACTTGAGCTGCAGGATCAGCTTGTAGGAGGCGCTGTTGTTGCTCTCGACCTGTTCGCCCTTCACCGGGCCGGCCTCGACCTTGAGCGTGAGGACCTTGCTCAGCGCGGTGGTGGGGATGGTGAAGTTGGTCAGGGTGGCGTCCTGCGTCTTGCCGGCCTCGATGGAAGCGATGGAGACCGTCTGCTTGACCGTGGCGCCGCCGGGCAGCGTGAGCGTGGCCGTGACGGGAACGTCGCGCTCCGTCGCGTTGCCGCCGTTCTGGACGGTGGCGACGAAGGCCAGGTCGGGCGAGGCCGGCACGTTGTTGGTGCGGCCCTTCTTGAGGGTGATGTTGCCGGAGGTGCTCTTGGCGAGGACGCCGACGAGTGAGACGCCGTGGATGCCGGTCAGCTTGGGCGTCGTGCCGACGGCGGAGAGTGCGGCCTTGACGGTGGCGCTGTCCAGGGCCTTCCACGTGAGGTAGTAGGTGGAGGTGGGGACGGCCACGCCGCTGACGCCGTCGTCCTGCATCGTCTTCTGCGCCGGGACGTACACGAGCTGCTGGTAGTACGCGTCGGGACCGCTGAAGTAGCCGTCCAGGCCGGTGATGTCCTTGGTGCTGACCTTCTTGTTGGCCAGTGCGGCCAACATGAAGGTCTTCAGCAGCTGGAACCCGCCGGCGCGGACCTTCATGCCGGTGGCGAAGACCGCCTCCTGATCGTCGAGTGACGCAGGAGGCTGGAGCCGCCCCGCGCGCACGGCGATCTCCGCCTGCTGGTCGCTGAGCTGGCCGAGCTTGGCCTTGAGCTCGCTCCCGGAGAGCTTGGTGGGATCGAGCATGATGGCGTTGACCTGCTTGCCGAGCGCGTCCGAGTCAGCGATGGCCGAGGACACGCCGTCGAAGTAGGTCTGGTAGCTGCCGACCTTGCGGCTGTGCTGGCAACTGCGCGCCCACCAGGCGATGCCGAAGACCACGGCGAAGAGGATGAACGCCAGGATGATGAGGCGCTGGACGCGGGTGCGGCGGCGGTTGGAGGGTCGGCGACGGGACGAAGGAGCGGAGGGCGGGCCGCCGGCATCGGCCGGCGCGCGGCTGGTCTCGTCGTCGAAGAAATCCACCCTGCGGACCCCCCGTTTAAGGTGGTTGGTGGGCGAGGGGGGACTTGAACCCCCACGAGCGTAAGCTCACTAGACCCTGAACCTAGCGCGTCTGCCAATTCCGCCACTCGCCCACGGGCTCTAACAGGGTTCGGATTGTACCATACCGAATACCGAGCAAACCTCGGCACGAAGCGAGCCCTCATGTCCGTCGCAGCTCAGAACTCCGCACCCTATTTCGCCGACTGGCGCGACCGCTACAAGCTGGTCGGCAAGATCGGCAGTGGCGGGTTCGCGGACGTCTTCGAAGCCTACGACGCCACCCTCGAGGAGCCCGTCGCGCTCAAGATCGTGCCCGACGGGCGCGCCCTGAACGCGCGCATCGTGCGCGAGGTCGAGGCTGCCGCGGCGCTCGACCACCCCAACATCGTCGCGCTCTACGACTGGTTCGCCGACGGCGAAGGCAGCATCCTCGTCTGGGAGCTCGTGCGTGGGGAGTCGCTGGACGAGCTGGGCCACGAGCTCGGCGACGGGGACGTGGTCGCCGTCGGCGTCGAGCTCCTCGACGCGCTCGCCTACGCGCACAGCCAAGGCATCGTGCACCGTGACGTCAAGCCACAGAACGTCATGCTGGGCGACGACGGCCACGTCAAGGTGATGGACTTCGGCATCGCCCACCTCATGGACTCCGACACGCTCACCGGCGACGGGGACGTGATCGGGACCATCGCATACATGTCGCCGGAGCAGGCGTCCGGCCGCAGGGTCCAGCCGCCGAGCGACGTCTATAGCGCCGGCATGGTGCTGTACGAGCTGCTGGCCGGGGCGCACCCGCTGCGCGGTGACACCCCGGCCGAGACGCTCTCCAACGTGGCGGCGGCGCGGCTGCCGTCGCTGGCCACGCTTCGGCCGGACCTGCCCGACGACCTCGTGACCCTTATCGACGCCGCCTGTGCGGCGCGGCCGGCCGAGCGGCCGACCCCGGCGTACCTCAGCGAGGCGTTCGACGACCTGCTGCGCAGCGGCCGGCTGCAGGCGCGGCGCCTGCAGAAGGCCCGTCGCCTCGTCCGGCCGCTGGGCCGCGCCTCCGAGGTGGCCGAGAGAGCCGGCGGCGCCGTGCTCGCCGCCGTCACCAGCACCGTCGTCCTCGGCGCCCTGCCCGCCTACCCGCAGAGCTGGACGCTGCCGATCGTCGCACTCGGCGCGGCCATCTGGGCCGTCGTGCCGGAGGCGGGGCTCGCCTGGCTTCTCGGCTCGCTCGCGTTTCCACTCTTCAACGTCTCGCTCAGTGCCGGCGCCGCGTACCTCGCGTTCGCCGTCGCCCTGTTCCTCATCGCGCGTGCGCGACCAATCGTTGCGCTGTGGCCGGCGTTCGCGCTGGTGCTCACGCCGGCGTACCTCACGCTGCTGGCGCCGGCGGCCGCGGCGCTGTTGGGCCGCCTCCGCGGCCCGCTCACCGCGGCCTGGGCCGGCGTGGGCACCATGCTTTTCCTGCTGCTCACGCGCGGCGCGCGCGGCCCGTTCACGATGGAGCAGCCGCGCTGGCGCCTCGGCGCCGAGGTCGCGGGCGCCGGCGACCCGTTCACCGCCGCCGGCCGCCTGCTCGCGCACACGCTGGCGGCGCCCACGCTGGTGCAGGCCGCCGTGTGGGCCGGGCTGGCGGCGGCGCTCGCCTTCGCGCTGACCCGCCGCCACCTCGAGACCCGCCTCTGGATCTGGTCGCTGTCGTTCGCCGCGGTGTTCGCCGTGTACCGCGTCGTCCCGGTCGTCGTGTGGGGCTACCCGGCGAGCCTGTGGCCGCTCGTCTGGAGTGTGGCCGTGCCCGCCGCCGTGATACTCTTGCCGCTGATCCTGACCACCGGAGACGCGCCGGAGGAAGGCGACGATGGGGATCTTCAGGAAGGCGAATAACAAGCTCGAGGGCCTGGTCGAGGGCGGTTTCGGACGCGCGTTCAAGTCGAGCGTGCAGCCGGTCGAGCTCGCGCACAAGCTGGCCAAGGAGATGGGCGACCACAAGACGGTCGGCGTCTCCAACGTCTACGTGCCCAACGAGTTCGACGTGTACCTCGGCAAGGACGACTTCGACCACCTTGCCTCGTTCGAGGACTCGCTCAAGACCGAGCTGTCCAACTACGTGACGGCGTTCGCGCGCCGCGAGGGCTGGACGCTGGTCGCACCGCCGCGCATCGAGCTGCACTCGCGACGAGGACCTGCGTCTGGGCGAGTTCGGCATCGCGACCCGCACCATGGGCGCGCCGGCCGAGATGCCTGCTGCCGACGCGTTCGGTGCTCCGGCCGCGGCCGTGCCGCCGGTGGCCGCCGCAGCCGCCCGGCCCCGTCATCGACCAGACCGTGCTCTACCAGGAGCCGGCCGTGCCCGCCGCCGCGGCGGCTCCGCGCGTCTCGTCGGCGCGCGGCGTCCTGCGCGGCCGCCAGGGCGACTACCAGCTCACCGAGTCGGTCACCGTCATCGGCCGCAGCCGGCGCTGCGACATCGTCCTCACCGACCCCAACGTGTCGCGGCAGCACGCCGAGATCCGCAAGCAGGACGACGGGTTCATGCTGCTCGACCTCGGCTCCACCAACGGCACGCGCGTCAACCGCCGCGACGTCAAGCAGGTCGTGCTGCAGCACGGAGACCGGATCGAGCTCGGCACCACCGAACTCCTGTTCGAGAGGCAGCCCTGACTGGGAGGCCGGTGACCACGGTGCCGGCGCGCCGGAGCGGCGCGCGGCGCGGGAGAGTCGCATGATCGACATCGTCCTGCTCGTCCTCAAGATCGGTATCCTCGTCCTGCTGTATCTGTTCATCTGGCAGGTCGTGAAGACCGCCGTGCGCAACGTGCGCGGCGGCGCAGCCGCTTCCGCCGCGCCCGACGTCGCCCTGCCCGCCGGCGACAGGCTCGCACCCACCTTCACTCCCGCCGAGCGCGAGCAGCGCCGTGAGGACCGCGACGTGGAGCGCACCATGGACGGCCAGAAGATGGACTTCTCGGCGCACATCAACCCGCGCCTCGTCGTGGAGGACAGCACGATCATCCCGCCGGGCGTCGTCTTCCCGCTCGAGGGCTGGATCACCGTGGGCCGCGCCGCCAGCAGCGACATCGTGCTCGACGAGCAGTTCGTCTCGAGCACGCATGCGCGCCTCGTCCCGCGCGGCCAGTTCTACTACGTCGAGGACCTCGGCAGCACCAACGGGACCTTCCTCAACGAGAAGCAAGTGACGGACGCGCAGCTGAAGATGGACAGCCGGCTGCGCATCGGCGAGACCACGTTCCGCTACGAGGAGTGAGCGCCCGGTGACGCTCGTCGCCAGACACGGCGCCCTCACCGACATCGGGCTCCATCGCAAGACCAACGAGGACACCTTCGTGGTGCAGCCGCCGCTGTACGCCGTCTGCGACGGCATGGGCGGCGCCAGCGCCGGCGAGGTGGCCAGCGGGCTCGCCGCCGAGACGCTGGCCGCCGAGGTGGCCAAGGGGACGCCGCCACGCGCGGCGGCCGAGGCCGCCAACGCCGCCGTCTACCAGCGCGCCCACGACAACCTCGAGCAGACGGGCATGGGCACCACGCTCACCGCCTTCGTGCTCGAGGGCGACGCGGCGCACTTCGCGCACATCGGCGACAGCCGCGCGTACCTCCTCCGCGACGGCGAGCTGCGCCAGGTCAGCGACGACCACTCGCTCGTCGGCGAGATGGTGCGCGACGGCCGCCTGACCGAAGAAGAGGCGGCCGTCCACCCGCACCGCAGCATCCTGAGCCGTGCCCTCGGCACCGAGCCGCAGGCGCGCATCGACGAGTTCACCGAGGACCTTCTGCCCGGCGACGTGCTGCTGCTGTGCAGCGACGGCCTCAGCGGGCCGGTCGGCGCCGACGCCATCCGTGTCGCGCTCACGCGGAGCGACCCGCAGGAGGCGGCCGAGCGCCTGATCCTGGAGGCTCGGCGGCAGGGCGGCCCCGACAACATCACCGCCGTCGTGGTGCGCGTCGACGAGGGGCCCCACGGGGCGCTCGACGACGACGAGACGACGCTGGTGCAGCCGGCCGACCCGGAGGCCGACGCGGCGACCGGCGAGCTCCCCTTCGTCGTCGCCGGCGACGACGAGCCGGCCGATGAAGAAGAGGCCGACGCCGCCGACGCGCTCGCCGCCATGCGCGCCGAGCAGGACGGCGAGCCTGCGCCGGCGTCCGAGGCCGTCCGCCGCCGGCGGCGCTCCGTGCGCCGCCTCGGCGTCGTCGCGACGGTGCTGGCAGTGCTTGCCGTCGTGCTCGCGGCCGGCGCCTTCTACCTCAGCACCGTGTTCTTCATCGGCGTAGACGGGGGCTCGCTCGCCATCTACAGCGGCGTGCCCGGCAACGTCGGCCCGATCCCCCTGCACGCCGTCTACCGGCGCAGCTACATCACCTACGCATCGCTGTCGCCGGCGGCGCGGGCACTGGTCGACCAGCAGATGCTTCGCGACAGGACCGGCGCCCTCAGCGTGTCCCGGCAGCTGGGGATGTGGCCGTGAGCCGGCGCAACCTCGAGCTCGTGTTCCTCGTGCTCGCCGGCGCGGTGAGCACGATGGCCTACGTGTCCGTCTACGCCGGCCGCTTCCGCGAGATCAAGAGTGTCTCCATCGTCTACGGCCTCGTGTTCGTCGGCATCTTCCTGCTGCTGCACGTCCTGGAGCGGATCTTCCTGCGGCAGGCGGACCCGTTCCTGCTGCCGATCACGGCGCTGCTCGCCGCCATCGGCCTCACCGAGATCTTTCGTATCAAGCCGTCGCTGGCTCTCACGCAGGGGCAGTGGCTGCTCGTCGGCGCCGGCCTGTTCGTCCTCACGGTCCTGATCGTCCGCGACCACATGAAGCTCGACCGCTACCGCTACCTCATCGGCGCCGTCGGGCTCGCCCTGCTGGTGATCACCATCGTGCTGGGCAGCACGGTCAACGGGGCCAAACTGTGGATCCACGCGTTCGGCTTCAGCATCCAGCCGTCCGAGTTCGCCAAGCTGGCGATCGTGATCTTCCTGGCCGGCTACCTGGACGACAAGAAGGTCATGCTCTCCGTGCCGCAGCGGCACGTGCTCGGCGTGCCCGTGCCGGCGTTCAAGTACTTCGGCCCGCTGCTCGTGATGTGGATCCTGTCGCTCGCCATGCTGGTCTTCATGAAGGACTTCGGCATGGCGCTGCTCTTCATGTCCATCTTCGTCTCGCTCATGTACATGGCCACGGCGCGCGCCGTGTACGTGGCCGCCGGCGCGCGGGCTCTTCGCCGTCGCCGGCGCCATCGCCGTCTACGTGGTCCCGCACGTGCAGGAGCGCTTCGCCATCTGGCTGAATCCGTGGAAGGACGCGGCCGGCCAGGGCTACCAGCTCCTCCAGTCGCTCTTCACCATCGCCGACGGCGGCATCACCGGCGCGGGGTTCGGGCGCGGCTACCTGCTGTACGCCAACCACGTGCCCGTGGTGCCGGAGCTGCCAGACCGACTTCATCTTCACGGCGGTGGCCAACGAGATGGGCCTGATCGGCGCCGTCGGCATCATCCTGCTCTACGTGCTGTTCGTCTGGCGCGGGTTCCGCATCGCGGTCTACGCGCCGGACGGGTTCTCCAAGCTCCTTGCGGCGGGACTGTCCACGGCGTTCGCCATCCAGACGTTCATCATCATCGGCGGCGTCACGCGCCTCATCCCGCTCACCGGCGTGACGCTGCCGTTCCTGAGCTACGGCGGCAGCTCCGTCACCGCGAACCTCGTCCTCGTGGCGCTCCTGCTCATGGTCTCCAACCGCACCAACATCATCCGCGGCGGCACCGAGCTCGAACGTCGGCGTCTGGCGGAGAAGGGCTAGGCCGATGAACAAAGCCATGTCCAGGGTGTTCATCATCACGGCGGTGCTCTTCGTCGCACTGGTCGTCAACCTCACGTGGATCATGGTCGTGCGCGCGCAGTGGTTCCAGGACCGTCCCGAGAACAAGCGCAGCATCGCCAAGGAGATGAAGATCAAGCGCGGCGACATCGTCGGCTTCGACGGATCGGTGATCGCCGGCACGCAGCGCCGCTCGGGCTACTACTATCGCGACTACCCCAACGGCACCATCGCGCCGCAGCTCGTGGGCTACGACTCCGTGCAGTACGGGCGCACCGGCATCGAGTCCCAGCTCAACGACGTGCTCACGGGCCAGTCGAGCGACCTCGGCGTGCAGAACTGGGTCGACAAGCTGCTGGGCCGTCAGCCCAAGGGGGCCAGCGTCAAGCTCACCATCGTGCCCGGGGTCCAGAAGGTCGCCCAGCAGGAACTCCAGGGGAAGCGGGGCGCGATCGTCGTCCTCGACCCCAAGACGGGCGCGCTCATCGCCTCGGCGTCGGCGCCGACCTACGACCCGGCCAATCTCGAGGACCAGTGGAGCCGGCTCAGCAAGGACCCGTCGGCCCCGCTGCTCAACCGGCCGACGCAGGGTCTCTACGTGCCTGGCTCGTCGTTCAAGCTCGTCACCGCCTCCGCCGGGCTCGACACCGGCAGCGGTCACGCCGGACTCGCAGTTCGTCGACACGGGCACGTACGTGATCTTCGGCGGCAAGGTCACCAACTACGGCGGCGAGGTGTTCGGCCCCAACAACTTCACCTACGCGCTCACGGCGTCCATCAACACGACCTTCGCGAAGGTCGGCAACAGGCTGGGACGCAAGCGGCTCATCACGGCGGCGCAGCAGTACGGCTTCTACAAGACACCGCCGCTGCCGCTGCCCGCGGGCGAGGTGGTGGCCAGCGGGCGCTACGGCAAGAAGGGCCTGCTCTCGCCGAACGCGTTCATGGACCCGCTGTCCGTGGCCTGGGCGGCGTGCGGGCAGGATCAGTGGCTGGCCACGCCGCTGCAGATGGCGCTCGTAGCCGGCGGCGTGGCCAACGGCGGCCACGTCATGAAGCCGTATTACACGCAGGAGATCGTGGCCGCGGACGGCACCGTCGTGAGCACGGCGCAGCCGCAGCAGTGGCTGCTCGCCACCAAAGCGACCACGGCGAGCGAGCTCAACACGATGATGCAGAACGTCGTCAACGCGGGCACGGGCACGGCCGCCGCGCTGCAGGGCATCCAGGTCGCCGGCAAGACCGGCACGGCGGAGAAGGGTGACGGCACGAACCTCGCCTGGTTCATCGGCTTCGCTCCCGCCCAGGACCCGAAGGTGGCCATCGCCGTCGTGATCGAGAACACGCAGGCGACCGGCGGCGAGGTGGCTGCGCCGCTCGCCGCCGCCGTGATCAAGACGGCGCTGGCGCAGCCCGCCCTGCCCTGAGGGGCAGGACCGTGCGCCCGTGGTCGTAAGCATGTGGATGAAGGAGAGAGGCAGGCGGATGTGAGCGACGTGTTCCAGCCAGAACAGGTGGTCGGCGGCCGGTACCGCGTGGTGCGCAAGCTCGGCGGCGGCGGTATGGCCGACGTGTACCTGTGCGAGGACCTCACCCTCGGCCGCAACGTCGCGATCAAGGTCCTGCTGCAGCGGTACCTCAACGACCCGACCTTCGTCGAGCGCTTCCGCCGCGAGGCCAAGGCGGCCGCGGGGCTCAACCAGCAGAACCTGGTGAGCATCTACGACTGGGGCGAGGTCGACGGCACGTACTACATCGCCATGGAGTACGTGGAGGGCGAGACGCTCAAGGACCTCATCCGGCGCCGCAGCCGGCTGAGCGGAAACGAGTCCGTGCGCTGTGACGCTGCAGCTGCTGGCGGCGGTCGACTTCGCCCACCGCAGCGGCATCGTGCACCGCGACATCAAGCCGCAGAACATCATGATCGACCCCCATGGGACCGCCAAGGTCATGGACTTCGGCATCGCGCGCGCCGGCGACTCCGGCATGACGGAGGCCGGCTCGATCCTCGGCACCGCCCAGTACCTCGCCCCGGAGCAGGCCAAGGGCTACCCCGTGGACGAGCGCTCGGACCTCTACTCCGTCGGCGTCTGCCTCTACGAGATGCTCACGGGCACCGTGCCGTTCAAGGGCGACAGCGCCGTCACCGTGGCGCTCAAGCACGTCAACGAGGCGCCGGTCGAACCGTCGGAGCTGGTGCCGGGCATGCCCTACGTCCTCAACCAGATCGTGCTGAAGGCGATGGCGAAGGACCCGGCCGACAGATACCAGTCGGCGGCCGAGTTCGCGCGCGACCTGCGCGCCGCCAAGGAGGGCGGGCCCGTGCAGGCGGCCGCCTTCGACGCCGGCGGCGAGCGCACGCGGGTGATGGACGCGGCCGCCGCGGGCATGACGGCCGCCGGAACGACCTCCGTGCTCGATCAGCCCATGCCGCCGCGGCGCAAGAAGTCCAAGTGGCCGCTCATCCTGGTCATCCTGCTGCTCGCGATCATCGCCGCCGTCGCCGCCGCCCTGTGGTGGACGATGAGCGGCGAGAAGACGGCGGTGCCCAGCGTCGTCGGCCTGAGCAAGGCGGCGGCGGTCGGCTCGCTCCAGAAGGACGGGTTCAAGGCCGGGATCCAGGAGGAGTACTCCGACCGCGTGGCCCAGGGCTTCGTGAGCCGCCAGGCGCCCACGGCCGGGACCAAGCTTCGCAAGGGCGGCACGGTGGACATCTGGATCAGCAAGGGCAGCCAGACGGCGCAGGCGCTGCCCGATTTCAGGGGGTGGACTGCGAGCGCCGTCGACGACTGGCTGGCCAAGAACGACCTGCAGGGGGCGAAGAAGACGGGCAAGTCGAACGCCGTCGCCTCGGGCCAGGTGTTCAGGCAGGACCCGCCCGCGGGCACGCAGCTCAACCGCGGCGATACCGTCACCTACTGGGTCAGCAGCGGCAAGCCGCAAGCGACCGTGCCCGACCTGAGCAATCTGACACAGACGGCCGCCGAGACCGCCATCTCGGGCGCCGGGCTCAAGGTCGGTACCGTGACGCAGCAGCCGAGCACCACCGTGGCCACCGGCCTCGTGATCAGCCAGAGCCCGACGGCCGGGCAGAAGATCGACAAGGGCTCGACGGTGAGCTTCGTGGTCTCCACAGGTTCACCGTCGCCCTCGCCCTCGCCATCGCTGTCGCCGAGTCCCAGCGCATCCGGCGTCTCGGTGCCCAACGTGTACGGTCTGCAGTCCGCCGTCGCCGAGCAGCAGCTGAACGCGGTCGGCCTTCAGGTCGCCTACCGCCAGCAGGCCAACTCGGGGCAACCGCCGGGCACCGTGCTCAAGATCAGGCCGGACGCGGGCACCGTCGTCCAGTCCGGATCGACGGTCCTGCTCGTCATCGCTTCTTAGGCGGCCGGGGCGTACGGACGACGGCGGCCGGGCCCTCGAGGGCCCGGCCGCCGTTTCTCGTGCTGCGTCGTTCTGCCCCGCCTCGACTCAGTGCGAGTACGCGAACACGTACACCAGGTACACGAAGTAGACGGAACCGGCGCCGCCGAGCGACCACCACATCAGCGTGTGCCTCACTCTCAGCGTCAGGTAGAACACCATCCCGCTGAACAGGGCGAGGACGCCGGCCACCAGCGCCGGTCTGGTGAGCTGCCAGGTGGCGAAGATGAGGCCGACCGACACGGGGAACGTGCTCTGGAACACCATCGCGCCGGTGATGTTGCCGAGCGCGAGCGTGTCCTTGCGCGTGCGGATCCAGAGCACGGAGTTGAACTTCTCGGGGAGCTCTGTGGCGATCGGCGTGATGAGCAGCGACATGATCAGCGGGGCGGCTCCCAGGGTCTCGCTGAGCACCTGCACCTCCTTCACGAAGATCTCGGCGCCGAGGATGATGCCGAGGACGGCGACGCCGATCTGCAGAAAGATCCTGTAGGTGTGCGGCATCTCCGGGTCGCGGTGGAAGTACAGCGGCTTGGTGTCCTCGCCGAGGTCGCCCTCCGCGTGCAGCGTCTCCCAGACGTAGTAGGCGTAGAAGATCATCAGGCCGGCGGCGAGTCCGTAGTGCAGGGCGCGCACGTGGATGACGCCGGCGATCATGGCCAGGGCGTAGGCGACCAGGAAGTGGCTGAGGTCGCGGCGCATGACGCCCTCGTTGATCGTGACTGCGAGCGGGCGCCGGCCGCGCCAGTAATAGATCACGACGGCGGCGGCGGTGACCACCATGGCGAGGCTGGCCAGCATGAAGGGCGCGCCGAGGATCGCGCCGATGCCGACCTGCTCGGCCGCGGCGCCGCCCGTGAACACGATGGCGATGATCGGCACCAGCGTCTCCGGCAGCGCCGTGCCGACGGCGGCGAGGATGCTGCCCACGGCGCCCTCGCCGAGCTCGTAGCGGCGGCCGAACCACTCCACGCCGTTGGTGAAGAGCTCGGCGGAGGCGAGGATGATCGCGAGCGCGAGGATGAGGAGCACGACGGACATACGGCGGCAAGGATAGCAGAAGGGGCGGGCCGCCTCGAGGCGGCCCGCCCCTTCGTCAGAACGGCGTGCTGCGTGCCCTCAGGTGGCGGGTCTCAGACCCAGCCCTTGGCCTGGAACAGCGGCACCAGGAAGTAGATGAGGAAGCCGACGGAGGCGATCCACAGCATCCAGCTGATCTCCTTGGCCTTGCCTTGCGTGATGCGGATGAGCGTGTAGGAGAGGAAGCCGGCGCCGATGCCGTTCGTGATGCTGTAGGTGAGCGGCATGATGGTCATCGTGAGGACGGCGGGGATGCCGAAGGCGATGTCGCCGAAGTTGATCGCGGCGATGGCGCGTCTTCACGAGCCCGCTTGCCCTCTTCGTCCTCCGCCATCGTCTCACCGGCCGTCAGCGTGGCCATCATCAGATAGCCGACGATGATCAGCGCCGGAGCCGTGGCGTTGGCCGGCACGATGCCGGCGATCGGCGAGAAGAACATCGCCAGCAGGAAGAGCACGCCGACGGTGATGCCGACCATGCCGGTCCGCCCTCCCTGGGCCACGCCCGAGCCGGACTCGATGTACGTCGTCGCCGACGAAGATGACGCGGCGCCGCCGGCGACGGCCGCCAGCGAGTCGATGAACAGCAGGCGGTTGAGCTTCTTGAGGTGGCCCTTGTTGTCGAGGTAGCCGGCCTGCTCGCCGACGCCGACCAGCGTGCCCATGGTGTCGAAGAAGTCACGACAGCATGAGGCTGAAGATCCAGAGGATGGCGGCGGCGACGCCGAGCTTGCTGAAGGCGCCGAAGTTGAACTGGCCGATGAGGCTGAAGTCCGGGGTGGCCACGATCTTGCTCGGGATCACGGCGACGCCCTCCGCGAACGACGTTTTGTCGTAGGCGTAGTTGAGGATCGTCGCCAGGATGGTGGAGAAGATGATCCCCAGGATGACGGCGCCTCGCCAGCCACGCGTGAGCATGATGATGGTGACCGCGAGGCCGAAGATGGTCACGAGCACCGGCACGCCGACGAAGTTGCCGAGAGTGACGGGGGTGCCACTGCCGGCCACGACGATGCCGCCGTCCACGAGGCCGATGAACAGGATGAAGAAGCCGATGCCGACGACGATCGCCTTCTTGAGCTCCAGCGGGATGGCCTTGAAGATGGCCTCGCGGAAGCCGGTGAGGACGAGGATGGAGATGGCGACGCCCTCGAGAAAGATGAGGCCCATCGCCTGCGGGAAGGTCAGGCCCTGCCCCAGGACCAGACTGAAGGCGACGACGGCATTGAGACCCATGCCGGGAGCGATGGCGTAGGCGCGGTTGGTGACCGCGCCCATGAGGATGGTCATCACGCCGGCCACGAGGCAGGTGGATGTGAGCACGGCGGCGAACGGCAACCCCTTGCCGCCCAATCCGAGGATGCTCGGGTTCACGAAGATGATGTAGGACATGACGATGAACGTCGTGAGCCCGGCGAGCATGTCGCGCCTGAGGGTGGTGTTCCACTGCTTGAACTTGAAGATCCGTTCGAGACCAGTGGCCGAGCCGGTATCTACCGCTTGCATTGAGACCTCGTCCTCCTTCGGGGCCGGTGGGAATGACCGCGAGAGCATATCTTACGCGGGGCCTACGAATGCCATCGTTCGGGCACCCGCGGGCAGGCTTATGGATTGACGCTCGTTCGCGGTCGTGAGTATTCTCCGCGGGCACCGTTCACGAAAGGATGGGCACCCCCCTCATGGACGAGATCCCCGGATCCCTCGCACTCTCCGAGCTTGATGGCATGAAGGTCGTCGACGCGGCCGGCCGGGAGGTCGGCGAGCTCGCGGACGTGGTCGCCAGCACCGCCCTCGAGCCGCCGGTCGTCACCGCCTTCTTCATCGACCGCGACGAGGGCCAGCTCGCGGCCTCGTGGGCGCAGGTCGCCGAGATCGACGTCGACGGCGAGCGTCTGCTGCTCGGCGTCGCGCTCGAGGCCGTCAAGGCGGCTTCGCTGCGCCCGGACGAGCTCTCGCTCGTCGACGCGCTGCTCGACAACCAGGTGCTGGACATGCGCCGCCGGACCTTCGTGCGCGTGCAGGACGTCGTGCTCGAGCCGGCCGAGGACCACCTCGTGGTCAGCGGCGTCGACGCGAGCTCGGCCGCGCTGGCGCGGCGCTTCGGGCTCGGGTTCCTCTCGCGCCGCCTGCCGAAGCGGAGCGGCGACTTCGTGCCCTGGAGCGACGTCAACCTCATCGCGCTGCGCCTCTCCCGACTCAACTTCGTGGAGTCGTTCGCAGAGCTCGCGGAGCTGCACCCGGCCGACATCGCCGACGTCATCGGCCAGGTGGGCCCGCGCGAGCGGGCGGCCGTGCTGGCCGCCCTCAATCCCGGCCTGGCCGCCGACACGCTGCAGGAGATGGAGAGTGAGCTCGCCACGGCGGCGCTGCAGGAGATGCCGCTCGCAGCGCGCCGCCGAGGTGCTCGAGCGCATCGAGGCGGATGAGGCGGCCGACCTGCTCAGCGAACTGCCGGACTCGCTGGCGCAGGAGCTCCTCGCGCTCCTGCCCGACAAGCGCGAGCAGGACCTGCGCCGGCTCGCCAGCCACCCCGAGCACACCGCGGGGTCGCTCATGACCACCGACTACGTGAAGCTCCCGCGCAAGGCCACGGCGGGCAAGGCGCTCGAGTGGATCCGCCGCGAGCGCCCCGAGCAGCACATGATGACGTACCTCTACGTCGTCGATCCCGAGGAGCGGCTGGTCGGGGTGGTCAGCCTGCGCGACCTCGTGCTGGCGCAGCCCGAGCGACGAGGTCGTGTCGTTCATGGAGGACGACGTGGTGCAGGTGACGGCCGACGTGGACGAAGAGGAGGTCGGCCGCGTGATGACCAAGTACGACCTGCTCGCTCTCCCGGTGGTCGACGACGAGCACCACCTGCTCGGCATCGTGACGCTCGACGACGCCCTTGAGGCGGTCGTGCCCGACGACTGGAAGCAGCGCCTGCCGCGGCTCTATCGCTAGGCCGGCCGCGGCCTCCGGCAACGCGCCCGGCCGTTCAGCAGACGGGCTGCGTGCCCGCGGGCGCGGTCACGTGCTCCCATTCCACGCTGCGGCGCGGCGCCTCGATCAGCGCCGCGAGGTCGAGACGGTAGCGCGCCACCTCGCCCTTCTCCTGCACGGGCCTGAAGCCGCCGCCCTCGAGCACGTCCGGGTTGAAGAGGTTGAGCTCGCGGATAGTAGCCGCGGAACGCGTCGTCGCCGAGCGTGTGGCGCAGGCCGAAGGCCTCCAGCGCCGCGACCTTGCGGTGTTTGAGCGCCGCCTCGATCTCCATGAGCAGGAAGCGGAAGCCGTGCAGGAACTCCTCGTCGTAGAAGTACGCAGCAGGTGAGGACGTAGGCGTCGGGTGACGGGGGGCCGGCGGGCAGGACGCGCGCCCGCGGGGTCAGGCGGGACGAGGCCACGTGCATCCAGCCGATCACCGCGTCGCCGTCGACGAGAGCCCGGCCGAAGAAGCCGGCCTCGGCCTCCGCCTCGCGCTGCCACTCGGCGCGGAGGCCCGGGCCGGCTTCGGCGCCGGGCCGCGCGAGCCACCACACGCAGGTGGAGCAGCAGGACGCCAGCAGGTCGCTGCTGGCCGCGGTGAGGTCGATCGCCCTCACGCTCACGCAGAAGGGTCGGCGATGTCGTCGATGTGCACCTCGACGCGGGTGATGGGGTTGCCGGTCGTGCGGGTGAGGTAGGTGGCGCCGGCGCGGGCCACGGCCTCGCCGACGGCGGTGAGGTGCGCGCCGGCCTCCGCGACCAGGTGGATCTCGAGCAGCAGGCCCTGCGTCGTCCTCGTCCAGCCGCACGGGCCCGTGGCGCTCCAGGTGCACCTTCTCGCCGAGGCTCTGCAGCGGATTGCGGTGGAGGTCGCAGACGCCCGGGAGTTCCTTGACGGCGTCCCAGACGGCGCTCGTGACGACGTCCGGCGAGATGCTCGGTCCTTGTCCCTGCTGCACGCTGCGGTCCTCCGGTATCTGGTGCGGGGAGTATACCGCCGCGAAGCGGTCCTCGTGAGCCACGGCCTCTGTTTGCCACTGCGCGCGAGGCTCCCCTATACTGCGACGACGTGGGGGCCTCTTCCGGGCCCCCCCTGCTGGTGTGAACGCCTCGTGCCCGATACCGACCGCGACATCACGATCTACCGTGCCGACTGGGTCCTCCCGGTGGCCGCGCCCGTCCTTCCCGACGGGGGCGTCGCCGTGGCCGGCGAGCGCATCGTGGCGGTCGGCCCCGCGCCGCGGCTGGCGGCCGACTATCCGGAGGCGACGTCCGTCGACCTCGGTCGCGCCATCATCATGCCGGGCTTCGTCAACTGTCACAGCCACGTCGAGTACACGTCGTTCCGCGGCATCCTCGACGACGCCGAGTTCGGCGACTGGATCATCAGCCTCGTCGACGTCAAGGCGTCGCTGACTCCGGAGGAGTACCTGGTGAGCGCCCGGCTGGGCGCCATCGAGGCCGTGTCCTCCGGCATCACCACCATCGCCGACACCAGCTACGGCGCGGCGACGCTGGAGGCGGCCGGAGCCGCCGGCCTGCGCGGCCGCGTCTACCTCGAGATCTTCGGCGTCGACGACTCGCGCTTCGACGAGACCATGGCCGACGTGGTGCGGCGGCTCGACGACGCGCAGGCCGTCGCGCCCGCGGGCATCGAGATCGGCCTGGCGCCGCACGCGCCCTACACCGTGTCCAGCCGCCTCTACCAGGCGGTCTGCGAGCTGGCGCGCGAGCGCGGCCTCAAGGTCATGAGCCACGTCGCCGAGAGCCAGGACGAGCTCACCTACATCCGCTCCGGCTCGGGCAAGTTCGCCCACGACTATCGCGAGAAGATGGGCTGGGAGCGCATGCTGATCCAGCCCTACGGCGTCACGCCCATCAAGTACCTGCAGCAGTGGAACGTGTTCGACCGCGACTTCCTCGCCGTCCACTGCGTGCAACGTCACTCGCGACGACATCCGCATCCTGCGCAACACCGGCGTAGCCGTGGCGCACTGCCCCAAGAGCAACGCCAAGCTCGGCTGCGGCATCGCGCCGCTGGCCGACCTGCTGCACGAGGGAGTCCGTGTGGGCATCGGCACCGACAGTCCCGCGTCGAGCAACATCATGGACATGTTCGACGAGATGCGCACCATGCTGTTCCTGCATCGCGCCGTGGAGCGCGACGTGAGCGTGCTCGACGCGCAGAAGTGCGTGCGCATCGCCACGCTGGGCGGGGCCGAGGCGCTCGGCATGGACGCCGACGTCGGCAGTCTTGAGCCGGGCAAGTGCGCCGACCTCATCGCCGTCGACGTCTCGCGCTCGCACTTCGCGCCGATCGCCGACCCGTACTCGGCGCTCGTCTACGGCGCCAATCAGGATGACATCACGCTCACCGTCGTCGGCGGGCGCGAGCTCTACCGCGACCGCGCCCATGTGGGCGTGGACGCCGACGCCATCCGCGCCACCGCGGTCGCCGTACGCGAAAAGCTACAGGACCGCGTGCGTACCGGCGCCGTCGAAGTCGGCGGCGCAGGCTCCGGCTGGTGGCATACGCCCGTTCCTCGAGAGGAGACCGCCTAAGTGCTGCTCGATCGCCGCAGGGTAAAGTTCTGGCAGAAGATCGTTTTTGGGTTCATGGCCTTCCTGATGGCGGCGTTCCTCGTCGTCGGCTACTCAGGTGTGCTCAACGGGTGCACGTGGTTCAACAGCGCCCAGCAGGACGCCACACAGGTGCTCAACCAGCAGATCGCCAAAGACAAGGCCGCGACGGTGGCCACGCCCGCCGACGCCGCGGCGTGGACCGCGCTCGCCGAGGCGTACCTGTCCCGCTCCTCGACCCAGACCAAGGGCTCCGCGGCGCTCACCGCCGATCTGAACGGCGCGGCGGCCGCGTACGCCAAGGCCGACAAGCTGCTCGCCAAGCAGAAGGGCCAGGCGGTCAAGGCCCAGCGGCTCACGCTCCTCCAGTCGCTGGCGTCCGTGTACGCCCAGGCCGGCGACGCCCAGGCGGCCGCCCGTGTCTACGGCGACATCACCGGGCTCACGCCCAAGGATCCGCAGGCCTTCCTCCAGTTCGGCACCGCATCCATCACGGCGGGCGACACCAACACGGCTCTGCTTGCGTTCACGAAGTTCCTCCAGCTCGACCCCTCGTCCTCCGAGGCCGCGGCGGTCAAGGACTGGATCAAGCAGAACACGCCACACAGCACACCGGCAGCGACACCCACACCTTCTCCATCGCCGACCAAGTAAGGGGCCTGCTCAATGAGCGACATGTTCAGCGTCTCCAGTGAGCGTCAGGGTGATGACCTCGGCGTGGTCATCCTGACCGGTGAGGTCGACATCTTCACCGCACCGCAGTTCAAGGAGCGCCTCCTCGAACTGCTCGACTCGGGCGTGAAGCGGCTCGTGGTCGACCTCGGCGGAGTCACGTTCATCGACTCCACCGCGCTCGGTGTCCTCATCGGCGGAGTCCGCCGCGTGCACAGCGCCGGCGGGGCCATGACGATCGTCGTCACCACGCGTCCGGTGGAGCGGGTGCTCAGCGTCACCGGCCTCGACCGCGTGTTCTCGATGCACCAGACGCGCGAAGAGGCGCTCGCGGCGCTCGACTGACCGGCTGACTCAAACGTCATCTCGACGGCCAGGTTTGCGGGGTGGTATTAACTCCCGCAGTCCTGGTCGTTCCTCTCACGTCCCCATGAGGTAACAGTGAAGCTCATCGTCACAGAGAAGGATTCGGCGGCCAAGAAGATCGCCGAGATCCTCGGCGGCAAGGCCTCCGTCAAGGAGCACGGCCGCGGTCGGCAGAAGGTGAGGTCGTACCACTTCACCCTCGACGGCGCCGACGCCGTCGCCATCGGGCTGCGCGGGCACGTCATGGAGACGGTGTTCCCCAACACGTACAAGCGCTGGAGCCTCAAGTACCTCGGCGAGATGATCGAGAAGCCGGACCTCGCCTGGGTGGTCGACGGCGGCGCCGCCGGCACGCTCGCGGCGCTACGTACCGTCGCCAAGGGCGCCACCGAGCTCGTCATCGCCACCGACTACGACCGCGAGGGCGAGCTCATCGGCCACGAGGCCATCGAGATCCTGCGCGGCGACGCTCTCAAGCACAATCCGGGCGACAAGCCGGAGAAGAAGAAGCGCAAGGCGGCGGCCACCAAGGACGCGGCCGCCGAGGCTCGCGCCAAGGCGCCGGCGCCCGAGCCGGTCAACGGCGGCGACCCGCACGTCAAGCCCATGCTGCCGGCGGCCGTCGTGGACCGGCACATCCGGGTACGCTACTCGGCGCTCACGCCCGAGGAGGTCAAGGCCGCGTTCGACAAGCCTTCCACCGTCGACTTCAACCTGGCGGAGGCGGCGCACTCGCGGCAGGACATCGACCTCATCTGGGGCGCGGTGCTCACACGGTTCATGTCGCTGGCGTCGTACCGCTACGGCTCGGACTACCTCTCGGTGGGCCGCGTCCAGTCGCCGACGCTGCGCCTCGTCGTCGACCGTGAGCTCGAGCGCCGCGCGTTCGTCGCCGTGCCGTACTGGGAGCTCAAAGCCACGCTCGACTACGACGGTGAGCCGTTCGAGGTCGCGCACACCAAGGGGCGCTTCGACACCCAGGACGCCATGGAGGCAGCCTACGCCGGCGCGCAGGTGGAGACTGCCGAGGTCACCGCCTACAAGGCCGAGCCGCGCCAGGACAAGCCGCCGGCGCCGTTCAACACCACCGCGCTCATGAGCGCCGCGTCCGACTCCGGCATGACTCCGGCGCGGGCCATGCGCGCCGCCGAGTCGCTGTACCTCGACGGCCTCATCAGCTACCCGCGTACCGACAACACGGTCTATCCGCCGTCGCTGGACCTGCACGGCAGCCTGCGCGAGCTCTCGCACTGGCAGCCGGTCGCCGCCACGGCTGCGCGGCTGGCCACCCAGGACAAGCTCACCGCGACTCGCGGCAAGAAGCGCACCACCGACCACCCGCCGATCTACCCGGTGGGCGCGCCCAAGAAGGAGCTGAGCGGCGACCAGGCCAAGGTCTACGACCTGGTCGCACGGCGCTTCCTCGCCACGCTGCTCCCGGCGGCCGTCATCGAGCGCCAGCGCGTCGACATAAGCCTGGGCGCCGAGCCGTTCCTCGCCTACGGCGCCCGCGTGGCGACGCTCGGGTACCTCGAGGTCTACGAGAAGTACGCGGCCAAGCGCGACCGGCCGCTGCCGCCGCTGCAGCCGGGCGACACCCTCAAGGTCCTCGACGTCCGTTCCGAGGCCAAGGAGACGCAGCCTCCGGGCCGCTACGGCCAGGGCAAGCTCATCGAGAAGATGGAAGACCTCGGCCTCGGCACCAAGGCCACCCGCGCCGACATCATCCAGCACCTCTACGATCGCAACTACGTGCGCGACAACCCGGTGGAGCCCACCGAGCTCGGCATGGCCCTCATCGCCGCGTTCGACGCCGCCATGGAGAAGGCGCCGGTCGACATCTCGTCCAGCGCGATGACGGCCACCCTCGAGCGCCAGATGGACCGCATCAGCGAGGGCGAGCTGCGCCGCGACGAGGTCGTGCGCGAGAGTCAGGACATGCTCGAAGAGGCGTGGAAGCGCCTCGACGGCCACATCGACGACATCCGCGACCGCATCAAGAGCGGCGTGCGCGAGGACCTCACGCTCGGCGTCTGCAAGAACTGCGGCGGCCAGCTGCGCGTGCTGCGCGGCAAGACCGGCAAGCGCTTCGCCGCCTGCGTCGGCAAAGAAGGCGAAGAGCCGCAGCAGCCCACCGTCGAGGGCGAGCGCCCGCGGCGCGGCTGCGGCCAGACGTTCCCGCTGCCGCAGCGCGGCACGATCGTGCCCACGGGCAAGATGTGCGCCGAGTGCGGATGGCCGGAGATCAAGGTGGTCGGCGGCGGCGGGCGCGGGCGTCCGTGGGTGCTCTGCATCGACATCGATTGTCCGAGCAAAGAGAAGTACAAGGCACGGAAGAAAGCCGATTGATCCGCGCAGCCGAATCAACGAGCGGGGCGCCGCAGGGGCACCGTTCACTGATCCGCGCAGCCGAATCAACGGGCGGGGCGCCGGCAGGTACACCGCTCAGTAAGCGGCGGCGGCGGGGTGGCGGGGGAGAGGTCCATGCCTGACCGCGGTGGCGTCCTCATCAGCCTCGAGGGCTGCGACGGGTGCGGCAAGAGCACCCAGGCGGCGCTCCTGTGCGAGCGCCTGGCTGCCTGCGGGCTGCCGGTAGGGCCGGTCTCCACGCCGGGCGCCGTCATCCGCGAGCCCGGCGCCACGCCGGCCGGCGAGGCCATCCGCAACGTCCTGCTCCACGGCCCGTCGTCGCTGTCGCCGTGGACCGAGACGCTGCTGTACGCGGCCGCTCGCGCCGAGCTCGTCGAGACGGTGCTGCTGCCCGAACTCGGGGCCGGCCGCGTGCTCGTCCTCGATCGCTTCGTCGACTCGTCGCTGGCCTACCAGGGCTTCGCCCGCAAGCTGGGAGTCGACGAGGTGCTCGCCGTGAACGCACCGGCGCTGCACGGCGTGCTGCCCGACGTCACCCTCGTCCTCGACGTCGACCCGGCCGTGGGGCTGGCGCGGTCCGGCGCCGGCGACGGCCGCGCCGACCGCATCGAGGCGGAGGGGCTCGAGTTCCAGCAGCGCGTCGCGGCCGGCTTCGCCGCCCTGGCTCGCCGCTTTCCCGAGCGCGTCCGCCTCGTCGACGGCTTGCGCGCCGCGGAGGTCGTCGCCGTCGATGTCGAGGCCGCCGCGCTCGAGGCGATCGCCGCCGCCGGGCTCCGGCTCGGCGGCTGAGGGCGGCGGCGGTGTTCGCGGGCATCCCGGGGCAGGTCCAGCCCAAGGCCTTCTTCGCGCGCGCCATCCGCGACGGCTCCCTGAGCCACGCGTACCTGCTGTCCGGGCCTGAGGGCCTCGCCAAGACCGAGTTCGCGCGCGAGCTCGGCGTAGCCCTCGTCGCGCCTTGCGGCGGCTGCGGCGACTGCGCGGAGTGCGAGCGCGCGCGGAGCGGCGCCGCATCCCGACCTGCACCTGGTCGAGCGCGAGGGCGATCTCATCCGCATCGACCAGATCGAGCCGGTCGTCTCCGACCTCAGCCTCAAGCCCTTCTCGGCCGCGCGTCGCGTCTGGGTCATCCCCGAGGCGGAGTACCTGCACCCGGCCGCCGCCAACAAACTGCTGAAGAGCATCGAAGAGCCGCCCTCGTACGTCGTGTTCATCCTGGTCACCGACCGGCTCGAGCGCGTCCTGCCGACCATCGTCTCGCGCTGTCAGGTGGTGGAGTTCCGGCCGCTCAGCGACACGGAGGTCGGCGCGTACCTCGTCGAGCGACTGCACGTGGAATCGGCGGCCGCTGAGGCGCTGGCGCGCCTCTCGCTCGGCTCCATCGAGCGCGCCGCGCGCCTGGCCGACGACGCCGCCGGACCGCGGCGCCGCGACGAGTTCCTGCGGCACGTCGCCGCGCTGATCGCCGGATCGCGACCGTCCGGCGGACCGGAGCCGGGAGCCGCCTTCATCGGGGTCCTCGAGCGCCAGCAGGCGGAGATCGCCGCCGCGCTCGCCGAGGACCTCAAGCGGCGGCTGGCCGGGCTGGAGCGTCAGTTCCAGGACAAACGCGACCTCGACTGGTACGTGAAGCAGGCTGAGGGGCGCGCCAAGCGGGAAGAGTCGCGCCGCCGCCGTCTGGCGGCCCAGGACGCGCTCGATCTGCTCGTCTCGTGGGTGCGCGACCTCTGGGTGGTCGCTTCCGGGGCATCCGATGTACTCTGGAACAGCGACCATCGCGACGCGCTCGTCGAGGCGGTCGTGGCCACGCCCGAGCACTACGCTCGCCTTCTGGGCGTCGCCGCCAAGACTCGCAAAGACCTGTACCTCAATATCGACCAGAAGCTCGCGTTGCAGGCGATGTTCGCGCGCTTCGAGGAGGTCACCACCAGTGCCTAGGATCTGCAGCGTCGTGTTTCGCGGCGGCGGCAGGGTCTACCAGTTCAGCGCCGGCGACCTGGAGCTGGCTCCCGGCGACGGCGTCGTCGTCGACACCACGCGCGGCGCCGACTTCGGACGGCTCGTCAAGGGCCCCGGCGAGGTCGGAGCCGACCAAGCCCCGCGCGGCCTCCGCAAAGTGCTGCGCAAGGCTTCGGCCGCCGACCACGAGGCCATCGCCGCACACCGCGCGGCCGAGCTCGAGGCCAAGACCACGTGCCGCCGGCTCGCCGCCGACCTCAAGCTCGATCTCAAGGTCGTCGAGGCGCGCCAGGCGTTCGACGGCCCCAAGCTCACGATCACGTTCTTCGCGGAGGAGCGCGCCGACGTGCGCGACCTCCAGAACAGGCTCGGCGACCGCCTCGGGCGCCGCGTCGAGCTCAAGCAGGTGAGCGCCCGGGACGAGTCGCGCATCGTCGGCGGGTACGGCCCCTGCGGCCGCAGCCTCTGCTGCGCCACCTTCGCCGGCGACCAGGAGCCGGTCTCCATCCGCATGGCCAAGGACCAGAACCTGCCGCTCAACCCCACCAAGATCTCCGGCTGCTGCGGGCGTCTCATGTGCTGCCTCAAGTACGAGCACCAGGTGTACGTCTCGTTTCGCAAGCGGGCGCCCAAGCGCGGTGCGATAGTCAGGACCCCCGCCGGGGAAGGAAAAGTCACGGATCTGCTGGCCCCGGTCGACAGTGTCACCGTCGACCTCGGAGAGGGACGGTCGGAGACCTTCAAGCTCGACGAGCTCGGGTCGCCCGCCGCCGCATCAGGAAGGACCGACCATGGCTGAGACCCATGTCGTGCTCAACGTACCGACCGTGTCGTGTAACCACTGCAAGATGGCGATCGAGAACGCCGTCGGCGCCATGGACGGCGTCGGGGTGGTCGCCGTCGACGTCGCGGAAAAGACCGTCACGATCGACTTCGACACCGACGCCGTCAGCCTCGAATCCATCGAGGGGACGGTCGCCGACGAGGGCTATGAGGTCGCCGGCCGGCACGTGTTCGGCGTCTGACGAAGCCGTTTGGCAAGACTGCGGCGGGCTGGTACCATATCGCCTCGCACGCCTGTGGGCCGTTAGCTTAGTTGGTAGAGCAGGGGACTCTTAATCCCAAGGTCGAAGGTTCGAATCCTTCACGGCCCACCATCATCTCGCCCTCTTTCCCCGCGACTCTGCGCGCCCGAGCCGGTTGTTGGCGCAGCCGAGGGCCGCGCAAGGAGCGTCCGCTCCGGGCGGGAACAGTTCCGCGGGGGAACAGCCCCGGGAGGGAACAACACCTGCAACGGCGCCCGCCCTCGTCGCCTGCGGCGACGGCGGGCTCAAATGCGGACGTCACACCGGCTGCAGTAGTTGCCCGGTGGTTCGAGGCTCTGCTATCGTTTGCGGAATACGGGCGCCAGCTCGTGACGTCCGCCTGACGGGAGGTCGAAGAGGTGAACGCGCGTCTCAGGCCTGCAGTGGGCCGTCTCCTGAACGACGCCCGGTTCTCCTTCGCCCCCAGGGGGGAGAAGACGTCCTCCGTCAGGCCCTCATCATGATGGCGTGCTACGCCGCCTACGACCTCTCGCGCGCACTCTCGCGGGGACGCGAGGTCGCGGCCATGGCCAACGGCGTCTTCTTCATGAACCTGGAGAAGGCTCTGCACATCTGGTGGGAGCCGTGGATCCAGGGCCGGGTGAGTGGTTTCGAGCCACTGATGACCCTGCTCGTGTGGGTCTACCAGTACGCGCATCTGCCGATCATCATCGGCGCCATGGTCTGGGTGTTCACCCAGCGGCGCGGGTGGTGGACGCTGTACCGCAACTGGTTCCTCGCCATCAACTTCATCGCTGTGCTTGTCTTCGCACTTCTGCCGACGGCGCCACCGCGGATGATCTTCACGTCCGGCGTGGCCGACATCAACTTCCTTCACGGCATCCGCACGCACATCTTCGAGGACGGCATGCTGGCCAACCCATTCGCGGCCATGCCCAGCCTGCACTTCGGCTACGCGCTCTTCCTCGGTCTCATGCTCTACACGCTCGCGCACGGCCGCTGGACGCGCTACCTCGGCTTCGTCTATGCCTTCGTGGTCCTGGTCGCGATCATCTCTACCGGAAACCACTTCATCATCGACGCCGTCGCTGGGGCGCTCGTCGTCCTCGCCGCGTGGGCGTTCGCCGTCAACGTGCAGCCGAGCGCCGCGCCACAGGCGTCCGCGGTGACGGCGCGCGAGCGCGACGGCTGACGTGGCGAATCTGAAGACCCGCTACACCGACGGCGCGCGGCGCGGATTCTTCCGCATCGGCGTCGTCCTCGCGCGTCGCGGCTTCACCGCCGACATGATGACGATCATCGGCCTGGTGCTGCAGGTGGCCGGCTTGCCGCTCATCATCACCGGACACTTCATCTGGGCGCTGGTGGTGGGCATCATCGCCTCGCTCTGCGACGCGCTCGACGGCGCGGTCGCCCGAGCGGGCGCCGGGCCGACCACGGCCGGCGCCTTTCTCGACTCCACGCTCGACCGCGTCTCCGAGCTGCTGGTGGCCGGAGCCCTCGTCATCTACTTCGTGCGCGAGGGCCCTCAGTGGGGCCCCATCGTGGCCGTGCTCGTCTTCATGGGGTCCGCGCAGATGGTCTCGTACGTCCGCGCCCGCGCCGAGGCGCTCGGAGTGGACTGCAGGGTCGGCTTCATGTCCCGGCCGGAGCGTCTGGTCGGCCTGGGCCTCGGCCTGCTCTTCTCGTGGTGGGAGCCGGGCGGCACGAGCTTCCTCGTGTGGATGCTCTACCTGCTCGCCGTGGCCACGGTGATGACCGTGGTGCATCGCGAGCTGCACGTCTTGCGCAAGCTGCGTGCGGCGGAGCCGCCGCCGGCCGTCGAGCCGCCGCCGGCAGACGCGGGTCCGCACGACGACCTCGGCGACGACCTGTGGCCGGAGCCTTCGGGGCGCGGCGGCCGCAGGTACTGAGCGCCCGCCGAGGGCGCCGCCGCGTCCGGCGGAGCCGGAGCGCCCGCCGCCGCGTGATATACTCTCGCGCGTTATCTCGAGCCGGTCGGTCCCTTTCGTGCGCCCGGACCCCGCTCCGATCGACGCGGCCGCCCGGGGCGGCCGCAGCCAGTGGAGGTTAACCGATCTTGGGCAATCCAGTACGTGTTGCGATCATCGGCGTCGGCAACTGCGCTTCGTCGTTCGTTCAGGGTGTGGAGTTCTACAAGAACGCCAAGAAGACCGACTTCGTGCCTGGGCTCATGCATCCCGTGGTCGGCGGCTATCACGTTCGCGACATCGAGTTCGTGGCCGCCATCGACGTCGACAAGAACAAGGTGGGCAAGGACCTCAGCGAGGCCATCTACACCAAGCCCAACAACACGGTGAGGTTCTCGGACGTCCCCAACAAGGGCGTCACGGTCGCGCGAGGCATGACCCATGACGGCCTCGGCAAGTACCTCTCGCAGATCATCGAGAAGGCGCCCGGCCCCACCGCCGACATCGTGGGCATCCTCAAGGAGACGCAGGCCGACGTGGTGGTCAACTACCTGCCCGTGGGCAGCGAAGAGGCCACGAAGTGGTACACCGAGCAGATCCTCACCGCGGGGTGCGCCCTGGTGAACTGCATCCCGGTGTTCATCGCCCGCGAGCCGTACTGGCAGAAGCGCTTCGTCGAGGCCGGCGTGCCGATCATCGGCGACGACATCAAGAGCCAGGTCGGCGCCACCATCGTGCACCGCGTGCTCACGCGCCTCATGCGCGAGCGCGGCGTCAAGCTCGAGCGCACCAGCCAGCTCAACGTGGGCGGCAACACCGACTTCCTCAACATGCTCGAGCGCGAGCGTCTTGAGTCCAAGAAGATCAGCAAGACGAACGCCGTCACGAGCCAGCTCGACTACGACATGGGCGCCGACAACGTGCACATCGGACCCAGCGACTACGTCAAGTGGCTCGACGACCGCAAGTGGGCCTACATCCGCATGGAGGGCCGCACCTTCGGTGACGTTCCGCTCAACATCGAGCTCAAGCTCGAGGTCGTCGACTCGCCGAACAGCGCCGGCATCGTCATCGACGCCGTGCGCTGCGCCAAGATCGGCCTCGACCGCGGCCTCGCCGGCTCGCTCGAGGGCCCCAGCAGCTACTTCATGAAGTCGCCGCCGGTGCAGCATCCGGACGACCAGTGCCGCCGCATGACCGAGGAGTTCATCAGCGGCGAGGGCCCGGACGCCGGCGCGGTCTGCCAGGGCTGACGCAGGCGGACCAGCGAGGGCTGCGCCGAGGACATCCTCGGCAAGGTCCGGCGCAGGAATGACCAGTCCGGGAGGCGGCCGGGGCGATGCCCCGGCCGCCTCCCGAGCGTACGGAACGTCGTGCGCACCTCCCGTGCGGTAGCATGGTGCGCATGGCTCTCAAGCTCGGCATCCTCACGCCGTTCCTCTGGTCGACGCAGTCGGCCGTCAACGACCAGGTGCGCGCGCTCGCGGAGCGGCTCACGGCGGCCGGCCACCGCGTCACGGTGATCGCGCCGAGCGCCGACCGCCGGGCGGTCGAGGAGGCGCAGCGCAACGTGCAGGCGGTCCTCACCGGCGAACGGGAGACGGTCTTCCTGCCGGATGAGCCGTATCCCGCGGTACTTCTTCGCCGGCGCCACCTACGCGGTCAAGGAGAGCGGATCCCTCAAGCTCATCGCCGCGCCGGCGGACCTCATCGCCAACATCGACGTGCTGCTGGGGGCCGAGGACTTCGACCTCCTGCATCTCAACGAGCCGTTCGTCCCCGGACTCGGCTGGTCGGCGCTGCGCTACGCCGGCTGTCCGCTCGTGGCGACGTTCCACGCCAACCCCGAGAAGATGCGGCCGTTCTGGTCGACGCGGCCGCAGCTCCGCCGCCTGTTCGACTCGCTCGACGCGGCCATCGCCTCGTCGGTCGCGGTGCGCGACACGGCGGCGGTCTCGTTCCCCGGTGCGTATCGCGTCATCCCGCCGGGCGTCGACCACGAGGTGTTCCATCCTGCGGCCGAGCGTGCTTCGGGGCCGTTGCACATCGTGTTCAGCGCTGGCCCCGAGCGGCGCAAGGGGCTCGGCCTGCTGCTGCGCGCCCTGCGCCTCCTGGGCGACGAGCACGCCGGCGTGGTCGTCGACGTGTGCGGCGGGGACGTGCAGGAGCGCCGCTACGCGCGCCTCGTGCCGCTCCCGTGGCACGACCGCGTCCGCTTCCACGGGCGCCTGCCGCGCGCCGAGGTGGCCGGCCTCCTGCGCGGTGCGGACGTCTTCTGTGCGCCGTCGTTCGGCCCGGAGACGGCGGGGGTCGCCCTGCTCGAGGCGATGGCCTCCGGCGCCACCGTGGTCGCCTCGCAGATCCCCGGATACGACGAGGTGGTGCAGAACGAGGGCACGGGTCTGCTGGTGCCGCCGCGGGACGTCACGGCGCTCGCGGCGGCGCTGTCCCGCGTGCTCACCGACACGGAGCTGCGGCACCGGCTTTCGACCTACGCGCTGCGGGTCTCCCGCCGGTACGACTGGGAGCGTGTGACCGGCGAGATCGTCGAGGTGTACGACGAAGTCGCACGCCGGCGGCGGCACCCGCTGCCGCGCCGCCGTCGCCAGCAGCGCGAGCTGTTCGCCGACTTCCACATCCATACGCACCACAGCAAGGACTGCGTGATGCCCGTGGCCGACATTCTCGAGCGTGCTCGCGAGGTCGGCCTCGACGTGGTGGCGATCACCGACCACGACAGCGCCGCCGGCGGCCTGGAGGCGCGCGAGCTCGCCGACCGCTACGGCGTGCGCGTCATCGTCGGCGAAGAGGTCAAGAGCAGCGAGGGCGAGATCATCGGCCTCTTCCTCGAGCGGACGATCCCCGGCGGCATGACGTTCGCGGAGACCATCGCCGCCATCAGGGAGCAGGGCGGGATCACCTACGTGCCGCACCCGTTCGATCGCCTGCACACCATCCCCAGCCCCTCGGTGCTGCGCCAGAACGTCGCCGACATCGACGTGGTCGAGGTCTTCAACTCGCGCCTCGCCTTCCCGGGCTTCAACGAGGCGGCCGAGCGCTTCGCGCAGCGGTACCGGCTGCCGGCCGCCGGCGGCAGCGACTCGCACGTCCTGCCGGGCATCGGCACGACGCTGTGCGGCATGGACGACTTCACCGGGCCGGACGACTTCGTCGCGGCCCTCGCCGAGAGCCGCATCGTCCGGCGCCCCCGCAGCCTCATCTACCTCCAGTCGCTGAAGCTGCTGCAGACGACGCATGGGCGGCGCCGGCAAGGACGATGGGCAGGTGGATTCTCCTGCATAGCGCGCGGATAATCGAGGCTGTCCCGCAATTGTCGGGGAGGTCGCGAGGAGTTCAGCGTGGTGACGCGAACACTCTAGCCAGCACCCCTGAGAGAGGTACCGCGTGGCACAACCCAACGAGATCTACGACAAGTACCTGACCCGGGCCATCAGCGAGATCAACGAGCTGACCGGCGAGATCCTCCGCTGTTCCAGCTGCAGCCACGCGCGCACCATGCCGGTGATCGGCTCGGGGCACCCGATGGCCGACATCTTCCTGCTCAAGTACCAGGCGCGGCCCTCGGAGCTGCACGAAGGCGTCGCCTTCTTCGGCCGCGCCGGCACGGCGCTCATGAAGAGCTGCCAGCGGCTCAAGATCGACCCACTGCAGCTGTACGGCACCAACGTCATCAAGTGCGGCGAGGTCCGCGAGGCGCACCCCGAGGCGCAAGTGCCTCGACCACCTGCGCCGCGAGCTCGCGATCGTGAATCCCAAGCTCATCGTCGCCATGGGCGAGGAGACGGTGGCGGCGCTCAACGCCGCCACGGTGCCGCTGGCGCGCGAGCTGGCGTATGCACCCGGCGAGATCGTCGGACTTCACGCCGGGCACCGAGGTGCTCGTCACGCCCGACATCGACGTCTCCCTCGACGAGCAGCGCCTCAAGGCCGGCTTCTGGCGACGCCTTCCGCCGGCTCGGAGAGTGGTACGACAACATCCCGCCGTACTGATGAGCGCGGCCCCGGCCGCGGTCAGCTCGTGAAGCGCTTTCTCCTGCCCGCCGTCGCAGTCGCCGTGCTGCTCGCGTGGGGATGGGGCAGCCGCTTCCTGCCGGTGCTGCCGGTGCGCCTCAACATCATGCTCTCGTCCGCCGTCGTGCTGGCCGCTGTCGGCCGCGCTCGTGTGGGCGATGCTGCCGCTGAGCGCGCTGGGGCGGCGGCTCCCGCTGATCGCCGTCGCGGCCCTCCCGTGCGCCGTCGCTCTTCGTCTGGATCGGCTGGGTGCCGGCGGCGAACGTCGCCAAGGTCGTCTTCGCCGCCGCGCTCGGCATCTGGATCGCCGACGAGCTTGAGCGCCTCAGCTGGATCGTCGTCGTCGCCGCGGTGTCCGCGGCCGTCGACATCGTCAGCGTGGCCGCGGGACCCACCAAGGCCATCCTCGCCAAGGGCCCGGTCGTCGTCGGCTACTTCACCCTCGCGGTCACGTGGGTCGGCTACTCCTACGCCGAGGCCTTCACGGGGCTCGGCGTGAGCGACCTGCTCTTCTTCGCGCTCTACCTGGGCGCGGCGAGGCGGTTCGGGCTGCGCGTGGGCTGGAGCGCCGTGGCGATGGTCGCGTCGTTCCTCGGGACGATCGCCCTGGCGATGTGGTGGACGGCGCTGCCGGCGCTGCCGCTGCTGTCGGTCGCGTTCCTGGCCGTGAACGCCGACCTGATCGTGCGCGGTGTGCGCCGCGGCGACGAGGCGCGGCCGGCGTGACTCAGCCGGCGCGCTCGAAGAGCGCGACCGTCTCGATGTGGTGCGTGTGCGGGAACATGTCGACCGGCGCCACCCGCACCAGCCGGTAGCCGAGCTCGGCGAGCTCGGCGCGCGTTGCCGGCGAGCGTCGTCGGGTTGCAGGAGACGTACACGAAGCGGTCGGCGCCGAGGGCAGCCGCGCGCTGCAGCGCCTTGCGCGCCAGCCCGGCGCGCGGCGGGTCGGCGACGACCACGGCCGGGCGGTCGGCGTCGTCGGCCCGCTCCGCGTCCAGCACCGGGTGGGGCGGGAAGCGCAGCAGCGGCCGCACGTCGGCGCGCGTAGAAGACGACGTTGCCGACACCGTTCAACTCCGCGTTCACGCGAGCGGCCTCGATCGCCTCCTCCTGGATCTCGATGGCGTGCACCTCGCGTGAGCCGCGCGCGAGCGGCAGGCTGAGCGAGCCGATGCCGCAGTAGAGGTCGACCGACGGCCGGGCCGCATCCGGCGCCGCGTAGCGCAGCGCCGTGTCGTAGAGGACCTCGCACATGGCGCTGTTCGTCTGCAGGAAGGCCGTGGCCGGCACGCGCAGGTCGACGCCGGAAAGGCGCTCGCGTAGATGAGGCGGGCCCACCAGCATGTGCGGGCCGTCGCCGACGGCGGCGTCCGCGCGCGACTCGTTGACGGTGACCGCGAACGAGGTGCAGCCGCTGGCGGCGGCCACGCGCGCGGCGAGCTCGGCCTCCTCGGGGAAGCGGGCGGCGACGAACAGGTTGAGCAGGAGGTCGCCGCTGGACAGTCCCTCGCGCACCACGAGGTGACGCAGGAGGCCGCCGTCGCCCTCGCGCGAGTACGGCTGCAGGCCCAGGGCCCGGCAGGCCTCGGCGACGGCCAGCCGTGCGCTGTTCATGCGCTCCGAGGCCAGCGTGCAGTCGACGATGTCGACGATGTCCTTCCAGGAGCCGCGCTTGTGCAGCCCGAGCACGAGACCGCCGTCCTCGTCCGCGCCGAACGAGAACTCCATCTTGTTGCGGTAGCGCCAGGGGTCGTCCATGCCCGGATGGGCTCGAGCTCGTAGTCCTCGAGGTGTGCGAGCCGCTGCAGCGAGTCGACGACCTGCTGCTGCTTGAACTCGAGCTGCGCCTCGTAGGAGAGCGTCTGCCACTCGCAGCCGCCGCACTCCTGCGAGTGGCGGCAGCGCGGGCGCGACCCGGCGCGGCGAGGGTGAGAGGATCTCGAGCACGCGCGCCTCCGCGTGCGACCGCTTGCGCCTGGTGACGCGGGCGCGGCACGCGGTCGCCGGGGACGGCGCCGCGCACGAACACGACGAACTCGTCGAGGCGCGCGACGCCCTGCCCGCCGTAGGCGAGCGTGGTGACGTCGAGCTCGAGGATGTCTCCGGGGCGTGGTGGCATGAGTGGGGAGTGTACCCCGTCCGTGCGGGCGCCGCGAGTCGAGGGCGGGCCGTCGGGGCGTCGCCTCGCCGGGCGACGTGATCGTCTCCCCGTTCTGGTGATCGTCCACCCTGTCGACGGCCGCGAGGGGTGTCCGGCCCCGTGGCCGCTGGTAGAGTCTGGCGCGGACCGTCCGGTCCGCTGCGAGCAGACAAAGGAGTCTTCAGTGAGCGAACTCGACCTGGAGCGTTACCGCCGGCGCGCCGAGGAGTTCGTCGGCGCGCTGGACCTCGAGTACTACGAGCACTTCTCCGGGCGCAAGCCGCGCTGCGACACGGCCGCGGTCTACGACCGCTACCCGGAACTGTTCACGAGGGAGGCCATCGACGGCCTCGAGGCCATCTACGCCGAGGCCACCGGCGACGAGAAGCTGCGGCTCGCCTATCTGCTGGCCTTCACCGTCGACGGCTTCATGGGCGAGCAGACCAAGCACCTCGGCGACGAGATCGCCAACACCGAGGGAGAGACCACGATCACGGTCGACGGCGAGACCATCGGCCTGCGACAGGCGGCGTCGTCCAGGGCAACGAGCCGGACGGGGCGCGTCGGGAACGCATCCAGGCGGCGCGCCTCGCAGCCACCGCCGAGCGGCTCAACCCGCTCCTCGACCGGCTCTGGCGACGCTGTCACGAGCTCGCCGTCGAGCTCGGCTACCCGGACTACAAGGAGCTCTACGGCACGGTGCGGGGCCTGGACTACGACCACCTGCGCGCCGAGCTCGAGGGCTTTCTCGCCGACACCGACGGCCTCTACGAGCGGGTCATGGACCGGCTCGTGCGTGAGCGCCTCGGCGTCACGCTCAAGGAGCTCAGCTACGCCGACCTGCCGCGTCTGTGGCGCGCCGAGGGCTTCGACGGCGTGTTCAAGGCGCGATGCGCCTCATCCCGTCGCTGCGACGCTACGCTCGCAGGTATGGGCATCGACCTCGACGCCCAGCCCAACGTGCACCTCGACACCGAGGTCCGCGAGCTCAAGTCGCCGCGTGCCTTCTGTTCACCTGTGCGCGTGCCGGACGAGATCTACCTCGTCGTGCTGCCGCACGGCGGCCAGGACGACTACGGCAGCCTCTTGCACGAGGCCGGGCACACGGAGCACTTCGCGCACGTGCGTCCCGACCTTGCCTTCGAGTACCGGCACCTCGGCGACAACGCGGTCACCGAGGGCTTCGCGTTCACGCTTCGACCATCTGCTGCTCAACCGCCGAACTGGCTCGACGGACGTCCTCGAGTTCGCGGGACTGCGACGACTACCTGCGCTTCGCCGCCGTCAACGACCTCTACTTCATGCGGCGCTACGCGGCCAAGCTCGCCTACGAGACCACGCTGCACGCGCAGAACGGGCTCGCTCGAGGCCATGCCGGCCGAGTACAGCCGCCGGCTGAGCGCGGCCACCAAGGTCGACGGTGCCGGAGGAGAACTACCTCGCCGACGTCGACGACGGCTTCTACTGCGCCAGCTACCTGCGCGCCTGGATGCTCGAAGGCGCGCTGCGCCTCATGCTCCAGGAGAACTTCGGCATGGACTGGTACGCGTCGCCCGACGCCGGCGACTGGCTCAAGGCGCTGTGGGCCGACGGCCAGCACCTCACCGCGGAGCGGCTGCTGCTGCGGCACGGCGGCGGCCGGCTCAACACCGACCCGCTGCGGCACCTGTTCGAGCAGGTGCTGGGGCGCTGAGGGCTGCGAGAGGCTAGGCGCCGCGGCAGGAACGCTCACAAGCACGCGCCGCCGGCGCGGTCCGTCGAACTCGGCGAAGTACACGCCCTGCCACGTGCCCAGCTGGAGCGCGCCGGAGAGCACGGGCACGGTCACGCTGCTGCCCATGAGGCTCGCCTTGGTGTGTGCGTCCGAGTTGCCCTCGAGGTGCTTGAAGGGCAGGTCGCGAGGTACCAGGCGCTCCAGCGCCATGTCGAGGTCCGCGCGCACCGAGGGGTCGGCGTCCTCGTTGATGGTGACGCCGGCGGTCGTGTGCGGCACGTAGACCAGCACGGCGCCGTCGCCGGCGTCACGCACGAGACCGGCGACGTCTCGAGTGATGTCCACGAAGCTCGCGCGCTGCCGTGTCTGTACCTCGAGCGTCCACATGAGCGTGCCTCCTAGAAGAGTCCGAACCGTCGGCGACGGCGCGGGCACGTGGCGCCGGTGCGGGATCGCGCGCCCCTGCCGAAGGGCGTCGACCACGTCGGCGGTGGAGTGGACGGGGTCCGGCAGCTCCGTGTAGCAGGCCATGAGCTCGCGCCGGGTCGTGGGCGTCGCTGCCGCCTGTGCGCGTCACGCCGAGGCCGGCCGCCAGCTCCTCGGCGATGCGCACGTAGCGTTCGTCCAGCCAGGAGCCGTTGAAGACCTCGACGGCGTCGACCGCCCCGGCGACCATCTGCTCGATGCCCGGGTAGTAGGCGGAGCCGCTGCGCCCGCCGCCCGCACCCGGGTGCACCCACACCACGGCCGCGTCCTCGGGGACTGTGCCCGCCCGCGGCGCGTCCTGGATGCTGCGCAGCGTCTCGAGGTAGTCCCGGTCCGGCGAGAAGATGACGAAGTCGCCGAACAGCGTGCTGATCTCCACGCCGTCGATGAGCAGCACGCCCTCGGCGGCCAGCGCCGGGCCGAGCCGCACGTTGTCGGAGATGTCGCCGTGGTTGGTGAGCGCAACGGCCTCGACCGCGTTGTCCACGCACCAGGCGATGTAGTCGCGGTAGGAGATGTGCGAGCAGTCCGAGGCGGGATAGGTGTGCGTATGGAGGTCGACGTTCATCCGCCCCGATTATAGACTTCGTCCCAGCATGCAGGGCACGCTTGATACGTTCGGTGTCGTCGAGATCCTGCAGATACTCGGCAGGATGCGGCGCTCCGGCACCCTGCACATCGAGTGTCCGCAGCGGCTCATAGACGTCCACTTCGCCCAAGGGCGGATCGCTGAGACGCGCGATTCCACGCGCGTGGCCGCGGACACCGTCATCGGCAGCCAGCTGCTCAAACGGTCGCTGGTGAACGAGCAGCAGCTGTCGGCCGCGCTGGCCGAGCAGGAGGCGCGGCCGCGGCCGGTGGGCACCATCCTCGTCGAGCGCGGCGCCGTGGCCGAGACCGCGCTGCGCGAGGTGCTCTCGCGACAGATCGCCAACACGCTCGTCGCCGCGAAGCTCGAGGCTGCGGGCACGTTCGTCTTCGTGGTCGATCAGCAGCCGCCGGCCGTCGACTTCATCACCGTCGACACCCACTCCGTGCTTCTCGACATCTCCGCGCTCGGCGGCGAGTACTGTCTGGCCGTGGAGATGCTCGGCCAGCCGTCCACGGTGCTGGTGCACAACGGTGACTACAACACGCTGCCGCGCAGCCCGCTGCTCATGGGCCGCGACGAGTTCGCCGTGCTGCTGCAGGTGGACGGCGCCAAGACGGTGAACGAGATCACGCAGGCGAGCCACCTCGAGGAGATCACCGTGGTCAGCATCCTCGGCAAGCTCGCCGATGCCGGTGTCCTGCTGGTCAAGGCGGAGCGGCAGTCGCGCGCGGAAGACGCCGAGGAGCTTCAGGCGCACCGCGACAGCGTGTGGGCCGAGGTCAGCCAGCTCCTCGACGACATGGTCGACGGGCCGGTCGCGGACGCGGACGGGTCGACGCACGGATCGGCCGGGGACGGGCGACGGAGGCCTGCCGGGCCTCTGAGCTTCGGCCGGCGCCGGACGACGAAGAAGAGGGGCGGCCGGCCTTTCGGCCGCCCGCCCCTTTTGCGTGATTCAGTGGCCGGCGCCGCTGCCGGCGGCCGGCCCGTCCGCGACCCGCCTCAGGCGGTGACGTCGCGGACGAGGTCCTCGAACGCCTTGACGAAGAGGTCGACGTCGGCGTCGGTGTGGGTGATGGAGAGCGTCCACTCCTCTTCGCGACCGGGGGCGATGATGAGGCCGCGGTTGATGTTGTACAGCCAGGCCAGCGCGACGAGATCGGCGTCCTGCTCCTTGATGAACGACTCGTAGTCGGTGATCTTGCCGAGCGCGAAGTTGACGCAGCCCTTGGAGGAGATGCCGACGGTGTAGCCGGGGAAGTCGTACTTGGCGCAGACGGCGTCACACTTGGTGATGATCCGGTCGTTCAGGTCGTTGAGGTGCGCGTAGGCATCGTCGGTCATGACCTGCTCCCAGCTCGCGCGGGCCGCGGCCATGCTGAGCGGGTTGCCCGAGTACGTGCCGACCTGGAAGACGGTGCCGTCGTTGACCTTCTCCATGATGTCCGCACGGCCGCCGATGGCGCCGCAGGGGGTGCCGCCGGCGATGGCCTTGCCGAGGCAGATCATGTCGGGGACGATGCCCCAGCGCTCGACGGCGCCACCGCGGGCGGTGCAGATGCCCGTCTTGACCTCGTCGAAGATCAGTACGATGCCGTGCTTCTTGGTGACGTCGCGCACTGCCTGCAGGAACTCGATGTCGGGGAGCACCACGCCGAGGTTCATCATGGCGGGCTCCATGATGAGCGCCGCCGGCGGATTGCCCTCGGCGACCATGCGCTCGATGCGCTTGGTCATGTTCTCGATGTCGTTGAACGGCACCGGGATGGTGAGGTCCATGGAGCTCTGCGGGATGCCTGCTCCGTAGGAGATCGACTTGTAGTCGTCGCGCGGACCGATCGCGCCGAAGTCCTTGACGCCGATCGACACCATCACGTAGTCGTGATGTCCGTGATACGAGCCGAACATCTTGACGATGGGCTCACGGCCGGTGAAGCCACGGGCGACGCGGATGGCGTCCATGGTGGCCTCGGAGCCCGAGTTCACGAAGCGCCACTGCGGGAGCTTGAACGCGCCGGCGAGGTGCTCGGCCATGATGATGGCGTCTTCGGTCGGCAGGCCGAACTGCGTGCCCAGCGGCGCGCGCTTCTGGATGGCCTCGACGATGAGCGGGTGGGCGTGGCCCTGGACCATGCAGCCGTAGCCGTTGTGGAAGTCGACGATCTCCCTGCCCTCGACGCTCCAGATGTGCGGTCCCTTGCCGTGCGTGAAGTAGATCGGATACGGGTCACGTGCGTGATACGTGGAGGCGACGCCCATCGGCATGTGCTTGACGGCGCGCTCGTAGAGCTCGAACGACTTCGGCGTGTCGTTCTCGAGCTTCTTCTCTTCTTTCTCCATGAGTTCCGCGATGAGCTTGCGGTTCGGTACGCACTCTGCCATCTGGGTCGCTCCTTCACAGTTGAGCCGCCTTGGCCTGCGGTCAGGGCGGCAATACCCGATGTGGACGGCGCCGCCGCGAGGACCGGCGGGGCGGCGCGAGACGGTGCTCGGTCAGAGCACGGACATGGTCAGTTCGGTCTGCGTATCACCCCACAACGGAACGTGTCTCGTCCCCCCTGAGACGCGGGAGCCCCTGCTCCCGGTGGCCCTTGTCGGGCCCGGATGGAGTGCCTTGGCGAGCGGGACGCCCGCGCGTGACAGTGTACAGGCTTTGTGTCCCGAAGCGTAGGGTTCGGCAACGGATTAGCCGTTTCGGCAGCCGAATCGGCAAGTCTCGAGGAGGCGAAGGTCCGGGCGAAGAGGGAGCGGGTCTGCGGCACGTCCGCGCCCCGGGGATGCCTCCGGGCGGGCCGGGGAGGCGTAAGAGCGGAGGGCGGCTCCCCCCTCGGGGGAGCCGCCCTCCGCGTGCTGCACGTGTCACGGCCCGAGGGCCGCAGGCGGTCTTACTTGACGACCACCTTCTTGGGGTGACTGTAGCCCGTCTTGTTGAGGCTACCGTCGCCCGGCATCTTGGCGCGCACGTACCAGGTGCCCTTCTTGGTCATCTTGATGGTCTTGGCGTACGTGCCGTTGGAGTTGAGGGTCACCGTGAGCCAGTTGGTCCAGTCCTTACCCTTCAGACGACGCTGAAGGATGAGCTTGCCGTGAGCGGTGAAGCCGAGGCCCGTGAGGACCACGCCGCTGTTCTTGACCTTCTGGTTCCTCTTGACTGGGACCTTGGAGGTCTTCAGCGAGACGACCCATGCCTTGGGCGTGGGCGACGTCACCGCCTGGACCTGCTCCTGGGCCTGGCCGGCGATAGCCTCCGTGTAGGCCCAGTTGTGGACGCCGTAGCTGCCCTCGCTGCTCAGGAACTCAGTGTTGGTCCATGCACTCAGGAAGGCACGCTGGCTGATCGTCCACTTGCTTTCGGGGACGGCCACCAGAGCAGCCTGGGCTGCAGTCGAGTCGGTGTAGCCGAGCTTGACGGCTGCGGCGTTCAACTCGTCCTGGAGCTGGCTGATCTGGCCCTTGGTCCACGACTGCCGCTGCTCGATGGTGCCCTGCAGATACGTCGCCAGCGGGTCGCTTGCGCGCCCGTGGCAGGTGCTGCAGGACGAGTAGGGCATGACGGCCGTGGTCACGACCGGCGACCCGCCAGGGGTCGGCGTGGTCGTGGCGACCGGGACCGGCGAGGAGTCGGCGGCGACCTTCGGGTCGATGATGTCCATCGTGTGGTTGGCGCCGAGCTGTGCCGCACCGCGGCTGTAGCTGGTGGGCGGCATGTGGCACTGGATGCACTTGCCCTCATGCACGCCCGGCATCTGCTTGACGCCGATGGCTCCATAACCCGCCATTATCTCCTGCTGCGCGTTATGGATCTCTGTGCCGGGCGTGGCCTGCTGCCCGGCGGGCAGCTGGTCGGTGTGGCACTCGGTGCAGAGGTTGCTCCCGTTGCCGTTGAGCGACGAGTCGTTGATGAGCTGTGCATCGAAGCCGTCGTCCCAGACGCCCTTGACTGTCCCGGCGTTGTGAGGCGAGTGGCAGCCGACGCAGGTGATGCCGTACTGGACGTCGGAGCTGGTGACCGGCTTGCCGGCATCCTTCATGATGCGGAAGTCGGTCGAGTGGCACTCGAGGCACTGCTCCTTCGTGGACTCGGGGAACGAGTTCCAGAAGGGCTGGCTCGTCAGCGCGGTGAGCGATGCGGCGTGGCCCGACATGGACCAATCCGGGTACTGGGCGGCGCTGCCGTCATGCCCGGACTGCTGCCAGGGCAGGACGGTGCCGTCGGATTCTTGCCAGTAGGTCTGGAGGCTCGCGAAGCCCGCCTTGGTGGCGGTCGGCGTCGGAGTCCAGCCCGGAGTCTGGATGTTCAGGTAGGCGGTCAACGGTGGCACGGTGCCCCAGCCGCTGGACGGCGAAGGCGCCGGCGAACCGAGCATCGGATACCCGAGGGCCATCTGCGGCTGGATCGCCGTCGTCGGGTTCGGGTTCGGGACCTCCACGGCGGGAGTGCCCGTCACCTTGACGTACGGCACCGGCGAGACGGAAAGCGTGTCGCTCGTATACGCGTACCGCGAGTGGCACGCGCCGCAGATGTCGGGGTTGGCCAGCAGGCCATACGGAGAGTTGTGTGCCGTGTCGTTCGAGTCTGCGCCGAAGCTCGCGCCGAGTGCGTTCGTGCCGTAGTGGCAGGACGAGCAGCCGACGAAGTTCTCCGAGGAGGCGAAGTTTCCGGTCGCCTGGGTGAGCGGCTCGGGGATCCCGTTGCTGACGCCCCAGGAGACGGCGCCACTGGTCGACGTCGCCGTCGGCGTGGGAATGGCCTTGGCCGGGTCGAAGTTCGACGTATGGCAGCCTTGGCACACGTTGCCGTACGGAAGGCGCAGAGCCTGGCCGTCGGCGCCTGATACCGCATGTTTCGTACCGGACCACGAGGGTGTGACGCTTGGGAGTCCGCCAAAGCCGTTGTTGTGGCAGGCGCAACCCTCCGTGACGGTATAGTCGCCGCGCATGCCGTTGAAGGCAAAGGCCGGGACCGCCACCAGAAGCACGAAGGCGGCCACAACAAGCGCAACGATGGTCACGCGTTTGAACATGGTCACCTCCTTGGATGCTTTGATGGATTGATCGGGTCTGTCCGCTCTCACTGAATCACCTCCCCTACCGAAGCGGATCATGGGTCGAAAACGCCTCACGAGGCCCGGGCGACGTGAGGCGACATTCGTGCACAGAGGCGAGCAGAAGACGAGGCCAGTTCACGCGCGCGCACATGTGATGTGATGCACATGGCCTGGTGTGAGATGTGGTCCTCCGTGTCCCCGTCGTTCTGCCCGCCGACCGGCGCACCCTAGGGGGTATGCCGGTCTACCCGCGGAGGTATACAGGATTTGGTGGGTGTTAGCAAACATTGACCAATGTTGTGGGCTCGCTGAGCGACCTGCAGCGACGTCGCTTCGGCAGCTGCGAAAGGCGCTGAGTCCCTGGGCCAGTCGTGCAGGGCAGCCCTCGCGCGCGAGAATGATAATCGCTGGCCGGGGCTGATGAGCGTGCGCCTGGGGAGTCGGAACCGCCGCCGGTGGAACTGCCCGGCCGGCGGAGCGTCCGAGGGACGGCCCCCGGCCGGCTCAGTGCGCGGGAGTCGAGTCCTCGGCCGAGCCGGCGGCGGGCACCGCCGGGCGCTCGGGTCCGGCGCCCACCTGGCCCGTCACGGCCGCGCACCAGCTCTCGAGCTGCAGGCGCAGCCGGAAGAAGTGCCAGCTCTCCTTGATCAGCGGGATCAACGGAATGGCGATGAGCATGCCGGTGATGCCGTGGATCTCAGCACCGGCGAGGATGGCGAAGATGACGACCAGTGGGTGCACGCGGAACCGGCTGCCCATGATCACCGGGACGAGGATGTGGCCCTCCACCTCCTGGATGAGGATGAAGGTCAGGATCACCCAGAGGGCCGACAGCGGGGAGTCGAAGACGGCGACCACGCTCGGGGGCACCGCCGCCAGTACGGGCCCCAGGTAAGGGATCGCCTCCATGAGCCCGGCCCAGGCGCCGAAGAACAGCGCGTACCGGCCGCCCGATGGAAACGCCCCGACCAGGCTGAGGATCCACATGGCCACGCCGACGCTCGCGCCCATGACGGCGGAGAGCAGCAGTTGCGCCTTGACGTAGTCGACCACCGCGGCCTTGGACCTCGCGACCCACTCGTGGCCGTCGTCCTCGCTGCGGGTGGGGAAGTGCCCCACGACGAACGACCCGATGCGCCTGCCGTCGATCAGCATGTAGATCGAGAGCACCACGATGATGATGAAGATGGTGACCTCGCGCACCACCGTGACCCCGACAACGACGACGTTGCCGGTGAACTGCGGGATGCGGTCGGCGATGGCGGTCAGGGTCTTGCGGATCTGGGAAGCGACGTCGACCCCAAGGCCGGCGCGGTCGCTCAGCCGCTGCAGCTTGGCCAGGGTGGCGCCGGCCTGGTCGCCCATGCCCGGCAGCGCGGACGTCAGGCTGCGCAGCTGGTGGACCACGGGCGGCCAGATGAGCGCGGCGACAAGGACGACGAGAGCGACGAACCCGAAGTAGACGAGAAAGACGCCGCCAAAGCGCGGCACGTGCAGGCGCTCGAGGCCGTGGACCAGCGGGTTCAGGACGAGCGCCATCAGGGCGGCCACCAGGAAGATGAAGACGACCTGGCCGATGGCAACGAGTGCGAACCAGCCGATGAGGAGCAGAACGGGGAGCACGGCGAGCTGCACCCAGCGCGGGATCTTGATACGTCCTGGAACGCTCTCGGGTCGGCTCGCCACGCGGCGTCTCACCTCCGGCCTCAGGTTCGGCGCGGCCTCGGCGAAGCCTGCCTGCCGCGCCGCCGGTCACCAACGAGACACCCCATGGTTTGCGCCCCGCCGCACGGGGTACAAAGTTGACAACATGTGACTCAGATTTTATGCTGCGCACAGAACAATCACTCCAAGGAGGAACGTTCCATGGCCAAAGTCATCGGCATCGACCTCGGCACGACCAACAGCGCTATGGCCGTGCTCGAAGGCGGCGAGCCGACCGTCATCCCCAACAGTGAGGGCGGTCGCACAACGCCGTCAGTGGTCGCGTTCTCGAAGAGCGGCGAGCGCCTCGTAGGCAGCGTCGCCCGTCGGCAGGCGGTCACCAACCCCGAGAACACCGTGTTCTCGATCAAGCGCTTCATGGGCCGCAAGTTCGGCGACGTCTCCGAAGAGATGAAGATCGTGCCGTACCACGTGGTCAAGGCCTCCAACGGCGACGCCTCTGTGGACATCGGCGGCAAGACGTATTCGCCGCCGGAGATCTCCGCGATGATCCTGCAGAAGCTCAAGCGGGACGCGGAGGAGTATCTGGGCGAGAAGGTCAACGAGGCCGTCGTCACCGTGCCTGCGTACTTCAACGACTCGCAACGCCAGGCCACCAAGGACGCCGGCAAGATCGCCGGGCTGGACGTCAAGCGCATCATCAACGAGCCGACCGCGGCTGCGCTCGCGTACGGGCTCGACAAGGAGCACGACCAGACGATCCTCGTGTTCGACCTTGGCGGCGGCACCTTCGACGTCTCCATCCTCGACCTCGGGGAGGGCGTGTTCGAGGTGCGCTCCACCAACGGCGACACGCACCTCGGCGGCGACAACTTCGACAAGGCCGTCGTCGACTGGATGGTCTCCGAGTTCAAGCAGAGCCAGGGCATCGATCTCAGCGTCGACAAGATGGCGCTGCAGCGGCTGTACGAGGCGGCGGAGAAGGCCAAGATCGAGCTCTCGCACGACGATGAGCTCGGCCGTCAACCTGCCGTTCATCACGGCCGACGAGAACGGGCCCAAGCACCTCGACCTCACCCTGACGCGGGCGAAGTTCGACGAGCTCACGCACGACCTGGTCGAGCGCGTAGTGGGGCCGGTCAACGCCGCCATCAAGGACGCCGGCCTCAGCAAGGGCGACATCCACGACGTGATCCTCGTCGGCGGCATGACCCGCGTGCCCGCCGTACAGGAGCGCGTGAAGGAGCTCATCGGCAAGGACCCGCACAAGGGCGTCAACCCTGACGAGGTCGTCGCCGTCGGCGCCGCCATCCAGGGCGGCGTGCTCGCCGGCGAGGTCAAGGACGTGCTGCTCCTCGACGTCACGCCGCTGAGCCTCGGCATCGAGACCAAGGGTGCCGTGTTCACCCGGCTGATCGACCGTAACACCACGATCCCGACCAAGAAGAGCGAGATCTTCAGCACCGCGGACGACAACCAGACGAGCGTCGAGATCCACGTGCTCCAAGGCGAGCGTGACATGGCGACCTACAACAAGACGCTGGGCAAGTTCCAGCTGGTGGGCATCCCGCCGGCGCCGCGCGGCATCCCGCAGATCGAGGTCACCTTCGACATCGACGCCAACGGCATCGTGCACGTGAGCGCCAAGGACCTCGGCACCGGCAACGAGCAGAAGATCACCATCACCGCCTCCAGCGGCCTCAGCGAGCAGGACATCGAGCAGCATGATGAAGGACGCCGACGCGCACGCCGACGAGGACAAGAAGGCGCGCGAGATGGCGGACGTCAAGAACACCGCCGAGAACCTGCTGTACAGCACCGAGAAGTCGCTGCGCGACATGGGCGACAGGGTCGAAGAGTCGACCAAGGCCGACATCGAGGCCGCCGGCGCCGAGCTCCGGACCGCTCTCGACGGTGACGACATGGAAGCCATCAAGACGAAGACAGACACGCTCATGCAGGCCTCGCACAAGCTCGCCGAAGCCGTGTACCAGCAGGCGCAGCAGGAGCAGGCGGCGAGTTCCGACGGCACGGGCTCGGCGCAGGAAGACGAGAACGTCGAAGAGGCCGACTACGAGGTCATCGACGAAGACGAGAGCAAGTAAGAGGGCACGGCGGCGGCTCGCCGGCGCCGCCCGCCCACGACAAGGGAGGTGTCGATCATGGCGATCATCAGATGGGACCCGTTCCGCGAGATGACCCAGGTCCAGAACCAGTTCAACCGGCTGGTGGACCAGGTCTGGAACGGGCGTCAGGAGAGCTGGCTGCCGGCGGTGGACGTCTTCGACAAGAAGGACGCCGTCATCCTCAAGGCCGAGCTCGCCGGCATGAACCCCGACGACATCGAGATCGAGGTCGAGGACAACGTGCTCACCATCAAGGGCGAGCGCAAGTTCGAGGAGAAGGTCGAGGACGAGCGCTACTACCGCGTGGAGCGCCGCTTCGGCAGCTTCCAGCGCAGCCTCGCCCTGCCGCAGGGCGTCAGGGCCGACGAGATCCAGGCCGGCTACGAAGACGGCATCCTCACGGTCACCGTACCGAAGGCCGAGGAGGAGAAGCCGCAAGCGCATCGAGGTCAAGGCCAAGAAGACGGTCGAGGCCACGGCGGGGACGACCGCCAGCTGACACACGCCGAGGGACCGGCGGGGCGGGGCGCAGGCGCCTGCGCCCCGCCAGGCCCCGGCGAGATGGAGCGGCTCCGGCCGCACGGCGACCACACAGAGAACGGACATGACGGACAGGAAGCACACGACACAGGACCAGAAGCGAGCGAAGGGCGCCGAGGCCAAGGCCGCCGAGGCCGCCAAGGCCCAGACGGCGGCGGAGGCCGACGAGATCGGCGAAGCCACCGAGGCGCAGATCGCTGAGGCCGCCGCGCAGGCCATCGCCGAGGAGCTCGCCTCTGTCACGCGCGAGCGCGACGAGTACCTCGACCACCTGCGCCGCCTCAAGGCCGAGTTCGACAACTACCGCAAGCGCGTGCAGCGCGACAACGAAGAACTGCGCCTGCGCGCTGCCGAGACGGTCGTCGAGTCCCTGCTGCCGGTCATGGACAACCTGAGCCGCGCGCTCGAGGCCGCCGACCAGCACGAGGAGGGCCAGCTGCTGGCCGGCCTCGAGCCTGGTCTCCGACCAGCTGCGCGGCACGCTGGCCGGTCACGGCCTCGAGGAGATCGAGGTCGAACCGGGCACGACGTTCGACCCCGAGTACCACGAGGCGATCGTCGCCGCAGCCGTCCGACGAGTATCGACGAGGGCACGGTGACCCAGGTCCTGGAGCGCGGCTACCTGCTGCACGGCAAGCTGCTGCGACCGGCCAAGGTCATCGTGGCCAGGTAGCAGGCGGAGATGGCTGACTACTACCAGACACTCGGAGTCTCCAAGAACGCTTCGCCGGACGAGATCAAGAAGGCGTTCCGCAAGCTTGCGCGCGAGCATCACCCGGACAAGAACCCCGGCAACAAGGCGTCGGAAGAGAAGTTCAAGGAGGTCAGCACGGCCTACGAGACGCTCTCCGACCCCGAGAAGCGCAAGCAGTACGACGAGCTGAGCCGGCTCGGCGCCTTCGGGCCCGGGCCGGGCGGCGGCTTCCGTCCGGGCGCCGGTGGCTCCCAGGGCTTCGACCCCCGGCATCTTCCAGCAGTGGCACCAGGGCGGAGGCGCCCAGTTCGACGATGGGCGACCTCGGCGACATCCTCGGCAACCTGTTCGGGGGGGCGGCGGGCGGCGCCGGCCGCGGCCGCCGCAGGGCGGCCGAGCGGGGCGCCGACCTCCAGGCCAACGTGACCGTGTCGTTCGACGACGCGCTGAGCGGCGTGACGGTCCGCGTGCCGGTCGACAAGGCCGACACCTGCGAGACCTGTCACGGCAGCGGGGCGCGGCCGGGCACGTCGCCCAAGGTCTGCCCGGAGTGCCAGGGCCGCGGCATGGTGGCGCGCAATCAGGGGCCGTTCGCCATGTCCGAGCCGTGCCCACGCTGTCACGGGCAGGGCACGATCATCGAGGAGCCGTGCCCCACGTGTCACGGCACGGGCGTCGAGCACAAGACTCGCCGGTACAACGTCAAGGTCCCGGCGGGCGTCAAGGACGGCAGCAAGATCCGCATCAAGGGCAAGGGCGAGGCCGGCCTCCGCGGCGGCCCGGCCGGCGACCTCTACGTGCGCGTGCGCGTCGAGACCGACGATCTCTTCGAGCGGCGCGGCGACGACCTCATCGTCGAGGTGCCGGTCACGGTGTCGGAGGCGGCGCTCGGCGCCACCGTCAGGGTCCCGACGCCGGACGGCGGCCGGGTCTCCCTCAAGGTGCCGGCCGGCAGCCAGGACGGGCGCACGCTGCGGCTGCGCGGCAAGGGCATGCCCAAGCTCAAGGGCGGCCAGGGCAACCTGCTGGTCAAGCTCCGCGTGCAGATCCCCGGTAAGCTGACCAAGGATCAGAAGCAGCTGTTCGAGAAGCTCGCGGCGACGTTCCCGGACCCGCGGACGACGGTTGACTAATGCACGTAGTGAACGAAGTCGACGGAGCGCTATGGGGCGACTCGCAAAAAGCGAAGCCCAGCGAGCCGGACTGATGCACGTAGTGAACGAAGTCGACGGAGCGCTAGTGAGCGACTCGCAAAAGGCGAAGCCCAGCGAGCCGGACTGAGCAGAAAGAAGACCGACGGCGGAGACGTGGTCATGAGACAGGAACACGACAGCGACAGACCGCTCTTCATGATCTCCGTGGCGGCGGAGCTCGCGGGCATGCACCCGCAGACGCTGCGCCTGTACGAGCGGCGCGGGCTGGTGCGCCCGCAGCGCACGGCCAAGAACACGCGCCGCTACTCCGAGCGCGACGTGGAGCGGCTGCAGCGCATCCAGGAGCTCACCGAGCTCGGGCTCAATCTTGCGGGCGTCGAACGCGTGCTCGCCATGGAGGAGCAGCTGAACGCGATGGCTCGCCAGATGCAGGCGCTCCAGACGCAGCTGGTGGAGGCCGCCGACGATGATGCGGCGCGAGCTCGAGCGCGTGGAGCGCTCGCACCACCTCGATCTGGTGCCGGTGAGCCGCGCCCAGGTCGTCCACATCGGCCGCCGCCGCCGTCACGCCTGAGCGGCGCCGCTCGCCCCGCCGGGGATCCGCCGGCGGGACTGCGGCCGCCGGCCCGGGCCCGGAACACGAAGTCATCCAAGAACATCAGCAAGGCAAGGAACCACATGGACGTGAACAAGTTCTCCGAACGGGCCCGCGAAGCCCTCGAGACGGCGCAGGGCGTCGTCCGCCGGGGCCCGGGCAACGTGCTCGGCACCGAGCACCTCCTCATCGGCGTGCTCAGCCTGCCCGGCGGCGTCGTCGAGCAGCTCCTCAACATCATGGGCATCGACAAGGGCGCCCTGATGACGCGCGCCGACCAGCATGGCGCAGAACCAGCCGGCCGGCACGAGCGGGCCGTCGGGGCCGGACGAGATGCTCTACATGACGCCGCGCGCCAAGGCCGCCCTGGACCTCGCCGTCCAGGAGGCGCAGAAGATGGGCGACGAGGTGGTCGGCACCGAGCACCTGCTGTTCGGCATCTTCCTCGAGGGCGAGGGTCCGGGCAGCGCCATCCTCAAGGACGTCGGCATGACCGAGGAGCGGCTGCGCGACGCGCTCTGCCCAGGTGCGCGCCACCGGCGCCGACTACGAGGCCACGGCCACCGGCGAGAGCATGCTCAAGAAGTACACGCGCGACCTCACCGCGATGGCGCGCGAGGGCAAGCTCGACCCGGTCATCGGCCGCGACGAGGAGATCAAGCGCGTCATCCAGGTGCTCAGCCGCAGGACCAAGAACAATCCCGTCCTGATCGGCGAGCCCGGCGTGGGCAAGACCGCCATCGCCGACGGGCTCGCGCAGAAGATCGTCAACGCCGACGTGCCGGAGCTCCTGCGCGGCCGGCGCGTGCTCGCGCTCGACCTCGGCGCGATGGTCGCCGGCTCCAAGTACCGCGGCGAGTTCGAGGAGCGCCTCAAGGGCGCGCTCGACGAGATCCAGCGCTCCAAGGACGTGGTGCTGTTCATCGACGAGCTGCACACCGTGGTGGGCGCCGGCGCCGCCGAGGGCGCCATCGACGCGTCCAACATGATGAAGCCGATGCTCGCCCGCGGCGAGCTGCAGTGCGTGGGCGCGACGACGCTCGACGAGTATCGCGCCGCACATCGAGAAGGACGCCGCCCTGGAGCGCCGCTTCCAGCCCATCCTCGTCGGGCGAGCCGACGGTCGAGGAGACCGATCGCCATCCTCGAGGGGCTGCGCGACAAGTACGAGGCGCACCACAAGGTCAAGATCACCGACGCCGCCGTCCGCGAGGCGGCTCACCTGAGCGACCGCTACATCAGCGACCGCTTCCTGCCGGACAAGGCCATCGACCTGCTCGACGAGGCGGCCAGCAAGCTGCGCATCGAGGCGACGATGCTGCCGCCGGACCTGCGCGAGATGGAGCTCAAGCTCCAGGAGCTCACGCGCGAGGGCGCGGCGGCGGTCCAGGTGCAGGACTACGAGCGCGCCGCGCAGCTCAAGGAGCAGAGCGACAAGATCCAGAAGACGTTCGTCACCGCCAAGGACGCCTGGCTGGCCGACAAGGGCATCGCCGACGCCACCGTGGACGCCGACGACATCGCCGCGCTGGTCAGCAAGTGGACCGGCATCCCCGTGCAGCGGATGCTGCAGGAGGAGGCGGACAAGCTGCTCGACATGGAGCACGACCTCCACGGCCGGGTGATCGGCCAGGAACGCGCGGTGGAGGCGGTCAGCGAAGCGGTCCGCCGCGCCCGGGCCGGCCTCAAGGACCCCAAGCGGCCCATCGGCTCGTTCCTGTTCCTCGGCCCGACGGGCGTGGGCAAGACCGAGCTGGCGCGCGCCCTCGCCGAGTTCCTCTTCGACGACGAGGAGGCGCTCGTGCGCCTCGACATGAGCGAGTACATGGAGAAGCACACCGTGTCCCGCCTCACGGGCGCGCCGCCCGGCTACGTCGGCTACGACGAGGGCGGGCAGCTCACCGAGGCGGTGCGGCGCCGTCCCTACAGCGTGGTGCTCTTCGACGAGATCGAGAAGGCGCACCCGGACGTCTTCAACGCCCTGCTGCAGATCCTCGACGACGGCCGGCTCACCGACGGCAAGGGCCGCACCGTGGACTTCAAGAACACGGTCGTCATCATGACCAGCAACCTGGGCAGCAGCGTCATCGGCAGGCACCGCCTCGGGTTCGCCGCCGAGGCCGGCGGACACGACGCACGAGGACCTCGAGAAGCGCCTGCTCGAGGAGCTGCGCAAGTCGTTCCGGCCCGAGTTCCTCAACCGCGTCGACGAGATCATCGTCTTCGATCCGCTCACGCGCGAGCAGCTCACCGAGGTCGTCGACCTGCTGCTCACGCACCTGCGCAGGCTCGTGGAAGGCCAGGGCATGTCCCTCGAGGTGAGCCGGGAGGCCAAGGAGTTCGTGGCCGAGCAGGGCTACGACGCCGACTACGGCGCGCGGCCGATGAAGCGCGCCATCCAGCGCCTCGTGGAGAACCCGCTGTCCAGCGCGCTGCTCCGGGGGCGAGTTCGACGAGGGCGACACGGTCAAGGTCGACGTGGCCGACGGGAGCCTGGTGTTCACCAAGTAGCCCCGTGCGGCTATAGTCGCAGACATGGGGAAGGCTCGCAGCTGCAGTCCTCGGCGGCGTGATCGGCGCCGCGATCGGAGTGGTGCTCGCGCCGCGGCTCGGAGAGTCGCGGCGCGAGGCGCTTGGCCGGCTTCGCCTCGCGGCGCGGCCCGGGCGCGGCGCCGTGCGCGCCTTCGCCGGGACGCCGTGCGCGGCCGAGGGCCGCGCTCCTGCACGAGCTCAGGGCGGCGCATCGCGCGCCGCCGATGCGGCCTCGGCCGCTTCCGCAGAAGGAGAGAACGATGGATGAGGGCCGTGCCGGGTTCGACGCCGTGCGGGACAGCAGCGGGTTCAAGGAACTCGAGGTCGTGGCGTACATCGGCGAGTTCAAGATCATCGGCATCGCCCACTTCGGGGTCGGCCAGCGCGCGAGCTCCCGGCGCCCGTCGGACTACATCCGCGCCTTCAGCGACAGCCGGCTCACGCTGTCCAAGGTGCGCATCTACAGCAAGGGCAGCCAGGACCTGCTCGAGACGGCGCCGTTCATCATCCTGAACCTGGACAAGGTCGACTTCCTCTACGCGCGCGAAGACGAGAGGAAGCGGACAGAGGACGCCTGAGGTCTGCGGCCGGTGACCTACGAGGTAGACCTTCTCATCCCGACGGCGCGCTTCGTGTTCAGCGTCGAGGGCGAGGGCGTCTCCGTGCTGCCCGAGCACCGCTCGCCGGAGGCGTTCGTCGAGTACCGCGCCCTGCGCGAGCGGCGGCCGGTGGTGGGCATGACGACATTCCCCAACACGGTGCTGCTCCGCGGCCCGCGCACGATCCTCGTCGATCCCGGGCTGCCGCTCCAGAACGACCCGGCGGTGCGGGCGCTCGAGGCCCGGGGACTCTCGCCGGCAGACGTGGACCTGATCGTGCTCACGCACGCCCACCTCGACCACGCCGGCGGCTGCGCGTCTGTGCCCGCGCCCATCGCCGTCCACGAGCGCGAGACGGCGTCGCCGTACTGGCCGCTCGTGAGCGGCCTGCTTGAACTGTTCCCGCTGGAGCGCCTTGCCGGCGACGGCGGCGAACTCGCTCCCGGCATCGAGTGGGCGCTCACGCCGGGCCACTGCGACGGGCACATCAGCCTGGCCGTGGACACGGCCGAGGGCCGCGTCGTCCTGTGCGGCGACACCATCGGCCCGGGGAGGGCCGAGTTCGACGCGATGGCGCCCTCCGGGCCGGAGGCGGAGACCATCCTCACGTCGTGGCGCCGCATCCGCGCCTGGGACCCGGTGCGCGTCATCGCCGGGCACCTGCCACCGTTCGTTCCATGAGGCCGGCGACGCTGCGCAGCGTGTCGCGGCCGGCCTGTGCTACACTCAGGCCCCTTGTGACCACGCCCGGGAGACTCCTGCGTGCCTATCTACGAATACCGGTGTGACCAGTGCGGAGACTCGTTCGAGGTCATGCAGAAGATGAGCGACGACCCGCTCGTCGATGTGCGAGAAGTGCGGCGGCGCGCTGCACAAGGTGCTGCACCCTGTGGCCATCCACTTCAAGGGCTCCGGCTTCTACACGACCGACTACGGCAAGGGCTCCGGCCGGCGTACCGGCGAGCGCGACTCCGGCTCCGGCGACGAGTCGTCCGGGTCGAGCAGCTCGTCCGGATCGAGCAGCTCGAGCGAGAGCTCCTCGGTGGCGACGGCGACTCCGCCAAGGCCGACAAGAAGCCGCCGCTCGGGCGACGGCAAGTCCAAGGAGAAGCAGAAGGCGACCTGACTCGCCGGGGGGTGAGAGCCGCGTGGAGCGACCGACCGACGAGGCCCTGCGCAAGGCGCAGACCACCCTGCGCGGGCTGGTGAGCGACGGCCCTTCGCACCTTCCGTCGCTCAATCTCGTCGCCGACTCCATCCGCCTGGAGCTCGAGAAGTCCGGCAAGGTCGCCCTCCTCTACGTCAGCCTCACCCGCTACGGCCGTCTCGAGCCCGTGTTCGGCTGGCGCATCGTCGCCGAGATCCTCGACGCCGTGGCCGCCAACCTCGAGGGCATGGCCGGCAGCACGCTGCGCCGGCTCGACGTCGTGAGCGACTTCACGCTCACCGACGACGCCTTCATCGTGCTGCTCTCGCCGCCGCGCTCTGCGGCGGTCATCGCCGACGACGACCTCGCGGCCGTCACGCGGCGCGTGTACGAGCGCCTGCAGTCGCTGCTGCTCAACGACCTCGCGCCCGGCGTGTACGACCGCGTGCACCCGTCGGTCGGGTCCGCCGTCCTCGCCGTGGACGACGGCGCTCACCTTCGAGCAGAACCTGCAGCACGGCCTCGCCCTGGCCATGCAGGCCGCGGAGGAGCAGGCCGCGATCTACGACGGCGACCTCGAGAACACCCTGGCGGACTGTGTGGCGCGCGGGGACCTCGAGCCGCTCTTCGAGCCGGTCGTCGATCCCGCGGCGCGTCAGGTCGTCGGCTACCGCAGCAGCGTGCGCGGGCCGTTCTACTCGCCGCTGCGCCTGCCGGACGTGCTGCTCGACGTGGCGCGCCGCTCGCGGGTGCTGGCCTCCTACGGCATCGCCGCGCGCGAGGCGACGGTCACGGCGGCGGCCGGGCTGCGGCCGGACGACCTGCTCTTCCTGGGCTGCGCCGCCGGCAGAGCTGCCCAACGCCGCCGTCGTCGCCGTCAGCGAGTTCTACTCCCTGAACAAGGCGCTGGTGCCGCAGCACGTGGTGTTCGAGATCGACGCCGACGACCTCGCGACCAACACTGCCTCCACGCTGCGCACGCTCGCCGACGTGCGCGACCTCGGCTTCCTGCTCTGCATCTCGGGGCTGGCGGCGCAGTTCACAGCCGCTCGAGCTCATCGCCGAGGCGGCTCCGGACTTCCTGTGCCTCGACCCGGTGCTGGTCGCCGGACCTGGGCGTCGAACTCACGCCTGTCGAGGTCGTGCAGCTGCTCGTGCGCTTCGCCGGCCGCACCGGAGCGCAGCTCATCGCGACCGGCGTGCGCGACGCAGGCGCAGCACCAGCTGCTCGCGCGCAACGGGGTCGAGCTCTTCTGCGGCGAGGCGTTCGCGCGCGCCGACACGCGGCTGCCGCAGGTGACGTTCCCGGAGTGAGCGGGCCGCGCACCGCTTCGCCGGTGCGGCCCTTTGGGTGCGCTCAGGCGTGAGGCTCGCGGGGAGCTCCCGCTCGCCGCGCCACGCCCGTGAAGATGGTGACGCGGTTGCGGCCGCGCCGCTTGCTTTCGTAGAGCGCGGCGTCGGCGGCCTCGATGAGCTCGGCCTCGTCGGCCGCGCCGGCGGGGTAGGTGGCGATCCCGGCCGAGACCGGTGCTGCACACGAGCTCGCCGCCGCGGACCTCCACGGTGACCGTCTCGACGGCGCGACGCAGGCGTTCGGCCAGCTCGTAGCCCTGCGACTCGTCGCCGCGGATGAGCAGGGCGAACTCCTCGCCGCCGTAGCGCGCGGCGACGTCCGCGTCGCGCACCAGCGCGGCGATGGTGGCGCCGATGCGGCGCAGCAGGTCGTTGCCGGCCTCGTGGCCGTGCCTGTCGTTGAACTGCTTGAAGTGGTCGAGGTCGAGCATGAGCAGTGTCAGAGCTCGCCACCGTAGCGGTCGACCTTGGTGACCTCGTTGTGCAGATAGTCGACGAAGGTGCCGTAGTTGTACAGGCCGGTGAGCCTGTCCGTGAGCGTCGTCGCGGCCAGGTCGCGCTGCGCGTCGCGGGCCCGGCGCTGCACGCGGCCGAGCAGCAGGCCGGCGATGAAGAAGAGCGCGGTGCCGAGCAGCGCCTGGCGCACCACCTCCGGCGTGGCCGGCGCTGCGAAGCTGTAGTAGAGGACGAAGAAGTTGCCGAGCCACACCGTGACGGCGAGGCTGCCGAGCTCGAAGAAGAACACGGCTGCGAGGACGAGCGGGAAGAGGAAGAGCGGCCAGAGATACCCCGCCCCGGCGACGGTGACCGCGGCAGAGACGCCGGCCAGGGCCGCCACGAGCGCCACGCCTCGCCGGAGGGTGAGTCGTCTGCCGTCGCCGTCGCTCGGGACATGCGTCGCTTGGGTCACGCGGCTCCTTCTCAGCCTTGCCTTGCCTCTCCTACGACGAGCGCACGACCATTCCTGCCGCTGGACGCCCCGGAGCCCGTCTCCAGTGCAGGCTACAGGCGGTCGCCGGGCAGCACAGGGGCGTGCGGGCAACGTCAACGGGGTCGCGGGGCGGTCGCCGGACAACGTGAACCGGGGTTCGGCTAGAATCAGACCGTGGCCCTGCAGATCCTCCTCACCAACGACGACGGCATCGATGCCTCCGGCATCGCCGTGCTGCGGCGCGCGATCGACGGCCTGGGCGAGGTGACGACCATCGCCCCGGACCGCAACACGAGCGCCGTGGCGCGAGGCATCACCGTGCGCCGGCCCCTCTTGCTGCAGTCGCGGGCCTTCGGCGGCGGCTACCACGGCTTCGCCGTCGACGGCACGCCGTCGGACTGCGTGCGCATCGCGCTGCTCGGTCTGCGCTGCCCGATGCCCGACCTTGTGGTGTCCGGGGTGAACGCCGGCGGCAACATGGGCGCCGACGTCACCTACTCGGGCACCGTCGGCGCCGCCTTCGAGGCGGCGCTACGCGGGCGCCCGGCGGTCGCCTTCTCCGTCGAGCAGCTCGAGCCTCGCTGGCTCGCCGAGGCCGAGCCCGTGCTGCGCGCGATGGTCGGGCACGTCATCGAGCGCGGCCTGCCGCGCCACAGCATCCTCAACGTCAATCTCCCGGACCGGCCGCTCGCCGACATCACGGGCATCCGCCCGGCGCGGCTCGGCGGCGCCAGCGCCTACGACTTCGTCACGCTCGCCGGCGACCAGGGCGCGGCTCCTACCGAGCACTACCTGCCGTGCGAGCATCCCGCATCAGGCGAATGGGTGGAGACGGACTTCGACGTCGTCGCCTCCGGCGCGGTGGCGGTCACGCCGCTGCGCTACGACCTGCTCGACCCGGCGCTGCTCGCAGACCTCGCCGGCTGGGATCTCGACCTGGAGCGGCTCCGTGCCTAGCGCCGGCTTCGACCCCGTGGTCTTCGACCTGGACGGCACCGTCGTCGACACCGTCGAGCTCATCGTCGAGTCGTTCCGCTACGCCACACGCACGGTCCTGCGCGAGGCCCTGCCCGACGAAGTCATCCTCGCCGGCGTCGGGCAGCCGCTGATGGCGCAGATGCGCGTGCTGTCCGCCGAGCACGCGCAGGAGCTGTACGACGTGTACCGGGAGTACAACCACCGCCGGCACGACGAGCTCATCCGCGGCTACGAGGGCGTGTCCGAGGTCCTCGACGCCCTCCGCGCCGCCGGCAGGCGGCTCGGCATCGTCACCAGCAAGAGCGCGGACACGACGCAGATGGCGTTCCGCGCCGTGGGCCTGCGCGAGCACTTCGAGGTGGTCGTGACGGCGAGCGACACGGATCAGCACAAGCCGTCGCCGGTGCCGCTCCGACTTTGCCTGGAGCGCTTCGGGGCGCCCGCCGTCGGCGCGCTGTACATCGGCGACAGCCCCGTGGACATCGCGGCCGGCCGCGCGGCCGGCATGGCCACCGCGGCCGTGGCCTGGGGCGTGTTCGGCCGCGAGGCGTTGTTGGCCGCCGGGCCGGATTACTGGCTCGACAAGCCCGGCGAGCTGCTCGGCCTGTGCCTGCGCGGCGAGGGACGGCGCGCGAACAGCCGCCGTGGGCAAGGCGCCGAGCGCGGCGCCGGAGAGGCACCGCTCCGCGACGCGCCGGGGAAAGATACCACCAGCGGGTAAGCGTCGCGGCCGGCCACGGCCGCCATAAGGGGGATGCGGTGAGCGAAGCTCAGGCGGCGGCCAGGGCGGCAGAACTGCGCGAGACAATCAACCGGCACGCGCACCTCTACTACGTGCTCGACCGGCCGGAGATCGACGACGCCGCGTACGACGCGCTCTACCGCGAGCTGCAGACGCTCGAGGAGGAGTATCCGGAGCTGCGCACGGTCGACTCACCCACGCGGCGCGTCGGGGCCGCGCCGCTCGAGGGGTTCACGCAGGTCCGCCACCTTGAACCCATGCTCTCGCTCGCCAATGCGCGCAACGAGGACGAGTTGCTGGCCTGGGATCAGCGCAATCGCCGGCTGCTCGAGGCCTGGGAGCTCGACGACGCGCCGCTGCGCTACGTCGTCGAGCCCAAGATCGACGGTCTCGCCATATCGCTCACGTACCGCGACGGCGTGTTCAGCGTCGGCGCGACCCGCGGCAACGGCGAGGTCGGGGAGGAGGTCACGGCCAACCTGCGGACCATCGGCTCGGTACCGCTGCGACTGCTGACGAGCGACCCGCCGCCGGTGATCGAGGTGCGCGGCGAGGTCTACCTGCCGCTCGCCGCCTTCGCCCGCCTCAACGAGCAGCGCCTCGCGGACGGCCTCAGCGCCTTCGTGAACCCTCGCAACTCCGCCGCGGGTTCCATCCGGCAGCTCGACCCCAGGCTGGCCGCCACCCGGCCGCTCGACGTCTGGTGCTACGGCATCGGCTACTCCGAGGGACTCGACCTGCCCGACCACCACAGTGCGCTCGACTGGCTGCGCGCCGCCGGGTTCAAGGTCAACCCGCAGATCGTCACCGTCGACGGGATCGACCAGGTCGCGGCCGCCTGTCGCGCCTGGGAGGAGCGTCGCGGAGAGCTCGACTACGACATCGACGGCGCGGTGGTCAAAGTCGACGCGTTCGCCCTCCAGCGCGCCCTCGGCAGCGTGGCCCACGACCCGCGCTGGGCGATCGCCTTCAAGTTCGCGCCGACGACGGTGATCACGAGACTGCACAGCATCGAGGTCAACGTGGGGAGGACCGGCGTGCTCACGCCGTTCGCGGTGCTCGAGCCGGTCTTCGTCGGCGGCGTCACCGTGGAGCGCGCCACGCTGCACAACGAAGACGACATCCGGCGCAAGGACATCCGGCCCGGCGACGACGTGATCCTGCAGCGCGCCGGCGACGTCATCCCGCAGGTCGTAGGGCCGGTGACGACGGGGGAGACCGAGGACGCCGAGGGGCGGCCCGAGGGCCGCGAGGCGCGGCACGCCGCTCTGCCCGAATGGGCGATGCCGCATATCTGCCCGGCCTGTGGCGCGGAGACCGTACGCGAGACCGGCGAAGTGGCCGTGCGCTGCCCCAACCGATCCTGCCCGGCCCAGCTCGTGGAGAGCATCAAGCACTTCGTGAGCAAGGGCGCGATGGACATCGAGGGCATCGGCGAGGAGACGGTCGTGCTCCTGCACGCTCAGGGACTCATCGAGAACGTCGCCGACCTGTACGGCCTCGAGCGGGAGCACTTCGTGCGTCTCGAGGCGGACAAGGTCGTCGCTCTGCCCGGCTTCGGCGGCAAGACGCGCAGGGGCGAGGGCGGCGCGCTGGAACTGGTGGAGGCCAAGCGCGCCGACAAGGTCCTCGCCGCCATCGAGGCGTCCAGGCGGCGGCCGTTCGCGAACGTGCTCTTCGCTCTGGGCATCCGCCACGTGGGCTCGGTGACGGCGCAGGCGCTCGTAGCTCGGTACCCGAGCATGGACGCTCTGCTCGCCGCGGGCGCCGCCGACCTGGCCGAGGTCGCCGGCATCGGCCCCGTGGTCGGTGAGGCGGTCGAGCAGTTCCTCGGCGACGAGCACAACCGAGAGACCATCGAGAAGCTACGGGCCGCCGGCGTGCGCCTCGTTGAGGAGAACCCCGCGCGGCATGAAGGCCCGCTTACCGGCAGGACGTTCGTGCTCACCGGCAAGCTGCCCACGCTCACCCGGGGGCAGGCCCAGGCGCTCATCGAGGCCGCCGGCGGCCGGGTCAGCAGTTCGGTGAGCAAGGCGACCGACTACGTCGTCGCCGGCGAGGACGCCGGATCAAAGCTCGACAAGGCCACCAGGCTCGGGGTCGCGGTGATCGACGAGACGGGGCTCCTGGAGCTGACGGCGGGTCCGGACCTCCCGGAGGGCCAGCTCTCGCTGACCTGAGGGAATGGGAGGCCCACGCCCGATCAAACCGGTCGTGAACCTACCAGTAGCTCTCCGCCGCTAGCAAGCCAAACAGGCTGCGTACTTCATATCGATTAATAATTGGTTAACAGTTTCTCAATACACCGCTCCTAGTGTCCGCTTTGCGACGCTTCCCGTCTCCGAGAAGCTCGCTGCCAGCGTCCAAGTGCTGGTACCTCCTATCTTCTTGGTTCGCCCCGGCCCCGGGCGAACCACGGCCTGAGGGCCGGCGGGCGGTCGCACCCAAGCGGCTTGGCTCGCCGGCCTTCGGCCATCTTTGCGGCGCGGATCCAGCCCCACCACGGGGTCCGCGCCTGCCCTGTAACCGGCCGGCAATCCTTCCTTCGCGTGCGTTCGCGCCGCTTCACGCCGCCGCAACATTCCCTGGAGATGATGAAAGTGGCTCCTTTCGCTGGCAAGCGAAGACCCCCCCACCACGAGGGTTTGCCCCAAAGCCCTTGTTCGAGGCCCCGTTCCCCGCGGGGCCTCGTCCTTTTGTGGGCCGGATACCGAATCGCCAGGCCTCTTCGAGTCGCTTGCCTCACCTTTGTTCCCGGCCGGCGTGAACTTTGCCGAAGTATCCGCCGCTGACAGCGACGGCGTGGGCCTGTAGCCTCGAGACGCCGCCGGGCAGGGCCGCGTCGCGGCAGGCTCCGGCGGCGGTACGCCGGCCACACGGACGGAGGGGCGATGGAACGTATCCCGACGCGCATGGGCGACGGGTCGCTGGTACGCATGACGCGGGCCGAGATCGAGGCCGACATCCAGGCGGGCGTCGAGGCCGCAGTGAAGCGCGCCAAGGTGCGGCCGCTGGGTGACGACGAGGTGGCGCACCTGGTCGACGTGTTCGCGAGCAGCGCGCGCTTCAGCGCGGTGGATATCGGCGACGAGGTCGTCCTCACGTCGGACGGCGTCGGCAGCCAGGATGCCGGTTCGCGCATCAACGACCTGCAGAACTACGAGCAGACCGTGTGCACCGACACCGTCGAGCTCTACCACCACGATTACTCGTTCAAGCCCATCAAGCCGGTGCTGCCGTTCGAGCAGGAGACCATGCGCCGGACGCAGTTGCTGCTCACCATTCCGGTGGCATACGGGGCGATGCCGGACCTGGGACGCTACACGATGCCCGACGGTCCCGTGCCGAACTGGTCGGAGCTGCTGCCGCTGGGCCGCATAGACGAGGCCCGGGCGGCTCAGGAGGAGGCCGTTGAGGCCGCGGTCGAGGACATCTGCTACGTCGCCGAAGGCATGTACCAGGCCGGCGCCGACGGCATCAACCTGGACACGGCCGGGGCGGCCGGCGACGCGGACTTCCTGGCCGCTCTCAAGGCGATCGAGCGCATCCGCGCCGGGCATCCGGACTGGGGCATCCAGATCGGCATGGCGAGCGAGTTCGTGCTCGGGATGCACGGCGAGCTCGAGTACGACGGCACGCGGCTCGCCGGGCTCTGGCCGGCCGCGCAGATGCGCCTGGCGGCCAAGGCCGGCGCCTCCATCTTCGGGCCGGCCGTCAACGTCAACACGGGCAAGACGGTCGCCTGGAACGTGGCCCGTGCCTGTACCATCGTCAAGCCGTGCACCGACGCCGCCGAGATCCCCATCCACCTCAATGGGGGTATGGGCGTGGGCGGCGTGCCCATGCACGCGCTACCGCCTGTGGACGCCGTCTCGCGGGCTTCGCGCGCGTGCGTCGACATCCTCAAGCTCGACGGCTTGTAGATCGGCGCCGGCGATAACCACAGCCAGGGGATCGGCCATGGTGTCGCGTCGGGCATGGGCGGATTGCGGACCGCCGGAGATCTGGTGGCCCGCATGCAGATGACCCGACGGATGCGGCTTCCCGAGGCGAAGGCCTACGTGGCCGGCAAGCTCGGCGTGAGCCCTGCCGACCTGAGCGACCCCGTGGCGATGGCGGACGTCCGTCGCGAGCGCGGCCTGGGGACGATCCCGAGCGAAGACACGGCGACCGTGGACGACGCGCTGGCCGTGGAGGCCAAGGTCAACATCGCGCGCGTGCTGGGGGTGCCGGTGCGTTCGGTGGAACGCCTGCGGGCGCTCACCGGCCTCTGAGCCGGCACCTGGTCGCCGGGTCAGAGGCCGGGGTCGGGGCGACCGTGAAGCGGTCGGGCCGGGTCAGGGCGACGACGAAGCGATGGGGGAGGGGGCCGAGCGCCGCAGGTACTCGGCCGATCCCCACTGGAACAGCGCGACCGCGTCCTTGACCTCCTGGTCGCGCGTCGGCTCGTGCATCGTCACGACGATGAGGGCGACGGGGCCGGGCTTGCCCGAGCCGACGAGCACCTTGCCGGACACGTCGGTCGCGCCGGTCTTGACGCCGTCGCCCCACGAGTACCGGAGCAGGCGGTTGTGGTTCTCCACGGTCACCGTCGCGTGTGGCGGGTAGCGGATGACGGCGGTCTTCATGCGCACGATCCCACGAAAGGTGGCGTCGTGCATCGCGAACCGGCCGAGGGCGGAGAGGTCACGAGCCGTCGAGTAGAGGCCGTCCTCCGGCGTGCCGCGGCAGTTCGTGAAGTGCGTGTGGTCGAGGCCGAGCTCGCGAGCGCGCCGGTTCATGAGCTTCACGAACTTCTTCTCGCCGCCGGCCACGTACGAGGCGAGTGTGAGAGCGGCGTCGTTGGCGCTTTTGACGAGGAGGGCGGTGAGCGCTTCGCGCACCGTGATGCGGTCGCCCGGGACGAGGCCGACGCCGACCGTCTGTGGCAGTGGGATGCGGGGAACGGTGGCGTACGCATCCAGGTCCTTGACGCGCTCGAGGGTGAGCAGCGCCGTCATGATCTTGGTGCACGACGCCGGCGGCAGTTCGAGGTCCGCTTCTTTGCTCCAGAGCACCCGGCCGCTGGCGCGCTCGATGAGGATGCCGGACCGGGCCTGCACCGTTGGCGGCGTCGTACCGCTGGCACCCGGCTTGTCGCTGGATCCGCCGCAGCCGGCCAGGGCGAGGAGCAGAACGGCGGCAGCGGAGACGAGGACGGCCGCCGCGACGCAGCGGACGGCGGCCCCACGCGCCGCCGCGACCGGGCGCGCGGTCACTGTGCCGCGCCCCACTCGAGCAGCGCGACGGCGTCCTTCTCCTCCTGGTCACGCGTCGGCTCGTGCATGGTGACGACGATGAGCGGGACCCCACCGGGCGTGCCCGATCCCACCAGCACCTTGCCGGCCCTTCTGGTGGCTCCCGTCTTGATGCCGTCGCCCCACTTGTAGTCGAGGAGCCGGTTGTGCGAGGTGACGGTCACCCGGTGGGACGGAGGCCACGTGACCACCGCCGTCCTGGTGGCCACGGTGTCACGAAAGAAGGCGTACTTGGTCCAGACGTAGTTGGCCAGCGTGACGAGGTCGCGCGCGGACATGAAGTGCCGCGCCTGGTCCTCGCCGCGCGAGTTCATGAAGTGCGTGTGCGTGAGGCCGAGCCGGCCGGCGCGCCGGTTCATGAGCTTGACGAACGCGCGCTCGCTGCCGGCCACGCCGACCGCGAGCGTGACGGCCGCGTCGTTGGCGCTCATGACGAGCATGCCGCGCAGGGCCTGCCGAACGGTGATGCGGTCGCCCGGGTGCAGACCGATGGCGACCTCCTGCTGGCCGGTCACGCTCGCCGGCGCGCGCACGGAGCGGCCGAGGGCGCTGAAGTGCTCGAGTGTGAGAAGCGCCGTCATGATCTTGGTGCACGATGCCGGCGGCAGCCGCAGGCCCGGGTTCTTGGACCAGAGCACGCGGCCTGTCTTGCGGCTGATGAGGATGCCGCTGCGGGCCTGCACGGCCGGCGCCGGAGCGGAGGCGGATGCCGGCACGGAGGCGGACGCCGGCGCCGGAGCGGAAGTCCGCCCCGGCGTCGCGAGCAGCAGGGCGAGGGCGGCGGCCGCGGCGCACGCGGCGAGGCTCCACGCGCCGCGCCTCCATTGCTGTGCCCGCCGGTCTCCCATGGGGCGAGTATAGCCTGCGAAGTCGCTCCGGCTGGACCTCTGCTGCGCCGCCTGCGGTAGACTGACGCCGGGCCGGCGTAGCTCAGCTGGCAGAGCAGCCGCCTTGTAAGCGGCAGGTCGACGGTTCGAACCCGCCCGCCGGCTCCACTGCCGGAGCGCTGCCGGGGTGACCAGGAGCGGAGGGGGCTTGAGTGACAGGCGCGCGACGTTGTCTTGCGGTCGTTCTGATCGCGTTCGGGAGCGTGTCCTTCGCCGCGGCCGGGGTCGCCTCGGGCTCGGCGTCCGCGAAGCCGGCGCCGGCCGCCCCGCGGATCGTCGTCTCCACCCCGCGTGACTACCAGGTCGTCCAGCGCACGAAGAGGGGACTCGGCACCATCACGGTGCGCGGCAAGGGTCGCGGCTTCGGCGGCCCCGTGCAGGTGCGCTGGGGCGACGGCGCGTGGCACACGATGCCGAGGGCGCGCAACGGGTCGTTCGCGGGCTCCCTGACCGCGCAGCCGGCCGGCCAGGCCACGCTCTCCGTGCGCAGCGCCCGCAGGCGCCACGTCCGCGCCACGCGCCTGCACGTCGGCATCGGCGACATCTACGTCATCGCCGGGCAGAGTAACGCCAGCGGCCGCAGCCCGACGCTCTTTTCGTGTACCGATCCCGTGCTGCGCGCCACCGAGTTCGGCAACGACTACCGCTGGCACCGTCTCACCGACCCCGTGGATTCTGCCGCCGGACAGGTGGACGGGGTCAGCCGCGATGCCGCCGCCGGCTCCGTCTGGCCCCTCGTCGCCCAGGAACTGATGAAGGACGACCCGGTGCCCGTCGCGTTCGTGCCCTGTGCGCGCATCGGCTCGGACATCGCGCGCTGGCGACGTTCCGCGGCGGCGCCGGATCGTCCGTCCACCTTGTACGGCTCGATGCTGCGGCGCATCCACGCGGTGGGCGGCCGCGTGCGCGCGGTGCTCTTCTGGCAGGGCGAGGCCGACGCCAAGAAGTCCACGCCCGGGGACGTGTACGAAGTCCTCCTGCGCCAGCTCGGCACGGATCTGCGCCGCGACTGCGGCGCGCCGCTGGTCGTGGCGCAGATCGGCGACTTCGGGCCGCACTTCGATGCCGCGGCCGTCGATACCGTGCGCCTCGCGCAGGCTCGCGCCTGGGGCGAGGCGAACGTCGTGGCCGGCCCCGTCCTCTACGACATCGACCTGGAAGGTATCGTGCACTTCAGCTCCCCCGACGACGTCGAGCTGGCCGCGCACCGCTGGACCGCCGCGATCCTCGGCGGCGTGCTCGGCCGCGAGGCTGGGGTCACGCCGGGGCTGGAGAGAGCCGTCTGGGACGGCGACCGCACGATCGAGATCGCTGCCGGGCCGGGCGCGGTGGCGCTCACGCCCGGCCTCGCCGGCGGGTTCACGGTGCGCTCCGGCGGCGAAGAAGTGCCGCTCGAGAGCGCCACCACGGAGGCCGGCGGCCTCGTGCGGCTGGTCCTCGCCGCGCCGCCGGCCGGGCCCCTCACGGTCTCCCTTGGGCAGGGCCGCTCCGGCGCCGGAGCGGCCGTTCCCAGGGACGCCTCCGCGTGGCATCTGCCCATGCTCCCGTTCGTCGACGAGCCGGTCGCGGACGCCCTCTGAGCGGTGGCGCGCCCCGAAGGCGCCACGGTAGACTGGCGCGCGGAGGTCCGCCGGACAGCGGTCGACTCGCTTCGCTCACAACGTGGTTGCCGCGGACCTCGCACGCGCCACGGCGCAAGTGATCGATCCGGATGAAGCACGGAGGTGATGCTGTTGGAGCCCAAGATCCCCACTCGCATGGGAGATGGGTCGCTCGTCGAGATGACCCGCTCCGAGATCAAGGCGGATCTCGAAGAAGGCACCCAGATCGCGGCCAAGAAGGCCAAGGTCGAGGTCCTCACGCAGGACGAGCTCGACCACCTGCTCGACATCTACGCATCGTCCGCGCGCTTCACCGCGGTCGACATCGGCGAAGAAGTCGTGCTCAGCAACGACGGCACCGGGACCAAGCACATCGGTAACCGCGTGCAGGACCTGCAGAGCTACGAGACGCTGCTCGGCGTCGACATCCCCGAGCTGTGGCAGGCGGACTACTCGTACAAGGCCGTCAAGACCAACGTGGCCCACGAGGGTCAGAGCATGAAGATCGCGCAGGCGCTGCTCACCAACCCGGTGCAGTACGGCGCCATGCCCGACCTGGGCCGCTACTCGAAGCCGGACGGCCCCATCCCCAACTGGTCCGAGCTGCTGCCCATGGGCAAGATCGACGAGGCGCGCGACGCCCAGGTCGAGGCCTGCGGGATGCTGGTCGAGGACATCGACTTCGTCGCCGACGCCATGATCGAGGCCGGCGCCGACGGCATCGACATGGACACGACGGGGGCGGCGGGCGACGCCGACTTCCTCGCCGCCCTCACCGCCTGCCGCGTGCTTCGCGAGAAGTACCCCTGGCTGGGCATCGAGATCGGCATGGCGAGCGAGTTCGTGCTCGGCATGCACGGTCAGCTCGAGTTCGACGGTGAGCGTCTCGCCGGCATGTGGCCCAAGAAGCAGCTGGAGATGGTCACGGCGGCCGGCGCCAGCATCTACGGGCCGGCCGTCAACATCAACACCGGCAAGTCGACCGCCTGGAACATCGCCCGGGCGATCACCTTCATCAAGCCGGCCGCCGAGGTCGCCACGATCCCGGTGCACGTGAACGTCGGCATGGGCGTCGGCGGCGTCCCGACGTGTCTGTTCCCGCCCGCCGATGCGACCTCGCGGGCGAGCAAGGCCTTCGTCGAGATCCTCAAGATCGACGGGTACTAGGTGGGCACGGGCGACCCTCTCGGTATGGAGGGAGCTCACACGCAGGCGTCCGGCATGGGCGGTATGCGGGCGGCGGGAGATCTCGTCGCTCGGATGCAGATGACCAGGCGTATGCGTCTCAAAGAAGCCAAGGAGTACGTGGCCGGCAAGCTCGGCTGCACCACGCGCGACCTCAGCGATCCGGTCGCGATGGAGACCATCCGGCAGGACCACGGCCTCGGCCTTCTCACCATGACCTCGTCCACCCACCCGGCGCTGCCGGGCATGATGGAGGCCAAGTTCAACATCAGCAAGCTGCTCGACATCCCGATCAACTCGGTCGAGCGGTTCAAGGAGCGCACCACGGGCTACTGACGCAGTCGAGCGGCGCGGGGAGGGGCGGGAGGACCGCCCGGTCCCGCGCCGGCCGGCCGCCGGCCGGTCCGACGAGCATCGCAGGGGGCGGCGCGCCGTGAGGCGCGCCGCCCCTCGCCGTCCGAGGACACGCGAGTCGTGAATAAAGATAAGCCTGGTCCTTGTGTCCAGCCTCACGCGACCGATAGAATGCGCGAACCGTCCAGAGGCTTGAAAGGAGACTCATGCGTTCCAACTCCAGGCTGAGCGTCGCCGTACTGCTGCTCACCGTTGCCATCGCCCTCGGCGTCCTCGCCGGTTGCGGGAGCACCGCGAGCACATCTGGCAGCAGCCCGAGCAGCGCCTCCGATGCCACGACCAAGGCCTACAAGATCGGGATCACGCAGATCGTCACCCATCCGGCGCTCGACGCCGCCGTCGCCGGGTTCAAGGAGGCGCTGACCGAGAAGGGGTTCACCAACGTCACCTACGACGACCAGAACGCCGAGGGCGACATGGCGACCACGTCGACCATCGCCCAGAAGTTCGCCGGTGAAGGACTCGACCTGATCCTCGGCGTCGCCACGCCGACCACCCAGGCCGTCGTGAAGGCCGACACGACCACGCCGATCGTCTTCACCGCCGTCACCGACCCCGTCGGCGCCGGCATCGTCACCAACGCCGAGGCTCCGACCGCCAACGTCACCGGCGTCAGCGACATGCTGCCGGTGCAGCCGCACCTCGATCTCATCAAGCAGATCGTCCCGGACGTCAAAACCATCGGCGTCGTCTACAACGCCGGCGAGTCCAACTCCGTGTTCCTCATCAAGGCCGAGAAGGAAGCCGCGGCCAAGATGGGCATCAACGTCATCGACGCGACCGCCAGCAACTCGTCCGAGGTGCAGGCCGCGACGGAATCGCTCGTCGGTCGCGTAGACGCGATCTCGGTGCTCACGGACAACACCGCCGTCTGCGCGCTCGAGAGCATCATCAAGGTCGGCGAGCAGAACAAGATCCCCGTCATCGCCGGCGACACCGACAGCGTCAAGCGTGGCGCCGTCGCCGCCTACGCGTTCGACTACAAGGACCTGGGCAAGCAGGCCGGGTACCAGGCGGCGGAGATCCTGAGCGGCACGCCGATCAAGAGACATCCCGGTCGAGTACGCGAAGAACCTGCAGCTCTCGATCAACGAGAAGGCCGCGGCGGCGATGGGCGTCACCATCCCCGCCGAGCTCAAGGACAAGTCGCAGAACACAGTTCTGAGCCGCCGGTAGTCCACATCCCCGGCGCCGGCCGGCCGCATCGCGGGCCGGCGCCGGGGTTGACCCTGGGGGCCGGAGAGGCGAAGCTACCCCGGCCCCCGTCACGGAGCCAGCCAGTGCAGGTCATCATCCAGAGCGCCCTGCTGCAGGGTCTCGTCTACTCGTTCATGGTGCTGGGCGTGTTCATCACGTTCCGCGTCCTCGACTTCCCGGACCTCACTGTGGACGGCAGCCTGCCGCTTGGAGCGGCCGTCACGGCGGCGCTCATCGTCGGCGGGCACTCGCCCGCTGCTGGCGACCGCCGCCGGCGTCGCTGGCCGGCCTGTGCGCCGGCTTCGTCACGGGCTTCCTGCACCTGCTGCTCAAGTCCGGCGACGGCGACTCGACGAACTACGGCCCCAAGCTGCTCGCGGGCATCCTCACGATGACCGCGCTGTACACCGTCAACCTGCGCATCATGGGCAAGAGCAACACGCCGCTCCTCGGCGTGCAGGTGATCTTCGACAAGATCGGCGCGTTCTTCTCGCTGTCGATGGTCGCGTGGAACCTCATCATCGGGCTCGCCGTGCTCGCGCTGCTCGTCAAGTACCTGCTCGACTGGCTGCTGCACACCGAGTTCGGCCTCTGCCTGCAGGCCACCGGCGACAACGAGCAGCATGATCCGCGCGATGGGGACCAACACCAACATCACCCGCATCGTCGGGGCTGGGCATCGCGAACGCGCTGGTAGCGCTCAGTGGCTCGCTGGTGGCGCAGCAGCAGGGCTTCGCCGACGTCGGCATGGGCATCGGCACCATCGTCGCCGGCCTTGCCGGGGTCATCATGGGCGAGGTGCATCTTCGGCGTGCGCAGCATCAGCTGGGTCTTGTTCAGCGTCATCGGCGGGTCGATCGTGTACCGCCTGCTCATCGCGGTGAGCCTGCGCCTCGGCATAGCGCCGACCGACCTCAAGCTGCTGACGGCGGTGCTCGTCGTCATCGCCCTCTCCGTGCCCACCGTGCGCAAGAAGGTGATTCACGTCATGAGCGCGCCGGCCCCTCTGGAGCTCAGCGCGATCCGCAAAGTCTTCTTCGCGGGCACGGCCAACGAGATCGTGGCGCTCAACGGCGTCGATCTCTCCCTGCCGGCCGGCCAGTTCGTCAGCGTCATCGGGTCCAACGGGTCGGGTAAGTCCACGCTCCTCAACGCCGTGGCCGGCACGTTCCCCGCTGACCTCCGGCAAGGTGCTGCTCGGCGGACGAGACGTGACCAGGCAGCCCGAGTACGTACGCAGCCGGCAGATCGGCAGGGTGTTCCAGGACCCCCGCGCAGGCACGGCGCCGGACATGACGATCGAGGAGAACCTGGCGATCTCGTTGCTCCGCGCGAAGCGCAGTGGGCTGCGCATGGGTGTGACCAACAAGCGGCGCGTGGTGATGCGCCAGCAGCTCTCGCGGCTCGGCATGGGCCTCGAGAACAGGCTCAAGGCGGGAGTAAGCAAACTGTCCGGCGGGCAGCGCCAGGCGATGTCCCTGCTCATGGCGACCATCGCCGAGCCGGGCCTGCTCCTGCTCGACGAGCACACGGCTGCGCTCGATCCCAAGGTCGCCGCGACGATCATGCAGCTCACCGGCGAGATCGTCGCCGAGCGTCGCCTGACGACGCTCATGGTCACGCACAACATGGAGCTTGCCCTGCGCTACGGCGACCGGCTCGTCATGATGCACGCCGGACGCATCGTCCTCGACCTGAGCAGCGAGCAGAAGGCCTCGCTCCAGGTGAGCGACCTCATCGAGAAGTTCCACGAGGTCGCCGGCGATGCGTTCGCCGTCGACCGGCTCCTCCTCGACACCTGACCCTCAGAGCCTCCGGGGCCGGGCGTCGCCAGATGGCCGACGGCCGTGATGGTAGAGTACGGCTCGTGCAGGAGTCACCGAGCAGACGTTCCCGAACCTCATTCCGACGTGGGCTCGGAGCTGTTGTCGTGCAGTTGGCCACAGCCGTCGGCCTGGTCGGCCTCGTCCTCACCGCCTTGTCGGCGCCGGCTTTCGCCACCCCGGCGCCGGTCGCCCTGCCGGACTCGCCCAGCTGGCTGTCGTCCGGCGGCGCCCTGCCGCCGCCGCGTGGGATGGTCAGCGACTGGGATCACATAAGGCAGGTCTGTAGCTGGCTCCGTCACCGTCCGCCGCGCCGCCAGGTGCTCTATCTGGTCGGCGGCTCTGCGACCCGCGAATCCGTGATCAGCGAGAGCGGCTGGGCCGCGCAGCTGAGCAGGCTGAGCGGCAAGCCCGCCCAGACGTTCGTCTGCGCCACGAGCTGTCAGACCTTCGCTGAGGACGCTCTGATCGCGAATCGCCTGCCCAAAGGCCGGGGCACCGTGCTGATCGGCGTGGGAGTGTCCAGGTTCGTCATGCTGCACAAACCGGCGTCGCTGCCGCAAGCCTCCGTACGCCGGACGCCACCCGCACCCTGGTATGAGCATCACTACGACAGGAGGACCAGCCTCCCCTATAAGGAGAAGCGCCGCCTCGCCGCCGCCTGGGTCGACGTCAGCTACCCCGTGTTCCAGCAGCGGTACCAGTACGGACTCGCCGAGCTCGGCGCCGCGATCGACGCATGCCAGGCTCGAGGTCTGCGTGTCGCGCTGCTCGAGATGCCCCTCAATGTGGCGGTGGTCGGGCACGACTTCGACGGCGCCCTGGCGGCGTACCGCCAGGCCTGCCGGGACCTGGCCGACGAGCGGGGGATCCAGTATCTGGACTTCGTCTCCGACGCCGGGCTGAAGGCGACCGACTTCTTCGACCTGCAGCACCTGCTGCCGCCGGGGCGCGCCAAGTGGCAGCGCCGGCTGTCGGTCGAGCTCGTGCGCAAACACCTGATCTGACGGGCTCGCCGGCGGCGAGCGCCTGCGTCGTGGCGATGGCGGTCGATTCGTCCCAGCGCCCCCTCTTGCCGTGTCGACGACACATTAGTTACTTACATAACTAATGATGGTAGACTGCGCTTCGAAGAGACGCCGGCCGGTGAGTCGCGGCGAGAGACAGGAGGGGTCGATGGGGCCGAGCAGGTACGAGCTGCCGTTCAGCGATCCCACGCCCGATCTGTCGCCCACCGCACAGCGCATCCTGGACGCGGCGGGGAGGGTGCTCTCTCGCGACGGGTTCCGCGGGCTCACCTTTGAGACCATCGCCAAAGAGGCGGGGGAGAACCCGGCCCTGATCCGCTATCACTTCGGCAGCAAGGCCGGGCTGCTGACGGCGCTGGTGGACTCCGTCATGTACCAGGAGGCCGTGGAGCTCATCGAGCAGCTGGCCGCAGTCCCGGCGGGCAACGAGCGCCGCAAGCAGCTGCTCAAGCTGCACGAGGGCCTGCCCGAGGGCGCGGACGCCTACCGCAACTTCTTCGAGCTCGTCCCGCACATCCTGCGGGACGCCGAGCTGCAGCCGCACCTGCGCGAGCTCTTCGATTGGTACCGCAGGCTGGACGCCTGGGCGCTCAAGGACGCCGGCGACAAGGAGCCGCCCGCGCACATGGCGCCCATGGCTCTGCTCACCGTGGCCATCGCCGACGGCATCGCGCTGCAGAAGCTGGCCAATCCCGATCTGGACTTCGGGCCGGCCTTCGACCTGTGGCGCCGGCTCGTGCTGGGCTACGTGGAGTCGGGCGGAGAGCCCGGCGCCGAGCCCGGCTGACGCCGGCGCCGTCCGAGCGCTCGCCAAGCTGCCAGGTCTGTGTTCAGCCGCCGAGCTCGGCGTCGGCGGCGGCGCAGATCCTCGCCAGCTCCGCCGCTTTCGCCGCGTCCAGCGGCTCCGGCACGTAGTGCTCCAGGATGTCGACGCCGCGCTCGCGCGCGACCTCGACGGCGTTCCGCAGGTGCGCGCCGTCGGACCCTAACTCCTGGCCGATGGAGCGCTCGACGGTCTCCTTCATGTGCCGGCGGGTGTGCGGCTGCCCCAGGAAGTGCCCGCCGGGGCCCACCTCGTCGATCACGTCGAGCGCCAGGGTCTCCTCGTCCAGCTCGAGGTCGCGGAACGCGTTGGCCGCCCGATGGTAGAGGTCGTCGTCGAGCATCATGTGCTCGGGCGTGAAGAGCTGGTAACGGTTGGTCAGCCCGATGGTCGTCATCAGCTCCGAGCCGACGATGCCGGCGAGCATGACCGTGTGCGCCGTCTCCGCCGCGGCCAGCCAGCTGCCCGGCTGGTCGTCGTCCGTGCCGGCGTACCCGGTCATCGCCGGCAGCCCGAAGTGGTGTGCGAGCTCCCCGGGCAGGAACAGGCCGCGGTGGTTGAGCGGCGCCGTGGTCAGCGCCGCGGTGCGCGGGTCGGCGTGCACCGGCAGGGGGAAGAGGATCACCGGGGCGCCCGGATGCGCGAGTTGCACGCAGACCGTGGCGCTGATCAGCTCGGCGAAGCCCATCACGCAGGCGCCCGCCTTGGTGGCCGGAGCCGTCGTCCCATAGGTCGGCATGGTGACGAAACACACGGGGATGCCGGCCTCCGCGAACACGAGCGCCGCCTCGATGCCGTCCTTGTCGTTGATGAGCGGCTGGACGGTGCCGATGAGGTTGCTCATCGGGGGGCGGCGGCGCAGCTGCTCCGCCCCGCCCGCGATCACCGTGGCCATCTCGACGGCGTAGCGGGCCTCGCGCTCGCCCTGCACCATGCCCTGCAGGTGCTTGCCCGTGTTGTTCCAGGCCGCGTCCAGTTCGTGCAGCGTGTGCGCGTCGCCCTTGTCGGCGGCCGCCACAGTGGGCCACCAGAACTGGATGGAGCCCAGGTAGTCGATCATCCGCGTGATGGCGCAGAGGTCGTCCTTGGTCGGCTGCCGGCGCTCGCCGCTGTGCCAGTCGACGACCTCGGTGCCGCAGCCGTTGGTCGTGTTGAAAGTCTCACCGCTGCCGAGGTCGAGGTCGAGCGTGCCGTCGCGCGAGCCCAGCCAGAAGGTGCGCGGCGCGCTTGCGAGAGCGCGCATCACGAGCTCGGGCGCAAAGCGCACGACGCCCGAGGCGCGGTCTACGGCCGCGCCGTGCTCGGCAAGGATGTCCATAGCCTTCGACGAGCCGAACCGGACGCCGGTGCGCTCCAGGACGGCGAGGACGGCGTCCCTGTAGCGGTCCAGCCTCGCGGGGCCGTAGAAGCGCACCGCGAAGTCCGAGCCGAGCGGGAGCAGCGGCTGCCGGACGTTGAGGTCGAGCTGGGACGCCATCGTTCTCCTTACTGTCTCGCCGTGGCGACGCTCGCCAGTCCGGCATTGCGCTTGAAGCATTCGACCGAGTTGATCGGGATGTCGAGGACCTCTGAGATGTGGAACTTGGCTTCCATGGTCCCGGGCTGTCCCGGGTAGGTCAGGTCCTGCACCTGCATGCGGCCGAGTCCGAGGTCGCGGCGAAGGTCGTGCATGGCGATCGTGTCGCTGAGGTCGAGCACCGAGCAGCCGAGCTTGTCGGCGACGTACTGCTTGGCTTGCGGAAGGCGCATGCCCCGGGTCATCTGCATGCGGGCCACCAGATCTCCGGCAGTCCGCATCCCGCCCATGCCCGAGGCGAGCGCGTGCGTCGAGGCCATCCCGAGGGGATCCCCGACGCCCACCTACAACCCGTCGACCTTGCAGATGTCGACCAGCGCCCTGGAGGCCCGGGACGTCGCGTCCGTGGGCGGGTACGGAGTCATGGGCACGCCGCCGACGCCCATCCCCGCGTTCACGTGCACGGGGATGGTAGCCTCGGCGGTGACCGGCTTGATGAGCGCGCAGGCGCGCGCGGTGTTCCAGGCGAGCGACTTGGTCGTGTTCACGTTGACGGCCGGCCCGAAGATCGTCGCGCCGGCCGCGGTGCAGGCGCGGAGCTGGCCGAGCGGCCACTGGCCGGCCAGCCGGACGCCGTCGTACTCGAGCTCGCCGTGCATGCCGAGCACGAGCTCGGCGGCCTGCCCGATCTCGACGCCGATGTCCGGCCACGTGTCGCGCACCCTGCGCGCGACACGCAGCGTGGCCAGCAGGTCGGCGTCGCCGGCCGCCCCGGCGGTGTCGAAGTCGATGCCGTCGACGCCGGCGTCCACCATGCCCTCGATCACGCACCACATGTCGTGCTCCAGGTGGACCATCGCCTCCACCTGCGCGGCGCGTGCCTCGGCGATCTGGCCGAGCGGCATGAGCTGCGACCAGTTCGGCGCCGGGCCGTCGGGCTGCGAGTAGCGGCCGAGGTCGGGCATCGCCCCGTAGTTGAGCGGCACGACGGTCTGCTGCTGGGCGTCTTTGAGCATCTGCGTCTGGAACGGCAGTACCGTCCGCACGGCCTTGTACGAGTAGTCGTGGTGCCAGAGCTCGATCATGTCGGCGCCGTGGTGGTTCTGGTAGATGACCTGCTCGAGGACCGGCGACGAGATGTCGGCGTTGCCCGAGCCGTCGAAGCTGAGGACCACCTCGTCGCCGTAGTCGACGGCGCTGAACTTGGCGGGGGAGCTGAAGATGTCGAGGAGGTGGTCGATGTCGTCTTGCGTGAGCGGCTCGACCTTGGCCCGCTTGACCGCGGCCTCCGAGCCGGCGTGCAGGTCGGCCTCGAGCTCCGCCCGCGTCAACTCGACCAGGGAGCCGTCTCCGAGCCGTGTCGGGATGCGCTGTGCCATCGATCCTCCCGTCGTCCGCCGCGGGGCGGTCGTTATTAGTTAGTCGGATAACTAACGCAGTCGCATCCTGGGACGATACCAGACACGGTCGCGGGGGTGTCAAGCAGGGTGACGACCGTGGCGCGCGAGCGCCGAGTCAGATGTCCTCGTCGGCCTCTGCCCCTTCCGGCTGCTCGAGCATGCTCTCCTCGGCGTCCTGCCGCTCGGAGGCGAGGCGCGCGACCCGTTCCATCAGTTCGCGCGCTGCGCCGTCGCCGGAGGCGCCCGCGGCGTCGATGGTCCAGCCGCTCTGGCCCTCATGGCGGCAGGCGTGCCAGCCGCTCTCGCAGATGTCCACCAGGACCTCACGTGAGAGCGGCAGGCCGTGGGCGTGGTCGATGAGGTCGACGCCTTGGTCGACGCTGAGTCTTTGTTCGTCGTGTGGCATCGGTGCGTCCTTGTTCGTGCGGGTGCGCGCCACTGCCCGGCGCGCCCCTTACACTTGTGACGTACCCGCTCAGGAGCGGGACGCCGCCGGCCGGCCGCTCGTGATGCACGAGGTGCGCGGCGAGCTCCGTCTCGGCCGCGTCTTCGAGGCCGAGACGACCTACCCGCACGACCCGAGCCCGCAGGAGGCCAAGGCGGGGATCCGCAAGCTGCTCGGCCTCGGCTGAGGCCGCCAGGGGCGCGGTGGCCTGCCGCGAGCCTGAGGGCCGATGGGACGGCGACCGTCGCGCTCTCGGAGTAGAGTTGGCGCATGGGCAGGCACGAGGCGATGTCATCTCTCTCGGTGACGTTCGCGGGGCACGCGACGGTGCTCCTGGAGATGGACGGCGTCCGGCTGCTCACCGACCCGCTCCTGCGGCGGCGGATCGGCGTGCTCATCCGCCGCAGTCCCGTCCCGCCGCCGGCCGTGCGCCGCGACCTCGACGCCGTGCTCATCTCGCATGCGCACCTCGACCATCTGGACGTGCCGTCGCTGCGACTCATCGACCGGCGCACGCCTGTTGTCGTGCCGCGCGGCCTGGGGGCCCTGCTGCGCCGGCTCGGGTTCGTGCCGCTCGAGATGGAGGCGGGGGACGAGGTGGAGATCGGCCCGGCGCCCGCAAGCGAGGCTTCGGATCGCGCCCGCGTGCGCGTGAAGGCCGTCCCCGCGGACCACGCCGGCACACGCTATCCACTCGGCTCGGAGACGGCCGCCCTGGGCTACCTGGTCTCGGGCGGCCTCAGCGCCTACTTCGCCGGCGACACCGGGCTGTACGACGGCATGCGCGACCTGGCGCCGATCGACGTCGCCGTACTTCCGGTCGGCGGTTGGGGGCCGCGACTGCCCAGCGACCACCTCAATCCGCTTTCAGCCGCCAAGGCGCTCGAGTTGCTGCGCCCGGTGGCCTGTGTGCCGGTGCACTGGGGCACGATCTACCCGCCCTGGCTGCCGCCGGCCTTCAACGCGAAGTGGGGCGAGTGGCCGCACGCCTTTGCCCGGTACGCGGCGCACCTCGCGCCGGAGGTCGACGTGCGCGTTCTGCAGCCGGGCGAGACGACCGTGTTCGCGCGGGCTCGGACCGAGGGGGCGCCGGAGTGAGCGCGAGCGAGCTGCGCATCGCCCTCCTCCAGCTGGTCGGCTGCGGCTACGACCGCAAGGCCAGCCTCGCCCGCGGCGAGGCTGCCTGCCGGGCGGCCGCGGACGCCGGTGCCGACATCGCCCTGTTCCCCGAGCTGTGGAGCACCGGCTACGCCTTCATCGACGGCGACCTCGAGCGCTGGCGGGCGCAGGCGATCGCGCGGGACGATCCCTGGGTCCGGTCGTTCTCCGCCCTCGCGGCAGAGCTGCGGACGGCGATCGCCGTCACGTATCTCGAGCGGTCGCCGGCGGGGCCGCGCAATGCCGTGACGCTGTTCGACGGCGCCGGGAGCGAAGCGCTCACCTACGCCAAGGTGCACACCTGCAGCTTCGACCTGCCGGAACAGGCGCTGGCGCCGGGGACGGAGTTCCCGGTCACCCGTCTGAAGACCCGCGCCGGCCTGGTCGCCGTCGGCGCCATGATCTGCTTCGACCGTGAGTTCCCGGAGGCCGCGCGCCTGCTGGCTCTCGGCGGCGCCGAGCTCGTCCTCGTGCCCAACGCCTGCGAGCTCGAGGCCAACCGGCTGGGCCAGGTCCGGGCGCGGGCGTTCGAGAACATGGTCGCCGTGGCCGTGGCGAACTACGCGGCGCCGCACGGAGCAGCGGCGGAGGAGAACGGTCACTCCACGGTGGTCGACCCGATCGCCTTCGACGCGGACGGCGTCACCCGCGACACGCGCGTCTTCGAGGCTGGAGGGGCGGAGGACGTCTGCGTCGTCCGCCTCGATCTCGGCGCGCTGCGCGACTGGCGCCGGCGCGAGGTGTGGGGCAACCAGTGCCGGCGGCCGGAGACCTACGGCCGGCTGGTCGCGGCCGGTGGCGGGCGCGCCGGCGGGCTCGCGGCAGTGGAAGGCGATCGCGCCGGCGGGCAGCCTGCTGCCGGCGACGGCCTCTCCGGGGCGCACAGGGAGAAATGACGGCGGGGCGGCCGGCATGTGCCGGCCGCCCCGCCGGTCTTCACTCTCAGCGGCGCCCTGCGGGGGCGCCGCGACTCAGTGTGGGGTGCACCTGCGGCGCCCCCACGCTGACTCGCCTGCGGCGGTCAGTCGTCGAAGTTGCCCGCGCTGCCCTTGTCCGTGTCCAGCGTCTTCGCCTTCTCGATGATCTTGGCGTCGGTCCAGTCGGCGGGATCCTCGATGCGTCCGACCTTGGGCCCGAGGTCGTAGGACCCGGCGGCGAGGATCGCCTCGACGGCGAGCGGCGCAGTGTCCCCGGTGTTGAGGACCTCGGTCAGCATCTTGTAGACGAAGTCCTCCACCCGCTGGACCATGCGCTCGCGGATCTCCGCCGGCTGGGCGAGGAACTTGCTCTCGAACGGCAGGTTGAGGTTCTTGTAGTCGCCCTTCTTCCAGCCCTTGTCGTCGGCGTAGGCGACCACCTCGGCCCACATCTCCTCGGTCACGCCCTCGCCCTTCACCTTGATGAAGTTCGCCGTCGGCGTCGAGTTGCGCGTTGCCGTAGTCGTTGACCTCGAGCCCCCAGGAGATCATCTGGAGGGCGGTGGCCACGTTGGCCTTGGTGGTGTGCGTCTTGGCCGCGATCTCGCGGAGCCGCTCCGAGCTGTTGCCGGAGGTGCCGTGCTGGGCGCCGCTGACGTTGTAGGGCGTGAGGGCCTCGTGGACCTCTGGTCGGTCAGTCCGACCTGGATGCCCGCATCCGACGCCTCGATGCCGTGGGTGGTCCCGTTGTTCAGAGCGATCCAGTCGGCGAAGATGTCGTGCGCGTTGAGCCCCTGGATGAGGAACAGCGCCTCGTCCGGCGTCGAGAGCCCGGTCGAGCCCTTGATCTCGCCGATCTCGGTCTCCAGCCCGGCCCAGGCCGGGATCTTCGAATTGACGGCGAGGTTGGCCAGCAGGTTCTGATCGTTGGGCTGGTGGGACGCGTCGATGGCGATGGACGTGATGCCGGCCTCGAACATGGTGGGGATCTCGACCAGGGCCTGCGCGAGGTCCTTGTCGTTCTTCATGCCGTAGTGATCGGCGTGGACGGCGACGGGGATCGTGATGCCCATCTCGTTGCACAGGGCGTCGACGATGCGCGCCATGTTCCAGTAGTTGACCGCGCAGTAGGCCTTCTGCCCGCCCTCGGACTTGGCGATCTCGATGATGAGCGCCGCGTTGGCCTTCTGGGCGGCCCGCAGCGCGCCCCGGATGACGAAGGAGTTGCGCCCGTTCGCGGCCATGGCGATGGCCTTGCCCTTGGCCCGCATGGCCCGGTCGATGACCTTGCCGCTGACGATCAGCGCCTTCGAGTTCGGGAACAGGGCCTGGATGTTGGGGGGACGGCCCACCTGGAGGGCTTTCTCGAAATCCTCTGTGTACGCCATGGAAGGTCTCCTTCAGCGGTTGTGGATGCGAGAGGGATTCTATCCAATCCGCCGCGCCGAGCCACGATCGTGAACGTATGCAGGCGTTTTGTGGACCCATCCGGATCGTGAAGCCCGGCTACGGCCGCGGAGTCGACGTGATCGCCAACTCGTCGTACCGCGTCATCGCCACCGTGCACGCGGGCAACGGGCTCACAGCCGACGCGCACGACTTCACGATCACGCCGCAGGGCACGGCGCTCATCACCGCGTATCGCCGGATCCCCTACGATCTCTCGTCACTCGGGGGGTCGAAGCACGGCACGCTGCTCGATTCCCTGGTCCAGGTGATCGACATCTCCACCGGCCGTGTGCTGTCTCAGTGGGACCCGCTCAAGCACGTCCCGCTGACCGACTCATACGTGACGCCGGTGAAGGGCCAGCTGTACGACCCCTATCACGTCAACTCGGTCGCCCTGGACGGAAGCGGCGACCTCCTCGTTTCGCTCCGCCACACGTGGACGCTGTACAAGGTCGACCTGAAGACCGGCGGCATCGTCTGGCGTATGGGCGGCAAGCGCTCGCAATTCACGGTGGGACCCGGTGCGTCCTTTGCCTGGCAGCACGCGGCCTTCCCTCTGCCGGCGGGACAGTTGCTGGTCTTCGACAACGAGGCGGCCGCCACGCAGGCGCACGCGGCCACCTCTCAAGGGCTCGTCCTGCAGGTCGACGAGACGAGCAGGACGGTGACTCTCATCCACCGGTTCGTGCATCCCGGCGTTCTCGCGAGCAGCCAGGGGGACGTCCAGGCGCTCCCCGGCGGCGACTATCTGGTGGGGTGGGGTGCGGCGCCCTTCGTGAGCGAGTACTTCTCCAGCGGTTCGCTCGTCTGGGAGGCGAGGTTCCGCAAGACCGACCAGAGCTACCGCGCCTTCAAGTACCTGTGGACGGGACATTCGGTCCAGCCGCCGGCCGTCGTCGCCCATCGGGCGGCCGGCGGCGCAGCCGTGTCGATGAGCTGGAACGGCGCGACTCAGGTGGCAGAGTGGCAGGTCCTCGCGGGGCCGACCAGGACTTCACTGCACGCCGTCGCAACGGTGGCGCGCACCGGGTTCGAGACGACGGCGACGGCGCCGCGCGCGGCCTACTACGAGGTACGCCCCCTGGCGGCCGACGGGCATGCTCTCGGCGCGTCGGGAGTGGTCGGGGTCACTCCGGCTCCGGCTCCGGTGGCCTCACCGTCGCCGTCGCCGTGACTGCGAGCAGGACGGAGCGCCTCCACAACTTCTTCATAGTTCGCCTCTACACTCTAAACAGTGCCGAGCGGCAGTCGGTCTCCCACCGGCGCCGAAAGCGAGACAGGGGGAGTGGCAGGATGAAGCGTAAGACGCTCTGGATCGGCGTCGCGGCACTGGCCGTGGCGCTCGTCGCCGCGACCGCGGCGTTCGCGACCACGCAGCACCGCGCAACCGCCGTGACGACGACTACGAGGCTGGTTGCCGCCACGTCCGCGCCGGCGAACGCAGTAGTCCCCGGCGCCTGCCGCACGCTGATGAACGACCCGGCGGCGTGGAAGGGCATGCAGGCCCTGCGTAACGAGCACTTCAAGGACATGCAGACATGGTTGAAGCAGTACGGCGCGGACCCGGACTCGGCCGCCGCGCAGTCGGCGCTCGCCAAGCTGCGTACCGAGCACTGGAACGACATGCGCGCCCTGCTGGGCAAGTACGGCGCCGGCTCCGCCGCCTCGGGCAGCGGCGCCGCCACCGGCGATCCGGGCTCCGGCTATCGCGGCATGATGGGCGGCGGCTACGGCCCCGGCGCCGGCATGATGGGAACCTACTGAGGAGGACTGGGCTTCGATGATGTACGACTGGTACGGCCGTGGAGCCGGTTGGGAAGGCTGGTTGATGTTCCTGTTCATGATCGTCTTCGTGATGGCGATCGTCATCGCCATCGTCTACTTCGTGCGCTATTTCGGGCAGCCCCGGGTAACGACCGTGCAGGCGCCGCCCCAGCAGACAGTGACGGCGGCGTCCGCGGCTCCCGGCGCTCCCGCGGCTGAGTCGCCGCAGGACATCCTCAAGCGGCGCTACGCCGCCGGCGAGATCGAGCGCGGTGAGTACCTGCAGAAGCTCGCCGATCTCTCAAGCGGATGACGCGCTCCCGCCGCAGCCTCGTCATCGCTGCTGTGGCCATTGTCGTAGCGGCGGCAGCGGCGGCCGGGGTGCTCGTCGTCCACGCGCACCGACAGGCCTCACCAGTCGCCGGAGGGAGTTCTTCGGCGGCGATCGGTGAGGCCGTCTTCCAATCGGGGATCGGCCCGGACGGTGCCCCGATCCCGCGCAGCGAGAGCCAGAAGCCGCCGGCCAGCGGCGGCATGATGGGCGGCGGCGGGATGATGGGCGGCATGATGCGCCTCAGCTGCGCCGACTGCCACGGCGCCGACGGTCACGGGCTCGCGACGCAGCAGTTCACGAGCCCGGACATCACCTACGCGAACCTGACCGACCCGAAGGGCATGCTCGCCCCGGACGGCACTCGCGGGCCCACCTACACCGACGCCACCCTGCGCCGCGCGATCACGACCGGCATCGACCCCGAAGGCGACCACCTTGCCTGGCCGATGCCGCAGTGGCAGCTCACGAACCAGGAGTGGAGCGGGCTGCTCGCCTACCTCAGGACTCTGCACTGACCACGCCGCGGCCGGGCTCCGCTGCCACCCGGTCGTGGCGGACTCGTGATTGCCTCCGCGTGCGCTCGGGCTTCCGGGCCGGACTTGTGTCTGGGAGCCACCGTCAACGCAATGCCACACCCGACGAGGTTGTAGCCTGTCCGCGTGGACTCGTCAGTCAGCATCGCCTCCGTCGGCCGACCTGCGCCGACGTCCGAGCTCCCGGCGCCCTGCCGTGAGCACCTGGCGCAGTTGCGCTGCCGGCAGAGCGACTTCGAACTGATCGCGGAGACCGGGAAGGTGAGCCGGTGAGTCGAGAGGCCGACTCGCCGGGCCGGGGCGCGGCCTCGGCGTCTTCGCCGCTGGAGGCATACGCGCTCATCGGCGACACGCACAGCGCCGCGCTCGTCTGCCGCGACGGCTCGCTCGACTGGCTGTGCCTGCCGCGCTTCGACTCACCGGCTTGCTTCGCCGCGCTGCTCGGCGACGGGCGCAACGGGCACTGGCAACTGCGGCCAAAGGGATCGGTCACCCGCACGACGCGTCGGTACCGCGGCGACACGCTCATCCTTGAGACCGATTTCGAGACCGATGAGGGAACGGTCCGCCTGGTCGACTGCATGCCTCCTCGCCAGCATCATCCGCGCGTGATCCGCCAGGTCGTCGGCCTGCGCGGCGCGGTCACCATGCGCATGGACCTGCGCATCCGCTTCGACTACGGCAGCGTCGTGCCGTGGGTGCGAAGGGCGGGCGACACGCTGGTCGCCATCGCGGGTCCCGACGCCCTCGAGATCCGCGCGGACGTCCCGCTCGAGGCCGCGGACCTCGCACACACCGCCGATTTCGTCGTCGGGGAGGGCGAGCGCGTCGGGTTCTCCCTGACGTGGCACCCGTCGTACCGCCCCGCGCCGCCGGCCGTCGACATCGGCGGCGCCATCGCCGACACCGAGGCCTGGTGGACCGAGTGGTCGGCGCGCTCCACCTACGAGGGGCCGTGGCGCGAGCCGGTCATGCGCTCGCTGCTCACCCTCAAGGCGCTCACCTACGAGCCCACGGGCGGACTGGTCGCGGCCCCGACGACGTCGCTGCCCGAGCGGCTGGGCGGGGTGCGCAACTGGGACTACCGCTACTGCTGGCTGCGCGACGCCGCGCTGACGCTCGAGGCGCTGATGGCCGGCGGCTACGTCGACGAGGCGGCGGCCTGGCGGGACTGGCTGCTGCGCGCGGTCGCCGGCGACCCCGACGACCTGCAGATCATGTACGGGGTCGCCGGCGAACGCCGCCTCGCCGAGTACGAGCTCGACTGGCTCGCCGGCTACGAGGGCTCGCGCCCGGTGCGTGTCGGCAACGCGGCCTCCGGGCAGCTGCAGCTCGACGTCTACGGCGAGGTCCTGGCCGCGATGGAGGTCGCCCGCGGCCTGGGTGTGGAGCCCGACCCCTCCGCCTGGCGCATCCAGCGCCACATCATGGACTGGCTCGAGTCGAATTGGCGCGAGCCCGACGAAGGCATCTGGGAGGTGCGCGGCCCACGGCGCCAGTTCACCCACTCGAAGGTGATGGCGTGGGTCGCCGCCGACCGCGCCGTGCACGCCGTGGAGTCGGGCCTCGACGGCGACGCCACGCGCTGGCGACGTCTGGGCGCGGACATCCACGAGGAGGTCTGCCGCGAGGGCTACGACGCGGCTCGCGGCACGTTCACGCAGTCGTACGGCTCGGCGGCGCTCGACGCCTCGCTGCTGCTGATCCCCAAGGTGGGCTTCTTGCCGGCGAGCGATCCGCGCGTGGCCGGCACGGTCGACGCCATCCGGCGCGAGCTCTGCCGCGACGGCCTGGTGCTGCGCTACGTGCCCGACGCGCACGCCGCCGACGGCCTGCCCCCGGGCGAAGGCGCCTTCTTGCCCTGCAGCTTCTGGCTCGTCGACGACCTCGCCCTGCTCGGACGCCACCAGGAGGCGCACGAGCTCTTCGCGCGCCTGCTCGCGATGCGCAACGACGTCGGCCTGCTCTCGGAGGAGTGCGACGTGGCGTCCGGTCGCCTCGTGGGCAACTTCCCGCAGGCCTTCTCGCACCTGGCGCTGGTCGCCAGCGCCCGTTCGCTGCCCGGCGTGCGGGACGGATGAGCTCGGAGCTCAGCCCACCGAAGCCTGCCCGTTCCAGTACGCCCTGATCTGCTTCTTGCGCCCGTGGAGCTCGATCTCCACGAATTCAGGCCGCAGCAGCGAGCCGATGGCGAGGAAGACGTCGAAGCCGTCGCCGCCGTCGCCGATGCGCTCGAACTGCAGACCCTCGTCCGGCGGACGCTCCATGGCTACCCGAAGCAGCGTCACCTTGCCTTCGCAGACGCCGTGGACGTCCGTCCAGAGGTAGAGGCTGCCGCCGTGCTCGCGGACGACGTCGCGTACCTCCTCGGCGGCAAGGACCCTCACCGGAGGACTGCCCGCAGGTGCGCCCTCGGGCACGTTCACTTGTGTGCGCATCGCTTCCATGTCGCGCCTCCCTGGCGTATCGAGGTCGCACCGCTGCTTACCCGGCCTGACATCGACATTCTTCCTGCGGCCAGACTTCTTCCTGCGGACAGACTTCTTCCTGCGGCCGAACCTGGAGAGGAGTGCTCAGACTCGCCGGGGACGATTGACGTACGCCACGACAGCGCGCACGGCACTGCGCGGAGCCAGCCTCAGCAACTGCACCCCGACTCGGTTCGCCCGACCGTGCACGATCAGTGGCTGCCCCGCCATCATGGCCTCATAGGCCTCCCGCGCCACCGCGGCGGGCTCGGCGTGGGCAAGTCTCTCGAGCCGGTTCTGGTGGCTGCCCGCCACCGCGGCGAACTCAGTCGCCGTGGTGCCGGGGCAGCTGAGGGTCACGCTCACACCTGTGCCGCGCACTTCGTAGGAGAGCGCCTCGCTGAAGGAGTTCAGGAACGCCTTGCTGGCGTAGTAGGTGGCCATGTAGGGCCCCGGCTGAAAACCCGCCGTGGAGCCGATGTTGAGGATGCGGCCGCGACGGCGCTGCACCATGCCCGGAAGAAGGGCACGCGTCAGGGCGAGGGGCGTCGCGTCGTTGACCTGCACCATGGCCAACTCCCGGGCCGGGTCGGATTCGGCGAAGGGGCCGCTGCTGCCGAACCCCGCGTTGTTCACCAGGTAGGAGACGGCGAGGCCGAGCCTGTCCACCTCGCCGACCACCTGAGCCACGCCCTCGGGGCTCGAGAGATCGGCGATGACGATGTGAGTCGCGACGCCGTGCCGTGCGCCGAGCTCTGCAGCCAGGGCTGCCAGGCGGTCATGCCGCCGCGCCACAAGCACGAGATCGTGCCCGTCTGCGGCAAAGAGCCTGGCAAACTCGGCGCCGAGTCCCCCCGAGGCTCCGGTGATCAAGGCTACGTCCGCCATGGTTCTTCCCCTCCTCGGTTCGCGCTGTGGGGCCGGACCTCCGATGCGACATCCGCCGCCGCCGATGAGCTCCATCGCAGGTGGTCGCAGGTGATGCGTTCCCGCAGCTCCGGCCGCTCACGCCGTGGTTTCTGCGCGGCGCGACTCGCAGCAAGAGACGGAGGGCCATTCGCAGAGAGGCCTCGCCTCATTGGTGAAGGCGGGGAGGGTGCTTCGCCCGCGGCTCACCTGCGATATGCAGGTAAGGAACTGGAGCCGACGCTCGGAATCGAACCGAGGACCCCATCATTACGAGTGATGTGCTCTGCCAGCTGAGCTACGTCGGCCCAAAGTGAAGCTTAGGCATTCTAGGGCACCGCGCGCGTCGGCGCAAAGCCGGCGGCCGAGTGCGACGCGCCCGCGCCGATCCCGATCAGGTGCGCGGGGCGTAGCGGTGGTGCAGCATGATGGAGTTGCCGTCCGGGTCCGCGAAGAGAGCCATGTGGCACACGCCGGTGTCAAGGGTGTCGCCGGTGAACTCGATGCCCTTCTCCTCGAGCGCGGCACGAGCCGCAGCCACGTCGTCGACGTGCAGCGCGAGGTGGCTGGCCTTCTGCGGCGCGAACGGCATGCCCTGGGACTCCGGCTCCCAGATGACGAAGCACGTGTCTCCGACCCAGAACTCGAACCTGGCGTGGTCGTCGGGGCGGAGGCCGAGCGTGTCGACGTAGAACGACCGCGAGCGGGCCGCGTCCGTGGACGGCACGGCGACGAAATCGAGCGAGCGGATGAGAGGCTCCACAGCGAGTCCTTTCTGGTTGGAAGCGAACGTCTTGCACATCTTCACACCACCTCAACACGAGCTTGCCACGTGCTTGCCATTTCGTGGCTATCGGGCCGCTAAACTGCTCTCGCTTGGATCGGTCACAGGAGGAGAGGCGGCTGCTGGCTCGCGTCTCGCTTCCGCCGCGACCGTCCACGCCAGTGAAAAGCGAGCAGGGAGGACCATGAGGAGAGCACTTACCATCAGCATCCTGGGGGTCGCAGTCGCCATCATGGCGTTCGCCGGCTTCACCGCGCCCAAGTCCGACGCGACGTCGTCGCTGTGCCACAGCAGCACGCTGTCGATCACGGCGCCGGCTACCGCCAAGGCGGGGAAGAGCATCACGGTCACTGGGTCGGAGCCGCAGACGCCGGCACACACCGTGACGGCCACGCTGCAGTACCGGCTGTCGACGTCCAAGACGTGGGTCAACGGCAAGCACATGAACCTCTCGTCCGGTGGCTACACGCTGAAGTGGAAGGCGCCCGCCAAGAAGGGCAAGTACAAGATCCGCGTCCGCGTGGCCCACTCCAGCGCGTCCAACGTATCCGCATCCAAGACGGTGACGGTCAAGTAGACCGGAGCCTCAGCGTCCGGCTCGCGCCGGCGCTCCCATGCGGTTCGAAGGGCCGGCGGCGCTCCCGAAGAGGAACGCCGCCGGCCCTTCTAGCATCCGCAGACCCTTGCGGCGCCTCCGATTCGTCTAGGTGGACGCCCGCCCGTGGCCGGTGTGTCCTGCAGGAGGGGACGGCCTCGGCCGGGGTGCTGACGGCTCGCCATTGTCCATCTAGGGTGGAGACCCTAGAATCCAGGTCGTATGAAACACCGGGCGGGGGTGGTGAGCCTGCGCCTGAGGTCTGGTCAAGGGGTGTTGACCTGTGGACGGCGCTTCAGCCGAGATTCGTGTCTTACTCGTGGACGACCACGCCATCGAACGCCAGGGCGTGTCTTCGCTGCTCGACGCGCAGCCGGACATCCGGGTCGTCGCCGAGGCCGGCGACGGCCTCGAGGCGCTCCCCATGATCTCTCAGTGCCACCCCGACGTCGTCATCACCGAGACCATCATGCCGCGCATGAACGGCCTCGAGCTCACCGGCCAGCTCCTGCGCCGCTACCCGGACCTCAAGGTGCTGGTGCTCACGCGCAACGACCGCGAGGACTGCGTGCTCCGCCTTGTGCAGGCGGGGGCCGGCGGCTATCTGCTCAAAACGGTCGACAGGGCCGATCTTCTCGCCGCCGTCCGGTCGGTGGTGCAGGGCGGCCGCGTGCTGCAGCCCGCGGCCCTCGAGACCGTGCTCGACGATTACCTGCAGCGCGTGCGCGAGCCGTCGTCGCGCCGCTCCGCCGTCGACCTTACGGCGCGCGAACGCGAGGTGCTCAAGCTGATCGCCGAGGGCAACACCAACCAGGACATCGCAGATCTGCTGTGTCTCAGCCGCAAGACCGTCGAGACCCACCGCAGCAACATCATGGACAAGCTGGACCTCCACAAGGTGACGGACCTCGTCAAGTACGCGATCCGGGAAGGTCTGGTCGGCCTGGACTGAGGCGCGACGGGCGCGCCAGCTGTGGTTCCGGCGCTGCTCGCACTTGTGCGAGGATTCACCCGCGTTATGATTATTGATGCGCTCAAGAACCCCGCCGAGGCTGGGCGCGAGGCCGGCAAGGTCGTCAGGTACGAGGCCGTGGACTTCAGGGGCGGACTCCACTACGGATCCGCCCGCTCGATCGGCCTCGACACGGCGCTCGAGTCGGGGCACAGGCTCGGCCACGACATGCCCGAGGAGGTCATCGTGTTCGCCATCGAAGCGGCAGACGGGGAGACGTTCGGCGAGGAGCTCTCGCCGCCCGTGGCCGCGGCCGCCGACCGCGTACCCGGGCTGGTCCTCACCGAGGTGGGGGCATGACCGGCGAGCATGGCCTGACCGGTGGGCGTGGCCTGACCGGCGAGCGGGGCCCCGCAGGCCCGCCGCTCACAAGCGTGGGCATCGTAGCGTTCGTGACACACGGCCTGCCCGAGCTGCGCACGGCGCTGCGCGGGGTGCGCGAGACCGCGCCGGAGGGCGCGGAGCTCTCCGTGGTCGCCGCCGGCCTGGAGGACCAGGATGCGACGTACCTGCTGCGCCAGTACCTGCGCGGGCGCATCCGCGCGGTCGACTTCGAGCCCGTCGGCACGCGTGGCTGCCACTGCGGCCTCGAGCGCGCGTACCAGCTGGTGGACGGGGAGTACATCGCCCGGATTGACGACACCATGGAGTTCCAGCCGGGCTGGCTCGAGCGCGCGATCGCCGCGCTGGAGGCCGACCCGACCATCGGCTGCCTCTCGCTCGTTCCGCCGAGTGACTACCATCGCGGCCGGGGCCGGCCGAGGACCGTCCACGTGGAGCCGATCGTGGTCGAGCGCCTCGACATGCGCTGCTTCGTCGTGCGGCGGGACCTCGTGGAGCGACACGGCTGCGAGCCGAACTGCGAGCAGGTCGGACTGCTGCGGCCTGCAGCGGTCGCTGACCGCCGACGGGCAGCGGCTCGCCTTCCTGCCGGGACTCGTCAGTCCGCTCGGCGAGGTCCAGGTGCCGAAGGACTACGACGTCTGGTCGCGCGAGGCGGAACTACCCCCGCACGAGGGGGCGACCGGCGCGATGCAGCGCCTGGAGCAGGCCTACGACCTCGGGGAGGACGTGCTGCTCACGTGTCTCTCCTGTGGCGCCACCGAGCTCGAGACGCTCGCCGCGCGCATCCGCTTCTGCGAGCGCCACCAGGTGGCGACCGGATTCTGGTACGAGCTGCGCTGCCCGGAGTGCGGCGAGCTGAACTACAAGGACGACTACCAGTTCCGTTGCCCTGACTGAGCCATCGGCGGGCCGGACGAGGGAGGGTGCCGGCGGTGAACGACTCATCCCGGACCGCCGTGCGCATCAGCATCCGCGGCGTGGTGCAGGGCGTCGGCTTCCGGCCCTTCGTGTACGCGCTCGCGGTCCGGTACGGCCTGCGCGGCTGGGTGCTCAACACCTCGGCCGGCGTGGAGGTGCTGGCGGAGGGTGAGCCCGGCGCCGTGGCCGGCTTCGCCGAGGCTCTGCCGGCGGAGGCGCCGCCCCGCAGCCACATCGCCGCCTACGATGTGCGCGCGGTGCCGCCGCGCAGGGCCGTCGACGGCCCGGCGGCCGGCGAAGGGTTCGTGATCCTCGAGAGCCGGGCGGACCCGGGCGCCTACCAGCTCGTCTCGCCGGACATCGCGACCTGCGACGACTGCCGACGCGAGCTCCTCGACGCGGGCGACCGGCGCCACGGCTATCCGTTCACCAACTGCACCAACTGCGGCCCGCGGTTCACGATCATCGAGGACCTGCCCTACGACCGTCGAGCGGACCACGATGCGGCACTTCCCCCTGTGCCCGGCGTGCCGGCGGGAGTACGAGGATCCGGCCGACCGGCGCTTCCACGCCGAGCCCAACGCGTGCCCCGTGTGCGGGCCGCGCGTACGGCTGCTGCGCCGGAAACGGGAGGAGTGGTCGGAGGTGGCCGCCGGCGCCGAAGGCGACCCGGCGGCTCCCGTTCGCGCGGCCGCGGAACTGCTCCGCGCGCGGCGAGATCCTCGCCGTCAAGGGTCTCGGCGGCTTTCACCTCGCCTGCGACGCCACCGACGGCGAGGTGGTGCGCCGCCTCAAGCTGCGCAAGCGGCGCCCCGACAAGCCGCTGGCGGTGATGTTCGCCGGCCTCGACGAACTGCGCGCCCACTGTCGCGTGAGTGAGGCGGAGGCGACGCCTGCTGCTCTCGCCGGAACATCCGATCGTCCTCCTGGAGTGGCGGGACGTCGGACCCTTCGGCGAGGCCGGGCCGGAGCTGGGTGCGGCGCCGCCCGGCGGTGACGGTGGACCGGGCCGCCCGCCCGCGGCCGTCTCCGCCGAGGTCGCCGTGCGCCAGCGCTACCTGGGCGCGATGCTGCCGTACACGCCGCTGCACGTGCTGCTGCTGCGCGACGCCGGCCGGCCGCTGGTGATGACGAGCGGCAACCTGGCCGAGGAGCCGATCGTCAAGGGCTGGGAGGAGATCGGCCGTCTGACGCCGATCGCCGACGCCTACCTGGTCCACGACCGGGAGATCGCCGTGCGCTACGACGACTCCGTCGCGCAGGTGAGCGGCGGGCGGCCGCGGCTGATCCGCCGGTCGCGGGGCTACGCCCCGTTCCCGGTGGCCCTGCCGCGGCCGCTTCCGCAGACGCTCGCCGCCGGCGCGGAGCTCAAGAACACCTTCTGCCTCACGCGTGACGCCAACGCCTTCCTCAGCCAGCACATCGGCGACCTCGAGAACCTGGAGACGCTGGAGCACTACGAACGGCCAGCATCGAGGTGTACCGGCAGGCTCTTCCGCCTGGAGCCCGAGATCGTGGCGTACGACCTCCACCCCGAGTACCTCGCGACCAAGTACGCGCTCGCCCTGCCGCAGGCGGAGAAGGTCGCGGTGCAGCACCACCACGCGCACGTCGCCGCGCGGCTGGTCGAGCACGGCAGGGAGGAGGCCGTGATCGGCGTGAGCATGGACGGCCTCGGCTACGGCGACGACGGCCGCCTGTGGGGCGGCGAGGTGCTGGTGTGCGACCTGCTCGGCTACCGGCGTGTCGCCCACCTCGAGGAGTTGCCGCTGCCCGGCGGCGCGGCGGCCATCGCGCACCCCTGGCGGACCGCCCTCGGCTGGAGCTACGCGCTCCTCGGGCCGGAGGGCGCGGCGCGAGCGGTCGCGCTGCTGCGCCGCGGGCCGTGGTGAGCCGCGCCGGCCGGCGGCGGCGCGGGCCGGCCGGCGAAGCCCGGGCCGGCCGTCCGACGAGGAGGTCGCGGCGCTGCGTCGCCAGGTCGACGCTCGGCGTCAACGCGCCGCTCACGACGAGCTGCGGCCGCCTGTTCGACGCCGTCGCCGCGCTCGCCGGCGTGCGCGGCACGCATCAGCTACGAGGGCCAGGCGGCGATCGAGCTGGAGATGATGGCGTCGGGCCGGCCGCGCAGGAGACCGCCCGACGGTGGACGCTCGACGGGGACGCGCGGCCGCGGCGTGCGGCGAGCGCACGGCGCTCGGTGGTGGGCGGCGCGCGCGGCCGCGGACAGGCGGGACGGCGCTGGGCCGCCGGCACGACGCGCGCCGCCGGGCCGGCGCCGGCCGTCGTCCGCCTGGCGCCGCTCTTCGCCGGCGTGCTCGACGACCTCGAGGCCGGGGCGCGCGCCCGGCGCCAGTCGGCGCGCGGCTGCACGCCACGGTCGCGGACGTCGTGCTCGACCTCTGCCGCCGGGTGCGCGACGCCGGCGGGCCGTCCGGCGTCGCGCTCTCCGGCGGCGTGTTCCAGAACCGGCTGCTCGCCGACCTCTGCGAGCGCGCGGCTCGAGGACGCCGGCTTCGAGGTGCTCGCCGCCGGCCTCGTGCCCGTCAACGACGGCGGCGTCTCGCTGGGGCAGGCCGCGGTCGCGGGCTATACTGTGCTCGAGCGCCGCGGGGAGCTCCACTGACCGCGGCGACCCGTCCGCAGACCACCGTCCGGCTGACCTACCGCCAAGGACTCCGCCCATGTGTCTCGCTCTCCCCATGCGCATCACCGCCCTCGACGGCTCGCGCGCGACCATCGCCGTGGAGGGTCTCGAGCAGGAGTGCAGCGTCATGCTGGTGCCGGACGCCGGCGTCGGGGACTACGTGCTCGTGCACGCCGGGTTCGCCATCAGCGTCATCGACGAGGCCGAGGCGCAGGAGACCTACGAGCTCCTGCGCGAGATCGCCGCGTTCGACGAGGGTGAGCACGATGCGGCGACGACGGCGCCGTGGAGCGCGGTCGGCGGCGCGGACCGCGCCCGCGGACGACGATCCCGCGGGCGGCGATGACCGCCGCTGACGACCTCGCCCGGCTCGCCGCCGAGCTGCGCGAGGAGGCCGGGCCGGGCCTCACCTTCATGGAGGTCTGCGGCACGCACACCATGGCCATCGCCCGCTACGGGCTGCGCCAGCTGCTGCCCGAGGGCGTGCGCCTCGTCAGCGGGCCGGGCTGCCCGGTCTGCGTCACGGCGATGGCCGACCTCGACCGTGTGCGTCGCGCTCGCGCGCCTGCCGGAGGTGACGCTCGTCACCTTCGGCGACCTCGTCCGCGTGCCGGCGTCGCGCGGCGACGCTGGCGGCGGAGCGCGCCGCCGGCGCCGACGTGCGCGTCGTGTACTCGCCGAGCGACGCGGTGCGCATCGCCGCCGCCGAGCCGGAGCGCGAGGTCGTCTTCGCCGGCATCGGCTTCGAGACCACGGCGCCCACCACGGCGGCGGCGCTGCTCGAGGCGCGCGCCGCCGGCCTCGCCAACTTCAGCCTGCTCAGCCTGCACAAGACCATGCCGCTGCCGCTCCGCGCGCTGCTCGACCTCGGCGAGACGCCCGTCAGCGGCTTCCTGCTGCCCGGGCACGTCAGCGTCATCACCGGGACGGCCTGCTACGAGTTCCTGGCGCGGCGAGTACGGCATCGCCGGCGTCGTGGCCGGGTTCGAGGCGCGCGACGTGCTCGAGGCGCTGCTCATGCTCGTGCGGCAGCCCGAGCCGGCAGATCGAGATCCAGTACACGCGGGCCGTGCGGCCGGAGGGCAACGTGGTGGCGCAGCGCCTGCTGGAGCAGGTGTTCGAGCCGAGCGACGCCGACTGGCGCGGCCTCGGCGTCATCCCCGGATCCGGGCTCGCGCTGCGCGAGGAGTTCGCCGACGCCGACGCCGCGCGCCGGTTCGCCGTCGACCCGGGCCCCACCCTGGAGCCGCCCGGGTGCCGCTGCGGCGAGGTGCTGCGCGGCGTCACCGACCCGGCCGAGTGCGCGCTGTTCGGCGCCCGCTGCACGCCGGAGGACCCGGTCGGCGCCTGCATGGTCAGCAGCGAGGGCGCCTGCGCGGCGCGCTACCGGTTACAGAGGGATCGATGACTGACGCCGAGCGCCGCGAGCGGGGCGCCGTCACCGCCGCGAGGCGCGTCCTCCTCGGCCACGGCAGCGGCGGCAAGCTCTACCGCGACCTCGTCAAGGACGTCTTCGTGGCCGCCTTCGCCAACCCGGTGCTGGAGCGGCTGGACGACGCGGCCGCGCTGGCGCCGTCCGGCCGCGTCGCCTTCACCACCGACGCGCACGTCGTGCAGCCGCTCCGATTCCCCGGCGGCGACATCGGCCGCCTCTCGGTGGCGGGCACGGTGAACGACCTGGCGACGGCGGCGGCGCGGCCGCTGGCGCTCGCCGCCGCCTTCGTCATCGAGGAGGGCTTCGCCGTCGACGAGCTGCGCGCCGTCTGCGCCAGCATGGCGGCCACGGCGCGCGAGGCGGACGTGCCCATCGTCACCGGCGACACCAAGGTCGTCGAGCGCGGCGCCGCGGACGGGCTGTTCATCACGACGACCGGCGTCGGCGAGATCGTCGTCGCGCACGAGCTCGGGTCGGCCGCCGTGCGCGACGGCGACGCCGTCATCCTGAGCGGCGGCGTCGGCGACCACGCCGTCGCGATCCTGGCGGCGCGCGGCGAGTTCGACTTCCGCGCCGACGTGCGCAGCGACTGCGCGCCGCTCTGGGGCCTCGTCGAGGCCGCTGTGGACGGCGGCGCGCGCAGCAAGGCGGGGAAGAGGCCGTGCGCTTCCTGCGCGACCCCACGCGCGGCGGCCTGACGACGGTGCTGGCGGAGCTGGCCGAGGAGAGCGGCCTGGGGATCGAGGTCGACGAAGAGGCGATCCCCGTCTCGCGCGGCGGTGCGGTCGGTGTGCGACCTGCTCGGCTACGACCCGCTGACGCTGGCCAACGAAGGCAAGATGGTGCTGGTGACGGCGGCGGAGGCGGCGGACGCCGTGGTCGCCGCCGTCCGCGCGACCGAGTACGGACGCGATGCGCGGCGGATCGGCTTCGTCACCGCCGCCCACCCCGGCCGCGTCGCGCTGCGCACGGCCTTCGGCACGCGCCGCGTGCTCGACATGCCCATCGGCGAACTGCTGCCGCGGATCTGCTAGCGCCGTCCGCGGCCCAACGCGAGGAGCACTGTGGCGACCCAGAAGAAGACGACCACCGGACAAGCGCGGCCGGCGCCGGACCAGCGGCCGGCCGAGCGACGTCAGCCGGCCGAACGTCCTCCGCGTCCGGTCATGCCGTTGTGGCTCAAGCACACGCTCGTCGGCCTGATCATCTTCACGCTCACGCTCCGGATGGGGCTGCTGCCGCAGGTCGTCGTCTGCGCGCTCGCGCTCGGCGTGGCGGTGTGGCAGATCTGGGGCCGCCGCGCCGGGTGGCTGTGGACGTGGGCGAGCTTCGTCGCCGTGGGTCTCTACTTGACCGGCGTCGTACCTCGCCAGCCAGACGGCGCCGGCGTGGTTCCTGTACTTCGGCGCCTGGATCTTCGTCATCGTCGCATTCGTGGGCGAGGGCTCGCGCGCGATCCGGTGGGTGTTCGGGACATCGACGGGTTCGGGCGCTGCCGGCTAGCCGAGGGCCTGGGGGTGCGGTCGTGGGCGGAGACCCGCGGAGTGGAGGAGAAGCGCTGGAGCCCGGTCGCGGATTCGAACCGCGGACCCCCTCCTTACCATGGAGGTGCTCTGCCTGCTGAGCTAACCGGGCCTGGTGGGGGAGCTAGGATTTGAACCTAGGTAGGCTGCGCCAACGGATTTACAGTCCGCCCCCTTAACCACTCGGGCACTCCCCCGGGAGCCGTGGAATCCTAGCCCAAAGCCGGGGCGCTTTCAACCGCGACGGAGGCTGCGGAGCGGCGACGGAGCGCCCGAGGCAGGCGCCGCGGCTTGGTCGGCGTGCCGCGGCAGCCGTGCGGGAATGCCGCTCGGGCGAGGCGCCGCAGGAGTGCCGAAAGAGAATAGCCGGGGCCGTCAGGGGGATGACGGCCCCGGCTTGAAAAAGTGTGACGCCCGGCCAGGGGAAGCGGGCGCGTCACAGGGACTCGCATGTCACCATGGCGGCCGATCGCGGGAGGGGATCCCGTCGAGGCGCTTGTGATGACATGCGCATTCTATCCGATATACGGACTCGTGCAACCGCTCTGCGGACCAACCGGCCCCGGAGAGGTTGTACCGATTGTCCAGCCTCGAGAGCTGTCGCGCGGCGCCGCTGCAAGGCGCCGCGAAAGGGCGCCGGACGGCTCCCGGGAGGCTCGCCGCCGGCCGGGACTCCCCCCGGATTGAGCGCTCCACGGGGCCTGTGGTACCGTAAGCATCCGCCGTGGCGGCGTAGCTCAGCTGGTCAGAGCAGCGGAATCATAATCCGCGTGTCGTAGGTTCGAGTCCTACCGCCGCTACCACGTCTCCACGTGACGTGCCATACTGGCACTCCCTGCTTCGGACTGTGCGCCCTTGTTCTCAAGAGTCGCCACTTGCTCAGGGCGCGGACACTGCAGATTACGGACTCGTTTGGTCGTGGATGCACCAGCGCCTGCGTGCGGTTATTATGCCGGCCAACGCAAGTGCGGCAGGAAGAGGCCTCCTCATGAGACGCACTCTCGCCCAACCAGGTGGTCTTTGGTCCCAAGGCCGTCGGACTTCATGCCCGTCGGTCGAAGCGTGATGCCTGCTGCCTCCCCTGTCCGCTCGGTGGCCAAGCTGAGGAGCCAGGGTCCTCGAGCCCTCGTGCTGCTGTTCGTCGCCGTGGCCATGGCCTCTCTGGCCATGCTTACGCCGGCGGACTCCAGTGCTGCCGGCGTCCTGCTGTCCAAAGGCAAGCCTGCCGGCGCCAGTTCCTCCGGTGCCGGACACCGGCCGGCGGCCGCCAACGACGGCCGCAGATCTACCCGCTGGATGGCTGCGAACGGCGCGTTCCCCCAGCACTGGACGGTCGATCTCGGCTCCCGGAAGGCGCTCGGCCTCGTGAAGCTGAACTGCTCGACGATCCCCCACGCCGTCTGCCACTACCAGGTGCTCGGGAGCAAGAACCGCAGGGCGTGGGCGGTGCTCGCGGACGGCAGGACAAAGGGGGCCGACGGCTCCGCCTCCGCGGCGGTGGAGGGCTCGTACCGGTACGTCAAGGTCAGGGTCCTCTCGGCGACCCGCGGCAGGGCGCAACTCTCGGAAGTCCGCGCGTACGCTGGCGGCGAGTCGCCCTCGGGGCCCGCACTGGGCAACGCGTTCAGCGTCATGGACTACGGAGCAAGCGCCAACGGAACGACCGACGACCGTGCGGCCATCACCGCATGCGCCCGGGCGGCGGTCGCGGCGGGCGCGGCGGTCTACTTCCCACCCGGCGACTACCGGCTGGCCGGCCCCATGGACGCAGTCGCTGGCGCCTACTATTACGCGCCGGCTGATGTCACGCTGAGGACACAAGGCTCGATCCATTGTGAGGACGGCTGCACGATCGACGGCTTCGCGTTCCGGTCATACGGCGCCGCCACGGCGATCAGCATGGGCGGCGCCGATCAAGGTGCCGTCGCACGCAACGTCACGGTGAAGAACTGCTCCTTCGCAGCGGGCACCACGCAGTACACGGGCCGACGAATCGTCCTCTATCTGGCCCACGGGTGCCACATCGATCACAACACGTTCTCGGGAGCCGCCGGCAGCGGCGGCAATATCGTCGTCGCCGGCGGCGACCACAACTCCATCACAGACAATTCGATCCACGGCGGAACGACATGCATCCTGTTCATGTGGAGCCGGAGCAGCAACGGCGGGGGTCTCGACTCCATCATCGAGCACAACGTCATCACCGGGAATGTCTTCTCCGGTTATTCGGAAGAGGGCATCAGCTTCGATCTGAAGGCTGACGACCCAGCCGATTGCGGAGCCCTCGAGTACGACAGAGTCGCCGGCGTCAGCGGACAGGCGATCACCCTGTCGGACCTGCAGTTTCCCGACTATGTCGGCTACGACATCGTCTTCGTGGATGGGGCTCTCCGGGGGCGCACACGTACCATCACGAGCCAAAGCGGGCACACCTTCACAGTCACGGGGAGCCTCGCCGGCGTGGCCGCCGGCGACCACGTGATCATCGGCGCCTGCTTCAAGGACAACTACATCGCCGACAACGAGGGAACGTCCGTGCGCGGCTTCCCGGCCATCCTGCTCTACGGTCTGTGCTTCGGAAATCTCATCGAGCGCAACACGGTCCACTCGGGCAAGATCCAGGTGGAATCGCTTGATTACACGGTACAGGCGAAGGGGAGCAAGACGCTCGTTGGATCGGTCTTCGGCAGAGCCCCGTGTGGCTACAACACTCTGCGGAACAACAAGGTCGACGCGGGCACGGGCAACAACATCAACCTGCAGTACTGGGCCCTCCACGGCTCCGGCACGCCTTTCACAACCGAAGGCAACAACGTGATCGGCAACACTGCGCCGCTGCTCAGCGCGGATCACAACTGCTTCTTCCGCTCGAGCAACATCGGCACCTATAAGGACGACGGCGGCAACACGGAGGCAGGGTCTCCGTTCACCTTCGACGGCGGAGGCTGACGGCCGCGGACGCTTTCACCCGCGCGTGATGTCGACCAGCTCACCTCGACCCGGGCGGAGTAGAGTGACAACGGCAGGTTCTCTGCGGGCACGACCTGCCTGGCGCCGGGTCGTGTGACAGGGTCACGCGCTTTCGAATGCGAAGAAAGGTCGGCCGACGCTCATGTCAGATCACCCCGAAGTGACGCCCGCCCCGGACGGCAAGGGATGCCGGTCGTGCCACTACGCCCACGAGGTCCACGTCGGCGCGGGCCTTGGCCTCGCCCAGTGCCGGCGCCACCCGCCCCAGGGAAGACTGGTCGAGGGCGTGTTCGTCGGCGGTTGGCCGTGGATCCCCACCTCGCCCGATGCGGGCGAGCAGTGGTGCGGCGAGTGGAAGCGGCGCGGCCCCGCCAAGCCCAAGCCGAGGCCGCGCGCCTGAGCGGAGCGGTCAGCCGTGCGCGATGTTCACCGCGCGCGCCACGATGACCGCCAGGGTCGCGAACGACAGCAGGTTCTCCGCGGCCATGATCAGCTTTGCCTTGCGCGTGTACGGCATGGCGTCGGTCGGCGAGAACGCGATCGAGCTCGTGAGCGACACGTAGAGATAGTCGTAGAACGACGGCTTCCAGGCCGCGGGCGCAAGCTCTTTCTGGTCCGTCTGATGTTGAGGGAAGACGAGGTCGGGATAGTGCTCCGCATACCCGGCGGCGCGCGCCTCCGGCCCGCCGCCGTCCATCTCCCAGTACAGCAGCGCGAAGACGGCCACGTTCACCAGCCAGAGAGCGAGGCCGGTGAACAGGAGGGTCGACGGCTGGAGCGCAGAGCCCACGAAGACGCCGCGCACGAGCAGCACGAGGCTCACGGCGTCGGCCACGACCAGCAGGGTGATGAACGTGAACGAGAGGATCCGCGGGAGCCGCCCGGGCTCGTTCTGGCTCTCGTAGACGGCCAGCGAGGCGATGAGAAACGTCGCCGAAATCAGCGGGAACAGCCAGAACGGGTCGATGCCGAGGCTGCGGCCGACCCACGCCTGGCCGGCGATGACCACGGCGGCGGCGGCGAACACCGGGCGCCGGGACTCGGCGTCCGTGCGGGACCGCCAGCCGGGCGATCCGCTCACGCGCCCGGCCCCCCGGGGCCGCTGATCATGCTGCCGGCGGTCTCGCCGCCGTCCATGACGATCGCGGAGCCGGTGAAGTACGCCGCCTCGTCGCCGGCGAGGTAGGCGAACAGGCCGGCGAGCTCCTCGGGCGTCGCGTGACGCCCGAGCGGGATGCGCCGGTTCACTTCTTCGAGCATCTCCGGCGTGTACTCCGCCTCCTGCATCGGCGTGAGCACGTAGCCGGGACACACGGCGTTGACCCGTATCTTGGGCGCCCACTCGAGCGCCAGCGACCTGGTGAGCGCCACGAGGCCGGCCTTGGTGGCGTTGTAGTCCGCGTAGTAACGGTAGCCGACGAGCGCGTTGGTCGAGGCGGTGAAGAGGATGACGCCGCCGTTGTCTTGCAGCATCCGCCGCGCGGCCGCCTGGGCCACCCAGAACGCGCCGGTGAGGTTGGTCGCGACGACCTGCTGCCACTGGTCGGCGCCGATGTCGACGGCCGGACTGCGGATGCTCACGCCGGCGTTGTTGACGAGCACGTCGAGGGAGCCGATCTGTTCGAAGGCGCGGTCCACCTGCTCGCGGTCGCCGACGTCGCAGCTGATGACGTCCGGACCCGGCCTCCGCGCGAGGATGACGACTTCGCAACCTTCATCGCGAAAGCGCCGCGCCGCCGCCGCCCCGATCCCGCTGGTGCCGCCGGTGATGACCACTCTCTTGCCGGCCAGACCCTTCATGGTGCCCTCCTCAGCCGTCGGCCTCTGCCTGTATCCTATCCGCATGGGAGATGCCCCGAGACCATTCATCGGCGTGGTCAGCGACACGCACGGCTACTACGACGAGGCGCTCGACGACCTGCTCGCCGGCGCGGTGCGCATCGTGCACGCTGGCGACATCGGCACGCTCGACGTCCTCTCGCGTCTGCGGGCGATCGCGCCCGTCACCGCGGTGCTCGGCAACACCGACCTCCCTTTCTGGGAGGACGCCTTGCCGTGGGAGACCGAGGTCGAGGCGCTGGGCCTGCGCATCCTCGTCTGCCACATCGGCAAGAGCCTCATGGGCCGGCACGACCCGGCGGCCGAGGGCTTCGACCTCGTCATCAGCGGCCACAGCCACAAGGCGGCGGTGGAGTGGCGCGAGGGCACGCTGTTCCTCAACCCGGGAGCGGCCGGCAAGGCCCGCTTCGGACTGCCGCGCACGCTCGCCCTCGTCACGGTCGCAAGCGACGGGCGGCCGGTGCCGGAGATCGTGCCGCTGGATTGAGCGGGCCGCCAGTGAGAGGGCCGTACCCGCCGGACGGTGCGGCGGGGGAGGCGAGTGCCCGGGTTCGGGAGTCACATCCGGGCTCCGGGGTCGCACCCGGGTCCGGCGCCGGCTCTTCAACGGGCCCGGACGCGCTCGTAGGCGGCGAGCGCCCGCACGCGCGCCTCGCCGTGGAACACGACTGGTTCCGGATAGGTCTGGCCAAGTGTGACACCGGCTGCCGCAAGGGTACCGGCCGGCGCCAGCCACGGAGCGTGGAGGTAGGTCACATCGAGGGCGTCGAGCTCGGGCACCCAGCGGCGGACGTAAGCGCCGTCGGGGTCGTACCGCCGGCCCTGCGTCACCGGGTTGAAGACGCGGAAGTACGGCGCGGCGTCAGCCCCGCAGCCGGCCACCCACTGCCAGCCGAGCGTGTTGTTGGCGAGGTCGGCGTCCAGCAGCGTGTCCCAGAACCAGCCGGCGCCCTGTTGCCAGGGCTGGAGCAGGTCCTTGACCAGGAACGACCCCGCGAGCAGCCGGGCACGGTTGTGCATCCAGCCGGTGGCCCCGAGCTGACGCATGGCGGCGTCCACCACCGGGTAGCCGGTGCGGCCGCGCCGCCAGGCGTCGAGCGCGGCCGGGTCGTCGCGCCATGGGAACGCGGCGAAGCGCTCGCGCAGCGGCTCGGCCGGCGTCTGAGGGAACGCGGCGAGCAGGTGGTGGCCGAACTCCCGCCAGCCGAGCTGCCGGAGGAAGGCGCCGGCGGAACGCCGCAGACCCGGCGCCTGCTCCTCGTCCCGGCCGGGCGGGCCGACGGCCGCCTCCAGGTCGAGTCCCGTCTCCTCGAGCGTGCCCCGGACGGCGTGCCACACCTGGCGCGCGGTCAGCTCGCCCCGGTGCAGGTGCGGTGAGAGCCTCGAGCTGCCGGAGAGGTCGAGCCGGTCGCGGTCGGCGGCGTATCTGTCGAGTGGCCCCCGGAGGAACTCGTGCAGCCGTGCGTGGGCGCCTCGCTCGCCCGGCTGCCAGACCTCGGCGAAGCCGGACGACCACGGCCTCACGCTCTCCGCCTCAAGCTCCGCGAGCGCGAGGCCGGGCGGGCCTCCCGGAGCGGGCGGGAGCGCGGCGGGCGCGGGCAGCGGCTCGTCCGGGGCTCCGGCCGCGAGCCGGGCGCGCCAGTATGGGGTGAAGACCGTGTAGGGGTGACCCTCCCGCGTGCGCACCGAGAACGGCGCTGCGAGCAGGTTGGCCTGCGGCGCTACGACCGTCTCGACGCCACGGCTTTCCAGGACTGCCCTGAGGGTCGCGTCGTCCGCCATCTCCTTCGGGTCCAGGCCCTCGGCCCAGACGACTACGCCGGCGGCGATGTCCGCGGCGAGCGCGGCGATGACGGCGGCAGGGTCGCCGCGCTCCGCAAGCAGCCGCGAGCCGAGGCGCCTCAGATCCACGTCCAGGCTCTCGAGCGAGCGCAGGATCCACCAGCGGCCGGCGCCGCCCGGCGTCCACGGGCGTCGTCCGGGCGGTTCCCAGACGAAGACCGGCAGGAGGCCGCCGCGGCGGTCGCGCGCCTCACGCGCGGCCGCGAGAAGTGCCGGGTTGTCGCCGAGCCGCAGGTCGCGGCGCAGCCACAGGATGGTGGGTGGCGAGGCTCTCAGGCTGGCATCGGTCGTCGTGACTCCTCGGGTCGACGCCGGCACGGCTTCCGTTGGCCGCCCGTGTCGTGATGGAATATGACCGTGCGCTGCGGCTCACAATCGCGGCGCTTCTGCTGGACGGAAGAAGTGACGGTGGACGACATCGGCCGGGAACACCGTGAGGCCCTCGAACGGCTGCGCTCCGGCTGGGGACGTATGGACGGGCGCGTGGCGCTCGTCACCGGGGCCACGCGCGGCATAGGGCTGGAGACGGCAGTGCGACTGGCCGGGCTCGGGGCGGAGGTGTTGGTGCACGGCCGCGATCCCGGCCGCGGAGCGGCCGCCCTCGCGGCCGTGCGTGCCGCGTGCGCCCTCACGGCCACACCCGCGCTGTATGAGGCCGATCTCGGCACGATCGCCGGCGCCCGGAGCCTGGCTGCGGAGGTGGTCCGGGATCACCCGCGTCTGGACGTCCTCGTCGCCAACGCGGGCGTCTTCGCTCCGGAGCGCCACGAGACGCCGGACGGCCTGGAGCTCACGTTCGCCGTGAACGTCGTGGCGCCCGTCCTGCTGGCCACGGAGCTGCTTCCGGCGCTGCGAGCGGCGGCGCCGGCACGCATCGTGGTCCTGAGCTCGGCCTCACACTGGACCGGCGAGATCCACTGGGACGACCTGCAGTTGGCCGCGCCGGGCGCCTACGCCGGCCTCCGCGCCTACGACCAGTCCAAGCTGGCCGTCCTCATGCTGACCCTCGCGCTGAGCCGGCGCCTCGAGGGCAGCGGCGTCTCGGCCGTCTGTCTCGATCCCGGCGACGTGGCCACCTTCATGCTGGCGAGCGGGTGGCCCGGCCTGCAAGGGATCCCGGTGGAGGACGGCGCGGTGACCAGCGTGCACCTTGCCTCGTCGCCGGAGGCCGCCGCCGTCTCCGGCCTGTACTTTGAGGCCGGCGCCGCCGTCACGCCTCTGGCGGCGGCGCTCGATGTCCCGGCACAGGAGCGCCTCTGGACCCTTGTGGAAGGACTCACCGGCCCGCTCGGCGTGTAGCCCCGGGTATACATCTGCGTGACGAGACAGGTTCGACCGCGCGGCCCCCGCGCGTGGAGGAACGCAATGAGCAAGACACCACCGGTGACGATCTACTCCCTCACGACCTGCGGCTGGAGCCGCAAGGCCAAGGAGTACTTCAAACAGCGAGGCATCAAGGCGTTCGTCATCGAATACGACACTGCAAGTACCGACCTGCAGCAGAAGATCTCCGCCGAGATGCGAAAGGAAGGGGCGGACGGGTTCCCGTTCGTGCGCATCGGCGGCCGGGTGGTCAAGGGGTATGACCCGGCCACCTTCGACAGGCTCCTGCGCGGCGCCTGAGAGTCCCGTAGAGACGAGGAACGAGGAGACACAAGGTGGCCCAGACCGTCAAGGTTGAGCTGTATACGCTGAGCGCGTGCCCGTGGAGCCGCAACGCCAAGGCGTGGCTGGACGACAAGCACGTGAAGTACGACTACGTGGACTACGACCTTGCCGACGAGGTCATGCAGGCGCACATCCAGGAGGAGATGGTGCGCCGCGGCGCGTCGGCCTTCCCGCTCGTGATGTTCGGCGCCACCGATTTCATCATCGGCTACAACCCGGACGCGTTCGCCAGGCTGCTGGGGCTGAACGGCACGGAAGCGGCGACTGCCGGGAGCGGGGAAGAGGACTGACGCTGGTCGGGGTGGGCGGATTTGAACCGCCGACCTCTCGGTCCCGAACCGAGCGCTCTACCAAGCTGAGCCACACCCCGACGCGGGGACGGATTCTACCCGAACGCGGCCGGTGACGCTAGCCGACGCAGCGGAGCTAGCGAGGGGGGCGCCGCAGGCGCACCGCTCAGTAGCCGACGCAGCGGAGCTAGCGAGGGGGGCCGAAGGCGCAGACTCATTGCCGCTCGCCCGCTCCTGTTCGTCGTTCCCCCGTCTGCACAATCTCTTTCATTGACAGCCATTGTCGCTCGTGAGTAGGGTGCAAAACGGTAGGGTCGTCCGCGGCGCCTGTGGGATCTGTCGCCGCGGGCGGTGACGTTTCACTCAAGGGGGAGTTATGAAACGCGTGCGCAAGGGCCTGCTGTTCACCATCGCCGTCCTTCTCGTCTTACTCGCCGTCGCAGGGGCTGCGCTGGCTGCCAAGCCCACGAAGGTCATCATCGTGACGATGGACCAGATGAAGCCTGAGTACGCCAGGCAGTTCAAGATGACGAACGTCCTGTGGCTGCAGAACCACGGGACCGACTTCAAGAACGCCACGGTGGGCCAGATGGCCTCCGAGACGGTGGTCAGCCACAACACCATCGTCAGTGGCCAACTGCCCAAGCACATGGGCTGGACCGACGAGGTCATGCGCGACACCGGCGGCGTCCTCGGCTACGGGGCCGGAGCGATCATCACCGTCGGCGATCTGACCTACGACCAGTTCACCAAGCTCGTCGAGGCCGAGGGCTATCCCAAGCTCGGCGACTACATGCACAAGAAGTTCCCGGGCGAGAAGGTCGCCAACTTCGGCGGCAAGTACTACCAGGTCGCTTCGACGGCCGCCTCAAGCTCGGACATCTGGGTGACCTACGGGAGCAAGCTAAACACCTCGGCGCTGCCCGACCCGACGGTGCTTCCGTGGAGCGGCAAGTACCGCGGCGTCGACACCGCCGGCAACGTGCCCAGCTACATCACCGACGACAATCGCTTCAAGATCAGTACGGGCAACAACGCGACTCCGCCGTCGCCGATCCCGACGACTGCGCCGCTCAACGACTACTACCGCACAGACGTCGACAAGCCGGCCTATCTGTATCCTGAGGACGGCCGGATGGTCCCGGGTCCCTACGACACGAACCTGGGTGGCGACAACTGGGTGGCCGACGCGGCCATCAAGGTCATCCAGAACGAAGACTGGTCGGCGCTGCACCTCAACTTCAGCGGCATCGACAAGATCGGTCACATGTGGGGCGGCGGCGCCGTCGACACGATCGCCAACTACAAGTGGGATGCGTCGACGATCATGAAAGAGGTCCACATGCCGTGGATCGCCAAGAACGCCGATGACCAGCTCGGCAGGGTGATGCAGGCTGTGAAGGACGCGGGCGACTGGAACAGCACGCTGTTCGTCGTGCTCGCCGACCACGGCTCCACCTACGCGAAGAACGCCCACTACGTCGACGCTGCCGGCGGGGGCAATCTCAGCTGGTACTACGACCCGAACAACAAGTGCGCCAACACCACCTACGGCCGTGCCGGCGCCAACAACGACGCCGTCCTGGCGCCGCTCAACGCCACGGGCAACCTCGCCTACAGCTATCAGTCCACCGCCATCGAGGCCTGGCTCATCGACCGCAGCTGGACCAAGAAGGCAGAGGCCGCTGCGGCGATGAAGACCATGCCCGGCGTCCTCGCCACCTACGTGCGCTGGGGCGACCGCTTCGTGCTCACGTCGACCGGCAAGATGACCAGGAGCGAGCACGCCTGGTGGGCGAGCACGGGCCAGAAGCTTGTCAACACGATGGCTTCACCGACCGGCCCCGACGTCATCGGTCTGCTCAAGGACAAGACCGGCTACGGCGTGTACGGCGATCACGGCGGCGCGCAGAAGGAAGTCCAGCGCATCCCGATGGTCATGTACGCGAAGGGCATGAAGCACGTCGTGAGCGGGGCGCCGTTCCGCCTCGTCGATGTGCTGCCGACGGTGCTGCGCAACATGGGCATCGCCCAGATGGCTCCCATGGACGGCAAGGGATACAAGCTGCCGCTCTGAGCCTTGCTGCTTGAGCGAGACGGGCGGGGCGGCCGCGAGGCCGCCCCGCCCGTTCTTGCGTACGGGGCGCGGCCGAGGCGGGAGGCGCGGCCGGTACCGCCCGGGCCGCGGCGGCCGTCACTCCCGGCGGCTGCCGGCGCCGGCGCCGGCGGTGCGGCCGAGCGACGAGAGCAGCAACTGCAGGCTCTCGTTGATCGCCTCGGCCGTCTCGTGCACGGCGGCCTTCTCCGGGTAGATCTCGTAGCACTCGCGCTCGTCGGGCGGCGTCACATTGGGCATCACCACGTTGCCGCCGCGCTGCAGCCCGTGCACGCGGCCGCCTGCCTTGTTGACCAGTGAGAGAGCCGTCGTGGCCGGCAGGTTCGCGTCCGGCCGCGCCAGGCGTGTGAGCGCGAGCACCTTGCAGGTCATGAGCTCGCTGTTCGGCACCTGGTCCTCCGGCCAGTCGTCCTCGGCGAGCCGGCGCTCGAACTCCTGCCCCAGCGGCGTGGCGGGGTGGGGCAGATAGGGGCCGATGCCGATCATGTCCATGTCCATGCCGCGGAAGAGCTCGATATCGTCGGCGATGCTGGCGTGGGTCTGGCCGGGGATGCCGACCATGATGCCGGTCCCGGCCTCGTACCCGAGCTCCTGCAGGCGCCGCAGGATGCGCATGCGGTCGCTGACCTTGCCCGGCAGGTCCGGGTGGATGCGCCGGTAGAGTTCCTCGTCCGAGGTCTCGAAGCGCAGCAGGTAGCGGTCGCCGCCGGCCTCGCGCCAGGCGATGAGGTCCGCGTCGGGACGCTCGCCCAGACTCAGCGTGATCGCCGCGATGCTCGTCTCGGAGCGGATACGGCGCAGCACGCCGGCCATCCACTCCGTGGTGATCCCGTAATCTTCTCCGGACTGCACGACCAGCGTGCCGTAGCCGAACGCGGCCGCCTTGCGCGCGCACTCCAGGACCACGTCCTCGGAGATGCGGTAGCGCTCGACGCCGCGGTTGGCGCCGCGGATGCCGCAGTAGGTGCAGCCGCGCACGCAGTAGTTGCTCACCTCGACGAGGCCGCGGAGGTGGACGGCGTCGCCGACGAAGCGGCGCCGCGCCTCATCCGCCGCGGCCCACAGCGCCTCCAGCCGCCCCTCGTCGGTCTCGCGCAGCCACCACTCGATGGCCTCCCGCGAGAGGGCGTCGGCGACGCCGAGAGGCGGGGGAGAGGGCGTGGCGGGAGTCATCATCGGATCTGCGGCGGCAGGAGGTCGAAGCCGTCGTCAGCAGAGGTCGTCGACGGCGGCGTCGTCGGGCAGGCCGGAGGTCACCGGCTCCGCCGGCGTGCGGCCTGCCCGGGCGGCCCGCGCCACCCGCACGGCCTCGAGGGCGGCGGGGAACGGCTGCAGCGCGCGCTCGAAGATCCCCAGGCTGAAGGCGATCACGAGGCCATAGTTGGTGATCGGGACGCCCTGCTGCTTGCAGCGCAGGATACGCCCGAGCATGGCCCGGCGGTTGAAGGTGCAGGCGCCGCAGTGGATGACGAGGTCCCACTTCGAGAGGTCGTCGGGGAAGTCGTGTCCCTGCATGTGCTCGATGTTCAGCTTGCCGCCCACGTACTGCGTGAGCCAGCGCGGGATCTTGACCCGGCCGATGTCCTCGGCGATGGGGTGGTGGCTGCAGGCCTCGGCGATGAGGATGTTGGCGCCGCTCTTGAGGTCGTCGACGGCGAGCGCCCCCTCCACCTGGCTGATCAGGTCACCTTTGAAGCGGCTGAAGAGGATGCTGAAGCTCGTCATCGGCACCTCGGGCGGCGTGTCGGCGGCCACCTTGAGGAACGCCTGCGAGTCGGTCACGACGAGCTTGGGCGGCTGGTTGAGGCGCTCGATGGCGTTGCGGAGCTCGCGCTCCTTGACCACGAGCGCCATGGCGTCGCTGTCCATGAGGTCGCGGATGCTCTGCACCTGCGGCAGGATGAGACGCCCGCGCGGCGCCTCCTTGTCGATCGGCACCACGAGCACGGCGAGCTCGCCGGTATTGACGAGGTCGCCCAGGATCGACGGGTTGTCGATGAAGTCCGGCGGCGCCGCGTCGAGCAGCGCCTGGCGGAAGTCGAGCACGCCGCGACCTTCGCTGGCGGCGGTGAGCACGGGCTTGATCTTGAGGTCCTCCAGCCGTTTGACCGGCGCCGGCTTGCCCACGAGGTCACTCTTGTTGAACACGACGACGATCGGCGTCCTGCGCTCGAGGAACTCCTCGAGGATGCCGTCCTCGTACTCGCCCCAGCTGCCGGCCTCGGTGACCAGTACGCCGAGGTCGGTGCGGTCGAACACCTGCGTCGTCTTCCTGGCGCGCAGCTCGCCGAGCACGCCGACGTCGTCTATGCCGGCGGTGTCGATGAAGAGCACAGGGCCGAGCGGCAGGAGCTCCATCGGCTTCTCGACCGGGTCGGTGGTCGTGCCGGCGAAGTCGCTGACGATGCTGACCTCCTGCCGGGTGATGGCGTTCAGCAGGCTCGACTTGCCGACGTTGCGGCGGCCGAAGATGCCGATGTGCAGCCTCATGCCCTTGGGGGCGTCCATCAGACCCATCGCACTCTCCTCCCGCCTCAGTCTTCCACGCCGCGGCCGCGAGGCTGCGGCGTGCCCAGACGGCAGACGGCCTCGGCGGTGAGGAGTTCGTCGTACAGCTCGGCGGAGAGGATGCCGTCGCCGACGACGACGTCGCGGATGGTCGCGCCGTGCTCGTGGGCGCGGCGGGCGACGTCGCAGGCGGCATCGTAGCCGATCTCCGGCACGAGCGCCGTTGCGGCCGCGCTGGAGGCGCGCACCTGCGCGGCGCAGCGCTCCTCGTCCGCTTCGATGCCCTCGACGCAGAACCGGCGCAGCACCTCGTCGGCGCCGGCGAGCAGCCGCAGGCTCTCGAGGAGGCAGTCGGCCAGGAGCGGCAGGAAGGCGTTGAGTTCAAGGCTGCCGAGGCCGGCGGCGGTGGCGATGGTCGCGTCGTAGCCGAACACGAGTAGCGCCACCTGGCTCACCGCCTCCGGGATCACCGGGTTGACCTTGCCGGGCATGATGCTCGAGCCGGCCTGCCGCCGCGGCAGCCGGATCTCGCCGAGCCCGGCCTCGGGCCCCGAGCTGAGCAGGCGCAGGTCGCCGGAGACCTTGAGCAGCGTCGCCGCGTGCGCCTTGAGGATGCCGGAGACCTCGACGAAGACGTCCGCGTTCTGCGTGGCCTCCGTAAGGTTCTCGGCGCGCGCGAACCCGATGCTGGTGAGCTCGCGCAGCGTGTCGACCACGCGGAAGATGTACTCGCGCGGCGCGGCGAAGCCGGTGCCGATCGCCGTGCCCCCGAGGTTGACCACCCGGAGGCGCTCTTCGCACTTGTAGATGCGCCAGCGGTCGCGGTTGAGCGCCTCGGCGTACGCGCCCATCTCGCGCCCGAGGGTGGTGAGGACGGCGTCCTGCCCCTCTGTGCGCCCCACCTTGACCACGTGCGCGAACTCCTGCTCCTTGGCCTGGAACGCCTCCTGCAGCGCGACGATCTGTTCTTCGAGCCGGTGCAGCAGGTCGATGGCCGCCAGGCGCAGGGCGGTGGGGTAGGTGTCGTTGGTGCTCTGGTGCAGGTTGAGGTCGTCGGACGGCGAGACGCGGGCGTAGTCGCCGGGCTGTGCGCCGAGGAGCTCCAGGGCGCGGTTGGCGAGCACCTCGTTGACGTTCATGTTGGTGCTCGTGCCTGCGCCGCCCTGGAGACGATCGACCACGATGTGCTCGTCCAGCCGGCCGTCGGCGAGCTCGCGGCAGGCGCGCTCGATGGCGTCGGCCTTGGCGTCGTCGCCCTGCCACGCCCCGAGTGCGCGGTTGGTGCGCGCGCAGGCGAGCTTGACCACGCCGTACGCCCGGGCGAGCTCCACGTGCACCGGACGCCCGGCGAGCGTGAAGTTCTCGAGCGCGCGCTCGGTGTGCGCGCCGTGCAGGCTGCCCGCCGGCACGGCGATCTCGCCGAGCAGGTCCCGCTCGATGCGCGCCTCGCCGGTCATGTGCCGGTCATCCGGGTGCGGCGGTCGCCGGTCAGTCGCCGAACACCATCTTCTGGACCTGCACGCCGTCGACGGCGGCCAGCTTGGCCTTCATCGCCTCGGCCTCGTCCTCCGCGCCGAAGAACTCGATGAGGACGACGCCGCTCGGCGAGCAAACGCTCTCGCTGGCGTCGTGCAGGCCGATGCGCGTCTTGATGTTGCAGCCGTACTCGGTGAAGACCTTCTGCACGTCCACCGCGTTCTTGAGCCGGTCGCCGATGTGGATGCCGAGGATGATGTGCGTGTCGCTCACTGGTGGTCCCTTCGTGTGGTGGTGACGGTGGTCAGGGTCGGCGCACGCGGCGGATGACCTCGTCGATGAGCGCTTCTGCCTCGACAACGGCTGTCATGGGCCGGCTCTCTCGCGGTCGACAGCCAGGTCGGCGCAGTCCGCCGTGGCCGGGATCTCGAAACTGAACTCCGCCCACGCGCCGTGCTCAGACTCGGCCGTGATGCGGCCCTTGTGGAGCTGGATGATGCGCCACGAGTTGTAGAGGCCGACGCCGGTGCCGCGGCGGCTCTTGAGGGCCGGGTCGTCGAGGCGCGAGAACCGGCGGAAGAGCTTGTTCTGCTGCTCGGCGCTGAAGCCGGGCCCGGAGTTCCAGACGCTGATGCGCAGACGCTCGGCGCCCTTCTCGTCGAGGCCTACCTCGGCCTTGACGCGGATGTCGCCGCCCTCGTTGCCGTACTTGATGGCGTTGTCCAGCAGATTGACGGTGACGATGCGCAGGAGCGTGGGGTCGCAGCACACCGGCGGCAGGGCCGGCGACGGCATGCAGGTCAGGAGGAAGATGCCGTGGGCGTCCGCCTGCGGCCTCACGATGTCGACCGCTTCGGCCACCACGTCTTCCATGACGTCGACGCGGGAGCGGGTGGCGAGCCGGAGCTCGCCGCCCTCGACCCGCGCCAGGTCGAGGTACTCGCGCACGAGGCTGAGCAGGTACTGTCCCTTGCGCTCCATGCTCATGACCTTGGCGCGCTGCTCGGTGGTGAGGTCGCCCAGATAGCCCTGCGAGAGGATCTGGGCGTCGGTGACCATGGAGGCGACCGGGCTCTGGAGCTCGTGGCTCACGAAGCCGAGCATCTGCGTGTAGGCGTAGTTGGCCTCCTCGAGCTGCTCGATACGCCAAGCCTTCTCCACGGCCTGGCTGAGGCGCTCGGTGATGGCCATCTGCAGCTCGATGTGGTGAGGCCCGTAGGTGTACGGCGTGCGCGAGCTGCGGAAGATGAACCCCACCACACGGCCCTCGACGATCAGCGGACACGTGAGGCTGGAGCGTACGCCCTCGCGGATCAGCAGCTTTGAGGAGCGGCTGCGCGGGTGGTCCTTCACGTAGGCCTCGAGGTCGTTGATGATGCGCGGCAGCCCGCTCTGCATGACGTCGTTGAGCGTGCTCCCGCGCAGTCCCTCTCGATAGCCCTGGTCGATGCGCAGGCGGTCGTAGGACGTGCGGTTGTAGTAGCTCGTCACGTAGACCGACTGCTCGTCGATGAAGGCGAGGCCCATGCGGTCGCAGGGGATGAGCGACTGCGTGTTCTCGAAGAGGTAGTCGACGATTGCGCGCAGGGAAGGCCGGGCGGCGATCTTCTGGTTGACGGTGCGCAGCAGCGTGCGCGCCTCGGGGCCGATCGGCTTGAGGGCGGCGCCGTCGCGAAACGGGTCGATATAGGTGACGGCGGGTTGTTGCGTCTTGTCGAGTTCGTCTGCCATCGGCCCCAAGTGTACCTCGAACGGGCGGCCGGGCTGCCTGGAGGCAGCCCGGCCGCCCGCCTTGTCCCGTCGGCCCGGCCGGGCTGGTGATGCAAGCCCGGCCGGGTGCTCTTGCGCTTCTTCAGTCCTGCGGCATGTGCTTGCCGCGGGCCGTGTAGCTCGTGTGCAGCAGCTTGTGGCTCTTGTGGCCGCACGGGCCGTCGGTGAGGAACTCGCCGTAGGTCGCAAGCACGGCCGGATTCTCGTGCGACTTGCGCACGGCGTAGGCCGAATCCTCGGAGTAGATGGCCCTGGCTCGCGCGGCACGGATGTCCGCGTTGGTCGGGATCGGCTGGCCGCCGCCGCCCAGGCAGCCGCCCGGGCAAGCCATGAACTCGATGAAGTGGCACTGGCTGAACTTGCCGCCGGCCTTGATGTCGTCCATGACCTTCTTGGCGTTGGCGGTGCCGTGCGCCACGGCGACCTTGAGGGTGGCGCCGTTGAGCCAGTCCCAGTTCGGGACGAGGTGCGCCACGATCTCGGGTACCGGGCCGACCTTGGGAACGGTGATCTCGGCGTACTTGACGCCCTCGAACCCGCGCACGGGGATGATGTCGCCGTGCTCGTAGATGCTCTCGATCTTCTCGCCGGTCACCATCTCGAGGACGGTGCGCAGCGCGGCTTCCATCACGCCGCCGGTGGCGCCGAAGATGACGCCGGAGCCAGTGGCCGAGCCGAACGGGTCGTCGAAGTCGCTCTTCGGCAGGGTCGGCACGTGCAGGCCGGCTTCTTTGAACATCTTGCCGAGCTCACGGGTGGTGAGACCGAAGTCGACGTCCTGGAACCCGGAGTCGCGCATCTCGGGCCGGTTGCACTCGAACTTCTTGGCCGAGCACGGCATGAGCGCGACGCTCACGATGTTCTCGGGAGCGACCCCGAGCTTGTCGGCGTAGAAGGTCTTGATGAGCGCGCCGAACATCTGCTGCGGGCTCTTGGCGCTCGACGCGTTCGGCAGGTACTCGGGGTAGAAGTGCTCGAGGTACTTGACCCAGCCCGGTGAGCAGCTCGTGAACTGCGGCAGGGCGACGGTCTCGTCCTTCTCCACCAGCGCCTTGTAGAGCCGCAGGATGAGCTCCGTGCCCTCCTCGATGATCGTGAGGTCGGCGGTGAAGTTGGTGTCGAACACCTTGTCGAAACCGGCGCGACGCAGGGCCGTGTTCATCTCGAACGTGACCGGCGTGCCGGGCTCGAGGCCGAACAGCTCGCCCATGGCCGAACGCGGCGCCGGGGCGGTCTGGATGACGACGTGCTTGTCGGGGTCGTCGATGGCGGCCCACACCTCGTCGGTCTCGTCCTTGGCGTACAGGGCGCCGACCGGGCAGCGGTTGACGCACTGGCCGCAGTTGATGCAGACGGCCGAGCCGAGCGGCATGTCTTCGAAGGTCTCGATGGTGACCTTGTTGCTGCGGCCGACGGCCTCGAGCACGCCCACCTCCTGCACGTCGATGCAGGTGCGGATGCAGCGGCGGCAGCGGATGCACTTGTTCATGTCGCGCACGACGCTGTAGCTGGACGTGTCGACCTCGAACGCCGGCTCATCCGGGTGGCCGAACGGGTACGACGTCACGCCGTACTCCTCGGCCAGTGTCTGCAACTCGCAGTTGCCGTTGCGCACGCAGCTGTAGCACTCGCCGCAGTGCTCGCTGAGGAGCAGCTCGAGCACGTGCTTGCGGGCCATGCGGACCTTGCGGGTGTGCGTATTGATCTTCATCTGGTTGACGACCGGGAAGGTGCAGGAAGGCTGCAGCGTCCGCTGGCCCTCGACCTCGACCACGCACATGCGGCAGACGCCGGCCACGTCGAGGTCGGGGTGGTCGCACAGGGTCGGGATGGTGACCCCGGCGTTCTTGGCGGCCTCGAGGATCGTCGTCCCGAAGGGGACCTTGGCTTCGACGCCGTCGATGGTGACGCTCACCTGGGCGCCGATGGCGTCCGGGCTGGTGGTCGTGATGACGCGCCGGTGCTGCTGTGAGAGCGGCGCGCGATGGATCGGCGTGGTGGGGTTGCTCATGCTCACTCCCTCGCTCTCGTCAGGCGCTCGGGGCGCGGTTGAGGATGTCGTCGCCGAAGCCCTCGAGGATCGAGAGGAAGGCGCTCGGGCTGGTCTGTCCGAGGCCGCACTTCGAGGCGACCTGCATCGTGGCGCCGAGCTCCTTGACGTCCTTGAGGAACTCAGGCGGGCACGTGCCCTTCTTGAGGAGCTTGACCGCCTCGAGCATTTGGGGGTTGCCCAGACGACAGGGCGTGCACTGGCCGCAGCTCTCCTCGACGAAGAACTCGAGGAAGTTCTCGGCCACGTCCAGGATGTCCCGGTCGGGGCCGATGATCATCACCGAGCCGCCGGTGGGGATGTCTTCGAACGCCAGCGCACGGGCGAAGTCCCGGGCGGGGACGCAGACACCGCTGGCGCCGCCGATCTGCACGGCCTTGGCGCCGGCGCCGCCCACTTCTTCGAGCAGGCCGGCGACCGTGATGCCCCAGGGGAACTCGTACACGCCGGGCTTCTCGCAGTCGCCGCTGATGCTGAACAGCTTGTAGCCGGTCGACTTGTCCGTGCCGAACGTCTTGAACCAGTCGGTGCCCTTGGCGAAGATCGCCGCCACCGAGGCGAGCGTCTCCACGTTGTTCACGACCGTCGGGTTGTTGAGCAGGCCGGCGACCACCGGGAACGGCGGGCGGTTGCGCGGCTCGCCGCGGAAGCCCTCGAGGCTCTCGATGAGGGCCGTCTCCTCGCCGCACACGTAGGCGCCGGCCCCCATGGCCACGAGGATGTCGAAGTCGAAGCCCTCGACGCCGCCGACGTCGTGGCCGAGCAGGCCGGCGGCGCGACGCCGCTGGATGACCTCGTTGAGGTGCGGCCGCAGGTACGTGTACTCGGCGCGCAGGTAGATGATGCCGAGCGACGCGCCGATGGCGTAGCCGCCGATGGTCATGCCCTCGAAGACGAGGTCGGCGAAGCGCGTGAGGATCACACGGTCCTTGAAGGTCCCGGGCTCGCCCTCGTCGGCGTTGCAGATGATGTACTTCTGGTCGGCCTTCTCCGCCGCGCAGAAGCCCCACTTCATGCCCGTGGGGAAGCCGGCGCCGCCGCGGCCCCTGAGGTCGCTGTCGCGCACGGTATCGACCAGTACGGCACGGCTCAGCTTGAGCGCTGCGGTGAGCCCGGCCTCGGGCTCGATGGTCTCGTAGGTAAGGGCGTTGCCCTTGGTCTCGATCGTGGCGGGCACTGCTCAGCCCTCCTTGGCCACGGCCGCGGTCCGGCAGGCGGCGACGATCTCGCGCACCTTGTCCGGGGTCATCCGCGTGTGGACCTCGTCGTTCACGAGCAGGGCCGGGCCCTGGTCGCACATGCCGACGCAGCTCGCCCACTCAAGGGTGAACACGCCGTCGTCCGTGGTCTCGTCGAAGTCGACGCCGAGCTCGTCCCTGAGGGCGTCGGCGACCGCCTCTTTACCGGCGAAGTCGCACGACAGCGTGCCGCACAGCCGGATCACGAACTGCCCGGTGGGGGCGCCGTGGAGGAACGCGTAGAACGAGGCGACGCTGTAGACCTCCACGGGGTGGATGTCGAGCACGTCGGCGATGGTCTGCATGGACTCGGAATCGATCTCGTGGAAGCGCCTCTTGACATCCGTGAGAATCGGGATGAGAGAGCTGCGGCCGGGGCCGAGCTTCTCCACGAGGACTTCGACGTCCGCTCTGAGCTGGTCCTGTGTGGTGGTCGTTGGCATCTGAGTTCTCCTACTGCTCGAGGAGCTTCTTGACCTTGGCGATCAGCGTCTGCGGCTCCACGGGCTTGGGCTGGAACTCGTCGACGGGGACGATCTCGCCGTCCTTGTCGATGTTGAGGCCCATGGCGGCGTTGACGCTGGTGAGCATGATGATCGGCAGCTCATTGCCGTTCTTGCGGATCTCGCGGGCCATGCGAAGGCCGTCGTCGGGCTCCTCCATCATGACGTCGAGGATGAGGAGGTCGGGCTTGACCTCATCGAGTTTCTTCATGCCGTCGGCGCGGTTGGGCGCGCCGATGACCTCGTAGCCCTCGCGCTCGAGGACCAGGCGGCCGGCATCCACGATGTCCGGGTCGTCGTCAACAATGAGAATCTTTGGCACCACGGTCTCCTCTGTCCGTTTGCGTTCCCCCAGGTCGGCTCGGGTGGTCCGAGGTCGGGGGCCGCCGTCGTCTCTCCGCAGACCCCGCCCGCACGCACGCCGAGGCGGGGCAGGGAAGGGCGCGGGAGGTCACGATCGGCTGGCCACTCACTCCGCAGAATCCACGATTGAACCGGGCCTCAATTCCGAACACTTTCTAACGCATCTTCGCCGCTTGTGCAAGGGGTCACGAGCGTCATTGTTAGTATCGCACATCTTCGAACAGGGGCAACCTGAGCCCCTTTGCAGGCGTTCGCGGGACGAAGCAGGAGGCCGCAAAGGGCCCGGCGCCGGGGTGACGCAGGCTCGGGGACGACCTTGCCCGAAGCCGTCATAACGCCGGCCGAGAACGAGCCCGTGGCTTCGCTGCGGCCGGCGTCTCGGTGGTGAGGATGGCGTGGCGCCGGCCGCAGCCGGCCGAGCGCCTAGAGTTGGGGCGCCGCGGGGACGGCGGTGTCGGCCGCCGGCTCGGCCGGCTTCGCCGGCCCCTCCGGCGGCGCGTCGCGCAGGGTCACCGTGAAGGTGCTGCCGACGCCGGGCTGGCTCGCGACCCTGGCCTCGCCGTCGTACATATTGGCGATCTTGCGCACCGTGCTCAGGCCGAGGCCGCTGCCGAGGATCTTGACGGTCTGCTCGTTCTTGATGCGCGTGAACTCGTTGAAGAGCTTGCCGGCCTCCTCGGCGTTGAGGCCGATGCCCGTGTCTCTCACGGTGATGGTCACCGCGCCGCCCTTGCGGCTCAGCTTGACCTTGACGTCGCCGCCGTCGCGGTTGTACTTGACCGCGTTCGAGACGAGGTTGTTGAAGACGATCTCGACCTCGCCGGGGTCGGCCAGGAGCTCGATGTCGTTTCCGTCCTCGAGCTCCACGGTGATGCCACGGCGCTCGGCGTCGACGGCGAACAGCTCCATCGACGCCTTGGCGAGCTCTCGCAGGTCCACGCGCCTGATGACGCGCTCGCGCTGGCCGGACTCGATGCGCGTGAGGTCGAGGAGGTCCATGATGAGCTTCTTCATACCGTCCACGCGCATGATGCTCCGCTCGACCATCTGCAGGTTCTGGTCGGCCTCGGTGGTGCGCAGGATGTTGAGGTAGCCCTCCACGGCGTTGAGCGGCGCCTTGAGCTCGTGCGCGAGCACCGAGATGAAGTTGAAGCGGATCTCGCGCTTCTCCTCCGCCAGCTTGCGCGCCTGCTTGCTCAGGATGAGCTGGCTGGTCGCCTTGCGCAGCGCGTAGCGGAGCTCCTCGGGGGTGAACGGCTTGGCGAGGAAGTCGTAGGCGCCGAGCTTGGTCGCCTTGACCGCCGTCTCGAAGGTCGCGTAGGCCGTGATCATGATGGTCAGGACCTCACGGCCCTGCTCGCTCATGGCGTCGAGCACGTCCATGCCGCCGACGCCCGGCAGCTTGAGGTCGAGCAGCAGCAGGTCGACCTCGCCCCCCGCGTCCAGCCAGGCGAGGTAGTCCTCGCCGCTCGTGAAGTACCGGAACTCGTAGTCTGCGTCCACGAGCACGTCGGGGACGTGCACCCTGTACTTCTGGATGATGCGTCGCACGCCGAGGCACAGGGCCTCCTCGTCGTCGACCATGACCACCTGCAGCGTGACCTGCTGCGGGTCCATGAGGGTCTCGCGGATCGTCTGTTCGGCGCTCATGCGTCAGCTCCCGGTGATCTCCTGGAGGCTTGCGGGGACGTCCGTCTCGGTCTCGTAGCGGGGCAGCGAGATGCTGAACGTGGTGCCCGTGGGGCCCTTGGCGGGATCGGCGTTGGACTCGACGGTGATCTGGCCGCGGTGCATCTTGACGATCCCGTGGGTGACCGCCAGGCCGAGGCCCGTTCCCTTGCCGACCTGCTTGGTCGTGAAGAACGGGCTGAACAGCTTGTCCAGGTGTTCCTCCGGGATGCCTGTGCCTTCGTCCTGCACCGTGATGAGGACGTTCTCTTTCGTGCCGTCGACGGTCACGACGATGGTGCCGCCGCCGGGCATGGCGTGCTGGGCGTTGGTGAGCAGGTTGGTGAGCACCTGCACGATCTGGTCGCCGTCGAGCTCCGCGACCGGGTCGTCGAGGTGGTCCACGACGTCCACGGAGATGCCCTCCGCGATGGGCATGGTGCGCATGACCTCGCCGACGAGGTCGGTGAGGTCGGTGGGCTGGCGCACCACGCGGCTCTGGCGGGCGAAGTTGAGCAGGCCCGAGATGATCTTCTTGCAGCGGTTGGCCTGGTCGACGATGAGCTTGACGTCGTCGGCCTCCTGCGTGTCGTCGTCGCAGTCCTCCAGCATGAGGTTGGCGTGCAGCAGGAGGATGCCGAGGGGATTGTTGACCTCGTGCGCGATGCCGGCGGCGAGCTGGCCCATGCTGGCGAGCTTCTCGCTCTTGACCAGCGCCTCCTTGGTCGTCTCCAGCGAGATGTTGGACTGCTGCAGCTCGTCGACGGTCTTGCGCAGCTCCTCGACGGAGTAGGGCAGGCACATCTCCACCTCGGCCAGACCCTGCCAGATGGCGACGGCGTGGTCGCGGCAGCTGTCGTAGCCGCAGGCGCCGCAGTCGAGCTCGTCCTCGGGGCTGTACTTGTTCATGCGCGCGAGGATCTCCTGGAGCTGGTCCGGCGTCGGCATGTCGTCGAAGCGCTGATCGAAGGGGGCGAAGGTCCGCGAGAGGTCGACGTCGGCGTACTCGGCGACCGCCGCCTCCCAGGCCTTCTGGTCGAAGGCGGCCTGGCGGGCGCGGGTCTCGGCGCTCACGTCCGACCGGCGTTTGAAGACCGGGTCCTCGCAGGTGAACCCGGCGCCCATGATGCAGCCCTCGCAGCAGAGGATGTCGAGCAGGCGCGCCTCGGTGTCGCCGTGCTCGAAGTCGGTGATGGCCTCCACGAGGTTGGCGCGTCCGTCGGCGCTGACGATGTCGCCGCGGAGCAGGTCCTCGTCGAGGTCCGCCGCCTGCAGCAGGCCGCGGGTGATGGGGAAGAGGGCGCCGAGGCTGCCGTGCGGCGGGTCGAAGTCGTCGTCCGCGCCGCTGCGTCCGGCGAGGCCGACGCCGCGGGCGGCCAGCAGGGTGCGGAGCTCGACGTAGGTGAGCGCCGCGTGGACCTCGCCCTCGAACTGCTCGTAGCGCGCCTCGCCCTTCTTGGCGATGCAGGGCCCGATGAACACGATCCTCAGCTCGGGCCCGTACTTCTTGTGCAGCACGCGCGCGATGGCCAGCATCGGCGAGACGATGGGGGCGAGATTGTCCAGGATGTCGGGGTGGTACTTGCGCACGTAGCTGACCACGGCGGGGCAGCTGGTGGCGATGTAGCGCCCGTCATCCTGCTCGAGCAGGCTGGCGTACTCCGCGGCCACCAGGTCGGCGCCGAAGCTCACCTCGTGGACGCCGGAGAAGCCGAGGTCGCGGAGGGCGCCGACCAAGCCGGCCGTGCTGCACTCCGTGAACTCGGCCGGGTAGCTCGGCGCCACGATCGCCGCGACGGGGGCGTCGGCGGCGAGCAGCTCCTCGGTCGCCTCGATGCCGCTCAGCACCTGCTTGGCGTTCTGGCTGCAGACGGTGACGCAGTTGCCGCAGCCGATGCAGCGCGTCTGGATGACGCTCGCCTGGCCGTCGAGGATCTGGATGGCCTTGGCCGGGCACTCGCGCACGCACGTGTAGCAGCGGCGGCACTTCTCCCTGATGGTCGTGACCAGCTGGAGGTAGGGGACCCTGTCCTCGTTCATGCCGCGCACCCGGCCATCAGTCGCGCGCGGCCAGCAGCTCGCCGACCTTGGCGAGGAGCGCCTGCGCGTCGATGGGCTTGTCGAAGTAGGCGTCGACGTTCATCTTGTCGAGGTCGTCGGCCGAGTCCGGGTGGAAGTTCAGGCCCAGGGCGCTGCTGACCGAGGTGCTGATGATGATCGGCACGCCGGCCGTGCGCGGGTCGCTCCTGAGCCGGGCGGCGAAGGCGAACCCGGCGTCGATGCTCGTCATCATGAGGTCGGTGATGACGAGGTCCGGAGCCTCGGCGTCGATGCGCGTCTGCGCCTCGGCCGGGTTGGTGGCGGTGACCACGCGGTAGCCGGCTCCCTCGAGGATGAAGCGATTGATCTCGAGGAAGTCGAAGTCGTCGTCGACGATGAGTATCAGTGCCTGGTCTGCGCTCATGCTCCGCCTTCAGTATAGCGACAGGGGCCGCTTTGCGGCGGCCCCTGAGGCGGCCCCGGTCCCCCGGGGCCGCCTCGCGGACGCGCCGCCCACGCGCCCGGCCGCCGTCTTCCTGGTTCCGCGTCTCAGACGCGGTCGTGCTCGAAGTAGTGGGTGTGCAGGAGGTGGTGCGAGATCTCGCCGCACGGCGCCCCGAGGTACTCCTCGTACAGGGCGCAGACGGCCGGGTTCTCGTGGCTCTTGCGCAGCTCGCGGCCCTCGTCCTCGCGGTAGATGGCCTCGATGCGCTTGCGGCGCACCTCGTTGGTCGTGAGGCGCGGCTGCCCGCCGCCGCCGATGCAGCCGCCGGGGCAGGTCATGACCTCGACGAAGTGGTACTCGGCCTCGCCGCTCCTGATCTGGTCGATGACCTTCTGCGCGTTGCCGAGCCCGTGCGCCACCGCGACCTTGAGGTCGGCGCCCTCGAGGAACGCCCAGTCGCCCTTGGCGCCCTCGACGCGCACGGTCGCGACCTTGACGCCCTCCAGGCCCTCGATGGGAGCGACGTGGAGGTTCGGGAAGGGGAACGGACTCTCGGTGACGATCTCCCACGCCGTGCGCAGAGCCGCCTCCATGACGCCGCCGGTGTTGGCGAAGATGTCGGCGGCGCCGGTGCTGATGCCGAGCGGCGCGTCCATCCGCTCGTCGGGCAGGCTGCGGAAGTCGATGCCCGCCTGCTTGATCATGGCGCCGAGCTCGCGCGTGGTGAGCACGATGTCGACGTCCTGCACGCCGCTGTCGTTCATCTCCGGCCGCGCCGCCTCGAACTTCTTGGCGGTGCACGGCATGATCGAGACGACGACCATGTCCTCCGGCTTCACGCCGATCTTCTCGGCATAGTAGGTCTTGGCGACGGCCCCGAACATCTGCTGCGGGCTCTTGCAGGTGCTCAGGTTGTCCAGCATGTCGGGATTGAAGTGCTCCATGTAGTTGATCCAGCCCGGCGAGCAGCTGGAGAACTGCGGCAGCGCGACCTGCTCCCCGTCGACGAGCGCCTTCTTGAGCCGTACCAGCAGCTCGGTGCCCTCTTCCATGATGGTGAGGTCGGCGGTGAAGTCGGTGTCGAACACGGCGTCGAAGCCGATGCGGCGCAGGGCGGTGACCATCTTGCCGGTCACCAGCGTGCCGGCCGGGTAGTCGAAGCACTCGCCGAGCGCGGCGCGGATGGCCGGCGCCGTCTGGACGATGACTGTCTTGGACGGGTCCTCGAGCGCGGCCCAGACCTCGTCGATCTGGTTGCGCTCGGTGATGGCCCCGACGGGGCAGACGGCCGCGCACTGGCCGCACTGCACGCACACGACGTCGCTGAGGTTCTGGGCGAACGCCGGCGCCGATCAGCGTGGCGAAGCCGCGGCCCTGGGCGAACAGGCCGCCCACTTGCTGGACCTCGTTGCACACGGTGACGCAGCGGCGGCAGGAGATGCACTTGCCGGTGTCGCGCACGAGCGCCGGCGTGCTGTCGTCGATCATCTTGAACGTCTTCTCGCCCTCGTAGCGGAGCTCGCCGATGCCGAGCTCGTCGGCCAGCGTGCGCAGCTCGCAGTCGCCGGAGCGGCGAGCAGGTCCGGCAGTCGCCGTCGTGCTCGGAGAGCAGCAGTTCCACCACCATCTGGCGCGCGTCGCGCACCTTGCCGGTGTTGGTCTTGACGACCATGCCGTCGGTCGCCGGCTGGCTGCACGAGGCGACGAGGGTGCGGGCGCCCTCGACTTCCACGAGGCAGACGCGGCAGGCGCCGATGGACTGGACGTCCTCCAGGTAACACAGGGTGGGGATCTTCACGCCGGCCTGTCTGGCGGCCTGCAGCACCGTCGTGCCCTCGGGGACTGAGGTGGTGATCCCATCAACTGGTAAGGGTAGGCATGTTCGCGCTCTCCTTGCTCACGAGCAGTACTTGCCGTAGTCGCAGCGCAGGCAGCGCTTCGCCTCGGCGATGGCTACCTCCGCGGCCCAGCTCAGCTCGACCTCGTCGAAGTTGGTGACGCGGGCGCCGACGGCGAGCTCCCGGACCTCGTGACGGTCGACCAGCTCGGGGTCGGCGTCGGGGTCGAAGAGCGTCGGCGGCTCGATGTCCCGGCGCCAGAAGGCGTGGTTGGCGCCGGTCAGGAGCTCGTCCATGGCGGCGGCGGCCTTCTCGCCGGCGCCGATGGCCTCGACCACCGACGACGGGCCGGTCGCCGCGTCGCCGCCGGTGAACACCCAGTCGACCGAGGTCTGGCCGGTGTTCGGGTCGGCGGCGAGGTAGCCCCAGCGGTTGAGCTCGACGGGGGTGCCGTCCAGCACGGCCGGCGCGTCGAGCTTCTGCCCGATCGCGGCGATGACGGTGTCGGCCTCGACCACGAAGTCGGGGTTGTGGCCGGCCACCGGACGGCGGCGGCCGCTGCGGTCGTAGTCGCCCAGCGCCATCTCCCGGCAGCGCACGCCGGTGACCTTGCCGCCCGCGTCGCGGAGGATCTCCTCCGGGGCGACGAGCGTCATGATCTCGATGCCCTCGAGGTCGGCGGCGTCGATCTCCTCGCCCCACGCCGGCATCTGCGCCCGGGTGCGGCGGTAGAGGATCCTGACGCTCTCGGCGCCGAGGCGCAGGGCGGTGCGGGCGGCGTCGATGGCCGCGTTGCCGCCGCCGATGACGGCGACGTTCTTGCCCACTTCACCCTTGCCGCTGACGTTGTACTCCTTGAGGAACGAGAGGCCGTCGTAGACGTCCGGGCCGTCTTCGCCGGGGACGCCGATGCCGGTGCCCTGCGGGGCGCCGACGGCCACGAACACGGCCTCGTAGCCCTCGTCCTTGAGGCTCTGGAGCGTGAAGTCCTTGCCGAGCGCCTTGCCGTACTCGAACCTGGCGCCCATGGACTCGATCATCCTGACTTCGCGCTCGAGCTCCGGGCGCGGCAGGCGGTAGGCCGGGATGGCCTGGACGAGCATGCCGCCGGCCTTGGACTCTGCCTCGAACACGACCGGCTTGTAGCCCAGCCGGGCGAGGAAGTACGCGGCGGAGAGGCCGGCCGGCCCGGAGCCGACGACCGCGACCTTGCGCGCCGCGTTCTCGGCGTTCTCGAGGATCTCCGGCAGCTGGATCTCCGTCTCCTGCTCGACCATGAAGCGCTTGACGTGACGGATCGCGAGCGCGCCGTCGAGGCTCGCGCGCATGCACTTGCTCTCGCAGGGGTGGAAGCAGACGCGGGCGCAGATGCTGGCGAGCGGGTTGCGCTCGCGGTGCAGCTTGAGCGCCTCGTCGTAGCGCTGCTCGCCCACGAGGCTCACGAAGCCGGGGATGTTCACGCTGGCCGGGCACGCGTTGGAGCAGCGCGCCTTGAACATCGTCGAGCAGACGCCGGCCTCGCAGTACTTGTCCCTGATGTGGGCCTCGTACTCGTGGCGGAAGTGGCGGATGGTGCTGAGCACCGGGTTCGCCGCCGTCTGGCCGAGGCCGCAGAGCGCGGTCTGGCTGATGGTCTCGCCGAGGGCGATGAGGCGTTCGATGTCGCCTTCTTCGCCCTCGCCGTGGCAGATGCGCTCGACGATCTCGAGCATCCGCTTGGTGCCGACGCGGCACGGCGGGCACTTGCCGCAGCTCTCTTCCTGGGTGAACTCGAGGAAGAAGCGGGCGATGTCGACCATGCAGGTGTCCTCGTCCATGACGATGAGGCCGCCGGAGCCCATGATCGCGCCGAGCTCCTGCAGGGTGGCGTAGTCGACGGGCACGTTGAGGTGCTCCTTGGGGATGCAGCCGCCCGAGGGACCGCCGAGCTGCGCGGCCTTGAACGCCTTGCCGTTGGGGATGCCGCCGCCGACCTCGTAGATGAGCTCGCCGAGCTGCATGCCGATCGGGACCTCGACGAGCCCGGTGTGCTGCACGTTGCCGCCGAGGGCGAACACCTTGGTGCCCTTGCTGCTTCTCGGTGCCGATGCTCGCGTACCACTCGGCGCCCTTGAGGATGATCGGCGCGATGTTGGCGAAGGTCTCGACGTTGTTGAGCACGCTGGGCTTGCCCCAGAGGCCCGAGACCGCCGGGAACGGCGGGCGCGGGCGCGGCTCGCCGCGGTGACCCTCGATCGAGGTCATGAGCGCGGTCTCCTCGCCGCAGACGAAGGCGCCGGAGCCCATGCGGATCTCGAGGTCGAAGTCGAAGCCCGAGCCCATGATGTCCTTGCCGAGCAGGCCGTACTCGCGCGCCTGCCCGAGCGCGTGCTCGAGACGCTCGACGGCGAGCGGGTACTCGGCGCGCACGTACACGTAGCCCTGCGTGGGCGCCGATGGCGAAGGCGCCGATGACCATGCCCTCGATCAGCGAGTGCGGGTCGCCCTCGAGCACCGAGCGGTCCATGAACGCGCCGGGGTCGCCCTCGTCGGCGTTGCAGAGGATGTACTTGGTCTCGTTGTCCTGCTGCTGGGCGAAGCGCCACTTCATCCCGGTGGGGAAGCCGGCGCCGCCGCGGCCGCGGAGGCCGGAGGCGAGGACCTCGTCGACGACCTGCTCGGGCGTCATCGCGGTGAGCACCTTGGCGAGGGCCTGGTAGCCGTCGCGGGCGATGTACTCGTCGATGTTGAGCGGGTCGATGATGCCGGAGTTGCGCAGGACGATCTTGACCTGGCGGTTGAAGAACGGGATGTCGTCCATCTCCGCCTGCGTCCGGTCGGTGCCGGGCGCGTGACTCACGAGGCGCTCGACGATGCGGCCCTTGAGGAGGTGCTCCTCGACGATCTCGGGCACGTCGCCGGCCTTGATGTTCTGGTAGAAGACGCCGTCGGGGTAGACGAGCGCCACGGGGCCCTGGACGCAGGGGCCGAGGCAGCCGGTCTCGACGACCTCGATCTCGCCGTCGAGCTCCCGCGCCTTCAGTTCTGCCCGCACGGCGTTGCTCACGTCGAGGGCGCCGGAGGCGATGCAGCCGCCGCCGGTGCAGATCAGGAAGTGACTTCTCACGTCAGCCATAGTCGGTTCACTCACTCTCAGGTCTTGATGAGGTACGCCTCGACGGGGGTGCCGCCGACGAGGTGGTTGACGACGATCGTGTGGACCTTTGTCTTGTCCAGCAGGCCGTAGCGGTACAGGGTGCCGTCGGCCATGGTGATGGTGGCCATCGGCTCCTCTTCGCAGAGGCCGGCGCAGCCGGACTGGTGCAGGCTGGCCGAGGCGACGCCGTTGGCGGACAGCTCGGTCATGAACGCGGCGACGATCTCACGCGCGCCGGCGGCGATGCCGCAGGTGCCCATGTGCACGGTCACCTGCGTCTCCTTGCGGCCCTCGCGCAGCTCGATGTCGGCTTTGGCCTTCTGGGCGAGCGCCTTGAGCTGATCGGGGCTGGTGATCCTGTCCGCCATGTCAGGCGCTCCTCTTCGCAAGGGCGGGCTCCTCGGCGTACTGCGCGAGGATCTCACTGACCCGCTTGGGCTTGACGCGGTGGTGCACGTCGTCGTCGACCATGATCACAGGGGCGAGACCGCAGGCGCCGAAGCAGCGGCCGATCTCGAGCGAGAACTGCCGGTCCTCGGTGGTGCCGCCGATGTCGATGCCGAGCTGCTTCTTGAACGCGTCCATCACGGCCACGCCGCCACGCACGTAGCAGGCCGTGCCGAGGCAGATGCGGATGAGGTGCTTGCCGCGTGGGACCGTGGTGAAGAACGAGTAGAAGCCGACCACGCCGGCGACTTCGCTGTACGGCTTGCGGAGCTCACGGGCGATGTGCTTGAGGGCGACCTCAGGCAGGTAGCCGAAGATGCCCTGGGCGAGCTGCAACACCGGGATCAGTGCGCCCGGCTTGCCCTTGTACTCGGCGATCACTGCATCGAGGCGCTCGAGGAGTTCCTCCTCGGTGGGCTCCTCGGCGCAGCAGGCGCACGACTTCGCTGCTTCCGTCATTCCCCTCTCCTTCGCTTGGTTCCGCTGCGATCGCTTCGCAGATAGTGTCCATGGCTCATTGGTGTGTCTCCTGGAACGTGGTGAGTTCGCCGAAGCGCTGTGGGATGTCCGGGCCGCGCAGGGAGGTGCGCGCGCCGTCGTCCGTCAGGTCGACCCGGAACTCGATCTCCGGGTTGGTCACCACCATGGTGGCGATGGAGGCGGCGACGTCGCCCAGTGGGGGGCGGTCGACGTCGCGGAGCCGCATCCAGGCGCGCACGGCGACGCCGCCGAGCTCGTCCGAGCGGCCCATGCTGAGCCCGCCGCCGGCGCTCTCGGCCGCCTGGCGGAAGAGGCTGAGGCCGAGACCGGTCTTCTTGTCCGCCTTGGTCGTGAAGAACGGGTCGAGGGCCTGCTCCGGTTCCACCGGCAGGCCCGGCCCGTCGTCCTCGACGCTGATCGTGAGCTCGTCGGCGCCGCCGTCGCGGTGATCGTGGTGCTGATCACGGTCGCGCCGGCGCGCACGGAGTTCTCGAGGATGTCGAGGAGGTAGAGCGAGAGGTCATGCATCGCCGACGCTCCGTCCCTGGAGGCCGCGGACGGCGAGCGCCAGCTCGCCGAAGTCCGGCCGCTCGCACGTGACCGCCGTGCGCGCCGCGCCCACATCGGCGCGGTAGTGGGCGTCGGACGAGTGCAGGATGGGGAGTCCGTACACGGCGAACCCGGCCTCTTGCTCGGAGCCGGCCGGCACGTGGCGGGAGAGCTCGACCGCGTCGAAGCCCGCCTCGGCGGGGAAGAAGCCGAGCTGGCCGATCACGCCGAAGCTCCGGCGGTCGATGTGGGCCGCCACGGCGATGCCGCCGTGGCGGTGCACCAGCTCGACCACGGCGTCGACGTCGAGCGTCGTCGCCGTGGCCAGCGCGAGCGTCTCGCGCGCCGTCCCTGCGCCGGCCGCGTCGAGCACGTGCTGCTCGCCGAAGAAGGTCTCGTAGTCGTCGTCGATGGTCCCGAGCGTCGCCCCGACCTCGGCGCCGGCCGCCTGGGCGGCGCCGGCGTCGGGGAAGAGGCCGACCACGTGGCACTCCTCGACCGTGGTGATCTCCATGCCGGCGAGCACGGCGAGGCGGTCGCCGGCGGCCTCCTGGACCGCGGCGACGTTGCGCGCGCTGTTGTGGTCGCAGACGGCGATCATGGCCAGGCCTTCAGCGAGCGCCGCGTCGACGATCGCCGGCGGTGTCATCGCGTCGTCCGCGCAGGGGGACAGCGCCGTGTGCACGTGCAGGTCTGCGAAGCAGACGTTCACGCATGGTTCCCTTTCACCCCGAGGGCGTACAGGCGGCCGACGATGTCGAACGTGTCCGCGGGGGACGAGTAGAGAGCCAGGCCTTCGGCTTCGGCCTTGGCGAGCACGTCGTCCTCGGGGTGGCGGTTGCCGGCGAAGACCACGGCGGCGAGCTCGGCGTGGCTGGCCACCGCGATCACGTTGAGGTGCACCTGCAGGGTCACGAGCAAGCCGCCTTCGGGTGCGTGCGCGAGCACGTCGCTGAGCAGGTCTGACGCGTAGCCGCGCTCGATCATGGTGTCGCGGCGGCCGGAGATCCCCGGCGTGAGCTCGGTGAACCCGAGCTCCTGGGCGATGTCCTCGAGGTTCATGTCGCGCTCTCCTCCTCCGGGGCGACGTACGGGCAGAGTGCGCGCGAGGCGCGCTCCATGACGATGTCTTCTGCGAGCGCCGCGCACGTGGGCGCGCCGCACACGCCGCAGTCTCTGCCGGGCAGGGCGCGGCTCTCGGTGTCGAGCCGCGCCAGCTTGCGGATGGCGACCGCCATGTCGGCGTCCAGGCGGATACCGGGGCGGGCGCGGAACGGCCGCGAGCGCTCCCGGCCGCCTCCGCCGCCCGGAGCGTCTCCGCCCACCGCGGCCCAGCGCCAGGCGGTCACGGCTGTGTCTTCGCGCAGCAGCGGCGAGCCGAAGCAGCCGCCGTCGCAGAGGTACGGCTCGATCGCCGACACGCCGGGCAGGCGGTCGTCCTCGACCGCCTCGAGCACGGCGAGCACGTGGGAGACGCCGGTCACGACGAGCAGGTCGTCGGCGCCGCTCGCCTGCGGCGGCGAGGTGGCCGCGCCGGGCGTGCGCGTGACGCGCGCGGCCAGGCGCGGCAGCACGGCCGCGCTCACGGCGGCGGCGGTCACGGTGTCGCGCTGCGCCGTGGGGCGCTGCGCCAGAAGCGCCGTGCGCTGGCAGGGGCACGAGACGGCGAACGTCGCCGCACGGCCGTCCAGGTCGAGCTGGGCGGCCTCCCACGGCGAGGCCAGCGGGGCCAGGTGGTCGATGAGCGACGGGAACTTGACCTCGACGAGGTTCATGACGGCGGGGCAGACCGGCGAGATCAGTGGCGCCGGCGCGTCGCCCGTGGCGGCGAGCTCGATGACCCGGCGCCGCAGGTCGTCCTCGTACCCGTGCACCGAGACGACCTCGTCGTAGCCGAGGCCGCGGAGCTCTTCGACGACGGCGCTCACGGGGTGCTCGCCGAACCCGGCGAGGAGCGCCGGCGGGACCACGAGGACGTCGCCGCCGGCGAGCGCGCCGGGGGCGTCGCTCATGGTGAGCGCTCGCGGCGCGCAGGCGCCGATGCAGGCGGTGCAGTCGATGCACAGGTGGTCGAGCACTTCCGGACGCGCGTCGCGCACGCGGATCGCGGCCGTCGGGCAGGCGACCAGGCAGTGGCGGCACTCCTTGCAGAGCTCGGCGACGACGCCGAGCGAGGAGGGCCGCGCGCCCTGGTCGGCCGCCTCCGGCCGCAGCGCCACCGAGAAACTCACCCGCGTGCCGGCGCCCGGCGTCGAGCTGACGCTGAGGCGGTCGCTGTTGCGCAGGATGTTGGGCAGGCCCATGCCGGCGCCGAACCCGAGCGCCCGCGCCTCGGCCGAGGCGGTCGACCAGCCTTCGCGCATCGCCGACTCGACGTCGGCGATGCCGGGACCGCGGTCGATGACGTCCACGTCCAGCTGCCCGTCGCTGACGGTGGCCTCAAGCCGGCCGCCGCCCTCGGCGTGGATGACCACGTTCATCTCGGCCTCGTAGGCGGCGATCATCGCCCGGCGCACGGCGTCGCTCTCGGCGCCGATGCGCTTGAGGTGCTGCTTGAGGTCGCGGGATGCGGCGCCCGCACTTGTGAAGTCCCCGCAGCGGATGTCGTAGGCCAGGTGCTCCACGGTCAGGAGGCGCGTTCTCCGTCCAGCGCCTGGTAGATGAGGCCGCAGGTCTCGAACACGCCCAGGGGCGAGACCATGAGCAGCGTGGCGTTGTCCTGCGCCAGCTGGATCATCTCGGCGTCGGGCTCGACGCCGTTGACGAAGCAGATGCCGGGCACGTCCATGAGCTCGGCGACGCGAAGCATCTGCACGCTGGCCAGGTTGCTGACGAGGAGCGTCTTGTCGGAGGCCTCGTTGAGCAGGTCGCTCACGCGGTCGCCGGCGTAGATCCTGGCGACGGTGGTGCCGCCGGGTCTGCCCGGGGTCACCATGCGGGCCCCGATGTTGGTGGCCAGATCCTCGAGTTTCATGTTCGACCTCGCGAGCAGGGATTCCAGTTTCTTGACCATCGGCTCGATGTCGCCGTCGCCGTTGGCGGGCGGCTCCTCGCGGCCGCCGAGGCGCGCGAAGTAGGCGGCCGACTCCAGGGCCGCCGTGATGTCCATGTACTCGACGAAGATCTCGTTGGGCAGAGCCAGGGGAGTGGGGGCGAAGCTGATGATGCTCTTGACGCCGGCGCTCACCAGCCTGTCGGCGGCGTCCTGGGCGGCTTCGCCCGGTACGGTGAGCACCGCGATCTCGATGCCGAGGTCGTGGACCAGCTCTTCCATGAGCGAGGCGTCGACGCAGCGCACCCCGTTGATCAGCGTGTCGGTGAGCGCAGGGTCGACGTCGAACGCGGCGACGATCGCCACCGACGGGCTCTTGTCGGCGAAGTGCGAGAGCACGGCGTGCCCGAGGTTGCCGACGCCGACGAGGGCGACTTCCTGCCGCGCGGCGCCGTCCAGGAACGAGCCGATGCTCGCGATGCAGGCGGCGACGTCGTAGCCCTTGTTCGGGCTCCCGGAGTAGCCGATCACCATGAGGTCGCGGCGGACCTGGGCCGCGCTCACGACGGCGTGCCTGGCGAGCTGGTGGGAGTAGATGCTCTCGACGCCGCTCTCGCGGAGGGATTGCAGCAGCCGCCGATAGCGGCTCATGCGCGACACAGTCTTCCTCGATACCACGAACGGCTCCCGGGCGGTGGGTGTGGTCTCGTCCCCGCAAGTTCGTTACAGAACGAACGCTGTGAAATCTGTCACGATTCTCCGCCCGCAGTGGGTCGTTGTCAACACTCCCGCGCAGAACCGCACACCCCCGAGCATTGGCCAACTTGGCCAATCGCAGCCCCACTGTCGTGTCGCGCGTACGTTGACCCGGTGCAAGTTCGACGAAATGGCTCTGGTAGAGTCCGGACTGTGGACCATGGGGTGCCGGCACCCGTCGCCGCACCAGTCACATCACGCAGGCAGCACCGTCGAGCTGGAGGTCACTACATGTCGGACAAGCCCACGTACATGAAGCACATGCCCCACTTCCTCGCGCCGGTGGCGCCGATCACCATCGACCGCGCCGAGGGAAGCTGGGTCTACGACACCGACGGTGGCAAGTGGCTCGACTTCGTGATGGGCATCGCCGTGGTCAACACGGGCCACTGTCATCCCGCGATCATCAAGGCCGTGCAGGAGCAGGCCACCAAAGTCTCTCACGCGCAGATGAACATCTACCGTCATCAGCCGATCCTCGAGCTCTCCGAGAAGCTCGTCGAGATCCTGCCCGAAGGCATGGACCAGGTCATGTACGCCAACTCCGGCGCGGAAGCGGTGGAGAACGCGGTCAAGCTGGCCAAGCAGGTCACCCGCCGTCCCGGCATCATCGCCTTCCACGGCGCCTTCCACGGCCGCACCCACCTCACGATGGCCCTCAACGACTCCGCCGTGCACTACCGCGGCCACCACGAGCCGCTCGTCGGCGGCATCTACCACGCACGGTACTGCTATCCGTTCCGCACGCCGGCCAGTGAGGATCCCACCGAGTACGCGCTCGCGGACGTGCGCCGGGTACTGGGCGCCGAGATCTACGGTGACGACGTCGCCGCGATCCTCGTCGAGCCGATCCAGGGCGAGGGTGGTTTCATCGTGCCGACGGCCGAGTTCATGCACGGGCTGCGCGCCATCGCCGACGAGATCGGCGCCTGCCTGATCATCGACGAGATCCAGGCCGGCATGGGCCGTACCGGCAAGTGGTGGGGCCACGAGCACTTCGGCGTCAAGCCCGACATCCTGACGATCGCCAAGGGCATCGCCTCCGGCTATCCGCTGGCTGCCATCGCCGCGAACCACGAGCTGTGGGACAAATGCCTGCCCGGCTCTATGGGCGGCACCTACGGCGGCAACGCCGTGGCCTGCGCGGCCGGCGTCGCGACCATCGACGCCATGCGCGACGAGGGCATGCTCGAGAACGCTGCGAAGCAGGGCGAGAAGCTCCGCAAGTTCTTCACCGACCTCCAGGCCACTTATCCGGCTATCGGCGACGTCCGCGGCCTGGGCCTCATGTCGGCCATCGAGTGCGTCGAGCCGGGCGGCAAGACCCCCAACGCCGCCGCCGCCAAAGCCTTCATGGCCGAGTGCGTCAAGCGCCACCTCATCATCATGGGCACCGGCGGCGCCTTGGGCAACGGCGTGCGCTTCCTGCCGCCGCTCAACATCAGCGACGCCGACATGGACATCGCGTTCGGCATCTTCACCGAGGCCGCCAAGGTCGCCTTCGCCTGAGCGGCCCGGCAGACCAGCACGTCCGCGAGGGCGGGGCGCCGCAGGCGCCCCGCCCTCGCCGCGTACGGGCGATGCCGGCCTTCTGCCCGGTCGGGCCGGCGCCGGCGGCGCGCGGACCGGCGCCGGCCTTCGTTCCCCGTCGGCGCCGCCGACGTCAAGGAGCAGGCGCCGGTGGTGCGTATCGCCTCCTGCGCCGTGCTAGACTCAGGCTCGTGAGCACCCTCGCGCCGCAGACTTCCAGCTTCCAGACGCGCGTGCGCGTGCGGTACGCCGACACCGACGCCGACGGCGTCGTCTACTACGCCAACTACCTCGCCTACTTCGAGGTCGCGCGCGTCGAGTGGCTGCGAGCGCTGGGCTACCCCATCACGCGGATCCTCGCCCAGGGCATCATCCTGCCGGTCGTCGAGGCGCGCCTGAAGTACCTGCGCCCCGCGCGCGTGGACGACCTGCTCACCGTGGAGGCAAAGCTCGTGTCCGTCGGTCCCGCGTCGTTCGCGGTCGACTACGAGATCACGCGCGAGGACGGTCTGCTGCTGGTCACCGGCTGGACGCGGCTCGCGGTGTGCGAGCGTGAGGGAGGGCGCGCCTGCGCCATGCCTGCCTGGCTGCGCGATCTGTTTGCCCATCTCCCTCTGACGGAACAGGCTTGAATATGGGTGACCTGTACCACTTCCCGGGCGGCGAGCTCCCGCCCGACTTCGAGACCCGGATGCCGGACGACATCGAGGTCCGGCACTGCTATCGCCATCCGGACCGCGAGACCGGCGTCTCGTGCTCCAACTGCGGCCGTCCGATCTGCCACGAGTGCATGATCCCGGCCGCGGTCGGCTTCCGCTGCCCCGAGTGCATGAAGGAGCAGTCCGGCCGTGACTCGCGCGCCAAGGTCATCACTCGCGCGCAGACGCGCTCGCGCTGGAACGCCGGCGCGCTCGGCGGCTCCGCGGGGATGTCCGTGACCAAGGTGCTGGTGGCCATCAACGTCGCCGTCTACCTCCTCGGTCTGGTCCCGAGCATCGGCCACTGGATCGACATCTGGGGCTCGATGAGCGTGCCGCTGGTCATCCTCGATCACCAGTACTGGCGGATGTTCACGTCGCTGTTCATCCATGCGGGGATCCTGCACATCGCCTTCAACATGTGGGCCCTGTGGGTGGTCGGCGGCTTCATGGAGGCGGCCGTAGGCCGCTTCAAGTTCCTGCTCCTGTACTTCATCTCCGGGTTTGCGGGCTCCGTGCTCGTGCTGGTGACGCTCTCGCCGAGCCCCGTGGTCGGCGCCTCGGGCGCGATCTTCGGCGTCTTCGGCGCCCTCGCCGTGCACGCCTACTTCAACCGCGGCCGCGACTTCCAGTCCTCGTCGTTCCTGAGGCAGATCCTCTTCATCATCGTCCTCAACCTCGTCTTCACGTTCTCGTTCGGCGGCATCTCGTGGCAGGCGCACGTCGGCGGCCTCGTCGGCGGCGCGGCCACCATGGCCGCCATGATGCTCGCCGGGCGCAAGGACCCGCGCCGCCCGTTCGAGCTGCCCGACGGGGTGGCGGTGCTCGCCATCGTCCTCGTCCTCGTCGCGCTCACGGCGTGGCGCGTGTTCACCGTCACGGGCTAGCCGCGCGGTGACGGAGGGCTCGGGACCACAACTGGTACAGGCGGGCGCGGCGCTCGCGCCGGCGGCGGAGCTGGCCGCCCGCATCGCCGGCCTGCAGGCCGGCCTCACGGGCGGCGGCCTCGACGCCGCCCTCATCCAGCAGAACGCCGACCTCTTCTACTTTGCCGGCACGGTCCAGCAGTCGTACCTGTACGTGCCCGCGGAGGGTGAGGCGACCCTGTTCGTGCGCAAGGTGCCCGAGCGCGCCCGCCTGGAGTCAGGGCTCGGCGCGATCGTCGATCTGCCGTCGCCCAGGGATCTGCCGGCGCTCATCACGGAGCGGTACGGCGGGCTCCCCGCACGGCTCGGCCTCGAGCTCGACGTGCTGCCCGTCGCCGCCTTCCGGCGCCTCGAGAAGCTCTTTCCGGCCGCCGCGTGCGAGGACGTGGGGCGAGCCATCGTGCGCCTGCGCGCGGTCAAGTCGGCGTGGGAGGTGGAGCGCATCCGCGCCTCGGCGGCCGTGGCCGACGAGGTCAGCCGGCTGATCCCGGGGCTCCTTGAGGAGGGGCTGACCGAGGTCGAGTTCGCCGGCCGCGTGGAGGCCGAGGCGCGCCGGCTCGGCCACGAGGGCTACATCCGCATGCGCGGCTTCAACCAGGAGATGTTCTACGGTCAGCTGCTCACCGGCGTGAGCGGGTGCGTGCCGAGCTACCTCGACACGCCGCTCGCCGGCACCGGGCTGAGCCCGTCGGTCGCGCAGGGAGCGAGCTTCCGCCGCATCGGCCGGGGCGAGCCCGTGGTCTTCGACTTCGTGCCCGTGCGCGACGGCTACATGGCCGACTTCACGCGCATGTACTCGCTCGGCCCGCTGGACACCGGCCTGCTGCGGGCCTTCGATGCTTCGCTGCGCGTGCAGGAGGCGGCCACGGCCGCGGCCCGCCCGGGCGTGGCCTGCCGCGTGGTGTGGGAGGCCGCGCAGGCGGCGGCCGCCGCCGCGGGTCTGGCGGCGAACTTCATGGGCCACGGCGCCGGCCAGGTGCCGTACGTGGGCCACGGCATCGGCATCGAACTCGACGAGCTGCCGGTGCTCACCGGCAGCTCGCTTGAGCTCGAGCCCGGGATGGTCTTCGCGCTCGAGCCCAAGTTCGTCCTGCCCGGGTCCGGCGCCGTCGGCGTCGAGAACACGTGGGTGGTCACCGCGGACGGCGTCGAGCGGCTGACCCTTGCGCCGGACGACCTCGTCGTCGTAGGTTGAGCGCCGCGCCGCGCCGCGCCGCGGTGCGGCTTGCCGCCGGGACGCGGCCAGGAGTGAGCGTGTACCGTCAGCAGTCTTGGAGAGAGGGAGCATGAAGCAACTGGCGCCGGCAGTCTGGACGCACGACATCGATGCCGAGGGGTTCCCGACGTTGTCCGCGGTGGTGCTGACGTCGCGCCTGGCGATCGTCGTCGACACGCTGACGGGGCCGCGAGACATGGACCCGGTGCGTGAGTTCCTCGCCGCGAAGGCCGGCAGTCGTCGCCTCGTGGTGGTCAACACACACCATCACTGGGACCACGTCTTCGGCAACGCGGCGTTCGAGGGCGCGGACATCATCGCCCAGCGGGCCTGTCCGCGCCTCATCCAGGCGGTGCTGCAGGGCGGCGACGAATCGCTGCGCCTCCCGCCGCAAGAGGGGGTGCCGCTGCCCAACATCACCTTCGGCGACCGTCTCACCTATGTGGACGACGGCGAGACCGTGCACCTCATCCACACGCCCGGCCACACGCGAGGACTCGCTGGTCGTCTTCCTCGCGGGGAGCGGCGTGCTGCTCGGCGGCGACGTCGTGGAGTGGCCGCTGCCCAACTTCTCGCAGCGCAGCGGGGCGGAGGAGTGGGTGCGGACGCTCCGCCAGCTCAAGCAGTTGCCCGCCGACGTGATCGTCCCGGCGCACGGGCCGGCGATGGACAAACGGATCATCGACGCCAACGAGCGCTACATCTCGGGCGTGTACGAAGCGGTCACGGCCGCCAAGGCGGCAGGCGTCGGCCGCGGCGAGCTCGAGCTGCCGCCGGGCCGGTTTCTCGCGGACGGCGTCGACGTCGACGAGGTCTACACGGCCGCCCACCGCGACAACCTCCTCTGGGCCTGGGACGAGGTCTAGCCGGGGCCGCCGCCGCCGCGCCGGGCGGCCCTCGTCGACGTCGTCACGAGTAATTGGACATTGTCTTCCAATTCGTGTACAAAGAGTCCATGAAGCTCTCCACCCAAGCCGACTACGCGGTCCGCGCCGTCTACGAACTGGCGCGGCACGATCCCGGCGTCGTGCTGCACACCGGCGACATCGCCGCGGCGCAGCGCATCCCCGGGCCGCGGCTCGCCAAGGTCATCCACGACCTCGCACGCGCCGAACTGGTGCGCACGCAGCGCGGGCACCAGGGCGGCGTCATGCTGGCGCGACCGTCGGCGGAGATCACCGTGCGCGACGTGTACGAGGCGGTGGAGGGTCCGATCCTGCTGTGCCGGTGCCGTCAGCGGGCGGAGCCCTGCGTCGACGAGGGCTGCGACACCCACGAGTTCTGGCACGGTGTCGAGACGCTCCTCACGCAGGAGCTACAGACGATGACGTTCGCGGCCCTGGCAGATGCACGCCGCCGCGCGTGCGTAGCCAGTGGCCGCCCGCAGGCGACGGGGAGGTGACAATTCATATGGCAGAGATCAAAGAGCAGGTCGAGAAGGCCTTGGGCGACATCCGCCCGGCTCTGCAGGCAGACGGTGGAGACATCGAGCTGGTGGACGTGCTGGACGACGGCGTCGTCCAGGTGCGCCTCCAGGGCGCCTGCGCAGGGTGCCCCATGTCCCAGCTCACGCTGACCAACGGCGTGGAGCGCCACCTCAAGAACGTGGTGCCCGGCGTCGAGCGCGTCGAGAACATGGGCTTCTGAGCCCTGCGTGACCAGCGTGGGCCGCGGCCGGCGATGGCGCCTTGTGGCGCCGCCGCCGGCCGCGGCCGTTCGGCCCGTTCAACGCTGAGTGCGCGTTCACAATCGGGGCATATACTGGCAGACTCGAACGATAAGAGGCGGAGCCGTGGGAGGCACGCGCTCCGCCGCCCGAGGAGGTAGGCAGTGAGGGGCCCCGACGAGCGCACCCGCGCCGACGAGTATCACGGCCGGGAGGCCGTCAAGCAGACGACCAAGGCGGCGCACGAGGAGTTCACCGGAGAGGCCGCCCTCACGCTCGAGACGGCGGACGCCGATCTCCGCGACCCGTCGCTCTACATCAACCGCGAGCTGAGCATGCTCGACTTCTTCGAGCGCGTGCTCGACGAGGCCAGAGACACCAACAACCCGCTGCTCGAGCGCGTGAAGTTCGTCGGCATCGTCGGTTCGATCCTCGGCGAGTTCTTCATGGTGCGCATCGCCGGCCTGCGCCAGCAGGTCGAGGCCGGCGTCACCGAGGCGTCCGCCGACGGCTACACGCCGCAGCAGCTGCTGCCGATCGCGCAGGAGCGCGCCTGGGGCATCATGAAGGCGGCGCGCCAGTGCTTCAGCGATCTCAGGCCCGAGCTCGACGCGGCCGGGATCCACCTCGTCGACTTCGCCGACCTCGACGCCGGCCAGCAGGTCACGCTGCGCCGCTACTACGAGGACCAGGTCTTCCCGGTGCTCACGCCGCTGGCGTTCGACCCGGGGCGGCCGTTCCCGCACATCTCCAACATGAGCCACAACCTCGGCGTCCTGCTGCGCGACGCCGGCGGCGACGAGCACTTCGCACGCGTCAAGGTGCCGGACTCGCTGCCGCGGCTCGTGCCGGTGGTGGCCCCGGCCGGCGCGACCGCGCGGTGACGGCGGCGTCGGGCACGAGTGGTTCACCTGGCTCGAGCAGGTCATCGCCGCCAATCTCTCGACCCTGTTCCCGGGCATGGACGTCGTCGAGTCGCACCCCTTCCGCGTGACCCGCGACGCCGAGCTCGCCATCCAGGAACTGGAGGCCGACGACCTCCTCGAGACCATCGAGCAGTTCGTCCGCCGGCGCCGCTTCGGCTCGGTCATCCGCGTCACCATCGACGAGGCCATGCCGAGCCGCGTCCGCGGCATCCTCAACGAGAACCTCGAACTCGGCCGACGCCGACGTGTACACCGTGCGCTCGCCGCTCGGGCTGAGCAGCCTGTGGGGCGCCGGGTCCATCGACCGGCCGGAGCTCAAGTACGCGCCGCTGGTGCAGTCGGTGCCGCCGTCGCTCGCGGGGCTCGAGGGCAGCGAGCTCTTCGCCGCCATCCGCCACCGGGACATCCTGCTCCACCATCCCTACGACTCCTTCGACCCCGTGGTGGAGTTCCTGCGCGCCGCGGCCAACGACCCGGACGTGCTCGCCATCAAGCAGACGCTGTACCGGGTGGGCCGCAACGCGCCGGTGGTCGAACGCGCTCATGGAAGCGGCCGCCAACGGCAAGGACGTCGCCGTGCTGGTCGAGCTCAAGGCGCGCTTCGACGAGGAGAGCAACATCGGCTGGGCCAAGGCGCTGGAGCGCGAGGGCGTGCACGTCGTGTACGGGCTCATCGGGCTCAAGACGCACTGCAAGGCCCTGCAGGTCGTGCGCCGCGAAGGCGACCGCATCCGGCGCTACATCGCACCTCGGCACCGGCAACTACAACAGCGTGACCACCAAGCAGTACACCGACCTCGGCTACCTCACCGCCGACGACGACATCGGCGCCGACGCCACCTCGTCTTCAACCACCTGACCGGCGGCGGGCAGGCGACGAGTACCGCAAGCTGCTGGTCGCCCCCGTCAACCTGCGCCAGGGCATCGCCGAGCGCATCGACCGCGAGATCGCCCACGCCGAGGCGGGACGCGAGGCGCACCTCATCTTCAAGATGAACTCGCTGGTGGACAAGCCGATGATCCGCAAGCTCTACCGGGCGTCGCAGGCCGGCGTGAAGGTCGACCTCAACGTGCGCGGCATGTGCTGCCTGCGCCCCGGCGTGCCCGGCGTGAGCGAGAACATCACCGAGCACAGCATCGTCGGCCGCTTCCTCGAGCACAGCCGCATCTACTGGTTCCGCAACGGCGGCGACGACGAGGTGCTGCTGGGCAGCGCCGACCTCATGCCGCGCAACCTCAACCGGCGGGTCGAGATCCTCTTCCCGGTGCAGGACGAGGGCATCCGGCGGCGCATCCGCGACGAGATCCTGCCGAGGTACCTGGCGGACAACCTGAAGACGCGCGTGCTGCGGGCCGGACGGCTCGTGGACGCACGTCTGGCCGGCCGAGGGCGAGAAGCCGCTGAACGCGCAGGAGTGGTTCGTGGCGCGGGCGCGCGAGCAGGCCGTCGACGAGGGCGAGCACGCCTGATGAGGGTGTACTTCCTGCGCCACGGCAAGGCCGCGAACCGGTCGCGAGTGGCGCGGCGGCGACGACGACCGGCCGCTCACGCCCCGCGGCGAAGAGGCAGATGCGGCGCGAGGCGGAGGCGCTTCGCGCCCTGGACCTCGCGCTCGACGTGATCGTCACCAGCCCGCTGGCGCGGGCGCGGCGGACCGCCGAGCTCGTCGCCGACGAGCTCGGCATGCGCGACCGGCTGGTCGACGACGACCGGCTGGCGCACGGGTTCGACGTGCGCCGCCTGGAGCAGGTGCTGGCGGCGCAGGGACCGGCCGTGTCGGTCATGGTGGTCGGGCACGAGCCCGACTTCAGCGCCGCCGTCGCCGAGCTCATCGGCGGCGGCGACATCGTGCATGAAGAAGGGCGGGCTCGCGCGCGTCGACGTGACCGTGCCCGTAGCCGGCGGCGGACAGCTCGTGTGGCTGCTCACGCCGCCTCTCCTGGGGAGCAGATGAAGACTGGAGGTCGAAGCCAAGTTCCGGTGACCGGACGAGGCGACGCTGGCGCGTCTCATCGAGACCGCGTCGCTGGCCGGGTGCGACGTCGACGCCGGGCGAGTCGCGTCGCGACGTGCGACACGTTCCTGGACACGCCGGACCGGCGCCTGCTGGCCGCCGGGTACTACTTCCGCCGCCGCGAGACCGGCGACGGCGTGCGGCTCACGCTCAAGCAGCTGGTCACGCCGACGGACGGCGTGATGCGGCGCGAGGAGATCGAGGCGCTCGTGGCCGCCGACGTGCCCGTGGCCGAGTGGCCGGCGGGCGAGCTCCGCGAGCGCGTGCGAAGGCCTCACCGGCGATGAACCGCTCGGAGCCGATGCTCACGCTCGTCGCAGGTCCGCGTGGCGCGCGTCGTGCGCCGACGGCGCGGCGCGAGGTCGCCGAGCTCAGCCTCGACCGCGTCACCGTCGACGGCGCCGGATGGCGACCGCGGCTGGCTCGAGGTCGAGGTCGAGGCGCGCGGCCGCGGCGGCGACGACGACGTCGCCGCGCTGGCGGCCGTGCTGCGCGACGAGTCGGGCCTCGTGCCCGAGGGCGCGCGCCAAGTTCGCGCGCGCCCTCGAGCTCGCCGAGCGACGAGGACGACGGCGTGCTCATGCGCCGCCGCCGAGCGCGAGCTCCACGAGGCGTACGCCTCGGGCGAGGGCGCGCGCGCCCGCCGCGCGCAGGCGCTGCTCGCGCTCGACGCGGCCTCTCGCAGGTCGAGGCCGGCCGCGTGGCCGGCCTCTCCGACCGCCGCGTCCGCTACTGGCTGGCCCGCTACCGCGTCGAAGGCGCCGGCATCTACGACGACGAAGCCGTCGATCCGGCGATACGGCGGCCGCTCCTGCGGCCGCGCCGAAGAAGCGGCCCGACATCCTGCCGTCCGACACGATGACGGAGGCGGCCGCCAAGACGCTTCCGCTTCCACCTCGCCAAGCATGCTCGAGCACGAAGAGGGTACGCGGCTGGGCGAGGACCCCGAGGAGCTGCACGACATGCGCGTCTCCACGCGCCGCATGCGCATGGCGCTGCGCGTGTTCGACGACTACCTCGACCCGGACGTGCATGCGGCCGGTGCTCAAGGGGCTGCGGCGCACCGGCCGCGTGCTCGGCGCCGTGCGCGACCTCGACGTCTTCGACGAGAAGACGCAGGTCTACCTCGACGGCCTGCCGGACGAGCGCGCCGGCGACCTCGACGGCCTGCTCGAGCGCCTGGAAGGACGAGCGCGAGAGGCAGCGCGACGCACCTCGTCACGTATCTCGACGGCAAGCGGTACCGCAGCGTTCGTCGAGCGCTTCGACCGAGCTGCTCGACGGTCCGGTCGAGGCGCTGGCGCTGCAGAACATCGTCGACGCCGCGCCCGCAGCGCGTGGCCCAGGTGCTGCCCGGCGTCCTCTACAAGGACATGGCCGTGGTGTGGGCCTTCGAGGGCCAGCTCGGCGGGCTCGAGACGCCGCTGCCGCGCTTCCACGCGCTGCGCAAGGCGTGCAAGGGCCTGCGCTACACGCTCGAGTTCTTCGAGGACGTGCTCGGCCCCGGCGCCCGGCCGCTGATCAAGCGGGTCAAGGGCCTGCAGGACCACCTCGGCGACCTGCAGGACGCGGTCGTCACCAGCGGCGTCCTGCGCGACTACATCACGTGGGGCACCTGGCGGCACGAGCGGCCACGAGCTGCCGGGGCCGATCGAGGTCATCGTGGCTCCCGGCGCGGCCCGCTACCTCGCCGCGCGCCAGGAGGAGATGGAGCGGCTCGTGCTCACGTTCCCGGAGGTGTGGCCCACCGTCGCCGGCAACGAGTTCAGCCGCGAGCTGGCTACGGTGATCGCGGAGATCTAGAGGAGTCGCGGCCGGCGCGCGCAGCGCCGGCGGCCGCGCGCGCCGGCGGCCTACGCGCCGGCCGACCTGGCCGGCGACTCGTCGAGCAGCGGCACGGCGATCACGCCGAGCGGGTAGCCGAAGCGCCTTCTCGAGGCTGTCCGCGGCGGTCGCTCGATCGCCCACCCTCGAGGTGCCAGTCGCCCGCCGGCTGCAGCTCGAGCACGCAGGCTGCCGGCCTCGCGGCGCAGGCGCGGCGTGCGCGATGGCGCCGGCGTGGCCGCGGTCGAGGTACTCCGCCAGGCGCAGGAACGCGCCCGAGCCGTCGCACCACCTTGCGTGAGCGGCCGTCCAGCCCCGCGTAGGCCTCGTAACCGGGGCGCGGGGAGGGCCTTGCGGTGGAAGTAGCGCCGTCGCCGCCATGATCGCGATCTCCTCCTGGTCGAACCCGACGAGGTCGGCGTTGCGGATGAGGTAGTAGGTGTGCTGGTGGTGGTCGCGTGTAGCTGAGGAACGTGCCGATGTCGTGGAGCAGGGCGGCGTACTCGCAGCAGCTCGCGCTCCTCGGCGCCGAGGCGGTGGAGCCCGCGGCGCGCGCCGCTGTCGAAGAGCTCGAGCGCGAGACGCGCGACCTGGCGCGCGTGCGGCTCGTCGAACGAGGTGGCGCGCGCGAGCTGCAGCACGCTCCGCTCGCGCACGCCGGCGCCGTGCTTGACCTCGTGCTGCCCGGCGCGCGCCGAGGTCGTCGAGCAGCAGGCCCTCGCGCAGGCCGCACTCGTCGAGCGCGGTGATCGTCTCGAGGCCGAGGTCCTCCATGAGGGCGTCGAGGATCGCGGCGCCGGCCACGACGATGTCGGCCCGCGCCGGGGTCGAGTCCCGGCACGGCGCGGCGCTCGTCGGCCGTCATGGCGCGCAGGCGCTTCGCCACCGCGCGCAGGTCCTTGCGCGTGAGCGGCTCGTCGCGCTCGCGGCGTGCGCTCGTGGAGCAGCGCGGACGGCGACGCTGGCCAGGTTGACGGAGGTGCCCGACGTGCCGTAGGCGCCGTCCTCCGGTCGCCGCCGACGTCGCGCAGGGTGCGCTGCGAGGTCAGACGCACGCGGTGCCGGAGGGCCTCGTAGGCCGCGGCCGAGTACCGGCCGTCCGCGTCGGCGCGGCGGACCCTCCGCGGTCAGGCGGATGGCGCCGAGCCGAGATGGACTCGACCACGTCGGCGCCGCTCGCGCCGCCGACGGCGACCTCGGTGCTGCCGCCGCCGATGTCGATCGACAGAGCGCGCGTCCGTCGACGTGGACGCGGCTGAGCACGCCGAGGAAGATCGAGGCGGGCCTCCTCGCGGCCGGAGACCACGTGCACGTCGAGACCGGCCTCGTCGCGCAGGAGGCGGACGAACTCGCCCGCGTTGCGCGCCTCGCGCGTGGCCGACGTCGCGACGGTCACGAACCGGTCCGCGCCGTGCGAGCGCGCGAGGTCGGCGAACCGCGCGCACACGAGCGCCGCGCGGTCCATGGCCGCCGGCTGCAGCTGCCGGACGTCGCCGAACTCCCCCTCGCCGAGCCGCACCGTCTCCTTCTGCGATGGTGAGCACGGTCCACGAGTGGTCCGGCGCGAAGCGCACGACCAGCAGGCGCGACCGAGTTCGTGCCGATGTCGATGTAGGCGACGGTCTCGGCGGCGATCGGCGCTCCGGTGGCCGGCGAGCTCGTCGCCCGCGCCTTGGCGGTCACGTCAGGCCTTGACCTTCTTCTTCGCCTTCTTGCCGGACTTCTTGCCCTTCGTCTTGCCGCCCTTCTTGACGGCGTCACGGTCGGCGTTCAGCTTCGCGAGGCCCTTCTTGCGGTCGCCGTACTCGGCGATGTAGGCCTGCGCGATCTCGCACTTCTTGCAGCCCTTGCCGCAGCAGTCCTTCCACTCCTTGCGGCTGAACTCGTCCTTGAGCTTGGTCACGGTCGCTCCCTTCGCGGTGCGTGGTGGTGCAGAGATACCGCGGGGGAGAGGTGGAAAACGCGGACGGCCGGCGACCCCGCTTCGGGGGTCGCCGGCCGTCCGCCGGTCGGTCGCTGCGATCGCCGCGCGAGCGGTGCGCCCCGCGGCGCATCCCCCGCGGCCCGCGTGACGTCGCGATCAGCCGCCGAACGCGTCCAGCTTGACGTCGTCGGCGACCGTGTACGCCATGTCGGTGCAGGCGGCGATGTCGTCCAGCGTGTAGCCGACGGCGACCTCCTCGAGCACCCAGCCCTTGTCCGGGGTAGCGGCGGAACAGCGCGCGCTCGGTGATGATCACGTCGGCCTCCTCGGCGCCGGTGAGCGGGAAGGTGCACTGCTTCATGAGCTTGGAGGCGCCGTCCTTGGAGCAGTGCTCGCTGACGATGTAGACGATCTTGGCGCCGGTGACGAGGTCCATGGCGCCGCCCATGCCGGCGAGCATCTTGCCGGGCACGATCCAGTTGGCGATGTTGCCCTTCTCGTCGACCTGCAGCGTGCCCAGGAAGGTGGCGTCGATGTGGCCGCCGCGGATCATGCGCGAACGAGGTGGCGGAGTCGAAGTAGCTGCCGCCCGGGATGAGCGTGATCGGCTGGTTGCCGGCGTTGGCGCGGTCGCGGTCCTCGCAGCCGGGGTCCGGCGCGGGGCCGACGCCGATGGCGCCGTTCTCGGTCTGGATGACGACGTCGACGCCCTCGGGGACGTAGTTGGCGATGAGCGTCGGCAGCCCGATGCCGAGGTTGATGATCTGCCCGTCCTTGAGCTCCTGGCCGGCGCGGGCGGCGATGACCTGCTTGGCGTCACTGCCATTGAACTTCTCCTCCCGCAGCGTGCAGTACTCGACGTTGGCGCGCACCACCGCGTCGACGAAGATGCCGGGGGTGTGGATGGCATTGGGGTCGAGCTCGCCCATCGTGTAGAGGTTCTCGACCTCGGCGATCACGTAGTCGGCGCACATGGCCGCCGGCACGTTGAAGTTGCGCGACGTGCCGCGGTAGATGAGGTTGCCCCAGGTGTCGCCGGCGTGCGCGCGGATGATGGCGACGTCGCACCTTGAGCGACGGCACGAGGATGTACTTGCGGCCGTCCAGCTCGATGATCTGCTTGCCCTCCTCGGCGACGGTGCCGATGCCGGTGGGCGTGAGGAAGCCGCCGAGGCCCGGCGCCGCCGCAGCGCATCATCTCGGCGAGCGTGCCCTGCGGCGTGGGCTCGACCTCGAGCCGGCCCTCGTTCATGGCCTTGCCGATCTCGGGCGTGGTGCCGATGTGGCTGGCGACGACCTTCTTGATCTTGCCCTGCTTGACCAGCTCGACGACGCCGCGCTCGCGGTAGCCGGCGTCGTTCTCGTAGATCGTGAGGTCGCCGACGTCCATCGTCTTGAGGTAGTCGATCAGCGTGAGCGGATCGCCCTGGCCGATGAAGCCGCCGACGGCGATGCTCATCCCGCTCTTGACGTGGGACATCGCCTCCTCGATGGGGACCGACCTTGTTCTTCGGCACCGTTCGCTCCTTTGCGCGGAAGAGGCCGGCGCTCGTAGCGCGCGAGGCGCGCGCCGGCCGGGCAGCTGCGTTGACTGGAAGGTTATCACCTGCCGGGTGATCGCTTCCGGGGTCGTGGCTGGACGTCGCGGACAGCTTCGCGGGCTCCACCTGCCGTTTCGCCATACGGTCAACACGTCCACGATGCGGTCGCAACCGGCTCTTTGTCCGCTTTCTCCCGGCACTGTATACTTCGCGCGGCGCAACGGAAAAGGAGGGCCTTTGTGACCGCAGTCACCGAGTCTGCAAGCGTCGGCGTCATCGGCGGGTCGGGGTTCTACGAGCTTCTCGAGAACGCTCGCGAGGTCGTCATCGACACCCCGTTCGGGCAGCCGTCGGACTCCTACTTCCTCGGCGAGATCGACGGAGTGAGCGTCGCGTTCCTGCCCCGCCACGCGCGCGGGCATCGCATCCTGCCCGGCGAGGTCAACTACCGGGCCAACATCTGGGGCATGAAGGCGCTGGGGGTGCACTACGTGCTCTCCGCCAGCGCCGTCGGCAGCCTCCGCGAGGAGCTCAAGCCGCTCGACGTCGTGGTGCCGGACCAGCTCTTCGACCGCACCAAGGCGCGGCCGAGCACGTTCTTCGGCGACGGCGTCGTCGTGCACATGGGCTTCGCCGACCCGTTCTGCCCGTACACGAGCAAGCTCATCGTCGAGGCGGGGCGCGAGGTCGGCGCCACCGTGCACGAGGGCGGCACGTACGTCTGCATCGAGGGCCCGCAGTTCTCGCACCCGCGCGGAGAGCAACGTCTACCGCCAGCTGGGCTTCGACATCATCGGCATGACGAACCTGCAGGAGGCCAAGCTGGCGCGGGAGGCAGAGCTCTGTTACGCCACCATGGCGATGGTCACCGACTACGACGTGTGGTACGAAGGCGAAGAAGACGTGACGCTGGAGACCGTGCTGGAGCAACGTCCGGCGCAACGTCGCCACCGCGCAGGCGATCGTCCGCCGCGCGGTGGGCGCGCTCGACCAGCAGCGTGACTGCTCGTGCAGGCACGCGGTCGAGTTCGCCATCAACACGCCGGCGGAGCTCATCCCGCCGGCGACCAGGCAGAAGCTCGACCTGCTGATCGGCAAGTACCTGGCATAAGGGCAAGCCCGCGGGCGCTCGCCATGCGCCCGTGTCGGAGGGGTTCAGAAAGGAGCTACGCAGTGTCTTCGTTCGTATCGAACAACGCCATTCTCGTGGCGGTCATCTGCGGGTTGATCGCCGTGATCTACGGCGTCCTTCTCATCCGCTGGCTGCTCAAGCTGCCGGCCGGCGACGAGGTCATGCAGAGGATCGCCGGCGCCGTGCAAGAGGGCGCCAAGGCCTATCTCGGCCAGGCAGTACCGGACCATCGCCATGGTCGGCGTCGTCGTCTTCGTCGTCCTGCTCGTGGCTCTCGGTATCGGCAAGGACTGGACCTACGGCTGGCACGCCGCGGTGGGCTTCGTCGTCGGCGCCTGCCTCTCGGCCTCGGCCGGCTACATCGGCATGATGGTCAGCGTGCGCGTCAACGTGCGCACCGCAGAGGCCGCCCGCAAGGGCCTCGGCCGGGCGCTCACCGTCGCGTTCCGCGGCGGCGCCGTCACCGGCCTGCTCGTCGTCGGCCTCGCGCTGCTCGGCGTCAGCATCTACTACTGGATCACCGGAGACGTCGCCGCGCTCGTCGGCCTCGGCTTCGGAGGCAGCCTCATCAGCGTGTTCGCGCGCGTGGGCGGCGGCATCTTCACCAAGGCCGCCGACGTGGGCGCCGACCTCGTCGGCAAGGTCGAAGCCGGCATCCCCGAGGACGACCCGCGCAACCCGGCCGTCATCGCCGACAACGTGGGCGACAACGTCGGCGACTGCGCCGGCATGGCCGCCGACCTGTTCGAGACCTACGCCGTGACCGCCGTGGCCGCGATGCTGCTCGCCTTCCTCACGTTCCGTGTGGGCGTGGGCGCCACCGCCGCCGCCAAGGGTCTGCTGATCAACGTCGGCGCCCAGGTCGCCTACAAGCCGGCCGTGCTGTACCCGCTGGTCATCGGCGGCGTCTCCATCATCGCCAGCATCATCGGCACCTTCTTCGTGCGCCTCGGCAAGAGCAACAACATCATGAACGCGCTATACAAGGGCCTCTCGGTGTCCGCCGTCATCGCGATCATCCTCTTCTATCCGATCACACAGTGGATGCTCGGCAACCCGGCGGCCAGGCTGTTCGGCGTGCCGTCGGTGAACCGCCTCTTCCTCGCCGCCGTCACCGGCGTCGTCGTCACGGCGCTCATCGTCGTCATCACCGAGTACTACACGGCCTCGCGCTACAACCCGGTGAAGAGCATCGCCAAGGCGAGCCTCACCGGTCACGCCACCAACATCATCCAGGGCCTCGCCGTCTCCATGCAGTCCACGGCTCTGCCGGTGCTCGTCATCGCCGCCGGCATCCTGGTCAGCTACACCGCCGCCGGCGGCGGGCAGGCCGGCCTCTACGGCATCGCCGTCGCGGTCATGGCCATGCTCTCCATGACCGGCATCATCGTGGCCATCGACGCCTACGGGCCCATCACCGACAACGCCGGCGGCATCGCCGAGATGGCGAACATGCCGGAGTCCGTGCGTCAGACCACCGATCCCGCTGGACGCGGTCGGCAACACGACCAAGGCCATCACCAAGGGCTACGCCATCGGCTCCGCCGGCTTCGCCGCCCTGATCCTGTTCGTCTCGTACACGCTCGACCTGCAGGAGCACTTCGCGCACCAAGTACAACTTCCACGGCGCGATCAAGTTCATGATCGACAACCCGTGGGTGCTCGCCGGCCTCTTCATCGGCGGCATGCTGCCGTACCTGTTCGCCTCGCTCTGCATGACCGCCGTCGGCAAGGCCGGCGGCCAGGTCGTGGAAGAGGTGCGGCGCCAGTTCCGCGAGATGCCCGGCATCATGGACGGCAGTCAGAAGCCGGACTACGCCACGGCCGTCGACATCGTCACCAAGTCGGCCATCGGCGAGATGCTGCTCCCGGCCGCCATCCCGGTGCTCACGCCGATCATCATCGGCCTCGCCTTCCGTCAGCACGGCTTCGAGGTGCTCGGCGGCGTGCTCATGGGCTGCATCATCACCGGCATCTTCCTCGCCATCAGCATGACGTCCGGCGGCGGCGCCTGGGACAACGCCAAGAAGCTCATCGAGGACGGCGAGTACGGCGGCAAGGGCTCCGACGCCCACGCGGCCGCCGTCACCGGCGACACGGTCGGCGATCCCTACAAGGACACCGCCGGCCCCGCCATCAACCCGATGATCAAGGTCATCAACATCGTGGCCCTGCTCGTCATCCCGTTCCTCATCAAGTAACGGCAGCGCAGGAGCGCGCGGCGCGAGCCGCGCTCACGAAGACGGCGGCGGGCGGCCTTATGGGCCGCCCGCCGCCGTTCGTGGCGGCCACGCCGGCGACTGGCCAGGATGGAGTGTCCTTGATGGGTTCTTAACGCCTCGTTTCCCGGCCTTGATGCGTTCTTGATGGTCGTCTTGTGCGCGTTTCTGTGCGGTGGTACATTCGGCTCCTAGCAGGCCGGCTCGCCTACGGCGGGCCGGCCGCTTCGTGACCATGCTGAAAACACGACAGATCATCGCGATCATCACTGGGGTCGCTGGGCATCCTCCTCGTTGTGCGGGGAGCCTGGGGCGGCGTCTGGCCCCCATCCCTCCAGCTCATCGCCGGCGTTGTGCTCATCGTCTTCGCCGGGCTGCGCTGGTGGACCATTAGGTAGACAGAAGGGGCGGGGGACAGTGGCACGCAGAAAGACACGTGAGGGACAGAGCCTGCAGAAGGTCCTCGGCGTCCCCGCGCTGTTCAGCACCGCCTACGGCAACGTCGGTTCGTCGATCTACTACGCGCTGGGCGCTGGTCGCGCTGTGGGCCCTCGGCGTCACCCCGGTCGTCTTCCTGCTGACAGGTCTCCTCTTCTGCACCACGGCCTGGTCCTATGCCGAGGCGACCGCCATGGTGCCGGAGGCCGGCGGCTGCCTCGAGCTTCGGTCGTCGGGCTTTCAACGAGTTCGTCAGCTTCGGCGCCGGCTGGGCGCTGATGCTCGACTACATCGTCACCGTGGCCATCAGTGCCTACTTCGTGCCCAACTACCTGGCCGTCTTCTGGCCCGCACTCAAGACCTTCCCGTACAACTCCATCGGCGGCATCGTCACGATCATCTTCCTGGTGTCGCATGAACGTCGTCGGCATCAAGGAGGCGGCGAGCCTCAACATCGTCCTCGCGCTGCTGGACCTCGGCACGCAGGTGCTCCTCATGGTCATCGGTGTCGTGCTGCTGCTCGCGCCCAAGATGCTGATCGACCAGGTCCACCTCGGCGTGGCGCCGACCTGGGCGCACCTCATCTACGGCATCTCAATCGGCACGATCGCCTACACAGGCATCGAGACGGTCTCGAACATGTCGGAAGAGGCGGCCGAACCCCGACCGCGACGTGCCTCGAGCCATCAACTTCGTACTCGTGGCGGTCCTCGTCGTCTACCTCGGCATCTCGATGACGGCCCTGTCCGCGATGCCGGTCAAGCCCAACGTGCTCGCCGTCAACGCCGCGACCGGTCAGACGGTGCCGGTCCAGGTCGTGGCCAAGAGCAAGGCCGAGCCGAACGGCCCGTTCCTCTTCAAGGGGCCCCTCCGCCGGGCAATGCCGGCAACCTGGTCTACATCCCGGCTGTGAAACAGGTCAACGGCACGTGGCTGATCCCGGCCCAGAACCCGGGCCCCGAGACGTTCACCCAGGGTGGTCAGACCTACACCAGGCTCTACGGCTCCTTGCTCGGCAGCGTGTACCCCGAGGATCCCGTCGTGGGCATCGTGCGCTTTCTGCCGGCCAATCTGGACTGGCTCAAGACCATCCTCATGCCCTGGGTCGGCATCCTGGCCGCGACGATCCTGCTCATCGCCACCAATGCGGGTCTCATCGGAGTGTCCCGGCTCGCGTATTCGCTCGGGCAGCACCGACAGGTGCCGCCCATCCTCGGACGGGTCCATCCCAAGCGGCTCACTCCGTACATCGCCATCATCGCCTTCGGCGCGGTGGCCTGCATCCTGCTCCTCTTACCCGGCAACACCATCAACCTGCTGGCGGACCTCTACGCGTTCGGCGCCATGATCTCGTTCACCGTGGCGCACATCTCGGTCGTGTGGCTGCGCCACAAGGAGCCGGACACGCGGCGGCCGTTCCGCACGCCGATCAACATCACGGTCCGCGGCAAGATGTCGTGCCCGTCCTGGCCGTGATCGGCGGCTTCGGCACGTTCACGGTGTGGTGCGTCGTCGTCGCGACTCACCCGTTCGGCCGGACCGTCGGCTTCATCTGGATGGGCCTCGGGCTGCTCATGTACGTGGGCTACCGCAAGGTCAAGGGCTACTCGCTGACCAAGACCGTCGAGAAGATCGTCGTTCCGCTCAGCATGCAGGCCGACATCGACTACGACCAGATCCTCGTGCCCATCACGGGTACGTGCGTCAGCGACGAGATGATGGTGCTGGCCTGCCAGCTGGCCACCGAGAAGAAGTCGGCCATCGACGGTCTGTTCGTGATCGAGGTGCCGCTCAACCTGCCGCTCGACGCGCGCCTCATCAACGAGCGCGCCAAGGCGGACAAGGTGCTCAAGGCGGCTGCCGTCATCGCCTCGCAGTTCAAGGTCAAGTTCACGCCGCAACGTGGTGACGGCGCGACAGGCCGGCAGGGCGATCGTCGAGACGGCCGTCGAGCGCCGCAGCGAGGTCATCATGCTCGGCACCACGCGCAAGCGCCGCATCGGCAACCTGACGTTCGGGCAGGACGACGGACTACGTGCTCGACCACGCGCCGTGCGAAGTCCTCCTCAACCTGGTCCCCAGGGACTATCCTACGGAGGGTTCGAGCGTCGTGGAGCGAGCTCGCAGCAGCGGGCGGCCGGCGCCACCCGACCGCCGGTGGCGGTGCCCGCGGGCCCAAGCTTGAACGACTGAGGAGAGTGCCATGCATGTCGTGATCTGCGGGTGCGGCCGAGTGGGGTCAGGCCTCGCTCGTGACCTGGTGACCCAGGGGTTCGACGTCGCGATCATCGACGAGAGCCCGGACGCGTTCCATCTGCTTGGCGACGACTTCCCGGGCGAGTTCGTGGTGGGGCGTGCCCTGGACTGGGAGGTCCTGCGCCGCGCCGGTATCCAGGACGCCGTGGCCTTCGTCGCCTGCACCGACGGCGACAACACCAACATCGTCATCGCGCAGGTCGCGCAGAAGAAGTACGGCATCAAGTGCGTGGTCGCGCGCGTCTACGACCCGCTGCGCGCGGAGCTCTTCGCCCAGGCGGGCATCCGCACCGTGTGCCCGACGCGCGACGTGCGCATCGCGCTCTTCGACGCCGTCCGCTCCTGTCAACTCCCCATCGCGGAGGGCTGAGCCATGTTCGTGCTCATCGTCGGTGGCGGCAAGGTCGGCCTCAACACGGCGCGGCAGCTCATGCGCCTGGGTCACGAGATCGTGCTCGTCGAGCAGCGCTCCACGCGCTTCGGCATCATCGCCGAGGAGCTCGGCGACGAGGCGCTCGTCTTCGGTGACGGCACCGAGGTGTGGGTGCTCGAGAAGGCCGGCATCGGCCGCTGCGACATGGTCGTGGCCGTCACCGGCGACGACGAAGACAACATCATCATCTCGCAGGTCTCGAAGCTGAAGTTCGGCGTCCCCAAGGTCGTCGCACGGGTCAACAACCCGTTCAACCAGCCCACGTTCGACCTGCTCGGCGTCGAGGCCACCATCTGCGCCACCACGGCGCTGCTCAACCTCATCATGCACGAGCTCCCGGTGCACAAGTTCGTGCACCTGCTCTCGCTGCGCAAGCAGAACCTGGATGTGGTCGAGCTCGAGGTCGGCGGACTCCTCGCCGTTCGCCAACACCTACGTGCAGGACATCGACCTGCCGGAGGGTGCGCTGCTCGCCGCCATCGTGCGTGCCGGCAGGGCGCTGGTCGCGCGCGGATCCACCGAGATCCTGCCCGGCGACTACGTGCTCTGCCTGCTGCCGCCGGGCAAGGAACGCGACCTCATCAAGGTCTTCCTGCCGGACGAGGAGCCCGAGCGCGTGCTCCTGCAGTCCGAGCTCGACACCTCGGAGGGCTGAGGCCGTCGGCGGGCGGTGGGCCCGAGCGCGGCGAGGCTGCGCTCAGGTTGACCGCCCGCAGCCTCGCCGGTAGCATGTCGAGGCCCTTCCGGGCACTTTTTTCGTCCGGCGGCGAGGTAGCTCAGTTGGTAGAGCACACGACTGAAAATCGTGGTGTCGTCAGTTCAATTCTGACCCTCGCCACCACAATTCCCCTGAAGAACGCACCTCCCGCGATCCCCGCCTCCACCATCGGCTGATGCGCGACCTCCGAGCGAGGTCGGCGGACGCGCCGGCGGCCTTCGCCAAGTCCCGGAGTCGGTGGCGTGGTGCGGGTCGATCGGCCGGCCGCCACCGCTGGTGAACCCGCAGGGGCGACTTACTCCCAACGGGACTAGTCCCGCACCCCTTGGGTAGGCCGACCACATACGAGGCTCTCGACACGTGTAGTACGCACACGGGAGGCTGTGATCCGTCGGAAGTACCACTGCGGCCACCGCAGTCCGGCGGGGAGCCACTGGTGAGACCGGCCCGCGGGCCGGTCTTCGTGCTTTCTGGAGGCCGCAGAGTCGACCGTGGGAGGGATGGTCATGAAAGCGATGAGAGTACATCCGCGCTTGAGAAGGCGATCGTTGATGAGCGCGGTCGCCTTGGTCTGCCTGAGCGTCGCGGCGTTCCTTCTCTGCCTCGACGCTGCCTACGCCGATCCGCCGACCACCACGCCGGAGGACATGTCGGCGTGGCAGACGTCGGCGTTCACCATCACCTTGGGCTGCGCGGCCGGCTCGACAAGCGGGGATGAGTTGTCATCGACCTGGTACAAGATGGACTGGGAGTCGGCCTACAGCGAGAAGGTCTGGCCCAATGGGGTGTCCGGCGGGACCCTCCGGGTCACCTATCTCACCCTGAGCCTCTCTCACGCCTACGACGGGATCCATCAGTTCTCCTACTACTCCGTCGGTCACAACGACGTCTCCGACGCCTACGAGCAGGAGGCGCCCAAGTCTCTGACGGTGAAGATGGACACGACGAGTCCGACGGTCGTCGTCGGTCCCGCGCCTGCAGACTGGGTGGGAAGCGGGAGGACCTTGGACTTCACGGCGACCGACGGCGGGTCCGGTCTGCAGTCCTTCACCCTGAAGGTAGACGGGGACTCCCACTCCTGGACGTACGGGGAGGGGACGGCGAGCGGCGCAGCAACGTGGCCTGTGTCGGCGCCGGCCGACCACTCCAACGACGGTCTGCACACGTACGAGTATTGGGCCACGGACTGGGTCGGCCGAGAGTCCCTGCACGACTATGGTCTGGGCTCGCTCTCCTTCGGTATCGACACGCGCAAGCCCAGCACTCAGGCGCCCTCGTCGGCGACGGGGCGCCGCGGCAGGACCGCCACCCTCAAGTACCAAGTCCTCGACCCCGTCCCCAACGGCGGCACCGCGAGCGTGACGATCAAGGTCAAGAACCGCGCGAACAAGGTCGTGAAGACCCTGCCGCTCGGCGTCCGGAACGTGAATACGAGACTCACGGCGAAGTTCAAGTGCACTCTCGCCCGGGGCTCCTACACGTTCTATGTCTACGCGAAGGATGCGGCCGGCAATCAGCAGGTCAGTCCGGCGCACAACAAGCTGACGGTGAGGTAGACCCAAGGCGCTGTTCGGCGGGCTGGGCACGCTTGCCAGCCTGCCCGCGCGTAGCCACCGCTGTGCCGCCACAGGGCTGAAGGTGCGCGTGGGACGTCGGCCCCCGAGACCGGCCCCCCGACACCAGGGCGTGCGCGATCGAGAGTCACGTCAGGCCGACCGCTTGCGAGGTGATCAGGGCGCCGAACGCATTGGGTGCACGCGGGTGGGCTGGGGTAGGCTCACACGGGACCGCTTCAGGTGGAGACGTCACACCTGCCGCGCAATCGTCATCCTCGTGCTGGAGAATCGCCGTGCCTAGGCTCCAACACGGCATGAACGGCACTTCTGAGTACAACGGCGACGAGGTCGGCCTGTACCGGTCTCCATGCGGCGGAGTCCATGACTCGCGTTGATGAGCTCGACTCACGTGTTGCGACGCGCCATCCGGGAATGATACCTTTTGCTTACAGTTTTGCTTTCACTCCGGCTGGCGAAGGGAGCGCGATGGCCGACACGCATGAGGTCTACCCGAATGCCCCGCTCGCGTTGGTGGCGGTAGAAGTCCGGTTTCCGGAGGCGCCCAGCGATCGTGTGCTGCCCATGCCACTGCAGCGGTCCTTTCGCGATCTCCTCGGCGACGATTGGGTGATCGAGTCTCACAAAGTCCAGCAGATAGAGCTCGCCTTCGGATCCGGAGCGCCGGGCGGCCAGACCGTCCAACAGACGGTCGTGCCCCGGTTCACGCTGCGCGACCGCACCCTGGCCGTCGCGCTCACCGACTCGAGCCTGACCGTCGAGACCACCAACTACCGGCACTACCTCGACTTCCGCGCTGTCCTGGAGCGCGTCCTCAGCGCGGCTGCCGAGCTTCTGCAGCCCGATGGCGTCGCGAGGGTCGGCATGCGCTACATCGACGAGATCCGGGTCGCCGGTATTGAGGAAGACCGCTCCTCCGAATGGCGGGAGTGGCTCGACCCTTCGCTTCTGCCGCCCAGGCTCGCCGAGATGGTGGGCCAGGAGTACCAGCCAGCGGCGTGGGACGGAGCCGTCCGCTACGTGACCGGACCCGAGCGGAGTCTGGTGCTTCGCTACGGGGCCCGGCGGGGCTACGCCGTCCAGCCGAGGGGAAGCATGAATCGTCCCTCCGCGCCGGCCCCGGGACCGTTCTTCCTGCTGGACTTCGACTCCTTCTGGGAGCCGCAGGACATCCCCGAGTTCAACGCCGTGCGCCTGCTTGAGACGTGCGACGAACTGCGCATACCGGTTCGCACTCTCTTCGATCTGGTCGTCCCCGACAAGCTGGTGCGGGACGTCTTCGCGAAGGAGCAGACTGATGACTGACGGCCTCACCTCAGATTCGACCTTGATCACCGGTGCGCTCACGACGTCACCAGAGCAAACCACGCGGACCCGGACCATCGACGAGGTGGTTGCCGAGGTCGGTCATCTCCGCAGCCGGACACGGCTCCTCGGTGAGGACGTGGCCGAGACCGACCGTGAGGTGGGCGAGGTCTATCGAGAGGCGCTCTCCGAACAACTCGACGTCAAGGCGCGGATGACCGCGAAGAGAAGCGTCGGCGACATGCTCAGGGAGCTGGCGGACGCCGGATTCGCCTGGCGCGACATTGCGGCGCTCGTGGGAGTGTCGGTGCCGGCCGTCCGGCGATGGAGGCAGGGTGAGACGGCGACCGGGGCGAACCGTCTCGCCGTGGCACGCATCGTGGCTCTCGTCGAGATGCTGCGGGACGACCACCTCGTGTCCGACGTCGCGTCCTGGATGGAGGTGCCGCTTGTCTCTGCCGCGCCCGTGACCACCATCGATCTCGTGGCGGCTGGTCTCTTCCAAGAGGTCGTCGAGATCGCTGCCGGTCACTCGACCGCCGAGGATGTTCTTGACCGGGCGCAGCCCGGATGGCGCGAGCGCTATCGGTCAGACTACGAGGTGTTCGAGGCGCCGGACGGCGAGCTCGGCACCAGGCCGGTGACCAGAGAGCGTCCTTGAGCCTCGAGACCTTCGAGAAGCCGGGCGACCTCTATCTGGCGCGTGGCGACGACGTCAATCCGCTCCGACCGCTGTTCACCGGAGACGTCATCGCAGATGTGGCCATCCCCGGCGTCCAGGACGGAGGCATGGCGGTCGTCGTGGCCCACCCCTGCTCCATGCGGGGCAAGGACGCCCAACTCGAGCCGAGGGTGCTCGTCGCCTCGGTGGCGGACCATGGCAAGATCGGCCCTGCGGCCTGGTCGAGGGGCAACTTCGGCCTCATGCCGCTTCCCGACCTGCTCGAGGTTGGGAAGCCCTGGGTGGCACGCCTCGACGACATCGGCAAGGCGGTCACGGCCGACATCATGGCCGGCGTGCGCGTCGCGTGCTTGTCCCCTTTCGGCGTGAACCTGCTTCAGCAGCGCTTCATCTTCCGGCTCACGCGCCATGAGGTGCCGACGTACCTGCTGCAGGAAGTATCGGCGCACGTCTTCGAGGAAGCCGATCTCCTGGAGGAGTGGAGCGATACGGTCTGCGCGGTCGGGATGTCTCAGGAGCAGGCGGCGGCAACGTTCGAGGTCTTCATCCGGGGCGATCGTGGTGGGGGCAACACACCACAGGGCGATTTGCGGGATCCGCAGAGGCGGTCGTCCGTGCGGACCGCGTGTCGCGCTGAAGCCGCGCGCGTGGCGGCCCGCTTTCCGGCTGACGGATAGGGTAGGGGCTGGCCCCGGGTAGTTCTTCGCGGCTACGAAGAATCGGACGTTGGGGCTCCGCTTGCCATGACGTAGCCCATCGCGCGATACCCCGCAAGTCGCTTCTGGTGCATGCGCGACAGCACGGGAACGCCACCATCCACATAGTCGTAGATGGTCACGTCTGCTTTGCCCGCGTGCTCCCGATGCAGCCGGCCGGCGTACTGCTGCAGCGTACCTCGCCATGCGACCGGCATGGCCAAGAAGAGCGTGTCCAGGCGCGCGTCGTCGAAGCCCTCGCCGACGCAGCGACCGGTGGCGACGATCACTCGCGGGGCCTCAGGTGGCGTCGCTGCCATCGCCTCCGCGACCGCCCGCCGTTTCTTGGCGCCCATCCCGCCAGACATGGTGAACACTGTCGCCGCCGACTCGCCCAGCGCCGTGGCGAGGCTGTCACGATGTTCGGTACGCTCGGTGAGCACGAGCGGGGAGCGCCCCGCGGCGACGGCGGCGAGCACGTCGGCGACGATGAGCTCGTTGCGTGCGGAGTCCGCGGTGAGTGCAGAGTAGATCGTCTGGATTCCCGGCTCGACGTTCGCCACGGGCATCGCGAAGGCGGTGCCTCTCACGACGACCGTGTGGTCGAACGGGCGCGCCGCGGCTTGGCTCTTGGCATCGGTGCGGTATCTGATAGGGCCGCACTGCATGCTAATGATCGGGTGATGCCCGTCCCGGCGCACCGGCGTCGCCGTCAGACCGACGAGGTACCTGGCTCTCACCTGCCTCAAGACCTGCTCAAAGCTGAAGGCGGACAGATGGTGACACTCGTCGACGATCACTTGCCCGTAGTCGGCCACGAGGTCGGCGACCACGCCCTTCTGGTTCAGGGACTGGATGACGGCGACGTCGATCGCTCCTGTCGGCCGTGCGCGGCCTCCGCCGATCACGCCGATCGCGGCAGGCGGCAGGTCGAGGAAGGCCGAGAGCCGCTCGCGCCATTGGTCCATCAGCTGGCGGCGATGCACCAGCACCAGGGTGTTGACCCGCCGGGCGGCGATGAGCCAGGCGCCGACGACCGTCTTGCCGAACGCTGTGGCGGCACACAGCACGCCGTTGTCGTGCGCCAGAATCGCCTCCGCGGCGTCGCGTTGCTGCGGCGTCAGCTCGCCGTGGAACGCCACGTCGAGCGGCCCCCCGTCCGTCCTCTCGTCGCGGAGCCGCGGTTCGATGCCGTGGGTCTGGAGAAGGTCGAGCGTTGCATCGAGGCAGCCGCGTGGCAGCGCGATGTACCCGGCGATCTCCTCCGCGCAGCAGATGAACCGCGGCTTCGCAAACGTCGGGAGCCGCATTGCCTGGGCGCGGTAGAATTCCGGGTTGTCGAATGCGGCCAGGCGGATGACCCTGTCCTGCAGGCCCTGAGGGAGGCCGTCCTTGCTCACGTACACGAGGTTGCTCGACACGATGTCGGTCGTGTCCGGGAAGGGCCCCAAGATGAGGGACTCCGCTCGGCGCCCCGAGGGCGGAAGGGTCCAAGGCTCCTCTGCGCCGTCATCCAGCGCGATGCGCTCGCCGAGGGCGTCGGCTCCGTCCAGCGCCTTCTCGAGAGCCCGTGCAACGTCGGCCTCGGACATCCGCTTCACGCCGGAGAGCAGCCGCCACTGATCGGGCACGGGCTGCATGGCGGCGTCGACGAACACGCTCTTGCCTTCGTCACGCGGCTGGCGCTGCAGGGGCAGGGCGATGAGGATCCCGAAGCCGCCCTTGGGGAGCGTGTCTTGGCCGGGGAAGAGCCGGTCGTAGGAGTCGAGACCAACCTCATGGCGCTGTGCTGTGGTTCGCGTCAGCAGGGCCGAGCCGAGCCGGCGCGCCCGTGCCGCATCGATGGCTTCGGCGAAGAACACCCACACGTGTGCGCCGTCTCCGGAACGTGAGACCTCCACGTAGGCCGGGACATCGAATTGCCGGCACACTTCGGTGAAGGCCGAGACGTCGTGTCGCCACCCGGCCTTGTCGAAGTCGAGCGCGAGAAAGTGGCAGGTCTCGTCGAGCAGCAGCGCGTAGACGCCTACGGTGTGCCTGCCCGTGAGGTGGCCGCGGATCGCCTCGTCGGTGAGGGGAAGCAGTGCCCTGTTCGGGCAGCCGGCGCACTTGACCTTGGGTTTGGCGCACACGGCGCGATCCCATTCGTGCGCGCATGCGGGGGCATAGCCAGACCGGCCGGTCTTGCTCTCCCAGCGCACCGCATAGACATCGTCGCGGCCGCGGAAGAGGGTGCGAAAGAGCGCGAGCTTGGCGGCGACCGTTGAGCCTGAAGTCACCAGGGCGTTGGGCTCGGATGGTCCGGCCGCAGACGCCGTGTGCATCGTCGCCGGCGAGCGTGAGTTGCTACCCGCGGCCGGCTTCGGCCCGACTCCTGTCGGTTCCAGCAGCGACCTGAGGCGGGCGTTCTCAGCACGCAGCCTCGCGCACTCGGCGCGCACAGCGGTGAGGTCATCCATCTCGCCGTCGTCGTTCGCCATTGCGACATTGTCGCAGTCTCAAGGGCCAATCGGAACCTCCCCCTGCGTCGGGCGGCATCGGGGTCAGAGCGCGGCTGATCACGATTCGGAGGACTCGGCTAACGTCGTCTACTTCTTGCGCCGGTTGTGCGGCGACTGATTGGCCGGCCTGAGAGAGACGTGCGCTTCGGATGCATGTGAGCGCACGGCATCCTCGGTGCGGCCCACATTGTGTCTGATGAGCCACATCGGAGTGGTGCCCTTGGCTGGGTGATGGAGCGTCCTATCGTCCTTCGGAGTCCATGGCTTACCGTGGTTGGGCGGCTTCTTCGCGGCCATGACTGACTTCCTTCGCGGGTATGTAAACAGCAAGAATGTTGACATGCGCGTCCTAAAGCATGAGATAATCGCACCAGTATAGAGGAGGAGGAGAGATGAAGGTTCGGTCTGATGCCGAAGTGGGAGCGCGTGTTGCCGGGCTTCTCGGCGACCGGTCACAGAGAGAGCTTGCGGAGGCCGTCGACATGCAGCCGTCGGTCCTCAGCCGTGCGCTGGCCGGCGAGAGGGCGTTCAACATGTCGGAGCTCGTCGACATTGCCGACTACCTGGGGGCACGTGTAGAGGAGCTCCTCTTCGACGAGCAGCCCGCCTTCGTTGCCCGCGGCGCCTCAGAAGATGAAGCGACTCATGAGGCCGTGGGCCGTTGCTCGCGGCTCATCGACGGCATGCGTCAGATAGAGGCCGTGGGTCGATGAGCGTCGTCTCGGAGGCGGAGCGAGGCGCCGATGCGGCTCGGGAAGCCCGGTCGAGACTTGGCCTTGGCCTGACTGGCCCTCTGTCCGACGTGCTCACGGTCATTGAAGACGTGGCCGGCGTGCCGGTGACCGTGCTGGCTCTGCCTCACGGTCTGGCTGGGCTCCAAGGTCGCAAGCACGATCGCAGCTACATCTTCGTCAACGGAACAGAGCGCGTGGTGCGCCAGCGATTCACGCTGGCACATGAGTTCGGCCATGTGGAGCTCGGCCACGCCGGCTCCGTGGACTACACATCGGACGTTCTCGGAGGGGGGCGCAGACCGCCAGCCGAGATGCAGGCCGACGGGTTCGCCGCGGAGTTCCTCGCGCCTGTGGCGGGCGTCCGTCGGTGGCTCGAAGCCGTCGGCGACCCGCCAAACGACCTGGAGACGGTGGTGCGACTGGCCGACTACTTCCACATCAGCGCCGAGGCCGGGCTCTACAGACTCCAGGCCGCGCGTCTCCTCACCAAAGGGAAGTACGAGCCGATCGGCGCGAGGATCCACGACAACGAGCACACCCATCTCTGCCTGCGACTGGGCCTGGGTGTCTTCGATGACACTCTGGCTCGGGCTGCCGATCGCCTTCCGCGTCTGCCGCGCGAGACCCTCAACCAGGCCGCGACCGCCTTCGAACGCGGCCTGCTGACGGTCGAGCAGATCGCTCAGCTGCTCGAGGTGGAGCAGTCCGTGATCCAGAAGGAGTTCGATCAGCGCGGTATCGAGCAAAGCCACGACGAGCCGGACTACTGATCGTGCGCTCGCAGACGGCATCTGAGGTCATGCTGGATGCGAGCGTCTTGTGCCGCTTCGCGGAGAACGGCGCCCTGGCACAACTGCGCGCGTACCTGGGCGATCGCGCACGCATCACACGCGAGGTCGAGCGTGAGTTGCTGCGTCTGGCCGACCGCGATGAGTTCGCGCCGCTCGCAGCTCACCTCGTGAGGGAAGGTGCTGCAGTGAAGACGGAGGGCAAGTGGCCTAAGCCGACCAAGAACCTCCCCGACGCTCTCAAGGACGAGTTCGCGCGTCTCCTCGGGCTCCAGCGCGTCCTCGGGGAACATGAGCGGGCCCACGCTGGAGAAATCGCGACAGTCCTCATCGCCAAGCACAGGGGCAGCGAGCTGGTCATCATGGATGACAATTGGGGTGGCTCGCTGGCGCGGAAGACGTACGGGGTTGAGGTCATGTCCACTGCTCGACTGACGCTCGAGATGGTCGTGAGCGGTGCGCTGAACGAGGAAGAGGGCTTCAGGATCTTCGACAGCGCGACTCCGGATGACGTTGGTCGCGAGCGTTTCACAGACACGCTGATGCGGCTGCGTCGTTCAATCTGAGACGAGGCCGGCCTACCAGAGCGAATCGGCCGGGGCAACTGCGCGAGGGTGTGCCTCTCTGTCGGCGAGCGCCGCGGCAAGGTCGCCGAGTTCTGCCAGGGCCTCGAACACCGCGCAGGACCAGGCTTGGCCTCCTCCAGCGCGTTGAGGGTGCCGATGTGATGCAGGTCGAGAGATTCGACACCGGCACCGCCAGGGACGCTTGTCCGCCACCGAGATGCACCTGCGAACCCGAGGTGCTTCATCCAGGAGTGTCGTCTGTCGTGCGTGCGCAGCGGTTGCCGGCCGCAGGCGCGGGCGCCCGATGGGCCTCCGAGGTGTCAAGTCGCTGGGAAACAGGTAGTCTTTGCTAGCGGGCCCGCGAGCGCCCGCAGACGTGCACAGTTCAGAAGGGACACGAATGCCGAAGAGCAAGAGTCAATCACGAACGCCCAAGAAGGGCCGTCCCGTCGACCCCGCGAGGCGGCGCTACTGTTCTTTCTGCAAGGAGAAGATCGACGAGGTCGACTACAAGGACATAACAGCCCTGCGTCGCTTCGTCAGCGACCGCGGCAAGATCAAGACTCGCCGCGTGAGCGGCGCCTGCCGCCGGCACCAGCGCCAGGTCGCGACGGCCATCAAGTTCGCGCGTGAGATGGCTTTGCTGCCGTACACGGTCTCCGTCAGCGGAGACGAGAAGCGCGGGCGGCGCGGCCGGGGCTGACGCTCAGCTGAAGACGCTCCTCCGCGCGCTACCCTCGTAGACGCGCGCACCCACCCCGATCAGCACCACCAGACTGCCCGGCTGTAGCCGGGGCGTTCCTTGACACCCTGAAGGGCGCCGGCTGGTCCGGACCGATGCTGCTCGCGCCGCTCGCCCGACCGGCTACCCCCACGCTTCAGGCGTAGCCATAATTGAAAGCGCTTTCGTACGGTAGGCCGTGCGTCCGCAGGTACACTAGTATTCAGTGCGCCGCAGGCGGGCAAGGCCACGGCGGGCGCGGGCATGTGGGACCAAGCCGTAGGGGCCATGCGGACGTCGTGACTGTACCGACGCCCGGCGGGTCTGGCGGGATATGGGGGAGGGCGTCGTGAGGAGCAAGCACACAGGGAGAGCTGTCTTCGTCATCGTCGTGGCGTTGCTGCTGGTCGTACTGTCCAGCACTCCGGCGTGGGCGTCGATCACCTATCAGTCACGCAACATCGCATCGATCGTGACCGGAACCAGCATCTCGCTCACGAAGCCGAGCGGCACGGCTCAAAACGATCTGTTAGTGGCTCAGATCACCGTCACTGGTGGTTCCAGCGTCACGATCACCGCTCCCTCCGGATGGAACCTCGTGAGTCGTGTGAACAACGGCACCACTGTCGGGCAAGCCGTCTACTGGAAGGTGGCTGCCGCCACCGAGAGCACGAACTACAGCTTCACCATCAACTTCGGCGGCGCCGCGACGAGAGCTGCGGGCGGCATCCTCCGGTACACCGGGGTCGATGTGACGCACCCGATCGCCACCTCCAGTGTCAACAACGGCTCGGGTACGACGCTCACGGCCACCGGGGTCACCGCGCCTGCGAACTCCACCACCGTGGCGCTGCTTGGCGCCGGCAACGGCGTGACCCTGTCTACTCCCGCCGGTATGACCTCGCGCACGTACATCAGCGCCGGTGCGAGCGGTCCTGCGGGCGGAGCTTCGGACATGGCCGCCTCGGGAGCCACGGGCGATCTGACCTCGACGGCCGGCGCGACGACTCCGTGGGTGGCGCAGCTCGTCGCTCTCAACCCGAGGACGCTCACCGTGACGGCGACCGCCGACGGCAAGACGTACGACGGCACCGCCGGCGCGACGGCCCACCTCGCGACCACGGGCATCCTCACCGGCGACACGGTGACCCTGGCGTACACAAGCGCGGCGTTCGCCGACAAGAACGCCGGCGTCGCCAAGGCCGTGAGCGTCGGCGGCATCTCCCTCGGCGGCGCCGACGCCGGCGAGTACATCCTGGCCAACACGACCGCCTCGACGACGGCCAGCATCGGCAAGAAGGGACTGACCATCACGGGAGCCGCTGCTCTGGGCAAGACCTACGACGGTCTTGCCACGGCCGCGGTGGACTTCGGGAGCGCCGGCCTGGTCGGCGTCGTCAGCGCCGACACCGGCAACGTGACCATCGACAGTGGCGCCTATACGGCGAGCTTCGCGAACAAGAACGTCGGCAGCGCCAAGGCCGTGACCGTCAGCGGCGTCGCCCTGGGTGGCACAGAAGCCCCGAACTACACGGTCAGCCAGCCCGGCGGCCTGACGGCCAGCATCGCCGCCAGACACATCACCGGCACGTTCACGGCCGCGGACAAGACCTACAACGGAACGGCCGCGACGACGGTGCTCTCCACGAATCTGTGGGACGCCGTCTTGCTCGACAGCGTCAGCCTCTTCGGGGGCAGCGCCTCGTTCGCGGACAAGAATGTGGGCATCGATAAGACAGTGACATTGACGGGAGCGAGTCTCGCCGGCGCCGACGCCGGCAACTACGTGCTCGACTCGGTGGGTACCACCAAAGCCACGGTCAGCGCTCGCGACCTCACCGTCACTGCGACCGGCAACGACAGGGCCTACGACGGCACCGCCGGCGCGACCGTGACGCTGTCCTCCGACAAGGTCGCGGCCGACGCCCTCACGCTGAGCTACGCGAGCGCCGCCTTCGCCGACAAGAACGTCGGGAGCGTCAAGCCCGTGTCCGTCGGCGGCATTGCGGTCACCGGGGGCGCCGACGCCGGCAACTACTCGCTCACCAACACGACCGCTGCGACCACGGCCACCATCTCCGCCAGGGGCCTGACGATCGCCTTTGCGGCCGCCGACAAGACCTACGACGGGACCACCGTAGCCGGCATCAGCGCTCCCGCCATCACTGCCGGCGTCGTCGACAGCGAAGCGGTGACGGTCGGCTTGGCCGACGGCGCCAAGGGCGCGTTCGCCAGCAAGAACGTGGGCACGCGCGTGGTGAGCGCCGCCAAGGCCGCCTTCCTGCTCACCGGCGCAGACGCCGCCAACTACGACGTCGGGACGGTGGGCACCACCAGCGCCACGATCGGCGCTCGTGACCTCACCGTCACTGGCGACCGGCAACGACAGGGTCTACGACGGCACCGCCGGCGCGACCGTGACGCTGTCCTCCGACAAACTCGCCGCCGACGCCCTCACGCTGAGCTACGCGAGCGCCGCCTTCGCCGACAAGAACGTCGGCGAGCGCCAAGCCCGTGTCCGTCAGCGGAATCGCGGTCACGGGGGGCGCCGACGCCGGCAACTACACGCTCACCGGCACGACCGCTGCGACCACAGCCGTCATCTCCGCCAAGCACGTCACCGGCTCGTTCACCGCCGCCGACAAGACGTGGGACGGCACCCCGGTCGCATCGGTGCTCACGCGCAGCCTGTCGGGTGCTATCACCGGCGACGCGGTCCGCCTTGCCGGCGGCACGGCCGCCTTCGCGGACAAGGACGTAGGGGCCAACAAGACGGTGAGCCTGACGGGTGCGGGTCTGGCCGATGCGGACGCCGGCAACTACCTGCTCGACTCCGTCGCCACCACCACGGCGGACATCACGCAGCCCACGCCGACCGGACGGACCGTCCTCATCGTGGCCCCGCATCCGGACGACGACCTGGTGTACGGGTCGGGGGTCGCCCGCGCAGCGCTCGACCGAGGCGACTCCGTCAAGATCGTGTACATGACCAACGGCGACTTGAACGGGTTGACGGTCGGGTACGACAGAGAAGACGAGGCCGTCAGGGCACAGACGGACGACATCGGGACGTCCGAGGACGACCTGATGTTCCTCGGCTACCCCGACGGGTACCTCGGCAGGATCTGGAACGACTATCGCGACCCGGCCGGCGCCCTCACGACCGACAACAACCAGCAATCCACGACCTACGGGGACCGTGGTCTCGGCCGCGTTGACTACCACTCGTACCGGTTCGGCTCGCCGGCCGCGTACAACGCTCCGAACGTCCTGAGGGATCTGGACCTGATCATGGCGACCTACCGGCCCGACGCCGTGTATACGACCTCGGAGTCCGACCAGCACCTGGACCACACCGCGACCTTCCTGTTCGTGAGGCAGGCGATGCTGGACACCATGACCGTCGATCCGACCTATCACCCCGAGCTCCACAAGACGATCGTCTGGCCCACGGATTCAAGCGTCTGGCCGCTGCCGATGGACCCGGCGACCACCATGGTGGAGCCGCCCGCACTGACGGCTCTGGGGCTCTCCTGGGACGAGCGGGAGTCGCTTGTCGTACCGCCGAGCATGCAGACGCCCGACCCCGCGACGAACCTCAAACGGCTCGCCCTCGGCTCCGACGGCTGGCTGACGAGGTTCGTCCATCTCGACGAGATCTTCTGGAAGCAGGACTTCTCCCAGCCGACCGCCAGCGGGCCCAACATCGCCGCGCTGGCGACCGTCACGGTCTCCTCGCAGAACGCCGAGGCAGGCCAGGCTGCGCGGAGTGCGGTCGACGGCGTCGTCGGTGGCTACCCCACCGACAGTCAGAGCGAATGGTCCTCGCTGGCCCAGAAGGCCGGCGCGTGGCTCACGCTCAGCTGGCCGTGCCCGGTGTCGGTCAACAGCATCGTCCTCCACGACCGGCCGAACCTGGACGACCAGATCACTGCCGGCACCCTCACGTTCAGCGACGGCAGCACCCTGACCATCGGCGCCCTGCCCAACGACGGAAGCGGCCTCACCCTCGATCTGGGCGGACGTACCGTCACGAGTCTGTCGCTCGCGGTCGACGAGGCGAGCGCGACGACGAACAACGTGGGCCTCTCCGAGATCGAGGTCATGGGCAGCGTCCTGCCGCGAGTGAACCAGGTTCCCACCGCCACGGCTCGCGCGATCCACGCCGCGGGTGCGCCGGCGCTGGCGGTGGACTTCAGCGCCGCGTCATCCACTGACCCGGACGGAAGCATCGTCGCGTATGCGTGGAACTTCGGGGACGGCACCAGTGGCAGTGGCGCCAGCGTGCGTCACGTGTACTCGGCTCCGGGCGCGTATGCGGCCAAGTTGACGGTCATCGACGACAAGGGCGGCACGGCCACTGCCAGCGTGCCGGTCACCGCCCCGATCACCACGTACGTCATCAACGCGAGCGTCGGCGCCGACGGCGGCGGTTCCATCACGCCGAGCGGCGCCGTGAACGTGAACGACGGCGACGACCAGAGCTTCACCGTCACTCCTGACGCCTACCACCAGGTCGCCGGCGTCCTGGTCGACGGCTCCCCTGCGGTGCTCACCGACGGCACGTACACGTTCACCCACGTCTCGAGGGGTCACAGCATCGTCGCCAGCTTCGAACCTTCGACCGCCTTCAGCTCGCTCGCGGTCACCACCCCCTCGACGCCGACCGGCGTCGCCCAGGGCGGCAAGCTCTCGGTCGCCTGGACGCCCAACCTGCCCGTGGGCTCGCCGGCCCAGTTCAGCGTCTGGCTGGTCTCCGACGCCAACGGCTGGTACGGCGGCGACGTCTTCGACGCCGACGGCAGCGCCAGCTACGCGCGCGACGTCACCGTGAGCGCGCCCGTGGGCAGCGGCTACCACGTCTTCGTCTACTACCGCGCCAGCGCGGGCGATCCCTGGAGCGTCTACGCCCGCGGCGCCGGCGCCGTCGAGGTGACCGCCGCCTTCAGCTCGCTCGCGGTCACCACCCCCTCGACGCCGACCGGCGTCGCCCAGGGCGGCAAGCTCTCGGTCGCCTGGACGCCCAACCTGCCCGTGGGCTCGCCGGCCCAGTTCAGCGTCTGGCTGGTCTCCGACGCCAACGGCTGGTACGGCGGCGACGTCTTCGACGCCGACGGCAGCGCCAGCTACGCGCGCGACGTCACCGTGAGCGCGCCCGTGGGCAGCGGCTACCACGTCTTCGTCTACTACCGCGCCAGCGCGGGCGATCCCTGGAGCGTCTACGCCCGCGGCGCCGGCGCCGTCGAGGTGACCGCCGCCTTCAGCTCGCTCGCGGTCACCACCCCCTCGACGCCGACCGGCGTCGCCCAGGGCGGCAAGCTCTCGGTCGCCTGGACGCCCAACCTGCCCGTGGGCTCGCCGGCCCAGTTCAGCGTCTGGCTGGTCTCCGACGCCAACGGCTGGTACGGCGGCGACGTCTTCGACGCCGACGGCAGCGCCAGCTACGCGCGCGACGTCACCGTGAGCGCGCCCGTGGGCAGCGGCTACCACGTCTTCGTCTACTACCGCGCCAGCGCGGGCGATCCCTGGAGCGTCTACGCCCGCGGCGCCGGCGCCGTCGAGGTGACCGCCGCCTTCAGCTCGCTCGCGGTCACCACCCCCTCGACGCCGACCGGCGTCGCCCAGGGCGGCAAGCTCTCGGTCGCCTGGACGCCCAACCTGCCCGTGGGCTCGCCGGCCCAGTTCAGCGTCTGGCTGGTCTCCGACGCCAACGGCTGGTACGGCGGCGACGTCTTCGACGCCGACGGCAGCGCCAGCTACGCGCGCGACGTCACCGTGAGCGCGCCCGTGGGCAGCGGCTACCACGTCTTCGTCTACTACCGCGCCAGCGCGGGCGATCCCTGGAGCGTCTACGCCCGCGGCGCCGGCGCCGTCGAGGTGACCGCCGCCTTCAGCTCGCTCGCGGTCACCACCCCCTCGACGCCGACCGGCGTCGCCCAGGGCGGCAAGCTCTCGGTCGCCTGGACGCCCAACCTGCCCGTGGGCTCGCCGGCCCAGTTCAGCGTCTGGCTGGTCTCCGACGCCAACGGCTGGTACGGCGGCGACGTCTTCGACGCCGACGGCAGCGCCAGCTACGCGCGCGACGTCACCGTGAGCGCGCCCGTGGGCAGCGGCTACCACGTCTTCGTCTACTACCGCGCCAGCGCGGGCGATCCCTGGAGCGTCTACGCCCGCGGCGCCGGCGCCGTCGAGGTGACCGCCCCTTAAGTGCGCCTCAAGCGGGCACCGAGTGACGCGGGGGGGCGGCGCGCAGGCGCCGCCCCCCGCTTCATCGCATGGGCCCCTTCTCGATCGGCGCCGCCGCTTCGCAGTCGCTGGCGCGTCCCGGCGCGTGGAGCGCAGAGGCAGAAGGGGAGGCGCCGGACTGCTATCCTATGGCGGCCATGGCTTCAGCTGCCCCGCCCTTCGGCCGATAGGATGACACGATGCTGTCCAGAAGGCTTCTGCGACTCAGGCACGACCGGATCGACATGGGATTCCTCAGCGCCAGCCTGGCCGAGGAAGAGATGGGGCGCGAGCCGTACTGGACGCTGCGCGTTGAGTCGCCGGCCAGCGCCGACGAGTTCCGCGACCACCTCAGCGACGGCTCCTCCATGGCCCTCACCATGATCACGCGCGACGGCGTGCACCTGCGTGGGGAGGCTTACGTTTCGAGCATGAGCGACGGCGTCGAGTCGGCGACCGTGGTCGTGCTCGCCGGGACGGGACCGCTCAGAGTCACCTGACGCGAGCCGGCCCCGGCGCGGAGGTCAGTCCGGGAAGACCTCGTCGCCGACGAGCTCGCGCACCCTCAGCATGTCGAACACGCCGCGCACGGCGGGCGAGAGGTTGCGCGCCACGAGAGGCGTGCCCTGACTCTTGAGATCGAGGGCAAGGCGTACGAAGATGCCCGTGCCCGACGAGTCGATGAACTCCACGCCGGCGAAATCAAGGGCGACCATCTGCGCTCCTCGAGCGGCCTCCGTGACCGCTTCGCGGAGGGTGTCGGCGCAGTCGAGGTCCATCTCGCCGGCGAGGTAGACGGTGGGCGCCGGGCCCTGAGCGATCGAAGTGCGCAGCATGTGGTCTCCTGGCTCAGTTGATCAAGCGGTCCAATAGTAGCGTAGTGCCGCCAGGACTGGTATGGAGGGCGACGGCGTCCAGGTAGTCCAGGATGATCTTGTACCCGTAGCCCATCGATGCCTGACCACCCTTGGAGGGCGGCTCGATCCAGTTGAGGAAGTTGAGGCCGGGCCCCTCGTCGGCCACGATGAAGCGCAGACGGTCGCCGAGGCGACGGACGGTCATCTGGCCGTGGCCGCCGCCGTGCAGCAGCATGTTGGTCACGGCCTCGGAGATGCACAGGATGGTCCGCTGGCGGTTGATGTCGTCGAGGCCGGCCTGCTGCAGGACGTCGTCCACGGCCTCGCGCGCGCGCTGCAGCTCGCTGGTGTCGCCGATCGCGTACTCCACCACGGTACGGCCCAGCTCGACCTCGCCGCCGACCTCTCCCGTGTCCAGGATGCGGAGCTTGCCGCAGGCGACCGCCGCGGCGATGTTGTTCAGGATCTCGACCAGGCTGCGCCGATGGTCGCCGTGGTGCCGCTCCCAGCCGTTGGTCCTGATGCTGAGGATGTCGCAGCGCTCGCCCTGCGGCACGAAGCACAGCTCGTCGGCGACGAAGTCGTCGGGCTGCGAGACGGTGTAGCACATGAACGTCTCGCGCTCGAGCGCCTCGGTCGCGTGCGCGACGAGGTCCTCCTGCGGGAAGTCGGGCTCGAGGGTGCCGATGACGGCCTCGACGCGGTCGGCGCCGGCCTCGGTAGCGGTACACCTGAAGAGAAGCCGGCATGGCGCTCGTCTGATCGGCCATCGTCAATTGACCCCGTCAGTCGCGGTTGTCGCTCCGCGCCGCCTCACGTGAGGCGCACCAGCAGGAGCGTGGCGTCATCTGTGGGAGCGCTGTCGCCGCGGAAGGCGGTGACGTCGTCCCACACGCCGTCGAGTGTGTCACGAACCGCCCCGCTGCGACAGCGTTCGAGCGAGTGCTCGAGGCGCTCCAGGCCGTACAGCGTGCCTTGGGGATCGCGCGCCTCGGTGAGTCCGTCGGTGTAGAGCGCCACGGTCGCGCCGGCGCCCACGACCACACGGTCCTCCGGGAACTGCAGACCGGTGCGGACGCCGAGGGCCGCGCCGCGCGAAGGCACCTGGCTTATGCCGGCCTCATCGGCGACGAGGACCGGGTTGTGGCCGCCGCCGGCGATCGACCAGGCTGCGGTCGGATGGGTCGTAGACGGCGAGGGCCAGCGTGAGGAAGTACGGCAGCCGCTGGCCTTCGAGATCGCGTGTCAGCCCGTCGTTGACCTCCGCCATGATGTCGCCGGGCTGCTTGCCGGGAGCGATGGCGTCGTGCAGGAGCGAGCGCGCCATCGCCATGATCAGCGCGGCGGCGAGACCCTTGCCCATCACGTCGCCGCACACGATCCCCAGGCGTCCGTCGCCGAACGGGATGTAGTCGTAGTAGTCGCCACCCATGTCGCCGAGGAACTCGATGCGCTGCTCCAGCTCGATGCCCTCGACGCGCGGCACCGAGGTGGGGAGGAGGTCCGTCTGGATGCGGCGCGCGCGCTCGATCTCCGCCGCGACCTTGAGCTGGGCGGCCCGCAACTCGTCGTGCAGTTCTGTCGAGGCCGTGCCAGCTCTGCGTGGAAGATGTCACGCTCGGCGTCGAACGTCACCCGTTCCCGCGCCCTGCTGACGTAGATGCTCGTACGAGTAGTAGATGAGGACGACCGGCGGCACTGCGAGCACCAGTCCGGCGATGCCGAGGAGGTCGTAGAGGCAGCACGGCCAGAAGGGCGAAGGTGGCGCCCGCCAGGTAGCCCGGGCAGGGCCCACTGGTAGTTCTGGCGCCAGACCGCCAGCGGGCCCTCGCCCGTGCTCAAGGCGACCACGCCGGCAAGCACGACGGTGTTCGCGATGAAGTCCACGGCCGTCGCGAAGAACGCCGGCACGACGATCTCCACGAAGCCGGCGTCCGCCGGCACCAGGGCCATGAAGATGACGCCGGCCACGAACGTGGAGAGCACGTAGTTCGCGATGTTGAAGATGATCTTCTGAGGGTCCCGGGTGACGCTGATCGCCGTGGCGCCCGACACGGTCGCGACCACCATCGCCGGCCACAGACCAAGGACCGCCAGGGCGGCAAGCACGGGGACGAACGACATGCCGACGTGCGCCCACGCCCGGGAGACTGGATCTCGCGCACGTCGGCGATAGCGGCCAGGATGGCGAACGCGACAAGCGCCCAGGAGAGCGACACGCCATCGCGGTAGGTCACCCAGGCGAAGCCCGCGACGGCGGCCAGCGTCACCGCGCCGACGTAGAGAGAGACGGCCGAGCGTTCCCGCTCGGCCGTAGTCCCGCGTCACTCACGCTGTGTACCGCCGTTACTGACCCTGAAGCAGGATGCTCCACTTGAACTTGGCCCACTCGTACTCACTCCACTTGAACTTGGCCCAGTCGTAGTCGCTCCACTTGAACTTCGCCGAGTCGTAGTCGCTCCACTTGAACTTCGACCAGTCGTAGTCGCTCCACTTGAACTTGGAGGAGTCGTAGTCGCTCCACTTGAACTTCGACCAGTCGTAGTCGCTCCACTTGAACTTGGAGGAGTCGTAGTCGCTCCACTTGAACTTCGACCAGGCAATGTCGCTCCACTTGAACTTCGACCAGCCGACGTCGCTCCACTTGAACTTCGTCCACTTGAACTTCGACGAGCCGACGTCCTCCACTTGAACTTGGTCCACTTGAACTTCGTCCACCCATACTTCGACCAAACCCTCTGATCCCACTGCAGAGTAGACGTCCCGGTCGAGCACCGTCATGCCGTCGCCCAGGTCCGCTGAGAGGGCAGGGCCGTCGGCGCGGGACGGCGTCGTCGAGCGCTGCCGCGACGTCGATCTCGCCCGGCGCCCTGCTGGTAGCGGGTGGCGCCGGGCAACGGATCGGCCGTGTTCATCAGCCGCACCTTGACGTCGTCGGGGGTGAGTGTCGGATCCTGCGCCGAGCAGCAGGGCGACAGCGCCCGCGGCCACCGGCGCCGACGTGCTGGTGCCGGACAGCTCAGGTAGTCGGGCTCGGTGCCGGCCGGGGCTGTCGGGGGCGTAGGAGGACACGGGGATCAGGTTGAACGGAGAAGTTCACGTCGATGTACGAGCCGCGCGCCCGCAGCGAGATCACGTGGTTGCCCGGGGCCACGACATCCGGCTTTGCGTACTCGTCGAACAGCGTCGGCCCGACCGAGCTGTAGTACGTCACGATGTCGTCCGCGGTGCTCGCCGTCTGACGGGTGTCGCTGGCGCCGACGGTGATCACGTAGGGGCTGTTGCCCGGCGACGTGATGCCGCCCGGGGCCGAACTCACCCTCGTTGCCGGCCGAGCACACGACGGTGATGCCGTGCTTCCAAGCGAACTCGACGGCCGAGGCGATCGGGTCGTACTCGACAGGCGCCGCCACGTTGCCGCCGATCGAGAGGTTGAGCACCCGGATGTTGTACTGGTGCCTGTGGGCGACGGCCCACAGCGACGCCGGACATGACGGCGGACGCGCGGCCCTGGCCGGTGGCGTCGAGGACCTTGAGGCCGACGATGTCGGCGGCCGGGCGCGACGCCGCGGAACTGCATCGTCGGCGTAGCCGCCCTGGTCGAGCGGCAGCGACGCAGTACCGTCGCCGGCGATGAGCCCGGCGACGAACGTGCCGTGGCCGGCGTCGTCGTACGGGTGCTTCTTGTGCGTTGACGAAGTCCTTCCAGGCCACGATGCGGCTGTACCCGCGAGATCGGGCGATGTCGTCGCGACACCGCTGTCCACGACGGCGACGCCGACGCCGGCGCCCGTGGGGCCTCCGGCGGCGGGAGTCGTGACCCTGTCGAGGCCGATCGCGAGGTTGGTGATGTCGAGCGAGCTGGCGTAGTCGAACCCGAACACCGGGTTGTCGGCGACGATCATGTTGACCGAAGTCCTCACCGGAGAGTGCCTGGATCTCGTCCTGGGTGAGGTACGCCGCCACGGCGTCGAACTCCGAGAGTTCAGTCGTCGTCGACGCCGTCCGGGACGGCGTCGGCCACGACGCCGGAGGCGTCGGGCTCGGTGTACACGAGGACGGGAACCGCCTCGTCTCCGCCGGTCGCCTCGAGGACTGTCGTGACGCTGTCGTCGATCTTGGCGCTGTCGCCGTTGATCCGTGGCCAGTACCGTTGCGGGCAAGGCCAGGAGACAGAGCAGCGCGATCGCGAGGAACAAGTACCTGGCTCGCATCTTCATCGCCTCCACACCAGTGCTCCTTGGGCCTGCCGACTTGCTCAAGGCCGGCGGACATTGCTCTGCGTCGATGTCTCGAGGGGGGACTCGCGAGAGGCGCTCGCCGCTTGAATCGAGATCCGCGACTGCGAGAGTCGGATTCGGCAACCGAGCTATCTTGACCATTCCAAGACCTCTGGCTTTGCGTCCCTGCCTCACGACAGGTTTGCCTTTGTCGTTCAGGACTGGGTATCGGCGGCTCGCGCGGGAAAGATGAGCGATTCATAGACGAATTGGCACAGCAAGTGTCTCCAGCGTGGCAACAGCGCCGGGAGAGGAGAAGCGACCGCCCGCGCCGGTGTGGAGCGACCCAGCGCGGGCGGTCAGCCAGCCAGCCTGGCAGCTGGAGGCGGTCAACGGACCAGGTCCGTCTCCACTACCTCTAACGATGGAGACCCCCGGAAACTTACGCGGGCGGGGGCCGCCGGGCCGGATTTTCCTTTCGGACGGCCTTTCGCCCGGCGCCGTCAGCCCGGTATAGACTAGGTTCACAAGACTCAGGAGGCCGTCGGGGGGAGCCGGCGCGTCCCGGCGGTCAGTTTCAGGTGTCGATACCGCCCGGCATCCCCCCTCGGCACCAACCCACGACGCAGCTATGCGCGCCGGGTGGACGCGAGGCGCGCCACACGAGAAGGGAGGAGATGGATGAGCCGAACAGGCGGCCTGTACAGCGCCGCACAGAGGCAGGTGATCAACCAGATGCTCAAGCTGGCGTCCAGCGACGACAAGCGCAAGATCGTCAAGGCGTTCCAGCTGGCCGAGAAGATCACGCCGGACCAGTACAAGGGCTCAGTGCGTTTCGTCACGGAGAAGGTCCAGGATGACCACCCGGCGCTGCTGATCGCCAAGCACGTCACTTCGAAGCTCAGCCCGCGCTGCCGCGATGCCTTTATCGAATGTCTTATCGTGAACACACTTCTTCGCGGCGTGGACAAGCGGAAGAAGCTCGTGGAGTCGACCGGCAACAACGCGCCGACGACGATCCTCATGAGCCCCACCATGCGCTGCAATCTCACCTGTGAAGGGTGCTACGCAGCGGAGTACTCGCCCGACCAGGACCTCGATCGCAGCCTGATGCAGAAGATCGTGGACGAGGGCAACGACATGGGCGTCTACCTCTTCACGCTGCTCGGTGGCGAGCCGTTCATGTGGGACGAGCTGCTCGACTTCGCGCGCGAGAACAAGGACGCCTACTTCCAGGTGTTCACCAACGGCACGCTCCTCGATCACGACACCATCGACGAGCTGGCCAAGGTGGGCAACATCGCTCCCATGCTGAGCCTCGAGGGCTCGCCGGAGCTCACCGACGAGCGCCGCGGTGAGGGCGTGCACGAGCAGGTCATGGACATCATGGACCACCTCGGCGAGGCGGGCGTGCTCTTCGGCTACTCGGCCACGGTCACGCGTCACACCTGGAGGGCCCTGCTCAGCGACGAGTTCGTCGATCCCGCTCATCGCCAAGGGCGCCATCCTTGCGTGGCACTTCCTGTACATGCCGGTCGGGCGCGATCCCGACACGAGCCTCATGCTCACGGCCGAGGAGCGCAACGAGTTCCGCATCGGCATCCACCGCATCCGCGACACCAAGCCGCTCTTCCCGATCGACTTCTGGGGCGACGCTCCCTGGGTCAACGGCTGCATCGCCGGCAAGCACTACATGCACATCAACAGCGAGGGCTGGGTGGAGCCGTGCATCTTCACGCACTTCGCCACCGACAACATCCGCGACGTCAGCCTCCTCGAGGCGTTCAATTCCGACTTCTTCAAGGAGATCCGTCGCCGCCAGCCCTTCAACCACAACCTGCTCATGCCGTGCATGTGGATCGACAACCCCAACCAGTCGCGGGAGATCATGGCCGCGACCGGGGCGCACCCGACGCATCCGGGCGGTGACGTCATGATCACCGACCTTCAGGACGAGCTCGACGAGTACGCCCGGCGCGTCGATCACCTCTACAGCCCCATCTGGAGCTGCATGAGCGCGGAGAAGGAAGATGCGGCCGAGGTCCAGGCCGCGGCGGCAGCGATCGTCGAGGCCGCTCAGCAGGACGAGTTGCCGGTGGGCTGAGGCTCGCCGGGGTCCGCGACCGATGCGGGCGGCGGGGCCCATGGCCCCGCCGCCCGTTCTCGTCCCGTGGCCCGTCCGGCCCGCGTCTCGCCCGCCGGCTGCGGTGAGGGTTTCGTGTTAGGCTGTCGAAACCTGAAGTCAGCCGAACGGGCCCATGGCGAGACCTCATTCCCACAAGCGTGCCGCTCGTCTTGCGGCGTTCTCCATCCTTTCCGTCCTCGGAGCGGTCATGGCCGTCTGGGCGGCGCCGCGCGTCAGCGATGCGGTCGCGGCGTGGATGAACGATCCTGCGGTCGAACTGCGCACGGTGGCGCTGCCGGCGGCGCTCCCGGTCGGCTCCGCGTCGGCCGCGACCTCCGGCGCGAGGGCCGCGCCATCCCTGGGGCAGCGCGGCGCGGCGGCGGCCGGATCAACGTCTCCGTCGCCGGCGCCGTCGTCTGCCGATGCCGCGATCATCGACGCCGGCATGCGGTTCACGATGGTCGGCGTCACCTGCGCGCCGCCGGCCCGCACCGGTGAGGTCCAGGTCCTCCTTCGCACCAGCGACGACGGGCAGGCCTGGAGCCGCTGGTACGTCGGTGACGCTCGAGCGGGCGGCCGAGGAAGGCGGAGCCGAGAGGGCCTTCACCGAGCCCATCTGGACCGGGGACGGGCGGTACGTCCAGGTGGCCGCGCAGCGTGCCGCCGGAGCCGAGCCGGCGCCCGAGAGACTTCGCGACGTCAAGGTTGTCGCCATCAACAGCACCGAAGACGCCGATCCGGGTTCCGCGCTCGTCGGCGTCCTGCGCCGCGCGGCCGTCACCATCGCCGGCCTGCACTTCACCACCTCCGCCTCCGCCATGACGACCAAGCCGGACATCGTCACGCGCGCCCAGTGGGGCGCCAACGAGTCGTGGCGCTCCGGGTCGCCGTCCTACGCGCCGGTCAGGATGGCGTTCGTGCATCACACCGACAGCGGCAACGACTACACGGCCGCGGAGGCGCCTGCCGTCGTCCGCGGCGTCTACGCCTACCACACCAAGTCGCTGCACTGGAGCGACATCGGCTACAACTTCCTCATCGACCGATACGGCACCATCTACGAAGGCCGGTACGGAGGCGTCACCAAGGGCGTCATCGGCGCCCAGGTCCTCGGGTTCAACACAGGGAGCACGGGCATCTCGGTGATCGGCACCTTCACGAGCGCCACGCCGACGTCCACGTCCGTCGGTCTCGCTGGAGCGGCTGCTGGAGTGGAAGCTGGACATGCACCACGTCGACCCGCTGGGCACGGGCGACGCTCGTCTGCGGGTACGGGCAGAAGTACGCGACCGGGCAGCACGTGACGTTCCCGGCGATCGCCGGGCATCGCGACGCCAACTACACCGACTGCCCTGGCGGCAAGCTCTACGCGCAGCTCCCCAACATCCGCAAAGTCGTGGCGCGCACCGGTCAGCCCAAGATCTACGGCTTCGTCGTCGAGGACCCCGCGATCAGCCCCAACGGGGACAAGGTCCAGGACAGTGCCACCATCGGGTTCACCGTGTCCCAAACGGCCACCTGGAGCCTCGAGATCCGCGATGACGCCGGAGTGGCGGTGCGTCACTTCACCGGCGACGGAACTGCGGTGGAGACCACCTGGGACGGCCGGGATGACGAAGGCAAGCTCCTTCCTGACGGGGTCTACTCGCTGCAGGCCGACGCGATCAGCGCCGACGGCGAAGCTCGCTCGGCGACGGCGACCCTCAGGCTGGACACGGCGGCGCCGCGGATCACGAGCGCCGCGATCACGCCGGACCCGTTCAGTCCCAACGGAGACGGTCAAGACGACGTCGCTACCTTCGCGTTCCGGCCGGGCGAGGCGGGGACCGCCCGGGTCTCCGTCATTGCCGCCGACGGGAGCGTCCTCCGCCGCGTCACGGGCTGGGTGCCGGTGACCACGGCCGTCCAGAAGGCCGGGTGGGACGGCCGCATCTCGTCTGCGTCGGGCCTCAAGCCGGCGCCGGAGGGACAGGCCACGCTGCTGCTCGAACTCCGGGATGTGGCGGGCAACACGACGAGCGCCCGCAGTCCTGTGACCCTGGACAGGACGCTGGTGCTCACGCCGGTCTCGGCCAAGGCGCTGTCGCCCAACGGTGACCGGGTCAAAGACAAGGTGGTCGTCCCCTTTGAGCTCACACACGCCGCCGATATGACCGCCACGGTGATCAGCTCAGGCTCGACCGTGCGGACCATCCGCCTCGGCAAGCTCGCCGAGGGCCCACGCACCGTGACCTGGGACGGCAGACTGGGTGGAGGAGGGACCGCGACCAGCGGTGCGTACATCCTGAGGCTGACGTCGGACGGCGCGCTCGGCGTCACGTCCGCCTCCCAGGCGCTGACCGTGGACCTGTCGGCGCCCAAGCTCTCGGCGCCGGCGACCGCCTCCGTGCGGTACCGCAAGACGGCGCGCCTCACGTTCACGGCCCGTGACTCCTTCAGTCCGGTGGTCAAGGTGACCGCCACGGTGACGACCGCCAAGGGGCGCGTCCTCGCCACGCTCGCCTGTGGGTGGGTCAAGCAGGGCGTGGGTCAGGCCTGTTCGTGGAAGCCGAAGGCGAAGGCAAGGTACACGGTCACCTTCCGCGCCGTGGACCAGGGCGGGAACCATCAGGCGTCCGCGGCGATCACCGCACTGCGGGTGCGCTGAGCGGACCTGAGAGGGCGGGTGCGGCCTCACCCCGCCGTCGCGAACCGGCACCAGGGACGCTGACGGGACTTCAGGTACGCCGACGCCCCGGTCCCGCCAAGACCGGTGTCACGAGCCGCCGTCGCTACTTGCGTGCCGATGCGCCGGCGTGGCGCACGGACTGCTTGGGCGCGCGCAGCGTCCGGACGATCGCGACGACGACCGCGATGACGCCGACCACCAGCGCGATACGGAACACAGAGAGCAGCGCTACCGCCGCCCACGCGAGGATCTCCCAGAACATCTGGGCCTCCTTCCTCCGTCCCGCGCGAACCGCGGTCTGCGGTCCTCGTTACTACCATTCCCGCCGTAGGGGTCGTGCTCCCATAGGGGTAAGTCGCGTAGTTGGTGTCTGAGGAAGAGGGTAGATGCGGCGGCGGAGGAGCCGTGCCGGCCGCCGTCGCCGCATCCCGCCCGCGTCAGGCCTCCGCGTGCTCCCGCCGCCAGCGGCAGTGGGGCATGGGGCAGGCGGCCATGCGCGCGGCGTCGCAGACCTCGCAGCGCTGGTCGGCCGTGCTGATCGGGAGGTCGAAGCAGCCGTCCGGAGACTCACCCAGGCGCAGCACGGCGTGCAGCGCGCGAGACACGGCCTTCATGTCGGCGAACGTGTCGGCCTTCTCGGGCAGGTCGACGAGGCCCATGCGCACGGCGCGCTTGCGCACGCGGCCGTCGGGCACGCAGGCGAAGCGGTCGAGCGCCTCGTCGTCCCACAGGCCGTAGCGGCGCATCTCGCGCACCGCCCAGAAGGCGCGCGACTTGAGCGCGCCGCCGGAGGCGGCGTGCAGCACGTCGACGGCGACGTCCGGGTCCGGAGGCTGCGGCAGGAGCCTGCCCCAGGTGTCGCGCGTCTCGGCGAGGCGCACGAAGTCGATGATCTTGCCCTTGCTGTCGTTGCGCGAGACGGGAGGGTCGAGTGCGTAGCGCTTGAGATCGAACTCGCCGGCGAAGAGTGCGTCGACGACGCCGGCGTCGCTCAGGCGTCGCCAGTCGGCGTCGACGACGGACTCCGGCGCCGGCTGGGCGGCGAGCGCGCCGTAGCAGAGCAGCGTGTAGAAGAGGCGGCTCTGCTCCGGCTCGTCGGAGGTGAAGCGGTCGCGCTGCTCGGCGTCGAGGATCTCGGCCGGCAGCTTCTGGGCGGCGAGGAACGCCTGCCCGAGGAACGCCACGTTCTCGCGGCGCTCGCGGTTGGTGAGCGTGGTCGATTCGTTCACGGATGCCCCCACGGGTGGTGTGATGTGCCGAGAGCGGCCGGCCGGCGCGCCGCAGGAGCATGCTAGAAGCGCGCCGGCCGGCCGCACAGGCTCACGAAAGCCCGCCGCGGGTGACGCTGACGGCGTCTCCGGGGTCACGTTGCGCCGGCGTTCGCGCGTCCGCCGACGGCGTCGCGTTGACGGCATAAGAAGACTGTTATAGTCTTCATTGCGGCCGGTTTGCTCCGGGCGAGTTCGGACTGTAGGCTTTGCAGTCGGCGGGGCGGTTCCGTCCCCCGGAGGAGGACCCTGTCTCACACCCATGACCACGCTTGGCATCGACATCGGCTGCATCAGCCTCAAGGCCGCGCTCGTCGGCCGGGCTGACGATCAAGACCTCTTCCGCGACCTTCTCACGCAGCACCCCGGGCTCTTCGAGGCGCCGCGCGACGGCCTGACGCTGGTCGGCGACGCGCCGGTGCTCGTTGCCCGGTACCGGCGCATCAAGGGCAGCCCGGCCGACGCGGCCGAAGCGCTCCTCGGCGAGCTACTCGCCGTGCTGCCACAGGGCTCCGTCCACGGCGCCCGCGTCACGGGCTCGGGCGGACGCCTCGTCGGCGCCGCGCTGGACGCGTCCTTCGAGAACGAGTTCAAGGCCATCACGCGCGGCATCTCCGGGCTGCATCCCGAGACGCAGACCATCTTCGAGATGGGCGGCGAGACCTCCAAGTTCATCCGCCTGGAGGCGGGCGAGCCCGGCTGCGCCGGCATCGTCGACTACCAGACCAACGGCGACTGCGCCGCCGGTACCGGCTCGTTCATGGACCAGCAGGCCAGCCGGCTCCTCTACGACATCGAGGACGTGGGCGACATCGTGCTCGGCGCCGGCAAGCCCGCGAGCATCGCCGGCCGCTGCAGCGTCTTCGCCAAGAGCGACATGATCCACGCGCAGCAGAAGGGCTACGAGCCGCCCGAGGTGCTCCGCGGTCTGTGCGACGCCGTGATGCGCAACTTCAAGGGCACCATCGCCAAGGGCAAGGTCATCGAGCCGCCCGTCGCCTTCATCGGCGGCGTGGCCGCCAACGAGGGCGCCGTGCGCTCGCTGCGCGAGGCCTTCGTCGCTCGACGACGGCCAGCTGTTCATCCCCGAGTACCACGCGAGCATCGGCGCCATCGGCGCGGCGCTCATCGAGGCCGACCTCGAGGCGGCGCGCGACGCCGCCGTGCTCGGCCTCGACGTCGAACGACTGCCCGCCGCCGAGTTCCCGCTCGCCGAGCCGCTCTCGATGGAGCGTGTGCTCCTGCTGCGCGACATGGCCAAGCCGTTCGTGTTCGACGGCGACGACAAGGTGATCGACGCCTACATGGGCATCGACATCGGCTCGGTCTCCACGAACCTCGTGGTCATCGACAGCGACGGCGAGGTCATCAAGGAGATCTACACCAAGACCGACGCCCGCCCGGTGGAAGTCGTGAGCAAGGGGCTCACCGACATCCGCGACGAGATCGGCGCCCGCATCAACCTGCTCGGCGTGGGCACCACCGGCTCAGGGCGCGAGCTCATCGGCGAGCTCACCGGGGCCGACATCATCACCGACGAGATCACCGCCCACAAGACGGGCGCCGACTTCATCGGTCGCAAGATCGACAAGCAGTGCGACACGATCTTCGAGATCGGCGGCCAGGACAGCAAGTTCATCAGCCTGCAGGACGGCATCGTCGTCGACTTCGCGATGAACGAGGCCTGCGCCGCCGGCACCGGCTCGTTCCTCGAGGAGCAGGCCGAGAAGCTCGGCATCAGCATCGTCGGCGAGTTCGCGCGAGCTGGCGCTCGGCTCGGACGCGCCGGTGCGACTCGGCGAGCGCTGCACCGTGTTCATGGAGCGCGACGTCATGGCGTACCAGCAGCGCGGCGCGCGCCGCGACGACCTGGTCGCCGGCCTCGCCTTCAGCATCGCCACGAACTACCTCAACCGCCTGGTGCGCGAGCGGCACATCGGAGACGTCATCTTCTTCCAGGGCGGCACCGCCTACAACGACGCCGTCGCGGCGGCGTTCAGCCAGATCCTCGAGAAGGAGATCATCGTGCCGCCGCACAACGGCGTCATGGGCGCGCTCGGCATGGCGCTCCTCGCCCGCGAGCGCGTGACCCGCACGGGTGAGCCCACCGGCTTCCGCGGCTGGGACCTCGGGCAGGTGGACTACACGGTCGTCGACTTCGTCTGCAAGGCCTGCTCCAACGAGTGCGACGTGCGCCAGTTCACCATCGAGGGCGAGAAGACCTACTGGGGCGACAAGTGCTCCGACCGGTACCGCAAGCCGGCCAAGGTCGACAAGGAGCCGGTGATCGCCGACCTCGTCGCCTTCCGCGAGGAGCAGCTGCTGGCGCCGTACGAGGCAGCACGTGAACGCCTGCCCGAGTCGGCGCCGACCGTCGGCTTCGCCCGCGCGATGTACACCTACGACCGCCTGCCGTTCTGGGCGACGTTCTTCGCCGAGCTGGGGCTGCGCCCGGTGCTCTCGCCGGAGAGCGACAAGGCAGATCCGCGAGGCGGGCGTCGCGCTCACCGTCGCCGAGCCGTGCTTCCCGATCCGCGTGGCGCACGGCCACGTGCAGTGGCTGTTCGACGAGGGCGTGGACTGGGTGTTCGTGCCCAACCAGGTCAACGAAGAGACCGAGTTCGAGCAGTACAACTCGCACGCCTGCCCGTGGGGCCAGACCCTGCCGTTCGTGGTCAAGCACGCGCCCGGCCTCGATGGCGCACAGGGACAGGATCCTCGAGCCGCGCGTGCGCTTCCGCGACGGGCGCGAGGGGCTGGTGCGCGACTTCGCCGGCATGATGCAGACGCTCGGCCTGAGCAAGGCGCGCGTGCGCCGCGCGCTCGACGCGCGCCTACGCGGCGCAGGACGAGTTCCGCGGCAAGCTGCTGGCCGCCGGCGCGGAGGCGCTGGAGCGCCTCGAGCTCGCCGGCGAGCTCGGCGTCGTCCTCGTCGGACGCCCGTACAACATGTACGACAAGGGCGTCAACATGGACATCCCGCGCAAGCTGCGCAAGTTCTACGGGGTGAACGTGATCCCGCTCGACTTCCTGCCCATCCGCGGCATCGACATCGACCCGATCGTGCCCAACATGTACTGGAACTACGGGCGCAAGATCCTGCAGGCGGCGACGTACGTGCGGGACAAGGACAACCTGCACCTCATCTACATGACGAACTTCAAGTGCGGCCCGGACTCGTACATCAAGCACTACGTGCGCGAGGCCTCGGGCAAGCCGTTCCTCACGCTCCAGTTCGACGAGCACCAGAACGACGCCGGCGCCATGACACGCTGCGAGGCGTACCTGGACAGCAAGGGCTTCCTCCGCTGGTGGTCGCAGGACGCGGCCGACGAGGCCCAGTCCTGTCGCGAGGAGGTGGCCGGTGTCGCGCCCTGAGACCGTGCAGGACGACCGCATCAAGCAGGCCATCAAGGACTTCGGTCTTGAGGGCCGCCGCCTCTACCTGCCGCAGATGCCCTACGGGGGCTCCTACCTGCTGGCGGCGGCGATCCGCTCCATCGGCTTCGACGCCTGGGTGACCAGCGACTCGGACGAGCGCACGCTCGACCTCGGAGGACGCGTCACCTCGGGCGACGAGTGCTACCCGCAGAAGATCACCCTCGGCGACTTCCTGCGCATCATCGAGGACGAGGGCCGCGACAACGTCGCCTTCCTCATGCCGCACGGCCAACGGACCGTGCCGGTTCGGGCAGTACCTGCACCTCATCCGCGCCAAGTTCGACGAGCTGGGCTACGAGGACATCCCCGTGATCAGCATCACCTCGAGCGACGGCTACTCGTCGATCGGGGCGTACTCGCAGAACCTCATCCGGACCGCCTGGCGTGCGGTGCTCGCCCAGGACATCCTCATGAAGATGCTGCTCAAGACGCGGCCCTACGAGCGCGAGAAGGGCACGGCGGACGCCGTCTACCACAAGAGCCTCGAGGAGGTCGGCGAGGCGATCGCGCGGGTCGGCATCTCGCACAAGGAGCAGCTCGCGCGGCCTGGTGCCTGCCATGGTGCGCGCCCGCGACCGCTTCCGCGCCGTGCCAGCCGACTACGACGCCTCGCGGCCGCTCATCGGCGTCGTCGGCGAGATCTTCTGCCGCCAGAACACCTTCTCCAACTTCGACCTCATCCGCGTCGTCGAGGAGCAGGGCGGCGAATGCTGGCTCTCGGACATCGGCGAGTGGGTGTGGTACACCGACGACGAACACCGCCGCCGGCTCATCGACGAGCACAAGACGCATCAGCAAGGACGGCGCCATCCGCTTCATCAAGAGCAAGATCATGCGCAGGGACGAGCACGCCATGTACGGGCCGTTCCACGACGACTTCGTCGGCTACGAAGAGCCTGAGGACGTGCGCGAGGTGCTCGAGATGAGCCTGCCGTACCTGCCGTACACGGGCGCCCTCGGCGAGATGGTGCTGAGCAGCGGCAAGTCGATCTACATGTACGAGAAGGGCGCCGACGGCATCATCGACATCAGCCCGTTCACGTGCATGAACGGCATCGTCACCGAGGCCGTCTACCCGAGCCTCTCCAAGGACCTCGACGACCTGCCCATCCGCGTCTTCTACTTCGACGGCACCCAGGGCGACCTGGAGCGCGACGTCGGGATCTTCATCGAGCTCGCGCGCACCTACCAGCGTCGCAAGCACAAGACCCGCACGCTACCCCGCGTACTTCGGCGTCTGACGCCGCGCGCCGGCGCGGACGGTGCGGCGCCTCCTCACTTCGCCCCGGCTTCATCCCGGTATGGCGCTCACCGGCGACTCGGCGCGGCCCGCGGCGACTCCGCACGGCCCGGCGTCGGTCGCTCCGTTAAAGGAAGGGCCCCTCGCCGTGTTCCCTGGGATTCGGGGCCGGAACCAGGGGACGAGGGACCCTTTGTCAACCGTGCGACGTGGGGGAACGTCGGGAACGGGACGGAGAAAGCTTGAAGCAGTCCTGAGGTCAGCGCCCCACGAAGCGGTCGCTGCCCGACACGTCGTACATGGTGTCGATCGGCACGTTCAGGTGGCCGCGGGCGTCGCCCGAGGGAGTACTGATCACCGAACCGGTGCCCTGGAAGAAACGTCCGATCGAGCGAAGAATACGATTCTGCATGCTGCTCACCCCTCTCGAGTCAGCGCCCGTGATCGGCGCCGTGTGTCAGGTCGTCGAGCATGAAGTCCCTGCCTCGCAGCGGACCTCTGGTACCGGGTACGTGGCTCGCCACGGGACTGACCGCCACCACGAAGATGCGCTTGATGCCTGCGAGTGTGTCGGCCATGGTAACCTCGTTCCCGTAAAAAAACAAGTCTCTTGTGTAACACGACACAAACTATATATCCGCCGGCCTGTTCTGTCAAACCTCCCGGTATGCGCCTGACGAAGGTCAGGGGCGGAGGGCTGCCGGCGCGGGTACGTTGGCTGCAGGACAGGTCACTGATCGGGAGGACAGCATGGACGCAACAGCACCGGTGGTCGCCGACCTGGAGGCGATGGTCGACGTCGCCGAGCAGGGCATCGTCAGCAAGGCGATCGTCGAGAACGAGCACCACAAGATCATCCACTTCACCCTGGCGGCGGGCCAGGAACTGAGCGAGCACACGGCCAGCGTGCCCGCCGCCATCCACGTGTTGCGCGGCGAGGGCACCGTGTCGCTCGGGGGTGAGGAGCACGAGGCTCGGCCGGGGATGCTCTACTACATGCCGGCCGAGCTCAAGCACGCGGTCGTCGCCCGCGGCGACCTCGTGTTCCTGCTCACGATGTTCCGCACCTGAGGGCAGCGGCCGTGTCGGCCTCAGGCCGGCCGGCCTGCGCCCCGCCGGCCGGCCGGCCGCTAACGGACGTAGGGAAGCCGCACCCGGGTGACGTACTGCTCCGGCGGCACGCCGTCCGCCCGTGTCACCTCGTAGACCTCGGTGATCGGGCCCTGCCGGCGTGTAGCCGAGTGCCGCGCACGCCTCGCGCACGGCCGCCCAGGCGTCGTCCATCTGGTCGTGCGGGCCGCGGTGGACGGCCTCGAGCACGTGGTGCGAGCGGCAGCCACTCGCCGCGCGCCTCGCCGACGGCGTCCGGCACGGAACCGTCGGCGCCCGGGAGGACGGCGATGGCGACGTCGTAGTCGGCGTCCTGGCCGGGCGCGGTGTCCGCGTAGAACCGCGCCATCATCGGCCCGGCAGCCTCGAGGCCGGCCTCCGCCAGCAGTTCGCGCAGGCGCCGCATGGAGGCGCCGATGTCCGGCCAGCGGCCCGCGGCGCCGCAGGGAGACCACGGGCCGCGCCGGCACGGCTGACGATGTCGACGTCGTAGAGCATGGGCTCAGCGTACCCGGGCGCCGACGCGTCACGCCACGCTCACCGTCCCGTCCGTCTCGCGGACGAGACCGTCCCTGCGAGAGCCGCCGCGACGATGTCGGCGGTCTCGTCGAGCGGCAGTCCCAGCGCGGGCCAGATCCGTGAGCGGCTGCGGTCCTTCGGTCGAGCAGCGCGCCGCAGCAGGCGGGATCGCTTCTGCCGCCGTGATCCCTCGAACGCGGTCTGCCGCGTGCGCGGCGCGATGCCGGTGACGCGCGCCGTCAGCACCAGGGACGCCGTAGTCCATGAGCGCGTTGTGCCAGTCGCGGCTGCGGCCGCGCGGCAGCACCGCGTCGGCGACCGCCTGGAGTCCCGCGTCGGCCAGGTCGCCGGGGAGGCCGAGCTCGTGCGTGAGGACGCGGCGGACGTTGGCGTCCACCGCGGCCAGGTCGTCGTTGTGGGCGAAGACGAGCACGGCGCGCGCCGTGTACGGGCCGATGCCCGGGAGTGCGCGCAGGGCCGTCGAGCGTGCGCGGCAGCTCGGCGCGGGCCGCCGTCCGGCGCCGCGGCCACGGCCGCCGCGCGCGCACTCCTGCAGGCGCCGCGCCCGGTTGTTGTAGCCGAGTCCCTGCCAGCGCTGCAGGACGTCGGCCAGCGGCGCCCCGGCGAGGCTCTCGAGCGTCGGCCAGGCCTCGAGCCACTCGAGGAAGCGCGGCGCCACGCGCGAGACCTGCGTCTGCTGCAGCATGATCTCGCTCACGAGGATGGCGTAAGGGTCGGTCGTGCGGCGCCACGGCAGGTCGCGCCGGTTCTCCTCGTACCAGGCGAGCAGCCGTCGCTGGAGGGCGCGCACGCGCGCTGCGGACGGCAGGGGAGAGGCGCCGGCCGGCGCTCATCGTGTCGCGCGCCGTGTCGACATCGGCGAGAGCCTAGCAGAAGGCACAGCGGCGGGTGGCGAGGTCGACGCCGCAGCAGGACCTGCGGACCGGCGGGATCGTCGGCCGGCCCGCCGGTCAGGCCTGCTCGTCGACGAGCTTCTCCCACTCGGCGTACTCGCGCTGCAGCTGACCCTCGACGATGCCGCGCTCGTCGAGGAGCCGGTTGAGCACGTCGCGGTCGGCGTAGGTGTCCGGCTCGGCGAGCTCGGCGTCGATCTCGCCGAGCCGCTTCTCCGCGCGGAGGACCGCCGCCTCGGCGCCGCGCAGGCGGGCGCGCCGGCGGCGCGCCTCCTCGGCGGTCTCCTTGCCGCGGCCGGCCGGCGGCGCCGGCCGGCGCCGCCTTGCCGCCGCGCCTGCCGCCGCGTCCGCCGGCTCGCTCGGGCGGCGCGGCCGCGATGCCGAGGCGCCGGCGCGCCTCCCAGTACCGGCCGGCCGAGAGGTGGTTCAGCAGGCGCGCCGTCGTGGATCTCGAGCACGCGCGTGGCGACGCGGTCGATGAGGTGCCGGTCGTGGGTCACCAGCAGGATGGTGCCGGTGTAGTCCTCGAGCGCGTCGGCCAGCGCCTCGACCGAGCCCATGTCGAGGTGGTTGGTGGGCTCGTCGAGCAGCAGGAAGTTGGCGTCGCCGACGAGCAGCGTGAGCAGGCGGAGGCGGCTGCGCTCGCCGCCGGAGAGCATCTCGACGCGCTTCTCGACCTCGTCGGGGCCGAACTGGAAGCGGCCGAGCAGCCTGCGCGCAGGCTGTTCGTCCTGGCCGACCAGCGGCAGCACGGTCTGCAGGCACCGTGTCCCGCTCGCGCGAGCTCGCGGCCCTGCTGGGAGTAGTAGGCGGGGCGCACGTTGTGGCCGAGGTGCGAGGCGCCGTCCGCCAGGCTGCGGAGGCCGGCGACCGTCTCGATCAGCGTCGTCTTGCCGGAGCCGTTGGGCCCGAGCAGGGCGACCTTCTCGCCGCGCTCGAGCACGATGTCGACGTCGCGCACGAGGACGTGGGCGCCGGCCCTGTCGTCGGCGGAGCCGACGCTGACGGCCGGCGTCTTCATCTCGAGCACGACGCGCGCGGAGGGCTTGGGCTGCGGGAGCCCGAGCTTGAAGCTCCGCGTCTGCTTGGGCGGCTCGCGCAGCCCGGCCTTGATGCGCTCGATCTGCGTGAGCTTGGCCTTCGCCTGCTTGGCCTTGTCCTTCTTGGCGTGGAAGCGGTCGTAGAACCGCTGCAGCTGCTCGATCTTCTCGAGGTCCTGCTCGTACTCGCGGCGCATGAGGTCGAGCCGGGCCTCGCTCTCGCGCAGGTAGGTGGCGAAGTCGCCGCCCTGCGCCTCGACGTGCTCGTGCTCCACGGCGAGGACGCGCCGCCCGACCTTCTCGAGCAGGCGGCGGTCGTGCGTCACCAGCATGAAGGCGCGCTCGTAGTCGGCGAGGAACGTCCTCGAGCCACTCCACCGAGTCGATGTCGAGGTGGTTGGTGGGCTCGTCGAGCAGCAGCAGGTCGGCGTCGGCGAGCAGCGCCCGCGCCAGGGTGACGCGCGTGAGCTCGCCGCCGGACAGCGAGAGCAGGTCGCGCTCCAGCATGTCGTCGGGGAGCCCGAGGCCCTCGACGACGCCGCCGAGGCGGTCGCGGTAGCCGTAGCCTCCGGCGGCCTCGAAGCGCCGCTGGAGCTGCTGGTAGCTCTTCATCGTGTCGCGCAGCTCGGGGCTGTGCTCGGCGAGGCCGGAGAGCCGCTCCTCGGTGGCGCGCAGCGCGGCCTCGAGCTCGACGGTCTCGCCGAACGCCTCGAGGAGGTAGTCGCGCACCGGGCGGTCGCGCTCGAGCTCCGGGGTCTGCTCGTGGAGCCAGATCCTGCGGCCGCGAGCGCGGGCGATCGTCCCGGAGTCGGCGTGCTCGTCGCCGGAGACGAGGCGCAGCAGGGTCGTCTTGCCGGTGCCGTTGCGTCCCACGAGCACGGCGTGGTCGTGCCCGTCGACGGAGAAGGACACGGTCGTGAACAGGCGCTGCCCGGCGAAGGACTTCTCGACGTTGTTGAAGGTGACGATGCTCATGGCGTGGCCTGCGGCTGCGTGGAACGGGGCGGGAGCGGCAGGATACACCGGGCGCGCCGGACGGGCAACGTGCGCGTGACGCCGTCGCCCTGCTACCCTTGCCGGGCCCCGGGAGACGGAGGAGGTGCCGCCGGCGATGAGCGTCGGGCGTACGCAGGACATCCTGATCGGACCGCGCACCACGGTCTTCGCGCTGCTGCAGGCGTACCCGTTCCTGGAACCCTTCCTCCTTGCGCGTGTGCGCGGGTTCGAGGCGCTCGCCGAAGAGCGCGCCCGCACGCGCTGGGCGAGGGTCATGACCCTCGCCGACGTCGGCGTCAGGCTCAACGTGCCCTGGCTGCAACTGGTGCGGGAGATCGCCGCGGAGGTGGAGCGCGGCACGGGGCGTCCGGCGCGAGTCGCGCACGCGCCGCGGCGCATCGTCGACGACGAACGCCGGCTCGGAGAGCTTCGCGGCATCGTCGCGGACCTCGAGGCGGGCGGCTCTCTTCTGGAGATGGCGGAGCGCTGGCGCACCGCCACGGCCGACCTCGAGACGGCGGAGACGGCCGCGCTGGACGCGGCGCTGTCGGAGGCGGCAGTGGCTGTGCCGCGCCGCCGGAGAGAGCGCCGTGCGCGCCGCGGCCGAGTCCGGCGACGGGACGTTCATGACGCCGCCGCCTGGGCACCCGCTCGAGACGCTTCGGCGCGAGGCCGGGCAGATCCGCCGGCTGTGCGAACGGCTGAAGAGCGAGCTCGAGCGACTCGGCGGCTCGCCCACCCGCCGCCGCTGGCGTCTGGAGAGGCCGCTGGTCTCGCGTGTCGCGGACCGGCTCTCCGGGGTGGAGCTTCGCTTTCGCCGCGAGCAGCAGGCCTGGTTCCCCGCGCTGGAGGTGCACGCGGTGGACGGGCCCGCAGGCGCTCCTCGTCGCCCGGCAGACCGAGGCGCTGGAGACGCTCCGTCGCTTGCGCCTCGCGGTCGAGCGCGACGACGCCGCCTCCGTGGCGGAGGCGGGCGCACGCCTGGTCGACGCCCTCGAGGACCTCCTCGCTCAGGACGAGCGGCTGCTCGAGCCGCTGTCGCTTCGCCACTTCTCCGCCGGCGACTGGGCGGCTGTGCGCGAGCTCGAGGACGGCGTCGGCTGGGAGCTCATCCCGGCGCCTCCCGCGCTGGCCGCATCCCTGACTGCGGCGGTCGCGCCGGCGCTCCAGCCGGCGGCCCGGCCTTCCTTGGTGCGCACGGCGAGCGACACGTCCTCCGTGCGCCCGCCGAACTGCTCCTCGACCTCGGAGTACCAGCGCACGCGCCTGCCGATGCGCGCGCGCAGGCGCCAGCGCAGCGTCTTGGCCTGCTCGGTCATCATGTCCTGCGCGAGCTCGAGCGTGCGCCGCACCCGGGCCGCGTCCCGCGGCCCGAGGTCGTAGTCGGCCACGTGCTCGACCACCGTGTCGATGTTGTTCATCACGTCGATGTACAGGCCCCAGTCCGCCGCGCAGATGTCGGCGACGTGGTGGAGGTCGAGCACCCCCGGGTGCGGCTGGAAGTCCACGTAGACGTCCTTGACCAGCGTGATCACGTCGTGGACGTCCTTCTCGTTGAGGTTGACGATCTGCAGCTTGCTGAGAAAGAGGTCGGCCGGGTCGATGGCGTAGGTGTTGATCTCGAGCCGGTCGCGGAAGTCCACCTGGTGGTCCATGCGCATGGCGTCGAGGAAGACGTCGATGTGGTCGCTCGGCGGCACGTCGAGCAGGACCGGCAGGTCGTCGTCGGCCGCAGCGTCGCCGGCCGCTCGCACGCGCGGGTACGAAGAACTGCAGCTGCCCGTTGCCGGTCGCCATGGACACGTGGCTGTTCTCCACGTAGCCGAGGTCGCGGAAGACGTCGCCGATCGCGACCACCTGCCGTTTGAGCCCGATCAGGTCGATGTCGCTGTACTCGCGCTCGGCGAACTCGAGGTCGATGGCGTAGTGCCGTACGGCGAGTCCGCCGGTGAGGCGGAGGACGACTCCACGCTCGTTGCCGGCGTCGACGATCGTGCGCGCCTCGCCCATGAGGACGCTGTGCAGGCGCATGGCCGCGTCGAGGGCGGCGCCGCGGAGCCGGGAGGTGGTCTCGAAGTCCATCGGAGCGATTCTATCCGGCGCGGGCGCCGGAGCGGGCATGAGATGCGGGGCTGGGCGCGCGGCCGTCCCCCGGCCTTCCTAGTGCAACGCCTTGCGCAGCTCGGGCCAGACGCGCGGGTCCTCCTGGCCCATATCCCAGGCGTAGACGCCGCGGATGTGCGGGTGGCGCGAGCAGCATCATGCGCAGCTTGGCGCGGATCGCAGGTCCGTCCGGGAAGAACGCCTGGTGCGCGGCGCCGTCCTTCTTGTAGCCGAGGTACAGCTCACCCGAAGCGGTGCGCGTCTCCCGCGGGTGCAGGGTGGTGCGGATGGTGGTCACGTCGTGCCACAGGAGGTCGGTCGTGGTGGAACCCTGCCAGTCGCGCCCGTAGAAGCCGAGGCCCATGACGATACGGCGCGGCGCCACCTGCGTCTCGGCGAAGCTGATCACGCGGTCCATCCAGTCCGGCGGCGAGAGCGGTCCCGGGACCGGACCAGGAGCCGGAGTAGTTGTAGGTCATGACGCGGAACTCGTCCACGGCGCGCCCGAGGCGCGCCCAGTCCTGCGCGCGCGGGCCGTCCCAGCCGCCGGGCTCCCTGAGTCTTGGGGTAGACGTCGACGGCGATGAGGCGGCCGTCGTCGTGCAGTCGCCGGGCGAGCTCCTCGACGAAGGCGGAATACTCGTCCCTGCGCGAGCCCTTGACCGCCTCCCAGTCGACGTCGACGCCGGCCACGTCGTAGGTCCTGCACCACGCGGCGACCGCCGCGGCGTGACGGCGCCGCGACTCGCGACGTCGTCAGGACCGCCGCCGAGATGGCCGGGTCGAAGCGTGTGCTTGCTCTCGTCGTAGTCGGTGAGCGTGACGAACACGCGGCAGTCCGTCGTGCTTGGCCACGGCGATGAAGCCGGTGTCCAGGCGTCGGGGCGGCCACGCTGCCGTCGGCGCGCGACTGCAGCCAGTCGGCGCTGACCTCGTCGATCGCGCCGGCCTTCACGGCGGCGTCGAGCGAGGCGCGGTCGCCGAAGGTCCACGCGCCGATGAGGTACGGGCCGCGAGGGCGGTCGTCGTCAAGAGCACTGGCCAGCGCGAAGGCGACCGCGATCGCCACCAGGCCGGAGAGGACGATGAGGAGGAGTGCTGAGTGCCGCCGCGGCCGGCGGGTGTGGCGCCGCCCCGTGCTGTCGGCGTCCGGAGTCATGAGCCCATGATGACGGCTGCTCGCGCCGGGCGAAACCGCGCCGTTTCACCGGCGCGCCGCATCCGATCGCGGCCGGCGCGGGCGCCGCGGCCGATCCGTCTGTCCGGAGCGCCGTCGATTACACGCCGGCCCCGCGCGGGTATGCAGCGGTCACACACCAGCCATCACGATCAGGAAGGTCACCGTGAAGGAGAAGCTCGGACCTGCGAACGCGCTCTACCCGCTCGTCACGGCCATCGTCGGAGCGACCGTGGACGGGACACCCGACTTCGCCACCATCGCCCACGTCGGCATCGCCCACCTCAAGGGCATCACGCTCGGCATGGGCAACGTGCACCTCACCAACAAGGGCATCCTCGAGAACAAGACGTTCAGCGTGAACCTGCCATCGGAGGACATGGTCGCCATCACCGACCACATCGGGATGGTGAGCGGCAAGCAGGAGGACAAGAGCGGCCTCTTCGAGCTCTTCTACGGGGAGCTGGACACGGCGCCGATGATCAGACAGTGCAAGGTGACCATGGAGTGCAGGCTCATCGAGCACCTCGAGCTGCCCACGCACGACCTCTTCGTGGGCGAGATCGTCGGTACTTACGCCGACGTCGACGTGCTCACCAACGGCGTCGTCGACATCGCCAAGCTCAAGCCGCTGCTGTTCGACATGGCGAGCAAGAAGTACTGGTCGCTCGGCGAGCCGGTGGCCAAGTGCTGGAGTGTGGGCAAGGACTTCGTTCCCAAGTCGTGAGGAGCCCGGGAGCGGGTGACGTCAGTTGCTCGCGCCCAGCTCCCGCTCGAGCTCTTCCTTGGCGTTGAGCATCTGCGTCTTGAACTCCATGGGGCGCCGGATCTGCTTGAGATCGTTGATGCCGGCGCCGGCCGCCGCCGTGAGCACGACGATGTCGCCGTAGCTGAGCGCGCGGCCCATGATGGACTGCTTGAGCACGATGTCCGTGAGCTTCTCGAGCGAGGAATCGGCGACGCGCTTGCTGAGCACGCCGGTGGACTCGATGACCCTGCGGTTGGTGAGCACGTAGACGTTCATGCGCCAGGAGAGAAACCCCCAGGCGATCCGCACCGCCGGGACGAGGAAGACGAGCAGCAGCCACCAGACCCAGCTCGCGTTCGGCAGCCACCAGACCTTGAGCACGATGATCAGGGCGAGCACGACCGCCGCGAACAGGATCCACTTGATCATCTCGGCGACGAAGAAGACCCAGTGGTGGCGCTCGGTGTACAGGATCCTCTCCGCGGAGCCCAGCTGCTGCTGCACGTACTCGATACTCACATGCCCTCCTCGCGGCCGGTGTCCGGTGCACCCTACCACGGCTATACTGGGACCCGCTTCGACAGCCACCGTGGGGGGTGTGCTCGTGACCATCCGTCCTTCCAGTCTCGTGCTCGTACTGCTCGTCCTCGCTTGCCTCGTGGCGTTCGGGGCGGCCGCGGCGCTGCCGCAGGCTGCCGCCGCACTGCCTCGGGGGTCCGCCCCCTCCGCACCGGTCGGCAGCTATCGGGGCCTGGGCACGTGGTTCGACATGTACGATTACACCAGCGGGTGGAAGAACCCGGCGGCCGCCGCCACGAAGCTCGCCGCCGGGATGAAGGAGCGCGGTGTCGTCACGCTCTTCATCGAGACGGCCAACTATCACTTGCCCGAGGGATCGGAGACGGTCTATCGGCGAGACGCCCTCGGCCCGATCATCGAGCAGTGTCACGCCCAGGGCATCAAGGTCGTCGCGTGGTACCTGCCGGGCTTCACGAACGTGGCCAAGGACTGGGCGCGGATCAAGGGGGCCATCGACTTCCGGAGCGCCGGTGGCCAGAAGTTCGACTCGTTCACCCTCGACATCGAAGCGACCACGGTGAAGCCGGCGACTACGCGCACGCGGCGCGTGCTGGCGCTCTCGAAGAAGATCCGCGCCAAGGTCGGCGGCAAGTACCCGCTCGGCGCGTGCATCATGTCGCCCGCCGGGATGACCAAATCCCCGAGCATCTGGCCCGGCTTCCCGTACGCCGGCCTTGCGGCCATCTACGACGTCTTTCTGCCGATGGGTTACTACACGTATCACGGCGATGGCCCCGTCAACGCCTACCGCGACACACGGGACAACATCCGCATCATCCGTGAGCAGACTGGTCGCCCGTCGATTCCGATCAACGTGATCGGCGGTGACGCCCACAATTCGTCCTTGGGCGAAACGACGGCCTACGTCCACGCCCTGCGCGAGAACGGCGTGCTCGGGGGCGGTCTCTATGACTGGCGCACGACGGCGGCTGCAGATTGGGCACAACTGGGGACAGTGAGCTTCAATCCCCGCCAGACACCGGCGTTGCCGCTCGATCTACCGTACGCAGCTCCCCTCGGGCGTTGTGGCGCCGACCGCTCGCACCCCAAGGAGGTCTTCTTTCAGACCACCAAGCAGAATGGCGACCGGGTGCTGCGCTTCCGACTCTTCGACGCACAGGCCGGCGAGATCACCGTGCACGTCTGGAACGGCCAGCATCCCAACGCAGAGTGGACGAACAGCAATCAGCCGCTTCGGGCTGGTCCGGCGAAGAAATGGGGCGCTGTCGTGTCAGTGACCATTCCGGCCTCGGCTCTCAGCGCAAAGGGTCGGAACGTGGTCGGCTTTGTCGCCGACGGTGCCTATCCGAACTGGCACAGGTGGGGTGTGCGCGACGTGACGCTCGGCGCTCCCTGACGCTGAGCGCCGCCCCACGCTGAGCACCACCCCACGCCGAGCGTTGCCCGGCGCTGGACGGCGCTGCCCCACGCTGCGCCGGGTGCCGGCCGGCGTCCTTCCGCCGCCGCACCGCCGTCTGCTAGGCTGCGCCAATGGACCCGGGCCCGGTGGTCGTAGGGATCGACATCGCCGCGAGCAGGCCGTGCGTGGCCGTCGCGCTGCGCTGCGGGCGCACGCTCGAGGTCCTTTCGTGGGCCGAGTCCGACGATCACGTGGCTGGCGACCGGGACCGGCTGTTCACCTGGTTGGAGAACTTGGAGGCGGTCGCCGTCGGCGTCGACGCTCCTCAGCGGCCGCGGCGCGCCCGCGGCGCGGCCGCCTCTCGGCCGCGCGCCTGCGACGCCGAGCTCGCTCACCGGCGCATCTCGATCTACCAGGTGCCCACGCGCGCCGTCGCCGAGGAGGCGGACGGCCTCTACACCTGGATGGAGGCCGGCTGGGAGTACTTCCGCGAGCTCGGCCGGCGCGGCTACGAGCCGCCGGCCCCCGCCTCGTTCTCGGGGGTGCTCGGCCAGGCCCCGGCGGCGCTCGAGGTGTACCCGCACGCCACGTTCGTGACCCTGCTCGGCGGCACCCCGCCGCCCAAGAGCTCCCGCGCCGGCCTGCGGGTGCGTGTGGCCGCGCTCCGCGCCGCCGGAGTGGTGTGGGACGAGTACTACGACCACGACTCACTGGACGCGCTCGCCGCCGCCCTCACGGCGTGGCGCTTCGTGCAGGGGCAGGCGACGCCGCTCGGTGACGAGCGTGACGGCTTCATCTGGGTCCCGGTCACCGGGCACCACCTGCTGCCGACCTACGGCCGCCTGACCGAGCGCGAGGCACTCGCGGCCGCCCGCCGCGTGGCCGCCGGCTGACCCGCCGGCGGCGGCCCGTCGCCGGCGCGTCCGCGCTCGCGGCGAGGCCGGAGGACGATCTTGTCCAGCGGGAATTCGACGATGCCCTCGCCGCCGCCGGCCTGGCCACAGGTCCGAGAGGCCTTGCGCCGCGGCGGATCCATTGAATACGCTGTCAGCGCGGCGCCGGGGGGCGCCGTGCGACCCACCCGGGGTGGGGAGGTCGCTCATGCTCGCCCGTGCCGAAAGGAAGACTCATGGCCGCGCGTTCGCGATTCTCGTCACGACTTCTCTTGCTCGCCAGCGTTCTGGCACTCGCCGCGGGCCTCATCTGGGGCATCGCCGGCGCGTCCGCCGGCAGTTCGAGTCCGTGGCCCGCCGGCGGCACCGTCACGCTCAAGGTCGGCTGGACCACCGAGCCCGACAACCTCAACCCCTTCGTCGGCTACGAGCAGTCGTCCTACGAGCTCTACCACGTCGAGCTACGACTTCCTCACCGACTACAGCGACCAGTACCTCTCGACTGCGCCCGGCCTGGCGGAGAGCTGGACCAAGAGCCCCGACGGCCTCACCTGGACGTTCAAGATCCGCCAAGGGGTCAAGTGGAGCGACGGCGTGCCGCTCACGGCACAGGACGTCGCCTTCAGCTACATGTATCAGAAGAAGCTGGATCTCACCGCCTTCCTCTCGTCGCTGGACGGCATCAAGACCGTCACCGCCCCCGACGACACCACCGTCGTCATCACGTGCGAGCGGCCCAAGGCCGACATCCTCTCCATGTGGGTGCCGATCGTGCCGGAGCACATCTGGAGCAAGTTCAAGACCTACGACGCGGCGCTCAAGTACCTCAACTCGCCGCCGGTCGTCGGGTCCGGTCCGTTCCAGATCGTCGAGTGGCAGAAGGGCAAGTTCATCCGCTGCGTGGCCAACAAGGACTACTGGGGCGGCAAGCCCAAGGTCGACCAGCTCGTCTTCCAGATGTACACGAACCAGGACACGCTCGCCCAGGACCTCAAGCTGGGGACCATCGACCTCGCGCATCGACATCCCGCCGGCCCAGGTCAAAGCCCTGCGGGGCGACGCCGACCTCGAGTCGCAGCCCTGTGCGCAGAAGGCCTTCGACTACCTGTCCTTCAACTGCTACGCGGGCCCGTCTCTGGGCAACCCGGTGCTCCGCGACGCGAAGTTCCGCCAGGCGCTCAACTGGGCGGTCGACACGGACAAGCTCGTCGCCCTGGCCTACCAGGGCTACGCCGACCCGGCGACGTCGGTGTTCGAGGTCAACTTCTACGACCCCAACCTTGACTGGCACTGGGAGCCGCCGGCGGACGTCAAGTACACCTTCGACCTCACGAAGGCCAAGCAGGCGCTCGCCGACGCCGGCTACAAGGACACCGACGGCGACGGCATCCTCAACGACTCCGACAACGGCGGCAAGGAACATCAAGCTGCGCCTCTGGTCGCGCACGGAGTCGCCGCAGAGCCAGGTGATGGGCAAGCTCATCACCGGCTGGTGGGAGAGCCTGGGTCTCGACATCCAGTACTCGGTCGAAGACAACGGCATGCTCTCCGACGCGCAGTACAACACCGTCGGCAAGACCTACAAGCCGGACTACGACGTCTACATCTGGGCCTGGCAGCCCAGCGGTTCGGACCCGGGCCGGCGCCTCGGCTACTTCCGCACCGAGCAGATCCAGAACCAGAACGACTGCTGCTGGTCGGACAAGGCCTACGACGCGCTGTGGCAGCAGCAGTCGCGCGAGCTCGATCCGCAGGCGCGCAAGCAGATCGTCTACAAGATGGAGCAGATGCTGTACGAGCAGTCGCCGTACATCGTGCTCACGTATCCCAAGGCGCTGCAGGCGTGGAACACGGCGAAGTGGGAGGGCTGGAAGCGCATCCCGCAGCCCAACGGGGCCGTCGCCTACATGAGCGACAACGTCAGCAACTACTACAACGTCGCGCCGAAGGCGGTGGAGACGGCCGCGGTGAGCTCGGGAGGGTCGAACACGACCCTCATCATCATCGTCATCGCGGTGGTCGTCGTGGTGGTCGGGATCGTCCTGCTGCTCCTGAGGCGCAAGCCGAGGGCTGAAGAAGGCTGAGCGGGGGGCCGCTTCGGCGGTGCTCAGCTGTGAGCGCGGTGGGGCGGGGCAGCTACGGCGCCCCGCCCCTCCGCGCGTACGGGTCCCCGGAGGAAGGCTCCCGGCCCGCCAACGCCGGCCGTTGCGGCGCCGGGCTCCGCGGCGGTCGCCGCGCACGGCCCGCCGGCTCGGGTCACTCGGGCACGACGGCCAGCAGGTCTCCGACCACGTTGCCGGCGTCGTTCTTGATGGGCGGCCGCGCCAGCCGGCGCAGCTCGTCGCTCATGGCGTCGGCGCCGACGACCGCCTCGAGGGCGGCGAGGCCGGCCGGCTCGTGGGCGCGGTCGGCGCCGTCGACGACCTTGACGGCGAGGCCGCGCCCATCCGGCAGCGAGAAGCAGCTGAGCCCCTCGGCGCCGCACTTGCTGGTGGCGCCGGGCAGGGCGCGCATGACCTCGGTGTCGATGAAGCCCGGTCCCTCCACCAGTTCCGGATGCGCGCGCATGGCGGCGCTGATCTCGGGCAGCAGTTCGGGGAGCAGCGCGAAGGTGGTCGCGGCCACGGTGACCGGCGTCGCGTAGCAGACGATCCCGCAGCCGTCCACGCCGGTGGCCAGCGCCCCGGCGTCCAGCCCTGCGATCGCCGCAAACGCCTTGAGCGCCGCCCGTTGCGCGGGGTGGTCCGGCTGCTGGTACGTGGGGACGTCCCAGCCGTGATGGACGCAGGCGGCGAGGAACCCGGTGTGGTTGCCCGAGCAATTGTGCCGCGCCTTGAGCTTCGCGTCGCAGCGCAGGTCCTGCTCGGTGAGGCCGAGGTCGGCCAGCATGCGTCGCACGAGGTCCGCCTGGAAGTCCAGGCCCTCGTGCGAGGCGCTCATGATGGCGAGTTCCTCGGCGCCCCAGCCGAAGTGGTCCACGGTGCCGTCGGCGAGCCACGCCTGCGCCTGCAGCGGCTTGGCCGACGACCGCCAGTACGTGACCATGCCGGGGTCGCCCCAGCGCTCGACGATCTCCCCGTCGGGGCCGGCAAGTGCGGCGCACGCGCGGTGCAGGCTCTCCACGGTCCCGCCCCTGCGGGCCTGGACGAGGATCTCGGGATGCTGGATGGCGGCCTCCTTGGGCATGGTCTCACTCCTCGGCGCCCGACGACTGCGGGGAGTCTATCGAGTAGCATTGGGCCATGCAGTATCGCGACTTCGGACAGATCGACTTCAAGCCCTCCGCCCTGGGCTTCGGCGCCATGCGTCTCCCCGTGCTCACGGGCGACGACGGCAGGCCCGACTTCAAGCGCATCGACTACCCGCTGGCCACCGGGATGCTACACCGGGCCATCGACGCGGGCGTCAACTACGTCGACACCGCCTGGATGTACCACGAGGACACGAGCGAGGTCTGGCTCGGTGAGGCGCTCAAGGGCGGCTACCGCGAGCGCGTCAAGGTGGCCAGCAAGATGCCGGTGTGGAACGTCAAGAAGCCCGGCGACTTCGACCGCATCCTCGGCGTCCAGCTCGAGCGCCTGCAGGACGACCACATCGACTTCTACCTGCTGCACGGGCTGGACGCCGACCACTGGCGGACCGTCCTGGAGCAGGGCCAGCTCGAGTCCGCCGAACGGGCGCTGGCCGACGGTCGCATCCGCCACCTCGGCTTCAGCTTCCACGGCCTCTACGAGGACTTCGAGACGATCGTCGGCGCCACCGACCTCTGGGAGTTCGTCCAGATCCAGTTCAACTACATGGACGAGGACTACCAGGCCGGCCGCAAGGGGCTGGAACTGGCGGCCGGCAAGGGCCTCGGCGTCATCGTGATGGAGCCGGTGCGCGGCGGCGCCATCGCGCGCAACGTGCCGCCGCAGGTGCAGGCCGTGTGGGACGAAGCGCCGGTCAAGCGGTCCCCCGCCGAGTGGGCGCTCCAGTGGGTCTGGAACGAGCCGGAGGTGTCGTTCCTCCTCAGCGGCATGAGCACCATGCAGCACGTGGAGGAGGATCTCGGCGTTCGCCGACCGTTCGCGGCCGGGGCTGCTGACCCCCGACGAGCTCGCGCTGGTGACGCGCGTGCGCGACCTGTATCGCGAGCTCAGCCCCATCCCGTGCACGTCCTGCCGCTACTGCATGCCCTGCCCCCAGGGCGTCGCCATCCCCGAGGTGTTCGGGCTCTACAACGACACACACATGTACCAGAATCTCGAGCGCGCGCAGTTCGCGTACCGCGCGTTCTGGAGCGAGAACGAGCGCGCCGACCACTGCACCGCCTGTGGCGAGTGCGTGGAGAAGTGCCCGCAGGGCATCGACATCCCGGTCTGGATGGAGAAGGCGCAGGCGTACCTCACCTCCTGCTGAGGCAGGCGCGCGCTCGTCCGCGTTCCTTCCAGCGTCTCCTGAGGGTACGCTTCGCGCGCGAGAGCAGTACGGGGCCAAGGGGAGCGAGGGGAGTGCGCGTGAGCGTCCGGATCCTGTTCGTCGAAGACAGCCAGGACGATGTGGAACTGCAGCTGCGACGGCTGCGCGACGCGAGCCTCGACCCGCAGTGGGACAGGGTGCAGACGGAGGAGGAGCTCCGCGAGGCCCTGCGCGACGAGTCGTGGCACGTCGCGCTCGTCGACTACAACATCCCGGGGTTCTCCGGCCTCGAGGCGCTGCGCCTCATCGCCGAAGTGGCGCCGGACCTGCCGGCCATCACGGTGTCGGGCAGCATCGACGAGGACACCGCCGTGGCGACCATGAGCGCCGGCGCCATCGACTACGTCCTCAAGGACAACCTGACACGGCTGGCGCCGTCCGTCCGCCGCGCTATCGACGGCGCCGATCTGAGACGGGCCCACCGGGAGGCCGCGGAATCGGCCCGCCTCGCGCTCTTCGCCGTCGACCACGCCTCGCTGGCGATCACGACCATCGCGGCTGACGGCACGGTCGTGTACGCCAACGACCTCGCCCGGCGGATGTCGGGCGGCGAGCGCGAGGATCTCATCGGACGCAAGTTGTGGGAGATCGACGGGGCGATGAATCCGGAGATGTTCCAGGGCTTCTGGGCCGAGGTCGTGGAGAAGGGGGTCGCGGAGTCCCGCATGGACGGCCACGGCCCAAAGGGGGAGCGCCTCATCCTCGACATGACGCTGAACTACCTCGAGGGCGCGGACCTCATGATCGGCTACGGCCGCGACGTCACGCGCCGGGTGGAGGCAGAGGAGCGCGTGCTGGAGAACGAGGCGCGCGTACGCGAGAGCGAGGAGCGCTTCCGCAGCCTCGCCGAGCGCGTACCGGGGTTCGTCACCATCAAGGACTCGGATCATCGCTACCTCTACCTGAACTCGCTGGCCGGCGCCCGGATCCAGCACGGGGAAGAGGCGTGGCTGGGCAAGCGGCCTGAGGACATCTGGGTGGAAGAAGAGGCAGCGGTCTCCAACGAGGCCGCGGACCGGGCGCTCGCCGGCGACATGGTCGACGAGGTCGTCGCCATGAAGCGCGGCGAAGACGCCCGGTATTATCACTCGCTCCATTTTCCGATCGTGCGCGAGAGCGCCCCGCCGCTCGTGGGTGGCCTGATGATCGACGTCACGGACCAGGTCGAGGCGCAGGAGGAGGTGCGCCGCCAGGCTGAGCAGTTGCGGCGCACCGTCGAGGGCGCGGTGCTCGCCATGAGTCAGGTCGTCGAGACCCGCGACCCGTACACGGCGGGCCACGAGCGTCGGGTGGCGGAGCTGGCGACCGTGATCGGCCGGGCGATGGGTCTGGAACCCGCCGAGCTGGACGGGCTTCGTCTCGGCTCCCTCATCCACGACATCGGCAAGATCGCGGTGCCCGCCGAGATCCTCGCCAAGCCCGGTCGTCTGAGTCCTGTCGAGTTCAACCTCATCAAGCAGCACTCCAGGGCGGGCTACGAGATCCTCTCGGTCATCGACTTCGGTTATCCGGTGGCTGAGATGGTCCTGCAGCACCACGAACGGCTCGACGGGTCGGGCTACCCCGACGGCCTCATCAGTCGTGACCTGTTGCCCGAGACGAAGATCCTCGCGGTCGCGGACGTCGTAGAAGCGATGTCCTCCCACCGGCCGTATCGCGCCGCGCTGGGCACCGAGGCGGCGCTGGCCGAGATCCGGGACGGCGCCGGCACGCGGTACGACGCAGAAGTGGCGGAGGTCTGTGAACGGGTGATGGTGGAGCAGGGCTTCCAGTTCACGCCGTGACCGCCGAGCTGCGCGCTGCCCGCGCAGCGGCAGGGCACGGCGGCGGCTTCCTTCAGAGTGCCGCCGGCAACAGCAGGAAGAGCCCGGTCCCTACCGCGAGGGCGAGCAGCACCAGGACCGCGGCGATCAGAAGAGCGAGCGCCGGATCCAGCGCCGGCCTCTCCTGTGCCTGAGTCCGAGCGTTCCCCCGCCTCTCCGTCACGTGATCCACGGTCGTCTACCTTTGTCGGTCGTACTGCCTCCTGACCGGACTATCGACCGCTTGTGGTGCGCGAAAACGTCGTAGCCGTTGGCCGTTCGCGCCGGCCCGGTCCCACGCTACTGCAGCCGCGCCCCGTAGATGTGGATGTGCGCGAGCACCCGCTTCGCGGGTCCGGACTCCCACACCACACGCTTGCCGCTGATGGACGGAAAGAGGCACGTGAGGTTCTTCTGTCCGATTGCGAGCGCGGGCTTGCTGTTGGCCACGTTGCGCACGTAGATCCTGGCGTTGGCGATGTAGGAAATGACGAACTCGCCGCCGTGTCCCCCGCCGTCCCAGGTGACCAGGGAGCCGTCGACGCGCGGCCGTGAGCCTGCGTGGACGAACGTGCGCCGATGCGTCGTCAGGTCGCGCAGCATGATGCGCCCACCGGTCTCCCACCACACCACCCGGTTGTGGCTGATGTCCGGCATCCACTCGAACGTGCTCCTCTGCGAGACGATGAACGGCGTGCCGGCGGGAACGTTGCGGCCGCTGATGTCGCCCTTGCCCGACGTGTAGACCGCGGTGTAGAAGCTGCGGCTGCCCACCGTGCGCCGGTCGATGGCGACCGGGCTGAGCACGCTGCTGGTCGCGAGCTTGTAGGTCTTGGCCGCGTCCAGGTCACGGGCCTTGATCCGGTAGGGACCCGCGGCGTCGTCGGCCTCGATCCAGATCACCCAGTGGTCGACGATCTCCGGGAACCACTTGATGGTGGCGCTGCGCGCGACCACGAAGGCGCGGCCGGTGGTGATGTCGCGGCCGTAGATGTCGGACGCGTCGCCGGTGGCGTGGTTGCGCTTGTCCACCCAGACGGCGACGTAGTCCACGGCGCCCGAACTGGTGACCCGGCGAGTGATCGCGGGGTTGTCCTGCTGCGCCGCGTCGGTGCACACCGCGTAGTTCTTGCCGGTGCCGACGTTCTTGCCGTAGATGTCGAGGTTGCCGTTGCGGTTGTCGGTCCAGACGACCATCGCGCCGGCGATCTCGGGCCCGGCCTGCCCGCCGATCTCGATGCAGATAGGGAAGGGCTTCGGGGTGGCCGCGACGGCGGCGGCCGGCGTCAGCAGCGCCGCCGCGCCCGCGCACAGCACGGCCAGCACCGCGAGTCCCCAACCCGCCCATGCCGACGTGCCCCGTGCCGACGTGTGTGAAGTGCCCCTGGCCATGACCGCCCCCTTCGTGTCGACCATCACTGCACTCATAGTACCCCGAACCGCCGGCGCCAGCCTTGTCACGCCTTTCGGGCGCCGGCGTCCCGGGGACGCTGAGGCAGGCGCCTTCCTTCGCCGGGGACGCGGCCTTGAACTTCGGGAGCGCTGGCCCGCGAGGTGGGGAACGCGTCCCTATCGCCGTTGCGCGGCGCTGGCCCGATGCCTTGGATGAAGGCGAGGCGACCTGAGGGAGGCCACCATGGACGGTGCTCGGACGTCGAGGATGGGTGTCCTGGTCGCGCTGCTCGCCGGCGCTCTCCTCCTGATCGCGCTCACACCCGCCGCCGCGCTGGCTTCGTGGACCCGCGCCGAGGCGCGCATCATCGATCCCCAAGGGACCGGAGTCGTCCCGCTGCTGAACGTGTCCGTGGCCAACCGTGCCGGCAACGATGCCGCCGCCGTGACGTCTGTCCAGCTTTCGGACGACGGTCGGGATTGGTACGCGATGCCGTATACGGGCGAACCGTGCGACTGGGTGCTCGGCGGCGAGTCGGGCGTCAAGACGCTGCTGGTCCGCTTCGGGGCCTCCGACGGAAGCGTGAGCCCGGTGGTCAGCTCGTCGATCGTCGTCGACACGACGGGGCCGGTGACGGCCGCGAAGTCGGTCTCGGACGCGAGCGCGGGGCGGAGCGCCTTCCGGTTCGCCGTGCGCGACGCAGGCTCGCGGCGCGTCTCCGCGACCATCGTGGTCAGTGGCCGCGGGATCACGAGGCGCTTCCCGCTCGGCGAGGTTCGCACGGGCAGCCGCACCGCGCTCGTCAGGCTGCGGCTGCCGGCCGGTTCCTACAGCTGGCGCGTCCAGGCGACCGATCTCGCGGGATGGGCGCAGGAGCGACAGGCGCCGGGAGCGTTCACGATCAAATGAGAAGAGGCCGCCGCGCGGCGACGTGCCGCGGCGGCCCGGAAGCCCCCCTGGTGGATGGACGGCGCCTCTCCGGCGCCGTCCATCGCCGTTTCAGGGCTGAGGCGCGTCCGAGCGGGCGACTGCGAGGAACGCCTCGTGGATCCCCTCGTCCCCGCGGGCGGCGAGATAAGGCGCCAGGTCTCGCAACAGGTGCGCCAGGTCCGGTTGTGCGGCGCACGTCTCGTCCAGCGTCTGTCCGGCAGCCTCCGCGGCCGCGGTCGCGTCCTTGTGCGCAGTGCGCAGCTCCGCCACGGCGTCGGTCAGCGTGAACCAGGCGCTCACGTACTCTTCGGAGTAGGAACGATCGGGACTGCCGGCTCCGGCGGCCAGCTCGCGCTCCGAGAAGTGCAGGTAGTTCAGGTGCGCGCCGCGAGCGGCCAGGGCCGCCGCCTTGAGATGGAGCGGCGCGTCCGTGATCGGCACGGGGTCCGCCGGCGCCGTGGGAGCCGGACCCGGCCACGCCTGCTGCGACGCGGGTCCCGGAGCGGCCGGAGCCTGCGGCGCTCCGTACTGCGCCGGGGCGAACGGCGGCGCGACGGCGGGCGCCCCCCACGTGCCGGCAGCCGGCGACGTACCGCTGACGGCCGTCCGCCGCCGGATGACCACGGTGTGCGCGGCGTAGTCACCCAGCCGCTGGCGGTGCGGGCTCGCCCCGCACGACATGCCGGAAGGGATGTAGAAGAACATCGCCTCCGGCACGCGGATGAGGTTGCGCACGACGATGGCGGCGCCGGTCGCCGGCGAGCCGTCCGCCATCGTGACCCGCATGCCGCACACGAGCTTGCCGATGCTGGCCTTGAAGATCGCTTCGAGCACCAGGTAGTAGATGAAGAGCGACGCGAACAGGATGACGTAGAAGAGGACGCTCGAATTGCCGAGCTGCTGGCTGATGATCTTCTGGGAGATCTCCTGGCCCAGCTGCTGGGCCGCCGCGGCATCCTTGGGATCGATGCTGCTCCGGCCCATGAGCACCACCATGTCCGCCATGAGAAGCACGACCCAGATGCTGACGAGCACCGCGGTGTCGACGAGCACGGCGGTGAAGCGCCAGCCGAGGCTCGCATACTCGATCTGTTCACGGACGGTCACCTGCTGCATGCCTGACCGATTGTACACGTCCCGGGAGGGGCTGGTTCGGGAGGCGGCGCCGAAGCTCACGAACGGCGCCGCCGTTCCGGCACAGGTGGCGTCGGGCGGCTCGCCGCCGTCCTCCGCCCGTCTCAGGTCTCGAGTACGGCCTCCAGGAGAGGCTCGAGCGGCGGAAGGTCGCCGCGGACGGTCTCCCACAGGATGGCGTCGTCGACGCCGAAGTACTCGTGCACGACGACGTTGCGCACGCCGCGCATGGTGCGCCAGGGGACCTGTGGGTGCGCGGAGAGGATCACGTCGGGGATCCAGCGCACCGACTCGCCCATCGTCATGAGGTTGCGCACCACGGCGTCCCGCGTGCGTGCGATCGGCGACGAACTCCTCGAAGGTCATGACGTCCGTGTAGGCGGCCACGGCGCGCACGGCCGCCAGGATGTCGCGGACGCGGAAGCGCCAGTCGCGGAAGCGCAGCTTGGCCTGGCGCTCGGCGTAGCCCGGCTCGTGGCGGCGGGGGTCAGAAGGCACGGATCGCCTCGGTGACGATCTCGTCGCGCATCTCCGGGCGCAGGGCGCCCGGCGTGGCGAGGTCGATCCGCGTGCCCATGACGTCCGTGAGGAAGTCGAGCAGGCGCACGTAGGCGAAGAGACCGACGTGCGCTCCCGGTTCGAACTCCACGAGGAGGTCGACGTCGCTGTGTATCGTCGCCTGGTCCCGGGCGGTCGAGCCGAAGACGGCGATGTGGCGCACGTGGTGCGTACGCAGTCTCTCGCGGCTGTGGTTCAGGCGGCGGAGCGCCTCTCGGGAGGTCATGCGCGTATCGTACCGGACCCGGCGGCCGTGCGGAGCGCCGAGGCCACGGGGAGGACCCGCGGTCCATGGGGTAGGGTCAAGTCGATCATGTCTCACCCAGCGCCGACCGTCGAGGAGTTCTACCGCGCCATGGGTCGCATGGTGGTGCGGTTCTACGGCCGCACGCCGGGGTCGAGTTGCGTCCTGGCCTCGCACGCGATCCTCGGGTGCAGCGGCCTGGGCAGCATCTTCCTCAACTGCGGCATCGTGTTCGGCGACGGCCCGGCCGGCGACGATCCGGCGGAAGAGCGGCTGCGGGAGTTCGTCGCGCGCATCAGGGAGCGGAGCATCGGCGGCTACGTGTGCCTCAGCGAGACGATCCAGAGGCGGCTCGAGCCGCTCGCGCGCGAGCTCGGCCTCGAGCCGCTTCCACCGATCCCGCTCATGGCGCTCGTCCCGGCAGACGACCGGCCGGCGCGCCCCGGCGAGCTGCCGCAGGCGCCGGGCGAAGGCGGGCCGGCCGTGGAACGCGTCGCCGGCCCGGATGGTCTGGCCGACTTTCTCGCTCTCAGCGAGACGGCCTTCGACCTGCCGTCCGGCCTGTACGGCCGCGTGGTGACGACGGAGCTCCTCGATGACCCCATGCTCAGCGTCTATCTCTACCGGCTCGACGGCGTCGCGGTGGCCGGCGCCATCGTCGTCGACGACGAGGGCCTCGCCGGCATCTCCGGGATGGTGACCCTGCCGGACCTGCAGGGTCGCGGCATCGGCGGCGGCCTTCTCGATCACGTGCTCGACGCGCACGCACCGCGCCCCCGCGCCTTCTACCTGACGGCGAGCGAGGCCGGACAGCGGCTTTACCGCCGCCACGGGTTCGAGACCGTCGACGCGGCGACGGCCTGGGTGGTGCCGCCGCCGACGGCAGGCGCGATCGTCTGACGCGACCCTCCCTGCGGCCTGCAGCCCGACCGTGAAGGTGGAGAAGGCCGGCTACGCGAAGGGGTGCGCCACGCTCAAGGTCACGCGCCGTCCCTGGATCACAGCCAGCCGAGGACCAGCGAGGCCGGCTGGCCGAAGTCGCGCGGAGGCGCGCTCGCGCCGCCCCAGTCGATACAGAGCGTGATGCCGAGGGCGAAGAGGACGATCGCCGCGAGGGCGATGAGGGCAAGGATCAGTGCAGCGTGCCGACGATAGAGATACATGGCAGGCGTATTCCCTCGCGCGCCAGTGTCGACTCAGGCTACGCGGAACCTCGCGCGGCTGCCCGTCTTGTCCGTGGTCACCTCGAGCCGGGCGTCGACGCGCTCCCGCAGTTCGCCGACGTGGGAGATGATGCCCACCAGGCGGCCGTCCTCGCCGAGGCCCATGAGGGCGGAGACCGCGAGGTCGAGCGATTCGTCGTCGAGTGAGCCGAACCCCTCGTCGACGAACACGGTCTCGAGGTGGATGCCGCCCGAGTGAGCCTGGACGACCTCGGCGAGGCCGAGCGCCAGCGACAGGGCGGCCATGAACGTCTCGCCGCCCGACAAGGTGGCGACCGGGCGAGCGATGCCGGTCCAGGCGTCGTACACCTCGAGGTTGAGCCCGGCCGCCGCCTTTCCGCCGAAGCGCCGCTCGGTGCGCTCGAGGCGGTAGCGTCCCTTGGTCATGAGGTGGAGCCGCTGCGAAGCGGCGACCAGCACATCGTCGAGGAACGCGCCCAGCACGTACCGCTGGAACGAGAGGTGACGGGGGTTGTCGCCGTTGGCGACGTCCGCGAGGCGGCCGATGACCTCGTAGCGCTCGTGCACGCCTTGCGCTTCTCGATCGAGCTCGGCGAGCCGCTCCAGCTGGCGGCTGGCGGTGTCCGCGGCGGCGGAGAGCTCGACGGCGGCGGTGCGTGCGGAGAGCGCCGCCCCGGCCGTGGCCGCGGCGGCGGCTTCGAGGCCGTCGAGATCCGGTGCGGTGACGCCTTCGGCTGCGGCGCGAGCCAGCCGGAGGCGCTCGGCGGCGCGGGCGGCCGCTTCGGCGTGGACGGCGATCTCGCCGCGCAGGCGCTCGATCTCATGCGGTTCGCGACAGGCTGCGATCCACGTGTCCTCGTCCGAGAAGCTCGCCGCGGCGAGGCGCTCGGCGAGCGCGTCACAGGCGAGTCCCACTTCCTGATCGGCGTTGAACAGCTCGTCGGCGGCCGTCGCCGCCGAGGTCGCGGCGGTCGCGGCGGCGGTGGCCGTCTCGTGCGCCGCGGCCTGGGCCTTGCGGTGTGCGGTGACCAGGTCCCTCGACTTCGCGTGGGCGACTTCGATGGCTGCGACGAGCGCCGCAGGGTCGGTGAATTCGGCCGGCGCGGCCGTTTCGCGCTCCGCCAGCCGCGCCGCGGCCGCAGCGTGGGACGCTTCGGCCGCGGCCAGCCGCTTCGTGGCGCCGTCACGGGCAGCGGACGCGGCGTCGGCCGAGTCCCGCAGGGCCTCGACCTCGTCCTGACCTGGAGTCTCGTCGGGCAGCAACGCGGGGGAGGGGTGGTCGGTGGAGCCGCACACCGGGCAGGGTTCGCCTGTTCGCAGTCCTTCCGCGAGCCTCCCGGCTTGTGTCTCGCGCCACGCGGCGTCGGCCGCGGCCGCACGGGCGCGGGCCGCGGTCCACGTAGCCTCGGCCGCGGCGGCGGCCGCGTGCGCGGCCTTCACGGCCGCCTCTGCCTCGTCGGCCGCCGTGCGGGCCGTGGCGAGATCGGTGGTGACGCCGACGAGCGCCCTGAGCCGCCGGACCTCGTCGGCCGCGGCTTCGCGGTCTGCCCCGGCGGCCTCGACAGCTTCGAGCGCCGCGGTGGCCTCCGCCGCGGCCTCCGAGCGGCTCAGCCGCGCGGCCTCGCAGGCCTCCGAGACGGCGCGACGCTCGGCGGCGACCCGGCGCGCCGTCGCGACGCGACTCGCGGCCTCGCTCACGGTGGACGCCTGCTCGGCTGCGTCCAGCTCCACGCGCGTGGCCGCGACGAGGTGCTCGCGTACGGCGACGGTGGTTGCAGCGGCCTGGGCGGCGGCGAGCTCGTCGAGCCGGGTGCCGGCCTCGCGACCGCCCTGCAGCCGCCGCTGCGCCTCGTCACGCGCCGCCTCGGCCTGGCCGGCGTGGTCCGCCGCCTCGGCGGCCCCGAGCGCGAGGCGGGCGCGCCGCTCCGCCAGGTCCTCCGCGCTGTCGGTCTCGGCCTGCCGGAGCGCCTCGGCGCGCTGCGCCGCGAGGCGCGCGGCCGCGTCGCGCAGCCCTTTGGCCGCGTCCTTGAGCGCGAGCTCCATCGCTGCATAGTGTCCGGTGTCGAACAGCGCCCTGAGGATCTGCTCGCGCTCCTTGGAGTCGGCCTCGAGCAGCTTCTGGAAGCGGCCCTGCGGCAGCATGACGACCTGGCGGAACTGCTCGGAGCGAAAGCCCAGGAGCTCCTCGGACTTGACGCTGACTCTGGTCCACCCGGTCTCGAGCGGGCCTCCGCTCTCCTCCGGGCCGACGGCGCCGTCGCGCAGCCGCCACAGTGCGGCCGTCTGGTTGTGCTTCGTGACGCCGTCGCCTTTGCGCTTGGGACGCTCCTGCTCGGGTTCGCGCACGATGCGGTACAGGTCGGCCCCGAGCGCGAAGTCGAACGTCACGCGCGTGAGCAGCTCCGGGTCGGCGTGGTCGCTGCGCATGGCCGCCCCGGAGCGCCCGCCCTCGCTCTCCGGACCGCCGCTGGTGACCCCGTAGAGGGCGAACGACATGGCGTCGAGGACCGTGGTCTTGCCGGAGCCTGTGGGGCCGGTGATGAGGAAGAAGCTCGCGCCCCGGAGCTCGGCGAAGTCGAGCGTCTGCTCGCCGGCATAGGGGCCGAACGCCTGCATGACGACGCGCAGCGGCCTCATGGGGACGCCTCCCGACGCCGCCGCTCGAGGGTGTCGATGACGCCCGTGAGCGCGTCGCGTCGCGCGTCGCCCAGCTCGCCGTCGGTGACGTAGCCGAAGAACGCCTGCGAAGAGCTCGACGTCGCTCACCGAGCCGGGGCGCGGACGGTGTGGGCCGCCGGCGCCGGCGCGCTCGTACGGCGGGCCGCTCGATGGCGAGCGTGTTGGGGTAGACGGCGCGCAGGCGGCCGATGGGATCGAACAGCGCGCCGTCGTCGAGCAGCGAGGCGAGCACGTAGTCGGCGCGGCGCGGGTCTGACGCGCCGCGCCGGAGCAGCTCGGCGAGCGTGCCCTCGAGACGGCGCACGTCGCGCAGCGGCGAGAGCGGGACCTCCTCGACGACGACTGCCGCGCGCCCGGTGCTGCCGGCTTCGCCGGCCGCGCTGCCGGGCGCGCCGATGTCGACCACGCACACGGACTTGTCGTGCGCGTGCTCGGCGAACGAGTACTTGAGCAGTGAGCCGGCATAGCGGACGGAGTCGGAGCCGCAGCGCTGCGGCCGGTGGAGGTGGCCGAGGGCGACGTAGTCGAAGCCGTCGAAGACGGCGGCCGGCACCTGCTGGGCGCCGCCGACGCTGACGGGACGCTCGCTCTCGCTCTCGAGGCCTCCGGCGACGAACGCGTGGGCCGCGAGGACGCGGCGCTCGCCGGGCCGCGCGGCGCCGAGCGCGCGGGCGACGCCGGCCGCGCACACCGCCCACTGGTCGTGGATATCCGGGTCGCCGTACATGTGCCGGGCCTCGGCGGGGTCGGCGAACGGCAGCGCCGTGACGCGCACAGGGCCGTGCTCGTCGCGCAGGACGATGGGCGAGGCCGCCTGCGGCAGCTCGCCCACGAGGTGCAGTCCGCGCGCGCGCAGCAGCTGCCGCGCGAACCCGACGCGGGCGCCGCTGTCGTGGTTGCCGGCGATGGCGACGACGGCGATGCCGAGGCGGTCGACGAGCTCGGTGAGGACGTCGTCGAGGAGGTCCACCGCCTCGGTGGGCGGCACCGCGCGGTCGTACAGGTCGCCGGCGATGATCACGGCCGCCGGCCTGACCTCGGCGGCGAGCTCGACCAGCTGCTTCAGCACGTGCTGCTGGTCGGCGGTGAGGTGCTGGTTGTGGAACAGCCGGCCGAGGTGCCAGTCGGCGGTGTGGATGAGCCTCATGGCGGCGACCCTACCACAGGCCCCGGACGCCGCCCGACGCCCGTCCGGAGGCTCGTGCGGCCGTGGCGGGATACAATAGGCGCCAGTGCGTACCTTCCGTCTCTCCAAGTCGCGTATCACCGCCGGGCTGCAGTGCGGCAAACGGCTCTGGCTCGCCGTGCACCGTCCGGAGCTCGAGGTCTACAGCGCCGACACCCGGCGCCGCTTCGCGGCGGGTCACGATGTCGGCGAGGTCGCCCGCGAGCTGTACCCGGGCGGCGTGCTGATCGGCGAGGGCGCACCGCTGAGCCAGGCGCTGCGCGAGACCGAGCAGGCGCTCGCGCAGCCGGGCGACGTCACGCTCTACGAGGCCACCTTCCGGCACCGCGAGGTGCTCATCCGCGCCGACGTCCTCGAGCGGCGCGGCGGCCGCTACCGCATGGTCGAGATCAAGTCGGCGACGCGGCTCAAGGAGTACCACCTCCAGGACATCGCCATCCAGGCGCTGGGTCACGGAGGGGGCGGGCGTGCCGCTCGACGGTCTCGAGCGTCGCCGTCATCGACACCGACTACGTGTATCCCGGGCGGGGACGACTACAGCGGCCTGCTGCGCGAGATCCCCGTCGCCGACCAGGCGCGCCCGCTCATGTCGCACATCCCCGGGTGGGTGCGCGGCTTCAACGAGCTGCTCGCCGGCCCGCTGCCGGCGATCCGCACCGGCACCCAGTGCCGGCGGCCGTTCGAGTGCCCCTTCGTCGCCTTCTGCGACGGACAGGAGGGCAAGACGCGCTGCGCCCCAGGTGAGGAGCGCGAGCCGGACGGCGTCTGTGCCGTGCCGCCGGACCCCTCGCTCGGACGGCTCGATCCGGCGGCGACGGCGTTCCTCGCCACGCTGCCGTACCCGCGTTACTACCTCGACTTCGAGACGGTGCAGTTCGCCGTGCCCGTGCTGGGCCGGCACGAGTCCCTTCCAGCAGGTCGTGTTCCAGTGGTCGTGCCACGTCGAGGAGCGGATCGGCGAGCTGCGCCACCACGAGTTCCTCGACACCAGCGGCGAGGCTCCGATGCGCCGCGCCGCCGAGGCCCTGCTCGAGGCGCTCGGCGACGAGGGCCCCATCTTCGTCTACCACGACTTCGAGAAGTGGCGGATCATGGAGATGGCCGCCATGCTGCCGGACCTCGCGCCGGCGCTCGAACGCCGTCGCCGGGCAGGCTCGTCGACCTCTTGCGGCTGACCCGCGACCACTACCAGCATCCGGCGCTCGGCGGTTCGTACTCGCTCAAGATGGTGCTGCCGACCGTGGACGCCGAGCTCGACCACGCCCTGCTCGAGGAGGTCCAGGACGGCCTCTCGGCGCAGGCGGCCTACCACGAGGCGGCCGACCCGGCCACCGCCCGCCGACCGCCGCGAGACCCTGCGGCACTCGCTGCTCGAGTACTGCGGGCTCGACACGCTCGCGCTGGTGCGCGTGGCGCACCGGTTCGCGGCCGTGGACGCGCCGTCATGAGCCACCTCACCGAGATCGACGTGGACGGCGCCGCCGTCCCGACGCTCGCCGACATCCTGCCGCAGGGCGGCGAGCTGCGCGCCCTCTTCATCGGCAAGACGCCGTCGCCGGCGAGCGTGGAGGTGGGCCACTACTTCGAGGGCAAGCATGGGCACGCGGCTTGTGGAAGCGGCTGGACGACGCCGGCATCCTGAGCACACCGGCGGACGGTTACGCCGACGATCTGCTGCTGGGCGAGGGCTTCGGCGTCACCGACATCTGCAAGGTGCCGCGCCCGTTCGGGGACGAGCCCGAGCGCGACGAGTACGCGGAGGGCTGGGAGCGCGTGGCCGGCATCGTCGGCGCGCTCCGCCCGCGGATCCTCGTGTTCGTCTACAAGGGCTCGCTCGACAGGGTGCTCCGGTTCTCCTTCGGCTGGGACCACAAGAGCTGCTACGGCTTCAACGACGACCTGGCGCGCACGTTCGGGCGCCGGGTGTTCGCGTTTCCGCTGCCCGGCGTGTCCTGCACGGCGCGCGAGGCGCAGCGGCACATGACCGACCTCGCGCGTGCGCTCGAGGTGCTGTGAGGGAGACGATGACATGAGAGTGGTGGCGTTCAACGGCAGCGCGCGCAAGGACGGCAACACCGCCATCCTGGTGCGCAAGGTCTTCGCGGAGCTCGAGGCCGAGGGCATCGAGACCGAGCTGGTCCAGCTGTACAACAAGGGCTTCCGCGGCTGCACCGCCTGCCTCAAGTGCGCGGAGACACAGGACAACCGCTGCTCCGGCCTGCCGGACGACGGCGTCAACGAGTGCATCGAGAAGATGCTCGCCGCCGACGGCATCATCATGGCCTCGCCGACCTACTACGCCAACTGCACCGCCACGACGCAGGCGCTCATGGAGCGTGCCGGCTACGCGACGCGCAAGAACGGCAACCCGCTGGCGCGCAAGGTGGGCGCCGCCGTGGTCGCCGTCAGGCGCGGCGGCGCGATCCACGCGTTCGACAGCATCAACCACTGGTTCCAGATCAACGAGATGATCGTGATCGGCTCGAGCTACTGGAACATGGGCATCGGCCTCGGCAAGGGCGACGTGGAACGGGACGACGAGGGCATGGAGACCATGGTCACCCTCGGCCGGTCCATGGCCTGGGCGCTCAAGAAGCTGCACGCCTGACGGCCGCCGCTCCGCGGCGGCGACTCACAGACCCCCGTACGTACCCGGGCCCGGCAGTCCTGCGACCGCCGGGCCCTTCAGCACGCGTCCCTCGCCGGCGAGCGGCTTCCACTGCCACTACTTGCCGTGCTTGATCTCGCCGATCCGGGTCGCGGGATGGTGCATGGACTTGTTGGTCCAGGACTTCGGCGCCTGCGTCGTCTTGGGCGGAGCCTGCCAGCGCTCGTGCCCATGCTGCGGCTTCTTGGAGGGGTCCTGCTGACTGCGGTCGTCTGGGCTCATTCTCCGACCTCCACTGACGACGGTTGCATCCGTGTCCTACCCGTCTTCAGGATGCCCTAACGCCCCCGAGTCAGTTGCTGTTCTTGGGCAGGTACGGCACCAGCCAGCTCACGAACGCTCCCTCGCTGCGGGTCTGCATGAAGAAGGTGCCGGGGCCGGTCAGGGTGACCACGAAGCCTTCGCCGGAGAAGAACAGCGACTTGAGGCCGCCGACCTTCTGGACCTGGATCGGCATGGCCTCGTGCCAGGCGACGAGGTGGCCGCTGTCCACCACGTACTGCTGGCCGGCGGCGAGGTCGACCCGCCGGAGCGCGCCGTAGGTCGCGAAGATGACCTTGCCCCGCCCCGTGCACTTGACCACGAAGAAGGAGGAGGCGCCGAACGCGCCCTTGAGGCCGCCCCACTTGGTGTCGAGGTCGATGCCCGTCTCGCAGGCGACGAAGCCGTCGCGGTGGTACAGCCAGGTGTCGCCCTGCTGGTCGATGTACGACATGTCGCCGGGCAGGGCGTGGGCGAGCACGATGTCGCCGCCGCCGGCCGGGGCCGTGAACGTGTTCATGAAGAAGGACTCTCCGGAGAGCGAGCGCTTGAGTCCCTTGAGGATGCCGCCCTGCGTGGACGTCTCGATCTGGGTGCCGGCGGACATGCTGAGCATGGCGCCTCCCTCGCAGCGGATCTGCTCGCCGGCCGCCATCCTGGCGACCGCGACGGTGAAGGCGGGGCCGTTCTCGAACGTGACGTCCATGCGTGTCCTCCTTTGGTTCCGCCGGAGCTCCCGGTGGCCGCGGCGCGGTGGGCGGCGAAGCCGCCCGCAGGATCATCGGCCACCGTACCCCCCGGGCTTGAGCGGCAGCAACGTTTCGTGCACCGCCGCGCTTTCTCCGCGTCCGCGGGAGTGGCATACTCACACCCTGACGTCGTCCGCTTCGGCGGGCGGCCGGCCGGCCGACTGCAACGGGGGAGCACATGAAGACGAGAGGGTTCATCACGGGGTTCCTGCAGACCTTGGGGTTCTTCGCCGTCGCCATCGTCCTCCTCTTCGGCATCTTCACCTTGGTCAGCTACATGGCCGGCCGGGTCGGCGGCTGACGCCGGCCGTGAGGGCGCCTGGGGCTCAGCCGCCTCGGCCCGCCCTCGCCCGTCGGCCGGCTCCCGGGCGCCGGCCGCAGAAAGGAACGTGACTCGCGTGGCTCGCTACGTCGAACGCAACCGCTACGACTGGTTCAGCACGATCTGGAAGCTGGCCATCTTCCTCGGCATGATCCTGTTCTCGCTCTTCGTCATCTATCCGTGGCGCGGCCTCCTGCCCACGGTCCTGCTCGTGATCGCCAGCATCTGGACCTACCTCGCCCTCGTTTCCCGGCAGTCGGGCTACGTGTGCGGCAACTGCGGCAAGGTCTTCCAGGTGCCCACCGCCACCAACTTCTTCTCGACCTCCAGCGTCGGCAAGAACCCGGACGGCACCTACTACAGCTACAAGAACCTCACGTGCCCGCACTGCCGGCAGAGGAGCAAGGCCCGGCTCGTCAAGCGGGTCGGGCCCCAGACGGCAAGGGGCAGCGGCAGGATGCTCAAGTAGGGGAGAGGCCGGCCGCTTTCGCAAGAGGGCCGGCCGTGCGGCGCCGCAGGCGCCGCGTGCGTCAGGCGCCGGCGGTGAGGCGGCGCAGGTGGTGCCGCACCACCGCCGCCACGTCGGCCGGCGCCGCTTCCACCACATCCATGTCCGGCAGGCTGGCGAGGAAGTCGCGCCGGTACGCCTTCTGCGTCAGCCGGTGGTCGAGCACGACGACCACGCCGGTGTCGGTCTCGGTGCGGATGAGCCGGCCGAACCCCTGCCGGAACTTGAGCACGGCCTCCGGCAGGTAGAAGCGCTCGAACCAGCGCTCGCCCGCCTCTTCGCAGGCGCGCCGGCGGGCGCGGAACAGCGGGTCCTGGCGCGGGAACGGCAGCTTGGCGATCACCAGGCAGGTGAGCGAGTCGCCGGGGAAGTCCTGGCCGGTCCACAGCGTGTCCACCCCGAGAAGGATGGTCTCCGGGTGGGTGCGGAACTCCTCCGCCAGGCTCGCGGCGCTGCCGTGCAGCCCCTGCGCGAGCACGAGCACGCCGTCGTCCTCCACGTGTTCGCCCACGGCCGCGGCCACGCGGTGCATGTCGCGCTTGTTGGTGAACAGCGCGAGAGTGCGCCCGCCCGTGACCTCCGCGATGCGCTTGAGGCGCTCGCCCTGGCGGCCGGCCAGCTCGTCGGGCCGCCAGGCGCCGCCGGGGTCGTGCTCGAGCACGAGCACCGCCTGGCGGCGGTAGTCGAACGGCGAGGGGAAGACCTGCTCGCGCGCCTCGACGTCGCCCGTGAGGCCCGTCATGTCCGCGGAAGTAGGCGAAGGAGCCGGCCACGGTGAGCGTGGCGCTGGTGAGCACGGCGCTGCGCAGCCGGTCCCAGAGGATCTCGCGGACTGCCGCCCGCCGGCGTGACCGGCGAGCGGGTGAGTGCCCAGCGCGGCGCGCCGGGCACGCTCCGCGCCGCGCTCTCGAGCTCCGCCCACGCCACCGTCTCCGGAGCCGCCACCCTCGGGTACGTCGCCGAGCAGCTCGGACGCGGCGGCGGCGTCGTCGGAGAGCGCGACGAGCGCGGCGTGCTCGCGGTGCTCCTCGGGCAGGGTCTCGGCTCCGCCGGCGGCGGCCGTGGCCAGCGCTGGCGAGACACTCGGCCAGCAAGGCGGCCTGGGTGAGGAAGAGGTCGTGCGCCGGCAGGTCGCGCAGGCCCGGCGTGAGCCACACGGTCGTCGTGTACTCGTCCGACTGCCTCGCGCCGCCCTCGCCGTCCTCGTCCGGCGCGCGCGGCTGCGGCGGCGAGCGCCGCGATCGACTGGCCGAGCGCGCGGCTGAGCGCCGGCGCTTCTTCGGCCGCGCGTTCGCAGGCGTCCGCGGCCGCGGCCAGGAGCCGGCCCTCGTCCGGCGGCGAGCTTGCGCGCCGCCACGCGCAGGCGCTGCGGCAGCGGTCGCTGGCGGTGCCGGCCCCGCAGGTCGCCGAGCAGCTGGTCGACGGACTGCGCGTCGACACGGTCGCTGAAGGCCTCGGTCGCCTCGTGGTACAGCAGGTGCGCCTCGTCGATCACCACGTCGTCGAACGCCGGCAGCGTGTCGCGGCCGGAGAGCAGCAGGGCGTGGTTCACGCAGACGAGGTGAGCCGCCTCCGCGCGGGCTGCGCGCCAGGCGCCAGTGGCAGCCGCGGCGCGCGGGGCAGTAGCGGCCGAGGCAGGTGGCGCGCGAGGAGCGCAGCTCGCGCGCCAGGTCGGCGAGTGCGGGGAGCACCTGGGTCGCCCGGTACGGTAGCGCCGAGAGGTCCACGTCGCCGCGCCGCGCGCGCCCCACGAGGTAGGCGAGCGCCAGCGTGCGGTCGCGGTCGGGCAGCGTCTCGCCCTCCGCCGCGACCGCCTCGTCGAGGCGTCGCCGGCAGAGGTAGTTCTCGCGCCCCATGAGGAGCGCCCAGCGCCATCCCGGCGGCAGCCCGGCGGCGACGAGCGGCAGCTCCGTGCGCGCCAGCTGCCGCTGCAGCGCCTTGGTCTTGGTGCTCACGACGATGCGGCGGCCGGCGGCGGCGCCGGCGTACGCCGCCGGCAGCAGGTAGCCGAGGCTCTTGCCCATGCCGGTCCCGGCCTCGAAGACGCCGATGCCGCCGCGGGCGAAGATGTGCGGCGGCGGCCTCGGCGTAGCTGCACCTGGCCGGCGCGGCGGCGGAATCCTGGGAGGCTGCCGGCGAGGCCGGGCGCGCTCTCGCCGGTCCCGGCGGGATCGCCGTCGTCGGCCCCGTCCAGCTCCGGCGCCAGGCGCCGGGCTTCACCGGGAGGACGGCGAGCGGCGCCCGGGCCCTCCGGCGGCTCGTCGGCGACCAGCGGCGGCGGGGCCTCGTCGGGCCGCAGCGCGCAGCGCGTCGAGCACGGCGAAGCGGCGCCCAGGAGACGCTCTCGAGCAGGCGCCGCTCGACGTCGCCGAGCCCTGCCGCGCGCCGGGCTAGGTGGGCGAGCACGGCCGCCGTGGCCTCCGCGTCCGGCAGCGCGCGGTGCGCCGGCCACGAGAGTCCGAGCTCCTCCACGAGCACCGGCAGCGCGTGGCGGTCCAGCTCGGGGTACAGCAGGAGCGCCGCCTCGAGCGTGTCGAACCAGTCGCCCTGCAGCGGCGGCGTCCTGCCGCGCCGCGCCGCCGCCGCGAGGTGCTCGCGGTCGAAGCCGGCGTTGTGTCCCACGAGCGTGGCGTCGCCGGCGAACTCCCGGAGGCCGGCGAGGGCCTCCGCGATCCCCGGCGCACCGGCCACGTCGGCGTCCGAGATGCCGGTGAGCCGCGCGACGAACAGCGGGATGGGCATTCCGGGATCGACCAGGGTGGTGAAGCGATCGGTCGACGGCGAGATCCTCGTCCAGGCGGACGGCGCCGATGTCGATGATGCGGTCGCCGTCGGGATCGAGACCGGTGGTCTCGGTGTCGATGACGACGAACCTGGGGCGAGGGCGCGGGCATGCGCCGAGGATAGCAGAGCCCGCGGGCCTGCCCGGCGGCCGGCCGGCCCGGGCGGTTGACCTTCAGGAAGCCGAGCGGCCGATGGAGCCGGCCGCCATGGTGGCGACGAGGCCGAGGAGCTCGGCCTGGCCGTCGCCGGCATCGCCGGCCGATGGTGAGCGTCAGGGCGACTTCTGCGTCGCCGCACGGGGCCGACGACACGATGACGTGGGCGGCGCCGGTCTACGCGCCGGCTGGTCGCCGGGTCGCAATCCCGGAGGCCCCGGCGCTCTCGCCGCCGTAGCTGGCGACGCAGGAGATGCGCGCCGAGCGCTCGCGCCGAGACCTCGGCGGCGGCCTGCAGCACGCCGCTCGTGGTGGTCTGGTCGTGCAGCGTCGCGTAGCCGGTGGAGATGGTCTCGATGGCGTGGCGCAGTGCGACGGCGTCCTTGTCGCTGCGCGTGAGCTGTGCGAACACGGTGGCATTGTGCAGCGCCACGGCCGCCTGCGACGCGACGGCGTTGGCGAGCCGCATCTCCTGGCGGCTGAACTTGCGCTCGCGCTGGTGGTCCAGCACCTCGATGAGGCCGATACTCTGGCCCTGGTGCACCATCGGCAGGATGAGCAGGCACTTGTCGCCGTCGCGCCGCATGATGGCGACCTCGGCCGGGTCGGCGTGCGGGTCGCTCACATTGACGGTGATGCTCTCGTGGTTCTCGATCGCCCGGCGCGCCATGGGGAACTGGCTCAGCGTGTACGTCATGGTGTCCGGCTGGCGGTTGCCGCGGTCGTCGTACTCGGCGCGCACGGAGACCGTCCGGGTGGTGGCCTCGTAGTCCGAGACGACGCACAGGTGCGCGTCCATCAGGGTGGTCATCTGTTTGGCGATCTCGCGCAGCAGCGCGGTGGCGTCGAGCTGGCTGGAGACGGCGATGGCGGTGGCGACCAGAGTCTCGAGCTCGCGCTCGCGGGCCAGCCTGGCGGCGAGGTGGTTGCGGCCGCCGATGAGGTGCGAGAGCTCGTCGATGTCCTCCTGCTTGATGCGCCGGTGGCCGCCGGCGGTCCGCGTGCAGGGGAGGAAGCCCGACGCCGTCCAGCGGCGGATGGTGTGGGGCGAGACGCCGAGACGCCGCGCCGCAAGTTGCACGCTCAGGTACATGCCCAGACCGTATCGTCGCCGTCCGGAGCCGTCAACCGCGTGAACTTCCACCGGACCGGTCGTGCGAAGTTCCCGGCCCGGACGCGAGCATGGAAGCACCAGCAAATAGGCATGAAAGCGAACCGTGGAGATGACGCGACCGCGACAGTTTTCCGGCGGTGACGGGCGGCGGCGTGGAGAACTTGTGCGCCGCGCTCAGCGCAGCGCGACGGCCGCGGTCATCGCAGCGACGAAGTCGAGCAGCTCCACCTGACCCTCGCCGGGGGCGTGGGGAAGGGTGACCGCGAGCGTGAGATCGGTCTGGCTCGACGGGTCCCGCGCGACGACGAGGCTGGCGTTCGCGCCGCGCTCGTCGCCCGACTCGAGGGCGGTGGCCTGGCCGGCGCCGAAGGCGCCGGCGCTCTCGCCGTCGAGGCTCGCCACGCAGGAGATGGCTCCCAGCGCTTCGCACACCGCCTTGGCCACTGTCGAGAGGACGTCGCTCCTGCGGCTGCCCTTGCCGAGCTCCGGCACGTGTGCGGTGAGGCGGGCCAGCGCCTCGCGCAGGTGGGCGACGTCCTCGTCGCTGCGCCGCCGCTCGGCGAACAATTTGGCGTTCTGGATGGCGACCGCCGCCTGGCCGGCGATCGCCTCGGCGAGGCGGAACTCCTGCCGCGAGTAGTGGCGGGAGCGCTTCTGGTCGACGACCTCCAGGAGGCCGAGGCTGCGGCCCTGCACCACGAGCGGCACCATGAGGAGGCTGCGGTCGCCCGCGCGCCGCAGTTCCGCCACCTCGGCGGGGTCGGCGTGCGGGTCGTCGACGTTGACCACGGCCGTGGTCTGCTCGCCGAGCACCCGCCGGGTGAGCGGGAAGTCGCGCAGCCGGTACGGGCTCGCGTCCGGCAACCGCTGGCCGGCGTGGTCGTATTCGGCCAGCGTCGTGACCGCGTCGCTGTCCACGTCGTACTCCGAGATGGCGCAGAAGTGGCAGTCGAGGAGGCTCGTCATGCGCATGGCGATCTCGAGGAGCAGTTCGGTGAGGTCGAGCTTCACCGCCAGCGCCGTCGAGGTGTTGATGAGGACGTCCACCTCGCGCTCCCGCGCGAGCTGCGCGGCGAGGTGGTTGCTGCCGCCGATGGCCTTGGCGAGGTCGTCGATGTCGTGCTCGTCGATGCGCCGGTGCCCGCCTGCCGTGCGCGTGCACGGCAGAAAGCCGGTCGCCGTCCACCGCCGGATGGTCACCGGGGAGACGCCGAGGCGCCGGGCTGCCTGCTGAACGCTCAGGAACATGGTCGTGAACCTAGTCGGCTGCCCGGCCGCAAGTCAATGCGCGACAGATTCGCCTTGGGCACGGGTAAGTTCCGGTGCGGAAGAGGCCTGCAAAACCGTCTCTTACGGGCACGGCGCGGGACGGTTCTACGGAGACTGCGCCCGAGGACCGTGGCCGGCGGGCGGGCGGCGATGCGGCGACGGGCTCGCCGCCCGCCTCTCCTCGGATACCATGGACCCGATGTTCGCCCGGATCACACGCTTTCTGCGCGGCCTGCGCGCCTTCCCGCGCCAGTTCTGGGTGCTCACGCGGCGGCATCTTCATCTACGTCGGCGCGGCCGCACTGGCCTTCCCCTTCGAGGCCATCTACCTGCGCCAGAACCTGCACACCTCGATGACGATGATCGGCGTGGTCTTCGGCCTCGTGCCGCTCGCCGTGATGCCCGTCCAGTTCTGGGGCGGGCAGCTCACCGACAGGCTCGGCCGTCGCAGGGTCATCATGCTGTCGGTGCTGATCGGCGTGGTCTGGTTCGTCGGCTTCGCCTTCGTCACGCGGCTGTGGCAGGTGGCCGCGCTGGTGGCCGTGGAGAGCGCCTTCGGCTGGCCGCTCTTCCAGACGGCCAGCAACGCGATGATCGCCGACCTGCTGCCGCCCGAGAGGCGGCAGGAGGGGTTCGGCGTCACCCGCGCGGCGATGAACTTCGGCGTCGTCGTCGGCCCCGTGCTGCGCCGGCCAGGCCCTCGGTCTCGGAGTGACTTACAGGACGCTGTTCCTGTCCGCGGCCGCCGGCTGCGTGCTCATGGTCGTCATGATGGCCGTCTGGATCCGCGAGAGCCGGCCGGCGAGCGCCCTGCAGCGCGTGCGGCACACCGACGGCGCCGGGCCGCAGCGGCTACCGCATGGTGCTCCACGACAGGGTCTTCATCGTCTTCTGCCTGGCCGCCGTGCTGCCGGTGTTCTGCATCGGCAACTTCGGCTCCATCTACGCCGTGTACGTCACCAGCTTCCTCGGCGTGCACAGCAGCCAGTGGGCGTACCTGCTCACCCTCAACGCCCTCATCGTCGTGCTCGTCCAGTATCCCGCTTGTGACGGCGCTCACGCGCGGACGCAACCGCATGGTCCTGCTCGCCGTCTCGAGCGCGCTGCTGGCGGTGGGCGTCGGGGGCTCGGCGTTCGCCGGGCCGATCTGGTCGCTGGTGGTGCTGATCGTCATCCTCAGCCTCGGGGAGACGCTGCTCTCGCCGGTCGCCTCGGCCGAGGTCGCCGACCTCGCGCCGGAGGTCGTGCGCGGGCGCTACATGGGAGTGTGGACGGTGGTGTGGAACGGCGGCGCCGCGCTGGGGCCGTCGTTCGGCGGCTGGGCGATGGATTCCATCGGCGGGCGCCAGGCGTTCGAGGTCCTGCTCGTCGTGGGGCTCGCCGGATCGGCGGCCTTCCTCGCGCTCGCGCCCGGGTGGCGGCGGAGGCGCACCGCGAAGATGGTCGAGGCCCGGGCGACGGCGTAGCGTCGCGCCCCGGGCCTCGACCGCCCGGTGTCTCAGAGGTCGAGCGCGTCCTGGAGGTCGCGGGCGTGCTCCTCTTCGACGATGAGGATGTCCTCGAGAGCCCGGCGCAGGCCGTACTCCTGCAGCATCTCCGCCTGGGCGATGCGCTCGCGGTAGCGGGCGATGGCGTCGAGCTCGCCGTCGAGGTCCTGCTCGAGCATCACCTTGGAGTCGGGCGAGATGTGCACCTCGGCCACGTCGACGCCGGGCACGCCGCCGAGGAAGTCGATCTGGTCGGCCAGCGAGATGGCGTGCGCGTGCTCCTCGTTGGAGTGGATGACGAGCTCGGCCTTGATGGCGTCGTACTGCGGGCCGCGTGATGGCGGCCGCGTGCTGCACGTACTGCACCAGCGCCTGGAACTCCTTGGCGAGGTCGTCGTTCAGCTCGTCGATGAGCTGGGCGCGGGTGAGCGTGCGGGGCGTGCCGCGCACGACCTCGGCGGCGGTGCGCGGCTTGACGGCGGCGGTCTCCATCGCGTGCTTCTTCGGGGCTGGCTTGGCCACGGGCTCTCCTCTCGTCATCTCTTCGTGGGCCGGACCGTGAGGCCCGGCGGCTCAGAACAGATTACTGCAGCGAAACGGCGCCGCCGGCCGGGCAGCTGTGCCGGCCGGCGGCGCCGTGTTCACGAGCGTCCCGCTGCGCCGTCAGTCGGCCGGGGCCGTCTCCGGCGTCATCGGCGCGAAGTCGTCGTCCGCCGGCTCGTAGGCGCCGGCAGGCCGCAGCCGGTCGAACGCGAGGTAGAGCACCGGCACGAGGATCAGCGTGAGGAACGTCGAGGTGAAGAGGCCGCCGATGACGACCACCGCGAGCGGCGTGGAAAGGAAGCCGCCCTTGCCGCCGATGCCGAGCGCCATCGGGATCAGCGCGAGGATGGTGGCGATGGCCGTCATGAGGATCGGGCGCAGACGCCGCCGCCCGCCTTCGATCACGGCGGTGCGCGCGTCCATGCCCTTGCGGCGGAACTGCTCCACGAGGTCGAGCAGGACGATGGCGTTGGTGACCACGATGCCGATCAGCATCAGCAGGCCGATGAGGCTGGGCATGCCGAGGCTCGTGCCGGTGATGACCAGCAGCAGCACGGCGCCGACGGCGGCGAACGGGATGCTGACCAGCAGGATGAGCGGGTTCAGCAGGCTGCGGAACGTCGCCACCATGATGATGTAGACGAGCAGGATCGCGACGAGCATGGCGATGCCCAGCGATGCGGAAGACGTCGTTGGTCGACCTGGGTGGCGCCGCCCAGCTCCCAGGTGGCGCCGGCGGGCAGCTTCACGCCGTCGAGCGCCTTCTTCACTGCGGTGGAGGCCGCGCCGATGTTGTTGTCGACGGACGTCGCCGTGACGCTGGCGGTGCGGGCGCCGTCGACGTGGGTCACCTGGACCGGCGCCTTCACCTCGACCACCTTGGCGATCTCACCGAGCGGCACCATGCCGTTCGGCGCCGGCCACCGGGAGCCGGGCGAGCATCTGGCCGACGGCGCCGGGGATCGGCGGCACGGTGATCTCGCCGACCATGAGCTGCGCCGGCAGGATGCCCGCCGTGGTCGGCACCGTGCCGAGCGGATAGCCGTTGAGCACCAGCGTCGTGTACTGGCTGAGCGTGGCCGGGGTCACGCCGGCCGCGGCGGCCTTCGCCTGGTCGACGACGATCGTCGCCGACGGCCGGCCCTCGCTGAGGTTCGAGGTGACGTCGGCGAGCCCGGCGACCGTCTTCACCTCGCGCAGGACGATGTCGTTGGCCTGCTTCAGGACCACCGGGTCGGCGGCGGAGACGCGCACCTCGATCTGGTCGACATGCCGCCCATCGAGGAGATCGTCGCCGGTGACCGTGATCGGCGCCGGCGTTGCGACAGCTTGGCGACCTGGGCGCGGACGCTCGTCGATGATCGCGTTCTTGTCCGCGCCGGGGTCGGTCGTGATGGCGAAGGTCGCCTGGCTGGACGAGGCGTTGGTGCCGCCGCCGGCACCGAAGAGGCTGCCGGTGCTGCCGGCGGTGACCTGGTAGATCTCCACGCCCGGCGTGTCCTTGAGGACCGCCTCGACCTTGCTGGCCGCGCCGCGGTCGCGTCCAGGCTCGTGCCCGGCGGCAGCTGTCTGCGTGATGCTCATCGTGTTCTGCGCCGAGCTGTCGAACAGGTTCGTCTTGAGCAGCGGCGTCGAGCATCATCGTGCCGACGAAGATCGCACGCCGCCGCCACGAGGGTGACGATCTTGTGGTCCAGGGCCCAGTTGCAGCGCCGGCAGGTAGGCCCGTTCTGCAGCCGCGTGAGCTCCTTCGCGTCGCGGTGGCCGACCTGCTTCTTGGAGAGCAGCCAGGTGGCGACGACCGGGCACGACCATGAGGGCGACGGCGAGGCTGCAGAGCAGCGCGAAGGTCACCGTGAGGGCGAACGGCCGGAAGAACTCGGAGGCGAGTCCGTGCACGAAGCCCAGCGGCAGGAAGACGGCCACGGTCGTCAGGGTGCTGGCCGTGATGGCGCCGGCCACCTCGCGCGTGCCGGTGTACGCGGCGCGCCGGATGGTGTCGCCCTCCTGCAGGTGACGGTAGATGTTCTCGATGACCACGATGGAGTCGTCGATCACGCGTCCGATGGCGATCGTGAGGCCGCCGAGCGTGAGCATGTTGAGCGAATCGCCGCGACTCCAGAGGATGATCAGAGCGCCGATGACGCTGAGCGGGATCGAGAGGCCGGCGATGACCGTCGAGCGCCAGCTGCGCAGGAACGCCCAGATGACGATGATCGCGAAGATCGGCGCCGATGAGGCCCTCGCGCAGCAGCGAACGTGATGCTCTCCTTGATGAAGATCGACTGGTCGATGACGGTGGTGACAGTGGTCTGGCCGCCGAGGTCCGTCTGGATCGCGGGCAGCTCGGCGGCGACGGCGTTGGCGATGTCGACCGTGTTGCCGGTGCTGGACTTGCTCACCGAGATGCCGATGGAGGTCTTGCCGTTGGTGCGGGTGATCGCGGTGAGCGGCGCGGGAGCGATCTTGCACCGTGGCGACGTCACCCAGGCGCACGGGCGTCGTGCTGGCCGCGGCCACGCCGCTCGCGGCCGCGGCCGCGCGTGTCCGCGCGGAGGAGGTGGCCGGGCGGACGCGCCGGCCGCCGAGGTCGCCGCGTGGCGGCCGAGGCGGCGCTCGCCGACGGCAGTACGAGGTGCTCGAGCGCCTGCTCGGTCTGGGCCGTCGCGCTCGACGGTGATCGGATAGACGATGCTGCCGGACGTGACGCTGCCGGCGCCCGTCGTCACGTTCGCCTGCGTGACGGCGGTCATGATCTGCGTCGGAGTGACGCCGAGCGCTGCGACCTTCTCGGGATCGAGCTGGATGTTGCAGCTGCATCTGCTGCACGCCGGAGAGCGTGACCGCCTGCACGCCGTCGATCGCCTGCAGTTCGGGGACGACGCGTCGTGCCGAGCAGACGCCGCGAGCTGCTGCGGAAGGCAGCGACGACGACACGGCCAGCTGCACGACCGGCATGCTGTTGAAGTTGAGTGCGGCCACCTCCGGCGCCAGCGCGGTCGCGGGCAGCGTCTGCTGCACGCCCGACACGGCCTGCTGCACCTCGGCCTCTTTGGCCTTCATGTCGGTGCCGAACTCGTACTGCACGGTGATGATGCTCATGTCCGTCGTTGGAGAACGAGTCGAACTCCTTGATGCCGCTGGACGTCTTGATCGCCTGCTCCAGCGGCGTGGTGACGGTCTGCTCGACGTCCTTCGGTGAGGCTCCCTGGTCCACCGTGAACACGGTCAGATAGGGGAACGTGAGGTCGGGGATCAGCTCCTGCTTGAGCGAGCGTGATCGGCGTACGGCGCCGACGAGCAGCACGGCGAGCGACCGCCAGGCCGACGATGGATCGGTTGCGCAGGGACATCTTCGTCAGCCAGCTCAAGTGGTGCCTCCAGTGTGCGGGTGGGGGTCGCCGCCGGCACCGGCGGACGAGGGGGAGACGGTGGTGCGGCGCTCACGCCAGCGGGCGAGCAGTGCGGGCAGTTCTGCCTCGATGAACGCGGTGAACTCGAGCAGGTTGCGCATGAGCGCGTAGTTGGAGTGCGTCTGGTCGCGGTCCGCGACGCTCTGCAGGCTGCGCTCGATCAGCCGGTGCATGGTGCGGACGTGGTCGAGGGGGATGATGACGTCGGGGTCGGCGGGCAGCGCACGGTAGAAGTCGCCACGTTGCCCGGGCTCCCCGACGCGCTCGACGAAGTGGTTCTGGAGCAGCTGACGCGCGGCGCCGCTCACCGCGGCCTTGCTCACTCCCAGCCCCTCGGCGATCTCGGTGAGCGACTGGACGGGCGGGTCTGCGAGGAGCAGCCAGCCGGAGACCCGCCCGGTCATGCGCGTGCCCCCCATCTGCTCCTGCAGCAAGCCGAACTCCTCGATGAGCTCGCGCTGTTCCGTAGTCATCTCGGCGCGCATCGGCGGTGGCCCCTCCTCCCGTCCGTCAACGACAAGAACGTAAACTACAGAGTGAACGTACTGAACGCAAACCGGGGCCTCGGGGTGGCACGAGAGCTCTACCGGGAGCGGCGCAGGGCCCCCGGGACTTCGTCAGGGCGCGGTCAGCCGGCCAGGACGAGGTCGGCGAGCCGGTCGGCGACCGCGGTGACGCGGTCGCGTACGCGTGAGCGCGTCCAGCCAGCGCGCCGGGATGGCGGACTCGCCGTACAGGGCGCCGGCGAGCGCGCCCGGTCACCGCGCCGGCCGCCGTCGGCGTCGTTGCCCATGTTCACGGCCATCGTCACGGCGTGCTCGAAGTCGGCGCCGTGCAGCACCGTCCAGAGGGCCGTCTGCAGCGTGTCGAGGACGAAGGACGAGCTGATGATCTCCTCCGCCTCGGCCGCCGGCGTGTCGCGCAGCACGGCGCTCACGCGCTTGTCCTCGTCGTCGAAGGTGTGCGGCGATCGCCGGGAGCTCGCTCGGCGAGGTCGTCGGCCATCGCCGCCGTGAGCAGGTCGTTGAAGGCGGCGCACGACCAGCCGGCGAGCCGGTCGAAGTGCGTGAGCGTCGACTCGCGGTGCGACATCTCGTGGCGCGTCGGGGCGTCGCCGCAGTAGAGCAGGCCGACCGGCGCGCAGCGGATGAGACTGCCGTTGCCGGCCGTGGGTCCGCCGAGGATCTCGAAGGCGCGCCGCGAGGCCACGTCCCAGTGGGTGCCCGAGCGGTAGCTGATGAGGGCGGCGCGCACGGTGAGGCTCACGTGCGCGCGGTTGGCTCGCCAGCCAGTCGCCGTAGCGCGCCATGATGTCCTCGGGCTCGAAGCCGCCGTTGTCGGCCAGGCTCTCGGCGAGGCAGAGCATCATCTCGCGTGGCGTCGGTGATCTCGCCCGGCGCCACCTCGTACACGCCGCCGCCGATCATCTCGGTGATGACGCCGTACTTCTCCACGACCTGCTCGGCGGTGAGGAACTCGGCCGGCGCGCCCAGGGCCTCGCCGGCGGCGAGGCCGAGCAGCGCGCCGCGGAAGCGGTCGCGCAGGACGGTCGGGCCGGACGGGCAGCGGGGTCACGCGAGCAGGTCCCGCACGAGCCGCTCGAAGAAGAGCGCCTGGTAGGTCGACGTCCTCGACGAGGATGCGCTCGTCGGGCTCGTGGTCGCGGCCGCCGTCCATGGCGTGGAAGCTCTCGGCGAGGAACGGCGCGAAGCCGTAGGCGACGCAGTCCGGGAACGCCTCGCGCACCCAGCGCGAGTCGGTGAAGCTGCCCGAGGTCATGGGCGCGAGGACCGCGCTCCGGCACGTCCCGGCGCAGCACGCGCGCGATGCTCTCGCTGAACGGCGTGGGCGCGGCCGAGGCGTTGGGCGTCGGTGACGTCGATCCACTCGAACTCCCACTCGATGCCGAGCGGGTCGAGAAGGCGTCGCCACGTACTGCTTGCACGTCGCTCGTGGGTCATCTCGGGCAGGATGCGGCAGTCGACGCAGCGCCTCGGCGTGCGTGGGGATGACGTTCACGGCCTTGCCGGCGGCGAGCACGGTAGGGGTGAGCGTGGCGCCGAAGAGCGGCTCGATGAGGCCGGCCACGACCGGGTCCAGCCGCCTGAGCTCGGCGCCGGCGGCGCGCGCCGTGCGCGGGTCCTTGAGGCGCGCGGCGAGCCCCGCGTCGGGCACGAGCACGTCGATGAAGCGCGCCGTCGTGCCCGAGACGATCGCCGGCGGGTCGGCGAGGCCGAGCGCCGTGACGGCGCGGGCGAGGTCGATCACGGCGCTGCGTTCCTTCTCCGGCACGGACCCGTGGCCGCCGCGGCCGCGGGTCCGGATGCGGAACTGCGCGAACGCCTTCTCGCCGACGGCGAGCAGGAAGACCTTGTGCCCGTCCACCGGCAGCCAGAGCCCGCCCATGCCCTCGTTGAGGAGATAGTCGGCGCGCAGCGCGTCGGGGCGGTGCTCGCAGAGCCACTGGACGCCGCAGAACTCGCCGACCTCCTCGTCGGCCGTGGCGGCGAACTTGACGCGTGCCGGCGAACGAGGCGCCCGAGCGCTTGAGCCGGGCGAGGGCGACCGCCTCGGCGGCCACCTGGTTCTTCATGTCGGTGGCGCCGACGCCCCAGACGAACCCGTCCTTGACGACGCCGGCGAACGGCGGCACGCTCCACTCGTCGGCGTCCGCCGGCACGACGTCGAGGTGCCCCATCATGGTCAGCGTGGGGCCCGGCCTGTCGCCGTCCAGCCGGGCCACCAGGCTCTGCCGGTCGGGGAGCTCGCCGTCGAGCTCGCTCGCGATGCCGTTGGCGGCGAGATACGCCTGCACGGCGAGCGCGGCTTCGGTCTCGTTGCCGTTGGTCGTGTCGATCGCGGAGCAGCGCCGTGAACAGGCCGAGGACCTCGTCCTCGAGCGCCTGCCAGTCGTGTTCGTCCAGACCGTACCTGATCACGGTCACCGTCCTTGCGAGAGGGGGGTGGAGCGACGTTCCGCGTCACCATGATAGCCGTCTGTACTTCGCCTCGCGAGTCTCGTAGGCTCGCGTCGCAGGCAGCATGTCGTCCGAGGGTGCAGGAGGGAAGATGAAGATCGCCGTCGTGGGCGCCGGCGCCATGGGCCGCTGGGCCGTCAAGGAGCTTGGGCATCGAGCCCCGAAGTCACCGAGGTCGTGGTCGGGGACTACAACGAGGAGCAGGCCCGTGAGGTGGCCGCCGGCCACGGCGGCGGCAAGGCCACGGGCCGCTTCGTCGACGCGCGCGACCAGGAGAGCGTGCAGGCGCGCCATCGCCGGCTGCGACGCCATGGTCAACGCCACGCAGCACTTCTGGAACATCACCGTCATGCACGCCGCCGCTGCGGCGGGCGTGCACTACACCGACATGGGCGGCCTCTTCCACGTGACCAAGCAGCAGGTCGAACTGCACGAGGAGTTCCGCCGCGCCGGCGTCACCGCCGTCATCGCCATGGGCGGCGCCCCCGGCGTCACCAACATCCTCGCCAAGTACGGCGCCGAGCGTCTGGACGTGGTCGAAGAGGCGCACGCCCTGTGCGGCAACGTCGACGACACCGACTGGAGCAGCTACGACGGCTGGGTCGTGCCGTACTCGCTCGAGACGCTGTGCGACGAGTTCAGCGTGGTGGCTCCCGAGTTCATCGACGGACACTGGGTGATGGACATCACCGGCGGTGAGGGCCTCGAGGACCTGGACTTCGGCCAGCCGGCCGGCGCGCTCGAGGCGCACTACACGATCCACTCCGAGCCCTTCACCTTCTGGCACACCTGGAAGGACCAGGGGCTCAGGTCGGCCACGTTCAAGCTCTCGCTGCCGGCCGAGTTCACCGGCCAGATGCGGTTCCTCAACACCATCGGCATGACGCGCACCGACGAGGTCGAGGTCAAAGGCGTGCACGTGCGGCCGCGCGACGTGCTGCTCAAGGTCGTGAGCGAGATCCCGCGGCCGACCGACGTGGTGCTCGACGACGTGGACTACCTGCTCGGCGTCGTGCGCGGGCTCAAGGACGGGCGCCGGGTGGAGTGGCGCGTGCGCGCCACCATCCCGGCGCACAAGGAGTCAGGCGCCGGCGGCGGCGACGTGGACACGGGCATCCCGCCGGCGATCGTGGCGCGCATGCTGGCGCGCGGCGACATCGCCGGCCCCGGCGTCTTCGTGCCCGAGCAGGTCGTGCCGTGCGAGGCCTTCTTCGCCGAGTTCGCGCGCTGGGGCGCCACGGGTCGACGCGCAGATGCGCGAGCTCCTCACGCCGCCCGCCTGAGAGGCCGACTCCGAAGTGCCGGTCCTTTTCGTGTCCGGCCACGTGGGCGAGGAGGCGGCTCAGCTGAGGTCGAGCCGCACCTGGGGCAGGCTGCGTCTCCGACGCCGAGCAGGTGCGCCATCCGGCGCGCGTTCTGCATGCCCCAATCCTCGTAGTTGTTGTTGAAGAGGACGTGCACCGACTGCGTCTGGCGCAGCGAGCTCGCGCACGCGCGGGACCCACTCCAGGAGCTCGGCTTCGCTGTACAGGTACCTGAAGCGGTCCGACGCCGCCCCGGTCCGGCTCTCCCACGTGTCGGCGTTGCGGCCGTGGAGCCGGACCACCGCGAGCTGCGCCGTCGCCGCGGTCAGCGGCGGCGTGCTGTTGGGGAAGCCTTGCGGCTCGTCGACCACCACGTAAGCGAGGCCGGCCTCTTCGAGCAGCCGCAGCGTGCCGGTGGCGGACTCGCCGGTCATCCACCCGCCGCCGCGGAACTCCACGGCGATGGGCCAGCCGGGCAGTCGGGCCGGCAGGTCGCGCAGGTACTCACGGTTCTCGCGAGAGCGCACGAACCAGGGCGGGAACTGGAAGAGCACCGCGCCGAGCTTGCCGGCCGAGGCCAGCGGCTCCAGCGCGTCCCGGTGGAGCTGCCAGACCTTCTCCAGATCGGCGGGCGAGAAGTCCCCGGCGTAGACGTTGCGTTTGCCGTGCGCCTCCTGCGGGAGCGCGGCACGGAGCCAGTCCGGCAGGCGTTCGGCGACGGCCGGGTGGTGGGTGAGGACCGCGAAGGCCTTGACGTCGAACACGAAGCCGGCCGGCGTGCGCTCCACCCACAGCTCGCTGTTGCGCACCGACGGCGGCGCGTAGTAGGTGGAATCGACCTCGACGATCTCGAACTGGTCCGCGTAGTAGCGCAGGCGCGCCTCGGCGCTGGTCGCTCCGCGCGGGTAGAAGCGCCCGGACGTGATGAGCGTGGGGTCCGTCCAGGAGCAACTGCCGACGAGGATGCGAGCTGGCATCGGGCCCTCCGGTCGAAGTCGTTGCGCGGTCCAGAAACGTTGTATCACCTCGGCGCCTCGGCCTATACTCCGGCGAGAGCTTCAGTCGGCGCCACGGTCTCTGCAGACCACAGCCTCGTGCTTCTGGAGGCAGATGAAGGGGGCGCCGCCGATGGGCGGGCTGCAGTACGCGGACCCGCCCATCGTCATGAGCGGGCACCTTGCCGGGGCTCGCGTTGACCGCCCGGTTGGGGACCGCCTATAATCGCGGTCCCTCAGTGTCGGAATGGCGGAATTGGTAGACGCGCTAGGTTGAGGGCCTAGTGAGGGCATAACCTCATGGGGGTTCAAGTCCCCCTTCCGACACCACCTTTTCTCTCACCACCGCCGTCTTGGCGCGCCCGCGTTCCGGCGTGCTCAGAGGCCGCGCCAGAGCGCCAGCCCGGTGACTTCGTCGAACTCCCGCTCGAGCGGCTCGCCGACGAGCTCCTGCAGGATGAGCTCGCAGGCGAAGACCACGCAGCCCGGCGCCACGTGCCCGCCGACGCAGGCGCCGTCGTGCCCGGCGAGTGTGGCGTGGGCGTGCACGGCGGTCGCACCGTCGCGGCGCGAGACGTTGCCGAGCAGCCCGACGAGCTCGACCGGTGCGTCCACCGAGAACTCCCCGTACTCGTGCGACGCCTGGTCGTAGAAGGCGAGGCGGGCGGTCTGGAGCGCGCCGATGGCGCGCAGCTCCGCCGCACGCATGCCGTGCGCGTCGGCCACAGCGGCTATCTCCTCCAGCAGGTCGCCGCCGTGCGCCAGCCGGGCCACCACGCGACGTCCGCGTGCGTACTCTCGTGCTCCCATGGTGCGACCTCCGGTGTCCGCGGCCCGGCCCGGCGCCGGTCCTGCGGCGCAGTGTACATCGGTGGCGACGGCGCTCGGCGCGCGGCTGGCCGCAGGCTCGCGCCGCCCGTGTACGGGACCCCCCGGAGGGTATGAGCCTGTACGAACGTGAGGACCCATCGGTGGTCAGCATCGCCTGGAGGCACGAACATGAGTGAGACCCGTAACCTGCGCCATCCCGCGTCCGGGGACGTGCAGCAGTGGCGCGCCGACTTCGACGAGCTGGAGTTGCGCATGGATGCGCTGCGCCAGGCGTTCAGCGAGGGCGTACGCTCCTTCACCATGACCGACGAGATCGTGGAGCGTATCCACGCGCGCTTCGACGACGTCGGCGAACAGCTGCACCAGATGCACTGCACGTACCCCTTCGGCGGGTGGCCCGGCCAGGAGGAGTGCCGGTTCGAGCCGCCGGTGGCGTACGACAGCGACGCGCACCCGGAGCAGGGCTGATCCGTTTGACCGACCGGGGTCGAGCCGTCAGCACGGAGGTCCGGAGCGAAGTCTGTGTGATCCACTGTGGAGGCGTCGAGGGCAGCCGCCTCGAGGCCGACCTCCCTGCTGAGGTCACCCGCTGTCTGCGCTCGGGTGCGTCCGCGGTCGTGGTGGACCTCGACCCGTGGAAGCCCATGGACGACCGCGGTCTCGCGGCCCTGCGCGCCGCAGCCTCGGCGTTCGAGTCGGCCGGCGGAGAGCTGGTCGTGGCGGTCGAGGAGCCCGAGGCACGAGCTGCGCTCGCGGGCGCCGGCCTCATGCGTGCGGTGCCACCGGCGCCCGGCCCGCCCGAGGGCGACGCCGATGCGCCGCTCCGCGATCCCGACCGGCCGCGTTGGGAGCACGAGTTCACGTTTCCGGCCACCAGTCGCCAGCTGCGCGCCGCGCGTCGCCGTGTCGCCGCCTTCGCGGAGGTCGCAGGTCTGCACGGCGCGGAGCTCTTCGAGCTCAGCGTCGCGGTCGCCGAAGCACTCGCCAATGCGGTCGTGCACGGCTCGCCCCACGGTGCGGACGATGACGTGCGCGTGCGGTTCTTCTGCTACGAGGACGAGGTCGCCGTGGAAGTCGTCGACGGCGGCTCGGGGATGGCGGCGTCGCCTGTCTGCCCGCCGCCCGCCGATGGCCACCAGCGGACGCGGTGTCCACTTCATGCGCTCGCTGGCCGATGCCGTGCACTTCACGTGCGGGCCGATGGGCACGCGTGTACTGTTGGTCAAGCAGCGGTCGTGAGTGGCTGGGGACGGCTTGCCTCATGCCCGGCGGCGACGAGCTCCCCGGTACCGGCACCGGCCCCGCGACCGTCCCGCGCATCGTGCGAGGCATGGGGCCGTGTCTGGGCGGAGGGGACAACGGGTAGGGAGCCACGGTGTGGTTCACCCCGGGGCCCGAGGGGAGGTTGAATGAACGAACAGCGCTTGATCCTTCTGGTCGAAGACAACGATGACGACGTCGAGCTCACGTTGCGTGCGCTGCGCCGCAACCGTGTGGCCAACAGGGTCGATGTGGTGCGGGACGGCGCCGAGGCGCTGGAGTATCTCTTCGCGACCGGGAGCTACTCCGGCCGGGACGTGCGCGGCGCGCCGAACCTCGTACTGCTCGACCTGAAGCTGCCGAAGGTCGGCGGCCTCGAGGTCCTGGAGCGGCTGCGCGCCGACCCGCGCACGCGCCGCCTGCCCGTCGTGATCCTCACCTCGTCCAACGTGGAGAGTGACCTCGCGCGCAGCTACGACCTGGGCGCCAACAGCTACATCCGCAAGCCGGTGGACTTCACGCAGTTCATGGAGGCGGTCAACCAGCTCGGCCTGTACTGGCTGGTGCTCAACGAGGCCCCTCCGTACGGAGAGTGACCTGCGCGGCCTGAAGCTCGCGGCGGCCGCGTGACGTAGAATCGCGGCATGGCCGACCCGCACCTCCACGACCGTCTCTTCCTGCTCGACGGCAGCAGCCTCGCCTTCCGCGCGTTCTTCGCGCTGCCCGAGTCGCATCGCCACCCGCGCCGGGCTGCCCACCAACGCGCTCTACGGGCTCAGCCAGATGCTGCTCAAGATCGTCTCCGAGTACCGTCCCGCCTGCATCGTCGTGCGCCTGGGACGCGCGCGAGAAGACCTTCCGCCACGACGAGTCTCGAGCAGTACAAGGCCCAGCGGCCGACCATGCCCGAGGGGCTGTCCGCCGCAGTGGCCGCTGCTGCCCGAGCTCATGGACGCGTTCGGCATCGTCAACCTGGTGCAAGCCCGGCTACGAGGCCGACGACATCCTCGGTACGCTGGCCGAGGAGGCCAAGCGCCAGGGCGTCGCGCTCCATCGTGGTCACCGGCGACCGGGACGCGATGCAGGTGGTCGACGACGACATCTGGGTGATGAGCACCGGCCGGGGCGTCACCGACGTCAAGATCTACACGCCGGCGGCGGTGCTCGAGCGCTTCGGCGTCACGCCGGCGCAGATCCCCGACTACATCGGCCTCAAGGGCGACAGCTCGCGACAACATCCCCGGCGTGCCCGGCATCGGCGAGAAGACGGCGGCGCAGCTGCTGCAGCAGTTCGGCTCCATCGACGCAGCTGTACGCGCGCCTCGACGAGGTCAAGAGCGAGAAGCGGCGCGCGCTGCTGCGCGAGCACGAGCAGGCGGCGCGCCTCTCGCTGCGGCTGGCGACCATGGTCCTGGACGTGCCGCTCGAGGACGATCTGGTCGACCTCGTCGCGCGCGGCGGCTACCGGCTGCCGGTCGAGTCCCTCGACGCCGTCTTCGAGAGGTTCGAGTTCCGCAACCTGCGCCGGCGCCTCAAGGAGATGCTGCCGGGGAGGCCGCCGCGCCGGCGGCGGGCCCCGGCGCCGGCCGCCGTGTCCGGCGGCCTCGTGCGTCTGGCGGCCGAGCCGGACGTCGGCCCGGTGGCGGCGCTGCTCGAGAAGGGCGAGGCCGCGCTCGCCTTCGAGCCGCGCGGCGACGGCGGCGCACGGCTTCGCCGTCGCCGCTCACGCCGGCGGCGAGGTCTGCCTGGTGGCGCCCGGCGACGCCGACCGCTGCGGCCTCGCTCTGGCTGCTGGCCGGCGCACGTCGTGGTCCACGACGCCAAGGCGCAGCCCGGCTTCGTGAGCGCGCCCGTGCGGTCCGGCCTTCGACACGGCCGTGGCCGCGTACCTGCTGGCGCCGGAGCGGCCGGAGAAGGAGCGCACGCTCTTCGCGCTCGCCGGCGCCGACGACGGCGCGCAGCTCGTCGAAGGGCCGGCGGCCGAGGCCGCCGCGGCCACGCGCGCCACCCTCACGTGGCGCGTGGCCGAGGCCCAGCGGCCGCGCCTCGTCGAGCTCGGCCTCGAGCGGCTGTTCCGCGAGATCGAGCTGCCGCTGGTCCGCGTGCTCGCCCAGATGGAGGCGGCCGGCGTCAAGATGGACCCGTACCGCCTCGGCGAGATCACGGCGCGCGTGCGCGACCGCGTCGACGAGCTGGCCGACGTGATCGCGGCGCTGGCCGGCGGCGCCGTTCACCATCGGCTCGCCGCAGCAGCTGGCCGAGGTCCTCTTCGCGCGCCTCGGCCTGGAGCCGGGCAGGAAGGGCAAGACTGGCTACTCGACCGACGCCCGCGTGCTGCGCGGCCTGCGCGACCAGCACGCGATCGTCCCGGCGGTCGAGGAGTGGCGGGAGCTCACCAAGCTGCTCAACACCTACCTCGAGCCGCTCCCGGCCCGCCTCGACCCGGTGCACCGGCCGGCTGCACACCACCTTCAACCAGCTGGTGGCCGCCACCGGCCGGCTCTCGAGCTCCAACCCCAACCTGCAGAACATCCCGGTGCGCACCGAGCTGGGGTCGGAGATCCGCTCCTGCTTCGTCGCCGAGGAGGGCTGCAAGCTCCTCGTCGCCGACTACTCGCAGATCGAGCTGCGCCTCATGGCGTCGCTCTCCGGCGAGCCGGCGCTCCTGGACGCCTACCACCGCGGCGAGGACGTGCACCGCGTCACCGCGGCCGCCGTCGCCGGCATCCCCGTCGAAGAGGTCACCAAGCAGCAGCGCGAGCGCGCCAAGGCGACCAACTTCGGCATCATGTACGGTCTCTCGGCGTTCGGCCTCTCCGAGCAGGTCGACATGCCCGTGGAGGAGGCGCGCGCCTTCATCGACGCCTACTTCGCCAAGTACCCGCACGTGCAGGGCGTTCCGCGAGCGCGTCATCGCCCAGGCGACGCAGGACGGGTACGTGACCACGCTCTTCGGGCGTCGCCGCGCGGTGCCGGAGCTGCGCTCCTCCAACTTCCGCAACGCGCTCGCTCGGCGAGCGCCTCGCCGTCAACACGATCCTGCAGGGCACGGCGGCCGACATCATCAAGGTGGCGATGGTGCGCGTGAGCCGCGAGCTGGAGCAGCGCGGCCTGGCCTCGCGGCTGGTCCTGCAGGTGCACGACGAGCTCGTCCTCGAGTGCGCGGACGACGAGGTCGACGTGCTGCGAACCGCTGCTGCGCGACGCCATGTGCGGCGCCCTCGAGCTCGACCCGCCGCTCGAGGTCGAGATCGGGCGTCGGCGACGACTGGGTGGCGGCCAAGGGCTGACGCCGCGCCGCCCGCCGCCCGTTCTGGCCCGGCGTCGCGAGCATCATCGCCCCCGTGCTATACTTCTGTAGTTTCGGCCCGCTGCGGTCCGCGGGCCTTTCCCTTCTGTAAACGACGGACCGCATACGTGACCGGGAGGCAACGACACCACATGGCAGACAAAGCGATCGACACACAGCTCGCGGCAGCGAACGACCCCAGGATCGTAGAGGGCAGCGAAGGCTACCTCATCGAGGTCGACGGCGAGATCGTCCCCAACTACGACATGACGCTGACCAACTTCAGCGAAGGGGACATCGTCACCGGCAAGGTGGTCCGCATCGACAAGGACGAGGTCCTCGTCGACATCGGCTACAAGTCCGAGGGCGTCATCCCGGTCAACGAGCTGAGCATCCGCAAGAACGTGAACACCTCCGAGGAAGTCGCTCTCGGCGAAGAGATCGACGCCCTCGTCATGACCAAGGAAGACGCCGACGGGCGCCTCATCCTCAGCAAGAAGCGCGCCAAGTTCGAGAAGGCCTGGAAGCGCATCGAGGCCGCCTTCGAGAGCGGCGAGCCCGTCACCGGCACGGTCATCGAGGTCGTCAAGGGCGGCCTCATCCTCGACCTCGGCGTGCGCGGGTTCCTGCCGGCCTCGCTGGTCGACATCCGCCGCGTGCAGGACCTCCAGGAGTACGTGGGCCAGGAGCTCAACTGCCGCGTCATCGAGATGAACCGCAACCGCAACAACGTGGTCCTCAGCCGCCGCGCCGTCCTCGAGGAGGAGCGCAAGGAGGTCCGCCAGCAGATCATCGACGAGCTCAACGTGGGCGACGTCGTCGAGGGCACGATCAGCAACATCGTCGACTTCGGCGCCTTCGTCGACCTCGACGGCATCGACGGCCTCATCCACATCAGCGAGCTCAGCTGGACCCACATCAACCACCCGTCCGAGGTGCTGCAGGTCAACCAGAAGGTCAAGGTCAAGGTGCTCGACATCGACCGCGACCGCCAGCGCATCAGCCTCGGTCTCAAGCAGACCCAGGAAGACCCGTGGCAGAAGATCGTCGCCCAGCACAAGGTCGGCGACGTCGTCGACGGCCGCGTCACCAAGATCGTCGCCTTCGGCGCCTTCGTCGAGATCTACGAGGGCATCGAGGGTCTCGTGCACATCAGCGAGCTGGCCAACCGCCACGTCGAGCGTCCGGACGAGGTCGTCTCCGTCGGCCAGCAGGTGCAGGTCAAGATCATCGAGGTCGACTCCGAGCGCCGCCGCCTCAGCCTCAGCATCAAGCGCGTCGACGGCGACAACGTGAAGCCGCTGCGGCCGCTCGAGCCTGAGGTCGACGAGGACGCCGAGGCCGAGACGGAAGAGGCCGAGGAGATCGCCGAGGCCGTCGAGGACGTCGAAGAGGCCGAGGAGATCCTCGAGGCCGAGGCCGAGGTCGAAGTGGCCGCGGCCGTCGTCGAAGAGGAGCTCGCCGCAGCCGAGACGCCCGAAGAGGTCGAGCAGGCCCTCGAGGACGCCATCGTGGTAGCCGAGGCCGCCGAGATCGTCGAAGAGGCGGCCGAGGAGTTCGTGGCCGAGCACGAGCCCGAGCTCGGCCTGAGCGACGACGTCTTCCCGGCCGGCGCGCGCGGACGACGAGGAGCCTCCGGCCGAGCCGGCCGAGGAGTCTCCGGAGGCCTGACGCCTTGCGGGCGGGGGCGGCGGAGGCGCTGGACGCCTTCGCCGCCCCCGCCCTGCGTCAGGGATCAGCATGACCACATCGCAAACGCAGATTCCGCTGCTCGGACTGACCGGAGGCATAGGCTCCGGCAAGTCCACGGCGCTCGCCTACCTGCACGAGCTCGGCGCGGCCATCATCTCGAGCGACGACATCGTGCACGGCCTCTACTGCGCGGCCGGAGATCATCGACCGCATCCGCGAGCACTTCGGCGAGCGCGGTCATCGACGGCGCCGGCGGCCTCAGCCGGCCGGCGCTCGCCGGCATCGTCTTCGCCGACGAGGCCGAGCTGCGCTGGCTCGAGGACCTGCTGCACCCGTTCGTGCGCGACGCCGTGTCCGGCTGGATCGAGGAGCAGCGCAAGGCGCGGCCGCGGCCGGCGCTCATCGTCGTCGAGGTGCCGCTGCTGTTCGAGACGGGGTTCGAGCAGCGCTTCGACTACGTCATGCTCATCACGGCGCCGGACGACGTGCGCCGCCGGCGCCTCGCGGCCAAGCTCACCGACAGCGAGTTCCGCCGCCGGCGTGCGCAGCAGATGCCCGAAGAGGAGAAGGTCCGCGCGCAGCGACTTCGTGTTCGACAACACCGGGTCGCGCAAGCGGCTCAGGGAGTACGTGGGGCAGACCGTGGCGAGCATCCTCGCCGGCGAGCGACCCGCCGTGGGGGACGGCGCCGGCGAGAACGCCTCGTGAGGCGCGTTCTCATCGTGGCCGTCCTGGTCGTCGCTGCGCTGGCAGCCGTGGCCGTGGTGACCCGCTGGGCGGCGCCGCTGCTCGGAGCCAGCGGCGGGCCGTCGTGGGTCACGAAGACCGTGTACCCGCTGGAGCACACCGAGGCCATCCGGAGCGCCGCCGGCCGCTACCACCTCGACCCGGCGCTCGTTGCCGGAGTCATCTACGCGGAGAGCAAGTTCGACACGCACGCACGCTCGTCGCAGGGCGCGGTGGGTCTCATGCAGATCCTGCCGCAGACGGCGGAGCAGATCGCCCGCGAGTCCGGCGGCGTCACCTTCACGGCCGCCGACCTCGAGGACCCGCGCGTCAACGTGCGCTACGGCTGCTACTACCTGCGCCACGCGCTCGACGCCTACGGCGGCGACGTGCGCGCGGCGATCGCCTCGTACAACGCCGGCATGGGCGTCGTCTCCAAGTGGCGCGCCGCGGCGGCCGCCGACGGGCACGCGCTGCGCGTCCGCGACATCCCGTACCCGGAGACGCGCGCCTACGTGAAGAAGGTCCTCGAGGCGCGGCGGGTATATCGAGAGACGTACGCCGACCGCCTCGGCATCTAAGCTTCCGCCGGGCCTGCGGCCGGCGCCGCGAGGGACGGCCGGCCGGCACGCCGACCCCTTGCGAACATACGTTCGTATTGGTAGAGTCGAGGACGCATGACCGAATTCTCCATCCAGGCTGCTTACGACCTCACCGGCGACCAGCCGGAGGCCGTCGACACCCTCACCGAGGGCGTCGTGCGCGGCGACCGCTATCAGACGCTGCTCGGCGTCACCGGCTCGGGCAAGACCTTCACCATGGCCAACGTCATCGAGAGGGCCAGGAAGCCCACGCTGGTCATCGCCCACAACAAGACGCTGGCGGCGCAGCTGTGCAACGAGTTCCGCGAGTTCCTGCCCGACAACGCCGTCGAGTACTTCGTCAGCTACTACGACTACTACCAGCCCGAGGCGTACGTGCCCGCGCAGGACCTCTACATCGAGAAGGACTCGTCCATCAACGACGAGATCGACCGCCTGCGCCACTCCGCCACCACGTCGCTGCTGCTGCGGCGCGACGTGGTCATCGTCGCCAGCGTCAGCTGCATCTACGGCCTGGGTTCGCCCGAGGACTACCTCGAGAAGATGGTGCTCCTGCAGGTCGGGCCAGACGGTCGAGCGCGACGAGATGCTGCGCAAGCTCGTCGACATCCAGTACGCGCGCAACGACTTCGAGCCGGCGCGCGGCAAGTTCCGCGTGCGCGGCGACTCCGTGGAGATCTGGCCGGCCTCGCAGGACACCGCCGTCCGCATCCAGCTCTGGGGCGACGAGGTCGAGCAGATCGTCGAGCTACGACCCCGTCAGCGGCGAGGTCATCGAGAAGCCGGAGCACGTGGCCATCTACCCGGCCACCCACTTCGTCACCAACGACCCGGCCATCGAGCGCTCGCTCGTCGAGATCCGCCGCGAGATGGAGGAGCGCTGCGCCTGGTTCGAGGAGCACGGCAAGATCCTCGAGGCGCACCGCCTGCGCCAGCGCACCCAGTACGACATGGAGATGCTGCGCGAGATGGGCTACTGCAGCGGCATCGAGAACTACTCGCGCATCCTGCTCGGCAAGCAGCCCGGCGCCACGCCCAACTGCCTGCTCGACTACTTCCCGGACGACTTCCTCTGCTTCGTCGACGAGTCGCACATGACGCTGCCGCAGATCCGCGCCATGTCCGAGGGCGACCGGTCGCGCAAGCAGCACGCTCGTCGACTACGGCTTCCGCCTGCCGAGCGCGCTGGACAACCGGCCGCTGCGCTTCGACGAGTTCCTCGAGAAGGTGCCGCAGCTCGTCTTCGTGAGCGCCACGCCCGGGCCGAGTTCGAGCTCGCCAACAGCGTCAACATCGCCGAGCAGATCATCCGGCCCACCGGGCTCGTCGACCCGGACGTCGAGGTGCGGCCCACCGAGGGGCAGATCGACGACCTCATGAACGAGATCCGCCGCCGCGTGGACAAGGACCAGCGCGTCCTCGTCACCACGCTCACCAAGCGCATGGCCGAGGACCTCACCGACTACCTCATCGAGAACGGCTTCAAGGTGCGCTACCTGCACAGCGAGGTCGACACGCTGGAGCGCATCCAGATCGTGCGCGACCTGCGGCTGGGCGAGTTCGACGTCCTCGTGGGTATCAACCTGCTGCGGGAGGGCCTCGACCTGCCCGAGGTCACGCTGGTCGCCATCCTGGACGCCGACAAGGAGGGCTTCCTGCGCGGCCAGACGAGCCTCATCCAGACCATCGGCCGCGCCGCCCGCAACGTCGACGGCAGGGTCATCATGTACGCCGACAAGCATGACGGCGGCCATGGAGGTGGCGATCGGCGAGACCAACCGTCGCCGCGCCAGGCAGACCGCGTACAACGAGGAGCACGGCATCACGCCGCTCAGCGTCGTCAAGGGCGTGAGCGACATCTCGACGATGCTCAGCGACGCGGCGGCGGTGCCCACCAAGGGCCGCCGTGCGGCCAAGTCGGTGGCCAAGAAGGTCGCGATGCCGCAGCGCCGACCTCGAGAAGCTCCTCACGAGCCTCGAGGCCGAGATGTTCGAGGCGGCGGACCAGCTCAAGTTCGAGTACGCGGCCAAGCTGCGCGACGAGATCAAGGAGCTCAGCAAAGAGCTCAGCCGGAGAGGAGAAGCAGTTGGCTGACGCCATGCACCTGCAGCGGCTCGTCGCCGAGGCCGAGGGCTTCGGCGCCGACCGGGCGGCGCCGCTGCCGGCGCGCGCCGTCGTGGTCGACGACCGCGTCAACCTCAAGTGCCGCGTGCCGCTGTGCTCGGGCTACGGCCACAACCTCATGTGCCCGCCGGCGGTCATGCCCGGCGGCCGCCACGCGCGACGTGCTGCGCAAGTACGGCGACGCGCTGGTCGTCCAGCTCGACATCCCGCTCACGCAGGACTGCGTCGACGAGCAGCTGGACGGCAGGACCTACGCCGACGCGCAGGACGCGACGCCGAGCCAGATCGAGGGCCTCAGGGAGAGCCAGAACCGCTTCGCGCACCTCATGACCGACCTCGAGCGCGCCGCGTTCAAGCTCGGCTACCGGTTCGCGGCGGCATTCTCCGGCGGCGAGTGCGTGCTCTGCGACGAGTGCGTCGGCCAGGGCCGGGCGAGGCCTGCCGGCACCCGTTCGAGGCGCGCCCCTCCATGGAGGCCGTGGGCATCGACGTCGTCGCCACGGCCGAGGCGGCCGGCCTCAGCGTCGAGCTGCCGGCCGAGGACCACCCGGCCTGGACCGGCCTGCTGCTCATCGACTGAGCAGCCCCCGTAGTCAGCGCCCAAGGCGCGGTAGACAGATTTGAGACACTAGAGACATGACCAGCGACCTCATCATCACCGGCGCGCGCGAGCACAACCTCAAGGACATCTCCCTGAAGCTGCCGCGCGACCGCTTCATCGTCATCACCGGCCTCTCCGGGCTCGGGCAAGTCGTCGCTCGCCTTCGACACCATCTACGCCGAGGGCCAGCGCCGCTACGTCGAGAGTCGCTCTCGGCCTACGCGCGCCAGTTCCTCGGCCAGATGGACAAGCCGGACGTCGACAGCATCGAGGGCCTCTCGCCGGCCATCTCCATCGACCAGAAGACGACCTCCCGCAACCCGCGCTCCACCGTGGGCACGGTCACCGAGATCTACGACTACCTGCGCCTGCTGTACGCGCGCGTCGGGCACCCGCACTGCCCCAACTGCGGGCGGCCCATCGCCGGGCAGAGCGTGCAGCAGATCGTCGACCAGGTGTGCGAGCTCGAGCCGGGCACGCGCTTCAGCGTGATCGCGCCGGTCGTGCGCGGGCGCAAGGGCGAGTACGGCAAGCTCTTCGAGCAGTTCCGCGCCGACGGCTTCGCGCGCGTCAAGGTCGACGGCGAGGTGCGCGAGCTCGAGGAGGACATCGAGCTCGACAAGAAGTTCAAGCACGACATCGCCGTGGTCGTCGACCGGCTGGTCATGAAGGACGGCCTGCGGCGGCGGCTCACCGACTCCGTCGAGACCGCCGCCGCCGCTCGCCGACGGGCTGGTCGACATCGAGCCCGCCGGCGACGAAGAGCACACGCTCACCTTCAGCGAGAAGTTCGCCTGCGTCCACTGCGGCATCTCGCTGCCGGAGATCGAGCCGCGCATCTTCAGCTTCAACAGCCCCGCACGGCGCCTGCCCGGCCTGCCACGGCCTCGGGTTCACGCAGGAGATCGACCCCGACCTGGTGGTGCCGGACGGCTCGCTCAGCATCGACCAAGGGCGCGCTGCTGCCGTACGGCCAGCTCTCGTTCGGCTGGCTCGAGCAGGTGTTCGAGAGCATCGCCAAGACGTTCGGCGTCGACACCAGACGTGCCGTGGGACGACCTGTCCGAGGAGCGACCGCAAGCTGTTCCTGCTACGGCACCGGCAAGGAGCGCATCCCGCTCAGCTACCGCAACTACCAGGGGCGCATGCGCCACTACAACGTCGAGCTTCCCCGGCATCATCAAGCACCTCGAGCGGCGCTTCGAGGAGACCGAGTCGGAGCAGGTCCGCCAGAAGATCGAGGAGTACATGGCGGACCGGCCGTGCCCGGAGTGCCACGGGGCACGGCTCAAGCCCACGAGCCTCGCGGTCACCGTGGGCGAGCGCAACATCCACGAGTTCACGCTGCTGAGCGTGCGCGAGTCGCTCGCGTTCCTGGAGCGGCCTGTCGCTCACGCGACACCGAGCGCCTCATCGGCGGCCGCGTGATCAAGGAGATCGGCGAGCGGCTGCGCTTCCTCAACGATGTCGGCGTCGGCTACCTCACGCTGCAGCGCGCCTCCGCCACGCTCTCCGGCGGCGAGGCGCAGCGCATCCGCCTGGCCACGCAGATCGGCTCGGCGCTCGTCGGCGTGCTCTACATCCTCGACGAGCCCAGCATCGGCCTGCACCAGCGCGACAACCGCCGCCTCATCGACACGCTGCTGCGCCTGCGCGACCTCGGCAACACCGTCCTCGTCGTGGAGCACGACGAGGAGACCATGCGCTCGGCCGACCACATCGTCGACATGGGCCCGGGCGCCGGCGAGCACGGCGGCGAGGTCGTCGCCGCAGGGCACGCCCGAGGAGGTCATGGCCGACACCGGCGTCGCTCACCGGCGACTTCCTCGCCGGCCGGCGCCGCATCGAGCTGCCCGGCCAGCGGCGCCTGCCGCTGCGAGTGGTTCACCGTCCGCGGCGCGCGCATGCACAACCTGCGGGACATCGACGTCGCGTTCCCGGTGGGCGCGTTCACCTGCGTCACCGGCGTCTCCGGCTCGGGCAAGTCCACGCTCGTCAACGAGATCCTCTACAAGGGCATGGCGGCGCGCCTCAACCGCGGCACCAAGCTGCGCGCCGGCGACCACGACGGCATCGACGGCGCGCGAGCACCTCGACAAGGTCATCGACATCGACCAGTCGCCCATCGGCCGCACGCCGCGCTCCAACCCGGCCACCTACACCGGCGTCTTCGACCACATCCGCGAGCTCTTCGCGCAGACGCCCGAGAGCAAGCTGCGCGGCTACAAGCCCGGCCGCTTCAGCTTCAACGTCAAGGGCGGCCGCTGCGAGACCTGCCAGGGCGACGGGCAGATCAAGATCGAGATGCACTTCCTGCCCGACGTCTACGTGCCCTGCGAGGCCTGCCACGGCAAGCGCTACAACCGCGACACGCTCGAGGTCTGGTACAAGGGCAAGAACATCGCCGAGGTGCTCGAGATGAGCGTCGAGGAGGCGGTGGAGTTCTTCGCCAACGTGCCGCGCATCGCCCGCCGTCTCCAGGCGCTCGACGACGTCGGGCCTCGGCTACATCAAGCTCGGCCAGCCGGCGACGACGCTCTCCGGCGGCGAGGCCCAGCGCGTCAAGCTCGCCAGCGAGCTCAGCAAGGTCGCCACCGGCAGGACGCTCTACATCCTCGACGAGCCCACCACCGGCCTGCACTTCGCCGACATCGACAAGCTGCTCGAGATGCTCCAGCGGCTCGTCGACCAGGGCAACACCGTGGTGGTCATCGAGCACAACCTCGACGTCATCAAGAGCGCCGACTGGATCATCGACCTCGGCCCCGAGGGCGGCGACGAGGGCGGTCGCGTGGTGGCGGCCGGCACGCCGGAGGAGCTCGCCGGCCTGCCCGAGCTCTCGCACACCGGCGAGTTCCTCGCGCGGGTGCTCGCCGCCGAGGCCGCGAGGACGCCGCGAGTGGTCGAGGCGGCGAAGCGGCCCAGGAGGGCCCGCGTCTCGTGACCCGGGCGGCTCGGGCCGGCCACTGACGCCGCGGCGAGCCGGACCCCGGGCCCGCCCGCACGGCATCGGCCGCGCCGCGGCCTCGCGGCTCGCGGCGACGCTCCGAGTACAATCGAGACGATGATTCCATCGGCGCGTCACGAGAAGGACCTCGAGCACCTGCGTGCGGTCCTCAAGCGCATCCCCAACGAACCCGGCGTCTACCGCTTCCTCGACGCCGGGGGCGCCGTGCTGTACGTAGGCAAGGCCAAGGCGCTGCGCAAGCGCGTCGCCAACTACCTGCGCCCGGCGGCGCAGCCTCACGGGCGCACGGGGGAGATGCTGTCGCAGGCGGCCGACGTCGACTGGGTGGTGACGGGGTCGGAGAGGGAGGCGCTCCTCCTCGAGGACAACTTCATCCACGAGGAGCGCCCGCCCTACAACCTGCGCCTGCGCGACGACAAGAGCTACCCGTCGATCGAGATCACCCTGAACGACGAGTGGCCGCGGGTGCGCTTCTTCCGCGGCCGCCGCGTGCGCCGGCAACCTGTACTTCGGGCCGTTCTCGAGTGCGCGCAAGGTCCGCGAGACGCTGGAGCTCATCGGCCGCATCTTCCCCTACCGCAAGTGCCGCGGCGCGGAGCCGGGGCGGCCGAGCGGTTCTCCGTGCCTGCAGTACTTCATCAAGCGCTCGCTGGGCCCGTGCGACGACCGCTGCACACCGGAGGAGTACATGGCCACGCGTGAACCAGGCCATCGACTTCCTGCGCGGCCGCCTGGGCGAGGTCGAGCGCGACATCGAGCGCGAGATGGCGGCGGCCGCGGCGGCGCAGGAGTTCGAGAAGGCGGCGCTGCTGCGCGACAGGCTCGCCGCCGTCCGCCACGTGCACGAGCGCCAGTCGGTGCGCGTGGACGAGCGTGAGGCGTTCGACGTGGTCGGCCTCTCGCAGGCGGACCCCGGCGCGAACGTCCAGGTGTTCCTGCGTGCGCGACGGCGCGGTCGTCGACCGCCAGTCGTTCTACCTCGAGAACGCCGCCGACCGCGAGGCCGCCGACGTCCTCGAGGAGTTCCTGCTCGAGTACTACTGGGAGGGCGCCGTCATCCCGCCGGAGATGGTCGCGCCGCTCGAGGACGGCGCCGGCCTCGGCGCCGTGCTGGCGCGAGCGGCGCGGCTCCCAGGTCTCGGTGCGCGCCGCCAAGCGGGGCCCCAAGCGGCGGCTGCTCGAGCTCGCCCAGCACAACGCCGACCTGGCCGCGCAGACCGAGCTCGACCGCATCTCGCGCAAGTCGGCCTCGCGCATCGAGGCGCTCGAGCGCCTGCGCGACGGGCTCGCGCTCGACCGTCTGCCGCTGCGCATCGAGTGCTACGACATCTCCAACCTCGGTGAGCAGCACCCGGTCGGCTCCATGGTCGTGTTCGAGGGCGGCGTGCCCAAGAAGGCGCACTACCGCAAGTTCTCGGTGCGCGACGCGGCCGGGCAGGACGACTTCGCGATGATGAACCAGGTGCTGCGGCGGCGCTTCGAGCGCCGCGACGCCGCCGCCGGCGAGTACGACGAGAGCTTCGCCACGCTGCCGGACCTCGTGGTCGTGGACGGCGGCAAGGGGCAGCTCTCGGCCGCCGTGCGCCGCGCTCGACGACGCCGGCGTCGAGGTCGACGCTCGTCAGCCTCGCCAAGCAGCGCGAGGAGGTGTTCGTCCCCGGCCGCCGCGACCCGCTGCCGCTGCCGGCCGACGATCCCGGCTCGCTGCTGCTGCAGCGCATCCGCGACGAGGCGCACCGGTTCGCGGTGACGTACCATAGGCAGCGGCGCGACGCCGACCTGCGCCGCTCGCCGGTCTTCGACGAGCTGCCGCAGGTCGGCCCCGTGCGCCGGCGGCGCATCCTGGAGCACTTCGGCAGCCCCGAGCGGTTCCTGCGCGCCAGCCGGGAGGAGATCGAGCGCGTGCCGGGACTGCCGCGCAAGGTCGCGAGGGAGATCTATGCGCATCTCCATAAGACCGGACTGAAGCTGGCGGCCTTCGGCCGGCTGAGCGAGGAGGTCTACGTCTGCGCGCTCGGCGTCGGTCACCTGCTGCTCGCCGGTGAGCTGCCGATCGCGCTGGACCTGCCGGACCGCGAGACGCCGGGCGCCTCGAGGCTCCCGCGCCGGGAGCCGCTGGGTGCTCGCGCTCGAGCAGTACTTCGCCGGCGAGCCCGTCCGCTTCGACCTCGACGTCGACGCCTACGCGGCGTGCACGGCTTCACCGACTTCGAGCGCGACGTCTACCACGGCGCTCGCGCGCGGTGCCCTACGGCGAGGTCGCTGAGCTACCGCGACCTGGCCGCGCGAGGCCGGGCGGCCCCAACGCCTACCGGGCCGTCGGCTCCGCCATGGCGCGCAACGCGCTGCCGGTGATCCTGCCGTGCCACCGCGTCATCAAGAACGACGGCCGGCTCGGCTTCTACGGCGACGACCCGGCCTGGAAGGAGCGCCTGCTGGCGCTCGAGGGCGTGTCCGTGCACGAGGGGAGGGTGGCGTGACCGAGGCGCTGCAGTTCGTGATCATCACCGGCCTCTCCGGAGCCGGCAAGTCGCAGGCGATGGACTCGTTCGAGGACGCCGGCTGGTTCTGCGTCGACAACCTGCCGCCGGAACTGGTGCCCACGCTGGTCGACCTGTTCCGCCGCGAGGGCAGCAAGGTCGACCGGGTCGCCGTGGTCAGCGACGTGCGCGGCGGCGAGTACTTCGAGCAGCTCGAGCAGCTGCTGGACGAGCTGCACGAGCGTGGCGTCGAGTACACGCTCGTGTTCCTCGAGGCCTCCAACGAGGCGCTCGTGCGGCGCTTCAAGGAGACGCGCCGCCGGCACCCGCTGGCCGGCCGCGGCACGCGTCACCGACGGCATCCGCGAGGAGCGCCACCTGCTGGCCGGCCTGCGCGAGCGCGCCAGCCTCATCATCGACACCAGCGACATCTCGATCCACCAGCTCAAGGCGCGCCTCAACGAAGACCTCATCCAGCACACGCGGCGCACCAACATCGTCTTCGCCGTGGTGTCGTTCGGCTACAAGTACGGCATCCCCATCGACGCGGACCTGCTGTTCGACGTCCGCTTCCTGCCCAACCCGCACTACGACCTGCGCCTGCGTTCGCTCACCGGGCTGGACGAGGAGGTCAGCAGACTTCGTGCTCCAGTCACCGGGCACCGAGCGAGTACCTCGAGCGGCTGTTCCCGCTGCTCGACTTCCTCTTCCCGCGCTACGCGGCGGAGGGCAAGGCGCACCTGACCATCGGCATCGGCTGCACCGGCGGCCGTCACCGCTCCGTCGCCATCGCGCAGCTCATCGGCGAGCGCTACGAGAAGCAGGGCTACTACACCGTGGTCCGCCACCGGGACCTCACGAGAGACTGATGGACGCAGTGCTATCGAGCGGCTCGCGACAGTGCCCCTGGCGAGACGGACTAGACGGTCCTCTGATGCGCCGATCGCTGGAGTGGCTCGCTCCGGGCCTGGGGCTCAAACGCTGGATCCTGCTGGCGTTCGCCGGCGGCGTGCTGCTCGTGTACTCGGTGCTCTTCGGCATCGGCGTGCTCTGGTCGCCGGACCTCATGAGCGGCCTGGGCATGGGCTGGCTGGAGAACCGGCACTGGGCGGCGCTGCTGCTCGCCGTCGACGGCGTGGCGGTCGGGCGCTGTTCTGCCTGCTGTACGGCGGGCGGCGCATGTGGCTCTTCCAGAAGACGACGCCCGAGTCGGTGAGCGAGATCCGCGCGGCCAGCCGGCTGGCGCGGGGGCCGCGCGTCGTCGCGGTCGGCGGCGGCAACGGCCTCGCCGCCCTGCTGCGCGGCCTCAAGTCGCACACGAGCAACCTCACGGCCGTCGTGACGATGGCCGACGACGGCGGCAGCTCCGGGCTGCTGCGCCGGGACATGGGCATGCCGCCGCCCGGCGACCTGCGCAACTGCCTGGTGGCGCTGGCCGACGACGAGTCGATGATGAGCCAGCTCTTCAAGTACCGCTTCCCCGAGCGACGGCGGCCTGCAGGGTCACAGCTTCGGCAACCTCTTCATGGCCGCGCTGTCCGAGGTCACCGGCGACTTCGAGCACGCCGTACGCGAGTCGACGCACGTGCTCAAGGTCCGCGGGCGCGTGCTGCCGTCCACGCTCGACGACGTGGTGCTGCACGCGCAGCTCGAGGGCGGCGGCCACGTGAGCGGCGAGAGCACGATCACCGCGGCCGAGCGCCTGCCGCGGCGCGTCTGGCTCACGCCGGAGGCCCCGCGCGGCGTGCCGCAGGCGGTCGCCGCGATCGCCCGGGCGGACCTCGTCGTGCTCGGCCCGGGCAGCCTCTACACCAGCGTCATCCCCAACGCTGCTGGTCGCCGCAGGTGCGTCGACGCGATCGGCGAGACGCGCGCCTGGGTCGTCTACGTGTGCAACGTCATGACCGAGCCGGGGGAGACCGACGGCTACACCGCCGGCGACCACCTGGACGCGCTCCACCGGCACGGGCTCGCCGGCATGATCGACGTCGATCCTCGTCAACGACGCGCCCGTGTCGGAAGAGATGCTGGCGAGCTACGAGCGCTTCGGCGCGCGGCCGGTGGTCGTCGACGACGAGCGCCTCAAGGGCGCTCGGCGTCAAGGTCGTCCGCGCGTCCGTCGCCACCGAGAGCGGCGTCGTCCGCCACGATTCCGAGCGCCTCGCCCAGGCGCTCATCCGCATCGTCAGGTAGGGACAGTGGGCTTCACCGGGACGTCAAGCTCGAGCTCGTGACCGTCATGCCGGCGGCGGACCACTGCCGGCGGGCGCAGCTCTCCGGGCTGCTGCTTCGGCGCCGGCGTCTTCGAGATCTCCTCCGGCGGGCACTTCGGCGTGCGCGCCTCCATGACGCTGCCGGCCGTCGCCCGCCACCTGCTCGCCCTGCTCAAGCCGCTCGACGTCGAGGCGTCGCTCCGCACCATGGACAGCGCGCCCATCGGACTGCGCTACGAGGTGCTGCTCGGCGACGAGGGGCGCGACCTCCAGGTGCTCAACGAGCGTGGGCGTGCTCTCGGACGACCTCACCGTGCAGTGGACCGTGCCGCGCCGCCTGGTCGAGCGCCACTGCTGCCTCGTCGCGTTCCTGCGCGGGCTGTTCCTCGGCTGCGGCTCGATGTCGGCGCCGGGGGCGCCGGTGCACGCCGAGTTCACGGTCGAGGACGAAGGCTTCGCCGAGCAGGTCCAGCGCCTGCTCGCGCGGCTGGACCTGCCGTTCTCGCTCACCGCGCGCGAGCGCAACGTCGCCTGCTACACGAAGCGCAGCGCAGACGGCCGCCGATCTGCTGGCGGTGATCGGCGCCCACGATTCGTGCCTGCGCTGGGAGGAGCACGCGGTGCTCGGCACGGTGCGCGAGAGCGCCAACCGGCTGGCCAACTGCGACGCGGCCAACGCCGGCCGGGCCGCCACGGCGGGGAGACGCCAGGCGGCCGCTCATGCGCGAGCTCATGGCGTCGCCGGAGTGGTCGCGCCTGCCGGCGCAGCTCCGCCAGGTCGCGGAACTGCGCGTTGAGTACCCGTATCTGAGCCTTGCAGAGCTGGCCGCCGCCTCCGACCCGCCGATCAGCCGGTCGGCGCTCAACCACCGCCTGCGCCGGCTGGCCGCCCTTGCGGGCGAGGCGGCCGACCAGTCTGCGTAGCCGGGCCGGCGCGCGGGGCGCCGCCAGGCGCACCGCTCATCGAGGCCGTCCGCGCCGCGTCACATGCTGCGCGCGGCGCGGATCGTGAGCTCGCCGAGCCGGTACGTGTAGCTGCCCATCTCGTTGTCGTACCAGCCGAACACCTTGACGTGCGTGAGCGGGCACGCGCACCGTGTCGGGCAGCGTCCTCGGCGCCGGGCTCGCAGCGGCACGCGCAGGTTCATGAACCCGGTGCGCGTGTGCGTCTCGGCGCCCTCGATGACCACGGCGGCGTCCTCGCCGAGCATGTCGGTGGAGACGTTCTGCTCGTCGGTGTACTTGAGCAGCCCGCTGGCCTCGCCCGCGGCGGCGTCCCTGTAGATCGCGTTGATGGCGTCGCGCTCCACGGACACCGAGCCGTCGGGCAGCGTCTCGCTCTGGAACGTCACGTTGAGGATGATGAGGCTGACGCTCTGCGTGGGCATGCGCACCGAGTCGCCCATGAAGCCGATGGCGCCGATCTCGGGCATGACCTGCTCGAGCGCGGCGGCGGCGTTGGTCGACGTGAGGACGAGGTTGCCGATCGCGCCGCGGTTCTTGCGCAGGTCGGTGGCGCCGGCCTTGGGCACCGAGTCGAGCACCGGCTGCGAGTTGGTCACCGCGTGGATGGTGCTCATGCCGGCGGTGATCATGTCTCTGGTGAGGTCGCGGTCGAGCAGCGGCCGGATCATGTGCGCCAGCGCGGTCGTCGTGCACGACGCGGCCGAGACGAGCGTGTGCCGGGCGGGGTCGAACTCGTAGTCGTTGATGCCGTGGACGAGGATCGCCGCGTCCGCCGGCAGCGGGGCGGTCTTCTGCTTGCTCTTGAACGGCGAGCTCTGGACGACGACGGCCGCGCCGGCCGCGAGGTGGCCGCGGAGCGACCCGCGCGCCGCGTCCGCCTCCGCGTGGGGGTCGCGGAACGTGCCGGTGGCGTCGACCACCAGGGCCACGCCGTTGTCGCGCCAGGGGATGTCCTTGGGGTTGCGCGCCTCGCGCAGGATCAGGATCTCCTTGCCGTAGGCGCTGATGAGCCCGCGCTCCTCGTCGACGACGCTCATGTCGCGAGCGCCCGAGCGGCCGAACAGGAAGCGGTGGAGCGGGCCGTAGGTGCTGTCCTTGGAGAGGTACTGGACGACCGACTCGAGCGACGTGCCCACGGGACGCCCCGTGTTGACGACGAAGCGGTCGAAGTCGTCGCGTCCCAGGTGGTGCCAGAGCGTGAGCTTGCCGATGCGACCGATGCCGTTGATGCCGAGGGTCCGTTGTGCGGCCATCGCTGCCGTACCTCCTGTCGCGGCCCCGGAACCTCCCCGTCGGACGGGCCTCTCCGGCCGCCGCTCGCCTGTGCGGTCGAGGCGAATCCTACCGCAGCCGCGCGCTCGGGCGGGGTATCATTGATGTCGTGAGGACCACGCCCGTACCCTTCGATTCCGACGCCCTTCGCGCCAACCTCGCGACCACGGCGCAGGAGGTGGTGATCCCCGACCGCTACCTGCCGCTGCTGGAGGCTGTCGAGGGCCTGCACGGCGTGCGCTCCGCTCTCGCCGAGACCGTGGGCGAGTACTTCCACACGTTCCGCAACGCCGACCTGCTGGTCGACGGCTTCCAGACGACGCTGCTGCGCAACTGGTCGTACTTCGAGCGCTCGGCGGACAGGGAGGACCTCTTCGGCCTGCTCGGCGAGCTGGTCGTGGGCCTGCTCGAATCCGGCCTGACGGCAGAGCAGTTCTCGCTGCTCCTCCGGGCTCTTCTCACCTGGGCGGCGGAGGCGCTCGCCGGCGCCCACTCCGGCGAGTACGACGAAGCGCTCGCGGGTCTCGCCGGAGCGCTCGAGCGCCTGCTGCCCGGGCACGAGGCAGAGTTTCTCGAGCGCGACACGCTGCTGCGCAACCTCACCCAGCGCGCCGCCTCGCGGCCGGCGCTCGCGACCGGCTACGAGGCGCTCTACCGTGACCTGCTCGGCACCGGCTACCGCCGCGTCCGCGACCACCTCGACGTCCCGGCGTGGGCGCTCTCGCAAGGCGAGCAGCTCACCGACCCGGAAGCCGTGGCGGGGCAGTTCGCGTTTCTCACCAGACGCCGGGTCGCCACCCTCATCCAGGCGCTCGAGGCGGCGCGGGACGACCACCTCGCCGCGCCGACGTTCCCGCTCTTCTCCACGGTGCTCGGCGACGCCATCGACGCCCTGTTCCGGGTCGACAATCTCGAGGACCGCTTCGCCGTCTGTCTCTTCTTCCTCAAAGACGAGACGCTGGGCTACCGGCAGAAGGAGGTCATGGCCGACCTGCTCGGCGTGGTCAAGCAGATGATGCGGCCGGACAGGCACACCGACGCCGTCCGCATCCTCGCGCGCCTCACCGCGTTCTTCCGCGATCGTGACAACGAGTTCCTGCTCATGCGGTTCGCCTGCTACGAGGCGATCGGGGTCGCCATCGGCGAGGCCGGCAACGTCAAGGCGGCAGACGACCTCATCGAGGACATCCTGTACTGGAAGTTCCAGTACCCGGACATCCACGGCGCGACCGACGAGTGGGAGACGGTCGTCAACCCGTACCACCTGCCCAAGGTCCGCTGCTGGATGCACATCATCGAGTCCAATCCGGCGCTGTTCGAGCGGCTGGCCGCCGCCCTCAACGTGCAGCTCAAGCTGGGCGGCGTGTTCATCGCCGACACCGACCTCTTCCAGCGCGACGTCACGCGGTTCCTGAGCGCCGACATCCGGCCCATCTACTTCGTCGCCAAGCAACTGCTGCGCACGCTGCCGGTGTACTTCAACGAGGTCGGCGCCGAAGGCGAGCTGCGCGCCGTCTCCACCCAGATCGACGAGATCTGCGGCCGGCGCGACACGCTCATGCACTTCCTGCGCAAGCAGGTGCACGCGGAGTCGTCCAACCGCATGGTCGCGTTCAGCCACGCGGTGCTCGAGTACTGGCTCACCCTGGACACGGCCGGCCTCGAGCCGTACGTCTCGGCCAACACGCTCGCGGCCATCAGCGAGGAGACGGAGTGGGCCCACGGACCGCACGAAGTCCTCTCCGGGCTCGCCGCCGAAGACGAGGGCGAGCCGGGGGAGATGCTCGACGGCCTCATCGCGCTGGCGCCGGCGGAGCTTCGCCTGCGCCTCGGGCTGCCCGAGGAGGACCGCGACGACCGGTCGGCGGCCGCGACCGCGCGGCGGCGTGTCGCGCTCCTGGTGCGGACGCACCGGCTGCTCGCGCGCAAGTACTCGCTGGCGGCCGACGACGTGGGCTCGGCCGTCGCCCACCACCTCAACCTGGACGGCCGCACGCGACACCGCTTCGAGGGCGCGCTGGCGCGCTGGCAGGCGCGCCCGGGCAGGCGGACGCGCGACGCCCTGCTCGACGCGTCGCTCACGGTGCTCGAGCAGCTCAAGGCCATCGTCCTCGGCCGCGGCACGACGACGGCGACCGAGAACATCTACCAGAAGCGTCACATCGCCGCCGGCATCCCGTCCATCTACGGCAACTACACGGAGCCGCGGTTCGACGCTCTGGGGCTGTCCTTCCGCGTCGAGAACCTCGTCGGCCGGCTGCTGGACGACGTCGTCGCCGAGGGCATCGAGCTGTACATGACGCGCGCGTCGCTCCGCCGCATGTCGACGGCTCTGCGGCGCTTCGAGCGCGCGCTCGCCGCCGACGGCGTCGACTCGCGCGCGCTGGACGTCAATCTCGACATGCTCGAGTCGAGTTTCGCGCTGCGCAACTTCACCTTCCGCCAGTACCAGAACGTCTTCCAGTTCCTCGCCAACAGCGTGACCGAGCTCTCGTCGACCTCTGTGCTCAGCCACGAGCAGGTCCTGCACGCGGTACTGGTCAACGACCCCCGGCAGTGCGAGGCGCGCGGCCTGTCCGTCGACGCGGTGGCCGAGCTCGTGCTGCGCGAGGTGCTGGTCTCCGGCCTCGGTTTGCAGGCCCTCGACCGCTACATGGCGGCGTCCCTGCGTCAGATCTCCATGCTCAACGGCCGCCTGGACAGCCGCGGGCTCACGCGGATGATGAACTACGATCCGGAGCGGCTGGTGTCGCCCATCCACAAGCCCAAACGCGGCACCGACGACCAGACGACGCTCGGCTTCAAGGGATTCGGCCTCAAGCAGATGACCGCCTACGGCCACCGCGTGCCCGAGGGCTTCGTGCTCAGCACCGAGCTCTTCGGCGCCATGCCGGCGATGTCGTACCCGCCGCTCTACGACGACACCATCCGCCGCGTCCACGAGGCCGTCGGAGCGCTCGAGCGGCGGGTCGGCCTCCGCCTCGGCGACTCGCGCCGGCTGCTGCTGCTCTCCATCCGCTCCGGCGCGGCGATCTCCATGCCCGGCCTCATGACGACGTTCGTCAACGTCGGCCTCAACGACGAGCTCGTCGAGGCGTTCGCGCGCCGGCCGGAGACCTCCTGGGCCGCTTGGGACAGCTATCGCCGCTTCCTGCAGTCCTGGGCCATGTCCTACGGCATCGACCGTGACTTCTTCGACGCGATCATGACCGAGTTCAAGTCCCGCTACCGGGTGGAGCAGAAGCTCGACTTCACCTCGTCGCAGATGCGCGAGATCGCCTTCGCCTACAAGTCTCGCGCCCGCGACCACGGCGTGGTGTTCGTCGACGAGCCCTTCGCCCAGGTCGTCGCCTGCATGCGCAAGGTGCTCGAGTCGTGGGACTCGGCGCCGGCGCGGGTGTACCGCCAGTACCTCGGCATCTCCGAGGAGTGGGGCACGGCGGTCGTGGTGCAGCGCATGGTCTTCGGCAACCTCAGCCGCGAGTCCGGCTCGGGCGTCACGTTCACCAACAACCCGCTCGAGCCGCACAGCCGGCAGGTGCGCCTGTTCGGCGACTTCGCCGTGCGCAGCCAGGGCGAGGACCTCGTCGGCGGCCTCGTGTTCCCGTGGCCCATCTCCGAGGCGCAGCGGCAGGGCAGCCTCACCTATCGCGGCACGGAGCACTCGCTGGAGCGCGACTTCCCGGACATCTACCAGCAGCTGCTCACGGTGGCGCGCGATCTCGTCGGCGAGCGCGAGTTCGACCCGCAGGAGATCGAGTTCACGTTCGAGTCGCCGGCGGCGTCGGACCTCTACATCCTGCAGAAGCGTTCCGCCGTGCAGGAGCAGACCCGCGACGCCGCCTACTTCGACACCACGTCGCCCAACTACGGGCCGCCGGTCGCCGTCGGCATGGGCGTGGCCGGCGGCGCCTACTCCGGGCGCGTCGCGGTCACGCCGGAGCACATCGACCGTCTTGAGGCGGAGGCGCCCGACGAGAACATCGTCCTCCTCCGCCCGGACACCGTGCCCGAGGACATCGGCATGATCACCCGCGTGAGCGGCATCCTCACCGCCCGCGGCGGCACCACGTCGCACGCCGCCGTCACCGCCAAGCGCCTCGGCAAGACGGCGGTCGTCGAGTGTGTGGACCTCGAGGTGTCCGAGAAGACGGGCACGGTCCGGCTGGCGGGCAAGGAACTGGCCGTGGGCGACTGGGTGTCCATCGACGGCCGGACGGGCAACATCTTCCTGGGGCGCATCCCCACGACGGCGCAGCCGCCGCTCCCGCCCGCCCGCTGAGCCGGCGCCGAGGGGCTTGCTGGGACCGCGCGGGTGCGCCTTGTTGGGCCTCCGCGCAAGCGGCCGGCAAGTCGCGCAAAAGTGAACAATTCAACCCTTTATCGGACGCATCCCTCTGGTAAGCTGTCTCTTCAAAACGATTGGGAGGACTACATGACTGTGCGCGTAGGCATCAACGGCTTCGGTCGCATCGGCCGCCTCGTCATCCGCGCCGCCCAGCGGCACGGCGCAGACGTCGAGTTCGTCGGCATCAACGATCTGACGGACTCCAGGACGCTGGGTCACCTGTTCAAGTACGACTCCGTCCACGGCGTCGTACCCGGGGACCGTGGAGGTCGAAGAAGACGCGCTCGTCATCGACGGCAAGCGCGTCCGCGTCACCGCCGAGACCGACCCTGCCAAGCTGCCGTGGCGCGACCTCGGCGCCGAGGTCGTCATCGAGTCGACCGGCCGCTTCACCGAGCGCGCCGCCGCCGCCAAGCACCTCGAGGCCGGCGCCAGCAAGGTCATCATCTCCGCGCCGGCCAAGGGCCAGGACGTCACCATCGTGCTCGGCGTCAACGAGGAGACCTACGACAAGACCGCCCACGACGTCATCAGCAACGCGAGCTGCACCACCAACTGCCTCGCGCCGATGGCCAAGGTCCTGGTCGACAACTTCGGTATCGAAAAGGGCTTCATGACCACGATCCACGCCTACACGAACGACCAGAAGGTGCTGGACTTCCCGCACAAGGACCTGCGCCGCGCCCGCGCCGCCGCGCTCAGCATCATCCCGACGACGACCGGCGCCGCCCGCGCCGTCGCCCTCGTGATCCCCGAGCTCGAAGGCAAGCTCGACGGCTTCGCCCTGCGCGTGCCGACGCCGGACGGCTCGGCCACCGACCTCGTCGCCGAGCTCAAGACCGAGGTCGACCGCGGAAGAGGTCAACGCCGCGATGAAGGCCGCCGCCGAGGGTCCCATGAAGGGCATCCTGCAGTACCAGGAAGACCCCATCGTGAGCATCGACATCGTCGGCAACAGCCACTCGTCGATCTTCGACCCGGCGCTCACCATGGCCAAGGGCAACCTGGTCAAGGTCGTGTCCTGGTACGACAACGAGTGGGGCTACTCGTGCCGCCTCGTCGACCTCGTGCAGCTGGTCCTCTGACAGTCACCCACGCCTCTGGAGGCTGACATCGCCATGAAGCGGTCGCTCACCGACTACCCGCTCGCGGGCAAGCGCGCGCTCGTGCGCGTCGACTTCAACGTGCCGCTCGAGGACGGTCGTGTCGTCGACGACACGCGCATCCGCGCTGCCCTGCCGACGATCACGTACCTGCTCGACCAGGGCTGCTCGGTCGTGCTCATGTCCCACCTCGGCCGGCCCAAGGGGCAGGTCGTCGACGGGCTGCGTCTGGCGCCGGTGGCGCGCGCGGCTGTCCGAGCTGCTCGGCCGCCCGGTCGCGACCGCGGCCGACTGCGTCGGGCCCGCGGCCGCGCAGGCGGCGGCCGCGCTCAAGCCCGGCGACGTGCTCCTGCTCGAGAACCTCCGCTTCCACGCGGAGGAGACGGGCAACGACGCCGGGTTCGCCAAGCAGCTGGCGGCGCTCGGCGACGTGTACGTCAACGACGCGTTCGGCACGGCGCACCGCGCCCACGCGTCCACCGAGGGCGTCACGCACTACCTGCCCTCGGTGGCCGGGCTGCTCATGACCAAGGAGCTCCAGGTGCTCGGCCGCCTGCTTCGCGACCCGGCGCGGCCGTTCGTCGTGGTCCTCGGCGGCCTCAAGGTCTCGGACAAGATCAGCCTCATCCGGCACATGCTCACCATCGCCGACACCGTGCTCATCGGCGGCGCGATGGCCAACGCGTTCCTCGCCGCCAAGGGCTACGAGGTCGGCGCGTCCAAGGGCGCCGGGGACGAGGTGACGGTCGCGCGGGAGATCCTCGCGGAGGCCGGCGAGGCGCACGGCACGCTGCTCGTCCCCACGGACGTCGTGGTGGCGCGCGAGGCGGTCGCCGGCGCGCCCTCGCGCGTCGCGCTCGCCGACGGCATGGCCGCCGACGAGATGGCGCTCGACATCGGCCCGCAGACGACGGCCGAGTTCGTGCGCCGGCTGCGCGGCGCAGGGACCATCTACTGGAACGGGCCGATGGGCCTGTTCGAGATCGGCGAGTTCGCGGCGGGCACGAAAGCCATCGGCGAGGCCATCGCCGGCGGCGTCGCCGTGACGGTCGCCGGCGGCGGCGACACCGTGTCGGCCGTCCGCGGTTTCGGCCTGGAGGGCCGCCTCACGCACGTGTCCACGGGCGGCGGCGCCTCCATGGAATTCCTGGAGGGCCGGGCTCTGCCCGGCGTGGAGGCGCTCATGGATCAGACGACGGCGGCGACGACGGCAGGCGGCGCCCGCTCATGGCGGGCAACTGGAAGATGTACAAGACCCGCGGCGCAGACGAAGGAGTTCTTCACTGACTTCGTCCGCTGGTCGCCGGAGTCGACGACCGGGACGTGCTCATCTGCCCGCCGTCTGTGTGCCTCCAGCCGGCCCTTTCGTGCGTCGTCGACACGCAGATCGATGTGGGCGCCCAGACCATGCACTACGCCGCCGAGGGCGCCTTCACCGGCGAGACGGCGCCGGGCATGCTCGTGGAGCTCGGCGTCCCCTACGTGATCCTCGGGCACTCCGAGCGCCGGCAGTACTACAACGAGAACGACGCCGACCTGGCGCGCAAGGTCAGGGCGGCGCTCGACGCCGGCCTGCGGCCCATCCTCTGCTGCGGCGAGACGCTCGAAGAGCGCGAGGGCGGCCAGACCGAGAGCAAGGTGGGCGGCCAGCTCGAGGCCGGCCTAGCCGAGGTCGGCCAGGCCGAGCTCGCCACTGTGGCCATCGCCTACGAGCCCATCTGGGCGATCGGCACCGGCGTCACGGCCACGCCCGAGCAGGCGCAGGAGACGGTGGCGTTCTGCCGGCGTAAGGTACGCGAGCGCTTCGGCGACGCCGCCGACGGCGTGCGCATCCTGTACGGCGGCAGCGTCAAGGCCGCCAACATCGACGTGCTCATGGCGCAGCCCGACATCGACGGCGTGCTGGTCGGCGGCGCGAGCCTCGACCCGCAGGAGTTCAGCCGCATCGTCAAGTTCGTGGAGCCCGCGTGACTCATCCGGATGCCGGCGGGGCGACCTGTCGCCCGGTCGTCCTGATCGTCATGGACGGCTGGGGCGTCGCCCCGCCGGGTCCGGACAACGCCGTGAGCCTGGCCGACACGCCGGTCTTCGACCGGCTGCTGGCCGAGTACCCGCACGGCGTCCTGGACGCGTCCGGCCCGGCTGTGGGACTGCCGCCGGGCCAGATGGGCAACTCCGAGGTCGGCCACCTCAACATCGGCGCCGGTCGCGTCGTCTACCAGGACCTGACGCGCATCAACCTCGCCATCGAGGACGGCAGCTTCTTCCAGAACCGCGTGCTTCGCCAGGCCTGCGCCAAGGCGGCGGGGCGCGGCAGTCGCCTGCACCTCATGGGTCTCGTCTCAGGCGGCGGTGTCCACGCCGACATGGGCCACCTCGAGGCCTGCATCGAACTGGCGGCCCGCGAGAAGGTCCACGACGTCGTCGTGCACGCGTTCCTGGACGGCCGTGACACGCCGCCCCGGAGCGCCAAGGGGTTCCTCGCCACCATCCAGGCGGCGATGGACCGCATCGGCACGGGGCGGTACGGCGTGATCAGCGGCCGCTACTACGCGATGGACCGCGACACCCGCTGGGACCGCGTCAAGCTGGCCTACGACGCGCTCGCCTACGCCCAGGGCTTCTTCGCCGCCGACGCCCAGGCGGCGGTCGACGCCGCCTACGCCCGCGGCGAGAACGACGAGTTCGTGCGGCCGACGATCGTCGCCCCCGAGCACGACTCGCGCGTGCGCGACGGTGACGTCTGCCTGTTCTTCAACTTCCGCCCAGACCGCGCGCGTGAGCTCACCCGTGCCTTCACCGAGCGCGGCTTCGCCGAGTTCGACCGTGGCGCCCACCCGCCGTCCACCGATTTCGTCACCATGACGCAGTACAAGAAGGAGTTCCCGCTGCCGGTCGCCTTTCCGCCGGACCATCCCCGGCACGTGCTGGCCGACGTGCTCGCCGAGCACGGCCTGAAGCAGCTGCACATCGCCGAGACCGAGAAGTACGCGCACGTGACGTTCTTCTTCAACGGGGGCGTGGAGAAGGAGGTCGAGGGGGAGGACCGGGTGCTCGTGCCCAGCCCCCGCGATGTGCCGACCTACGACCACAAGCCGGAGATGAGCGCCATCGGGGTCACCGACGAACTGGTGACCCGCATCGAGGCGGGCGCCTACGACTTCATCGTCGTCAACTACGCCAACGCCGACATGGTCGGGCACACCGGCGTGATCCCCGCGGCCATCAAGGCAGTCGAGACCGTCGACGCGTGCCTCGGGCGGGTCGTCGATGCGGTCGTGGCTCGCGGCGGCGCCTGCCTCGTCACCGCCGACCACGGCAACTCGGACCACATGCTCGAGCCGGACGGCAGCCCCAACACGGCGCACAGCACCAACCTGGTGCCGTTCGTCGCGACGGTCGAGGGCGCGGCGGTGCGCGAAGGTGGCCGCCTGTGCGACCTCGCGCCGACGGTCCTGGCGCTGCTCGGCGTCACGCAGCCGGCCGAGATGACGGGCCGGGACCTGCTCGAACCGGCCTTCTGACCTCGGGCGAGGCCGGCGGTTTGCTCGCCCGGCCCGGCCGTACCCGCCGGGGCCGCTCGCCCGGTTCGCTCGCCCGGCCCGGCCGCTCGCCCGTCACGCCGCCGGGGCTCGCGTTTGGCGGCGGCCGGCCCTGGTGCAAGAATGATATGCTCGCATCTGTCCACGCCCGCCTCCAAGGGGAGAAGACTTGCTCAACGCTATCCTCGTCACCATCCAGCTCGCGCTCGCGATCCTCGTCATCGTCCTCATCCTGCTGCACACCGGCAAGGACGCGGGCATGGCCAGCGTCACCGGTTTCTCGTTCGCCTCGTCGGCGAGCGTCATGGAGCGCAACCTCACGCGCTACACCATCGTCGTGGGGGTGCTCTTCTTCTTGAATACGTTCGTCCTCATCTGGAGGCTGGGCTGACGTCCACCGCGGGCAGCACTTCGCGTCCGGGGCCGCACGCGCAGACGGCGGACCGCCGCCGCGCGAGGACCGGCACGGTCACACCCGCGGGTGGTGTCGCCGCCGCCCTCACTCTTTGATGTCGACGCGTCCGCCCAGGCTGGTCGCCCTGCTCGTGGCGTCCGCCTTGCTCTTCGCCGGGGCGGCCGCGCTGTCCGCCTGTGGCTCGGGATCCTCGAACGGCGGCGCCACGCCCAGCGACGCGGGCACGCCGACGCCCGGCGGGACGTTCGTCTTTCCGCTGCCGGGCGAGCCGGTCTCTATCGAGCCGCTGAACGCCCAGGACGCGTCCGGGCTACAGGTCGCCCACCAGGTGTTCCAGGGCCTCACGCGCTGGGTCCGCAACGGCGATGGCGTGCTCACCACCCAGCCCGACATCGCCGAGTCGTGGGAGTCCAAGGATGCGCAGACCTGGATCTTCCACCTCAAGAAGGGCGTGACGTTCCAGGCGCCGGTGAGCCGTCCGGTCACGGCACAGGACTTCGTGGACTCGTGGACGCGGGTCACCGATCCCGCCAACCAGTCCTACGTGGCGTACATCCTCGCGCCCATCGAAGGCTGCGACGACCGCGGTTATCAGACCGACCCGGCGCAGGGGCTCACCGGTGTCAAAGCCATCGACGCCTCGACGCTCCAGGTCACCCTGCGCTATCCGCTGGCCGACTTCCCGGCGATCGTCGGCCACCCGGTCGCAGCGGTGACGCCGGTCGACTACATCGACCGGGTCGGCGCCAAAGCCTACGCGAAGAAGCCCGTCGGCACCGGCCCCTTCATGGTCAAGTCGTGGCGCCGGGGCCGCGACATCACCCTCGTCAAGAACCCCACGTTCTGGGACACCGGGCGGGCGGTCTGGGTGGACGAGGTCGACCTGCCCATCTACAACGACGTGCCGACCATGTGGTCGGCCTTCCAGCGCGGCAAGGTCGACTGCTCGCAGGCGCCGACGGACCAGGTGGCGGCCATCACGGCCGGCAGCAAGGTGGCGAACGGCACCTGGACGGCCGGGTCGTGGCCGGCCGCCGCTCTGTACTTCGTCGGCATGAACATGACCGATCCCACGCTCGGCCCGAGCCTCGACCTGCGCAAGGCCGTCTCGCAGGCGGCGGACGCCCAGACGGTGGTGGACGACGTCAGCCAGGGCGTCGCCCAGGTCGCCGGCGGCTATGTGCCCACCGACATCCCGGGCTACAAGGCCGGCCAGAATCCGTATGGCTACGACGCGAAGGCGGCCGCCGCGCTGGTCACGGCCGCGAGTCCTGCGCCCGTGCCGACCCTCAACTACTGGTACGACACGGGCGAGGACCACCGGCAGATCGCCGACACGCTGGTAGCCGGCTGGGCTCAGGCCGGCCTCACGGTCAACGCGACCGACTACGAGTGGGGCACGTTCCTCGACAAGCTCTCCCGCGGCAACAAGGGCAGTGGCAGCCAGTTGTTCCGCGTGGCGTGGATCGCCGACTACCCGGCGATGGACGCCTTCCTCTATCCGCTGTTCGAGTCGGACCAGTCGCCCACCGGCAGCTACACCTTCTACTCCAACAAGGGCGTGGACGACCTGCTGCAGAAGGCTCGCGCGACCATGGACGCCCAGCAGCGGTACAACCTGTACGCCCAGGCCGAGAAGCTCATCCTGGCCGACATGCCCGCCGACCCGCTCTACTTCTACCGATACTTCAGGGTCGCCTCGGGCAAGGTGCACGGGTTCACCGTGGATCCCATGGGTACCACCGACATGACTGCCGTCTGGCTGCAGTAGGGCCGCCGGCCAGCAGGTGATTGCATATGGGAGTAAAGTTGACAAGCCGGCGCTGGGAACGGCACAGTGCCCACGAAGGTAGGGGGTGGTTCGCCGCAGAGGGATTCATGGCCACCGTCACGTGACGTGCGGCGGCCGCAAGAGGCTCCGGGGGGAGTCTGGCTCTGTCAGTCATCAAGGAGGTCACCGTGAAGAAACCCATGGGGAGGTGGAGCGGCCTGTTTATCGTGGCCGCGGTCCTCGTTGTCGCTGCGCTGCTGCTGGGCGCATGCGGCAGCAGCAGTCCGTCCAGTAGCAGCAGCGCGAGCTCCGGAGGCACGCCGAAGGCCGGCGGCGCCTACAACTACGCCATCTACTCCGAGCCGATCAGCATCGAGCCGCTGAACACGCAGGAGTCGGAAGGCGCGGCAGTCGAGCACCAGATCTTCCAGGGCCTGTACATCCTCCAGTTGCAGCCCGACGGCACCACCAAGGCCGTTCCGGACCTCGCCGAGAAGACCGAAGTGAACGCGGACGCCACCGTGTTCACCTTCACCATCCGCAAGGGCGTCATGTTCCAGCCGCCCGTCAGTCGTGAGGTGACGGCGCAGGACTTCGTCGACTCGTGGAGCTACAACGCGCAGGCCGCCAACAAGTCGGCCACCACGTACATCATCGCGCCGATCAAGGGTATTGACCCGAACACCGGTTACGCCTCGGGCGCCACCCTGAGCGGCGTCAAGGCCCTGAGCAAGTACGTGCTTCAGGTCACCCTGCAGTACCCGTTCGCCGACTTCACGGCGACTCTGGTGCACCCCATCACGCACGTGTTCCCCGTCGACTACGCCAAGAAGATCGGCCGCAACGCCTTCTTCAACAAGCCCGTCGGCACCGGCCCGTACATGGTCGAGAACTGGAGTCACAACCAGTCGATCACGCTCAGCAAGTGGACCGACTACTGGAACAAGGATGGCGCGTCGCCGAACTCAGCCACACTGGGAAACGTCGACACCATCAACCTGCCGATCTACACGGACAGCAGCACGGGTTGGCTCGCGTTCCAGAAGGGCAGTGTTGACTTCGCGGACATCCCCACGGGCAACTTCCGCGCCGCCCAGAACAACGCGAGCACCAAGGACGGCACCTGGACGGTCAAGGCTTACCCGAGCACCGCGGTCTACTTCATCAGCGTCTCGATGAACAAGCCCATGCTGGGCGGCAGCGCCAATCTCCCGATCCGTGCCGCCCTCAACATGGCCGCGGACCGTACCGCCGTCAGCCAGATCGTCAACGAGGGTATCTCGATCCCATCGGACGAGATCGTGCCGATCACCATCCCGGGCTACGTCCCGAACCTGAACCCGTATCCGTATGCTCCCGATCAGGCGCAGGCCGAGCTCGACAAGTTCACCGGCACGCTGCCGCAGAACATCCCGTACTGGTTCAACACGGGCTCGGGACACGACAAGATCGCCCAGGCGCTCATCGCCGGCTGGCAGAAGGCCATGCCCAAGCTCACGTTCAAGCTGAACGGCATCGAGACCAACAGCTACTGGACGCAGGCCGGCCAGAACAAGGCCCCCGCGCTCCTGCGCATGGGCTGGATCGCCGACTATCCGTCGATCGACAACTTCATCTACCTGTTCACGACCGAGGGCGGCAAGTACGGCAGCTACAGCTGGTACAGCAACCCGCAGGTCGACAAGCTCTTCAAGCAGGCGCGGAGCACCATCGACCAGACGCAGCGCTACAACCTCTACAACGAGGCTCAGAAGCTGATCCTGGCCGACGCCCCTTGCGTCCCCGTCTACACGTACCGGGACGCCCGCGCGACCAACAACCGGATCGGCGGATTCAGCTACAACTCGTTCGGTCTGGTCAACATGTGGAGCGTGTGGGTCAAGTAGCCTGCGCTCAGGTTGCCCACCCAGGGGTGCCTGAGTAAACTCCACCCAGTGATACAGGCGAGACGGTCCGCGGCGCCGCCGCGGACCGTCTCGTTATTCCCGTACCGTACGCGTCCCTGGTGGACGCAAGGGGACTGCCACGTGAGAGTCGAACGTTGATCGCCTACATCGTCCGACGCCTGTTCCAGCTGATCATCGTGCTGTTCGGCGTCACACTGATCACGTTCGGTATGCTCAAGCTCGTGCCCGGCGATCCCGCCGTCGCCCTCGCCGGCAAGAACGCCACGCCCGCGAAGATCGCCTACGTGCGTCACGAGCGCGGCCTCGACCGGCCCTTCTACATCCAGTACTTCAAGTACGTCGAGCGCCTGCTGCACGGCGACCTCGGCCAGTCGCTCTACACCAATCGCCCCGTTGCGGACATGATCCGCGAAGCGGCGCCGGTCACGATCCAGCTGGCCGTCGCGGCCGTGCTCATCGAACTTCTCGGCATCCCGCTCGGCGTGTACTCGGCCCTGCGCCAGTACTCGTTCTGGGACACGACGCTCACCACGCTGGCGCTCATCATCTGGGGCATCCCCGTGTTTGTCCTGGGCTACTTCGCGATGTACATCTTCGGCCTCAAGCTGAACCTGTTACCCATCGGCGGCGCCGGCCTGCCTTACGTGCTGGGGATCCTGCCGTCGAGCTGGAACAGCTTCACCTACCTCATTCTGCCGGCGCTCACGCTGGGCATCATCGAGGTCGCGTACATCTCCTACATGCAGCGGGCATCGATGCTCGAGGTGTCGCGGTCGGACTTCATCCGCACGGCGCGCGCCAAGGGCCTCAGCGAGCGTAAGGTCATCTGGGGCCACGGCTTCAAGAACGCCGTCATCCCGGTCATGACCATCGCCGGCATCGACCTCGGCGCGCTCATCGGTGGCGCCATCATCACCGAGACGGTGTTCAGCCGCCCCGGCATCGGACTCATGATCTACCACGCCATCGGCCAGCGCGACATCGCGGTCATCGCCGGCGGCGTGCTGTTCGCCACCTTCTTCTTCGTCTTTGCCAACCTGCTCGTCGACCTCGGCTACGCCTGGGTCGACCCGCGCGTCCGCCTGGAAGACTAGCGATGCCGGACTGGGACGATCACAAGCAAGAAGACAGGGAGTCCTACGGGTCGGCCTGGGTCACCGAGGCCGACTCCGTCGACGCGCGGCGGACCGAGGAGGTCTACGAGGAGGCTGTCGAGGAGCAGACCAAGCCCCTCGGCCTCTGGGCCGACACGTGGCGGCGCCTCAGGCGCAACCGTATCGCGCTCGTCGGCCTCGGCATCATCATCGTCTTCCTCACTGTCGGCATGGTCGAGACGGTCTTCTATCAAGCGCACTGGCACGTCCGTGCCAGCTCAGAGGCGGCTGCCTCCGACGCTGCCGGTTACCTCGCGCCCTACGACCCCAATCAGGTCAACTACGCGCTGTCGCCGCAGGGCCTCGGCTCGCCGCCGTCCTGGTCGCATCCGTTCGGCACCGACTACCTCGGCCGCGACATCTTTTCGCGCACGCTGGTCGCCACGCGCGTCGCCATGCTCGTCGGCATCATCGCCGTGGCCATCGCGCTCACGCTCGGGCTGCTGCTGGGGCCGGTGTCCGGCTACTACGGCGGGGTGATCGACTCCGTCATCATGCGCGCCGCCGACATCTTCTTCGCGTTCCCCTACATCCTGTTCGTGCTGCTCATCATGAGCGTGCTCGGCCAGGGGTTCCAGAACGTCTTCATCGCCATCGGCGTGCTCGGCTGGGCGACCTTCGCGCGCGTCGTGCGCGGCCAGATCCTCAGCGTGAAGTCGATGGAATATGTCGAGGCGGCCCGTGCCCAGGGCGCCTCGGACCTGCGCATCATCTTCCGTCACGTGCTGCCCAACAGCATGGCGCCGGTCTACGTGGCCGTCGCCATGGCCATCGGCGGCGCCATCGCCACCGAGGCCGCCCTGAGCTACCTGGGCATCGGCATCCAGCCGCCGAACTCCTCGTGGGGCCTCATGATCTCCGACGCGGTCAACTACCTCGCCGGCGGCAACTGGTGGTGGCTGCTGTTCCCCAGTCTCGCGCTCGTGACCACCGTCTTCGGCTTCATCTCGTTCGGCAACGGCCTGCGTGACGCCACCGACCCGAAGCTCAAGGAATAGGCATGGCCGATCGCCTTCTCGACGTCAAGGACCTCTCGACGCACTTCTTCACGCACGCCGGCGTGGTGAAGGCGGTCAACGGCGTGAGCTTCACGCTCGACCGCGGCGAGACCATCGGCATCGTCGGCGAGTCCGGCTCCGGCAAGACCGTCGCCGCCATGTCGCTCATGCGCCTCATCCCGGACCCGCCGGGCAAGGTGGTCGACGGGTCGCTCATGCTCGGCGAGAACGCAACCTGCGGACGATCGACGACGACGAGATGCGCGCGGTGCGCGGCAACGACATCGCGATGATCTTCCAGGACCCGATGACGAGCCTGAATCCGGTCGATGAAGGTCGGCAAGCAGATCGCCGAGGCGATCATGCTCCACCAGCACAAGGGCAAGTCCGAGGCGTGGCAGATGGCCGCCGAACTGCTCGCCCGCGTGGGCATCCCCGACGCCGACAAGCGCGTCAACCAGTATCCGTTCGAGTTCTCGGGTGGTATGCGCCAGCGCGTGATGATCGCCATGGCGATCAGCTGCAATCCCGACGTCCTGATCGCCGACGAGCCCACGACAGCGCTCGACGTGACCATCCAGGCGCAGATCATCGACGTGGTGCGCGAGATGCAGGCCCAGTTCGACTCCGGCGTGATCCTCATCACGCACGACCTCGGCGTCATCGCCGAGATCTCCGACAAGGTGATGGTCATGTACGGCGGCCGCACCGTGGAGTACGGCCCCGTTGACGAGATCTTCTACAATGCTCACCACCCGTACACGTGGGGGCTGCTGGCGTCGCTGCCGCGGCTCGACGAGTCGGTGAAGACACGGCTCACACCCATCATGGGGCAGCCGCCGAACCTCATCACGCTGCCGCCGGGGTGCCCGTTCACGGCGCGCTGCCCGTACCGGCGCCAGCCAGTGCCGCGACAACTGGCCCGAGCACGAGAGCGTCGGCCTCGACCACGGCGTGCATTGCTGGATCCCCGTGGAGGAGCGCCTGACCATCCGCGGCGACCTCCCGCAGTTCAAGGAGCCGGCGGCATGAGCCTCCTCGAGATCCGCGACCTCAAGAAGCACTTCCCCATCCGCACCGGGGTGTTCAAGCGCACCACCGGCTACGTCTACGCCGTCGACGGCGTCAGCTTCAGCGTGGAGAAGGGCGAGACCATGGGCCTGGTGGGGGAGAGCGGCGGCGGCAAGTCCACCGTCGGACGCACCGTCCTGCGCCTCACCGCGGCGACGGGCGGCGAGGTCAGCTTCGAGGGCGTCGACGTGATGAAGGCTTCGCGCAACCAGATGAACACGCTGCGCAAGGACATGCAGATCGTCTTCCAGGACCCGTACGCCTCGCTCAACCCGCGCATGCGCATCCGCGACATCGTCGGCGAGGCGCTCACGATCCACAGCATCGGCACTGTGGCCGAGCGCAAGAAGCGCGTCGCCGACCTGCTCGAGACCGTGGGTCTCAACTCCGAGCACGCGGAGCGCTATCCACACGAGTTCTCGGGCGGGCAGCGCCAGCGCATCGGCATCGCCCGCGCCCTGGCGCTCAACCCCAAGCTGATCGTGCTCGACGAGCCCGTGAGCGCGCTCGACGTGTCGATCCGCGCCCAGGTGCTCAACCTTCTGGAGGATCTCCAGGACGAGTTCGGACTCACGTACCTGTTCGTCTCCCACGACCTCTCGGTCGTCAAGCACATCTCCGACCGCGTGGCCGTCATGTACCTCGGCAAGATCGTCGAGATCAGCGACAGCGCCGTGCTGTACGACATGCCGCAGCACCCGTACACGGAGGCGCTCCTCTCGGCCGTGCCGATCCCGGACCCGCACACGGAGCGCTCCCGCCGCCGCATCGTTCTCGAGGGCGACGTGCCCAGCCCGGCCAACCCGCCGAGCGGCTGCGTGTTCCACCCGCGTTGCCCGCGGGCGCAGGAGATCTGCACGACCGCGATGCCGAAGCTCGTGTCCACGGACGACGCCGGACTGCGTCACCAGATGGCCTGCTACTTCCCGGCGCGGTTCGTGGACGGCAAGCGCGTGGTCTCCGACAAGCCGTACACCGACGCGCTGCCCGAGCCCAAGGCCTGAACGCGCTTCGGCGCGCCCGCGTCACTCCTGAGAGCATGAGCCGGTCTCGCACCCTTCTCGTTGTCATCGTCCTCGCGCTCGCCGTGGCGCTGGGTGCCGCCGTGCTCGCCGCCTGCGGCGGCGCAGGCGGCGCGGCCTCGTCCCCCTCGCCGGCGGCCGACCCGGTCGTGCTGCACGTCGACGGGCACGCCATCCACCAGAGCGCCGTCGATGCCGTGCGCGCCGAGTTCCGCCTGGGCGGGACTGCGGACACCCAGGCTCGCGCGGAGAAAGAAGTCGTGCGGCGCGAGCTGGTGCGTCTGGAGGCGGAGCGCCTCGGCGTGACCGCCGACCCCAAAGAAGTGGCCTCCCGCAGGGCGGCCATGGTCGCCCAGCTCGGCGGCGAGCAGGCGCTGGCGGCGGCACTCGTGAAAGTCCCCATGACCGATGCGCAGCTCCGCAGCGGCCTGACGGACGGCGTGCTCCGCGAGGCGCTGCAGGACGCCAAGTACAGGGATCTGGCGACCTCGGCCGCCGCGGCGCGCGCGTACTACGACGCGCACCGCACGTCGTTCCGCGTGCAGGCGTCGGCTCACGTGTGGGCCATCCAGGTGGCGGCCGAGAGGATCGCCCAAAGCGCTCGCGGCCGCCTGCGGCAGGGTCATCCGTTCGATGAGGTCGCGCACCAGTTCTCCACCGACCCCGAGGCCAAGGCGCAGGGCGGAGACATGGGCACCGTGGCGCTGTCGTCCCTGCCGGCGCCTCTGAGCCGTGCGCTCGAGACTACGCCGGCAGGTCAGGTCACGAAGCCGGTCCAGGGGCCCGGCGGCTGGTACCTGCTCAAGGCCACGGGGCTGATCCGCGCACACACCATCCCGTTCCTGAAGGCCCGCAAGGACGTCGTCAAGGAGCTCACCCGGCGCAAGCGGTTCGCGGCTCTCGAGGCGTGGCTGGGCGGCGCCCGCGACAAGGCGACGGTGACCCGGCCTTAGTGCCCGCCGCACCGCCCTGTCGCCGGGTGGATGCGGTTGCTTGCTATACTCGCGGGCGATACCGACTACGGAGGTCCTCGTGCGCAACGCGTTCATCCTGCTCGTCATCGTCGCCCTCGCGATCGTGGGCGTGGGCGCGCTCAACAACGGGGTCGCCTTCAACGTCGACTACGTGGCCGGCACCGCCAACGCGGTGTCGCTCCTGTGGGTCTCGGGGCTGCTCGCCGTGCTCATCCTGGTCGTGGGAATGGCCGCGGCCTGGTTCGCGCAGTCGGCGATGAAGGGGTCGAGGCGCAAGCTCGAGGCGGAGCTCCAGTCCACCTACGAGCGGCTCCGCGAGACGGAGGCTCTGGCGGCGCGCCGGGCGGCGGAAGCCGCCGCCGCGACCGCCGCGGCCGCGGCTGCGGCGGAGGCTGCGGCGGCGACCATCGTCGAACCGGAGCCCGCCACTGTCGTGTCCGATGAAGCTGCCACGGTGATCGTCGCCGAAGACGCCACGATCGTCAGCGACGCGGCAGCCGCCGCGAACGACGAGGCCGTGACCACCGTCGCCGACGAAGCGGCCACCCAGGTGGCGCCGGCCGAGGCGGAGACGATCGCCGGCGCGGACGCCGCCGAGGAGGCCGGCGACGCAGTCGAGACGCCGGCGGCCGAACCGTCGCCTGAGGAGGCCGGCGAGCAGACCGCGGTCACGATGGCCGGCGACACCGGGGCGGCCGCGCCGGACGATGCGGCCCCCGCGGCCGAGCCTCCAGCCGGCGACACCGGCCCAGCCGGTCCCGCGAGCTCCTGACCGGCCTCCGGCGGCATCCGTCGGCGCCGGGCGGTACACTCGCGCCGTGATGCACTCGTGAACGATCCCGGCTCCTGGCGGATCTCGCCGGCGCCGTTCTCAGCTGTCCGCCGGCTCGCCGGCGAGCTCGGTGTGAGCGAGGTCCTCGCCCAGGTCCTCGTGCGCCGCGGGCTCGGCGACCCCGCCGCGGCGCGCGCGTTCCTGAACCCCGACTTCCGCGTCAGCGATCCCTATCTCATGGCCGGCATGGCCGAGGCCCGGCGACGCATCGACCAGGCGCTGCGGCGCGGCGAACCGATCGCGGTGCACGGCGACTACGACGCCGACGGCATCACGGCGACGTTCCTCCTCGTCGGCGTCCTCGGCGAGCTGGGCGCGGACGTGCGCTGGCGGCTGCCCAACCGTTTCAGCGATGGCTACGGGGTCTCGGTCGCCGCCATCGGCGAACTGGCGCAGGAGGGGGTCAAACTCCTCATCACGGTCGACTGCGGCATCAACGCCCGGGACGAGGTAGCGCGGGCCCAGGCGCTGGGCATGGACGTCATCGTCACCGACCATCACGAGCTCGAAGGCGACCTGCCCGGCTGCACGGTGGTCACCCCCAAGCTGGGCGGGTACCCGTGCCGCCACCTGGCCGGCGTCGGCGTGGCATTCAAGCTGGCGCATGCGCTGCTTGAGGACCCCGGGGAGGAGCTCGTCGACCTGCCGCTCGCGCTCCGCCCGTACACCGATCTGGTCGCCGTGGGCACCATCGCCGACGTCGTGCCTCTGGTGGAGGAGAACCGCGTGCTCACCTCCATCGGGCTGGGCCGGCTGCGCAGCGCTCCGCGCCCCGGGCTGGCGGCGCTGCTCGAGGTCGCCGGGGGCCGCCCGGGTACCGCCGACGCCGGGGCGGTGGGCTTCCGCCTGGGGCCCCGGCTGAACGCGGCCGGCCGTCTCGAGGACGCTTCTATCGCGCTCGAGCTGCTCGGCAGCGTCGACCGCGACGCCGCGATGCCGCTGGCGCTGAAGCTCAACGAACTCAACCGCGAGCGGCAGACCATCGAGGCGGCCATGCTCGAGGCGGCGGTCGCTATGGTGCCGGATCCGCCGCCGTTCGCGCTCGTCCTCTCGTCGCCGGACTGGCACGAGGGCGTCATCGGTATCGTCGCCTCGCGCGTGGCGGAGCGGTTCCACCGCCCGGTCATCCTGCTCAGCGAGGGCGATGTGGAGGCCAAGGGCTCCGGCCGGAGCATCCCCGCGTTCGACCTGCTCGGCGCGGTGGAGCGCAGCTCCGCCCACCTGCTCACGTTCGGCGGGCATCGCGCCGCCTGTGGTCTGCGGCTGCGGCGCAGCGCGATCCCCGCGTTCCGCGAGGCGTTCGTCGCCGAGGCCGCGGCGGCGCTCGGCCCCGAAGACCTCCAGCGTGTGCGCCACGTGGACGCTGTGGTCGGCGGCGACGAGCTCACGCTCGGACTCGCCGACGAGCTCGAGCTCCTCGCGCCGCACGGCTTCGGCAACCGCCAGGTCACGCTGCTGCTCCACGCCGCCGAGGTGGTCTCGCCGCGGCTCACGCGCGACAAGCGCCACGCGCAGTACCGCGTGCGCTGCGACGGCGCCTCGTGCCAGGCCATCCACTTCAACTTCGACGCTATCGCTGACCTCACCGAGGGCCGGCACGACGTGGCGCTTGCGCTCAGCAAGAACGAGTACAACGGATCGGTGAGCGCGCAGGTCCAGGTGCGCAGCCTGCACCGGCTCGAGGAGCCCGGGTCCGACCTGTGCGCCGCGCCGTGCGACTTCAGCTGCCGTGACCGCCTCAAGGGCGCGCGGCTGTGGGCGGAGCTGCTTGGAGACGGCGCTGCCGCGAAGGGCGGAGACCCCGGGGCTGCGCGGACCGCGGCCGACGCCGACGCGGACACCGCAGCCGACGCGCTGCGTGCGGCGCGCGACCGACGGCCGCCTTGTCGACCGTCGCGGCCGCCCGGCCGTTTCGCAGCTGGCGTCGCTGCTCGGCGGCGGCGAACGCGTCCTCCTGCTCGCCGCCGACGTCGGCCGTCGCCGGCCGATGCTCACCCGCGACGTCCTCGCGCCGGGCCTGGGCGCCGGCGGCGCTTACGTACAGGCCGCCTGCCCGCAGCGCCTGGCGGCCACCGCCGGCGCCGGGGTCGTCCTGGCGTCGCCGGACCTCGCGCTCGACGACCCGGCGTTCGCGCGGTCGTTCGCGCACGTCGCGCTGCTCGACCCGCCCTACACAGGGGCCATGTGGGCGGGCCTCGCTGCGGCGGCGCCGCAGTCGTGCCTGCACGCGTTGTGGGGGGCCGGCGAAGCTGCGTTCGCCGGCCGCGTCCGCGAGACCCAGCTCGACCTGGACGCCACCATGCGGCGCGTCTGGAAGGCCCTGTCGGCAGGCTCGGGCCGGTTTGACGATGCCCTCGAACAGGAACTGCTTGGTCGAGGAGCCGTTCTTGCGCCCGTGGCCGCCGTCGCGGCCGCTGTAGACGCGCTTCGCGAGGCGGGACTGCTCGTCGCCGGCGAGGACGGCGGATACCATCTCGAACGGCCGCAGAGTAAGGTCGACGTCACCCGGACAGATGCGCACAGACGATGGCACAACAGATATCAGACACCAGACTTCCTGCCGACCTGCCTGACGAGGCAGCTCTAGCGCAGGTCCCCGACGAGTACGGGCCGCTGCTCGACGACCTCTTCGCGGCCATCGAGCGCTACGACGCCAACCCGGACCGGGACGTCATCACGCGCGCGTTCGTCGCCGCCTGCATCCTCCACGGCCAGCAGAGCCGTAAGAGCGGCGAGGCCTACATCCACCACCCCGTGGGCACCGCGCTCAACGCGGCCGAGCTCAAGCTCGACTCGGTCACCATCGCCGCAGCGCTGCTGCACGACGTCGTCGAGGACACCGGCACGCCCCTCAGCTGGATCGAGGAGGAGTTCGGCAGCGAGATCGCCATGCTGGTCGACGGCGTCACCAAGCTGACCAAGATGCACTTCACCTCCCAGGAGGAGGAGCAGGCCGAGAACTACCGCAAAATGATCATCGCGATGGCCACCGACATCCGGGTCATCCTGATCAAGCTCTGCGACCGCCTGCACAACATGCACACGCTCTGCTACCTGAGCAAGCAGAAGCAGATCCAGAAGGCCAAGGAGACGCTCGAGGTGTACGCGCCACTCGCGCACCGCCTCGGTATCCACAACCTCAAATGGCAGCTCGAGGACCTCTCGTTCGCGTCGCTGCACCCGCGCAAGTACCAGGAGATCCAGAAGTGGGTCGCGCAGCGCCGCGCCGACCGCGAGGACTACGTCGACGAGGCCGCCGGTTTCCTGCGCGACGAGCTCGAGAAGGCCGGCATCGAGGCCGACATCACCGGCCGCGCCAAGCACTTCTACTCCATCTACATGAAGATGAGCCGCGGCGGCAAGGAGTTCAACGAGATCTTCGACCTCACCGGCCTGCGCGTGCTGGTCGACACCATCAAGGACTGCTACGGCGCGGTGGGCATCATCCACTCGGTCTGGAAGCCGATCCCCGGACGGTTCAAGGACTACATCGCGATGCCCAAGTTCAACCTCTACCAGTCGCTGCACACCACGGTGATCGGCCCCGGCGGCAAGCCGCTCGAGATCCAGATCCGCACCTTCGACATGCACCAGACGGCGGAGTTCGGCGTCGCCGCGCACTGGCTCTACAAGGAGCGCGGCGACCGCGACCAGGACAAGCTCGCCTGGCTGCACCAGATGATGGAGTGGCAGTCCGAGACTGGCGACCCGCGCGAGTTCATGGACACCCTGCGGGTCGACCTCTTCGAGGACGAGGTCTTCGTCTTCACGCCCAAGGGCGACGTCAAGAGCCTGGCGGCCGGGAGCACGCCGATCGACTTCGCCTTCGCCGTGCACACCGACGTCGGCAACCACACGGTCGGCGCCAAGGTCAACGGGCGCATCGTGCCGCTGCACACCAAGCTCGTCAGCGGCGACATCGTCGAGATCATCACCAGCAAGTCGAGCCACGGGCCCTCCCGCGACTGGCTCGACATCGTCAACTCGCCGCGGGCGCGGCAGAAGATCCGCCAGCACTTCCGCCGCGAGCAGCGCGAGGACAGCGAGCACTCCGGCCGCGACCTCCTGCAGGAGGCGCTCCGCCGCGAGGGCCTGCCGGCGCAGAAGATCCTCACGTCCAAGGTGTTCGCCCAGATCTGCAAGGACGTCGGCTACAACAAGCCCGACGACCTGTTCGTGGCGCTGGGCTCGGGCCGCCTGCCGGTCAAGACGGTGGCCCACAAGGTCATGCAGCGCGCAGGCACCATGAAGGAGGCGACGCCGCCGCCGGAGATGCTGCCGTCGCGGCCGGTCCAGGACGTGGAAGAGCCGCAGGCGCTCAGCGGCGAGTTCGGCATCGCCGTCGAAGGCATGAGCGACATCATGGTGCGCATGGCCAAGTGCTGTAAGCCCATCCCCGGCGACGAGATCGTGGGCTACATCTCGCTCGGCAAGGGCATCACCATCCACCGCAAGGACTGCAAGAACGCCCGCGCGCTCATGAAGAACCCGGAGCGCTTCACCAAGGTGGGCTGGAAGGGCCTCGGCGGCATGGCCTTCCGGGTCGAGATCATGGTCGAGGCGCTGGACCGCAACCACCTGCTCGAGGACCTCGCACGCACGCTTTCGGATTCGGGGGTGAACATCATCGGCGGCAGCATGCAGACGCTGCCCGACGGAGTAGTACGCGACCGCTTCACGCTCGAGGTCGGCGACGTGCGCCAGCTGGACAACATCCTCGCCAACATCCGCAGCATCCACACGGTCTACGACGCGTACCGGGTGGTCGGCAAGCTAGAGCAGCGCCGCCGCGGCTGCGGCGGGCGGCACGGTCGACCGTCCTCGGCGCCGTCTGATACGCTCTGGTGCCGAACGCCGACCACTCGAGGTACCCATGCCTGAACCCGTCGAAGTCTTCGCCGTGCCGCTCGGCCCCCTGCAGGCCAACTGCTTCATCGTCGTGCAGGGAGAGCAGGGCCTGGTCATCGACCCCGGCGACGAAGCCAACGTGGTCATCGAGGCGTTCACCGAGTTCGGGTTCGCGCCCGCGGCCGTGCTCGTCACGCACGGCCACTTCGACCACTTCGGCGGCGTCACGCCGGTCGCCGCGCACTTCGACATCCCCGTGTACGTGGGCGCCGCCGACGCCGGCCAGATGGCCGACGGTGGCCTCGGCGCCATGGCCGGCTTCGACATCGAGCCCGTCGAGACGGCGCTGACCATCGAGGGCGAGCAGACGCTCGACCTGCCCATCCCGGTGCTCGCCATTCCCACGCCCGGGCACTCGCGCGGGTCGTACACGTTCGCCATCGGCGAGCAGGAGCTCTTCGTCGGCGACCTGCTCTTCCAGGGCAGCGTCGGTCGCACCGACCTGCCGGGCGGCGACATGGACGACCTCCTGAACTCGGTCGCCGCCCTGATCCGTCGCTTCCCGCCGGACGCGACGGTCCACAGTGGCCACGGCCCGGACACGTCGCTCGGCCGCGAGCTCGCGCTCAACCCGTTCCTCTCGCCCATCCGTCACGACCCGGAGCACCGCTGGTGAGCTCGCCGCGCGCTCCCAAAGGCACCTACGACCTGCTGCCGGACGAGGCCGCCGAGCGCGACGCCGTCGTCGCCGTCGCGGCGCGCGTCTTCGCCGCCTACGGCTACCGCCACGTCGTCACGCCCGAGTTCGAGGAGACCGGTCTGTTCGAGCGCGGCGTCGGCGAGGCCACCGACATCGTGCGCAAGGAGATGTACACCTTCACCGACAAGGGCGACCGCTCGCTCACGCTGCGTCCCGAGGGCACGGCGCCCATCTGCCGTGCCTACGTGGAGCACGGCATGCACAAGCTGCCGCAGCCGGTGAAGCTCTGGTACTACTGCCCGATGTTCCGCTACGAGAAGCCGCAGGCCGGCCGCTACCGCGAGCACTACCAGATCGGCGCCGAGGCCATCGGCTCCGCCGACCCGGCCGTGGACGCGGAGGTCGTCGTCATGCTGGCGGCCATCTTCGCCGAGCTCGGCGTCGAGGGCGTCACGCCTCAACATGAACAGCATGGGCGACGCGCAGTGCCGTCCGGCCTACGTCGAGAAGCTGCGCGAGTACCTGCGCGGGCACGAGGACGACCTCTGCGGCGACTGCCTCGAGCGCATCGACACCAACCCGCTGCGCACGTTCGACTGCAAGGTCGAGAGCTGCCGCGCGGTGCTCGACGAGGCGCCGCGCATCAGCGACCACCTCTGCCCGGAGTGCCGCGAGCACTTCGACGCCGTGCTCGCGCTGGTCCGGGCCGCCGGCCTCGAGCCCAATCTGGACTTCCGGCTCGTGCGCGGCCTGGACTACTACACGCGCACGACCTTCGAGTTCAACTCCGACCGTCTCGGCGCCCAGAGCGGCGTCGGCGGCGGCGGCCGCTACGACGGCCTCGTCGAGCAGCTCGGCGGCCGGCCGACGCCGGGCGTGGGCTGGGGCAGCGGCCTCGAGCGCATCGCCCTGGCGATGCGCGAGCCGCTTGCGACCCCAGCCCCGGCCGGCGCTTACGTGGTCGCCTTCAGCGACGACGTCCGCGCTGCGGCTTTCGCCGTTGCCGAGGGCCTGCGCCGCGCCGGCGTGCCGGCCGAGATGGACCTCGCCGGGCGCAGTCCCAAGGGACAGCTCAAGCAGGCCGGGCGCAGCGGCGCCCGGTTCGCGGTGCTGCTCGGGCTGGACGAGCTGGCCGAGGGCGCCGTGCGGCTCAAGGACATGCGCGGCGGCGGGGAAGAGGACGTCGCCGCCGCCGACCTCCCGGCGCTGGTCGCCGGCCGTCTGAAGGGTGAACTCTGATGCTGCGCGACACGTATCCCGGCGAGCTCCGCGCCGCCGACGTCGGCCGCGAGGTGCGGCTCGCCGGCTGGGTCGCGCGCCGCCGCGACCACGGCGGCCTGATCTTCATCGACCTGCGCGACCGCAGCGGCATCGTGCAGCTCGTGGTCGATCCTTCGCATGCGTCCGAGGCCCACGCGCTCGCCGAGCAGGTCCGTCCGGAGTACGTGCTCACCGTGCGCGGCCAGGTCGTCGCGCGCTCGCCCGAGACGGTCAACCCGAACCTGCCTACCGGCGACGTCGAGGTCCAGATCGCCGGCCTCGAGATCCTCAACCGCGCCAAGACGCCGCCGTTCGAGGTCGAGTCGGCCGAGCAGGTCGACGTCGACGAGACGCTGCGCCTCAAGTACCGCTACCTCGACCTGCGCCGCGCGCCGATGCTCGCCAACCTGCGAGCTTCGCCACGCGGTGACGCAGGCGGCGCGGGCCTACCTCAACGCCACTCGCTTCATCGAGGTCGAGACGCCGGAGCTCACCAAGTCGTCGCCGGAGGGCGCGAGAGACTTCCTCGTCCCCTCGCGCCTCCAGCCTCATCGCTTCTACGCGCTGCCGCAGTCGCCGCAGATGTTCAAGCAGATCCTGATGGTCGCCGGCGCGGACCGCTACTACCAGTTCGCGCGCTGCTTCCGCGACGAGGACCTGCGCGCCGACCGCCAGCCCGAGCACACGCAGATCGACATCGAGACGTCGTTCCTCGGCGTGGACGAGATCCGCGAGCTGCTCGAAGGCCTCATGACGGCCATCTTCGAGGGCGCGGGGGAGACCCCGCCGGCCACGCCGCTGCCGCGCCTGACGTACGACGAGGCGATGCTGCGCTACGGCTCGGACAAGCCGGACCTGCGCTACGGGTTCGAGATCAGCGAGCTCAGCGACACCTTCGCCGCCAGCGAGTTCAAGGTCTTCCGCGGCGCCGTGGACGGCGGCGGGGTCGTGCGCGCCATTCGGGCGCCCGGCGGCGGTTCCCTCTCCCGGGCCCAGATCGACAAGCTCACCGAGCTCGCCAAAGAGCACGGCGCCAAGGGCATGGCCTACGTGTACGTCGAGGAGGGCCGCGCCCTGCGCGGCCCCATCGTCAAGTTCCTCGCGGAGGCCGAGCAGGCCGCGCTGGTCGAGAGGGTCGGCGGCGAGCCCGGCGACCTCGTCGTCTTCGCCGCCGACGAGGCGCCAGTCGCCGCCGAGGTGCTCGGCGCGCTCCGCCTCGCCCTCATCGCGCTCCTCGGGGCCGAGCCCGACCAGCGCTGGGCGCTGCTCTGGGTCGACGAGTTCCCGCTCTTCGAGCTCGACAAGGAGACGGGGACGCTCACCTACGGCCACAACCCGTTCAGCCTGCTCACGAGCGAGCAGCTGCCGCTGCTGGACGAGCGACCCGCTCGCGTTGCGTGGCGCCCAGTACGACCTGGTGCTGAACGGTGTCGAGCTCGGCTCCGGCTGCCTGCGCAATCACGACGCCGCCGTCCAGCGCGCGGTGCTGCGCGCGCTGGGCATGAGTGACGAGCGCATCGACGCCGCGTTCGGCTGGTTCCTCGAGGCGCTCGAGTACGGGGCGCCGCCGCACGGCGGCATCGGCCTCGGCTTCGACCGCATCATGATGCTGCTCTCCGGCGCGGACTCCATCCGCGACGTCATCGCCTTCCCCAAGACGTCGTCCGGCAGCGACCCCATGACCGCCGCGCCGGGCAGCGTCACGGCCGAGCAGCTCAAGGACCTGCGCCTCCGGCTCGGGTAGTCTCCGCGGGCGTTCCCCAGGCGCGGCGCCGGCGCCGCGCGGTGCGGCTGCCCGGCTTTGCGTCAGATCCGGCCACGCCCGGCTCAGTCTCGGCCTCAAGCTTTTTGCAGGGGTGCCGACAAGATTGTTGAATCAGTGGACGTTTGCTAGGATGGCTCGGCTCGACCTTGTTTGTGACCTCGCCACATTCTCGAGCCAACACGAACACATCGGGAGCTCGTTCGCCGAACCGTCCGTGGACGGTCCGGGAGAGCACCCACCTGCGAGAGCAGGTTCGAGAATAGCGCGAGCACGGCAAGGTGGAGCACTTTCTTTTCTTGGGGGGGAGGCCGGCATGGGCATCTTCAAACGCAACCGGACGTTTCTGGTGGGCGCCGTCCTCATCGTCGTGGTCGGGGCGCTCCTGTTCGGCGGCGTTGTCGCCGTGCGCGTCATGGCCTCGGCCGGCGCCACGCCGGCGCCGGCGGCGACACAGCCTGCCTCGTACAACACCGTGAGCAGCTACGGCATGACCGGCTACGCGCCGCTCACGCTCAAGCCGACCGCCGATACGCCGTCGTTCATCACCAAGCGCCTCGACGAGAAGCGCGGCATCGTCCTCCTGGTCTACGTCGAAGGCGCGGCCGACGACATGGAGATGCTCTCCTACTTCAACGACATCAAGGCCAACTATGCGGCCGACAGTTCGTTCTTCTCCTTCGAGGCGCGCGAGTCCAAGCAGCTCGGCGACACACTGGCTCAGCTGCGTGTCAGCGACCCGCCCATCCTCGCCATCGTCCGCGGCGACGGCACGGTGGCCCAGCTCTACACCGGCTGGATCGGCTTCAAGGTCATGGAGCAGGAGATCGCCGACGCGGTCCGCGGCCTCTGACGGCCGCTCGCAGACGGGTCATTCCAGACGGCGCCCTCCGGGGCGCCGTTTCTGTTTGAGCGCTCCTGGCCGTGTGGTAGCATAATGCCGACTCTATTGGTTGGGATTCGGCAGAGCCGACGATGGGAGCTTCATGCGTATCTCATCCCGCTGCGAATACGGTCTGCGGGCGATGGTCTATCTGGCCGGCCACGACGGTGGCCGCCCCGTGCCGCTGCCGGAGATCGCCGCCGCTGAGAGCATCCCCGCGCCGTTCCTGGAGCGTATCCTTGCGCGGCTGCGCAAGGCCGGCCTCGTCAAAGCCACGCGCGGGGTGAGCGGCGGCTACCAGCTCGCGCGGGCCGCCGGCGACGTGGCCGTGGGCGACGTGGTCACGGCGCTCGAGGGCCCGCTGTCGCTCGTCGGGTGCGTGCCTGACGACGGCGCCTGCGCCCGGGCCGACTCGTGCGCGTCGCGCATCGTGTGGCGCCGGCTGGACAGCGCCATCACCGGCGCCCTCAACGGCATCACCCTCGAGGATCTGACAAGGGAGGCAGTGTCACCATGAAGACGGTCTACTTCGACCATGCGGCCACGACGCCGGTCGACCCGCTCGTGCTGCAGGCGATGTTGCCGTACTTCTCCGTGCAGTACGGCAACCCGTCCGAGCTCCACCGCATGGGCCGGGAGGCTCGCGCGGCCGTCGATTCGGCGCGCACCCAGGTCGCGGCCGCGCTCGGCGCCGGCGAGAAGGAGATCGTGTTCACCGCCGGCGGCACCGAGTCGGACAACCTGGCCCTGTTCGGCAGCCTCGCGCGGCTACCAGCCCGGCCACCTCATCGTGAGCGCCATCGAGCACCCCGCCGTCATGGAGGCCGCCCGCGCCCTGAACCGTCGCGGATGGGACGTCGACTTCGTGCCCGTGGACGGCGACGGCATCGTCGACCTCGAGGCCTACGAGCAGGCCTTCCGCGACGACACGCGACTCGCCTCCGTCATGTTCGCCAACAACGTCGTCGGCTCCGTACAGCCGGTCGCGACGCTCGCGCGCATCGCGCACGAGAAGGGCGCGCTGTTCCACACCGACGCGGTCCAGGCCGTCGGATCCGTGCCGGTCGACGTGAAGGAGCTCGGCGTCGACCTGCTCAGCCTCTCCGGCCACAAGCTGTACGGGCCCAAGGGCATCGGCGCGCTCTACGTGAAGCGTGGCACGCGCCTGCAGCCCATCCTGCACGGCGGCGGCCACGAGCGCCGGCTGCGCTCCGGCACCGAGAACGTCACCGGGATCGTCGGGCTCGGCGTCGCCATGACCATGGCCGCCGAGCAGATGCCGGAGGTCCGTCCGCGCCTGGAACGGCTGCGCGACAAGATGGCCGCCGGCGTCCTCGAGCGCATCCCTGAAGTGACCTACCTTGGTCACCCGACCGAGCGGCTGCCCGGCAACGTCGCCTTCAGCGTGCGCTACGTCGAGGGCGAGTCGATGCTCCTGCAGCTCGACTCCCGGGGCTTCATGGTCTCGAGCGGCTCCGCCTGCGCCTCGGGCTCGCTGGAGCCGTCGCACGTGGTGCTCGCCCTCGGCCTCGGCGCCGAAGAAGCGCACGGCAGCATGCGCGTCAGTCTCGGGAGGGAGAATACAGAAGAGGAGGCCGACGCGTTCCTCGAGGCCTTCCCGCCGATCGTCGACAAGCTGCGGCAGATGAGCCCGCTGTACGTGAAAGGTTGACGCGATGTACACCGACCTGGTGATGGACCACTTCACCAACCCGCGCAACGTGGGAGAGATCGAGGACGCCGACGGCGTCGGGCAGATCGGCAACCCGGTCTGCGGCGACGTGATGCGCATCAGCATCGCCGTCGACGACAAGGACCACATCGCCGACGTCAAGTTCAAGACCTTCGGCTGCGGCGCGGCCGTGGCCACCTCGAGCATGGTCACCGAGATGGTCATGGGCAAGAGCCTGGGCGAGGCCGCCGACATCTCGAACAAGGCCGTGGCCGAGGCCCTCGGCGGCCTGCCGCCGAACAAGATGCACTGTTCCAACCTGGCGGCCGACGCGCTTCACCTGGCCATCCAGGACTACCTGGTGAAGAGCGGCCGCGAGGCCGAGGTCGAGCAGATCCTCAAGGCACTCCCAAAAGACCGAGAGCACTCGTCGCACTGAGCGGCGGGGTGGATAGCGCCGTCGCGGCGCTCAGGCTCATCGGCGAGGGCCGCAGCCTGGAGACGGCGACCGCGCGGCTGTGGCCGGGGACGGACCGGCGCAGCTGCTGCTCTCCCGGTGCACTGCAGCGCGCCGCCCGCACGGCCGCGCACCTTGGGCTGCCGCACCACGTCGTCGACCTCGAGGCGGAGTTCGAGGACGCGGTGGTGGAGCCGTTCGAGCGCGGCTACCTGGGGGGCGAGACGCCCAACCCCTGCGTGGACTGCAACCCTATGCGCCTGGCGGCGCTCGCCGGCCTGGCCGCCGAGCTGGGCCTGGCGCGCGTCGCCACCGGCCACTACGCGCGGCTCGTCTGGCGCGACGGCGATCCCTTCGTCGCTCGCGCCGCCGACCGGCGCAAGGACCAGTCGTACATGCTCTGGGCGGTCCCGCCCGACGTGCTCGCCCGGCTCGAGTTCCCGCTCGGCGAGCTCACCAAGACGGAGGTGCGCGCCGCGGCCGCCGAGGCCGGACTGGACGTGGCCGACGAGCCCGAGAGCCAGGAAGTGTGCTTCGCCGTCGAGGGCTACCAGCCGTTCCTCGAAGAGCGCGGCGTCGAGCCTGTCGAGGGAGACATCGTCGACGCCGCCGGCAGCGTCCTCGGGCGCCACCAGGGACACTGGCGGTTCACCGTGGGGCAGCGGCGGGGTATCGGTGTCAGCGCCGCCGAGCCGCTGTACGTGCTGGAGCGGCGGGCCGCCGAGAACGAGGTCGTCGTCGGCGGCCGCGACGAGCTCGGCGCCGGCGGCGTGCGAGTGCGTTGACGTGGTCGACCGCGGGCTCGGCGACGGGGATGGGCTCGAGGTCCAGCTCCGCTACCGGTCGGCGCCGGTCGCAGTCGCCGCGCTCGAACGCAGCGATGGCGCGCTCCTGGTCACCCTCGGCGAGCCGTTCGAGGGACTGGCGCCGGGTCAGGCGGCCGTCTTCTACCGCGACGATGTGGTCGTCGGCGGCGGCCGCGTCGCCGGCGCCCTCCAAGCGTAGCGTCCTGGTGCCGGACGCCCCTTTCCAGTCTCGTCGCGCCCGCGTCGACGGGGAGCGGAGCGCCACACGCGGTATGATACGCTTCGGACGGAATCGAAGCGGCACCTGACCGACGAAAGGAGCGCTGCATGGACTCCTCGATCGCGACCATCGCGATGAGTACTCCCACCATCGTCCTGAGCTACGCGGCGGCGTTCTTCTTCGTCGTCGTCGCCATCGCAGTGGTGTATGCGCTCGTGAAGGCCGGCAAGGTGCTGGATCGCGTCGACACCGTGCTGGGCGACGTCGACCGCGAGGCCGTTCCGCTCATGCAGAAGGCAGGCACCTCGCTTGACGGTGTCAACGCCAACCTCGGCAACGTCGACCAGATCACCAAGGACGTTGCCGACATCACCGAGAAGATCGACAACATGGCGAACGCCGTCGAGGGCGCCGTGAGCACTCCGGCGCGTAAGGCCGCGTCGTTCAGCGCCGGTGTCCAGGGCGCCGTGTCCAGCTTCATGCGCCGCGACAAGTCCACGCCGCCTCCTGCAGGCTCCGCCGGCGATGCCGGTGCGGGCGCCGGTCGCAGCGCCTCCGCCGCCGACGCCGACGCCACAGGCTCCGCCGCGGCTGCGGCGGACAAGGCCGCCTCCGCGACTGCCGCGACGGCAGCCGACGTCGCCGGCGCCGCCACCGAAGCCGCCCCGGATGCGTCGGCCGCCGCCGCCGACGCCGCCGGCGATGCGGCCGCGGCCGCGGCCCCGGAGACAGACGCGAAGGTCTGAGGATGGGCCTCTCCACCAGACTGATCGTGAGCGGCGCCGTCGCCGGCGCGGCTCTCGCCATGTACGTCCGCACGCGCCATGAGCGCACCGGCGAGGGCTATCTGAGTATCGTCCGGCGCCTCCCCGGCGACGCGATGCGCTGGGCAGACGACACCAAGGCGCGGGCCGTCAAAGCCCTCGACGAGGGCAGGTCGGTGGCCCGCGAACGCGATGAGGAATTCACCCGGCAGCTGCTCGCCGCCGGCGCGCCCCCCGGCGCCTGAGGTGACCATGACCGAGACGATCTCCCTTGAGGTGCCGGCAACGCTGAGCGCCCTCTCTACGGTGCGTATGGTGCTCGGCGGGCTCGGCGCGCGCCTCGACTTCTCGCTCGAGGATCTCGACGACCTCTTCCTGGCCACCGACCGGCTCCTCGAGGCGGCTCTGGACGCCGAGGAGCTCGACCGCCTCGTCATCCAGGTCCTCGTCGACGGCGTCACGCTGCGCGTCACCTCCGGCGCGTTCCGCTCGGACCGGCTGCGCGATCAGGTGGCGGTCACTCCGGGCGGCTGCATCGACCTCTGCACGCTGCTCCGGCGGCTGGTCGACGATGTCGTCGTGCAGGAGGCGGACGGCGCCTACAGCGTCCTCATGGTCAAGCACCGTTCGGAGTCGCCGGCATGAGTGCGCGAGACGAACGGCACGTGAACGACCCGCTGGACCTCGAGTCGCTGCCCGGCCAGGCGCGGCACGTGCCGGACGACGACGAGGAGAGCGAAGGCCAGGAGACGGCGCCGGAGGGACCCTCCGCCGACCCGGAGGGCCGCGGCAAGGACGACTCCGAGAAGCTCGACCAGTACCTGCTGCGCCGCTATCACCTCTACGGTGACCGCAAGGCGCGCGAGCAGCTCATCACCATGTACCTGCCGCTGGTGCGCTCTCTCGCGCGCCGTTACGCCTCTCGCGGCGAGCACTTCGACGACCTCGTCCAGGTCGGCGCCATCGGCCTCATCAAGGCCATCGACCGGTTCGACCTCAGCCGCGGCGTGGAGCTCACCACCTACGCTACGCCCAACATCGTCGGCGAGATCAAGCGCTACTTCCGCGACAAGGGCTGGTCGGTGCGTGTGCCGCGCGGGCTGCAGGAGCTCAACATCCGCCTCAACAAGGTGATCGACGAGCTCGTGCCCAAGCTGCAGCGCTCGCCGACCATCAACGAACTGGCGGAGGCGGCCAACGCCACGCCCGAAGAAGTCCTCGAGGCGCTCGAGACGAGCCAGGCCTACAACTCCGTCTCGCTCCAGGCTTCGCCCAACGGCGAGTCGGGCGAGGAGGACGCCGGCCTCATCGACTACCTCGGCGGCGAAGAAGAGGCCTACGACACCATGGAGGACCGCACCACGCTCGCGCCCGGCTTCGCGAAGCTCGACAAGCGCGAGCGGTACATCCTCCATCTGCGTTTCTTCGAGGGACTGACGCAGAGTCAGATCGCCGAGCGCGTGGGTATATCGCAGATGCACGTCTCGCGTCTCATCAGGCGCTCGCTGGAGAAGCTGCGGGAAGAGATCGGCGATCTCGACAACCCGCTGCCTCCGCGTTCGTCCGACGACGAACGCTAGACCATACAGACATCCACGCACCAAGGACTCCCACGTGAACGCTGCCGACATCCGTGACCTCTACCGGGACTTCTTCGTCGCCCACGGGCATCTGGCGGGGGAGCCCGCCAGCCTCGTTCCCACAGGCGACACCAGTGTGCTGTTCACGACCGCCGGGATGCAGCAGTACAAGCCGTACTTCCTCGGGGTCGAGACGCCTCCATCCAGGCGCATCACCACCTGCCAGCGCTCGTTCCGCACGTCCGACGTCGAGAACGTCGGCAAGACCGCCCGCCACCTCACGTTCTTCGAGATGCTGGGCAACTTCTCGTTCGGCGACTACTTCAAGGCCGAGGCGATCGAGTGGGCTCTGGACCTCTCCGACCAGCTCGGCATCGACCGCTCCAAGGTGTGGGTCAGCGTCTTCGGCGGCGATTCGCAGGTACCGGCGGACGAGGAGGCGGTCGCGATGTGGAAGTCGCACGGCTTCAGCGACGACCGCATCGTGCGCCTCGGACGCGGTGACAACTTCTGGGGCCCGGCCGGGCCGACCGGCCCCTGCGGCCCCTGTTCCGAGCTCTACTACGATTTCGGCCCCGAGATGGGCTGCGACGACCCCGACTGCAAGCCGGGCTGCGACTGCGACCGCTACCTGGAGTACTGGAACCTCGTGTTCGTCCAGTACGACATGGACGAGGCCGGCAACCTCACGCCGCTCCCCAAGGGCAGCATCGACACCGGCATGGGCCTCGAGCGCATCGCCGGCATCACACAGGGCGTGACCAACGTGTTCGCGACCGACCTGTTCGTGCCGCTGGTCGAGCGCGGCGCGGAGCTGGCCGGCGTCACGCCGGGTTCCTCGCCGGCGGTGACGCGCGCCCTGCGCACGATGGCCGAGCACGCGCGCGGCGCCTCGTTCCTCATCATGGACGGCGTCCTGCCCGGCAACGACGGGCGCGACTACGTGCTCCGCCGCATCATCCGCCGCGCCGTGCAGCAGGCGGTGGCGATCGGCGTCGAGAAGCCGTTCCTCGCCAAGCTGACCGATACGGTCGTGGACGAGATGAAGGCCGCGTACCCGGGCCTCGTCGACGCGCAGCCGGAGATCCGCCGCGTCGTGCACGACGAGGAGGTGCGGTTCCGGCACACGCTCGATCAGGGCATGGGCATCCTCGAGGAGGCCCTGCGCCGCGCTCGCGACGCCGGCGCCGAACTTCCCGCCGAAGTCGCCTTCGAGCTCCACGACACCTACGGCTTCCCGTTCGACCTCACGCGTGAGATCGCCGCGGAGCAGGACATGACCGTCGACGAGGAGCGTTTCGGACACCTGATGGAGGAGCAGCGCGAGCGTGCTCGCGCCGCCCAGAAGGAGGGCACGTTCGCCTCCGGACCGGGCGAGGTCGAGGACTTCCAGCGGCGCTACACGGAGACCGCGTCGGAGTTCGTCGGCTACGAGCGGCTCGAGGTCTTCACCGTCGTGCGCGCCCTGGGCGAGCTCAGCGGGGGTCGCGTGGCCGTCAAGCTGGCCGAGTCGCCCTTCTACGCCGAGGGCGGCGGGCAGATCGCGGACGCCGGCTGGATCCACACGGACTCCGGCAAGCTTGAGGTCGAGAACGTCGTCAAGTTCGTCGACGACCAGGTGATCGTGGCGCGCATCGTCGAGGGCAAAGTCACGGAGGGCGAGCGCGCCAAGGCGATGGTCAACGCCGTGCGGCGCCACCAGACGGCCTGCAACCACACGGCGACGCACCTGTTGCACAACGCCCTGCGCATCGTGCTCGGCGAGCACGTCCGGCAGGGCGGGTCCATGGTCCGTCCCGAGCGCCTGCGCTTCGACTTCGCCGTGCGCGAGGCGCCCACGGCGGAGCAGCTCCGCCAGGTCGAGGATCTCGTCAACCGGCGCATCACCGAGAACCACGCGGTGCGTCCGTTTGTGACCACCCGCGAGTACGCGGCCGAGATCGGGGCGCTGGCGTTCTTCGAGGAGAAGTACGGCGAGTTCGTGCGCGTACTCGAGATCGACGACTTCAGCCGCGAGCTCTGCGGCGGCACGCACGTCTCGTCGACGTCGCAGATCGGCCTGTTCAAGATCACGTCGAGCCAGTCCGTGGGCGCCAACACGCGGCGCATCGAGGCCATCACCTCCGCGGCGGCGATCGACCACTTCCGCGGGATCGAGCACGAGTGGGATGCCCTCGCCGGTAGCCTCAAGGTGCGGCCGGACCGCGTCTCCGCGACGGTCGAGAAGCTCGCCGAGCACACGCGCGACCTCGAGAAAAAGCTCAAGGCGGCGGAGAGCGGCGAGCGCCGCGACCTCGCCGCCGAGCTGCTCGCGGGCGCCGTCGAGGCCGCCGGGATCGCGATCGTCGCGGGGTCGCCGCCGGTGGAGTCCGCCGACGAGCTGCTGACCCTGGTCGACGAGGTGCGCGCCCGCCGGGCCGACTCCGTCGCCTTGCTCGCCTCCGTCGTCGAAGGTCGCGTGACCGCCGTGGTCGCCGCCGGCGACGCGGCCGTCGGGCGCGGCGTCAAGGCCGGCGACGTCATGAAGGCGATGTTGCCGGCCATCGGCGGCAAGGGCGGCGGCAAGCCCACGCTCGCGCGTGGAGGCGGGTCGGAGGTCGACGGCATCGGCGCTGCTCTCGAGGCCGGCATGGCTGCGGCCCGGGACGTCCTCGGCGGCTGAATGAAGGTCCTCGCGCTCGACCACGGCACGGTGCGTACCGGCGTCGCGGTCAGCGACGAGACCGGTACGCTGGCGCGGCCGCTCACCGTCGTTCAGCGCGTGGGCACCGATGCCGGCTTCGCCGCCCTGCTGAAGCTGCTGGAGGCCGAAGGTCCGGCGCGCATCGTGGTAGGCTTGCCGCTGTCGCTCGACGGCCGGGAACACGGTCAGGCGCGCGCCGCGAGAGCGTTCGCCGCGCGCCTCTCCGCCGCCGTCGAGATACCGGTCGAACTGGCCGACGAGCGCTTCACCACCAAGCTCGCCGACCAGCGCGGAGGATCAGCTGCTCGCGACGCGCGCGCGGCGGCGACGTTGCTCGAGGACTACCTCAGGACGGTGGATGGCCAGGGAACCTGAAGGCTCCGGGAGCCGGGGGCGCGCCGCCTTCACGGCGCAGCGTCCGCCCGGCGCCGGCTGGCAGCGCTACGAGCCCGCTGCTTCGGGCGCGACCGACGACGGTCTCGGTATCGAACGCCGTCGCGGGACGCGTCACGAAGACGGCCGCGGCCGGCGCCGCCGTCGCGGCCGCGGCCGGCTGCTCGGCTATCTTCTCATCGCCGTCTTCGCCCTCGTGATCGGCGGTGGCGTGGGGTACGCGCGCGCCTACTTCTCCGACGGCCAGGTGGGCGGCGCCGTCACGGTCGTCGTCAAGGAGGGCTCGAGCCTGCGCGCGATCGCCGCCCAGCTCGAGGCGAAGGGCGTGGTCAAGCACGGGCGCGCCTTCGAGATCCGCGCCGACGCGGACGGCTACGCGACCCGGTTCATGCCCGGCACCTACAGCTTCCACGTCAACGAGCCCTACGCCGCACTCGTCGCCAAGCTGCTGAAGGGCACCAGGCCGCCGACCGTCAAGGTGTCCATCCCTGAGGGGACGACGCTGAGACAGGCGGCCGTCATCGTCTCCGGCGACGTGAGCGCGATCTCTTCTCGCGACTACACGAAGGTCGCGCGGGACGACCCTCCGCCGTTCAGCCTCCAGGGATACAAGAAGGGGACCACGCTCGAGGGCATGCTCTTCCCGGCCACCTACGACGTCCTGCCCAAGACGGCGACGGCCAAGGGCTTCGTGCAGGACCAGCTGGACGCGTTCGACGCCAGCTTCGCCAAGGTGGACATGAGAAAGGCCCGCGCCGCCAACCTCACCGAGTACGACGTCGTCATCATCGCTTCCATGATCGACCGGGAGGCGCTGGTGCCGGCGGAGAGAGCTGTCGTCTCCGCCGTCATCTGGAACCGGCTGCGCCAGCACATGCTGCTGCAGATCGACGCGACCATCCAGTACGCGCTCGGCAAGACCAAGCCGGTGCTCACCTACAACGACCTCAAGATCGACTCGCCGTACAACACGTACAAGCACTTCGGCCTGCCGCCGACGCCGATCTCGAACCCCGGCCTCGCGGCGTTGCAGGCGGCGGCGAACCCGACGAACGACAAGTATCTCTACTACGTGGCGCGCAACGACGGCACCGGCAGGCACTACTTCTCGACCACCTACGAGCAGTTCCTCGTCGACAAGGCCAAGGCCCAGGCCAACGGGCAGTAGGCGACGAAGGCGCGCGATCGTGTGGTGCGGGAGGCCGCGTCCCACGCGGACGCGCAGGGCAGACGGGCCGCGCGGGCAGGAGCCCGGCGGCGCGCGGCCAATGTAGCAGTACGTCTGCGGCGCGTCCGCGCCGGGCTAAGGGGGCGATCCTGGTCAGCGGCACCACACGCGTCATCGGCATCATCGGCGACCCTGTGTCGCACTCGCTCTCGCCGCGCCTGCAGAACGCGGCCTTCGCGGCGCTCGGGCTCGACTACGTGTACGTGCCGCTGCACGTCAGAGCCGCCGACGTCGGCGCCGCGGTCGAGGGCCTCGCGGCCCTCGGGTTCCGCGGCGCCAACGTCACCGTCCCGCACAAGGGCGCCGTGATCCCGTATCTGGACGAGCTGTCCGACGACGCGCGGCTCGCCGAAGCCGTGAACACGATCGTCGTCGACGAGGGGCGCCTCAGCGGCCACAACACGGACGTCGAAGGAGTCCGCTCGGCGCTCGTCGCCGGCGCCGGCAGATCGCTGAGCGGCGAAGCGGCGCTGATACTCGGCGCCGGAGGCGCGGCGCGCGCCGCCGCCCTCGCGCTCGCCCGGCTCGGGTGCCCCCTCACGGTCGTGAATCGCACGCCCGCCAGGGCCGAGCGCCTCGCGGCGCTCATCACCCAGGGCGTCTCCGGCGCCTCCTGCGACTGGCTTGCGTTGTCTGACCTGACAGGCACGGAGGTCGCGCGCAGCCGGGTCGTCGTCAACGCGACCTCACTGGGGTTGGCGGGCGAGGGTAAAGTCCCTGCCCTCCTCGCCGATAACGTTACGGCGGGGCAAGTCGTATTCGATGCGGTATACGGTTCCGCGCCGACCGACTTTCTCGTGGCGGCGCAGGCTCGTGGGGCCACCGTCATCGATGGCCTGATGATGCTGCTGGGGCAGGCGGCCGAGGCGTTCAGCCTGTGGACCGGCGTGCCGGCGCCGCTGGAAGTGATGAGAGATGCCGTCCAACGATGACAGGAAGACCAAACGGACAAAGCCGGGCTTCCTGACCGGGCGTGGAGGAGAAGAGCTGGAACCGATCACCGATCCCGTTGAGAGCTTCATCGTTGCTGAGCCGGCGCCGGCGCCGCAATCGGCCGCCGACGTCGTGGACGATCTGCTGAGCGACGGCGGCCGCAACGGCGGTGGGCGCAACGGCGGCCGCGCGACGGCCGGCGGCGATCAGCTCGCGCCGGCCGTCCCCGTCGCCGACGCCTTCGTCGAACCCTCGACTCTCCGGCTCGGCTGCCGCAGACGGCGGGACCGACGACCACGAACCCATCGTGCGCAGCCACCGCACCAGCAAGCTCCGCCTCGGCGACATCCTCAAGGAGATGGGCCTCGTCACCGACGAGCAGGTCGAGGGTGCGCTCGAGCGCCAGAAGGAGACCCGCAAGCGCCTCGGCCAGCTGCTGCTGGAGGACGGCGTCGTCACCCAGCTCGACCTCACCAAGGCGCTGGCGCAGAAGTTCGGCGTCAGCTTCCTGGACCTCACGGCGACCCGCTTCGACGCCGCCGCGACCGCCTACATCGACGAGAAGCTGGCGCGCCGCTACGGCGCCGTCCCGGTCCGGTTCCTGGAGGACAGCACCTTGCTGGTCGCGATGATCGACCCGCAGAACCTGCCGGCGCAGGAGGACCTCGCCATCATCACCGGCTTCCCGATCCAGCCGGCGATCGCCAGCGAGGAGGACGTGTTCGGCGCGATCGCCAAGGTCTACCGCGAGAGGGCGGAGGTCGGCGAGAGCGGCGCCGGGATCGCGGAGCTCGACGACGACTCGGTCGCCGACATCCGCGACGCCACCGAAGAGGCGCCGATCGTCAAGCTCGTCAACTCCATCATCGCCCAGTCCGTGGACGATGCCGCGAGCGACATCCACTTCGAGCCGCAGGCCAAGGAACTCATGGTCCGCTTCCGCATCGACGGCGTGCTGCACGAGATCATGTCGATCCCGCGGCGCATGCAGTCCGGCGTCATCAGCCGCCTCAAGATCATGGCCGAGCTCGACATCGCCGAGCGCCGCGTGCCGCAGGACGGGCGCATCGGCCTCATGGTCGGCGGCAAGCCCATCGACATGCGCGTCGCCACGCTGCCGACCGTGTACGGCGAGAAGATCGTCATGCGCCTCCTCGACAAGTCCAACGTGATGCTCAATCTCGAGGACCTCGGATTCGCCGAGAAGGCGCTCAAGCGGTTCCAGAAGTCGTTCTCGAAGCCCTACGGCGCCATCCTGGTGACGGGGCCGACCGGCTCCGGCAAGTCGACGACGCTGTACGCGGCGCTGAACATCCTGAACAGCCCCGAGAAGAACATCATCACCGTCGAGGACCCGGTGGAGTACCGCCTCACCGGCATCAACCAGGTGCAGGTGAACACCCGCGCGGGCATGACGTTCGCCGCCGCGCTCCGCTCCATCCTGCGCTGCGACCCCGACATCGTGATGGTCGGCGAGATCCGCGACCGGGAGACGGCGCCGATCGCCATCGAATCGGCGCTGACCGGCCACCTCGTGCTCAGCACGCTGCACACCAACGACGCTCCCGGCGCGCTCTCGCGCCTCACCGAGATGGGCATCGAGCCGTTCCTCACGTCGTCCGCCGTGGACGCCGTGCTGGCCCAGCGCCTCGCCCGGCGGCTCTGCAAGCACTGCAAGGAGCCGTACACGGCGACCAGGGAGATGCTGCGCAAGAACGACTTCCCGCCCGAGGTTTGTGACCGGGATGACGTGATCCTCCACCGTGCGAAAGGCTGCTCGAGGTGTAACAATACCGGCTACCGCGGCCGGCTGGGGCTCTACGAGGTGATGATCGTCAGCGAGGCGATCCGCCGGCTCACCGTCGAACACAAGAGCGCCGACGAGATCGGCCGCGTGGCCGCGGCGGAGGGGATGAAATCGCTGCGCGAAGACGGCATCGACAAGGTTCTGCTGGGCATGACCTCCGTCGAGGAGATCGCCCGCGTGATCATCTGATCTGGCAACCACTGGCGAGGAAGTGAACATGGATCTGGTCGACGTCCTTCTCGAAGTACTGGAGCGAGACGCGAGCGACCTGCACCTCACGGTGGGGTCGCCGCCGATCATCCGCATCAACGGCCAGCTGGAGCGCCTGGACTACCCGCGCCTCAGCGCCAACGACACGCGCGAGCTGATCTACTCGATCCTCTCGCAGGACCAGCGGCAGCGCCTCGAGAACGAGTGGGAGATCGACTTCTCGTACTCGGTGCCCGGCCGCGCCCGCTTCCGCGTCAACGCCTACTTCCAGCGCAACAGCCTCGGGGCGGCCTTCCGCCTCATCCCGATCAACATCAAGAAACTCGAGGACCTCGGCCTGCCGCCGTCGCTGCACGATCTGACGCGCAAGCCGCGCGGCTTCGTCATCGTCACCGGGCCGACCGGCTCGGGCAAGAGCACGACGCTGGCGGCGATGATCGACGAGATCAACGAGACCCGCGACGAACACATCATGACGATCGAGGACCCGATCGAGTTCCTCCACCGCCACAAGAAGTGCATGGTCAACCAGCGTGAGGTGGGCGCGGACACCAAGAGCTTCAACCGCGCCCTCAAGAGCGTGCTGCGCCAGGACCCGGACATCATCCTCGTCGGCGAGATGCGCGACACCGAGACCATGGCCACGGCTCTGACCGCGGCAGAGACCGGCCACCTGGTGTTCGCGACGCTGCACACCCAGGACGCGCCGCAGACCATCGACCGCATCATCGACGTGTTCCCGCCGCACCAGCAGGAGCAGATCCGCGTGCAGCTCAGCACCACGCTCATGGGCGTCTGCACGCAGCAGCTGCTGCCGACGCGCGACGGGCGCGGGCGCTGCGTCGCCTGCGAGATGCTCATCCCGACCCCCGCGGTGCGCAACCTGATCCGCGAGGGCAAGACACACCAGATCTACTCGACCATGCAGACCGGCACCGCGTTCGGCATGCAGACCATGGACGCGGCGCTGGCCGACCTCGTGCGCCGCGGCCTCATCACCAGAGAGCTGGCCAAGAACCGCTCGAGCACGCCTGCCGAGTTCGAGCGGCTGCTGGGCGCGCCGACGGCTGCAGCCGCCGGCCGCTGAGCGCTGCAGGAATCTCGGTTCAGGCCGATAAAGACAGGGTAGGAACGCCAGTCGTCAACAGGCGCGCCGGTCAGCCGGCCGTCAGAGGGTCGTGGGAGAGGCAATGACGAACTTCGCGTACAAAGCGCTCGACGGGCGCGGCGCTCAGGCCGCCGGGAAGATAGAGGGCGAGAGCAAGGCCGCCGTCGCCGCCGCGCTGCGCAACAAGGGCCTCACCGTGCTCGACCTCAACGAGGTCAAGCAGGGCTGGGGGCAGATCAGCATCGGCGAGCGCGTCAAGGCCAAAGACCTCACGGTCTTCTCACGGCAGTTCGCGACCATGGTCAACTCCGGCCTCTCCATGCTGCGCTGCCTCTACGTCCTCGAGGAGCAGACGCCGAACAAGAAGCTGGCATCCGTCATCACCGAAGTGCGCGCCGACGTTGAGGCGGGCATCGCGCTCTCGGATGCACTCGAGAAACACCCCAAGATCTTCAGCAGGCTCTACGTCAGCATGGTCCGGGCCGGTGAGCTCGGCGGAATCCTGGACGAGGTGCTCAACCGACTGGCCACGCAGCTGGAGAAGGAAGATCAGATCCGTCGTGCGGTCAAGTCCGCCATGGTCTATCCGGTACTCATCGGCAGCTTCGCCATCATCGTCCTCATCGGCATGGTGCTGTTCCTGATCCCGGTCTTCGCGAGCATGTACAAGGACCTGGGCAATGCCAAGCTGCCGATGCTCACTCGCATCATGGTCGGCCTCTCAGATGCAATGCTCAAGTTCCCGCTGAACATCGTCATCCTTGTGGCGATCATCGCGGCCATCTACGGCCTCCTTCGACTCAAGCGCACCGACCGGGGCACGCACGTGTGGGACCGCTTCAAGCTGCACATCCCCATGGGCATCGGCGAGATCATCCGCAAGCTGGCCGTGGCTCGTTTCTCGCGCACGCTGGGCACGCTCATCACCTCCGGGGTCCCCATCCTCCAGGCCATCGAGATCACCGGCCAGGCGGCCGGCAACGTCGTGATCGAAGACGCCATGGTCGACGTGCAGAACAGCGTCAAGGAGGGCCAGTCGATCACCGAGCCGCTCACGAAGGTGTCGGTGTTTCCGGCCATGGTCACGCAGATGATCTCCGTCGGCGAGGAGACGGGCTCACTCGACGCCATGCTCAACAAGATCGCCGACTTCTACGAGGACGAGGTCAATGCGGCGGTCAAGTCGCTGACGTCCATCCTCGAGCCGATCCTCATGCTCGGCGTGGGCGCCATCGTCGGCACCGTCGTCATCTCGATGTACCTGCCGATCTTCAACATGATGAACATCGTCAAGTAAGCAACTCCGGGGGGCCAGAGGCGTGGAGAACGAGCAGCTCCTCGCCGTCTATGCGGAGACGCGATCGGCGGCGACGCTCGACGAGGTCGTGCGTCGCAACCAGAACCTGCTGCACCACATCCTCAAACGGTTCTCGTACGCCAGTGAGCCCTACGAGGACCTGCTGCAGGTCGCGAACCTGGGGCTGATCAAGGCGGCGCAGCGATTCGACGGCGGCCGCGGCGTGCGCTTCAGCACCTACGCCACGGCGATCGTCGACGGTGAGTTGCGCCACCACCTGCGCGACTCCCTGCTCATGCGACAGCCGCGCTGGGTCAAGAAGGTGTACCAGCAGATCCAGGACAAGTCGAACGAGCTCATGCACAAGCTGGGGCGGCCCCCCGAGGTCGCCGAGCTGGCGCTGGCGCTGAACATCAACGAAGACGGCATCCTGGAGGTCATGAACCTGTACTCGCGCATCGAGCTGCACAGCCACGACGAGCCGTTTACGTCCGCACAGTTGCGGGCTGAGGCGGATCCGCACCTGGTGCACTCGATCAGGCAGACGTCGTTCGCGCTGCCGATCGAGGACAAGATCGCGCTGTACGCCGCCCTGGACCGGCTCTCGGCCTTCCAGAAGCGGCTCATCTACCTGCTGTTCTTCAAGGACCTGACGCAGAGCGAGGTGGCGCAGGAGATGGGCCTCACGCAGAAGAAGGTATCGCGCGAGTCGATCAAGGCACTGGGCCGGCTCAAAGAGGTCCTCGGGCGCAAAGTCTTCTGACCGTGGCGTCGTTGAACGGTGGCCCGTCTAGACATACGTTCCAGTCCCGCGGTGCCCGAACGGGGCAGGCTGTTGTCAGGACTGTAAAGAGTTCCGGCGAACTGCCGAGAATCATGTCTAGGAACTCGGCGAGGAGGCAGCATAGGGGTAGAGGCGAAAAGGGCAAACCACTTGCGAAGGTGGGGCGCAAAGTCACAGGGCTCACGGAGTCGGCTGGGCTGCCGCCAACATGTTGCACAACCTCGCAGCCTGTGGTGCCCGAAGTCAAAGAGCCCACAGGTTGTTTTCGTGGGTCGCCGCCGAACCAGGAAGGATCGGCCGGCGGCAGAAGACAGGTCCAGGCAAGCCAGGCAAGTCGTACAGAGAGAGGATGGTAGGCACATGAAGAGGTTCCGCAAAGCACAGAAGGGCTTCACGCTGATCGAGCTGCTGATCGTCATCGTGATCATCGGCATCCTCGCCGCGATCGCGATCCCGATGTTCCTCAACCAGCGCGCCAAGGCCAAGGACGCCGGCGTCAAGGAAGGCGTGCACTCGATCCAGGTCGGCATCCAGAGCTGGGCCGTCGACAACAACGACATCTATCCGGACACGGTCGACAAGACCGTCGCCACGACCAACGGCAACCTTACCGCAGTCGGCACGATGATCGACCAGTGGCCGAGCAACCCGTTCGCGGCGGCCGGCACCGCCATGGTAGGATGCCGCCACCAAGGGCAACTACACCTACGTCGCGACGGGTACGAGCCCCAACTTCGACAACTACACGCTTCCTCGGGACGCTGAACAGCGGGCACCTTCGTCGTTCGACCCTGAGACAGGGTCGAACGAAGGGTGAAGGGGGTGGGCCGGCAGTGTGCCGGCCCACCCCCTTCCTTTCGCCCCGCGAACCGTCTTCTGCGAGGCATTTGCGGCAGGAGTCCAGCCCCGTGGCGCCGAACCTGCATGCCGACATGACAGCAGCCATGGCAAACGACAAGATGCTCTCCTTGAAGGGCGTCACGAAGACCGTCCACGTCGGCTTTCGGCGGCGTCCGGTCACGATCCTCAAGGGTGTCGACCTCGATGTCTTTGCCGGCGACGTGTTCGGCCTGCTCGGGCCGAACGGCGCCGGCAAGACGACCACCGTGAAGGTGGCTCTCGGTCTGATGCGCCCGACCGACGGGTCTGTCGAGCTGGGCGTCGCCGGGCTCGGCCAGGTCGGGCTACCTGCCCGAGAACCCGTACTTCTACGACTACCTCTCCGGGCCGCGAGTTCCTCGACTTCTGCGCGCGGCTCTTCGGGCTGGACGCGCGAGTGCGGCGCGAGCGCGTCGAGCGAGCTGCTCGGCGACGTCGGGCTTGTCGACGCGGCGGACACGCACCTGCGCAAGTACTCCAAGGGCATGCTGCAGCGCATCGGTATCGCCCAGGCGCTGGTCAACGATCCCGAGCTCGTGCTGCTGGACGAGCCCATGACCGGGCTCGACCCGGTCGGCCGCGTCGAGGTGAAGCGCATCATCGAGAGCCTGCACGAGCGCGGCAAGACGGTGCTGTTCAACTCGCACATCCTGAGCGACGTGCACGAGCTGTGCTCGCGCATCGCCATCATGCGCGAGGGCCGGGTCGTCTGGCACGGGCGCGGTGGACGAGGCGCTCGCCGACGCGCCGACCCTCGAGGACTTCTTCATGAAGGTGGTGACGGCGTGAAGCAGGTCTCGCGCAATCGCCGTCAACACGTTCAAGGAGACGATCCGCGACCGCGTGCTCGCGGTCATCGTCGTCTTCGCGCTCGTCATGATCGTCGGCGGCCTCTGGCTCGGCAGCATCAGCCTCGGCGAGCAGGGCCGCATGATGAAGGACTTCGGTCTCGTCGCGGTCACGTTCTTCGGGCTCATCGTCGCCGTCTTCGTCGCCGCCGGCCTGGTCCACAAGGAGGTCGAGAAGCGCACCGTCTTCGTGCTCTTCTCCAAGCCGGTGAGCCGCGCCGCCTTCATCGCCGGCAAGTTCATCGGCCTCTGCGGCACCATGGCGGTCGTGCTCGCCGGCATGGGCGCTGTTCCTGTTCGCTGCTGGTCTGGCTCGTGGCAGGCGAGCGCCTCGGGCATGATGCTCGTCGCAGTCGCTCATGATCTACGTGCAACTGCTCGCGATCATGGCGGTGACGATCTTCTTCTCGACGCTCGGCTCGGCGATCCTCGCCAGCGTGCTCGGCATCTGCGTCTTCGTCGCCGGGCAGCTGAGCCACAACGTGCTGTCGCTGACGCGCCTCGGCCACAACGCCGCTCACCGAGGCGCTGTCGTGGGTCGTGTACGTCATCATCCCCAACCTCTCCGCCGTCGACGTCAAGGCCGGCGTGGTGGGGGAGCAGCACGCTTGCCTGGGGACAGATCGGCCTGTGGACCGCGTATCTGCTCGCCTACGTTGTGGTCGTCCTCGCGCTCGCGGCCGTCGTGTTCCGCCGCAAGGAGTTCTGAACGTGCTGCGGCGCGTTCTGGTCGTCATCGTCGTGCTGGCATGCGCCGTGGGTGTGGTCGCGTATCAGGCGACGCGTCCCGCCCGCGCTCCCGCGAGTCCCAGGGTGTTCGTTCCGTCCCCGAAGTTCTTCGAGGACTTCTCGCCGAGCTTCCGCACCTCGATCGCCGACGCGTACTACCTCTACATGGTCCAGTACTACGGCGAGCATCGTGAACGGCGACCAGCGCTTCGATTCGCTGCCCGGCATGCTCGATCTCATCACCACGCTGAGCCCGCACTTCACGCGCGCCTACTTCTTCGGGGCCTTCGCCCTCATCGACGCGGGTCAGCCCGGACGTCGGCCTACGAGATGCTCAAGAGGGGCTTCGCGGCGAACCCGAGCGACTGGCATTTCCCTGCGTACCTCGGCTTCTTTGCCTACGCTTACGGCCAGCAAGCAAGGACAAGGACCAGAGTCGCCGCGGCTTGGTACGAGCAGGCCGCCGCGATCCCCGGCCGCCCTGCCTACATCCCCCGGCTCGCCGCCGACCTCCTCGGCAAGGGCGGCGAGAGTGAAGAAGGCCGTCCTCATGTGGGGCTCAGGTCTACGCGGCAGGCGACAAGTACTCGCAGCAGAAGGCGGTCGCAGGTCTCGAGAAGATCCTCCCGGCCGACAAGACGGCGCGCATGAAGGCCCTCGCGCCGCTGTCGACACCATGCCGAAGGTCGAGTTCGACCAGCTGATTGCGGAGCTGTTCAAGAGTACGTCCAATGAGGCGTGGCGGCGCCGATACCGTCGCGAGGGAACAGCTTGGCGTTCGGCCTGATCGAAGTCCTTCTGTGATCATCATCATCGGCATCCTTGCGGCATCGCGATTCCTATGTACCTGGGCAGCGCGAGCGCGCAAAACGCAGGGCGCGCATTGGCGGCAGGACGATCGCGGTCGCCTTCTCAGCGACGTGACCGAGTCAAACGCGGACGATCCCTGGCCGGTGCAGTGCGATCAGGCGACGTTGGCCGCCTACCTGCCTGCATCTGAATGGCCGGACAATCCGTTCACCGGGCTGCCGATGACCCAGTGGCAGGACCATCTGACGGGGACTACACGTACGAGGTGGTGCCGGGCGGCGAAGCACCGCCTTAGGGTCTATCTGCACGACGCTGCCCCGTTCCTGGTGCCGTGACGCGATGACTGGCTCCTCATCGTCATCGCGGCCGTGTACGGCCTGCTCATCGGCAGCTTCCTGAACGCGTGGGCGTGGAGGCTGGCGCACCACGAGAGCATCAGCAAAGGCCGCTCGCACTGCCCGCAGTGCGGCCACCAGATCCGCGCCTACGACAACATCCCCGTGGTCAGCTGGCTGCTGCTGCGCGGCCGCTGTCGCGACTGCGGGGCGCCGATCAGCTGGCGCTATCCGCTCGGGGAGGCGCTCACTGCCGCCATCTACGTGGGCGTCGTCCTCATGGACGGGCTGAGCTGGGTGCTCATCCCGCACCTGCTGTTCGTCTCGGCGCTCGTGCTCGTCAGCCAGGTCGACCTGGAGATCCGCATCATCCCCGACGCGATCATCCTTCCGGTCGCCGCGGTCGGTGTGCCGCTGATGATCCTCTTCGGCGACGGGCCGTGGTGGGAGTGGCTGGTCGCCGGCGCGGGGGCGGCCGGGTTCCTGTTCCTCATCAGCGAGGTGTACTACCGCGTGCGGCACGTGGAAGGCATGGGGTTCGGTGACGTCAAGCTGGCGCTGTGCATGGGCATCTACCTGGGCGCCGCCGTCATTCCCGCGTTGTTCATCGGCTTTCTCGGCGGGGCGATCATCGGCGTCGTCGATCGTCGCCGCCAGCAAGGGAGACGGCAAGACCGCGATCCCCTTCGGCCCGTTCCTGGCCGCCGGCGCGGTCGTGGCGCTGTTCGCCGGGACGCCGCTGATCGACGCCTACCTTCGGTTGGCGCTGGGGCGCTGAGACGCGCGTCGCGCCGACCGTGCGCGAGCGTGCGCGGCCAGCCGTCGAGGCGGTCCCGTCGCGCCAACGTCATCCGTGACCCGCCTACGTCATCCTCGCGCCGGCGGCGGCCTCGCCGTAGTCTGCCGCTAGTCGCCGGCCCGCCCGGGGCTGGCAGCACCAGCGGAGGCGGTCGTGTCGCGGCAGAGGGGATCCACCCTGTTCGAACTGGTGACGGTGATGGCCGTTGTAGCCATCTTCGCAGCCGTCGCCGTGCCGAGTGCGGCTCACGTGGGCTCTGTCGTCTCCAAGGCCGAGGGCGCGCGCCGGCTCGCCCTGGTCCTGCGTGCGGCTCAGGCGGAGGCCGAGAGCCGCGGCACGGCCGTGCAGGTCGAGGTCGGCGCCTCGGGGGACTACGAAGTGTCGGCTGGCGAGGCGCGGCTCATGAGCGGCCGCTTGGGTGCTGCGGTCACCAGCACCTATCCCGGCGGCATGATCGAGTTCAGCGAACGAGGCTGGGCCTCCTTGCCGGGCTCGGGAAGCCCCCGCGCCGGACACTTCACCGTGCTGGGGGCCGGCGGGACGGCTACGGTCACCGTGCAGCTGTCGGGGTGCGTGCGATGCGCCTGAGCACTGTCGGTCGGTCCGGCAGGCCGCGCGGCGGCTTCTCGCTGATCGAGGTCGTGGTCGCCGCGTCTCTGTTGTTCATGACGGTCACGGCCGTCAGCGCTACGGTCGTCGGCGTCTCGCATGCCGGCGCTCGTCTGCAGTCCTCCATGAACGCCGACCGGGCCATCCGGTCCGAGGCAGAGCGGCTGCGCAGCCTGCCGTACTGCGCCGCCACCTATCCTCAACCGGGCGGCGGGCGCGGCGCGAACGGCGAGGACCTGGTCGCGGCGGTGTTTCCCCACGCCGTGACCGCGGAGAACGAACCGTCGGCGCGCTATGTGGCGGCGGCCGACGAGAGCGGTGCTCCGGCGGGGTCGTTCGTCACGCTGGTGGCCCGGGACGGCGTGGTCGTGCGTTGCGTGGCGTGCTTCTCGTCCGGCGCCGACGGACCCGGGCTCGGGCCGGAGTCGCTGGCCGGCTGGGACATGGCCGGCTCGGACGCACCGCCGGCTCCGACCCTCATCGTGACGCTCAGCGCCGATCCGGGCGCTCGCAGCGTCCGGCTGGTGAGGTCGGCGCTTTCCGTGCCCTCGCTTGCGCCTTCGTCTCCTCTTCCGGGTGATGGCTGATGACCGCCGGGTCTCGACGTCTTGCCGACAGCCCCGCCGGCGGCCGGCTTCTCCCTGGTGGAGCTTCTGGTGGCGTCGGTCATCGCCGGCATCGTCCTGAGCGCTTCTCTCGGCTGGGTCTGGAACGTCGCGGCGCTCGCGCGAGTCGAGGACGACAGGGCGCAGGCGGCGAGCCTCGCGGCGGCGGCTTCGCGGACGGTGATCGCCGACGTCCGCGCGTCCGTGTGTGTGCGGCAGCCGCCCGTCGGGCGGGACCCGTCGCTCTCGCTTTGCCTTGTCCACGATCACGCGGCTGCGGCTGCTGAAGCGGTGCTGATCGTGTGGGACCCGGCCCGATGCGTACTGTGGCGCAACGCGTCGGGGACGTACGTTGCCGACCACATCAGCCGGTTCACGGTGTCCTACACCCTCGAGGGAGCGCGGCGGGTCGACGGCGCATCCATGGACGGGGTCGACTGGGACGCCGTCAGGGGTGTGCAGGTGGAGGTGACCGCGGCCGTCGGTTCGGCGACGGAATCTCGGTCGCTGGAGATCGCTGTGGGGCCGGCGTGAGGCGGTCCGGGCGGAGTGGCGGCTACGCCATGCTGGCGGCTCTGGTGGTGATGGTGCTGGCAGCGACGTTCGCGTTGGTGATCGTCGGCGCCGTCCACGGACTGCAGCTGGTCGAGGGCGCCGACGCTTCGGGGTGGCGCGCCGGCGCCGCGGAGGCGCGGGCCCTGGCCGAGGCCACCCGGGCGCTGCGCTGGCATGCGTCCCTCGCCGGCGGCTCCGCGAGTGGGGGAGACGAGGGGATGGGCTGGGCGGTCACCTGGGAGCCGGCCGTGCCCATCACAGGCCGGCTCTGGCCGAGAGAGACGGTGCACGTCGAGACGACGTCCGGGTCGGCGACCAGCCGCGACGACGCGGTGCTGGAGCTCCGCTCGGAGCCGTGGGCGATGGGTGTCACGTGCGCCGGTGACGCCGACATCGCAGCCCCGCTCGACGGTGTCGGGCAGCGGCGTCTACGTGGGCGGATGCCTGCGCGGCCGGGAGAACGTCTCGTTCTCCAGCCCCGCCGGCTCGGCGCCCTCTGGGGCGGCTCCGGCCGACGGCGTGCGCGGCGAGGAGTATCCGCTGGCCGCCGTGCACGGCGGCGCCGGCATCTTCGCTGATGGCCTCGAGATCCACGCGTCGGGCGGAGACGAGTACCCCGACGACAGCGACGGGGACGCCGGGCTTCCGGTCAGCCTCGAGTGGGTGAGCGGTCCCTCCGTCGAGTTCCTGCTGGCGGCGCGGGCCGAGGCCACACCGCCCGGCCCGGCTCTGACCGGAGGGCTGCTGCGCCTCGATGAGCTCTCTACGGCCGCGGGGGACGCCGCGGCCGTGGGTCGCTGCGTGCTCCTCCCTGAGCTGGACGAGGTCACCATCGAGGGCACGCCGGCGCCCGGCGCCGGCCGGCTCCTGGTCGTCGTCCAGGGCGACGCCGTGCTGGGGCGGCCGGGCGAGGCGGTCACTCTGGTCGGCGGTCTGGTGGTCAGCGGCCATCTCGAGGTCCGGGCGCCCCTGACGATCGCCGGCACGCTGCACGCCGGCAGTCTCAGCGTCGGTGCTCCCGTGGCCGTCGCCGTCGATCCCGGCTGGCGCGCTTCGCCGCTTCCGGGAGCGGTGGTGCCGTCTCTCGTGGAGCTCGGGAACTGAGGATGCAGGATGGCCCGGCCGCAAGGCGAACCTTCTGTACGCAGTACTCTCTTTGTGAGAGAGTATCGTTCCTTTCGGTCGGGGGGGCAGGGAGCGCGTGGCGACCCGTCGAAACGAGAGCCTAAAGGTATCCCTTCCGGGTGCCGACACTGGCGCTAGGGCAAGGCAAGCTGAGGGGCGAGTATGGCCATGAACGCGGTGCGCGTCGGCATCGACATCGAGCAGGCCTCGATGGTCGGGGCGCAAATAAGGACCGGTCGCCAGGGACACACGCTTACTGCGGTCTCCGCGCGTGCGCTTCCCGACGGACTCATGTTCGAGGGCGAAGTCGTCGACGTCGAAGGACTCGCGACGGAGCTCAAGGCCTTCTGGAAGGCGGCCGGCTTCACCGGCAAGCGGCTCTCTGTGGGCGTCGCCAACCAGAAGATCGTGGTGCGCACCATGGAGTTCCCGATCATCGACCCCAAGGAACTGCGCGCGGCGATCGAGTTTCAGGCTCAGGAGGCCATCCCGATCCCGCTCGACGAGGCCATTCTCGATTTTCAGGTCCTCTCGACCACACCCGGGGAGGCGGACGGCGGCGGCCGCCAGCAGGTGCTCATCGTGGCGGCGCAGCGCGACATGATCGATCAGTTCATGCAGGTCGCCAAGAAGGCCGGTCTCACCGTCGAGGGCATCGACCTTCAGGCCTTTGCGCTGATGCGGTCCGTCGCTCCACCGGTCGCCTTCGTCGACCAGGGCGCGCCGCAGGCCGACGGCGCGAGTGCTCTCATCAACATCGGCGCCGGCATCAGCAACATCGTCGTCGCCTCCGGCGGCACGCCGCAGTTCACGCGCGTCGTCAATCTCGGCTACGAGACGCTGGTCCAGGCGGTCATGCAGAACCGCGGCATCACCCATCAGGAGGGCGACCTCCTGCGGCTCACGGTCGGACTCACCGGCAGCGCCGCCTCGGCGGCCGATCTCGAAGAAGTCACGGTGGGTGAGGTCCACGAGGTCTTCGACTCCACCTGCGAGTCGTTCGCCGACGAGATCCGCCGCTCGATCGACTACTACCATTCGCTCCAGCAGGACGCGCCGATCGCTCGCATCCTCATCAGTGGCGAGGGCGCACTGACACGCAACATGTGCGACTACCTTGCGGGCGCCCTGCATCTGCCCGTTGCCCTCGGTAATCCCCTGCAGTTCATCGCCGAGAACAAGTCGAAGCTGCCGCAGCCGGAGCTCGAATTGATCGCCCCTCGTCTGGCGATCGCGCTCGGCTTGGCCTTCGAGGACGAGGAGTAGGCACATGAAGCGCATCAACCTGCTGCCTCAGGAAGAACGAGTCAAGGCATCGCGAGAGCGAGGCCTCATCTGGGCGATCCTCATCCTGGTCGCACTCGTCGTCGTGCTCGGCCTCGTGTACGTGAAGTACAACAATGACGTGGGGACGAAGCAGGACGAGCTCACGGCCGTCCAGGCGCAGACCGCGGAGGTCCAGGCGCAGATCGCGGCGCTCAGCCCCTACGCCGCGCTTCAGGCGCAGCGCACCGCGATGACCGAGACGGCCAAGGGCATCTACGAGTCCTCGGTGCCCTTCTCGATCCTGCTTCAGGAGCTCAGCCTCGTCATCCCTGAGAACGTGCGTCTGCAGACGCTGACCGCGACGGTCCCACCGGCGATGTTGCCGGGCGCGGCCGCCGCGGGTGGCACGACGACGGGCAGCACCGCCACCGACGTGACGTTCACCGGTCAGACGGAGCAGCACCGCGATGTGGCCGAGTTCATGACGCAGGCTCGGCCTCATCCCGCAGCTCATGGGCATCACGCTCTCGACGCTCCACGGAGTCGCAGCACCACGACCGGCGACGACGGCAAGCGCCGCGCCGACGACGACGTTCACGCACGTTCACGGTCACGGCGCAGCTGCGGCCGTACACGACGCAGCCACCCACCACCACGCTGTCAGACGGGGGTGGCGCCATGAGGGCTCGCGGCAGGGAGATCTACATCATCACGGCCGTCGTGGCCGTGGTCCTCATCCTCGCCTGGTACTTCCTGCTCTTCAGTCCGACGAAGCAGAAGCTCAGCGATCTCGATCAGCAGATCGCAGTCGTCGCAGAGCGCGCTGTCGGTGGCCCAGCAGGAGGTCGTCAAGCTCACCGCCTACAAGAAGACGGCGCCGCAGTCTCGCGCCGAGATCGTGCGCCTCGGCAAGATGCTCCCCGAGAGCGAGGGCATCCCCGGGCTCATCATCGAGCTGACCAAGACCGCCGACGCATCCGGAGTCTCCGTCACGAGCATCACTCGCGGCACGACCACGCCCGGGAACCCGTTCGGCATCCAGCAGCTCAACCTGCAGGTGACCGGCCGCTACTTCGACGTGGAGGACTTCCTGTACCGCCTGGAAGAGTACGTGGCGTTCCGCAACGCGAGCTTCCGCGTCACGGGCAGGCTGCTCCAGGTCACCACGCTCACCCTGAGTGCTTCCGACGGCAACGGCCACCAGCGGATCACCGCGCGCTTGCGGTCACGATCGGCCTCAACGCCTACCTGTGGGGCGGCGTTTCACAGGCGGCTGGAGGTGCCCAATGAGCCCGAACCGGCGTGTGCTGACCTATGTGGCGATCGCGCTGATCGTCGGCGCGGCTCTGGCGCTTGCCGTCGCCCTGTCCAACAGCGGCGCGGGTGCGTCCGGCGCTTCGGCGGCGGGCGCGGACAAGGCCGCGGCGACCGCCTATTCGTCGGGTTCCGACACGGGCGTCCTGGCCGCGGCTGATCCGGCCAAAGAGCAGCCGCTGCTCGACAAGTTCACGAGCAAGGATCCGTTCATCCCGTTCCCGACGCCGGGGGCGACCTCCACCTCGGCGGCCACTCCGACGCCGAGCCCGACCGGCACGACGGAGCCGTCGAACCTCTCGGCCAAGGTCAAAGTGGACGGGACGGCGTACAACGTCATGGTCGGTGACAAGGTGCCGGGCGGCTCCGCCGCCGAGTTCACGATCACCGGCGTGACGTCGGGCGACGTGACGTTCAAGGTCATCGACGGCACAGCTCGAGAACGGCGACAAGACGTTCACCGTCAACCTCGGCGAGGCCGTGCGGGTCACGCTCGAGTCGGGCGTCTCCTACGACATCTCCGTCGTCAGCATCGGTTGCCAGCAGCGGTGGCGGCAGTGGGGGCAGCTCCACGAGCCACAGCATCTCGATCCTGAGCATCACGAGCCAGAACGGCACGGCGCTGGTCACGCTCGAGGTGGACGGGAAGACGTACTCGGACAAGACGCAGGGCGCCGTGATCGAGCACGTCCTTCGGCGAGATCAAGATCATCGCGATCAACGTGAACGCGCAGACCGTGACGATCATGCACGGCGACCAGACGCTGACGCTGCACGCCGGTGAGGTGATCAGTGAAGTAGGCGTGCGCCGCACAGTGGATCGCGCGACGGGCGGCTGAGGCCGCCCGTCGCGCGTACGCGTTCATCCGCATGCGCCGGGAGCGCCGCCTTGTGCCTGCGCGCGCGGCGCGGATAAGGTAGGGACATGAGCAGACTGCGCTATCTCACCGCCGGCGAATCGCACGGCCCGGGGCTGACCGCCGTGCTCGACGGCTGTCCGGCGGGGCTTGCCGTGGACCTCGCAGCGATCGACGCCGAACTGCGCCGTCGCCAGAGCGGCTACGGGCGCGGCGAACGGCAGAGCATCGAGCAGGACAGCGTGCGCGTCGCTCGGCGGCGTCAGACACGGGCGCACGACGGGCGCGCCCATCTCTCTCTTCATCCCGAACCGCGACGCCGCCAACTGGGGAGACGCCCTGGCGGTGGAGGCTCCTGCGCCCGGGCAGACCGGCCAGGAGCGTGTGCGTCGTGCCCAGGCCCGGGCACGCCGACCTCGGCGGGGCGCTGCTCTACGACCTGGACGACATCCGCGACGTGATCGAGCGTGCGAGCGCTCGCGAGACCGCCGCGAAGGTCGCCTGCGGCGCCGTCGCCAAGAGCCTGCTCGCCGCGCTGGGCTGCTCGGTCGCCAGCCACGTGGTCGCCATCGGAGGCGTGACGGCGGAGTCCGGCATGAGCCTCGCCGACGTCGCCCGCGTGGAGGCGAGTCCCGTGCGCTGTCGCGATGAGGAAGTCGGCCGCCGGATGATCGCCGCCATCGACGACGCCTCGAGCGCTGGCGACACTCTGGGCGGCGTGGTCGAGGTGCTCGCGTTCGGGTACCCGCCCGGTGTCGGCAGCTACGTGCAGGGCGATCTGCGCCTTCGCTCGAAGCTCGCGGCCGCGGTGCTCACGGTGCCGGCCATCAAGGGAGTGGAATTCGGTCTCGGCTTTGCCGCGGCAGCCCTGCCCGGGAGCCAGGTGCACGACCCCATCGCCTACGACGCCGCGAGCGGGTACGGGCGCACGAGCAACGGCGCCGGCGGCATCGAGGGCGGGATCTCGACGGGGCAGACCATCGTCCTGCGCGCGGCGATGAAGCCCATCTCCACGCTGCGCGAGCCGCTGGACACCGTCGAGATGGGTACGCACCGCCCCGTGAAGTCCCGGTTCGAGCGCTCCGACGTGTGCGCCGTCCCGGCCGTCGGCATCGTGCTTGAGGCCGTGATCGCGCTCACGCTGGCCGACGCCGCGCTGGAGCGGTTCGGCGGCGCGACCGTGCGCGAACTCGCTGCCGCGGCCGAGGACTACCGCCGGCACATCCGGGAGCGCTGACCAGGCCATGACGAGTCGCGGCGGGCCGGGATGACGGGCGAGGGTCCTCACACCGTGAGGATGGGTGAAGGTGCGCCGCGGGCGCCCGTGGCGCTGGTCGGCTTCATGGGGGCCGGCAAGAGCGCCGTCGGGCGCGAGCTGGCGGCGGCGCTCGGCATCCCGTTCGTCGACACCGACGACCTCGTGGCGGCCGAGGCCGGGCCGATCCCCTCGATCTTTGCGGAACGCGGCGAGACCGGGTTCCGCGCCCTCGAGACGCAGGTCGTCACCGCGGCGCTGGGCGAGGCGGCCGAGCGGCCGTGCGTGCTCGCGCTGGGCGGCGGCGCCGTGCTGAGCGACGCCGTGCGGGAGGCGCTCAAGAGCCTGCCGCACGTGGTCTGGCTCACGGCGCCGCCCGCGGAGCTGTGGGCGCGCGTGGCCGCCGCCGGAGCGGCGAGCAGGCCGCTCGCCGCAGACGAGGCGTCGTTCCGCGCCCTGCTGGCCGCCCGCGAGCCCCTGTATCGCCAGGTCGCGACCACGACCGTGGATACCGGTGGCCGCAGGCCGGCCGCGGTGGCAGCAGCCATTGCCGCGGCGCTGAAGTCGCGCGATGCGGCCGACGCGCCTCGGACCTCTGCGGGCGGAGGCGCCGGATGAAGCGTCTCACCGTCCACGCCGCCTCGCGCACGTATCCGATCATCGTCGGCCGCGACGTGCTGGAGGAGCTCGGCCCGTCCGTGCGCCGGCTGCGCGGCGAGGGTCAGAGCGTCGTCTTCTGCGACGACAACGTCGCCCCGCTGTATCTGGACAGAGTGCGGCAGAGCCTCGCTGCGGCGGGCTTGACGGCGTCTCAGGTGATCATCCCGGCGGGCGAGCGCGAGAAGAATCTCGCACCGCGCGGAAGAGCTCTACGGCGTGCTCTACGACCGCGGCGTGCGCCGCAGCGACACGGTGGTCGCGCTCGGTGGAGGCGTGATCGGCGACCTCGCCGGGTTCGTCGCCGCCACGTTCCAGCGCGGCGTCGGGTTCGTGCAGGTGCCGACGACGCTGCTCGCCCAGGTGGACGCCTCGGTCGGCGGCAAGGTGGCAGTCGACTTTCGCGCCGGCAAGAACTACGTGGGCACCTTCTACCAGCCGAGCCTCGTGCTGGCGGACCTGCGCACGCTCGAGACGCTGCCCGACAGGGAGCTCCGCTGCGGCGCGGCGGAGGTGGCCAAGCACGGCCTGCTCGCCGGCAGCGACGTGCTTCGCCGGGTGCGGCAGCTGGCTCGGGCGCCGCTCGCCGCCGAGGCCGTGACGCAGCAGCTCGTGGCCGGCTCCATCAGCTACAAGGCCAGCGTCGTGGAGCGCGACGAACGCGAGGCGGGGCTTCGCGCGGTGCTCAACTTCGGGCACACCATCGGCCACGCCATCGAGGCGGCGACCAGGTTCCGGCGCTTCTCGCACGGTGAAGCGGTAGGCCTCGGGCGTGCACGCCGCGCTCCGCCTGTCCGGCGAGCTCTGCGGCCTTCCCGAGGCCGACGAACAGGCGGCCCACCAGCTCCTCGACGACCTCGGCCTGCCGTCACGCCTGACCGGCGTGCCCGCCGCCGAGGTCTGCGAGCTGATCGGCCGGGACAAGAAGGCGGGGAAGGACGGCGTCGGCTACGTCCTGCTGCGCCGTCCCGGCTTCCCCGTGATCGGCGTGCGCGTGCCGCAGGAGCTCGAACTGGAGGTCGTGGAGTGGCTGCGAAAGCGTTGAAGACCCTCTGGCTGCTGCACGGCGTGAACCTGGACATGCTGGGGCGGCGGGATCCTGCTGTCTACGGCAGCATGACGCTGGCCGAGCTCGAGGCGTACGTCGCCCGCCACGGAGAGGCGCACGGGTTCACCGTGCGCAGCTTCCAGACCAACCACGAGGGCGAGTTCATCGAGAAGCTGCACCAGCTCGTGATCGACGGCGCCGATGCGGCGATCATCAATCCCGGGGCCTGGACGCACTACAGCTACGCGCTTGCGCGACGCCCTGGAGCTGGTCACGGCGCCGGTAGCGGAGGTGCACCTCTCGGACATCGAGAGCCGCGAAGCGTGGCGGCGCGGTCTCGGTGATCGCCGACGTGGTCGACGTGCGCGTCTTCGGCAAGGGCGCGGCGGGCTACGTCGACGCCCTCGAGGCCTTGGCCGGGCTGTCCGCGGGCAGAAGCAAGCCATGAACCGTCGCCTCGACCGCTGCAGGGGGCTGCTCGGACGACCTCCGCCTGGACGGGCTGCTCGTCACGGATCCCGTCGACGTGCGCTATCTCTCGGGCTTTCGCGGCGACGACGCGACGCTGGTCGTCGGCCGCGACGTCGCGCTGCTCTGCACCGACTCCCGGTTCTGGGAACAGGTGCGTGAAGAGGTCGCCGACTTCGAGCTCAGCAAGGTCAGGTCGCGGCCGCTGCTCGCGCACAGCGTGGCCGAGGCGGCCGCGGCGCTGGGTGAGGGCGCCCGCCTCGGCTATCAGGGCGCCCAGCTCAGCCACGCGGCGTACCGGCGCCTGCGCCGGCTGCATCGGGGCGCGCTGCGGGACGTGCGCCAGAGCGTCACGCTGCTTCGCGTCACGAAGGACGAAGCGGAGATCGCCGTCATGCGGCGGGCGGCCGCGGTGACCGACGAGGCCCTCGGCCTCGTCGTCGGCCGCGGCCTGGTCGGCCGCCGCGAGCGCGACGTCGCCTGGGACATCCAGGCCGAGTATCACCGCCTGGGGGCGGACGGCGAGGCGTTCGGCGCCATCGTCGCCGCCGGCGACCACGGCGCCCAGGCGCATGCGCTGCCCGGGGAGCGCGTGATCCGCGCCGGTGAGCTGGTGGTCGTCGACACCGGCGCCCGCGTGGACGGCTACTGCAGCGACATCACGCGCACGTTCGCGGCCGGGCGAGCCCTCGGACGAGCTGCGCCGCATCTACGACATCGTCCTCGCGGCGCAGCTCGCCGGGCTCGCCGCCGTGCGCGCCGGCGCGCACGGTCAGCGGCGACGTGGACGCCGCCGCCCGCGCGGTCATCGCCGAGGCCGGCTACGGCGACCGGTTCGGCCACGGTACCGGTCACGGCGTCGGCCTCGAGGTCCACGAGGCGCCGACGCTGGGCCGCACGCGCGGCGACGTGCTCGAGGCGGGCATGGTGTGCACCGTCGAGCCGGGCATCTACGTGGAAGGCCTCGCCGGCGTGCGCATCGAGGACACCGTGCTCGTCACGGCCGACGGCGGGGAGCGCCTGACGACCTATCCGAAGGAGCTCCAGGTCGTCGGGTGAAGCGGCGCCGGCGGACCGAAGCAGCCGCGCCGGCTCCGGACTGCCCGTGGCCGCCGGCGTGCCGCCGGGAGCGCGCCGTCCACGCTTGCGTGAGCCTGCACGAGCGGACGGGCTTGCGGTATCATGGCCTACTACTGTGCACTCCAGCCCCCTCGACCCCTGAGTAGGACTCACATGGCAGACGTCGTCAACACCAACCAGTTCAAGACGGGCATGGCCATCGAGATCGACGGCCAGCCGTTCACCATCGTCGAGTTCCAGCACGTCAAGCCCGGCAAGGGCGGCGCCTTCGTGCGCACCAAGGTGCGCAACATCGCGACCGGCGCCGTGCTCGACAAGACCTTCCGCGCCGGTGAGAAGTTCGACCGCATGCACACCCAGTCGCGCAAGATGGCCTTCCTCTACGCCACCGACGACGAGGTCGTGCTGATGGACAACGAGACCTACGAGCAGGTCTCCGTCACCCCGTCCATGGCGCAGGACGCGCTCAAGTGGGTCGTCGAGAACATGGAAGTCGAGATCATGTATCTCAACGGCCAGCCGTTCGAGGTCGCCGCGCCCAACTTCGTCGAGCTCACCATCACGAAGTCGGACCCGGGCGTCCAGGGCAACACCGCCCAGGGCGCCACCAAGCCCGCCACGCTCGAGTCGGGCGCCACCGTCCAGGTGCCGCTCTTCATCGAGGAAGGCGAGAAGATCAAGGTCGACACCCGCAGCGGGGAGTACCTCGGCCGCGCCTGAGCGCGACCCGGGGACGACACCATGCGCGCACGCCAGGTACGCATCACCGACACCACGCTTCGGGACGGGCACCAGTCGCTCTGGGCGACGCGGATGCGCACGTCCGACATGATCCCGATCCTCGAGCTCATGGACTCCATCGGCTTCCACTCGCTCGAGTGCTGGGGCGGCGCCACGTTCGACGCCGTCGCTGCGCTTCCTCGACGAGGACCCGTGGGAGCGCCTGCGCCTGATCAAGAAGCACGTCGTGCGCACGCCGCTGCAGATGCTGCTGCGCGGCCAGAACCTCGTCGGCTATCGCCACTACGGCGACGACATCGTGCGCCGCTTCGTCTACAAGGCGGCGGAGAACGGCATCGACGTCTTCCGTGTCTTCGACGCCCTCAACGACATCCGCAACTTCGAGACCGCCGCCGCGGCCATCAAGGAGACCGGCAAGCACTTCCAGGCGCGCCGTCGTCTACACGATCTCGCCGGTGCACTCGCTCGACCACTACGTGGACGTCGCCCACCGGCTCGTCGACATGGGCGCCGACTCGATCTGCATCAAGGACATGGCGGCGCTGCTCTCGCCGTTCTACGCCGAGCAGCTCGTCGGCCGCCTCAAGGCCGAGCTCAAGGTGCCCATCCAGCTGCACTGCCACTACATCGGCGGCCTCGCCCCGATGACCTACCTCAAGGCCATCGAGGCCGGCGTCGACGTGATCGACACGGCCACCGTGCCGCTCGCGTTCGGCAACTCGCAGCCGGCGACCGAGATGGTGGTCTCCGCGCTCACGGGCACGCCCTACGACAGCGGGCTCGACCTCGAGAAGCTCTTCGAGATGGCCAAGTACTTCGAGAAGGTGCGTCATGGAGAGCGGCTGGGAGCGCGGCGTCACGTCGCTCACCCACATGCAGGTGTACTCGCACCAGGTGCCGGGCGGCATGATCAGCAACCTCGAGAGCCAGCTCAAGGAGCAGAGCGCGCTCGATCGCCTGCCTGAGGTCCTCGAGGAGATCCCCGTCGTGCGCGCCGAGGTCGGCTTCCCGCCGCTGGTCACGCCGATGAGCCAGATCGTCGGCACGCAGGCGGTGCTCAACGTGCTCTCCGGGCGCCGCTGGCACATCGTCCCGGACGAGATGAAGCAGTACCTGCGCGGCAAGTACGGCGCCGCTCCGGGGCCCGTGTCCCGCGAGGTGCTCCTGCGCGTCCTCGAGGGCGAGGAGCCGATCGGGGTCCGTCCGGCCGACCTCGTCGACGAGACGCTCGAGGACTACCGCGAGGAGATCGGCGAGCTCGCGCGCTCGGAGGAGGACCTCCTGAGCTACGCGCTGTTCCCGCAGACCGCGCGCGTCTACCTCGAGCGGCACCACGTCGGCCCGGAGTCGGACGTGTTCGGCAGATCCACGACCGCTACCTCGAGCTCGCAGCCGGGCGCCGACCTGCTCGAGCAGAGCGCCGACCGCGTCAAGGACATCCTCGGCATGATCGAGGAGAGCGAGGTCGACGAGGTCGTGATCGAAGAGGGCGACCTCAAGATCACCGTGCGCAAGTCCGGGGCTCGAGCCGGCGGAGGCCGCTCCGCCCGCGCCGCAGGCCGCTCCGGCCGCCGCTCCCGCCGCCGACGAGAGCGGGAACGGCTATCACCTGGTCAAGTCCAAGTGGGTCGCCACGTTCTACCGCTCGCCGTCGCCGCAGTCGCCGTCGTTCGTCGAGGTCGGCGACGAGGTCGAGGCCGGGCAGACGCTCTGCATCCTCGAGATGATGAAGATGATGAACGAGCTCACGGCCGACGTCTCCGGGATCGTCCGCGAGATCCTCGTCGAGAACGGCGAGACCGTGCAGTACGGCCAGCCGCTCTTCGCCATCGAACCCGCCTGAGGCGGGGAGCAGCGTGGCGGCGACAGCCGAGTCGAAAGCAGGCGCGTCGCGACGCCGTGTTCCTGCTGTACCAGACCGACGTCACCGACCAGACGATGGCCGAGCTCGTCGAGGGCCAGCGGCTGCGCGAGGGCTACGGGCCGGACGAGTTCACCGTCAAGGCGGTGGCGGGCGTGCTCGCCTCGCTGGAGGAGCTCGACGCGGTCCTCGCAGGCGCACTCAAAGGGCTGGGCGCTCGACCGCGTCGCACCCCTCGAGCGCAACATCCTGCGCCTTTCTCTCTGGGAGATCCAGAACGACGTGACGCCGCCTGAGGTGGCGATCGACGAGGCGGTGCGCCTGGCCAAGCGCTACTCGACCGACGAGGCCGGGGCGTTCGTGAACGGCGTGCTGGGCGGAGTCGTGCGCGGGGCCGAAGAAGGACCGGCGGACGGTGAAGAGCCGCCCGGGGAGGGGCCGCCGTCCGACGAAGTGGCGCCGTCCGAGCCGCCGTCCGACGAAGTGGCGCCGTCCGGCGAAGAGCCGCCGGAGGGGTCGGCGGGGGCGGAGGGCGACGATGGCTGACGGCCAGCAGGGCGGCCTCGAGCTGACGCGCGCGCAGGCGCTGGCGCGCCTCAAGGAGATCCTCGGCCAGCTCGAGGAGCTGGAGCCGCGGCTGGCGGCGTCTTCGTCCGCCGAGGTCGAGATGACGCTCCTCGAACACGCGACCGAGCAGGTCGAAGAAGCCGGCCGGCTGCTCGAGCAGCTCGGCCGGGTCGCGGGATAGAGCCGCAGCGGTGAGTCCCGAGCCGGCGGCGAGCTACCCTGCCGACCTCCTGGCGCTCGTCGAGGACTACCTCGGCGGCCTCGACTTCGGCGCCGACAGCCGCGCCGCCCGGCTCACAGAGGCGATGCGCTACTCGCTGCTCGCCGGCGGCAAGCGCATCCGGCCGGTGCTCACGCTGGCCACGGCGCGCGGCCGCGGCGCCGATCCCGTCACGGTGCTGCCCACCGCCGCCGCCTTCGAGCTCATCCACACGTACTCGCTCATCCACGACGACCTGCCGGCGATCGACGACGACACGCTGCGCCGGGGCCGGCCCACCTGCCACGTCGCCTTCGGCGAGGACGTGGCCATCCTGGCCGGCGACGGCCTCTTCGCGGAGGCCTTCAGCCTCGTGCTTGCGAAGCAGGGAGGAGGGCCCGCCGTCGTGATCGCCGCGCTGGCGGAGATCGCCACGGCCACCGGCGTGCAGGGCATGGTCGGCGGTCAGTACATGGACGTGGCCGGGGAGGCCGCCGCCGACGACGACCTGCGCACGCTGCACGTGCTCAAGACCGGTCGCCTGATCGAGGCCGCCGTCGTCTGCGGCGCGCTGCTCAGCGGCGCGGAGGACGTGACGCCGTACCGCGCCTTCGCCGCGGAGCTCGGACTGCTCTTCCAGATCGTCGACGACATCCTCGACGAGACCGGCGCGGTCGACGAGCTGGGGAAGAGCGTGGGCAAGGACCGCGAGCTCGACAAGGTGACCTACGTCTCGCGCTTCGGGATGAAGCGCGCCGCGGAGCTGGCGGGCGAGGCCGAGCGGCGCGCCTGCCGCCTCCTTGACGGACTCCCCGGAGACACCGCGGACCTCGCCGCGGTCACGAGCTTCATCCACGACCGGCGCCGCTGACGCCGGGCGCGGCCGTGCGGAGGCCGTGGCCTCGGCCGCGTGGCTGGCGCCGGCCCCGTGACCCCGGTCGCGCCGGCCTCTCCCGGGCCCCGGCAGCGGGGGGACGACGGTTCGCCGGGGCCCTCCGGACCCCGGTGCTATACTCCTTTGACGATGCGGTATCTGGATAAGATCTCGGACCCCGCCGACCTCCGACAATTCTCCGAGCGTGAGTTGACGCTGCTCGCAGGCGAGGTCCGCGAGACGATTCTTTCGTGCGTGAGCGAGAACGGCGGGCACCTCGCCGCGAGCCTCGGCACGGTCGAGCTGACCATCGCCCTTCACAGCGTGCTGCAGAGCCCCGACGACAAGATCGTCTGGGATGTGGGACACCAGTGCTACGCGCACAAGCTGCTCACGGGCCGGCGCGACCGGTTCGGGACCATCCGCCAGTACGGCGGGCTCTCCGGGTTCCCGAATCGCAGCGAGTCGCCGCACGACATCGTCGGCACCGGCCACGCGTCCACGTCGATCAGCTACGGATTGGGGCTGGTGGAGGCCGAGCGCATCGCCCGGGAGGACCGCGGCAGCGTGGTCTGCGTGCTCGGTGACGGCGCGCTCACCGGCGGAGTCGCCTTCGAGGCGCTCAACCAGGCCGGCCACCTGCGTACGCCGCTGGTCGTCATCCTCAACGACAACGAGATGTCCATCCGCGCCAACGTCGGCGCCCTGCAGCTGTATCTCAACCGCATCCGCCTCGATCCGACGCTGACGCGACTGCGTGAGGACCTCGAGCACGGGGTCGCCAGGATCCCGGCCATCGGCCGCCAGGCGTACCGGCTGGGCAAGGACGTCAAGGAGTCGATGAAGGCGCTGCTCGTGCCCGGCATGCTCTTCGAGGAGCTCGGGTTCGCGTACATCGGCGTCGTCGACGGCCACGACATGCACGCGCTGCGCGAGAGCGTGCGCCAGGCGATCGACACGCGCCGCCCGGTGGTCGTGCACGTCAAGACCGTCAAGGGCAAGGGCTACGAGCCCGCCGAGGCCCGTCCGGACGCCTACCACGGGACGGGCCCGTTCCACCTCGGCAACGGGGTGCGCAAGAGCACGCCGGTCGGGCACGACGTACACCGACGCGTTCGGGGAGGCGCTGGTGCGCCTGGCCGAACGCGACGAACGCGTCGTCGCGATCACCGCGGCCATGACGCAGGGCACCGGCCTCGAGGCGTTCGAGCGGCGGTTCCCCGACCGCTTCTACGACGTCGGCATCGCCGAGGAGCACGCGGCCGTGTTCGCCGCCGGCCTCGCCATCGGCGGCATGCGGCCGGTCGTCGCCCTCTATTCGACCTTCCTGCAGCGCGCCTTCGACATGCTGGTCCAGGACATCGGCCTGCAGCACCTGCCGGTGACGTTCGCGGTCGACAGGGCCGGTCTCGTCGGCGACGACGGGCCCACCCACCACGGCGCCTTCGACCTCTCCTTCCTGCGCGTGATCCCCGGGATGACGGTGATGGCGCCGTCCAGCCAGGAGGAGCTGCAGCGCATGCTCGCCACGGCGCTCACGCTCGACGGGCCGGCGGCGATCCGCTACCCGCGCGGCCTCGCGGCGCCGTTCAGCCCGCTTGCGGAGATCGAGCCGCTCGAGGTGGGGCGCGGCGGCGGTGCTGCAGGAAGGCGCGGACGTCGCGCTCGTCGGCGTCGGCACCGGCGTCGGCATCGCTCGCGAGGCCGCCGAGCTGCTGGCCGCCGACGGCGTGACGCCCGACGGTGGTCGACGCGCGCTTCGTCAAGCCGCTGGACACGGAGTTGCTGCAGCGGCTCGCCGCCTCGCACCGGCGCCTGATCACGGTCGAGGAGAACGCTCTCGCCGGCGGCTTCGGCAGCGCCGTGCTCGAGGCGGTCGGCGACGCGGTGGAGGTCGTGCGCTTCGGGCTCCCCGACGCCTTCGTCGCAGCACGGCGACCGGACGCGAGTCCTCGCCGACATCGGGCTCACGCCGCAGGCCGTCGCGCTGGCGGCACGCGCGCACAGCCCGGCGCTGACGCGCGTCAAGTAGGCGCGGGATGCGCGAGCGGCTGGACGTGCTGCTCGTCGACCGCGGCCTCTTCGCCACTCGCGCCCAGGCGCGCGCGGCCGTCCTGGCCGGCGAGATCACGCGTCGACGGCAGCATGGTCGACAAGCCCGGCACCCAGATCGCCGAGACGGCCGTCGCTCGAGGCCGCCGAGCGGCCGCCGCTACGTCTCGCGCGGCGGCGACAAGCTCGACACGGCGCTGACCAGGCTCGGACGTCGACGTGACCGGTGAGGACGTCATCGACCTCGGCAGCTCCACCGGCGGGTTCGTCGACCGGCTGCTGCAGGGCGGCGCCGCCCGCGTGATCGCCGTCGACGTGGGCTACGGGCAGCTCGACTGGAAGCTGCGCGAGGACCCGCGCGTCACGGTGTTCGAGCGCACCAACGCGCGCCGGCTCACGGCGCGAACGTCTCCCCTTCGAGCCGTCGTTCGTCACCGCCGACCTGTCCTTCATCTCCCTGACGGTCGCTCTGGGCCCGGTGCTAGAATGCCTGCGCGTGGGCTTCCGCGGGCTCGTGCTGGTCAAGCCGCAGTTCGAGGCCGGGCGCGAGCGGGTCGGCAAGGGCGGCGTGGTCAGAGACCCGGCCGTCCACACGCGACGTGCTCGAGCGCGTGGCTCAGTGGCTGCAGGCAAGGGGCGCCGTGGTGCTGGGCGTCTGCGACTCGGGGCATCCCGGACCGAAAGGCAACGTGGAGTACTTCATCCTCTTCAGCGACGAGACGACCGCCGGGGCGGCTGCGCCGCCGGCGGCCGACCTGCGTGCAGAGCGCGGTGGCGGCCGTTCATGGGTGAGCCGCTGCGGCGCGTCGCCGTGCTCACCCACTACCTGACCGGGGCGACGGCGGCCGCGCTGGCGCAGCTGGCCGCGATCGCGGATCGCCTCGGGCTCGAGCTCCTGATGCCGGCCGACGAGGCGGCCAAGCACCCCGACGCCGCGACGCTCGGGCTTCCGCCCCGTCGACGAGGCCGGCTCTGCGCGCCGCCGACCTCTGCCTCGTCTTCGGCGGCGACGGCACCATCCTGCGCAGCCTCTCGCGCCTGCTCGGCACCGCGGGTGCCCACGCTCGGGCGTCAACTACGGCAACGTCGGCTTTCTCGCCTCGCTTCCGCGCGAGGGCTGGCGAGCCGGCCTCGAGACCATCCTGGCCGGCGACTTCCGCGTCGTGGAGCTGCTCACCGTCGACGTCACGCTGGGCGGCGAGCACTTCAGCGCCGTCAACGACGTCATCCTCAGCCGGGTCGCGCCGCGGCACGTGCTCCAGCTCGAGTACGAGGTGGCCGGCGTCACCGTCGGCAGCATGTTCTGCGACGGCCTCATCATCGCCTCGCCGACCGGCTCCACCGCCTACAACCTCTCGTGCAACGGGCCCATCGTGGAGTGGAACGCCGGCGTCCTCGTGCTCAACTTCATCGCCCCGCACTCGCTGGGGTTCCGGCCCGTCATCCTGCGCCCGGACCACGTGATCACGGCGCGCAACGTCTCGCCGCTGCAGGAGTGCGAGGTCGTCGTCGACGGCGACGTCGTCGGGCGGCTGTGCTGCGGCGACGAGGTGCGCGTCACGGCCGGTCGCGAGGTCGCGCGACTTCTCATGCAGAGCGAGGGATCGTTCTACCAGAACGTCGAGGAGAAGCTCTTCGACCGCCGCGATGCTCGCTGAACTGAGCATCGACGACCTCGTCCTGATCGCCGCCGCCCGGCTGGAGTTCTCGCCGGGCCTCAACGTCATCACCGGAGAGACCGGCGCGGGCAAGAGCCTGCTTGCGCAGGCGATCGGGCTGCTCATGGGTCAGAAGGGCGGCGACGAGCTCGTGCGGCCCGGCGCCGCTCGGGCGCTCGTCCAGGCGCTCTTCGAGAACGGCGACGAAACCCTGGCGGTGGCCCGCGAGCTGCCGCGCGGCGGCCGGTCGCGGGCGCGCATGGACGGGCTCCTGAGCTCGGCCGCCGCCGTCGAAGACGCCCTGCGGCGGCGCCTCGCCTTCTACGGCCAGCTCGAGCACACGCGGCTGCTGCAGCTCGAGCGCCAGCTCGACCTGCTCGACGGCGCCGTCGCCGACGAGCGTCGAGCCGCTCAAGGCCGCGTACGCCGAGGCCTACGCACGACGCGCGCGGGCTCACGCGCGAGCTCGAAGACCTGCGCGGCGCCGGCCGCGACCGCGAGCGCGAGCTCGACATGCTGCGCTACCAGGTGGGCGAGATCGAGGCCGCGGGCGTGGAGCCGGGCGAGGACGAGCGCCTCGTCCGTGGAGCGCGAGCGGGCGCGGCACGCCGGCAAGCTGCTCGAGCGCACCGGGGGCGCGCTCGCCCTGCTGGCCGGCGAGTCGCGAGGCCGCCGCCCTCGACGGCGTGCGCGTGGCGCAGCGCCTCGTCGACGAGGCGGCGCTGCTCGACGAGAGCCTGGCGCCGCCGGCGGAGCGGCTCGGCGCGCTGGCCGTCGAGCTCGACGACCTCGCGGCGGCGCTGCGCGACTACATCGACGGGCTGGACGTCGACGCCGGCGCACCGCGACGCACTCGAGCTGCGCTACGACAAGCTCAAGGGCGCTGATGCGCAAGTACGGCGGCTCGGCCGACGAAGTACTCGCGTACCTCGAGGAGGCGCGCGGCCGCCTCTCCGCGCTCGAGGAGTTCGCCGCCGACGAGGAGTCGCTCGTGGCGAGGGTCGCGGCGGCGCAGGACGCGCGCGGTCGCCGCCGCCGCGCGCCTCAGCGCGGCGCGGCGGCGGCTCGCGCCGCAGGTGGCCGCGCGCATCGAGGAGGAGCTGCGCAGCCTGGCCATGCCGCACGCGACGTTCGTCGATCGAGGTCACGGCGCGCGGCGAGGGCTGGGACGGCCTCGGGCCTTCGGGCGCCGACGAGGTCGAGTTCGTCTTCGGCGCCAATCCCGGCGTGCCGCCGCGGCCGCTGCGCGAGACGGCCTCGGGCGGCGAGCTCTCGCGCGCCATGCTCGCCATCCGCGGCCTCGTGAACCTCGGCGACGACGTCGAGACGCTCATCTTCGACGAGGTCGACACCGGCATCGGCGGCGTCACGGCGGCGGCGCTCGGCGAGCGGCTTCGCCGCCTGGCCGAGCGCCGCCAGGTGCTCTGCATCACTCACCTGCCGCAGGTCGCCGCCTTCGCCGAGCGCCAGTTCGCGATCGCCAAGGAGAGCGACGTCGGCGAGGGCACCACCGAGACGGTCGTGCGGCTGGTGGAGGGCGAGGAGCGCCTCGCCGAGCTGTGCCGCATGCTCGGCGCGGCCCCCGACGACGAGGCCGCGCGCAGCCACGCCGAGAGCCTGCTGGCCAGGGCGGCCGCGCCTTCCTGAGCGGCCGGCGAGGCCTCCGGCCGATCGGCTGCGTCGACGCCCGGCGCGCCTTGCGGCGGCCGGGCCCGATGGTATACTTGCCGACGTGATCCGAGGGCTCGCCGGGCATATCGTCGTGCCGGCCCGTCAATTCAGAACGGGCAGGACCCCGGCCCCACAAAATCCCCCGCTCGTCTCGTGCAGATCCGCCGTGCCCCGGGCGCGTTTCCTGGTGGGTGCGACCGGAGCGTTCGACGACGGCTGCGTTCAGATCGGCGGGATCGACACCAGGAGGGCACAGGGGGCATGACCAAGCACATCTTCGTCACCGGCGGCGTCGTCAGCGGTCTCGGCAAGGGCATCACCGCGGCGTCCGTCGGGCGGCTGCTCAAGCAGCGCGGGCTCAAGGTCGCGAGCCAGAAGTTCGACCCGTACATCAACGTCGACCCGGGCACGATGAGCCCGTTCCAGCACGGCGAGGTGTTCGTCACCGAGGACGGCGCCGAGACCGACCTGGACCTCGGCCACTACGAGCGCTTCCTCGACGAGTTCGTGCAGCGCGACTCCAACGTCACCACCGGCGGCATCTACAACGCCGTGATCACCAAGGAGCGCCGCGGCGACTACCTCGGCGGCACCGTGCAGGTCATCCCGCACATCACCAACGAGATCAAGAGCCGCGTCCATCGCCTGGCCAAGCTCACCGAGGCCGACGTGCTCATCACCGAGGTCGGCGGCACGGTCGGCGACATCGAGAGCCTGCCGTTCCTCGAGGCCATCCGCCAGTTCCGCAAGGACGTCGGCCGCGACAACGTGCTGTACATCCACGTCACGCTCGTGCCCGATGATCGGCGTCGTCGGCGAGCTCAAGACCAAGCCGACGCAGCACTCGGTCGCCGAGCTGCGCGAGATCGGCATCCAGCCCGACATCATCGTCGCCCGCTCCGAGGAGCCGCTGTCGCAGGGCATCCGCGAGAAGATCGCCCTGTTCTGCGACGTCGACCCCGAGGCGGTCGTCTCGGCCTGCGACGCCGACGACATCTACCGCGTCGCCGCTCAACATGCACCGCGAGAAGCTCGACGACCTCGTCGTCCAGATGCTCGGGCTCGAGGTCGGCCCGCCCGACCTCGCCGAGTGGCAGGCGCTCGTCGAGCACATCGACGCCTGCGACAAGCCGGTGACCATCGCCCTCGTGGGCAAGTACGTGCAGCTGCACGAGGCGTACCTCTCGGTGTGGGAGGCGCTCAAGCACTCGGCCATCTTCCACGGACGCAAGCTCGACCTGCTGTGGGTCGACTCCGAGGAGCTCACGCCGAAGACGGTCGCCGAGCGCCTCGTGCGTGGCCGACGGCGTCATCGTCCCCGGCGGCTTCGGCCAGCGCGGCATCGAGGGCAAGATCGAGGCCATCCGCTACTGCCGCGAGAACAAGGTGCCGTTCCTCGGCGTGTGCCTCGGCATGCAGTGCGCCGTCGCCGAGTTCGCCCGCGACGTCTGCGGCATGGACGGCGCCAACTCCACCGAGTTCGATCCCGAGACCGCCTAGCCGGTGATCGACCTCCTGCCCGAGCAGAAGAACGTCGAGGACATGGGCGGCACCATGCGCCTGGGGGCCTCGCACGTGAAGCTCGTGCCCGGCACCAGGGCCCAGGCGGCCTACGACGCCGACGAGGTCTGGGAGCGTCACCGTCACCGCTACGAGGTCAACAACGACCTGCGGCCGCAGCTCGAGGCCGCCGGCCTCGTCGTCAGCGGCACCACGCCGGACGGGCGCCTCGTCGAGATCTGCGAGCTGCCCGACCACCCCTGGTTCGTCGCCTCCCAGTTCCACCCCGAGTTCAAGTCGCGGCCCACGCGGCCGGCGCCGCTGTTCCGCGACTTCGTGGGCGCCGCCGCACGCCTGCGCAGCGAGCGCGACGACGAGCTGGAGGACGTGTGCGCGACGTCCTAGACGACGAGCTGCTCCACCTCTTCGTGCGGCTCGCCGGCATCGCGTCGCCGACCGGCGCCGAGCGGGAGGTCGCCGACGTCGTCAAGGACTATCTCGGCGACCTCGGTCTGGAGGTCCGCGAAGACGGTACCGCTTCGGTCACCGGCTGCGGCTGCGGCAACCTCGTCGCCCGGATCCCAGGACGCGGAGTGGCGCCCGCCGTGGCCCTCTGCGCCCACCTCGACACGGTGCCCGTCGATCGCGCTCCGCGGGTCGTCGTCGCCGACGGCTTCGTGCGCAGCGACGGCGAGACGGTGCTCGGCGCCGACGACAAGGCCGCAGTCGCCGCCCTGCTCGTGCTCGCGCGCCGGCTCGTTGCCGAGCCGCCCGCGGGCGACGTCGAGCTCGTGTTCACGCCCGGCGAGGAGGTCGGCCTTCTGGGCGCCAAGGCGCTCGACCTCTCCGCGCTCACGGCGCGCCGCGTGTTCGTGCTCGACAGCGACGGCGCGCCGGGCACGCTGATCGTCGCCTCGCCCACCCTGAAGACGCATCGAGGCCGAGTTCCGCGGCACGGCCGCGCACGCCGGCATCGCGCCGGAGCTCGGCCGCAGCGCGGTCGTCGCGGCCGCGCGCGCCGTCGCCGCGATGCAGCTGGGCCGGCTCGACGACGAGACCACGGCCAACATCGGCGTCCTGCGCGGCGGCACCGCTCCCAACGTGGTCGCCGAGCGCTGCACCATCGCCGGCGAGGCGCGCAGTCACGATGCCGGCCAAAGTCACGGAGCAGATGGAGCACATGGTGCAGGCCATCGCCGCCGAGGCGGCGGCGGCCGGCGTCGACGTCGAGATCGACGTGCGCGAGACGTTCCGCGGCTACCGCCACGAGGCGGAGAGCCCGCTGCTGGCGATCGGCGCCGAGGCGGCCGCGCTCGCCGGCCTGCAGGCGCGGCTGGTCGACGGCGGCGGCGGGTCGGACGCGAACGTCTTCAACGCCTCCGGGCTGCCGGCGCTCACCCTCGGCGTCGGGTTCGAGAACGCCCACTCGCCGCAGGAGCGCATGAGCCTGGAGCGCCTCGGCGAGCTGCTCGCCATGGCCGAGGCCATCGTGCGCGCCGCGGGGACGGCCGCGTAGCGGCCGCGGGGCGGCGCGTGACTGCCCACGGAAGCTCCGCCGGCGGCCACCGGGCCGCCGCAGGCGGGCCGCTCGGTCCCGGCGCGAACCGGAGCGCGACGCCGGCGCCGCCGGTGGACCCGGTGGTCGCCGAGTTCCTCGACTACGTCCGCTACGAGCGCGGCCTGAGCCCGAACACCGTGACCGCCTACGGCCGCGACCTCGCCGCCTTCCAGGCGTTCCTGGCCGTCTCCGGCGCGGCGCCCGGCCGGGCGACGGCAGCGACGTGCGCGCCTACTTCGCCGGCGCCGGCGGCGACGGCGCCGCGTCCAGCGTGGCGCGCCGCACGGCGGCCGTGCGCGCCTTCTACGCCTACCTCGTCCGCGAGGGCGCTGCGCGCGGACGACCCGGCGGCCCTGCTGCGCACGCCCAAGCGGCCGCAGGACCTGCCGCGCGTGCTCTCCGTGGAGGAGGTCGAGGAGATCCTCGCCGTCGGTGGTGCCCGCCGGTCCGCTCGGGCAGCGCGACCTCGCGGCGCTCGAGCTCCTCTACGGCTGCGGCCTTCGCGTGAGCGAGCTGCGTAGGGCTGCGCGACGGCGACGTGGACGTTGAGGGCGGCCTCGTGCGCTGCGTCGGCAAGGGCGACAAGGAACGTGTGGTGCCCATGGGAAGCGCCGCCGCCGCGGCGGTGAGCCGCTACGTCGCCGACGGGCGCCGGGTGCTGCTGCGCGGCCGCCGTCGCTCGCGAGCTCATCCTGAATGCGCGCGGCGGTCCGCTCACGCGGCAGGGCTTCGACTACATCTTGCGCCGCGTGCTCGCCCGCGCCGACATGCTCGGCGCGGCCAGCGCGCACACGTTCCGGCACTCGTTCGCGACGCACCTGCTGGCCGCCGGCGCCGACCTGCGCAGCGTGCAGGAGATGCTCGGCCACGCCAACGTGGCCACGACCCAGTTGTACACTCACGTGACCGTCGACCACCTGCGCGAGGTGTTCCTGGAGACGCACCCGCGGGCGCGGCGCGCGGCGCGGCAGCGCCGCGAGGACGGACTAATGCCCGTAGAGTCACGCAGCACACGGAGCGCCGACGAGCGGCCGCCGGCCCGAAGGGCGCCGCGGCGGACGGATCCATGACGCGAGTGTTCGTCTGCGTGCTGGACGGCGTGCGGCGCCGGGGCGCTGCCCGACGCCGCCGCCTACGGCGACGAGGGGTCGGACACGCTGCGGCACGTGCTCGAGCGCAGCGGACGTGCGGCTGCCCAACCTGGCCGGGCTCGGGCTCGGGGAGGTCGTCGGACTGCCGCTCGGCGCGCCGCGCCGCCGAGGCGACCTACGGCCGCCTGGCCGAGCGCGGCGCCGGCAAGGACACGACCACCGGGCCACTGGGAGATGATGGGCGTCGTGCTCGAGCGCCCGTTCCCGACGTATCCTGACGGCTTTCCGCCCGAGGTCATCGAGCCGTTCGAGGCGGCCATCGGCCGGCGGGCGTCTGTGCAACCGGCCGGCCTCCGGCACCGCCATCATCGAGGAGCTCGGCGACGAGCACGTGGCCACCGGCCGGCCCATCGTCTACACCTCGGCCGACTCGGTGTTCCAGATCGCCTGCCACGAGGACGTCGTGCCCGTACCGCGAGCTCTACGCGCTGGTGCGAGATCGCGCGCGGCATCCTGCAGGGGCCGCACGCCGTCGGCCGCGTGATCGCGCGGCCCGTTCGACGGCGCCTCGGGCCACTACGAGCGCACGCCGCGGCGCCGGGACTACTCGCTGGAGCCGCCCGGGCCGACCTATCTCGACCTGCTGCAGGAGCGCGGCGTGCCCGTGGTCGGCGTCGGCAAGATCGGCGAGATCTTCGTGCAGCGCGGGGTCGACGTGGACGACCACACCACCGACAACACCGCCGGCATCGCCGCCTGCACGCGCCACCTGCGCGAGATGGAGGACGGGCTGCTGTTCGCCAACCTCGTCGACTTCGACTCGGTGTGGGGCCACCGCAACGACGTGGAGGGCTTCGCCGGCGGGCTCGCGGCGGTGGACGCGGCGCTCGCCGGGTGGGAGGCGCTGCTGCAGGCCGAGGACGTCATGATCCTCTGCGCCGACCACGGCGTGGACCCGACCACGGAGAGCACCGACCACTCGCGCGAGTACTCGCCGCTGCATGGCGCTGGGTCTCACGCCGGGGCGGTACGACGGCGCTGCAGGAGGACGTGGGCGCCACCGCGTTCGCGCACCTCACGGGCGAGGAGCCGCCGCTGCCCGGGCGGCCGATCGGCTGATGACGACCGGGCAGAGGCGGCGCTGCGGCGGGTGGCCGCCTGGCGCCCGCACGCGGCCGTCGTGTACGGCTCCGGCCTCGGCGGCGCTGCCGGCGGGCGCGCGCGTGCGCGGATGAGATCGCGCTACGACGAGCTCGGCTGGCCGTGCCGGCGCGTGCCCGGCCACGCCAACGTCCTGCGGCTCGCGACCGCGCCCGGCCGCGGGCGGTCGCGAGCTGCGTCTGGCGCTGGCCTGCGGCCGCCCGCACCGCTACGAGGGCTGGAGCGACGAGGAGCTCGAGGCGCCGGTGCGCGACTCTGGCGGCCGCCGGCGTCGCGCGCCTCGTGCTCACGCAACTCGTGCGGCGGCCCTGCGGCCGGCGGCCGCGCGTGGGCCGCGTCGTCGTCTGCTCGACCGGTCGTCGACCTGCAGCGGCCGCCGCGAGGGAGTCGAGCCGCGAGCGTCTGCGCGTCTGCTGCGCCGGCGCGGAGGCCGCGCGCGTCGCCGCCGCGCTCGGCGCCGGCGCCGTCGCGCGCCGCGGGCGCCTACGTCTCCGTCGTGCGGCCCGCAGTTCGAGACGCCGGCGGAGGTCGCCTGGCTCGCCGGCTACGGCGACGTCGTGGGCATGTCGGCGGCGCCGGAGGCTCGCGCCGCCGCCGCCGGCGGCGTAGAGTGCTGTCTCCTGGCGCTCGTCGCCAACGTCGCGGCCGCGGTCGAGGCTCGCACGACGACGTGCTCGCCGCCGGCGGCCGCCTCGCGGCGCTGCTCGCCGGCGGCCTCACGCGGCGTCCTCGCTCGCGCGCTGGCCCGACCTGCTCCGTGACGCGCTGAGAGGGGAGTGACGCGTGGACTTCGTGAACGACGTGATCGCCTGGAAGCGCGACGGCAACGAGCTCGACGAGGCTCGCGTGCGACGCCTTCGTGCAGCGGCGTCGTCGAGCGGCGCCGTCCCCTCGTACCAGGCCAGCGCCCTGCTCATGGCGATGGTGCTGCGCGGCCTGAGCGACGACGAGACGCTCTGGCTGGCACGCGCGATGGTCGACAGCGGCAAGAGGCTCGACCTCAGCGTGCTGCGCCGGCCGGTGCTCGACAAGCACTCGAGCGGCGGCGTCGGCGACAAGGTCACGCTCGTGCTGGCGCCGCTGGTCGCCGCCTGCGGCGCCGTGTTCGGCAAGATGTCCGGCCGCGGCCTCGGGCACACCGGCGGCACGCTCGACAAGCTCGAGTCCATCCCCGGCTTCCGCGTGCAGCTCCCGCAGGGCGACTTCCTCCGTCAGCTCGAGCGCATCGGCGTGGCGGTCGTGAGCCAGAGCGAGCGCATCGTGCCCGCCGACCGGCTGCTGTACGGGCTGCGCGACGTCACCGGGCACCGTGGAGTGCGACGGCCTGATCGCCGCCAGCATCATGGCCAAGAAGGTCGCCAGCGGCACCTCGGCGCTCGTGCTCGACCTCAAGGTCGGGCGGGGCGCGTTCGCGGCCGACCTCGAGCAGGCGCGGCGAGACTCGGCCGCCTCTGCCGCCTGATCGGGCGCGCCTACGAACGCCCGACGACCTGCCTCTACACGGCCATGGACGCGCCGCTGGGGCGCACGGTCGGAAACCGCCTCGAGGTCGAGGAGGCGTGGCAGGTGCTCAAGGGCGAGGGGCCCGAAGACGTGCGTGAGGTGACGCTGCAGCTGGCGGCCGAACTGCTGCCGCTCTCGGACCTCGGCGTCGACCGGGCGGAGGCGCGGGCGCGGGCCGAGGCGGCGCTCGCCGACGGCCGCGCCGCCGAGCACTTCGAGCGCTGGTGCTACGTCCAGGGCGGCCGCTGGCAGCCCGGCGAGTTCCACCGGCTGGCGGCGCACGAGGTCAAGGCGCCTGCGGCCGGGTTCGTCACCGCCATCGACGCGCTCGCCGTCGGCCGCTCCGCCCAGCTCGCCGGCGCCGGCCGCAGGACGGTCGACGACACGGTCGACGCGGCTGCCGGCGTGCTGCTCGAGTGCTCCGTCGGGGACGCGGTCGAGGCCGGCGACTCGCTGGCCGCGGTGTTCTCGCGCGATCCGGCGCGGCGGCGCGAGGCGAGCACCGTGCTCGAGGGCGCCTTCTCCGTGGGCCCGGAGGCGCCGGCGGCCCGCAGCATCGTGCTGGGCCGCGAGGACTGGCCGGGCGCAGAGGCATGAGGGCGCCGCGATGAGGGTCGTCGGCGGCGCCTGGCGCGGCCGGCCCCTGCAGGCTCCGGCCGGCCGGGGCACGCGCCCGACGTCCGACAAGGTCCGCGAGGCGGCGTTCGACGTGCTCGGCGCGCTGCCGGAGGCGCGGGCGGCCGTCGCGGCGCTCCGGGATGAGCCGACCCCGGTCCGCTCCGCCGCGGACGAGCCCGGCGCTCGTGAAGACGAGACCGGCGCGGCGCAGACGAGCCCGGCGCCCCCGCAGGCTCCCTCGCCGGGCACCACGTGCTCGACCTCTTCGCCGGCAGCGGCGCGCTCGGCATCGAGGCGCTGTCGCGTGGCGCCGCCGCCTGCACCTTCGTGGAGGCGGCGGCGCCGGCCCTGCGGGCCCTGCGCGGCAACCTCGAGCGGCTCGACGTGCCGGTCGTCCGCGCCGCCGCAGCCGCCGAGCCCGGGGCGCAGGACGCCCCGGGCCCTCGCGCCGTCGTCCTCGGCGCCGACGTTCGCCGTGCGCTCGCGGCTGACGCCCGTCGCCACGCACGGTATACTCTCGTGTTTGCGGACCCGCCGTACGACCAGTACGAGCAGGTCCGACCCGCCCTTGCACGGCTGCTGGGGCGGGTGCTCGTCTCCGGCGCGGTGCTGGTCGTCGAGTCCGCCGCCGGTACGACGGCCGGGCTGCCCTGGACCGTCGTGCGGGAGAAACGCTACGGCGATACGCGGGTAACGTTCCTCGTGGCAGGCGCTGCCTCGGCGGCGGAAGGAGAGTCAGCAGGCTGATGCCCAGCAACGTCACGGCCATCTGTCCGGGTACGTTCGACCCCGTCACCGTCGGCCACCTCGACATCATCACGCGCGGCGCCAACAAGTTCGGCCGCGTCATCGTCGGGCTCATCGAGGTCCCGCAGCGCAAGTCGCCGCTCTTCACGCCCGAAGAGCGCGAGGAGTTCCTCAGGGAGGCGCTCGCCGGTCACGACAACATCGTCGTCGACAGCTTCAACGAGCTCGTCATCGAGTTCGCCCGCAAGTGGGACGCGCACGTCATCCTCAAGGGCTTGCGCGCCATCTCCGACTTCGAGTACGAGTTCGCCATGGCGCAGCTCAATAGGAAGCTGGCGCCCGACATCGAAACAGTCTTCATGATGGCCTCGCCCGAGCACAGCTTCCTCAGCTCGAGCGGAGTCAGAGAGATCGCCGCGTTCGGAGGCTCCGTCGTTGACCTGGTGCCCCCGGCCGTCGCCCGCCGCCTGGCGGAGGTCTATCCGTCACGCAGCCAGGCATAGGCTACCCAAGAAAGGTTGCTGAGTATGGACGTCCTCGTTCTCATCGACAAGCTGGATGACATCATCCACAACGCACGGTCGGTGCCGCTCACCGACAGCGTCATGATCGACCGTGAGGAGATCTACGACATCCTCGACCAGATGCGGTCGACGATCCCCGAAGAGATCAAGCAGGCGCGCTGGATCGTGAAAGAGCGCCAGGAGATGCTCTCGGAGGCCAAGCAGGAGGCCGAGCGCGTGCTCGCCGAGGCGCAGGACCGCGCCGACAAGCTCGCGTCCGAGACGGAGGTCGTGCGCCTCGCCGAGAAGAACGCGCACCAGATCATGGAAGACGCGCGCGATCGCGAGCGCGAGGTCCGGCTCGGCGCCGAGGACTACGCCGACGAGGTGCTGGGCAATCTCGAGATGAACCTCGAGAAGTTCATCGCCGCGGTGCGCCGCGGCCGCGAGCGCCTCCAGGGCCGCGGCTCCAACGACGACCTGCAGCCGTAACGTCCGAAGATCCGCCCGCGGTGGGCGGGCTACACATGCGCAGATTCGACCTGCACTCTCTGCGGTTCCGCGATGCCAGCGAGATCTGGCGTACGCTGCCCGTCGAGGTCGCCCCGTTCCTGTACGGCGGCCTCGAGTACCACGTGCCGGAGGACGTCGTCGAGACGCGCCTCACGGCGGCCCGCGTCGGCGACAACCTCACGCTCACGCTCGACGTCGACACGTCCGTCCACGGGCCGTGCCAGCGCTGCCTCGCCGACGCCGACGTGGCCGTGCAGACGCGGGGCATCGAGTACGTGCGGCACGGGGAATCGGGAGCCGCGGGAGAGGACGAGGACGAAGAAGCCTACGTCATCGCCCACCAGATCGACCTCGAGCGCTGGGTACGCGACCTGATCGCCGAGGCGATGCCGGTCAAGCTGCTGTGTCGCGACGACTGTCGCGGCCTGTGTCCGGTCTGTGGCGCCGACCTGAACGCCGACCCCGAGCATCGGCACGAGGAAGCGTGAGCGGCGACCATATGGTACAGTCCCTTGTCTGGTTCACCTGAGGAGAAGAACGCATGCCCGTACCCAAGAAAAAGACCTCCCAGCGGCGCCGCGACCAGCGTCGGTCGCAGCAGAAGCTCAGCGTCGAGACCGCGAGCGTCTGCCCGCAGTGCAAGAGCCCCAAGCTCCCGCATCGCGCCTGCCCCAAGTGCGGCACCTATAAGGGCCGCGAGGTCATCGTCCTCGAAGCTGACTAAGCCCGGCCGGGGCTGAGCGGTGCCGAGATCGCTCTACATCGCGTCCACCCAGGGCAGCGGCGGCAAGACGACCATCGCCGTCGGCCTCTGCATGGCCCTGCGCTCGCGCGGCCTCGATGCCGGCTACTTCAAACCCGTCGGTACGCTCGCGGCGCACGCCGGCGACGTACTGCTCGACGAGGACGCCGAGTTCGTGGCCGGACTGCTCGAGCTCGACGACGACGCTCACCGACATCTGTCCTGTCGTCCTCGACGAAGACGCTCTGCACGACGTGCTGGCCGGCACCGAGGTCGACGCCATGGCGCGCGTCAAGAGCGCCTACGAGCGCGTCCGCGCCGGCAAGGACATCGTCGTCTGCGAAGGTCTCGGCGAGATCTGGCAGGGCCGGTTCCTGCGCACCAGCGGCGCCGAGGTGGTAGCCGAGCTCGACCTCGGCACCCTGCTCGTGGCCAAGTTCGCCGGCGCGCGACTGCTCGACGACATCATCTACGTCAAGGACGCCCTCAAGCAGCACCTGCTGGGCGTTCTCTTCAACATGGTGCCGGAGTCGCGCCTCGCACTGGTCAAGGACGAGTACACGCGCTTCCTCGCCAAGAACGACGTCGAGAGCTACGGCGCGCTCGCCTCCAGCGCGATGCTCTCGGCCGTCTCCGTCGCCGAGATCGTCGAGGCGCTGGACGGCACCTTCGTGACCGGCGAACGCTACGGCGAGCGTGCTGGCCGAGACCTACATGATCGGCGCCATGAGCCCCGAGCACGCGCTCCGGTACTTCCAGCTCACGCCGAACAAGGTCGTCATCGTCGGCGGCGACCGCGCCGAGATCGTGCTCGCCGCGCTGGACACGCCGACGGTCGCCGTGGTGCTCACCGGCAACTACGTGCCCAGCCCCGCGGTGCTCGAGCGGGCCGACGAGCGCGGCGTCCCGCTCATCTCGGTCGAGAGCGACACCGTCTCGGCCGCGGACGGCATGCGCCGCCTGTTCGGCCGTCTCCGGGTCAAGGATCGCACGAAGATCGAGCTCATCGCCAGGCTCATCGACGAGTCCGTCGACCTCGACCGCCTGGTGAGCGACCTGCAGGCATGAGAGGCGACCGAGGCCGACCGTACACGTCGCCCCACTGGGTGACCGACGCGTGGAGCGCCATCGCCGACGACCGCGTCGTGCGCGTCGTGGTCGACGCGGCCGGCGGGGACAACGCGCCCGGCGAGATCGTCAAGGGCGCGCTCGACGCCGCCGGCCCCCAGCTCCAGGTCATCTTCGTCGGCGACGAGCCGCGCATCCGCGCGCTGCTGCCGGCGGGCGTGCAGAACGTCAGCGTCGTGCACGCCCCGGACGTGATCGGCTACAACGAGGAGCCGGCGACGGCGGCGCGCGCCAAGACCGGCTCGAGCATCGTCGTCGGCCTCAAGCTCGTTCACGAGGGCGAGGCCGACGCCTTCGTGAGCGCCGGCAACACCGGTGCCGTAGTCGCCGCCAGCGTGCTGTACGTGCGCCGCATCCCCGGCGTGAAGCGGCCGGCCATCTGCACCATCATGCCGGCCATGCCGGCGCCGGTCGCCTTTCTCGACGTCGGCGCCAACGCCGAGGTGCGCGCGGAGTTCCTGCGTCAGTTCGCGATCATGGGCCAGGCGTTCGCGCGCGAGGTCATGAGCATCCCCGAGCCCACCATCGGCCTGCTCAGCATCGGCGAGGAGCCCACCAAGGGCACGCCGGACGTGATCGAGGCGCACCAGCTCATCGCCGCCGACACGCGCATCTCGCACTTCTACGGCAACATCGAAGGCCGCGACATCATGAACCGGCTGGTCGACGTCATCGTCACGGACGGCTTCACCGGCAACGTCGGCCTCAAGACCATCGAAGGCTCGGCAAAGGCCATCCTCGGGGCGCTCAGGGCCACCATCATGTGGAGCACCAAGACCAAGCTGGGCGGCCTCCTGCTGCAGAAAGACCTGCAGATCCTCAGGGACGCGCTCAACCCTGAGGAGTTCGGCGGCGCGCTGCTCGTCGGCATGAACGCGCCGGTCGTCATCGCCCACGGCAACTCCAAGGCCCGTGGCATCGCCCAGGCCGTCCGCATGGGCCGGCGCGGCGCCGTCAGCGACCTGCTGCCGACGATCGCCCGGGAGCTTGGGACGCCGGGCACGGCGGTGTAGACTCTCCCAAACTCGCCCGGAGGTTCACTGAATGACCCGTGAAGAGGTGTTCGAGAACGTCAAGGGGATCCTCGTCGAGACCCTGAGCGTCGATGAAGACAAGGTCACCATGGATGCGCGTTTCCAGGAGGACCTCGAGACCGATTCCCTCGACCTGGTCGAGCTCGTCATGACCATGGAAGAGAAGTTCGGCATCAAGATCACCGACGAAGAGGCCGCCGACATCAAGACCGTCGGCGACGCGGTCGACTTCGTCATGACGCGGGTGGACGCCTAGCCGCGCCGATCCCCATTGGGGACGACGAGGGGGTGTCTCCTGCGGGCCAGGAGGCGTCCCCTCGTTGTCGTTGGAGCACGCACGTTGACGCCACGACTACTCACGCTCGCACAGCAGCTCGACCAGGCGACCCTGCGCCAGGTGTTCACGCACACCTCGTGGGCGCCCGACCGCGTGCACTCGTACGAGCGCCTGGAGTTCCTCGGCGACAGCGTCCTCAGTCTCTGCATCACCACCGAGCTGTACCGGCGCTTCCCGGACTTCGCGGAGGGGCACCTGGCGCGGCTGCGGGCGTACATCGTCAGCCGCGCCACCTGCTCGCGCGTGGCCGCCAAGCTCGGTCTCGGCAAGCTGCTGCGCGAGTACGCCGGCCAGGGCGCCGACGGCGGGGACGCGGCGCAGCTGCAGACCAACCTGAACGTGCTCGCCGACCTCACCGAGTCGCTCATCGGCGCGGTCTACGTGACCTTCGGCTACGAGGCCGTGCGGCCCGCCGTGATCGAGGTGTTCGAGGAGCACATCCTCTTCGCCGAGAGCAGCTACATCGACCACAAGACCGAGCTGCAGGAGCACCTGGCGCGCAGCGGCCAGTCGGTGTCGTACAAGGTCCTCGGCTTCAGCGGGCCGCCGCACAACCGCGAGTTCGAGATCGAGGCTGTGGTGGACGGCGTGGCCCTGGGCCGCGGGTTCGGCACGAGCAAGAAGCGCGCCGAGCAGGAGGCCGCGGCCGAGGCGCTGCACGAGCTGCAGTCGCGGGCGCGGCGGACCGCCCGCAGGGCGCGCCTCCGGGGCAGCCGCTCGCGGCGGTTGCAGGAGAGCGAGGCCGGCCCGGACGAAGTGGTGGAGGCCGGGCCGGACGAAGCGCTGGAGGCCGGCCTGGACGAAGCGCTGGAGGCCGGCGAGGACGAAGCACTGGAGGCCGGCGAGGACGAAGCGCTGGAGGCCGCACCCCCGTCGAGGCGCCGAGGCCGCGCCGGGCGGAGAGGCGGCTCCCGGCGGGGCCTCCGAGGTCGGCTGAGGTGTACCTCAAGGCGCTTCGCCTCAAGGGCTTCAAGTCGTTCGCCAAACAGACCGAGCTGCTCTTCGAGCCCGGCGTCGGCGTGATCATCGGCCCCAACGGCAGCGGCAAGAGCAACCTGGCCGACGCCGTCATCTGGGCGCTCGGCGAGCAGAGCCCCACCACGGTGCGCGGCTCCTCCATGCAGGACGTCATCTTCGCCGGCAGCGACGGGCGCCGCGCCAGCGGGTCGCGCCGAGGTCGAGCTCACCTTCGACAACACCGACGGTGCACTGCCGCTGCCGACGCCCGAGGTCAGCGTCATGCGCCGCGTGGCGCGCGACGGCTCGTCGCACTACTTCATCAACCAGTCCACCTGCCGGCTCACCGACGTCGTCGAACTCCTGGCGCAGGTCGGCCTCGGCAAGGAGCTGCACTCGATCATCGGCCAGGGCAAGGTCGAGTCGTTCCTGGCCGGCAAGCCGGAGGACCGCCGCAGCCAGATCGAGGAGGCGGCGGGCCTCGGCGCCTACAAGCGCCGCCGCGAGCGCGCCGAGCTCAAGCTGCGAGAGGTGCGGCGCAACCTGGAACGCGCGCTGCTGCTGGAGCGTGAGGTCGGCTCGCAGCTGGCGCCGCTGCGCCGCCAGGCCACGGCGGCCGAGCAGATGCGCACCGTGCAGAGCGAGATCGCCGAGACGCGCGGTCGCCTGCTCACCGGTGACGTCCTGGCGCTCGACGCCGAGCTCGAGGCGCGGCGCGCCGAGCTCGCCGCGGTCGACGGCGGACCGGGCCACGCACGAGGGCGGCCTCGCCCGGGTCGCGAGCGCCCGCGCCCGCGAGGAAGAGACATTCGCCCGGAGGCTCGCCGAGCGCGAGCGCAGCGCCCGGCGCCTGCTGCGCGCCCGCGTGCTCGACGGGCGCCTCGAGAGCGTGCGCAGGCTCGCCGAGCAGCGACGGCACCTGCTCGACGAGGTCGAGCGCGCGGCTGCGGCCGAGCGCGAGCGCCTGGTCGCCGAGCTCGCCGGCCGGCCCGAGGAGCGCGACGACGACACGTGGCCGCAGGAGGAGCAGCGCCTCGCCGCCGAGTCTGGAGGCCGCCGAGGCCGAGCACGCGCGCCTCGCCGGCCGAGCTCGAGACCGCGCGGCAGACCACGGCCGAGCGCCGGGCGGCGCTGGACCGGCTGGCCGTCGAGCGCGAGACCGCGCTGGCCACGGCGGCGCGCCTCGAGCGCCGGCGCGAGGCGCTCGGCGGCGAGCAGGAGCGGCTCACGGCCCAGCACGAGGCGATGACGGCCGAGGTCGCCGGCAAGGCGGAGGAGGAGCGCGAGGCGGCCGCTGCGGAGGCCGCGGCGCGCGAGGCGCTCCGCGCCGCCGAGGCCGCGGCGTCCGCCGCCGCGACGGCCGTGGTCGACGCCGCGCGAGCGGTCACGGAGGCCGAGGACGCGCACCGCAGCAGTCTCATGGAGCGGCGCGCTCTGGAGGCTGAGGCCGACCACCTGCGCGCCGCCCTCCTCGACATGGAGGACGTGGGCGGCGAGGTCATGGAGGTGGCCGGGGAGTTCCCGGGCACCGTCTCGCTCGCCGGCAGCGTCTCGTGCGAAGCGGGCTACGAGCGCGCCCTCGCGGCTGCGCTCGCGCAGCTGTCCGGCGCGCTCGCGGTCCCGCGCGGCGTCGACCAGTGGTCGCTGCTCGACGCGCTCAAGCGCGCCGGCGATCGGACTGGTCCGTCTCGTCGTCCCGGCGCGCGGCCGTCCCGTCGGTCGGCTTTCCCGGCGCGGCGCCGCTCGCCGACAAGGTGAGCTTCGGCGAGCACGAGGGGCTTGAGGATGCGCTGGCGGACGTCGTGATCGTCGACGACCTGCGCGCGGTGCCGGCCGAGTTCACGGGGCTCGCCGTGACGCGAGAAGGCGAGTACTACCGGCCGGCCGACGGCCAGATCGGCCTCGCGAGCGGCGTCCCGGCCGCGCTGCTGCTGGAGCGCCGGGCGTCGCTGGACGGCTGGTGCGAGAAGCTCGGACGCCGTCTCGGCGCGCGAGGTCCGCGAGGAGGCGGCGGTGACTCTTGCGCGCCGGCCGGCACGCCGGCGTGCGAGAGGCCGCGGACGCGGCCGCGGCGGCCGAGCGCGAGGCCCGCATCGCCGCCGAGACGGCCGAGCGCGCCCTCTCGCAGGTCCGCAGCCGCCGTCGCGACCTCGAGGAGCACCTGCAGCGCGACCGGCGCGCCGTGGAGGGCATCGCCGCCGAGCTGGCCGAGGCGGCCGCCGGCAGAGAGACCGCCGACACGGCGGCCGCCGGCGCGCTCATCCGGTCCGAGCAGCTCAGGCCGGCCGGCGACGACGCCGAGACCGCGCTTCGCGAGGCGGAGGGCGCGCACTCGGCGTCTCTGGCGCTGGTCACCCGCCGGCGCGTCGAGCTCGAGGAGCGCCGCGCGTCCGCCGAGCGGGCGGCCGAACGGCGCGAGGCCGCCCGCCTGCGCGCCGCCGCCGACCGTCAGCGGCTCGAGGAACTCGACAAGCGGCTCGCCGAGCTGCCGGACGTGCGCGCCGCCTGCACGGCGGTCGAGGCGCGCACCGGCGCCCTGCGGGCGCACTCGACGCGGCTCATCGCGCAGCTCGACGTCGGCGACGAAGAAGGGGCCGTGCTCGAGCGCGGCGAGCTGCGCAAGCTCGCCGACGAGGAGTCGCAGCTGCGCCGCGAGCTGGAGAGCGCCGGCGAGCGGCGCACGGCTGGTGCAGGTCGCGCTCGCCCGGCTCGAGGACCGGCGCACCGAGCTCGCCGTCAGCCTCGACGAGGTGAGCGAGCAGCTCGACCAGGCGGGGTTCGCGCCGCCGGCCGACGAAGCCGAGCAGGCGGCGCTGCGCGAGCGCGTCGAGCGCCTCTCGCGCCGGCGCGAGCGCATCGGTCCGGTCAACCCGCTGGCCGAGGCCGAGTGCGCGGAGCTCTCGGAGCGCGCGACGTTCCTGCGCGAGCAGCGGCGAGACCTCGAGAAGTCCATCGACGACCTCGAGGCGCTCATCAAGGAGCTCACGGCGCAGGTGGACGCGGAGTTCGCGGCCACCTTCGACGCCGTGCAGGAGCAGTTCAGCCACATGGTCACGGTGCTGTTCCCGGGTGGCCGCGGCAGCCTCAAGCTCGTCGAGCCCGGCGAGGAGCATCCGCAGGGCGGGGTCGCCGTGGAGGTCAAGCCCGCCAAGAAGCTGGGCAAGCGCCTGCAGCTGCTGTCCGGCGGCGAGCGCGCGCTCGTGGCCATCGCGTTCCTGATGGCGCTCATGCTCGCGCGGCCGTGCCCGTTCTACATCCTGGACGAGATCGAGGCGGCCCTGGACGACGTCAACATCGGCCGTCTGGTGCAGCTGCTGCGCGACTATCGCGAGCGCACGCAGTTCGTGATGATCACCCACCAGAAGCGCACCATGGAGGCCGCCGACGTACTGTACGGGGTCACGATGGGCCCCGACGGGGCATCTCAGGTGGTGAGCGCCCGCATGGCCGAGGAGGAGATCGAGCGCGAGGAGCGCGCCGGGGCCGGGCAGCCGGGCGCGCAGGCGACGTGAGAAGCGACCGGCCGCCGTACGGCGTCCGCTGACGGGAGACTGACAGGCGTGGAGTGGCACGAAGTGTTCAAGGGCATCGACGCGGCCGAAGTGCCGGCGGCGGTGCTGGATGAAGAAGCCGAGGAGCGCAGGGGTCTCTTCCGGCGCCTGCGCCGCAACCTCGGCAAGGCGCGCGGCGCCGTCAGCGACGCGCTCAAGAGCGCCGTCTACGTCGGCGTGGACCGCCGCCTCTACGAGCAGACGGAGGAGATGCTGATCGCCGCCGACGTCGGCGTCGACGGCACCGTCAAGATCGTCGACGAGCTCGAGCGGCGCTGCACGGCAAAGAAGATCGAGACCAAGGAGCCGTTCCAGAACGAGCTCGCCGACGTGGTCTCCGAGTTGCTGCGCCCGGACGATCCGGAGCGCCAGCGCATCGACGTCAGCGATCAGCCGACGGTGATCCTGATGGTCGGCGTCAACGGCACCGGCAAGACGACGACCATCGGCAAGATCGCCTGGCGGCTCAAAGAGATGGGCAAGACGCCGCTCATGGTGGCCGGCGACACGTTCCGCGCCGCCGCCGTCGAGCAGCTCAGCGAGTGGGCCGACCGCGTCGGCTGCGACATCGTGAAGCAGGGCGGAGAGGCCGATCCGGCGGCCGTGGTGTTCGACGGCGTCGCGGCGGCGCGCTCGCGCGGCGCCGACGTCGTGCTCGTCGACACGGCCGGGCGCCTGCACACGCAGGTCAACCTCATGCGCGAGCTCGAGAAGGTGCGCCGGGTCATCGAGAAACAGCTGCCCGGCGCGCCGCACGAGACGCTGCTCGTGCTGGATGCGACGACCGGCCAGAACGGCCTGCGCCAGGCGCAGGAGTTCAAGCAGTCCGTCGACATCAGCGGCGTCGTGCTCACCAAGCTCGACGGCACCGCCAAGGGCGGCATCGTCGTCGCCATCCACGAGTCGCTCGGCATCCCGATCAAGCTCATCGGGGTGGGGGAGCGGCTCGAGGACCTCCGGCCGTTCGAGCCGGACATCTTCGCGCGCGCGATCTTCGGCTCCGCCGAAGGGTACGAGTCGGCCGCCGACGTCGCCTCGGGCGCCGTCGGCTCCGAGTGACGAGGCGCTCCCGGGGTGAGCCTTCCCGGCGAGACCGAGCGTCTCGTCGTGCGCGAATTCGCGGCAGCCGAGCGCACGACAGTCGCCGCGTCGGCGTCCTCCCGCGGCGGATACGCGGGCACGTTCTGCGTCCCCTGTGACACACATGTTGTCTCGATTGTGCGTGATGCGTGGTGCATCGTTGCTGCAGCACGCGCACGCGTATATTGTGAGCACTGGCCCATAACGGGGAGCACTGGCCCGGTGGGCGGCGCCGTCGACGTGCCGGCCGGGTCGACCCCGAGGTCCAAGAAGATGCGACCAGCCGGAAGAGGGAAGCGACACCGATGTCGCTTTCGCCGAAACGGGCTTGTTCCGAAGCGAGCCAGGACTGTGGAGGTGCTGAGGTGCAGAAGGAAGTCTACGCGACCATCATGGCGATGTCGGCGGAGCCCGAGCATTCGACCAGCGACCGCATCGAGGCGCTGACCAAAGGTCACGGGATGCTGAATATCGCGGCTATCAGCGCCGCCAACGCCATCACGTTCGAGATGCTACGCGGGCGGGATACCAAGATCGCCGACAGCAACCTGGCCGAGCTCGCCCTCGACTACGTGGTCGAGGTCGGGGTCAAGGCCGCCGCCGAGGCGGGCGCCGACAAGGCGAACGCCGCCCTCATCGCGGCCACGCTGCTGCTGATCGCGGGCACCGAGTCCCGCGCCGGCGTGCCGGCCGGCAACCGCAAGCTCGGGGCGATGGCGCGCATAAAGGCGGGCGCCGACCGCTCCGGCGTTGCCGCCGTTCCCACGTCCAAGCTCACCAACAAGCTCTCTGGGTTCGCCGCCGTCCAGGCGCTCTATGAGGCCATGCAGGCCGGCGAGCTCGTCCGCGTCGACGGCGCGAACGTCCCGGCCTTCGTCGCCGGCGGCGCGCCCATGGGCCACAGCGTTCTCGGTGAGGACATGGTGTACGTCGATCTGTGCATGAAAGGCACCAAGATCGCCGTCGACGCGATGATCCAGGCGTACCACGGGGTCGGCATCAGCGCGAGCCCCATCCAGTGCGCCATGCTCTCCGCCGCCGCGGTCCTGGAGATCGTCAACCCGGACGGCATGATCGGCCCCGAGTTCGGCGACTTCTTCGTCCAGGGCACCGGCTATCTTGCCGGCAAGGGCGCGGCCGAGGCTGCCGGCCTGCCGGAGAAGCTCCACATGCGCGGCACGGGCAAGGAGTACGACACCGCCAGCCTGGTGGGCGGCCTCGGCATGATGCTGAAGGACGTCGGTGCTCCCTCGGTCATCGGGATGATGACGCTGAACGAGATGCTCGCCGCCTTCGCCGAGAGCCCCATGATCGGCGCCGGGTTCGGCGGCGGACCCGTGAACCCTCCGCTGGCGCACCTCGCGGCGGACTGCGTCATCGCCATGAACCTGCTCATCGAGAACGGCGGCGACGTCGAGATCGCTGCCGATGCCCTTCATGAAGTCAAGACGACGCAATGGATCGACCCGGAGATCGCCTCCTTCTCGACCAACACCATCGCTCGCAAGGCCGAGCAGGTGCGGCGCGGCCCCGTCAGCAGGACCATCATCAACGCCACCGACGGCATTCGGGCGAACGCGCTGCTCTGGCGTGCTCAGTTCGCCTACGACGAGCTGTCGGCGGGCAAGTCGCTTGAAGACATCTGCGGCGCCCTCGACCAGAAGCGCAAGGCGAAGGTCGAGGCCAACGCGGCCACGATTCTCAGCGGCTTCTTCGGCAAGACGATCACCATCTCGTTCTCCAAGCTCGAGGGCGGCGCGCGTCGCGAGCATCCCTTCGCGCAGTCGTATTGGGGTTTCGACGCGGACATCGACACCGTCGTCACGGTGGATGGCGAGGAGTTCAGCTTCGAGGGTCTGAGCAACAAGGTGATCCCCGACGCGGTCATGAACGCGAAGTCCGAGCTCTCCCTGCCGATCACCGTGGCGGCGGCTGTGGCCCAGGAACTCATGTACGTCGGCTGCTGCACCATCGACGCCGTCGTCCCCGCAGTGGTGGCGGCAGCGCTCGGCAAGTACACTGCGAAGGACGCTGGTAAGTGCGCCGAAAGCGGCGCCCACATCACCTGTTCAATTCCGGGCGCCAAGGGGACGGTCAAAGAAGTCTCCGCCCTCGCGCTTCGTATCTTGAAGGATCTGGAGGCCTGACCTCCGACAGCTCACTACCGCTGCAAACGGTCGCCGCGGTTGGAGATCGGCGGAGGTGCAGCTCGGCTGCACCTCCGCCGATGGACTGTGCGAGGCCCGCGCGGCTCTCGGTCGGCGCGGTGGTGCCGCCCGTCAGGCGCCACAGCTGTCCGAGGCCTCGAGCGACCGAGGAGTCACGACGACCCAGTGAGGATGCGCGCATGCTGATCCTGGTCCAGATCGACGATCGCTCCGGCGAGGTGATGGGGCACGCTCTCGAGCAGCTGATGAGACTGGGCGCCCGCAACGTCGAGCTGCTCAGCTCCGTCGCGAAGAAGGGACGGCCCGGGAGCGTGCTCCTGATCGATCTGGAGGCGGAGGAGGAGGCCGCAGTGGCCGCCTATCTCGCGGCCGAACTGGGCGCGTGGGGCTACCACGTTCTGGAGGCGCAACACAGGCACTTCGATACCGTGCTCGAGAACCGCAGCGTGATCGTCACGTGCGGCTCGCGCAGCCGGACTTTCTCGATGCCCTGTAAGTTCTTCTCCCACGACGGCAAGCTGCTCCGCGTGAAAGTGGAGCGCAGCGACGTGGAAGCGGTGCAGCGCTTCGTGAGCGAGACCGACGACGCCTGTTCCACCGATACCGTGCGGTCTCGACTGGAGCATGAGGTGCGGCTTCACCCTGCGGCCACCGAGGTCCAGGTCCGTCTGTGGTAAGCGGCCAGATCGAGAAGTCCGGCGAACAGAGCCGATCGTGAGCGTCCATCGACGTGGGGAGGGATCGCCGTGAACCGCCGGGAGCTGCGTGCACTTCTCGAGAGCGTCCGCGATGGGAGCGCCGGGATCGACGACGCGCTCGAGCGCGTTTCCTCCCTGCCCTACGAGGAGCTGGGCTTCGCTCACGTCGACCACCATCGTGAACTGCGCAGAGGCTACGGCGAGGCCATCTTCTGCGCCGGCAAGACGGTCGCCCAGGTAGTCGAGATCAGTCGACGTATGATCGCGTATGGTCACACGAACATCCTGGCCACCAGAGCCGATTCGGCGCAACTGGATGAGCTGGAACGAAGTGTGCCGGTGCGCCTGCATCGAGATGCAGGGCTGGCGGTCCTGAATCCGGCGCCGATCTCGCCGAGGGGCCTCATCTGCGTGTGCACGGCGGGCACCTCAGACATCCCCGTTGCCGAAGAGGCGGCTCTCACGGCGGAGTGTTCGGGGAGCCGGGTAGAGCGCGTGTACGATGTCGGGGTCGCCGGAATCCACCGGCTCCTCGCCCACATGGAGGTTCTGCGGCAGGCGAAGACGGTCGTTGCCGTCGCGGGCATGGAAGGGGCCTTGGCCAGCGTCGTCGGTGGACTCGTGGCCTGCCCGGTGGTCGCGGTGCCCACGAGCATCGGCTACGGCGCCAGTTTGGGCGGGATCGCCGCGCTGCTCTCCATGCTCAACTCCTGTTCGCCCGGAGTCTCGGTCGTGAACATCGACAACGGCTTCGGAGCCGGGTACCTGGCAAATGTCATCAATCAGATGGCCTTGGACGCGCCGGCGGAAGAAGCGGCTGGTCGTCCGGGGGACGAGTCGTGAGAGTCGCCTACCTTGACGCCTCCAGTGGAGTCAGCGGCGATCTCTTCCTCGGGGCGCTGGCCGACGCCGGTGTCCCGATCGAGAACATGCAGGCCGCTGTGGACCGGCTCGGTATCGACGGGTTGCGACTCACGGCCACCAGGACCGAGCGCGCCGGTGTCCGGGCGACCAAGGTCGACGTCACGTATCCGCCGCAGCAGGAGCACCGCCACCTGCGGCACATCGTCTCTCTCGTCGAGGCGAGCTCGCTGACCGTCGACGTCAAGAAATGGGCGCTCGCGGTGTTCCTTCGCTTGGCCGAGGTGGAGGCAGGTGTTCATGGTGTCGATGTGGAGGAAGTGCACTTTCACGAGGTCGGAGCAGCGGACGCTCTAGCGGACGTGGTCGGATCGGTCGCGGGGCTGCATGAGCTGAACACCGAGGCACTGCTGGTCAGTTCGATCAACGTGGGCTCGGGGCACGTCAGATGCGCCCATGGGCTCCTTGGGGTCCCCGCACCCGCGACGCGTGGTCTGCTAAGCGGCTGGGCGTGCCACGTCGCTGGCCCGCGGCGAGAGCTTACGACGCCCACGGGCGCGGCTCTCGTCACGACCCTCGGCGTCCAGATCGACTCGCCGCCCGAGATGCGTGTCGACAGGACGGGCTTTGGAGCGGGAGGCAGCGATCCGGTCGGGTGGCCGAACGTTCTTCGCCTTGTGGTCGGGGAGGCGGCCATGCCTGCTCGCCCAGCTGGAACTGCGGCGTCCCTGCGCCCTCCATGCTACGATTGACGCTCCGCGAATCCACCTGAGGGCCGTTCATGTTCGACGCACTCACCGACCGCCTCCAGGGGGTCATGCAGAGCCTCAAGGGCCACGGCAAGCTCACCGCCGAGGACATCGACGCGGCCATGCGCGAGATCCGCCTCGCCCTGCTCGAGGCCGACGTCAACTTCAAGGTCGTGCGCGAGTTCGTGGCGCACGTCAAGGAGCGCGCCCTGGGCTCCGAGGTCATGGAGAGCCTCACGCCGGCGCAGCAGGTCGTGAAGATCGTGAACGAGGAGCTCGTCGCGCTCATGGGCAGCGGCGACTCCAAGCTCGCCTTCAGCGGCCATCCGCCGACCGTCGTGCTCATGGCCGGCCTGCAGGGCTCGGGCAAGACGACCACCTGCGCCAAGCTCGCCAAGCTGCTCAAGAAGGACGGCAAGTCGCCGGTCCTGATCGCCGCGGACGTCTACCGTCCGGCGGCCATCGACCAGCTGCAGACGCTGGCGGAGCGCGTCGGCGTGCCGTGCTACGCGCCCGGCGCCGACATCGACCCGGTCGACATCGCGCGCGACGGCGTCGCCTACGCGCGCGCCCACGGCGACGTGGCCATCATCGACACCGCCGGCCGTCTGCACGTCGACGAGGAGCTCATGGCCGAGCTCGTCAACATCCGCGACGCCGTCAAGCCGCACAACGTGCTGCTCGTCGTCGACGCGATGACCGGCCAGGACGCCGTCAACGCCGCCGACGCCTTCAAGGGCCACGTCGACCTCGACGGCGTCGTGCTCACCAAGCTCGACGGCGACGCCCGCGGCGGCGCCGCGCTCAGCGTCCGCGCCGTCACCGGCAAGCCGATCAAGTTCGCGAGCTCGGGCGAGAAGCTCGACGACTTCGACGTCTTCCACCCCGACCGCATGGCCAGCCGCATCCTCGGCATGGGCGACGTGCTCAGCCTCATCGAGAAGGCCGAGGAGTCGCTCGACGAGAAGCAGGCGGCGGAGATGGAGGCGAAGCTCCGCCGCGCCGAGTTCACCTTCGAGGACTTCCTCGACCAGCTCAAGCAGGTGCGCAAGATGGGCTCGCTCTCGAGCATCCTCGGGCATGCTGCCCGGCGTGCCCGGCATGAAGGAGCTCAAGAACGTCCAGGTCGACGACCGCCAGCTGGACCGCATCGAGGCGATGATCTTCAGCATGACGCGGGCAGGAGCGCCGGCACCCGGACATCATCGACGGCAGCCGCCGGCGCCGCATCGCGCGCGGCAGCGGCACCAGCGTCCAGGACGTCAACAGCCTGCTCAAGCAGTACCGCGAGATGCAGAAGATGCTCAAGATGTTCTCGAGCGGCACGCATGAAGGGGTTTCGCCTGCCCGGGCATGAGCGGGTAGACTAACGATCGTCTTGCGGCCCGGACGCCGGGTCGCGTAAGGTTCACACACCGCCGCGGCCACCTGTACGGTCGCAGCGCGTCGTTCTACTTCCCTGAGGGGGTGACACGAGTTGGCAGTGCGAATGAGATTGACCCGGGTAGGGAGCACCAAGAACCCGGTCTACCGTATCGTCGTCGTCGATTCCCGTGCGCGTCGTGACGGTCGCGCCATCGAGACCATCGGCCAGTACAACCCGCAGCATGGACCCGTCGCTCATCGAGATCGACGCGGACAAGGCCAAGAAGTGGCTGGGTGAAGGCGCGCAGCCTTCGCGGACGGTGAAGAAGCTGCTCTCCATCAAGGGCATCGACAAGTAAGAGGTCCTCGCGGAGAGCGACGGAGGGAGTAGTGGGATGTTGAAGGACCTGCTCGAGTATCTGGCCAAGTCGCTGGTCGACAACCCAGACGAGGTCCACGTGGAGGCTACGGAAACCGACACCACCGTCGTGTTGGAGCTCTCAGTGGCGAAGGACGACGTCGGCAAGGTCATCGGCAAGCAGGGCCGCATCGCGAGGGCGCTGCGCACGATCGTGAAGGCCTCGGCCGTCCGCGACGGCAAGCGCGCCATCGTGGAGATCGTTGATTGACATGACGACGTTCGGTCTGGTCCTGCGGCGTCCTCGGCAAGGTCCACGGACTGCGCGGTGAGCTCTACCTGAACCTCGCGCCCGGCGGGCTCGAGCGGCTCGAGCGGGGCGAGCGTTTCTACGTCGACGACAGAGGGCGCCGGTGAGCGCCGACCGGTCGCCCTGCGCGGTCACGCGCGTGGGCGGGACGGACCGGCGCCCTCTCGTGCTTCTCGACCTGGCCGCGACCCGCGAGGAGGCCATCGCCCTCCAGGGGCGCGAGCTGCTCGCCGCCGGCGGCGACCTCGACGAGCAGCCGCACTACCGGGTCGGCGATCTCCTCGGGCGGCCGGTGCGCGACCGCCTCCGGCCGCCTGGTCGGCGAGGTCGCGCGACGTGCTCGAGGCGCCCGCCCACGAGATCCTGGAGGTGCGGGCGCCGGACGGCGCCGACGTCCTCATCCCGCTCGTCGACGAGCTCCTCACGTCTCGAGGACGGACGGGCTCGTCGTGGTCGACGGCCTGCTCGACGAGCCCGGAGGCCTGAGCCGTGCGCTTCGACGTCTTCACGCTGTTCCCGGAGGCCTTCGACTGGTACCTCGGCCAGGTGCACATCCGCGCCGCCGTCGACCTCGGTCACGAGTTCGTCCTCAGCAACTACCGCGACCACACGCCGCTGAGCCACCTGCAGGTGGACGACACGCCCTACGGCGGCGGCGCCGGCATGGTGCTGCGCATCGACGTCGTCTGCGCCGCGCTGGAGGCCGTGTTCGGCGGCGACGCCGCGCAGGTCAAGGCGTCGCGGCGCGTCGTCGAGCTCACGCCCAAGGGGCGCCAGCTCGACGACGCGCTCGCCGCCGAGCTCGCCGGCGGCGACCTCGTGCTGCTCTGCGGCCGCTACGAGGGCATCGACGAGCGCGTCACGCACCTGGTCACCGACCGCGTGTCCATCGGCCCCTACGTGCTCTCCGGCGGCGAGATCGCCGCCATGGCCACGCTCGACGCCGTCACGCGCAAGCTCCCCGGCGCCATCAGCAACCCCGAGAGCATCGTCAGCGAGTCGCACGCGCCGGAGCTCGAGGGAGGCGCGGAGTACCCGCACTACACGCGGCCGGCGGAGTTTCGCGGGTGGGAGGTGCCCGAGGTGCTGCGCAGCGGGCACCACGCCGCCATCGAGCGCTGGCGCGCGGAGCAGGTCAGAAAGCGGTAAGATACTCGCTTGTGGCCGGGGCCCGGCGAGCGTTTTGCCATGCCCGGCTCGACTCCTGCTAGACTAGCCGCCGCTTTTCTGCACGAAAGACGAGGGTCCGTGAACATCATCGAAAACATCGAGCGCGAGCAGCTGCGCGACGACATCCCGCAGTTCAAGGCCGGGGACAGCGTCAAGGTCCACTTCAAGGTCGTCGAGGGCACTCGCCACCGCATCCAGGTCTTCCAGGGCATCGTGATCAAGCGCCAGGGTCAGGGTGTGCGCGAGACCTTCACCGTCCGCAAGCAGTCCTTCGGCGTCGGCGTCGAGCGCACGTTCCCCGTGCACTCGCCCAAGATCGACAAGATCGAGGTCACCGCCATCGGCGACGTCCGTCGCGCGAAGCTGTACTACCTCCGCCAGAAGGTCGGCAAGCAGGCGCGCGTCCGCGAGAAGCAGCGCTGACCTGAAGCGGTCGCGGGTCTGTCCGCACCGTGAAGCGCGCCCTCGAGTACGCCGGGCTCGTCATCGTCGCCGTGCTGGTGGCGCTGGCCGTCCAGTCGTGGCTGCTCAAGCCGTACCGCATCCCGTCCGAGTCGATGATGAACACGCTGCGGCCCGGTGACCGCGTACTCGTCAACCGGGTCGTCTACCACATGCGCGACCCGCACCGCGGCGACGTGATCGTCTTCCACTACCCCGAAGACCCGCGCGTGGTGTTCATCAAGCGGGTCGTCGGCGTGCCGGGCGACGTTCTCCAGGTGCGCGACGGTCGCCTGTACGTCGAACGGCGCGACAGACAGCCGAGCCCTACGTGCACCGCACCGGGGGGCACGCCGACCCGACGATCGCCCAGGCGGCGATCGACGGCAGCACCCTGCACGATCCCTGGTCGCTGGCGTCGCCGTTCCGCGTCCCGGCCGGGCAGTACTTCGTGATGGGCGACAACCGCACCGACAGCGACGACAGCCGCGACTGGGGCACCGTGCCGAGGACCGCGATCGTCGGAGAAGGCCTGGCGACGTACTGGCCTTTCTCGCGCCTGCGGGCCCTCTGATACACTCGCGCCCGGCGGATCAGGAGACAGATGAACAGTACGCAAGACGCGAGCACGGAGCCTGTCGTCAAGGACGGCAAGAAGGGCTCCACGAGCCGGACCATCCTCGAGTACGTGGTGCTCGCAGTCGTCGCGATCGCGGTGGCGCTCCTCATCCAGGCGTTCCTCGTCAAGCCGTATCGCATCCCCTCCGCAGTCCATGGAGAACACGCTTCTGATCGGCGATCGCGTGCTGGTCGACCGCATCTCCTGGCGCTTCTCGAACCCCGAGCGGGGCGACATCGTCGTGTTCCACCCGCCGTTCGCCGGCCCCGTGCTCATCAAGCGCATCATCGGCATGCCCGGCGACACCATCTCGCTCAGGGACGACGCCGTGTACATCAACGGGCACAAGCTGAACGAGCCCTACGTGCGCACGGTCGCCGGCAAGCCCGAGCCCTCGGACCCGTTCGACAACGGGCTACCGTGGTCGCTGCAGACGCCGTACAAGGTGCCTGCCGGCAACTACTTCGTGATGGGCGACAACCGCACCGACAGCGGCGACAGCCGGGAGTTCGGCCCCGTGCCGCGCGGCCAGTTCGTCGGCCGGGCGTTCGCACGGTACTGGCCGCTCGACCGCATCGGCGGCCTCAAGTGACGCGCGGAAGAGCTGATGGGCAGGCCGCCGTCGTCGCAAGGGCCTAGGCGGCGCGGCCGGGACGTGCGGGGCGAGGCCGCGAACGAGCGCTTCGCCTTCGATCTTGCCGCGGCCGGCGCGGACGGAGCGGCCGTAGCCGGGGCGGACGAGGCCGGCCGCGGGTGCCTCGCCGGCCCGCTCGCCGTCGGGGCCGTCTGCCTGGACTACGCGGCGCTCGGAGAGGCCGACCTCGCAGCGCTCTCCGGCCTCGACGACTCCAAGCGCCTCACCCGTCCTCGCCGTGAGGCGCTCTACGACGAGATCGTCCGCCTCGCGCGGCAGGTCGTCGTCGTCCTCGTCTCGCCGGCCACCATCGATCGCGACGGGCTGCACCGCTGCAACCTGCGCGCGCTCGCGCGGGCCATCGAGCGTCTGGACCCCGCACCGGACGTCGCGCTCGTGGACGGCTTCCGCGCTCCCCGAGCTGCGGCCGCGAGCACCGTGCGGGTGGTGGGCGGCGACCGCCTGTCCGCCGCCGTCGGCCGCCGCCTCGATCGTCGCCAAGGTCACGCGCGACCGGGTGATGTACGGGCTCCACGAGAGCTATCCGATGTACGGCTTCGACAGCCACGTCGGCTACGCCACCGCAGTCCACCAGGCGGCGATCTGCGAGCACGGAGTGTGCGAGCTCCATCGCCTGTCCTTCGCCAGCGTCGCCTACCAGCAGCTCGGTCTCGGCCTGGAGCCCGCCTCCGGCCGCTGAGGGTCTGCCGGCCGGCGACTCTCGCCCTGCCGGTTCGCAATCTCCAACGTCATCCCCGGGGACCGTTCGGCACCCTCTGACCGGCACGCGCGTCCGGGCTACGCTCGCTCCGTGAACGCCCGGCAACAATTCGGTCGCGCCGCCGAAGAGGCGGCTGCCCGTCACCTCACGCGCAACGGCTGGACGCTCCTCGGCCGCAACGTGCGCATCGGGCGCGGCGAGCTGGATCTCATCGCGCGCCGCGGCCCGGTGCTCGCCTTCGTCGAGGTCAAGGCGCGGCGCACGGCGCGCTTCGGTTCGCCCGAGGACGCGGTCGACGGCCGCAAGCGGCGCAAGGTCGCCCGGCTCGCGGAACTCTGGCTGTCTGTGCGGCCGTGGGCGCTGCGCGGCGTGACCGACGTGCGCTTCGACATCGTCGCCGTCGACGCCGTGTCCCGCCCCCCGGTGGTGCGGCACCTGCCCGGCGCGTTCACCCTGGACGGATGAGCGCAACCAAGGCCGCGGGGCGCGGGGCGCCTGCCGGCAGACGAGGAGGCAGCGGTGCTGGCGCGGATCGCGAGTGAGGCGCTGAGCGGCCTGCAGGGCCAGCCGGTGATCGTGGAGGCCGACGTGGTGGCCGCGGCGCCGGCGTTCAGCGTCGTCGGGCTGCCCGATGCGGCGGTCCAGGAGAGCCGCGAGCGGGTGCGCGCCGCGATCGTGAACTCGTCGCTACGAGTTCCCCTCGCGGCGCATCACGGTGAACCTGGCGCCGGCCGACCTGCGCAAGGAGGGACCGTCGTTCGACCTGCCCATCGCGCTGGCGTTCCTTCTGGCGACCGGACAGGTGAAGGACGGCTCCGACGGCCGGGGGCCGCTCGCCGCCGTCGGCGAACTGGGGCTCGACGGCACCCTGCGACCGGTCGCCGGGGCGCTGGCCGTCGCCCAGAGCCTGCGGGCGCGGGGCGTGCGCGGGCTGGTGCTCCCGGCCGGCAACGCGGCCGAGGCCGCGCTGGTGCCGGAGCTCGAGGTGTACCCGGCGTCGTCGCTGGCCGAGGCCGTGGCGCAGCTCGAGGCCGGCGGCGCGCGAGGCTGCCCCGCCGGTCGATCTGGACGCCCTGCTGGCCGCGACGCCGCCGGCCGAGGCCGGACTTCTCGGACATCGTCGGGCAGGACGGCGTGAAGCGGGCGCTCGAGATCGCCGTCGCCGGCGCGCACAACGTGCTCATGACGGGGCCGCCGGGCGCCGGCAAGACCATGCTGGCGCGGCGGCTGCCGGGCATCATGCCGCCGCTCACGCGGGACGAGGCCATCGAGATCACCCGCGTGCACAGCGTCGCCGGCCTGCTGCCCGCCGGCGAACCGCTGGTGGTGCGGCGGCCCTTCCGCGCGCCGCACCACACCATCTCGTCGCCGGGGCTCGTGGGCGGAGGCGGGCACGCCGCGCCCTGGCGAGGTGAGCCTCGCCCACCTCGGCGTCCTCTTCCTTGACGAGTTCCCGGAGTACCGGCTGTCGGCGCTCGAGGGCCTTCGCCAGCCGCTCGAGGACGGCGAGGTCACCATCAGCCGCCGGCTCGTCTCGGTCACCTATCCGGCCAGGCTCATGCTCGTCGCCGCCATGAACCCCTGCCCGTGCGGGTTCGCCGGCGACCCCGGGCGCGAGTGCGTCTGCCCGGCGTTCCGTCTCCACCAGTACCGGTCGCGGCTGAGCGGCCCGCTGCTCGACCGCATCGACCTGCGGCTGGACGTGCCCCGCGTGCCGCCCAAAGACAGGCGCGCCGGGCGGTCGTCGGAGTCGTCCTGCGAGATCCGCGCGCGCGTCGTGGAGGCTCGCGCCCGTCAGGTCGCGCGGCTCGCCGGCACCGGCGTGTACGCCAACGCGCACATGACGTCCAGGCACCTGCGCCGCTACTGCCGGCTCGAACCGGCGGCCACGGTCAAGCTCGATCTCGCCTACGATCGCATGCGCCTCAGCGCCCGGGCCGCGGACAGGGTGGTGAAGGTCGCGCGCACCATCGCCGACCTGGCGGGAGCAGACGTGATCTCGGCCGCCCATCTTGCCGAGAGCCTCAGCTACCGGGACCGGGGCGGTGAGCCCGGTGGCTGAGCACACCGCCGGCGCCCGGGCCATGTGCGTGTGGCTGGGGACGCTGGCGTCGTGGCGTCCGGGGCTCATCGGCCGTCTCGTGCGCGAGTACCGCACCACGGCCGGCGTGCTGGCGCGCCCGCCGGCCGAGATCGTCGCGTTCGCGGCTCGCCCCGGGCGCGGGGGGAGGCCGCCGTCCGACGGCGGAGGCGGCACTCCGGCCGAGCGCAGGTCGGACGCGCAGCGGTTCGCGGCGGTCCTGCGCGAGGGCCCGGAGGAGTGCCTGCTGCGCGCCGAGCAGCGCCCTCCCGGCGACCTTCTCGTGGCGTGGAGCGAAGCGCTGTACCCCGACCAGCTCCGCGACCTGGGAGATCCTCCGCTGTGCCTGTTCGTCCGCGGGGGCGCCACCGCGGCGACGGTGCGGGCGAGGCTTTCCGCCGTCGCCGACACGCCCCTGGTGGCCGTCGTCGGCACGCGGAGGCCGTCGCCCTACGGGGAGGACATGGCGCGCCTGCTCGGCGGAGGGCTCGCGCGAGCCGGCCTGGTCGTGGTCAGCGGGATGGCGCTCGGCATCGACGCCGTCGCCCAGAGGGCCGCCGTGGAGGCCGAGGTCCCTCTCGAGCCGGCCACCGTCGCGGTGCTCGGCTGCGGCGCGGACGTGGTCTATCCGCGCAGCAACGCGTCCCTGTATGCCCGGGTCACCGCCACCGGGCTGATCGTCAGCGAGTTCACCTGGGGCGTGCCGGCGCGGTCGTGGCGGTTCCCGGCCCGCAACCGCGTCATGGCTGCCCTGGGCCGGGGGATGGTGCTGGTGGAGGGCGCGGAGCGCAGCGGCGCCAGGATCACGGCGGGGCACGCGGCGGATCTCGGCCGCGACGTGCTGTGCGTGCCTGGTGAGGCGGGCCGCAAGCTCAGCCAGGCGCCGAACCGGCTACTCGACGACGGCGCCCGCGTGTGTGAGAGCGTCACCGACGTGCTCAAGGTGCTCGCGGTCGCCGACGCCGGGCCCGGGACCGGCGCCGGGGGTTCGGCCGGCCCCCCGCTGCCGGCGCTGATCCTCGATCACGGCAGCGCCTGCGTGCGTGACGTCCTCGAGGCGCTGCAGCAGGCGTCGCTGACGATCGACGAACTCGGCGCCAGGTGCGGGCTCCCCGTGGCCAAGGTGGCGGCAGCCGTGAGCGACCTCGAGGTCGAGGGGCTGGCCAGGCGCGTGGAAGGGGGGAGGTACCGCCTGCTGAGGGCCTGAACGGAGGCGCCAGCCACTGAGATCGCTGCGGCCGGCAGGGTCGCGAGCACTGCCCGACGCCGGCGAGGGCTCGGCACAGGCAGGAACGGACGCGCCCGGCGTTGAAGCCTAGGACGCCTCAGGGGGGTACTTGGTGACAGCTCCGCGCGAGACTCGCTCCGAACAATCCGAGACGACCGACATCCCGGCGGCGCAGGCCGACCCACGGGGCCTGTGCCGCGCGTTTCTGCGCGACCTCGAGGTGCGCGGCGGAAGCGCCGCGACGAGGCGCTCGTACTCGTCGGACCTCCAGCAACTTCTGGAGTGGCTCACCGCGCAGGATCTCACGGTGGCCGATCTGGGCAGGCGGCAGGTGCGCGCCTTCTCCGCGGAGCTCGGGCGGCGAGGCTACGCGCCGGCCACGCTCGCGCGCAAGCTCTCGACGCTCCGCGGCCTGACCCGCTACCTCACGGAGACGGGTGTGCTGGCCGCCGATCCCGCGCGCAGCCTGCCCGGCCCGCGCCGCCGCCGGCGGCTGCCCCGCGTGCTCAGCGTGGCGGACGTGGACACGCTCGTGGCGTCCACCGACGGCACCGACCCGCTCGCCCTGCGCGACCGGCTGATCCTCGAACTGCTCTACGGCTGCGGCCTGCGCAGCATGGAGCTCGTGGCGTTGCGCCTCGGGGACGTGCAGGCCGCCCAGGCGCAGCTCGTCGTGCGCGGCAAGGGCGGCAAGATGCGCCTCGTGCCGCTCGGAGACGAGGCCGCGGCCGCGCTGCGGCGGTACCTGGACCGCGGCCGCGGCGAGCTCGAACGCGCCGGCTTGCGCGGAGGCCGGGCGGCGGCTCAGCACGTGGGCCGTGCCGGGGCGCCGGGGAAGCCGGGCGCCACGGCCGCCGGCCGGTCCGACGTCGTGCCGGCGGCCCGCCGCGAGGCTCCGCTCGTGCTCACGCGCAGCGGTCGCGCACTTCTCACGTCGGACGTACGCCGGCTCGTAGTAAAATACAGCAGGCTTGCGGGTATCGATCCGGCGTCGCCGCACATGTTGCGGCACGCATATGCAACGCACATGCTCGAGAGGGGTGCCGATCTTCGTGCCATCCAGGAACTGTTGGGGCACGCCTCCGTCTCCACCACGCAGGTGTACACGCACGTCAGCGGGGCACACCTGCGACGCACGTACGACCTGCACCACCCGCGCGCCTGAGGGACGGACGAGATGACACGGCTAGACGAGGACAAGGTCAGAGAGCTCTGGTCGCGCTACAAGTTCCAGGGCGACAAGGCGGCGCGCGACCGCCTCATCCTGGCGTACTCGCCGCTGGTCAAGTACGTGGCCGGCCGCATGAGCAACGGGCTGCCGTCGCACATCGAGGAGTCCGACCTCATCAGCTACGGCCTGCTCGGGCTGATCGGCGCGCTCGAGCGCTTCGACCCCGACCGCGAGATCAAGTTCGAGACGTACGCGATCTCGCGCATCAAGGGCTCCATCATCGACGAGTTGCGCTCCCTGGACTGGGTGCCGCGCTCCGTGCGCAGCAAGGCACGCGAGATCGAGAAGGCCTGCGCCGTCCTCGAGAACCGGCTGCAGCGCGCGCCGACCGACCAGGAGATCGCCGACGAGCTGCAGCATCACCGTGCCCGAGTTCCAGCAGTCGCTCACGCAGATCGCCAACACCAGCATCGTCGCGCTGGACGAGCTCTGGTCCATCTCGGGCTCGGACGGCGATCAGGCGGCCCTCATCGACACGATCGAAGACCCCAAGAGCCGCGACCCCTCGCGCATGCTCGACCTGAGCGAGATGAAGGCGCGGCTGGCGGCGGCGATCGACGCGCTGCCCAAACGCGAGAAGATCGTCATCGCGCTCTACTACTACGAGAACCTGACGCTGCGCGAGATCGGCGAGGTGCTCGGGGTGACCGAGTCTCGCGTCTCGCAGCTGCACACCAAGGCGATCCTGCGCCTCAAGGGCCGGCTGCGCGACGAGATCGAGCCGGCCGCGATCGGCTGACGCCGGCGCGGCCGCCCGGCGGCTCCGCCGCGGCCGCTCCGCCGCGGCACATCCGCCGGTGTCTTCTGTCGGACGTGCCCACGAGCGCCGCGTACCTGTCTTGTGGTATCATTTTCGGCCGTTATGTCCATTCCGACCCGGCGGATCCTCAGGTCCGTGGCGGTGTCGGGCGAGAGGCGCTTGCGAGCGCTCTCCACGCTCGATTCCACTGATCTGTCTGCCGGAACAGAGAGGCGACGCAGGTCGCCGGCGCTCCCGCGCCGGGTCCCGCCGCCAGCAACCGTCTTCAGAAGGAGGCAGTCTTGCCTGCACCCCAGCACACGGTGAGCATGAAGGACCTGCTCACGAGCGGCGTCCACTTCGGCCACCAGACCCGACGCTGGAACCCCAAGATGAAGCAGTTCATCTTCGGCGAGCGCGGCGGCATCTACATCATCGACCTGCAGAAGACGACGGTCCTCATCGACGAGGCCTGCGACTTTCTCAAGAAGACCGCCGAGCGCGGCGGCAGCGTGCTCTTCGTGGGCACCAAGAAGCAGTGCCAGGAGACCATCCAGGAGCAGGCCGAGCGCGTCGGCATGCCGTACGTCTCCAACCGCTGGCTCGGCGGCCTGCTCACCAACTTCGCGACGCTGAGCAAGCGCATCAAGCGCATGCACGAGCTTCGTCACCTCTCCGAGGACGGCTCGCTCGACCTGCTTCCGACCCGCGAGGAGATGCAGCTGCGCGCCGACCTGCGCAAGCTCGAGCAGAACCTCGGCGGCGTCGGCGGCATGGACCGTCTGCCCGCCGCCGTCTTCGTGGTCGACCCCCGCAAGGAGGCGATCGTCGTCAAGGAGGCGCGCAAGCTCAAGATCCCGATCATCGGGCTCGTCGACACCAACTGCGACCCCGACGAGATCGACTACATCATCCCGGGCAACGACGACGCCATCCGCAGCTGCGGGCTCATCATCCGCGTCATGGCCGACGCCGTGGCCCAAGGCCGCCAGCTGCTCACCGAAGCCGAGATGAAGGCCGAGGCCGAGCGCAAGGCCGCCGAAGAGGCCGCCGTCGCCGACGCCGTCGCTGCTGCCGAGGTGGAGGCCGCCGAGCAGGCCGCCGCCGCAGCCGCCGACGCCGCGAAGGCCAAGGCTGCAGCCGCAGCGTCCGTGAAGGACGCCCCCGCGGCCGCGGCCGCGCCCAAGGCCGAGGCCAGGCCGGCCGCCAGAAAGCCCGAGCCCAAGGCCGAGGCCAAGCCGGAGAAGACCGAGGTCAAGCCTCAGGCCAAGCCGGCCGCCAAGGTGGAGAAGCCCGAGCCCAAGGCCGAGGCCAAGCCGGCCGCGCCCAAGGCCGAGGCCAAGCCCGCCGCCAAGGCTGAGCCCAAGGCCGAGGCCAAGCCGGCCGTCAAGGTTGAGCCCAAGGCCGAGGCCAAGCCCGCGGCCGAGGCGGCGGACAAGAAGCCGGCCGCCAAGAAGGCCGAGCCCGCCAAGGCCGACGAGGCCAAGGCTGCGGAGGCCAAGGCCGACGAGCCCAAGGCCGAGAAGAAGGCCGACGAGCCCAAGGCCGAGGCCGACAAGCCCGCCGAGTAACACCCGTAGACGAACGAACGCCGACCCTACGAAAGGATCGTGCTGTGGCTGAGATCACCGCTGCACTGGTAAAGGAGCTCCGCGAGAAGAGCGGAGCCGGCATGATGGACTGCAAGAAGGCGCTGAAGGCGACCGCCGGCGACCTCGAGAAGGCGATGGACGAGCTGCGCAAGTCCGGCCTCGCCAGCGCCCAGAAGAAGAGCAGCCGGGCCACCAAGGACGGCGCCGTGGACTCGTACATCCACGCCGGCGGCAAGATCGGCGTGCTCGTCGAGGTCGGCGTCGAGACCGACTTCGTCTCGCGCAGCGAGCCGTTCAAGGAGTTCACCCACGACCTCGCCATGCAGGTCGCCGCCGCGTCGCCCATCTGGGTCTCGCGCGACGAGGTGCCCGAGGACGATCGTCGCCCGTGAGAAGGCCATCTACGCCGAGTCTGACCAGATCAAGGGCAAGCCGGAGAACGTGATCGAGAAGATCATCACCGGCAAGCTCGAGAAGTTCTTCGCCGAGACCTGTCTCATGGAGCAGACCTTCGTCAAGGACCCGGACCGCACCATCGAGCAGGTCCGCACCGACCTCGTCGGCGTCATCGGCGAGAACGTCGAGGTGCGCCGCTTCGTGCGCTTCCAGCTCGGCGAGACCACGGTAGCGGGCTGACCCTCGTGGAAGGCGAAGCGGGCAACCACGCCTTCCATCGCGTCCTGCTCAAGCTCAGCGGGCAGGCCCTGGGCAGCGAGGCGCGGGCGATCGACCCGGCGACGACGAAGTCGATCGCCGGGACTCTCAAGATCGCCCGCGCGCTCGACGTCGACATCGCCATCGTCGTCGGCGGCGGCAACATCTTTCGCGGGATGGCCGCCGCCGCCGGCGGCATGGACCGCACGACCGGCGACCACATCGGCATGATGGCCACCGTGCAGAACGCCCTCGCGCTCCAGGACGCCCTGGAGGACGAGGGCGTCGACACGCGGGTGATGAGCGCCATCGAGATCCGCGCCGTGTGCGAGCCGTACATCCGCCGCCGCGCCATCCGCCACCTGGAGAAGGGGCGCGTCGTCATCTGCGCCGGCGGCACCGGCAACCCGTACTTCAGCACCGACTCGGCTGCGGCGCTCCGCGCCCTCGAGCTCGAGTGCGAGGCCATCCTCATGGCCAAGCGGCGCTTCGACGGCGTGTACAGCGCCGACCCCGAGAAGGACTCGACGGCGACGTTCATCCCCGACATCACGCACCTGCAGGCGATCGAGCGCGGTCTCAAGGTCATGGACACGACCGCGCTCAGCCTCTGCATGGACAACCGCATGCCGATCCATGTGTTCAAGATGACCGGCGACAACATCGTCCGCGTGTTGTCCGGCGAGCGCGTGGGCACCGTGGTGCACACGCCCGCCGGGAGCTGACCCCGGCAAAGGGAGGACCGGTGGAGAAAGAGCTGCTCGTCGACGCCAAGCATCGCATGACCAAGGCCGTGGAGGCCGTCAAGACGGAGTTCAACAGCGTGCGCAGCGGCCGCGCCAGCGTCGGGCTGCTGGACCGCATCCACGTGGACTACTACGGCACCTCGACGCCGCTCAAGCAGATGGCCAACATCGCCACGCCCGAGTCGCGGCTGCTCACCATCCAGCCGTTCGACAAGACCGCCATGAAGAGCATCGAGAAGGCGATCATGGAGAGCGACCTCGGGCTGAACCCGAGCAGCGACGGCAGCGTGATCCGCCTGCCGATCCCCGCGCTCACCGAAGACCGCCGCCGCGACCTCGTCAAGCTCGTCCACCGGCTGGCCGAGGACGGGCGCGTCGCCGTGCGCAACGTGCGCCGCGACTGCATGAAGGACCTCAAGGAGCTCGTCCACGAGGGCGAGGTCGGCGAGGACGCCGAGAAGCGCGCCGAGCACGAGCTGCAGAAGTACACGGACGACCACGTGCACGAGATCGACGAGCTCGCTGAAGCACAAGGAAGCGGAGATCCTCGAGGTCTGAGCCGGCGCTCGCCGGCGTCGGCCTCGAGCTCCATCCTCATGGCGTCCCTGCGGACGTGGCTGGCGCGCTGGCGCCTGCGCAAGACGGCCGGCGTCGCGGAGCCTGCGGCCGGCGGCGCCACCTGCCGCTACCTCGCCATCATCATGGACGGCAACGGCCGCTGGGCGCAGGGCAGGGGCCTGCCGGTGGCCGCCGGGCACCGGGCGGGCGCCAAGGGCCTGCGCCGCGTCCTCGAGCACGCGCTCGACCTCGGCATCAAGGAGGTCACGGTCTACTCCTTCAGCACGGAGAACTGGAACCGGCCGAAGGACGAAGTCGAGGCGCTCATGCAGCTGTTCGTCGAGATGATAGATTCGCAGGTGCCCGACATGCACGAGCGGGGGGCGCGCGTGCGCTTCGTCGGGCGTCGCGAAGGGGCGCCGGAGGAGCTGGTGCGCCGCATCGAGGAGGCCGAGGCGCTGACCGCAGCCAACACCAGGATGACGCTCTACATCGCCTTCAGCTACGGCGGCCGGCGCGAGCTGCTCGACGCCGCGGAAGGCCTTGCGGCGGAGTACGCGGCCGGGTATGCGGCCGAGTTCGCGGCCGGCCTGGAGCGGGGAGCGGGGGAGGGCGAGGGCGCGCCCGGCGAAGCGGGCGGCGCGCGCCACCCCTCGTTCACCGACGACGACCTCAGGCGCCACCTCTACGCGCCCGAGATGCACGACCCGGAGCTCCTCATCCGCACCTCCGGTGAGCTCCGCATCAGCAACTTCCTGCTCTGGCAGTGCGCCTACTCGGAGCTGTACTTCAGCGACCGCTACTGGCCGGACTTCGGGCCCGACGACCTGGACGCGGCGCTGGCCGACTACGCCGGCCGCCAGCGCCGCTTCGGCGGCCGCCGCACGGCGGCGCCCGGCGACGCGGCGCCGCCGGCCATCGCCGCCGGCGACGCCGGTGAGGGCGGCGCGTCGTGACGACGCGCATCATCACCGGCGTCGTCCTCGCCGTCCTCGCGATCGTCCTCGTCGTGCACGGCGGCCTCATCTTCTTCCTCGTCATCGCCGCGCTGGCACTGCTCGCGCTCAACGAGTTCTACCGGCTCACGAAGAAGTACCGGCCGCTCCCCCTCGCCGGGTTCCTCGGCGTGGCGCTCATGGTGAGCATGGCCTGGTTCTTCAGCCCCGTGTCCGTGTTCGGCGCCGTGTGCGCCGGCGTGCTCTTCACGGCGCTGCTCGGGCTCATGGCCGGGCCCAAGCCGGGAGTGACGGTGCGCATGGCCGTGACCCTGCTCGGCATGCTCTACGTCGGCCTCGGCTTCAGCGCCGTGCTCCTGATGCGGCCCATCGGACGAGCACGGGCTGATCCTGCTCACGGTCATCTTCGGCACCTGGGCCGGCGACACCATGGCCTACTTCACCGGCAGGTTCTTCGGCAGCACGCCCATGGCGCCGGTGCTCTCGCCCAAGAAGACCTGGGAGGGCTTCGCCGGCGGCGCCATCAGCACCGTGCTGCTCGTCGATGTTCATCGGGCTGTACACGCCGCTGCACCCCGGCGGTTCGTTCCTGCTCGGCGTCGTCATCGCCGTCGCCGGCCCGCTCGGCGACCTCTTCGAGAGCCTCGTCAAGCGCGACGTGCAGATCAAGGACTCCGGCCGCGGCATCCCCGGCCACGGCGGCGTGCTCGACCGCTTCGACGCGCTCATCTTCGCGTCGGTGGCCGCGTACTTCGTGCTCACGCTCCTTCTGGGCTTCTAGCCTGCGCCGGAGACACGTGAGCGCTCCGGCCGAGACCGCTCCCGACGTGCGCGTGCGTGCGCGCGCCTCCGGCCTGACGATGGCGGTCGCCGGCTTTCTCGCCGTCGCTCTCGCCCTCAGCTGGTGGCGCCTGCTTCGCGGCGCCGACCTTCTCGACGAGGCGTTCTCCGTGCTCGTGCCCTGGCGATGGGCGCTCGGGGACCGTCCGTTCGTCCACGAGCAGAACCTCAGTCAGTCGGCAGGCCTGCTCGCCTACCCGTTCGTGAAGCTCTTCGCCCTCGTGCGAGGGCGGGACGTCACCGGGCTCGTCCTCTACGAGCGCCACCTTTACCTGCTTCTCGGCCTGGCCGTCGCGGCTTGCGTGTTCTTCCTTGCGCGACGGTCCCTGTCAGGCGCCCTGGCCGCGCTGGTCGCGGCTCCCTTCGTGACGATCGTGCTCTTCGAGACCCCACAGCTGACGGCGAACACGCTGTGTGCCCTCCTGCTGACCGCCAGCGCCGCCCTGGGTGCGGTCACGGTCCTGGGCGGCCGGCGCCGGTACGCTCTGGCCGCCGGAGCGCTGTTCGGGCTCGCCTGCGTGGCCTACCCGACCGTGCTCCTGATGGCGCCGTTCGTGGCCATCCTTCTCGCCTTCAGCGTCGGGCGGCGAGCCGTGCTCATGGTGGCGCACGGCTCGTTTCTGCATCCTCCCGCGACGGAGGACGACCCGTCCGGCCTGCGTGCGTGGCACGCGATCAGCGCCTGGGCGCTCGGCGGGGCGCTCACGGTCGCGCCGGTCGCAGTCCTGGTACTGGCTCTGGCGGGGAGCGCCAACCTCAGACGCAGCTGGGACTACACGATCTCGCTCGCTCGCCACATGGATCAGCTGGGCGGGACAGCCAAAGCGGTCGAAGTGGCGGGGTCGTTCGCCGGTCTTCTCGCGGACGAGTGGTACGTGGTGGCCGTGGCCGTGCTCTCGGTCCTCGTGCTTCGGTTCCGCCCGAGGGCCGGCCGCTGGCTGCTGCTGCTCACACCGCCGGCCCTGTGGGTGGCCGCGACGACGAGCTCCCTGCACGCCGCCGGAGCGGTGATCCTCTACGCCCTGGCGGCGCCGTACCTGCTCCTCTTCGTGCCCGCCGAGCGCAGAGAAGACGGCGCCCGGCTCCTCCTGTGGATCTGGGCGCCCGCGGTCCTCGTCGGGGCGATGATCGCCTACACCAGCGCCGACGGCTTCGTGCACTCGGCCGTCGGCTTGTTGCCCGGCGCGGTGGCCAGCGGGCTCTTCCTCGCCTGGGGCCTGTCGGCGCTGCTGCCGGGGCGCGGTCGCCGCGTGCCCTGGCCCGCCCTCGCGGGTCTGGCCGGAGTCGTCCTGGTCACGCTCGCGTTCCAGGTGCAGTTCCAGTATGGCGGGGCCGGGTGGCGCGACCTGTCCGCCAGGATGGACTCCGGTCCGTGGAGCGGGATCGCCGTCACGCCCGGCCAGCGCGGCAGGCTGGACCTCTTCGCGACGGATCTGGCCTCGGAAGCGCACCCCGGGGACGAGCTTCTCGTCTACCCGCAGGGATCGGCGTATTACCTGTACTGGCCGGGTGAGATCGCCGCCAACACCTATCAGCTGTACGTGGCGGACGCCGGCTCGCCGCTCCCCAAGGCGACGGTGAGCTACTACCGCCGTCACCGGCAGGCGCCGACGCTCGTGGTACACCTGACCGCGACGGCCGGAAAGACCGAGGCGGACCTGCGCGCGGAGTCTGGCGGCCTCGACTATCCCCCCGTCCTGGTAGCGCCCTGGTTCGCGATCCAGCGCAAGCCGCCCTCGGAGAGCACGCTCCAGGTGCTGGGGCGCCTGCCGCGCCTGTGAGCGGCCGTGGTACCCTTGCGCCCGTGATCGACGCCCCCAGACATTTGCTCGTCCTCGGCTCGACCGGTTCGATCGGCCGCCAGGCGCTCGAGGTGCTGCCCGAAGTCCCGGGGCTGCAGCTCGTGGGGCTGGCGGCCGGACGGGACGCCGCCGGCGTCGTCGCGCAGGCGCGCGCGCACGATGTGCGCCACGTGTGCCTGCACGACGCGGGCGCGGCGGCGCAGGCCGCGGCGCTGGCGCCCGAGCTCGCGGTGCACGCCGGCGAAGCCGGGATCCGCGAGCTCATCACCGGCGCCGCCGAACGCGCCGCCGCCGAGGGCGCGCCGCTCACCGTCCTGAACGGCGTCGTCGGCGCCGCCGGCCTGCGCGCGACGATGGCGACCCTCGAGGCCGGCGCGACGCTCGCGCTGGCCAACAAGGAGAGCATGGTCGCCGGCGGGCCGTTCGTGCTGGACGCGGCCCGCCGCAGCGGCTCGCCGGTCCTGCCCGTGGACAGCGAGCACAGCGCCCTGTTCCAGTGCATCGCCGGCGGCGGGGCCCGGGCCGGCGTGGCCGGGGCCGGCGGGCAGGAGGCGGCGCTCGAGGAGCTGCTGCTGACCGGATCGGGCGGCCCCTTCCGCGGCCGCACGGCCGCGGAGCTGGCCGCCGTCACGCCCGAGCAGGCGCTCGCCCATCCCAACTGGTCCATGGGCCCCAAGATCACCATCGACTCGGCCACGCTCATGAACAAGGGCCTCGAGCTGATCGAGGCGCACTACCTGTTCGGAGTGCCCTACGACCGCATCACCGTGGTGCTCGACCCGCGCAGCACGGTGCACAGCATGGCGCGGTTCACGGACGGCGCGATCCTCGCCCACCTGGGCGTGCCCGACATGCGCACGCCCATCGGCTGGGCGCTCGCGTACCCGGAGCGGCCGCTGCTGCCGCAGGTGCGCCGGCTCGACCTGTTCGCGACCTCCATCGCCTTCGAGCGGCCGGACACGGAGGCGTTCCGCTGCCTCGCCCTCGCCGGCGAAGCGGGGGAGAGGGCGATGCTGGCGGAACGCGCGGCCGAAGAGGCAGGGGCCGGCCCTCGCACCGTCGCCGGCCCGATCGTCCTCAACGCCGCCAACGAGGTCGCCGTGGCGGCGTTCCTCGACGGCCGGCTCGGCTTTCTCGGGATCGCCGAGGTCGTCGAGGCTTGCCTCGACCAGCTCGGCGACGCCTCGGTCGGCTCGCTCGACGACGTGTATGCGAGCGACGCCGAGGCGCGGCGCGTGGCCGGCGAGGCCGTCGCCGGCCTCGCCTGAGCGCGCCGCGAACCCGCGGGCCTCGAGCGGCGTTAATGTCGAAGTGACCTCGAACGGGTATCGTGAACAGAGATGAGTGAACACGTGACAGCTTCCTCGCCGCGAGAGCCGCGGGATCCAGACGGCAAGACCGCGACCCAGGCCGCGGCGCCGCGCACTCCGCCGCGCACCCTCAGCCCTTGGTCGCTGCTGCTCGGCGGCGCCGTGATCGCCGCGCTCGTGCTCGGCGAGTGGGTGTGGCTCATCGCCATCCTCGGCCTCGCCCTGCTCATCACCGTGCACGAGTTCGGCCACTTCATCGCCGCCAAGGCGTTCGGCATGCGCGTCGAGAAGTTCTACGTCGGGTTCCCGCCGGCGGCGCTGCGGCGCACGTGGGGCGAGACGGAGTACGGCATCGGCATCATCCCGCTGGGCGGGTTCTGCAAGATCAGCGGCATGATGCCGGAGGAGCCGGTGGGGGAGGGCGTCGTCGCCGAGCTCCTGGCCGACGCCGAGGACGGCCATCTGGACCGCACGTACACGGTCGCCGAGCTCGACGACGGGCTCAAGGAGCTCAAGTCGCGCGTCCACGCGGCCACCGCGGACGCCGCCGCCGCCGACCCCGTCGACATCGCCGAGTGGCGCCGGCTGGCGAAGGTGCTCGAGAAGCACCGCGCCGGCCTCGTGGCTCCGGGAGGAGCCGGCGACCCGGTCTACTACAAGAAGGCGATCTGGAAGCGGAACGTGACGATCGCCGCGGGGCCGCTCATGAACTTCGTCGCCGCGGCCGTGATCCTGATGCTGTTCTACGGCATCCAGGGGCTGCCCACGGGCACCACGCTGACCCTGAACACCATCGAGAAGGGCAGCCCGGCCGCGACCGCCGGCCTCGTGGCCGGCGACAAGCTCGTCGGCGCCGGCGGCCAGACGTGGACCACGTGGAACCAGGCCACCACGTACTTGCGCGCGCGCCTGCACCAGACCATCGACCTGCGCTACCAGCCGGCCGGGGGCGGGGCGGTGAAGACGGTGACCGTCACCCTCGCGCCGAAGCCGGGCGAGCCCAAGGTCGGCTACCTGGGCGTCAGCCCGAACCCGTCGTACCAGCGACAGGGGCCGATCAAGGCCTTCACGCTGGGGATCAGCGGGTTCAAGGACGTGGTCGTCGGCACCTTCACCGGCTTCTGGTGGCTGCTCAGCGGCAAGATCAGCGCGACCGGGCCCAACGGAGCCGTCGGTCCGGTCGGCATCATCAACGTCAGCCGCCAGGCGGTGCAGCAGAGCTGGTACCCGGTCCTGCTGGCGTTCCTGAGCTTCAACCTCGGCCTCATCAACCTTCTGCCGATCCTGCCGTTCGACGGCGGGCACATCGCCATCAACGTGGTGGAGAAGATCCGCGGCCGGCGGCTCAACACCGTCGTGTTCGAGCGCATGATCGGCTTCGGCACGGTGCTGCTGGTGATGCTGTTCATCTTCCTCACGTTCAACGACGTGAAGAGGCTGTTCGGCGGTTAGCTCGGCGGCCGGCTCCGGGACGGGCGCACGGCGCGGCGGCGGCGCGACCGTGGCCGGTGCCGTAGGATTGGCGGATGGACGGACTGACCCTCGTGACCGGCGGCGCCGGCTTCATCGGATCGCACGTGGTCGACGCGCTGCTCATGAGCGGCTCGGACGTGCGCGTGCTCGACGACTTCAGCACCGGCAAGGAGGAGAACCTCGACGGCGCCTGGGCCCTGGCGGCCGAAGGCGGCGCCGGGCTGCAGGTGATCGAGGGCGACGTGCGCGACGAGGTGCGGATGCGCGACGCGGCCGACGGCTGCGAAGCCGTCGTCCACCTCGCAGCCATCCCGTCCGTCGCGCAGTCGGTCGAGGACCCCGTGGGCTGCGACTCCGTCACCCACGGGGGCACGGTCAACGCCGTGCGCCAGGCGGTAGAGGCCGGCGCTTCACGCTTCGTGCTCGCCTCGAGCTGCGCCGTGTACGGCGATGCGGCGAAGCTGCCCATCGCCGAGACCACGCCGCCGCGGCCGCTCAGCCCGTACGCCGGCGCCAAGCTGGCGTCGGAGGACGTGTGCGCCGACGCCGCCGACGCCGGCCAGCTCGCCGCCGTCTGCCTCCGCTTCTTCAACGTGTACGGGCCGCGGCAGGACCCCGGCTCGGCCTACTCCGGCGTCATCAGCCTCTTTCTCTCGGCAGCGGCCGCCGGCGATCCGGTGACCATCTACGGCGACGGCCGCCAGACACGCGACTTCGTGTACGTCGCCGACGTCGTCGGCGCCATCCTCGCCGCGCTGCAGCGGCCGCTCACCGGCCAGTCGGTCGTCAACGTGGGCACCGGCCGGGAGACCGATCTGCTCCAGATCCTCGGGGTGGTGGAGGAGCTCTCCGGGCGCAGACTCGAACGGCGCCCGCAGCCCGCGCGCGATGGTGACATCCGTCACTCGCGCGCCGACGCCGGGCGCGCGCGCTGGGTGCTCGGGTGGGAGGCCGAAGTGGGCCTTGCGGCCGGGCTTGCGGCGACGTGGGACTGGTTCACCGGCGGCGCCGGGAACGGTGCGCCGGGGGACGGGCGTGGCTAGCCGGCGGCGCATCGCGGGCTGTGGCCATGGTTAGCCGGCGGCGCATCGCGGTCGGCGCCGTGCCCGTCGGCGGCGGCGCTCCCGTGGCCGTGCAGTCGATGACGTGCACGCGCACGGGGGACGCGGAGGCGACGCTCGCGCAGGTGCGCGCGCTGGTCGCGGCCGGCTGCGAGATCGTGCGCGTGAGCCTGCCGACGGCCGAGGAGGCGCCGGCGTTCGCGCGCGTGGTGCGCGAGGCTCCGGCGCTCGGTGGTCTCGAGCCGGCCGAAGGCGAAAGCCGGCAGGTACCGATCATCGCCGACATCCACTTCGACTGGCGTCTCGCGCTGGCGGCCATCGAGGCCGGGGCGGCCGGCGTGCGCATCAACCCCGGCACCATGGCGGAGAAGCACGTGCGCGAGATCGTGCAGGCGGCTGCCGACGCCCGGGTGCCTACGGCGCCGGGCGAGCCCGACGCACCGGTCGCGATCCGTATCGGCGTGAACGCCGGCTCGCTGCCGCGCGACCTGCGCGAGCGCGCGGAGACGGACGCGCCCGGCGCGCTCGTGGACGCCGCGCTGCGCTGGGCGGAGCAGTTCGAGGAGTGGGGCTTCACGGCGTACAAGCTCAGCGTGAAGTCCTCGTCGGTGCGGGACACCATCGCCGCGTACCGGCTGCTGGCCGGCAAGACCGACGCGCCGCTGCACGTCGGGGTGACCGAGGCCGGCACCGTCTGGAGCGGGTCGATCAAGAGCGCCGTCGGCATCGGCGCGCTGCTGGCCGACGGCGTGGGCGACACGATCCGGGTGAGCCTGACCGGCGACCCGGTCGAAGAAGTACGGGTGGCCTGGCAGATCCTGGCCGCGCTGGGCCTGCGGCGGCGCGGCCCTGAGGTCATCTCCTGCCCGACCTGCGGCCGCACCGAGGTCGACATCGTGACCCTCGCCGAGGAGGTCGAGCGCCGGCTGGGAGCCGACCCGGCGCTCACCGGCCGCGCGATCAGCGTGGCCGTCATGGGCTGCCGCGTCAACGGCCCCGAGGAGGCGCGGCACGCCGACTTCGGCATCGCCGCCGGGGCCGGCGAGGGCGTGCTCTTCGACCACGGCGAGCGCGTCGCGACGCTGCCCGAGGGGCAGCTGCTCGACGCGCTCCTCGAGCTCGTCCGCGGCTCCGCCGACTAGGGCCACGCCGCCGCGGGCCCGGCGCCCGCTCAGGCAGCCGCCGGGCGCCCGCTCCGCACCCGCTCCGCACCCGCTCCGCACCCGCACCCTTCCAGCCCCGCATGGACGGACGTTCCAGTCCGACTTCCGTGCCGCGTGGGCAGACTGTAGGTGAAGAGAGCGCCGGCCGCGAGAGCGGGGCGCGGGGCGCTGACGAGAAGGAACGGGAGACATGGAGCGCATCAAGGAAGACGTGCAGGACCTGAGGGACGAGCGGGGCGCGGCGTTCATCACCGCAACCGGGATCACCATGATCGGACTGCTCGTCGGGCTGATGGCCTTCTTCGTCGCGTTCGCGCCGGGCTCCTGACCTGGAGCGGGCGTCCACCCCCTGGGGCGCCCGTGAGGCGAGAGAGGCCCCCGAGATGCCAAGACCGGCGTCTCGGGGGCCTCTCCGCGTACGCCGTCCGATCGACACCCGTCCGGGTCCGGCCGAGGGCACGGCCGACCGTCTACGGCGCCCACGCGTGCTCCTGCGGTCCGTGGGGATACATCCCTAGATACTCGTTCCGTGTGCCCGGATGCCCCGGATGTCGATACGTCCAGTGGAGCGCAGAGTGGGCCGCAACACCGACGACCAAGGGGCGGAAGAAGATGGGGACCACAGAACAGCTGGCGGTGGGAGATCCCTACGTTGAGGCGACGGCCATGGAGCTCTGGGCCGCCGGCGAGCTGCGCGATGAGGCCGGGTCCGGCGGCAGGACCTTGATGGTGGGCGCGATGACCTGCTTCCTTGTCGTACTCGCGGCGTTCTTCGTCGCCTTCGCGCCGGGCATGTGACCGCAGGCGGTCGATCCGTTCGCGGTGGCGGTCAGTCGTCCAGGAGCGCCAGAAGCTCGGCGGGTGTGAGCGTGGGGAGCGGGCCGGCAGCGAAGCCTGCCCGGTCTCGTGTGACCACATACTCGGCCCCGGCCTGCCTGGCGGCCGCCATCAGGACGGCGTCTTCGAAGTCGGCATACGGCAGCGTGAGGGCCTGCTCCAGCACCGGCCCGTCGACCGCGGCGACGCCGACGATCTGCAGGAGCAAGCTCTCAGGGTCTCGGCCGGAACAGCCGGGCCAGCGCGTCTCCGACCCGCGCTGCGTCCCCCCTCTCAAGCGCCCCGGCCCGGCGCTCGATCAGGCGGCCGTCCAGCGTGAACAGCTTCATGCGCACGACCGACGGCGCCGGCAGACCCGCGGCCTCGAGGTCGTCGAGCGACACGTCCAGCGGCCATCGCCGGTGTTCGGCGCTCGTGATCATGGCGAGGACGTGGTGGCCGACGACGTTGCCCAACGGGTCGGCCCGGGAGACGACGAGCGCGGGCCTGCGCCGGGCCGCCGCGCGGTCGGCAAAGGGGAAGGGCACAACGACCACATCCCACTGCTCAAAGGTCACGGTAGGCCTCGTTATCCTCCCCTGACGTCCACTCCGACAATGTCGCGCCCAGGGAGTCGTGAAACGCATCGTCGAGGGGCACGGCCTTGCGCACGATCACGGCTCCGTCGTCGCCGATCTCAAAGAGCAGCGAGTCGCCCTTCTCGAGAAGGAGCGCCTCACGTACCGGCGCGGGCACGGTCGTCTGGTACTTGCTGGTCAACTTGCTCACCACTCGGGTCGGCATGGCCGCCTCCTCAGCCTGGTAAGGTGTGCATTACCACCTTACCACCCAAGGGAGACTCTCCAACGATGGTAGATCCTTGGGGAGTCGCTGTCTGCGGCTCCGGCGTGCCGTCGCGTTGACGTCAGGGCGCCTACTTGGCCGCGGCCCCACGCGCGGAACGCGTGCCAGTTCGGCTTGCGTCCGCCGCCTCAGTCGCCGGCGGCTTGGGCGATCGCCTCGAGCGCGTCGGCGAAGGCCTCGAGTTGCTCGCGGACGCGCTCGCTTGTCTCCGGCAGATCGTCGACGAGCACGGCGACCAGCCGTGGATCCAGTACGTAGGCGTACACGTTGCGCACGACATGACGGAACCCGCGATACCGGTCGAGTGCAGGGAAGAGGTCCTGAGTGAGCACCGCCTCGCGGACTCCGGGCAACTGTGTGGTCATCTGACGCAGGAGGTCCTGGTGCCAGTTGGGACCGCTCGGCAGTGACGCGTCAATGCGCTCGGCGACCAGCGTGAAGATGCGCTCCAAACCGGCGTAGAAACTGTGGACGTTCAGCGCCGTTGCATCGACGAGCAGATCCTCGGGGTCGCCCGAGGCCGAGGCCCAGGCACGGACGGCCCGGCTGACGACCCTGTCGAGCTCAGGCACTTCCTGGCGGATGCGCGCGGCCACGGATCGGTAGCCCCGGCCGGTCACACGCGCACCCCAGACTGCTCGACGGCTCGGCGCAACCCCTGCGGGCAGCCGGTCAGGTCGACAAGGTCGAACTCGAACTCCGGGGAGAGCCGGAGCAGTCTCCCGAGGGCCTCGACGTGCGTGGCGGGGGTGAGGCCGACAGCCGCCATGTCGATGTCTGATTGCTCCGTGAAGTGCTCGTCTTCTGCCAGCGAGCCGAAGACCCACACATCCGTGGCGCCGAACTGCGCCCGCAGGAGTTCCGCTGCCTCACGCGCCAGCGCCCAGGCGCGCGTGCGGCGCTCGCTCCGGAGACGGGTCGTCTCGGCGGCGCGCGAGCGCAGAGTCGCAGCGTACACTTCGATCTGCTCGGGTGTCAGTGTGGTGGTCATCGTGCAGGCAGTATACCGCGGGCCTCGTCGCTCACAGGAGCGCCGGCAGTGGCCGGGCGCGACGCCGGGGAGACAACGAGGGAAGCTGGGCGACGGGAGCGCCGTGCTCGCAACGTCAACCGTCTGATGCGTTGATGCTACGATGCTCTCATGTGATGCTTCGACACATGGAGTTGCTGATGCGCACCACACTCACCATCGACGGCGAGGTGCTCGCCGCCTTCAAGCGAGTCGCCGCGGACACGCACCGCACGCTGAGCGGCGTCATCGAGGACGCCTTGCGTGCGGATCTGGCGCGGCGGCGCGCGGCCGGGGAGGTCACCGCCGCCGACCTGCCGGTCGTCCACGGCGGCGGCCTGCAGCCGGGGGTCGACCTCTCGAGCAACGCCGTCCTGCAGCGCACCGTCGACGAGGGCCTGCCGTTCGAGAAGCTGCGCTGACGTGCTGCTGCCGGACGTCAACGTCCTCGTCGCGGCGCATCGAGCGTCGGCGCCGCGTCACGAGGAGGCCAGGCGGTGGCTGGTCACGGCGCTCGAGGCAGACGATCCGGTCGCGCTCTGTCTGCCGGTGGTGTCCGGCTTCGTGCGCGTCGGCACCAGTCCGCGCGTCTTCACTCCGCCGACGACGCCGGACGAGGCGTTTCGATTCGTCACTGCGCTGGCCGCGCATCCGTCGACGCTGTGGCTGAACCCGGGGCGCCAGTACCTGCACCTGTTCCAGGACCTTTGTACGGCCGGCGATGCTCGCGGCGACCTGGTGAGCGACGCGGTGATCGCCGCGCTGGCCCTCGAGGCCGGCGCCACAGTGGTGACCTACGACCGCGACTTCGCCCGGTTCCCAGGTCTGCGCTGGCATCCGCCCGCCGGATGAACTGACTCAGACGCTCGCCTCGAAGGGAATACGCCGCAGGTCCAGATGGGCGAGGTCGAGGTGTCTGGAGGCCTGGTCGATGTCGATGCCGACCACGTGACCGTTGGCATCCAGGTCGACCACCACACCGTCGCCGACCTCCCTGGCGTCGACGCCGGGCCGATCCGCGAGATCGATGTACAGGCTGTCGTTGTCCGGGAAGTACTCGATCCTCATGGTCTGAATCTCCGGTCGGGAAGGGCGTTGCGAATCTTACCCGCCCGTCAAGGGTCTGCACTTCCCTCCGCAGCGTGTCCTGGACGACGCGCACGCACATCTCCCCCGCGGGGCGGTCCCCGAGGATGAGGAGGAATGCCCGGTCTGCGTGAGGCTCCGCCCTCATGTTCACGCGCTGCGGTTTCCCGATGAGTAGAGCGGGAGGCGGGAACGCCAGGCATGATCGTGGCCGGGCGTGACGCTCACACCGCGTGGGCATCGTGGCGCGGCATTGGTGGGAATCGCCGGACGGCATCCTGGAGGGTGGCCGGACGGAACCGGGGTGGGAGGGCAGTGATGGGAGCAAGGCGCTGGGGCCGCGGCGGCGGCAAGTCCGTGAGGAGCACCGCGGTGGAGACTCGCGCCGCCGCGTGTCGATCTGCCCACGGGGGCATCTTGCCCAGCGTCATCGTCCTCATCGGTCTCCTCGTCCTGACCGGGGCCCTCCTGGCGGCGGCCCCGGCCGCGCATGCCATGCCCGCTCAGACGACCATCTCCTCTGTCACCGGCAGGTCCTTCTCGGAGACGTGCATGAGCGCGGGTGTGGATCCGGACGGCAATCTCTTTCTGGTCGACATCTGGAACGACGTCATCAAGAAGGTCACGCCCGACGGCGTCGTTACGACGGTGGCGGGCTCCGGCGTCATGGGGCACGCCGACGGCACCGGCACGGCCGCTTCCTTCGTCTACCCGTACGGCATGTGCTACGACGCGGTCAACGACTGCTTCTACATCGCCGACTCCCAGGCCTTCACCATCCGCAAGATGACCCGGGACTACGTGGTCACCACGATCGCGGGGTTGGCCGGCAATCCCGGCACGGCCGACGGGACGGGCACGGCGGCGCGCTTCCGCTGGAACTCGGGCATCGACACGGACAGCCACGGCAACATCTACACCGTGGATGCGCAGGCGCACACGGTCCGCAAGATCACGCCGGCGGGCGTTGTGACCACGCTGGCGGGCCTTGCGAACAGCGCCGGGTCGACGGACGGCACAGGGAGCGGCGCCAGGTTCAGCGAACCGTGGGGTCTCACCGTCGCCCCCGACGACAACGTGTACGTGTGCGAGTTGGGCAACAACGACGTGCGCAAGATCACGCCCGCGGGCGTCGTGACCACGCTCGCCGGTCTGGCCGGGTCGCCGGGCTTCGCGGACGGCACGGGGAGCGCGGCGCGGTTCAGCCAGCCGTACGGCGTCGCCAGTGACTTCCAGGGCAACGTCTTCGTTGCCGACTACGCGAACCGTCGGATCCGCAAGGTCACTCCCGCAGGTGTGGTGACCACGGTCGCTGGCACGGGAAGCATCGGCTACACAGACGGCCTCGGCAGCGTCGCCACCTTCACGGCCCCCTCCGGCCTCGAGTTCCGCCGTGACGGCAAGGCGTACGTGCTCGACAAGGACCGTGTGCGCCTCATGTCCGGCGCCGCCGAACCGCTCCCGGACACGCAGACGTGGACGGGCCTCGGCCTGGACGGCATGTGGAGCACGCCGGCCAACTGGAGCACGAACACCGCGCCGCAGTCGGGCGACAGCCTCGTCTTCAGCGGCGCCACCGGACTGGCCGCCGTCAACGACATCAGCGGCCTCAGCATCAAGGACGTGACGTTCGCGAGTTCCGGGTTCGCCGTGAGCGGCCAGCCGGTCACGCTGACCGGCGCGCTCTCCTGTGCGGCCGGCTCGAGCACCACCTGGGGCCTGGACACCACGCTCGGCGGGGACGTCGCCATGAGCATGCCCAGTGGCTGGCTCACGGTCACCGGGGACATCTCGCTGGGCAGCACGGCGCACACCCTGACCGTGACGACCACGGGTCAGGTGCAGTTCGACGGCGCCGTGTCCGGCGGCGCCGCCGGTGGGACGGGCATCGCCAAGCAGGGCACCGGGGCGCTCAAGCTCATGAACCACGGGAGCTGGGCCGGAGCTCTGTCGGTGCAGGCGGGCATCGTGTTCTTCTACGATCCGCAGGCGCTCGCGGGCGGGCCGGGCGTGCCCGTCTCGATCGCGCCCGGCGCCGCCGTCAGCTCCCAGGTGGGCGGCGGCGTCGCCACCACCTGGGACAACGTGTTCAGCGGCGCCGGGACGATCTACCTCAGCTTCGGGAAGGTCACGCTGAGCGGCGCGTCTTCGGAGTTCGCCGGGGTCGTCTCACTCTCCGACGAAGCCACCGTGACGGGCGAGCTCCCCGGCGCGTGGACGGTGTACGGCACGCTGCGAGGGACCGGGACGCTCGGGGATCTGGAGCAGGCCTTGGGCTACGGCTCGCAGCTGACACCGGGAGCGTCTGATCATGCGGTCGGCCGTCTGACGACCAACACGGCCGTCCTGCGCTCCGGCGCCTACCAGGTCGACGTCGCGGACGCCGACGGCGCCGCGGGGACCGGGTGGGACGAGATCCTGGCGACCGGCGCCGGCGGCGTGACCTTCGAGGGCACGGTGGGCATCTGGCTGCGCTCGTCCAACGGTTCCGCAGCGGCGGACGCCGCGCACTTCGATCCGGAGCGGTCCTACCGCTGGCCGATCGTCTCTGCCGGCAGTGGCGCCGTGAGCGGCTTCTCCGCGGACGAGGTCGTCCTCAACACGCAGGGGTTCAGCAACGACCTGAAGGGCGGCAGATTCACGATCGAGCAGAGCGCGGACGGCAGGTCGATCGACGTGGTGTTCACGCCGGCCGCGCCGCCGGTGGCGGGGTTCGGCAATGGCCTCGCCTGCGGCAGCGGCTGGTTGAGCGCGCCCAACACTCCGTCGGTCGCATTCTCCGGAGCGTCCCAGTCCACCGTGGAGATGTGGGTGCGGCCGCACAGCGGCGCCACCAACAACGTGACCCTCATGCGCCAGCGGGACGGCGGCGCGGGCGCCGAGGAGACGTGGCTCGCGCTCACCAAGGACCGCCAGCTCTTCGCCGGCATCCAGAACACGGGCGCTCCCGGATGGCTCTTCTTCGGCTTCGACCACACGCTGCCCCTGGACGACTGGTCGCACGTGGCGTTCGTCAAGACGTCGACCGTGCTCTACCTGTACATCGATGGTGAGCAGGTGGATGCGCAGTCCTACGGCTGGCCCTTCAACGATGGCGCGGCCAGTGCCGCCCCCCTCACCTTCGGCGGCGACGCCCTCGAGGGCAACCACCTGCCCGGGGACCTGGACGAGGTCCAGGTGTACGACTCGGCGCTGAGCGCCGAGGACCTCCAGGCCACCTACAACCGCGGCCTGTGGCAGCAGGCGGCGTCCACCGAGCGCGATCCCGTGCGCTACTACCAGCTCGACGAGGGCGAAGGAACGACGGCGAAGGACGCGGGATCCGACGGCGTCGACGCGACGCTCACGGACATGTCCGCGTCCCCGTGGATCGCGTCGCGGGCGGCGCGTGAGTTCAAGACCGACGGCGCCGCCGTGCCGGTCGCGCTCGCCTACGGCGACGCCGACTCGAAGGCGCTCGTCGTCTCCTTGGTCGAGCAGCCGGCGCACGGCGCCGTGAACATCACCGACGAGTCGCGTGGCCGCGGCGTGTACACGCCCGACGACGACTGGGCCGGCGGCAGCGAGACGTTCACCTACCAGGTGGCCGACGCCGACCACACCTCGGCGCCGCAGACCGCCTGGGTCACCTGTGCCGGGCCGGGCCTGCACACGTGGGACGGCGGCGGGAGCAGCGACGACTGGTCCGACGCCGCCAACTGGGTCGGCGACGTGGCGCCCAGGAACGGGGACACCGTGCGCTTTGACGGCTCGACCCGTCAGGTCAACACCGACGACCTGCTGACCCGCGTGGGCGGCATCCAGTTCGCCAGCGGCGGCTGGACGATCAGCGGTCTGCCGCTGTCCTGCAGCGGCCCGATCACCAACGAGGCGCCGAGCGGCGACGCCGAGATCCAGCAGGGCGTGACGCTCACGGCGGACGTGACGGTGAGCGCCGGCACGTCGGGCTGTGCGCTCAGACTGCCGGACGTGCACCTTCACGACGCAAGCGCCGGCCATGCCCTGACGCTGGACGGGGCCGGCGACGTCCACCTCGGAGCCATCGACGGCGCCGGCGCGGCCTGCACGGTCACCAAGGCCGGCGCGGGCAGCGGCTACCTCGCCGGTCCCGGCACGTTCGGCGGCGCCGTGGCGGTGAACGAGGGAGCCCTCAGGCTCCTGGACGACGGAGCACTGCCCTCCGGCGTGCCCGTGTCCATCGCCGACGCGGCGCAGCTCCGGGTGTGGAGCCTCGGCGGCGGCCAGACGGTCACGCTCGACAATCCCATCAGCGGCGACGCGGCCGCGACGCTGATGGTCTCCGGAGACACGCTGCGGCTGACCGGTGACTCCCCGAGCTTCGTGGGAACGATCCGGCCCGAGCTGGCGAGACTGCGCGTGGACGGCGTCACCGCCGCCGGCGTCGCTCCCGTGAGGAGCGAGGTCTGCGGCACCGGCGTCGTCGGCGGCCTGGACCTCGGCGGCACGTCGACCCTCAGCCCCGGCTCCGCGGAGTACGCGTTGGGCAGACTGAGGGTGACCGGCGCCCTCGTGCTCGGCGGCGACGCGACGTCGCGCTTCGACATCGGAGACGCGACCGGCGTCGCCGGCGCCGGGTTCGACACGGTCGAGACGTCCGGCGCCGGCGGCGTGGACTGCGAGGCCACCGCGGCCTCCAGGCACACCATCGCGATCCGCTCGTCCGACGGTTCCGCCGGCGCCGACGCTGCCGGCTTCGACCCGACCGTTCACCAGCGGTGGACCCTGTACAAGGCGACCGCGGGCCCGATCCAGGGATTCGCGGCGGAGAAGTTCGCGCTCGACGCGAGCGGCTTCAGCAACGACCTGCGGGGCGGCTCCTTCAGCCTCGACACCTCGGCCGACGGCACCTCGCTCGACCTGGTGTTCACGCCGGCGTGTCCCAACACGCACGTGTGGACCGGCCTGAGCCTGTTCAGCGACGACTGGAGCGACCGCTTCAACTGGCTCGGCGGAGTTGCGCCGAGCGACGGCGACAGCCTCGCCTTCTTCGGCCTGCTGCGCCAGGACAACGTCAACGACTGCCTGCACAGCGTGGGCAGCGTGCGGTTCTGGAACGCCGGCTTCACCATCACCGGCGATCCGCTGACCATGGACGGCACACTGCGCAACGACGCCGGCTTCTCGGGCAACACGTGGCTGGTGCCGACCACGGCGGGCGCCGACCTCAGCATCCAGAACGACTGTGGCGAGCTCGATGTGGGTGGCCTGCACCTGCACGACGGCGCGACCGGCCACGCTCTCACGGTGGACGGCGGCGGCACGACCAGCCTGCGCGGCAACATCGACGGCGCCGGCACGGATTGCACGTTGACCAAGCTCGGCAGCGGTGAGCTCGAGTTGCGGGGCACGAACTCGTTCGGCGGCGCCGTGACCATCTCGGAGGGCACGGTGACGGCGCGGGGTGCGCAGACGATGCCCGCCGGCGTGCCGGTCAGCATCGCCGGCGGGGCCACGCTGGAGGCCGCCGCCTACGGCAAGGGCGGCGGCGAGGGCACGTGGGACAACGAGCTCAGCGGCTCCGGCAGCCTGGTCGTCACCCTCAAGCACCTGCGCCTGACCGGCGACTCGCCGGGCTACACCGGCCGGGTGACCGTGGACCGCGGCGTGCTCGTGCTGGACGGCGACATTTGCGGCGGCGTGACGCTGGAGGACGCCGGCGTGCTGGGAGGGGACGGGAACGCCGACTCTCTGGTCGCCGGCGACGGCGGCACGCTCATGCCCGGCGTTGTCGATCTGGCTCCGGCAGCTCTTGGGGCCGAGGACCTGAACCTCGCGCAGGACGGCTCGGCCACGTTCGCCGTGGCCGACGCGGACGGCGAAGCCGGCACCGGCTACGACGTCGTGCGCAGCCTGACCGCGACCATCGGCGCGACGGCCGATCACCCGTTCCGGGTGTCGCTGCTGTCGGTGGCCGCCGGCGAGCCCGGCCCGTGCGCCGGCTGGGACCCCGACAAGGGGTACCGCTGGCACCTGTTCCAGGCCATGTCCAGCCTCGAGGCGTTCCCGGCAGACGCGTTCACGCTGGACACGAGCGAGTTCGCCGCGGAGAACGACCTGCACGGCGGCGTCTTCACGCTTGAGCAGGGCACGCTCGGCAAGTCCGCGACCATCGACGCCGTGTTCCACCCGTGCGCCGTGTTCGCCGACGGCCCGACGATGGGCGACGGCGGCGACAGCTTCGCCAAGGGCTCCGAGCAGACGGTGGCGTGGACCACGGACGTCGCGCCTCCGGCCGGGTCGGTGTTCAAGGTCGTCGCCGACGATCCGGCCTCGGCCACCGACGTCCTGCTCGCCACCATCCCGGCGACGAGCGCGACGGAGTACAGCTGCGACTGGACCATCGCCCAGGGTCCGTCCACCGGCTGGCACGTGACCGTGCAGCTGTGGTCGGACGAGACCGAGTCGGCGACCGAGTACCACAGCGCCGACTCCCGGACCTTCGACATCCTGGCCGCGAGCTACACGATCAGCGTCGCGGCCGGCGACCACGGCGACGTCACGCCGGGCACCGGCCCCGTGACGACCTACAGCGACAAGACCTACACGATCACGCCCGACGAGGGCTACCACGTCAGCGACGTCGAGGTCGATGACGTCTCGCAGGGCGCCCCGACGTCCTACGAGTTCAAGGACGTGCGAAGGGACCACACCATCAGCGCGACGTTCGCGATCGACACCTTCACGATCACCCCGAGCGTGGTGGGCGGCAAGGACGGGCACGGCGCGATCAGCCCTGGCACGACCCAGACCGTGGACCACGGCGCGGCGCCCACGTTCACGTTCGCGCCCGACGAGGGCTACCACATCGCCGATGTCGCCGTGGACGGCAAGTCCGTCGGCGCCGTGCCGTCGGTGACGCTCGAGAACGTCGACGCCGACCACCTCATCGAGGCCACGTTCGCCATCGACACGTTCACGATCACCCCGAGCGTGGCGGGCGGAGCGGCGGGCCACGGCGCGATCGGCCCGAGCGGCGCGCAGACGGCGGACTGGCACAGTGCCCCGACGTTCACCTTTGCGCCCGAGCCGGGCTACGAGGTGGACCGGGTGCTGGTGGACGACCAGCCGGTCCAGATGACCGCCGCGAACGAGTACACCTTCCCGGCGGTGACCGCGGACCACACGATCCAGGTGGTCTTCCGCATCCGGACGTTCGCGATCACCGTGGTCGCGGGGCCCAACGGCAGCGTCACGCCGAGCACCTGCGACGTGGACTACGACAGCACGCCCACGTTGGCGATCACGCCGGACGCCGGCTACATGGTGGCGGACGTCCTGGTGGACGGGGCGTCGGTGGGCGCCGTGACGAGCTACCAGTTCGCCCCGGTGCAGGCGGTGCACGAGCTCTCGGCGAGTTTCGTGCCCTCGGGCATGCCCTACGCGAGCGTGAGCGGCGGGACGAGCCGCTGGAGCAAGCGGCCGGTGACCCTGACGTTCGCCGGCCACCCCGGCGAGGGCGGCATCCCCATCGCCTTCACCGAGTACAGGGTGGGGAGCGCGGAGTGGGCCCGTGGCGGTAGCGTCAAGGTGAGCACGCAGGGCGCGACCACCGTGCAGTACCGCGCGGTCGACAAGGCCGGCGTGGTCCAGGACCCGGCCGGCAGCTGCGTGGTGCGCGTGGACACGCGCACGCCGCACGTCGTGGCGCGTTCGCTGGCGGCGAACCACGGCGGCGCCGCGAGGCTGCGCTTCAAGGTCGTCGATCCGCGGCCGTCGAGCAGCTCGGCCCTCATGCGCCTGGTCGTGGTCAGCGGGTCCGGCGCCGGCAAGGCGCTCACGCGCTCGAGCACGCTGCCCGTGAGCACCAACGCATGGCACCGCATCCGTGTCAGCACGGCGCGCCTGGCGCCCGGGACCTACACGGTGGTGCTGCGCGCCGTGGACCGCGCCGGCAACTTCCAGAAGGGCGTGACGCGCGTGCGCCTGACGATCCGGTAGGGGAGAGGCCGCCGCCGGTCTAGCCCCACAGCTCGGTCGCGAGCTGGGAAGGAGTGAGCGCCGCGTCGCGTCGGGCAGCGGCAGTGGACGTCTGGCGGACCTCCCTGGGGGACATCAACGGCACCGGCCCACGCCGGCGGCGGCGGCTTCCCAAGCAGCCTGAGCATTTTCTCCTGGGCGAGGGTTCCATGGCATTCGCGGCCCGGCTCGCCGATGCTGTACGTAGCAGCAACCACGGAGGCCCGGGCCATGACATCGAGACGAGTGCACAGCAGACTGCACGGGTTCACAGTGCTTCAGCTGCTGATCGTCTTCGTCATCGTTGCCGCCGTCGCGGGCATCGGCCTGCCGGTGTACGCCGCGCGCGCCAAAGACGTGGTGCTCGAGCAGAACACCAGCAATCTCGGGCTGCAGGTCAGAAGTATCCTGGCCCTCGACGAGGGCGCCGGCGTGGACGACAGTGGCGTGCCGGCCGAACTCGCCCACGCACTCAGGGACGGCGACGCGGGACGCTACGTGAACCCGCTGAACGGAGACGATGCGGTCGTGTTGCAGACGGCGCTGCCCAGCGACGACCGCTCGACGGCTCCGGCCGTCTGGGTCACAGACGACGCCCGCTACGCTCACAATGCGTTCGCCGCCTCGGCCGCGACGAGGAGACGACTCGCAGGGACCCTGCTCGTCGTCTTCGTCGGCCGGGGCGGTGTGACGAGGTCGGTCGACATCTTCTACGTGGACGGTCAGGGCCGCTGCTCCGAGCGCGCGGAGGAACTCACGCTCGCGGCAGTCGCCTGCGCAACGGTACTGCAGTGACCTGTTCCGCGGTCTGAGGACATGGGCTTCGGGCGATCCCACCAGGGAGGATGTCCGCGGCCGCGGCGCCTGATCCTGCTTGTCGAGGACAATGGGGACGAGGCCGAGCTCGCTCTGCGCGCCCTGCGCCGCGGTTCTGTGGCCAGCAGGGTGAACCGGGTCCCGGACGGCGCTGAGGCGCTGGACTACCTGTTCGCCACCGGCAGCTACGACGGTCGCGACATGCTCGACATGCCGAGCCTCGTGCTGCTCGACCTCAGACTGCCCAAGGTGAGCGGCCTCGAGGTACTCGAGCGGCTCCGCGGCGACCCGCGAACGCGCCGCCTGCCTGTCGTCGTCCTCAGCTCGTCCGGCGAGGAGAGCGACGTCGCGCGCAGCTACGACCTCGGCGCCAACAGCTACCTCCGAAAGCCGGTGGACTTCGCGCAGTTCATGGAGGCAGTGGACCAGATAGCCCGGCACTGGCTGGACTGGAACCGGTGTGCGCCGTCACCTTCTGACCGGTGAGGCGGATCGCGAAGCCTACGGCAGCGCGCGGAACGCGTACCACGCCGGCTTACGCGTAGCGGCGGTCCGGCGCAGGCCGGAGTAGATGCCGCCGTCCGCAGGCCCGCTCGCCGGCTGCGAGTCTTGCGCGGCGAACCACACAAGCAGCTTGACCTGGCGGTCAGCGCCCGGCCCGCCGCCCTCTTTGCTGTTCCGTCCTCAGAACAGCAACGTCACGAAGCGTTTACTGCTTTCCACCTTGAAGGTACCATGCAGCCATCGTCATACTCGCCGGGAGATGACCGTGGCCCTGCTTGTGCGGCTGCGGTCGTAGCGGGTCGTCGGCGAGAGCGGCGTCCGCCCCTGCTCGTCACAGGTCGTCGTAGACTGCGCGCCGGTGGCCGACGCGGACGACCAGCACCCACACCTCCGCGTCGCTGAAGATGTAGACGATGCGGTAGTCCCCGGCGCGCAGACTCCAGAGCGGGCGGCCGGAGCGAGGGTCGCGCACTCCGGCGAGGCGCTTGCCGGCGCGCGGATCCTGCGCGAGGCGTTCGTGGATGGCCGCGCGCACGCGCTGCCGCGCCGGCGGGTCGAGCCTCCGCAAGTCGCGCACGACCGACCGCTTGAACCGGACTGCGTAGAGCCGGCCGGGCGGGTCGGAGGACGGCGGCTCACTCACTCTCGGCCTCCACCTCGCGCCAGAAGGCGCCGGCGTCCACGACCTCGTCGGTCGGGTCGGCCAGGCGGTCGAGCGCGATGCCGTAGTCGGCCCAACGCGCCAGGTACACGTCCACCGCCTCGCGCACGATCTCTGCCCGCGTGCGCTTGCGCTCCTGCGCGACCGCGTCCAGGGCGGCGATGGTCTCTTGGGGGAATCTGGTTGCCACGACGTTGCTCATGGTGTCACCTCCACCTCGAGTTTACATCGTTCACGATGTCGTACGGTGGTTGACGTCTGTCGTGGGCGGCTCCCTCACTCATCCGCGGCCCCGTCTCGGGTAGAATCGCTCTCGACTACCACGGAGGGCCCAATGGCCGAGTTCGTCAGCAAGACGTCGCGCATCTTTCTCGCCGGCCACACCGGCCTCGTCGGCGGCTCGATCTACCGCACGCTGCAGCGAGCAGGGCTTCGAGAACATCCTGGTGCGCGACCTGCACGAGCTGGACCTGACGGACCCGGCCGCGACGCGCCGGTTCTTCGACGAGGAGCGGCCCGAGGCCGTCATCGACGCCGCCGCCAAGGTGGGCGGCATCATGGCCAACTGGGAGCAGCCGTGGGAGTTCGTCGAGCAGAACCTGCTCATCGAGCTCAACCTCATCGGCGAGGCGTTCCGCCACGAGGTGCAGCGCCTGGTCTTTCTCGGCAGCTCGTGCATCTACCCGCGCGAGGCGCCGCAGCCGCTGAGGGAGGAGTACCTCCTCACCGGCCCGCTGGAGGAGACCAACCGCGCCTACGCTGTGGCCAAGATCGCCGGCATCGAGCTCTGCCGCAGCCTCAACCGCGAGTACGGCACCGACTATCTCTCGCTGATGCCGACCAACCTCTACGGCCCCGGCGACAACTTCGACCTCAACTCCAGCCACGTGCTGCCGGCCATGATCCGCAAGTTCCACGAGGCCAAGGTGGCCATGGAGGCGGGCGCGGCCGGGCCGGACGTCGGGCTCGCCCTGTGGGGCACCGGCAAGCCGCGCCGCGAGTTCCTGTACGTGGAGGACGTCGGCCGGGCCATCACGTTCTGCCTGCAGAACGTGCACGCGGCCGACATCCCCGACGGCCTCCTCAACGTGGGCTGTGGGGAGGACCTGACCATCGGCGAGCTCGCCGAGCTCGTGCAGCGCGTCGTCGGCTACGAGGGCCCCGTCCTCTGGGACGACTCCCGCCCCGACGGCACCCCGCGCAAGCTCATGGACGTGAGCCGCATCAAGTCTCTGGGCTGGTCGCCCGAAGTAGACCTCGAGGACGGCGTCCGCCGCACCTACGACTGGTTCCTTGCCAACCGCGGGTAGCACCGTCATTGGCCACGCCGCCTGAGCCTGGTGGTACAGTCATCGCGACCTATACGGTGTCACCGAGGCGCGACCACCCTGGAGGTCAGCACGCTATGAAGTTCGATCGCATCACTACAGACCCCGGCCAGATGGGTGGGCTGCCGTGCATTCGCGGTCTGCGAATCCCCGTGGCCACCGTTGTCGACATGGTGGCTGACGGCATGGCGCCGGCCGACATCATCGACGCTCTCCCGGATCTGCAAGCAGAAGACATCCAGCAGGCGCTCCACTACGCGGCCGAGAGCGTTCGCGAACGGGAGCTGCCCATCAGAGCGGCGTCCTGAGGTTTCTTGTCGACAACGCGATCTCGCCTCGAGTCGCCGCTGGTCTGCGCGCCCTCGGCCACGACGCGGTCCATGTGCGGGATCTCGGCATGCAGGCCGCGTCCGATTCCGAGGTGTTTGACCCTGACCCTGCTGACCGAGAACCTGGGTGAGCTTGCCGCCGACCTTGAGACGGGCAGCGTGGTCGTCATCGAACAAGCCAGGATCAGAGTCCGTCGGCTGCCCTTTGGAGGGTAGGGCGGCACGCCGGGCAGCCATGCTTGGGGGGAGACTATGACCAAGACCGCACTCATCACCGGCATCACCGGTCAGGACGGCGCCTACCTCGCCGAGCTCCTGCTCCGCGAGGGCTACATCGTGCACGGCATCAAGCGGCGGGCGAGCTCGTTCAACACCGAGCGGGTCGACCATCTCTACCAGGACCCGCACATCCCCGGTGGCCGGTTCTTCATGCACTACGGCGACCTCACCGACGCCACCAACCTCATCCGCATCGTCCAGGAGACGCAGCCCGACGAGCTCTACAACCTGGCCGCCCAGAGCCATGTGCAGGTCAGCTTCGAGACGCCCGAGTACACGGCCAACTCGGACGCGCTCGGCACCCTGCGCCTGCTCGAGGCCATCCGCATCCTCGGCATGGGGGAGACGGTGCGCTTCTACCAGGCCTCCACCAGCGAGATGTTCGGCCAGGTGCAGGAGATCCCGCAGCGCGAGACCACGCCCTTCTACCCGCGCAGCCCGTACGGCGCCGCCAAGGTCTACGGCTACTGGATCACGGTGAACTACCGCGAGGCCTACGGACTGCACGCCAGCAACGGCATCCTCTTCAACCACGAGAGCCCCATCCGCGGCGAGACGTTCGTCACGCGCAAGATCACGCGCGCCGTCTCCCGCATGGCCCTCGGCCTCCACGACGGCCTCTGGCTCGGCAACCTGGACTCCCTGCGCGACTGGGGACACGCCCGCGACTACGTGAAGGCCATGCACCTCATGCTGCAGCAGGACGAGCCGGACGACTACGTCATCGCCACCGGCGAGCAGCACAGCGTGCGCGAGATGTGCGAGCTCGCCTTCGGCGAGATCGGCGTCACGCTCACTTGGCGGGGGAGCGGCCCGGACGAGGTCGGCGTGGTGGACGCCGTGGACGCGGAGCGGCTCGCGGCCGCCCGCCTCGGCTACGAGCCCGTCGAGGATGGCCGCAGGGCCGGGGACCGGCCGGCCACCGCGGATGCCGGGCTGGGCACGGCCGCCGAACGGCTCGCCGCGCCGGCCACGGCCGCCGAACGGCTCGCCGCGCCGGCGTCGCAGGCGCAGGCGGCGCGCCTCGCCTTCGAGCCCGGCGTCGCCGTCGTGCGCGTCGACCCGCGTTACTACCGGCCCACCGAGGTCGGTACCCTGCTCGGAGACCCCACCAAGGCGCGCGAGCGCCTCGGCTGGTCCGCGACCATCGGGTTCCGCGAGCTCGTCGCCGAGATGGTCCACGACGACCTCGCCGAGGCCTGCCGCGACGACCTGATCCTGCGCGGCGGGTTCGACGTGCGCGAGCACCGCGAGTAGGAGAGGCGGCGCGATCACAGAAACCGCTTGGGAGGTGGTCGATGGTGGTACCGTTGAACGCAATAGCTGACGATGTCGCAGGAGAGGTGCCGCCGATGACCCAGGTGAAGCTCTCGAGCAAGTACCAGATCGTCATACCGCAGGATGTCCGCGAGGCGCTCGGGCTCAAGCCCGGCCAGGCGATGCAGGTGATGGCGTATGGCGGTAACGTCGTGGCGGTGCCGGTCCTTCCGCTGAGTGAAGCGTTCGGGCTGTTCCCGGGCATCGATACGACGATCGAGCGCGACGACGAGGACCGCGTGTGATCGTCGTCGACTCCTGTGGCTGGGTCGAGCGGCTCGCCGGGTCGCCTCATGGCGAGCTCTACGGGCCTGCGCTGCAGGACCCCGAGGCGATCATCGTGCCGGCGGTGTGCCTCGCCGAGGTGTTTCGCACGCTCGCCCGGGAGTCGGGCGAGCCGGCCGCTCTGGCCGCCGCCGGCATTATGAGACAGGCCGCGGTCGTGGCGCTGGACGGGGACCTCGCCGTCGAAGCTGCCCGGCTGGGCCTCGCACACGGCTTGCCGCTCGCCGACAGCATCATCTACGCCACGGCGCAGCGGCACCGCGCGGAGCTGTGGACGCACGATGCGCACTTCCGCGGCTTGCCGGGGGTGCGCTTTGTGGAGGCGCCCGGCGCGGGGCAGCCGGGGGTGCCCGGCGCGCGGCGTCCTCGAGGCGCCGGAGGCGCTGGGGGCGCCCGGGGCGCCGGTCCTAGGAGCTGACCTCGGCGGCGGCCTCGACGACGGCCTCGACGGGTGCGCGGCCGCGGGCGGCTCCGGGTACGCGGCCGCCGGCCGCCACCGCGAACGTCCGCGGCAGGAGCCGGCGCAGGGCCAGGCCGGCCAGCACCGAGCCGGTGACGACCAGCAGCGGCGGCACCAGGTAGACGATCACCTCGGGGACGCCGGGGCCGGCTCGCCCGACGAGGTTCTTGCACACGGCGAGCGCCGGCTCTTGGGTCACGTACACGAAGAACGAGAGCGGCGCCACGAAGAGGGCCGCCGCGACCACCCGGGACCGCCGGTCAGCTGTGAGGGCCGCCGCGACCAGCGGGGAGCGCCGGTCTCCTGCGAAGGCCTTCGGAGAGGCGCGCAGGGGCCGTCTGAGCGCGTCGGGAGCGGTCCAGAGCACGCAGATGCCCAGCACGACCACCGGGAGCAGCCCGGCGCGCACCCAACTGCCCAGGTCGTGGCCGTAGAGGATGTAGAGCGCGGCAGCCGCGAGCCACGCCGCCGCCAGGGCGGCGACGAGCCGCGCGGGCGCCCGGGGCCCCCACGGCGCCCGGGCGCCGAGCATCGCGAACGCGGCGCCCACGATGAACGGCGGGAACGCCGTGGCGCTGATCCACGGCCAGACCGCCATCGGCTGCCAGCCGGTCAGCCACCAGGCGAGCGCGATCGCCAGCACCCACCAGCGCAGCGCGCGCACGGCCACGTACACGAGCGGCGAGAGCAGCATGCAGGTCATGAGCGCCTGCAGGAACCACAGCGGGTAGAGCACGGGGTGGAGCAGCCAGTGGTCCAGCGCCGCGCCGACGGAGTGGACGGTCCAGTAGGGGCTCACGGCGGCGAACGAGGAGTGGGTGACGGCGATCGTGAACAGCACCCCGAGGCCGCTCCAGATGACGAACGGGACCAGCAGCGTGCGCACGCGCGTGCGCAGCTTGGCGGCGAAGCCGGCGACGGTGGGCTTGAGGGTGCGGAAGAACAGGTAGCCCGAGACGAGCCCCAGAAACGGCAGGGCCCAGCGCATCAGGGCAAGCGAGATGTAGTTGCGCACGAAGTCGGCCGGGGAGGTGACGACCGGCGGCACGACGATGTACACGCCCGGCGAGAACGGATAGGCGTGGTAGACGACCACCGAGGCCACGGCGAGAAAGCGCACGACGCTGAGCTTTCTGCTGACGTAGCGGTCCGTCGTGAGCTCCGGTGACCGGTCGGGTTTAGGCGGTCTTGGGTGCGCGGGAGCGCACGAGAGAGGCGGGCACGCCGGCGACCACCGAGAACGGCGCGACGTCGCGGGTGACGACGGAGCCGGCCGCGACGATGCTCCCGCGGCCGATGGTCACGCCGCCGACCACGGTCACGCCGGCGCCGAGCCAGACGTCGTCCTCGATCGTGATCGGCAGTCGGGTGACGCCTTGGGCCTTGATCGGCTCGTCCACGGACGCGGCGTTGTGGTCCTCGGCGAGCAGGCTCACGCGCGGGCCCATGAGCACGTGGCTGCCGATGGAGATGAAACCGGAGCAGCCCACGTAGGCCCAGGCGCCGAGGTTGGAGTGGTCGCCCATGACGAGGCCCTCGCCGGGCTCGCCGCCGAGCAGGCCCGACGGGGCGACGATGGCGCCGCGGCCGACGGTGCAGCGGTCGCCGAAGGTCACGCCGCGCCGGCTGAGGCCGTTGATGAAGCAGCCGTGTTCGAGGTCAAGATCGCGGCCGGCGCGCACGTGGCGCGCGTGCACGACGCGCACGCCGCGCGCGCAGAAGACGAGGCCGCCGGAGGAGCCGAGGCGGGCGCGCAGCAGCGCGCCTCGGCACAGCCGGCGGCCGAGCATCCAGCTCAGCTCGAGCACGTCCGGCGCGCTCCACTCGTTCAGCGCGTGAGGGTCGCCGCCGCGTCGGTCGGCGATGAGGCGGCGCAGGGTGTCGACGGCCGGCGTCATCGGCGTCGCCTTCGCCGCGCGACAAGATCGCCGGCGAGCTTCTCGTATGCGTCCGTCACGGCCTCCCACGAGTACGCGCGCGCCCTCTGTGCCGCCGCCGCGCGGTGACCCTCCATGGCCTCCTGGTCTCCCAAGAGCGTTGCCAGCACGGGCCGCAGGCCGGCGGCGCCGTCCTTGCCCGGGTAGCTTACTCCCGCGCCGCCCAGGGTCTCCAGGTTGGGCGCGTGGTCGTTGACGACGATGCAGGCTCCGGCCGCCATGGATTCGAGCAGCACCGGATGCGTGCCTCCGACCTCGGTGGGCACGACGATGACGGCCGCGCTCCGCAGGAGCTCGCGGTAGGCGCGTCCGAACTGATAGCCGGCGAAGACGACGCGGTCGTCGCCGGTGGCTCGCAGGCTCTCCTGGTAGGCGTCGGCGTAGGGGGCGTCGCCCACGATCGCCAGTTTCAGCTCCGTCTCGAGTCCCGCGAAGGCCTCGACCAGCACGTGCGCGTTGTTCTCGGGCACGAGGCGTCCGACGAACAGCACGTAGCCGCGCCGCGCGAGGCCGAGGCGGGCGAGGGTGTCGTCCGCGCCGCCGCCGTCGGAGGCTGCGGCGGCCGACGGGGAGCCGCCGTCCGAGGCTGCGGCGGCCGGCGGGTCGCCGCCGTCGCCGGCGGGCGCGTCGTCCTCCTCCAGTTCGGAGCCGTAGGGGATGAACACGGTCTCGTGGCCCCAGGTGCGGTAGATGGACTGCAGCACGCGCGAGTCGGTGATGGCCACGTTGGCGAGCGTGGGCGCGGCGCGTTCGGTGAGGCGCAGGTAGCGGCGCGCCCACGGGCCCCACTTGGCGCGCGGGGAGTCGAGGCCGTCGACGTTGATCGCCGTCGGGACGCCGAGGAGCCGGCCGAGGCCGGCAAAGGGGCTGTTGCCGGCGATGAAGTAGATGGCGACGTCGGGACGCCGGCGGGTCGCCAGGTGCAGGGTGCTGAGGAGCGAGTGCACCGGGGTGTCGAGGTGCTTGCCGGCCACGGTGGGCAGGTAGACGAGCCGCATGCCGCGGTACTCGCCGTCCGCGCGGCGCGCGACCATGTGCGGGCGGCAGTAGACGGTGACGTCGTGGCCGCGCGCGGCGAGGCGGCAGCCGATGTTCTCGACCGCGGTCTCGAAGCCGCTGTAGGCGGCCGGCACGCCGCGGGTGCCCACGAGGGCGATCCTCACGCGCGCGCTCCGGCGGCCGCGGCCTCGTAGGCCTCCGCGGTCACCTGCGGCGCAGGCGCGCCAGGTGGCGGACGTGACGCGCCGGCGCCCGCGGGCGCGCAGGCCGGCGCGCAGGCCCTCGTCCGCGAGCAGCGCGCCCAGCGTGGCGGCCATGTCGCGAGGGTCCTCGGGGTCGAAGAGCGCGGCCGCGCCGGCCGTCACCTCGGGCAGGCAGGTCGTGCCGGAGCAGGCGACGGGCGTGCCGGCGGCCATGGCCTCCAGCACCGGCAGGCCGAAGCCCTCGTAGAGCGACGGGTACACGAAGAGGTCGGCGTTGGCGTACAGCACCGGCAGGTCGGCGTCGCGCACGAAGCCGGGGAAGACGACGCGGTGGCCGATGCCGGCGGTGATGGCGTACGCCGGCGCGCCGTCCCTGCGGCCGCGGAAGCCGCCGGCGATCACCAGGCGGTGGTCGGTGTCGGCGCCTTCGTGCAGCCAGCAGCGCCCACGCCTCGAGCAGGCGGCGCACGTTCTTGCGCGGCTGGAGGTTGCCGATCGCCAGCACGTAGGGCCGGCGCAGGCCGTAGCGGCGGAGGAGGCGGCCGACGTCTTCTTCCGGCGTCGGGTCGTCGGCCTCGGCGGCGAAGCGCGGGTCCACGCCCTCGGGCGTGACCACGACGCGCTCCGGGGCGACGCCGAGCAGCGCGCAGAGCTCGTCGCGCGCGTGCCCCGAGGGCACGAGCACGCGCGCCGCTCGCGGCACCGACGCGCGCACGCCGGCGTTGAGCACCACGAGGTCGCGCACCGTGAACCACTCGGGGTGACGCAGGAACGAAAGGTCGTGGACGGTGAGCACGCTCGCCGCGACGGACGTCATCGGCGCGGCGTAGGTGGTGTGGATGACGTCCGCCCCGCGGTCTCTGGCGGCGGCGACGAGGCCGGTGGTGAGCCGGGCGACGTCCGAGCGGCTGGGCAGGAGCACGCGCTGGTGCGGGCTGACGTCGACGTCCGGCTCGGTGACGGCGACGATCTCGGTGAGTCCCAGCTCGGCGAGGCCGTTGAGCAGGCCGCGGACGTAGGTCTCGTTGCCGGTCTCGTGGGCGCCCAGCATGTGGCCGTCGATGAGGACCCGGGCGGTCACGAGGCGGGGTGGTTCTCCGTCGCGCCGTGCAGTTCCCGCCAGTGCGCCTCAGCCCCGGCGACGCCGCCTCCCGCCGCCACCGCGTCGAAGAGGGCGGCGGCGCGCCCGGCCGCAAGCTCCGGGGCGTGAGCCTCGGCCACCCACTGGCGGGCGGCGAGGCCGAGGTGCAGGCGCAGCTCGGGGTCGTCGCGCAGCGCGGCGATCCGCGCGGCCACGCGCACCGGGTCGAGCTGCTCGACCACGAACGCCTCGCCGTCGAGCTGGGGCAGGCCGGTGAACGCCTGCGGCGTGCCGATCACCGGCAGGCCCCAGGCCATCGCCTCGAGCGTCTTGTTCTTGGTGCCGCCGCCGTGGGGCAGAGGCGCGAGCACGATGTCGGCGCTGCGGTACAGCGGGTCGAGGTCCGGCGCGTCGGAGATGGCGGTGACGCCGGCGCCGCCGGCCTTGCGCAGCCACGGCGGCGCCTGCATGCCGGCGACGACCATGGCGAACGGCACGCGTTCGCTGCGCAGCTCGGGCGCCAGCGAGCGCACCAGCCACCGGGCCGCGTCGCGGTTCGGCGGGTGGACGAAGGACCCGATGAAGAGCAGCCGCACGGCCACGTCGTGTCGCGCGGTCGACGCGCGTTCGTAGATGAGATCCTCGGGCGGCAGGTCGACCGCCAGGGGGATCGTGTAGGACTCGATGCCGAGCGTGGCCAGGCGTTCGCGGTCCCCGTCGTTGATGCTGATGGGCACCGTGTCGTCCAGCAGGCGGCGCTCGTAGCGCCGGCTGGTAGCCGCCTGGAGGTTGGCGGCGAGGTAACGCACGGGGCGCGCCGCCGCCGCCGACTCGCAGAGGCCGCTGGGCACGTCCGGCAGGTCGACGATGAGGGGCACGCCCGGGACGCGGTAGTGGGCCGCGTAGAGCGTCTCGACCAGCATCGCGTCCGGCCTCCAGGAGGCGGCCAGCTCGTCCACCAGTGCGGCCACGGCCTTGGACCGGCCGGTGCTCACGAGCGGGACCGGCGTGACCAGCCGCCTGCCGGCGGCCAGGGTGCGCCGCCGCGCCGGTCTGGCTGCGCCCGCCGGCGCCATTCTGACCTCGGCGCAGAGCTCCTCGAGCAGGCTCAGATCGGCCTCGGGCGGAGCGGCGCCGACCACGGCGACCTCGTGCGTCCGCGCCGCGGCGCGCAGCAGCGTGAGCGGCCTGGTGTGCGCGCCGGTGAACGGCGGATGGGGAAGCTCGGGAAGGACGAACAGGATGCGCATCGCGAGGTGCCTCCGGCCTGTGCCGCGTACTCGTCGGAGCTGGATGCTATCACCAGCGGCTGCACATCTGCCGACCCGGAGCGTCACAACGGTGGGGAGGCCTGACGAGCAGGCACGATGCTGCCGCATGTGCCCAAGGTCGTCTATGATTGGCGCGTGGGGGAGATCATGGAGATCGCTGTGGAAACCGAGAGCACCACGGCGCGGCGGGGGCGACTTACCGTCTGCGTCGTGCTGCCTGCCTACAATGAGGCACGCTCTCTCGCGGGAGTCGTAGCACGTATCCCCGCGTGGGTCACGGCCATCATCATCGTCGACGACGCCAGCCTCGACGAGACCCTCACTGTCGCGGAAGCGCTCGCGAATCCGCGGGTGACCGTGTTTCACCATGACGACAACCGTGGCGTAGGTGGCGCTATGGTCACCGGCTATCGGGCTGCTCTGGAAGCAGGATATGACGTGATCGTGAAGATGGACGCCGACGGTCAGATGGATGTCGACGACCTGCCGGCACTGCTCCGCCCGATCGAGCTGGGGATGGCCGAGTACACGAAGGGCAACCGTTTTCGCCGCAGCGGCCGGCCGAAGGGCATGCCTCGCATGCGCTGGTTCGGCAGCGTGGCCCTCTCATTCCTCACCAAGGTGGCCAGCGGTTACTGGCACGTTTTCGACCCGCAGTGCGGGTTCACGGCGATCGCCGCCCCCGCGCTCGCCCGACTCAAGCTCGACGGCGTCGCCCAGGACTACTTCTTTGAGAACGACATGCTCATTCGCCTCAACGTCATCGACGCTCGTGTGGTCGACGTGAGCACGGCCGCTCTTTACGGAGAGGAGTCATCGACGATGCACATCGGGCGCGTCACGTGGACGTTCCCGCTTCGCCTGGTGCGCCGGTTCGCTTGGCGGTTCGTCAAGCGACACGTGGTGAACGACTTCGGACTCATCGCCATGCTGGCACTCGTCGGCGCGCTGTTCCTGCTCTTCGGCGTAGTCTTTGGGGCGTACCGCTGGCTGGAATCCGCGGTCACAGGTCACGTGACTACGGCGGGTACGGTCATGATCGCCGTCGTGCCTATCATCCTTGGCGTCCAGATGCTTCTGCAGGCGTTGTCGCTTGAGGTCCAGGCGTCGGCGGGCGCTGAAGAGACCCGCGCACTCTCGCGGCCATCGCTGGTCACACTCCTTCCCGACTGATGCCTCACCGCGCCGGGGACGCCACGGAGGCAACTCCGACACGGGGACGCCCTCGAGACTGCGCGACCACCGTGGACTCGATGACGATCGTCATGCCGACGCTCAACCAGGCGGCGTACATCGAGCGCGCGTTGGACTCGATACTCTCTCAGACACGGGACTTCCCGCTTGAATGCATCGTGGTCGACGGCGGATCCACGGATCGCACTCTGGACATCCTGACCGGCTATGGCGACTCGATACGCTGGATGAGCAAGCCCGACAACGGCCAGTCGCATGCCCTGAATCGTGGCCTGACCCTGGCGACGGGGACCGTCGTGGGCTGGCTCAACAGTGACGACACCTACGAACCGGGCGCCCTGCAACTCGTGGTCGATGTCTTTCGCGCAGAGCCGGCAGCGCACTGGGTCTACGGGAAGGTCCGGATCATCGACGAGAACGGCCGCGAGATACGCCACTGGATCACCGCGTACAAGAACATGCGCATGCGCAGATTCAGCTACGCGAAGTTGCTTCGAGAGAACTGGATCTCTCAGATGGGTGTGTTTTGGAGGCGCTCCGCTTCTGAAGAGGTCGGCCCCTTTGATGAGGAGCTTCATCTGACGATGGACTATGACTTCTGGCTACGTCTGGCGGGCAGGTGGCCCGGGCGGTTCATTGACGAAGACCTTGCGGACTTCCGCTGGTACACGACCAGCAAGAGCGGCCGCACGTTCCGCAGTCAATTCGCCGAGGAACTCGGCGTCGCGAGGCGCCACGCCGAAGGCCGACACCGGTGGTCGATAGCCGTGCATAAGATCTACGTCGCTCGTACAGATCTGCGCGTATGAGGCCCTGCGCCTGTTCCGGCTCTAGGTGCGGCCGGCTGGTGGCTGCGCCCGGCTTCGGGAACTAGTCGTTCCCCTGCGTGCGAACGCGGAAAGCGAAGTACTTGTTGCCCACGTAACCCAGCACGATCGCGACCAGAGTGAAGAGGGCCTGCATCACGTAGGCGCTCAGGGCTGTATGCGCAAGAGCCCAAGGCAGCAGGAACATGTACGCCAGCAGCAGAGGTACGTAGATCAGGTTGTATCTGAGGTAGCGCATCAACGGATGGTCTGCCGCCCGGAACACGATCCATCTGAAGCACAGGAATCCATTCACTGAAGCGATGAGGTACGCGATCAGGACGATGACATCCGGGTGCAGCAGATCCTGGAGCAGGTAGTAGAGGATGGAGAAGCAGGCAAACTGGAACAGCGTGTTCCATCCACCCACCACCAGAAAGAGGATCTGCTCGCGGTAGCGGCGCCAGAGTCTCGTCAGGTGGTCCCGGTGGAGATGGGATTCCGAATGTCCGGCGTCGCCGAGCGACATGGTCGGCTTTGGGAGCCAGTCAGGCCTTGACGGCCAGGACTCTCAACGAGCCCCCCACTCGCCGGACCAGGGGAATGCCTTCCAGGAATCTGCTGACGCGCTCGGCGCCGGGGACGAATCGGTCCGGCACCTGGTTGAGCACGAATTCGCACGGAGTGACGTCCACCACAGCGAACCCATGCCCGAACAGCATCCGTCTGACGGTGGGTTCGAACAGACCGGTCTCCCCGGGTGTGTCAGTGCGCGGTCTGAACAGGGGGACCTTCTTCTCCAGAAAGACCACCGGATTGGCGATGTTGGGCTCGTAGAAGGCGATTCGACCGCCGGGCATGAGTACTCTGGAGATCTCGGCGACCGCGGCATCCAATGGCAGGTGGTGAAGGATGCCGTGGCCGACGACGCAGGCAGCGCTAGCCGGCTCGAAGTCCAGATTCAGGCAATCAGCCTGCAGCCAATCGACATTGCCGGGCTGGACGCTGGTTCCACGAGCCGCCTCGACCATGCCCGCAGATAGATCCGTGGCGATGTACTGACGATCGGGCAGCAGCGGGGCCAGATGCCGCGTCAGGAAGCCTGTTCCAGCCCCGATCTCGACGACCGGGCCATCCGGAGCCGCTTCGAGCCAAGCTGAGAAACGTGAGCTGAGTCGCTGTATCTTGCGCCTGGCAGCGAGCGAGGTGAGCCCGATACTCTCCTCGTATTCGAGGGCAAGGCTATCGAAGTGGCGTGACTCCCTGACGTCGCCGACTTCCCCCACTGCGTCTCCGATCTCTGTAGGTGACCCGGATGCTGATGCCCGACCCCGATCGGGCTGAGGATCACACGGTCTGGATGGACGGCGCATCGTGATTGCTGTCCGCCGCAAGAGTCGTGCCGCGATGCATCATCGCCCATCGGCAGCGGATGAGGCAACTCGTCAAGAGGGCTGCGGACGGCGGATCGGGCAGATGGCGCGCCGCGGACTCATCGGCGCCGGATGCCGTCAATCAGGCACGCAAGCGCCGACAGCCTCACCTTGGGAGCCGCTCGACACCGAACGCCGCGTCCGGCGTGACGATGTACGGCGTCTTCTCGTCCTTGCTCACGGTGAAGCGCGCGGCGTCGTTCCACCAGTCGTAGACCGCGAGTCCCTGCCGGTCGGTGATGGCCAGCACGACGCTGTGGACGCCGTCGCTGAAGACGTTGGGCACGGTCCAGCGGACGCGCACGCGATCGCCCTCCGCCAAATCGGCGCACACCATCTTCTTCAGGTTGGAGTTGGTGCCGAGCACCGGCGCGCCGGCGGAATTGGCGATCATGAAGCCGAACACGGGGTCGCTGACGTCGCACCGCGCCTCGGCCTCGAGATCGATGACGATCTCCGCGTCGCCGTCGACCACGTCAGGCACGCTGACGCGGGTGTAGAGGGCGTCGCCCTCGCCCCAGCGCGACTCGGAGGCGCCCGGCTCGCCCGAGCCGGGCTCCACCGGCTCCGCCGAGCCCGGCGAGCCCGGCGAGCCGTCCGATGGCTCATCGACGGCCGGCCTTGACGGGCGAGTAAGCGCCGGCTGCGCCGAGAACAGCCTGAGGTACTGCTCGGAGATCACGAGACCGCTGCCTTCAGCCACCAGGCGCGAGTCCTCCAGCAGGATGACGCGGTCGCAGAACTCGCGCACGCTGCTCATGTCGTGTGTGACGAAGACGATCGTCGTGTCGCTCCTCTTCAGGGAACGGAAGTGCTCGAAGCACTTGCGCTGGAACGCCGCGTCGCCCACCGCCAGCACCTCGTCGATGAGGAGGATGTCCGCGCGCGCGTGCGTGGCTACGGAAAAGGCGATGCGCACGTGCATCCCCGAGGAGTAGTTCTTGAGCTTCTGATCCATGGAGCCCTCGAGCTCGGCGAACTCGACGATGTCGTCGTACATCGCGTCGACCTCGCGCCGGGAGAAGCCCAGCAGCGCCCCGTTGAGGTACACGTTCTCGCGCCCGGTCAGCTCGGGATTGAAGCCCACGCCGAGCTCGATGAAGGGCACCAGCCGGCCACGGACCTCCGTGTGGCCGGCCGTCGGCGCGTAGATGCCGGCCAGGATCTTGAGCAGCGTGCTCTTGCCGGACCCGTTGCGGCCGACGACGCCGAAGAACTCGCCGCGCCTGACCTCGAAGTCGATGTCTCGCAGCGCGTGCTGCTGCTCGATCGTCCGGCGGCCCCGGAAGCGGTTCATGACGTGGCCCTTGAGCGTGTGCTGGCGAAGGTGAGGAAGAGGGAAGTCCTTGGAGAGCCCTCTCACCTCGATGACGGGGACGGACACTCAGGCCTCCTCGGCGAACAGCGGCGCCTGGTGGCGGAAGAACGCGACCGACGTGACCACCAGCACCAGTACGATTCCCACGGGAATCACTCGCACCCACGGCGAGCCGTACAACTGCGAGATGGTGACCGTCTCGTTGGTGACCAGGCAGTAGCGCGCATCCTGGATGATCTGGGCCATGGGGTTGAGCAGAAGCAGTCTGGCCCAGGCCACGGGTATCAAGCTCAGCGGGTAGATGATCGGCGTTGCGTAGAAGGCGGCCTGCAGTACGACTTCCCAGATGTAGCTCAGGTCGCGAAAGCGCACGAAGAGCGCGCTGAGGAAGAAGGCCATGGACATCGAGAGCGCGCTCAACTCGAGGAACAGGAGGGGCAGCCACACGACGTTCCCGGTGAGGGGGACGCTGGCTACGACGAGGAACACTACCAAGACGATCATGCTCAGCGCGAAGGTGATCAGCGCATAGACTCCGACTGACAGCACGATGACGTAGCGCGGAAAGCTGATCTTGCGGAGCAGGTCGGTGCGGGCGACAAGTGAGCCCAGTCCGAGCCCGGTCGCCTCGGCGAAGAACCCCCAGACGATGATGCCGAACAGGAGGTAGACGCCGGGGTAGTCGGTGATGCCGAACTTGAGCATCTTGACGAAGACGAGGTAGAGGATGGTGAAGACCGCCAGCGGCTTGAGCAGCGTCCACAGGTAGCCGAGCAGAGATGCCTGATAGCGCAGTTTGAAGTCGGTGGCGACCATGGCGCGCAGGAGGATGACTGGATAGCGGTACCGCTGACGGAGCCGAGCTGGGAGAACTGTCACGCCAGCCTCTCGCGTTGTTGACCGGGACCGCGCAAGTATATCGCCCGCGTCGTCTGCTAGACTTCGGCGGCTGGTCATGTGCCCCAGGCGCAGATACGAACCTACAGCGGCGGTGAACTGCAGATGAGCGACGGCGACGGCGACGTCCACTCCCCCGATCAGGCGTTCGAAGAGTACTTCCGGGGTTCTCAAGAGGACATCCGTCGGCGCCTCTCCTTCTATCTGCCGCTGCTGGAAGAGACGTATGTCCGCAGCCTCGGCGCTCCCGTGCTCGATCTCGGCACCGGTCGCGGCGAGTGGCTCGCGATGCTGGCCGATCACGGGCACAACGCCATCGGCATCGACGTGGACGAGCGCGTCGTCCAGACGGCTCGCGACGCCGGGTTCGATGTCGCCGAGGCGGACGCGCTCGAGGACCTTCGTGCGCGGCCGGAGGCGTCGCTGGGCGCCGTGACGGGCTTCCACGTCGTCGAGCATCTCGATCCTGCAGTACTGGGCGAGCTTCTCGCGCAGATCCATCGTGTGCTGGCTCCGGGAGGCGTCGTCGTGCTCGAGACGCCGAACCCGGAGAACGTGACTGTCGCCACGACGACCTTCTACCTCGACGCCGAGCACCTGCGGCCCATCCCGCCTACGCTGCTGGAGTTCCACGCCCGCGAAGCCGGCTTCAAGCTGCCGTGGATCGTCCGCGTCAATCGCGCCTTGTTGGCGCCGCCGCTCTCGGAGGTCTCCGCAGACGTCGCGGGCGCACTGGAGATCAATGCCGCGGTCTACGCGATCAACGGACTGCTGTTCGCCGCGCCCGACTACGCGCTCGTCGCTCAGAAGTCCGGAGGCGACGCCGGACCGCTGGACGATGCGGCGTTCGAACGACTCTTCGGGCCGCAGCCGCGGGACCTCGAGACATACCGGCGCCACGCCGCCGAAGAGGCGGCGAGGCGGCTCGAGGCGGAGAAACTGGAACTCGCCGCGAGGGCCGCGGAACTCGAGCGTGAAGCCGCCGAGGCCGCCGCGCGCGCCGAGCGCGAGGCCGCCGAATCCACCGCGCGCGCCGAAGAAACGGCCCAGCGGCTGGGCCAAGCCGAGGCACGGGCGCAAGAAGCTGAGTCGCAGGCGGACGCAGCCTGGGCGGACTTCGCGGCCGTGTCCGCTTCGCTGTCGTGGCGAGTCACCGCACCTCTGCGTCTGGCGGCTGCGCTTGCGCGGCGTCCCCTTGGCTCGTCGGCCGGCCAGGCGGGCCGCGGGCCCAAGACCTACGCCAAGCTCGCGGTAGGCCATCCGATGCGCTGGGCGCTTTCCCAGCCCCGGCTGGGCCCGGCGCTCGACAGGACGCTGGCCCGCATGCCGGCCGTCGACCAGAAGGTCCGGGTCGCGATACACGAGACGCAGGTCGTCCGTACCGCCGCGCCGGCCACTCCGGCGCCGGCCGCTGACCTTGCCGGCCTTTCGCAGTCCGCCCGCTCGGTCGTCGCCGACATCGAGAGGGCACTCGGCGGCGAGAACGGATGAGCGAAGCGCTGCGGTTCGTCCTCGATCTGCGCGCCTGCCAGGGCGCCGACGACGTTGCGGGTCGCGGCGCGTTCGCCCTCTCGTTCGCGCAGACGTTCATCAAAGTGGCGGGCGTGCACGACGTGCTGATCGCGCTCGACGGCAGCCTGCCGGCGCGGATACCCGCTCTCAAGCAAGCCTTCGCGGGCCTTCTGCCGCAGGAACACATCGCGGTCTACGACCTTCCTCGGCCGGCCGCCGGCGACCGAGCCGCCTCGCCTTGGCGACGCCGGGCGGCGGCGAGTACGCGCCGAGCCTTCTTCGAGTGGCTCGGCGCCGATGCGGTCCTCGAGTCGGACTGGACGGCCTGGCCCGAAGGGCCTGGTCTGTCCATCGTCGCGCCGTCCGTCGCGTCCCCGGTGGTCCGTGCCGCCACGCACTGGCCCGAGGACCCTGCACCAGGCGTCGCGGTCGACGTGGTCCTCCCGGCCGAGGCCGATGAAAGCGCGGTGGGGGCGGCGATCGACGCGCTCGAGGCTGCCGTCGTGCGCAGGCGCTCCATGAGGCCCGCCTCGCCGCCTCGCCGGCGCCTTGCCTTCGTCTCGCCGCTCCCGCCCGAGGCGACGGGTATCGCCGATCACGTCGCCGAACTGCTGCCCTCGCTGGCGGCGCACTACGACATCGACGTCGTCGTCGATCAGGACCGGGTCGACGATCCTTGGGTGGCCGCCAACCTTCCAGCCCGTTCGGTCGCGTGGTTCGACGCCCACGCCGGTGAGTACGAGCGCGTGGTGTACCAGTTCGGCAACTCCCACTTCCACAAGCACATGTTCGGGCTCCTGGAGCGCCATCCGGGGGCTCTGGTCCTGCACGAGACGTTCCTTGCAGGCGCCCTGGAGGCGTGGGCCCGCGCAGAAGGTCGCGATCGCGAGTTTGTGGAGGCGCTGTACTTATCGCACGGATACGGTGCGTTGCTCGCGGAGTCTCGCGAGGGACACGACGTCGCCGCGTTTCGGTACCCCTGCAACGGCGGCGTCATCAGAACGGCGGACGGAGTCATCGTCCACTCGGACTTCGCGGTGCGGCTGGCGGAGGAGTGGCATGGGGAGGGCGGCTGCAGCGACTGGGCCGTCGTCCCGCTCTGTCGCGTCCCACCGGAGCTCCCGAGCCGGGCGGCGGCGAGAGAACGGCTGGGGATCGACGCCGGCGACCTCCTCGTGTGCTCCTTCGGCTTCGTCGGTCGCGCCAAGCTCGGCGACCGGCTGCTCGAGGCGTGGGCCGCTTCCGCTCTGGCCAGGGACGCCTCGTGCCGCCTCGCCTTTGTCGGCGGCCTTCCGCCGGGCGAGTTCGCACAGGATCTCCAGGTCCGGGCGGGTGACGCGTCGCTCTGTGGCCGCGTCCACGTCACCGGGTTCGTCGACAAGCCGGCCTACTGCGACTACCTGGCCGCCGCGGATGTGGCCGTGCAGCTCCGTGGTCAGTCGGGAGGCGAGACGTCGGCAGCAGTGCTGGATTGCCTGGCCTCGGGTCTGCCGACCGTCGTGAACGCTCACGGGTGGGCGGCGGAACTGCCGGAGGATGTCGTGGTCATGCTGCCGGAGGAGCCGGCCGTTCCGGACCTCGTCGCGGCACTCGAGCGGCTGCGCGACGACGCGGCCCTCCGCACGGCTGTCGGCAGGCGCGGCGCGGCCTACGTGGACATCGCTCACAACCCGGAGAAGGCCGCCCTGGCGTACCGGGACGCCCTCGAGCGCTTCGCGGTGCGCAGTCCGGCAGCGGCCTACCGTCGCCTGCTCGATACACTCGCCGACAAGTCGGGGGGGGCGCCGTCGTCCCGGGCCGACATCCTCGATGTCTCGGCGAGCATCGCCCGCAACCGGCCACGATTTGGATTGCGCCAACTGCTCGTCGATGTGTCCGCGCTCGCGGGGGAAGACCTGCGGACCGGCGTTCAGAGGGTCTCTCGCGCAGTGCTCAAGGCGCTGATCGTGGACCCGCCCGCCGGCTATCGGATCGAACCCGTTCGCGCGCAGCCGGAAGGGCTGCGCTACGCGCGGCGATACACGCACTCCCTCCTCGGCCTTTCCGGATCTGCGGCCGAGGACGCACCGGTCGAGGCCGGCCCCGGAGATCGCTTTCTCGGTCTCGACCTCGCGTACAACACGATCGATCTCGCCGGGCGGGAGCTCGCTGCGCTACGCGACCGCGGAGTCCGGGTCGACTTCGTCGTCTACGACCTGCTGCCTGAGCTGCGCCCGGACTGCTTCCCCGACTACGTTCCGCCTCTTCATCGCGCGTGGCTGCGTTCCGTCGCCGCCCTCGCCGACGGCATGGTGTGCATCTCGAAGACCGTCGCCGGCGAACTCCTCGAGTGGCTCGATGCCGATCCTCCCGACCGCGTGTCGCCGCTCGACGTGGGGTCGTTCCGGCTCGGCGCGGATGTCGCCGCCAGCCTTCCGACCCGGGGAGCCGGAAGGGAATCCGCCGAGGCCCAGGCGTTGGTCGCGGCGCGGCAGACGTTCCTCATGGTCGGCACCGTCGAGCCGCGCAAGGGCCATGCCCAGGCGCTCGCCGCGTTCGAGCGCCTCTGGGAGTCCGGGGCGGACTGCGGGCTGCTGATCGTCGGCAAGGAAGGATGGAACATCGGGGAACTCATGACCCGTCTTCGCGTGCACCCCGAGCGGGGACGCCGCTTGCTGTGGCTCGAGCGGGCCACCGACGAGGTCTTGCTGCGCCTCTACGAGTCTTCGTCGGCGTTGCTGGCGGCCTCTGAGGGCGAGGGGTTCGGCTTGCCGCTGGTCGAGGCTGCCCAGCACGGACTGCCTGTGATCGCTCGCGACATCCCCGTCTTTCGCGAGGTCGCCGGCGACCACGCCTTCTACTTCGACGGGGGGCGCCCGGAGGACCTTGCCGACGCGGTGCGCGAATGGCTGACTCTGGCCGCGCATGGCGTGGCGCCTTCCTCGAGCGACATGCCGTGGCTCACCTGGGCAGAGTCGACACGGGATCTGGTCGGCTGCGTCGTCCACGGCGGCTGGAGTTCGCAGTGGCCGCGGGTCACGGCAGCGGGGTCTTCAGACTCATGACACCGGACGTGGAGCCAGGCGCCGGCGACGGTCGCGCCAAGGGGGGCGCGGCGCCATCTCGAGTGCCTCAGTTCGGCGTCGACCTCTACGGCCCGATCGACTTGGCCACCGGGCTTGGCGCGTCCGCCCGCGGGTTCGCGCGGGCGCTGCATGCGGCCGAAGTCCCGGTGCATCTCGTGCCGACCGGGGAGGTCTGCGGAGCCCACACGCCGGTCGAACCGGACATTCGCTCGGACCCGCGGCGGTTCCCCCTCACCATCGAACACATCAACGCCGACACGACCGACGTGTTCATCAAGCGTTTTGGCGCGGAGCTGCAGCGGGTGCGAGCCCGGGTCGCCGTGTGGTACTGGGAGCTGGCCGCGTTTCGGCCGGACTGGGTCTCGCGGACCCGCTGGTACGACGAGATCTGGGTCGCGTCGGAGTTCGGGCGGCGAGCCGTCGGTGCCGTGACCAACGTTCCGGTCCGGGTCGTCCCGCCGCCGATGACGCTGTCGCCGGTGGCGGGACTCTCCGGCCGGGAGCGGTTCTGCATCCCGGAGCAGTCGTTCGTCTTCCTCTACGTCTTCGACAGCACCAGCCTCGTCGACCGCAAGAACCCGTTCTGCCTTGTGGATGCGTTCGTGGCGGAGTTCGCGCGGGACCCCGACGTGTGCCTCGTTCTCAAAGTGTCTCACGTGCATCACGACGCACCGGCCTATCGCCTGCTCCGGGAGGTGACGGCCGGGCATCCGAACATCGTCGTCGTGCCGGAGATGCTCGACGAGGCGGACCTCGCGAGTCTCTTCGAAGCCGCCGACTGCTACGTTTCGCCGCACCGCTCCGAGGGCTTCGGTCTGACGGTCGCGGAGGCGATGCTGCGCGGGCGGCCGGTCATAGCGACAGACTACGGCGCGACCGTCGACTTCGTGTCGACGAAGACCGGCTATCCCATCGACTACTCGCTCGTCGAGATCGAGCAAGACCGCGGGCCGTATCTTCGCGGCCACGTCTGGGCAGACCCCTCGCGCGAGCACCTACGCCTCCTCCTGCGTGAAGTGGTCGAGGACCCTGCTGCCGCGCGAGCGCGGGGAGAGGCTGGGCGGCGGCTCATGGAGGAACGGTACTCACCCGCCGCCGCCGGCGCTCGGATGCGCGCCCACCTGCTGCGACTCCATGAGGCGGCGCGCCTTGACTGATCTCCGCAGGGCCGTGCATCGCAAGGCGAACACGTTCACGACTCTGTGGCGACTCGAGGGGCCCCGCAGTGCGCTCGCGACGGGCGTTGCCAGCGCCGGAAATTCGGCACGGTACTGGTCGACTCGCCTTTCCGGGCGACCCGCGCCGTCGTCGCCCATGCCGGTGGCGGATGCCGACCGTGATCTGCGGAGTTCTGCCATCCGTCTCAGCGTCGTGGCCGTCGGTGGAGACGCGCGACCCGGCGACGTGCGTGCGAGCCTGGATTCGGTGCTTGCTCAGACTCACGAGTCGTGGGAGCTCTGCGTCTGTACGTACGGTTCGGGGAGTGACGTCGCCGGTCCGCTTGCCGAATACCGCGGCTCGGACCCTCGCATCAGGATCCTGCCGCCCGGGTGTGCCCGCGGGCCTGCGGAGGCGACCAACCTCGCCGCCGAGCAGGCCAGTGGCCGGTTCCTGGTGCTGCTCGACCTGGGAGACGAACTGCACCCCGAGGCGCTCGAGCAGTTCGCGGGGGCGGTGGCCGCCGATCCGTTCATCGACCTCGTGTACACGGACGAGGACAGTCTCGGCGACGGCGGCCTGCACGAGAAGCCGCTGTACAAGCCCGACTGGTCGCCGGCCTATCTCCAGTCGATGATGTACGTTGGTCGGGGTTTGGCCGTCCGAAAGTCGCTCTTCTGGCGTCTGGACGGGATGCGGAGCCGGTTCGATGGGGCGGGCGCCTACGATCTGCTGCTGCGCGCCTCCGCCGACGCGCGCCGCGTCCATCACATTCCGCGTGTGCTGTACCACCGCGGAGGCGCCGGCCGGCTCGCGGACTCGGGCTCCGGCGGCAGCGGCAAGTCCTCGGTTGCCGCACTGGAGGCGCTCCGCGACTTCGCCGCCGGTCTGGAGCCTCCAGCCACCGTCGATGGCGGCCTCCTGCCCGGGACATTCCGGCTGCGAAGGCGGCTCGACCCTGCGGTCGAGGTGACCCTCGTCGTCCTCACGGCCGATCCAGTGGTCGCACTGGACGGACGCGGGCCGGTGCGTCTCCTGCCGAATCTGCTTCATTCGATCGCCGCGCGCACGTCGTTCACGGCGCACCGCATCCTCGTCGTGGACGATGGCGCTCTTTCGGAGGAATCCGCTGCAGCCCTCGCCGCCTCCGGTGGAGAGCGCGTCTCATTCGCCGATCCGCTGCGCTCGGCGCTCGGGTTCAGCTTCGCCCGCAAGGTCAACTTCGCCCTCCGCCACGTCAACACCGATTACCTGATCCTCCTCAACGACGACCTCGAGATCCTCAGCTCGGGGTGGATCGAGGCGCTGCTCGAGCCGCTCGTCGACCCCGGCGTCGCGGCTGTAGGGGCGCGCCTGCTGTATCCGGACGGCACGGTCCAGCACGCGGGTATCGTGCTGGGTCTCCAAGGCGGAGGTGCGGCGCACGTCTTTCGAGGGCTGCCGCGAGCCGAGGTCGGCTACGGACGTTCCACGCACGTGATCAGGGAGTTCTCGGCCGTCACCGGCGCTGTTCTCGCGATGCGTCGCCGTACTTTCGAGGAGTTCGGAGGCCTTGATGAGGTCTTCGCCCACGACTACCAGGACGTCGACTTCTGCGCGCGCCTCGCTGCGAACGGCTATCGGGTCGTGTACACGCCGCACGCGGAGCTCGTCCACTTCGAGGGAAAGAGCCTCACGCGCGGCCGCGACTTCCGGGAGGAGGACGCCCTGTTCCGGCAGCGTTGGCCGGGCCCTACGAAGCGTGATCCGTACTACAACCCGAACCTTCCGAAGGACCGGCCGGATCACACACCCTGAGGTCATCGCAGGCGTACCCGATCGTGGCCTCGCTTGGCTACAGCTCAGACGGCGACGGTGCCGTCCCCCCGGCGGGCGGCCCCAGCAGGGCGGTCGCGTCGCGGATCACGGCCGCGCCGCCGTCCTCGTAACCGTTCAGCCGGATCCACAACGCGTTGAACCCTGCCTTGCGCAGTCGCGAGACCATCTCGGTGAGCGGCAGAGCCGAGGTGGACGACTGCCAGGCGGCGTCGGCTCGTCCCTTCATCGCGCCATAGCTCCAGCGAAAGCCGTCGCTGAAGACGTAGCCTTTCAGCGGATCGTATTCCTGGAGTCCGTAGACGACGCCATAGCCGGGATAGGGGATGTACGGCAGTTGAAGACCGTGCCGGCCGGTAGCGCCTGCTCGACCTGTCGGCCGAACGCCGCGTCAGTCGCGTACATCGCGGCGTAGTATTCCCGGGAGTTCGCCAGGCCGCTCGGCGTCTGGTCGAGCACAGCCAACACGACGATCAGCGCGACGACGCCCACGGAGAACCAGCGCCAGGCCGTCGTCGTCCGACGGCCAGAAGCGGTCCGCCAGCAAGCCGAGCGTGAGCAGCGCGAAGAGGGCGACATAGACGCTGATCCGGTTGTAGGCGCGGATCTGCGGGGAGATGAGTCCGGCGAACACCGCGCCGAACCCGGCGACTGTGCCCAGGAGGACGGCCGCGACGGTCAGGAAGCCGAGCCACCGCAGGCTCGTCGTCGCCCCGGGGCGGCGGACCGCGGCTTCGCGATCTGGATCGGCTGGGGCCTCGAGGTCATCCTTGCCACTGCTCCGGCGGTCTCGCGGCCAGCCAAAGAGGAACGCAGACAGCGCAAGAAGAAAGCCCGCTGATCCGACGATGCCGAGGGCGGCAAGGTTGGCCTCGGTGTCGCCACCCGGGCTGTTCAGACGGTAGTTGGCGCGCTTCTCGGCCAGCGCGGCGATGCGATGCCCGTCGATGGGCAGCACCATCTGGGTGATGCGGAGACCGTACGCCTCGGCCTCATAGGGAGTGCGAGGTACGGCCTCGACGTTCTTGCCGTGCTGCGCCTGGTAGAGGAGCGATGGCGCCATTTGCACCATGAAGACCGCAGCCGACACGAGGACCAGGACGCCGGCGGCAAGCACCGGCCGCCACATGCGCCTGCGCACGGCCGCACGCACGCCGACGAACACCAGGAAGAAGCAGCCGAAGAACATGTAGTAGATGCCGAGCGCACCAGACAGGGCGGCGATCGCCAACGCTGCCAGAGAGCGTCCGGTCTTGAGATTGAAGGCGGAGCCGCCCGCTTGCGCCTTCAGCAGCGGCGGTTCGTCCGAGTCCAGCCACCAAAGCACGAGGAGCTGCAGGGGGAGGATCCAGAACATGCCCAGGAAGAGGTGCCCTTCGCCTCGCAGCCAGTGATAGGGAGTCAGCACGAAGAGGACCGTCACGGCCAGACCCGCCACCCTCGAGAGGCCGAGGCGTCGCAACACGAGTCCGGCGGTCAGGCCAGTGAGCACGTAGCCTGAGAGATAGAAGAGATTGATGGCCATTCCGGCGTTGGCGCCCAAGAACCCGAACGCTCTGATGAGCATGACATTGAGTCCGTCGGCCGATGGGAAGTCGTACATCTGCGAGACGCCGGGAGCGCCCAGTGAAGGGTTCGTATAGTAGGACCCGTGCTCAAACCAGCTTTTGATCTGCCCCAGGTAGTAGAGCGCGTCTCCGCCGTAGACGAAGGGCGTGGAAAGGTCCGCAGACCAGAGGCGCATCATGAAGGAGATGATCCCCACCGGGACGAGAGTGACCGCTGCGTAGTAGGCGGCGTCGAGCAGGCGCTCTCGGCGCCCGGCCAGCGCCGCCACAAGCGCGGCGGGTGCGGCCTCACCTTGCGTCGCTGCCTGGCGGGTGTCCGTCGCGACTGCGTCGTGCGACCTGGTCACCACGACCTCCTCAGGCCCCGTCACGACGCTCCCGCCGTGCCGCTGCCGAAGCTGAAGTACTTGTGGCCGGTGTAGCTGATGATGACCACGATGAAGATGAACATCGCCTGGCACACGTACACGTTGAACGGCAGGATCCGCACGAAGATCGGGAGCACGACGAGGTCCAGGAACAGCACGACGATGTACACCAGGGAGAAGCGCGGGATCTCCTTGAGAATGGGTCCCCGGCTGCGGAAGACGATGTAGCGATAGCAGACGTACGCATCGGCGATGGCGAACGGCCAGGAGATCGCCAGCGTCACCGGTAGCTCAGCTGGGGATAGAAGAGCAGCTGCAGCACGACCCACAGGAAGTAGCCGAACAGCGTGTTCCATCCCCCGACGATGAGGAAGAGGATCTTCTCGCCATGGCGCAAGCCGAGGGCTACTGTCGGGCCGATCGTGGGATGCTCCGCAAGGCTCTGGATGCCCTGGGTGACCTTGCTCATGCGCGTGTCGGCCCTCTGATGCATGTCTCCATCCTGCTCCGCTCGCGGAGCGCGCGCCTCTTTCGGGCGCGCGCTCACGACAGCATACGCCTGAGGCTGTCGTCGGGGGAGACGCGCGGTCGCCAGCCGGTCTCGGCGCAGAGCTTGGCGTTGTCACCAAGGCTCCAGCTCACCCCGTGCCCCGGTGTCTGGTCGTCGTCCGTCTCCAGGGCCGCCCCTGTCCCCGAGAGGTCGATCATGCGTCGCACGACGTCCCCGCGACGACGCGCGGCGACCCGGAGCACACGTTGTACTCCTCACCGCTGCGGCCGTGCAGTGCAAGCGCGGCGAAGGCCGCGCAGGCGTCGTCCACGTCGAGAAAGTCGCGCACGGCGCGCACGTCACCGACGCGCACACCAGCGGCGAAGCACCGCGGCCGCAAGACGAAGCTGCTCGGCCACCGCCCCGGACCAGGGTCGCCGGCATGCCGGCTCCGCAGAGGTTGAAGAGCCGTCCCACCGTGACGCGAAGCCCGCGAGATCCGTAGCTGCGTGCCAGGGTGGTCTGCCACGCCTTGGAGACCGCGTAGGGTGTGCGCGGCCGCGTCGGGAAGCTCTCGACGATGGCGCCGGAGGACGCGTCCACGCCGCCGTATTCCGCTGCCGAACCGGGGACGACGACGGCACAGTGCGGAGCCTGCCCGAGCGCGGCGTCGAGGACGTTCGCAAGCGTGAGCCCATTGGCGCGCCAGAGCTCTTCCCAGGACGCGTGGCCCGTGAGGCCGGCGAAGTGGAACAGGACGTCCGGCCGGCTCTCGCGCATGAGGTCCAGCACTGCCGCGTCGTCCGTCAAGTCGCAGACGAGGTCGGACGCGCGTACGTCGACGGCCACGATGCGCGCCTCGGGCCAGAGCGTCCGGCAGCTGCGCGTGAGTGCGCCGCCCAGAAAGCCCGCCGCCCCCGTGATGAGGACTCGGGCCGGTATGGCGGCAGCGGTCACCTACCGTCCTCGCCGAGCAGGGCGGGGCGCATGTGCTCGAACTCGTCCTGGGCGCGGGCGTAGTCGTCCACGCGGCCGATGTCCATCCAGTAGGCATCGCTGCGGTGGCAGCGCACGCGGCCGCCGCCGTCGCGGACACGCAAGAGCAGGTCGGGCATGCCGAGCTCCTCGTCAGTCCCGATCAGCTTGAGCACGGCGGGGGAGAGCGCGTAGATGCCCATGCTCACGGCGAACGTGTAGCATGGCTTTTCGGTCCATCCCGCCAGGCGCCATCGGGTCCGATCTCGGCGACGCCGAAATCGATCTGGGACTCACGCTCCGTGACGGCCACCGTCGCCTCTGCGACGTCGGCCGCGTGCCCGCGGAGGAATGCCGCGTAGTCAGCGTCGCCAGCACGTCGCCGTTCATCACCAGGAACGGCTCGTCGGGGGGCTCGATGAGGCCGAGCAGCCGGCGGTGCTGAGGGGTCGTTCCTCGCGCAGTAGTCGATCGCGACGCCCCACTTGCGCCATTTCCGAAATACGCCTCGATCAGCTGCGCCAGATGGCCGGTGCTCACGGTGACGCGGTCGAACCCCTGCCTCGCCAGCTGTCGCACGACGATCTCCAGCACCGGGTAGTCGCCCACCGGCACCAGCGGCTTGGGGAACACGGTGGTGTAGGGGCGCAGACGCGTCCCGCGACCACCGGCAAGGAGCACTGCTCTCACGATCGGCCTCTCCGCTAGACGTTGTAGATGTCGTGCTTGTAGCCCGCGAGATTGGCTGGCTCCCGGAACCACTCGACGGTGCGGGCCAGGCCCTCGCGCAGGCTGTAGCGCGGTTCCCACCCCGTGAGCTCGTGGATGAGAGTGGTGTCGGCCAGCAGCCGCTCCACTTCGCTCCCGGCGGGCGCACGCGCTCGTCGGCGGCGGTCAGTGCGAGTGGCACGCCGGCCACGTCGGCGATGAGCCGGGCCAGATCGCCGACGGAGATCTCGGCGCCGGAGCCGATGTTCGCAACGCGGCCAACGGCATCGTCGCAAGCGGCCAGCGCGAGGAATCCGCGCACGTGTCCTCCACATAGGTGAGGTCGCGTGTGGGGAAGAGCGACCCGAGAGACACCGAGTCCGCCCCTGCCAGGAGCTGCGTGATGACCGTGGGAATGACCGCGCGCGCCGACTGGCGCGGCCCGTACGTGTTGAACGGGCGCGCCGTGACCACCGGCAGCTCGAAGGCCAGGTCGAAGGACTCGGCGAGCTTGTCGGCGCCGATCTTCGTCGCCGAGTAGGGCGACTGGCCCTGAAGCGGGTGATCTTCATCGATCGGGACGGGCGCGCCGTGCCGTACACCTCCGAGGTCGAGGTGACCACGAGTCGCTCTGTCGCCAGATCGCGTGCGGCTTGCAGAACGTTGAGCGTCCCGCGAAGTTGGTCTCCACGTAGCTGTCCGGGGAGTGGTACGAGAACGGGATCCCGATGAGGGCCGCGAGATGGAAGACGACGTCGCGGCCTTGGAGCGCCGTGCGCACCCCGTTCGGGTCGCGCACATCTCCCGCGAACACCTCGACCGAGTTCCTGCTCTCGCGGGGCAGCGTGTCGAGCCAGCCCCAGCTGCCGAACGAGTTGTAGTGCACGAACGCCTTCACATCGCAGCCCTCGCGCAGCAACGCCTCGACAAGATGGCTGCCGATGAACCCGTCGGCCCCGGTGACGATGACGCGGCTTCCACTGAAGTCCATCGTCAGCTCCCCCCGCCCATCGTGATCACGTCCGGCTGCACGAGGTCGCTTGGCAGGTCCGTCTCGAGCCGCTCTCGGACCTCGGGTGCGAACCCGACGGCATCCTCTACCAGGTAGAGCGGCCGAGCTCGCACTTCCTCGTAGATTCGGCCGACGTACTCGCCCAGGATGCCCAGTGTGACCAGTTGGATGCCGCTGAACACGAGCAGAGCGACGAAGAGAGACGTCCAGCCGGGCACATCGCGCTGCCCAGACAGCCAGAGGATGACGAGGATCAGCGCGTACAGCAGCCCGGCCGCGGACAGAAACACGCCGACCCAGGTGGCGATGGTCAGCGGGCGCGTCGAGAATGAGAAGATCCCATCCGCGGCCAGTCTGACCATGCGCGGCATGGAGTACTTCGTCTCGCCGGCGACGCGGGGGGCGGCCTCGTACGTGAGGAACGCACGGCGGAAGCCGATCCAGCCGGCCATGCCGCGCAGGTAGCGGTGCCGCTCCCGCATTGCCCGCATGGCGTCCGCAGCACGCCGGCTCATGAGCCGGAAGTCCTGCGCCTGCGAAGGGATGTCCGTGTCCGAGAGAGTCTTCATGGTCCGGTAGAAGGCGCGTGATATCAGGCGCCTCCCGGCCGAGTCTGTTTCACTGAGGTGTTTGATCGCGAAGACGACCTCGGCACCATTTCGCCACTCGGCGATCATCCGCGGGACGAGTTCGGGAGGGTGCTGAAGATCGCCGTCCATCACGGTGACGGTGTCGCCGGAGGCGAAGTCAATGCCCGCAGTGAGCGAAAGCTGGTGGCCGTACCGGCGCGAGAGGCGCAAGACCCGCACGTGGTCGTCTTGCTCGGCGATCGCGGCGAGGGCTTCGAAGGTCGCGTCCGGGCTGTGATCCTCCACGTAGACGATCTCGTAGTCTGGAAGGACGGAGAGAGCCGCCGACAGACGGCGGTGAAACTCGGCGATGCCGTCCGCTTCGCGGAATACGGGCACGACGACTGAGTGAAGCTCGGCAGCAGGCATTCGGAGACGCCCCTTCAAACTCGCGAGCGCGGCTGTACGGCGGTCCACATTCTACACGGGAGGGGAGGTGCGTCGCTCGCCACCCGCGCCTCGGTGAGCCTTCGAGTGGGCTAGAATCGGCCTCATGATCTCGGCCCAGCGCTCCCGGCGACACCCGCTGCCCTCCAAGACGAGGTTCGCATGAGTGCCTCGGGTGGCGTTTGTGAGAGAGTCCTCTGGGTCTCGATCGAGACTCCGGTGCCGGCCTCGTCGGGCGGCCGGCAGCGTTCTCTCGCGCTCCTTCAGGCAGCCGCCGAGCGTTTCTCAGTGACGCTGGTGCAGCTCTTCGGCGAACCGCCCGAGGATCGCGGTCCGCTGGCGTCCGTGGAGTGGGTGACGAGCGCGGCCGGTCGTGCGGCCAAGCTCTCGGCCACCGCGCGGCTCCTGGCGAGCCGCCGGCCGCCGTATCTGCGGCACTTCTGCACGGCGCGACAGAGGAGGGCCGTGGAGCACTGTCTCGGCCTCCACGACTACACGCTGGTCGTCGCCGACATGCCCTACGCCGTTGAGGCGTTGCCTCGCACCTTGCCCGCGCCGCTGCTCGTGAACACACACAACGTCGAAAGCGAAGCTTGGCAGACCGTGACGGCGGAGACGTCCGGCGGCGGACTCCTTCGTCGGCTCGATCGCCGCAGCGTCGGACGCTGGGAGAGGAGTGTTCTGGCCGCGGCCGACGGCGTGGCGTTCTGCTCCGAGCGCGACCTCCAGGCGCTCTCGCCGGCCCTCGCGCCCGGAGCGTTGAGCGCTGTCGTGCCCAACGCCGTAGACACCGGAGGGCTGCGCCCTCTGCCTGCGCCCGCCGAGCGGCGAGAGGCTCTCTTCGTCGGCGGCCTCGGCTACGGTCCCAACCGCGAGGCCGCGCTGTTCATCCGCGACGGCATCGCGGCTCCGGCGGCCAGGGCCGGGATCACTCCGCTGGTCTTGGGCGGTGAGGCCGGCGATCTGCCGTCGCCCTCCGGGGCGGGGCCAAGCCGGGGCGCCGGCATGATCGAGTTTCTGGGCCGGCCCGACGACGTCCGGCCGGCCTACCGGCGCAGCTACGCCACCATCGTGCCGCTCTTCTCCGGCGGCGGCACGCGCCTCAAGATCCTCGAATCGTTCGCCCTCGGTCGCCCGGTGGTCTCCACGGCGAAGGGTGTCGAAGGCCTCGCCGTGCGACCGGGCGTGCACTATCTGCCGGCCGAGACCGCGGAGGAGTTCGTCGCCCAGCTCGTCGCGCTCCGGGACTCCGCCTTGTGGGCCCGTCTTGTCACGGAGGCAAGGGTGCTGGTGGAGTCGCGCTACTCGTGGGACGCGGCCGGTGCCGCGTTCCTGGAGCTGGCACGGGCCACCCTCGCCCGATAGCCCTCAGGTGTACAGGGCCGGACCCGTGCCCTAAAGTGGTGCACGGTCGACAGGGGGTCTAACCATGGGCAAGATCGCGCTCATCACGGGCATCACAGGGCAAGACGGCGGCTACCTCGCCGAGTTGCTGCTGGATCAGGGCTACACCATCCACGGGATGATCCGTCCCACGTCGAGCATCACCGGAACGCGGCTGGGCGAGCTTCTGGAATCTCCCCTCGGCTACACCGATCGCATCACCCTTCACAACGCCGAGCTCACCGATTCCACGAGCCTGTCGCTTCTCATGGACAAGACCGACCCGGACGAGGTCTACCATCTCGCCGGGCAGAGTCACATCCAGATCAGCTTCGATCTTCCCGAGTACACCGGCGAGACCACCGCTTTGGGCACGCTGCGCATCCTCGAGGCGATCCGCAGGCGGGGCAAGGAGGTGCGCTTCTATCAGGCGGCCACCTCCGAGGTGTTCGGCGAGCCCGAGGAGGCGCCGCAGACGGAACGCACGCCGTTCCGCCCGGTCAACCCCTACGCCGCCGCCAAGCTCTACGCCTACTCCGTCGTCGGCGCCTACCGGCGCGCCTACGGCATGCACGCCTCCAACGGCATCCTGTTCAACCACGAGAGCCCATACCGCGGCACGAACTACGTGACGCGCAAGATCGCCCGGGCGGCGGCACGCATCGCCGTCGGCCTCGAGACCAGCGTGACCCTGGGTAACCTCGACGCGCGGCGCGACTGGGGCTTTGCCGGCGACTACGTGCGCGCCATGTACCTCATGGTGCGCGCGGACCGGGCGGACGACTACGTTATCGCCACCGGCGTGAGCCACTCGGTTCGGGAGTTCTGCCAGATCGCCTTCGCGCGGGTGGGCCTCGACTACGAGCGCCACGTGCACGTCGACGAGCGCTTCCTGCGTCCCGTCGACATCACGGAGACGAGGGGCAACGCGGCAAAGGCGCAGAGGGAGCTCGACTGGGAGCCGACGGTGTCGTTTGAGGATCTGGTGGCCATGATGGTCGACTCAGAAGTCAAGAGGATCGAGCTCGACGCCGAGTGCCGCGTCGTCGCCGACGTCGAGTAGGGAGCTGGAGCATGAGGCATCGTCTGCGTACCGTGACCATCTGCGCCGTCAGTGCGCTCGCGCTGACGTGCCTGGCGGCCGGCGCGGCGTTCCTTTCGCCGCCGCCCGCCTCCGCCGCCTGCGCCCGCGGCATCGTCGACAACCGCCTCGAGTTCAGCAACCAGGTCGATCTGCCGTCAGTGCCGGGCCTGGTCGACGCCATGGGCCCCAGCGGTCTCAACGCGACCTGGACCCGCGTCCTCGTGCGTTGGAGCTACTTGGAGCCGACGAGCCCGAACGCAAGCGGCGATCACTACGATGCCCACTACCTCACCGAGCTCGACACCGTGGTCAAGGCGTTCCAGGATCAGGGCATCAAGGTCATCCTCACCGGCTCCGACGTGCCCAAGTGGGCCGCCAATCCCAAGTACATCAGGAATGGCCGGTACTCCAACGCCGTGCCGCTGGTCGGCAGTCCCAAGGTCCTCAAGGCCTTCCAGCAGTTCGGCCACTTCCTCGTCCAGCACTTCAACCAGTATGACGTGCACCACTTCGAGGTCTGGAACGAGCCCAACCTCGCCACCGGCATCTGGCCGCAGACCATCGGCAAGAAGCACATCGGGCCCGACGCCTACCTGAAGATGCTCAAGGCATTCTGGACCGGGGCCAAGCAGGCCGATCGCCACTCCGTCGTGATCGGCGGGGCGACGTCGCGCTTCGGGAGCCCCGGCAACGACGACGGCAGCACGTCGCCGCAGTGGTTCGCCAAGTACCTCAAGGACCACGGCGCGGCCAAGTGGTTCGACGCCTACTCGCACCACCCCTATACCAAACGGGGCTCCAATCCCGTGCCGAGCGTTCCGCCCAAGGAGGCCAGCAAGGCCGTCACCCTGGGCAACATCGGCGTGCTCCTCAAGCTGTTCCCGACCAAGCCGTTCTACCTCACGGAGTTCTGCTACAGCACGGTCCAGCCTCCGCAGAGGGACGCCTTCGTCGTGGCGGTCTCCAGGGCCGACCAGGCGCGCTACCTGCGGCAGGCGTACGACCTCGCGGGTCGCTACAAGCAGATCAAGGTGATGCTCTGGTTCCTGGTCAAGGACTGGCAATCGGACACCGACCCCAACCTGGGCGTCTTCACCGGGCTGGTGGACCAGTCCGGCCAGCGCAAGCCGGCGTGGTACGCGTTCGTCGGCGGCAACAAGCTCACGGCAACGGCATCCGCGGCCTCCGGCTCGACGTTCACCGTGAGCGGAACGCTCACGACCCGGGACGTGCCCGCCGCCATGGATGTGCCCGGCGCGGGCTTCCCGGTGCTGCTCCAGAGGCGCGGTCTCGCCGGCGGGAACTGGTCGACCGTGACGACGCCGGCGGCCACCACCGACGCCGGCGGCGCCTACTCGTTCAGCGTGACGCAGACCGCCGGCTCGCAGTACCGCGTCATCTGGGACGGCGTCTGCGAGAGCGCCCCGCTGTCCGTCAGACTGCCCTGAGCCCGCATGCGGGCCTCGCCCGCGGCCGGTATACTCGCTGACCAGGAACGTCAGGGGTCGGAGGTCATCCATGTCTAGCAGGACCACACAACACACCGCATACGGACGCCGCCGCGGCCTTGCCGGACTCATCATCGCCGTCGCCATCGGCCTCGTCTGTGCGATCGCCGGCCTTGCCTACATCCTGTTCGCGCCGCTTCCGGGCGCGACGCAACCGGCGCTGGCCACGCCGCTCGGCCGCGGCATCGTCGACTACCGGCTCGAGCAGCCGGTCGTGGACGCCTCTGCGATCCCGACCATGGTCGCCGAGATGGGGCAGGGCAATCTCGGCGCACGCTGGACCCGGATCCTCGTCCACTGGGACGCCCTGCAGCCGTCCATGCCCAACGGGTCGGCGACCACCGACGCGGCCAGGTACGACGCCACCTATCTCGCCCAGCTCGACAGTATCGTCGGGCAGCTGCACGCGGCCGGCATCAACGTGGTCATGACGCCCCTCGGCGTGCCCAAGTGGGCGAGCGACAAGACGCTGTGGAAGTCGCCCCAGGCCGGCTACAAGAAGGGCGTCTACGAGCCCTTCTACGCGCCCGACATGTCCACCGGCTCGGTGGCCAGTGGCCAGTTCAAGGCTCTGGGGAAGTTCCTGGCCGCCCGCTACAAGGATTCGATCGGGTACTTCGAGTGCTGGAACGAGCCCAATCAGGGCCAGTACCTGTATCCGCAGACGCCGGCCAGCGCCAAGAGCGGTGGGGGAGCCACGTACATCAAGATGCTCAAGCAGTGGTACGCGGGCGTCAAGGCCGGCAACGCGCACGCGGTGGTCATCGGCGGCGCAACAGCCCCGCGCGGCCGCGGCGACGTCAGCAGCACTCCGCCGCAGGCGTTCGCACGGTTCCTGAAGGCCAACGGCGCGGGCGCCTACATGGACGCCTATTCGCACCACCCCTACACGCCGGGCGGGTCGACGCGCATCGCTCCCGACTCGCTGCCCAACAACCCGGCACGCTGCGTGACCCTGGGCAACCTCGGCCAGCTCACCAGGCTGTTCCCGACCAAGCCGTTCTACCTCACCGAGTACGGCTACAACACGCAGTACAGCATGTGGTTCGGCGTCACCGTGTCGAAGGCCGACCAGGCGCGCTATCTGCGCCAGGCGTACGCGTACACCGCCTCCCACTACAAACAGGTCAAGGCGCTCTTCTGGTTCCTCGTCGACGACATGCCGGCCGCCAAGGGCGCGTCCCGAAGCACGGGCGTGTACATGGGCGTGCGCACGGCTGCCGGCGCGCGCAAGCCGAGCTGGTACGCGTTCGCCGGCGGCAACCGTCTCACCCTTGCCATGCCGGCCAAGGCGAAGGCCGGGTCCCCGGTCCCGGTCTCGGGCGTGCTGACCTGCACGCAGCGGTCCGCCGCGCCGGCCCAGGCGCTCTCGGTGCAGGCGCGCTCGGCCTCGGGCGGTGTGTGGAAGACCGTGGCGACCGTGAAGGCGGACCCGGCCACGGGCGCCTACTCGCGCACCGTCACCCAATCGCGGACCAAGGTGTACAGGGTGGTCTGGGGCGGCGTCTGTGAGAGCCCGACGCGCAAGGTGAGCACGCCCTAGGCGTTCTCAGCCGGGCTGGTGTTCGCCCGGCGCCGCGCCGAGCGGCATCTCGAGCGCGTCGCCGCCGAGGCCCGTCATGGAGTGACTCTCGGTGTTCAGTTCATAGTCGAGCACGCGGCGCAGGCCATCGCGGAGGTCCACGACCGGCCGCCAGTCGAGCAGGTTGATCGCCTTGGTGATGTCGGGGCAGCGCACCTTGGGGTCGTCGATGGGCAGCGCCTGGAACACGATCGGGCTGCGGGAGCCGGTCACGGCGACGATGGCCTGCGCCAGCTCCAGCAGCGAGAGCTCGGCCGGGTTCCCCAGGTTGACCGGCGTGTGCTCGCCGCTGACGGCCAGGCGGAAGAGCCCCTCGATGAGGTCGTCCACGTAGCAGAACGACCGCGTCTGCTCGCCGCTGCCGAACACGGTGAGCGCCTTGCCCTCGATCGCCTGGCGCATGAAGGTCGGCACGGCCCGTCCGTCGTTGGGACGCATGCGCGGGCCGTAGGTGTTGAAGATCCGGGCGATGGCCGTGTCGACCCCCTGCTGGCGGTGATACGCCATCGCGAGAGCCTCCGCGTACCGCTTGGCCTCGTCGTACACGCCCCTCGGCCCGATGGGATTCACGTTACCCCAGTAGGTCTCGGGCTGCGGGTGCAGCAGCGGGTCGCCGTAGACCTCCGAGGTGGAGGCCAGGATGAGCCGGGCGCGCTTGAATTTCGCCAGACCGAGCGCGTGGTGCGTGCCGTAGGAGCCCACCTTGAGCGTGTGCAGCGGCAGGCGCAGGTAGTCGATGGGGGAGGCCGGGCTGGCGAGGTGGAAGATGTAGTCGACGTGTCCCTCGACGGCGACCTCGTCGGTCAGGTCGACGTTGCGAAAGTCGAACGCCTCATCGCGGATGTGTTCGATGTTCTGGAGCGAGCCCGTGTCGAGGTTGTCGAGGACGACGACCTCATGGCCTTCGGCCAGCAGGCGTTCGCACAGGTGGGAGCCGAGAAAGCCGGCGCCGCCGGTGACCACCGAACGTTTCATCAATAGGCTCCCTTGCGACTCAGGACGACGGCGACGGTCCGCCAGAGGATCTTGACGTCGGCGCGCAGCGACCACGTACCGATGTACTCCATGTCGAGCTCCATCATGTCCACTGCTCTGAGGCCGCTGCGTCCACTCACCTGCCAGAGCCCCGTCATGCCGGGGAGGACCGCGTGCCGGACCTTGTGACGCTCGTCCATGAGCTCGACGTCGCGCAGCGGGAGCGGCCGCGGGCCGACGAGGCTCATCTCGCCCTTCACCACGTTCGTCAGCTGGGGAAGCTCGTCGAGGGACGTGCGGCGCAGGAACCGGCCGACCCGGGTGACGCGGGGATCGTCCCTGATCTTGAAGAGGCAGCCGTCGGCTTCGTTGCGGCTTTCGAGCTCCTCTTGCTGGTCGTCGGCTCCGACGTGCATGGTGCGGAACTTGCGGCAAGGGAACGGCTTTTCGCCGACGCCGACCCGCCAGCTGTCGTAGAACACGGGACCCCGGGACGAGAGCTTGGTGAGCGCGGTGACCGCGACCAGGAAGGGAAAGGCGAGGACGAGCAGCACGGCTGCGGCCACGACGTCGAAGACCCGCTTCACCAGGTAGCCGCCGGGGCGCTGGGACCGCACGGCAAAGACCGTCGCTCCTTTGCTCGGCAGCACGGCGACCGCGTCGTCGCCGAGGTGCTCGCCGAGCACCTGAAGGCGGACGGGCATGGCACGGGCGGCGGCGAGGATCTTGTCGAGGGCTTCGCTCGGGCAGTCCGGCCTGAGGAGGACCACCCTGTCCGGCCGCTCGCTCGCGATGACGTCCGCGAGGCGATCGAGCTCTTCGAGCGGGACGACGGCGACCAGCCGCAGCCTGTCTTCGTGGTGATCGGCGGAGAGGATGGCCATGAGGCGCTCGGCCTTGGCGGAGTCGCCGATGGCCAGCACCCGCGACTCCGAGTCCGCGGCGCCGGTCCGCCGTGGTCGCAGCGATGGCTGCGCGGCCGCAGACGCTGTACGACTGCGGTGGCGAGACCGGAAATCCCCCTGAAGAACGACGTCCCGAACAGGCACCACTGGGCGGCCCCCCGCTCAATGCCTCATCGCAGCAGCGCTGCGACGCTTGTCGTCTGAGTATATGTAGGTAAGTCGCTCGGCTCAACACAGGGGGCCCAACGGTGCGGGTGATATCATTTTGGGCCTGTTCCAGACCATCACGATCGGGGTGTCCATGCGCGTCAGCCAGCTGCTCCTGCCTACCGTCAAAGAGGATCCGGCCGGCGCGGAGGCCGTGAGCCACAAGCTCATGGTCCGCGCCGGCCTCGTGCGCCAGCTCGCCGCCGGGATCTACGTGTACCTGCCGGCCGGCTGGCGCGTCATGCAGAAGATCGAGCAGATCATCCGCGAGGAGATGGACGCGATCGGCTGCCAGGAGATGCTCATGCCGGTCATGCAGCCGGCGGAGATCTGGCAGGAGAGCGGCCGCTGGGACGCCATCGGCGGCGAGATGTTCCGCCTCAAGGACCGCAAGGGCGGCGACATGGCCCTGGCCATGACGCACGAAGAGGTCGTCACCTGGCTGGCGGCGCGGGAGGTCCACAGCTACAAGCAGCTCCCGCAGCTCTGGTATCACTTCCAGACCAAGGAGCGCGACGAGGCGCGGCCCAAGAGCGGCATCCTGCGCACGCGCGAGTTCATCATGAAGGACTCGTACAGCCTCGATGTCGGCGAAGAAGCCCTGCAGGAGAGTTACCGGCTGCACGTCGGCGCCTACGACCGCATCTACGCGCGCTGCGGCGTCGACTGCATGATGGTCGAGGGCGACTCGGGCATGATGGGCGGCGCGATCAGCCACGAGTACATGGCCTACGCCGACGCCGGTGAGGACGAGATCGTGTTCTGCCGCGAGTGCGGCTACGCGTCCAACGTCGAGACCGCCGTCGCCGGCGCGGACCCCGAGCCGCCGGCCAGCGAGCTCGAGCCGCACGGGGCGGCGGACGCGCCGTTCGCCCGGGCCGCCGGCGCGCCGGTCGACCTGCTCGCAGATGCCGAGCTCGACACGCCCGACTGCAAGACGATCGGGCAGATCGCCACCTACCTCGGCCTGCCGGCGCGCGCCTTCGTCAAGTCGCTTGTGGTCGTGCCGCAGCGTGGGGGAGAGGCCGGCGAGGGCGGCGCAGCCGCCGCCTCCGGCCCCGTCCTGGTGCTCGTGCGCGGCGATCACGAGCTCGGCGAGCTCAAGCTGCGCAAGGCTCTGGGCGCCGACTTCCGTATGGCGACCGCCGACGAGGTGCTCGAGGCCCAGGGCGTCGAGCCCGGCTTCGTCGGGCCCGTGCCGACGCCCTTGCCGGTGTTCGCCGACAACGCGCTGCGCCGGGGCCACTACGTCGCCGGCGCCAACAAGGCCGGCTTCCACCGGAGCGGCGTCAAGCTAGAGCAGGTGCCGCAGGCCACGTTCGCCGATCTGCGCGACGCACGCCCCGGAGACCCGTGCGCGCAGTGCTCGGGCGAGCTCGAGGGCGCGCGGGTCATCGAGGTCGGCAACATCTTCCAGCTCGGCACCAAGTACTCGGTGCCCATGGGGGCGACGTTCCTGGACGAGGACGGCAAGGAGCGGCCGATCGTCATGGGCAGCTACGGCATCGGCCTGGCGCGCATCGCCGCCGCGGCCGTCGAGCAGCACCACGACGACCACGGCATCTGCTGGCCGGCGAGCATCGCACCCTACCAGGTGCATCTCGTCCTCGTGCGCGCGTCCGACGACACGCAGCGCGGGCTCGCCGAAGACCTGTACTCGCAGCTCGGCACGGAGGGCTTCGAGGTGGTCTTCGACGACCGTGACACGAGCCCGGGCATCAAGTTCAAGGATGCCGACCTGCTCGGCTGCCCGGCGCAGGTCGTGGTGGGCAAGCGCGCCGGTGAGGGCTTCGTGGAGCTCAAGAAGCGTGACGGCGGCGAGCGGCGCGACGTGGCCGTCGCGGATCTCGCCGCCGCGCTGCGCGAGCTGCTCGCGGAGGCGTGAGCGCCGCGCCGCGCGAGCTGCTCGCGCCACTCGGCGCCGCTCTGCGGCGCCGGGTCCACGCGACGAGCCGCGCGCGCCGCCACCAGCTGTTCATGAGCGTCTCCAGGCCGCGGCCGGGCGACGCCGTCCTCGACGTCGGGGCCACGGAGTACGGGCTCTACGGCGCCAACCTGCTCGAGCGCGCGTATCCGTGGCCGGAGCGCATCACGGCGGTGGCCCTCGAGCCGCTCGACAGGTTCAGGCTGGCGTTTCCGGAGGTCACTGTCGTGCAGGGGGACGGCCGTGAGCTGCCGTTCCCGGACGCGAGCTTCGACATCGTGTACTCCAACGCCGTGCTCGAGCACGTCGGGGACGCGGAGGCGCAGCGCGCGTTCCTCGCCGAGCTCGCGCGTGTCGGGCGCCGCGTCCTCTTCGTCACCACCCCCGACCGCTGCTTCCCGGTGGACTCTCACACGCTCGTCCCCCTGGCCCACTGGCTGCCGGCGCGCGTGCGCGACGCCGTCTACGGACGGCTCGGCGTGGGGGACTACGTGATCGGACGCCTGCGGCTCGTCACAGCCGGCGAGCTCGGGCGCCTCGCGACCCTCGCCGGCTGGCCAGCGAACACGGTGACGCGGCGGCGCCTCCTCGGCCTCAGCAGCGTCCTCGTGCTGCACGCTCGCCTGCACCGCGCGCCCTGAGGAGCATCGCGACGGCCGGCCGCGGCGGCATCTCCTCGGGTCGTGAGGCGATGCCTCGCCCCGCACCGCCGCGCGGCCTCGGGACGCACCGCCGCGCGGCCTCCTCGGGAAGCTCGCTCCCGCAATGCGTTGCCAGTGCGGGCAACACAGGCACTGTTGCCTCTCAAGTATCCACTCGTTTCGGGCGATACACGGTAGTGCCATGGGAGCCATGTACACCACGCCTATCACGAGGAACCGGTTCTCTCAGGAGAGGTTCCCGGTAGCGCTCAAGGGTCTGATGGACGAGCGCCAGCTCAGCTACCGCCAGCTGGCGTACAAGACCAAGCTCTCCGCCGGCTACCTGAACCACCTCACCAAGGGCACGCGGCCGGTGCCGGCCGATCCCGTGATCGCGGTCGTCGCCGAGGCGCTTCGCGTGGAACCGGACTTCTTTCTCGAGTTCCGCCTGCGGCAGGTGACCGACGTGCTCGACGGGTCGCCGGCGCTGGCCGACCAGCTCTACGGCATCCTGCTGCGCAACCAGCCGGTCCCCGAGGACCTGGCCGAGTCGCTGCGCGCGCAGGGCAGCGGCGGCAACGGCAACGGCGGCAACGGCCACGGAGAGCGGGAGACCGCCGCCGTCGGCTTCTGACCGGAGCAGCCGGTCGCGGCCTACGCAGCCTTCCGGCCGCGGCGCTCCTTTGACTCCTGCGAGCGCTCGCGCCGCTCGATCTCCTTCACCAGTTCCACCTTGCGCATGCGGCTGTAGCCGGTGATTCCGAGGCTCCTGGCGCGCTGCTCGAACTCCTTCTTGGTGTGCCCGTAGTAGTCGATGCCGCCGAAATTCTCGCCCTTGCCGGCGCGGGCCTCGGCGGTCGACATGGTCGAGCGCGGGTCCGAGGCCCCCTTCTCGTCCTTGGGCACCCAGTGGTCGCCCTGCTTCTCGTAGGTGTGCTTGAGCGACGCGAAGGCCGCGCGGTGGGCCCGCTCGCCTTCTCCGTACTCCTCTACGGCGCTGTCGTGCGTCTCCTTCCAGGTGCGCTGCGCCTTCTCGTCCGACCGCTTCACGGTCGACGGCATTTCGGCGTCTCCGGCACGGCCTCTCTCGCGGCCTTTGCTGTCCTTGGGCATCGCGATCACTTCCTTCAGGCGGCTCGTCGCCGCCTCGGTCCATCGCCCGTTGTCGCGTCATCGCCCGTTGTCGCGTCTGCGGGCTGGTGCCTTGCCTCGTCAGGGGAGGCGTCCCGCCGCCGCTCCGCGGCGGCGCCGGTCCACGTGCGTCCGAACAGGGCGACGAGCGCCGGCACCAGCAGCGAGCGGACGAAGAAGGCGTCGATCAGCACGCCGGCGGCGAGGAGGAACGCCAGCTCGCGGAACGACCAGAGGTTCACGATCGCCAGCATCGAGAAGCTGAGCGCCAGGGCGATGGCGGCCACGGAGACGGCGCTTCGCGCCTTGGGCACGGCGGTCTCGATCGCGCTGCGCAGAGGCTGCACGCGCCGCTGCTCCCAGATGCGGCCTACTACGAAAATGGTGTAATCGCTGCCCAGTGACACGAGGAGGACGGAGGCCGCAAAGGGCACGTAGTACGTCAGGTCCGGCGAACCGCTCAGCAGCCTGAAGAAGTACGTCGTGGTCCCCACCGCCGCCGCCAGCGCGAGCACACTCGCTGCGACCAGGTAGAACGGTGCGCTGAGGCTGCGCAGGAAGAGCATGAGGAGGGCCACGTCGATCACGATGACGGCGATCCCGACGCGCTCGAGGTCGACGATCGTCCTTTGCACGGTGTACGAGGCGATCGGGGTATCGCCCGCGTAGCCGACCCTCACGCCGGACAGACCCGCCTGCCGGACCAGGACCGGCATCGCGCTCTGGAGCGAATGCAGCGTGGAGATGCCGGAACTGCCGAGCGGGTCTGTCCTGAAGACGACGAAATAGCGTGCCGCGCCCATGCCGGGAGCTATGGCGAACGGAACGCCGGGGTTCGGCGGTTGCTGGCGAGGTCCGAGCACGGCGGCGACGTCCGGCTGGCGCCCGATGGCCTGCTCGAGGGCGGCGAGCTGCGTCGTCTGCGCGCCGACGCCCGGCTTCTGCAGGAGCACCTCGGTCGGAGACAGGATGCCGGGAGCAAAGCCCGCCGCCGCGGCCGCGGCGGCCTGGTGTGGCGGACTCGAGGCCGGCAGGCTGCTGATGAAATCGAGGCCGAGTCCCGTGAACCGCAGTCCCGAGGCCGCGAGCCCAAGCACCGCGACGCAGACGATCACGATACCCAAGGCGGTCGCGCGGCGGGTGGACACGCGGTGGCCGGGCGCCCGGCCTGCGCGTCCCGCGCGGTCGTCTTTCTCCGCTCCGCGTGGCCGGACGGCGAGGCCTCGTGGCCAGTAGAGCGCGCGGCCGAACGTCGCCAGCGCCGACGGGATGAACGTGACGCTCACCACCAGGCCGGCGAGGACGCTGATGGCCAGGCTGGGCCCGAGCGATCTGAACGTCTCCTGGGTCGCCGCGAGGAGCGCTGCCGTGCCCGCGGCCACCATGAGCGCGGCCGCCAGGATGATCGGCGTGAGCTCGGCCGTCACGTTCCTGGCGGCGGGGCCGCGCCGATCGCCGCCGCGCAAGCGGTCCCGCGCGCCCGAGAGATAGAAGATCGAGTAGTCGGCGACGATCCCGAGCAGGAGCACGACGATCAGCGGGTCCACCTCGGAGGGCGGCACGAGACCGAGCCTCGACCCCGCGAGCGCGACGAGGCGTGAGCCGATCAGATACGCCACTCCCGCCGCGGCCAGCGTGACGAGCGGGGCGAAGAGCGACCTGAAGGTGACGCCCAGCACCAGAGCCACCACCAGCACGGTGGCGATCTCCACGGCGTTGAGGCGTGCGGCGATGGCATCTTCCTGCGCGACTCGGCCGGGCACCGTCCCGGTCACTCCTACGACCGAGGCCCCCGGCAGGGTGAGGCGGTCGTGCGCGTAGGCCTGCGCCAGGCTGACCTGCTCCGCCGGGGGGGTGGACGGCGTGAAGTAGAGATACGTGACGGCGGTCGTCGCGGGCCCTGCGTTCGCCGGCCAGATGCGGGGGTCGTTGACGATCGGCAGCGCCCCGCGCAGCGGTCCGACGGGGTGCTGGGACAGGTCCACTGCGGCGGCGATCGTCTGGTCCTGGACGCTGGGGGAGAGGCCGGCCGGGTCACGCTGCACGACGGCGACCCGGCTCATCGGCTCGCCGAACAGCTGCGCCGATCGCGCCTCGGTGGCGATCGCGGGCGCGTTCTTCGGTATGAAGTCGGCGAAGCTGCCCTGGGTCGGCGACAGTCCCGGCAGGTACAGAACGGCGAGCGCGGCCGCCGCGATCCAGGCGAGCGGGATCAGCGGAGCGGCCGGGCCCGCGACGACCCACGCGTACGCGCGCGCGACGGCGTTACGGGGCGGGGAAGGTTTGGGGGGATCGGTGCTCACCATTTCGTGGTTCCCGACGCGGCGCAGTCTAGTCGGTCCGCCATTGACCGTGGTTGCCACCGGCCGCGGCGGGGGGGAGACGGAAGCGGCGAACTTGCTCCTCTGCCCGCTCCTAGTCGCGGGGAGCGCGCGGGTAGAACACCGCGAGGAGCACGGGCGCGGCAGCCGCGAACGGCAGCACCATCCACGCGGGGTCGATGCGGTAGGGCTCGTTGCGGAAGAGGAGGCGGTAGAGGATCGCCATCGCGGCGAGCGTCGTGAACGCGATGAGTACCTGGATCATGAGGCGGTTGCGCCAGGGATCGCGGGCCGCCATGGCCGCGCCGAAGCCGAGCGAGAAGACCGCCGCGGCGAGGATCTTGCCGGAGGTGGTGCCGGCCAGGTCACCGGAGCCGGCCAGATCCAGTACGAGCGGCACGGCGACTACCACGCTGCCGAGGGCGTACAGGAGCAGGAGTGCGCGCAAGGCGAGCGTCCTGCGGGATGTGGCTTCTGCTGGCTGCTCGGTCATGTCCTGCACATCCTCCCCACCGGCTCGTGGTCGTGAACCTTTGTGAGACGTCGGCGGCGGTCGCTGTTCACTCGTGACGGCAGGGTAGGCCGACCGGCCACCGGAGGAAGTCGCCCGTCTGCAGGGCAAAGAGAGTGGTCGGGGTGCGCGGATTTGAACCGCGGACCTCCTGTCCCCCAGACAGGCGCGCTAACCAGGCTGCGCCACACCCCGACCGTACAAACGGGGATTCTAGCACACGGCCGGCGGAGCCCTCTGCGGGCGCCCGAGGGGCCGTCACCAGCGCGACTGCTATGCTCGAAGCATGCAGGACGCTCCCGCCAGCGGCGCCATCCGCTACGTCCCCAACGCGCTCACCGTGCTGCGGCTGTGCGCACTGCCCGTGATCGTCTACCTGTACAGCCGCGACGCACCGGGAGCGAGCTGGGCAACGGCGATCGTCGTCCTGATCGCCGCGCTCAGCGACGTCGCCGACGGCTACATCGCCCGGCACTATCAGGTGCAGAGCGAGTTCGGGCGCTGGGTGGACCCGATCGTCGACCGGGCGTTCTTCTTCACGATCGTGGCCATGCTCTGGTACTTCGGGACTCTGCCGTGGCCGGCCGTCGTGCCGCTGCTCGTCCGCGACGGCCTCATCCTCGCCCTCGCCGTCCCGACGCGCGTGTACACGACCAAGGGGCCGGAGATCAGCCGCTGGGGCAAGGCGTCGAACTTCGTCCTCATCTGCGCCCTGCAGTGGTTCATCGTGGACCTCAGGGCGCTCGGCTGGTCGTTCTTCGCCGTGGGCGCGACGCTCTACATCGCCAGCGGCCTCTGGTACGGCTACAAGGTGCTCGTGTACCTTCGCGCGGCTCGTCGAGGCGGCGCCGCGGCCTGATCGTCCGCCGCGCGCGCAGGCGGCGCACACGCGCGGCGGCGCTCCAGGACTGACGACTCCGGCGTCCGGCGTCCGGCGCCCATCTGGTACGCTACTGGCACAGTTTCCTCTCGAAAAGCTGAGGTGAGGCGTGCGCGCAGTGGTCATGGCCGGCGGCGAGGGCACCCGCCTGCGTCCGCTCACGAGCAACCAGCCCAAACCCATGGTGCCGCTCTGCGGCAAGCCGTGCATGGAGCACATCGTGGAGCTGCTCAAACGGCACGGCATCGACGAGACCGTGGTCACGCTCATGTTCCTGCCGAAGGTGATCCGCGACTACTTCGGCGACGGCTCCACGCTCGGCGTGCGCATGCAGTACTCCGTCGAGCAGTCGCCGGCGGGCACGGCCGGCAGCGTCAAGCTGGCCGAGGAAGAGCTGCGCGACGACACCTTCATCGTCATCAGCGGCGACGCGCTCACGGACTTCGACCTGCAGGACATCGTGAAGTTCCACAAGCAGCGCGGCGCGATGGTCACGATCGCCCTCAAGCGCGTGGAGAACCCGCTCGAGTTCGGCGTCGTCGTTGTCAACGGGGAGGGCCGCATCGAGCGCTTCCTCGAGAAGCCCACCTGGGGCCAGGTCTTCAGCGACACCGTCAACACCGGCATCTACGTGCTCGAGCCGGAGGTGTTCGAGCACATCCCGGCCGATACCCAGTACGACTTCAGCCAGGAGCTGTTCCCCAAGCTGTTCGAGATGGGCGCGCCCCTGTACGGCTACGTGGCGGAGGGCTACTGGCAGGACATCGGCAGCCTGCCGCAGTACCTCGCCGCCAACCGCGACCTCCTCGACGGCAAGGTCCAGGCCGAGCTGCCGGGCATCGAGCTGCACAACCGCATCTTCCTGGGCGACGGGGTCAACCTCGATTCGCTGGAGAACATGAAGGGCCCCGCCTTCATCGGCAACTACGTCAAGATCGACCCCACGGCGTCCATCGGCGCCTACTCGGTGCTGGGCAGCAACGTGGTGGTGAAGGAGCACGCCGAGACGCGCAACAGCGTGATCGCGGCGAACACGTATGTGGGCGCCTCGGCCAAGGTGTACGGCGCCATCATCGGCCGCAACTGCGACCTCAAGGCGGGCTCGACCTTCAGCGAGGGCTCCGCCGTCGGCGACGAGTCCGTCATCGGCGAGCAGGCGTACATCGCTCCGGACGTCAAGATCTACCCCAACAAGACGGTCGAGTCAGGCGCGCAGATCCACAGCAGCATCATCTGGGAGTCGCGCGGCAGCGCGCAGCTCTTCGGCAAGGACGGCATCACCGGGCTCATCAACGTCGACATCACCGCCGAGCTGGCGCTCAAGATGGCGATGGCCTACGGCACGGTGCTCAAGAAGGGCGCCAGCGTGTGCACCAGCCGCGACGCCCACCCGGCGTCGCGGGTCATCAAGCGCGCCATCATCTCCGGCCTCAACTCCACCGGCGTCGTCGTGCGCGACCTGCGCATCGCCAGCAGCGCGATCAACCGCTTCGAGGTCAAGAACGGCAACGCGCAGGGCGGCCTGCACGTGCGCATCGCCAGCTGGGACCCGGAGATGATCCAGATCCAGCTGTTCGAGCCTCCGGGGATCAACCTGAGCGAGGCGCGCCAGAAGGACATCGAGAAGTACTACGGCCGCCAGGACTTCCGCCGCGCCTTCTACAGCGAGTTCGGCGAGATCCAGTTCCCCGACCGGGCCATGGAGACCTACATCCGCGGTCTGGTCGGCTCCTGGGACGTGGAGCGCATCCGCAGCCGCGCCTACCGGATCGTGGTCGACTACTCCTACTCGCCGGCGTCGCTGACGCTGCCGTACCTGCTCGGCAGCCTCGGCGCCGAAGTGCTGTCGGTGCGCGCCTTCAACGACCAGCACCACGTGAGCATGGGCGCCGAGGAGCTCGGCGCCAACATACAGGAGGTCCAGCGCCTCGTGAGGACCATGGAGGCCGACCTCGGCCTCGTCATCGGCCCCGGCGCGGAGCGGCTCTACGTCGTCGACGACACCGGCGCCGAGGTGGCGCTCGAGAAGGCGCTGCTCCTGTATCGTCAAGCTCGTGGCGCAACAGGCTTCGCGCGGCGAGAAGATCGTCCTGCCGCTCACGGTGACCCACCTGGCGGAGACGCTCGCGGAGCCCTTCGGTGTCGAGATCGTGCGCACCAAGGTGTCCGTGCCGGCGCTGGCGCAGGCTTCAATGGAGGACGGCGTGGTCTTCGCCGGCTCGCTGGGCGGCGGCTACATCTTCCCGCGCTTCCTGCCCGCGTTCGACGCCGTCATGAGTCTGGGCAAGCTGCTCGAGCTGCTGGCGCCGCAGGCGCGCCCCCTCAGTGAGCAGCTCGAGGAGATCCCGACCAGCACGCTCGTCCACAAGACGGTGGCGTGCCCGTGGGCGCTCAAGGGCACCGTCATGCGCACGGCGACCGAGCACCTGCAGCGCGAGGCCGCCGGCAGCGACGCGCAGATCGGCCTCATCGACGGCATCCAACTCCGCCACGAGGGTGGCTGGGTCCAGTTGCTGCCCGACGCGGACGAGCCGGTCTTCCACGTCTACGCCGAAGGCCCCGACCGCCGCCAGTCCGAGGAGCTGGCGGAGGGCTTCCTCGAGGTCGTGCGCGGCGTGATCAGGGAGAACGCCGGGTAGGACGTGGGGTGCGGGCGGCGAAGGCTGCCGTAGAATGGAACCCATGGACGCACCTTCGCCCGGGGCCGGGCAACCCGCCGTCGTTTCACGCCGAGGTCCGCTGCGCCGCTTCGGCGCCTGGTACGGCCGCCACGCGTGGACGGCGACCGCGCTCCTGATCGTCGTGCTCGCGGTCGCCGGGTTCGTGGCCACCGAAGCCGTCGTGTGGGGTCACGTAGGCGATGGCGTGAGCGTGGCGGGAGTGCCGCTCCGAGGGCTCGATGAGGCCGGGGCCGCTGCCGTCGTGGCCGCAGACGTGGGGCAGAGGGTCGGGAGCATCCAGCTGCACGCCGGCTCCGCCGAGCCGCTGGACCTGACACTGGCCCAGCTGGGCATCAGCATCGATCCGAAGGCGACCGCGACCGCGGCCATGGCTGCGGGTCGGCGGGAACTTCCGCTGGGGATGACGGTGTGGCTGCCTGGCGGCACGAGCGCCGTCGCGCCGGTCGTGCACGTCGATCCGAGCGCGTACAAGAAGGGCCTGGAGGCCGTCCGCGCGCAGATCGACGTGCCCGCGCGAGACGCAGGGCTCAAGCTCTCGGGTGAGCGCGTCGCCGTCGTGCCCGCCGTGGACGGGCGCGAGGTCGACGGCGTGGCGCTCGAGCGCGCCATCCTTGCGGCGGTGGCCGCCGGACGCAGCTACGACGGCCCGGTCCCCACCCAGGTCGTTGCCCCCGAGGTCAGCACCATCGACGCGCAGGCGCGCGCTTCGGCGGCGGCCAGGTACCTCGCGCAGCCGGTCACGTTGCGGTACCGCGCCAAAGAGGTCGTCCTGACGCCGCGGCAGATGGCCGGCATGTTGTCCATCAACAAGGGCGCCGACGCCGACCAGTATCCGCTCACCTTCCACAACGAGCATGCCTCGGCCGAACTGCACCGGCTGTTCGCCTTTGCGGAGACGCCGGCGGTCGACGCGACCGTGGAGGTCAACGACGACGGCACGGTCCACGTCACCGAGAGCGAGTCGGGCATGGTCCTCGACGTGCCGGTCCTCATGGACGAGCTCGACGACGCCGCCACCGGCGGCGGCCTGCGCACCATCTTCGTGGCGCTCAAGCCGTCGTTCCCCAAGCTGAGCACCGCCGACGTCGAGAGCCAGGGGCTCGCCGCGCTGGGCTCGCAGTTCGTCACGTACTTCGACCCGCGCAACACGACGCGAGCCACCAACATCGCGCTCGCGGCCAAGCTGGTGGACGGCACCGATCGTCGCACCCGGGCAGACGTTCTCGCTGAACGCCGCGATGGGCCCGCGAACGGCCAACCGCGGCTTCGACTACGCGCCGGTGATCGCCGCCGACAACGTGCTGCGCCAGGGCGTCGGCGGCGGCGTCTGCCAGTACGCGACGACGCTGTTCAACGCCGTCTTCTTCGCCGGCCTCCCGGTGGTGGAACGCGAGGCCCACTCCCTCTACATCTCGCACTATCCCATCGGCCGCGACGCGACGGTCTCCTGGGGCAGCGCCGACTTCAAGTTCAAGAACGACACCGTCAAAGAGCATCATGATCCGCAGCTGGATCAGCGGCGGCGCGCTCACGGTGGCGCTGGTGGGCAAGACCGGCCGGACCGTCACGTACAAGACCGGTGCCTTCTACGATATTCGTAAACCGGCGCACGGCAAGTCGAACCCGAGAGTGATCTACGACAGCGACCTCGGCCCCGGCGTGATCCGCTGGGAGAAGGGCATCGACGGTTGCAGTGTCAGGGTCGAGCGGACCGTGAAGGATGACGGCGGCAAGGTGCTGTTCAGCGACACGTTCGTGTCGCACTACGACCCGATGGACTGGGTGAAGCGGGTCGGCACCTGAGGGTCGCCGAGCGGGGCGCGGGGGAGAGCTGAGGGACGCGAGACCCGGGCCGGCGGGGGAGAGCTCCCGCGCCGCCGGCCGTCAGCCGGTCTTGGCGATGACCTGCTTGCAGACCACCTTGAGCGTCTCGAACACGCCCTGGCCGGTGACCGCGCTGCTCTCCGTCACCGGCGAATCGGTGTGGTTGAGCAGCTCGTTGAGGTCCTCGACCGAGAAGACCTCGGTGAGGTCGCGCTTGTTCATCTGGATGACGAACCCGAGCTTGCTGAGGTCGTCGCCCTGGCTGAGCAGGTTGTCCCAGAGGTTGAGGTAGCTCTCGACGTTCTCGTCGAGGCGCGTGATCTGCGAGTCGGCGACGAAGATCACCCCGTCGACGCCCTGCAGCACGAGCTTGCGGCTGGCGTTGTAGTAGCTCTGACCCGGCACCGTGTAGAGGTGGAACCGGGTCTGCATGCCCTTGACCGTCCCCAGCGTGAGCGGGAGGAAGTCGAAGTAGAGCGTGCGCTCTTCTTCGGTGGCGATGCTGACCAGCTTGCCGCGCGCGTCCGGATTGATCTTGCGGTGGATGTACTGGAGATTGGTCGTCTTGCCGCAGAGACCGCAGCCGTAGTAGACGATCTTGTAGTTGATCTCGCGGGCGGCGAAGTTGATCAGGGGCATAGGGCTGTCTCACATGTCCTTGAAGAGGTCGTCCATGGCAGTGCCGGCGGCCGCCTCGAAATCGGCGTCCATCTCCGGCGTGGTCTCGTCCTCCGGCCCTTCGAAGATCTGCCGGAGCACTTCGATGGCGCGCTGCGTGTAGAGGCGCACCTTGCCCACCTGTGTCTCGCGGCCGAAGGTGACGATGAGCAGCACCTGATCGGTGACCTGGGAGACGTGCAGGTTGAGCGCCTTGCCCTCGTGGAAGAGCAGGGTGAACTCGTTCTCGTCGAGGATCCTGGCCAGCTGCTGCGTGGCCGCGAACGAACTGGCGGCGAGCGAAGCGAGCGAGAGCGTCTCGGGGTGGTACTCGTCCGAGGCCGTCGTGATCGGCTGACCCGAGGTGCTGATGAGCGCGAGGAAGCTGGACCCGGAGACCTCCTTGAGCTTCTGAAGGAGGTCGTCGCAGCGGTCCAGCTGACGATCGTTGATGACGAGTCCTTTGCGACGAGCCACGCACGCTCCTCCCGTAGACGCCCGCGGTGGCCGAAGTATATATCAGCGCCGCCGCGGGCCCGCGTCCGGTCTGGCGCTGCCTCCTGTATCGTCGCGTTGCGGGCAAAGCATGAGGGGAACGAAGCAGGTGGGGCGCCCGGTGCCCGGGCAGGAAGCCGGGCGCGGGATGCGAAGCTGTGACCAGCATGAAGGCGAAGCGAGCGCATGACCAGACAGATGAGGCGAGGTCCAGCATGGGCCTGAGGGGAGACCTCGGCGAGCTGCCGCTGCCGGACCTCGTCGAAATGACGTCCGTCGGCGGCAAGACCGGCCGTCTCGTCCTCTACGACGAAGAGGACGCGGTGGCCGGCGTGCTCGATGTTCCGCGCCGGCCGCCTGGTGGGCGCGCACAGCGGGGAACTGACGGCCGAGAAGGCCTTCTACGCCGCTCCTCGGCCTCAAGACCGGCTCGTTCGACTTCGACCCTGCAGCCGAGCTCGACGAGGACGACTTCAACCTGCCGACCGAGTCGCTGCTGATCGAGGGCATGCGCCGCCTCGACGAGACGTACCGCCTGCGCCGGCGCCTTCCGGCGCCGGCGCTCGTGCGCTATCTCGGCGGAGAAGCGGACGATGCCCTGAGGCTCGCCTGCTCGGCTATCTCGGTCCCGGAGCCCGCACGGTCGGCGACATCGTCGAAGGGCTCCTCGTGGGCGGCGACGCCGACGAGTACGATGCGCTCCACGCCCTCCACCGCCTCGCGTCCCGCGGGGTCGTGCGCGTGGAGCGCCCGCAGGCAGCAGGTGACGTGGACCCGCACGCGGGACGGCCACCTCAACCTGAACTTGAACGTTGAGGCTGGGTCGGGTAGCATCCGCAATCCAGCCCTCTACTCTACGGAGAGGAGTCGCGCCATGGACGACATCGTCGATCTGGTGTCCCGTTCGGACGACGACCTGCGCGCGCTCGATCGCGGAGCTCGAGGCCGAGGAGCGCGAGATCTCGCGCCGTCGGCGCATCCTTCACGGCGAAGCTCGACATCCTGCGCGCCGAACTCGTGATGCGCCTGCAGCGCAAGCACGCGGCGGGCGAATCCGTCATCTCCGCCGACGACGTCGCCGGACTGTCCCGCATCCTCGCCGGCAAGATGCCCACGAGCGAGGAGCCCGCTCCGGCCGCCGAGCCCGGCGACGAGGACGAGGCGGAGAAGTAGCGTGTTCTGCCCCGAGTGCGGCATCCGGAACTCAGAGGGCGCCAGCTTCTGCGTCCGCTGCGGAGCGAGCCTGCATCGCCGACCAGCCGGAGTCGGCGACCACCCTGAGCTACGTCCCCGGCGAGGACGACGGCGACGTCAACGCCGTTCGCGGCCTGTCCGCGACGACGCCTGCCTCGTCATCCGCAGCGGCGGCGGCACGCGCGGGGGAGACCTACGTCCTGCGCGACGAGCGCGTCGCCATCGGCCGCCACCCCGATGCGGCCGATCTTCCTCGACGACGTCACCGTGTCGCGCAACCACGCGGTCGTGATGCGCGAGGGCGACGTCTGGGTCATCCTCGACGAGGGCAGCCTGAACGGCACGTTCATCAATCGCCGCCGCGGCGAGCGCACCGTGCTCAGCGACGGCGACGAGATCCAGATCGGCAAGTACAAGCTCACGTTCCTCGCTCCGGCGGGGACCTGACGGGCGCCGGGGGCGACGTGTCCGAGACTGCCGAACTGCTGTTCGACGTCGGCGACGAGAGCCTGCTCACCATCGGTACGGTCGTGGAGCGCCTGCGCGCGAGTTCCCCGACATCAGCGTCAGCAAGCTGCGCTACCTCGAGGAACAGGGGCTGGTGACGCCGCGCCGCACCAAGTCCGGCTACCGGCTCTACTCCCAGGACGACTTCTCCCGCCTCGTGCGCGTGCTCAGCATGCAGCGGGACGAGTACCTGCCGCTCAAGGTCATCCGTCGCGAGCTGGAGCGCAGCCCTGCGAGCCCGCTGCCCGACGGCGCGGCAGGGCCTGCGCAAGACCGACCTGCTCGAGCGCGGCGGAGGAGCGCGAGTACACCGCCGAGGAGATCCAGCAGATGACCGGCGCCGATTCGGCCTGCTCGACGAGCTCGAGGAGTACGAGCTCATCCACGCGCCGCCAGGTCAGCGGCGTCCAGCGCTACACCGAGACCGACGCCGGCATCGTCGGCGGCCGCGGCGCAGCTCGCGCAGCTCGGCCTGCGCCCCAAGAACCTGCGCGTCCTCAAGAGCGCCGTCGACCGCGAGATCGGGCTCATCGAGCAGGTGCTGCTGCCGGCGCTCGCGCTCCAACCGGCCCGAGCGCCGCCGGGAGGGCCTCGATCAGCTCGACGACATCGTCCAGGCCTCCGCCGCAGCTGCGTCAGCTCCTGCTCGCCCGCGGCGTCCGCCGGCTCACCGGCGGCCAGACGCGCTGAGGCAGCCGGTACCGTCATCACAGCGGCGCTGCCGCAGTCGCACCCACAAGGAGATCCCATGACAGACGCACGCTTCGACCTCGCCGCTCACGTGCGCGACATCCCGGACTTTCCCCAAGGAGGGCATCCTGTTCCGCGACATCATGCCGCTGCTGCAGGAGCCGAAGGCCCTGCGCGAGGCCGTCGACCGCCTCGTCGAGTACGGCACCGGCAAGCACATCGACGTCGTGATGGGGGCGGAGGCGCGCGGCTTCATCCTCGGCGCCGCCGTGGCCTACGGCCTCGGCGCCGGCTTCGTCTGCGCGCGCAAGCCGGGCAAGCTGCCGCACGACACCATCTCCGCCGAATACGACCTCGAGTACGGCACCGACAGGCTCGAGATCCACGCGGACGCGATCAAGCCGGGGCAGAACGTGCTCGTGCACGACGACCTCCTGGCCACCGGCGGCACCGCCAGGCCAAGATCGAGCTCGTCGAGAAGCTCGGCGGCAAGGTCGTCGGCTCGCCTTCATCATCGAGCTCTCCGGCCTCGAGGGCCGCAAGAAGCTCGAGGGCTACGACGTCTTCAGCCTGATCACGTACTGACCAGGAGCCCGGCGGGCGCGGCTTCGCCCGCCCGCCGCCCCGCGAGCGCCGCGCCTCACGGGACGCCGCCCCAGCCCCTCAGACAGGGCCGAGCTCCACACACGAACGCCTGTTCGTGCGTCGGGCCGTGTCGCTGACAGGCCCGGCGCGAGGCCGACCGCGCCGACACGGAGCTCGTCGCCGGCATCTGAACGCTGCAGGCACTGGCGCATTTCCCTGCAGGGCTGCCGAATCCCGAACGCGGTTCAAAGCTCAAGTGCCCGCGAGCACGCGGTGGGTGGATGCAGCCGCGCCGGCGACGTTCGGATCGCGCCGCTGCGGACGTCATCGTCACGCGGGCGGAGCCGCCGGCAGCAGCGAGCGGCGATTGCCTGAGACCGACGGGCGGCGCCAAGACCGCTCGACGCCGTGAGCGGCCGCGCATTGGCGGCGCGCGGCGAGCCGGAGCGGAGCGCACGCGTCGTTGCGGAGGGAGGGGCGGCGCGCCAAGCGGACGGTGAGGTCCGATCGACTCGCCTGGGAGCCGTCCGAATCGCTAGCTTTACATAACGGAGATTATCGCGTGTTACCTGAGAAGCACGACGGGTGCGTTCTTGCCGGTCTTGAAGGGAAACGCGCGGAAACGATCTACCAGCGACGCCCGAGATACTGCGGCGACGAGGGCATCTCCCTCACGCAGGCGCTCAGGAACTCGCGTGATCGGCGGGCGCACGTCGGCGGATTGCAGCTGGAACTCGTCGAGGAAGCGCGCGCTTGAGGACCTTGACGTCCTGTGGCTCCGGCAGTCGCCTCCGCCGGCGCGGAGATCTCGAAGATCAGGTGCACGACGTGCTTCGCGTAGTCCGGCTCCGGTGAGATCGACTCGACGATGGCGACGCAGGCGCTGGACGCCGACGCGCAGGCCGAGCTCCTCCTGGAGCTCGCGTCTGAGCGCGTCGGAGAGCGTCTCACCGAACTGGACGCCGCCGCCGGGCAGCAGCCAGTAGCGTTCGTCACCTCTCCCCTGCTCTACCATCAAGATACTACCCTCGTGGATGAGCAGGCCTGCGACGCGAATAGTAGGCTTGTCGTCCGGGCCGGCAGCGTCGTCGGCGATGCCGAGGGCCTCAGGATCTGGAGTCACGTCGGGCATGTCACCTCTCCCCCGTGCCGCTCGAGCCGAAGCCACGCTCGCCGCGGTGCGTGTCGTCGAGCGTGTCCGCCGGCGCGAGGCTCACGTCCGTGAGCGGCAGGAACAGAAGCTGGGCGATGCGGTCGCCGGCGGCGACCGTGAACGTCGCTTCGCGGTCGGTGTTGAGGAGGATGATGCGCACCTCGCCACGATAACCCGGATCGATGAGACCCGGGGCGTTGACGATCGAGATGCCGTGGCGGGCGGCGAGGCCCGAGCGCGGCAACGTGAGTGCCGCGAGGCTGGCTCGGCAGGCCGAGAGCGATGCCGGTGCCGACCACGGCGCGCGTGAGCGGCGGGAGCGTGGCTTCTTCCGCCGCGAAGAGATCGTAGGCCGCGTCGTGCTCGTAGGCGCGCTCGGGCAGGCGGGCCGAGGATGTCAGCAGCCGCACGGGCACGGGCAGGCCGGCGTCAGGCATCGTCGCCGGCCTCCTCATCGATCCTCGGGCGTCTCGTCCTCGCAGATCGGCGAAGTCCTCCGGGATCGTCGGGTTCCAGGCGGTAGCGCGCGTACCGCCCGGCCTCGGCCACGGGCAGCCGGGCCTCGAAGATCACGCCCTCCGGCGGTGTGCTCTTCGCGCACGTCGCTGGCGATGCCGCGCAGACGGTGCATCTCGCCCGCTTCCGTGTACGGGAAGAGCAGGCGCACGGGCCGCAGCGCGCGATCGAAGAACCGCCCGAGGCGCGCCTGGAGCGCCTCCAGGCCGAGGCCCTCGCCGCGCGGCGATGAACTCGGCCTCCGGATACAGGGCGCGCAAGCGGTTCAGCTTGCCCGCGTCCAGGCGGTCGATCTTGTTGAAGACGACGATCCTCGGGGCCGTGCTGCCGATCATGTCGAGCACGTCGGCCACGGTCTGCTCGCGGACGCCGATCTCGGACGGGTCGAGGCTGGCGTCGGCCACGACCAGGACCACGTCGGCGAGCGTCGTCTCCTCCAGCGTGCTGGCGAACGCGTCGACGAGCTGGTGCGGCAGCTTGCGGATGAAGCCGACCGTGTCGGTGACCACGTAGTCGCGGTCGTGGAAGCGATAGGTGCGCGACGTGGGGTCGAGCGTCTCGAACAGGCGGTCGCGCACCGAGACCTCGGCGTCGGTGAGCGCGTTGAGCAGCGTGGACTTGCCGGCGTTGGTGTAGCCGGCCAGGGCGATGAGCGGCACGCCGGTGCTCACTCGCTTGGCGCGCTGGGTGCGGCGGGTGCGTGCCATCTGGTCGATGCGATCGCGAAGCGTCTGGATGCGCTTGCGCACGACGCGCCGGTCGACCTCCATCTTGGTCTCGCCGGGGCCGCGCATGTCGACGCCGGCTCCCAGCCGGCTCATCACGAGGCCCTTGCCGCGCATCCGCGTGAGCTCGTACTCGAGCTGGGCGAGGTGCACCTGCATCGTGCCCTCCAGCGAATGAGCGTGCTTGCTGAACACGGTGAGGATGAGTTCGGTACGGTCGAGGACGTCGGCGTCCACGGCGTCGAGGACCGACGCCACCTGAGCCGGGGTGAGATCGTCTTCGCAGACGGCGACCGTGGCGGCGTTCTCGGTGATCGACTCCTTGAGGTCGCTCATCTTGCCCTTGCCCAGGTACGTGCGCGGGTTGGGCGAGTCGCGGTGCTGGATCACGTCGGCGACCCAGTCCATGTCCGCGGAGCGCAGCAGCTCCTTGATCTCGCCCAGCTGCTCGTCCTCTCCGGGCGCTCCGTGACGGCCGGGCACGACGGCGAACACCACCGTGCGCGGCCGGACCTCCGTGGCCCCGGTATCGACGACCTTCTCAGTTCCCACGGTACGTCCCTTCTTCGTGCGTGCGTCCGGCTAGAGTCGTACTCGCTCCTCGATACGCCCGACGGCCTCTTCGAGGCGTTCGTCGGGCAGGGTCAGCGAGAGACGCACGTAGCCCTCGCCGGAGGGACCGTAGGCCGCTCCCGGCGTGACGACGACGTCGGCCTGCTCCAGCACCTGCTGTGTGAAGCTCGCGGACGTGTAGCCTTCGGGCACGGGCACCCATAGGTAGATGGTGCCCTTAGGCGGCGTCGACGTGCATGCCGACCGTCCGCAGCGCGTCGACCAGCAGGTCGCGGCGGCGCTGGTAGATGCGGCACATCTCACGCACGCACTCCTGCGAACCGCTGAGCGCGGCGGCGGCGGCGCGCTGCACCGCCCCGAACATGCCGGAGTCGAGGTTTGTCTTGAGACGCCAGTAGGCGTCGACGACCTCGCGGTTGCCGACCATCGCGCCGGCCCGCCAGCCGGTCATGTTGTAGCTCTTGGAGAGGCTGAACATCTCCACGCCGACCTCCGAGGCTCCCGGCGTCGCCAGGAAGCTCGGCGCCACGTAGCCGTCGTACGTGATGTCCGCGTAGGCGTTGTCGTGCACGACGACGATGTCGTTGGCACGGGCGAAGTCGACCAGCCGGGCGAAGAAGTCGTCCTCGATGACGGCGCCGGTCGGGTTGTTGGGATAGCTGACGAAGATCATCGTCGCCTTGGCGAGCGTCTCGGCCGGGATCGCCTCGAGGTCGGGCTGGAAGCCGAGCTCGGGCACCAGAGGGACGTGCACCGCGGCGCCGTCGGCCAGCATGGGGCCGGTCACGTACACCGGATACCCGGGGTCGGCGGCCAGGGCCACGTCGCCCGGGTCCAGCAGGACCTGGCAGACGTGGGCGATGCCCTCCTTGGCGCCGAGCAGCGGGACGATCTGGTCGGCCGGGTCGAGCGCGACGCCGAAGCGCGTCGCGTAGAACCCGGCCACCGCCTCACGGAAGCCGAGCTCGCCCTGGTTGCTCGGGTACTGGTGGGTCGCCGGGTCCGCGGCGCCCTCGGCCAGCGCCGCGATGACGTGCGGCGGCGTGGGCAGGTCGGGGTCGCCGATGCCGAGGCTGATGACGTCGATGCCGGCAGCCTTGCGCTCGGCGATCTGGCGCTCGATGGCCGCGAACAGGTACGGCGGCAGCGTGCGGACGCGTTCTGCGATCTTCATGGTCCTCCGGACGTGCGGGTGGTGGTGACGGGTCCGCTACTCCAGGTGCGCCAGGAACTCGAGCGAGAGGTCCCCGTGGTAGATCTCCTCGGCCGGACCGGTCATGAACACGCGCCAGTCCGGCCTGACCTCGACGACGAGCCTGCCGCCCGGAAGCTCCACGGTGACCGGGCTCGTGCACTGCCCGGTGCGCACCAGGGCGACCGCGGTGGCCGTGGCGCCGGTGCCGCAGGCGCGGGTCTCCCCCACGCCGCGCTCCCAGACGCGGATCCTGGCGTCGTGCTCGCCGAGCACCTTGACGAACTCCACGTTGGCCTTGCGCGGGAAGTACCTGTGCTCCTCGATCACCGGGCCGATCTCGTGCAGTGGCACGAGCTCGAGCGGCCACGGCGACTGGATGATCGCGTGCGGGTTGCCGACGTCGACGAAGGTGAAGGTGAAGCTGCGGCCGGCGGCGCTGCAGCGTCTCGTCGACGCAGTCGCCCTCGAAGCCCTCAAGCTTCTCGCCGCCGAACCGCGCGATGCCCATGTCGACGGTGACCTCGTAGCCCTCGCCGAGCTTGGGCACGATCTCGCCGGCGCCCGTGTCGAGGACGACGGTGTCGCCCTGGATCGCGCCCTCCATCTTGAGCTTGCGCGCGACCATGCGCACGCCGTTGCCGCACATCTCGGCTTCACTGCCGTCGGGGTTGAAGATGCGCAGCGGGAAGCGCGCCTCGGCGGTGGGGTCGCCGATGAGCAGGATGCCGTCAGACCCGATGCCGAGGTTGCGGTCGCAGAGCAGGCGCACGCGCTGCGGCGTGAGCTCGAACGGAAGCTGGTCCGCATGGAGGACGATGTAGTGGTTGCCGAGCCCCTGCCACTTGGAGAACTGGACCTTGCCGAGACCCTGCCACTGAGGCTGCACCGGTCGTGACCCCCTGAGATCGGACAGCGCGCGGACGGGATGCGCCGCGCCGGAACGGAAATCCTACCACGTGCCGGTCTCGAGCAGGCGGAGCACGTCGACGGCGACGGCGGCCGTGGGGCGATCCGTCGCCGGCACCTTGAGCGCGTCCGGAAGCTTGCGCAGCCACGTGAGCTGGCGGCGCGCCAGGGCGCGCGTCCGCGTCTTCATGCGCGCCGCGGCCTCCGTGAGCGCGAGCTCGCCGTCGAGGACGGCGCAGAGCTCGCGCACGCCGATCGCCTGCGCGGCCGTGCGTGAGAACGGGCCGGCCGCACGAGCCGCCGCGACCTCTTCGAGCGCTCCGGCGGCGAGCATCGCATCGACGCGCCGGTCGATGCGCTGCATGAGCGCGGCGCGGTCGTCGTCGGGTACGAGCGCCACGAGCCGGTGCGCGTAGCGGCCGCCGGCCTTCCAGAGCTCACCGGTCTGCGGCCCGGCACTGCCGTCCCGTGCATCGGTCTCGGCGCCGTCGAGCGACTCGAGGGCGCGGATGACCCGGCGCGCGTTGCTCAGCGTCTACGCGCCCCGCCACGTCCGGCGCGCGCCGGACCAGCTCGTCCACGAGATCCTCCGGCGCGCGCTCCCAGCGCGCCTCCAGCTCGCGCCTGCGCGCCGGGTCGGACGCCGCGCCGAAGGCGAGGTCGCCGAGGACGGCGCGGACGTACAGGCCGGAGCCCCCCTCCACGATCACGCGGCGTCCGGCGGCCAGCAGATCGTCGACGACCTCGTGCGCGAGCGCCGCGTACTCGGCGACTGTGTGCTCGTCCTGCGGCGACGCCCAGCCGACGAGGTGGTACTTCGCCCGGGCCCGGGCGTCCGCGCCGGGCTGGTTCGTGAGGATGGCCAGCCCGGCGTAGATCTGCATGGAGTCGGCGACGACGATGTCGGCGTCCAGGCGGCCGGCCAGCTCGAGCGCCACGTCGCTCTTGCCGAGCGCGGTGGCGCCGAACACGGCCACCACCGGCGGCGGCTCAGTCATCTTCGGACTGCGCCGCCGGGTCGTCGGCATCCACAGGGCACTCGCCCTGCCGGTAGCGCGTCACGCGGAAACGGCGCACGTCGTAGGGCTGGTCGGGTGAGATGCCGGCCTTCTGCAACGCGATGCTCACCTGTGCCTCGACGGTGTCCACGCCCGCCAGCGCCGGCAGCAGGACGCCACGGCGGAACCCTGACTCGACGATCACGCCGTAGACCTGCGGGTCGAGGTCGTCGAGCGTGCACGGCTCACTGGGACTGAGGACGTCCACGGAGCAGGTGATGGCGTCGCACTCGTCCACTGTGACGGGCGGAAAGCGCGGGTCGCGCATCGCCGACGAGTGGGCGTTGCGCGCGATCTCGGTGCCGAGCGACGTCTCGGCCGGCTCGAGCGTGCCGATGCAGCCACGAAGCTCGCCGTACTTCTTGAGCGTGACGAAGCAGGCCGCCCGGTGCTCGTAGAACTCGTCTCCGGGCGGCTCGGGAGCACGTGCGCCGCCGACGCAGGCCTGCACGCAGCACAGTGCGTAGTCGGCGGGGCCGGGAGCGCCCTCGCCGGGGTCGTCGTCCACGGTCATTGCGGGGCGTCCGCCGCCGTGGGGTGCGGGCCGAAGCGGGCGACGAGGTAGCCGACTCCGTAGGGCCCTTCGTAGCTGAAGATCTCCGGGTCGACGGTGGCGTCGTCGCCGAGAAAGCCGCCGAGCGCGACGAAGCTGCGCAGGCCGCACTCGGCGGCCCCGTCGAGGAGCACCGGCTCGATGCGCGTGAGGGCGGCGAAGTCGCCGACGCCGAGCAGCGTCACGATCTCGTCGTCGAACAGCTTGCCGCGCGGATCGTAGGGCGCCGGCGCGCCGTGGATGAGCGCGTGGGAGAGGTCGCCGGAGGCCAGGAACAGCGTGTCGCGCCCCAGTTCCTCGGCGCAGCGTCGCACCAGCTGCCCGAGCGTGCGGTGCTCGGCGTACGGGCCCACGACCGACAGGCTCACGATCCGGTTGGGGTTCAGGAAGCTGAGCGGGACCATGACGCCCCAGTCCAGCACGTCCCCGTCGTCGGGCACGACGCGGAGCTTGCGGCTGTCTCCGGAGAGCGCCAGCAGGAGCTCCGCGAACTGCACGTCGTTGTCGTAGCTGAACGTGGCCTCGGGGCAGCGGAAGCGGCCGAAGTCGCCGCGCAGGCGCGGGGCGGTCTTGACGGCGTGCGAGGCGCCGAAGTCGTCCGCGTGCGGCGAGATGACGACGATCGTATCGGGGTCGCCCACCGAGCCGGCCAGCTTCTCCATGGCGGTGACGGTGGCCGCGATCTTGCCGCGGGCGGTGCCGCCGACCTCAGGGATGAGCAGCGGAGGGTGAGGGCAGATGCAGCCTTGCATGACGATGCCTCCTGGTCGCCGGCTCAGACTGAGCCGCGCAGCGTGGTGGAGGTCGCTGCGGTGATATCCACCGTCACTATAGCACCGGGCTCGGACGGCTCCGGCGACGTTGACGGTCACGTTCTGGCGGGTGCGGCCGCGGTGCTGGTGACCATCGCGGCTGAGACCCTCGATCAGGACCTCGGCGCGCCGTCCGACCCACGCCCGGCGCGCGGCGAGCGCCTGCTGCTGCGTGAGCTCGATCAGGCGCTCCACGCGCTCGCGGCGCACGTCGGACGGCACCTGGTCCGGCAGTCCGGCGGCCGCGGTGCCGGTGCGCGGCGAGTAGACGAACGTGAACGCCGCGTCGAAGGCGGCCTCGCGCACCAGCGCGAGGGTCTGCTCGAAGTCGTCCTCGGTCTCACCCGGGAACCCGGCGATGAGGTCGGTGGTGATGCTGACGTCGGGCACCGCCGCGGCGGAGAGCGTGGACGCGGCCGAGGTACTCGGCGGCGGTGTAGCCACGGCGCATCGCCCTGAGGACGCGGTCGGAGCCGGCCTGGGCCGGCAGGTGCACGTGCTCGCACACGCTCGGCAGCTCGGCGACGGCGGCGACGAGGTCGTCGCCGAGGTCCTTGGGATGGGAGGTCATGAAGCGCACCCGTTCGAGCCCGGCGACGCCGTCCAGGCGCGTCAGCAGCTCAGCGAAGCTCGCGGCGGTCGTCTCTCCCCCGCGCTGCAGGTCGCTGCCGTAGGCGTTCACGTTCTGTCCGAGAAGCGTGATCTCGCGCACGCCGTCGGCGACCAGTCGCTCGGCCTCGCGCCACCACCTCGTCCGCGGCCCGGCTGCGCTCCGGGCCACGCACGAACGGCACGATGCAGTAGGAGCAGAAGTTGGTGCAGCCGCTCATGACCTGCACCCACGCCTGGTACGGCCGTTCGCGGCGCGCCTCGAGCCCGCCGCTGAGCTGCGGGCCGTCCTCGAAGTAGCCGGCGGGACCTGCGTCCGCCGGCTCCACGGCCGCCGCGAGCAGTTCGGGCAGGCGGTGCAGGTTCTGCGGCCCGAGCGCGCCGTCGACGAAGGGGAAGCGCGCGAAGAAGTCCTGCTGCTCCGCCTGCGGCAGGCAGCCGGTCACGAGCACGACGCGTGACGGGTCCTCGCGCTTGAGCCTCGCCGCCGTGCCCAGGTGGCCGGCGAGGCGGTCGTCGGCGCTCTTGCGCACCGTGCACGTGTTGTAGACGAGCACGTCGGCCGCGTCGGGCTCGTCCGCGCGCTCCAGGCCCTGGGCCTCGAGCAGCGCGCGGATGCGCTCGGCGTCGTGCTCGTTCATCTGGCAGCCGAACGAGCGCAGGTAGTAGCGGCCACTCATGACGACCTCATCGCGGTCGCGGGACGACGCGGGGCGCCGCGCCCGCTACTTGGCGATGTCGACGGCGCGGCTCTCGCGGATGACGGTCACGCGGATCTGGCCCGGGTAGTCCAGCTGATCCTCGATCTCGCGCGCGATCTCGTGCGCCAGCAGCGCGGTGGCGTCGTCGTCGATCTCGCCCGGCTTGACCATCACGCGCACCTCGCGGCCGGCCTGCATGGCGAAGCACTTCTCGACGCCCTTCTTGGCTCTCGGCGATCTTCTCCAGCGACTCGAGGCGCTTGATGTAGTTCTCGAGCGACTCGCGCCGGGCGCCGGGACGGGCGGCGCTGATGGCGTCGGCCGCCTGCACGAGCACGGCCTCCACGGTCTGCGGCTCCACGTCCTGGTGGTGCGCCTGGATGGCGTGGCACACGCTCTGCGACTCGCGGTACTTCTTGCAGAGCTGCTGCGAGATGACGGCGTGGGAGCCGTCGACCTCGTGGTCGACGGCCTTGCCGATGTCGTGCAGCAGGCCGGCGCGCTTGGCGATCTTGACGTTGGCGCCGAGCTCGGCCGCCATGATGCCGGCGAGGTGGGCGACCTCGATGGAGTGGTTGAGCACGTTCTGGCCGTAGCTCGTGCGGTACTTGAGGCGCCCGAGGACCTTGACCAGCTCGGGCGCCACCCCGTGCACGTTGGTGTCGAAGCAGGCCTGCTCGCCGGCCTCTTCCATCGCGGCCTCGACCTCGGCCTTGGCGGCCGTGTAGGTCTCCTCGATGCGGGCCGGGTGGATGCGGCCGTCGGTGATGAGCTTGGTGAGCGTGAGGCGGGCGGTCTCGCGGCGCACGCCGTCGAAGCCGGAGAGCACCACGGCCTCGGGGGTGTCGTCGATGATGAAGTCGATGCCGGTGATGTTCTCGAGGGTGCGGATGTTGCGCCCCTCGCGCCCGATGATGCGGCCCTTCATGTCGTCCGACGGCAGGTTCACCACGGAGACGGTGGTCTCGGCGACGTGGTTGGCCGCGGTGCGCTGGATGCTGATCGAGAGGACGTTGCGGGCGCGCCGGTCGGCCTCCCGGTGCGCCTCTTCGTCGACCTGGCGGACGAGCTTGGCCATCTCGTGGCGCGCCTCGTCCTCGGTCTGCTTGAGCAGCATCTCCTTGGCCTGCGCGGCGCTGAGGCCGGAGATGCGCTCGAGCTGGATCATCGCCTCGGCGTGCGCGTTGTTCAGCTCGTCCGACATGCGCTGGCTGTTGGCGTCGCGGTCGCGGATGGACTGCTCGCGGCGATCCTGCTCGGCGGCGCGGGCGTCGATGCTCTCCTCGCGCTGCAGCATGCGCTGCTCGGCCTTGCCGAGCTCCTCGCGGCGCTCACGCAGCTCACCCTCGACCTCGCTGCGGACGCGATGGACCTCTTCCTTGGCCTCGAGGCGAGCTTCCTTGACGATGGTATCCGCCTCACGGCGAGAGTCCTTGAGCAGCTTCTCGGCCTCGCGCTCGGCTCCCGCCAGCTTGCTCGAGGCGAGGTTTCGGCGGATGAAGTACCCCGCCGCGATGCCGACCACCAGGCCAACAACGATATAGACCGCAATCATCATCCAGTCCCTTCACAGGTCGCGCGGCACGAAAAAAGGCCGGGCAACGCGCCCGGCCTGTGCCACGCTCGCACGTACACGACGATACGGTCATCCAGCTGTGAGTGCGCCCAGGGGTCAGGACGAATGCAGGTTCGCAAAACCTCCCAAATCTCTCATCGTTGACCCCTGGCCGATCGGTTCAGCTTCATCGGCGCCTGAGCGCCGTCGGTATCGCTATGCAAGAGCGAGAAATGGAATACACAAAGCACGCGTACACGTCGCGTGCTTGGATAGTACGTGACGCCGCCGCGCGGAGTCAATTCGTGCGGGGCGGCGTTTCCGCCGCCCAGATGCGCACGGCGGCGTAGGCGGTCGGGGTGGCAAACCCCCTGCGCTGGAGCACCTGGAAGGCGCGCCGGCGGGCCGCGTCGAGCGGCTGCTCCGGCGCGCCGCGGCGGCGCAGGAGCGCCAGCGCGCGGTCGAGCTCGTCGCCCTCTTCCCCGCCGCTCGCCGAGAGCGCGTCGTCGACGACGGCCACGTCGACGCCCAGCTCGCGCAGACCGCGGCGGATGCGCTCCGCGCCCCACGAGTCCAGTCGCCGCTTGTCGGCGACGTAACTGCGCGCGAAAGCGGCATCGTCGAGGAATCCATCGGCCGCGAGACGCTCGAGCGCATCGTCGACGGCGTGTTCGTCGTGCTCCTTGGCGAGGAGCCGGCGGCGCAGCTCCTCACGGCTCCGGGCGCGGTGGCCGAGCAGGCGGTAGGCGTCGCCCATGACGCGCTCGGCGGACGAGGCGGCGCGGATCTCGGTGACGTCCGCGTCGTCGAGCTCCCGGCCCTTGAACAGCCGCCAGCGAGCCACGAGTGACTCGCTGACGACGCACACGTACTCCTCGTCCACGTGCAGCGCCACTCCCCCGCGGCGGGTGGCGCGCAGGGCGGTGACGACCGGCACGGCTAGACCTTCAGGACCTCGCCGGTGACGGGGTCGACGCCCTCGGGTGCGGCTGCCGCCTTGGCGGCCTCAGCCTTGGCCGTGGCGTCGGCGAACGCCGCGTTGGCGTCGGCCAGCGCCGCGCTCACCGGCAGACCGGCCTTGGCGCGGATCTGGACCTCGATGGCGTCGGCGATGTCGGTGTTCTCCGAGAGGAACGCCTTGGCGTTGGCCCGGCCCTGGCCGAGGCGCTCGTCGTTGTAGCTGAAGAACGCACCGCTCTTGGCGACGACGTCGTAGAACACGCCGAGGTCGAGGAGCGTGCCTTCGCGGGAGATGCCCTGGCCGTAGGTGATGTCGAACTCGGCCTGCTTGAACGGCGGGGCGACCTTGTTCTTCACCACCTTGACGCGGACGCGGTTGCCCACGGCCTCGGTGCCGTCCTTGAGCGTCTCGATGCGGCGGATGTCGAGCCGGATGGTGGCGTAGAACTTGAGCGCCTTGCCGCCGGTGGTGACCTCGGGGTTGCCGAACATGACGCCGATCTTCTCGCGCAGCTGGTTGGTGAAGGCGCAGATGGTGCCCGAGCGGCTCAGGCTGCCGTTGAGCTTGCGCAGCGCCTGGCTCATGAGCCGGGCCTGCAGGCCGACGAAGCTGTCGCCCATCTCGCCCTCGATCTCGGCCTTGGGCGTGAGCGCGGCGACGGAGTCGATGGCGACGATGTCGAGGGCGCCGCTGCGCACCAGCATCTCGGCGATCTCCAGGGCCTGCTCGCCGTAGTCGGGCTGCGAGACCAGCAGGTTGTCGACGTCGACGCCGATGGCCTTGGCGTAGATGGGGTCCATGGCGTGCTCGGCGTCGATGAACGCCGCCTGGCCGCCGAGCTTCTGCGCCTGCGCGATGAGGTGATAGACCATCGTCGTCTTGCCCGAGGACTCCGGGCCGAAGATCTCGATGATGCGGCCGCGCGGGATGCCGCCGACGCCGAGCGCGATGTCGAGCGCCAGCGACCCGGTGGGCACGAACTGCATGTCGTCGCTCACGGGATGGTCGCCAAGACGCATGACGCTGCCCTTGCCGAACTGGCGCTCGATCTGAGTCATGGCAGCCTCGAGGGCTTTGTCCTTGTCCAAGGTAGCGCTCCTCTCTTGCTCAGGACGCGGGAAAGTCTGCTACGGGGGTGTGTACTGCTCCGGCCCGTTCCAGGTGGCTACTATACAAGACCATCCGGACGACACCAAATGAGCCGATGTTCACGTTTTGCAGGGAAAATGGGTGACCGGGATGGCGGAATCTGGCCACCGTGACGTGAGGCAGCCAAGGCCGCTTCTCGGGCTCGTAGAGGCCCTCGGCGGCGAGCCCGGCCGACACCGCGGCCTGCAGCTCGGCGCAGCTCGCCCGACGGGTCGTCGAGCTCCAGCGCGACGACCCGTCGCAGGCCGTGCGCCGGCAGGAACAGCGGCTCCTTGAAGCGGCACTCGGCGCGCGTCCAGCTGATCCCCTTGAGCACGCGCTCGAGGTCGGGCACGCGCGCGGCATCGACGTCGCCCAGGAACGCGAGCGTGAGATGCAGCGTCGCGGCGGTGCGCAGTTCCTCGTGGCCGTCGAGCCGTTTGTGCTGCCACGCGACCACGGCCCGCTCGACATCCTGGGGCAGGTCGCAGGCGACGAAGAGACGCAGTCGTTCGGCCTTGGGATGCGACTCGCCGCTCACGCCGGCAGCGCTCCGAGCAGCAGATGGAGCGCCGACGTCGCCGCGAACGTGCGCACGCCGTCGCGGTCGCCGGGGAACGAACCTCTGCGCACCTGCGTACCGTCGGGGCCGGCGCAGCCGAGATAGACGAGGCCGACCGGCTTCTCCGGCGTGCCGCCGTCCGGGCCGGCCACCCCGGTCAGGGAGAGCGCGTAGTCGGTGTGGAGCGCGCGGCGCGCGCCCTCGGCCATCGCCTGCGCGACCTCCTCGGACACGGCGCCGTACCGGGCGAGCATGCCCGCCGGCACCTCGAGGAGGTCCATCTTGGCCTGGTTCGCGTAGCTGATCACGCCGCCGGCGAAGTAGTCGCTGCTGCCCGGGCGGGCGGTGATGCGGGCGCCGAGCAGCCCGCCGGTGCACGACTCGGCCACGGCCAGCGCTGAGGCCACGTCCGCGCAGTTCGTCGGCGACGATGTCGTCGACGGTGCGGCCGTCGGTCGAGTACACGGGTACGCCGGCCTCCAGCGTGCTCGACCAGGGCATCGGCCTGTGCCTGCGCGCCGTCGTCGCGGCGGTGGCGGATGCGCACCACGACCTCTCCCCCGCCGACGTTGATGCCGAGCTCGACGAGGTCGTGCGGCAGCGCCGTCGAGGATCGGCCCCACCTGCAGCTCGCCGACGCCGAAGACGCGGACCACGCGCACGACGACGTCCGGGAAGAAGCCCTCGCGCTCGAGCGTCGCAGCGGTCTCGAGCCACATCTGCTGAAATTCGTAGGGCACGCCGGGATAGGCGTAGATGCGCGTCCGCCCGGCGCGCGCGGCGATGCCGGGCGCGACGCCGGCCGGCGGCACGGGAGTGGAGCCGGCCGGGAGCTTCGCCTGGCGCCGGGCGAGTCCGAACGTCTCGCGGTAGTCGAGGTGGCGCCGCTCGGCGACGACGCGGACGCGCTCCTCGACCCACTCGAGCGCCTCGGCGATCCTCCTCCAGCGGCACGCCGAGGACCTCGGCGAGGCACTCCGCCGTGAGGTCGTCGTGCGTCGTCCCGAGGCCCGCCGCCGACGACGAGCAGGTCGGGGTCGCCGGCGAGCGCGTGACGCAGCGCGGCCGAGAGGCGCTCGCGGTCGTCCGCGACCGTGAGCGACGCTCGGTGACCTTGACGCCCCTGCGGCTCAGGTCGTCGCAGACGAAGGCGCCGTTGGTGTCCCGCGTGCGGCCGTCGAGCAGTTCGTTGCCGCTCAGGACCACGGCTGCGCGCGGCGCTCCCGGTGGCATCAGTTGCTGGTCCCCGGCATGCGGATGAGCCCGCGGGCGTTCCGGAAGTAGTTGACCCCGCTGGCCAGGGTCACGATGACCACGACGACGGCCAGGATCCACTGGATGACCACGGCCACGTCGGTGGAGACGTGGATGTACCGGGCGATGTCGGCCGTCGGGAAGAGCACGTACACGACGTAGATGATCTGCAGGACGGTCTTGAGCTTGCCGTACTTGTCGGCCGGGATGGAGACGCCCTGCGAGACACCGATGATGCGCAGGACGCTCACGGCGATCTCGCGCCCGATGATGACCATCGCGACCCAGGCGGCGACGCGGTCCTGGGCGACGAGGGCGATGAGCGCCGCGGCGATGAGCAGCTTGTCGGCGAGCGGGTCGAGGAACTGTCCCAGCGTGGTGACCTGCTTGCTGCGACGCGCCACGTAGCCGTCGAGCTTGTCGGTGGCGGCGGCCAGGATGAAGACGGCGGCGGCGGCGAGGTCGCCGTAGGGCTGCGGCAGACCGCCGAGCAGCAGCACGAGGAACACCGGGACGAGCAGGATCCGCGCGATGGTGATGCTGTTGGCGAGGTTGAGCTGGCTGCTCACTGTCCCCCTGTCGTGGCGACGGCCTCCACATCATACCCGAGGCTGTCGCGCACGACGGCCCGCACCATGTCCCCGCGGCGGCATCGTGCGCCGGTGACCGTGGTCCGCCCGTCGACGTCCGGGGCCTGCAGCGCGATACGGCCGCTGGCCACGCCGTCGGACCGCGCGGTCCCACGCTCGACGAGGACGTCCACGGTCCTGCCCTCGAGAGCGTTCCAGAAGCGCGCCGCCTCCCGGTCGATGACCTCACCGAGCGCGGGCGGCGCGCTCGAAGGCGAGCTCCCGGGGCACGGCGCCGGGCAGGCCGGCGGCAGCCGTGCCCTCCTGCTCGTCGTAGACGAAGACGCCGGCGACGGCGAGGCGAGCGTCGCGCACGAAGCTCACGAGCTCCTCGAACTCGGCGTCCGTCTCGCCGGGGAACCCGGTGATGAACGTCGAGCGCACCGCGGCGCCGGGCAGCGCGGCCCGGACCCGCTCGAGCAGCGCCAGGTGGGCGGCGCCGTCACCCGAGCGCCGCATGCGGCGCAGGACGGCCCCGGAGGCGTGCTGGAGGGGGATGTCCACGTAGGGCACGGCGTGCGCCGCAAGGGCCTCCAGAAGCTCGGGAACGACACCGTCCGGCTGCAGGTAGAGGAGGCGCAGCCAGTCCGGGGCGGGCTCGAGCGCCGCCAGCTCCGCGAGCAGCCGGCCGACCCCTCCCCAGCCTGCCTGCGCCCACCGCGACGTGTCCTGGCCGACGAGCACCAGCTCACGCGCGCCGGCGGCGACGGCCGCCCGGGCGGTGCGCAGCACCTCGGCGGCGGCCACGGTCTCGTAGTCGCCCTTGATGAGCGGGATGGCGCAGAACGAGCAGCGCCGGTCGCAGCCGTCGGAGACCTTGACGTAGGCGCTCACCGGGCGCGGCCGGCGAGGGACGGGCACCGCCGCGCCGGACAGGCCGTCGCTCGAGGAGGCGATCGCCTCTCCCCCGGCCTCGCGCAGCGCCGCCAGCAGCGGCGCCGTGTCGAGGCCGCACCAGAGGTCGACCTCGGGGATCTCCACGGCGAGCTCGTCGCGGTAGCGCTCGACGAGGCAGCCGACGGCGGCCACGCGGGCGCCGTGGGCGTGCGCGGCTTCCGTCGCGTCGAGGATCGCCTCGATGGATTCCTCTTTGGCTGCGTCGATGAAGCCGCACGTGTTGACGACGAAGACGTCGGCGCGGTCGGGCGCCGCCGCGTGGTGTCCGGCGGCGCGCAGCCGCGCCGCGAGCGCGTCGGAGTCGGCCTCGTTCTTGGGGCAGCCGAGCGTCTGGATGAAGAACGAGCTGCCCGTGCGGGGCCTCAGCGGTAGTTGACGAACTGGACCGGGATGCCCAAGTCCTCGTCGCGCAGAACGCCCATCGCGGCCTGCAGCTCGTCCTTGCTGGACGAGGAGACGCGCAGCGTGTCGCCCTGGATCTGGACCTTGACCTTCTTGAAGCGCTGGCGGATGAGCTTGTTCATCGCCTTGGCCTTCTCGTCGGGGATGCCCTGGGCGATCGGGGCGTGCTGGCGCACGGTGCCGCCGAGGGCCTCCTCGACCTTGCCGTACTGGATGGCCTTGAGCGGCACCTTGCGCCGCACCAGCTTGTCCTCGAGCACGTCGACGACCTGCTTGAGCTTGCCGTCGTTGTCGGAGACGAGCACGAGCGCGTCTCCCTCGAGCGTCACCGAGCTCACGCTCTTCTTGAAGTCGTAGCGCGTGGCGATCTCCTTCTGCGCCATGTTGACGGCGTTGCGCACCTCGTTGAGGTCCGCTCTGGAGACCACGTCGAACGAGAATTCCTTGGCCATAGTCTACCCCTGTACGTTGGAGCCCTGGACGACGCGCCCCTGGATGATCTCGACGGTCCACGGGCCGACGTCGCTCTTGAGCTTCGTCGTCTTGCCCGCGACCTCCAGCTCGCACGTTCGCCGGAGCGCCGAGGCTCATCCAGATGTCCTTGCCCTTGAACTTCTGCTGGTCGCCCTTCTTGAGTGTGCCCGAGAACAGCACGACGCCGGTGCTGTCGTTGCGTCGGACCTCCATCCAGCAGTCGCCCTTGGTCGCCTCGATCTTCACCAGGTCCTTCTGCCACGCCGGGACCGCCGTGGAGCTCGCACGACGGCTTGGGCGACGTGCTCGGCGACGGCGACGGGCTGCCGATGCCCAGGGCGCCGGGATGGGTCTGGGGCTCGTCGCTGCCACCCCCGTTGCGCAAGCCGAGTGCGTAGATCACGCCGAGGGCGATGAGACACACGACGGCGACGATGACGACGGTGTTGCGCCCCCGGTGGCTGCGCGGCTTGCCGATGACCGACGAACCGCCGAAGGGCTCGTGGTGTTCCGCGGACGGCGCCATGCCTCGCGAGCGGAACTCCCCGATGATGACCTCGGCGTCGAGTCCGAGATAGTCGGAGTACGTGCGCAGGAAGCCCTTGACGTACGTGACGCCGGGCATGACGTCCCAGTCCTCGTTCTCCATGGCCTGGACGTACTTGACGCGGATCTTGATGTCTTCTTCGACCTGCTGCAACGTGAGGTTGCGGCGGACCCGGGCTTCGCGCAGCGTGTTGCCGATCTCAAACACGGTGGATGCGGTACTCCTCACCTCGTCGCTGGGCCCCCGCTGGGCGGCGGTCACCCGAACGTACAGTCTAGTAACCGGGTCCGGTGAAGACAAACGACCCGGAGGCCGGTGGACGCGCCGAGAAGCTCTAGAGGTCGGCGGGCGCCGGGTCGGTCGCCGACTGCGGCCCCACCGGCGCCTCGGCGGAGACCGCCGGCTCGTCGGGCAGCGGCGCCGGCGCGATGACGTCGCCGTCCAGGCGCGCGAGCGCCGCCGGCAGGCCGGCCTCGTCGATGAGCACGGAGCGCGCCTTGCTGCCGTCGTAGCCGGAGATGATGCCCATCTCCTCCATGATGTCGACGAGGCGCCCGGCGCGGGCGTAGCCCACACGCAGCCGGCGCTGCAGCAGCGCCACGCTCGCGGCGCCGGTGTTGACCACCGTCTTGATGGCGTCTGCCAGGTACTCGTCGCCGCCGGCCGCCTGCTTGGACTGCTCGGTGTCCGGGCCGGCCGGGTTCTCGAGGAGTTCCTCGTGGTAGTCCGGCTTCGACTGCCGCCGCCAGTGCTCGGTGATGAGCTTCATCTCGGCGCTGGTGACGAGCGCGCCCTGTACGCGCAGCAGCTTGCTGCTTCCCATCGGGCTGAACAGCATGTCGCCCATGCCGAGCAGACTCTCGGCGCCGCCCTGGTCGAGGATGATGCGCGAGTCCGTCTGCGAAGCGACGGCGAACGCGATCCGCGACGGGATGTTGGTCTTGATCATGCCGGTGACCACGTCCACGGACGGGCGCTGGGTGGCGACCACGAGGTGGATGCCGCAGCTGCGGCCGAGCTGGCCGAGGCGGATGATGGAGTCCTCGACCTCCGACGGCGCCACCATCATGAGGTCCGCCAGCTCGTCGATGATCACCATGGTGTAGGGCATCGGCGTCCTCGCCCGCGCGCACCAGCTTCTTGTTGAGCGCGCGGATGTCCTGGCAGCCGTTGCGCGAGAGGACGTCGTAGCGGCGGTCCATCTCGCGGCAGATGTTGTCGAGCACGTAGGTGGCCTGCTTCATGTTGGTCACGACCGGCGCGAGCAGGTGCGGCACGCCGTTGAAGTTGCTCAGCTCGACCTTCTTGGGGTCGATCATGATCATCCGCACCTGGTCCGGCGTGGCGCGCAGCAGGATCGAGGTGATGAGCGCGTTGAGGCAGCCGCTCTTGCCCGAGCCGGTGGTGCCGGCGATGAGCAGGTGCACCATGCGCACCAGGTCGGCAAGGATGGCCTTGCCGGTGACGTCCTTGCCCAGCCAGAACGCCATCGGCGACGCGTGCGGCGGGAAGAGCCCGTGGACGTCGCCGAGAGAGACGTAGTTGGCCTGGATGTTGGGCACCTCGACGCCGACGGCCTGCTTGCCGGGGATCGGCGCCTGCACGCGCACGTCTGTGGCCGCGAGCGCGTAGGCGAGGTCGTCCTTGAGGTTGGCGACTTTGCTGACCTTGATGCCCGGCGCCAGCTGCAGCTCGTAGCGGGTCACGCGCGGCCCGGAGACCGTCCCGATGACCTGGGCCGGGATGTTGAAGCTTGCGAGCGTGGACACCAGGCGCTCCGAGATCCGGGCCACGGCGTCCGGGGACTCTCCGTTGCCCTGGGCCAGCCTGCGCAGGACGGCCGCGTCGGGGAGCGTCCACTGGCGCCGCTCCGCGTCGGCGAACGCGAGCGCCACCTCGGCGTCTCCCTCCTCCCCCTTCTCGGCCGCCGCAGCCGCCGCGGCTGCGAGGGAGAGCTGTACGCCGTCTTCGGCCGCGACGGTGGGCTCCGGAGGCGCCTCTTCGGGCAGCGGCGTGGCTGCACCGAAGATCTCGGGGGCCTCGGAGATGCCGTCGATGAGGTGCGGCTCGGCGGCCGGCACAGGCCGCGAGAAGTCCAGGTCCGGGTTCGCCGGGTGGACGGAGGTGCGCATGAGGTCGCCGGCGTCCATGGTCCGGGATTCATAAGGCTCGACGACGCGAGTGTCCACGGCCTCCCTGCGGCGCACGCCCAGCGCCTCGGCCTGGCTGCGCGCGGCCCGGCCGGCCTTGGCCACCCCCCGCCGGGAGTGCGTCGCCCACTGTCGCAGCGACGAGCCGGTGACGAGCAGGATGCCGGCGACGAAGAGCGCGATCACGAGCACGTCGACTCCCACCCGCCCGATGAACGGGCTGAGCACCGCCCACTGGGCCTCGCCGAGGACGCCGCCGTGGCCGCTCATGTACTGGTCGCGGAAGAGCGCCGTGGGACGCTCGCCGCCGAAGATGCCGAACGAGTCGGCGGCGGCGGCAAGCGCCACCCCGACGACGATGAAGGCGATGCCCCAGCTCATCCCGCGCCGCGGCCGGCTCTCTTCCCTGACCACGAGCAGGTAGGCGACGAAGCCGAGCAGGAACGGCAGGGCGAAGGCGAGGACGCCCACCAGCCAGTGCGCGACGTCGCCCAGCCAGCGGCCGAGTGACCCGCCGTCCCAGCCGAGGTAGAGCACGAAGGCCGAGGAAGACGGCGACCGCGAGGCACGGCGATAGCGCCCAGCTCGCGGCGGTGCCGTGAGGCCGGTGCCTTCTTCCTGGAGGTCGCCGCGGCGCGCGGTCGTGTGCGTGACGCTGCGCCCGCGCGCCGACGTGCCTGTTTCGGGCGTGCAGTCGCCATGTGGCGTTGTTCGACGCGCGGATGCGAATCCCTAGCGCCGGGGGTGCGCTTCCCGGCCCCCGATCTCCCGGCCGCCGGCCGTCAGACCTCGACGACGACCGGCATGATGAGCGGCCGGCGCTTCGTGCGCTGGAAGACGAGCTCGGAGAGACGCTGGTTGATGTCCTCGCGGATGAGCTTCCGGCCGGTGACGTGATCGGCGCCCAGCTCCGCCATGAGCTTGTCCAGGGCCTCGCTGCACTCGTCGAGCATGCGCTCGAGGCGCTCGTCGTCGTGGAGGAAACCCCGGGCGACGAGCTCCGACGGCGCCACGGTGTCGCCGCTCTGGCCGTCCACGGTGACGACGGCGATGATGATGCCGTCGCCGGCCAGTTGCTGCCGGTCGCGGAGCACGAGCCCCTCGGCGTCGCCGATCTCGAAGCCGTCGACGAAGACCATGCCGGTTGGCACGCGGTCGACGACCTCGGCGTTGTCGGAGGTCGAGCTCGAGCACGTCGCCGTTCTCGAGGATGAAGATGTCCTCGTCGGGGATGCCCGACTGGCGGGCGAGCTCGGCGTGGAGGTACTGCATGCGGTACTCGCCGTGCACCGGGACGAGGAACCGTGGGCTTGCGTCAGGTTGAGCATCATCTTGCAGGTCTTCCTGGGCGGCGTGGCCGCTCACGTGGATGCCGCTGCGCTCGCCGTAGATCACCGTGGCGCCGACCTTGAGCAGCCGGTCGATGGTGGCCGTGACGCTGCGCTCGTTGCCGGGGATCGCCTTGGCGGAGATGACCACGGTGTCGCCCTCGTGCAACTCGACCTGCGGGTGGTCGTTGAACGCCATGCGCGTGAGCGCCGAGAGCGGCTCGCCCTGGCTGCCGGTCGAAAGGATGAGGATCTCCTCGGGGCGGTACTGGTCGATCTCGGTGAGCTTGATCATCGCGCCCTCGGGCACCTTGAGGATAGCCGAGGTTGCGGGCGATGTTGGCGTTCTTGACCATCGAGCGCCCCGAGAGCGCGAACTTGCGGCCGTGCAGGTGAGCGATGGTGATCGCCTGCTGCACGCGGTGGATGTGCGAGGCGAAGCTGGCGACGATCACGCGGCCCTCGGCCTCGGCGAAGATCTGGTGGAAGGCCTGGCCGACCGTGCTCTCCGAGGCGGTCGAGCCCGGCGCCTCGGCGTTGGTGGAGTCGCCGAGAAGGGCGAGTACGCCGCTTCTCCCCGAGCCGCGCGAACGCGTTGACGTCGGTGATGCGCCCGTCGATCGGTGTGTGGTCGAACCGGTAGTCGCCGGTGAGGACGATGGCGCCGAGGTCGGTGCCCACGACGATGGCGAGCGAATCGGGCACGCTGTGGCTGGTCGGCGACGAACGAGATGTCGAACGGGCCCAGCTGCAGCCGGGATTTGTCGTCCACCTCGTTGAGGTCGACGCTCTTGAGCAGGCCGTGCTCGTCGAGCTTGGACTTGATGAGCGCCAGGGTGAAGCGGCTGCCGTAGACCGGCCGGTTGAGCTGCTTGAGCACGAACGGCAGGGCGCCGTGATGGTCCTCGTGGCCGTGGGTGATGACGAAGGCGAGGACGTCGTCCTGGCGCTCCATCAGCCAGCGGATGTCGGGGAGCACGAGGTCGATGCCGAGCATCTCCTCGCTCGGGAACTCGACCCCGCAGTCCAGCACGACGATCTTGCCGCGGTACTCGACCGCGGTCATGTTCTTGCCGATCTCGCCGAGGCCCCCGAGGGGGATGATACGTACGGCGTCTTCAGTCATGGAAAGCCTCTCTTCGAGTGGCGGCGGCGCTCAGGCGCCGATCAAGCCGAGCCGTCTGAGCTCGGCGGCCACCACCTCAGTCTCTTCAGGTGTGGCGGGCACGAGCGGGAGGCGCAAGCCTCCGACCTCGTGCCCGAGCAGGTTCAGCGCGGTCTTGACCGGGATGGGATTCGCGGTCACGAACAGCGCCTTGTACAGGTCGTGCAGCGCGGCGTCTTCGGCCGCGGCGGCATCGGGGTCGCCTTCACGGAAGAGGCGGGCGACCTCGGCCATCCGCGGCCCGACGACGTGGCTGGCGACGCAGATGCCGCCGGCGCCGCCGCGCGTCATGACGTCGCAGAGCATGTCGTCGTTGCCGGCGTACACGGCGAGATCGCTCAGCTCCGTGAGCCTGTCGGTCTCGGCGAGGTCAGGGTTGGCCTGCTTGACGGCGACGATGTTGTCGACCTTGCCGAGCTCGGCCAATGCCTCGGGCGGCAGGTTGATGACGCAGCGCCCGGGGATGTTGTAGACGATCACCGGCAGGCTGGTCGCGGCGGCGATGGCGCGGAAGTGCGCCAGGACGCCGCGCTCCGGCGGCTTGTTGTAGTACGGGACCACGGCCAGCACGGCGTCGACGCCGCAGGCCTCGGCCGCGCGCGTGAGCCCCACGCTGTGCCGCGTGTCGTTGGAGCCGGTGGCGGCCACCACAGGGGCCCCGTCGCCGCGGCCGCGACGACCGTGCGGAACATGTCCAGCTTCTCGGCGTCGGTGAGCGTCGCCGACTCGCCGGTGGTGCCGGCGACGACGAGCCCGTCCGAGCCGTTGGCGAGCAGGAACCGGGCGAGCTCTGCGAGCTTTGCGTGATCGACCGCTTCGTCGCGGTCGAAGGGCGTCACCATCGCGGTGAGGATGGTCCCGAGACTCTTGCTCACGTGCTCCCCCTCCGTGCTTCTGGTCAGGCCGGGCAGGTGTCAGTCCAGCAGGTTCTCGAGGCCGACGACGGTGCCGTGCACCGTCCCGACACGTCGCAGCGCGAGCAGGACTCCGCCCATGAACGAGCGCCGCGACAGCGAGTCATGGCGCAGCGTGAGCAGTTCGTCCTCGCCGCCGAACACGACCTCCTGGTGGGCCACCGCGCCGGGCAGGCGCATGCTGTGGATGGTCACGCGGCCGTCGGCCACCAGGCCGCGCGACGCCTGGCCGGCGCCGGGCGGGGCCAGCAGGGCCGACCCCGGCGCCTCGGCCATCAGCCGCGCCGTGCGCAGCGAAGTGCCCGACGGCGCGTCGATCTTGCCCTTCTCGTGCGTCTCGATGATCTCGGCGTGCTCGTAGTGGCGCGCCGCCTCGGCGGCGAACTTCATGAGCAGCACGGCGCCGAGGGCGAAGTTGGGGACGATGACGAGGCCGGCGCCGGACGCCTCGGCCTTGGCCGACAGCCCGGCGACCATGGCGTCGTCGAGGCCGGTGGCGCCGACCACGGTCGGTACGCCGGCCTCGAGCAGCACGGCCGCGTTGTCGTAGACGGCGCCGGGGACGCTGAACTCCAGCGCCGCCGCCGGCGAGGTGAGCGCGAGCGCGGAGCTCACGTCCTCGAACCAGGGCACCTCTCCCCCGTCACCCTTCCTGGGGTCGACGAGGGCGACGAGGCGGAGATCGCTCCTGCGCGGCGATGGTGGCGGCGCTCAGCGAGCCCATCTTGCCGGCCGCGCCGGTCACCAGCACGTCGATCATGACGCCCACCCTTCCGGCGCGCACAAGCGGGACAGCATTGACATACCGCTCATCGTTCCTCCAGGACAAAGCCCTGGGTGACGGCCCGGAACGGCTCCGGCTGGGGGCCGATGCAGGCCGTCGACCACGTCTCGGGGTCATAGTACCGCCGCACGGCGGCGATGACATCGTCGCGGTCGACGGCGTCGATGCGCTGCAGGACCTCGTCGACGGTGAGGATCGGCTGCTCGAGCAGGACGGCGCGTCCCAGAGACTGCATGCGAGAGCCCGGGCTCTCCATGCTGAGCACGAGTTGGCCCTTGAGGTGGTTCTTGGCCCGCTCGATGGCGGAATCTTCCATGTCGGCCTCGAGGTCGCGTAGCGTGTCGAGGATGACGCGCATCGCCTCCTCCACAGCCTCCTGGCGCGAGCCGAAGTAGACGGCGGTGAGACCGGCGTCGGCGTACAGCGACGTGTAGGAGTACACGGAGTACGCGAGGCCGCGCTTCTCGCGCACCTCCTGGAAGAGGTGCGAGCTCCAGGAGCCGCCGAGGATGGTGTCGACCACGAAGACGGCGTAGCGGTCCGGGTCGCCGCGCCTGGGGCCCGGGCCGCCGAGGCAGACGTGGTACTGCTCGGTGTCCTTCTGCGTGAAGCGCGCCAGGTGCCGCGTGTCGGGCACGCTGAGGTCGGCACGCCGGACCACCGCGCCGGGCTCGGGGCGGAAGTGCTTCTCCGCGAGCTCGCTGAGGTGGTCGTGGTCCACGTGGCCGGCGGCGGCGACCACGATGCCCGGATTGACGTAGTGGGAGTCGTGATAGCGGCGCACCGTCTCGAAGTCGAGCGCCTTGAGCGTCTCCGAGTGGCCGATGATGGGCCGCCCGAGCGGATGCTCGCCGAAGACGACCTCGCAGAGGTCGTCGTGGATGAGCTCGGGCGGCGAATCCTCGTACATCGCCACCTCCTCGAGCACGACGTCCCTCTCCTGGTCGAGGTCGGCGAAAGGTGGGGCGTGCGACCATCTCGGAGATGACCTCGAACGCCTTGTCGAGGTCCTCGTCCAGGAGCCGCGCGTTGACCAGCGTGTGCTCCTTGGACGTCGACGCGTTGGGCTCGCGCGCCCATGTCGTCGAAGATGTGCGCGATGGCGGACGCCGAGAACTTGTCCGAGCCCTTGAAGATCAGGTGCTCGATGAAGTGGGAGATGCCGCCGAGCTCGACCGGCTCGAGCCGGGAACCGGCGGCGATCCAGACCCCGAGGGCCACCGAGCGCACGCTATCGATGCGCTCGGTGGCCACCCGCAGGCCGTTGTCCAGCGTTGACAGGCGGTAGGCCTCCGTGGCCCGCTCCCTGCTCCGCTTCTTCTCTTACTCGCCCTCGGGCTTCGTGAGGAGCGTCAGCCCGATGCGGTTGCGCGCCTTGTCGATCTCGACGACCTCGACGGTCACCGTGTCACCGCGCTTGACGACGTCCTCGACGTTCTTCACGCGCTCGCCCTTGGGGGCGAGACGCGAGATGTGGAGCAGGCCGTCGGTGCCCTTCTTGAGTTCGACGAAGGCGCCGAAGTCGGTGGTCTTGACGACGCGTCCGGTGAAGACGTCGCCGACCTCGACCTCCTTGGTCATCGACTGGATGCGGTTCTTGACGCCCTCCGCAGCCTCCTCGTCGGGGGCGCAGATGAAGATCGTCCCGTCGTCCTGGATGTCGATGTCGGCGCTGAACTCCTCGGTCATGCCGCGGATGGTCTCGCCGCCCTTGCCGATCACGAGCCCGATCTGGTCGGGGTTGATCTGGATGGTGAAGATGCGCGGCGCCCACTCGCTGAGCTCGCTGCGCGGCTCGGCGATGACCTCGGTCATCTTGCCGAGGATGAACAGCCGCGCCTTGCGCGCCTGCTCGAGCGCCTCGGTGAGGATCTCGAACGTGACGCCCGTGATCTTGATGTCCATCTGAAGGGCGGTGATGCCCTCGGCGGTGCCGGCCACCTTGAAGTCCATGTCGCCGAGGTGGTCTTCGACGCCGGCGATGTCGGTGAGCACGACGTAGTCGTCGCCTTCCTTGATGAGACCCATCGCGGTGCCGGCCACCGGGGCGCTGATCTGCACGCCGGCGTCCATGAGCGAGAGGGTCGAGCCGCAGACGCTGGCCATCGAGGACGAGCCGTTGCTCTCGAGGATCTCGGACACGATGCGGATCGTGTACGGGAAGTCGACCTCGTTGGGGATGACCGGCAGCAGAGCGCGCTCGGCGAGGGCGCCGTGCCCGATGTCGCGGCGCTTGGGGCCGCGCATGAACCCGGTCTCGCCCACCGAGTACGGCGGGAAGTTGTAGTGGTGGATGTAGCGCTTCTTGTCCTCGATGCCGAGGCCGTCGATGCGCTGGAACTCGCCCGTGCCGCCCAGGGTGAGCAGGCTCATGGCCTGGGTCTCGCCGCGGGTGAAGAGCGCGCTGCCGTGCGTGCGCGGGACGACGCCGACCTCGCAGGAGATCGGCCGGATCTCGTCGGTCGCGCGGCCGTCCGGGCGGCGCTTCTCGACGGCGATGCGCCGGCGGATGATGTCCTTCTCCAGCTTGGCGACCGCGCGCTTGACCTGCATGGCGCGCTCGGCATCGGTGGTCTCGGTGATGAGCTGCGCGTACGCCGCGTTCTTGACCTCGGCGGTCGCGTCCATGCGCTCCTTCTTGCCGGGCACCTGGGTGGCCGCGTCGAAGGCGGCGCCGAAGCCGTTGCTCACCTCTGCGAAGACGCCCTCGTCGACCTTCCACTCGGGGACTTCCCACTTGGGCTTGCCCACGAGCTTCTGGAGCTCGAGCTGCACGGCGACGATCTTCTTGATCTCCTCGTGCGCGAGCTTGAGCGCCTCGACGATGACGGCCTCGGAGACCTGCTTGGCGCCGGCCTCGACCATGACGATGGCGTCGGCGGTGCCGGTGACGACGAGGTCCATCTCCGACTCGTCCTGGAGCTCCTCGAGCGACGGGTTGATGACCAGCTGGCCGTCGATGCGCCCGACGTGGACGGAGCCGATCGGGCCCGCCGAACGGGATGTTGCTGATGGTGAGGGCCGCCGAGGCGCCGAGCGTCGCGAGCACGTCGTAGGACGTCTCGAAGTCGACGGACAGCGTGGTGGCGACGATGTGGACCTCGTTCATGAAGCCCTTGGGGAACAGCGGCCGGATGGGACGGTCGATCTGGCGGGCGCCGAGGATCGCCTTCTCGCTCGGACGCGACTCGCGCTTGATGAAGCCGCCGGGGATCTTGCCGGCGGCGTAATGCCGCTCTTCCACGTCGACGGTCAGGGGGAAGAAGTCCTGCCCCTCGCGCACGTCTTCGCGCATGACTGCGCTGACGAGGACGACGGTGTCGCCCTGGCGGACCAGCACGGCGCCGTTGGCCTGCTTGGCGAGGCGGCCGGTCTCGAGGGTGATCGTCTGACCCCCGACCTCTACTTCAATCGTGTTCATTTCTTCCTTCATCTCTCGACCCGGCGCCCCATTGCGCTCGGGTACTCTGTCGTCGACGTGGGTTTGCACGGGACGAACTCGCTGCGGCGCGTCTGGCGCCGGAGGTGGTGCTGTTACTTGCGGAGCTCGAGCTCCTTGACGAGCGCGCGGTAGCGCTCGAGGTCGCGCGCCTGCAGGTAGTTGAGCAGCCGACGACGCTGACCGACCATCTTGAGCAGGCCGCGCCTGCTGTGGTGGTCCTTCTTGTGGGTCTTGAGGTGCTCGGTGAGAGTCGAGATGCGCTCGGTGAGGAGCGCGATCTGCACCTCGGGGGAGCCAGTGTCGCCTTCGTGCTTGGCGTGCTTGGCGATGATGGTCTCTTTGGTGTCTTTGGTCATTGCCATTCTTTTCACCTCCCTCTGGGGAGCATCCGGAAACCCAGTACACGGGTTGGCGACCCGTGACCGAGAAAGCGGTCGCGCTAGGGTAGCACAGCGGGCAACGGCCACAAACCGTGTCCCGAGCGAGCGGCGGCTGCGGTCAGCCGTCGGCGGCGGCTCCCAGGCCGACCGCGTCAAGCTCCGGGTCGGCCAGGGTGCTCGCGGCTTCGATGTCGAGGTGCATCTGCGCGACGAGCAGCGTCGACGGTGTCGAAGCGGCGCTCGTCGCGGATCTTGTGGAGGAAGTCGAGCCGGATCTCACGGTCGTAGATGTCCCCCGAGAACTCCAGGAGAAACGCCTCCACGGTCACGTGCGTCGTGGGCTCGTCGCGGCTCTGGAAGGTCGGGTTGTGGCCGATGTTCACGGCGGCCCGATACCAGGCGCCGTCCACGAGGCAGCGGGCGGCGTACACGCCGCGGCCCGGGAAGATCGTGCCGGCCTCCACGTCGACGTTCGCGGTGGGCACGCCGAGCGTGCGGCCGCGCTTGTCGCCGTGGGCGACGACGCCGGTGGCCGACGGCGGGCGGCCGAGGATCTCTCGCACCTCTTCGAGCTCGCCGTCGTGCAGCAGCCGGCGGATGCGCGTGGAGCTGATGGGCTCGCCGTACTCGGTGACGAGCTCGCACACCTCGACGTCGTAGCCGTTGGCGGCGCCGCAGGCACGCAGCTGCGCTGCGTCGCCGGCGCCGCTGCGCCCCGAAGTTGAAGTTCTCTCCGACCACGACGGCCCGGGCCTGCAGCGAGCCGGCCAGCAGGCCGGCGCAGAAGTCACCCGGTGAGAGCGCGGCGAGCTTCTCGTCGAAGGGCAGCATGATGAGCTCGTCGGGGCCCAGCTCGGCGATCAGCCGGATCTTCTCCTCGTTGGACGTGAGCAGGCGCGGGACCCGGGCAGGGTCGACCACGGAGAGCGGGTGCCGGTCGAACGTGACCACGGCGCTGGCCAGGCCGCGCGCCTTGGCCAGCTCGATGGCGCGGCCGATCACCACGCGGTGCCCGGCGTGCACGCCGTCGAAGGTCCCGAGCGCGAGCGCCCGCGGCCGCGACGGCAGCGCCCCGATGTCGGCGACGACCTCCATCAGAGCTTGACGAGCAGCTTGAGGGCGTTGCCCTCCTCTGCCGGACCGTAGATGGCGATGAGCTCGCCGCGGAACGTGAGCCGCACCGGCTCCTGCGGGCCGCCGGGCAGGCGGGCGCCGTTGCGCACGGCCGTCACCTGGGCCGCGGAGAGCTCGACGCCGGGCATGAACTGCAGGCCCACGGCCGGCGGGATGAGGCCGGGGATGTGGTCGTCGCCGGCCTCTCGCGCCTCGATGGCCTCCTCGAACTCGGCCAGCGTCTGCGCCTCGTCGAGGCGGAGGTCGCCGACGGCCGTGCGCGAGAGCTGCTCGAGGTGCGCGCCGGCGCCCACGGCCTCGCCGAGGTCGGTGGCCAGCTGGCGCACGTAGGTGCCCTTGGAGCAGGCGATGCGGCAGCGCATGGTCTGCGCCACCTCGTCGAAGTCGAGGATCTCGATGGACTCGATCTCGACTTCCTTGACCGGCGTCTCGACGACTTCGCCGCGGTGCGCCTTCTTGTAGAGGCGCTCGCCGTCGACCTTGACGGCCGACGTCATCGGCACGCTCTGCATGATGTGTCCGAGGAACTGCGGGAGCGCGTCTTCGACCGCCTCGAGCGTCGTGCCGACGCCGGTGGCGCGAGAGCTCGCCGGTGAGGTCGCCGGTGTCCGAGCGGACGCCGAACTGCATCGTGCACTCGTACTCCTTGGGCAGGTCGACGAAGAACCGCGCGAGCTTCGTCGCCCGGCCGACGAGCACCACCAGCAGGCCGGTCGCGAACGGATCCAGGGTCCCCGCGTGACCGACCTTCTTGACGTTCGGGCGCAGATTGCGCCGCACGCGGGCGACGACGTCGTGCGACGTGAAGCCCTCCGGCTTGTCGATCAGGAGGACGCCGTCGAGAGGCGCCTTGCGAGTTCGGAACTGAGCCACGCGATCACCTCCTCGAGAGCTGTCGTCGCTGGAGAACCCTGAGGCCAGCTTGTGGCCGCCCCCGCCCTGCAGGGCGGCGATGGCGCTGACGTCGATGGTCTCCGAGCGGAGGCTGACGCGCGTGCGCGCGCCGCCGTTCTGTTCTTTGACGAGGGCGGCGACCTCCACCCCGTCGACGCCGCGCAGGCTGTCGACGATGCCGTCGGTCTCTTCGGCGCCGGCGCCGGTCGCCGCAAGGTCGTCCAACGAGACAGTGGCCACCAGGGCGCGCCCGCCGGCGACGGACCGGGCGCCCGAGACGGCCCGGGCCCACAGGCGCAGGGAGGCCTCGGAGCGGCTCTCGTAGAGCAGCGCGTAGAGGCCCGTGACGTCGACGCCGAGCTCCACCAGCCACGCCGCCGTGCGGAACGTCTCCGGCGAGGTGCTGTCGTGATGGAAGTGGCCGGTGTCGAACGAGATGCCCGCGTAGAGGGCTGTGGCGGCCTGCGGCGACGGCTCCAGCCCGAGCGCGCGGGCGACGTCGCACACGAGCTCGCTGGTGCTGCTTGCGGCACCGCGCACGAACGCGAGCTCGCCGTAATGCGGGTTGTCGTGGTGGTGGTCGATATTGACGGCCACGTCGCCCCAGCCGGGCAGCGCCAGGCGGTCCGGGTTGCCGGAGTCGAGCGCGTACAGCGCGGCGTCGGCGGGCGGAGCGCCGCGGTGCACCCGTCCCTCCGGCAGCAGCACGTCGCCGAGCGGCAGGAGCTCGTCCTCGGAGACCCACAGTCCCGCGTCCACGCCGAGCTGCGCGAAGAGGTCGAGCATCCCCGCGGCCGCGCCCAGCGCGTCGGAGTCAGGTTTCTCGTGGACGGCGAGCGCCACGCGGGTCTCGCCGCGCATGCGGCGGCACACCGCGTCCAGGTCGGCGGCGAGCGGCTTCATCCGTCGTCCTCGCCGCCGTCCGCGGCCTCGTCGGCCGCATCCATCGCTTCCGTCGCCCCGCCCTCGACCTCTTCCCCGCCGACCAGGATCTCGGGCTGTTCCTCGCCGAGCACCTCGGCCTCACGCTTGAGCGCGCGCTCGATGCGCATGGCGTTGTCGAGCGTGTCGTCGTAGAAGAAGTGCAGCTGCGGCGTGCGCTTCATGTGCAGCGAGGCGTTGATCTTGCCCTGCAGGAAGCCGCGCGACTTGTCGAGCGCCGTCATGGTCAGGTCGCGCTCGGTCTGGCCGCCGAGCACGCTGACGAAGACCTTGGCGTGCCGCAGGTCGGAGGAGGTCTCGACCCCCGTCACGGTCACGAACCCGATGCGGGGGTCCTTGAGCCCCTCCGCGGTGATGACCGAGGAGAGCGTCTCCTTGATGCTTTCGTTGACCTTCAGTAGTCGAAGTCCCATACCGTATCCACAGTGTCGGCTGTCTTGAGCAGCACGCGCGCGACCACGAAGGCCTGCGCGTGAAGATAGCGATCGATGTCGTCGAGGCGCTCGCGGGTCTGCTGGAGCGAAGAAGCGGCGACCACCACGAGCACTCTCGCCCGCTGCCACGCGTCTTGCAGTCCTACCTCGCTGAACGAGGCGCGAAACCGGGACTGCAGGACGTCACGCAGCGAGGCGAGCGGCGCGCGCTTGTCCTTCAGCGTCCGTGCCTCCGGGAAGTGCAGCTCCGCGAGATAGACGCCGAGGCAGGCGTCATGCTTCACGGGCGACTTCTCTGGTCTCGTACGCCTCCAGCACGTCCCCTTCTTTGAGGTCGTTGAAGCCGTCGAGCAGGATGCCGCATTCGAAGCCTTCCAGGACCTCACGCGCGTCTTCTGCGAAGCGCTTGAGGGAGCCCATCTTGCCGTCGTGGACGACCACGTCGTTGCGCAGCACGCGGACGCTGGCGTTGCGCACGATCTTGCCGTGCGTGACCATGCAGCCGGCGATGGTGCCGAGCTTGGACGCCTTGAACGTCGTGCGCACCTCGGCCTGGCCGAGCACGACCTCCTCGATGGTCGGCTTGAGCATGCCGACGAGGGCGGCCGTGATGTCCTCCGTGACCTTGTAGATCACGCGATACGTGCGGACGTCCACGCCCTCGCTCTCGGCGAGAGCGGTGGCCTGCGGGCTCGGGCGGACGTTGAAGCCGATGATGATGGCCGTGGAGGCCGCGGCCAGCATGACGTCGGACTCGTTCACGCCGCCGACGCCCGAGTGGATGATGCGGACCTTGACCTCGGGGTGCTGGATCTTGAGCAGCGCGTCGCTGAGCGCCTCGAGGCTGCCCTGCACGTCGGCCTTGACCACGAGGTTGAGGTCGAGGACCTTGCCGGCGGCGATGCGCGCGAAGACGTCGTCGAGCGTGAGCGCGTGCTGCTTGGCGAGCGCCTCGGTCTTGATCCGGTTGGACGCGCTTCTGGCCGAGCGTGCGTGCCGCGCGCTCGTCCTTGACCACGCGGCAGAACTCGCCGGCGACCGGCAGTTCGTCGAAGCCGATGATCTCGACCGGGGTCGACGGTCCGCCGGCCTTGAGCGGCTCGCCGCGGAAGTCGCGCATGGCGCGCACCTTGCCGCTGGCCTCACCGGCGACGATGGCGTCGCCGACGCGGATGGTGCCGCGGTTGATCAGCATGGTCGCGACGACGCCGCGGCCGGGGTCGACACGCGACTCGATGATGAACCCGCTGGCCGGAGCGTCCGGATTGGCCTTGAGGTCGCCGACCTCGGCCACCAGCAGGAGCATGTCGAGGAAGTTGTCGAGGCCGATGCGCTTCTTGGCGCTCGCCTCGACGAACACGTTGTCGCCGCCCCAGTCCTCGGGCACGATGCCGTGCTCGGCGAGCTGCTGCTTGATGCGCTCGATGTTGGCGTCGGGCTTGTCGATCTTGTTGATGACGATGACGATCGGCACGCCGGCCGCCTTGGCGTGGTCGATGGCCTCCACAGTCTGCGGCATGACGCCGTCGTCCGCGGCCACCACGATGGCGGCGATGTCCGTGACCTTGGCGCCGCGCGCTCGCATGGCGGTGAACGCGGCGTGGCCCGGGGTGTCGATGAAGGTGATGAGCTGGTCGTTGTGCTTGACCTGGTAGGCGCCGATGTGCTGGGTGATGCCGCCGGCCTCGCCGGCCGCCACCGCGGTGTCGCGGATGGCGTCGAGCAGGCTCGTCTTGCCGTGGTCGACATGGCCCATGACGGTGATGACCGAAGGCCTCGGCTTGAGGTCCTTGGGATCGTCGATGGCTTCCTTCTCGAGTTCGGCCTCTTCGTCGGCGGCGTGCGTGATCTCCACCTCGCGGCTGAAGTCGGTGGCGAGCACCTCGATGGCCTCGTCGCTCAGCGTCTGCGTGATGGTGACCATCTCGCCGTAGCCCATGAGGGCCTTGATGATGTCCGAGGTGGTGACGCCGAGAAGCTGCGAGATGTCCTTGACGCTCGAGCCCGACGGGACCTTGACGAGGCCGGTCGGGACCACCGGGGCGGTCTGCTGCTCCTCGCGCTCGCGCCCACGGCCGCGCCCACGACCGCGACGCCGGTCGCCGGGGCCGCCGCCGCGCCGCGAAGCGCCGGCGTCGATGATGACGCGACGCTTCTTGCCGGCCGCCGGTCCGCCGCCGGAACGGCGGCGGACCGCCCCGCCGGCCGTTGCCGTGTATGCCTTCTCGATCGCCTCGTCGTCGACGCTGACCTCGCCGTCGACGACCTCGATGCCCGCCTTCTTGAGGTGGGCGAGCACATCGTCGACGCTGGTCTTTCTCTGGGTCGCGATGTCCGAGACTTTACGTTTCGCCATTCACCTCACCGCCTTTCGTCTTCCCGCGCAGCGTGAACGATTCACGCACGCTGGGATCGAGAGTGGCCGGGCCGCGGAAGGCGCGCGCGAACGCGCGCTTCTTCTCCGCGGCCTCGAGGCACTCTGCTTCTGGACACAGGTACGCGCTCCTGCCCGGAGAGCCTGGTCGCGCTGCGATCACGCGACCCTGCTCGAGCACGAGCCGCACCAGTTCGTCTTGGCCGCGCCTGCGGCGACAGCCGACGCACGTTCTCTCCGGCGTCGCCACGGCGGTCACTCCTTGCCGGCCTCCTCGGCCGCCGTCTCCGCAGCAGCCTCGGCGGCCGCGGCGGCCGGGGCTTTGGACTCGGGCGGCACGTAGTCGGCGTGGATGCTGCAGTACCGCGAACCGGGCTCGGCCTGGTTGGGGCAGCGCTTGCCGCTGCGCCCGATGGCCATGCACTGGCCGTCCACGCCTTCTTCGTCGCCGAACTCGAGGCTGTTCTCGGCCTCGGCCATCTGCTGCTGGCTCTTGATGTCGATCCGCCAGCCGGTGAGCTTGCTCGCCAGGCGGGCGTTCTGACCCTCCTTGCCGATGGCCAGCGACAGCTGGTCGTCGGGGACGATGATCGTCGCGGTCTTCTCGTCGTCGTCGACGATGACCTCGCGCACCCGGCCGGCGAGAGCGCCTTGGCGACGAACCGCGCCGCATCCTCGTTGTACGGGATGATGTCGATGCGCTCGCCGCGCAGCTCGCTGACCACCATGCGCACGCGCGAGCCGCGCGGGCCCACGCAGGCGCCGACAGGATCGACGCCGTCGGCGTGCGAGATGACGGCGATCTTGCAGCGGCCGGGGACGGGCTTGCCGTCGCGGCCGCGATAGCCGGTCTCGCGCGCTACCTGGCGGATCTCCACGAGGCCGTCGGCGATCTCGGGCACCTCGAGCTCGAACAGCTTGCGCACGAGCTCCTCGCTGCGTCGCGAAAGCTTGACCTGCGGGCCCTTGGCCGACTCCTCCACGCGCATGATGACCGCCTTGATGCGGGCGCCGTGCTCGTAGTGCTCGGTCTCGATCTGCTCGCCACGAGGCAGCTCGGCCTCGACGCGGCCGAGCTCGACCAGCGTGTTGTGGCGCGGGTCGCTCTGCTGCACGATGCCGGTGACCAGCTCGCCGACGCGGTCGATGTACTCCTCGTACATGAGGTCGCGTTCAGCCTCGCGGATGCGCTGCAGGATGACCTGCTTGGCGGTCATGGCGGCGATGCGGCCGAAGTCGTCCGGCGTGACCTCGATGCGCTCGACCTCGCTCATGTCGACGCCGCTGAGGTCGAGACCCACTTCTTCGCCGGTCTCTTCGTCGTGGATCTTGAGGGACTCGGTGTCGATGTGGTCCGGGAAGATGAGCTCGAACACGCGCATGTCGCCGGTCTCCGTGTCGATCTCCACGGCGGCGTACTCGGCCGCGTCCGGCGACTTCTTGTAAGCGGACAGCAGCGCGTCCTCGAGAGCCTCGACAAGAGCCTCGAAGGCGATGCCCTTCTCGCTCTCGATCTGGCGCAGAGCCTCGATGATCTCTCTACTCACGATGGCCTCCGTCGGTTTCAAATTTGTAGACCACGTGGGCCTTCCCGAGAGCTTCGAGGGGCAGCGTGGCGCTGCTCCCGCCCTCGAGAGTGAGGGTGATGGACTGGTCGTCGGCCGCCAGGAGTACGCCGCGGAAGTTGCGGCGGCCCTCGATGGGCCGGGTCATCTGCACTGCGACCTCGCGACCCAACTGGGCGGCGAAGTGCGCCGGCTTGCGAAGTCGCCGGTCGAGACCAGGCGACGACACCTCCAGCGCGTACGTCTCGCGCAACTGTTCCAGCGACTGGGCTACCGAAGCGCACAGGTCGAGGTCGACCCCGCCCTGCCTGTCGATGAACAACGTCAGGATCGGCGGCCGGCCGCGGACCTCGAAGTCGACCAGTTCGACGTCCGGGAACCGCTCGTTCAGCTCGGCTTCGATGACGGCTTCCAGTTCCTCTCTCTTCTCCCTCATACTGACCCCTAACACGAGAAAAGTCGGTTGCCACCGACTTTTGACGCAAGAGTCCGCCTCGTGGTGTTTGTACAGCCGTAAGAGTATAGCACCGGCTTCGAGACCCGTACAAGGCGGCGGAGGCTCGCTCACGCTCACCCTGCGGGCGTTTCTGCCGATAGTGGGAGGGACAGCGGGCAGACTTTGGCGAGAGGCAGGCAATGGGAGAGTACACGACGTTCGAGTGCCGACAGTGCGGCTACAAAGCCGAGCGCATCCGCTGGGGCGTCAGCGTGTACGACCCGCGCCAGCGGTTCATGCCGGGCTACTGCGTGGAGTGCGGCGCCATCGTCGAGGTCGACATGACCGGCGCCGACATCCACGTGGACGAGTTCCGCTGCGTGGTCTGCGGCAGCGAGCTCTTCTTCCTCGAGAAGGCCGCCTCCTACACCTGCCCCAAGTGCAAGGCGCACGACATGCAACTGCACCAAGGCGAGTACTGGTAAGAGGGGCGGCGGCCACCGCGGGCCGCCCCGCCGCCCGCTCGACCTGGTGAACTCGCGGTAGCCGGCGGCTACTTGGTGATGATGACCGGGCTGCCGGCCGGCACGTACTTGTTCACCTCGAGCACGTCCTTGTCGTGCATGCGCACGCACCCGTGGCTCACAGCCTTGCCGATCAGCCAGTCTTCGTTGGTCCCGTGGATCGCCACCGGACCGCCCTGCTCCCAGCTCGACGCCGCCAGCTTGGTCTGGAACGCGCTGATGCCGAGGGCGAGCACGCCGTAGGCGCCACCCGGCGTCGGCGGCTTGAGCTTCTGGTTGATGAAGAAGAAGCCGGTCGGCGTGGTCAGACCCGGCTTCCCGACAGCTACCGGGTACGTGCCCACCAGCGCGCCGCGACGGTACACGCTGAGCTTACGCTGTGAGAGGTCGATGGTGATCTTGGCGGAGGTCGTGTAGAGGGCGAGCTTGCCCTCCGCCTCGGGGATCCAGCCCTGGCTCTCGTTGGGCCGCATCGCGAGCCAGACGTGGTACCAGACCTTACCGCCGACCTCCTTAGTGGAGTGGACGAGTACGAGCGTCGGATACCCGTTCTGATTGACCTTGCCGAGTTGCGTCTTGACCTTCGCCGAAGTACTCGGCTTCGTGTAAGCGGTGACGGGTGCGACGACCTTGCCCACCGTCCATTGCTCGAACTGCGGCTGCGAGACTCCGGACGGCGCCGGCGAGGGCTGCACCACCGGCGCCAGCACCTGCGCGGCACCCGACCCCTGCGCCCGGGCACGCATGGCAGCGTAGCCGCCGAAGGCAGCCGCAAGGACGACCGCGAGGCCGACGACCAGAACAGCGATGTCACGTGTGCGAGCGGTCATGCCCACCTAGGATAGTGAACGGCCTCCAGCAGGTACAACTGGAGCATCTGCTGGATTCCCTCGCGTGGCATAGACTAATGCTCCTCACGACAGAGGGGCACCAACGAAAGGAGTGTCGATTGATCGCCGTCATCGTCCTCATCGTCATCGTGGTCGTGGTCGTGGCTGTGCTTCGCGGGCATGTACAACGGGCTCGTCAGGCGCCGTAACCAGGTGGACAACTCGTGGAGCCAGATCGACGTGCAGCTCAAGCGCCGGCACGACCTGATCCCCAACCTGGTCGAGGCGGTCAAGGACTACATGTCCTACGAGCAGGAGACGCTCACCAACGTCACCAAGGCCCGCGCCGCGGCCATCGACGCCGGCGCCAAGGGCCCGCAGGCCGTCGCCGAGGCGGAGAACGCGCTCACCGGTACCCTCAAGAGCCTGTTCGCCGTCACGGAGAACTACCCCGACCTCAAGGCCAACCAGAACGTCATGCAGCTCCAGGAAGAGCTGACCTCGACGGAGAACAAGATCGCCTTCGCGCGGCAGTTCTACAACGACAGCGTGCTCACCTACAACAACAAGGTGCAGATCGTTCCCCTCGCAACCTGATCGCCGGGATGTTCAACTTCACCACCCGCCAGTTCTTCGAGGTCCCGGAGGCCGACAAGGCCGTCCCGACCGTCGACCTGAGGTAGGCAGGCGGCTCAGCCGCCGACCGGCATGTACGAACAGATCGCCAAGAACCGCCGCGCCTCCTGGCTGCTGATCGGGTTCGTGGTAGCGCTGCTCGCGGCGCTCGGCTTTGCCATCGGCTATGCCGTTGTCGGAGGTACCTCCGGCGGCATCGGCCTCCTCGGCGTGTTCGGCATCGTCGCCATCGCCTGGAGCATCATCGGCTACTACACCGGCGACAAGATCGTCCTCACCGCGAGCGGCGCCCACCGCGTGACCCACGAGGAGGCGCCGCAGCTCTACAACGTCGTCGAGGAGATGACGATCGCCGCCGGCCTGCCGCAGGTGCCGGCGGTGTACATCCTCGACGAGAAGTCGCCCAACGCCCTGGCCACCGGACGCGACCCGCAGCACGCGTCCATCGCCGTGACCCGCGGGCTGCTCGAGCGCCTCGACCGCGAGGAACTGCAGGGCGTCGTCGCCCACGAGATGTCGCACATCCGCAACTACGACATCCGCTTCGAGACGCTGGTCGGCATCCTGGTCGGCATGATCGCGCTGATCGCCGACTTCTTCCTCCGCTGGAGCTTCTGGGGCGGCATGGGCGGTCGCCGGCGCAGCAGCAGCTCGGGCGGCGACCAGGCCGGGGCGATCCTCGCCATCGTCGCCATCGTGCTCGCCATCCTCGCGCCGCTGGCCGCCTACGCCGTGCAGTTCGCGGTGTCCCGGCGTCGCGAGTACCTGGCCGACGCCTCGGCAGTGGAGCTCACGCGCAACCCGCTGGGTCTCGCGAGGGCACTGGCGCGCATCGCCTCCGACCCCGCTCCCCTGCGTCACGCCAACCGGGCCACGGCGCACCTCTACATCGCCAACCCGCTCAAGAAGACGAAGGCCGTGACCGGCGTGTTCGACACGCACCCGCCGATCCAGCAGCGCATCGCCGTCCTGCTGGAGATGGCGCACGTGGGGCCGGAGGCGCTGGCGGCGGGCGCCGGGCCGGCCGCCGCAGGCACGCCGGCGTCTCAGGTCGCGGGCTCGGGAACGCCGCTGGGCGGCGCGCAGGCGGCCGTGCCGCCGGCGTCGGTCACGCCGGCCCCTCCGTCACACCAACGCCGGCCTCCGCCTCCGCCGGCAGCCCCCGGCGGCCCTCCGCCGGCCTGACCGGTCCACGGGCCGTCCAGCCGGCGGCGGACGCTCAGGCAGTGGCACGCTTGCGACAGCACCGGACTGCGTCGGTCAGGCGAACGGTCTGCCGGTGGCGGCGTCCCTCGCGCAGCCCGCTTCGCCGCTCAATCGACGCCATCGAGGGGCTTGCGGTAGGTCTCGCAGGCGGGGTGCAGGGCGCGGGCCAGCCGCAGGTGACCCCGCGCCTCTTCCCCACGTCCGAGCGCCTTCAGAGAGCGCGCCAGAGCGTAGTGGGCGTAGTCGCAGTCGGGCGCGTCGGCGACGACCTCGCGAAAGAGCTCGGCCGCACGGTCGTAGCGGCCGGCGGCGAACTCAGCACGGCCGAGGGTCTCGCGGATGGAGTTGCGCCCCGGCTCGAGCCGCAGGGCCCGCGACAGGTACATCGCGGCCTGAGCCGGGTGGCCCTCCTCGAGGAAGTCGACGCCACGCCGGAAGAGCGTGTATGCCTCGCTCTCGGCGCGGAAGTCGGGGACGGGGCGCTCGCAGGGTTCCACACGCGGCTCCGTCAGAGGCCCAGGTCGGAGCCGATGCTCTGCATCGCCTCGAGCCCGAGGGCGAAGAAGTCGTCGAGCTCGATGCCGAGCTCTTCGCAGCGGGCGATCGACTCACGGTGCACCCCGCGGGCGAACGCGCCCTCGCGGTAGCGCTTGCGCACCGACTTCACCTTGACGCCCGCCAGATCCTTGTCCGGCCGCACCAGGGCTGCGGCGGTGATGAGGCCGCTCAGCTGGTCGGCGGCGACCAGGCCGATGTCCATGCGCTTAGTCGCCGCCACACCCGTGGCGGGGTTGTGCGCGGCGACCGCGTGGACGCCTTCGGGGGGCAGCCCGAGGGCGCCGAGGGTCTCGGCGGCAGCGGCCCCGTGCCGGGTGACGTCTGACTCCGTCTCCTCGGCGTCGAGGTCGTGACCCAGGCCGGCGAGGCCCCAGACGTCCGCGTCCTCGCCGAGGCGCGCGGCGAGCGCGCGCATGATCGCCTCGGTGGCGAGCATGTGGCGGCGCAGGTGCTGGTTGGCGACGCGCGCCTCCACCTCCGCGAGCACCGATGCGCGGTCGAGGGTCATCGCCGCAGCCCCGCCTCGACCTGGTCGGCGATGGCGGCCGCGCAAGCAGTCTTGCTCGTGCGCGGCACGTGCACTTCGCCGTCCGGGGTGAGGATGGTGATCTCGTTCTCGTCCGAGCCGACGCCCAGGCCCTCGGCGAGGATGTCGTTGAAGACGAGGAGGTCGACGCCTTTGGCGGCCTTCTTGGCCCGCGCCCTGTCGAGCCGCGGGCCGGCCTCGGCGGCGAAGCCGACGCGATAGAGGCCCGGGCGCGCGGTCGACGCGAGCACGTCGACGGTGCGTACCAGCTCGAGTGTGAGCGACTCGCGCTCGCCGCGCTCGATCTTGCCGCCCTCTTCATCTTTGGGCCGGAAGTCGGCGACGGCCGCCGCCATGACGAGCACGTCCGCGTCGCGTACCTGATCGCCGACCGCAGCGGCCATCTCGGCGGCGCTCTCGACGCGTACGACCTCGTAAGACGTGCCTTCGGCCGGCTGGGTCGTCACGAGCGTGACACGGGCGCCGCGCAGATAGGCCTCGTCGGCTACCGCACGCCCCATCTTGCCGCTCGAGCGGTTGCCGATGAACCGCACCGCGTCGATACGTTCGCGCGTGCCGCCGGAGGTGACCACCACGTGCTTGCCGGCGAGCGGGCCGGAGGCGGACGCCGCGAGCGCGCGGCGCACGGCGAGCCGGATCGCGTCCGGCGAGGCCATGCGCCCCGAGCCCTCTTCGCCGCAGGCGAGCTCGCCCTCTTCGGTGGGCAGCACCTCCACCCCGCGCTCCGCGAGCACGCGCACGTTCTCACGGGTGGCCGCGTGCTCGTTCATCGCCCAGTTCATGGTGGGCGCGACGATCACGGGACCGCGAAAGGCGAGATAGATGGCCGTGAGCAGGTTGTCGGCCATGCCGGCGGCCATCTTGGCCAGCGTGTTCGCCGTGGCCGGAGCCACGACCATCACGCCGGCCGCCCTGGCCGCCTCGATGTGCTGGAACCAGCCGCCGCTCGCCTGCCAGGCGCTCTGGTCGTCGAGCACCGGCGCCTGGGAGACGGCGGCGAACGTGAGCGGCATGACGAAGCGCTGTGCGGCCTCGGTGGTCACCACGAGCGGCTGGAAGCCGTCCTTGACCAGGCCACGCACCAGTTCCACCGCCTTGTAGATGGCGATGCCGCCCGTGACACCGACGAGCACGGTGCGGGCGGCATGGATGGTGGGCGCCTCCGTCATGGCTGGGTCGGTCAGTCGGGGTTCTCGTGGTCGATCTTGTTGTCGACGATCTCCTCGAAGGCGATCGTGAGCAGGTTCGTGCTGCGCGTCGTGATGAGCGGCGGCGTGAGCTCCTCGAGCCCAAGCGTGTTCTCGCCGAGGCTGTGGTAGTAGTTGTTGATCTGTCGCGCACGCTTGGCGGCGATCATGACGAGCTCGTAGCGAGAGCCGTCCGCGTGGGGCAGCAACTCGTCGATGCGGGGCTTGTCCACTAGTGGTCCTTCCTCTGTCCTTCGATGATGGCGGCCACCTCGTCGGCGGCACGCCCGGCCTCGTCGTTCACCACGACGTGGTCGAACTCCTTTGCCGCGGCGACCTCGGCCTCCGCCCTGTGCAGCCGCTTCGCGATGGCTGCCGCCGTCTCCGTGCCGCGCCCGCGGAGTCTCTCCGCGAGCTCGGCCATGCTCGGCGGCGCGATGAACACCGAGATCGCCTCGGGCATCGTCTCGCGCACCGCGCGGGCGCCGATGAGCTCGATCTCGAGGATCACGTCGTCGCCCGCCGCCAGCTTGGCCTCGACCTCGCTGCGCAGCGTGCCATACAGATTCCCACTGTACTCTACCCATTCGAGGAAGTCGCCCGTCGCGACTGCGGCGCGAAAGGTCTCCTCGTCCATGAAGTGGTATTCGCGGCCGCTCACTTCGCCGGGCCGCGGGACCCGCGTCGTCGCGGACACGGACGTCACCACGCGGCCGATACGCTGGCGGACGAGGGCGATGACGGTCCCCTTCCCGGCGCCCGAGGGCCCCGAGATGACGAAGACGGATGGGATGGTGTCAGCCTCCGAAGTAGGTGAGCAGCTCGTGCCGTTGGCGCTCCGAGAGACCTCCGATGGTCTTGCTCGGGCTGATGCGGCACTGCTCCATGATGCGCGCCGACTTGACGCGACCGCACTTGGGAGCCGCCATGAGAAGGTCGGCGACCTTGGCGGTGAGCAGGAACTCCGGCGGCGCCGTGAGTATCTGGTTGATGCTCACGTTGCCGTGCTTGAGGTCGGCCTTGAGCGCAGCACGGCGGCTGCGGACCTCATTGGCCTTGCCCAGGGCGTCCATGCGCTGACCGATCGAGCGCGCGGGAGCCGTATTGAACTGCTTGGAAGAGGCGGACATCGCGCGAGAGTATATGTCGGGACAGACGGTGCCTGCAAGGTGGTTCCGGCCCCTGCGCCACCCACAAAGTCCCTCCATCTCCACTACTTTTCGCCACGGTGCCGCCAGACGTGCGGGCAGATGCGGTGTGCACCGGGGAGATGGCGAACTCCTGATGCGACTGTGCTAGTACCGGTTCGGGGTCGGTCTCCGACTGCGGAGCGCTGCCGGCAGGCCGCTCATCACATCGTCGTACTTCGAGCTTCGGCAACGGCAGGCCGATTTCTCCATGTCCCCGCACGGGGAATGACCGCCTCACACCCGATCGCAGGAGGAGATCATCATGCAGGGGCAGCGGACGACTCACAGCAGGTTCGAGGTTGTCGCGGCAGGCGAACAGGCATGGGCGTGGGACGGGCGTTTCAGGCTCTTCCGTTTCGACGGCCTGCGGTTCTGGCGTCACGACCGGAAGCACGACTCCTACAAGCTGGTCGCCTCCTGGCGGTCCCCGGTCGACGGCTGGATGCACGCGGCCGGGTACCCGTGCGCGGTCTGCAATCACGACTCGGAAGCAGGCCTTCGGGAGGGAGAAGTGGACAGAATGGCCGCCTAAGGAGCGGGCGCCGAGCCGCCGGCAGGCGCGGCGGTCAGGCGCGGAGCGCGACGCCGCGCGCCTCGGCCACGGACGAGAATCCGTGTGCCTCGAGCTCGTCGCGAAGCTCCGCCAGGATGCGCTGCGGCGCCTCGAGGGCGGTGAAGTTGGCGGCGCCGACCGCCACGGCGGTGGCGCCGCAGGCGATGAATTCGAGGGCGTCCTGGCCGGTCATCACACCGCCCATGCCGACGATCGGCGTGTCCGGGAACGCCTGCGCTACCTCGGCGACCATGCGCAGGGCGATGGGTCTGATGGCAGGCCCGCACAGCCCGCCGGTGCGGTTGCCGAGAAACGGCCGGAGCGTGTGCGGGTCCAGCACCATCGCCTTGAAGGTGTTCACCAGCGAGAGGCCGTCCGCGCCGGCGCCCAGCGCGGCCGCGCCGACCTCGGTGACGTCACCTACGTTGGGCGTCAGCTTCGCGAGGAGGAAGCGGCCGGTCGCCTCGCGGCAGGCGGCGACGACCTCGGCCGTAGCCGCGGGGTCGGCGCCGATCTGCAGGCCGCTCGAGACGTTGGGGCAGGACACATTGAGCTCGTAGCCCTCGATGCGTGGCGCGGCGTCGGGCGGCGCGGCTGCCAGGTGCGCCTCGAGCGCCGTGACCACCGCGGCGTACTGCCCGGGCTCGTTGCCGCCGACGCTGACGACGACGGGCTGCCGCAGCGCCGCCCACTCGGGCAGGCTGGCCGATCCATGCGTGGACGCCCGGGTTCTCGAGGCCGATGGCGTTGATCATGCCCGCCGGGGTCTCGGTGACGCGCGGCGCCGGATTGCCGATGCGCGCGTCGGCGGTGACCGTCTTGGGGACGTATGCAGCGTAGGGGAAGTCGACGAAGTAGTCGCCGTCGTACCGGCGCGCGTACTCGAGAAGGTCGAACGTGCCTGAGGCGTCCACCAGCGGGTGCTCGAGAGCGAGGGGCCCGAGGCGGACGGAAAGGTCCGGCGTGGCGATCACGGCGTCACCTCGTCCAGCCGGAACACCGGCCCCTCGCTGCAGACCCGCAGCTTGCCTCGCGCCGTGTCGACCACGCAGCCGTGGCACGAGCCGGTGCCGCAGGCCATGTGCGCCTCGAGCGAGACGTAGCCGCGCAGGCCCTCCGCGAACGTCCACTGCTGCACAGCGGCGATCATGGGCGTGGGGCCGCAGGCGTAGACGGTGGTACCCGAGGCGACATCGAGGGCGGCGAGCAGATGCAGCACGGTGCCGGCCTTGCCCACGCTTCCGTCTTCGGTGGCGACCCAGAGCCGGTCGATGCTGAACGCGCCGGCGGCGCGGGCCGAGCGGAAGTCACGGAAGCCGAAGGCGGCGGTGACCTTGGCGTCCGCCGCCGCCAGCTCGTCCGCCAGGTGCTGCAGCGGCGCACAGCCGATGCCGCCGCCGACGAGCAGCGCGTTGGTCACGCCGTCCGTGGGGAACGCGCTGCCGAGCGGGCCCGCGACGTCCACTCCGTCGCCGACGTCGAGCTGCGTGAGCCGCTCGCTGCCGCCGCCGCGCGCCTCGACCAGCAGGCTGATGCGGTCGCCGTGCGCGGCGAACAGGGAGATGGGACGGCGGAGCAGAAAGCCGCCCCCGGGCACGGTGACCATGACGAACTGCCCGGGGGCCGCCCGCTGCGCCACGCGAGGCGCGATGAGCTCGATGGCCGCGAAGGCGCCGAAGTGACGCATGCCGGCGACCCGGCAGTGGGACGTCTCCGCCCACTGGGAGTGGTCGCCGTAGCGTCTGTGCGTCCGCGCCGCTCATGCTCACTCCACCGTCGCGTGCAGGTCCTGCAGACAGTGTACCTGCACCCGCGGTCGCTTGGCCGCTTCGATCGCCGAGACGGCTGCCGAGGCGCCGGCGAGCGTGGTGATGGAGACGACGCCCTTGCGCAGGGCCGTGGTGCGGATCTCGTAGCCGTCGGCGCGCGCGCCGCGTCCGAACGGCGTGTTGATGACGAGGCCGATCTGCCCGCTCTCGATGAGGTTCACGACGTTCGGCTCGCCCTGGAACACCTTGTTCACCACGTTCACCGGGATGCCCAGGCTGGTGAGCGCCGTGGCCGTGCCCCGGGTCGCGTAGATGGTGAACCCGAGCATGTGGAGCCGCTGCGCGAGGATGGTGGCCGCCGACTTGTCGCTGTCGCAGACCGACAGGAACACGTCGCCTTCGGTCGGCAGCGGCATGCCCGCGGCGGCCGCGGCCTTGCCGAACGCCGCCGGGAACGCCTCGGCGATGCCCATGACCTCGCCGGTGGACTTCATCTCGGGGCCGAGTTGCGTGTCGGTGCCGGGGAAGCGGCTGAACGGAAGCACCGCCTCCTTGACGCTCACGTACTCCGGCACACGCCGCTGGAGGCCCATGCCGGCCAGCGGCTCGCCGAGGATCACGCGGGTGGCGATCTGCGCCATGGGCACTCCGGTCGCCTTGCTGACGAACGGCACGGTGCGCGAGCCACGCGGGTTCACCTCGAGCACGTACAGCTGGTAGCTCTGGTAGGCGAACTGCACGTTGATCAGCCCGCGGACGCCGAGGCCGATGGCCAGGGCCTTGGTCTGCTTGCGCACCTGCTCGAGCGTGCCCTCGCCGAGCGAGATGGACGGGATGACGCAGGCGGAGTCGCCGGAGTGCACGCCGGCCTCCTCCACGTGCTGCATGACGGCGCCGATGTAGACGTCCTCGCCGTCACAGACCGCATCCACGTCGACCTCGATCGCGTCCTCGAGGAACTTGTCGATGAGCACGGGGTGCTCGGGGCTGATGCTGACGGCCGTGGCCATGTAGTGCTCGAGCTCCTTGGGGCCGTAGACGATCTGCATGGCCCGGCCGCCGAGCACGTAGGACGGCCGCACGAGGAGCGGGTAGCCGACGCGCGCGGCCACGTCGGCGGCCTGCGAGGCCGTCGTCGCGAGGCCGTACTCCGGGCACTTGATGCCGAGCTCCGCCAGGAGACCGCCGAAGCGGCCGCGGTCCTCGGCGAGGTCGATGGACTCCTGGGGCGTGCCCAGGATGGGGATGCCGGCCTCGGCGAGCCGGCCGGCGATCTTGAGCGGCGTCTGGCCGCCGAACTGGACGATGACGCCCTTGGGCCGCTCGTTGACGACGATGTTGGCGACGTCCTCGAAGGTGAGCGGCTCGAAGTACAGGCGGTCGGAGATGTCGTAGTCGGTGCTCACCGTCTCCGGGTTGCAGTTGACCATGACCGCCTCGTAGCCCTGCTCTCGCGCGGTGAGGGCGGCGTGCACGCAGCAGTAATCGAACTCGATGCCCTGGCCGATGCGGTTGGGTCCGGAGCCGAGGATCACGACACGCTCCTTGTCGCCGGGCTCGGCCTCGTTCTCCTCTTCGTAGGTCGAGTAGAAGTACGGGGTCTCGGCCTGGAACTCGGCGGCGCAGGTGTCCACTGCCTTGTAGACCGGCAGTACATCGTGCTCGATGCGCAGCGCGCGGATCTCTCGCTCGCCGCGGCCGGTGAGCTCGCCGAGCCGCTTGTCGCTGAAGCCGTAGCGCTTCATGCGGCGCAGGAACTCCGCCGTGAGGCGCTGCGTCTGGCGGATCTCCTGCTCGAGCTCCACGAGGTCGGCGAGCTCGCTGAGGAAGAACGGCGAGATGCCGGTGAGCTCGTGGATCTCCTCCACGCCGAGCTTCTGGCGGAACGCCGCCAGAACCAGCTCGTACCGCTCGGCCGTCGGGATGGCCAGAGCCTTGCGCAGTTCCTGCGCCGTGCCCGGCAGGTCCGCCGGCGTGTCGAGCTCGCGCGACCGCATCGCCTTCTGGAAGGCTTCCTTGAAGGTGCGGCCGATGGCCATGGCCTCGCCCACGCTCTTCATGTGCGTGGTCAGCTCACGGTCGGACAGCGGGAACTTCTCGAACGCCCAGCGCGGCATCTTGACGACCACGTAGTCGAGCGTGGGCTCGAAGCAGGCAGGCGTCTTGCGCGTGATGTCGTTGTCGATCTCGTCGAGCGTGTAGCCGACGGCGAGCCGGGCGGCGATCTTGGCGATCGGGAACCCGGTGGCCTTTGAGGCGAGCGCCGAGCTGCGCGAGACGCGCGGGTTCATCTCGATGACGAGGACCTCGCCCGTCTCCGGGTTCACGGCGAACTGGACGTTGCTGCCGCCGGTGTCGACGCCGATCTTGCGGACGATCGCCTTGGAGGCGTCGCGAAGCTCCTGGTACTGGGAGTCGGTGAGCGTGAGGGCCGGCGCCACGGTGACGCTGTCGCCGGTGTGCACGCCCATCGGGTCGATGTTCTCGATGGAGCAGATGATCACGACGTTGTCGGCGTGGTCGCGCATGACCTCGAGTTCGAACTCGTGCCAGCCGACCACGGACTCCTCGAGCAGGACCTGCGAGATCGGGCTGAGACTCAGCCCCTGCTCGCAGATGCGCACGAAGCTGTCGTGGTCGTAGCGCGATGCCGCCGCCGCTGCCGCCGAGCGTGTAGGCGGGGCGGACGACGAGCGGGAGGCCGAGCTCCGCGCAGGCGGCCTCGGCCTCGTCCATGGTCTCGGCCAGCATGCTGCGCGGCGTGCGCAGGCCGATCTCGTCCATGGCCGTGCGGAACTCGAGGCGGTCCTCGGCGCGGCGGATGGCCTTCTCGTCGGCGCCGATCATCTCGACCTCCCAGAGGTCGAGCACCCCGGCGGCCTTGAGTTCCATGGCCAGGTTGAGCGCCGTCTGCCCGCCGAGCGTGGGCAGCAGCGCGTCCGGACGCTCGACCTCGATGATGCGCGTGAGCGTCGCGAGGTCGAGCGGCTCGATGTACGTGCGCGTGGCGAACGCCGGGTCGGTCATGATCGTCGCCGGGTTGCTGTTGACGAGCACGACCTCGTAGCCCTCGTCAAGGAGGACCTTGCAGGCCTGCGTGCCGGAGTAGTCGAACTCGCAGGCCTGCCCGATGACGATCGGCCCCGAGCCGATGATGAGGATCTTGTGGAGGTCGTCGCGGCGGGGCATCAGGCCATCCCTCCCTGCTTGAACCGGCCGATCTCGTCACGGAACCGGTCGAAGAGGTAGAGCGAGTCGTGCGGCCCGGGGGTCGACTCGGGGTGGTACTGCACCGAGAAGGCGAACCGGTCCGGTGAGGCCACGCCCTCCACGGTGCCGTCGTTGAGGTTGACGTGTGTGACCTCGGCGCCGGGGACTGCCTCGTCGCGGACCGCGAACCCGTGGTTCTGGGTGGTGATCTCGACGACGCCCGTGCGCAGGTCTTTGACCGGGTGGTTGGCGCCGCGGTGGCCGAACTTGAGCTTGAACGTCTTGAGGCCGAGCGCCTGGGCCAGCAACTGGTGCCCGAGGCAGATGCCGAAGACGGGCACCTTGCCCAGCAGGCGTTCGATGGCCTTGACGCCGTAGGAGACGGCGGCCGGGTCGCCGGGACCGTTGCTCAGGAACACGCCGTCCGGCGCCAGCTTGAGGACCTTCTGGGCGCTCGTCGTGGCGGGGACGACCGTGACGCGAAAGCCACAGCCGGCCAGGTAGGCCAGCATCGAGCGCTTGATGCCGTAGTCGTAGGCCACCACGTGAAGGTCGGGCGCCGGCGCCCCTTCGGGCGCCGGCGCCTCGTAGACCTGGTCGCAGGTGACGACCTTGGCCAGGTCGAGGCCGCCCATGGCAGGCAATCCCTGGGCGGCCTTGCGCAGGTCCCTGGCGCTCCGGGACTCGGTGGTGACCACCGCGCGGAGCGCGCCCTTCTCGCGGATGTGACGGGTGAGGGCGCGTGTGTCCACGCCGCTCACAGCCAGCACGCCGTGCTCGGCCAGCCAGTCCAGCCACGTCTGCCGCGAAGCGCGGTTGAAACGGTAGTTGGTCAGCTCCCTCGCGATGATGGCTCGGGCGTGCGCCTTGCCCGACTCGTCGCGGTCGGCGTCTGCCCCGTAGTTGCCGTTCATCGGGAACGTGTAGGTGATGAGCTGGCCGCAGTACGAGGGATCGGTGGCGATCTCCTGATAGCCGGACATGCTGGTGTTGAAGACGATCTCGCCGCCCACGGACCCGGAGCCGGCGAGCGCCTCGCCGGAGAAGGTGGCGCCGTCCTCGAGGACGATGACGGCCGGGCTAGGCAAGGTCGTCCCAGGCGACGCGCCCGGCGGCCACCGTGAGGCGGATCTTGCCGGTGAGCTCCTGCCCCAGCCACGGGGAGTTCCAGGAGCGGGACTGCAGGGCATCCGGCGTGACCGCCCAGACGGCCGCCGGATCGACGAGGCACAGGTCGGCCGTGGCGCCGGCGGCGAGCGACGGCGCGTCCAGCCCGGCGATCCGCGCCGGCGCGGCGCTCATCCTGGTGACCAGTGTGGCGAGGTCGAGCTCGCCCGTTTCGACGAGCTCCTTGTGAAGCACGCTGAAGGCGGTCTCGAGGCCGATGCACCCGAAGGGCGCCTCCTCGTAGGGCACGTCCTTCTCCTCGGAGACGTGCGGCGCGTGATCTGTGGCGACGCAGTCGATGAGGCCGCTCCTGAGCGCCTCCACGAGCGCCTTGCGGTCGCTCTCGGCGCGCAGCGGCGGGTTCATCTTGAGGTTCGGGTCGAGAGAAGCGACGCACTCGTCGTTGAGCGTGAGGTGGTGCGGCGTGACTTCGGTCGTGACCCTGACGCCCGCCTCCTTGGCGCGCGCGATGGCTTGCAGCGATGCCTCCGTGCTCACGTGACACACGTGCAGGTCGGCATCTTCGTAGGCGGCGATGTCGAGCGTGCGCGAGACGTCGAGGCTCTCGCAGAGCGACGGGATGCCGGTGAGACCGAGGCGGGCCGAGGCGGGACCTTCGTGCATCTGCCCGCCCTTGAAGAGCGATGCGTCCTGCGCGTGGATGGCGATGAAGCGCTTGCTCACCTTGACGTACTGGAGCGCGCGCCGGGTGATCGCCGCCGTCGGCAGCGGCTGGCCGTCGTCGCTGAAGGCCACGGCCCCGGCGGCGCCGAGCTCGCCCATCTCGGTGAGCTCCTGACCCTCGAGCCCTTTGGTCACGGCGGCGAAGAACCCGACCGGGATGACCGCGTCGGCGGTCGCCTGCAGGGCCAGGCCCTTGAGCAGGCCGGCGGTGTCGGTCACTGGGTCGGTGTTGGCCATGCCGAACGCGGCCACGTAGCCGCCGGCCGCCGCTGCGGCAGAGGCGGTCGCGATGTCCTCTTCGTCCTCGCGACCCGGCGTGCGGAAGTGCGCGTGCAGGTCGACGAAGCCCGGCAGGACGAGCATGCCGGCGGCGTCGACCACGCGCGTGTTCTTGCCGGCCTTGAGGTCCTTGCCGACCTCGGCGACCTTGCCCTTCTTGACCAGGACGTCCTGGACGGCGTCGACGCCCGACTCAGGGTCGACCACGCGGCCGCCCTTGATCAGGAGCTCGGCGGCCGGCAGGCGCTTGCACCACGTGCGTTCCATCAGAGCGCCTCCCAGCTGGCCGATTCGTCGCTGTAGCCGACGATCGTTCGATACAGGATCGCCATGCGCACCGCGAGGCCGCTGAAGACCTGGTGGGCGATCATGTTCTCGTCGTCGTCGGCGACGTCCGACGCGATCTCGACGCCGCGGTTGATGGGGCCGGGGTGCATGACCCGCTGCCCCGGCCGCAGCCGCGCCTGCGAGATGCCCCACAGCTGGCTGTACTCGCGCAGCGAAGGCAGGTAGGCGGCTCCGGCCTTGATGCGCTCCTTCTGGATGCGGAGCAGGTAGATGACGTCGGCGTCCTTGAGGTTGGCCAGGTCGTACTCGACCTTGACGCCCATCTCCTCGATGCCGCGCGGCATGAGTGTCGGCGGGGCGACGAGGGTGACCTCCATCCCCAGCATCCGGAAGCCCATGATGTCGCTGCGCGCAACGCGGCTGTGCAGGATGTCGCCGATGATGAAGACCTTGAGACCGTCGAGGTTGCGGCCCAGGTTCTGGCGCATGCTGAAGAGGTCGAGCAGGCACTGCGTGGGATGCTGGTGCTTGCCGTCGCCGGCGTTGATGACGCTCGCCTCGGTGTTGGCCGAGAGTGTCTGGCAGGCGCCGGCGGACGGGTGCCGCATGACGATGATGTCCGGCGAGTAGGCGCTCAGCGTGATCGCCGTGTCCTTGAGCGTCTCGCCCTTCTCGACGGCCGAGCCGCTGGCCTTGAGGGCGAGGGTGTCGGCCGAAAGGCGCTTGGCGGCGAGGTCGAAGCTCGACGAGGTGCGCGTCGAGGCCTCCCAGAAGAGGTTGATGATCGTGCGCCCGCGCAGCGTCGGGACCTTCTTGATGTCGCGCTCGAGTAAGGGCAGGAAGCTCTCAGCCGTGTCCAGCAGCAGCTCCACCTGGGCCCGCGAGAGATCTCCAACGGAGATCAGGTCTCTTTTGGGCATGATCACACATCTTCCGTGGCTCGGACGAGGACGACTTCCTCAGCGCCGTCGGATTCCGGGAAGCGCACACCGATGCGCTCTTTCTGAGCCGTCGGCACGTTCTTGCCCACGTAGTCGGGGCGAATGGGCAGGACCCGATGACCACGGTCCACGAGGACCGCCAACTGCACCCCCGCCGGACGTCCGTAGTCGAAGATCGCGTCGATCGCCGCCCGGATGGTGCGCCCGGTGTACAGCACGTCATCGACCAAGACGATCGTCGCGTTCTCCACCGAGAACGGAAGTTCGGAGCCTTTGACCACCGGTGCCACGGCGATAGGCGCGACGCCGGTCGTGCTCCGAGGGCCGACATCATCGCGGTAGAAGGTGATGTCGAGGTTCCCGGCGGCATACCTGCAGCCGCCCGTCTTGCACAGGAGTTCGTGAAGGCGCTCGCCGAGAAACGCTCCTCGCGTGTGGATCCCGACGATGGCGAGATCCTCGGCGTCTGGATTCCTCTCGATGATCTCGTGAGCAAGTCGCGTGATGGTCCGTGACATCTGCTCGGCCGTCATGATCACGACCTCGTTGCTGGGTCTGGGCTCAGGCATGGAAAAGCGCCGCCGTGGCCTGGGTAGCATACGGCAGCGCGCACCCCCTTTCCGTCTCTCCGGACGTGGTTAAAGGTCGGTGAAGTCTACCAAGGCGGTCCGTGCCGAGCAAGGCAGAGTCCCATCACGCGGAGCAGTCGCGAGAGCGCCTTGCCTCGTCCTCCAGACCATCCTATACTGTCGCGCACGATGGAACTGGAAGGGACACCGGCGATCTTCACGGCGGCCGCTGCGCCAGAGAACTCGCTGCAGCGGGGTCCCTTCGGCTCGACTCTCTCTTCGCACGCCCTCCGACTGCGACGCGCCCGAACGGCGTGCCCCGGCGGGCGAGCGGGCGCGCGCAAGCTGCGCTAGACGCGGGGCAAACCCAGCCTCGCCCTCGCGGCTTCGTGCCGGCTCTCCCATCGTCCTGTCTCTCCTCACCTGGGATGCCTACGTGTCCATGTCACGCCACAGAGCAGCCAAGCACCCCGTCGCGCCTGCCGCCGAGCGACGCTGGCACCAGCGACTGCATGTACGACGATCTCGGCAGCGTGAGCCATTCCCGCATCACCAGGCAACTGCCATGAGATCGGTCACAACGGTGCCCGCTGACTTCACGGAGGTCCAGGAACAATGCAGGTCACATTCGAGTGCGCAACGTGTGGAAGCCCGGTAGGTTACGACCTCGCCACGGTAGAGACTCATGAATTGCGGCACTACGGGGTCCCTCACTACGTGTGCGTTCAACCTTGCCCGTCATGCCCCGAACAGGAGCCGGTCGCTGATTCCTCGTTCGACGAGGCCGGTGTGGCCTGACCGCCGAAAGCAGTCTCGTGTGAGCTGACGGGCTTTGGACGGGGGACGTCGCCCGGATGTTCGAGACTCCGCTCAGGCGCCCCGGACCAGAACGCAGGGGCGGGCACGGCCGGAAACGGCCGTGCCCGCCCCTCGAGCGTGTGTATGTGTGTCGTCCAGACACCGGACCAGGCACTCGACACCCGCGCCTGCGTCTTTGCGACAGACCCGCGTCGCACGATTCTCGCGTCCGGCCCCCGAAGATCCGACCCGTCAGCTCGCGAGAGCCTCGCTGACCTGCAGTTCAAGTCCGGACGGATGTCTCCGCTCGTCCGGCGTCTCGAAGACGAGGCTGGCCGAGGACGTCCGGGGCGCCGTACAGGCCGGACACTCCTTCGCGCGGACGTAGTGCGCGACTCCGTAGCGGCGCAGCCGGTGCGTCTCGACTCCGGCGAGCTCGTACTCCACTGGGCTGTGACAGGTCTGACAGGTGAATGTGACTCTCATGGCTACTCCCTCTCTGTGAAGTCTATTAAGCCACTTGGCATGTGTAAGGCTGCGTCTTGCGCCGGAGGTCGGGCACAAAAAAAGCCCCCCGGATCGGCTGGGCGGTACGGCTGTATCAAGAATGTCACCCCTTCTGGTCTCTCAGGACTCAATTAAAGGTCGTGGCGACTGTAGCATCGAGCAGGGACTCGGTCAACGGGCAAGGCTCGCGAGGCTCGTGCCTCGGCATCTGGAGAGACTCCGGCGGCTCCGGCCTTCCAGGCCGGAGCCGCCGGGGCTCTGTCGCTCAGACGACCGGTGTGCCTCCGCGACTCTCAGCGCGCGGCACCCGATCGAGCGCGTCACGATGCATCCCTGAGGTCACCGGGTGCGTGACCTCGCCGGTACCGATGCAGTCCCAGACGGGGCAGACGTGCTTGCAGAGCAGACAGCCGACGCAGCGTTCGTCATCGACCTCGGCCTTGCGCGTGAGCTCGCTGAACCCCATGGCCTGGTTGGCGCCGTCGTGGCAGACCACGTGGCAGAGGCCACAGCCGATGCACTTCTCCGGATCGACTTTCGCCACGACATGGATCGTCTGGTGATGCTCGGCCGGATCGACGATGGATGCCAGGCTCTTGCCGACCAACTGCGTGATCGAGTCGAAGCCGCGGGTCTCGAGGTAGTCCTCGAGTCCTTCCTGCAGGGACTCGACGATGCGATAGCCGTAGTGCATCACGGCTGTGGTCACCTGCAGATTGGTCGCGCCCAAGAGGAGGAACATGGCGGCGTCACGCCACGTCTCGAGGCCGCCGATCCCGGACACGGGGAGGCCGACCTGAGTGCTCTGACCAAGTTCGGCTACGAAGCGCAGGGCGATCGGCTTGACGGCCGTTCCCGAGAAACCGCTGATCGAGCCCCTGCCCTGGATGCTGGGCATCGGCGTGAACGTGTCGAGGTCGATCTCGGTGATGGAGCGCACGGTGTTGATGGTCGAGAGCGCGTCCGCACCGCCGGCCTTGCAGGCCAGCGCCGACGGCAGCATGTCCGTCACGTTCGGGGTCAGCTTGACCATGACCGGGATCGAGACGTGCTCCTTCACCACCCGCGTGTAGCGTTCCAGGAGCTCGTTGTCCTGCCCGACCCTGTGGCCGGCGCCTTCGCAGGCCATCTGCGGGCAGGAGACGTTGAGCTCCAGCATGTCGGCGCCGGCCGCCTCGGACCGCGTGGCCAGCTCGATCCAGCCCTCATCGCTGTAGCCCATGATGCTGGCCACCAGGACACGGTCGGGGTACTGCTTCTTGAGCCAGGCGATGTCCTCGAGGTTGTCCGCGAACGGACGCTCGCTGATCTGCTCCATGTTCTGTAGGCCGATAAAGCGGTCCTGGCCGTTGTGCAGCGCATTCAGGCGCGGCGTGGGGTCGATGACCTCAAAGTCGCTCTCCAGGTTGAGCGTCTTGTAGACGGCGCCCCCCCATCCCGCGTCAAACGCCCTCGCAATCATCTCGGCGGTGTTGCCAACCGGCGACGACGAGAGGAAGAACGGGTTGACGCAATGGACTCCGCAGAAGTCGATCTCCAGACTCGGTCTCTGAGTCTTCGGCATGACTACGGCCCGGCGCAGTGGGAAGGCCTCGGCAATGGCTGCCGCGGCACGCTTGCCGTCGAGGACGCTGCTGGCCACCGTCTTGCCGGGAGCGACCAGGTCACCGCCGCCGAACACCCGGGGGTCAGAGAGGCGCATCGACTTCGGGTCAGTCACCGGCCGTCCCTTCTCGGACTCCAAGCCGCTCAGCATGGCCGTGAGCTCAGCTGAGAAGCCCGTGCCGATCGCCTCCACGACTATGTCGGCTGGGATCGCGAACTCGCTGCCGGACACGTCCACAGCGTTCTGCGGCACGAAACGACCGGGCTCGACCCAGCGGATCTCTACGCCGTGAACAGCCTTGACGGCGCCGTTCTCGCCTTCGATACGCGTCAACCGTCCGTTGGGCTTGAAGCGGATGCCCTCGCGGAAAGCGAGATCCTTCTCGTCGTCGTCGGCGGGCAGCTCCTCCATCGCCTCCAGGGAGACGGCATAGACCCGATCTGCGCCCAGGCGCTTGGCGGTCACAGCGCAGTCCATAGCAACGGCGCCGCCACCCACTACCACGACGTTCTTGCCGGAGACGGTCGCGGCCAGTTCGGCGCGGCCCTGTGGATCCTTGCTCTGCGCCAGGAACGCATCCCACGTATGGACGCCCGTCGATATCTCTTCACCGAGTCCGAGAGAGTAGGGGCGATCGTAGCCGGGGGCAAGGAACACCGCGTCAAAGCCCTCGTCGAAAAGGCCGTCGAGGTCCGCCTGCGTGGAGATCGCGTGTCCGCACTCGAACCGCACGCCCAGTCCGCGGACCAGGCCGACCTCGTGGTCGACGAGATCGCGGGACAGCCGGTGGTCGGGGATCCCGTAGCGAATCTGGCCTCCCGGCTCAGGCATCTTCTCGAACACGACCGTGCCATAGCCACTCAGAGCCAGGCCGGCGGCCGCGGCAAGGCCGGCCGGCCCGGCGCCAACCACGGCGACTTTGCGGTCTCCGGGTGCGGGCGCCTGCAGGACCTGCATGCCTTCTTGGCGCTCGTACTCGGCGAGAAAGGCCTGGATCTCGTCGATGCGGATCGGCTCGTCGATCCCGCTGCGCGCACATCCCTGGACGCACAGACGGCACGTGGGGCACACCTGGGCGCATGTGGCGGCCAGGATGTTGTTCCGACGCATGGTGCGAACGGCGCCCTTGATGTTGCCGAGCCGCAGTTGCCGGATGAACGTCGCCGGCTCGTTGTCGGCCCCGCACCCTGTGTTGCATGGCGCGTCGTGGCACAGAAGACAACGCCCTGCTTCCTGAATGGCGCCCTGTAGATCCATCGTTGGTTCACCGCTTTCCAAGATCGCCTGAGATTGTCAGTACCGGGAACACGGCCGCCACGCCCAGCTCGACGCTGAGGCTGAAGAAGCTATCGACCGCGAAGAAACACTATTGTACTCTCCCGATTGAGGCTGCGCCCCCTCTTCGGACCGCGATCACGCGCCCCACGTCCCGGCCTCCGCAACCGCCCCAAGAAGGACGTCCACCCCGAGCGCGATGGCCTCGTAGGGCGTGTCTTCTTCCGGGCAGTGACTGCGGCCCCCGATGGAGGGCACGAAGATCATGGCGGCCTCCGTGATGCGCGCGATCTCCTGCGCGTCGTGGGCCGCCCCGCTGGGCATCTCGAGGCAGTCGACCCCCTGCCTCGCCGCCGACTCGAGCAGCGCCCTTCGCATGCGAGTCGAGAGGACGACGGGCGCCGACTCCGCGGTCAGCGTCACCTGCGCGTCGACCTGGCGCTCCGTAGCGATCTCGCGGATGCTGGCCTGCACACCCTCGGCGGTCTCGTCCAAGGTCACGGCGTCCGTGTCCCGGAGGTCGACAGAGAAGACGGTCTGGGACGGGATGACGTTGGCGGCGTTGGGCTCGTTCAGCAGCATGCCGACGGTCCCGACCGTGGCGCCCGTCGCAGACCTGGGGGCGAGCGCTTCCACCGCGGAGATCGCCCTCGCGGCGGCCGCCAGCGAGTCTCTCCGCAGGTGCATCGGCGTCGCCCCGGCGTGATTCGCGATGCCTGAAAACGTGACCCTGTACTGGCGCAGGCCCACGATCGCCTGCACGATCCCGATCGGGATGTGCGCGGCTTCCAGCACGAGTGACTGCTCGATGTGCAGCTCGAAATAGGCGGCGAAGTCCTCCGTCCCGAGCGTGTCGTCCGCACTGATCAAGGTCATGCCGCGCCTCTCCCCCAGTGCCTCGAGGTAGCTCGTGCCGTCCTCGTCCCTGAGTTCTGCGAGATCACTCTCCGTGAGCCGGCCGGTGAACGCCTTGGAGCCCGCTAGAACACTCCCGAAGCGCGCGCCTTCCTCCTCGGCAAAGACGATGACTTCGAACGGCCGGCCAAGGGGCCGGTCCCGGTCGGCCAGGAGCCGGGCGATCTCGATCCCGGCGACGACGCCGGCCACGCCGTCGAACCGTCCGCCGCGAGGCACGGCGTCAAGATGGGAGCCGACGGCGACCGCTGGCTCCGTCCACCCGGACCCCTGCCTGCGAAAGCGCGTATTGCCGTGGACGGTCGTCTTTCGTTCGTATCCAAGCGCCTCCATCTGGCCGGCCACGTAGTCGACTGCCGCCCAGTACTCGGGCGTGAATGTCAGGCGATTCGTTCCTGGTTCGGATGAACTGCAGCCTGCGATGGTCTCGATGTCGAGACGGATCCGCTCGGCAGATGCTCGCATTCCCACCGCCTCCTCATCGTCGACCCGGTGCTTGAGCCGATCAAGCTATGCCCAGCCCACGTTCCAGGAGTGGTGCGTCTGAGGCGCAACGCACCGGGCCCCGGCGGACGCCGGGGCCCGGTTGTCCCAGAAAGCCCTGGGGCCCCGCGTCCTACGACGACGCGGCGCTCACGGGAGACTCGACGTCACAGTCTAGCCGCTCGCTCGCGACGCATCTTCACGATCTGTGAGGCGGTGACGGCGACGACCAGAGCGCCACCGTAGAAGACGTTCTGGACCCATGTCTGCACGCCCATGATGGCGAGACCCGTGATTCCGGTCACCAGGAAGTACACAGCGATGAACGTGCCCCATGGATTGAATCGCCCGGGAGTGATCGTGGTGGTGCCCAGGAACGCCGCGGCGAACGCCGGCAGGAGGAACGTCGCGCCAGACGTGGGGTCCGCTGCTCCGGCCGTGCCCGTGTAGAGGACACCGGCGGCCGCGGCGATGAGGCCAGCGAACACGAAGCTACCCCAGCGCACGCGTCCCACCCGGACGCCGCTCAGCCTGGCGACATTCTCTCCCCTTCCGAGGAAGAGGAGCCGACGGCCGACGGCCGTGAAGTCGAACACGTACCAGATCACGAAGCACAGTATCAGCCCGTAGTAGAACTCCAGCGAGATACCGAACAGACGCTTCTCGACGACCCAGACGGACAGCCACTCGGACACCCCACCGATGGTCTGCGATCCGCTGATCCACAGCGTGATGCCCGACAGTACTGTGCCGATACCGAGCGTCACGATGAATGCGTTGATCTTGAAGACCACCACGAAGAAGCCGTTGATGAAGCCGATGGCTACGCCGAGGGCCAGCGCGATCACGATCGTGATGCCGATGGGGACCCCGTGCTGGCCGTTCAGGACGGCGACCACCATGCCGCACAGCGTCAGGTTCGCCGCGAGCGACATATCGAAGTCGCCGGCGGTCAGCGGGATGATGAGCGCGAGGGCAAGCATGACCAGGGTCGTCTGCGTCCCGAACATGGTGGTGAAATTCTGCACGTTGAGGAACGACTCGGGCGCCAGGATGCTGAAGAAGACGATGACGATGATCCACGCGACGATGAGCGCGAGGCGCTCGGCGTAGTCGCCGAAGGTGAGGCCCTTTCGCGTGTACTCTGTCTCGGTGGCGGGTGGCAGCGGCTCACCGGGCGCAGGCAGTCGAACGTCGTTCATGCTGGCTTCCTCAGGTCGGTGTCAGGTGATGCCACGCCGCTCAGGTAACACTGCTCCGCGACGCGATCCTTGGTGATGTCGCCCCCGACAAGATCGCACACGATCTGCCCGTCGTGGAAGACGAGCACCCGGTCGCAGATCGCCGCGAGCTGTTCGTAGTCGGAGCTCGCGCACACGACGGACATCCCGCCGGCGGCGGCCCGCGTGATGGTCTGGAAGACCTGCAGGCGTGCCCCGATGTCCACGCCCTGCGTGGGCTCGTGCACGAGCAGGATCTTCGGTCCCGCCTGCAGCCACTTGGCGAGCACGACTTTCTGCTGATTGCCGCCGCTCAGGGCCTGGAAGTCCATCAGCGGTTCGGGCGGACGGACATCGTACTCCGCCAGAGTTGCACGCGCGTCCTTGAGATAGCGCTTGCGGTCCAGCCGGAGCGGCCTGTAGTTGTCGATGACCCGCAGCATGACGTTGTCTCTGACGAGCAGAGAGCCCACCCCGGCCGAGCCTTGCCGGTCCGCCGGGACGAGCGCCATGCCGACGGCGATGGCCTGCGACGGCGACATCGAGGCGAGGTCGTGCGAGGTGCCGCCGACCGTCATCTGCCCCGACTTTGCCGGCTCGGCTCCAAACAGGAGGTATGGGATCTGCTCAAAGCCGCTGCCCACCAGGCCGGTGAGCCCCAGGACTTCTCCCTCCTCCATGTGGAAGGACACGTCCTTGATCATTCCGCCGTTCAGTCCCTCGATCGTGACGTGCTTGCCTCCCGCAGCCGCGTGGGCGTGGTCGGCTGCCTCGAAGGCCTCCAGACGGCGACCGATGATGAGCTCGACCAGTTGCTCCTTCTGAGTCTCCGCGCTGACGACCGTGCCCTCAACGCGCCCATCGCGAAGCACCGTCACCCGGTCGGTCACGGACAGCGCCTCGTCGAGGTCGTGGGACACGAAGAGCACACTGGCCCCGTGTTCCACACTCCTGCGGACGACTTCGAACAGGCGGTCCCTCTCGGTCCTTGGCAGGAACACGGTGGGTTCGTCCAGCACAAGCAGGCCACTGCGCGCATCGTCGCCCTTCTTGTAGGCGTCCAGGTCGTCGAGGGCGCGCACGATGGCAACGAGCGCGCGCTCCACAGCGGGAAGGTCGGCGATCTCGGCCCGGGGGTCGATGTCCAAGTCGAATTTCGCAAAGGCTCGCGCAGTCCGCTCCCTCTCCTTGCGCCAGTTGATGTTCCACTGCGAGGTCGTCGAGAGCTTCCAGGCGCAGAAGTTCTCGACGACCGTCAAGTCGGGCAAGAGCCCCAGATCCTGATGGACGAAGCTCAGGCCAAGGTCGGAGGCCGACCCGATCTTCACCGGCAGCTTCACCGGCTGTCCGTCGATCTCGAGTTCCCCGCCCGGGTCGGGGTGATGGAAACCGCAGAGGATCTTGATGAGTGTGGACTTGCCACACCCGTTCTGGCCGACAAGGCCGTGGATCTCCCCACGCCGGATGCTCATGCTGACTTTGTCCAGCGCGCGCTGCCCGCCGAACGTCATCGACATCTCGCGCACCACGACGGTGTTTTGATCCACGGCCTTGTCTCCCGTTTGCATTAGTGTCTGGTCCAGCCTGGCTGGTCAGTCTGTCGTTACTGGACCTGCCAGAGCTTCAGATACTGAGGGATGAACTCCCCGTAGCCCTTGGAGAACTCGGCCGGCACGCCGGCCTCCGCCGCGTTGTCCTTCGTGAACAGGCGGAACGGGATATTCATGCTCTGGACCTGCCCCATGCCACCGATGAGTCGCATCTCTGCGTCGGCGATGGCCATGCCGGCCCAGTTGAGGCTCTCGCCGATGTCCGCCTCGACCTTGCCCTCGCGGACCAGGTCGAGCACGAACGGCGTGCCGTTAAAGCCGACGACCTTGACCCTGTCGGCGGTGTTGGTGGCCTGAATGGCCGGCGTGACGAACTGCGACATGCTGTCGTAGATGCAGAGCACGTAGGTCAGCTTGGGATCAGCCACAATAGCGGATTGGACGACCGGCTTGACCTTGGTACCCCACTCGGGGATCGGCACGTTGGCGAACGTGTACTTGATGTCCGGCCCGCCGTAGGTGTCGAACTCCGAGGAGATACCGTCCCGCATGGCCTGCGTGGAGACGATCTCGTCCGAGACGAGGACCAGCACGTGTGCCGACGTGTCCTTGGTGATCACCCAGTCCGCGAGCAACTCGCCGGCCTTCTTGTAGTCGATCGGCAGGTTGTTACTCACATTCGGGACCGTCTGCTCAAGGCCTGACAAGTGAGAGGACACCACGAGAATTCCGGCCGCCTTGGCCTGGTCGATCTGCGGCTTAAGGGCGTTCGGGTCCGGCCCGGCGAGCAGGTCGATGAGGCTGACCTTGGCGGTGATGCCGTGGGCGATGCCCTGCTGGTACTGCGTCAGCTGGCCCTGGTTGTTCCACACGCTGAACGGGTAGCCGACGGCATCAGCGGCCGTCTTCATGCCCTTGTTCATCTGCACGTAGAACGGGTCTGTGCCCGTGCCGGGGATGCTAAGAATGGACTTCCCGGCCATCACGCTCTTGGCGTCGAAGGACGGTCCCGGCGCCTTGAACGTCGGCACAGCGTCGAGTCCCTGCAGTTGCGCCTGTGCATGTGCCTGGTCGGCGCCACCCGTCGAAGCTCCAGCCGACGGTGACGTTGAGCTGCTCGGTGACGAACTGCCGCAACCGATCGCTGCGGCCCCAACGACCAGCAGTCCGATCACCAACACGGCAGCCAACATGCTGAGTCTCTTACTTTTCATTCTTGCCCCCTGTCTGATACTTTTTGCCGGCGATCATCTTGCATGACCCCCCCTGCTTGGACGATTCGACCCACTAGACCATGGGTCGTGGAGCCTGTCAACGACCGCGAACGGCTCGGTCGCGGCCCTCCTGCGCCCCTCCGCGGTGGCGCCCGATCCCTTGCCCGCCGCTGCTCGTCTCAGGCGTGGGCGCCACCGGCGTCCGGCACGATCCGCGTCCCCGCTTCGCCGTCCATCGCGGCCACCACTTCCGTCGAGACTGGCGATGACTGCTGTGCCGCCGGCGGCCACGAACCGCATGCATGCGTCGACCTTCGGGCCCATGGAGCCGGCCTTGAAGTGACCGGCCGCGGCGTGAGCGCGCATCTCCGACAAAGTCACCGTGCTGAGCGCCTCCTGCTCTGGCGTGTTGTAGTTGATGTAGGCCTGAGGCACATCGGTGAGGATGAGGAGCACGTCGGCCGATACGTCCTTCGCGAGCACTGCGGCCGCGAGGTCCTTGTCGATGACCGCGTCGACGCCGGAGAGCGTGCCGTCCTTGGCAAGCACCACGGGAACGCCGCCCCCGCCCGAGCAGATGACGCAGATGCCGTCCCGCACCATATCGACGATCGCCTTTCGCGGCACGATCCGCGATGGTTCGGGGCTGGGCACGACCCGGCGCCAGCCACGTCCTGCGTCCTCGCGCATGACGTGGCCCGACTCGCGCATCATCGTCTGGGCGTCTGCCTCGCTGTAGAAGGGCCCGACCGGCTTGGAGGGATTGTCGAAGGCCTTGTCCTCCGGGTCGACCGCGACCTGGGTGAGAACGGTCACGACGGGGATCTCGAGCCCGGTCCTCGTGAAGTGGTTCAGGAGCGTCTGTTCGAGCATGTAGCCGATCTGTCCTTGGCTTTCGGCCCCGCAGACGTCCATCGGCATCGGCGCCACGGTGGTCTCGGCGAGCGCGTTCTGGATGAGGAGATTGCCGACCTGTGGGCCGTTGCCGTGCGTGAGCACGACCTCCCATCCGGCCTCAGCCAACTCGGCGATGCGGCGCATGGCGCCGTCGACATTGAAGAGCTGCTCTTCGAACGTGCCTGCCTGGCCGGGTTGAAGGATCGCGTTGCCGCCCAGCGCGACAACGACTGTTCTTGTGTCGGAATGTGTCAAGGCTGCCCCGCTTCCTTTGGCTTGGGCGGGCGCGGACGTCGTCCGCGCCCGCCGCTTCTCGCACCGAGGAGCCGCCGGGTCGTCGAGCAACTAGCCCTGCGCTCGACCAACCGGCGACATCCCGTCGTTCACTCCCGACCGGGCCGAGGTCGACGTAACTCGCACGCGTGTGGGTGCCCCCAGCGCCCGGTCCTTCTCCGCGAGACACTGGTCCGCAAGCGGACGTGTCCGCCCGCGTCAGCCCCGCATGATGACGGACATGACTCCATTCTGCGCATGCATGCGGTTCTCGGCCTGGTCGTAGATCACGGAGTGCGGCCCGTCCGCGACTGCATCGGTGACTTCGAATCCACGGTCGCAGGGCAGGCAGTGCATGTAAAGGCAGTCGCGGTTCGTGAGCTTCATGATCTTCTCGTCCGCGATCCAGTCCTTGTTGGCGTCGAACAGCTTGTCCTGTGCATCCCAGTCGGCCGGCTTGTCCTCATGGCCGAGGAACTCGATGGACGGCCAGCACTTCGGGTAGACGACGTCTGCGTCCTTGAACGCCTCTTTCATGTCGTCCGTCTCGGTGAACGAGCCGCCGTAGCGGGCGACGTTGTCCTTGAAGTGCTCAATCTGTTCCGGGTCGAGCTCGAAGCCCTTGGGACGCGCGAAGACGACATGAGCCCCGAACAGCGAGCTCACGGCCATCATCGAATGCGGCACGGCGACCGGCTTCTTGCGGCTCGGCGAGTACGCCCAGCTCATGACGATCTTCTTGCCCTCGAGGGTGCCCAGCTTCTCCTCCATGGTCATGAGGTCGGCCATGCCCTGGCTGGGATGATAGAGATCGTCTTCCATGTTGATGACCGGCACGGACGCCGCCTTGGCGAACGCACGCATGTACTTGTGTGCCCCACCGTAGACCCAGTCGACGGAACCGCCGAGAATACGGATGCAGATCGCTTCGCCGTAGCGCGAGAGCACGTTGGCCACGTCGTCGAGACGCTCCGTGACGTAGGCCTGCTCCTTGCCCTCGACCGCAGGCTCATAGACGGCGTCCGTGGTGAGGAAGTTGGCGTGACCGCCGAGCTGGAAGATACCTGTCTCAAAGCTGTTCCGCGTGCGCAGGCTCTTGGCGTAGAACATCAGGAAGATGGTCTGGCCCTTGAGGATCTCATGCGGGACGCCGCGCGCGTTCTCGAGCTTGAGCGCTTTCCCGGCGTCGAGCATCGTTACGATCTCCTCCTTCGTGAAGTCGGAGATCCTGATGAAGTCTTTTCCTCTGAGTGACTTGACCTGCATTGCGCTTCTACCTCCTACGTATCGCGATTACGGCCGACGTACGGCAGAACTACCCGCAGGCGTCAAAGACGCTCCTGATAGTGCGATTCTCATAGGCGTCAAACCGGCAGGCCGACGACTTCGACTGCGCTGCCCGCACCCACGTATCCTGTAGGCGACTGGCCTTCCGCACACGCGTTGCCAGCACGCGATCTGCGAACATCGTATTCCTTGGCCGTGCCCTCGACATACTGCACCTGCCTACAGTTGAGAGCGTGAACATGTGCAGGTGCACGCCGTCGTGGACTCCCGCACGCTCACGATCGCCGCGTCTCCAATTCACCGACGTGCAGCGCAAGGTAGACCTCGAGGATATCGTCCATGGAATCCAGGTCGACATCGAGGATGGACTGGATGCGGCGGAGCCGTTTGTGCAGCGTGTTCCGGTGGATGAGAAGTGCTTCGGCCGTCTTATGCGCCGAGAGCCGGTTGGCACAGAGCGCGCGAAGGGTCGGCAAGAGAAGGGTGTGATGCCTCTTGTCGTGTCGCTCAAGGGGTCCGACGAACCTGTCGTAGAGCGCGTCCATCGCCTCCGGGTCCTGGGCGTTGAGAAGTTGCACAAGGCGCGGCAGCTCTTCGAAGAATTTCACGCCTTCTGCCGGCACCGTCCGCGCGTGCTGCAGCGCCTGCGCACCCTGGTTCATGGCGGCTCGCACGCCCGCGAGACCTGTCGCGAGCCCCGAACAGCTGATTGCTACGGGAAAGCCGGTCAGGCCCTCGAGCCGGGTGCCAAGCCCGCCAAGAATGCACCTGACCTCCTCGAGGGGGATCGAATCGAGCACCGCGAGGACGGTAATCGTGTGGTCCTGCAGAAGGCTGAGGAACTTGACCGAACTGGAGCCGAGGCACTCGTCGGTGGCATCGAGCGCGGCATTCTCTCCCTCGAACGCCCCCGTGTCGTCTCGGTGATCATCCGCCTGCGTCCACGACTCGACACCGACGTGAATCAGGCGCCAGCCGAGCCTGAGGTCGATGTGCTGCTCCTGCAGACGGCGCAGGATCTCGCGACTGCTGCCTCGCTCAGCAAGAAGGTCCTCAAGCAGCAGCGAGCGGACACGACGGTGTGCCACGAGCTGTTCTTGCGAGCGCAGCAGGTCCAGGGCCAAGAGCCGTTGTACGAACGAGAGCGACGTCTCCAGCAACTCGGTCGCCTGCGACTGCAGTGCCGTCGCGGCCAGCACTCGCTCCACGACGCCGTGGAGCTGGACCTTCCTGTAGTAGAAGCGACGGTTGGTCGACTCCAAAGCGCCAACGGGTCCGACGACCCCGTCCACGCGTGTGTACTCCTCCCACAGCATGCGAGCCGTCTTCCGCATCCGCGAATCGGCCTCCACAGGCGCGAGGATCCTGCCACTCGCGTCAAACAGGACGGTCGGCGTGCCAAGAATGGACGACAGGCTGGCGACGAGATCCTCCACAGCACGTCCTTCGATGAGGTAGTCGAGGAGCTGGGTCTGCATCGCAAGGCTTCTCTTGAGACTGTGCAGGTCGCTCGAGGCGAGCGCGTTGTAGACGTAGTTGACGATCGTGCGAAAGGGAATCGCGAGTGGCGATTCGAAGAGTGCGATGCGAAGGGCGCGGGCCTTCTGGACCATCTCGTCCGGCACGCTGTCCATGTAGTGTCCGACGCCGATCCCGAGGGCCACGGCGTCACAGTCCTTCAGGCGATCGAGCAACCGCAGACCCACGGCGGTGGATCCGGCGAACGTGACACCCGTGGTCACCAATACCATGCCGGAAGTCATCCATGGCGTCGGGTCCTCGAGATCCGACAAATGGATGCCTTGGATCACGTTCTCGAGACCGACCTCTCCGGTCAACGGAACGACGCCCAGGCCAGCCTCTTGAACGAGTTCGCGCACCGTCAAGTACTCCATGGATACGGCAGTATAGCAGCCGTGCCTGGAGGGCACTCGCGCCGATGGTGAGCGCAAGGTCGGCAGTCTGGGGGGACCTTCGCACCGTCGACTTACGGGAGGGGCGGCGGGCCTTGCGGTCCGCCGCCCCCCACGGCTTCGTTCATGAGGGCCTCGCGGCCCGGCTCACTCGATCACTGCCCGGCGAAGGCCTCCAGGCCGTCGGCCACCGTCGCGAAGACGCTCTCGAGCTGGGCGTCGTCGATGACCAGCGGCGGCTGGATGCGCAGCACGGACCCGAAGTTGCCGCCGACGCCGATGAGCACGCCGTGCTCGAGGCAGTACTGACGCACGAAGCCGGCGGCGGCGGTGCCGTAGGCCTTGGTCTGCGGGTCGGCGATGAGCTCGATGCCGATCATGAGGCCCTTGCCGCGCACGTCGCCGATCAGCGGCTGCGTCTGCTGCAGCTCACGGAACTTCGCCATGAGCGCGGCGCCCTTGCGCGCCGCGCCGTCCACGACGCCGTCCAGGAGGAAGTCGATGTTGGCCACGGCGGCGGCGCAGCTCACCGGGTTGCCGCCGAAGGTGGAGAGGTGATCGCCGATCTGGAAGGCGTCGGCGATCTCCGCCCGGGCGATGAAGGCGCTGAGCGGCCAGCCGTCGGCGATGCCCTTGGCCATGGTCATGATGTCCGGCACGACGCCGAAGTGCTCGATGGCGAACAGCTTGCCGGTACGGCCGAAGCCGCTCTGGACCTCGTCGGCGATGAAGAGGATGCCCTCCTCGTCGAGGATCTCCTTGACGCGCTTGAAGTAGCCGTCGGGCGGCACGATGATGCCGCCCTCGCCCATCACCGGTTCGGCGATGAAGGCGCAGACGCTGCCGGAGAGGTGCAGGCGGGCGACCTCGCCGACGCGGCGCGCGCAGAGCAGGTCGCACTTGTCGGGCGTGGTCTCGGCGAAGCAGCGGTAGCAGTACGGCGTGGGCGTGAAGGCGACGCCCGGCATGTAGGGGCCGCCGCCCTTCTTGCGGCCGGAGTTGCCGGTCACCGAGAGGGTCGCGTAGCTGCGCCCGTGGAAGCTCGACTCGATGGCGAGGAACTCGTTCTTGCCGCTGTAGCGCTTGGCGAGGCGGAAGGCGCCTTCGATGGCCTCGGCGCCGCCGTTGCCGAAGAACGACTTCTGCAGGTCGCCGGGCGTGACCTCGGCGAGCTTCTCGGCGAGCGCGCCGACCGACTCCACGTGGTAGACGTAGGAGCAGGCGTGGACGAGCTTGTTGGCCTGGGCGATGGCCGCGTCGAGGATCTGCTGGTTGTGGTGCCCGGCGTTGGTCACGCTGATGCCGGCGAAGCAGTCGATGTACTCGGTGCCGTCGGCGTCGTAGAGGAGAGCGCCGTCGCCGTGGTCCGCGACCACCGGCTCGACGCGTTTCACGAACCCCGTCATCACGTAGTCGCGGTACTGTTCCTGCACACCCATGCTATCGACTCCCTTTTCACTTGGACGTTCGGCCCCGGCTGCGGCGACAGAGAACGGTCGCCCGCAGCCAGGGCCCCTAAGGACGCCGCCCGCGGCGCGTGACGTCGGCCGGTTCAGCGGTTGACGGTGCCCTCCCAGGTGCTGATCTGCTTCTGCTTCTTGTCGGCCTCCGTGAACCAGCGCGTGGTGACGGTCTTGGTCTCGGTGAAGAACTGGAAGCCGTCCTTGCCGAACACGTGGTTGTCGCCGAAGAAGGAGTCCTTGTGGCCCGAGAAGGGGAAGAAGCTCACCGGCACCGGGATGCCGACGTTGATGCCGACCATGCCGGCGTGCGTGCGGCGCGCGAACTCGCGCGAGTAGTAGCCGCTCTCGGTGAAGACGCAGGAGCCGTTGGCGTAGGGGTTGTTGTTCATCAGCGTGAGACCCTCTTCGAAGTCGTTCACGCGTTTGATGTAGAGCACGGGGCCGAAGGACTCCTCGCGGCCGCAGACCATGTCCTCGGTCACGTGGTCGAAGATGGTCGCGCCGATGAAGTGGCCGCCCTCGTAGCCGGGGACCGTGACGTCGCGGCCGTCGAGGAGCAGTTCGGCGCCTTCTTCGACGCCCTTGTCGATCCAGCCGGTGACGAACTTCTTGTGGGCCTCGCTCACGACCGGGCCGAGCTCGGTGCCCGGGTCGTAGGCGGCGCCGATCGTGCGCTCCATCGCGAACTGCTTCATGTAGCCGACGAACTCGTCGGCGATCGCGTTCTCGACCACGCACACCGGCAGCGCCATGCAGCGCATGCCGGCGCAGCCGAAGGTCGAGTTGATGATGCCGCGGGCGGCGCGCTCGAGCGAGGCGTCGGCGAGCACGAGGCCGTGGTTCTTGGCCTGCGTCTGCGCCTGCACGCGCTTGCCGTGCGAGGCGGCGATGCCGTAGACGTGCTTGCCCACCGGCGTCGTGCCGACGAAGGAAACGCCGCGGACGGCCGGGTGCCTCAGCAGGACTTCGGCCTGCTCCTTCTCGGCCGTCACCATGTTGACGACGCCCTTGGGCAGGCCGGCCTCGTAGAGCATGTCGAGCAGCAGGTGGCTGGTCAGCGGCACCGGGTTGGCGGCCTTGAGCACGAACGTGTTGCCGCAGGCGATGCAGATCGGCAGCATCCAGCCGAAGGGGATCATGGCCGGGAAGTTGAACGGCGCGATGCCGGCGAACACGCCGAGGGGCTCGCGGTAGCTGACCGTGTCGTGTCCGGTGGACACGTTCATCAGCGACTCGCCCTTCATGAGCATCGGGGCGCCGACGGCGATGTCGATGGCCTCGATGATCTTGACGACCTCGCCGCGAGCCTCGTCGAGGTTCTTGCCGAGCTCGGTCGAGACCAGCGTGGCGATCTCGTCCATCCGCTCGAGCAGCATCGGACGCCAGGTGAAGAGCACCTCGGTGCGCTTCTGGACCGGCTTGCTGGCCCAGGGACCGAAGGCGCGGTGGGCCGACTCGATGGCCTCGGTGACCTCGGCCTCGGTGCACATCGGCGTGCGCGCGATCACCTGGCCGGTGTTCGAGTCCGTGATGTCGACCCAGGTGTCGCTCTTGGACTCGCGCCACTCGCCGTCGACCATGTAGCCGAGCGTCTTGACCTCACTGACTGTAGCCATGTCTTTCCTTTCGTGTGAGCGGGTAGCAGGTTCGAATGATCGGCCGTGCAGCGGACCGTTCAGGGCCGGCGTCTGTCGCCGTCAGCGAAGTCCCCCAGACCGCCGCGGTCTTCGCTCGGCGGCGTGAGAGCGCCGAACGCGCCTCGGGTCGCACGACTCATCCGATCACTCCTTCAAGGGGTGCGTCTTCCGCCGTGTCGGCGGTGCACGCCGTGGGTGCCATCCAGGCGGGGTGTGTCGATGCGTATGGTAGCGCGTCTCCAGCGGATTGTGTGGGTGCAGGTGCACAACCCTAGTGGGCCGATGGTATACCAGTGAACCCCCCAGCCTGAGGGCGCTCAGGGGGATTGAGTGCGCGGACCGTGCGGGACTGGGGCCTGCTCAGTGCCGCGAACGCCGTGTGCTACATTGTCATCGAGGGAGAGGGTGATCCGTGGGCGCCCTCGAGCACGAGACCAACGTCTGTCGAGTGTGATCGAGAAGGAGGCCGAAGTGAAGAGGATCATCGCGGGCGGCACGGTTGTGAACTCTGAGGGTGAATGCCGGGCTGATGTCATGATCGAGGGAGCCCGCATCGTCGCGGTCGGTCTTGAACTTCCGCGTGACGGAGCGGATGTCGTCGATGCTTCGCGCGCGTACGTCATCCCCGGCGGCATCGACGTGCATACTCACTTTCAGATGCCGTTCGGCGGCACCGTCAGCTGCGAGAGGTTTGACACCGGCACGAAGGCCGCAGCGATCGGCGGCACGACGATGGTCGTGGATTTCGCCATGCAGGCGCCCGGTGACTCGCTCATGAAGACCTACGCGGACTGGCGGGAGATGGCCGACGGGCACGTAGTCGCCGACTACGGGTTGCATATGGCGATCACCGATCTCAACGACTCCACACTCGCAGAGATACCCACGCTCGTCGATGAGGGCGTCGCCAGCCTCAAGCTCTTCATGGCCTACAAGGGTTCCATCATGGTCGACGACGCGACGCTTCTCCAAGCTCTCCGGAAGGGCAAGGACTCTGGTGCGCTGGTATGTGTCCACGCCGAGAACGGTGACGTCATCGACGTTCTCGTCAACGAGCACCTGGCGGCCGGCAAGACCGCGCCGCGCTACCACCTCACCACGCGGCCGGCGGCCGCCGAAAGCGAGGCCACGAGGCGTGCCATCATGCTCGCGGAGATCGCCGACGCTCCCATCTACATCGTCCACGTGAGCTGCACGAGGGCGCTTGACGAGATCCGCGCGGCCAAGGACCGGGGGCAGGCTGTCTACGGCGAGACGTGTCCACAGTATCTCGCCCTGTCTGTCGAAGCCTTCGACGTCCCCGGGTTCGAGGGGGCCAAGTTCATCTGTTCACCGCCCCTGCGCGACAAGTCCAACTGGCCCGGGCTGTGGGCCGGACTCCGCACCGGTGATCTGTCCGTGGTCGCCAGCGACCACGCGGCGTTCAATTACGCGGGGCAGAAGGAGCTGGGTCTCACCGAAGGGTTCCACAAAGTGCCGAACGGGTGCCCCGGGGTGGAGCATCGCCTCGCCCTCCTGCACACGCTGGGCGTGGTCGGCGGTGAGATCTCCATGGCGAAGCTCGTGGACGTGTTCAGCAGCACCCCCGCCCGGCTGTTCGGGCTGTATCCGCAGAAGGGCGTCATCGCCCCGGGCAGCGACGCCGACGTGGTCGTGTTCGATCCTTCGGTCGACGGGGTGATCTCCGCCGCCACCCAGTCGCAGAACATCGACTACACGCCCTACGAGGGCATGCGCGTGCAGGGTACGGCGCGCACCGTCCTGAGCAAGGGCGAGGTAGTGGTGTCCGACGGTCGTTGGGTCGGCAAGGAGGGCGCGGGAAGCTACGTCAAGGCCAGGCCCTTTGTCGCCTGAGCGGCGCAGTGAACGCCTCGCGGCGATGGCCGGGTCCCAGCCGTCGCCGCGCGGCCCTTGCCGCGGCGCTCCAGGACCGCCACGGGTGCACGATGCCCGTGCGATTTGAGGGATCAGGCTTCGCCGTCGCCGGACGTGATGAGCAGGTCCTGCAGCTGATCGCACACCCACGCAACGTAGCTTGCGCAGGACGCGTACTTGTCTTCGTCCTTGAACCTGTCGTATCCCTGCGCAGTGTCGGTGACGTAGCCGACGAGCTGCCGACAGGTGGTGGCCCCGAACTCCGCCTCGAAACGCCGGAACAACTCCTGGAGCTTCTCGGTGTCCGGTGATAGGCCGTCGGGCCAGGTAAGCCCCCGGCAACGGTCACGAAGGCCTACAGACAGCGCTGCCCCCGACAAGGCACCGCAGACCTCTCCCATGCGCGTCATGCCGCCGCCGAAGTAGCGCGCCAACACGACGGAGTCCTCGCCCGCGTCGAGCAGGAGCGAGGCGAACCGGACTACCGCCTGCGCGCAGTTCAGGTGGCCTGAACCGGTGTCTGCGAATCCCGCCAGAGCCACTTCTCTCGCAGCCCGAACCTTACTCGTTTCCAAGTTGCCTCCCGTCTTCCGCGGCGGACCCTGAGGGCACGCCGTCCGTGCTGAGACCCGGCTACCCGCGCAGCAGCGGCTGCTCCGGCAGGCCGAGCCGACCGAGAAACTCGCTGAGCTCTGGCGGCAGCGGGCTGAAACAGGTGATCTCTCGCCCGTCATCCGGGTGAGGGAACGCGAGGCGCGCGGCGTGCAGGAACTGCCGCGTCAGACCCTCGGGGCGAGGGGGGCGGCCGTACTGGACGTCCCCGGCCACCGGGTAGCCGAGCGCCGAGAAGTGAACCCTGATCTGATGGGTGCGCCCGGTCTCCAGACGGACCCGGGCGAGCGTGAACCCCTGCGAGCGCGCGATCACGTCGAAGTGCGTCACCGCCCGCCGCCCGGCCGCCGTGTGCAGCGACATGCGCTTGCGGTCGCGGAGGTGGCGGCCGATCGGCGCGTCGATGGTCCCTGCATCCTGGGGCAGGTCACCGGAGAGTAGCGCGAGGTAGGTGCGGTGGATGTCGCGCCGCTCCATGGCTGCCACCAGACGCTGGTAGGCCTCGTCACGGCGCGCGACGATGAGCAGCCCGGAGGTGTCTTTGTCGAGGCGATGGACGATCCCGGGGCGCGACTCGTGGCCGCCACGGGCGCCTTTTGCGACGAGGCCCTGCGCCAGCGTGCCGTGCTCGTTCCCGGGCGCCGGGTGGACGACGACCCCGGCCGGCTTGTCGACCACGAGCAGCCAGTCGTCCTCGTACACGATGGTGAACGGCACAGGCTCCGCCATCAGCGCCGCGTCGGACGGCGGAGGGACTTGCCACACGACCTGTTCGCCGGCGCGCAGCACGTGCTTCTTGCGCGCCGGCCGCCCGTCCACGAGCACCAGGCCGTCGGCGATGAGCCGCTGGGCGGCGGCCCGGCTCAGCCGTGCGTGTGCGGCGAGCGCGACGTCCAGGCGCTCGCCGGCGTCGCCCTCCGCAGTGCGGAACGCGTGCGGCTCACTCCCGCCGGCCAACGACCACCTGCAGCGCCAGGAAAATGGTGCCCACGACGATCGCCGCGTCGGCAAGGTTGAACGACGGCCAGTGGTAGAAGCCGATGAAGTCGACGACCGCGCCATGCAGACGGACGCGGTCGATGAGGTTGCCGATGGCCCCGCCCAGGATGACGCCGAGCGCGGGGCGATACCGCGGCGGGCTGAAGACCAGTGCTACGCCGACGCCCGCGGCCACCGCGGCTACGAGGATGACGACGATGCTGCCGGCTCCGGCAAAGCGGCTGAACGAGATGCCGGAGTTGTAGACGAGATCGATGCGCAGGCCGGCCAGCAGCTTGAACGGAAGGTGGCTCGCCTGCGATCGTACCAGCCACTTGGTCAGCTGGTCGGCCGCCACCACGGCGGCCGCCAGGACCAGGGCGAGGGCGTACCCCTGTCTACTTCTTGGCACGCGGCTTGGGGACGCTGTCCACTTCCTTGACTTCGAGGTGACCCATCGGGCAGGTGGGCTCCTTCGTCTTGCCGCTCCGGCCCCCGTCGTTCACGACGATGTTCAGGGGATAAGTGGCCTTGCAGCGCTTGCAGTAGGCGAGTCTCGCCATTGGGTCTCCTTTGCTTGTTCAGAGGCCGAGTCTACGCCTCGCCTCGAGAAGGGTCACGCCGCGCACGTGCAGGAGCTTTCTCCGTGAGCGGCCCCCTGCGAGCAGGGTGACGTCGCCGCGGCGCACGCCCAGTTCCCGCGCAAGGAACCGGACAAGCTCATCGTTGGCCCGTCCTTCGTGCGCCGGCGCCGCCAGGCGCACGCGCAGGCGCCGGTCGGCGACGCCGGACACCTCGCTTTGGCGAGCGCCCGGCGTCACCCAGACGGACAGGCTCAGGCCGTCCCGCGCCTCCGCGAGCGGCTCGCTGTCACCACTTGAACTCGTTCTCGTTCACTCCTGTGTCCACGTCCGCCAGCAGGTCGTCGCTCTCGCCGAACCGGATGCGCTCGCGCGCCGGCCCGTCGGCGTCCGGCGCGGCTTCGCCCCCGCCGGGGCGGCCCGGCTGCGCCATCGTGTCCTCGGGCGCCGGCTCATGCGCCGGCCGCGGAGCGGACTCGTGGACGCCGGCCTGGACGCCGCCGTGTCCGCGCGCCGGCGTCACCGCCGGCGTGTCGGGGACCGGACGAGGTGCCGGGCGCTCCGGCGCGACCCCGGCTGCCGGCTCCACAGGAGCCGGCCGTTCGGGCTCCGGCGCGGCGGGCTCGGCTCGCTCCGGCGCTGACTCGCGCGCGATGGCTTCCTTGATCGCCTCCGCGTGGCGCGAGAAGTCCGCCGGCGGCACCGCCTGCGTGACCTCCGGCGTCTCCTGAAGCTGTCGCTGGTAGCCGTCCAGCAGCTGACGGAACTTGAAGCGGAAGTCCTCCTCGGCGCTGCGCAGCTTGGCCAGCGACTGCTCGATGGTCTGGCGCTCCGAATACGCCTCGTTCACGAGCTGACGCGACTTGAGCTCGGCGTCCTGGAGCACGAGCTGCGCCTGCTTGTTGGCGTTCTGCTTCTGCTCTTCGGCGCTGGCCTGCGCGTTCACCAGGGTCTTCTGCAGGGTGTCCTCGATGCGCTTGTAGCCGGCGACCTTGTCCTCGAGCGACTCGACCCGGTCCTGAAGGTCGATGTTCTCCTTGAACAGCCGTTCGTACTCGTCGGCGACCTGGTCGAGGAACTCGTCGACCTCGACGTCGGCGTAGCCGCGCATGCCGCGCTTGAACTCCTTGTGGCGGATGTCGAGCGGTGTGAGCTTCATCCTCTCCCCTCTCGGTCGCGCGGACCTCGCCGCGCGTCGTCTTCTGCTCTCTGGTCCGGCCGAGGAGCCTTGTGGGCTGGCGGCCGCTCGATCGCGATTCGTCCTCTTCGTGACCCTACGGAGTCTAGTGCGACGCGGCTACTTGAGTTCCTTGGCGCGCTCGGCTGCCGCGTGCACGGCGAGCGCCACCGTCTCTGCGATATCGCGTTCCTCAAGCGCCGCGATCGCCGCTGCCGTCATGCCGCCGGGTGTGGCCGCGGACGCGATGACCGCATCGGGGTCGCCCTCGCGGGCGATGACCGCGGCCGCGCCGTGGACGCCCGCGACGGCGAGACGCCGGGCGACGCCGGCTTCGAGCCCGCGCCGCTCACCGGCGAGGCCGAAGTCGCGCACGAGCACCGCCAGGATGCCCGGCATGCAGCCGGCGACAGCGGTCGCCGTGTCGAACTCCGGCTCGTCGAGCACGACGACTTCGCCGGCGAGGCCGAAGAGCTGTTCGACGTCCGCCCGCAGCTCGCCCAGCGTGCCCGGCACGAAGAGGAACACGCCCAGGCCGAGCGCGGCGGCCACGTTGGGCATGACGCGCCCCACGCACGCGTCCCCGGGCAGCACGGTGCGGATCTCCTCGAGCGAGACCCCGGCGGCGACCGAGACGAGCGCGCGGCCGCCGAGCAGCGGAGCCACCTCGGCGAGCACGCCGGCGACGTGCTGCGGCCGCACGGCCACGACGACGACGTCGGAGGTCTCGACGAGCGCGGCCAGGCTGGACGCGACGGCCGCGCCGGAGGCGGCCGCGGCCTGCGCGGCGGCATCCGCGGCGACGTCAAGATAGGTGAGCGCCGGCGGTGCGGAGAGCTCCGGCCGGCTCCATCCCTGCCCCAGTGCGCGGGCGATGTGCCCCGCGCCGATGAACCCGACCCTCACGCGGGCCTCCCGAGGCGCGGCGCACGAGCGCCGCGGGGATCAGAACTGATTGAAGAAGCCCTTCTCAATGAGCCTCGCACGCTCCTCCGCCGAGACCTCGACGTTGCGCGGGGTGAGCAGGAAGATCTTCTCGCCGACCCGCTGCATGCCGCCGTTCAGCGCGTAGGTGAGGCCGCTGCAGAAGTCGATGAGCCGCTTGGCCAGCTCCGTCTCCGAGCCCTGCAGGTTGATGATCACCGGCACGTCGACCTTGAACTTGTCGGCGATCTGCTGGGCGTCGTTGAAGTTCTTGGGGATGACGAGGTGGACCTCGACACGCGCCGGGCGGGCCGGCTCGAGAGCGCGCACGTTCTGCTGCGACGACGGGGCGCGGCGGCGCGGTTCGTCGGCGAAGATGTCGTCGTAGTCGTTGCGACCCTTGCCGCTGTTCAGCTTGCGGACGTTGGGGCGCTCCTGATACGAGCGTTCGAGCTCTTCGTGCGGCGCAAGAGTCTCATCCTCGTCGTAGTCGTCCTCGTCATCGGCGATGCCGAAGTAGACCGCCACCTTGTGCCACGAATCGCCTAGGCCCATCAGGTCCTCCCTACGGGTCAGAACAGCACGCTCCCGACACGAACGATGGTCGCCCCTTCTTGGACGGCCACTTCGTAGTCGGCGCTGGTACCCATCGATAGCTGGTCGAAAGTATACGTTCCGCTCCACTTTGGAGAAAGCCGTTGGGCCAACTCCCGCGCACGCACGAAGAAGGGGCGCGCCTCCTCGGCATCGTCGAAGAGCGGCGGCATGCACATGAGGCCGGCGAAGCGCGCCTTGGGGCACGCCGCAGCTGCGTCGAGGAAGGCGTCGACCTCCTCGAGCGGCACGCCGCTCTTGCTCTCCTCCCCGCCGATGTTGACCTCCAGCAACACGTCGGTGGCCGCGGCGGCTCGCGCCTCGATCTCCCGCACCACGCTCATGCTGCCCACGGAGTGGATGAGGCTCACGATCGGCAGGATCAGCCTCGTCTTGCGACTCTGCAGATGTCCGATGAAGTGATAGTCGAACGCGTCGCCGTAGAGCTCGTGCTTGGCGACGAGGTCCTGGGCACGGTTCTCGCCGATCAGGCGGATGCCGGCGTCGCGCAGCGCGCCCAGGTGCTCGGCGGCGACGTACTTGGTGGCGACGAGGACGCGCACGGCGGCCGGGTCGCGGCCGGCGGACCTGGCCGCCGCGGCGACCCGGCACTCGACCTCCGCGAACCGCTCGACGCACGTTGTCGACATCTGGGACGAACTGTCGGACCACGTCTGCTCCTCCTCGGCGGCCTACTTCTGGAGCCGTCCTGACGCTTCCTGCCGCCACGCTATCGCCAGATGCCGCCCGGTCGCCCCCGCGTCGCGCCGGTGCGAGAAGAAGCGGACGTCGGAGGCCGTGCACAGGCCGGCGACGGAGATCGCTCCGGCCGGCACGCCTGCGGCCTCGAGGTCGAGCCGGGCGCAGCGCCAGAGGTCGACCGTGCCGGCGCCGGCGGAGCCCGGGAACCGGGCCTCGAACCGGCGCCGCAGCTCTTCGTCGACCGCGAAGCAGCAGGGGCCGATGCTCGGGCCGACGGCGGCGCGCGACCAGGCGGCCGGCCCTTGCCAAGCTCGGCGGCCGCCATCCCGGCGATGCCGGCGATCATGCCGCGCCAGCCGGCGTGCACCGTGGCGAACGCCGGCCCTTCTTCCCCGTCGGCGACGATCACGACGGGCACGCAGTCGGCGTAGCTGATGGCGAGGCCGAGGTCCGCGGCGCGCGTCAGCAGGCCGTCGTGCTCCCTGATGACGCTCGGGCTGTCGAACGCGCCCCGGCCGGCCTCGGCCTCGCCGACCCACGCCAGCGTCGTGCCGTGGACCTGGCCGGGCACGACGAGCCGGTCCTGCGGCAGGCCGACGGCGGCGCAGAGGCGGCGCCGGTTCTCGAGCACGTTCTCCGGCACGTCGTTCACGGAGAGTCCGAGGTTGAGGCTGTCGCAGCGGCGGCGCGGACACGCCGCCGACGCGCGCCGGGAAGGCGGCGGTCACGCCGCCGGCCTGCCACGCGAGCCAGCTCACGCCGTCGCGCTCGCGCCACTCGAAGCCGGTCGTCTCCACCGCCGTCACCCTCCGGGCAGCAGCTTCGCGAACAGGTTCAGCACGGCGCCGAAGATGGCGTCGTAGAGCGACGGCACCCGCCAGATGAAGAAGAACAGCAGGAGGAAGACGTAGTTGCCGTAGCGGTCGAGGGCAGCCCAATGCCTGTACATGTCGCGCGGCAGGAACCCGCCGATGCACGCGGGAGCCGTCCAGCGGCGGGATCGGGATCAGGTTCAGGGTCCCCAGGATCACGTTGAGCACGCAGCAGGGTCACGAACAGTTGCGCCACGTAGGCGCTCCATGTGTACGTCAGCCAGATGGCGCCGACCGACGCGAGCGCGAGGGTGAAGTTGGTGATCGGCCCCGCGGCGCCGACCCAGCGCCATCCCGCGCTGTCCGTCCTTGAAGAAGCGCGGGTCCACCGGCACCGGCTTGGCCCAGCCGAAGAAGAACGTCCCGCCGGACACGAAGAAGGTGAGCGCCAGCATTCCCGTGCCCAGCGGGTCCAGGTGCTTGATCGGGTTGAGCGAGAGCCGTCCGTGCGCCTTGGCCGTCGGGTCGCCGAGCAGGTAGGCGACCCAGCCGTGCGCGAGCTCATGCAGCACCAGGCTGATGATCAGCAGCGGCGAGATGATGAGGAAGCGGACGAGCAGGCTGGAGTCGCTCATGCGGGCTCTCGCATGCTGGCGGCGGCCTCGAGTTCCTGCGTCCTGCCGGCGACGACCCCGTTCAGCTTGAGGTGCAGGACGCTGCGCAGCACCTCTCCCATGCGGGGTCCGGAGCCGAAGCCGAGCTCGAGCAGGTCGGCGCCGCTGATCTCGAGCCGCACGTGGCGCGTGACGTCGAGGAAGCGCGCCAGGCGGTCGGCCGCGGCGGAGTCGTCGAGGGTCATCGCGGCGAGTACCGCTTCGAGTGGCTCGAGCGGCGGCGAGGTCGTAGAGCTCCGCCTCGCTCGGGCCGCGCGCGACGCGGTCGAGCAGCCTCCGGCCGACGACGAGCGCGCGCTCCAGCACGCGGGCGTCCTGGGCGCGCACGCGCATGCGGCCCGCCCAGGTGGCGATCTCCTCGGGGTCGAGGTCGCGCAGCAGCCAGACCAGGCGCAGCCGCCAGCGCGGCGCCTCGCGCGCCAGGCCGTGGGCCGCGCGCAGCTCGTCGGCTCGCCGCACCAGCTCGCGCGTGCGCACGTCGACGCGCAGGCGCCCGTGGATCGCCGGCCACACGCCGAGCTCCTCGGCGCGGCGCAGCGAGAAGTCGACCTTCTCCTCGTCGAGCAGGCTGATGAGCTCGTCGCGGAGGCGCGCCGACGAGAGGTCGCCGACCAGGTCCATCGCGCAGCAGGCGCGCGCCAGGTTGAGCGTGTGCTCGTCCATGCGCAGGCCGTAGCGGTTCTCGTAGCGGATGGCGCGCAGGATGCGCGTCGGGTCCTCGATGAAACTCAGATTGTGGAGGACGACGATGCGTCCGGCGTCGAGGTCCTCGCGACCGCCGAAGTAGTCGAACAGGTCGCCGAACGTCTCGGGCTTGAGCGAGACGGCCATGGCGTTGATGGAGAAGTCACGGCGGGCGAGGTCGCTGCGGATGCCGGCGTGCTCGACCTTGGGCAACGCGCCCGGGTGCGCGTAGGACTCGGCCCGGGTGGAGGCGACGTCCACGCGCAGCCGCGTGCGTCTCGTCGCCGGCGACGACGACCGCCGTGCCGAACTTCTCGTGCGGCCGCACGTGTGCCTTGAGCCGCTCGCCGAGCTCCGCGGCGAAGGCGATGCCGTCGCCCTCCACCGCGAGGTCCACGTCGAACCCCGGCTCTCGCAGCAGCAGGTCGCGGACGGCGCCGCCCACCAGATAGCAGCCGCGCACGTTCGCGGCGACCGCCTGGACGTGGCGGAACAGCTCGTCCAGGCCGAGCTCCCCGAGCAGGCCGGCGAGGTTCGCCGTCACCGGCGCTGCCGGCTCTCGCGGCGCCCCGGCGACGGACCGGCGCGACACCACGCCGCTGATCGCCGCCAGCGGCACCGCCTCCTCCTCGCGTGCAGGCTCGTCGGCGACCACCGGCAGCCACCCGATCTCGTCCTGCGCGAGCCGCGATGCCACGCGCTCGAGAGGCGTCTCGGCCCACACCAGCGGCACGCGCGTCGTCATCACAGCCTTGACCGGCGCGTGGCCGAGGCCGTGGGCCGAGGCTCGCTCCAGGTCGGCGAGCGCGACGCGGCCGACGAGGTCGTGACCACGAAGTACGCCGACCCCGCCGAGGCCGTCTCGCCGGCAGCGCAGGGCGGCCTCGTCCACCGGCGTGGTATCGGGAACGGCCGCCGGGCCGGACTCGAGCGCGTCGCGGGCGACCTTCGTCGGCGCGACCGCGCCCGGGACGGCGGCGGCCACCGCGGCGGCGACCGCCTCAAGCGAGCTGTCCTTGACCACCGCGGACGCGGCGACCGTGTGCCCGCCGCCGCCCACGGCGCGCAGGGTCTCGGCCACGTCCACACGGCCGCCGCGGCTGCGCGCGGTCACGAACACCCGCCCTTCCATCTCCACGAGGAGGAAGTACGCGTCGCAGCCGGTGAGATCCATGACGCGGTGGGCGACCACGCTCACGCCTTCGACGTAGACGTCCTCGTGCAGCGCGGAGAGGAGCACCGACGCCTGGGCGATGGGCAGTTCGACGGCGGTCTCGAGCGCCGCCGCCAGCGTGACACGCTGCGCCGGCGTGAGCGCGTTGGTGAGCCACTTCTCCAGGAGCCGGGTGTCGGCGCCGGCCCGCATGCAGTAGGCGAGCGCCTCTGCGTCGCGGGTCGTCGTGGTCGCGAAGGTGAGCGAGCCGGTGTCCTCGTGGATGCCGAGCGCGAACACCGTCGCCTCGAACGGCGTCACGGGGATCCCGCGCTCGGCGATGATGTGCACGAGCAGGGTCACCAGCGAGCCGTCGCTCGAACTCACCAGCGCGTCGGGATCCAGGTAGTCGGGCAGGTCGCCGGGGTGAGCGTGGTGATCGAAGGCGATCACCTGTACGTCCGGGCGACCGCAGAGGTCGCCGAGATCGCCGAGCCGGTTGGCGTGCACCGTGTCCACGAGCACAAGGCGGCGAACGCTGCCCCGCTCGACGTCCGCCGGGATCGACCACCGGGATGACGTCGGCGTACAGCGCCTGGAACTCACGCACGTTGCGGTTCACCGCTCCCCCGAGGCTGATCTGCGCCTCGGGATAGAGCTTGTGCGCCGCCACCATGGCGGCGAACGCGTCGAAATCGGTGTTGGTGTGGGTGGCGATGAGCTCGGGCGTGCGCATGGCTGCAAGTATACGCGGGCGGCCGTACGCGCCGGGTCAGGCTTTGAGCAGCCACCCCAGTTCGTGCCCGAACGCCTCGTCCACGGCGTCTTTGAGCGGGGCGTTGACCGGGCTCAGAAGGCCGGGATCGGCGGCGAGCAGCCCGGCCGCCAGCTCGCGCGCCCGCAGGAGCGCGTCGCGGTCGCGCGCCAGGCGGGCGAGCTTGAGGTCCGGCACGCCCGCCTGGCGCGAACCCATCACCTGTCCTTCGCCGCGGATCTCGAGGTCCTTGTCGGCGAGCTCGAAGCCGTCGTTGGTCTCGAGCAGGGCTTCGAGCCGCGCCTGTGAGCTGCCGGTCTCTGCTTCGGCGAACAGAAGGCAGTACGACTTCTCGCTGCCGCGGCCGACGCGCCCGCGCAGCTGGTGGAGCTGCGCGAGCCCGAACCGCTCGGCGCCCTCCACGATCATCACCGTGGCGTTGGGCACGTCGATGCCGACCTCGATGAGGCTGGTCGCGACCAGCACGTCGAGCTCGCCGTTCTTGAACGCGCGCATGACGTCGTCGCGGTCCGCCGACTTGAGCTGGCCGTGCGCCACCGCGACGCGCGAGTCCCGGAACGGCCCGGCCTGCAGCCGCTCGGCCTCGGCGATCGCCGTGGCGGCGGTGATGGACTCGGACTCGTCGATGGCCGGGCAGACCACGTAGACCTGTCTGCCGCGGGCGATCTGCTTGCGCACGAAGTCGTAGCCGACCTCGCGCTTGTCCTCGTCCACGAGGCGAGTGACGACCGGCTGTCGGCCCGCCGGCATGCCGGCGATGATGGTGACGTCGAGGTCGCCGAACACCGTGAGGGCGAGCGTGCGCGGGATCGGCGTCGCCGTCATGTGCAGGACATGAGGCGCGGCCCCGCCGTGCGCCGCGCGGTGCAGGAGCGCGTCGCGCTGCTCCACGCCGAAGCGGTGCTGCTCGTCGACCACCAGCAGCGCGAGGTCGGCGAACTCGACGTCGCTCTGCAGCAGCGCGTGCGTACCGATGGCGATGCGCGTCTCTCCCGAGGCGAGCCGCGCCAGCGTCGTGCGCCGTTCCTTGGCCGTCAGCGACGCCGTGACGAGCTCGGCCGACGCCAGAGGGCCGACGAGCCGCGCCGCAGTCTCGGCGTGCTGCGCGGCCAGCGTCTCCGTCGGCGCCAGGAGCACTCCCTGGAGCCCGGCCTCCGCGGCGCGCACCAGGCAGTAGAGGGCGACGACCGTCTTGCCCGAGCCCACGTCGCCCTGGAGCAGCCGCCGCATCGGCGCCTCCCGGCGCAGGTCGGCCTCGAGCTCGTCGAGCGCCGCGAGCTGGTGTTCCGTCAGCTCGAAGGGCAGGCCGTCGAGGAAGGCGCGGCTCAGGTCGCCGGGGGCCGGCAGGGCCGGCGCCCGGAAGAGCTGCTGCTGCTCCTGCTTGTGGAGCAGCAGCCCTGCCTGCATCAGGAGCAGTTCTTCGAGCACGAGGCGCTCGCGGGCCGTCTTCGCCTCCGCGAGCGTGCGCGGCAGGTGCACGGCGGTGACCGCGTCGGCGCGGCCGGGCAGGCGCTCGCGCGCCAGCAGTCCGGCCGGCAGGGGATCCGGCAGTCGCCGCATCACCGGCGCGACGGCGTGCACGAGGCCGCGGAGCAGCTTCGCCGACACCTGTTCGCTGGCGGGGTACACCGGCACCACGCCCTCGGTGTGCACCCCTTCGCCACCCTCCTCGTCGAGGATCTCGTGTCCTTTGACGGCGAACGACTGGCGCCCCCCTTGGGGCCTGAACGTACCGCGCAGGCTCAGGCGCATCCCCTCCTGGAGCACCCTCGTGAGATACCGCTGGTTGAACCAGACCGCCTCGACCGCCCCCGTGTCGTCGCGGAGCAGCACGCGGACGACGTCGACGCGGCGTCTGGCGGTGCGGTCGGCGGTGACCCGGACGACCTCGCCGCGGATGGTCGCCTCCTCCCCGACCTTGAGGTCGCGGATGCTCTTGCGATCACGAAAATCCTCGTAACGCCGCGGGAAGTGCTCGATGAGGTCGCCGACCGTCGTCAGCCCGAAGGTGGCGAGACGCCGCGCCACGGCGGGCGTCACGTGCTCGAGGTCGGCGAGCGGACGGGCGAGGCTTGAGGGGTCGAAGGAGAGGCGGGTGGCCGCCGGCCGTTGGTCGAACCGACCGCCGCCGAAGCGATGCGGGAGAGGCTGCCCGGTCACTCCACGATCATAGCAAACGCCGCCGTGCCGGGGCCGATGTGCGTGCCGACGACAGCCGCGACGTGGCCCTGGAAGGTGTAGTGGGCGTTCGGCCGGATGCGCTCGATCATCTCGCGGATGAGCTGAGGCTCCTCGTCGTTCACGGCGTCGATGACGCAGAAGTAGAGCTCGTCGTCGGGCTTGCTGCGCTCCTCGACGAAGCGCTGCATGGCCGCCATGGCCTTCTTGAGGCCGCGCACTTTGGCATAGCCGGCCAGCGTGCCCTCGGTGGCGATGATGATCGGTTTGATGTCGAAGACGCCGCCCACCAGCGAAGCGGCCCTGCCGATGCGGCCGCCGCGGCGCAGATACTCGAGCGTGGCGGCGTGGATGAGCAGGTTCGAGTCGTCACGAAAATGCCGCACGTAGGCGTGCGCCTCGTCGAGCGTGCAGCCCTCCGCGAGGCGGGCGCGCAGCCGCTCCGCCCCGAGCGAGAGCGCGGAGGTCACCGTGCGCATGTCGTAGACGTACACGTTCTCGAACTGCTCGGCCGCCTGCTCCGCCGCGCGGACCGTGCCGCTCATCTCGCCGGACAGGTGCAGGGAGAAGACATGCGCGTAGTGCTTCAGCGCCTGCTCGTAGGCGGCGACGAACTCAGCGGCCGTGGGCTGCGAGGTGGTCGGCAGGATCTGCGACTCTTCGAGCTTCGCGAAGAACTCCTTGTACGTCATGTCGACGCCGTCGCGGAACATCTGGTCGCCGAAGTGGACCTTGAGCGGGACCATGTACAGCCCTGGCTGGTCCAGCCAGCCATCGGCCGGGTCGCAGGTGGAGTCGAGCACGATGGCCGTGTTCTCCAAGGTGAGGAGCCCGGTCATCGTCGGGCGCTCCTGCGGCACATCCGACGATAGGGGGACATCGGTGTTCACTGTCGGGCGCGCCTGCGGCTCGCCCGACGATGAATGGCCTGCGGCGTTCATTCGGCGCTCGCGAGGATCGGGTACAGCGGCTGGCCGCCCTCGTGGAAGCTGACTTCGACCTCGGGCGCGACGCGCGCGGCGACCGCGGCGAGCTGCTCGCGCGTCATGCCCGAGCCGTTGAGCGCCGTGAGCACCGTGACGTACTCGGCGCCGCCGCGAGCGAACTCCTCGAGGACGCCGCCGAAGGCGCTCTCGATGTCGGCGGCGGCGGCCACCAGCTTGCCGTCGACGATCGCCATCGCCTGGCCTTTCTTGACCTCGAGTCCGTCGAGCTCCGAGTCTCGGATGGCGTGCGTGACCTCTGCGTAGCGCACGTCGACGATGGCGTCCTGCATGAGCCGCGCGTTGCCGACCGCGTCCTGACCGGGGTCGAAGGCCACCATGGCGGCGAGACCGCTGGGGATCGAGCGTGAGGGGACGACGGCGATGTGCAGGCTGCTCATGCCCGCGGCCTGCTCGGCGGTGAGGATGACGTTGCCGTTGTTCGGCAGGATCACGACCTCCTCGACGCCGAGGTCCTCGACTGCCTTGAGCAGCTGGGCGGCGCTGGGGTTCATGGACTGACCGCCGTCGACGATGGCGTGGCAGCCGAGCTCGCGGAACAGTTGCTGGTTGCCGGCGCCGGCCACGACGGCGACGACCACGGTGCCGCCTTCTCCGACCTCGGGCGCGGCCGGAGCGAGCCGTTCGTCACGCTGCCGCGTCTGCGCGTGCATGTCGTTGATCTCGATGTCGCCGATGGCCCCGTACTTGAGCGCTTCTGTGAGCACGACGCCGGGGTCGTTGACGTGCACGTGCACCTTGACCGTCTGTTCGTCGCCGACCACCAGAGCGCTGTCGCCGAGCGGTAGGACGAACGCCTCGAAGGCCTCGCGATCGATCTCATCGCCGGTGATGAGGAAGCTCGTGCAGTAGCGGAACTCCGACAGCTCGCTGGCCTCCTCGACCTTCACCGTCCTCGTGTGGTCGCTCCTGCGGCCGCCCACCGCGCCGGCGACCGACTCGGCGGCCACGCGAGCGGCCAGGCGCGCGCCCGCCACCACCTTGCCGCCGCGCATGAGGTCTTCGATGCCGTCCGAAAGGCCGCGGAAGAGCACGAGCATCCCGTAGCCGCCGGCGTCGACGACGCCGGCCTTCTGGAGGGCCGGCAGCTGAGCGGTCGTCTTCTCGACCGCGACCCTGCCGGCCTCCTCGACGGCCGCCAGAAGGTGCTCGAGGCCGAGGCCGTCGGGCACCGCCTGCGCCGCGGTGGCCATCTCGCGGATGACCGTGAGCATGGTGCCCTCGACGGGCGTCTTCACGGCGCGGTAGGCCGCGTGCTGGCCCTCGATGACCGCGGCCTTGAAGACCGCCGTGTCGAGTGAGTTGGCCTGTCCCCACACGTCGCAGATGCCGCGGACGATCTGGGAGAGGATGACGCCGGAGTTGCCGCGCGCTCCCATGAGCGAGCCCTTGGTGACGGCGGCGGCCACGGATGGGATGTCGGTGACGTCGCTCTGCTGCAGTTCTTCCACGACGGCGCGCACGGTGAGCGCCATGTTGGTGCCCGTGTCGCCATCCGGGACGGGGTACACGTTGAGGTCGTTGATGTACTGGCGCTCGGCCTCGACGGCGGCGAGCGCGGACTGGATGACTCCGACGGCGGCGGTACGTACGATCAATCCTGCAGGTCCTCGACGCGCACGTTGATGTCGCCCACGGGGACCCCACCGACCTGCTCGACCTGGTACCGCACCTGCTCCTGCAGGTTCGCCGTGACCTGGGCGATGTTGACGCCCCGCTCCATGACGACGTGCAATCCGATATCGACGCTGCCCTCTCCCACCTCGAGCTCCACGCCCTCGCTGAACGAACCGCGGAAGAACCGCGCCAGCTTCTTGATGGGTCGCTCCTGCATGGCGACGACGCCGTAGGTGGCCCTCGCCGCCTTGCCGGCGAGCTTGGCGATCACCTGGTGGGCGACGGTGACGCCGCCGCTCAGGTCGTGGTCGGTGAACGCGATCCTGAGGTCTGCCTGCGGCACGGTACTCAGGCCTCTCCGCCCGGCAGGCCGTTGAGCTCCGACACCACGGCGTCCGCGTCGATCTGGTGCAGGATGGCGCCCGCCTCGATGCTCTCCGACTGGGCGCCGATGCACAGGCAGCAGGCCATCCCGTGGCTCTCGAACACGTCCCGTGCCCCGGGATCGGCCTCGAGAGCCTCGAATATCGACATGTCTTTGGTGAACCGCATCATCACGCCTCGTGAGACTGGATGCAGGCTGGCAAGCTGCCAGCGCCCCCGTTTGCGTTCCCCGACGGGCTGAAGGATACTAGCGCGACTGTTCACCAATCAAGTTGAGGGAACACCCATGTCCAAGATCTGTGTGACCTGCGGCAAGGCCCCCGCGATCGGCAACAACGTGAGCCATTCGCATCGCCACACGAAGCGCCGCTTCGATCCTAACCTGCAGCGTGTCCGTATCCTCGTGGACGGCCACCCGCAGAACGCCTACGTCTGCACGCGCTGCCTCAAGTCCGGCCGCGTCACCAAGGCTATCTAGCCCACCCGATCGCGGCCGACACGGCGAAGCGGTCCGAAACGGGCCAGCCGCGGCAGCCTGCCCAAGGCAAGCCTGCGGCATACGAGTGGCACACGACGAGCCCCGCTCCGGCGGGGCTCCTGCATTGGGCGAGCCAGTGACCAACGTCTTGGGCTAATCGTTCACCCTTCCCGGCGCGAGGACGGCGCCGTCCGTGACGAGGTGGCGCTGCCAGAAGGCGCCCGGCGCCTGATGTCGCCGAACTCCTCCTTCATCAGAACCCGAACTTGCGTCTGATGCCACGCTTCCCCAGACGCGTGCACACGACCATTCTGTGGACGAGGGAGAGCCACATCACCGTCAACCGAGGTCGTCACGGCCGGACCGCTCGCGGCCCTCGTCGCACCAGCCCGAGGCCAGGACGGCGTACACGCCCAACACGGTGACGAGGGGCGGCCCAGCTCAGTCGTATGCGAGCCGGGTCTCCTCGTCGGTGAGCACCTGGCTGATGCGACGTTTCCACTCGGCGGAGTCCCACGTTCCCAGCGCCTGATGGGTCAGATAGTAGTTCTCGGGGATCGGGTGTGTGCCCATCACGACATTCAGTCCGTACTTGGCAGGCAGGAACTCGCTGAACGCGTCGATGCTGGGGCAGGGCGGATAGCCGACGACCAGACCGGTGGCCAAGTGAATCACTTCGGCGCCGTTCTTCTTCATCTCAGCGGGGGCGTACTCGATGTTGCCGCCGGGGCACCCGCCGCAGGTGGTGAAGCCCACCAGCTCGATGTCCTCGCCTTCGTACATGGCGAACGCACCGTCTCGGTTGCGCATGGCACGCAGGCATTTTCCACCGGCACACGTGTGATATCGGTCGCAGATGATGATACCGAGCTTCTTCATGACCCGCCTCACAGAATGGATGGGCGTGCGCAGGACGGACACCGACGCCGCAGAGCCAACGACCCTCAACGAATCATACAATAATGCCCGAGGCGGCGACGCTTCAGGCCCACGGGCACCTCGTCGCTGCGAGGCGGCAAGTCCGCGCTCATCATCGGGCTGCAGTGCTCCCTCTAATCGTCGCGGCGCTTGAGGGACGCGCACTCCACGGATGGCACTCCGCTGAAGGACTGGGTGCCTCGATGGAAGCGGGGCTCGGGCGGCATGGCGACATCGACCAGGCGCTGGCAGCGCTTGGTCCCTGGTCACTTCACGAGGCCGCGTCTCTCGAACTCTTCGAGGGTAGCTTCAATGATCTTTCGGCAGACCTGGGCGTCCGGGCTCATGTCATCCTCCGGCGGTACGGCGTCGCGGAGAAACGCGGCTAGCTCCGCGTAGCTCAGGAAGGCCATGTCCAGGCTTGCGACGATTGCCATGAAGCGATCTTCGTGCCTGTGAAAACGAGCCGGCTGCGCAGCCAAGAAGGGGGCCGGGTCCACACGGGCGAGCGCGAGCTTCAACTCGGTCACCGACGAGTAGTGCTCCCGCCACTGACTCGGGAAGTCCCTCGCGCCGACCAAGGCGAGGCAGTGGCGACGAGGCGCGCCCACGTACATCTCCACCGCGAGCCCCAGAAGGGCGTGCCTGAGCACTTCAGTCAGGCCTCCCTCGGCCTCCTGCCTCATCTCGATCGCGACAGCCTCGATCTCTGACACGAAGAGGAGGTCGGGCCGTGTGGCGTTCTCGAGAGTGGGCCCGATGTCTGGATCGTCGCTGCAATAGAGAGTGAACGGATGACTGAAGCGACGCACGAACAACGACGTGAAGAGCTCGTTGCGCAGGGAGACGGGCGCCAGCAGGAAGAACCGGCAAAGGTCGCTCGCCGCCCAGTCAGGTGCCATACGCCCCTCGGCCGAGGTCGTGCCCGATGAGGCAGAGCTCAACCAGGATCCTACTTCGTACCGAAGAGCCGGTCGCCGGCGTCGCCCAGACCCGGAACGATGTATGCCTGCTCGTTGAGGTGAGAGTCGAGCGAGGCCACGTACACGTTCACGTCCGCGTGCCGTCGATTGAATGCGCGCATCCCTTCGGGCGCGCCGACAAGCGCGAGGAATCGAATGTCACTGTTGGGGATGCCGCGAGCGTTCAAGACTCCGACCGCATGCGACGCGGAGTTACCAGTAGCGAGCATCGGGTCGACGAGAATGAACGTACGCCCCTCGACCTCGGGGAGCTTGACGAGGTACTCATGCGGCATCTTGGTCTCTGGATCTCGGTACAGGCCGATGTGGCCCACGCGGGCTCCCGGCACGAGCTCAAGGAGACCGTCGGCCATGCCGACGCCGGCCCTCAAGATCGGCACGATCGCGAGCTTCTTGCCGGCGATCACCGGTGCGTTCATCTCGGTGAGAGGCGTGAAGATGGTCTCCTCGGTGAGCGGGAGGTGGCGGGTCACCTCGTAACCCATGAGGAGCGCGATCTCGCGCAGAAGCTGCCGGAACGTGCGCGTCGACGTCTTGACGTTCCGCATATGGGTCAACTTATGCTGGATCAAAGGATGGTCGAGGATGAAGAGGTTCGGAAACTCATCGATTTGGTGCACGTCACGTCACCTTTCCTTGCGCCATGTTTGCTCTGCACGTCCGCACCCGGAGCATCGACACAAGCTCTTCGACGTTCTCACGGAACGCCCCCACGCCCGGACAGCACGATCGCATACTAGGTTACCTGTCGGCAGAGACTGGTTCCAGACCGACGAACCGGGAGCAACGCCTTCTCCGCCTCTCGCCCCACGGCCGGGGCTTCGCCCGCACGCCTCCATATCCCACGATCCGCGGCTGGTAGCGTCACAAGGCCTACGTCGAGCGAACGGCCCGATGCGTTCTCCCTGTCAGCGAGTCTTGCGCTCTGCTCGGCGCCCTCCTGCATCCTGAACAGGGCGTGCGAGTGCGTGCCGGGGAGGTCGGGGTCGACGCACGCATGCGCCACTAACGTCACGAGCGAGCGGGTAGACTCCAGCCAGTAGCCCCCGCAATCATCCGGGGCGGGTTGAGACCAAGGGAGACACCATGGCCATCATCAAGGGGTCCATCGAGGCCGACGTTCCGCTCGAATTCGCGGACCTCGAGTGGAGCCAGTTCGTGCTCGAGTCTCTCTGCTGCAACTACTCTCGGGGGTTCGCCGACGTCGAGCCGCTCATAGACGAGGCGGACATGGATGCAGCCGAGGTCAAGTTCGAGACCGAAGGAGACCGTCTAGTCAAGGTGACGGTCGAACTCGACTACGCACCGCGATCCCGCAGCGCTGCCGTCGCGGAGATCGCGCACGCCGAGGCGACGCTCCGCCGTGACCTTGAGAAGTACCGCCAGTTTCTGCTGGAGCGCTGGGCCCGGGAGACTGCGCAACCAAGCTAGGCGGGCGCTGTCTCCGCCCATCACCGGCCTCCGCCGATGTCCGGACCGGGCGGGAGTGGACGCTCGGCGGGGCGGCTGTGACGGCCGGTGACGACGGGACGGGGGCAGGTACGACGCCGACGCCGCCTCACTCGCCATCCGGTCTCGGTCAGGGCGGGGCTACCGGCGGAGGAACGGCGATGCACCACCACATCGTGGCATGGCTGTTCATCGTCGCCCTCGCCCTCGCCGCCGTCGTCGTGGTGGCGATCATGGACGCGCGGCGCAAGCTGCGCCGCCGTGCGGCGCCGGGAGAAGCGGGCAGAGCCCGCCCCGCCCGGCGCGGATCGCCCGTCAGGGTAGCGTCTTGGCCAGGTTGGCCATCTCCAGCGCGGTGGCCGCGGACGACCAGCCCTTGTTGCCCGCCTTGGTGCCCGCGCGCTCGATGGCCTGCTCGATCGTGTCGGTGGTGAGCACGCCGAAGACGACGGGGACACCGGTGTCGAGGCTGATCTTGGCGATGCCCTTGGCGGCCTCGCCGGCCACGTAGTCGAAGTGCGGCGTGCTGCCGCGGATGACCGCGCCGAGGCAGATCACCGCGTCGTACTTGCCGCTCTCGGCCAGCCTCTTGGCGACCAGCGGCATCTCGAACGCTCCCGGTACCCAGGCGGCGTCCACGTCGCCGTCGGCGACGTCGTGACGGCGCAGGCAGTCGACGGCGCCTTCGTAGAGCCTCCCCGAGATGAGCTCGTTGAAGCGCCCGATCACGAGGCCGAACTTCAGCCCCTTGCCGTTCAGTTTGCCTTCGTAGGTCGTCATTGGTCGGCTCCTCCTGGTGAACGAGGGGCGACCCTGCGGAGCGCCCCTCACTAGTCCCGTTACGTTGGCTATCCTTCGAGGCCCTCGTCCTGGCCGAACAGGTCCTCGTGCTCGAGCATGTGGCCCATCTTGTCGCGCTTGGTGCGCAGATAGCACATGTTGTCCTCCTGCGGCGCGATCTCGATCTGCTCGCGCCCGGTGACGCGCAGGCCGTACCCCTCGAGCGCCACGATCTTCTTGGGGTTGTTGGTCATGATGCGGATGGTCGAGAGGCCGAGGTCGGCGAGGATCTGCGCGCCGGTGCCGTAGTCCCGCAGGTCCGGCGCGAAGCCGAGCTCCACGTTGGCCTCGACGGTGTCGAAGCCCTGCTCCTGCAGCGCGTAGGCCTTGAGCTTGTTGATCAGGCCGATGCCGCGGCCTTCCTGGCGCATGTACAGCACCACGCCCAGGCCCTCGGCCTCGATACGCCGCAATGCCTCGGCGAGCTGATCGCCGCAGTCGCAGCGCAGCGACCCGAACGTGTCGCCGGTGAGGCACTCGGAGTGCACACGCACGAGCACGTCCTTCTTGCCGGCGACGTCGCCCTTGATGATGGCGACGTGGTGGCTGCCGTCCAGCACCGACTCGTAGCCGATCGCCGTGAACTCGCCGTACTTGGTCGGCAGAGACACGGTGGCGGCGCGCCGCACCAGGTGCTCGTTGCGGCGCCGGTACTTGATCAGGTCGGCCACGGTGATGATCTTGAGGCCGTGCTTGCTTGGCGTAGGGCACGAGATCTGGCACGCGGGCCATGGTGCCGTCGTCGTTCATGATCTCGCAGATGACGCCGGACGGGTTCAGGTGGGCGAGCCGGGCGAGGTCGACGGCGGCCTCCGTCTGGCCGGAGCGCTCGAGCACGCCGCCGGGCCGGGCCATGAGCGGGAACACGTGGCCCGGCTGCACGAGGTCGGAGGGTCCGCTCTCGGGGTCGATCGCGACCTGGATGGTGTGCGCCCGGTCGGCCGCCGAGATGCCGGTCGTGACGCCCTCGCGCGCTTCCACAGACACCGTGAACGCGGTCTGAAGACGGGCCTCGTTGTGGTTGGTCATGGGCGGCAGGTCGAGCTCGGAGCAGCGTTGCGGCGAGAGCGCGAGACAGATGAGGCCGCGGCCTTCTTTGGCCATGAAGTTGATCTTCTCCGCCGTGGCGAACTGGGCGGCCATGGTGAGATCGCCCTCGTTCTCCCGGTCCTCGTCGTCGCAGACGATGACCATGCGGCCTTCACGCAGGTCCTCGATGGCCGCCTCGATCGTCGCGAACGGCTCGCGCGGCCCCGTATCCTCGGCCGGCTCGCCGTCGTAGTGGTCAATCGTCATCAGAACCCCGCTTCCGCTAGCTTCTCCCAGGTAAGTCCGTCCCCGGGCTTCCGCCCGCTGACGAACGCATAGACGTATTTGGCGATCAGGTCTGCCTCCAGGTTGACGCGCGAACCCGTGCGCAGCCGCCCGAGCGTGGTGATCGCCGCCGTGTGCGGGATCAGCGACACCCGCAGACGGTCGCCGGAGATCGACGACCACGGTGAGGCTCACGCCGTCTACGGCGACCGAGCCCTGATCCACGGTGACTCGCGACACGGCCTCCGGCGGCTCGATCTCGACGACGAGGGCGTTGTCCTCCGGTGTCACCGACGTGACCGTGCCGACGCCGTCGATGTGGCCGCTCACGAGGTGGCCGCCGAGGCGCGAGCGGAGCGTCATCGCCCGCTCGAGGTTGAGGTGGTCGCCGGACCGGCGCTCGGAGAGCGTCGTGCGGCGGACGGTCTCGGGCATGGCGTCCGCCGTGAACCCGTCACGGCGCAGCGCCGTGATCGTGAGGCAGACGCCGTCGGTGAGGATGCTGTCGCCGACGGCCGCGTCATCGGTGATGACGCCGGCGGCCACATCCAGCACGACGCTGGACGCACCCGTCCGGATGCTGCGGATGGTGCCGACCTCTTCGACGATGCCGGTGAACACCTAGCGCTCCCTGTGCACGACGGTGCCGCTGAGCAGAAGGTCGTCGCAGACGGGCCGCCAGGTCGACGTCCTTGAGACGCCAGGCGCCGTCGACCGCGGACACGGCGGGCGCCGCGAACAGGTCGGGCGCGCCGCGCCCGACGATGAGCGGCGCGACGAACAGCAGCACGCGGTCGATCAGGCCGGCGGCAAGCAGTTCGCCGGCCAGCGTCGGACCGCCCTCGCACAGGATGTCGAGCAGCCCGAGAGCGGCGAGGGCCTTGAGAGCGGCCCGGAGCCCGCCGTCCCCCACCTCGAGCAGCTCGGCCCCGCGCGTCTCGAGCAGTCTGCGTGTGGCGTCGCCCGACACGGTCGGCGACGACGATGGTGCGCGTGTGCCTCGCCGTCGCGAGGACCTTGGCGCCCGGCGGCAGGTCGCCGTCGTGCGTGATCACGACGCGCACGGGGTCGCGCCCCTCGGCCAGGCGCACGGTGAGCTCCGGGTCGTCGCGGCGCACGGTGCCGGCGCCGACCATGACCGCATCGACGCGCGAGCGCAGCTCGTGCACAGCCCGCGGCTGTCCAGGCAGCTGATCCAGCGCGCGTCGCCGCCGGCGGCCGCGACCTTGCCGTCGAGCGTGATGGCGGCCTTGTAGGTGACGAGCGGCAGGCCGCCGTGCGTGGAACTTCAGGAAGGGCGCGTTCTGCTCGCGGGCACGCGCCCCCCACTCTCCGTCTCTCAACTCGACCTCCACGCCGCCTTCACGCCAGCTTGCGCAGCCCGCGGCCCTTGACCAGGGGATTGGGATCGCCGAGCGCGATCACGGCACGCGCGACGCCGGCCGCCACCAGCGCGTCCGCGCACGGCGGCGTCTTGCCGTGATGGCTGCACGGCTCGAGCGTGCAGTAGAGCGTGGCGCCGCCGGCGAGCAGTCCGGCCTCGGCGAGCGCCATCGCCTCGGCGTGCGGCTCGCCCGGCGCCGTGGTGCCAGCCGCGGCCGACGACCTCGCCGTCCTTGACCAGCACGGCGCCGACCAGCGGATTGGGATGCGTGCTGCCCCGGCCTCGCTCGGCCAGCGCGAACGCCTCTTCCATGTACTGCGCGTCGTCCATACAAAAAGCCCTGAAGCGTGCGCTCCAGGGCGGACGACGCCGAGGCGTCGAGCCTGCTTCTCTCATCCGGACTATGACCGTCGGCCCAGGAATCTCACCTGGTCGGCCCCTCGCGGGGTTCGCGGGCTGTACCGCCGGTGGGGACTTTCACCCCGCCCTGAAGCAGCGTTTGATCTTGCGCTGGGATTATACGCCGGCGACTGCGGCTTTCGCCACTGCGCTGAAGCGCTCCTCGATGTCCGGTCCGCCGAACACGCTGGAGCCGGCGACCAGCCAGTTGGCGCCGGCGGCCACAAGCGCGCCGGCGTTGACCTCGGTGACGCCGCCGTCGACCTCGATGGTGACGCTGCTCCGGCAGGTAGGCGCGGGCCGCGCGATCTTGTCCGTGGACGTCGGGATGAAGCTCTGCCCGCCGAACCCGGGGTTCACCGACATGATGAGGACCATGTCGCAGTAGTACCTCGCCTCGGCCAGTGTCTCGATCGGCGTGGCCGGGTTGAGCGCGACGCCGGCCGCGGCCCCGCCTCCCGGATCTGCGAGAGCACCCGGTGCAGGTGCACGCACGCCTCCTGGTGCACGACGATCATGTCGGCGCCGGCAGCCGCGAAGTGCGTCGACGTACCGCTCGGGATGCTCGATCATGAGGTGTACGTCGAGGAGCGCGCCGGCCCCGTGCACGAGCGGCTGCAGCGACTTGAGCACCAGCGGTCCGATGGTGATGTTGGGCACGAAGTGCCCGTCCATGACGTCGACGTGGATGACGCGCGCACCGGCGTTGAGGACCGCCTCGACGTCTTCGCCCAGGCGGCCGAAGTCGGCGGACAGGATCGACGGCGCGATGTTGATGCCCCGCAGGATGTCTTCCACCGTTCCTCCGATCTCGTCGCCGCCGCGGCATCGTGCCGCAGCGGTAGTCTACCTTGCGGCGGCGGGTGGACGCAGACTGCCGGAGCGGCCCTCGCGGCGCAGGCGGGCGACGAAGAAGCCCGATGGACCCTCCGTCGGGCGGCAGGACGAGCAGGAAGCCGCCCGAGAGCGGGTGCGCGAGCCCCGGCCAGGCAGCGCCGAGGTCGTCGGCGGCCCAGCCGCCGCCGGCGAGCAGCGCCTTCGACCACGTCCAGGGTCTCGGCGCGGGTCACCGTGCAGACCGCGTAGGTCAGCGCGCCGCCGGGCTTGACGGCGGTGGCGGCGCGCGCGAGCAGCCGCGCCTGCAGGTCGGCGAGACGCGGCACGTCGGAGGCGTGCCGCCGCCAGCGCAGGTCGGCGCGCGAGGCCAGCGTCCCGAGGCCGCTGCAGGGCGCGTCGAGCAGCACGGCGTCGAAGGCGCCGTCCCAGTCCGCGTGTGCCTCCAGCGCGTCGGCGCGTACGACGGTCACGCGGTCCGCGCCGAGGCGCGCGAGGTTGGCCGCGCAGCTCGCCGGCGCGCGCGTCGTCCACCTCGACGGCGGTGATGGCGGCCCCCGGCAGCAGGGCCGCCAGCTGGCTGGTCTTGGCGCCGGGCGCGGCGCAGAGGTCCAGGACCGCGGCGCCGGGGCCGGACACGCCGCCGGCGGCCACCATGCCGGCGATCTGCGAGCCCCGCGACTGCGGCGTGACGAGCCCGTCGCGGAAGGCGCTCGAACGCTCGAGCGGCGGACCCTCGTAGAGCAGCGCATCGCGGCAGTCCGTCGACGCCGCGCGTCTTGAAGCCCTCCGCGGCCATCGTCTCTCGCGCGGCGGGCAAGCCGCCGCGCAGCCGGTTGGCCCGCAGGCAGCGTTCGGGCGCGGCGTTGCCGGCGTCCAGGAGGCGCCGCGCCGCCTCGTGGCCGACGTCGGCGCGCACCCGCTTCACCAGCCACAGCGGGTAGGAGAGACTCGCGGCCCACGAGCGCGCATCGTCGCCCTCCGCCATCTCGGCGAGCTTCGCCCGCCCGTCGGTGGCGACGCGCCGGAGCACCGCGTTGACGAACCCCCCGGCGCGCCGGCTCTTGCGGGTCGCCAGCGTCACCGCGTCGTCGACGACGGCGTACGCGGGCACGCGGTCGAGGAACAGGAGCTGGAAGGCCGCCAGCCGCAGGGCGTCGCGCACGTCGGGGTCCGTGGTCTTGAGCGGCGCCTTGGTGTACGCGCCGAGCACGGCGTCGAGGCTGCCGCGGCGCTTGACGGTGCCGTTGATCAGTTCGTTGGCGAGGCCGCGGTCGGCGACGCTCAAGGACGACAGTTCCGGGAGCGCCGCCAGTGAGTCGTCCAGGTGCGCTCGGCTGCCACGCAGGCGGCGGAGAGCTTCGAAGGCCGCCGCCCGCGCCGGGCTGACCACGGAGTCGTGCGCCGGGCCTCCGGCGTTCGCCGGCGCGCTCACGTCGCCAGCAGACTGCGGCCGGCGCCGCGCAGGAACTCGCCGGCGGTCATCCGGGTGCGACCCTCCTGCTGGAGCTCGAGCACGTCCAGCCAGCCTCGTCCGGCGGCCATGACGAGCCGGTCCGGGCCGGTAGCCGGCATGCGGCCCGTCGCCGGCTGCGGCGCGCCAGATGCGCGTGCGCCGGCCCGCGAGCTCCGTGACGGCGCCGATGTGCGGCGAGAGCGCCCGCACCTGGTCGGCGATCGCCGTGGCGGGCCGGCTCCAGTCGATCTCCTTGTCGGCCGGCGCCGATCTTGTCCGCGTACGTGGCGTCGCCCGTCTGCGGCCGCCACTCGAGCGTCCCCGCGGCCATGGCGTCCAGCGTGGCCACGACTCCCTCGACCGCCGCGGGCGCCAGCAGCTCGTATGCCCGTCCGGCGTCGGCCTCCCGCGGCACGAAGACGGTCCGCGCGTCCCCGACCGGGCCTTCGTCGACGCCGGCGGTCATCTGCAGAGTGCAGACGCCGAGCTCGGTCTCGCCGGCCATGAGCGCCCGTTCGACGGGGGCGGCGCCGCGCCAGTGCGGCACCAGCGAGGGGTGCACGACGATGGTCTCGACCGCGTCGAGCACGTCCTGTCTCACGATCTGGCCGTACGCGCACACGACGAACACGTCGGGCTGGTGCTCGAGGAGCGCGGCCAGGGACGCGGGATCGGAGAGGCGCTCGGGCTGCAGCACCGGTATCCCGAGCTCCTCAGCCACGCCTTTGATGCGCGGCGCCTGCGGCGTGCCGTGCCGGCCGCGCGGACGATCGGGGTTGGTGACGAGGACCACGGGCCCGCGGCCGGCTCGCGCCAGCCCCGCGAGGACGAGCTCGGCGAACGGCGCTGTGCCGGCGAAGGCGAACCGCATGCGGCTCAGAGGCCGCCGCCGATCGCCCCGACCAGGCCCGCGTCCTCGCTCGCGCAGGGCGCGCAGTGCGGCGGCACGTGCGCTCCGGCTCGTGCGGTCGACGATCAGGACGCCGTCGAGGTGATCGTTCTCGTGCTGGATCGACGCGCGCCTCGAAGCCCTCGGCGCGGAAGTCGACCGGCTCGCCGGTGACATCGAAGCCACGCACACGCATGCTCACCGGTCGTTCGACCGGCATGGTCACGCCGGGGACGCTGAGGCAGCCCTCATCGGCTTCCTCGGTCTCGTCCGAGATACTCGTCGAGCACCGGGTTGACCAGCACCTGCGGGTCGTCGTCGACGTCGTACACGAGCAGCCGCTGGAGCACGCCGACCTGCGGCGCCGCAAGGCCGACGCCCGGAGCGTCGTGCATGGTGCGGATCATCCGCTTGGCGAGCTTGCGCAGGCTGCGGTCGAAGTCCGTGACCTCGTGCGCGCGCTCGCGCAGCACCGGGTCGCCGATGACGCGGATGTCCTTGCGGGCCTCGCGCTGCCGGCGGCGAGAGCTCCTGCTCGTCCACTACGTGCTGTCTGGTGTCTGAAGTCTCACTCATGGTGTCAATCGTACCTCACCCGCGGTTCACAGCCACTGCGGCTCGACGTCGGGGACGACCCGGACACCGCGTGCTGCGTACCTGTCGCGATTCGCGGCCAGCCACGCCCGCAGGGCATCGAGGGTTTTCCCTGTTTCCGTGGTCTTTATCACGACCCGGCATGCGTGACGGCCGCGCTCGCGCCACAGCGGCCCGGGACCGAGCACCTGCGCCGTGCCGCCGAGCCGCGCCGCCAGCCGCTCCGCCGTGAAGCGCCCGGCGACGTCGACCTTTTCCCTCGACGTACCGCTGAGGTCGAGGCCGACGAGAAAGCCGGCGGGCGGGTAGCCCAGCTCCCGCCGGCGCACGAGCTCGTCGGCGTAGAACTCCTCTTCCTTGCCCGCGGCCGCCAGGGCGATGGGCCGCGCCTCCGGGTCCAGCGTCTGCACGATGACTCTGCCCGGGTGGTCGCCACGACCGCTGCGGCCGCCGACCTGCACGAGCAGCGCGAACGTCCGCTCCTCGGCGCGAAAGTCCGGGAAGTGCAGCGTGAGGTCGGCGTTCACCACGCCCACCAGCGTGACGTCCGGGAAGTGGTGACCCTTGGCGATCATCTGCGTGCCCACGAGCACCTTGGGACCGGGCTCCCCGAAGCGCGACGAGGACGCTCTGCAGGCGCGCGTACGAGCCCGCAACGTCCGAATCGAGGCGGAGCAGCTCGACCCCGGGCAGGAGCAGCCTGACCTCGCGTTCGAGTCGCTCCGTGCCGAAGCCGTGCCGCACGAGGTCCGAGCGGCCGCACTCGGGGCAGGCCGAAGGCGCCGGCTCCGTGTAGCCACAGGTGCGGCAGCGCAGCGTGCGGCTGCCGAACAACGCCAGCGTGACGTCACAGTGCGGGCACTCCCAGGCGTGGCCGCAGTGTTCGCAGACGAGGTACGAGGCGAAACCGCGCCGGTTGAGGAACAGGATGGCCTTGTCGCCGGCGTCCACGACCGCGGTGAGCGCCTCCGCCAGAGGCGTCGAGAAGACGCCGTGGTGGTCGCGCATGTCGACGATCTCGAGTCTGGGCGGCTGCGAGCCGTCCACCCGCTGCCGCAGGTCGGCGTGCAGTGCGACCCGCGCAAAGCTCTCCACGGAGGGCGTGGCCGACCCGAGAAGGACGATCGCGCCGGTGGCCGCCGCGCGCCAGCTGCGCGACGGTGCGCGCGTCGTAGGCCGGCTCGCTCTCCTGCTTGTACGAGGTGTCGTGTTCCTCGTCGACGACGATAAGCCCGAGGTCGGCGAGCGGCGCGAACACCGCCGAGCGCGCGCCGACCACGATGCGCACCTCGCCGCGCGCCACGGCGGCGTAGGCGAGCAGCCTCTCCCCCGCCGAGAGCCCGGAGTGCAATACCGCGACCTGCTCGCCGGCGAAGCGCCGCTTGACGCGCGCCACGGTCTGGCCGGTCAGGCCGATCTCGGGCACGAGGAGCAGGACCGAGCGGCCGGCGTCCAGCGTCGCCTGCGCCGCCTGGAGGTAGACCTCGGTCTTGCCGCTGCCGGTGACGCCGTGCAGCAGGACCTCGTCGCCGGGGCGCGACTCGCACAGGATGCTGTGCAGCGCACGGCGCTGCTCGGCCAGCAGGTCTGGGGATGTCGGAGAGCACGGCGCAGCCGCGCAGACGGGCGGCCTGCGCGGCAGCCGGGCCGGCGATCACGTCCTCCGTGCTCCGGCCCGCCGGGCCGGCGACGTCCCAGCCCTCGCCGGCGTCCGTTGCCGTCTCATCCGCATCCGGATCCGTGGCGAGCACCGCCCCAGCCTCGACCAGACGGCGCAGTCCCGCGACGGAGAGACCGCTGGCGGCGCGCAGTTCGCGCTCCTCGAGCCGTCCGGCGTCGACGAGGAGCTCGAGCGCCGCGCGCTGCCGGGGCCCGAGCCGTGCGGGCGTCTCCGGCCCGCGGCGCAGCGAGCGGCCCGGCACGGTGACGCCCGACGACGTGCACGGTGTAGGCGACGCGCAGCCAACCCTTGCGGCGGTAGCTCTCTGCCTCGGGTGTGCCGGGGCCGCTGCGAAGCCGGAGGCCGGCGAGCTCGAGGAGCCCGTCCTCGCCGCGCGGCGGCCGCCGCTCTTCCCGCGTCGGTCAGGTCGTACTGACGCACGATCTTCAGCGCGCCGGTGGGCGGACAGACGAGCGCGAGCGCGCCGGAGAACGACGTGAGGTAGTGCTCTTCGATGCGGCGCGCGAGGCCCAGAAGCTCGGCGGGGATCGGCGGGACGCGCAGGACGTCCCGTAGCGGCAGAACGCGTCCCTCGTGAGCGGTGTGCTCCCGAACCTCGAGGATCACCCCGATGACGGTCTGGGCGCCCAGCGGCACGGCGGCCAGGGCGCCCGGCAGCGCACGGGCCGTGAGCTCGCGAGGGATCTCGTAGTCGAAGGCCTCGGAGAAGGCCCGCGTGCGGACGAGCGGGAAGACGGCGGCGTAGCTCACAGAGCGTACGCTCCTCAGGCTGCCGCTCAGGCCGCGCCGCCGTCTCCCCGGCGCCGCCGCCTCAGGCCTTGAGGCCCGCGGCGGCGCGGAGCGCGTCGGCCTTGTCGGTGCGCTCCCACGTGAAGTCGTGGTCGTTGCGGCCGAAGTGACCGTAGGCCGCCGTCTTGCCGTAGATGGGGCGGCGCAGGTCGAGGTCGCGGAGGATGGCGGCGGGACGCAGGTCGAAGTGCTCGCCGATGAGCCGCTCGATGGTGACCAGTTCGATCTTCTCGGTGCCGCCGCAGTCGACCATCACGGAGACCGGGTGCGCGACGCCGATGGCGTAGGCCACCTGGACCTGGCAGCGCTCGGCGAGGCCGGCGGCGACGATGTTCTTGGCGACGTAGCGCGCCGCGTAGGCGCCGGAGCGGTCGACCTTGCTCGGGTCCTTGCCCGAGAAGGCGCCGCCGCCGTGCGGAGCGGCGCCGCCGTACGTGTCCACGACGATCTTGCGGCCCGTGAGGCCGCAGTCGCCCATGGGGCCGCCGACGACGAACTTGCCCGTGGCGTTGATGACGGTGATGTCCTCGAGCTTGCCTGCGTCGTACATGTCCTTGGGCATGATGGGCTCGACCACGTGCTCGATGAGATCCGGGTAGATGATGCTCTGCAGATCGGCGCTCTCGGCGTGCTGCGTGGCGAGCACGATCTTGACGATCTCGACCGGCTTGTTGTCCTCGTAGCGGATGGTGACCTGGGACTTGCCGTCCGGACGCAGGTACGGCAGGATCTCGGCCTTGCGCACGTCGGCAAGGCGCTTGGAGAGCTTGTGCGCCAGCAGGATCGGCATCGGCATGAGCTCGGCGGTCTCGGTGCACGCGTAGCCGAACATCATGCCCTGGTCGCCGGCGCCCTGCGTGTCGAGCACGTCGTCGTCGTTGACGTCGCTGCGGACTTCGAGGGCGGTGGTGACGCCCTGGCTGATGTCCGGCGACTGCTCGTCGATGGCCACCATGACGCCGCAGGTCTCGTAGTCGTAGCCGAAGTGCGCGCTGGTGTAGCCGACCTCCTTGACCGTCTTGCGGACGATCTTGGGGATGTCGACGTAGGTCTCGGTGGTGATCTCGCCGGCGACGAGGGCCAGGCCCGTGGTGACGAGCGTCTCACAGGCGACGCGTCCGTAGGGGTCGTCCTTGAGGATGGCGTCGAGGATGGCGTCGGAGATCTGGTCGGCGAGCTTGTCGGGATGGCCCTCGGTGACCGACTCCGAGGTGAAGAGGAAGTTCCGCTTGTCCAATTGAGTCCTCCAGGGACACGCGGCGCGGACGGAGCCGGCGCGGGTTGGATGTGGCGTCGAGCGGGCGCGATGCCGTGCCCGCAGCCCGGAGGAGTCTACCAGACCGCCGTGACGGCCAGCAACGCGGGTCAGGACGCGCGCAGCGGCGCGTGCGGGCCGCGCCGCAGGCGTCTACTCGTGCCGCTCCTTCTTGGGGCTGCGCCCCATGAGGTCGGCCACGCACTCCTGCGGCGTGCGGTTACCCTCGAGCACCTGGTAGACGTTCTCGGTGACCGGCATCTCGATGCCCAGGCGGCCGGCGAGGTCGTGAAGCGCGTAGGCGGTGTGCAGGCCCTCCACGACCTGTCCCACCTGGTGCTCGACCTCGGACGGTGAGGCGCCTTTGGCCAGCAGCTCGCCGGCCAGCCGGTTGCGGCTGTGCCGGGACGTGCAGGTGGCGATGAGATCGCCGATGCCGGCGAGGCCGGTGAAGGTGGCGATGTGCGCTCCCTGGATCATGCCGAGGCGCGTCATCTCGGCCACGCTGCGCGTGATCAAGCTGGCGCGGGAGTTGTCGCCGAAGCCGAGGCCGTCGGACATGCCGACGGCCACGGCGATGGGGTTCTTGACCGCGCCGCAGAACTCCACGCCGACCACGTCGTCGTTGGTGTACACGCGGAAGGTGTCGCTCGTGATCGCCGCCTGCAGCGCCAGCGCCATGGCCTCGTCGGCGCAGGCGATCACCGTCGCCGAGGGCATGTCCTTGCTGACTTCCTCGGCGTGGTTGGGGCCGGAGAGCGCTGCGGCGCCGGCCCCCGTCTCCTCCTCGATCACCTGCGTCGGCCGCTTGAGCGAGCCGATCTCGTAGCCCTTCGCCAGCGAGAGCTGAAGGGCGCCGTCCGCGCGCTGCGGCGCGACCCAGCGCGCCACCTCGCGGACGGCCTGCGTGGGCACCGCGTACACGAGCAAGCTCAGCCGTGCCCAGGTCGGCGTCCTCCACGGCGGCGAAGCGGATCTCGTCCGGCAGGTGCACGCCGGGAAGGAAGTGCGGGTTCTCGTGCGTGGCCTGAAGCCGGGCCGCCTCCTCGCGCGTCAGCGCAAGGACCTCGACCTCGTGGCCGTGTCGCACCAGGAGCCGGGCGAAGCCGCAGCCCCAACTGCCGGAGCCGATGACGGTGGCCTTCATCTCAGCTCCCTCCTCCTGTGCCGCCCCCCGACGGGTGCGCCTGCGTCCACGGGAGCGTGACACGGTTCTCCTCGCCGGCGAGCAGTCGCTTGAGATTGCCGCGGTGCGCCCACCACACGAGGATGGCCACCAGCACGCCGGCGATCTGGTACGGGAGCGGCTCGCCCAAGGCGATGGTGAGCACCGGGACCAGGAGCGCGGCCACCAGCGACGCCACGCTGACGTACCTCGTCACCAGGATGAGCACGATCCAGGTCGCGAAGATGATGACGAACGCGAGCGGGACGAGCGCCAGCACGACGCCGGCGCCGGTGGCGATGCCCTTGCCGCCCTTCCCCTTGAGGAAGATCGAGTACATGTGACCGACGACGGGCGCGGCGGCGATGAAGATCGCCGCCCACGGCGAGAAGAGCGCCGCCGCGAGCGCCGCCGGGATATACCCCTTGAGGATGTCGCAGACCATGACCACGGAGCCGGCCTTCTTGCCCAGCACCCGGAACACGTTGGTGGTGCCGACGTTGCCGGACCCGTGCTCGCGCACGTCCACGCCGTAGAAGACCTTGCCGACGACCACACCGAACGGGATCGACCCTGCGACGTACGCCAGCACGAACAGGACGATGAAGCCGAGAACCTGGACGACGATCAACGCTTGCCTTTGAAGTCGATCACGAGCGGGCAGCCCTCCAGACCGAACTGCGCCCGCAGCCGGTTCTCCACGTAGAAGCCGAAGTCGCGCGTGACCAGCGTGCGGTCGTTGATCTCGATGGCGAAGCGCGGCGGTGAGGTGCCGAACTGGGCGATGTAGTACATCTTGAGCCGCTTGCCGTGCTTCTGCGGCATCGGACGGTCGGCGGCGAGCTCGGCCAGCGCCCGGTTGAGCGCCCGGGTCGAGATGTGCGAGGTGTAGAGCGCGTCGAGCTCGGCGACCTTGCGCAGCACCTCCTTGATCCCGCGGTGCGTCTCGGCCGAGACCGCGATCACCGGCGGCCGTTGGCGGAGCTTGCGCTGGGCGATGCCGGCGATCTCCTCCAGGTCGGGCTCGGCGATATCGCACTTGTTGACCGCGATGACCGTCGCGCAATTGCGATGGGTGGCCTCGGTGCAGATGGAGAGGTCCAGCTCGCCGAAGCGCATAGTAGCGTCGACCACGATGATGGCGACGTGCGCGCGATCCAGGCTCTGGACGCTGCGCAGGTACGAGTAGTACTCGACGCCGCTCACTTTGGCGGCCTTGCGCATGCCGGCCGTGTCGATGAAGCGGAAGCGGCCGGAGTCGGTCTCGATGACGCTGTCGATGGAGTCGCGCGTGGTCCCGGCGATCTCACTCACGATGGTGCGGGTCTCGCCGGCGATGGCGTTGAACAGCGACGACTTGCCGGCGTTGGGCCGGCCGACGATGGCCACCGGCGTCTCGTCCGGCGCGGGCTCAGCTTCGCGGTCGTCCAGCGCGACGCCGGTGACCTCGACCAGCCGGTCGAGGAGCTCGCCGCTGCCCGTGCCGTGGACGGCGGAGAAGAGCAGCGGCTCGCCCAGCCCGAGCGCGTAGATCTCCGGCGCGGTCGCGGTGCTGGCGGGGTCGTCCATCTTGTTGGCCACGACGACCACGGGGACCCTGGCGCGCCGGAGCACGTCGGCGATGCCGTGGTCGTCGGCGAGGGGGCCGGTCCGGCCGTCGAGAACGAAGAGCACGACGTCGGCCGCCGCGATCGCGTGTTCGACCTGTTCGCGGATGTGGCCGGCGAACGGGGCGCCTTCGGTGGTGTCGTAGCCGCCTGTATCGACGAGCAGCAGGCGGTGACCCGTCCACTCCACTTCGATCTCTTTGCGGTCACGCGTGACGCCCGGCGTCTCGTGGACGACGGTGGCGCGCGTGCCGGTGAGGCGATTGACGAGGGTCGATTTACCGGCGTTCGGAGAGCCGACGACCGCGACGATGGGGAGTTCAGTCATTCGGACAGTCTAGCAAACGCGTCGCTCAGGGTTTCGGCGACGACCAGGCGGCCGCCGCAGGCGGCGGCCAAATCACCCTCGGCGACGTCGTCGAGCGTGCACCCGAGGTCGCCGGGCAGCCACGTGCGCGGGGCGAGGAGCCACTCGCCGGCGGCGAGCGGGTCGCGGCGCAGGGCCTCCAGCACCTCCGCGCCGCCCAGCAGGCCGGTGACGGTCACGTGCGAGCCGAACACGCGGTTCTCGACCGCGAACGGCCGCACCGGCACGCCGGCCGCCGCGCCGAGCAGTCCCCCGGCACGCTCGAGCACGGGCCGTGCGAGTGTCCCCGTCAGAAGGCGCACGCCGGTCACGCTCGTCGGCGGAGGCGGCGGCGCGACTTCGTCGCCGGGCTCGCCTCCCTTCCAGGCACGGGCGAGAGCCTCGGCCTCGGCGTGCAGCGCCGCAGAGATGCCGACGCCGTTCTCGTACTGCTCAGAGGCGGCGCCTCCGGGCGGCTCCACGCCGGCGAGCAGGTAGAACTCGTCGGCGGCGTGCACGAAGGCCTCCCCGCGCCGCGCCACGAAGCCCCGCTGCCAGTCCTCGACGGCGGCGATCGTCGCCCGCGCATCCCCGGTCGTGACACGCCGCAGGTCGCCCTCGGCGGCCAGCGAGACGGGGACGACGCCCAGGTCGGCGACGGCGTCGAGATCGCCGGTGCGCCGCACCGTCTCGGCCAGTGTCTCCCCGTCGTTCCAGCCCGGGCAGAGCACCACCTGCAGGTGCAGCTCGAGGCCCGCGTCCGCAAGCCGCTCGAGCACCTCCCGGGAGCCGGCCGCCGCCCGCCCCATGAGGCGGACGCGGGCGGTGTCGTCCCAGGCGTGCAGCGACACGAACAGCGGCGAGAGCCGCAGGTCCTCGATGCGCTCGATATCCGGCCTGCTCAGGTTGGTCAGCGTCATGAAGTTGCCGTGCAGAAACGAAAGCCGGTAGTCGTCGTCCTTCACGGAGAGCGCCGCGCGCAGACCGGCCGGCACCTGGTCGACGAAGCAGAAGCGGCAGGCGTTGCGGCAGGTGCGCGCGTCGTCGCCGAGCCCGCCGCGGTCCAGGGAGATGCCGTGCCACTCCCCCGCCTTCGGCGTGACCACCAGGTCGAGCGGGTGGCCGTCGCGGAGCACGGAGAGCCACAGTGTGCCGTCGGCGGCGGCGTCCTCCACGTCGAGGACGTCGAGCGGGACGCCGCCGTTCAGGTTGACGATGCGGTCGCCGGCGAGCAGACCGCCGCGGGCGGCGGCGTCTCGAGCGTCGGCGACGACGACGCCGCCGCAGGTCTCCCCCGCGCCCTCACTCACCGCACAGGTCCAGCAGCGCGCCCACGGTCGCCTCGATCTCCTCGTCCGGCGTCGAGGCGCCGGCGGTGACGCCGATGCGCGTCGCGCCGGCCAGCCACTCGGGGCGCAGTTCGGCCGCGGACTCGATGTGGTAGGTCCGCGGCTCGATGGTCGCACAGAGCTGCGCGAGGCGGGCGGTGTTGGCGCTGTTCCGCCCGCCCACCACGAGGACCACGTCCACGTCTTCGGCGAGCTCGCACGCGGCGCTCTGGCGCTTCTCCGTCGCGTCGCAGACGGTGTTGAACACCAGCAGCTCCCGCGCGACCGGCGCCAGTGCCGCCGTCAGCGCGGAGAGGTTGGCGCGCGTCTGCGTCGTCTGCACGACCACGCCCACGCGCCGCCCGCGCAGGCGCTCGAGCGGCAGCCCGGAGGCGTCTTCGACCACGGCCGCGTCGTCCCCGGCGAATCCCTGCAGCCCGACGACCTCGGGGTGGTCGCGCTCGCCGAGGATCACGACCGCGTAGCCGGATTCGCGCAGCGCCGCGGCCTTGCGCTGGGCGACCGAGACGAACGGGCAGGTCGCGTCCACCACGTTGAGGTGGCGAGCGCGTGCGTGGGCGATCACGTCGGGCGGCACGCCGTGCGTGCGCACGATGAGCGTGCCCACGGTGACGTCGTCGACCTCGTCGATCACGTCGACGCCGCGGTCCCTGAGACTGCCGACGACGCTCGGGTTGTGGATGATCGGTCCGAGCGTAGCCACCGGGGCCGGCGCGCCCTCGAGCGCCTCACCGGTGAGGCGCAGGGCGCGCTCCACCCCGTAGCAGTAGCCGGCGTAGCGGGCCACGACGATCTCGCTGTCGCCGGCGCGCACGTGGCGCAGTTCGTGGCTCCGCTCCGGCTCCTCGCCGTAGGACGCAGAGCCGTGTCCGGCGCCGGACGCCTGGTCAGAGCCGGGCATACAGACCCGCCATGGCATCGTGCATGCGCCGGGCGGCCTCCTGGTACGCCTTGCTGTTCCTGGTCGTGATGTCGCCGAGGTCGATCGGCGGACCCACCAGACCACGCAGGGCCGGCAGGCCGAGCTTCCCGCCGCGCAGCATATCCTGCGTGCCGTCCAGGGCGAGCGGTATCACCGGCGCGCCGCTCCGCAGGGCTATCATGCCGACGCCGGGCAGAAAATCGCCCACGCCGTGGTACCGCTGCCGGTGCCCCTCCGGGAACATGAGCAGGATCTCCCCGCCCTCGAGCATCTCCAGCGCCGCGGTCAGTGCGGCCCGATCCCCGGCGCCGCGGTCGATGGGAAACGCGCCGAGGCTCGTGATGAACTTCGCCGCCGCGCCGTTCACGAACAGCTCCTTCTTCGCCATGAAGCGAAGCGGGCGGTCGAAGATCATCCCCGCGATCACGGGGTCCCAGAACGCCTTGTGGGTCATGATCACCATCGCCGGGCCGGTGCGGGGCAACTGCTCGGCGCCGCTCACCCGGCAGCGGTAGACCCCGCCGAAGAACGGGATGGCCAGGTAGCGCAGGAAGGTGTACAGGCCGGTGTCGCCGTGGCCTCTGAGCGGATAGCCCCAGGGACCCGTCACGACGACACCTTCTCCCCCACGAGGGCGACGATCGCGTCGACCACCTCGTCCGGCGTGAGCGAGGACGTGTCGACCTCGACCGCATCGGCGGCCTTGCGCAGCGGCGCGACCTCACGCTCCGAGTCGCGCCGGTCGCGCTCGACGAGCGCCTCGAGGACCTCGTCCACGCCGACGTCCTCGCCCTTGGCGCAGAGCTCGTCGGCCCGGCGCGCCGCCCGCACCTCCGGGCGCGCCGTCACGAACACCTTGACCTCGGCATCGGGGAACACGTTGGTGCCGATGTCGCGGCCCTCCATGACGACGTCGGCGCCGGCGCCGAGCGTGCGCTGACGCTCGACCAGCAGCCGGCGCACCCCGGGCAGGACGGACACGACCGAAGCGGCCGCGCCCATCTCCAGGCTGCGGATGAGGCCGCTCACGTCCCGGTCGCCGGCGAACAGGCGGCCCTCGTCGTCGAAGCGCAGCTCGGCGGAGGCGGCGACGGACACCACGGCCGCCTCGTCGTCGAGCCGGACTCCTGCCTCGGTCGCCAGCAGCCCGACGGCGCGGTACATCGCACCGGTGTCGAGGTACCGATAGCCGAGCTCCTCGGCCACTCGCCGCGCCACCGTGCTCTTGCCGGAGCCCATCGGGCCGTCGATGGCGACCACCGTCATTCGGGGTCGGCCTCCGCCCGGGTGCTGACCTCGTAGCCGAGCGCGCCGAGCACGTGGGCGGCGCGCTGGCAGACCTCGTCGCCGAGCACGAAGACGGTGAGTGTGCCGCCGAGCTCGGCGCTCATGTGGTGCAGCGAGATGTCCTCGACGTTGATGCCGGCGTCACCCAGCGCGACCATGATCTCGCTGAACACGCCCGGCCGGTCGGTGACGGGGATGATGATGCGGTACAGGTCCTCCGCCGCCAGGCTGCCGGCCGCGAGCATGCGGTCGCGCTGCTCCTTGGCGCGCGCGATCGTGTCGCTGAGCCGTGTGGCGTCCGCCGAGGCCAAGGCCTCCAGCACCTCCTGCAGACCCTCCTGGAACTGCGCCAGGGAAGCGAGCAGCGCGGCTCGGTTGTCGAGGAAGATATCGGTCCACACGCGCCGGTTGCTGCCGGCGATGCGCGTGAGGTCACGGAAGCTGGGGCCGGCGGACAGTAGCGCGTCGCGCGCGCCGGCATGCTGCCCCGCCTGGCTCATGAGCACGTTCGCGAGCACGTGGGGCAGGTGGCTGACCACGGCCATCTGGCGATCGTGCTCCTCGGGGTCCACGGCGACCGGGCGGGCGCCGATGTCGCCCAGGAAGCCGTACAGCAGCTGGTACGCGTCGGCGTCGACGTGCGCCCCGGGAGTCACGAAGTACGTGGCGCCGTGGTAGAGGGAAGCGCGGGCGTTGGCGACGCCGGCGGTCTCCGAACCGCAGAGGGGGTGACCGCCGATGCAGCGCCGCTGTTCCTCGGGCGAGAGCGCCCGCATCAGCGGCCCCTTGGTGCTCCCGACGTCGGTGACCACGGCGTGCGGCGAGGCCGCGGCGAGCGCCGCCCGAACGTGCCCGGTCACGAGCCGGACGGGCGTACAGACGAACACCAGGTCGGCGCCTGCACAGGCCTCCTCGAGGCTGCCGCAGGCGGTCGTGATCGCGCCGCGCTCGAGTGCGAGGTCGAGCGTGGCCTGAGTCTGGCTGAAGCCGCGCACTTCACCGACACCGGCGTGCTCGCGTGCGGCCAGCCCCAGAGACCCTCCCATGAGGCCGACGCCGATGAGGGCGACGGTGCCGACGTTCGCCTCGGCCATCATCTCAGGCGCTCCTCCCGGTCCGGCGGGCCAGCACGATCACCATCATGCTCACGAAGGCATCACCCCGCGTCCTGCTCAGCGCCGACCTCGAGCGAGGCGAGCTTGTCCAGGAAGAACTCGATCTCCTCGTGTGTACCCACGGTGACCCGGGCCCAGCCAGGACAGCCGAGCGCGTTGCCGTCACGCACGATGGCCCCCAGGGACAGGAGCGTGCCGCACACCTTGTCGTGCGGGTCGCACAGGTCGTTCATATCGACCAGCATGAAGTTCGCCTGCGTAGGAACGGTGGCGCGGCCCCGGGCGGCGAGGCGCTCGACCATGTGGTCGCGCAGCTCGGCGTTGGTCTCGCGTCGCTGCGCCACCTGGTCCTGGTGCTTGAGCGCTTCGATGGCGGCCAGTTGCCCGAGCAGGTTCACGTTGAACGGCTGCCGCACCTTGTCCACGGCGTCCTTCACCTCCGGCGCGCAGATCCCAAAGCCCGTGCGCAGTCCGCACAGCCCGTAGATCTTGGAGAACGTGCGCAGCACGACGACGTTGTCGTGCTCCTTCTGGATCTCCAGCGAGCCCTCCCGGTCCTCCGCGGTCACGAAATCGACGTACGCCTCGTCGATCACGACCATCACGTCGTCGGGCACGCTCTCGACGAGCCGCTTCACCTCGGCGGACGGCACGTAGGTTCCCGTCGGATTGTTCGGGTTGCAGACGAACAGCATCTTCGTGCGCGGCGTGACCGCGGCGGCCATCGCCGCGAGGTCGTGCGTGTAGTCCACGAGCGGCACCGCCACGGGGATCGCTCCCCTGATGTCGATGACGTCGCGATACGACGTGAACGACGGCTCGGCGAGCACCACCTCGTCGCCGCGCTCCAGTACGGCGTGAGCGAGCAGGTACAGCAGTTCGCAGGTGCCGCAGCCCACCGTTACCTGCTCGGGGCTGCGGTCGAAGTGCGCCCCCACAGCCTCACGCAGGTCGGTCGAGAAGCCGTCCGGGTACCGCTGCAGCCGGTCGAGCGCCTCCAACACGACCTCTTTGACCTCCGGGAACGGCGGCAGCGGGAACTCGTTGGATGCCAGCTTGACGACCTGCTCGAGACCGAAGCGGCGCTGCACCACCTCGATCGGCAGCCCGGGCTGGTACGGCACGATGCCGGCGAGCTCCGGTATGAAGCGCACGTTCATGTGGTCACTCCGCAAGTCGGGGGTGCGCCTGCTGCGCGCCGTGCATGCACGGTGAGTGCAGAAGTATACACGTCAGTCGCCGGCATCCCGGGACTCGCCATCCGTCCCGCCGGCCGGGCCCAGCGGGGTGTCCGGCCCATCGGACTCGGGTTCCGCCGCGGCTTCCGGGCCCGGGCCGCTCTCCTGCGGCCGTCCGGGCTCGTCGTCATCGACGGCGTCCTCCGCGCCGGGCACGTCGCCGGGTGCAGGCGCAGCGGGCTCCAGCACGGCATCCGGCGTCTCCGCGAACACCTCCGCGGCCAGCATGAGTGGCGAACCCTGCACTTCTTTGCCGACCTCTCCCGCGATCTCTTCCCCGGCCCGGCGCAACGCCTCGACCTCGTCGCCGCTGAGCTCGCGGAACCCTCCGGGCTCGAGACCCTTGTCCGTCAAGGGGCCGTACCTGCGGCGGCTGAGCTCCTCGACCGGCAATCCGACGGCGAGGAACATGCGCCGCACCTGGCGTTTGCGGCCCTCGTGGATGGTGATCTCGACGAGGGCCGTCTTGGCGCTCTGCTTCCTGAGCCTCACGTCGGCGGGCGAAGTGGGCCCGTCCTCCAGCTCGACGCCGCCGCGCAGCGCCCCGAGAGCGCGCCGGCTGACCTTGCCGCGCACGCGAGCCACGTAGGTCTTGGGCACGCCGTAGCGCGGGTGCATGAGGCGGTTGGCCAGCACGCCGTCGTTGGTGAGGATGATCAGACCCGTGGTGTCGACATCGAGGCGCCCGACCGGGAACAGGGCGCGGCCGCCGGGCACCATGTCGACGATCACGCGCTCGGCATGCGGGTCGCTGCGCGTACTGGCGACGCCGCGCGGCTTGTTCACCAGCAGGTACCGCAGCTCGAGCGCCGTGACGGGCTCGCCGCGCACGGCGACGACGTCCTCCGGCGTGACCTTCTGGCGCGGGAACGTGACCACTTCGTCGTTCACGGTGACCACACCCTCGCGGATGAGCTCGTCGCAGGAGCGGCGCGAGCCGATCCCCGAACGAGCGAGGTAGACGACCAGGTTCATAGGCTGGGCAGGGCTCATTGGGCCCTCCTCTCGGCGTTTGCGTGGAGCCGGGAGCGGATCTCGTCGACTTCGTCGGCGCCCAGCGAGAACTCTTCGAGCGGCGGCAGGTCGTCGCGGCTCACGAGCCCGAACAGCTTCAGGAAGCGCTCGGACGTACCGTAGAGCACGGGCGCGCCCGGGCGTGTCGGCGCGGCCCTGCTGCTCGACCAGGCCGCGCTCCTCCAGGGCGCCGAGCGCGTACTCCGACGAGACACCGCGGACCTCGGCGATCTCGGCTCTGCGTGACCGGCTCGAGATAGGCGACGACGGCGAGCGTCTCGAGAAGGGCCGGCGTGAGCTCGTCCGGCCTCTCCGCGCCGGTGAACCGGCGCACGTCCTCGGCGCAGTCGTCCGCCACCGCGAAGCGTGAAGCCCCCGGCCACTTCGCGCGACTTCGATGCCGTGGGCCCCGGCGGCGTACTCCGCGCGCAGTGCCGCCAGAGCCGCGGCCGCCTCCTCCTCGCTGCAGGCGCATGCCTCGGCCAGCCTGTCGGCTGCGATGGGACGCGGTGAGATGAAGAGGAGCGCCTCGAGGCGCCGTGCGAGTGGCAGCATGCCGGAAAGGGGTCGTACGCCGGGACCCGTCGATGCTACCGCACGCGCGGCGGCCGGCGTCACCCTGTGACGGGCGCCGGCGCCGTGATGCGGCTCACCACGATGTCGCCGAAGTGCCGCGTCTGGCGCAGCTTGGCCTCGCCGCTCGAGTGCAGCTCGAGGAGTGCGAAGAACGTGACGGCACGCTCGAGCCTGTCGCGCGGCGCCACCGCGGCGAACGTGAACTCGCCCTCGTCGTCGAGGATGAGGCGCAGCCGGCGCAGCTCCTTGACGAGCGACACGGCGAGGTCGGCGAGATGACTGGTGTCGGGCGCCGGCGGCTCGCGAAGGAGCGGCGTCAGCGCGCCGGCGAGCGAGCTCGCCGCAAAGGCCCCGTCCGGGACACGCCGGCGCAGGAACTCCGCCGGCACCGGCGCGTTGCGGTACAGGCGGGCGCTGTGCGCCTCCCACGCCTCGCGCAGGCCGCCGGCGGCGTTGCGGTACTGGCTGTAGCGCACGAGGCGCTCGAGCAGCTGCTGCGCCGCCTCGTCCGGGTCGAGGTCCTCGAGCTCCTCCTCGACCTCCTCCTCGAGCAGCAGCCGCGACTTCATCTCCAGCAGCGCGGCCACCAGCACCACGAACTGCGAGGTGGCGTCGAGATCGAACTCGCCGGTGTCGGCGAGGTGGACGACGTACTCCGCGATGATCCGCGAGACGCGGACCTCCCAGATGTCGATCTCGTCGCGCAGGATGAGCGTGACGAGCAGGTCGAACGGACCGTCGAAGACGTCGAGGTCGAGTTCGAGCGCGACCGGGGGTGCGGCGACGGCGCTCGCGTCAGCGCGCATCGTCGTCGCCTCCGCTCGGGATCATGCGGGCGTCGCTCCCAGCATCAGTCCTCGGGCTGGTTGACGAAGGACGGGATGTCGAACTCGTTGTCGTCGAACCGCGGAGCCGGACCGAACAGCGGCGCCGCGCTCCTCCCGCGGCTCGCGCCTTCGGCGCCGGGGTGCGGCTCTCCGGGCTGCGGGGCGGCGCCTGCGCGTGCCGGACCTCGTCGCCGAAGCCGGTGGCGACCACGGTGATCGAGATCTTGCCCTTGAGCTTCTCGTCCACGACCGCGCCGAAGATGATGTTGGCGTCGTCGTCGGCGGCCTCGCTGATGACACCGGCGGCCTCGTTGACCTCGTACAGCGTGAGGTCCTCGCCGCCGGTGATGTTGAGCAGCAGCCCGCGGGCGCCCTCGATGCTGGTCTCGAGGAGCGGCGAGTGGATGGCCATGTCGGCGGCGGCCTGGGCGCGGTTCTCGCCGCCGGCCACGCCGATGCCGAGCAGGGCGGTGCCGGCGTCGTGCACGATCGTGCGCACGTCGGCGAAGTCGAGATTGATGAGTCCCGGCACGGTGATGAGGTCGGTGACGCCCTGCACGCCCTGGCGCAGGATGTCGTCGGCGTGCTGGAACGCCTCGACGACGCTCGCGTTGCGCTCGACGACCTCGAGCAGCCGGTCGTTGGGGATGCGAGATGACCGTGTCGGCCACGTCGCGCAGGACGTCGATGCCGTCGAGCGCCTGGCGCTGGCGGCGATTGCCCTCGAAGCCGAACGGCTTGGTGACGATGGCGATGGTCACGGCGCCGAGCTCGCGGGCGACCTGCGCCACCACGGGCGCGCCGCCGGTGCCGGTGCCGCCGCCCTCGCCGGCCGTGACGAAGACGAGGTCGGCGCCGCGCAGCGCGGCCTTGAGCTGGTCGCGGCTGACCTCCATGGCCTCGCGGCCGACCTCCGGGTTGGCGCCGCCGCCGAGGCCGTGCGTGATCTCCTGGCCGATGTGGATCTTGACGTCGGCGTCGCACACGTCGAGCTGCTGCACGTCGGTGTTGACGGCGATGAACTCGACGCCCTTGACGCCGGAGTCGACCATCCGGTTCACGGCGTTGGTGCCGGCTCCGCCGATGCCGACCACCTTGATGGTCGTCACGTACGGCCGGCCCTTGACTGGAGCGTCCGGGCCCGCCGCATCGGGGATCGCACCGCCGCTGTCGGTGCGCCGGAAGAGCTCGCTCAGTCCATCCTTCATGCTAGGACGATCTGCCATTCAGCACCTCCCGCGCGAGGGCGCGGTACGATTCTGCCCCTCTGCCTTTGGGATCGTACTTGAGCACCGAGGTGCCGCTCACGGGCGCCTCGGCGAACTTGATGGTCTTGCGCACGACGGTGTCGAAGACGAGGTCGCCGAAGTTCTCGCGCAGCACCTCGATGGACTCCTTGCCGTGGATGCGTGCGTGCGTCGAACAGCGTCGGCAGGATGCCCTGGATGTGCACGTCCGGGTTGAGGTTCTCCCGGATCATCTCCAGCGTCTTCTCGAGCTGCAGGAGACCGCGCAGCGAGAGGTACTCGCACTGCACGGGCACGATGACGCCCTCCGAGGCCGTCAGCGCGTTGATCGTGAGCAGCCCGAGCGACGGCGGCGTGTCGATGAGGATGTAGTCGTACTTGCTCGCGCACGGCGTCGAGGGCGCGCTGCAGTGCCCGCTCGCGCCCGATCATCGTCGCCAGGGCCATCTCGGCGCCGGCGAGGTCGATGGTGGAGGCGGCGACGTCGAGCTCGCGTTCGTAGATGACGTCCTCGATGGGCGTGCGGTGCACGAGGACGTCGTACATGCTCTTGTCGAGACCCTCGGTGTCGATGCCCTGGCTCATGGTCAGGTTGCCCTGGGGGTCCATGTCGACGGCGAGCACGCGCAGGTCGTGCTCGCGGAGGGCCGCGCCGAGGTTCACCGTCGAGGTGGTCTTGGCTACGCCACCCTTCTGGTTGGCGAACGCGATGACATGCGCCATGTGAGCGTTACCCCTGTGTCGAGTCCACGTCAGAACGCAGTTCGGGCCGCAGGCAAGAATCCCTGCATGGCGACGGGCCCCGCAGCGTCTGCGGGGCCCGTCGTCACACGCTGCGTCCTGGTCACTGCCGAGGACGGCGACGTCACGCCTTGGGAGCCTCCGGGGCGTCGGGAGCGTCGGCGTCCTCGTCGGCGGCCTCGTCCGCTCGGCCTCGACGGCCTCGTCGTCCTCGACGTACTCCTCGTCGGCGTCCTCGGTCACGTCCTCGTCGGCGGCCTCGATGTACTCGTCCTCTTCGTCCTCGTCGTACTCGTCGATGCTGGTGATGGACGAGATGGCGCGCTTGAGGTAGCGGACCCGGGTGCGCTTGGCGACCTCGAGCTCGACCCAGTCGTCGCCGATGGCGGTGATCGTGCCGAACATGCCGCCGATGGTGACCACCTCGTCACCCTTCTTGAGCATGCTCACCATCTCGGAGTGCTGCTGGCGCTGGCGACGCTGCGGCCGGATGGCGAGGAAGTAGAAGATCCCGAAGAAGACGAGGATCCAGATGATGATCGTTGCGCCGCCCATGCAGCTCAACCTCCTGCGGAGTCGCGCTCCGCAACGTCGTTGGCGAATTCAGCAAAACGCCCGGCGCGGATCGCGGCGCGGGCGTCGCTCGTCAATCTTAGCAGAACGCGCAGGTTGTGGAGACTCAGCAGCTGCGAGCCGAGGATCTCCTTCTGCGTGACGAGATGGCGCAGGTAGGAACGCGTGAACGTGCGGCACGTGTAGCAGTCGCAGCCGGCGCTCGAGCGGCGCCAGGTCGGCGGCGAAGCGCGCGTTGCGCAGGTTGAGCCGGCCCGCCGCCGCGCAGGATGGCCGAGCCGGTGCGCGCCATGCGCGTCGGCAGCACGCAGTCGAACACGTCGACGCCGCGGGCGATGACGTCGACGATGCCCACGGGGTCGCCGATGCCCATGAAGTAGCGCAGGCGGTCGCCGGGCAGCAGTTCGTCCATGAGCTCGACCGTGGCGAGCATCTCGTCGCCGCGCTCGCCGACGCTGAGGCCGCCGATGGCGTAGGCGTCGAAGCCGACGTCGATGATCTCGGCGGCCGACCGCCGCCGCAGCTCCTCGTCGACCCCGCCCTGCACGATGCCGATGAGCAGCTGGTCGCGGCGGCCGTGCGCCTGCCTTGCAGGCCGCCGCCCAGCGCGTGGTGCGCTCCACGGCGGCCTCGAGCTCCGCGCGCGGCAGCGTGCCCGGCGCGCACTGGTCGAACGCCATGATGACGTCGGCGCCGAGCTCCTCCTGGATGCGCATCGCGAGCTCGGGGGTGAACACGTGGCGCGAGCCGTCGTAGACCGAGCTGAACTCCACGCCGTCGTCGCGCATGACGCGCGTGCCCTCGAGGCTGAAGACCTGGAACCCGCCGGAGTCGGTGAGGATGGGCCCGTCCCACGCATGAACCCGTGCAGGCCGCCGTGCGCGGCGACGATCTCGGTGCCGGGACGGAAGTACAGGTGGTAGGTGTTGCCGAGGACGATCTGGGCGCCGAGCTCCCGCAGTTCGCGAGGCTCCACGGCCTTGACCGTCGCCTTGGTGCCCACGGGCATGAAGCACGGCGTCTCGACGACGCCGTGCGGCGTCGTGAGGCGCCCGGCGCGGGCGGCTCCGTCGCGCGCCTCCACCTCGAAGGCGAAGCCCTCGGCCCTCAGCGTCGGAGGCGGACGTCACCGTGCGAGCGTGATCGCCGTGCGCGATCGCCCCGGCCTCGCTCACAGGGCCAGCATGGCGTCGCCGAAGCTGTAGAAGCGGTAGCGCTCGGCCACGGCGTGGCGATAGACGTCCCGCGTCTCGTCGACGCCGCAGAACGCCATCACGAGCGCCAGCAGGCTCGTGCGCGGCAGGTGGAAGTTGGTCACCAGCCCGTCGACCATGCGGAACTCGAAGCCCGGCCGGATGAAGAGGCGGGTGTCGCCGCGCAGCGGCGCGCTCCCGCCGGCCGGGACCGTCCTTGAGCGCCAGGTGCTCCAGCACCCGCATCGAGGTCGTGCCGACGGCGACGATGCGGCGGCCGTCCGGCGCGCCTCGCAGAGGCGCGCCCACACGGCCGCCTCCACCTCGAACGACTCGCTGTGCAGCGTCGCCGCGTCCAGCGACTCCGTCCTGCAGCGGCTTGAACGTGCCGAGGCCCACGTGCAGCGTCACGCTCTCCACGGTGACGCCGCCGTCGGCAAGCGCCGCGTCCAGCGCCGGCGTGAAGTGCAGCCCGGCCGTGGGCGCAGCCGCCGAGCCGAGCGTCCCGGGCATAGGTCGTCTGGTATCGCTCCGGGTCGTCGAGCGGCGCCGTGATGTACGGCGGCAGCGGCGTGACGCCGGCGTCGCCAAGAAGGTCGAGCACGGGCCGGCCGCCGAGGTTCTCGACCACCCAGCGCCCGTCGCCGAGCGGCTCGATGCAGCGCAGCGGCCAGTCGCGGTCCGAGCGCCTCGCTCTCGAGCACTTCCTCCGGCCGCGGGCGGCCGCGCAGCAGCACCTCCCAGCGCTCGCTCGCGTCCGACGGCGCCGTCGAGCGCGCAGCAGGAACAGCACCTCGATCCGGCCGCCGGTGGCGCGGTGGAAGTAGCTGCGCGCCGGGAACACGCGCGTGTCGTTGCGCACCAGCACATCGCCGGCGCGACAGGAACGAAGGCAGCTCGGCGAAGGTGCGGTCCTCGAGCTCGCCGCTGGCGCGCCGCACGACCAGCAGCCGCGACGCGTCGCGCGGCTCCGCCGGCGTCTGCGCGATCAGATCGTCCGGCAGTTCGTAGTCGAGGTCGGCGAGCGTGAGGCCTGTGGTCCGGCCGCTCACGCCGTCTTCCTCCTGCGCTCGCGGCGCTCGTGCCACGCCTCCCACTTGCTGGCCGCGCAGCCGCAGTAGGGCTGCCGGTACAGCTCGAGCCGGCGGCTCTCGCGCGTAGCTGTCCCGGAAGCGGTCGCGGACGTCCAGGTAGACGAAGTCGACGCCGTACGCATCGGCGGCCGCCTCCCCGGCGGCGACGATGAGGTCGTGCCGCTGGTACGGGCTCACGGTCAGCGTCGTGGAGAAGCGCGTGAAGCCGAGGCGCGCTGCGCCGCCTCGCCGGCTGCGCCGAGGCGCAGCCGCAGGCAGGCGGCGCACCGCTCGTCCGGTGCGGCGTGCGCCAGCGCCCGTCGCGCCACGCCGTCCATCGCCGGAGCCTCTTCCCCGCGCTCGGGGACGACGAGCTCGAGGCCGGCCGCGCGGCTGAAGCGCCGCATGCTCTCGCGGCGGCGCTCCAGCTCGGCGGCCGGCTGGATGTTGGGGTTCTCGAACCAGCCGACCGGCTCGACGCCGCGCTCGCGCCACGCGGGCACGGCGACCGTCGAGCAGGGGCCGCAGCAGGTGTGCAGGAGCAGGTCGGTCATCGGGCGAGTATAGCGCGAGGGCCCGGCGCGTCGGCCGGACGCGTCACAGCTCGTCGAACAGCGTGTCGCCGCGTGCCGGCGGCGTGATGCCGCAGTGGATGAAGCCGCGAGCGCGTGAGCACGCGGCCGCGCGGCGTGCGCTTGAGGAAGCCCTGCATGATGAGGTAGGGCTCGTAGACGTCCATGACCGTGTCCGCCTCCTCGCCGAGGGCCACGGCGAGCGTGTCCAGGCCCACCGGACCGCCGTCGAACTTCTCGGCGATGATCTTGAGGATGTCGCGGTCGAGCTTGTCGAGGCCCTCGCCGTCGACCTGGAAGAGCTCCAGCGCGGCGAGGCAGATGTCGTGGTCGATGACGCCCTCGTGACGGACCTCGGCGAAGTCGCGCACGCGCCGCAGGAGCCGGTTGGCCACGCGCGGCGTGCCGCGCGAGCGGCCGGCGATCTCGAGCGAGGAATCCTGGTCGATCTCGACCGAGAGGATGCCGGCCGAACGGCGCACGATCGCCGCCAGCTCCTCGATCTCGTAGTACTCGAGCCGCTGCCACACGCCGAAGCGGTCGCGCAGCGGCGTCGTCAGCAGCCCCGTGCGCGTGGTGGCGCCGATGAGCGTGAACGGCGCCACCTGCATGCGGATGCTGCGCGCCGCCGGTCCCTCGCCGATCATGATGTCGATCTCGTAGTCCTCCATCGCCGGGTACAGCACTTCTTCGACGGCGGCGTTGAGGCGGTGGATCTCGTCGACGAACAGGACGTCGCCCTCCTGGAGGTTGGTGAGCAGGCCGGCGACGTCGACCTTGCGCTCGAGCGCCGGCCCCGACGTGGTGTGCATGCCCACGCCGAGCTCCTGGGAGATGATGCCGGCCAGCGTCGTCTTGCCGAGGCCGGGAGGCCCGGCGATGAGCACGTGGTCGAGCGTGTCGCCGCGCTTCTTGGCCGCCTCGACGAAGATCTCGAGCTGCTCCTTGGCCACGCGCTGGCCGACGAAGTCGGAGAACCGGCGTGGCCTGAGGCTGAGCTCGAGGTCCTGGTCGTCGGCGCGCTCGTTGGGATCGCCGATGCGGTCCTGCGGCTTCTTGGGCGTCACTCATCCGCCTTGTGCGCGTGAGCGCGTACTTGACGAGCTCCTCGAGCGGCGCGTCCTCCGGAGCGCCGCGCAGCGCCTCCTCGGCCTCGCGCAGGCTGAGGCCGAGGTTCTGCAGCGCGGAGCGCGCCGCGATGAAGTGGTCGGCCTGCGCGGGGCCGCCGGTCCCGCCGGCTTCGCCGGCGCCCACCGGCGGCAGCTCACCCGACCTTGTCCTTGAGCTCGACCACGAGCCGCTGCGCGAGCTTCTTGCCGATGCCGGAGATGCTCTCGAACTTCTTGACGTCGTCGCGCGCCACGGCCAGCTCGAGCTCCGCCACCGGGTACCCCGAGAGCACCGCCAGAGCCACCTTGGGCCCGACCCCGCTCACGGCGATGAGCCAGAGGAAGAACGTGCGCTCGCCCGGATCGCGGAACCCGAACAGCTGCAGCGCGTCCTCGCGCACGTTGAGGTACGTGTGCAGGCTGACCTCTTCGCCGCGGTGCGGGCGAGAGACCGCCCAGCGTGCGGCTCGAGGCGAGCACCTCGAGCCCGAGGCCGCCGACCTCGATCACGGCGCGCTCGCCGTCGACGCATGACGAGCGTGCCGCGGATGGACGCGATCACGGCTGCCGCCCGGCGGGCGCCGCGGGCGGCGCGCATGCCGCTCGCTGTTGTGGTGCGTGTGGCATGATGGCGACGGCCAGGGCGTCGGCGGCGTGGTCCGGCTGCGGGATGCGCGGCAGGCAGAGGATGACCTTGGTCATCTCCTGCACCTGGATCTTGCTCGCCCGCCCGTAGCCGGTGACCGCCTGCTTGATCGCCAGCGGCGAGTACTCGCAGGGCGACTCCTGGAGGTCCGAGGCGGCCAGGTAGAGCACGCCCTTGGCCTGGCCGACCGCAAGCGCGGTCTTGACGTTCACGTTGACGAACAGCTCTTCGAGGACGACGACGTCCGGGCAGAAGCGCTTGATGAGCCCGCGCGCCTGGTCGTAGATCTGGCGCAGGCGCACGTGCGTCGGGTCTTTGGCCGACGTGACGATGCAGCCGTGGCCGAGCGAGGCGAGGCGATTGCCCTCCTGCTCGATGACCCCCCAGCCGGTGCTCGCGGTGCCCGGGTCGAAGCCCAGGACGATCATGCCCGTCAGCCCGCCAGAGCTTCGAGGACGTCCTCGGGGATGTCGAAGTTCGCGTAGACCTCCTGGACGTCGTCGCTGTCCTCCAGCGCGTCCATGATCTTCATGGTCTTGCGGGCGTCGTTCTCCTCGAGCTTGACCGTGGTCTTGGGGATCATCGTGAGCTCGGCGTTGCTCGAACTCGATGCCGGCCGCCGTGAGCGCGTCGCGGACGGCGGCGAAGTCGGCCGGCTCGGTGAGCACCTGGAACTCATCGCCGTCCTGCACGACGTCCTCGGCGCCGGCGTCGATGGCCGCGGCCATGATGTCGTCCTCGGCGTACTTGCGTGCCGTCGACGACGATCGACCCGCGGCGCTCGAAGCCCCACGCGACCGCGCCCGGCTGCGCCAGCTGGCCGCCGTGCTTGCTGAAGATGTTGCGCACCTCGGCGGCCGAGCGGTTCTTGTTGTCGGTGAGGACGTCGACGATGATCGCCACCCCGGCGGGCCCGTAGCCCTCGTAGAGGATGCTCTCGTACTGCTCGCCCTCGACCCCGCCGCCGCCGCGCTGGATGGCCTTCTCGATGTTGTCCTTGGGCATCGACTCGGCCTTGGCCTTCTCGATGGCGTTGGCCAGCGAGATGTTCATGGCCGGGTCGGTGCCGCCCTCACGGGCCGCCACGGTGATCGCCCGCGACAGCTTGGAGAACAGCTTGCCGCGCCTGGCGTCGGTCTTGCCCTTCTTGTGCTTGATGGTCGCCCACTTCGAGTGCCCGGACACGAGACACCACCTCCCTTTTCAGCGGTGGCCGGCCGCCGCGGCGGCCCGGCCGGGCTCGCCGGCGTCGCAGTCGGCGGTCGCGCCATCGGGCGCGCCCGCCGCAGCCTGCCGGCGGCGGATCATTCGAATGAACAGCTCGTGCAGTCGCGTGTCGTCGGTGAGCTCGGGATGGAACGCGGTGACGAGCACGTCGCCTTCGCGAGCCGCGACGATGTGGCCCTCGACAGGTGGCAAGGACGTCGACGCCGGGACCTGCGCTCTCGACCCAGGGCGCGCGGATGAACACGGCCCGCACCGGGACGCTCCGGCGACGCCGTCGACCTCGAGGTCGGCCTCGAAGCTGCGCACCTGGCGGCCGAACGCGTTGCGCCGCGCGACGATGTCCATGAGCGCCAGCGTGGGCGGCGCGCCCTCGACGGTGTCGCGCGCCACCGTGATGAGGCCGGCGCAGGTGCCGTAGACGACGCCGCCGGCGGCGGCGAAGCTGCTTGATGGGGCCGGCCAGCTCGTAGGCGCCCATGAGCTTGCTGGATCGTCGTGCTCTCGCCGCCGGGGATGACGAGGCCGTCCAGACCGGCGAGGTCGGACGGCTGGCGCACCTCGCGCGTGCGCGTCCCGAGGCGCTCGAGCATGACGCGGTGCTCGCGAAAGTCACCCTGCAGGGCGAGCACGCCCACGACGAGTCCGGCGCCCGGACCGTGAAGGTCGAGCGCCGGCTCCGGCGACAGGATCCAGTCCCGCCGTTTCGTGCCGCTCTCCGAGCGTCATGCCGCTCCCTGACTCACCAGCCGCGATGCTGGATCTTGGCTTCTTCGGGCATGCGCGCGGCGTCGATGCCGGGCATCGCGTCGCCCAGGCCGACGCTGACCTCGGCGAGGATGGCCGCGTCGCGGTAGTTCGTCGCCGCCTTGACGATGGCGTTGGCGCGGCTCTGCGGATCCTCGCTCTTGAAGATGCCGGAGCCTACGAACACGCCCTCGGCGCCGAGCTGCATCATGAGCGCGGCGTCGGCCGGAGTGGCGATGCCGCCGGCGCTGAAGTTCACGACCGGGAGCTTGCCGTTCTCGGCGACCCACTTGACCAGCTCGAGCGGGGCCGGGAGTTCCTTGGCGGCGACGTACAGCTCGTCCTCGTCCAGCGTCTGCAGATGGCGGATCTCGCCCATGATGGTGCGCATGTGGCGCACGGCCTCGACGACGTCGCCGGTGCCGGCCTCGCCCTTGGTGCGGATCATGGCGGCGCCCTCGCTGATGCGGCGCAGCGCCTCACCGAGATTGACGGCGCCGCAGACGAACGGCACGTCGAACTTCCACTTGTTGATGTGGTTGGCCTCGTCGGCCGGCGTGAGCACTTCGCTCTCGTCGATGTAGTCGACCTCGAGGGACTGCAGGATCTGCGCCTCGACGAAGTGGCCGATGCGTGCCTTGGCCATCACCGGGATGGACACGCACTCCTGGATCTCCTGGATCTTGGTGGGGTCGGCCATGCGGGCCACGCCGCCCTGGGCGCGGATGTCGGACGGGCACTCTCTCGAGGGCCATGACCGCGCACGCGCCGGCGTCCTCGGCGATCTTCGCCTGCTCGGCGTTGGTGACGTCCATGATGACGCCGCCCTTGAGCATGTCGGCGAGACCGCTCTTCACTCGCATGGTGCCGATATCAGTCACGGGTAACCTCCGGTTGCTTTTGCACGCCAATCCTACCGCAGCGCTCTGGTCGGCGGCTACCGGCCGGAGACCACCGAATGCGCAGCTTTGCGGGAAAAACTGGACGGATTGGACTCAGTTCTTCTGGGCTTCTTCCTTATCCTTCTGAGCCTGCTCGACGATCTTGGCGGTGAGGTGCGCAGGCACCTCGTCGTACCGCAGGAGCTCCATGTGGTAGTCGCCACGGCCGCCCGTCATCGACGTGAGGTCGGGCGCATAGGTGAGCATCTCCGCCAGCGGCACCTCGGCGCCGACCACGTTGTTGTGGCCGCGCGGCGTGGTGCCGAGCACGCGGCCGCGTCGCGAGTTGAGGTCGCCGATGATGTCCCCGACGTTCTCGTCGGGAATCGTGATCTCGACGCTCATGATGGGCTCGAGCAGGGCCGGCTGGGCCTTCTCGCAGGCGGCCTTGAAGCCGAGGGAACCGGCGATCTGGAAGGCCATGTCGCTCGAGTCCACGGGGTGGTACTTGCCGTCGTAGAGCTTCACGTGGACGTCGACCACCGGATAGCCGGCGAGGAACCCGTCGTCCATGGCGGCGCGCACGCCCTTCTCGACCGCCGGGATGAAGTTGCGCGGGATCGCGCCGCCGACGATCTTGTTCTCGAACTCGAAGCCGTCGCCGCGCGGCTGCGGGCGCACCTCCATCCAGGTGTCGGCGAACTGGCCGCGGCCACCGGTCTGCTTCTTGTGCTTGCCCTCGGCCTTCGCCGTGCCCTTGATGGTCTCGCGATACGGGACGCGCGGCGCCTTGAGCTCGACCTCGACGCCGAAGCGGCGCTTCATGCGCTCGACCGTGACCTCGACGTGCACCTGGCTCATGCCGCCGACGATCATCTCGCCGGTCTGGTCGTCGTGGTGCACCTCGAGCATCGGGTCTTCTTCGGAGAGACGACGGAGGGCGGTGATGACCTTGTCCTCCTCACCCTTGCTCTTCGCGGTGATGGCGAAGCTCATGAGCGGGGCAGGGAAGTCGATGGCCGGGAAGCTGACGACGTCGGCCTCCGTGCACAGCGTGTCGCCGGTGACGACGTCCTTGAGCTTGGCGATGGCGCCGATCTCGCCGGCGACGAGGTCTCCGGAGGCCTTGCTCTCCTTGCCCATCGTCTTCAGGATCTGGCCGAGGCGTTCCTTGTGGCCGTCCCGGGCGATGACCACCTGGGAGTCGCTGCTGATGGTGCCCTGGAAGACGCGGAACACGTTGACGTGGCCGCTGAACGGGTCGGCGAGTGTCTTGAAGACGAAGGCGACGGCCGGCTGCGAGGGATCGCAGTCGAGCTCGACCTCGGAGTCGCCCTTCATGGCCCTGGGGTGCGTGACATCGACCGGCGACGGGGCGAGCGCGAGCACATCGAAGATGTGGTCGACGGCGATGTTGCGCCGTGGCGGACGCGCAGGCGACCGGGTAGAGCTGGGCGGCGGCGACGGCGGCGGCGAACGCCGCGTTGAGCTCCGCCGCCGTGATCTCCTCTTCCATGAGGTACTTCTCGGCGAGGTCGTCGTTGGTGCTGGCGACCGCGTCGATCAGCTTGTCGCGGGCAGTCGCGGCGGCGTCGGCGAGCTCCGCGGGCACGTCGCCCACGGTCGCCTTGCCGTCCTTGTACGTGTGCGCCTTCATGGTGAGCAGGTCGACGACGCCCGCTGAAGTCGTGCTCCTTGCCGATGGGCAGCTGCACGGCGACGACCTGGGCGCCGAAGGACTCCTGCAGGAGGCCGAGGGCGTGGTCGAAGTCGGCCCGCTCGCGGTCGAGCATGTTGCAGACGATGACGCGGCCCAGCCCGCGAGCTGCCGCGCGGTCCCACAACCGCTCGTGCTGCACCTCGACGCCGAGCACGGCGTTGACGACGACGAGCGCGGTCTCGACGACCTGCAGGCTCGGCGATGGCATCGGCGAGGAAGCTCGAGTCGCCGGGGGTGTCGATGAGGTTGAACGACAGGCCGCCACGCTCCACGTGCGCCAGACCCGCCGAGAGGCTCATCTGGCGCTTCTTCTCGTCGTCGTCCCAGTCGGAGATGGTCGAACCGTCCGCGACCGAACCCAGTCGCGTGACCGCCCCAGCGTCGAACAGCAATGCCTCGAACAGTGACGTCTTGCCGGTACCGCGGTGGCCGACGAGAGCGATGTTCCTGATCTTGGCTGGGTCGTTCATCCGGGGTCTCCTCGTTGTCTTTCGCCGGCCTCCCGCTCGCGGGCGCGCGAGGCGGCCGGGCGCGTCCTGTCGGAAGGATGAAGTCTAGCACAGGGGGCGTGAGCGCATGCGCCTCAGGCAGGCTCGGGAAACGGGCTCCCGGCGGCCGCGGCGGCGAGCTCGCGAGCGGCCTCCGCGGCGCCTCCCGAGTGAGCGGCGCCCCTGGTCTTCGACATCCGAGCCGGTCCCCCAGCTCGTCGGCGCATTGCTCGTTGGCGCGGCTACCCAGGCCGCTCGGGGTGGAACGACTGCGCCGGCGACGCGCGGTCGAGGTGGCGCCGGGCCGGCGCGCCGCCCGCCAGGGCGAGCGCCCTGAAGCCGTATTTTTCGCGCACCTTGTCGACGGCTTCGCCCAGCGCCACCTCGCGCCAGCCGTCGTCCATGGTGAGCTGGAAGGCGTTGTGCGCGAACCCGCTGGCGGTGACCCCGACGAGGCGCACCCAGCGGGCGCCGACGTCGAGCTCGTCGAGCAGCGCCGTGGCCGTCTCGTAGAGCGGTCGCACGGCGCTGACCGGGCGAGGCAGCGTGCGGCGCCGGCTCACGGTGTGGAACGTGTTGAAGCGCACCTTGAGCGTCACCGTACGTGCCGCGAGACCCTTGCTGCGCAGCTCCGCGACGGCGTCGTCGGCGAGCGAGAGCAGCGTGGCGCGCAGAAGCTCGCCGTCGTTGATGTCGTCGTCGAAGGTGATCTCGCGGCCGACCGACTTGGGCAGCGGCCGCTCGCTGCGCACCGGCGAGAAGCTGCGCCCCAGGGCGAGCTGGCGCAGCCCGTGCGCGCCCTTGCCGAACGCCGCCGCCAGCAGCGGGAACGGCACGTCCTGCAGCATGCCGACCGTGGTGAGACCGAGGGCGGCCAGCCGCTCCTGGGTGACGGGGCCGATGCCGCAGACGTCGCCGACGGGCAGGTCGCGCAGGCGGCCGTGCACGTCGGCGGCGGTGAGCTCGCCGATGCCGGCCGGCTTGTACATGCCGGCGGCCAGCTTGGCCAGCAGCTTGGTAGGCCCGATGCCGATGGAGCAGGTGACGTCGTGCGCGTCGTAGACCTGCTCCTGGATGCGGTGGGCGATGGTACGCGGCGGGCCGAACAGGCGCCGGCTGCCGGTGACGTCCAGGTAGGCCTCGTCGATGGACGCCACCTCGACGAGGTCGGTGTACCGCCCCAGCAACTCGACCAGCGAGCGGTGGACGGCGAGATAGGCCCTCATGTCGACCGGCAGGAACACTCCGTGCGGGCAGAGCCGCTCGGCCTGCGTGATGGGCAGCGCGCTGTGCACGCCGTAGGTGCGCGCCTCATAGGAGCAGGCCGAGACCACACCCCGCCCCCCGCGCTCGCCGCCGACGATGACGGGGAGGCCGCGCAGTTCGGGGCGGCGCGCCTGCTCCACGGAGGCGAAGAAGGCGTCCATGTCGAGATGGAGGATGGCTCTGCCGGATACGAACATACGTTCGTAGTGTACCCGCGGCAAGGACGGAACGACAACGTTCGGAGTGCGCCGGGCGGGCGCGCAGCGCGCAGGCCCGGCGCCAGTGCTACTGCACCCGCCGCCCGACGTCGACGGTGTACATGACCACGCCCGAGAGACCGTTGAAGGTCCCGCGACAGGCGCCCAGGCCGACGTCGCGCCAGCGCTTGATCAGGATGATCCGGCGATGCTCGGGCGAGTGCATCCACGCCTTGAAGATGGTCTCGGGGGTCCCGCGGTACGACGCGCCCCAGGCGATCACCTCACCGACCTCCCAGCGCGAACAGCCGCTGGTGGAGTACCCGGCGCCGCGCGCCCGCATGGCGACCGAGGCGCCGACGTAGGACGAGTGGGAGAAGTAATCGCGGGCGATCATGTCGCGAGAGTGCGCCAACGCCGCCTTGTCGAGCGCGGCGTGGATCCCGACGGCGTGCAGGCCACGCGAGGCGCGCGCGTGGTTGATGAGCCGCAGCATGGTCGCCTCGCTCGCCGCGCGGTCGAAGGCGAACACCGGAGCGACCGAGAGCATGAGCAACAGCAGAAGCGCCACGAGCGCCGCGCCGATCAGTCTGGCCATCATGTACCTCCCCATGGTGGTCGGGCACTCGCGAACCTTCGCTGCGAAGCCGCTTACCCCTCCCCCGGTACGTCCAGCCGGGGGACGTCGCCCCACAGCGTCTCGAGCCGGTAGAAGTCCCGGGCCGCCGGCGTGAACACGTGCACGACGACGTCTATGAAGTCGATGAGGATCCACTCGCCCTCGCGCTCACCTTCCACGCGAGCCGGTCGGTGGTCGGCGCGAAGCCTGTGCTGGATCTCGTCGGCGATGGCGCGGGTCTGCCGCGTGTTGGCGCCGGTGAGAAGCACGAAGTAGTCGGTGTACGACACGGCCTCGTCCATGCTGAGGACGACGATGTCCTGCGCCTTCTTGTCGGCGGCCGCAGCAACGATGTCGCGGGCCAGGCGCTCGGAGGTCATGGATTCTGGGAGGGCGGCTACGGCTGGTCCTTTGTGCCGGATTGCGGGGCTTTGAAGTCGTCGCCGACGATGACCTGGATCGTCCCCTTGGGCAGATCGGGCCCGTCGAGGACGACGCCGCGGCCGAGTATAGCACGGATGTCCCGAGCCACCGGGAGGGTGTCGGCGCCCGCCAGGATCTGCGTCTGCCGGTAGGAGAAGCTGTCGGCGTTGAGCGGCCCGGGCAGGTTCACGTCGAGGCTGGCGAGGCGATCCAGGACGGCCTCGCCCACGCCGAGCTTGCCGCTCCCGTTGAGCACCTGGACGGTCACGGCGGCGTGGTAGGACGGCGACCGCCGGGTGATGCCGGCCTGGATCTCGGCCGCGTTGGGCACGAAGGCGAACTGCCCTTCGGCGACGCGCGTCCCGGCCGGAAAGCGCTCCACGACGGCTCTGCCGGCCGTGATGCGCTGCAGGACTTCCCGGAGTGCGGGGCCGGCCTGGGGCGAAGGGCTGACGCCCGCGAGACGGGCGCGCTCCGCCTCCGGCCGCAGGGCGGCGGCCTCGAGCGCGGACTGGACCAGCGCGGTCTGAAGGTCCGTCAGGTCGCGGCGCGCTCCACCGGCGTCGGAGAAGATCGCCGGCAGGTCGGAAGCCGCCACCGTGCCACCGTCCTTGACCATCAGCGTGTGGTCGTTGATGTCCGCCGCCACCGGCCGGTCCAGCTGGACCTGGAACTGGTCCGTCCCGGCCCAGCGGGCGAGGTCGGAGACCGGCAAGGTGTAGACGGCGTCGATCGGTGCGTTCACGACGCGGCCGAGGTCCTTGGCCAGCGTGCCTGCGGCCATGGCGTCGGCCGCGAAGACGTACTCACCGTTGGGTCCCTCGAGGAGCACGTCCGGCGGCACGAAGTACACGCCGGGGTCGCCGCCGGCCGGGTCCTGGACCACGAGCAGCGCCGCCACCGGCGACTCCTGGCCGGGCGCCGTGAGCTGGATGGCCGCGAGGTAGCCGCTCTTCTGCGCCTCCGGCTGGTCCTTCGAGAAACGGCCGGAGACGTACCAGGCGCCGAGCACGGCGGCGAAGGCCACGACCGCGGCGAGCACGTACAGCATCCACGCCTGCGAGCGCTCGACCTTGGACCGGCGCCGGCGGCGCAGACGGTCGCTGCGGTATCCCTTACTCGACGCCATGTGTCTCGTTGTACAACGCGAGTGCCCCCGGGACCACCCCGCGGCTGCGGCCGATGATGTCCAGCAGACTCAGGCGGGCCGCCGCGCCCACGGCCGCGTCCAGCGACCGCTGCGCCAGCGCACGCACGTCCCCGACGCCGGGGAAGTCGCGGCCCGGCTCCAGGTAGTCGGCGAGGTACACGCACTTCTCGAGCACGGTCATGCCGGCGCCGCCGATCGTGTGCAGCCGGATCGCGTCGGCCACCTCAGCGTCGAGGCCGCGCCCCGTCAGCTCCGCGGCGGCCACCGGACCGTGCAGGATCTTCTTCGGGCGCCGCGCCTCCACCGGACCGACGGCGATCCCGTACTTCGCCGCGGCCAGCCAGTGTCTCCGCGTCGGAGAGCTCGCGACAGTAGTCGTGCAGCAGGCCCGCGAGCTCGGCCTTGCGCGCCGAGGCGCCGAACCGTTCAGCGAGGATCACGGCCTCTGCGGCGACGCGACGCGCGTGATCTCTCCGGCGCGGAGACAGGCGGGCGGCGATGAGCTCCTCCGCAGCCGCCCTGTCGATGCCGGTCACCGGTAGAGCCCCGTCTCCAGGATGTACTGCTCCACCCGCTGCGGCACGAGATACCGGATCGGGCGGCGCCTCGCCACGCGCTCGCGGATGTCGGTGGAGGAGACGGAGAGCAGCGGCACGTCGAGCATGGTCACCTCGTAGGAACCCCAGCGCGCCGCGGCGGCGGCGATCGCCTCCGGCGAGTCGCCCGGCCGCGGCGCCACCGCCAGAGAGCATTCCGAGAGAATCTGCTCCGGGTCGTGCCAGCTCTCGAACTGCAGCAGTGAATCCGATCCCATGATGAAGACGAGCTCGTGGTCCGAGTAGCGCTGGCTCAGTGCCCGCAGCGTGTCCGCGGTGTAGACGAGGTCGCGTTCGATCTCGATGCCGGAGGCGGTGAATCGCAGATCGTCGTCGATGGCCAGAGAGGTGAGCTCGAGGCGGACCTCCGCCGAGGTCCGTTCCTCGCCTCCCTTGTGCGGGGGAGCCGCTGCCGGAACGAAGAGAACGCGCTCCAGACCCAGCGCGTGGCAGGTCTCGGATGCGATGGCGAGGTGCGCGATGTGCGGCGGGTCGAAGCTTCCGCCCAGGACGCCCAGGCGAGGCTGCGCTGCAGCCACGGGACTAGCCCCTCACCTGCCCGTCGCCCCACAGCTCGTACTTGACGCAGGTGAGCTCCTGCAGCGCGATCGGGCCCCGGACGTGCAGCTTCTGCGTGGAGATGCCCATCTCGGCGCCCAGCCCGAACTGGCCGCCGTCGGTGAAGCGCGTCGACGCGTTGACGTAGACGCAGGCGGCGTCGACCTGGGCGGTGAACTGCCGCGCCGCGGCAAGGTCCTCGGTGACGATCGCCTCGGAGTGGCGCGTGCCGTACTGCGCGATGTGCTCGACCGCCTCGTCGAGCGTCGCGACCACGTGCACCGCGAGCTTGAGCGCCAGGAACTCCGTTTCGTAGTGCGTCTTGTTGGCGCGCTTGAGGGCCGGGTCGCCGATGGCGTCCCCGGCCGCCTTGTCGACCACGAGCTCGACACCGCGCCGCTTCAGCTCCTCCGCGGCGCGTGGCAGGAACTCCGCGGCGACGTCCTGGTGCACGAGCAGCGTCTCCGCGGCGTTGCAGACGCCGGGACGCTGGCACTTGGAGTTGACGATGATCGGCAGGGCCTTGTCGAGGTCCGCAGTGGCGTCCACGTACACGTGGCAGTTGCCGCCGGCGGCGTAGATGACCGGGACCTTGCTGTTCTCGAGCAGGTACTCCTTGAGGTCCTCTCCGCCGCGCGGGATGACGAGGTCGACGTGCTTGCGCTGCTTGAGCAGCTCGGCGAGCTCCCTGCGGTCCGGGCCGAGGTACGAGACGGCTTCGCGCGGCAGGCCGGTCTCGATGACCGCGCCCTGGACGACCTCGGCGAGGATGCGGTTGGTGTGCAGCGCCGCGCTCCCGCCGCGCAGGATGACGGCGTTGCCCGACTTGAGACAGAGCGCGGCCGCGTCCACGGTCACGTTGGGCCGCGCCTCGTAGATGACGGCGATGACGCCGAGCGGCACGCGGACCTTGCGCAGTTCCACGCCGTTGTCGAGGCGCCAGCCGTCGACGAGCTCACCGACCGGATCCGGCAGGGCCGCGACGTCGCGCACGGCGCTTTCCACGTCGCGCAGGCGGTCCTCATCGAGCAGCAGGCGATCGACGAGCGCGTCGGCGAGGCGGTTCTCGCGCGCCAGACGCACGTCCTCGTCGTTCTCGGCCAGGATCTCGGCGGAGCGGCGCGCCAGCGCCTCGGCCACGGCGAACAGGACCTCATCCTTGCGCGCACGGGAAAGCCCCGCGAGTACGCGAGAAGCCCGTTGCGCCTCGGCGCACGTCTGCTCGACCTTCATCCTGCCTCCTCGCCGACCAGCACCAGGCGGTCCCGATGCACGACTTCGTCCTCGAGGTGCGGGCTCACCGCCCGCAGCTCGTCGCTGCGCAGTCCGCGGACGCGGCGCAGGTCGCGGGAGCTCATCGTCGTGAGCCCCCGGGCGACTTCGCCGCCCTCGGGGCCTACGATCGCCACGGCGTCACCGGCCGTGAACGACCCGTGAACCGCCGCGACACCCACAGGAAGCAGGCTGCTCCCCCCCTGCGCCAAGGCCCGTGCGGCCCCGGCGTCCACTTCAAGCGTACCACGCACCGGCTTGGCGTAGCGGAGCCAGAGCTTGAAGGCCGAGGCCGTCGTGCCGTGCGCGAGGATCTGCGTGCCGACGTCCTCGCCGGACGCGGCGGCGCTGAGCACGCCCGGCCGCGACCCGTTGGCGATCACCGTGCGCACGTCGGCGGCCGCCGCCATGAGGGCCGCCGCCGTCTTGCCGCGCATGCCGCCGGCGCCGCGGCTCGAGGCGTTTCCGACGTCGAGCGCGGCGAGCTGGGCAGGGTCCGTCACGCGCCGCACCAGCTCCGCGGCGCCGTGTTTGCGCGGGTCCATCGTGTAGAGCCCGTCCTGGTCGGTGAGCAGCACGAGCAGGTCGGCGCGCAGCATGATCGCCACCTGCGCGGCCAGCACGTCGTTGTCGCCGAAGCGGATCTCGTCGGTCGCCGTGGTGTCGTTCTCGTTGACCACCGGGACCACGCCCCAGGTGAGCAGCCGGCGCAGCGTGTTGCGGGCGTTGACGTAGCTGTCGCGGCGATTGAAGTCTTCGCTCGTGAGCAGCACCTGGGCGGCAGTGAGCTCGTGGTCGCCGAACAGGCGCTCGTAGTGGGCGAACAGGCGGCCCTGGCCGACGGCGGAGGCCGCCTGCAGGGCAGGTACCTGCCGCGGCCGCTCGCTCACGCCCAGCACGTGCTGGCCGCAGGCGATGGCGCCGCTCGAGACGAGCACGACGCGGCGCCCGCCGTGCACCTGGCCGGCGATGTCCGCGACGAGGCCGGCGAGCAGCCGGCGACGGAGACGCAGGTGATCGTCGGCGACGGTGCTGGAGCCGACTTTGACGACGATGGTCTTCACAGGCGGGATTGTAGCAAAGCGGGCGACGCGCCCACGGGCGAGGTCACGCGAAGACGAACTCGGACTGGCCCACGACCACCGTGTCCCCGGGGACCGCGCCGGCGCGCCGGAGAGCGTCGTTGAGGCCGGCGCGCTCGATCACCTGCTGCAGGTAGGCGACGGCGTCCTCGTTCTCGAGGTCCGCCTTGGCGAAGAGGCGCTCCATCTGGACGCCGTGCACGACGAAGTAGTCGTCCACGGCGCTCGACGGTGAACGAATCGAGACGTCCCTCGGCCGGGCGGAGCACGATCGCGGCTCGCTCCGCCTCCGCAGCCTCTTCGGCCTCGGCCTGCGCGACGCGAGCCTCCTCCATGACGACGACGACCGCTCTCACGAGCTCCTTGAGGCCGTCGCCGCTCTGCGCGGAGACGACCAGCGTCGCCGACGGCCACCCGAGACCGTCGAGGAACGCTCTGTGCTTCTTCCCGCGTGGCGTCGTCGAGCAGGTCGGCCTTGTTGACGACCACCACGGCGGGCCGGTCGATGAGCTCGGCGCGGAACGCTCCCAGCTCGCCGCGCAGGGTGTCGAGCGCCACCGGCCACGCCTCCGGGCCTTCCCCGCCGTCGACGACATACAACAGCAGCGCCGTGCGCTCGACGTGCGCCAGGAAGCGGTGCCCGAGGCCGGCGCCCTCGCTGGCGCCCTCGATGAGGCCGGGGATGTCGGCGATCACGGCCGTCCCCTCGCCGAGGTAGAGCACGCCGAGGTTCGGGTCGATGGTCGTGAACGGGTACGCGGCGATCTTGGGGTGCGCCCGTGTCAGCGCGGCGAGCAGCGAGGACTTGCCGGCGTTGGGCAGGCCCACGAGGCCGATGTCGGCGAGCAGCTTGAGCGAGAGGGTGAGCCAGAGCTCCTCGCCCTCCAGGCCCTTCTCGGCGAACTTGGGCGCCTGGCGCGTGGAGCTCTTGAAGCAGACGTTGCCGCGCCCGCCCTCGCCGCCGCGGGCGACGACCAGGCGCTGGCCCTCGCGCACGAGGTCGCCGAGGAGGCCGCCCTCGGCGTCGCTGACCTCGGTGCCCACCGGCACCTGGACGAGCAGCTCCGGGCCGTCGGCGCCGCGCTTGTTCGCGCCGCGCCCGTGGCCGCCGTTGACGGCCCGGAAGTGGTGCTTGTGGCGGAAGTGCGAGAGGTCGTGCAGCTGGCGCGTCGCGACGAGCACGACGTCGCCGCCGGGCGCGCCGTCCCCTCCGTCGGGCCCGCCCTTGGGGATGTACTTCTCACGGCGGAAGCTCATGGAGCCGTTGCCGCCGTGACCTCCGCGCACGCAGATGCTTGCCCTGTCGAGCATGATGAGGACCGGGGCCGGCGGACGCCGGCCCCTGCTCAGACCTCGGGGACGACCGAGATGAAGCGGCCGGCGCCCTTCTCGGTGAAGACGAGCTTGCCCGTCACCTTCGCGAAGATGGTGTGGTCGACGCCGATGCCGGCGTTCTCGCCGGGACGGAAGCGCGTGCCGCGCTGGCGGACGATGATGGATCCTGCCGGGACGACCTGGCCGGCGAACGCTTTGACGCCGAGGCGCTTGCTCTCGGAGTCGCGACCGTTGCGGCTGGTGCCGGCGCCTTTCTTGTGCGCCATGCCCTTACTCCTTGGTGCTCTTGAGGGTGATCGAGTCGATCGTCAACTTGGTGAGACGACTGCGATGACCCTTCGTCTTCTTGAACGTGCTCTTCGGCTTGTACGTGAAGACCTTGATCTTCTCGCCGAGGAGGTGCTCGCTGACCGTCGCCTTGACCTTCGCGTGCTTGGCCGCATCGGCGTCGTAGGTACCCTTGCCGTCGCGCACCGCGAGTGCGTCGAGCGTGATGCTCTTGCCCTCTTCGGCGTCGACGCGGTCGACGACGATGGTGTCGCCGGCGCTCACCTTGAACTGCTGGCCACCGCAGCGGACGACCGCGTAGGTGTCGTTAGACTTCGTCATTGGTTTCTCCCTCAAGACAACGGCAGGAAATGATAGCCAAACGGCCTGCCCGGGTCAATTCGTGTCCTTCTTGAGCACGGTCGCGTGCGCGCCCGTGCGGGCGATCTCGGTGACGCGCACCTTGCGGCGCTTGCCGAGGTGCTGGCGGCCGCCCTCGACGATCACCATGTAGCCGTCGACGTAGCCGACCGCGTCGCGGGGGCTGTAGGTGAGGCTGAACTCGAGCTCGACCGTGACCTCCTGGCCCTCGCGCACGGGCACGCGCTGCTCCTCCACGTGCGCGAGGCTGCCCTCGGAGATCACGCGGAACGAGTCGACCGGGAGCGCCGACGCCGCCCTCGAGGAAGACGCGGCGCCCGGTCTGCTTCTCGAGCCGCTTGAGGCGCGCGCCGCTGAGGCGGTCCGCCACGGCGCCGTTGACCTCGATGAGCCACGCCTTGGCCTGCGACTTGCGCGCCAGGGCGCGCACGCGGCGCTCGACGCTCAGCGCCATGGTCTCCTCGCTGAGCACGCGCGCCTTGCCGGAACACGACGGGACAGGCGCGCGTCAGGATGCCTCGCGCGCCGTCGGTGGTGTTCTGCCGCGTCATCTCGACGAGGCCGAGGGGCGAGAGCTCGACCACGTAGGTCTTGGTGCGGTCGGTCTCCAGCTCGGCCTCCAGCGTCGCCAGCACCATCTCGCGGTTCTTGGCGTGCGCCATGTCGATGAAGTCGATGATGATGATGCCGCCGATGTCGCGCAGGCGCAGCTGGCGCACGACCTCGCGCGCCGCCTCGAGGTTGGTCTTGGTGATGGTGTCCTCGAGGCCCTTGCCGCGGGTGAACCGGCCGGTGTTCACGTCGATCACCGTGAGCGCCTCGGCGTGGTCGATCATGAGGTTGCCGCCGCTCGGCAGCGGCACGCGCCGCTCCAGCGCCTTGGCGATCTGGTCGTCGATGCCGTAGGCGACGAAGAGCGGCTCCTCTCCCGTGTGCAGGTGCACCTTGGGGAGGAGCTCGGGCGCTTCCTTGTCGAGGAACGAGACGATCGCCTTGTGCCGTTTGGCGTCGTCGACGATCAGGCTCTCGCAGGTGTCGTTGAAGAGGTCGCGCGTCACCTCGAGCGAGATGTCGACCTCCTTGTGCACGAGGCCCGGCGCCTTGACCGTCTCGGACTTCTTCTTGAGCCGCGACCAGAGGCGCGCGAGGTAGCGCATGTCGCGCTTGAGGTCCTCGAGCCCGTGTCCTTCGGCGATCGTGCGCACGATGAGCCCGGCGTCCTTGGGCTTGAGCTCCTTGGAGATGTCGCGCAGGCGCTCGCGCTCGCCCTGCTTGAGCCGGCGGGAGACGCCCACGCCGCTCCCGCCGGGCACGTACACCAGGTAGCGCCCGGCAAGTGAGATCTTCGTGCTCAGCCGGGCGCCCTTGTGGCCCATCGGGTCCTTGATGACCTGCACCAGCACCTGCTGGCCGTTCTTGAGCGCGTCGGTGATGCGCCGGGCGCGCTTCTCGCCCTCCGGCGTCGTGACCTCGTCCACGTACAGGAACCCGTTCTTCTCGAGGCCGAAGTCGACGAAGGCGGCGTCGATGCCGCTCATGACGTTCTCGACCTTGCCCTGGTAGATGTCGCCCAGGTACGACTTGCGGTCGGGCCGCTCGATGTAGATCTCCGAGAGTCTGCCGTCCTCGACCAGCGCGACGCGCAGCTCCTCGCCGTCGTCGGTGACCAGGATGATCTTGCGCTCGGGACGCTCGGCGACCACGCTGGACCGCCGCTGTCCCAGCTCGATGGGGACCATGGTGCCGAGCCCGCTGCCCTCGTCCTGGCGGACGATGGCCCGGGGGCGACGGCGGTCGCGCTGGCGGCCGCGCACCTTGGCCTCGGGGTTGGCGGCAGCCGCAGCCTTGCCGGAGGCGGCGGGCTCGGCCTTTCCGGCTAGCCGCAGGCTCGGCCTTTCCAGTGGCCGCAGGCTCGGCCTCTCCGGCCTCGGCCGACGCTTCCGGGGCCTCGCCGGCCTCCGCGCCTTCCTGGCCGGCAGGGCGCCTGCTGCGCGTCCGCCGTCCGCCGCGGGCCCCGCGGCGGCGGCGTTTGGCGCCGGTCTCGCCCTCTTCGGCCTCTGCGAACTCCTCGCCGGTGACTTCGGCAGCTTGGGCAGAAGCGGCCTCGGCGATGGCGGCGGGTTCGGCAGCGACTACGGCCGCGACCGGCCCGCGGACGGGCTCTTCGGCGGCGACGTGCGACGCGGCGGGTTCGCCGGCGGCCTCCTCGGCCTCGCGAGCCGCCTCTTCATGCTCGATGTCGGCGCTCTTGCGACGCCGGCGACCTCCGCGGCTGCCGCGGCGGCGGCGCTTGGCGGGCGGCTCCTCGCCGTCGCCGTCGTGTCCGGCGCCTTCGGCCGGCGTCGCGCCCTCCGGCTCCAGGGGCGCAGCCGGGGCAGGCGCGGGCTGAGCCGGCGCGGCTGCCTCGGACCGCAGCCGGTGCCGCAGCTCCGGCGCGCTCGGGAGTCCTGGGCTTGCGCCGCGAGCGGCCGCTCCGGCTCCGGCCGGACGGCGGCGCGGCCTGGTCGTCCGCGGCCGGGGCTTCGCCCCCGCCGCTTCCGGCGGCCGCTGCGGCCTGTGGCTCGGCCTTGCTCTCCGCAGCCTCGGCCCTGCCCCTTGCGCGGCCTCCGGCCCCTCCTGCCGCGCCCACAGGGATGAGTGGCGCGGTCGGCAGGTCGGTCGCCGCGGACGCGGCGGCGTAGCCGTCACGCGGTGTCGACCCCTGAGCCTTGGGCGGCTCTGCCGCCGCGGCTTCCTGCCCTTGCACCTGCTCTTCTCGCCGGCGGCTTCTTGTGGCGCCGGCCGCCGCGATTGCCGCGCCTCCGGCGCGCCGGCGCGTCGCCGGCGTCCGTCACGTCTGGTGCGCCGCTACTGGGGGTGGCGGCGCGCCGCCGGCTCGTCGCCGGGCGTGCCCTTCTTGGGTGTGCTCACGTCGTCAACTCCTTCCGCTGCCACGCCGGTGGCGAAGGCAGCCCATGGTCCCAGACGATGGAGAGGCGCTCCAGGCCTCTCATCGCCGGCTCGACCTCCGCCCACTCGGCGATCAGGTCGATCAGTTCCTGTGGCCGGGCGGCTCCGTCGCTGCGGTGGTGGATGGTGAACCCGACTCGGGCGCCACCCTCCACCGGCGTCGCGACGACGTCCCCGGCGTAGTCCTTCAGATCCAGGCTGCGCGTCCCCTTGGGGGACACGCGCTCGCGGATCGCGTCCTCTGCGTCGTTGTAGCGTTCGACGGCTGCGACGATCGCGCCTGCGTCCCCGTCGAGCACACACGCGTAGTCGGCCGCACGCGCCTACCGGCCGCGGATGGCGCTCGCCGGCGTCGACGATGCCGGTCGGCTCGAATCCGGGAGGGCTCGCGGCGCGCAGCGCCTTCAGCGCCTCCGCGGTCGCGACCACGTCGTCGGGCACCTCGATCACGGCGAGCTCGTCGGCGCCCGCGGCGCCGACCGGCAGCGGCAGCGGCAGCGAGAGGCGCGGCTTGGGCCGCATGCCCTGCGAGAGTGCGATCGGCACCCCGGCGCGCGCGAACGTCCGCTGCACCACGCGCGGCGTGTCCAGGTGCGAGAGATAGCGGGCCGATCCGCAGCGCGCGAAGCTGAGCAGCCACCAGGTCATGCGAGCAAGTCCATGTCGATCTCTCCGCCGCACACGCCGCAGGCGCCGCAGGCGCCGTCGCGACAGTCCTCGGTGAGCGCGCCGTCGCGGCTGCGCCCGAGCTCCGCCGCGAAGAAGTCCTCGTCCAGGCGCGCGTCCACGGCGTCCCGCCAGGCCGCGCGCGCCACACCCGGCTCTCCCAGTCCGATGCCCGTCGCCCGTGCCGCGTCCTCCCAGCGGCGCACGTCGAAGTGCTCGCTCCAGCCGTCGAAGCGCGCCCCGCGCAGCCAGGCCTCCTCGACCAGGCGGTCGCTGCCCGGGCCGCCGCGCGCAAGCGTGGCCTCGACCATCGAGGCGGCCACGTCGTGGAAGGCGACGCGCACGTTGCTCGGCGCCGCCTGACGGACCAGCTGCTGCCGGCGCCGCAGCGTCGCCTCACCGGCGAACGGCTCGAGCTCGAACGGCGTGTGCGCCTTGGGCACGTAGGACGACACGGCGACCGAGAGGCGTGCCCTGCCGCGGCCGATCTCCTTGGCCAGCCGCGCCGCCGTAGCCGCCATGCGTGCGATGCCGAGCACGTCGTCGTCGGTCTCGCCGGGCAGACCGATCATGAAGTAGAGCTTGAGCCCGGTGAACCCGCCCAAGAACGTCGCCCGCACCGCGTCGTTGAACTGCGCCTCGTCCACGCCCTTGTTGATCGCGTCGCGCAGCTCCTGCGTCCCGGCCTCGGGCGCCAGCGTGAGCGAGCCGCGCTGGCCCGCAGCGAAGCCCGCAAGGCTCTCCGCGGCGGAGTCGATGCGCAGCGACGGCAGCGAGACGCGGAGGCCGGGCCGCAGCTCGCGGATGCGCGTGAGCGCCTCCGCGACGCCGCCGTAGTCGCAGGAGCTCAGCGAGAGCAGCGAGACCTCGTCGCAGCCGGTCTCGTCGAGCAGGCGGTCGGCGGCCGCGACGACCAGCTCGACAGGGCGCTCGCGGACCGGCCGGTACCACATGCCGGCCTGGCAGAAGCGGCAGCCGGCGGTGCAGCCGCGCATGACTTCGATGACGACGCGGTCGTGCACGGCCTCGAGCACCGGCACGACCGGCCGCAGGACGGGGTCGCCGGCCGAGAAGCCCATGAAGATCTGGCGCTCGGCCGCTCGCGTGCTGCGCCCGGGCACCCACACGCCCGGGCACCGCCGCGAGCGCCTGCAGGCGCGCCTCGCGGCTGCCCGCGGTCATGCGCGTCGACGATCGCGCCGAGGTGGTCCTCGGCCTCGCCGATGAAGAAGGCGTCGAAGAACGGCGCGACCGGCCACGGGTTGGCGACCGCAGGGCCGCCGCCGAGGACGATGGGGTCTTCCCCATCCCGCTCGGCGGCGCGCAGCGGCACGCCTGCCAGGTCGAGCATCTCGAGCACGTTCGCGTAGCAGAGCTCGTGCGGGAGCGTGAAGCCCCAGAGGTCGCAGTCGCTCACCGGCGCGAACGTCTCCAGCGTCCACAGCGGCACGCTGCCGGCGCGCATGAGGTCGGCCATGTCCGGCCACGGGCAGTAGGCCCGCTCGGCCGCAGGCCGGCGTGGCGTCGTTGATCTGACTGTAGAGGATCTGGAGCGCCGGGTTGGAGACCCCGATCTCGTACACGTCCGGGTAGGACAGCACGATGCGGGGGCGCGCCCCGGCCTTGACGCGGGTGTTGAACTCGCCACCCGCGTAGCGCCCGGGACGCGTGACGCGCGCCAGAAGCCTCGCTATCTCATCCGGAACCCAATCTCCGGAGAGGCCCGGGGACCCGGGACGTGAGTCTGTTGACTTGACGATTGATCCTTTGCATCCGCGAGACACGGAGCGGTGCTCCGGCCTCGAAGTACGCGATGGCGGCCTGGCCCAGCGCGATCGTGCCCGAGAATCCGACGGCGCCCTTGACGGCCCAGCCGAATCCCGGCACGAAGTCGAGCGCCTGGCGCGCCAGCGTGCGGAGGACGAACCCTGTTCCTACGACGGAGAGGATCTCGATGGCCCTGTCGAGCCCGAGCTCCTCGCCGTAGGCGTGTGCGATCTTGAGGACCATACGGATCTGGTTGGCGGTCATCGCCGGCATGTCCGCGCCGGGGATGATGACCACCACGCCGATGACGCCGTTCTGCGCGGCGTTGGTGAGCACGACATGGTCGCAGTACGTGCGACGCACGGACGGCAGCGCCGCGGCCAGCCCGGCCGCGCCGTCGCCGGCGGCGTCGATGAGACGGTTCTCGAGCGTGGGCTTGCCGGCGGGGTCGTGGCCGAGACCGTAGGAGACCTCGTCGCCGAAGAGCCCGGTCTCGCGCTCCCAGGCGTCGGCGTCCGGCGTGTCGACGAGCCCGATGACCTTGCAGCCGGCGCGGCGCGCGGCGTGCACGACGGGCACCATATCCGCGGCGGGCGCACCGGCGGCGACCAGCACGACGATGTCCCAGCGGCCGGCCAGCCGCTGGTCGCGCGGGAAGTCGGCCGGCGTGAGCGCGTCCACGAGGGCGGACACGCCCCCGGTCTCGTCCTTGGCGCCGGCCGAGAGCACGGCGACGACGCGGGCGAGGTCGCTCGCCGGCGCCGACGACGCAGAGGTGCGGCGCCGGCGATGCGGTGCGCGCCTCGGTGACCGCCTTGAGGATCTTGGAGATGCTGAGGCTACTGGCCAAGCCGCCCCCTCGATTCTGGAGTGATCGTCGCCCGCAGGTGGATCGCCTGGAGCAGGCCGACGAGTATCAGGAACGCGATCATTGCCGTGCCGCCGTAACTGATGAACGGCAACGGGATACCTGTCACCGGCATGATACCAATCGTCATGCCGATGTTCACGAACACCTGGAAGAGGACCATCACGCGCGATGCCGCCGGCGAGGATGCTCCCGTACATGTCGCGCGCCAGGACGGCGATCCTGAGCGCGCGCCAGATGAACAGAGCATAGAGCACCAGCAGCACGGTGGCGCCCACGAACCCGTTACGTTCACTGATCACGGCGAAGATGAAGTCGGTATGGTGCTCGGGCAGGAAGTCCAGCGTCGTCTGCGTCGCCATGTTCCCGCGGCCGGTGAGCGCGCCGGATCCGACGGCGATCATCGACTGGATGATGTTGTATCCCGATGAGTCTGAGTATGCCCCGGGATTGACGAACACGAAGAGCCGATCGAGCTGGTACTGCTGGATGAGGTGGATGCCCGCCATCGGCAGCACCTTGATCGCGACGACGAATGCCGTGACGGCGGTCCCGCCCAGCACGGCGAAGTGCGTCCACGGCGTGCCGTAGAAGAACAGCATGGCCAGCGCCAGGGCGATGATGACCATGGCGGAGCCGAAGTCCGGCTCCTTGTAGACGAAGAACGCCGGCACGGCCGCCAGGACCAGCACGATCGTGGTGATCCTCTTGGACCCGAGCAGCTCCATGCGGTCGGAGAGGAACGCGGCGATGCTGAGCGCCAGCAGGAGCACCGCCGCGGACGACGGCTGGAAGCGTGTGACGCCGAGGTTGATCCAGCGCGTGGCGCCGTTGACGTTCTCGCCCAGCGGCAGCACCGCGACGACGATGAGCACGGCCACGGCGTACAGCAGCCACTGGAAGCGCCGGTACAGCTCGTAGTCGAGCAGCGAGACGACGACCGCGACCACGAGCCCGACCGCCACGGCGATGAGCTGCTGGCGGACGTAGTAGAACGACGCCCCGGGGATGTCGTGGCGAGTCGCGAAGTAGATCATCGAGACTCCGTAGACGATCAGCCCTGCCGTCGCCAGCAGGAGCAGGTAGTCGAGGTGCCGGAAGTACGCGCGCCAGTCGATCATGCTAGTCGCCGTTGACGTTGCCGCTGAACTGGCTGCTGCTGATGTGGAAGAGCGCATCGTAGATCATGCGCGTGGCCGGGGCGGCGGTCGTCGCGCCGTGGCCGCCCTTCTCGATCATGACGACCACCGCGTACTTCGGGTTATCCGATGGGGCGTAGCTCGCGTACCAGGCGTAGTTGACGATCCGCCCGTTGTCGAACACCTCGGCCGTGCCGGTCTTGCCGGAGACCGGCACCTTGTAGCTCGAGAAGATCGGCGCCGAGGTGCCTGCCGGGTTGTGCGTCGCCTCGTACAGGCCCTTGTGGACCACGTCCAGCGTCGTCTGCGACATGTCGATCTTGCGCGCCGGCGCGGTCGGCTCGAGGTTGCGCACCGTCTGTCCTGCGGAGTCGACGATCTTGAGCCCGAGATGCGGCGTCACGACCTTGCCGTTGTTGGCGATGGCGGCGTACGCCGTCGCCAGCTGCAGCGGGCGTCGCCTCCAGGTTGCCCTGGCCGACCGCGAGGTACATCGAGTCGCTCGGCTTCCACAGCTTGTCGATCGCGGTCTTGAAGTAGGTCTGCTTCCACCCCGGCGTGGGGACGCGGCCCGGAGCCTCTCCCGGGATATCGATGCCGGTCACCTTGCCCATGCCGAAGCGCGTCGCCCAGTCCTCCAGCGCCTGCCCCTTGGCGAGGTAGAACTCGTTGCCGACCTTGTAGAAGTAGACGTCGCAGGACTGCGTGATCGCGCCCACGAGGTCGAGGCTGCCGTGGCCGTCCAGCGCCCAGCATTTGAACTTGGTCTGCGCCGTGTCCTCCGGGGCGATGTAGTAACCGGGGCAGAAGGTGGTCGTACTCGCGTTGATGACGCCCTCCTCCAGGCCTGCGACCGCCGTGATGGGCTTCAAGGTCGAGCCCACCGCCTTGGTCTCCTGGATCGGGCGGTTGATCTGCGGGTAGTTGGCGCTCTTCCTGACGAAGAGCTGCTTGTACTGCTTGGTGCTGATGCCGCCGACGAACACGCTGGGGTCGTAGGTCGGATAGCTCGCCATGGCGAGCACGGCCCCCGTCTTGACGTCGAGCACGACCGCAGCCGCTCCGTTGGCATCGTACTCGCCGTTGCTGTGCGCCAGCGAGATACCGGTGCGCAGCGCCTCCTCGGCAGCCGACTGCACCTTGTTGTCGAGGGTCGTGACCAGCGTGTCGCCGGTCTGCGCCATGCGGCCTCCGGGCACCGAGGCGCCCGCTTTGGGATGGCCCTGCGCGTCGACCTCGACCTTGGCGACACCGTCGCGGCCGCGCAACCACTTGTCGTAGGTCCACTCCAGCCCGCCGTGGCCGACGATGTCGCCCCCGGCGTAACCCTTGAAGTGCTGCGACTCGAGCTCCGTGGCCGAGATGGGGCCGACGGACCCGAGCACCTGAGCGGCCAGATCGCCGTGCGGATAGTCGCGCAGGTACTCGTTGGCCACCTCGACACCCGGGTACGACAGCGCGTGCTCCTCGACGTACGTCCTGATGTCCTTGTTGATGTCTTCCTTGAGCGGTATCAGGTCGACGCCCGTGATCTCCTTGTCCACGACCTTGGGCCACGTCAGGAAGCTGACCCACTTCTTCTGCGTGACCAGGCTGTCCGCCGACGTCGTCGCGTCGGCGCCGGGGTCGGCCGAGAGCGTCACCCGGAAGTGGGAGGCGTCGGTCACCGCCTTCACCGCATACAAGCCGTTGTAGCCGGCCGGAGCCAGGCCGGTGAGATCGACCAGCGAGCCCTTCTTCGGCCGGCCGGGCATGGCCGCGGACGTCGTGACGTCGATGACGGCGCCCGTGCCGCCGACGCGTTTGGCCGAAGCGACCGCGGCTTCGTTGGAGCTGCCGCCGGCCTCCACAGTCTCGAGCGTGAACGTGCTCGGCTTCAGGTACGCGATGATGCTCTTGCGCAGGTCGCTCTGCTTCAGGTGAAGCTGAGGCGCCAGCTGCGCCAGCTCCTGGTCGAGCGTGCCCTTGGGTACGTCCATCAGACGGATCCCCACCGACTGCCCACCCCGGTTCGTCACGATGACGTTGCCGTGGCGGTCGACGATGTCGCCCCGCTGGGCGACGACCTTGACCGACTTCAGGCGGTTGTCGTTGGCCTGCGCGACGAACTCCTGGCCGCTGAGGATCTGCAGGAACCAGAGGCGGAAGAAGATGATGCCGAACAGCACCACGGCGACGCCGACGATGACGGCGACGCGCAGCGCGACCGACGGCAGCTGGATGATTGGCCTGTCGCGACGGCCGGTCCGGATCGGCCGGTCACGGCGAGCCGGGTCTCTACCGAGCAGCGGCACGCAGATCACCTGCCCCTCTCAGCCACATGCGCACCAGCAGATACACCGGCGCCGCGAGCAGCGTGTTGAAGACGAGCGACGGGAACAGCACCCGTCCGAAGAAGAAGCCCAGGGGCACCTCGCGAGCGAGGAGGAACTGGGCCATCGCGAAGAGCACGTTGGCCACCAGCGTCGCGACGAACACGGTGAGGAGCGGCGCGAGGCCGGCCGGGACGTCCGCGGTCTCCGCGTACCGGCCGGCGAAGTAGCCCACGAGGACGAAGACGAACGCGCTCAGGCCGAACGGCTCGAGGAGCGCGATGGCCGTGATCATCCCGATGAGGAAGCCGAAGACGGCGCCGCTCTCGGCGCCCCTGACGAGCGCCACGCAGACGACCGCGATGAGGGCGAAGTCCGGGAAGGCGCCGAGCAGCCGCAGGTGCGGCGCCACGGCCGTCTGCAGCAGCACGGCGATCAGGAGCACCACGGCGAGCCGCAGCATCTCGGACCAGCTCGGCCAGGCGCGCTCGGTCCGGTCCGCCGCCGGCCGGACGATGCTCATCGCGTGACGACCATGACGAGGTCGAGCTTGCGGAAGTCGACGAACGGCTTGACGGCGATGGACTGGTACACCTCCACCTCCTGCGAGCCGACGCTCTCGACCTGCCCGATCGGGATGCCGCGCTCGAAGATCGACCCGTTCCTGCCTGACGTCACGACGTCCTGACCCACCTGCACCTTCTCGCTCTTGTCCACGTAGTTGAGCGTGACGTCACCCGTGACGCTGCCGGTGACGATGCCCTGGGCGTTGCCCGTGGCGCCGCCGGGCTCGATCATCGCGTCGACGGCGCTCTGCTGGTCAGTGACGAGCATGACCTGCGCCGCGTTCGCGGTGACCTTGGTGACGCGGCCCACGAGGCCCTGGCCGTTGACCACCGCGTCGTAGACGGCGACCCCGTCGCCGCTGCCGGCGTTGATGGTCGCCGTGGAGTACCAGGCGCTGGTCGAGCGCGCGACGACGCGCGCGGTCACCATGGTCACGCCCTTGGGGAATACATGGTCCTTCTGGAACAGCAGCATCGAGCGGAGCTGGTCGTTCTCGGCCTGCGTGGTGAGCTCTTCGGCAAGGCCGGCGCGAAGCTGCTCGACCTCCTTCTTGAGCGACTTGTTCTCAGATTTGGCGCTGAAGAGGTCTCCGACCCAGTTCCAGGCGTCGCGGAACGGCTTGGTCGCCGTCGCGGTGCCGCTCTGCAGCGGCGAGACGACGGTGAGGACGGCTCCCTGCACGCTGTGCGCGACGCCGCTGTTCGACTCGCGGAAGTACGCGGTGAGCAGGGCGACGGACAGCAGCAGCAGGACTGCCACGACGAGCCGCCGCCGGAATACGCGCCGGCGATTCACAGATCAGCGAGGGGCAGGACTACCGGCCGCGCGGCCGGGAGTTGCGCTTGCTCTTGACCAGGACATCGAACTCCTCGAGGTACTTGCCCGAGCCCACGGCCACGCACGTCAGCGGCGACTCGGCGAGATGCACCGGCATCTGCGTCTCGTCGCGGAGGCGCTCGGCGAGGCCCTGCAGCAGCGAGCCACCACCCGCGAGCATGATGCCGCGGTCCATGATGTCGCTGGCGAGCTCCGGGGGCGTCTTGTCGAGGGTCGCCTTGATGGCGTCCACGATCGCCTGCGTCGGCTCTTCGAGCGCCGTGCGGACCTCCTCGGACGACAGCACGACCGTCTTGGGAAGGCCGGTGACGAGGTCGCGTCCGCGGATCTCGGCCTGCTCCTCCTGCGGGAGCGGGTAGGCCGAACCGATCTCGAGCTTGATCTCTTCCGCGGTCTGGCTGCCGATGAGGAGCTTGTACTCCTTCTTGACGTAGCTGATGACGGCCTCGTCGAGCTCGTCCCCGCCGACGCGGATGGACTGGCTGACGACGATGCCGCCGAGCGAGATGACGGCGACCTCACTGGTGCCGCCGCCGATGTCGACGATCATGCTGCCGGTGGGCTCGGCGACCGGAAGGCCGGCGCCGATGGCGGCGGCCATGGGCTCTTCGATGAGCGTCGCCCAGCGCGCGCCGGCGGAGTAGGTGGCCTCTTCGACGGCGCGCTTCTCGACGCCGGTCACGCCGCTCGGTACGCAGATGACCACGCGCGGGTGCGCCCAGCGGTTCTGCATGACCTTGCGGATGAAGTGACGGAGCATCTGCTCCGTGACGTCGAAGTCGGCGATGACGCCGTCCTTGAGAGGCCGCACGGCACTGATCGTGGCGGGCGTGCGGCCCAGCATGCGCTTGGCTTCCGCGCCGACGGCGTGCACTTCGCCGGAGCGATGATCGATGGCGACGACCGACGGCTCACTGAGCACGATGCCCTTGCCGCGGAGATAGACGAGCGTGTTGGCGGTACCGAGGTCGACCGCCATGTCACGGGCGCCAAAGCCCGTTACGAATCCGAGGAAGCTGATGGCGAGCTCCTTTCGAGGCGAATCTCGAACGATGATTGTATACGGTGCCTCTGGGCATGGCTACCGGAGGGCAGCCCCGCAGGCAGCGCCGCCGGAGCGGTGCAGAGGGGAGTTCGCCGCGCACAGGGCGTAACCTCGCCCAGCGGGGAAGAAGCTGTGACGGCTACTTGTGCAGCCAGGAGAAGGGCGCCACGCGGAAGCCCGCGAGCAGCCGCAGCAGCTCCGCGACGGGCAGCCCGACCACGTTGAAGTAGTCGCCGTCGACACGCCGCACCAGCGCGGAGCCGATCCCCTGGATGGCGTAGGCGCCGGCGCGCTCGCGCCACTCACCGGAGCGGACATAGTCGTCCAGCTCGCCGTCGGTGACGCTGCGGAACGTGACGCCGGTGACCGCGTGCGAGGCGAGCGCCAGCTTGCGCGAGGTGAGGTAGAGGCCGCCGTAGACCTCGTGGCGGCGGGCGGCGAGCCGGCGCAGGTAGCTCGCCGCCTCTTTCGCGTCGCGCGCCTTGCCGAGGATCTCGCCCTCGCTCACGACGATGGTGTCGACGCCGAGGACCACCTCGCCCGGCCGCAGTTCGGTGCGGGCGAGCACATCCTCGGCCTTGCCGCGCGCATTCTGCTGGACGGTGTGCGCAGGGTGGCCGTCGCTGAGGCCCTCGTCGTGGTCGCTCACGACGATGCGGAAGGGGATGCCAAGCTGCTCGAGCAGCATCTTGCGCTGCGGCGAGCGCGATGCGAGGACGAGGCCGGTGAAGCCGACGGCCTCGTCCGCCATGTCCGGGAGCGCCCGATCCCAGAAGTGCTGAGGGACGGGATTAGACAAGCTCGGCCTCATCGAAGAAGAGGGAGATCTCGCGGGTGGCGCTCTCGGGGCCGTCCGAGCCGTGCACGACGTTCTCTTCCTTGCTCAGGGAGAAGTCGCCGCGGATGGTGCCCGGCGCCGCCTGCGCGGAGTCGGTGACGCCCATCATGGTGCGCGCGACGGTGATCGCCTCGCGGCCTTCCCACACCATGGCCACCACGGGGCCCGAAGTGATGAACTCGGCGAGGCTCTCGAAGAACGGCTTGCCGATGTGCTCGGCGTAGTGCCGCTCGGCGAGGGCGCGGTCGATGCGCAACGCCTTCATGCCGCGCAGCACGAAGCCGCGGCGCTCGAAGCGGGCGACGACCTCGCCGACGAGACCGCGGGCGACGCCGTTGGGCTTGACCATGATGAACGTGCGTTCCATGTGGATCCTCCGGGGGGCTGAACGTGCGAGTGCACGGGGCGGCGCAGGCCACGAAGCAGGCGCCGCCTCAACGGATCGGTGTCAGACGCGGTCGAAGACCGGCGGCATCGCGTGGACGTCGGCCTCGCAGTACGGGCACACCCGCCACTGCGGGTCGATGGGCTTGCGGCACGAGGGGCACGAGGTGCGCAGGCGGCGGCCGCACGTGGGGCACACGAGGTAGTCCTCGCGCACCGGGGTCTTGCAGAACGAGCAGCGCTCTTCGTCGCCGATGCGCGCTTCCATCATCGCGACCTCAAGCTCGTGCTCCTGCCGCTCCGCGAGGGTCACGGGCGGGCGCACGATGGCGTACACGATGAGCCCCACAGGACCGAACACGATGCCGGTGAGCACCGCCACGGCGAGCACGATCTTGTCGTCGATGCGCCGCCGCGCGTCCTTGAAGACCCAGAAGGCGCACGCGATCCACAGCACCACCACGAAGAAGTAGGACATGAGCGTGATGAAGTGCCAGGTCGGCGACTTGAAGAAGTCCAGCACCGACTGGAACGGGTTGCTGCTGCTGGTGTCGGTCGTCGTGGTCTTGGCCGCCGCAGCGATGATCCAGTGAGGCACCGTTCCTCCTCAGGAGAGCTCCGTCGAGGGCGCCGGTGGCGCCTCCACGCGATGGCGACCGCACGCGCTGGCGGAGACGATCAGCCCCCCGCCGGCGCAATCGGCCGGCTGGCCTCGGCGGCCAGCGCCGCAATCATACCCGAGAATATCCTGCTGTGGACAGGCAGCAGCCCGTACCAGTAGGCGAGCCCGGGCACGCCCCGCGGCGCGAAGTACGCCGTCTGGACGAGGAGGGCGCCTCCCTCCCGGGGCAGCGTCTCGAACTGGAGCCAGGCGGCGCCCGGCACCTTCATCTCCGCCCGCAGGCGGAGCAGGCGGCCGGGCTCCACGGCTTCGACTCTCCAGAAGTCGAGCGCGTCGCCCACGCGCAGGTCGACCGGGTCGCGACGGCCGCGGCGCAGTCCCACGCCGCCGACCAGGCGGTCGGCGGCGCCGCGGAGCTCCCAGGCCCAGTCCCAGGCGCGGTAGCCGCGCCGGCCGCCGATGGTGCGCACGACGGAGAAGACCTCCTCCGGCGTCGCCGCCACCAGCGCCTGCCGGCGCTCGATGAGCTTGCCTTCCTGGGTGGTCAGGACGCGCGGCTGCACGTCTCCCCCGCTCGTCACCAGCGCGTCCGCCCAGCTCGTCTCCACCTCTCCGGTGTCGAGACTCGCGACGGCCGCACGCACCGCCGTCCGGTAGCCGACCGGGTGGATGGCCGGGAAGAGGTCGTGCGCGGAATGCTCGCGGACCACGGTCTCGCTGCGCAGTCCCTCGATGAGCGGCCGCGCGATCTGCGACGGGATGGGCGTGACGAGGTGCACCCAGTACGACGACAGCTTGGGGGTGAGCACCGGCACCGGCTGCAGGTGCCGCCACAGGCCGCGGGCGCCGGCGTAGCCCAGCATCATCTCTCCATACGTGAGCACGTCGGAGCCACCGACTTCCACGATGCGGCCCGCGCTCTCGGGCACGTCCAGCGCGGCGGCCAGGTAGCGCAGCAGGTCGTCCACCGCGATGGGCTGCACGCGGGTGTACACCCACTGCGGGCAGACCATCACGGGAAGGCGCTCGGTGAGGTAGCGGATCATCTCGAACGAGATGCTGCCGGACCCGACGACGACGGCGGCGCGGAACTCCGTGACCGGTACGCCGGCCTCGCGCAACGCCGCGCCGGTCTCCTGCCGGGAGCGCAGGTGGCGGGAGAGCTCGGCGGCGGGGTCTCCGAGGCCGCCGAGGTACACGAGGCGGCCGACGCCCGCCCCGGCGGCGGCGCGGCCGAAGGCCCTCGCCGCGGCAACGTCGCGTTCGCGATAGCCCTGGCCCCCGGCCATGGAGTGCACGAGGTAGTAGGCGACGCCCACCCCGGCCAACGCCGCCTCGAGCGTCTCGGGATGCAGCACGTCCCCCGTGACGATCTCGACGCGGCCGGCCCAGTCGCGCCCCTCGAGCCGCACGGGATCGCGTACGAGGACGCGGACGCGCCTGCCGGCCTCGAGGAGGCGAGGCACCAAGCGGCCGCCGACGTAGCCGGTCGCGCCGGTGACGAGGACGAGTGGGTCGTGGGGCGCCGGATGCATCGGATTCCCTCCCGGCCGGTGAAGCTGCACCTGAACGTGGTGCCCGGAGCTTACCCGGGCGGCCGGGCGGTCAGGCCAGGCGCCCGCCGATGAGATACCCGACGAAGAAGGCGACGGCGGCCACCGCGATCACGATGAGGAACGCGACCAGGAAACGCACGACGGGATGAGCCTTCTGCTGAGCCATTCACCTCTCCACGGATTTGCGCCAGTATATCCGAACCCCGAGCCGGGCAAGCGGGCTCAGGAACCGCCCGTCAGCACATCATGCAGGTCCTCGAGCAGGTACAGCGATCCGCCGGCCAGGACGCTCCCGCCCTCCCCCGCGACGACGCGGGCACGGGCGAGCGCCGCGTGCGGGTCGGCAACGACCTCCACGGTCACCGACAGCGCCGCTCCGCTCGGCGCGACGGCGCGGACGGCAGCGGCGAGCTCGCCGGCGCTGAGGCTCCGCGGCTCGCTGGCCTGCGTACAGACGACGTGGTCCAGCAGCGGCAGGAAGCCGGCGATCATGGCCGGGTAGTCCTTGTCGCGCATGATCGCGAGGACGCCCACGGTCGGCCGCGGCACGTCGACGGCGGCGAGACTCTGGGCGAGCACGCGCACGCCGGCCGGGTTGTGGGCGCCGTCCGCCAGCACCAGCGGACGCTCGCCGACGACCTGCAGGCGGCCGGGGACCGCGGCGCCGGCAAGCGCCTGCCGCACGGCGGTCTCGTCGAGGCCGCCGAGGAGCAGGCGCACCGCGGCGACCGCGAGCGCCGCGTTCCGGACCTGGTACAGGGCCGGCGTGGGGACGCGCAGGCCGGCCCAGCGCTCCGTCCGTCCGGCCGGCGAGAACGTCACCGCGAAGTCGTCGGGGACGCCGGCGACCGTCAAGTCTCCCGGCCGGGCCGAGTCGCGCAGGAAGTGCGGCGTCGCGCCGGCGGCGGAGCAGACGCGGCGCGCCTCGCCCTCGAGCCCGTCGAGTTCGCCGAACACGGCGTCGCCGCCTTTGATGACCGCCGCCTTCTCGGCGAAGATCAGCTCTCGCGTGTCGCCCAGCACCTCTGTGTGCTCGAGGGCGATGTTGGTGAGCACGACGACCGGCGCGTTCACGACGTTGGTGGCGTCGAGGCGCCCGCCGAGCCCCGCCTCCAGCGCGATCGCCTCCACCCCGCTCTCGGCGAAAGCGAGCAGCGCCGCGACCGTGAGGACCTCGAACTGCGTGGTCTCCCCGAACGCGTCTGGAAGGCCCCCGACCTCGGCGCGCACGCGCATCGACGGCCGCCCCGAAGACGCCTTCGCCGACGGGGCGCCCGTCCACGATCACGCGCTCCGTCCAGCCGGAGATGTGCGGCGAGAGATAGGCCCCCGAGCGCAGTCCGTGGGCGCGCAGCATCGCCTCGCAGTAGCGCGTCGTCGACGACTTGCCGTTGGTGCCGACGATGTGGACGACGCGGTACGCGTCCTGCGGCCGGCCCAGGCGCGCCAGCAGCTCGCTCACGCGCTCCAGCCCCGGCCGCATGCCGAAGGCCGCGAGCGACTCGAGGTATGCCGCCCAGCCGGGCTGATCTGGCGCGTGACTCACGCGGGTCTCCTCTGCGCGCCGCTCACGCGCGCCGACCGTGCGCGCCGCTCACGGGCGACACCCGCGCGCCGTTCACGAGCCCGTGCTCACGAGCCCCGCAGCTGCGCCAGTCTCGCCGCGAGGCCGTCGCGCTCGGCGGCGTGGCCGGCGAGCTTCTCGCGCTCCTTGGCGACGACGTCCTCCGGCGCCCGGCTCACGAACTTCTCGTTGCCGAGCTTGGCCTCGCCGCGCTTGACCTCGGCCTCAGCCTTGGCCAGCTGCTGCTCGAGGCGAGCGATCTCCTCCGCCTTGTCGACGGCGGCCGCCACCTCGAACCGGCCGCCCGGCACGATCACGACCGTCGCATCCTGCGCGGGTTCGCCCTCGAAGGCGCACGTCAGTGCGCGCGAGCGCGCGGAAGACGCCGGCGTAGTGCGCGTAGTGCGCCGCGGTGCCGGCGACGTCCTCCGCGAACACCGCCGCGAGCACCTTGCCCGGCGGGATCTCCGCCTCGGCGCGGAAGCGCCGCAGCGCGTCGACCGCCGCCTGCAGCTGGCCGATGGCCTTCTCGTCGTCGGGCGCCAGCTGCGCCTCGTCCTGACGCGGATGCTGCTGCTTGAGCAGCGGCGCCGCGCCGTACTGCTCGGCGATCTCCTCGGTGACGAAGGGCATGAACGGGTGCAGCAGGCGCACGATCTGATCGAGCATCCAGCGGGCGTGAGCGCCGGCCTGCGCCTTCTTGCGCCTCGTCCTCCCCGTACAGCGGGACCTTGATGAGCTCCAGGTACCAGTCGCAGAACTCGTCCCACACGAAGTGGTAGAGCGCGTCCACCGCGGCGGTGAAGTCGTAGACGCTCACCGCCTCTTCGACCGTGGCGAGGCAGCGCTGGAAGCGGCTCGCGATCCAGCGGTCCACCTGCGTGGCCTCGCTGCGCTCGGCCGCATATCCCTCGGTGCCGAGCAGCACGAAGCGGGCCGCGTTCCAGAGCTTGTTGGCGAAGCCGCGACCCATGGCGATCTTCTCTTCGCTGAAGCGCACGTCCTGGGTGCTGCTCATGAGGAGCAGGCCGAAGCGCGTGGCGTCGGCGCCGTGCTGGTCGATCAGCTCGAGCGGGTCGATGCCGGTGCCGAGGCTCTTGCTCATGCGACGCCCGTCGGGAGCCTGGATCACCGAGTGGATGTAGACGTCGTCGAAGGGGATGTCGTCCATGAACTCGAGGCCCATCATGATCATGCGCGCGACCCACAGGAAGATGATGTCGCGCGCCGTGCTGAGCACCTTGGTCGGGTAGAAGTACGCGAGGTCGGCCGTCTGCTCGGGCCAGCCGAACGTGGCGAACGGCCAGAGCGCCGAGCTGAACCACGTGTCGAGCACGTCGGTCTCGCGGGTCAGCTCGGTGGAGCCGCACTGGGCGCAGGACTGCGGCTCGGTCTCGGCCACCGTGAGGTGGCCGTCCGGGCAGTACCACACCGGCAGCTGGTGACCCCACCAGAGCTGGCGGCTGATGCACCACGGCCGCAGGTTGTCCATCCAGTCGATGTAGACCCGGCCCCAGCGCTCGGGAGTGAACTTGACCTTGCCGTCGCGCACGACGTCGGTGGCCGGCTTCTTGAGCTCGTCCATGTCCATGAACCACTGCTCGCTGATGAGCGGCTCGATGGGCGTGCCGCAGCGGTCGCAGGTGGCGACGCTGTGCGGATAGTCCTCGACCTTCTCGAGGGCGCCGAGCGCGCGCAGGTCCGCGACCACGCGCTCGGCCGCCTCCTCGACCTCGAGCCCGGCGTACGGGCCGCCGGCCTCGGTGATGCGCCCGTCCTGGCCGATGGCCTGGACGGACTCCAGCCCGTGCGTGCGGCCGATGTCGAAGTCGGTGAGGTCGTGCGCCGGCGTGATCTTGAGGGCGCCGGTGCCGAACGCCGGGTCGACACGCTCGTCGGCCACGATCGTGAGCTCGCGCCCGAGCAGCGGCAGGATCGCCGTCTTGCCGACGAGGTCCTTGTACCGCTCGTCGTCGGGGTGCACGGCCACGGCCGTGTCGCCGAGCATGGTCTCCGGCCGCGTCGTCGCGATGGTCACGCTGCCGCCGCCGACGACGTCGTAGCGGATGTAGTTGAGCGTCCCGGGCATGTCCCGGTACGCCACCTCGAGATCGCTGATGGCCGTGCCGCAGCGCGGGCACCAGTTCACGAGATAGCTGTCCTTGTGGATGTAGCCCTTCTCGTACAGAGCCACGAAGACGTGGGTGACGGCGCGCGCGTAGCCCTCGTCGAAGGTGAAGCGCTCGCGCTCGAAGTCGCAGGAGCAGCCGATGCGCTTGAGCTGCTCGATGATGGTGCCGCCGTACTGACGGCGCCACTCCCACACGCGACTGACGAACTCCTCGCGGCCCAGGTCCTCCTTGGTGAGGCCCTCCGCGCGGAGCATCTTCTCGACCACGTTCTGGGTGGCGATGCCGGCGTGGTCGGTGCCCACCAGCCAGCAGGCGTTCTCGCCCAGCATGCGGTGGTAGCGCGTCAGCACGTCCTGGACGGTGTCGTTGAGCGCGTGGCCCATGTGGAGGACGCCGGTGATGTTGGGCGGCGGGATGACGATCGAGTACGCCGGCCGCTCCGGGTCCGCCTCGGCGTGGAAGAGATGCTCGTCGAGCCAGTGCTTCATCCAGCGCGCCTCGACGGCGGCCGGCTCGAAGCGCGTGGTCTGCTGCAGGTAGTCGTTCATCAAGCCTCGTTGGTCGCGGGAGGCTCAAGTATACCGAACGGCGTGGGCTCCGCCGGGCGCGCCGAGGGCCGCCTGCTCCTTGCGAGCGGGCGGCCCCCGGCGGACTCCTGGTGGTGACTGGACCTCAGTCGTCGTCGGCAGGCAGCTCTCCGCCGCTCGACTCGATAGCGCACACCTGGCAGAACTCGTCGGAGCCCTCGATCAGCGCCCCGCACTGCGAACAGTGCTGCTCGAGGTGGCCGGACTGTGCGTCCACGCCCGGCTCCTCCGTCGAGCCGGGCGTCTGATGATCGTGTTCGTGATCGTGCATTGCTTCCCCCAGGTACCTGACGGTTACTTGTGACCCTTAGATGCCCGCTCCGCAAACACCTTCGCACCGAAGACGTGAGGCAGAGCCTCCTCGAAGCTCGCAACATACACCAGCTCGAGCTTCGCCGTGAGCTCCGCCGGGAGCTCGGCGACCGTGGCCCGGTTGGTCGCCGGCAGGACGACGGTGCGGATGCCCGACCGGCCGGCCGCCAGCAGCTTCTCCTTGAGTCCGCCGACGCGGAGGATCCTGCCGCCGAGCGTGATCTCTCCGGTCATCGCGACCCGCGGCTTGACCGGCGCCCCGCCGAGGGCGGACAGCATGGCGACGGCGAGCGCGAGGCCCGCCGACGGGCCGTCCTTGGGCACGGCCCCCTCGGGAACGTGGACGCGGACGTCCTGATTGGCGAGGTCGAGTCCGTCCGCGGTCATGAACTGCGACCGGGCGATGAGGCGGCGAAGACCGGCGTCGCGCTCGACGTGCGAGAGCAGGTAGCCCCACGCCGCAGACCCCGACTCCTGCATGACCTCGCCCAGTTGTCCGGTGAGCACGAGCTCGCCGCGGCCGCGGGCGATGGTCGCCTCGATGGTGAGCACCTCGCCGCCGTCGGAGGTGTAGGCGAGGCCGAGGCTCTCGCCCACGCGCCCGGTGCGCGGCAGCTCCTCTTCGAGCCAGTGCGCCTCGCCGAGGTACCCGCCGAGCTCGTCCACGGCGACCGTGACCGGCAGCGCCAGACCATCTTCGAGGTGCCTGCGCGCCACCTTGCGATCGATGCGCCGCAGGGCCCGCTCCAGCTCGCGCACGCCGGCCTCGCGCGTGTAGCCGCGGACGATCTCCTGGAGGGCGCCGCGCGCGAAACGCACGTCCGCGCGGCGCAGCCCCGTGTCCGCGGCGACGCGCGGCAGCAGATGCCGCTTCGCGATGGCCAGCTTCTCCGGCAGCGTGTAGCCGCTGAGGTGGATGACCTCGAGCCGGTCGTAGAGGGTCGCCGGGATGGAGTCGATGTCGTTGGCCGTGGCGATGAAGAACACGCGGCTGAGGTCGTACTCCGCTTCGAGGTAGTTGTCGCGGAAGGCGTGGTTGTGCGCCGGGTCGAGGACTTCCATGAGCGCCGCCGCCGGGTTGCCCCGCCAGTCGCTGTCGAGCTTGTCGAGCTCGTCGAGCAGCATGACGGGGTTGTCGACGCCGGCCTTGGCGAGACCGTCGACGATGCGTCCGGGCATCGCGCCGATGTAGGTACGGCGATGCCCGCGGATCTCGGCCTCGTCGCGCACGCCGCCGAGCGCCACCCGCACGAACGGCCGGCCGAGCGCCTCGGCGATGCTCTGCGCGACGCTGCTCTTGCCGGTCCCGGCCGGGCCGGCGAGGCACAGGATGGTGGCCGGCTGGTCGGCGGCATCCGCCGCCGCGCCTCCGGCCGCACGGGCCGCATCCGCTCGCATCCGGCAGACGGCCAGGTACTCGAGGATGCGGTCCTTCACGTCCTTGAGTCCGAAGTGCGTGCGCGCGAGGTGGCGGGCCACGCGCGGTACGTCCACGTCGGCGGGCGCCAGCTTGCCCCAGGGCAGGTCGAGCACCGTGTCCAGGAAGCCGCGGATGACCCCGACCTCGGGGCTCATCGGCGGCGCCTGCCGAAGCTTGGCCAGCTCGCGGGTGACCAGCTTGCGCGCCGCCGGCGAGAGATCGGCCTCGGCGGCGCGCCGCGCGAAGCCGGAGATGTCCTCGTCGGCCTCTTCGCCGGCCTCCTCGATCTCGTCGCGGAGCACGCGCAGCTTCTCGTGCAGCAGCAGCTGCCGCTGCGCGCCCTCGATGCGCTGCTGGACCTTGAAGCCGATCTCCTGCTCGATGCCGAGCACGGCGTTCTCCTCGGCGAGGCTCTCCAGCAGGGCGAGGAGGCGCTGCTGCGTGCTCACGATCTCCAGCAGCGCCTGCTTCTCGTCCGCCTCCGTCTGCAGGTGTGCCGCGACGATGTCGGCGAGCTCGTCGGGGCCCGAGGCCTGCTGCACCACGAACTGCGCCTCATCGGCCAGCTGTGGGTGCAGCTGTACGTACCGCACGAACTCCTCGGTGACGCGGCGCGCCAGGCTGCGGGCGCGCGCCGACCCCGAACCCGTGCTCTCGACCGCCGCGTACTCCACCAGGAAGTGAGGCTCGTCCGTCACCACGCGCTCGGCGCGGACTCGCTCGTCGCCCTCGACGAGAGCCTTGACGCTCCCGTCCGGCAGCTTGAAGAGCTGCAGCACGCGGGCGCGCACGCCGATGGGCCGCAGATCGTCGAAGGAGGGGTCCTCCACGCCGGACTCGCGCTGCGCGCAGAGGATGAGCTGGGTCTGCTCCGAGTAGGCGGCCTCGATGGCCGAGATCGACTTCTCGCGGCCGACGAAGATCGGCGCGACCATCTTTGGGAACAGCGACGAGCTCGCGAGTCGGCAAGAGGGGCAGGGCGGCCGCTGGGCTGCCCTGCCCCTCCTGAGTCGTCAAGCTCTTTTCAGGCGGATTCGGCGTCACGCTCCGGCAGCGACTTGTCCGCTTCGGTGACGAGCGTCGGGTCGATGCCCTTCTCGATGGTCTCTTTGGTGATGACGCACTTGCGCACGTCGGTGCGGCTCGGCAGGTCGAACATCACGCCGAGCAGCGACTCCTCGATGATGGAGCGCAGGCCGCGGGCGCCGGTGCCGCGTGCCAGCGCCTTGATGGCGATGGCCGTGAGCGACTCTTCGGCGAACACGAGCTCGACGCCGTCGAGCTGGAAGAACTTCTGGTACTGGCGCGTGAGAGCGTTCTTGGGCTCCGTGAGGATGCGCTTGAGGTCGGCCTCGTCCAGGTTGTGGACCGCGCTGACCACCGGTAGCCGGCCGATGAACTCGGGGATGAGACCGAAGTCGAGCAGGTCCTCGGGCAGTGAGTGCGTGAAGATCGTGCCCGGATCCTTGTCGGCCTTGCTGACGACGTCGGCCATGAAGCCCACGCCCTGGCGGCCCATGCGGCGCTCGATGATCTTCTCGAGGCCGGAGAACGCGCCGCCGCAGATGAACAGCACGTTGGTCGTGTCGATGGTGAGGAACTCCTGGTGCGGGTGCTTGCGCCCGCCCTGCGGCGGCACGCTGGCAACGGTGCCCTCGAGGATCTTGAGCAGCGCCTGCTGCACGCCCTCACCGGAGACGTCGCGCGTGATCGACGGGTTGTCCGCCTTGCGCGCGACCTTGTCGATCTCGTCGATGTAGATGATGCCGGTCTCCGCGCGCTTGACGTCGAAGTCGGCCGCCTGGATCAGCTTGAGCAGGATGTTCTCGACGTCCTCGCCGACGTACCCGGCCTCTGTGAGCGCCGTGGCGTCCGCGATCGCGAACGGGACGTTGAGGATGCGCGCCAGCGTCTGCGCGAGCAGCGTCTTGCCGCAGCCCGTAGGGCCGAGCAGCAGGATGTTGCTCTTGGCGAGCTCGACGTCAGTCTCGCCGCTGGACACGGCCTGGACGCGCTTGTAGTGGTTGTACACGGCGACGGCCAGAGAGCGCTTGGCCTCGTCCTGGCCGACGACGTAGTCGTTCAGGATGCCGTAGATGTCACGCGGCTTGGGCAGCTGCTCGAGGTCGAGCGTCGCCGGAGCCGTGAGCTCTTCGTCGATGATCTCGTTGCACAGGTCGATGCACTCGTCGCAGATGTACACGCCCGGGCCGGCGATGAGCTTTTTCACCTGCCGCTGCGATTTGCCGCAGAAGCTGCAGAGCAGCTGGTCGTTGCCCTCGGTCGTTCCCGCCACCGTGCTCCTCCTAGTGCGAGGCCGCCGCCGTCACCCACATCACCTGTGGGAGATGACGTCGTCGATGATGCCGTAGTCTTTCGCTTCAGCCGCGCTCATGAAGTAGTCGCGCTCCGTGTCGGCACGGACCTTGGCGATCTCCTGACCGGTGTGGTCGGCGATGATCTCGTCCAGGCGCTTGCGGAGGTTGAGGACTTCCCTTGCGTGGATCTCGATGTCTGTGGCCTGGCCTTCGTAGCCGCCGGCCACCTGATGGATGAGGACGCGGGCGTTGGGCAATGCGAACCGCTTGCCTTTGGCCCCACCGGCGAGGAGCAGCGCGCCCATGCTCATGGCGCTGCCGACGCAGATGGTACTGACATCCGGCTTGATGAACTGCATCGTGTCGTAGATCGCGAGCCCGGCGTACACGCTGCCGCCCGGGCTGTTGATGTACAGGCTGATGTCCTTGTCTGGGTCGTCGCTCTCGAGGTGGATGAGCTGCGCCACGATGAGGTTGGCGATCTCGTCGACAACCGGCGTGCCCAGGAAGATGACACGCTCGTTGAGCAGCCGGGAGAAGATGTCGAACGACCGCTCGCCGCGGCTCGTCTGCTCGATCACGAACGGAACAAGTGGAGTCACGTACTCACCCTCTTCTCTTGTGTTTGTCTCTCAGTGTGGTTTCCCCGCTTCGAAACCCTTAGTCCGCCCGCCGCGGGACCATTCGGGCCGGCGGGCGCCCACTACGACTCCGCACTCTCCGCACTCTCCGCGCATCAGTCGGCCTCAGGATCCACAGCGTCGGCGGACTCCTCGAGCGCGGCCTCCTCGGCCTCAGTCATCGGCACCGGGACCGACGCGTCGGCGACGAGGTCGGCGGCCTTGGCCACTAGCATTTCGTCGCGCAGCGCCTCACGCCTGCCCGACTTCTCGAGGTCGGCCAGGAGCTGCAGGTACTCGCGGCCGAGCGCCTCGGCGTCGTGCTTGATCACTTCGGTAATATCTTCGTCGGTGACCTCCAGGCCTTCTGCCTGGGCGATCGCCTCGAGCACCAGCTGCCGCTTGATGATGAACTCGGCCTGCGGGCGCATCTCCTCTTCGATGTCCTCCTCGGTCTTCTGGAGCACGCCGAGGTAGACCTCCATGGTGAGGCCCTGCTCGCCCACCCGCTCCTCGAGCTGGTGGTAGAGGCGGTGAGCCTCGCGGTCGATCATCGTGGACGGCACGGCTATGGTGGCGTGCTCGACGGCCTTCTCGACCGCGAAGGCGCGGAACTCGCGCTGCGCGCCTTCGTCACCGGCCGCCTGCGAGGCGCTCGCGGACGTCCTTGCGCAGGTCGTCCATGGTCTCGAACTCGCTGACGTCGGCGGCGAAGGCGTCGTCCAGGTCGGGGACGAGCTTCTCCTTGATCTCCTTGACCGTCACCGTGAACGTCGCCGGCTGCCCGGCGAGATCCTCGGCCTGGTAATCCTCGGGGAAGGTGACGTCGAAGCTCTTCTCCTCGCCGGCCTTGACGCCGACGAGCTCCTCTTCGAAGCCGGGGATCAGGTTGCCGCGGCCGATCTCGTACATCTGGTCCGTGCCCTGGGCGCCCTCGATAGGCTCGCCGTCACGGCTGCCCGAGAGGTCCATGAGCACGAAGTCGCCGGTCTGGACGGCACGGTCCTCGACCGGCTGCAGGGTGGCGAGCCGCTCCTGCAGCATGGCCAGCTGCGCCGAGACCTGATCGTCGGTGATCTCCACTTCGCGCTTGGGCACTTCGAGGCCCTTGTACTCGCCGAGCGCGGGCACCGGCATGGTCTGGACCTTCATCGTGAACGCGTAGTCCTGGCTCTCGTCGAGCGGCCCGACCTGAAGGTCGGACGTGCCGACGGCGTCGTCCCAGAGGCCGGCGTCCCGGAGGGCCGCGTCGCCCCACTCGGGGATGGCGTCCTCGAGGGCCTCGCCGCGGATGAAGTCGGCGCCGACGTTCTGGACGACGAGATCGACCGGTACCCGCCCTTTGCGGAAGCCGGGAAGCTGCATCTCCTCACGGACCTTGGAGACGGCACGGTCATACGCCTTCTTGACGGACTCAACGGGGACTTCGACGCTGAGTTCGACCTCATTCTCGCCTGTGGAGCTGACCTTCGTCTTCACTGTGGATTCTCCGTCTGTCGCTGGAACGGTCCGCATGCGCCGCCGAGGCACTGCGGACCGCCGTGTGGTCGGTGCGGGGGTCGAGGATGAACATGTGGTGCGGGTGAGAGGACTTGAACCTCCACGAGCAGAGCTCACCAGATCCTAAGTCTAGCGCGTCTACCAGTTCCGCCACACCCGCATCTGTCGTTAACGTGGACGGCCGGCGCTCCGCGCCGGCCGGTGCATCGCGTGGTTGGGGTGAAGGACGGGATTCGAACCCGCGACCGCCGGGACCACAACCCGGAGCTCTGCCAGCTGAGCTACCTTCACCACCGGTCACCGCGCCGCACGGACGCCCGGCGAATCGAGCGCCGGCGACCCGGTCGACGCAAAAGGATACCACGGGCGCGGGCGGCCGTCACACAGGCTCGGATCGCCCGCGGGAGGCCGGCGTGGCAAGCCGCGGCCGTGCCTCCGCCGCACGCGGCCGGCGACGAGCCCGCCCAGCCGGCCCAGGCCGGCCAAACGGGCCGATCCCGCCCTTGGTACCGGCTCACCGATCGGGACGCGGCGGCTCTGTCGCAGTACGAATAGCGCATGCATGATTCACAGTAGGTCACTCGTCCGGGCTGAATACTCGCGCGGTCGCCTCGCAGCATGGGCGCTGAGCGGGCGCCTGCCGAGCGACAAGGACGAATATCGTGCACGCGCGCAGCGAGCCATACAGGAGCGCCAGGACAGCGCCCTGCACCGCGCTTACAGTGAACCCGGCCCACGAGACCGTTGGTGCCGACGAATATCGTCTCTCGATTTCGTGCGCCCTTCCCTCCACACCTGAGGAATCGCCCGAGAGACAGCACTCACCACGCTGCTATGGCGGTTATCGTACTTCGCTTGCTTCGCACTGGCGAGGGCATAGAATGGGCCACCTAAGCGCCCTCTCCCAGGTCGTCCGCGATACCCGCGTCCACGACCAGGTCTGGGGAGACCGTGGGGATGGCGCGCCAGGGGCAAGGAGGTCCTATGTCGTGAACCGCGTGATCCGCGCGCCCATTCCGGCTTCTCGTGCTGCGTCCCGATGGCCGCCGCCGTATGTCCGGACCGAACCCTGTGAAGGAGTCTTTCGATGCGTCGATGGTTTCTTGCGCTCCTCTTAGTCGTAGCCCTTCTCCTCGTAGGCGCGGCCGCCGCGGCCGCCGCACCGCTCCTCCCGCCTTGGGACGGCAATCCCATCTCACACGGCATTGGCCCGTCCTACGGTGAGAACTGGCCTGTGCCGGTGCCCACCGACGAGGCCGTCTACAACCTCCAGGGCGCTCCTCACGACACATCCACACTTGCCGTCATGCCCTACGCCGACGTCGGCCCGCTGCTCGCGCAGTTCCAGACCGAGGCGACCGCGGCCAATCTGCCGCAGCGCATGACGTATCGGGTCAGCGGCCAGTCGGCCGGCGGGCGCGACCTGTACGTCGCCGTCGTCAACGACCTCGAGACCGCGAACCAGCGCCGCGACTATGCCCGCTGGCAGCACATCCGCGAGATCGAGCTCACTAACCCCGCCGCCGCCCAGGTGCTCCTCGCCAGCTACGGCAGCAATGTCAAGATGCCCATCTACATCGAAGCCGACATCAACGGCAACGAGTACGAAGGCACCGATGCGATGATGCAGGTCCTCCGTGACCTCACCACCACACCGCTCGGCGACAACGCCGCCGTGGACAACATCCTCAACCATTCGATCCTCGTCGTCGTGCCGACGTCCAACCCGGACGGCCGCGTCATGGGCATCCGCGGCAACGCCGCCGTGGCCGACACGAACCGCGACTACTTCCTCCAGTCGCAGCCGGAGGAGCAGATCGATGCCGCCATCCAGCAGCAGTGGCTGGCCACCGGCGCGCTGCACCTGCACGGCTACGTGACGCCGACGCTCGTCGACGGCGACACGATGCCCCTCAACCCGGGCACAGACGCGATCGCGTATTACACGTGGAACACCAAGCGGTACGCCGCGTCCAAGGACGCCTTCACCGCCGCCGGCCTGGGGATCCAGAGCCCCGTGCTCGACTGGAACGCGAGCGGCGACATCCCGACCACGTACACCATCGCCGCCGCCGGAGCCACCGAGGCCGGCACCACGGTGACCATCACCACCACCGCTTCCAACAGCAGCCAGATCAGCGTCGGCTACACCGTCGTCATCGCCGGTGTCACCGAGACGGGCTACAACGGCACTTACGTGGTGACCGGCAAGCCGTCCAGCACGACCTTCACCTACACCGCGAAGACGTCCGGCCTCCCGGCCTCCGGGAGCGGCACGGCCGTGAGTCCCGCCGGACCTTCCTACGCTCAGACGTGGGATGGCTGGGGTCCCTTCTACGGCCAGACCTACATGTCGTTCCTCGGCGTGGACAGCTCCACGGTCGAGATGGACGACTCCGCCGGCAACGGCGGCCGGATGACCGCCAAGAAGGCGCAGTACCTCAACTTCTACTCCTCGGCGAACTTCTGGCTGAACAACCGTCAGGACATGATGGGCGCCCAGCTCAAGATGTTCCTGGACGGCGTCAACAACGCTCCCACGGACCCCAACGCGTTCGCCAAGAGCTCCTACCTCACCGGCCTGGGCTTCACGGACTACTCCAACAACTGGATGGCGCAGTTCCCCAAGGCATACGTGGTGCCGTGGGGCAACGGTCAGCGCAGTGACGCCGAGGCCAACCGCATCGCTCAGTGGTGCCTCGACAACGGCATCCAGGTCCAGCGCATGACGTCGGACTTCACGTGGAGCGGACACGCCTTCCAGGCGGGCTCCTACGTGGTCTCCATGGGCCAGGCGCTCAGGGGCCTCGCGTGGAACGCCTTCGCCGCGGGCACGGACATCGAGAGCAAGATCTCGATCCTGTACGCGTCCCCGGCAGCCTGGAGTCACGGGCTCCTCTGGGGCGCCGACACCTTCGAGATTCCGCGCGACGATGCCTCGTTCAGCCCGAGCGCCGAGCTCGTCCAGAAGACCAACAGCCTGGCCGGAGGCGTCCGTGGCGGCGTCGACGCGCAGTCCGACTTCTACTCCGTCACGCTCAAGGGCGTGCCCGAGGACAAGGCCGTCCTGGGCCTGCTCGCCGACGGAGTCAACGGCTACATCGCCGAGGAGCCGTTCACCAGCACCACCGGCGGTCCTATGCCGGCCGGCACCCTGATCTTCCCGGCCGACAGCAAGACGGCCAAGGCTCTGGACGCGGCCGGCCAGCAGGGCGGCATGTGGTTCGAGCGCAACGTGGGCGTCGCCATGCCCAAGACCTCGGTCGTGGCCGACGCCCCGAAGATCGCCATCCTGGTCAACAGTGTGCCGAGCAGCGGCGCCGATACCGACGGCTGCCTTGACCGCATCTTCGGCGCAGCCAACGTCAAGTACGTCGCCACGACCAGCGCGACCGGCTCGCTGCAGACATCCTCGACCAACCCGCTCAATGGCTTCAACGTCATCTACAACGCGGGTGGGTCTTGGCCAAGCAGTGCGGCGACCATCGCTTCCAACCTGCCGGCCACCATTCGAAGCACCGGCGCAACCGAGTCGGGAACGACCGTCACCATCACCATGGCCTCTGGTACGACGCTGCCCGGTACCCTCAGGGTCGGCTCCAGCGTCACGATCGCGGGCGTCGGCGTGGCGGGCTACAACGGCACCTTCACGGTGGCCTCGGTCCCGTCCGTAACGACGTTCACGTACACGAACCCCACGTCCGGTCTCGCTAACTCCGGCAACGGCACGGTCACCAGCACCGACGTCGTCGCGGGCGCGAGTGAGACGGGCGACACCGTCACCATCACGATGGGTAGCGCGTACCTCGGCGGCATCACCACCGGGTCCAGCGTGACCATCTCCGGCGTCGGCGTGGCGGGCTACAACGGCACGTTCACCGTGACCGGTACCCCATCCGCGACGCAGATCACCTACACCGACCCGACGACGGGTCTTGCCGACTCGGGTGGCGGGACGGTCACGAGCGCTGACGTCAACGCCCTCGCCAAGGCGCGCCTCAACGCGTTCTTCGCGCACGGCGGCGGCTACATCGCGACCAGCACGTCGACCAGCGGCTTCTCGTTCCTCACGTCGGCCACTCCGGCCCTCGTCGCCGGGAGCCTGACCCAGGGCAGCCAGAGCGCGTATGGCGGCATCGCCCAGTGGGCCAACGTCGCCGGCGCCAATAGCCCGATCTCGGGTGCCTACCCGAGCATCGACACCATGTTCCTGCCGGCCAACACGACGTACTTCTCGGCGATCCCGAGCAGCAACGTGACGGTCGACGCTCAGTATCCCGCCAACATCGCCACCATCGGTCCCGCCAACGGCTTCCTCTCCGGCATGTGGCTCAACCGTAACGCGGCCGCCAACAACGCAGCAGTCCTCGTTCACGGCTCCACGACCGCCGACAGCAGGTACGTGGCCTACGCCACCAACCCGTTCTCACGCTACGACGCCGAGCGCGAGTGGCCGTTGATCGTCCAGGCGGCCTTGTGGTCCGACCTCAAGGACGAGGGCCAGATCGCCTTCACCGTGACTGCCACAGCAGGCGCCAACGGCAGCGTCACGCCGAGCGGCGCCACGACCGTCGCCGTCGGCAACGATGAGACCTACACGATCAAGCCCAGTGCCGGTTTCCACGTTGCGGACGTGCTCGTGGATGGCTCCTCGGTCGGCGCCGTCACCACCTACACGTTCAACAACGTCGCCGAGGACCACACGATCTCGGCCACGTTCGCCGTGAGCCCTGCGTGGAAGGTCTCCTTCAGCCTGTCGAAGAGTTCGGTGAAGGTGAACTCCAAGGTGCGGTTCTACGGGGCCGTGTCGAGCGACGGCACCCCGGCGACCGGGTCGGTCAAGATCCAGCGCAAGAAGAGCGGCGGGTCGTGGGCCACCTGGAAGACGGCTTCGCTCAACGCAGCCGGCAAGTACTCCATCACGGTCAAGATGACCTCCAAGGGGACCTGGTACTTCCGCACGATGAAGGCCGGCGACTCCGACCACACCAAGACCTACAGCCGCGAGCGCAAGCTCAAAGTCCACTGACCGCGGCCACACACTGACGCGGGCCCACCGGCCCGCCGATGCGAAAAGGCGGGCCGCCTCCGGGCGGCCCGCCTTCTTCGTCTTCCGGCCGGAGTGAGGCCCGCGTGAGCCCGCCCGCCAGGGCGCGGCGAGCGAGAACACGGTCAGCGGTGCGGCAGCGCGTACTCGTTGCGCACGTCCTGCAGCAGTGCGCCGTCACTGATCTCAAGGATGCGATCGGTCTGCTGCGCCACGCTCCTGTCGTGCGTGACGATCACGAACGCGGTGCCGAGCTCCTCGTTGATCTCGCGAAAGAGCCTGTAAACGGCCCTGGTGTTCTCGGTGTCCAGATTGCCGGTCGGTTCGTCCGCCAGGACCAGCGCCGGGCGGTTCATGAGCGCACGGGCGATGGCCACGCGCTGCTTCTGCCCACCGGAGAGGTCGTTGGCGTTCTTCTTCTCGAGGCCCTCGAGTCCGAGCAGGGCAAGGTTCTCCTCGGCGCGCGGGACAAGCTCCGACGGAGCCACTCCCGCGATCCGGCCCGGCATCAGCACGTTCTCGAGCACGCTGAACTCCGGCAGCAGGTAGTGGAACTGGAACACGAAGCCGACGAAGTCGTTGCGCAGGGCGGCGCGCTGCTTGCGATTCGCCGCCGTCGCGTCGTGACCGTTGAGCACGATGCGCCCCGTGGTGGGCGTGTCGAGCAGGCCGATCAGGTTGAGCAGCGTCGACTTGCCCGAGCCGGACTGGCCGATGACCGAGGCGAACTCGCCCGCCTCGATCTCGAAGGAGGCCTCACGGAGGGCGACGGTCTTGACCACCGTACCGTAGGTCTTGCCGACCTGCTCGGCGTGCACCAGCACCTCAGCCACCCTGGATCACCTCGATGGGGTCCAGCTTCTTCGTCCGCCGTGACGGGATGAGCGACGACGCCACGGCCACGAGGACGCCGACGACAAACGAGATGACGACGAAACCCACCTGCGGCGTGATCGGGAAGAGCGAAGTGGAGTTGCGGCCGAGGAACGTGAACAAGGCGATGAGTCCGAGCCCGGCGGCGACGCCCACGGCGGCGCCGCTCACGCCGAGGATCAGGGCCTGCCAGAGGAAGATGCGCCCGGACTGGCGGTCCTTCATGCCCATCGCCTTGAGGATGCCGATCTGGCGCGTCTTCTGCACGGCGGAGATGGCAAGCGTGGAGGCGATGCCGAGCGCGACCGCGACCAGCACGAAGAACTGGATCATGTAGCTCGAGGAGCTCTGGCTCTTGAGCGCCGACAGCAGGTCCGCGTTCTGGGCCTGCCACTCCGTGACCTTGAGGCCGTTGAGCGCCGGGTCAGTGCGGAGCGCGGAGGCGACCTGCTTGGAGGAGAACACGTCCTTCACCTGCGCGTCGACGGCGGTGTACTGGTCGGGCTGCAGGCCGAGCACCGTGGCCGCCTGGTCGCCGTTCACGAAGGCGGTGGCGCTGTTGGCGGCCGCGGACCCGAAGTCGAACACGCCGGAGACGGTCAGCGCCGCGGGCTTGCCACTGGGGAGCACGAACGTCGCCGAAGCCCCCGGCTTGAGGCCGTAGGCGGCGGCGAAGTCCTTGCCGACGATCACCTCGCCGGCCGCAAGGGATGCCTTGCCGGCGACGAGACGTCCGGAGATGTCGTAGATGGTGTTCAGCCGGTCTAGCGCACCGCCCGTGAACTGCAGCGGCGCGTTCTTCGTGCCGCTGCGGTAGATCCCGGAGTAGGTGCGGGTCGGCACGACCGTGGTGATCTCACCCTGCGCCTTGATCGCCCGTTCGAGCTGGGGCGTGTACGAGACCGGCTGACCATCCTGCGAGGCCTGCACGACGACCTGCGGGCTGTTGCCGATGGTCTGGTCGACGAGGCTGGTCTGGAGACTCGTGATCAGCGAACCCAGGAAGACCTGCACGCCGATGCCGACGGCGATGCCGGCGGCGATGAGGATCGACTGCCAGGGACTCTTGCGCAGGAACCGGGCGGCGATGCCCAGGCTGAGCATGACTCAGGCCTCTTCGCCGGCGCCGGGCACCTGGTCGCCCATCGCCTGTGCGCTGCCGCCGGAGCGGTCCCCCAGCAGTTCGTCCAGATCCACGATCTCCTGCGGCAGCCATCCGGTGGCCGCGCCTGCGAAGGCGGGGCCTCCGACCCAGATGTCGATACCCGGCAGTCGCTTCTTGAGCTCGTCGACGGCGTGGCGCACGGCCAGGCGGTGGTAGTGAGTGGACGAGCTCATGACCACCGAATCGACGCCGAGGCGGCGGGCCGCGTCGGCGATCTCGGCCACAGGGGTGTCCGGCCCGAGATAGAACGTCGTCCAGCCGGCCATGTCGAAGCGGTCGGCGACCATTCTGAGGCCGAGGTCGTGCCCCTCTTCGGGCGGGCAAGCGAGCAGGACCGTCCGTCCGGACGGCACGGCAACCGCTTTGGCCTTGAGCACGCCCGGATAGACGATCTCGACGATGGTCCGGACGGTCGCGCTGGCGAGGTGTTCCTCCCAGATGGCCGTCTTGCCCGTCCGCCACGCCGCGCCCGTGTCGGCCAAGATGCGCTCCAGCACGTCGCGGTAGAGCACCGGGATCGTGACGGCGCCGTTGCTGACGGCTTCGACGGCCATGCGCACCGCGGTCGCCTTGTCGTGCGCGGCAAGCGCGGCCGCCACGGCATCGTAGACCGCCTTGACGCCGGGGTCGGACAGGGGGCCCCTCGTGATGTCCTCGTCCTCGCTCATCGGCTGCCTTCTACCCGCGACGATGAGCGTCGTAACGACGTCCCGGGCCGCGCCGCCGCCGGCAACGGGGCCGCGGCCTGGTCAGCCGAGGTCGAGGCGCGCCGCTGCCGGAGAAGGCAGCCGATGCCGGATAAGGCAGGAGCACCGCCTCGACATCAGGAGCGGAACTGGACCAGCAGCAGCCCAGCGACAGCGAAGCAAAGCCCCGCTACGGCCTCCCCAACGCTGAGGCGTGACACGTCGGCACGCAGGGACCCGCTGTAGAGCGCGTAATGGCCGACGATGGTGACGACGAGCCCCAAGCCAACCATGAGCCAGCCGACCGTCCTCACACGTCCCTCCCCGGATCGCCGTACTCCCCGAACGGTAGGTCTCGGATATGGCGCTGCCGTGAAGCAGCCGTGAAGGATTGCTAAGTGAGGACGACGCGCCTCGAATCGCCGCGCGAAGCCGCACGATCCGTCCGCAGACACGTCTGCCCATGCCAAGGAGGGCACTCGAGTCATGCGTCCCGGGCACGAAGAAGCGGTCAGCAGGCCGCGTCTTTGGCGAGAGCGACCTGCCGACCGCAATGGAGACACTACCACGGGCCGGAGATCATCGGAACTCTGGCGCACCTTAGTGGACAACTCTCGAACCTACGTCACGAACTGAGGTCGCTGTTCGACGCGCTGTAGCCCGCGTGTCAGGGGCCTGAGTCGCCCGTTCGCAGCCCATGTGCGAACTTGATGCTGCCTCGGGGTTTCTGAGAGAGCGCTTGCCGCACGACTGGTGCCCCCAACGAATTGCGCATCTGTGCCGCCGGCTTGAAGGTTCGCCTCTGCACGCATCCTCGACTGTCAGACTCCGCGCCTCGGTGAGGTATGCTCGGATTCGGACCACTGCGAACGCACGAACCGGGAACCTATGAGAGCGATAGTGTGCACGGACTACGGACCACCGGATGTTCTCCAGCTCCGGGACGTGCCGAAGCCCGTTCCCAATGACGGCGAGGTACTTATCCGGATTCACGCCACGGCGGCCGGCGCGGCCGATTGCGAGCTGCGGCGGTTCGACTTCGCTCCCTGGATCTGGCTGCCCATGCGATTGGGGTTCGGCATCCGCCGGCCTCGACGACCGGTGCTCGGACAGGAGCTTGCCGGTGACATCGAGTCGGTGGGCAAAGATGTCAGGTCGTTCGGGAAGGGTGACAGGGTCTTCGCGGCGACGGGCATCGGGCTGGGAGCGTACGCGGAGTACATCTGTCTGCGCGAGAACCCCCAGACCGGGGCGATCGCGACGATGCCTGCGAACGTGGGCTACGAGGAGGCTGCGACCGTACCCTACGGGGGAGGCGAGGCCCTGGAGTTCCTGCGGAAGGGGAAGGTCCAGAGCGGGCAGAGGGCCCTGGTGAACGGAGCGGGAGGGAGCTTCGGCACGTTCGCGGTCCAACTCGCCAAGGTCCTCGGGGCGCACGTGACCGCGGTGGACAGCGCGCCGAAGCTGGAGATGCTGCGCGCGATCGGCGCGGATCGCGTCATCGACTACTCCCGGGAGGACTTCACCGACGGATCTGAGACCTACGACGTGATCTTTGACGTGGTCCGCGGCACACCGTCCGGCCGCATGGTGAGGTCACTGAACGAGAACGGATGCCTGCTCATGGCCAATCCGGGCTTCTTGCAGATCGTTCGCGCCAAGTGGGCCGCGAGGGGCAGCAAGAAGCGGGTGTCTTTCGCGGCATCGAGCGTGACGGGCGAGGACCTGACGTACTTGCGAGGCTTAGTCGAAGAGGGAAAGCTACGCCCGGTCATCGATCGGCGCTTCCCCCTGGAGCAGATGGCCGAGGCTCACCGCTACGCCGAGACCGGGCAGAAGTTGGGGAACATCGTCGTCATCGTCGCGTAGTCGCGGCCGCGATGGCAGTCTTCTCGTGGGTTCAGCAGCGCGCCAAGATCGGGGGAACACCATGAAGGCAGTCGTCCAAGTCGGCTACGGCTCGGCGGACGTGCTCGAATTCAAGGAGATCGACAGGCCGGTTGCCGCTGATGACGACGTGCTGGTGCGCGTCCATGCGGCATCCCTTGCCGCCGGTGACTACTTCGGCATGAGGGGCGTGCCCTTCCCCATACGGATGTACGTCGGGTTCCCAAAGCCCAAGAAGGACTACGTCGTGGGGGCCGATCTGGCGGGGCGCGTCGAGGCGGTCGGCAAGAACGTGACGCGCTTCAAGCCGGGCGATGAGGTGTTCGGCGAGTGCAGCCGCGCGTGCGCCGAATACACGTGTGCCGAAGAGGACAAGCTCGTTCACAAGCCGCACAACCTGACGTTCGAGCAGGCCGCGGCCGTGCCCACGTCGGCCCTGACCGCTCTGCAGGCGCTTCGCGATCACGGCAAGGTGCAGCCCGGGCAGAAGATCCTGATCAACGGTGCGTCGGGGGGCGTGGGAACCTTCGCAGTGCAGATCGCCAAGGTCCTCGGAGCGGAAGTGACCGGCGTGTGCAGCACGGGGAACGTGGACACCGTCCGATCGATCGGAGCGGACCATGTCATCGACTACACCAGGGAGGACTTCACGCACGGCGAGCCGCGCTACGATCTGATCCTCGACAACGTGGCGAGTCACTCGTTCGCGGAGTACAGGCGCGTGCTCGAGCCCGGGGGAACTCTCATGCCCAACAGTGGGCGTGCTGGCATGGGCTACGTCTTCAAAGCGTTCTTGCTGTCACTGTTCGTGCGCCAGCAGGAACGCCCGTTCGTCTCGACACCGAACCAGGACGACTTGATCACTCTCAAGGAGCTGGTCGAGGCCGGACGGGTTACTCCTGTCATCGACCGAACGTATCCGCTGAGAGAGACCGCTGAGGCCTTTCGGTATCTGGACCAGGGTCACGCTCGAGGCAAGGTCATCATCGTCGTGGAGAAGGGTGAGTGAGTCATCGTGGATGTCCCAGACCCGCTGGATCGGGAAGAGCGATCAGGCAGGCGACCGGACACCAGAACCGGCCACTGAGCAGGAAGAACGTTGTCGTTCTGACAACGTTGGTGCGCCCGGCAGGATTCGAACCTGCGATACGACGGGACCCGTCGGGAGCCGTCGGACCGTCTCGGCCCGCGTCGGCCCTTCCTGCTGGAAATCGCCGGTTTCTGCTCCGCTCTCATGGACTCCGGCCGACGACAACCGACAGGGCCGGACGAGGTAATCGTGTACAGACCGCGTACACTCCATGGTCCGGCGCGGCCGCCTCCGGGGCGCCGGCGAGCACGTCTGGATTGAGGCCCGCTCCGGCGGGCCTCCTTCGGCAAGCCCTTGGCGCCTGACCACACGTCAAGGACGGCGAGCCGGTCTCCGACCTCTGCCCTCAGGTCAGTCCCCTCCAAGAGTCTCTTCGATGGCAGCGGTAAGCGCCTCGGCGACATGCGTGCAGCGCCAGGCGAGCCCCGGCCGCGCGTCGACGCCGAGGCGAGCGAAGACGCCGGCGAGCGACTTGGCCTCGAGGAAGGCGCGCGCGACCTGTTCGTCAGTGCTGGCGCGGGGCGCCGGATGCGCGTGAACGACGGGCCCCGGAAGGGCGCCCTCAGCTTGAAGCTCAGCGCGAAAAGACGCAGCCGCCCTTCTGGCCCGGGAAGCCTTCACACGGCAGGCTGCATTGCAGTAGCGCGGCGCCGGCCCGTGCGAACTGCGACGGAGCTCTCGGCCGCACCACTCGCAGAGAAGGATCTCGAGCTTGCTCATGCCCCAATGATGGCCGATGCGTCACCGCGAGAAGCGCGCGCGGGCCCTGGATGATGCGGAGTGGCTCCAGCGGGCAGGCGAGGAGCTGGCTGTGCCTCATCAAGGACAAGGTCACGAGGCGGCCGGCCAACTGCATTGTGTTTCGCGATCATCGCGTCAGGATCTTCTCCAGGGGCGGCCCAGCGGGCGAACAGCATGCGGAGAGTGCGATGAACGAGCCAGCTAGGAGAGATCGTCAGAGGGACAGGTGTTGCACTCAGTACTGCAATCAGGACCGCCCGCTCACAGGAAGTGCTGCGCGGCGATGACGATGCACGGCAGACCGGCGATGAGCGGATAGACCGAGTTGAGGCGCGAGCGCGTCTCGGGGTCGACGGGGTCATCGCCGGCGGCGTCAGCGGCGGGGGCCGGCATCTGGGTCGTGGCGGCGCGGGAGGGGTAGTTGCTGCCCGCGAACAGGACGCCGGACATCACCACGGTCGCGCCCACGCAGACGACGGCCATGACGGCACAGGTCTGGAAGAAGCGGTCGCCGCCGGCGATCAGGGCGACGATGCCGGCGACCGCGACCAATGCGGCCCCGACCGCCAACGCGATGCCAATGCGCTTCATGCTCCCCCCTGGTCTGTCCAATGTTGGAAGCACAACCTGCAGCCGCCGCAGGCGGGCGTCAGGTTGAGGCACTTGTCAGGCGTGCCGCTAGACATCTACCGCTCCGGTCAGCGCGTCCCGAGCGCGAACGTACATCTGCGCGACGTAGGCGACGACGAAGGGGCCCCATGCAAGCAGCAGGACGGTCACGTACAGGGCCCCCAGCTCCGGACCACCGCGGGCGAGCAGGTTGGCGGGCTGCTCGAGGAGCAGCGAGACGGCGAACAGCAGGACCGCGGCGGTCAGCGTGCGCCACAGCTCGGGCGGGCTCAGGAGGCGCAGCGCGGCGGCCAGCGAGGCCCGGAGCGGCAGCCGGCCGTCGACGATGGTCGGGACCAGGTAGACGAGCAGCAGGGATGCAGCGAAGCCGATGACGACGGCGATGAGGCGCAGGGCCAGCCCCGTGTGCCAAGAGCCGGCGTGGCGCAGTTCGAGAGTGCACCCGGCAAGCACGCCGGCGGCGGCGAGCGGCAGGAAGCGTCGGTAGCCGACGAAGATGTCGCGTGCACGTCCAGGGCGGCCTTCGCACAGGCGTCCGAGCGCGATCGCGAACAGGCCGCCCAGGAGGGGCGAGAGCACCAGCGCGGCGACCAGGACGGAGGCGATCCCCTCGCGGGGTCTGCTGAGCGCATCGTCGCGGACGATGAACGGTGTGACGAGGAACGAGGCGGCAGCCATGGCCACGAGCACGATCAGCAACGCCCGTGCCAATGCTCCGGCCTCAGTGCGGTAGAGCGCCCAGCTCGAGCGAAGAAGATCGAGCTCGTCGTGAAGCTGCTCTCGGATCACCGTCGCCCCTCCGTTCCCCACCCTGCTACACCCAACGCACCGCGCGTAACCTGTGAGCGGTGTGGCCCAGAGTATCAAGGCCAGACCTGCTGCGAATCAGATCCGCTTGTTAGGCGGCTGCCCCTCAGCACCCGCCACCGCCACCGCCTTCGTGGTTCATCGGCCCGTGCTTGTACGCCTCGCCGACTCCCTTGGGGTTCTGCCCAAGCGCGTCGGCGGGCTTGATGAAGCGCAGGACGCTGCCAACCCACGCGAAGCGTCCGGGCGGCCTGACGGTGGTGAGGCGACGGTCGCAGGACGGGCAGAACTCGGGTGGTCCCACTGTCATCGCCCCGCAGTGCGGGCACTGGAACTGGCTCTCCGACTTCGCCACGGCTCCCCCTCAGTCCGCCCAACGCCCGGCACATGAGCTGTGCCGCGCAAGCGGCATCTGCTCGATGTGCTTGTTAGCCCGCTCTGCCATAAGCAGCCTCCACTAGCCTGCGGACGGAAGCGAAGCGCCCTGAACCTGGAACAGCTCCCACATGGACTTCGCCTGGTCGAGTATGACCTTCGGCGCGTCCGAGGCGCGTTTGCCGACGACCATCAGGCTCACGCGCCCTCGCGGCCTGCCTGGCAGGTGCACAATCATCGAGATCATGCTGGTGGCCTTGGGGGTGCCGCGTCGGACAACGAAGCCATGGACCTCGATGGCGCCGTTGCTCCACGTCGCGAGCAGCGGCTTCATGCCGGGCGAAGGCGTGGCCGTGGCCGTGAGGCTTGTGATCGCGAAGCTGTGCATGACGCTGCTCTGGGCGAGGTAGCCAGAGGCGACCCCGTCAAGCGTCCCACTGTCCGAGGGGTCCGAAGGCGCGTTGACGAAGAGGCTGCCGTTGTAGCCGGCCGGCACGGTGAGGGACAGCCCGCAGGCCAGAGTGACGCGCTCGCCGGCGGCCAGCTCGCGCATGGTTGCGCTGGTGGGTATGGGCGAAGGCGATGCGGTCGGAGGCGGGGACGAGGCCGCAGCGCCGCCGCATCCGGCGAGGACGAGCGCGAGACCTGCGATGACCATGGCTACGACTCTCACGTACGCCTCCGCCTGGCGTCGGGCTAACAACAATTAGACAGTCTGCGATTGTCATCGACACAGACTCTCCCTTTCTGCATATGACGCTACCACGAGCCTACCGGTGCGACATAGGCAGACTGTCCTTTCGCAAGACGGCGAGCCGCGTCGCAGCTTTCGTGCGGTTGCCAATCTGACCCGAGGTCTCCGCCGTGCCGGGAGCCCGATGACAAGCCGGTCGTGCTGCCCTGGCTCTGGCCCGGTCGGAATCTGCCCGGCCGTGTGGCGAGCAAGGCTCAGACGAACGAAGGCCCCGGCTGGCTTGGCCCCTTTGGATCTTCTCCTGAGGGCCGCGACACACGCGGGTTAGTCTTAGCGGGTCAGAGAGGACCGGGTGAAAGGTTCCCACAATCCCCCTGGCGGAGGGCAGTGGGGTGGCCACCAGCTCTGGGCTTTCAGCCCGTCCCCCGGGGACTCGTAACAAGGTCGCTCCCAACATGTAACCAGAAATCGCCAATTTCGGGCGCGCACGCGGAGGGCGGTAGGCAGGGTCCACAGATACGGTGCGCCGTGATTCGACCCCTTACCCCCCGCGGACAGGTTTAGCAAACCTCAGGTCTGGTCTTGGTAGTAGTGGGCCGTGGACGAAGGTGCTGCACCGTCCAAGGTTCCGCGGCGGCGCAGTGATGAGCGGTATTCACGCGTGGCGTGGCATGCTGAGGCGTCTCGGCAGCATGATGTCGGCAGCTGAGCGGCAAGCACGAGCCAGGCTGAGGCAGGTCGCGCTACTGGATACCAAGCAGACCGTCGATCCGCCTCTCCAGCGCGGCAACTCCGTGAACTACCTCCGACGCCCTGGCACTGAGTGGGACTCCTGCCGTGATCCCGAGCACTGGCGGAGTTCTGCGCGAGCAGCCGCCCCCTGTAGAACTTGTCCGGCCGCTGAACTAGCTCACGTCAAGCCTTCGTTCAGTCGCTCCAGCCTCTCGGCAACGCGAGCGAAGGGCTGCAGCACCGCAGCGAGAGCGTCCCGATCTGCTCGGGACACATCGGAAAGCGCCGAGGCCAACGTCTCGGCACGCACATCGCGCCACGTGGCCAGCCGAGCGGCCCCTGTCTTGGACAACGACAAACGCACCACTCGGCGATCGTCCGTCGCGCGCTCACGGTGAAGGAACCCGACCTCACACACCTGATTGACGAGGGTGGTCATCGTGTTCGGCGAGAGGGCCAGGGCAACCGCAGCATCCCCAACTCTGATCCCTGGCTGGTCGCCGGCCAGGCGAAGCAAATCCACCTCGTTGCTGGACAGCGGCTCCAAGGTCAGGCCGCGGCGCGTGGCGCGGCGCAGGGTGCGATTGAAATGTGTCATCGCGGCGGACAACTCGCGCGCCAGGCTCAGCGTAGCGTCGGCTACGGCCGCGTTGGCGTCGGGATTCTCAGGACTCATGCGGGCACCTCCGTTTGATGGACTATTCATCCCGTAAGGAAGGCGTCCGCGTCAAGTGACATAGGAAGCCATAAGAACGGTGCGTTGGGCGGTGCTCTTCAAGGCCTGCGGCTGACCAAGCTCAGCGCGCTCCCCAAGCGGCTGTCTCACGTGAGGTCCAGGACCACCAAGCTTTCACGGATGGCGTGCTTGACGAGGTCGGCGGCGCGTGGATGCCCAGCTTGAGCATGAGGTTGCGGCGGTGCACCTCGACGGTCTTGCGGCTGAGACAGAGCAGGTCGGCGATCTCCTGGTTGGAATTGCCCTCGGCCACGAGCGTGAGCACTTCCCGCTCCCGGGCAGTCAGCTTGCTCGGAGCCTGGCCCTCGGATTCCTGGCAGCGCTGCGCGTAGTCGCGAAGCACCGCGTCGAGGGCGTGCGGGTCGAGCACCCGGCCGCCATCGCAGACCGTGCGCACGGCGGCCACCAGGTCGCAGGAGGAGACGGTCTTCGGCAGGTAGGCGCTGACGCCCGCCTGCACCACCCGCAGCATGCAGTCGGAGCGCTCATGGCGAGTGAGGACGATCACTTTGATGCAGGAGTGGCGCCGCCGTAGCCGGTCGATCAGCTCCACGCCGTTCATGCGCGGCATGTTGGTCTCGGTGATGACCACGTCCGGCGCGGAGGAGTCCATGAAGGCGAGCGCCTCGACGCCGTCGCAGGCCTCCGCGACGACCTCCATGTCGGGCTGCGCGTCGAGCAGCGCCCGCAAGCCCTGCCGCTCGATGGCGTGGTCATCGACCAGCGCGACTCGGATTGTCCCACCCGCTCTGCTCACGAGTCGCTCCCTTGCTAGTGTCGGCTTGCGGTTGGTGCTCGGGGCGGGCGGCCGTGTCGGCCGCCCGCCCCGTCGTCACGACCTCAAGCACTGAGGTCGCTGTCCCGGGAGCGGGGACACCTGAAAGTGACCTTCTGCCGGTTCGCGGTACCGGCAGGGGCAGTGGACGGGCGGCGCGAAGGGCCGCCCGTCCACGTCTTCGGTCCTTGGCTGGGCCCATGCGTGTGCCGGACTCAGTCAAGGCCCAGTCACTTGACCTTGAACGTCTTGTAGGCGGTGGTCGCTGAGGCGTACACGGCAGTCTTGGCAACCGACGTCTTCACGCGGTAGGTACCGGCCTTGGTGGGCTTGTAGGAGTAGCTGTAGGCACCCCTCGCGCTTATGGTGCGAGAGGTGGTCTTGGCGGCGACCCACTTCGAACCCGACTTGCGCTGGATGGTGACGGTCGCCTTGCCGCTGTGGGCCGGCTTGACGGCGCCCTTGATGGTCACGGTCTTGTGGAGCCTGAGCACGCCGGACTTGAGACCGGTCAGCGTGATCGTGGCGCTGCACTTCTGCGCGGCGGCAACCTTGAACGTCACATCGAACGAGTGGTTAGCAGTGACGTTGCTGAACGTGTACTTGTTGCCGGCGGCGAGCGTCACTGCTGCGCCGTCCACCTTGGCGGTGGCAACCTGGTAGCCGGCTTTCGGGGTGGCGGTGAAGGTGATGCTCGCACCCGAGGCCACGGTCTGCGGGGTCGCCGGCGAGATGGTGCCGCCCGCGCCGGCGCTCGGCGTGATCGTGAAGCTCGAAACGTCGGACGCGAACGTAGCCGCGATCGTGCTGTCCGCCTGCACGTTGGTGACGGCGCACGAGCCGGCGGTGACGGCGGCGGCGTTCGACGCGCCATTGATCTGCACGTCGGTGAGCTTGTAGCCGGCGTCGGCTGTGAAGGTGAGCGGACTGCTGCTGCCGCCCGAGGCGACGAGCTGCTGCGCCGCAGGCGTGATCGTGCCGTGGCTCGGAGCCGCCGGCGTGACGAAGTACGCCTGCGACCAAGTGCCCGTGGCGGCCCCGTCGGCCGAGCAGACCCGCACGTAGTGCCCCAGCGGAGCCGTGAAGGTGCCGGTAGCGTTGCTGTCGCCGGCTATCCTCGTCGAGTTGTTCGAGAGGTCGAAGGCCGCCCAGGCGGTCGAGGACTGGCTGACGCTGTAGGTGACGGGGTCGACGCCGGACGCAGAGGTGATGGTGACCGCGGGGGCAGTGCCCACGCCGTTGTGGCAACCCGAGCAGATCTGGGCGTAGTCCGGCGATGCGGCCGCGGTCGCGGCGAACACGCCGAAGAGGACGAGGGCGAGGACGAACGTCAGCGCCAGGATCTTGCCGGTGGTGTGATGTGACGCGTGGCTCATAGGTAAGAACTCCATCGTTTCGCTATGACGAAGTGCAGATGGATCCGAGCCCGGCGCACGCGAGTGGATCGCGTGCGCCGGGCCGAGGTGCTGCTTACTTCGACACGACCTTGATGCTCTTCGAGGCGCACGGCGCGAACGACGTGGTGCCTGCGAACTGCATCCGGAAGTAGTAGGTGCCCTTCTTGGCGAGCTTGTAGGACTTGCTCACGCTGCGGGCGGCGTTCATGGTCATGGGACCGGCCACCGTGGCGTACTTGCTCTTACCGGGGACGCGCACCTGGAGCTTGACCTGCGCGCCGGCCGGCACGCCCTCGGCGCCGCTCATGACGCCGGAGAGCTTCACGGACTGTCCATGCCGGGCGGAGGCGTGGTTGGTCTTGACGGCGAGGGCGGTGGCCTTCTTGCCCACCGGCGCTTCCTTCACGACCTGCTGGCCGGCGATGCGGCCGGCACACATGATGACGCCGATCTTGCCGTGGCTGCGCACGGCGCCGTAGTAGCCGCCGGCGATCTCACCGGCCGCGTACAGACGCTCGATCACATCCTGCTGATCGATCGGCGTCACCTTCGTCGGGTCCATGTGGTCCTGACGCTTGACGACCTGGCCCTTGGTGTTGACCGTGATGCCGCTCATCTGGTCGTGCGCCAGGAGCTTCGCCTTGACCGCGTAGAACGGACCGGTCGAGACCGTCGCCAGCATCTGGGCGTTCGGCTTGGCGAAGTCGGCATCGTACGACAGGGGGTTCTTGGAATCGGCCATGGCCTGGGTGACATAGCCGTTGTACTTGGCGACCTCGGCCACAAACGCGGCCTTCGCGTCCGCGCTGAGGCCCATGGCATCCGCCAGACCCTCGAGCGTGCTGGCGCTCACAACCATGTCTCGCCACAGGAACGGCGACGCGCTGTGCAGCACCTCATCGTTGGGCTGACCTGCGATCGCCGTGATGGCTGCCGGCCAGGCGGCCGGGGCATTGGTGCTGTCGGCGATGCCCCAGATGGCACGCGGCCGCTCCATCATGTTGGCATAGGCGTCGCAGAACGCCGTCCCCTCGGGCTGGTTGCTGCTGTACTCATCGACGAACCGCTTGCCGTTGATGTCGACGCACATGGACTTGGCCCACGGAGGCGCGCTGATGCCGGCCCCGGCGATGGGGTTGGTGATACCGGTCTGCCAATACTGGTAAAGCTGGCTGCCCCACTTGGCACTGACCTCGCCGACGTAGGACATGCCGGTGAGGTCGGCGCCGATGTCGTTGGCGGCCGTGACCATCTCGCCGTTGCTGGTCGCGTACGGCGCGCCACTGGAGCTGTAGTCGTCGCCCAGACGCGGGTCCCAGTTCACGCGCATGGAAACGTTGTTCTTCCAGCCGCCGGCGCCCAGCATGACGCCTTTGCGCGTACGGATGTTCAGGGTCTTGCCGGCGACCAGATCCTGCACCTCCATGCCCACCACGGGACCGTCCACGCCGGCCTGGATGAACTTCACGGCCTGATGCTTGGGCAGGATGCGCTCGTTCAGCTTGACGCCGTGATTCACGAGGTACTGGTACATCACGTAGAAGTACGAGATGCCGGCGCTGCCCGGGTACCAACCGGGGTCGGTAGTAGCGACGCCGCACGGAGCGGGCGTATGCACACGGGCCACCGTGGGACGCACGCCATACTGGTTGGTGAGAGGCCCGAACTTGATACCGAGCTTGTTCTGCAGCCAGTCAGCCGTGTCCGGGCCTTTTGCGATGAGCGCCTGCAGAACGTCAGTGTTGGCCCGGTACAGACCCTGCGCGAGGATGTCCTCGACCATCCATTCGACGCTGTCTTTCGCCGTGTCGGGATACTTGGCGAGCACGGAGGCGGGCGCCGCCGCCTCGTAGGCGGTGCCGCCCAACTGAGCGTTACCGCCGCACTGGATCGAGTTGCCGCCCAGCGTGTCTGCCGAGTTCTTCTCGATGACCAGGATGTCGGTCACGCCGGCGTCAACGATCTCGATGGCGGCAGACATCGCGGCGTAGCCGGTGCCGACGACCAAGACGTCGCACTCCTTGTCCCAGACGATGTTCTCGGCGTCGACCTGCGACCAGTCCGAGCCGCTGGCGAGCGCCGAAGGCACGCCGAGGATGCTCGAGCCGACTGCGACGCCGGCGGCGCCCACCGCGGCATGACCCAGGAACGCTCGCCTGGTCAGGCCCTTTTTCTCACTGCTGTCTTCGATGTCACTCATGTCGTGATCGTTCCTCTCTTCTGTTGACATGGCCCTTCCTCAGGCAGTGCCGGATGCGACGCGGACCCGGTCGCTTCAGTGCTCTGCCGCACACCCTCTCGTAGCTCCCCAGAGCCGCGGTGTCATATAGTTCCTCGCAGTTAGGAACTAGTTCACCCTATCATGCTGCTCTGCTCCGCGCCGAGTGCGAGACTGCGAGAAGTCCGGTCCCCTCTGCTGCGCGTCTGAGTGCTACTTCACCCTCAGCTTGACCTTGCCGGCCTTGGCCTGCACGTTGCCGGCCTTATCGGTCGCGCGCGTTGAGATGTAGTAGGTGCCCTTCGCGAGCGCGTGAGTCAGCTTCACCTTGACCGTGCGCGTCTTGTTGACGGTCGCACCGGCGAGCGTGGTGCGACCCAGGCGATGGCCCGAGGCCGTGCTGATCGTGGTCACGAGCACCGCGCTGCCACACGACGGCGCCGCGTCCTTGAGGGTAGCCTTGACCGAGACCGTCTTCCCCTTCTTGGCCTGGGAGCGTTTCAGCGTCAGGGCATTGGCCTTCGAGGTGGGCTTGACGGTGTCGATCTTCACCATTGCTGAGGCGCTTGACGCCGCTCCGGCGGAGTCGGTCACGCGCACCGTGATCCTGCTGGTACCCTGACTCGTGACCGTCAGAGTGCGGCTGCCCCCGTCGCCGGGAACCTCACCCCAGGTCGCGCCACCATCGCGCGAGTACTCAAGCGCTGCCAGCGTGTGCGTGGCGAAGACGCTGGCCTGGACGCTCAGCGCCGCGGGCGTGTTCTGCCAGGACGAGCTACCGCCGGAGACGCTCACAGTCGGCTGCGTATCGACGTTGACGGTGGCCGAAGCTCTCACCGTCTGACCGGCAGAATCGACGGCCCGCACGACAACGCTCGTTGTGCCTTCTGCTGCAATCGTGAGCGTTCGGCTCGTACCCTCGCCGGGGACGGCGGTCCAGGTGGCGCCACCGTCAGTCGAGTAGGCGAGGGACGCCAGCGTCAGTCGATCGTCAACAGCGGCGGTCACCGTGAGGTCGACAGGCTCGCTGTGCCAGTCCGGGTCCGCACCCGTGACGCTGAGCGTGATCGGGTCGAACTTGGAGTAGCCCAGGATCACGCCGTCGTATCCCACCACCCAGCCACTGACGGCGTCCGTGAAGGCGACGCCGAGCAGGTTGCTGGTGGTGCTCGAGCTTTGGGCCTTCCAGGTGGCTCCCCCGTCCGTGGTCGCGAGGATCGTGCCGGAGGCGCCGACGGCCCAGCCACTGGTGGCGCTGGTGAAGGCGACGGCGCGCAGGTTGCTGGTCGTGCCCGAGGTCTGCGGCGCCCAGGTGGCGCCGCCGTCGGTGGTCGCGAGGATGGTGCCGGAGGCGCCGACCGCCCAGCCGGCGGTGGCGCTCGTAAAGGTGACGGCGCGCAGGTTGCTGGTCGTGCCCGAGGGCTTCGCCGCCCAGGTCGCGCCGCCGTCGGTGGTCGCGAGGATCGCGCCGGAGGCGCCGACCGCCCAGGCGTCAGTCGCGCTCACAGAGGTGACGCAGTAGAGGTCCGTGGTCACGCCCGAGGTCTGCGCCGTCCAGGTGGCGCCGCCGTCGGTGGTCGCGAGGATGGTGCCGAAGGCGCCGACCGCCCAGCCGCTGGTCGCGCCGGTGAAGGTGACGGCGTAGAGCGAGCGGTTGGTGCCCGAGGTCTGGGCTTTCCAGGTGGCGCCGCCGTCGGTGGTCGCGAGGATCGTGCCGGAGGCGCCGACCGCCCAGCCGCTGGCTGCGTCCGTGAAGGCGACGCCATCGAGGTCGGTGGTCACGCCCGAGGTCTGGGGGCTCCACGCGGTCGCCGCCGACGCGGCGGCGGGGAGCAGCGCCAGAGAGAGAAGCGCCGCCAAGACCGCGAGCAGCGGCGCGCCCGCCCTCCGGGATCGCCGATGAATCACGGTGTACGGTCGCAGGCCAGACTTCATACTCTGCTCGCTTCCTCTCGCGGTTTGCGGACCGGCGGTGGAGCGACTCTTCGCCAGAGGTGGTCCAGAGCCGCCAGTGCGTGGTGGTCGCTACTTACAACGATTGGCGGGCCCTCTCTCCTATCTCCTGCCGTCCAACACGACCTACTTCACGGCGGTGAACGACGGTCAGTACCCCAGTAACATCGCCACCATCGGGCCGCAGAACGGCTACGTCGCCGGCATGTGGCTGAACCGCTTGATCGCGGCGAACAGCGCCCCTGTCCTCATCCACGGCGACACGACGGCCGGCAGCCGGTACGTCGCCTACGCCACGAACCCGTTCTCGCGCTACGACGCCGAGCGGGAGTGGCCGCTGATCGTGCAGGCGGCGCTCTGGTCCGATCTCACCGACTGAGAGGGAGTACCGACAACGCAACGGCCGCCGAGCACCGACCAGAAACACCCGGCGGGCGGCGATCGTTCGGACCCGTTCATGAGTCAGTGCCCCCGTCTTGACTCGTCCAGTTGACCTGTTGGCCCGCACGATGACCCCGTTCGACCGGCTTGCGCCCATCGGAGGGTCACCGACCCACGCGTCCTGGGCAACCGTCTGGGGACGTCCCCTCCCCTCTCGGCGTGGGGCATCACGTGGCCTTACGGCAACCGTCCGCGCGCTGCCCAATCCTCCCTTACAATCTTGGGCACCGCAGGCGGGCCATGCGTGAAAGGGGAGCGTGAGCGCAGCGATGGGAGCGGGAACCGAGGAGCGGCCGGAGGCGTTCGGCCGCGCAGCACTCACCCGTGCGCTGCAGAAGCGCGAGCGCTTCCTCACCCGCATCGTCGCCAGCCTCGAGAGCTTCGTCACCGTCGAGCGGCCGGCGCCTCACGCTCGCAGACGCGGCCACCGCAAGCTGCTGGGGCGAAGTCGCGACGAAGTGATCGGCCAGGACGTCCGCGGCGCCATCCCGGCCCAAGTGCTCCAGCCCTCCCCACCGGAGCAGGTGCGGCCACGGTGGCGGCGAGTTCCGCTGGCCGGCGACGGTCTTGCCCTGTGTGCGCGACGTGACTGAGCGGACCCGCGCAGAGCAGACGCGCCTCAACCTCGACGAGCCCTACCGCGAGCTCGTGGAGAGCGTGAACAGCGTCGTGCTGCGCTGCGACCGGGACGGCGTCATCACCTTCATGAACGAGTACGCGGTCGAGTTGTTCGGCTGGGAGCCGGAGGAGATCGTCGGCGGCCCGGTCACGGTGCTCCTCCCACGCCCACGGCCAGGAAGACCCGTCTCGCGTCTGGACAAGGAGGTACTGGCGGCGCCCGAGAGCTACCGGACCAACGTCAACGAGAACGTTGCCAAGGACGGCAGGCGCCTGTGGGTGGCGTGGACGAACCGGGCCCTGCGTGACCAGGAAGGCGAGGTCCGCGAGGTCCTCTCCATCGGCAACGACGTCACCGAGTTGGTGCGAGCGCAGGCGGCGCTGCGCGAGAGCGAGGAGCGCTACCGGACGATCGTGGAACTTGCCGACGAGGACCTCGTGGTGTCCGCTGACGGGGAGTACTCCTATCGAGAGAGCGTCGCGCACGATGGCCGCCAGCGCCGGCGGTTCAGGGCGCGGCTCATCGCGCTGGCCGCCAGCATGCGGCGCCACAGGCTGTGGACCCTGCTGGTCGCCATCGCCTTCGAGCTCGCGTTTCTCATCCCCATGGGATTCATGCCCACCTCGAGACACGTGCTCGGCGTGCCGGGCTCACTACTGATGCTGACCGTGGTGATCACGGGGGCCTTGACCGGCTGGCAGGCCGGGATCGCGGCAGCGATCGCAGGCGGCGTGATCTTCTGGGGGACGGTTGCCGACTTCGGTGCGCAGAGCGCCCCCGTCACCGTGGCGATCTCGACGGGCATCTGGGTCACGGCCGCATTGATCTCCGGGCTTCTGGCCGACGCTCTGAGAGACCAGACGCGAAGACGCAAGAGCGCCGCCGTTGCTCTGGCGCGCGCCGAGACCCTGCGCCAGCATGAGGCCGAACGAGCGACGCGGGAAGAGAGAACGCGGATCGCCAGCGATCTCCACGACTCGGTGACGCAGTCGCTCTTCGCCGCCACGCTCAAGGCTGAGGCGCTCGCCATTGCTTCAGGCGACGAGGCGCCGGGCATCACGGCCGCGGCAGAGGATGTGCGGCGCCTCAGTCGCGGCGCCCTCGCCGAGATGCGCACGCTGCTGCTGGAGCTGCGCGGCGACCCGGTCGAGGAGGTGCCGCTCCAGCAGCTGCTGCGGCAACCTGGTCGAGGCAGCCCAAAGCCGCGCCAGCGTGGAGGTGACCCTCACGCTGAACGAGGGAGTCGCACTTCCCCCGAACGTGCACGAGGCCGTGTACCGGATCACTCAGGAGGCGCTCAACAACGTGGTCCGCCATGCCAAGGCGCAGAGCGCCTGGGTGCAGCTCATGCGTCGGCGCTGAGCATGTCCACCTCGTCATCGAAGACGACGGGCAGGGCTTCGACACGGCGTCCGTCGTCCGAGGAGGACACTTCGGCCTTGCTTCCATGCGGGACCGGGCGACCGGGACGGGCGGCGAGCTGCTCGTCAGGAGCGCCGCCGGTGAGGGAAGTGTCGTGACAGCCGCCTGGGCGGCTCCAGTAGAGCCGGTCGCACAGCCTGAAGTGGGCCCTGCCTGACCATGGCAGACTCGGTGTTCACCGGCAGGGGCGTCATGCTGAAGGCCTTGACCTTCTGCGAGGTCATGTCTTCCAGCCGGCCTCCGGCTCCCGGCTTCCGGCCCACTCCAGCATGACCAGCGTCCCCTCGCCGGGCGCGGAGACGAGGCGCAGCTCCCCGCCCACCTCCGCCGCCCGCTCGCGCATCGAGCGCAGCCCGAAGTGCGCTGGAGGCAGGGGGCCGGGCTCGAAGCCGCAGCCGTCGTCGTGGACCAGCAGGCGCACGCGGCCCGGCTCGCTCACCAGCTCCACCGAGGCGCTCATCGCGCCGGAGTGGCGCACGACGTTGTTCAGCGCCTCCTGGGCCACGCGGTAGATCGCCGTATGCAGCTCCGGCGGCGGCGAGCCCTCGCCGCGCACGGTCACGGTGACCGCAATGTCGGCGCGGCCCTCGGTCGCCTCGGCGACGTTACGTAGGAGCTGCTCGATCGGCACCTCCTCGAGCGCCTGGGCGCGCAGCTCGAGCAGCAGCGTGCGCATCTGCGCGAGCGCGCCGCGCGTCAGCCGGCGCACCTGCTCGGCGGTCTCGGCGCTGCCGGAGGGGATGGCCTCATCGTGGGTCAGGGCCTCGGCCTTGAGCGCCGCCGCGAAGAGGGCCTGGGTGATCGAGTCGTGCAGGTCGCGGGCGAGGCGGACCCGCTCCTCTTGGGCCGCGGCCGCGCGCTCGCTCTCGCGCAGCGCCCGCTCGGCGGCATGGCGCTCGGTCACGTCCGTGAAGATCGCCGCGAACTGGCCCGGCTCGGGGCTGTAGGCGACGACCAGGTAGTCGCGACCGAGGGGAGCGGTGAAGTCCTCGAACTCGATCGCCTCGCCGCCCAGCGCGACGGCGCCGTAACGCTCGATCCAGGAGGGCTCGAGCCCGGGCAGCACCTCGAGCACGGTGCGCCCGAGGATCTCACTGACGCGCAGCCCGGTCATCGTCTCGAAGGCCGGGTTCGCCTCGAGGAAGCGGTAGTCGATCGGCCTCCCTCCCTCATCGGTGATGATCTCGTGCAGCGCGAACCCCGGCGTCATGCGCGAGAAGAGCTGCCGGTAGCGCTGCTCGCTGAGGCGCAGGCGCTCACTCGCGGCTTCCAGCTCCTCCTCATGGCGCCGGTTGTCGAGCGCCATGGCCAAGGCGGAGGCGAAGTTGCCGAGGAAGGGGACGTAGCCCTCGACCTCCGCGCGCCGGCCCGCGAGCACGACGAGGCGCCCGTGCTCGCGCAGCACCGAACCGACGGGGATGACGAGCACGTCCCCGTCAGGGTGGCTGCGCCACTCCGGTCCGGCGAGCGATCGCTTCCCCGGTCTCGCCTGCCTCCCAGGCGGATCCCCAGCTGCCCTCCCTGGCCTCGGAGTCGCCTAAGACGGCGCCGGTGGCCCGGACCTCGGGAAGGATGCGCAGCGTGTGCGCGGCGAACTCCGCGGCCTGCTGCGGGCCGGCGAGCAGCGGCAGCACGCTATGGACCGCGAGCAGCTGGCCGAGGACCTCCATGCGGGCGCCCTGCCCGCCCTACTGCGCGCGGACGGAGTGCTTGAAGAAGGCTTCCGGCGTCTCGTAGTAGGGGTTGCGCACCACCTGGCCGCCGACCAGCATCAGCGGGTGCACGCGCAGGATGTCGAGGATCGTGGCGCCATCGAAGCGCCGCACGTCGTACTGGCAGAGGGCCGTGACCGGCAGCTCGGCGAGCACCGCGTTCAGGTTGGCCTCGTACTCGACGATGCGCTCACCGCCGGGCACCTCGCGCGACCAGGACGTCTCACCGGTCGCCCTCGCGGCCGGGAAGCCCATGTCGGTGGCTTCCTCGTGGAAGGCGCGCCAGTAGGGGGGCATGCGCTCGGGCAGGAACTCACCGTCGGGGTAGTAGACGGCGCCGGCCGCCATGAGGCTGAAGGCCGGCGGCTCGGGCAGCTCGAGGCCGCGCTCGCCGAGCCAGGTGCGGATCGCCTGCGGCTCGGCGTCCGTGAAGTAGGCGACCCGTTCTCCCCCGGACAATCCGTCCTGGACGAACTTGGCGACGACCTCGCGCCGTTCGCGTTCGTCGTCATAGATGAGGCAGAGGTGCGTGCCTGAGCTCATGTCTACCCCTTTCGAACCCAGCTGGCCGCGTGGCTGCACCATGATAGTGCACAGCCTCACGAAGGGACAGGCTCCGGGAGTCGGTGGACTCGACACGGCCGTGCCAGAAGCGACTGCCGTCGAAAACGAACTCGCGCGCTCCGTCGTCAACTAGGCCATAGCAGGCCGGTCGCGCATCCCGCACCTCAGCGCGCGTGAACACACGTTCCCGCGGAAGCGGGTGCGGCCTCTCACATGGACATGCCGAGCCTGTTGATTGCTCACGGCGGTCATCGCCCCCGCCTTCTCGGCTTCGTCACGCACACCGCGGCGCCGCACCCGCGACGCTGACGACGGTCTCGCACTGCCCGTGATGGTCCTTGGCGAAGGCCTCGAGGCTCCTTCCCGGCCGGCCGATGACCCGTTCGAGGTCCGGCGTCACGGTCGAGAAGCGGCCCTCGGAGGCAGCCTGCCACATCTCGCAGAGAGCCTGGACCTCCCCGGAGTGACCGCTGCGCCGGGAGGAGAAGCAGACGTGTTCCCAGCTGACTCCGGGCAGGCCGACCGACGGGCCGACCTCGCCCTCAAGGATCTCGACCACCTCGTCCGCCGAGTAGGCTCGTGGCCCCGTGAGCGAGTAGGTGGCGTCCTCGTGTCCGGACTCGGACAGCACCGTCACCACGGCGTCGGCGACGTCGCGCGCATCGACGTAGCTGATCATGCCGCTGTTCAGCTCGCGGGTCGGCTTGAAGGCGCTGAGGAAGTTCTGCATGTAGAAGTTGGGACGTAGGCACGTTGTGGTAACGGTCGAGTGACGCAAGACCTTCTCGGCCTCGTGGTGCCAGTTCAGCATCGGACCGCCGAGACCGCTGTCGGCGTGCAGGAACGAGATGAGCACGAGTCGCTCCAGCTGGGCGCGCTCGGCAGCTGTGACCAGGTTCGATGCCATGGCAGCGATCATCTTGTCCTGCGGGAGGATGAGGACCGCCGCATCCACGCCGGCGAAGAGGGGCTCGAGCGAGGCCGGCTGCAGGAAGTCGATGGGGAAGCACTCGGCGGTCGGACAGGTCTTGAGCTCTGCAAGACCGCTGTCGTACTGCGGGTGCAGATGGGTGCCAGACCGCACCGACAGGCCGCCCGCCTCGAGCTGAGCGGAGATCACGACTCCGCCCTTGCTCTGCGCACCAGTGACTACAACTCGCATGGTAACCGCAATCTCCGCCGATAGCGTTGCCCTACCTCATGCTCTTCCCGGGCCCCCGTCAGCGTAACGCTGGCGGCGTCCGTATTCGCCCCGCGCGCTGGGCCCACTGACCGATCCCGCTCGTCGCTCCATCCAGCGTGCCAAGGCTGGCCTCACCGCGAGGTCAGAACGTAGAGCGACCAGGTGTCAGGCCCAGGTGCAGACGCCCTGAGGGCGTAGAGGCCGTTGAGTCCCATCACGCTGGCCTCGACTGCGCCCGCAGCGGCCGACACAGGCCGCGGGACGTCTGCGCCCGCCGTCCCTGCCTTGTCCAGCGGGACGATCGTCACCTGCAGCGCCGCGAGCGAGACGCCAGCCGGAGCCTCCAGGACGATGCGCACGCTGCTCGTGCTCCAGAAGGGCGCGCTGGTGATCGCTCCGAGGTCGCTACGACGCTCGGTCGACTGCACCGCGACAACCGTGCGCCAGTTGGCAGCGGCGCCGCCGCCGAGCGACGAGGCATACGCGGCGAGCAGGCCGGTGGTCAGCACCGCGGCCGCGAACAGCGTGAGCACGGTGATCCGGGCGGCTGGCGGCGCCGACCGTCCGAATGCCACCGGCTTCGGCTCGGCGACGGACGCGAGAGGGCTGGGCGTGCCCGCAGGAGCGGGCGGCGGCGCGAGGTTCAGGGTCGGCGTCCCGTGCCTCGCCGACAATGCTGTCTCGTCCCGTGCCGGCGCCGACCCGGGCGGTAGCTTCAGTCGCGCTGTCCTGGCGACCGGCGCCGTATCTACGCCGACGCCGGCATCAGTCGTGGCGCCCTGCCCCTGCCCCTTGGCCCGCGGCGCTCGTCTGCGCGCACCGCGGGCCTTGGCCTCCCCCGTGTCGGCCGCGGTCGATGCGTCCACCTCGGCCCGGAGGCCCTGCGCGGCGACAGTATCGGTGATCCGACGTTGCCTGGCTGGTTTCATGCTTCAACCTGCCTTACTGGCGCGGCTCTCGCACTCTACGTCCTGGACCTCTCCGGGCGATCGTGGCGTAAACCGTTGTGTCCAGAGCCACAGCACATCGCGACAGGACCTTTCGGCAACGGCGTCCCTGCCCTGTGTTCGCTTCGGGGCGGATCGGGAGATGCGATGGACACGCCGGCGAAGACGTCGCGCGGCTAGGACTCCGTTGGCGTCTCCGAACGAGGCGACCACTGTTCCATCCTCGAGGGTGGCGAGACCCTCGCGACTGAGGAGGAGACAGTGGCCGAGAGCAACAGACGTTCTGGCTTGGCTGCGCTGGCAGCTGGCCGACGCCGAGCGGGACCTGCTGCTGCGGTCGTTGCGAAGAGCTCCTCATGCGTCGGGACCCGGGAGGTCCTTCCTAGGCCCCGACGCTTTCACTGTTCCCGCGCCCCGTTCCTTCAAATCTGCCTGTCGGCGTGGCTCGCAAGCTGCCGAACCGGCTTTGGCGCGCACCGACCGGAGCGTGCAGAAGACAGCGATGACGGAGGCGAGCGCCTGGCTGGCCCCCGGCCCTGGAAGAGCGGGCCTCGCTAGGACCGCGTCGGGCCATGCGCCAGCCCCCCGCCGCCTCGGAGGGCACACACTCATGTATCGAAGACGCACCGCCCGGGCAGAGAAGAGAAAGGAGTGAATCATCCTGGCAAAGGTACGTCATGAATGTCGGTGAGTACGTAGAGGTTCAGCCCAGTCACTGGTGTCCAGTGTGCTATCGGCAGATGTCCGCAGCGGGCACGAGCGAACGCGCCGACCCCCGCACCGGCCTGAAGCTCACGACGATCAGGTGGTGCTGTGAGGCCTGCGCCCGCGGAGCCGGCGACGATGCGGCTTTCGATCCCCGCGAGATCAGGCGGGCCTTCGACGTTGAGATGGGCTCTGAGCTGAGCCCGTCTGAGATCGAGCTGGCCCTCCGCGGCGGGATCCTCAACGTCGACGTCGACCCCCTGGCGGAGGACTTTCCGCTGCGCAAGGAGGGCTTCCTCTACGACGTCAAGATCCGCGTCTCCACCGGGGGCGGAGAGCACACCTACTACTGGCTGGCCGCGTAGGCGCTCGCCGGCCCCGCGTGCTCAGTAGGGAGTCCTGATGGATCAGGTCGAAGTAGCGTGCCCGAGGGACGGACCCCGTTCCCCCACTCACCGCCGGACGCTGACGCGATTGGACGTGGTCGACGCCGAGCGGCCCTCCTGGGCGGGCAGGCTGCGCGACGAGAGCGCTGAGTTCTACTACGACGGCATCAACTTCTGGCACTGCGGCCCGCATGCACGCCAGGTCATGCTTCCCCAGCTGACCCCGGAGGTGGGCTGGCGACACCGGGCGGGCTGCCGGTGCGACCGCTGCCGGGAGCATGCGGGCGCGGCCTGACGCGAGAGTCAAGACCACTCCGACCGTGATGGTGGGCTCGAGCGCCTGCCTTCAGCGCTTTGGACGGCAGAGCTGGCAGCGGCAGTCGGGAGCGCGCCACCGGCGACTCCTCCCACCTCGTGGAGGCCGGCGCGCCGGAAACCCCAGCGACGCCAGTGCTCGAATCGCCTTGGCCCGCCCACGCGCGACGCTGGACGGCGCGCACCGCCCTCCCAGCGTAGGCGTGCACTGCGAAGCGATGGAGGTCCTGGAGTTCTATCCGTTCAGCCCATTTGCGCCCATTGCAGGACCATTTCCTCGCCCGCCGACACCCGACGCGCTGACGGCCGACAGTCTTCACTCGCAGTCCTGCGGCAGACAGGGTCGCCAGGAGTACCCGGCTTCGCTACTCCGCACTCACGCGAGTGAGGCGGGCGGTACGGTGCGAGCCAGATTGAGCTCGAGCAGGCGGGCGAGAATCTCGTCATCGGCCAACGGGTACGGCCAGTCGTATGCGCCGTGCACGGCGCGGTCGAGGCGCTCGTGCGCATGCGTCAGCCATGTGGGTGGCGAGTTGTAGAGGTTGGTGAGCGTGCGCTTGGCGAGCTGGGCTGATTCCAGACTCGCGGGATTCTGCCAGCCGACGCGCAGGGCGTTCAGCTGACGGGCTGCCTCCGCCACTTCCGCGACCACGTCCGGTGCTGGATCAGCGGGAAACGGGAACGTCTCGAACGTCGAGGTTGGCGTATAGCGGAACCCGACTCCACCTCTCGCAGCTGGGTGCCAAGGCCCCTTGCCCATAACTCGTGCGGACGCGACTGCAGCACGCCGAAGAAGTAGTCGTCGTCGCGGGCGAAGACGATGAGCGCATGGTCCGACAGCGTGCTCGCGGACAGCCACACGAAGAGCCGGTGCTTCGATGTCGTGGGCGTGCCAATGTAAGCGATCCAAGCCCTCAAGGGCTGTGCGCATTCCGGAGCAGGGCTCGACGTGCAGCCACCACTTCGTCGCGTAGGACGTGCGCCGAACCTTGCTCCGAATCGGCTCGACGTGCTCCTTGACGTACTCAAACGGAGCCTCGTAGAGCATCGCCTCTTCCATCGGCATGTTCACCCCGAAGTCGATGATCCACATGCCGCGCGGTCGGCGGGTGACGTCGAGCCCATTGACCCAGGGGCGGACTACGTCTGCATTGCTGCGCCCGTCCGGGTTCGGACTGGCCAGCATCGCCAGTGCCACGTCCTCTGGGATGTCGAATGCCCCACCCTTCACGTCCGCCATGAAGCGAAGACCAGCATTCTCCGGGAGACGGACCGCCTGGGTGAGATCACCGCCTGTGCTCAGGTTGGCGTTGATGCTAACGACCGGCACTCCGTCGAGCAGCTTCTCTGTCTCAGAGCCGTCATCGAAGCCGACGAAGGAAACATGTACCGCTGCTCCTTCGAGCACCCAAGGCTCATCCGACCACGCCAGGAAGATGTCTCCGGATCTCCTTGATCCGTCGCAGCGTCTGCCTGCTGCCCCCGCCACGTATCCCTTGCGTCGCCAGGAGTCCGACTCGATCCGACGCGTCCTGCCTCGACCATGGTCCGGGCCTTCTCGTACCAGTAGGCGCAGAAGTCGGCCATGCCGGCGACTCGGTCCCGGTAGACCTTGAACAGCGCCTCGACGTACTCACTCCCAAGGTTCGCTCGAAGGAGCTTCGCACCCAGGAACGGCGGGTTGCCCACGATCACCGTTGCCTCGGGCCAATCGGGCTCGCGCGGATTCTCTGGATCGCTCAGGTCGAGGAGCGCGTCGCGCTGCTCGATCGTGTCCAGCGGCTTGAGGATCGGGTCGCGCGAGTAGGCGAAGCCGTTGGCCAGCATCCACTGGATCTCGCCGATCCAGATGACGACCCGGGCGAGCTCGGCGGCGTAGGGGTTGAGCTCGATGCCGAGCACGGCCTCGGCACCGACCTGCGGGAACTGCAGCGGCACCTTGAGCGTCAGCGACGCCCACAGGATTGCCTCGCGCTCCAGGTCCTTGAGGGCGAGCAGTGCCAGGTAGAGGAAGTTGCCCGAACCGCAGGCGGGGTCGAGCACCCGGACGGCACGCAGCCGGTCGAGGAAGGCGTTGAAGACTGAGAGCGGGTTCTTCGCAGCCGGCGTCCGCGCCGTGACTGCCTTGCCCTCCGCCAGCAGGGCCTCGACCTTCGCACAGGTGTCCTCGAAGTCGCGTCGCAGTGGGGTCAGCAGCACCGGGTCGATGAGGCGCATGATCGCGGCCCGGTCGGTGTAGTGGGCACCGAGCTGCGTGCGCTTGCTCGGGGTCGAGGCCGCGCTCGAAGAGCGTGCCGAAGATGGCCGGCTCGACCTGCGACCAGTCGAGCCGGGAGACGCGCTCGACCAGCGCGATCTCCACGTCGGTCAGTGGCAGCACGGCCGCGCTCGTCGAAGAGGCCGCCGTTGAACCACTCGATGCGCTCGACGCCGAACAGTCCGCCGCCGTCGGCCATCTTGGTGAACAGCTCGCGAAGGCCGCCGGTGAACACGTCGGGGTCGTTCTTGCCGGCGTTCGCCAGCCGCTTGAGCAGGTCACCCGGCAGCAGCCCCGCGTCCTCGGCGAACATGCAGAACAGCAGCTTGTCGAGAAAATGGGCGACGTCCAGCGGATCGTGACCGCGGGCTCGCAGACGCTCGGCCAGGGAGGCGAACTCGCTCGCCGCCTTGGCGGTCAACTCGTCGCGTGTCCTTCCGGGCCTCAAGCTCCTCCGGATGCTGCATGACGGCGCGCAGCAGACGCAACGGCTCAGCGGGGTCAGCAAGGAGACGTTCGAGGTCGAAGGAGTGGACGTCTGTCGGCGGTGTTCGTGAAGTTCGTGTGGACCTCGAAGCGGTCGAGGTCGCAGACGACGAGCAGCGGCGGGTTCTCCAGCGCCTCGCGGTACTGCAGCAGCTGCTGTAGGCGGCCTTCAGGTCCTTGTGCTTGCCCTTGTACTCCCAGGCGAAGTGGCCGCGCTTCCACACGTCGGCGAAGCCGTCACCACCGCGCGCTCTTCTCAGCGCCCTTCTCGAAGGCGTACTCATCGCCGGTCGGGTCGGCCTCGTTCGGCGTCTGCACGCCGAGCATGCGGCAGAGGTCGATGAAGTGCTCCTGCGAGGCGGCACGCTCGGTGCGCGTGTTGCCGGCCCACTTGGCGGCGAACCCGGCGGGACTGAGCTCGGGACTCATGAAGAAGGACCTTGCTCACGCGCCCCGTAATGGAATCGCACTCTCACCAGCGCACCTTTCGACTAGTGGACCGGCGGATGTCGCTCGCACCCTGGGAGGGATGCTATACCACTCGTTGGACGACCGGTCGACAGTGCTTCGGCACTCATGGCCGCACCTTGGCGTAGCTGGAGAGCTGCGCACACGTCTACACGTTCTCCGTCGGCCCCGGAACCCATCCAAGTGCGGCCACTTCACCCGAGCTGCCGACCGGATGCCGACGTCAGCAACGTGCGATCACCTCGTGACACTGATGAAGGAGGGATCGCGGGTCGTTCGCTCCGATACGAATGCGTCGACACCTCTCCAAGTCGCCTCCAGCATTGCGCGCACTTGCACCGAGTCCGCCCACTGGTAGATTGGCATGCGGCTTGCTATTCGGCTCGATCGGCCAGGACGGGGGGCAACGTGTCGCTGTTCGATTGTCGCGCGCCATCAGATGTGACTGCGCAGCACATCATCGACCTTGTCGCTGAGGACGTTCCGGAGGACACCCGCCTCGACTACAAACAGGAGCTTCCCGCTCGTGGGCCCAGCTGGAAGCGAAGTCGAAATCGCGATGAGGCCAGACGGGAGTTCCTCAACGACGTCTGCGCCATGGCGAACACCTCCGGTGGCTGGCTCGTCTATGGAGTAAGCGAGAAGAAGGGTCCGGACAAGCGGCCCACTGGCCATCCCAAAGCGCATTTGGGCGTGAGCGACCACCACGGTCTCGACTCAGAGCGACTGCGCCTAGAAGACGATGTCCGCCGCTACATCACGCCGAGGCTTTCCGGATTCTGGGTGCAGACCCTCCGCAAGCGGAAGGAGTTTCCGAGGGGTCCGATATTCGTGGCCAGAGTACCCTCGACGTGGTCGGGTCCGTTCATGGTGAGCTATCAGGACCGGACGGATTTCAAGGGTCGCGGTCAAGGGGGGAACTTCGCTATGGCCTACGAGCAGATCCGCAACGAATTCACCTTGGGCGACACTGTGCTTCAGAGGGCGGAGCTCCTGCGATCGGAGAGCGCGACGACCATCGCCAGACTCGATGGGTCGCAGGCATGGCTACCGCTGACGGCCCTGTGGACAGCTTCGCTGCCGGCTCTGCGGACGCCGCAGGTCGGCGGCCTTGTGGCCGCCGCCCTGGCGAGTCCGCCTCCGCTCATCACGCCTCTTCCGCCATCGCGAGTCCACGCCAATCTCGATGGGGTCCTGGTGCGGGGCCTCAGAGCGCGCGTACAAGTCGACCTCAACCCGGCCACGGATCCGGTCTACTCGTCCGGGTACGTGCAGGTCTATCGCAATGGCGTCATCCGGGCTGTTGATTCCTTTGCTCACTGCGAACTCCCTCCTGACAGAATCATGGAAGAGTGCGGGCTGGGATGGCGCCAAGGTGGCGCCAAGGAGCTCTGGGCCGGGACTCTGGAGGAACGCCTACGGGCAGCTCTCAGTCAGTATCTTGCGTTCCTCGAAGGGGCCGGCGCATCTGCTCCCTATGCGGTGATGCTGACGATGTACGCCACGAAGGGCATTCAGTTTCGCCCAGCCGATCTCAGCGCACGGAGGCCACTCATCGAGGCGCAGCAACTGACGGTACCCGCGTTCATGGCCGACCATCCAGATGACGCAGCACGAGTCGTCGACGACATCATGGATATCCTGTGGCAGGCTGCGGAGTTTCCAGGACGGATGTAACTCGAGCGAGGATCGCCTCAGCAACCGCGAGCCCCGCACGGCAGCTCCCTTGCGGCCATACGCCGCTCGCCGCACAGGTCTCGCGAACCTGTGCCGGCTGAAGGACGCCTGCACAGCGCACCGGCGCCGACGGCGTGCCGACATCGTTTGAGTCCAACTGCAAGTCCGCGCCGTCAGTCCGACCTGGTCTGGCTCGATCACAGAGTCTAGCCCCTCTGAAACACACGCCGCCTCCGGCGCGACGGGTCGCACCCGTAGGCACTTCCAGGTGTCAGAGGTTGCCCTCCGAGGCCGAGCAGGCGCCCCTTTTGGAGCGCCGACCCTCTGCACTCGATCTTAGGGGTCGCTGCCGGGGGCAGCAGAGTGTGCTGCGGCCGAGGCGGCCCGAGCCTCGGTCGCACGGCAATCCGTTAGCGGTCGAGCCGTGATGGGGACTGTCTCTCGTGAGGGGCCTTGGCCGCCGAGCTAATCAGGTGAGGTTGTGAGCGATTTCAGCTGCAAGGGTGAGTGGGTCGGCGAAGGCAGCGCGGTCGTGACCGTCGAGGGCGAGCTCGACATGTACACATCGGCGCAGCTCAGAGACGTTCTCAGGGAGCTCGACTCGCGCGGGATCGCGCACCATCTCGTCATGGAGCTCAGCTCGTGCACCTTCATAGACTCCACCGGTCTCGGCCTCCTCGTCGCGCTCCAGCGGCGCGCGGACTCGCGGCTGGATTTGGTGGTCAAGGATCAGCAGATCCTCGATCTGCTGGAGATCACCGCCCTGGACCGGCTCTTCCGGGTCCATGAAACGCGCGCAGCAGCCCTCGACTCACTGCGAGGTGAGGTCGGCGAGCTCTGCTCAGCCGCGGGTGAGCCCATCCATGGTGGCGAGATCTGCGCCTGAGGCTCAGCGCGGCGCACCCGGCACCGGCGCTACGCGCCACCCTGCCTTGCGCTGGTGCGCGACCCGAATGAAAGTCGTCGAGCACGATGCGGCCGAGGTTGACCAACGAATGCCCGCCGACGCCGCTGCCGACGCTCTCCACGGTCTGCGCTTCAAGGTCCTCGAGAATCCCAGCGCCCTCACCCTAGCGCGGCATCAAGGGCCAGCCGACCGTGCGGAAGCAGACCTCCGTGAGGGTCGGGGACTCGTCCCGCTCGACGCGGAGGATGATCAGGTCGAGGACGGCACTTGAATCAGTGAATCACCTGCTGCTCCAGGCGCACGGCTTCACGTTTGCGCCGGGCGAAGGCAGTCATGCGGCACCGGTCGCTGCAGTACTTGCGCGCTGGGTTGTGCGTCTCGAAGACCGCCCCGCACTGCGGGCACTCCACTTCTCGGACCGTGCCCTTACGCTCGAGGTGACGAGGGCTGGGCCGCGTATGCAGGGTACAGTACTTCGTCGCGTTGTAGATCGAGAGGATCGTGTGACACTCGGGATGAGCGCAGATGCGCCCGTCCTGGTAGGCACGAACGTGTCCCGATCCACCGATCGAGTGCCAAGGATTGGCGGTGCCCATCATCCTCATCGTCACAAGTCTCGCCCTTCGGCTCGCCGCCCATGACGTTCCATAGCGCCGTCTGAGCTTACCCAGGTCCCGGCGACTCCTCACACGGCCGCGGCCTGTGCGTCTTCACCGGCTGCGGCTCGCCCCAGCCCGCGCGTCCCTGCGGTGCGCAGCCGGTTGGCGCAGCGCCCAATGGCGGTCGTTGTGATCGCGACCGAAGCGCCGCTGTGGTGGCCTCAGGCTGATGTGCCCGCGCCGCGGTGATGCGCTGGGCGCCAGACCGGTCACGAGTGGGGCGCCTCGACAGAACCTGTAGACGAATGGCCTAGCCGCACCGATGGCTGTCCGTCGACGGCGATGCACGCCAGCCGCTCGATCTCGCGGTACCCTGCAAGCGAAGGCAAGCATCCATCTCGGAGCGGGAGTGGATGGGGACCCAGGACTATCGCATCAGCGTGCTGCGGCCAGCGGACAACGTCATGGTCATCCAGGTGAGCGGCGAGATCGACCTGGCCAGCAGCCTCGCTTTCAGGGAACGCCTCTTCGCGGAACTGGATGACGGAGCGGCCCTGGTCGTGCTCGACCTGGAGACCGCCGAGCGCGTCGACACGACCGGCCTGAGCGTCATCCTGGAGCTGGCAAGGCGCTGCAGAGGCGAGGACCGGGAGCTGGCCATCGTCTCTTCGAAGGGCAGAGTGCGCCACGCCCTCGCGGTCACCGGCCTCGACCGCATGATCGCCACCCACGGCACGCTGGACGAGGCGCTCGCAGGCGACGATCCGGCCTCGTAGCCGGCGCGCGCCCCTCGAGCACTGCGCCGCAGCCTCGGGCCGGACGCTGCCCGCGCCGGCGCCGAGGCCCTGTCTCGCGATCGCCAGCCCCGCGTCATTGCCGCGGGCGCCACAGATCAATGTCGTTCGCCTGCGTGCCCATCTTGCCGGCGCTGGTCAGACCGCGAGCCGCCCGAGGAACGCACGAAGCCCCTCGCTGGCCGCGCGCCCCGTCAGGGGGACGCCGTGACCACCCGCGATCACGCGCGGCGCGAGCTTCGCCACGGCGGCGGCCGAGGCTTTGGCTGCCGGCCAACTCCAGCTCGTGTACCAGGGCGGCCCGGCGACCCGCTGCTCGCTGAGAAGGATCCCCCGCAAGGAGTTGAGGTCGACGGTCACCAGGGCATCCCCCGTGATCGCGACCAGATCTTCCCTGCGGATGAAGGCGACGTGACCGGGCGTGTGCCCCGGGGTGGAGAGCGCCTCCCAGCCCGTGAGACCGGGTGGGCCGGCCTCCGGGTCGAACGCCTGCGCTATGCCCTTCAGACTGGTTCGCGAGAGCGTCGCCGCCATGCGCCTCGACCCCATGAGGCGCAGGGTCGGCAGGATCACCCGGCGGTCGAGTGGGCCGGCGTACTCATGGATGGCCTTTACGTCCCCGAGGGCCAGCGGCAGTTCTCGGGGATGCACCCACACGGGAAGGTCCCACAGCCGTGAGAGCTCCCGGGCGGCGCCCGCGTGATCGGGGTGGTCGTGCGTGAGCAGAAGGGACGCAGGAGGCGCATGCCTGCCGAACAGCGACTCCGCTGCCCGGCGTATCGCCGCGGCGTCCTTCGGCCAGCCCGCGTCGATAAGGGACCATGAAGAGCCCGACTGCACGAAGTAGACGTTGGATGCACGCAGTCCTTTGCCCAGCGGAAGCCAGTACACCCCCGTCGCGATCTCGCGGAGCGTCATGGGCTGACTCTAGCGGCTCCAGCCTTGAGGAGACAAGGAGGCGACCGGCGCGGGTCGTCATGCCCGTGAGCGCCGCGGGCCGGCGACCGGCGGCAGACGCAGTCCGTTTGCGGAGCGAGGCCGTTGTCGTAGTGACAACAGCGGTGGGCGCACGGGGATCCGGACCACGAACCCCCTCCGTCGCTCGGGAGGCCCATGCAGCGTCACAGGTCCCCCAGACCTGTACGACGCCAACGCGGAGAGCCCACTCTGCCGGACTGCCGCAAGAGAAACGATCGATGAGGCCGTCACCGTTCACCCGCCCGTGCTTCCCGTGCCGCCCAATCTCCCGTCCAGGCACGCTCACTTGCCACGCTCGACCATCCCAGGGTTCATGCGCTGCACGACCTCGTCCAGGTCCTTGAGGAAGCGGCGAGCGAAGGCGTCGCCCTGGAATTCAATCCATTCTCGCCAGGTGTGATCCTCGGCCGGCTCCCAGGTCGGCGAACCGTGCTCGGCCAGCCGGGCGCGGATCTCGGCCCCGACCATCGCCTTCTGCCGCTGCCACTTCGGGGTCCTGCTCCTGCCGCTCAGCGACTTCGCGGCGCACGAGCTCGTCCAGCCCCTCAAGCGAAGCGGCGAGCGTAGCTGTCACCGTGGCGCTCGATCCACTCTCGCCAGGCGTGATCCTCGCTTGGCTCCCAGGTCGGCGAACCGTGCTCGGCCAGCCACGGGCGGATGTTGGCCCCGACCATCGCCTCGTGCCGCTGCCGCTCTGGGATTCGGAGCGCCCGACGTCGCCCTCGCGGCCACAGATTGCCTCTGCTTTGCTCTCATCGTTCCTCCTTGCTTGCTGGCATGTCGGTCGAGCGTCTTGTCATCCGCTTTCCGCGTGGCCCGGCTCCCCGCCCAGCGCCTCCAGCTCGCGGCGCCGGCGACGGAGCTTCGAGCGCGCGGCCCAGAGCTCGCGCTGCCCGTCGAGCCTGGGCGATCTCCTCCTCGTGCACCGCGACGCAGGCCCTCGAAGTGACAGCGGCCGCAGAGGCCGGTGCGCTTCACGCCGATGAGGCGCTTGCCGCAGGCAGGGCACAGCTCAGCCTCGGTGAGCTCGCGGATGCGCCGCAGGACCGCCTCGGATCGGGAGCGGGTCAGAATCGGGTCATAAGTTCTCCGCCGACGGAGGCTGACGCCGAGCCGCTTGGCCCTCATGCGGACCGCCTCGACGGAGCGGCCGAGCGCCTCCGCGCACGCCGGCCCGCCGATCTGCGGCCCGAGGATCCGCAGCGCCTCCTCCTCGGCGTGCGTCCAGGGTGGGCTCATAGCCCCGCCATCAACGCCGTGCGCGCCTGCTCGGTCGCCTCCTCGCTGACGGCCGGCAGGTGCGGCTGGAGCGGGGCGAGCTCACCCATCGCCAGGTCAGCGGCCCGCTGGCTCGGCGAGGGGCCGCTGCGGTGCCAGCCGGCCTGCCCCTCGAGGGCAGCGAGCTCGGCCTCGAGCAAGCCGATGAGCTGCGCGTGGTCGCCGAGACGCTGAGCGGCGACGGCGAACCGCTCGCAGGCCGCGCCGAGCTGCATCGTCAGGAGCTTCTGGCGCAGGAGTGCGCCTCCGGGAGTCAACGTCGTCGTCATGGCTACCTCCATTCGTGGTCGGGTGGGGCTGGGGCCACTGGTCCCCCTTTAAGGGGGGGACAGTGGTCCCCACTTGCCCGAGGGCACTGGTCCCCGGTGGTCCCCAGGGTGGTCCCAGCCTCGAATCGGGCACCGGTCCCGCTGGTCCCCGGCGTCCGTCCCGGACGCGCCGCGGAGAGGTGGTCCCCGCGGTGGTCCCCGGCCCTCACTGGGCCTCCTTCAGGCGCTCTCGGCGGAAGCCCAAGGCGGCCGTGACGAGCTCGTGCCGGCGCCCCTCGTCGATCTCGCGCAGCCGCGCCGAGGCTTCGCGGCGCGAGGCGTTGAGCGGCACGTCGAGGCGGTCGAGGATGTTGGCGAGCGCGCCGGTGCCGGGCGGCCAGTCGCCGACGAGCGGCACGAAGGCGAGAGGATCCTCGGTCAGCTTGAACGTGACCTTTTCCGGTACCCACGACATGCGCGACGACCTGGCGCCGGAGCGTGATGCCGTTCTCGGTCTGCTTGAGGTGCCAGACCACATCGACGTCGTCGCCCTTGGAGCTGCTACCGCGCTGGCCCCTCTCGGAGTCTTTGCCGGCGTGGTCGAGGCGCACCCACGTCGCGCCGCGCCGCTTGAGCTGGATGCCGGTCCAGTTGTAGAGGCTCCGGAACGTGTCGGCGCTGTTCTCCTCGCCGCAGACGGCGCGGCTGATCGTGTCGATGACGACCACGAGGTGATGGCCCGGCCAGTCGCCGCGCACCTTGTCCACGAGGCGCATGAGATCGACAGAGCCCTCGGCCGTGTCGAGCGGCGGCAGAGACGGCAGGAGCGCGTACCGGAGTCGCGAGAGGTCCGTCTGAGGGCCGTAGCCCATCTCGTCCAGGCGCTCGAAGAGGTCGGCCTCGGTCATCTCGTAGTCGAGGTAGAGGACGACGATCGGCTCGGAGCCCGTGGCGAGCTTCGCCGCAACCGACAGCGTGAAGAGGCTCTTGCCTGCCTTGTGGGCCGCGTAGATGGCGTGGCCCCTGCCGCGGGCGAGGATGTCCTGATAGATCCACTCCTCCACCGTGTGGTCGCGCTCCCAGAACTGCGGCCAGTCGACCACGGCGGAGGTGTCGGCATCGGCCTCGTCGGCCTCCTCCTGCGTCTTGGCGATCGCGTCGAGGAACCGCCGCGGGCCGTCGCCGTTCGACTCCGCCAGCGCGCGCAGGGCCTGCTCGCCGATCTGCTGCAGCCGGCGCGAGCGCGCCGCCGTCCGCACGCCGGCGATGTACTCGCCGATGTTGCCGAAGGTCGGCACCACGGCGGGCAACCCGTGCACAAGATCACGCATCTCGCCGACCGGGAACTCGTTGGCGATGCTCACCTGGTCGATGCCGCGCCCGGCGGCATGCATCCGCTGGATGGCCTCGAAGGCGTCTCGGTGGTGCCTTCCCCAGAAGTCCTCAGGTCGGAGCTGCGCCAGTCCCGCGGCGCAGGCGGGCCCGTTGCCGAGCATGGCCCCAAGGGCCGCCGCTTCGGCGCCCTCGTTGACGAACAGAGTCACCGGCGGACGGTCACTCGGCACTGCCGTGCTCCGACTCGCCGTCGTTGAGCCCGATGGCCCCGAGCACGGACGCGCGACTCAAACGGATGACGCGTCCGATTCGGAGAACAGGCACAGGGCAGTCGCCGCGTGCGATGGCCTCATAGATGACGTCCGGCGAGCAGTTCCACAGCAGTGCCGTCTGCTTGACGGTCAGCGCCCTGGGTAGCTCGTCGTCGGCGAGCGGTTCAGGCCGACTCATGATCCACGACCTCCAGCAGGTCGGCCGGGTCGCCCGCGAAGTGAAGCGCCGCAGCGATCCGTGCGATCTCGACCGGGTATGGCACGGCCATCTGGTTTTCGAACTGCCCGACGCGAGCCGGGTGGACGTTGGCCTCAGCGCCGAGGCGCGCCCTCGTCATCCCGGCGGCCTCCCGAGCTCTCGTCAGCCTCAGTACTTGCTCCTTCGTCATTCTCGAATCTCCCCTCCTGGCGGTGACCTCTTGCACAAGCACAGGACAATGGTGCATGATGTTGCGAGACGAAATAAGCCTACTGACAAGAGGAGGATGGTGCATATTTCAGATGAGCAGCCGCTGCAGTGCCGGCCTTCCTCGGAGCCCGGACGGTACGACTTCGAGGCGCCCGCGGAGTCGGGCTGGGCGGAGAAATCCGCGTACCTACTGCGGCCCAGGAAGAATGACCAGGCGGTGGTCCTGGAGGCCTTCGGCCTGGCCGCGCCGATTGCCAGAGAGGATGTCGTGGCGTTCCTCAGGGCGGCGTACCCGCAGCCGGCAACCCTCGATGAAATCGATGAGATGTTCAAGGCGTATGGCACTGGACTAGCTGCGCTCCCGCTCGGCCCAGGGGAGCACGGGACCGTAGCCAACCTGCTGTGGTTTCCGTCCGACCACCGACCGCTGTGCCTGCTCGCTTCGACCGCAGGCGAGATCGCAGACGACCTAAACGTCACCGTGTGGGACGCGACGCTCTACCTGCTCGCGGACGTCCCCGCGATGGTCCCCTGGGTCACGATCAAGCACCAGGGCCGCCGATTTGGAGACGCCGTCACGATCCACGTCGGATCTCCAGCAGTGACGGGCGATGAGATCGCGAAGGCGTACAACGAAGCGAAATACCAGCAGTTTGGCGCACGCCCACCGCGCCAGGTGGGTGTGAATGACCTCGCGATCTTCGACCACGAGACCGACTGCCGCAGGCAGGGCCTCACCTGGGAGGAGTCTTGGGAGCTGTGGAGGCGCGCCGCGGAGCAGATCGGTGCGACCCCATACAACGACGTGGTGGCCTATCGCAACAAGATCAACGACCTGCGGAAGCGATTCGAGTGGATGAGGGACGTCCTGGACGAGTGGAAGCGGCCAACAGGCAGGCCACGGAAGACGACGAGAAAGGAGGTCGAATGAACGGACACGTGCGAAGACGAGGGGACCGGTACGAGGTCTACCTGGACGTGGGCGAGCAGGACGCACTCCGCTGCCCGACCTGCGTGCGGGTGGACAAGCTCGGGCGCGAGCGCGGCAAGCTGCACTGGATGGACGCCGGGCGTCTTGATGCCTGCCCTGACTGCGGCGGCGAGCTGGAGCAGGTCACGGCGCGCCGGCAACGCTGGATCGGCTCGTATGAGCGGCGCGGCGAGGCCGTGGCCGTCAAGAACAAGGCGACGGAAGAAAAGGGCCGCGGCCAGCTCGTGGACGGGCGCCGGCTGACCTTCGGGCAGTTCCTGGACGAGTGGACGGCAGGCTTCCCGCTGAAGGTCGCGGACGGCGATCTGAAGCCGTCGAGCGTGCGGACTTACTCGGACCACGTGCGCCTGCATATCAAGCCGGCGCTCGGGTACCTGCGACTCCAGGAGCTCGAGGTACGGCACGTGAACGAGTTCCACCGCGCGCTCGCCAAGAAGAGGGGCCGGAAGGTCGACAGCACCCTCTCCCCCGTGACCCGCCGTCAGGTCCACATCACGCTGCACGCGGCACTGGCGGCGGCGAAGCGACAGCAGCTGATCGGCTACAACCCGGCGGAGGACGCAGAGCGGCCGCGCCGGCGCTGCGAGAAGGTCGACAGCGAGCAGGTCTGGAAGGTCGAGCAGCTGCGCAGCTTCCTCGCCGGCACGCGGGAAGACCGGCTCGGGGTACTGTGGCTGCTCATGGGCACCACGGGCCTCAGGCGAGCCGAGGCGATGGGTCTGAGGTGGCGGGATGTGGATCTTGAGCGCGGCACGCTGCAGGTCCGCGAGACGCGCGTCTCAGTGGCCTACAAGGTCCACGAGGGCGACCCGAAGACGCAAGCCGGCCGGCGGCCGATGCCGCTCTTCCCCGAGACGGTGGTTGCGCTCAAGGCATGGAAGGCCCGG
>CAWCSR010000004.1:0-255387 GCA_963798285.1 uncultured Thermoleophilia bacterium | reverse complement strand
ATGACGCGCAAGCCGCGCCCAATCGCTTCCGGCACCCACTCGCGCGAGAACTCGTGCGGCGTCGCCAGGAAGACCACATCCACATCCTTCACCCGCTGCCAGGAGAAGCTCTCGAAGGGAAAGCCGCCATTTCCCGCGATCTGCGGATAGGCTTCGCTCAAGTCGGCGATGCCACCCGTCTCTTCCGTCCGATGGAAGAGCAGCGGCTTCTTAACGCCGGAATGATGAGCGAGCAGGCGCACCAGTTCGAAACCGGAGTAGCCGGTCGCACCAAACACCGCGGGTTGTACAGCAGTCGTCATTCGGTCACTTCTGTCTCTCGCTCAGAGGTTGAACTTTCCAGTGTCGAACCTCGACGTTGCGCTTTTCCTTTTGTCATCACGAACGGCCTTCAGGCCGTGAGGGACCTGCTGTCCCATCGCAATTGCCAGCCAGTTCAAGGGAAAGCAGATTCCTCGCTTCGCTCGTAATGACAAATCCTGTATCAACCACCAAAGACCTCGCCCCAGCTCATGCGAAATATCCCTGAATGCGCTTCGCCAGCTTCTCGGCAACTTTATTACTGGGGGCAATTACCAGGATGGTGTCGTCGCCTCCGATGGTCCCCACGACCTCTTCCCACTCTTCCGCGTCGATCGCCGCCGACACCGGCTGCGCGCTGCCTGCGCTGGTTTTCACCACTACCAGGTTTTGCGCCGTCTTCACTTCGTACACAAACTCATGAATCAGCCGCTCGATGGACGGAAGAAACGCTTCCGCTACCTCGCCCTGGGGCAGCTTGTAGCCCTCGGCGGTCTTCACCAGGCCCAGCTCGTGGATGTCGCGCGACAACGTCGCCTGGGTTACCTTGTGTCCCCGCTTGTACAGCAGCCGCCGCAACTCTTCCTGGCTGGCAACCTCCTGGTTGGCGACCAGGTTGCGAACGGCGGTATGGCGGGACAATTTCGACATCGCATAAATATGCAACGATATGTATATTCATACTTTTAAACACGGATGTCAAGGACAGGTTGCGCAGGAAGGCCCTGATTTCCAAAAAACTTAGCGGTCAATGGAACGCTGCCTGGCGGGAACCTGCCGCCGAAACAGAATGGCCGACAGCACGCGCCGCCGGCCCACAGAGAAGCAGAAGCCGCGACTACAATCCGGTCTTCCCTGCACTTGCCGCCGGAGAAGCGGCCGGTGGATTGGCCTCCAGCCGGGCAGCGCGCACCAGCATCGCGGTCCGCGGAAACAGGAAGTGGCCGCCGGCATCGTCGATGACATTGACCTGGCAGGTGTAGAAGCCGGGCTTCAGCGCGGTCAGCGGAACATCGAGCTGGAAGACGGCTGCCTTACGCCCGGGCACGCTGATTTGTTGCACTTCAACCAGGGAAGTCTCGTACGCCTTCACGTCTCCCGAGAAGAAAGCAACATTGCTCAGCAGCCGCACTCCAGGACCGCCATTTTCTTTGCCGTTCGGCTTGGCCTCTGCCTTTTCCGCGGCGCCACGGGCGACCGGAGCGGCGGCTGCCGCTTTCGCCGGGTCATACACCTCGTAATAGAAGTAAAGTTGCTGACCGCTGGAGAAGACATGGGTCACGCTGGGCACAAGCTCCTCGCCATCGTGTACCAGCGGATTATTGGCGTCGCGCTTGTTGGCCGGTTGCATTTGGCTCGCCAGTACGATCGAGCTCATCTTCAGCGGCGCCGACTTCAGGTCGGGAATCACGAAGTCGGTCTCGAACGATCCCATTCGTCCGGTCTGGTTCTCGCGCACCACGACCTTGAGGTGAAACTTGCCAGGCGGCAGCGTCACGTAACTGTTGTACTGCACATTCTTCCGGCGCACCTGGCTGGAGGTGTTCACCGCCAGCTTCACCGTATCGCGAATCTCGCCCGCAGGAAGCTTCTTCTCGTCGGTAACCAGGCCCAGAACGTCGAGTGTGGCTTTGTCCTGATCTTTGGCCAGGGTAAGGGAATCTCAGAACCCGGCACAATCAGCGAGATGGAACATAGAACCGGTTGTCGGACATTCGGAAATATCCCGTCGACAGGTAGACCGGCAGATCGGTGCTGGGCAGATCGGAAGCGAGTTCCTCCATCAACTGCCGCTCGCGATCGTCCTTGTTCGCGTGCACAAAGTCAGCTTCGGCGTAATATCCCTTGCGATAGTCGATCTTCAATCCCCCCCGGTTCAGCTTCACTGTGATCCGCCGGAACTTGCCGTCGCGCGCGGTATTGGTGCTGCGATAACCCAGCAGGTAATACATCGCAGTGTCGTCCTGCACGCCGCGAAAGACCTTGCCGAAATCGTTGGAGTCGAGATAGGCACGCCCGCCGGTGTCAGCCGCCAGCGTCACCAGCGTCTCCTGGGTAGTAAAGTTTGAGTTCAAGTCGTTCATGGTGGACTTGCCGGAATAGGGCGAAGTGCCTCGCAGGCTGGCGTTCTGCGCCTCGCCGCCCGGCGGCAGCGCCTGCAGGCCGCGAATGTCCATGGTGTAGATGGACATGTTGGCCAGCACGGCGGCATTGGTAGCGGCGCGCAACTCCGATTGATTCTCGATGCCGGTGCGGTCCATGCCACTGGAAAAATAAATCAGCGCCTTCTTCTGCGGGACGCTCGCCACCTGCTGCGCCACCGTCCGCAGCGCCTGCAGACGCCGGTCGGTGTTGAAGATGTTGTACTCGGTGTCATCGACCGTGAAAGAGTTGCCGGTATCTGCCGTGCCTTCCGTCGTCCCGGTTGAACCCTCTTCATAACCCGTGCCTGCGCCGGTATTGAGCGACTGCAGCACCTTGCTCAACTGTTCACGGTTGGAGGTGAAATCGAGATTGACGGTGATGGTGCTGCTCAGCGACACAATCGAGACCAGGTCGGCCGGCTGCATCTGCTTGCTCAGATAGTTTTGCGCAGCGGTCACAGAGCGCTCGATCTCGTCGGGCTGCATCGCCGAAAGGTCAAAGAACAGAATGATGAGCCGGCGGTCCTTGATCGCCTGTTCCTCGGCGGAGGGTGCCGGATTCGGATTTGCTGCCGTCGCCCGCACTTTCTTCGGCGTATTGGTCAGCAGCGCGACCTGCTGTTGCGGAACGACAGGAACGCTCTCGGTATTTTCGATATCGAAGCTGGCAATCTTCTGCGGCTTGTTGTCTTCCAGGACGGTGAAATCCTCCGGCTTCAGGTCGCGCACCAGGTTGCCATGGCTGTCGCGAACGCTGACGTTCACCAGCACCAGTTCGCTCTGCGCTTTGAAGGTGTAGCCCGCCTGCTGCGCCATAAGCAGATCGGGCGATACCAATGCGCAAGCCAGCGCCATCGCAATGAGCCTGTGCAACGCGATTTTCGTCATTCTTAGCAAGTTACCTCTGTAACGCTCCTGTTTCATTGTCATCACGAACGGGGTCTGCTGTTTGATCCACATTTCTCGTCAAGCCGCCAAAAGCAGATCCCTCGCTTCGCTCGTGATGACAACTCTAAGTCCACATACACCTCAAAAAACCTACCCCGCTCACGCTAGAACCGGAACCTAGCCACCATCAGGATGGTTCGCATTGCGCCCACACCGGTTACCTGGCCGAATGTCGGGGAATTCAGCGTCGTATCAATGGTCTGGTACTGCGGACGGTTGAAAACATTGAGACGCCTGCAAGCGCAATTCGAGATTCCGTGACTCCCTCAGGGGAATCACCTTCGTCATGGCCATGTCGAAAACCAACTGGCCCGGACCAATGACGCTGTTGCGGCGGGCGTCGCCATCATCCCTGCCCGACCGGCGGGGCCGCGAACGCCGCGGTATTGAACCACTCATTGAGGCTCGGGTTCGACAGGGCCACCGGCAGTCCAGTCACGTCCGGACGCAGCGTCCCGTTGACTCCGCTGTTGACGTCAGTCAGCGATCCCAGGATACGTGGGGTGAACGGAAGCCCCGAAGCAATCGTCCAGTCGCCGGTCCACTGCCAGTTACCCAGGATGTCGCTCGCCTTTCCGCCATTGTTCAGCCAGCGTTTCTGCGGGCCAAACGGCAGCTCCCACAGCCAGTCGCCAGTGAAGCGAAATTCCTGGTTAAAACTGGATAACCCGCGCTCCGCCGATAGATCGTAAGGATTCTGCGCGACCGAAGTCTGTCCCGTAATTTTGCCGTTGCCCGAAACCACACCGATACCGGTGCCAATGGTTGAAGCATCGTCCAGAGACTTAGACCAGGTGAAGGTGCCGCCGGTCGAGATGCCATGGTTCAAACGCTTGCGCAGCCGCACACTGCCGGCATTAGCGGTAGAGTCGCCCACACCATTCTGCCAATAAAACACCGGTTCGGTGGGATAGAGAATGCCAGTGGCCGTGCGGTTGGGAGCTTCGAGGATGTCGAGGTCCGTGCCCTTCGTGCCCGTGTAGTCGAGATTCAGCAATAGGGTCGGATTGATTCCTCCTGCTGGATATCGAGGTTCCATATCTGGACGTAACCCAGCCTGTAGTTGACGTTGATGCCGTAATTGTTGGTGATCGTGCCCGGCGGCGTTGCCGGGAATCCGTTCTGCAGCGTCAACGCCTGGATGGCCGACTCGACATTCGTCTGCACCACCGAGAAGGGGGGCTGAAACGCCAGGTTCTGCACGATGTTCTGATAAGCGCCGGTGTTGTAGTTGATGCCGTAGCCGGCACGGATCACCGTGTTCTTGAAGGCCTTCCACGCGATGCCGATGCGTGGCGCAAAGTTATTGCGATCCGGATTGACCAGACTGACGGGATAGACCTGACCGGTGTACGCCCCTGTGCCGCCCGGGTACACCGGCGCGACCGCATTGAAAGTCGGCGTAGTGTTCAGGTTCACGATGCTGTTGTCGATTTCGCTGTAGGGCGAAACGTATTCGTAGCGCAGTCCGAGATTGAAGCTCAGGTTGCTGCTGAAGCGCCACTCATCCTGTACATAGGCGTCCCACGAGTTGCCGCGGACCGAACTGGGGCTGGGGACGCCGCCTCGCAAGCGTTTCAGGGTGTTCGAACCTGTGGGCTGCTCCAAATGCTTCGGCACCGGCTACCGCGGCCGGCTCGGCCTCTACGAGGTGCTGGTCGTCGATGACGAGCTCCGCGACCTCGTCGCCACCGGCGGCAGCGTTCTCGAGATCCAGCGCCTCGCCCGCTCGCAAGGCGTCACGTCGCTGCGCGAGGACGGCGTCGCCAAGGTGCTCGAGGGCATGACGAGCTACCTCGAGCTTCTCCGCGTCACCGTCTGAGCGTCGCGGCCGCGCCGCGTAGCCTGCCGCGGCGACGCGTCGTCCTCCGTCTAGACGCCTGTTCTATGCGCTCCGGCGCGCGCGGCCCGATGTATGGACCAGGAGACCGGAAGACTCAGAGAGAGGACCTTCCAAGTCGACCTCGACCCTGGCCGGCGGCGCAAAGCGGGGGCTTGCACCGCCGGCCTTCGCGTACGCCGAGGCCGGCGTCGGGACGAGTCGGTCAGCTCGGGCGGTGGTCGAGGACGCGCCGGGCCTTGCCCTCGCTGCGCTCGAGCGAGCCCGGCTCCACCAGCTTGACCTTGGGACGCACGAGGAGCGCCGAGCGGAGCTCTTCGGTCACTCGGCGCTCGAACGCGCGCAGGTCGTCCATCCAGCCGTCGAACAGCTTGTCGGTGACCTCGACCTGCACCTCGAACGTGTCCAGCCCCCCGGAGCGCTCGAGCACGATCTGGTAGAACGGCTCGACGCCTTCGATCTGGAAGAGCACGCTTTCGATCGCCGACGGAAAGATGTTGACGCCGCTGATGATGAACATGTCGTCGGTGCGACCGACCACCTTGCCCATGCGCGCGGTCGTCCGGCCGCACTCGCAGCGCTCGCGGGTGAGCGACGTGAGGTCGCGGGTGCGGTAGCGCAGCACGGGCGAGCACTCGCGCGTGAAGGCGGTGACCACGAGCTCGCCGACCTCTCCGTCGGGGACCGCCTTGCCGGTCACCGGGTCGAGGCACTCGGCGAAGAAGTGGTCTTCGGAGATGTGCATGCCGCTGCGGCACTCGCACTCGCCGGCCACACCCGGTCCGGTGAGCTCCGTGAGCCCGTAGTTGTCGGTGGCCCTGATCGGCAGCCGGGCCTCGATCTGGGCACGCATCTGCTCGCTGCAATGCTCCGCGCCGAACATGCCCAGCCGCAGGCGGAGCGCCTCCATCGGCACGCCGCGCCTCTTCAGCATCTCGCCGACGTAGAGCGCGTAGGACGGCGTGGCGATGAGGATCGTCGTCCCGAAGTCCTTCATGTACTGGAACTGGCGCGCCGTATTGCCGGCGCTGATGGGCAGCACCGTGACGCCGGCGCGCTGCAGCCCGTAGTGCAGGCCGAAGCCGCCGGTGAACATGCCGTAGCTGAAGGCGACCTGGGCGACGTCGCCGTCGTGGGCGCCGACGGCGACGGCGAGCCGGCAGACGAGCTCGGTCCACGTCTCGAGGTCGGCCTTCGTGTAGCCGCCCACCACCGCCTTGCCCGTGGTCCCGGACGACGAGTGGATCTCGATGACTTCGCTCATGGGCACGGCGAACAGGCCGTAGGGGTAGTTGTCGCGGAAGTCCGTCTTCTCCGTGAACGGCAGACCGGCGACGTCGTCCAGGCTCTTGAGGTCGCCGGGCTCGAAGCCGGCCTCGGCGAACTGCTCCCGGTAGAACGGCACGCGCTCGTTGACGCGCGCGAGCATCCCGCGGAGGCGCTCCAGCTGGAGCGCTCCCAGCTGCTCCCGGTCGATGGTCTCGTTCTGCCGGTCCCAGATGGCCATGGTCTCTCGCTTTGTCGCTGCCGGTCCGCGGGCAATCATACCGGGGCGGGCGGCGGGCTTGCCTGCCGGCGGCCCGCCCTTCCTCTGCGGCCTCCGGCCGGTGGCCGCTGCATACCCCTAGAGGTATCATCGTTTGGGCTCGGGAACATAGTCTGCGGCGATGCCGACGCGAGCCCGGAGCAACGATCCAGTGGAGTGTGATGAGTAACCACGATTCGACCATCGAGCTGCCCATCACAGGCATGACCTGCGCCAGCTGTGTCGCGCGCACGGAGAAGGCCATCGGCAAGGTCCAGGGCGTCGACAAAGCCGCCGTGAACCTGGCGACCGAGAAGGCGACCGTGACGTTCGATCCCGGTGAGGTCTCGACCGGCGACCTCGTCGCGGCAGTCGAGGGAGCCGGCTACGGGGTCGTGACCGCGCAGCAGACGCTGCCGATCATCGGCATGACCTGCGCCAGTTGCGTGAGCCGGGTGGAGAAGGCCCTGCGCATGCCCGCCGGGGTGCTCAAGGCCGACGTGAACCTGGCGACGGAGAAGGCGACCGTGTCGTACATCCCCGGCCAGGCGAGCTACCAGGATCTGGTGGACGCCGTACGCGGCGCCGGCTACGACGTCGTGGAGCCGGCGACCGGCGCCGGCGAGCAGAGCGTCGAGGCGGCGGCGGACGCCGAAGAGACGGCCCGCGCCGACGCCTACAAGCGCCTGAAGCTCAAGGTCACCGTCGGCTTCGTGCTCAGCGTGACCATCTTCATCGGCACCATGCAGATGGACTGGCTCACGTTCCTGCCCTCGTGGATGAACAACGGCTACCTGCTGTGGGCGCTCGCGAGCGTGGTGCAGTTCTGGGTCGGCCGACAGTTCTACACGACCGCCTGGTCGGCGCTCAAGCACGGCACCACGACCATGAACACGCTCGTCGCCATGGGCTCGTCGGCGGCGTACCTGTACAGCGTGGCCGGCGTCCTCTTCCCCGGCTTCTTCGAGCACCAGGGCATGAACGTGCCGATGTACTTCGACTCGGCCGCCTTCATCATCTCGCTGATCCTGATGGGACGGCTGCTCGAGGCGCGCGCCAAAGGGCAGACCGGGGCCGCCATCAAGTCGCTCATCGGCCTGCAGCCCAAGACGGCGCGCGTGGTGCGCGCCGGCGTCGAGAGCGACGTGCCGGTCGCCCAGGTGCTGGTGGGCGACCTCGTGGTCGTGCGCCCCGGCGAGAAGGTGCCGGTGGACGGCCTCGTCGAGGAGGGCTCCTCGCCGGTCGACGAGTCCATGCTCACCGGCGAGCCCATCCCGGTCGGCAAGCACCCGGGCGACGAGGTCATCGGCGCCACCATGAACACGACCGGGTCGTTCACCTTCCGCGCGACCAAGGTCGGGTCTGAGACGGCGCTGGCGCAGATCGTCCGCCTCGTCGAGCAGGCGCAGGGGTCAAAGCCGCCGATCGCGCGGCTCGCCGACGTCATCGCCGCCTGGTTCGTGCCGGCGGTCATCGCCATCGCCACGATCACGCTGGTCGTGTGGCTCGTCCTCGGACCCTCACCGTCACTCAACTACGCGCTGCTCAACTTCGTCGCCGTGCTCGTCATCGCGTGCCCGTGCGCGCTCGGCCTGGCGACGCCGACGGCGATCATGGTCGGCACCGGCAAGGGCGCCGAGAACGGCGTGCTCATCCGCGACGGCGCCGCGCTCGAGACGGCGCACAAGCTGGACGTCGTCGTGCTCGACAAGACGGGCACCATCACCGAGGGCAAACCGCGGGTGACCGACGTCGTGCTGTTCGGCTCCGGCGACGGGATCGACGGCGCGCCCGGGCCGGACGTCGACAACAACGAGTTGCTGCGGCTCGTGGCCGGCGCCGAACACGGCAGCGAACATCCGCTCGCCGCGGCGATCCTCGCCGCGGCGGCGGACCGCGGCCTCGACGTGCCGGCGGCGACCGGGTTCGAGGCGATCGCCGGCCACGGCATCCGCGCCCGGGTGGACGGCCACACCGTCCTCGTCGGCAACGAGCGGCTCGCCGGCCATCCCGGCGAGCGGGCCGCCGCCCTGGCCGGCGAGGGCAAGACCGTCGTGACCGTGGTCGTCGACGACGAACCGGTCGGAGCGATCGCCATCGCCGACACGGTGAAGCCGAGCTCCGCGGCGGCCGTGGCCCGCCTCAAGCAGCTCGGCCTCGACGTCGTCATGCTCACCGGCGACCAGGAGGCGACGGCGAAGGCCATCGCCGCGCAGGTGGGCATCGAGCGCGTCGTCGCGGAAGTGCTGCCCGAGCAGAAGGCGTCGGAAGTCTCCAGGCTGCAGCAGGACGGCCGGCGGGTGGCGATGGTGGGTGACGGCATCAACGACGCCCCGGCGCTCGCGCAGGCCGACATCGGCATCGCCATCGGCACAGGCACGGACGTCGCCATGGAGGCGAGCGACGTGACCCTCATGTCGGGCGACGTGGGCGGCGTCGCGACCGCGATCGACCTTTCCAGAGCGACCATCCACACGGTGAAGCAGAACCTGTTCTGGGCCTTCGCGTACAACGTCGCCCTGATCCCGCTGGCGGCCGGCGCGTTCTACCCGGCGTTCGGGATCCTGCTCAACCCGATCTACGCCGCGGCGGCCATGGGGCTGAGCAGTGTGACGGTCGTCACCAACAGCCTGCGGCTGCGGCGGTACCGCCCGCGCTGACCCGGCGGGCGTCACCGGCCCGGGCGAGGCGGGCTCGACGGGCCGTCCGGGCTTCACGCCTCCGTACGTGGCGAGAGGGGCGGTCCTGACTCACGGAACCGCCCCTCCCGGGTGGCGACGGTACGTTATCGGCTGATCTGCTCATCGTCCGCCGCGATCACTTGCGGCGCTTGCCGTAGTGGTCCTCCTGCTTCACACGCGTCTTATTGAAGTGCACAGGTCCCATGGTCTCACCTCCTCCTCTTCTCGGTCTGGAATCATGATTGCCGGACTCCTATAATAATAAACGGCGCTTGTGAACTCATACACATCCTTTCGGCGCCTGCCCCCAGTCACCACGGTGTCCAAGAAGGACAAGCCCGGGAGTGAAAGTCCCCTTCCCCGTCCATTGTCCCCGTCGACGGGCCGGTGTGAAGATGAAGCACGGGGACCCGCCTGTCCGCGTTCGCGATCCCCGACGCTTCGTCAGAAGAGGTCACATGCTGCACGTTCTCGACCGGCACGCCATCGGACTGATCCTCCGCACCAAGGAGGTGGACGCCTGGGGCGTGGCGGCAAACGACCCAAGGCTGCCCCTGGCGCCGGAGTACCCGACGGCCATCTCCATCCTCATGAGGCTGGACCCGCTGGTCGTGCGGGGGCTGCGTCACGGCCCCACGCAGGACTACCACCAGGAGTACCTGCGCGCGAACATCGCCCTGGACGACGCGTCGGGCACGCTCGTCGACGTCCTCAGGGTGCACGGCCACGCCGCCGAACGTGTCCAGGCCACCGCGGAGAAGCTCAACGGCGACAAGCCGTTCCCGCACAAGACGGCCGCCACCTCGGCAGGCCTGGGGTGGATCGGCAAGACGGCCCTGTTCGTCTCGCCGGAGTTCGGCCCGGCCGTACGCCTGGCGACCGTCTTCACCGATCTCGAGCTGCCGGCCGGCGAGCCCGTCCGGGAGAGCGGCTGCGGCGCCTGCCGCGCGTGCGTGGACGCGTGCCCGGCCGGCTGCGGCCGCGACGTGCAGTGGCGGCCGGGCATGGCGCGCGAGCTCCTCTTCGACGCCGGCGCCTGCCGCCACCACATGGCGCTCTTCACGAGTATCGAGGCGCAGATCTGCGGCATCTGCATCGCCGCCTGCCCGCTCTCCCTGCGGCACTGACGCTTCCTGCCTGACCGGCGGCGGGCCGCACGCTCCGCGCGCCCTCCGTCGATGTTGCCCACGCACCACCGCCGTGGTACGCTCTCGCGACCTTAGTGAAACTGGTTTTCACTTTCAGAAAGGAGGCCGCTTGAGCTTCGACACCGCGCACGTCTTCGCAGAACTCTCGGCGCGCGGCCTTCGTCTGACTCGCCAGCGGCGCGCCGTGCTGGACGCGATCGCCGCGGCGCCGTCGAGCCTGAACGCCCTGCAGGTCTACGACGCCGCCCGGGAGCAGTGCCCCGAGCTGGGCCTCACGACCGTCTACCGCACGCTCGAGGTCCTCACCGAGGTGGGCGCCCTGCGCCGCGTGCACGGACCGGACCACTGCGAGAGCTTCGTCCCGGCAAGCGCGGCGCACGGCCACACCGTGGTGTGCAGCGCCTGCGGCCGGGCGACCGAGTTCACCGCCTGCAACATGCGCGGCATCGCCGACGCGGCGGCGCGCGAGACCGGATACAGCATCACCGACCACTTCCTGCAGTTCAGCGGGCTGTGTGCCGGCTGCAGCGCGAAGCAGCGCGGGGGTGGCGCGTGACGCGCCCGGGCGCGGGACTGCGCGCCGCACTGGACGCTGCACGCCCAAGACGGCGCGCCGCACGGGCCGCCGCGGGCTGCGGCGAGCGCGGCCGGCTGGTCCTGGCGGCGGCCGCGCTGCTGGCGCTCATGACGCTGCTGGGCGCCGGCTGCGGGGTTGCGAGCAACCCCTCCTCCGGCGCCCTCGACGTCGTCGCCTCCACCTCGTTCCTCGCCGACATCGCCCAGAACGTGGCCGGTGACCGGTTCCAGGTCCAGTCGCTCATCCCGCGTGGCACCGACCCGCATTCGTTCGAGCCGACGCCGTCGGACCTGCGCACGGCCGCCGGCGCCGACCTCGTCATCGTCAACGGCGGCGGCCTCGAGGGCACCTTGCTCACGACGCTGCAGAACGCCGTCGGCAGCATCCCCATCGTCGCTGCGTCCGCCGGCCTGCGGACGCGGACACCCAAGCCGGGCGAGCCCGCCCTCGCCGCCGGCGAGACCGACCCGCACTTCTGGCTCGACCCGATCCTCGTGAAGACCTACGTGAAGAACCTCGAAGCGGCGTTCAGCAAGGCCGACCCGGCCGGCGCTGCGACCTACGAGACCAACGCCACCGCCTACGACAAGAAGCTGGACGCCCTCGACGCCTGGGTCCGGCGGCAGGTGGCGCAGATCCCGCCGGCAGACCGCAAGCTCGTCATGGACCACGCCAGCCACGGGTACTTCGCCGACCGCTACGGGTTCACCATCATCGGCACGGTCATCCCATCGGCGTCGACCAGCGACTCGCCGACGGCGCAGCAGTTGACCGACCTCACCAGGACCATCCAGGACACGGGGGTCAAGGCGATCTTCGTGGAGGCGGGCGAGAACCCGCAGCTGGCCGAGCAGATCGGAGCCGAGACCGGCGTCAAGGTCGTGACCGACCTCCTCGACCACTCTCTGACGGACGCATCCGGCCCCGCACCGACCTACATCGACATGATGAAGTACGACACGACGCTCATCGTGGATGCGCTCAAGTGAGCGCCGCAACGGCCGCCGCCGCGGCGCGGCTCACCCTCGAGAATGTGACCGTCGGCTACGACGGACGCCCGGCGCTCGAAGACGTCACCATGAGCGTGCCGCACGGCGCCCAGGTGGCGATCGTCGGCCCCAACGGCGCCGGCAAGTCGACGCTCTTCAAGGCGCTCGTGGGCCTGCTGCCGGTCCGTGCCGGGCGAGTGCTTCTGCACGACCGCGCGCCCGGCAAGGGGGGCGACACCATCGCCTACGTGCCTCAGCGGGAGGAGATCGACTGGAGCTTCCCCGTCACCGTCCACGACGTCGTCATGATGGGCCGCTACGGCAGCCTCGGCTGGTTCCGGCGGCCGGGGGCCGCCGACCGCGAGTTGGTGGCGCGATCGCTGGACGAGCTCGGCATCGCCGACCTCGAGAAGCGCTCCATCGGCGAGCTCTCCGGCGGCCAGCAGCAGCGCGTGTTCCTCGCGCGAGCGCTCGCCCAGGAGCCGCACGTGCTCTTGCTGGACGAACCCTTCACAGGCGTGGACGTGGGCGCGCGCGAGGCCTTGCTCGTGCTCCTCGCGCGGCTCCGCACGCAAGACATCACCGTGCTCGTCAGCACGCACGACATGGAGACCGCCGCGCAGCGCTTCGAGCTGACCGCCTTGCTGAACCGCCGGCTGATCGCCTACGGCGAGCCGGCCACCGTCTTCACCCCCGAGCACCTGAGCGAGGCCTTCGGTGGCCAGGCGCTCTTCATCGGCGGCATGGCCGTGATCGACCAGTGCTGCCCGGGCCACGTCGGCGATGGCGAGGAGCACCGCCACAGCCACGAACCGCACGCGGGGCCGCGATGATCGCCTGGCTCACGGACCCCTTCACGCTGCAGTTCATGCAGCGCGCCCTGGTCGCCTCGCTCATCGTGGGCGTGCTCTGCTCGGTGATCGGCACCTTCGTCGTCCTGCGCTCCATGGCGTTCCTGGGCGACGCGCTGGCGCATGCGATCCTGCCCGGCGTGGCCATCGCCTACCTGCTGGGAGCGAACCTCCTGCTCGGCGCGCTCGTGGCCGCGATCTTGGTCGCCGTCGGCATCGGCGCGTTCTCGCGCCGCGGCGGGGTCAAAGAAGACACGGCGATCGGCATCCTCTTCGCCGCGGCGCTCGCGCTCGGCGTCCTGCTCATGAGCACGGTCCGCTCCTACGCCACCGACCTCACGCACATCCTCTTCGGCAACGTGCTCGGAGTGAGCCCCGCCGACCTCTGGCTCACTGGGATCCTCGCGGTGATCGTCCTCACAGTGCTGATCTTGTTCTTCAAGGAGTTCCAGCTCGCGTCGTTCGACCCCGTGCTCGCGCACATGCTCGGCAAGCGGCCCGAGACGCTGCGCTTCGCGATGCTCATCCTGCTGGCGCTCACCATCGTCGTCGGTCTGCAGACCGTGGGCGTAGGGCTGGTCGCCGCCATGCTGGTCACTCCGGCGGCGACCGCGTATCTGCTCACGCGGCGCCTGGCGGCGATGATGGCCGTGAGCGCCGCGGTCGGCGCCGCCTCGAGCGTCGCCGGCCTGTACGCGAGCTACTACCTCAACGTGGCCTCCGGAGCGGCGGTCGTGCTCATCGCCACCGCCGCCTTCCTGCTCGCCTACCTCTTCGCCCCCCGGCGCGGCCTCTTCGCCCGGCGGGCGCTGCGCCGCGCCTGACGCGAGCGGGCGGTCCTCGCCTCCGGCGGCCGTTTCAGCGTCGCGCTCCGTGTGTAATAGTCCCTGCAGGAATCAACTCGAGGAGGGTCACCATGCCGACCACGCTCGTCCTGGGCTACGACGGGTCCGACTGCGCCAAGAAGGCGCTCGCGTACACCGCGGAGATCGTGAAGCACCTCGACGACGGCGAGGTCTTCGTCGTGAGCGCGTTCGAGTTCACGATCGGCTACGTCCCCATGGGCATGACCGACTCGCCGCTGATGATGAGCGCCGAGTACGACATGCACGTCGATATGGTGCGCGGCTTCGGCGACCAGCAGATCGCCGACGCGTGCGCGGAACTCGAGAAGGCCGGCGCGCCGGCGACGGGCGAGGTACGCGAGGGCAAGCCCGTCGATGTGCTCCTGGATACCGCGCGGGAGAAGAAGGCCATGGCGATCGTCGTCGGCAGCCACGGCGAAGGAGCCATGTCGGCGGCGTTCCTCGGCTCCACGGCCCTCAAGCTGCTGCACCACAGCGAGATCCCCGTCCTCGTGGTGCCGCGCCACGACAAGAAGTGAGCGAGGCGCGATGAGTCCTTGGGACAAACCGAACGAGAAGCTCGTCAGGCTTCTCGACGAGATCGTCGCGACACTGGAGTTCGATGGCCCGGTGGACTACCGGCCCATGTTCGGCTGCCCGGCGTACTTCACCGGCGGCAATCTGTTCGCCGGCGTGTGGCAGGAGACCATGATGCTGCGGCTGTCCGAGGACGAGCGGGCGGAGGTGACGGCCGCCGGCGGGCGGCCGTTCGAGCCCATGCCGGGCAGGGCGATGAAGGAGTACGTCGCCCTGCCTCCCGGCATGATGGCCGACCGCGACGTGGCGAGCCTGTGGGTGCGCAAGGCGGCGGCCTACGCGGCGTCGCTGCCGCCCAAGGAGAAGAAGCCGCGCAAGAAGAAGGCGTAGGCGCGGCGACGGCCGCCGCCGTCACGGAGACGTCGTCGGCGCCGGGCCTGAAGAAGCCCTGGTGGCCGAAGGAGCCCACTGCAGGAGCACGACCGCGGACGAGCACGAGAACGCCGAAAGGGGGCCGGCGCCTGTCTGAGCCGACCAGTCCTCGTTCATGAGCCCCGCCGCGTTCGCGTGCTTCTGCACCTCGGCGGCATTCTGCCGCATCCACGCGTTGTATCCGCCGACGTGATAGCGGTTGATGAACATCATGGCCCAGCGGACGAAGATGCCCTTGTACCCTCCCGCACTCACGATCAGCGAGGACCCCGGTGCGACCTCGCTCTTCAGGATGCCGTTCACCGTGAGATCCGCCTTCGTGAATGCCAGGGTCCTGAGCGCGTCCTGGTAGTAGCTCCTTTTCTTCGTGATCTGGTAGAGCAGGTCCGCCGCCCCGATGAGGGTCCCCTGGTTGTAGGTCCAAGTCGTTCGGTCCACCGTCATGCCCCCGCCGGCCTGAGGGGCGACGTGGTCGTACACGGCCCCGGTCTTGGGGTCATAGAGGGTGCCGCGGACCCAGGCGTACAGGTGCTTCGCCTTCTTCAGGTACGACGGATCATGCAGGTCCTGGTACAGCATCGATGCGACGACGCTGGCGGGCAGGGAGACGCAGGTGTTCTTGGCACGGTGGCGGAAGCTGCCCCACAGACCCCCTCCGAACTGGGCGCTCCACGACCGGGCGTAGGTCGCGTCGAAGGCGTTCCTGGCCTGGAGGAGATACATCCTGTTGCCCGTCATCTTGTACGCGCGAAGGCTCATGATCGCGGCCCACAGGATGTCATCGTTGGAGTGACTCAGCCAGGCGCCCAAGGTCCGGCTGTGCGCCATGAGTCCCTTGTAGAGCTGGATCATCAGGGCCTTGTAGGCGGGAGAATGTGACCGCAGCCACGCGTCCTGCGTCATCTCGATCAGTTCCGCCTGCTTGTAGAACGTGGCATGTCCGCCGCTCGTCGACATGCGGTAGTAGGCCTTTCCGGGGGAGGCCAGCAGGAAGGCCCGGTTGAAGGCGGCGAGCGCCGCCTCCGCTCGCCCTTTGCTCGGCACGACGGGGAGGGCGACCGTGGGCGTCGGCGTCGACGCCGCAGCGGTGGTACTGGCGGCGGGGCCAGGCGCCGTGCCACAAGCGGCCAGGACAGTACCGGTGACGGCGACAAGTACGCCGGCAGCGAGTAGGCGAAGCGCGCCCTTCACAGCGCACCAGGGAATCTCTTGAGCACCAGGTCGATCATCTGCTGCGCCCCCTGAGGGGTGAGGTGGATCCCGTCGTAGAAGTCACTCGGGGTGAACCCGTGGGACCTGGATCGGCTCAGGTCAAGGAACGAGAAGCTCTGGGTCTTGTGGAGCCGGGCAAGGAGGCGCAACAACATGCGATGGCGCACGCCCCAGCCGTGGTTCACCGTCGCCGCGTAGATGCGCTGGTCGAACGGCGCCGCCACGAGGACGGGTGGCGCCGACCCGAGTCTGTCCATCAGCTCCAGATCCTTCCGGAAGTACCTGACCGAACGGGGGTAGAAGGCCGCGGGCGTGCTGCCGTAGATGCTGAGCTCCTTTCTGATATTGACGTCGACGGCCCGGACGTGGCCATTGGGCGGCGGCGTCCTGTTGCTGAAGAACCCGCTCAGGGCATAGCCGTCGGCCGCATACGTGAGTCTCGCCCGCTTCGGGATGTCGATCGTCACGCCTGTCCCAGCGCCGCCCGCCGTCGAGAGTGTCTGAGACGCCTGCGCCTTGACGAGAGAACCCGGGAAGTACCGGGCGAGGGCTGGGTTCATGAGGATCGCCGCGTCCAATGGCCGGGCGCCGAACTCGTCGGCGTGGATGACCCAGAGGAACCGGAATCGTGCGCTGGGGAATCGGGTGTGCAGCAGGTTGAGCAGCGCCCAGGTGTCTTCGGGGCGCGCCTGCGTCACGGCCGCATTGAACCCGGTCAGCCCCGTGCGACGGTGGATGTACGCGGGGTCGACGCGCATCGCACGGGAGCCGCCGAAGATCACTACTCCAGGCGGCGACGTCATCTGCTGGATCAGTCGCGCTTTGGCCGTGCGCGGCTGATCGGCGACGTAGCTGGCGATGGCCTGGCTCGGGGAGGAATTCGCAAGCCCACGCGGCTTCTCCCCACAGGCGGCCGCGGCGAGAACGAGGATTGTGGCGAGGACCGCGGTGCTGACAGCCAAGCGGCTTCGGAACGTCATCTCTTTCCCCTTCGGCAGCTTCAAGGCGTCTCATACCCGCTGCCGGCGTCCGTTGGCAGCAGAGCCGATGCGGGGTCACCACCCGGCGCCTCAGCGGCCGCGCAACTGCTCCAGCAGCACCACGGCCGACGAGGCGTCGAACGCACGCAGCTCGCCCTTCGAGGCGGGAGCCGCCCAGTCCTGGCCCATCAGACCGCGCGCGTTTCGGTGCGACCACGCCGCTGAGGCGTTCTGCGCCAGCCAGCCCTCGTAGGTACGCGTGGGATCGTGGCGCAGGTAATCGCCCGCGTAGCGGGCGAAGACGCCCTTGAAGCCGCCGCCGTCCCCGCCCCGCTCGCCGTGCAGAAGGCCGCCGGCGGTGAGATCCGTGCGCGTGAACTCCATCGCGTGACCGGCGTCGTCCAGGTACGCGTCGTCATGCGTGGCCCGGTAGAGTTCGCTGCCCGCGCCCGTGAATGTGCCCTGGTTGTACGTGTACGTTGCCCGGTCGACCACCGTCTGCCCGTCGTCGCGAAACACGTGGTCGTAGACAGCCCCGGTCTGGCTGTCGTAGAGGCTGCGGCGCAGCCACGCATACAGGCGCTCCGCCTTCGCGAGGTACGCCGGCTGGTGAAGCGCTCCGGCAAGGCGAACGGCGGCGATGGCGGCGGGCGCGTTGACGCACGCGTTCTTCTCGTTGCGGTCGGTCGTCCACCACAGACCGCCGCCGAAGTCGGAGCTCCAGGCGCGAGCGAACACGGCGTCGAAGTTTCGCTTGGCGACGTCGCGCAGGTGGCCGTCGCCGGTGATCGTGGAGGCTCGGACGAAGGCGAGCACCATCCACATGACATCGTCGTTGTAGCGACGGTTGACCGTCCAGTTCCCGCCCCATCGGAGCGCGGCGCCGCGAGCCAGCTCGGCGACCATGCGGCCGTAGACAGGGTTGCCGGAGCGGTCGGCCGCATCCTCGACCATCTCGATCATCTCGGCAGTGCGCCAGAACGCCGCATAGTGGGTCGAGGCCGTCGACGTGCGGAAGAACCCGCGCCCGGCCTGCTCCACGTAGAAGGCGCGGTCGAACGCATCCATGGCGGCGTCGGCACGGGCCGGGGTCACGCCGCGGGCGGCGGCCGGCGCCTTGGGCGAGGCCGAGCCGGCGGTCGGGGCCGGCGACGCGGAGGGGCTGCCTGTCGGGGCCGGCGTTGCGGAGGGGCTGCCGGTCGGGGCCGGCGACGCGGGCGAGGCCGAGCCGGCGGCCGGCGCCGGCGATGCGGAGGGGCTGGCGGTCGCGGTCGGCGATGCGGAGCCCGCAGCGGGACCGCTTGCAGAGAAGGCGACGGCCGGCGTTGCAGGGCCGTGAGCGACGGCCGCGGCGGATCCGCCGGGCAGCATCGAGACGGAAAGCGCCGTCAGCCCCAGGAGCAGCGGCGCGGCGAGCAGGACCAGACGGGTCTTGTGCTTGCGTGAGGACAACGGACCTCCACACAGTGGCCGGGCGAAGCCGCCATGATAGGGACCGCCTGAGGGCGCTGTAAACCCGGCGGACGCGTACGAAGAAGGGGGCGGGCCGGGGGCTCTTCTCCCCCGGCCCGCCCCCTTCGGGGTTAGTCCTACCTTCTCTGCGGCTGCGGCTGCCCCGGTGTGGGATTGGGCTGCGGCGGCTTGACCGGCACGGGCGCAATGCCCGCGAGGTCGCCGATGACGTTGACCAGGTTGCCGTCCGACGGCACGACGATCTTGGCGTTCTGCCAGAACGCCTTTTCGACGGTCTCGAGCTTACGCAGCACCTGGGCGTTGCCGATGAAGTACTTCTCGGCCGCCTCGTTGACCAGCTGGATGGCCTGCGCCTCGCCTTCGGCGGCGAGGATCTTGGCCTGCTTGATGCCCTCGGCCTTCTTGATCTCGGCGCGCCGCTGGCCGTCGGCCTGCGTCTCGGTCGCAGTGGCGAAGTCGATGGCCGCGATCTTCTCGTTCTCGGCCTTGACGACCTTGTTCATCGTCTCCTGGACGTCCGCCGGCGGATCGATCTCCTTGAGCTCGGTGCGCAGGATCTCGAGGCCCCAGTTGGCGGTCTCGGTGCGGAGCGTGGTGCGCAGCTCCTCGTTGATGCGGCCGCGCTCGCTGTTGGCCGACTTGAGGCTCAGGGTGCCGATGATGTTGCGCAGCGTGGTCCGGGCGAGCTGGACGATCTGGATCTGGTAGTTGGTGACGTTGTACTGCGAAGCCTTGACGCTCTCCTCGTCGGGCTTGACCTTGAGATAGACCTGCGCGTCGACGCGGGCGTTGAGGTTGTCGTTGGTGATGATCGTCTGCGGCGTGGCATCCACCAGGATCTCGCGGATGTCCACGCGGTACATGCGCTCGATGCCGAAGGGGATCGTCAGGTGGATGCCCGGCTGGCAGAAGCGGTTGTACTTGCCCAGCCGTTCGACGAACGCCCGGTGAGTCGGGCGCACGATGCGGATGCCCGAGAGGACGGTGATCACCACCAGGGCGATGACGATCACGACCACGATGAGTGCTACAAGCCCCATTTTCCGCTGCCCCTTTCGGCGCGCGCTTTGAGCGGCCGTCGGCCGCGAGCGCGCACGATGAAGTTCACAGCCCGATGATAGGACGTGACCCCGGAAACACAAGTCGGGGCCGGGAGGAACTTCGTCCTCCCCGCCGCCCTCCGCGCGGCGAGCTCAGAGCCCGAGCAACTCCGGCAGGTCGACGACCGAGCCGGTGACGAGGTCCGGCGTGCCCGAGGCACGGGCCAGCTGGTCCTCACGGAACTTGCCCGTGCGCACCAGCACGCCGGTGATGCCGATCGCCTGGGCGGCGAGCACGTCGTTCTCCACGTCGTCGCCGACCATGGCCACCCGCTCGGCCGGCAGGCCGAGCGCGTGCAGGCCGGCGCGGAACGACGAGGCCGCCGGCTTGCCGAGCACCACGGCCTCGATCCCCGTGGCGGCTTCGAGACCGAGCAGGTAGGCGCCGGCGTCCAGCTTCTCACCGCGCCGGGTCATCCAGAAGAGGTTACGGTGCATCGCGACCAGCTCCGCGCCGCCGCGCAGCAGCATCAGCACGCGGTTGAAGTTCTCGAAGCAGAACGAGTCGTCGGCGCCGGAGACGAGGACGACGTCCGGCGCCTCGTCCGCCGCCACGAGCTCGACGCCCGCCAGATCCTCGGCCTGGGCGTCGCCCAGGAGGAACACCCGGGCGCCCGGGCGCTGCTTTCGCAGCCACGCGCCCGCGAGCACCGACGCCGTCAGGATGTCCCCGTCGGCGAAGGGGAACCCGGCCTCCCGCAGCACTTCGCCGAAGCGCGCCTGCGGAAGCGCCGTCGTGTTGGTGAGGACGCGCAAGGGCACGCCGGCGGCGTGCACGCGCGTCACCGCCTCGCCGGCGCCCGGCAACGGCGTCCACGACACGCCGAGCACGCCGTCCATGTCGAGCAGCAGTCCGTCGATGCCGGTGAGCGTGGCCATGGGTCGAGCCTAGCGCACGCCCGGCCCCCGGCGCCACTTGGCCAGACGGAGTCTGACCTGCTCGACGGACACCGTGGTAGGGTGCTGATGTCGCCCGGACGGGCGGCACGGCCGACCAGCTGCCGAGGCGTCATACGGCGCCTACCTCAAGATCGGGTACGACTACCCGATCCGAAAGGAGGCAGCACGATGGACCACACTCGACTGGTCGGAGGAGTCGCCGCTCTCGCAGTGTTCCGCATCCCTCTGGGGGCTCCGCCCGCTCACGCTCTCCGCCCTGCCGGATCGTGGCTGCCAGCTCGCCGCCGATCCGCTCGGGCGGCGGTGGAGCGCCATCCGCAGGAGGGGAGGCGCCCGTGAAGGACTCACGCGAACTCGAAGACCGCATCGCCACACTGGATCGCGGCCTGTTCGACCTTGTCGAAACGCAGTCGACGGAGAAGGACCGCACGTCCTGGCTCGCGCTGCAACTGACCGTGCGTGACTCGAAAGCCCCGTTCGTCTACCTCGAGATGGGCTCGTACCTCGGCGGCAGTCTGCAGCAGTACCTTGCCGACCCCAGGTGTTCGCGCATCTACTCGATCGACAACCGGACAGTGGACGCGCGACACGCCGACGCCTGTACGGAGGCGATGCTCGCGAACCTGCGGCCGGTCGCCCCGAGAGCTGCATACGGTCGTGTGCTTCGATTCTGCCGCCGGTGATCTGCCTGTCGGGGCGATCGCAGAGGCCCCTGACATCTGTTTCATCGACGGTGAGCACACAGCCGCGGCCGTGCTCAGCGCTGGCTCAGAACGGCGGCGGTCTCGAAGGAGGCGCGGCGCTGGGTGCCGGCCGCCCTCCGGCCGGCGCTCGCCCGTGCTCGCAACCGCTGGTGGGGGGTCGGCAGGTAGAACGGAGGCGACACTGGTGCCGGAGCCGGGACTCGAACCCGGACGCCGCAATCAGCGACAGGAGATTTTAAGTCCCCGGCGTCTACCAGTTCCGCCACTCCGGCACGGACGAATCATATGCCGGAGACGTCGTGCGACACGAGTCGGCGCACATTCTGCGGGCCGCGTCGGGCCGTCCGGCTTGAGGCGGCCGTCACCGGCGTGAACTTGAAGTTGCCGGAGAGGAGCACGTTGCCGACGCTTCTGACCGGGTAGCCCCACCTTGGGCCACTCTCCTGGGTCTCGCGGTAGCGAAGGTAGAGCAACTCGGGCGCGAGAGAGGCGTTCTTCGGGTTCAGGACTTCCGGATCGGACGGTCCCCCTCTCGAACTCACCATCACGTACTCGTGCCCGGCCTTGAGAACCACACGCCCGACCGGCTCCCAGCGGAAGAGGCCCTCGAGAGGGCTCCGGGGTCGGATGGTGGTCTCGACCACGGCCTGCCTGGTGGCACTGTCGAAGATGGCTGCCCGGTGCGCGTGGAGAAGCCCGTCCCTGCCATCGTCGTAGTAGCCGAGCGCTGTGGTCTCGATGTCGACCACGGGCCTGAAGAACCAGCCTTCGCTCGAGCTGATGAAGTGCTTCGTGGTCGCACTCTGGGCCGGGTACGCGACGGCCGGCCGTGGTGGGGCGCCCGGTGGCCATGCCGGTGTGGCTGTCGGAGGCAATACGAAGGGATAGCCGCCGCAGGCGGCCAGGAGCAGGGACGCGGCCAGGGCGAGCGGCGCCAGCACGCCTGCGACCGTCTTCCCGTGGATCCCCATGACCCCTCCGCCTCGGCTCCTTGCCGGCCCCGGCTCCGAGAGGATTCCCAAGAAGGGCAGAGGCCGGCCTTGCGGGCCGGTCTCACCAGTGGCTCCCCGCCGGTGTGGTGGCCGCGTGCGCGCCGCCGACGGGTCAACGCCTCCCTGCTCTGTGCTTGTACCCGCTTGACCCGTCGCCGTCTTCACCAGAATGGGGTGATTCTTCGTCGACGCCGGGCGCAGGCCGGGCGGCGCCCGCACAGATCACCGCCCACGGCAGGGCGCTGGGGCTAGGGTCGTGTGGTGGCGCGGGAGGAGGGCGACGACGGACGTCGCGGGAGGATCAGTGCGAAGACGGACCGAACGCGCCGGTGACGAAGAGCCAGGCGACGAGGACGAGGACGGGGGCAACGACGGCGTAACGGAACGACAAACGGCGCAGCAGCACGTGGGACCTCCCAAGCAGACGACGTGATGCGTTGGCGGCACGGTACCGGGCCGGGCGGACCCGGTCAACCCGAGGAAATTCGGTGGCCGGGCGAGCCGGGAGCCGCCGGCGCGGCGGGGCCGCGCGCGCGGCGGGCCGGCGGCCGGCTCAGCGGGCGCTGAGCGACCCTTCCGCGAGGGCGAGAGCCGCGCCCTCGAGGAGGTCGGCCTCGCTGACGCGGACGGCGTCGAGGCCGAAGGCGCCGCAGGCCTCGCGCGCGATCAGGGCTCCGGCGAGGATCACGTCCTCGCGGCCGGGCTGGATGCCCGGGAGCCGGCCGCGCTCTGCGCTGCTGAGCGCGGCGAAGCGCGCGACGGCCGCGTCGATGTCGAAGAGCGACAGCACGTGGCCCTGGACGAGCCGCCCGTCGTACTCGGTCATGCCGAGCTTGTTCGCGACCAGCGTGGTGTACGTGCCGGCGACGCCCACCGCGCCGCGGACCGCGGCGCGAAGCTCCGCCGGCACGGCGTCCGCGATGGCGGCGGCCACGTGGCCCGTGAGGGCCGCGACCTCCGCCGCCTCGGGCGGGTCGTGGTGGAGGAACCGCTCGGTGAGCCGCACGACGCCGACGTCGAGGCTGCGCACGAACGACGGCGGCTCGCCGGCCGAGCCGACGGCGAACTCCGTGCTGCCGCCGCCGATGTCGACGAGCAGCAGCGGGTCGGGCGAAGCGGGCGCGTCGACGGGCGCGGCGGAAGCGGCGTCGGCAGCTGCGCCGGCCGCGAGCCACGAGGTACCGCCCCGGAACGCCAGCGTGCCCTCCTCCCGGCCGCTCAGGACACGCCACGGCAGGCCGAAGTCATGCTTGAGCGCCACGAGGAACTGCCGGCCGTCCCTGGCGTCGCGCAGGACGCTGGTCGCGATCAGCAGGCGCCGCGTGGGGCTGTAGGCCTCGATGCGCGGCGCATAGCCGGAGATGCACGCGTGTGTCCTCGCTACGGCGTCCTCACGCAGCCTCCCCGACCTGTCGACGCCCTGGCCGAGGCGGACGACGGTCGTGAGCCGCTCCGCCTGCTGCACGCGGCCTTCCGTCACATCGGCGAGGTACAGCCGGCAGGTGTTGGTGCCGAGGTCGACGACGGCGACTTTCACGGTGTACCGTCGGCGCGCGGCGGCGGCGCGCCACCGCCGCCGTCTGCCCCCGCGCTGCCTTCCGGCAGATGAGCAGCGCAGCGGCGATCGTCGCACCAGGGGTCGGCCACCTCGGCCAAGACGGCGTCGCCCAGAGCGTAGCCCGGCCGCGCCAAGGCGTGCGCCACGTGCGCGTGCAGGCACTTGACCGCGCGCACGTCCCCCACGCCCCCCACGCCCGTCGTGAGCGAGGCGCCCGCGTCGAGCATCGCCAGCCCGTGCTCGTCGGCCAGCTCCGTGCGCCGCGCGGCGGACTCCTTCGCGGCGCTCGCCGCCGCGCGCGCCAGCTCCGGCTCGGCCGCCAGCCGCGCCGTCCAGCGCGCCACGCCGCCGTCGCTCTCCAGCCGGGAGACGGCGGCGACCAGCGTCGGGCAGGTGCAGTAGTAGAGCGTCGGGAACGGCCGGCCGGCGGCGTCGTAGGGCAGGTCCTCGACCACGGCCGGGAACCCGAAGGGGCAGCGGGCCGACACGGCGCTCATGGCGTGGGGCGCACGGCCGAGCTGACCGGCGACGACGGCGGCGTCCGCGCCGGCCACCAGAGCGGGGCGGCCGTTCACACTCGCTTCAGTGGAGCAGGGTGCGCCACAGGTCGTCGATGCGATCGAGAACGGACATCGAAGACTCGGTCGGCGGGGTGGCCGTGCTGAAGTTCTGCTCTTCCTCCTTGCCCGGCAGCCCCTTGATCACGAAGACCTCCGTGCCTGGGGGTACGAGCATCGAGTCCGAGCGGGCGCGCTGCGCGATGTACGCCTTGGTGATCAGCAGATCGGCTTCGCGGGCGAGAGCGGTGTTGTCCCGGCGGGCCGCCTGGAGCTGAGCCGCGGCCTTGTTGTAGCGATCCTGTTGCTGGAAGAAGCTGCGCAGCGGCGAGATGTAGAAGGAGGCGCCGATGAGCACCAGCGCGAGCAGAGCGAGCCGGCCGAGGTGCGGGCGCGGGGCGGCGCGGCCCACGCCGCGGGGCGCACCGCGACCTGCGCCGCTCGGCGCATTCCGGGAGCGCCCGGTGGCGGTCGTCGCTGCTGTGGAGGCCTGCGCCAACGTCTTCTGCTCCCGGCTCGCCGTGTGCCGCCCTCGTCGCGCAGGGCGGCCCCTTCTCACCTAAAGGGTTCGCGGCCGCCGGCAGGTGTCCCTGCCCTGCGACCGCGAACCCCGAGGTCACGCGTCTGTGAGAGCGTCTACTGGGCCAGCGACGAGAGGAACGAGTCGGCCTGCTTGCCGGCGTCCGACTTGGGGTCCAGAGCAACGGCCTTGGTGAGGACCCGACGCGCCTCGTCCAAGTACTTGTTCGCGGTCTTGGTATCACCCTGCTGCTTGGCCAGCTGACCCTCGTGGCTGATGAAGATGCCCTTGTTCATCCAGGCCTTCTGGTAGTCCGGGTTGGCCTTGAGCACGACATCGATCTGCTTGAGCGCCCCGGGGATGTCGCCGCTGTAGAAGAGCGCGACCCCGTAGTCGGTGCCCACGCCGGGGTCGGTCGCCTGCTTGTTCCAGGCCGCCGCGTAGACCTTGGCGGCGGCGGTGAAGTAAGCGCTACCCTGGTTGAAGTTCTGGTTCTTGAACTCCTTGTCGCCCGTGTCGTAGAGGTCGTTCGCGCGGGCGACGAGCTGATCGTAGCTGCCGCTCGTGTCGGCGGTGACGGCCGTGACGGCGGCGCTGCTGGCGCTGGTGGAATCGCTGCCGTTCGCGCCGCTGCCGAAGCCGCCGGAGACCATGACGACGATCACGATGACGACGACGGCAAGAGCGCCGAAGCCGCCCCAGATGACGGCCGGCGAGAGGCGCTTCGGGCCGCCCTTCGCGGCGGCCGTCGCAGGCTGCGCGACGTCACCCTGGTCGGCGGCCTTGGCGGCCGGTTTGGCGGGCTTGCCGCCCAGAGCGTCCTTCACGCCGGCCAGGTTCGCGCCGCACTCGGGGCAGAACTTGGCGTCACCGGCGTCATTGCCGCATTCGGGACAGTACATGCTTGCGCTTCCTTTGGGTCGTTGGGGGTCGTGGTAGGCTCGACCGCGATACGGTCGGCGGTATATCTAGGAGGACAGTTTGAGGCACGACGACCCCCTTCTGCAACTCGTGGACCAGCGCTTCCCGGAGAGCCCGACGGTGAACGTGGCCGCGGCGGTGGCGGAGGGGCTGGAGCGCGCCGGTCTGAGGGACTCCGTCAGGTCCGGCGCGCGCGTCGCGATCACCGCCGGCAGCAGGGGGATCCACGATCTGCCGGCAGTCCTCGCCGCCGCGGTCGCCGCCGTCCACGAGGTGGGCGGCGACCCCTTCGTGGTGCCCTGCATGGGCAGCCACGGCGGCGCTACGGCAGCCGGGCAGCGCGCCGTGCTCGCAGGTCTCGGCGTGACCGAGGAGACCGTGGGCGCGGAGATCGTCTCGACCATGGACGCCGTCACCGTCGGCCAAAGCGCGTTCGGCGGCCCGGTCTGGACCTCCCGTGACGCCGCCGAAGCCGACGGGGTGATCGTCGTGAACCGCGTCAAGCCGCACACCGACTTCCACGGCGAGGTCGAGAGCGGCCTCGTCAAGATGCTGGTCATCGGCGCCGGCAAGCACGCCGGCGCGCTCTCGGCCCACGGCCACACCATCCGCCACGGCTTCCCAGCCGTGCTCCGCGACCACGCCGAGCGGCTGCTCGCGGCGCTGCCGGTGCTCTGCGGTATCGCGCTCGTGGAGGGCCCGGGCGAGCGCAGCGGCCGTGCTCGAGGTCGTGCGGCCGGAGGACTTCTTCGCCCGCGAGCACGAGCTCCTCGCACGGGCCTACGGCCTCCTCCCCCGGCTGCCGTTCGACCAGCTCGACGTGCTGGTCGTCGACGAGCTCGGCAAGGACGCGAGCGGCACGGGCATGGACACCAACGTCATCGGCCGCGTGTCGTTCTGGGGCGGAGGCGAACGGCCGTCCCGGCCGCGCATCACGAGGATCTTCGTGCGCGGCCTCTCCGCCGCCACCCACGGCAACGCCTGTGGCATCGGCATGGCCGACTTCACCACGGCGCGGTGCGCCGCGGAGATCGACCGCGCCGCCACCGACGTCAACTGCATCACGTCCAACTGCCCGGAGGACGCGCGCGTCCCCATCGCCTGCGCCAGCGACCGCGAGGCGATCGCGGCGGCGATGCAGACGGCCGGGGTCCGTGACCCGGGCGCGGTGCGCCTCGCGTGGATCCGGGACACGGCGCACCTGGAGCGGATCGCCGTGTCAGAGGCGCTGCTGGACGAGGTGCGGGCCGGCGAGACGCTGCGCCCCGCCGGCCCGCTCTTCCCTCTGCCCTACGACGAGAACGGCGACCTGCACTCGCCGTTCGCCTGAGGCCGCCGGCGCCCGCTCCCCGCGCCTAGCGCAGGTTGTAGAACGCGTTCATCCCCGGGTAGTACGCGACGTCGCCGAGCATCTCCTCGATGCGCAGCAGCTGGTTGTACTTGGCCACGCGGTCGGTGCGCGCCGGGGCGCCGCTCTTGATCTGGCCGGCGTTGGTGGCCACGGCCAGGTCGGCGAGCGTGGTGTCTTCGGTCTCGCCGGAGCGGTGCGAGCAGACGGCCGTCCAGCCGGCGCGCGTGGCCATCTGGATCGCGTCCATCGTCTCGCTGAGCGTCCCGATCTGGTTGAGCTTGATGAGCATGGAGTTGGCCGACTTCTCGGTCGATGCCGCGAGCGATGCGCTCCGTGTTGGTCACGAAGATGTCGTCGCCCACGACCTGGATGCGGTCGCCGAGCTTGTCGGTCATGAGCTTGAAGCCGTCCCAGTCGTCCTCGGCGAGGCCGTCCTCGATGCTGATGATCGGGTACTTGTCGACGAGCGCCGCGTAGTAGTCGACCATCTCGGCGGACGTGAGCTCGCGGCCCTCGCCGGCCAGGACGTAGCGCTCCTTGGCCGTGTCGTAGAAGCTCGAGGCGGCCGGATCGAGGGCGATGCGCACGTCCGCGCCGGGCTCGTAGCCGGCGGCGTCGATGGCCTCCACGATCACCGTGATGGCCTCTTCGTTGCTGCCGAGGTCCGGCGCGAAGCCGCCCTCGTCGCCGACGGCCGTGCTCAGGTTCTTCTGCTTCAGCACGGCCTTGAGCCCGTGGTAGACCTCGGCGCAGATGCGCAGCGCCTCCTCGAAGCTCCCGGCGCCGACCGGCATGATCATGAACTCCTGCAGGTCGACGTTGTTGTCGGCGTGCTTGCCGCCGTTCATGATGTTCATCATCGGCACGGGCAGCGTGTAGGCGTTGACGCCGCCGATGTACTGATAGAGGGGCAGCTCGAGCGCGGCGGCGGCGGCATAGGCCGTCGCCAGCGAGACGCCGAGGATGGCGTTGGCGCCGAGATTGGCCTTGTTGGGCGTGCCGTCCAGCTCGATGAGCACGCGGTCGACGAGGCGCTGGTCGGTGGCGTCGAAGCCCACGACCTCTTCGGCGATCACGTCGTTGACGTTGTCGACGGCGGTGCGCACACCCTTGCCGAGGTACTCGCCCGTGTCGTCGCGCAGCTCGACCGCCTCGTACTCGCCGGTGGACGCGCCGGAGGGCACGTCGGCACGGCCGACGGCGCCCGACTCCAGCTCGACCTCGACCTCGACCGTGGGGTTGCCGCGGGAGTCGAGGATCTGTCGTGCTACGACGTCGATGATGGTGGTCATGCGCGGGGCCTCCTGCGTTGGCTGCCGGGACCCGCGGTCCCGGTCTGGTCTTCGCCCCACCCGCCGGGCCGGGGCGCAGAGCGGACGGTATCACACAGCCCGCTCGGCGCGGCGTCACGGCATTTGGCGAGGCCTCTCATGGGGAACATCCCCAGTGTAGTCGGAAGGGAGATGACCATGGACGTTCCGTACTACTCCTGCGAGGACTGCGGCGCAGCGTTCGCGAAGACCGAGTTCTTGCCCGACGTGGAGGACGATCTGACCTCGTGCCCCGAGTGCGGCGGCCTCGACATCCAGCTCGTGGAGGAGCAGGCGGCCCGAAGCGCCGGCGGTCGCGTCAGGCGCCGGCGTCCTGAAGCGCCGCGGTCGGGTCAGGCGCCGGCGTCCGCGGGCGGTCGCCGCCCGCACCCGGCGCCGCTTGGGCCGCCGTCCGGCGGCCAGAGTCGCTTTGGCCCGCTGGTAGTACGCCTCCTGGGCCGCGAGATCGAGCGACGCCCAGTCCTCGCCGGCCGCCGCGGCAAGCCCGGCCGCAGCCGTGACGCGCCGCTCGAAGCGGCGGCCGGACTCACGCGAGCGCCAGTTCCGGGTCGACGTGCAGCAGGCGCGCCACGTTGACGGTGGCGAACAGCAGGTCGCCGACCTCGTGCGCGACGCGCGGGTCGGCGCGGTGCGGGTCGGCCGGCTGCGGGCCCGCGGCGGTCGTGTCCGCGGCGGCGGCCTCGGCCGCCTCTGCGAACAGCTCGGCGAGCTCCGCGTGCTCCTCCGCGACCTTGGGGAACGCCTCGGCGGCCGAGTCCCAGTCGAACCCGACGCTGGCGGCGCGCTGCTGCAGCTTCTTGGCGTAGAGCAGCGCGGGGAACCCGGCCGGCACGTCGTGGAAGATGCCCTGCCGGCCCTCCTGCTCCACCTTGATGCGCTCCCAGCGGCTCTTGACCTCCGCCGGGGTGTCGGCGACGGCGTCGGCGAAGATGTGCGGGTGCCGGCGGATGAGCTTGGCCTCGATGTCGTGGGCCACGCTGGCGAGGTCGCCGGCGCCTTCTTCGTTGAGCATGAGGGCGAGCAGCACGACCTGCAGCAGCAGGTCGCCGAGCTCGCCGTGCTCCGCGTGCAGGTCGCCGCCGGCGATGGCGTCGGCCAGCTCGTGGACCTCCTCGACGGTGTAGCCGACGATGTCCTGCGGCGTCTGCTCGCGATCCCAGGGACACTCCACGCGCAGGACGTCGACGATGCGTTTGAGCGAGACGACCTCCTGGCCGAGCAGAGCATCGTCGAACGCCTCGCCGCCGGGGACGGTGACGAGCGCCGGAGCGTGATCCGGAGCACCGGAGGCGGCCCGCCGGCGCAGCTCGCGCGCCAGCTGCGGCCCGCCGGGGCCGGCGAGCGCGACGACGACGTCGCCGGCCGCGGCGCGGCGCACGAGGTCGTCGAGCCCCTCGCCGTCGGCGGGGTCGAGCTCGAGCAGCCGGCCGAAGCCGGGGTCGGCGGTCTCGGCGACGAGCTCCCGGAGCTCGCCGTCGAGGCCCGCCGGGACGAAGACGGCGCCGCCGCCGGAGAGGGCCCGCAGCGAAGCTGCGGGCGCCAGTCCGGCGGCGGCGCCGACGTACACGAGCGTGAGGCTCATCGCGGCGTCGCGCCCGGCGTGATGACCCGTCTTACTTCGTGGCCGACGGCGACGGCGAGGCGACGGGTGCGCCCGACGCGGCCGGGCTCGGCGAGGCCGTGAGCGTGGCAGGGTCGAAACCTGCGCCGTACGCCACGCCGGCAGCCTTGAGCGCCGCCTTCAGCCAGGAGTCCCAGGCAGTGGCCTGCTTCTGGTACTTGAGCTGCTGGACGATGGTGGCCTTGGCCTGGGCGAACGTCTGCGAGCTGCCCGGGGTCTTCTTGGTGACCTCGATGACGTGGTAGCCGAACTGCGTCTTGACCGGCTGCGAGATCTGGTCGACCTTGAGCGAGAAGGCCACATTCTCGAAGGGCTTGACCATGCGGCCCTTGGGGAAGTTGCCGAGGCTGCCGCCGCTGTTCTTGGAACCCGGGTCGATGGAGTACTGTTTCGCGACCTTCTTCCAGTTCGCGTCGGTGTTGTTGGCCACGAGCAGGGCGCGGACCTTCTCGGCCTCGGCCTTGGTCTTGACGAGCACGTGGCGCGCGTCGACGCTCTCGGGCACGTTGAACTGCGACTTGTTCGCCGGGTTGTCGTAGTACTTCTGAGCCTCGGCGTCGCTGACGGTGATGCCCGCGTAGACCTTCTGTTGTACGGCGTCCTGGAGCATCTGGGCCTTGAGCTGCTCCTCAAGCTGAGCCTGGGTGACGTTCTGCTGCTTGAGCAGCTTGTCGAGCTTGGCCTGACCGCCGACCTGCTGGACGATCTGCTTCATGCGGGCTGCGAACGCCGCGTCGGTCACCGACACGCCCATGTCGGCCGCCTTCTGCTTGATGATCTGGTTCTGCACGAGGTAATTGACGATGCTGGCCTTGAGCTGGTTGTACTGCGCCGTACCGGCCTTGGGGAAGGCGGGTGCGTTCGCCTGGGATTTGTACTGTGCCTCAGCCTGCTTCCAGATCTGGTCGAACTGCTCTTGCGTGACCACGCCGCTCCCGATGGCAGCGATGGCGCCGGCGGGGACCTTGGTCCCGCTTCCGCATCCTCCCAGCAGTAGCGCGGGCACGACGAGGGCGAGAAGGGCCACCCCCACGATGAGCTTCTTCATAGATTCTCTCTCCCAGGGTTTGACGACCGGTCGTGAGACACACGAGAGACGAGTATAGCATCGAGAATAGCCTCGACCCACCGGAGCAGCGGTGGTTCCTGGCCCTCCCGATGTACCGCCAGCAGGTGGTCCTTCTTGAAGTACGTCGCACGGTCCATCGAGGTTCGTACGCGGGCCGCCGAATCGTCATCCAGGTCGAGTCCGTCGACCTGCAGGCGGCTGCCGCGATAGGCGACGGCGGTCGCTGCGAGCTCCGCCGTCTTGAGCCGGATCGCCTGCAGCGTGATGAGATTCTCGACCGGCTCCGGCGGCGGGCCGAAGCGGTCGGCGAGCTCGGCGCGCACGTCGCCGAGCTCGCCGACCGTCCGCGCCCGCGCGATCCGCCGGTGGGCGTCGATCTTGGTCGCCTCGTAGGCGATGTAGTCCGGCGGCACGTACGCAGTGACCGGCAGGTCGACGCGCACCGGCGCCGTGAGCGTCGCCTGCTCGCCGGCCAGCTCGTTCACGGCCTCTTCGAGCATCTGCGCGTACATCTCGAAGCCGACGGCGGCGACGTGCCCGCTCTGCTCGTCGCCGAGCAGGTTCCCGGCGCCGCGGATCTCGAGGTCGGCCATGGCGATCTTGAAGCCGGCCCCGAGGTCGGTGTGGTCGCTCAGCGTCGTCAGGCGTGCCGCGGCGTCGCCGGTCAGCAGGTCCTCGCTCGGGTAGAGCAGGTACGCGTAGGCATAGGCGTCGCTGCGCCCGATGCGCCCCCGGATCTGGTAGAGCTGCGCGAGCCCGAGCAGGTCGGCGCGCTCCACGATGAGCGTGTTGGCGGTCGGGATGTCGATGCCGCTCTCGATGATCGACGTCGTCACCAGCACGTCAGCCTCGCCGGCGAGGAACGCGAGCATGACCTTCTCGAGCTGCCGCTCGGCCATCTGGCCGTGCGCGATGAGCACGCGCGCCTTGGGCACGAGCGCACGCACGTGCTCCGCCGCCTGGTCGATCGTCTCCACGCGGTTGTGCAGGTAGAACGCCTGACCGTCGCGCGCCAGTTCCTTCTCGATGGCGATGCGCACGAGGTCGTCCCTGTACTCCCCGATGTAGGTGCGGATCTCGTGGCGGCCACGCGGCGCGGTCTCGATGACGGAGATGTCGCGGATACCGGTCAGGCTCATCTGGAGGGTGCGCGGGATGGGCGTCGCCGAGAGGCTCATCACGTCCACCTGGAGCTTGAGGCTGCGGAGCACCTCCTTCTGGCGCACGCCGAAGCGCTGCTCCTCGTCGACGATGACGAGGCCGAGCTCCTTGGGGCGCACGTCGGTGCTGAGCAGCCGGTGCGTGCCCACGAGCACGTCGATCTGGCCGCCGCTGAACTGCGCGAGGGTCTTGCGCTGCTCGGCACCGCTGCGGAAGCGCGAGACCATGCCGACCTTGACCGGCAGGTCGGAGAAGCGCCCCTCGAACGTCATCCAGTGCTGCTCGGCGAGGATGGTGGTGGGAACGAGGACGAGCGTCTGCTTGCCGGCCTCGGCCGCCTTGAACGCGGCGCGGAGCGCCACCTCGGTCTTGCCGTAGCCGACGTCGCCGCAGATGAGGCGGTCCATGGGGTGCGGCGCCTCCATGTCGTTCTTGACCACGTCGATGGCCTCCGCCTGGTCGTCGGTCTCCTCGAAGGGGAACGACTCCTCCAGGCGGCGCATCAGCTCCCCGTCGGGCGGATAGGCGAAGCCGGGGATGGCCTGGCGGGCGGCGTAGAGCTGCAGCAGCTCGCCCGCCATCTCGACGACGGAGGTGCGCGCCCGCGTCTTGACCGTCTGCCAGTGCGTGCCGCCGAGCTTGTCGAGCGACGGCGTCGCGCCCGAGGCGCCGATGTAGCGGCTGACCTTGCCGATCTGGTCGTGCGGCACGAAGACGCGGTCGTCGCCGCGGAACTCGAGCAGCAGATAATCGCGAGTGACGTGGGCCACGGTGCGCGTCTCGATGCCGGCGAACCGGGCGATGCCGTGGTCCTCGTGGACCACGTAGTCGCCGGGGCGGACGTCGAAGAAGGTGGTGAGCCGCGTGCCGGCCGCGAAGCGGCGCTCACGCGGCGCCGCGCGGATGAGCGCCCGCTCGTTGACGACGGCGAGCTTGAGGTCCTCGGCGACGAAGCCGTCGCGCAGCGGCGCGGCGACGAAGTACAGGCCCGGGCCCGCCTCGCCGAGCCGGGCCAGCTGCTCCGGCGTCACGGTCTCGGCCGAGATGTTGCGGAGCCTGTAGGTGGCGCGCTCGGCCTCACCCTCGTGCCGGAAGACGACGAACACGCGGTAGTCGTCGTTGACCAGGCGTATGAGGTCGCGTTCCGCGCTGCCGATGTCGCGCGCGGCGAACTGCGGCCGCGAGGCCGCGAACTGTATGGGCTGGTCGCGCTGCACGACGTCGAGGTGCAGCGACGCGGCGAGGAGGGCGCGGGCCTCGGCGAGCGGCGCGTAGAGCCGCTCGCGCAACCCCGCGCCCGGGACCGCCATCGTCACCTCGGCGTCGAAGTCGGCGAGCGCGCGGTAGGTCTCGTCCGGGTTGAAGACCGCCCAGTCGAGGCCCGCCGCCGCGGCGGCGTCTCCCAGGGTCGTGAAGCGCGCTGCAAGCGCCGCGAGCGCGCGCACGGCCGCGCGCCGCTCCAGCTCCTCCGGCGTCTCCTCGCGTCCCTCGCGCTCCCAGTCGGCGACCGCCTGGCGCAGTCCGGTGACGTACTCCGGCTGGGACGTATCGGCCTCGAACGCGGCGAAGATCGTGGCCTCGTCCAGGGCGCCGGTGGTGCGCTGCGAGTAGATGGAAAACGTGCGCACGCTCTCCACCTCGTCGCCCCAGAACTCCACGCGCAGCGGGTCGCCGAGCGCCGGGTAGGCGTCGACCAGACCGCCGCGGACGGCGAACTCGCCGCGGCTGCGGACCTGCTCGACGCGCCCGTAGCCGAGCTCGGCGAGGCGCTTCACGGCGCCGTCGAAGTCGAGCTCAGTGCGCGGAGCGAGAGTCAGGGGCCGTGGCTGGAGCTCGAGCGGCAGGAACCGCTCGAGCAGGGCCACGGCCTCGACGACCACGACGCCGCCGGCGGCGAGCGCCGCCAGCGCCTGCTGGCGCTCGCCGACCACGTGCGGCGACGGCGCAACATCGGCGCCGTACAGGACGCCGCGCGCCGGCAGCACCGGCACGGCGCGATCGAGGTACACGGAGAGGTCGGCGGCGAGCCGTGTGGCCGCCTCGCCGTCGGGCGCCACCACCACGCGGGGGCCGCCGTCCGCCAGGGCCGCCGCGAGCACGTAGGGCGCGTAGAAGCTCGGCGCGTAGGCGCCCGAGCCGCGGCGCAGCCGCGGCGCCGCGGCTTCGTACTTCTCGTCGTTCAGCAGGTAGTCGAGGAACACGTGCGACCTCCTCAGGGCGAAGCGTCACGCTCCGCCGGGGGCGCCCCGGCAGGCGGCCGGGCACGCCGAACGCCCCGCGCGCCTGGGGTCCACAGCATCCGGGTCGATGCCTGGGCTCGTCGGCGGCAGGGCTTTTGTCCATTCTAGACCGATGGCCGGGCGCGCAAACCGCAGCGGACCGGCGACGCCGATCAGAGATTCCGCGGGCGCGGCGGCCCGCGCTGAGGCGTGGCGTCCGCGGCCGGCAGCCGGAGGCGGCTCGCGTGAGGCGCGGTCTCAGCGGCGGCCCGCGTGCAGGGTCAGCGTCGTGACGAGCCCGGCACGACGACGTCGCCCTTCACAAGGACCGTCGCACGGGACGCGATCGCCTGCCGGTTCCCGGCGACGTCGTATGCGCTGCCGGTGACGGTGTAGTCCCCGTTGGGCCAGTTGGCCGTGAGCTCCCAGGTGCCTCGCTCACCCGTCGCGACCGCGGGGATGCGAATGTGTTCCCGTGCCTTGCCGCCGGGGGTCCAGAGCGTAAGGGTGATGATGGCGCTGCCGCTGGAGAACGCCGGATCACGCAGGTGCCAGGGTATCTTCGCCGTGCCTCCCGGCCGCACGGTGCAGCCCCCCACCACGGCCTTGGGCCGCCTGGTGTCACCGGCCCCGCTGGAGTCGACGAAGGCCTTGAGACACACGTTCGCCTGCTCGAACCCGGTCATCGTCGTGAGGTCCGTCCAGTTGGTTCCGTCGAGGCTCGTGAAGGACTGCCCCGGGGCCGATCGCGGGTCGACGAGCTCCGACAGAGCCTCGACCGGCACCGGATCCGCCCACCCGGGAGTCGTCACCTTCACAACGACGACGAAGTGACTCCCGGCCCTCACCGTCACCGGCTGTTTGAGAGCGATCGTGTGGTACCCGGCGACGGGCATGGTGCCGGCGACCGCCACAGGCGCGGCGGCGACGTCGTCAAGCGAGCCGGCGACGCGAACCTCATAGGCGGTGCCCACGACGGGGGTGTAGAACGAGACGGCGGTCACGCGGCCGGAGCCGGCGCACCCGAAGCGGTTCGCGTACCACGCCTGCTCGCCGCCGAGCCCCAGCCACGCGCTGCGGCCCAGGGCGTCGTATTGATAGATGGCGTCATGGTTCCCGGCGCCCTTGACCCCGTCGAACACGGCCAGCGCCCTGCCGAAGCTCTGGTCGTAGTAGGACAGCCAGAAGTAGCCGCTCTTGCCCCAGTCCGTGCCCCAGCTGTTCTTGATGAGAAAGGCGCCGTCGCCCGGTGGTGGCTTCGTGAACGCCGACGCCGGATAGGCGTCGTTCCAGCCGACGCAGAGAACGTGGTGGTTGAGCTCGGTGAGTGCGGTCCCGAGCCCGCAGTAGGAGCTCGTCGAGCTGTTCCAGTAGCCGCTCCCCGTGCTGGTGTCCATCGAGATCGCGGCGTCCACGCCGCCCTTGGTCCTGACCGCCCACTTGACGGCCGCGTTGTCGAGCGGTCCGGTGCGCTGCGGAAGGAACAGGACCTCCTGCACGTGCCGCACCGACTTGAGGAAGGTCGGCGAGCGTCCGGGGCGCGGGTATGGGTCAGCAGTCTCGAACACCGGACCTTCCCAGCGAGCATAGTAAGCGACGGCGAGTTCGCTGGGGGCCTGCCCCTCGAAGAAGAAGCGTGACCCCATGTGGTCGGCCAGGTTGTTCTCGGAGAAGTCACGCTTGCGATGCTCCACCTTGGCGACCACGGACTCGAGGGACCCTGTGGCCGCCATGATCCAGCACGTGCTGTGATTGTCCTGGGAGCGCACCGGCGTCACATGATTGACGGCGCGCAGATCGTAGCGCGCCGGGAACGGGCCCGCCGTCTCCCATGGCGGCGCCCCGGCGGTGCCTGCGGCGGCGCCGGCGGACGGCAGCCCGCCGGAAAGCGAGGCGAGTGCGGCCAGGCACACCCCCATGAGAATCAGCGTGCTCCAGTGATGCTTCACGGATCTCCCCTCTGCGGTCGCGCGAGCTACCCCACCTTATCTCCCTACACGGCCGGCCGAGTCAAGCGGGTTCCCCGTCGCGGCGCCGCATCGTAGTATGGGGCCAGCATGGGAGGGAACCTCACCGTAACGACGCTCCCCGCGCGGGCCGGCGCCGGGAGCACACGCGACCGTCACACCCGCGCCGCCCTCTTTCTCGTCGTCCTGGCCGTGGCGATCGCCTGCGCCGGCGCCCTGTGGCCCTCGCCCGCCGCCGCCGACGTCGACAGTTCCATCACCGCGGCGCTCAGTTCCGCAGGCCTCGACGGCTCCGGCACCGGCGTCTACATCTGGGACCTCGACACTGCTCTCCCCATCTACGAACACAACTCCTCGACGGGCTTCGCCCCGGCGTCCAACATGAAGCTCGTGACCAGCGCGGCGGCGCTCAGGTACTGGGGCGCGAGCCACCGCTTCTCGACCGGACTCTATGCCCCCGATCTCGCGGTCGACGCCGGCGTCCTGGACGGCGACCTCTACCTGCGCGGCCTCGGCGACCCCAGCCTCTCCACGCGGTCGTACCAGAAGGACGTCTTCGACCTCACCACGACCTCGTTCGAGACGTTCGCCAAGACAGTCAAGCGAGAGGGCATCAAGAAGGTCACGGGCAGGGTCCTCGGCGACGCCTCCTGGTTCGACAAGCTGCGGACCGTGCCGTACTGGAAGAGCGGCCTGCAGCTCGAGTGCGGCCCCCTCTCCGCGCTCTCCGGCGACCAGGGGCTCGACAACGGCAACCGGGTCGCCGCGCCGGCGACCTGGGCGGCCAAGCTCATGACCACGGCGCTCCGCAACGCCGGCGTCAAGGTGAAGGGCAAACCCGGCGCCGGCAAGGTGCCGAGCACGGACCGGCTGGTCAAAGACCAGTACTCAGCCGCGCTCCCCGGGATCCTCAGGCACATGAACCAGGAGAGCGACAACTTCTTCGCCGAGATGCTCCTCAAGGGGCTCGGCAAGGACTTCTACGGCGACGGCAGCACCTCGGCCGGAACCAGGGCGAGTATCGCCACCCTGCACGCGATGGGCATCCCCAACGACGCCTCCGTCGTCGAGGACGGCTCCGGCCTGAGCTACAGCGACCGCCTCACTCCGGCGACCGTGGTCAGGGTGCTCGGCGCGATGCGCCAACGCGATGACTTCGACACCTACTACGACTCGCTTGCAGTCGCCGGTGAGGACGGCACGCTCGAGGACCGCATGCGCGGCACGGCGGCCGACGGCAACGCGCACGCGAAGACGGGCACCCTCAACGTCTCCGTCTGCCTGTCCGGCTACGTCGAGAGCGCCAACGACCACCTGGTGGCGTTCTCGATCCTCATGAACGGCGGCAGCATGGGGACATCGGACTGGGGACGGGCGACGACGGCGCAGGACAAGATCGTCGTCGCCCTCGCCAAAGCGTCTCTACCCGGCGAACCCGTGCTGGCGGCGACGCCGGTGCTCCGCCAGCACTCCGTCTCAGCCTTCGAGCCGGTTGATGCCGTTGGCGGCCGCCTCAGGCCCGCGGTCCAGCCATAGCTCGACGGCGTCGGCGGCGGCCGCCGTCAGCGCGTCGACCTCCGCACGGCTCTCCCGGAACGGACTGAGCACGAAGTCCGCGACCACGTCCGGGTCGGTGCTCGGCGGCCGGTCCACCCCCACCCGCAGGCGCGCGTAGCCGGCGCCGAGCAGCCCGGTGATGCTCTTGAGCCCGTTGTGGCCGCCGCTGCCGCCGCCATCCATGAGCCGCAGGCGGCCGAACGGCAGGTCGATGTGGTCGTGCACCACGAGCACGTCGGCCAGCGGCAGCTTGACGGCTCGGAACGCCGCGGCCACGCTGCGGCCGGAGTCGTTCATGAACGTCGTGGGCTGCAGCAGCAGCACGGACCGGCCGCGCATGGCGCCTTCGGCCACGCGACCGTCGAATCCGCGCCTGGCACGCGGAAAGCCGTGCCGGCGCGCGAGCTCCTCGACCACCCGGTAGCCGATGTTGTGCGGCGTGCCCTCGTACGCCGGCCCGGGATTGCCCAGGCCGACGACGAGGCGCTCGACGTTCGATGAGGGGCGGAACGGAGCCACGATACCTCGCGGTCAGGCGGCCCGCCGGAGGGCGATCAGCCCTCGCCCTCTTCTTCCTTCTTGCCCACGATCTGCGGGCTCCGCGGCGCCGCCGGCCTCTGCGGCCTCCTCGCCCTCGACGCCTTCCTCGGCCTCGACCTTGCGCGGCGGCAGCACCGAGCAGAGGACCTCGTCGGGGTCGTTCACGATCTCGATGCCCTCGGGCACGACGAGGTCGGAGACCTTGAGCGTCTCGTTCATGTCGAGCTCGCTGATGTCCATCACGAGGTGCTCGGGGATGGCCGTGACGAGGCCCTTGACCGTGACCTCGCGGGTCGACTCGTCGAGCATGCCGCCGGCCTTGACGCCCTTGGCCTCGCCCTCGAAGTGGACCGTGACCGTGGTCTCGATGGTCTCGTCCAGGCGGATCTCCTGGAGGTCGAAGTGAGTCACGACGCTCTTGACGGGGTCGAGCTCGAGGTCCTTGACGATGGCCTTGTGGCCACGCTTCTGGCCCTCGAGGGTGACGTCGAGGACGGCGTGCATGCCGGCGCTCGTACCGAGCGCCGCGCGCAAGCACGTGCGGGCTCCACGGCGATGAGCACGGCCTCCTTGCCGTGGCCGTAGATGACGCCCGGGATGAGCCCGGACTTGCGCAGCCGCTTGGTGGCGCGGGTTCCGGTGACGTCGCGCTTGTGCACGACGATGCTGACGTTGTCCATGTGGTCGTCTCCTGCTAGAACAGCTGATTGTCGCCGGCGAAGATCTCGCTCACCGACTCGTCCTCGAACACGTTCCTGATGGTGCGGGCAAGGATATCGGCCACCGACAGCACCTTGATCTTGGGGTCGTCGGCCCCGATGTTGCTGTCGACCGTGTCCGTCACCACGACCTCCTTGACCGGTGACTCGCGGATACGCTCGCACGCCGGGCCGCTGAAGATGCCGTGCGTGGCGGTGACGTAGACCTCTTTGGCGCCGTTGTCGTACAGCGTCTCGATCGGCGCTCGTCGACCGAGCCCGCGGTGTCGATGATGTCGTCGACGATGATCGCGATCTTGTCCCGGACGTCGCCGATGAAGTGCATGGTCTCGGCGACGTTGTGCTCCGGCCGCATCTTGGTGAGCACGGCCAGGTCGCAGCCCGGGACGCGGTTGATGAACCGCTTGGCGAGCTTGACGCCGCCGGCGTCGGCCGACACGGCGACGAGAGGCGTGTCGCCGAAGTCCTTGTAGCGGAAGTAGTCGGCGAGCATGGGCACGGCCGTCATGTGGTCCACCGGGATCTCGAAGAACCCCTGGATCTGACCCTGGTGCAGGTCCATGGAGAGCACGCGGTCGACGCGCGCGGCCTCGAGCAGCGTGGCGACCAGCCGGGCGGTGATGGGCTCGCGGGCGGCGCTCTTCTTGTCCTGCCGTGAGTACGGGTAGTACGGCATGACCGCGGTGATGCGCTTGGCCGAGGCGAGTTCCGCCGCCTGGATCATGATGAAGCAGCTCCATGAGCTCGACGTTGAGGTCGTTCTTCGGCGACTGGACGATGAACATGTCGGCGCCGCGGACGTTCTCCTCGTAGCGCGCGTAGATCTCGCCGTTGGAGAACGTCTTGAGCTGGACGCTGCCGAGGTGCACGTCGAGCTTGTCGGCGATCCTCGCCGCGAGGGCGGGGTTGCTGCGCCCCGAGAAGATCATGAGCCGCTTGCGCGGCGTCGTCACGCAGCAGGTGCTGTCCGCCACCGTTCGTCCTCTCTTCCGTGTTGGCCGCCGACCGGTCAGACGATTGTACCAAAGGAGCGACGACGCCCGGCCCGATGAGGGCTCAGGTCGCTTCCTGGCTGTTCGCGCAGCCGCCGGGCGGCGCGGCGCTCGGCGTAGCCGTCGACGTTCTTCTGCTGCTCGCGCGCGACGCCGAGCGCCCCCGGCGGCACGTCGCGCGTGATCACCGAGCCGGCCGCCGTGAAGGCGTCGTCGCCGATCGACGACCGGCGCCACGATGGTGGTGTCGCTGCCGGTGCGCACGCGGTCGCCGATGTGGCGTCGCGTGCTTGTCGTACCCGTCGTAGTTGGCGGTGATGTTGCCGGCGGCGATGTTGCTGTCGACGCCGACGATGGCGTCGCCCACGTAGCTGAGGTGCGGCACCTTGCTGCCCTCGCCGATGCGGCTGTTCTTGATCTCGACGAAGGTGCCGGCCTTGGCGCCCTCGGCGAGCACCGTGTTGGGGCGGATGTAGGCGAACGGACCGACGTTGCAGCCGGAGCTGATGACGCACTCGTAGAGGTGCGAGCTGACGACGCGCGCGCGGTCGCCGACGAAGGCGTCGCGCAGGAAGCTGCCGGGGCCGACCTCGCTGGCCGCGCCGACGGTGGTGCGTCCCAGCAGGTGCGTGTTGGCGCGGATGAGCGTGTCGCGGCCCACCTCGACGCCCCAGTCGACGTACGTGGTCTCCGGATCCTCCACGGTGACGCCGGCGAGCATGAGCCGCTCGAGCAGGCGCCGGCGCATGACGGCGTTGACGACCGCGAGCTCGACGCGCGAGTTGACGCCCATGCACATCTCCTCGTCGTCGCTCTCGAAGTGGCCACGACGTGCTCGCCGTCGTCGATGCAGCAGGTGGACGACGTCGGTGAGGTAGAGCTCGCCCTGGGCGTTGGCGGGCTCGAGCCGGGGCAGGACCGCGCGGACGCAGAGCGTCGCCGCGGAACACGTAGAGGCCGACGTTGACCTCGTCGATGTCGCGCTCGTCCGGCGTCGGCGTCGCGCGTACTCGACGATGCGCGCCACGCCGTCGCCGTGCGTCGCGGACGATGCGCCCGTAGTGCGCCGGGCTCGTCGAGGCACGGCGGTGGTGAGCGTAGCGCGCGCGCCGCCGGCGTCGATGGTGCCGCTCGATGAAGCTCGGCGCACGAACTCGCCGTCCACCAGCGGCACGTCGCCGTAGAGCACCATGACGTCGCCGTCGAAACCCGTCGAGCGGCTCGAGGCCGGCGCGGACGGCGTCGCCGGTGCCGCGCCGCTCCTGCTGCACGGCGCGCTCGCAGCCGACCGGCAGGATCTCGGCGATGGCCTCCTGGTCGGGGCCGGTGACGACGACGATGCGCTCCGGCGAGACGCTGAGCGCCGCGTCGATGACGTACGAGAGCATCGGGCGGCCGCACACCTCGTGCAGCACCTTGGGGAGCGTCCGACTTCATGCGCGTGCCGAGGCCGGCCGCCAGGATGACGACGGCGAGCGGCGGGCGCTTGGTGTCTGCTGTGCTCATGTGGTTCACCTTGAGGATGACGCCGGGGGTCCCACCCGCCGGCTCTGGGGTGTCGTGACACTGGCTGGGGCGGGAGGATTCGAACCTCCGGATGCCGGGACCAAAACCCGGTGCCTTACCACTTGGCTACGCCCCAGCGTCTGACGGCCGGGGCGCCGCGAAGGCGACCGGCCGCCCGCCGCGAAGCGGCAGGGTAGTGTATCACGCAGGCGATTTGTCGCGCCCCTTGGCGGCCGACAGCCTGGGAGCGGCCGGCTGCAGGTCGGTGACGTACCAGGCGCGGGCGGGCGCCAGCGCCTCCCGCGCCGCCGCCGCCTTGGCCTCGGTGGCGAACAGGCCGAACACGGCGGCGCCGCTCCCGGTCATCGCCGCGGCGAGCGCGCCCGCGCCGCGCAGGCGGTCGAGCAGCTCGCCGACCTTGTCCTTGCGCGCGACGACGCTCGGCTCGAGGTCGTTGAGCGACGAGGGCGGCGACGTCGTCTGGCCGTCGCTCGCCGCCTGCGCCCTGCGCGGACAGCAGCCGCACCCGCGGCGCGAAGTCCTTGAGCGTCGCCTCGGCGTCCTCGTCGCGCCAGCGGTACACCGCCGCGGTGCTCAGCCCGATGTCCGGCATCGCGATCACGAGGTGGAGCGCCGGGAGGACGACGTCCTTGAGCACCTGCCCGCGCCCCATCGCCAGCTGCGGGCCGGGCCACAGGAAGAACGGCACGTCGCTGCCGACGGCCGACGGCGACCTCGTAGCGCAGCCGCTGCGAGAGCTCGAGCGCGAACAGGCGCTCGAGCGCCAGCAGCGTGGCGGCGGCGTCGGAGCTGCCGCCGCCCAGCCCGCCGCCGGCGGGCACTCGCTTCTCGATGGTGACGCGCACCTCGAACGGCGCGCCCGAGCCGCTCCTCGAGCTCGCGCATCAGCTTGGCGGCTGAGGTTGTCGGCGCCGGGGGCGACGTCGCTGACGACGTCCAGCCCGGCGCCGGGCGTCTGCTCGACGACCACCCGGTCGGCGAGCGTGACCGGCACCATGAGCGAGGCGATCTCGTGGAAGCCGTCGGGCCGCACCGGGCCGACGAGCAGCGCGAGGTTCAGCTTGGCCGGCGCGGCGAGCTCGACGCGCTCGCGTCTCGTCCGGGCTCCCGGTGCTCATCCTCTCCTCCTCACGCCGCCGGTCCCGCGGCCGCCCGGCGGCCGAGCTCGGCGGCGAACGTGCGCCACAGCGGCGGCGAGAGCTCCTCCGGCCGCGCCGCCTCGCTCAGCCCCAGTGCACGCAGAGTCTCGCGCACGTCGTCGCGGCTCAGCGAGACGCCGGCGTGGGCGGCGCCGCTGAGCGAGTTCACGAGCGTCTTGCGGCGCTGCCCGAACGCGCAGCCGCACGAGCGCGTCACGGCCGCGTACTCGCGCGTGCGCGAGCGGCGCGTCATCGCCGGTGCCGGCGCGCCGCACGAAGCTGACGAAGCTCGACTCCACGCGCGGCTGCGGCCGGAACGCCGAGGCGGGCACCGGCCGCGACCTGCTCGACGCGGCAGGCGAGCTGCGCGAGCACCGAGACGCCGAGTACGCCTTGGTCGAGGGCATCGGCGAACAGCCGCTCGCCGAGCTCGCGCTGCACCATGACCGCCCAGCGCCGCACCGACGGCAGCCCGGCGATGGTCGTCATGATCAGCGGGATGGCGATGTTGTAGGCGAGGTTCGCGACCACGCGCCGTCGGCGGCGGGTCGAGCGCGCCGAGGTCGGCCTTGAGCGCGTCGCCGGCGTGCAGCACGAGGCCGGCGTCGGCGGCGGCGAGCTCCTCGAGCCGGCGGCAGACAGCGGCGGTCGATCTCGAAGGCGTGGACCAGGCGGGCGCGCTCGAGCAGCGGGCCGCGTGAGCAGCCCGCCGGCGGCGCCGACCTCGAGCACGACGTCGTCGGGCCCGACCGCGGCCTGGTCGACGATCGCGTGCAGGATGTTCGCGTCGACCAGGTGGTTCTGGCCGTAGCGACGCATCGCGTGCGGCCGCGGGGGGCGACTGTGGTCGCCCGCGGCCGCGCCGCGCTCTGCCGGCGGCGCGCGTCAGCTGCGCGCCTCCAGGCCGAAGACGCGCCGCGCGTTGGCGGTCGTGACGCGCGGCGAGCTCGCGCCGCCGGCCCAGCCGCGCACCTCGGCGACGAGCGCGGCCGTGTGCACCACCCACGCCGGCACGTTGCTGTTGCCGCGGTTGGGCACCGGCGCCAGGAACGGCGCGTCGGTCTCCACCAGCAGCCGGTCCTCGCGCACCCGGCCGCCGCCTCGCGCAGGTCGGCGGCGTTCTTGTAGGTCACGTTGCCGGCGAAGCTGGCGTAGTAGCCGCGCTCGTTGCACTCGTCCACGTACTCGGGGAGCGAGTAGCAGTGCATGACCACCGTGAGGTCGCCGGCCTCGTCGGCCAGCTGCGCCATCGCCTCGTCGCCCGGCCTCGCGCACGTGCACGACGAGCGGCAGGCCGAGGCGCCGCGCCAGCTCGATCTGGGCGCTGAAGGCGCGTCGCTGCGCGTCGCGCGGCGAGAGGTCGCGGTAGAAGTCCAGGCCGACACTCGCCGACGGCGACGACCCGCGGCTGCGCCGCGAGCGCCTCGAGCTCCGCCAGCAGCGCGTCGTCGAGCGAGGTGCGCCTCGTGCGGGTGCAGGCCGACGGTGGCGTACACGCCGGCGAGAGTCGCGGCCAGCTCCGCGGCCTGCCGCGACGTGCCGCAGGTCGATGCCGATGGTGACCAGCGTGCTCGACCCCGGCGGCGCGCGCCTCGGCCACGGCGCCGGCCGGAGTCCTCGATCATCTCGAGGTGGCAGTGCGAGTCGACGAGCGTCATCGGCGGGTGTCCGGCGCCGGAGCGGACCGTGAGGTCACGCCGGCGCCTCAGCCCTCGGTCTCGAGGCGCGGGAACAGCGACGGCCCGGCGACGACCGTCGGCCGGCGCGAGCGCCGGCCCACATGGCCTTGTCCAGCAGCAGGTCGGCGGCGCCGTGCGCCTGCCCGAGGCGCCGCAGGATCTCGACGGCCGTCACGGGGATCACCGGGTAGACGGCCAGCGCCACGAGGCGCAGGCCGGCGGCCAGGCCGTTGAGGACCGCGTCCAGACGCGCCGCCTGGGCCTCGTCCTTGGCGAGCTTCCACGGCGCCTCTTCCTCGACGAGCGGTTGAGGCGCCGCACGAACTCCCAGATCGTGTCCAGAGCCGCCGTGACGTCGAGGTCCGCGTACTGCTCCGCCGCCTCGCGACCATCGCCTCGCCCTCGGCGGCCACCGCGGCCAAAGCCTCACTCTCAGGCCCAGCTTGAGGGATGACGCCGTCGCGATACTTGCCGATCATGCTGACCGTGCGGCTCACGAGGTTGCCCAGCTCGTTGGCGAGCTCGTTGTTGTAGCGCGCGCGCAGGCCCTCGAGGCTCACGTCGCCGTCCTGCCCGAGCGTGACCTCGCGCATGAGGTAGTAGCGCAGCGGCTCGGCGCCGACGTCCTCGATGACCGCGAACGGGTCGAGCACGTTGCCGCGGGTCTTGCTCATCTTCTCGCCGCCCACGAGCAGGTAGCCGTGGATGAGCTCGCCGGTGGGCAGGTCGTAGCCGGCGCTCATGAGCAGGGCCGGCCAGATGACGGCGTGGAACTTGAGGATGTCCTTGGCGAGGAAGTGGAACGCCGGCCAGTAGCGCGCCGTGAGGTCCTCGCCCGGGCGCGCGTACGTGAGCGCCGAGAGGTAGTTGATGAGCGCGTCGACCCAGACGTAGATGACCTGCTCGTCGTCCCACGGCACCGAGCACGCCCCAGGTGATGCTCGAGCGGCTGATGCTGATGTCCTCGAGGCCCTGCTCGATGAACGACGAGGGCCTCGTTGTAGCGCGACCTGGGCTTCACGAAGCCGGGGTGCGCGCGGAAGAACTCGGCCAGCCGGTCCTGGTACCTGCTGAGCAGGAAGTAGTAGTTCTCCTCCTCCAGCCAGACCGGCTTGATGCCGTGGTCCGGGCACAGGCCGTCCGGCGGTGAGGTCGCGCTCGTACCAGAAGGCCTCGCAGGCGGTGCAGTAGAGGCCGCCGTAGCTGCGCTTCTCGATGTCTCCGGCGGCCTTGAGCTTCTCGACGAAGCCCTGCACGAAGGCCTCGTGCTCCGGGTCGGTCGTGCGGATGAAGAAGTCGTTGGAGGCGCCGAGCGCCGCGGCAAGCTCGCGGTAGCGCGGCGCCAGCTGGTCCACGTGCTGCTGCGGCGTGAGCCCGCGCTCCTCCGCCGCCTGCGCGACCTTGGTGCCGTGCTCGTCGGTGCCGGTGAGGAAGAAGACGTCCTCGCCCCGCTGGCGGTGGTGGCGGGCCAGCACGTCGGCGGCCATGGTGGTGTAGGCGTGGCCGTGGTGCGGCTCGCCGTTCACGTAGTAGATCGGGGTGGTGATGTAGAAGCTCATGGAGGCTAGTCTACCGTCTTCCCGAGGCCTTGGCGGCCCCTCCATAGGTGCCGATACGCTCGCCCAGCGACCAGTACTCGCCCTCGACGTAAGCCATGGGCGTGAGCTTGTCCGTCTGCACGCGGCCGTGCGCGTCGACGACGTCCTCGTCGTACTGCACGGCGACGATCTCCGCTATGTAGAGGTCGTGAGCGCCCAGCGCCAGCTGGTGGCGCACCACGCACTCGATGTTGACCGGGCACTCCTCGATCAGCGGCGCGGCGACGAGACTCGCGGGGCGCGCCGTGAGGCCGAGCTCCTCGAACTTGTCGTGCTCGGCCCCGGACCACACGCCCGCCAGGTCGACCTCTTCGAGCTGCTCGGCGCGCGGAACGTTGACCACGAATTCGCGCGCCGCGTCCACCAGCCGGTGCGAGTGGCGCGTCGGGCGAATGGCGACGCTGAGCATGGGCGGGTCCGAGCACACCGTGCCGGCCCACGCCAGCGTGATGATGTTGGGCTTCTCCTTGCCGTGGCCGGCCACGCTCAGCAGCACGACGGGCGTGGGGAGCAGCGCAGCCGACGGCCTGTGTTCGATCTTCATGCTCAGCCTCCCTTGGGGTCCGGTCGTAATGGTACCCCACGCGTGGAATCGCAAGTTCTCTGGCGTGGATTCCACGACATTCGTAGAATGGAAGAGGCGAAAGGAGCACCATGCGCAGACAGGCACTCGACAAGACCGACATCGCCATCATCGGCCACCTGCAGGTGGACGGTCGCCGCGCGTTCACCACCATCGCCAAGGACCTCGGCATCTCCGAGGCCAGCGTACGGCAGCGGGTGGCGCGGCTGCTGCGTACCAACGTCATCCAGATCGTCGCCGTGAGCAGCCCGCTCGACCTGGGGCTCATGTGGGCGCAGGTCCACCTGCGCGTGAAGGGCGACCGCATCGAAGAGGTCGCCCAGGCGGTCGCCGAGCTCCCGCAGGTGGACTACGTGAGCATCTGCGCCGGCGACTTCGACGTCATCGTCGGCGTCGTCGCCCACGACCGCGAGGAGCTCCTCGACGTGCTCGTCAATCACATCCGCACCATCCCCGGCATCGAGCAGGCCGACTTCCTGCTCAACCTGAAGATCCTCAAGGACAACTACGAGTGGTCGCCGGGGGAGCCGCCGGCGACGACCTAGAGGAGGCGGAACCGATGGGTGACCAGACGCGCCCGCACGTGCACACGCCCCCGCCCGGACCGAGAAGCGAAGCGCTCCTCAAGCGGGCAGACGACATCCTTCTCGGCGTCTCCCTCATCGGTGGCTGGCCGCCGAACCACTTCGTCGGCAAGTACCGCGACGGTTGGTTCATCGAGGACGTCGACGGCAACCGCTACCTCGACTGGATCAACGGCTGGGCGAGCGCGCCGCTGGGCGGCAACCACCCGGAGCTCGTGGAGGCCGCCCACCAGGGCCTCAAGGACTACGGCACCGAGTGCCTCTCGGCCCTGCGCGTCGAGCACCAGTGGCTGCTCGCGGAGAAGCTGCACGAGATCGCCCCTCCCCCGCTGACCAAGGTCGTCTACGACACCACCGGCAGCGAGGTCGTCGAGAACGCCGTGCGCATCATGCGCGAGGCCGCCGGACCGAGCCGCCCGTTCGTCATCACGTTCCTGGGCAGCTTCCACGGCGGCAACTACGGGACCGGCGCCATGGGCCCCCACAACGCCCACTACAACCACGCCATCGAGCCGTTCATGAGCGGCTGGATCAACGTCCCCTTCCCCACCTGCTACCGCTGCCCGTACCACCTCGAGCACCCGGCCTGTCATCTCGCCTGCCTCGACTACATCGAGGAGATGATCCTCAGGTACAAGGCGACGCCGGACAGCATCGCCGGCGTCAACGTCGAGTTCATCCAGGGCGAGAACGGCGTGCAGATCCCGCCGCCGGAGTGGCCCAGAGCGTTGTACGAGCTGTGCAAGAAGCACGGCTGGATCCTCTACAACGACGAGGTGCAGGAGGGCGTCGGGCGCACCGGCAAGTGGTTCGCCATCGAGCACTGGCCGGGCGTCGAAGCCGAGCTCCTGAGCCTCGGCAAGGGCATCAGCGGCGGGCTCATGCCGCTCGCCTGCACGCTCGGCAGCGACCGCATGAGCGAGCCCGCCGGCGAGCTGTACACGGGCGGGACGTTCGCCGGCAATCCCGCCGCCTGCCTGATGGCCGCCAGGCTCCTCGAGATCATGGAGCGCGACAGGGTGCTCGACAACGTCGCCGAGCTCGAGAAGGTCGCCAAGGCGAAGTTCGGCGCGATGAAGGACACGTACGAGATCGTCGGCGACGTGCGCGTGATCGGCGCCTACATGTGCGTCGAGTTCGTCGAGGACAAGGACACCAGGGAGCCGGCGCACGACCTCACCCGCGAGATCGTCTACGCGATGGAGCGCAGAGGCGTCGTGCCCATCTACGAGCCGGCGTTCAACTACTTCCGTCCGACGCCGGCGCTCAACCAGCCGCCCGAGCTGTTCGCGCTGGGCTGCGACCTCGTGGAAGAATGCGTGGCCGAGGTGAGCAAGGCGCACGCCAAGGGCATCAGGTAGCGCACGCGGGTGCGGGCGACCGAGCCAGGGAGACGAGCCGATGACGTATGACGCACTGCCGTTCAGCGGCATCGCGACCTTCTTCAAGGCGCCGCTGATCAAGGAGCCGACCACGGCCGAGGCCGACGTGGCCGTCGTCGGCGTCGGCTGGGACGAGGGGACCACGAGCCGGTCGGGCGCCCGCATGGGACCTCGGGCCCTCCGGGAGGCGTCCACCATGTACGCCTTCCAGCGCGACGCCGAGCCGTTCTGGGACGGCGAGGCAGGGGTCGAGCTGCTCGGCGGCGTCCGCTGGGCCGACTGCGGCGACGTCGCCCTCGGCCCGATGTGGTCGCCGGAGCGCTACCACAACGCGGTCGTCCAGACGCTGCAGCCGATCATGAAGTCGGGCGTGTTTCCCGTCACGCTCGGCGGCGACCATTCCATCGGCTACCCGGTGCTCAAGGCGCTCTTCCAGGCGCGAGACAAGAAGCCGTTCCACCTCGTCCAGTTCGACACGCACATGGACTACTGGGATGAGGAGGGCGGCTCGCGGTTCTCGCACGCCAGTCCCATCATCCGCAGCCACGAGGCGGGCTTCCTCTCGGGGCTCACCCAGTACGGCATCCGCAGCCTGCACACCCCCGGCGACAACATCGCGCTGGCCAGGAGCCGCGGCGCCCACATCTTCTGGTGCCAGCAGGCCAAGGACATGCTCGTGGAAGACCTGGTCGAGCACCTGCCCAAGGGCGGAGACGTCTACATCACCTTCGACATCGACGCCCTCGACCCGGCGATCGCGCCCGGCACCGGCACGCCGGAGCCCGGCGGTTTCACTTACTACGAGGCCAAGGAGATCCTGCTTGCGGTCTGCGCGCGCTGTAACGTGCTCGGCATGGACCTCGTGGAGGTGGCGCCGCAGTACGACGGGCCGGGCCAGGTCACCTCTCTGCACGGCGCCCGGCTGATCCTCGACACTGTGGGCGCCGTCTTCCGCCGGCGGGCCGAGCTCGCCTGAGCGCGCCTCCGCCGGCGCGCCGCGCTCCTGCGGGCGACGGCCGCGCGGCTACGCCGCGCCCCGCCCGAAGCGCGCGACCGCGGCGTTGACCGCATCGACGGTCGCGACCGGGTCTTCGACCTCGATCACCAGGCGGTCGTACTGCTCGTCGGCGAGGTCGATGGCGACCGCCCGCCCCGGGTCGCGCACGTCCCAGAACTCGCGCCGGCCGTGGACCCGCATCGGGCCGGCCGCCACGGCGTAGCCGAGCAGCGCATTGGTCCGTCCGGCGCCCAGCCACGGGCCGTGACGCGCGGCGTGCGCGTCGTGGTGTGCCCCCCTGATGTGGCCGATCGGGACGACGATGCGTCGCCGCGTGGCCCAGACGACATCGAGTCCGTGCAGGGTCACGATCATGCTCGCACTGCCCATATCGATGGAAGCGTTCATGCCTGAAGTATTCCCCTGGCCAACCGGGCAGGAGCGGCTGCTACGCGAAGATGAGGCCCGCCGGGATTGCGCGTCGTTGCGGCGTGTTGCGGAACCGACGAGAACTGCAGGGGGAGCGCAGGCCGCCGGCCCAGGACAAGCACGCCGGCCGGCCCGGACCGCCCGCAGACCGAGGCCCGGACCGACGCCGGCCTCGCCGCTTAGCCTTGAGCCCGGGCCTGGTAGATCGGCGCCAGGGCGGTGTAGAAGTCGCGGAACATCAGGTACATGCGCTCGTAGACCGCCTGGTTGGCCTCCTGAGGTTCGACGGTGCGCCGGATCTTGATCAGGTCGTCCACGGCATCCATATCGGGGTAGATGCCCAGCCCGACCGCGACGGCCAGAGCCGCTCCCATGGCGCCGGCCTCAAGCGGGTGCTCGACGATCCGCAGCGACCGCCCGGTGATGTCGGCGATGATCTGCGTCCACAGCGGGCTGGCGTTGCCGCCTCCTATGGCCTGCAGGTCCCCGATGTCGAAGCCGACGTTCTCCATCGCCTCGATGATCCAGCGCACGTGGTAGGCGACGCCCTCCATCACGGCCCTCGTCAGGTGAGCGCGGGTGTGGCCGAGAGACATGCCAAGAAAAGCGCCTCGCGCGTAATGGTCCAGCACAGGAGCGCGCTCACCCGAGAGCCACGGGGTGAAGACGAGGTCGTCGCTGCCGGGAGGCGCGGAGGCCCCCAGTTCGTCCAGGACCTGATAGGTCGAGACGCCCCGCGCCTCAGCCTGGCGGGCTTCCTCTCCGCCCAGCAGGTTGCGATACCATTGCAGCGCCCCGCCCCCTGTCTCCATCTCGCCGGCGATGACCCACTTGTACGGATCGATGTGGTTGAGCGCCCAGAACGGCTTGACCGGGTCGTTGCGCAGCGTCGTGCTCGACACCCCCACCCACGTGGCGGTGCCGATGCAGAGGTGAGCCTTTCCCTCACGGTTCGCCCCGGAACCCGATTGAGCCACGGCCACATCCCCGGCGCAGATCACGACCGGCGTGCCGGCGCGGAGGCCCGTGGCGGCAGCCGCCTCCGCAGTGACTTCGCCGAGGACGTGCGTCGACGGAAACGCCGGAGGCAACTTGTCGACCGGGATGCCGAGCCGGGCGCACACCTCCTCGTCCCAGACCTTCCTGTGTGGGTCGAAGAGGAAGAAGACGCTTGCTCCGTGCCAGTCGATGCCGATCTGACCCGTCAGCTTGAAAAGGATGTACTCCTTGCAGTCCAGCAGCCAGCGCGTGCGATCCCACAGATCAGGGCGCTTGTCCCTGAGCCAGAGGATCTTCGGGATGATGTCCTTGGCAGTCGGCACGTTCGCGGTGTGGTCGAAGAGGAAGGCATGCATCTCGTCCCCGGCGATGCGATCTGCCTGTTCGACGCTGCGCACGTCAAGCCAGCTCAGCATCCGCGTCACCGGACGGCACGCTTCGTCCACCGGGAGCAGGTTGAACATCTGCGCAGAGACGCCGACGCCGGCCACGTCCGCCGGGTCGATGCCGGACTTCTCGAGCACCTGGCGGGTGGTCGCCGCGACGGCCGCCCACAACTCTTCCGGATCTTGCTCGGCCCAGTCCGGGCGAGGGTAGTAGACCTCGTAGGGCTGGTACGCCGATTCCACGATCCGGCCCTCGAGATCCGTCAGCACGGCCTTGTCGCCGCCGGTGCCGGCGTCGTGGGCCAGGATGTACTTCTTGCTCATGCGATCCACCTCGATACGCTCGGAGTACTTCTACTGCCGGGCCGAGAGCTCGGCGCTCGTCCCCGATGACGGGACGAGCGCCGAGCCATGCCTGCCGCCCGGAGCGCCAGCGGTCGTCCTGGGCCCTGACTCAGTCGGCCGAGTCCGAAGCGGCCACGTCTTCGGGCTCCAGGGCCTTGCCGGGCATGGTGAAGGACCGTTTCGTCGCGACCATGTAGAAGAAGTAGACCAGCCCGATGGCGAACATGACGCCAAGATAGATCCAGGGATCCTTGAACGACGCATCGCGGAAGATGGACAGCTCGAACACGAGCCACACCAGCGACACGATGATCACCGGCCACTCCCAGGCGCCGAGGTTGAAGCCCTTCTCGGCGGGCAGCTTGCGGCGCTCGACCACGTAGAGCAGCACCGTCACGAAGTAGATGATGGCCGGCATGAGCGTCGCCGCGCTGAAGAGCTTGAAGAGGACGTCGGTGCGGGTGGCGAAGGCCGCAAGCACGACCTCGAGCACCACGCCCACCACGACGGTGGCGATCAAAGGGGTGCGATACGAGCGGCTCACGCGGCGCATGGACTTCCAGCCGGGGAAGCGCTCGTCGCGCGACATGGCCCACGCGACCCGGCTCGCGGTGATGAAGATCACCAGCCCGCAGGCAAAGATCGAGAAGAAGACGAGAACGAGGAAGGCCTTACCGACGACCGTGCCGAGGACGTGGTCGACGATATCGGCGACCGGCGTGCCCGAAGCGGTGAGCGCCGGGATGTCCCACGTCGCCGCGGTGATGGCGAGCAGGAACAGGAACCCAAGGATGCCGGAGAGCAGGACGGACGACCACATCGCGCGAGGCACCACGCGTTCGGGTTCGTCGGTCTCCTCGGCCAGGTTGCCGCAGGCCTCGAAGCCGACGATGGTGAACGATCCAAGCAGGAACGCAAGGATCCAGGGACTCACATGAGTGAGCGTCCCAATCCCGAAATACGGCGACGCGCTTGCCGCAACACCCTTGTTGAACAGGTGGCCCCAGTCGAGCTTGCCGGCGATCGCGCCCACGATGACGATGAGGATCGTGAGTCCGCCGATGCCGACGAGCTCCGTGCCCACGGCCACGTTGTTCACGCGCTCGGACCAGAGAGTCGAGAACATGATCAGCAGACACTGCACGAGGATCACGCCGCCGGTCAGGATCCAGGTGTTCGCGGTCGTACCGACGTAGCCGAAGAGCACGGGGGCGACGGCAGAGGCGACGGCGTAATCAACCGCCACCACGTCGACGATCAAGAACGCGAACATGAACCAGCCGACCAGCCAGCCTATGCGAGGGTTGGCCAGCCGTGACATCCACTGGTACGTGTAGCCGGCGAGCGGCATGCGTGAGGCCAGGGCCCCGAACACCAGAGCGACCATCAGCTGCCCGACGATGACGATCGGCCACGTCCAGATGCCGAGCGGACCGGCCGTGTTCAGCACGAAAGCGTAGGTCGTGAAGATGCCTGTGGTGATGGAGATGAACGAAAACCCGATCGCGAACGACGCGAAGCGCTTGAGGCTCCTGTCGAACTCCTGCTTGTACCCAAACTCCGAGAGATGGGCGTCCGACGTTTCCTGTGCGGCCATAACTTCTTCCTCCTCTTCTGCCGGCTCCGGTAGCCGGCGCTCGCTGACGCATACCGATCGACGAGCCAATCCCGTGATGAAGGTCAGACCTCGGCCTCCTGGCCTCCCTTCGAAGAATCCTCGGAACCGGCCCCGGCTTCGATGCCGGCGACCATGACCGTCAGACCCGCCTCCTCGAGGCGGGTGACTTCGCCCGGATCGGCAAGGTCATCGGTGATGACGGCGGTCAGCGCGGCGAGGTCGCACACTCTGCCGAATGCGACCTCCCCGAGCTTCGACGATTCCGCGAGCACGTAGCGCTCCGCGGCGTGCTCGAGGATCACCCGGCGGGAGGCGATCTCCTCGGGGTAGTAGTCGGTGAGCCCATAGACCGGGTCCACGCCCCCGCACCCCATGAACGCCTTATCGGCATAGTAGTCGCGGAAGAAAGCCTCGCTGACCGGCCCGAAGCAGGCGAGGTCGCCGGCGCGCACCCGGCCGCCGGACGCGATCACCTCGACGCCCTCGCGACCGGCCAGTTCGTTGGCTACCAGGAGCGAGTTGGTCAGGACGATGCCGCGAAAGGCGAGCGGCAGTCCCGTCGCGAGCTCTGCAACGCTCGTGCCGATGTCGAGGATCAGCGTGTCGCCGAGATCGATCAGACCGGCCGCCCGACGCCCGATGGCGGTCTTGCTCGCCCGGTTGCGCGCTCGCCGCTTCTCGAACGTCGGCTCGTACGCGCGCGGCGTGGTCGCCGTGGCGCCTCCGTAGACCCGCCGGAGAAGCCCGTCTTCCTCAAGCGCCATGAGGTCCCGGCGGATCGTCTCGACGGAGACACCGAGCTCGTCCGCGAGATCCACAGGCCTCACCAGCGAGCGGCTGCGGACCTGCTCCATGATCACCAGCCGCCGTTCTTCGGGCAGCGCCGTTCCCACACGGACCCCCCTGAGGATTGTTGTGGAAGTCTAAGCATTCGTGGGGATTGAATGCAATGTGTTGCGTGAGAAGGTTCTCGCCCGCAGGCCGGTCGGCGGACTGAAGTACTAATCACTCCGGCCCGTGTCGCCGATAGGCGGTCTGATGACGGAGGCGGGCACAACACCTCTACGCGTGCGGCAGGCGGCAGACCTGCTCGGCGTCAGTCCGGCGACGGTGCGTCGCTGGGCCGACAACGGGCGTCTCGTCAGCCGGCGCACCAAGGGCGGCGAGCGCCGCTTCCACCTCGACGACCTCCGGGCAGAAGCGGCGACCACCGAGCCGCCCCCGCCGGCCTCGCGACACGCAGACGCCGAGCGACGCTACCAACTGCTCCTGGACACCAGCGTCGAACTGGGGTCGTCGCTCGACCTCGACGAGGTGCTGCAGTCGGCCGCCCGCCGCCTCGGCTCCGCGCTCGACACCCCCGACTGCGACTTCTACCAGCTCGAGGGCGATGAGAGGCTCGTGTGCGTGGCCTCGAGCACGAACGGCCGCTTCGACGGCGTCTGGACCGGGCGTGAGTTCCCGGTGCAGGACTGGAACTCCGCGCGCCTCGCGATCGGAGAGCGCCGCGCCGTCGCCTTCGAAAGCCTGGATGACCCGCGCCTGAGCGATGACGAGCGCGACTCGGCTCGCGCCTACGGCCAGCGCGCCTTCGTCGTCCTCCCCCTCGTCGCGCACGACAAGGTGATCGGGACCATCGAACTGCTCGACCACGTGGAGCGACGGTTCACGGCGGACGAGATCACTCTGGCCGAAGCGGTCGCCAAACTGGTCGCCCTCGCCATCGAGCGCGCGAAGCTGTACGAAGAAGTCAAGAGGCTGCATCTCGCCAACCTGCGCGCACTCAGCTCCGCGCTCAGCGCGAAGGACTACTACACGCTCGGCCACGCCAGCCGCGTGGCCGGCTACGCGGCGCTGCTGGGTCGCGAGCTCGGATGGAACGACGAACGCCTGACCGAGCTGCAGAACGTCGCCTTCCTTCACGACATCGGCAAGATCGGAGTCTCGGACCGCGTGCTGCTCAAGGCCGGACCGCTGACCTCCGAGGAGTGGGAGCTCGTCCGTCAGCACCCCGGCATCAGCGCCGAGATCGCCCGACCTCTCTTCCGCGACGAGCTCGTGGCCGGCGTGCGGCATCACCACGAGCACTTTGACGGCGGCGGGTACCCTGACGGCATCGCCGGTATGGACATCCCCGAGGTCGCGCGCGTGCTCTGCGTCGTCGACAGTTACGACGCGATGTCCAGCGAGCGACCGTACCGGCGCGCTCTCAGCTACCGCCAGTGCCTGGCGGAGCTGCGCCGGCTCGCCGGCAAGCAGTTCGACCCGGACATGGTGGCGGCGTTCCTCAAGGCGCTGCGGCGCCTGCGGCGCCGCCGCACGGAGGTCGACCGGCTCGCCGCGCGAGCCGCGGCCCTGATCGACCCCGCGACCCACGCCCTCTTGCGCACCCGCAGCGACGAGGCTCGGCCGGAGTACGCCGCCATGGTGGCCACGCTGCGCGACTTCCGCGACGAGAACCCCCCGGTGCGCTTCGTCACCAGCTTCTCGATGTGCGACGAGCGCTGCATATCCGTGCTGGACACCGGCGAGAAGGAGAGCGAGCTCTCGCACGTCGGTGACCACTGGCTGCCGCAGGACGTCCTCGCAGCCGAGCTCGCCGGGCGTCCGAGCACCGCCAACGTCCTGAACGCCGACGACTACGGCGTCTGGGTGACCGGCACCGCCCCCTTCTCCGCCCCCGACGGGACCGTGATGGGAGCAGTCACCGTGGACGTGCCGGCGCTCGAGTGGGCGCCCATGCTGCAGAGCGACCAGTCCCACACCCTCGCAGCCATCCTCCGGGCGGCGACCATCCGCTACAGCCGGGCCGAGGTGGAGGCGATCACCGACGGCCTCACCGGCCTCTACAACCACCGCTACCTGCACGAGCGCCTGGAGGAGGAGCTCGACCGCGCCCGGCGCTACGCCGACGTGGTCAGCCTGCTGTTCGTCGACTGCGACGAGTTCAAGCAGTTCAACGACGCCTTCGGGCACAAGCTCGGCGACGCGGCCCTCGGACGTATCGCCCGCGTCCTGGAGACGTGCAGCCGGCGCGTGGACCTCGCGGCTCGCTACGGCGGCGAGGAGTTCGTGCTCGTCCTCGTGGGCACCGACGGCGCGGGCGCGCGGATAGTCGCAGAGCGCATCCGCGCGGAGGTGGAGACGAGCAGCCGCGCCGGCGGGCAGCCGCTGACCGTCAGCGTCGGCATCGCCTCCTATCCGGAGGACGCCTCCGGCAAGGACGAACTCCTCGACAAGGCGGATTGGGCGATGTACGCGGCCAAGCGAGCCGGCCGTGACCGCGTCCTGTCGTTCCGCGACGAGTTCGTCGCCCGCGACTGGGTGTCGCGAAGCGGCGGCCGCGCGCACGCAGACAGTCGCGGCAGCCGCTGACCGCACCGTCCCGAGCTCGCGCCTCCGGCGCGAGCTCGTCGCCTCCGTGGGGCTCTGCCGGCGCAACGGGCGGTACCATGGTGGCATGAGCGGCGCACGGCCAGACGAAGAACTCGAACGCCGCCTCGAGCAGGCGATCATCGGACCGCCCGAGCACGTCGGCATCGAGGTCCACGAGTACGATCCGGCATGGCCGGAGCGGTTCCACCGCGAGGCCGCCAGGATCCACGCGGCGCTCGGCGGCCGCGAGCTGCGCATCGAGCACATCGGGTCCACCTCCGTCCCCGGCCTGGCCGCGAAGCCGGTCGTCGACATCCTGGTGGTGCTCGACGACCCGGACGACGAGGCGTCGTACCTGCCGGCGCTCGAGGCGGCCGGCTACGTGCTGCGTGTGCGCGAGCCGGACTGCGACCGGCACCGGATGCTGCGCACCCCGCGCAAGGACGTGCACGTGCACGTCTACCCGCCGGACTCCGGGGAGATCGACCGCTACCTGCTGTTCCGCGACCGCCTGCGCACGAGCTCGGCGGACCGCCGGCTGTACGCGGTGACCAAACGGCGCCTGGCGGCGCAGGACTGGCCGACGATGAACCACTACGCCGAGGCCAAGACCGAGGTGGTCGAGGCGATCCTCGCCCGCGCGGCCGCGCAGGCGGGCGCGGAGGGGACCGGCGGGTCCGGCGAGGCTCCGTCCGCGCCTCCGGACGACGCCCCGGCGTGACGCCGGAGAGGGCGGACGGACTGGTCCGTGGAGGGACCCGCCCGCCCCGTCCGGCGTCACGCCGGGGCCCTGAGCGGCCGGCCGGGCGGGGGAGTCCGGCCGGCCGCAGTCTCATGCCGGCGCCGCGCTCATGCCGGCAGCAACACGCTGAACACCGAGCCTTCGCCGTCGACGCTCGCCGCCTCGAGGCGCCCGCCGGCGCGCTCCACGAGGCGCTTCACGATCGAGAGTCCCAGGCCGTTGCCCTCGAGCTCGCGCGTCTCCGCGCGCTTTTCGCGAAAGAACTCGTCCCAGAGCCGCGCGAGATTCTCCGGCCTGATGCCGATGCCGGTGTCGGCGACGTCGAGCCGCAGACAGCCTGCCTCGACGGCGCCGCGGACGGTCACCGTACCGGCGTCGCGGTTGTACTTGACCGCATTGCCGACGAGATTGCTGAGCACCAGCCGCAGGTCGTCGGGGCGGATGAGCGCCGGCGGCAAGCCCTCGGCGAGGTCGGTGACCACGGTCACGCCGCGTTGGGCGCCGCGCTCGCGGGCGAGCTCCACGACCTCGTCCAGGACGCGAGCGACCGGGACGAGCTCGGGCTCCTCGCCCTCCGGCGCCTGCTCGCTGCGCGCCAGCGTCAGCAGGTCGCGGATCAGCTCGACCAGGTTGTCGATGCGGTGGTCGGCGCGGGCGATCATCGGGATGTACGGGTCGAGGTCCTCGCCGAGGCTCTTGTCGGTCACGACCTCGAGCAGGCCCTTGATCGAGCCCAGCGGACTCTTCAGCTCGTGGACCATGGTTCGGATGAACTTCTGCTTCTCCATCGCGAGGCGCCGGACTTCGCTGATGTCGCTGAGCGTGATGATCCGCCCGCGCTCCGCCCCGCCGCCGTCGCGGAAGGTGACGATGCTCGCCATCCACGTCTGCTCGCCGAGCTCGAGCTGGCGGATGGTGCGGTCCTTGGCCGGCGCGGCCAGCTGCTCGCAGAGCGGCGCCAGGGCGCCGCCGCCGAGCAGTTCCCGCGCCGGCCGCATGAGCACCGCGTCCTCGCCCAGCTCGAGCAGCTCGAGCATCGGCGGGTTGGCGAGCACGACGTCGCCGGCCCGGTTGACCACGAGCACGGCGTCGCGCAGGGAGCTCACCAGAGAATGCGTCTGCGTCTTCTCCTCGGCGAGGGCGAGCAGGCTCGCTTCGTGCTCCGCGCGCAGGCGGTCCGCCTCCGTGCGGGCGCGCTTGTGGCGCAGCAGCGTCTCGATCACGCCCTCGAGGTCGTCGGGGTTGAACGGCTTGGGCAGGAAGAAGTCCACGCCCTGACGCGTCGCGGCGACCGCGGTGTCGATGTTGGCGTAAGCCGTGATCATGCACACCATGGCCTCGCTGCCGCGCTGCTTCATGGTCCGGAGCAGGCTGAGGCCGTCGGTGTCGGGCAGGCGGTAGTCGAGCAGGGCCACGTCGAAGTCTCGCTCGCCCAGCGCCGCGAGCGCGGCGGCGCCGTCGGCGGCCTCGGCGACTTCGTAGCCGTCCATCTCGAGGATGGTGCGGATGCCGCTGCGCACGCCGTACTCGTCGTCGACGATGAGGATGCTGCCCTCGGCCATGGTGGTCTCCTCTCCCGGCCTCGCGTCAGATCGCGGCCGGCTCGCCGGTTGGCGCCTCGGCGCCGGCGAGCTCTTCGATCATCCCAAGCACCTGCCTGCCGGTGACCGGCTTGTCCAGGAACCGGGCGAGCCGGCTCCACACGCGAAGGCCGCCGGCCTCGCCGTCGAACCGCGTGCCGGTCTCGGCGGCGACGCCGCTCAGCATGACGAGCGGGATGTGGCTCAGGCGCTCGTCCTTCCCGATCCGGTAGCCTAGGCGGAAGCCGTCGTCCACGTGCTCCATCATCAGGTCGAGGAAGATGATCGCCGGCGTCTCCGTCTCCAGCAGCGCCATCGCCGCGTCGGGGGATTCGGCGGTCAGCACCCGGTAGCCGCGCGCTTCGAGGTACAGCTGCTTGCTCTCCAGGAAGTCGCGGTCGTCGTCGACGAACAGGACGGTGGTCTGGGTGGTCATGGTGTCGCTCCCTCGTCGTCGATCAGTGCGGCCTGGCCGCCCGCCTGGACGCTCGGGAGCTCCACGTGGAAGGTCGTGCCGCAGTCGGTCTCGGTGTCGAACCAGATGGTGCCGTTGTGCATCTTGACGATGCCGTAGCTGATGGGCAGACCCAGGCCGGTGCCCTTGCCGATGCTCTTGGTGGTGAAGAAGGGCTGGAAGACCTTGTCGCGGGCGCTGCGCGGGATGCCGGCGCCCTCGTCGCGCACAGAGATGCGCACGCGGCCGCCGCCCTCGACCTCGCGCGCGCTCACGCGCACGGCGCCGTCGCGGCCCTCCATTGACTCGACCCCGTTCTTGACCAGGTTCACGAGCACCTGGGTCATCTGGTCGCGGTCGAGGTCGGCGCGCAGGCCGGGCGCCACGTCGACCACCAGGTCGACGACGTGGCCGGTGGGCTGCGCCGTCGCCGCGGCCGAGTCCACGGCCTGCTGGATCACGTCGTGCACGTCGACGCTGTCAAGGTGCACGCGGCTCTGCCGCGCGAAGTCGAGCAGGCTGCCGACGATCTTCTTGCAGCGCTCGCTCTCTTCCGCGACGAGCGTGAGGTCGTGGCCCAGGTCGTCGCGGTCCTTGAGCTTCTTTCTGAGGATGTGCGTGTAGAGCAGGATGGTGCTGAGCGGGTTGTTGAGCTCGTGAGCCACGCCGGCGGCCATCTGGCCCATGCTCGCCAGCTTCTCGGTGTTGATGATGTGGCGGTGGACGTCGCGCATCTCGCTCCACGGGACGTGCAGCTCGGCGCAGACGCGCTCGGCCTGGTCGATCATGAACGGCAGGCACATGGCGTCCTCGGCCATGCCGCAGTGCACCGCGACCGCCTTGGCGCGGCAGGTCGGGTAGCCGCACGCGCCGCAGTTGAGCTCGTCCTCAGGGAAGAACTTGTTGGTCCGCGCGAGGATCTCGCGGATCTCGTCCTCGCACGGGTCGGGCAGGCGCTGGTCGTCCGGGGTGTAGGCGCGGCCGAGGACCAGGTCGGGGAAGGCGTCGGCCGGCTGGCCGGCGGGCTCGCCGCCGGCCTCCACGGCCTCGGCGAGCTCACGGCGGCGGCAGTCGGCCACGTACTCGCCGACACGGCGTTTGCGCAGGAGGCCGGGCTCGGAGGAGCTGATGCCCGGCCCGCAGTAGCAGCCGCGGCACATGAGGGCCTCCACGAGCAGGGTCTGGCCCGTGTCGGCCTCGCTCAGACTGTCCAGCACCTCGATCGTCTCGTCGTGGCCGCTGACCACGAGCACGTCGGGGTCGAGCATGCCGCGGTCCATGCCGGCGGCGTCGAGCAGGCCGCCGGGCAGCGGGAAGACCCGCGCCCGCCCCGCGGCCGGCGCATCCCACCCCGACTCTTGTGCGTCGTCGGGGTCGACGCCCCGCGCCGCCAGCAGTCGGTGAGCCTCCTGCAGCGTGAGCACCTCGTCGATCACCGGCGGCAGCAGCGGGTCGCGCGCCTCCGCCTTCTTGGCCACGCACGGGCCGACGAAGACACAGCGCACGTCCTCACCGTAGAGCTCTTTCACCGCCAGCGCGGTGGCGATCATCGGGGACACGACCGGCACGAGGCGGTCCACCATCTCCGGGTGGTACTTGCGCACGTACTCGGACACTGCCGGGCAGGCGGTCGCGATGTGCACGCCCGTAGGGTTGGCCTCCAGGTACTCCGCGTAGGCGCGGCTCACCAGGTCGGCGCCCTGCGCCACCTCCACCACGTACTCGAACCCGGCCGCCCTGAAGGCGCCGACGAGCTGCGCGGCCGGCACGTCGAAGCCCGCCGGGAACGACGGCGCCAGCAGCGCCGCCACCGGGGCGTCCTCCTCGAGCAGCCAGGACGCCCGCTCGAGCCCGCTCAGGTACGTCTTGGCGTTCTGGGAGCAGACCAGGGTGCAGTTGCCGCAGGCGATGCAGCGCTCGTCGACCACGAACGCCTGGCCGTCCTCGATACGGATCGCCTGCGCCGGGCAGTCGCGCACGCAGGTGTAGCACCTGCGGCAGTTCTGCTTGATCGTCGTGATGATCGTGCCGCTCATGCCTGCTCCAGTCAGCCCGTGACCTTGGCGGGGCTGCGGTCGGTGTACGTACGGTGCAGCAGGCGGTGGGAGACCTCACCCAGCGGGCGGCCGAGGAGGTCTTCGTACAGCGCCTGCACCTGGGCGTTCTCGTGGGAGCGCCGGGTGCGGGAGCGCCTGTCCACTTCGTAGAGGCGCTCCAGCCGTTCCCTGACGACCTGCGCGTCGGTGTCGTAGGGCTGCCCGCCGCCGCCGATGCACCCGCCCGGACAGCTCATGACCTCGACGAAGTGCACGCCGGCCTCGGGCGCGAGGAGGCCGCCCACGGCATCTTTGACACGGCCGAGACCATTGACCACCGCGAGGCTCAGCCGGACGTCGCCGGCGGTGACGGTGAAGCGGCGCACGCCCTCCGGCCCGCGCGCCTCGGCGACCCCGGGCCCGCCGTCCTGTTCCTCTCCCGCGATCAGCAGACCGGCGGTGCGGACGGCGGCCTCCATCACGCCGCCGCTGCCGGCGAAGAGCCGCCCGGCGCCGGTCGCCTCGGCGAACGGCGCGTCCAGCGGCTCCTGTCCGGTGAAGCGCGCGAAGTCGATGCCAAAGCGCCCCCAGAGGCGCTCGAGCTCGCGCGTCGTGAGCACGAAGTCCACGCCGCTCCGGTCCTGCGCCTCGGACTTCTTGGCGGTGCAGGGCATCAGAGAAACGACCACGAGGCGCCTGCCCACGAGGTCCGCGTGCTTCGGGTAGATCTCGCGGATCAGCGCGCCGGCCATCTGCTGCGGGCTCTTGCAGGTGGAGAGGTGCGGGATCAGGTCGGGCCGGTGCGTCTCGACGTAGTTCACCCAGGCGGGACAGCAGCTGGTGAACATCGGCAACACGCCGCCGTGCTGCACGCGGTCCAGAAGCTCGGACGCCTCCTCCACGATCGTCAGGTCGGCGGCGAAGGTCGTGTCGAACACGGCGTCGAAGCCGACCTTCTTGAGCGCCGCCGCGAGCCGCTCGAGCATGTCGCGGACGCCTTCGCTCTTGCTGTGGCCCTCGAGCAGTGTGGCCGGCACCGCCGGGGCGACCTGCGCGACCACGACCGTATCGGGATCGCCCAGGGCGGCGACGACCTCGTCCACCTGGTCGCGCTCGACGATCGCGCCCGTGGGGCAGACCCGGGCGCACTGGCCGCAGTACACGCACTCGCTCAGGTTGAGGCCGATGGCGAAGCCGGGCGCGACCCTGGTCTTGAACCCGCGCCCGGCGAAGTCGATCGCGCCGACGCCCTGCACGTCGTGGCAGGTGGTCACGCAGCGGCCGCAGAGGACGCACTTGCTGGGGTCGCGCCACAGTGCCGGTGAGCTGATGTCCACCGGGTGCTGCTTCACGGCGCCGACGTACCGGCGCCGGCGCACGCCGAGGTCTCCGGCCAGCGCCGCGAGCTCGCAGTCGCCGCCGCGCACGCAGGAGACGCAGTCCTGCGGGTGGCTCGCGATGAGCAGTTCCATGATCGCGCGGCGCGCTTTGAGCAGGCGCGGCGTGTGCGTGTGCACGGCCATCCCGTCGGTCACCGCGAGCGTGCAGCTGGTGAGCAGCTTCGGGTCGCCCTCGACCTCCACCACGCAGAGGCGGCAGGACGCGGCCGGGCTCGGAGCCCAGTCCAGGGAGCACAGGTGCGGGATCTCGATGCCGGCGCGGCGGGCGGCCAGCAGGACGGTCTCGCCGCGGGTCGCTTCGATCTCCTTGCCGTTGATGGTGAGTTTCATGGTCGTTCCTCTCAGGCCACGGCCAGGACGGCCTGCCTGGGGCAGGAGTCGGCGCAGGCGCCGCAGCCGGTGCAGCGGTCGACGATGATGGAGTGGGCGAACGTGCGCTTGCCGAGGATCGCGCCGCTCGGGCAGTTCCTGGCGCAGAGGGCGCAGCCGGTGCAGAGCTCGGGGTCGATGTCGAAGACGCGGAGTCCCGTGCAGGCGCCGGCCGGGCAGACGCTCTCCATGACGTGGGCCTCGTACTCGTCGCGGAAGAACCGCAGCGTGCTGAGCACCGGGTTCGCCGCCGACTGGCCCAGGCCGCAGAGGGAGGTCTCCTTGACCGTCTCCGCGAGCTCCTCGAGGTGGAGGACGCCGCGGAACCGCTCCAGGCGGCGCCGGTCGTCGCCGACCGGCCGCTCGGTGAGCTCGCTGAGGATCTCGTACATCCGGGTCGTGCCCTCGCGGCACGGCGTGCACTTGCCGCAGCTCTCGTTCCTGATGAACTCCATGAAGAACCTGGCCACGTCGACCATGCAGGTGCGCTCGTCCATCACGACCATGCCGCCGGAGCCCATCATCGCGCCGAGCTCCTGGAGCGTGCCGTAGTCGGTCGGCACGTCGAGGTGCTCGTCGGGGATGCAGCCGCCGCTGGGGCCGCCGATCTGCACGGCCTTGATGTGGTGGCCGGCCGGGGCGCCGCCGCCGATGTCGTAGACGACCTCGCGCAGCGGGATGCCCACCGGGACCTCGACGAGGCCGGTGTTCCGCACGCGGCCGGAGAGGGCGAAGACCTTGGTGCCGGCCGCATCGCCGTACCCGAGGTCGCGGAACCAGCCGGCCCCCCTGTCGAGCACGGGCGGCACATTGGCCAGCGTCTCGACGTTGTTGAGCACGGTCGGGCTAGCCGTAGAGGCCGGAGACCGCGGGATAGGGCGGGCGGGGCCGGGGCATTCCGCGCCCGCCCTCGATGCTCGCCAGGATCGCCGTCTCCTCGCCGCAGACGAAGGCGCCGGCGCCCATCTTGATGGTGATGTCGAAGTCGGTGAGCGCTGCCGAAGATGTTGCGTCCGAGCAGCCCCGCGGCGCGGCACTGGCGGATGGCCTCGCTGAGGCGCTCGATCGCCAGGGGATACTCGGCGCGGCAGTACACGTAACCCTTCGTCGCGCCGATGGCGTAGGCCGCGATGAGCATGCCTTCCACGACGCGGAACGGGTCGCTCTCGAGCACGGCGCGGTCCATGAACGCGCCGGGGTCGCCCTCGTCGGCGTTGCAGATGAGGTACTTCTGGCGGCGCGCCTGGTCGTGGGCGACCTTCCACTTCTGTCCGGTCGGGAAGCCGGCGCCGCCGCGGCCGCGCAGGCCCGATGCGACGACCTCGTCGCAGACTTCGGCCGGTGTCATCGTAGCCAGCGCCTTGGCGGCGGCGCGGAAACCGCCGGCGGCGAGCGCCGCGTCCAGGCTCGCCGGGTCGATGATCCCGCAGTTCGCGAGCACGACCTTGGTCTGCCGGGCGAAGAACGGCGTCTCGGCCACGGCGGGTACGCCGCGATAGAGGTCATCCGGGTCGTCGTAGCGGCCGAGCAGAAAACGATTGTGCAACTGCCCGTCGCCGAACGTGCTCTCGAGGAACTCGTCGACGGTCTTCGGGCCCAGGTCGCAGTAGCTGAGACGGACGCCATCGGCGGTGACCAGGTCGACGAAGACCTCGCGCTGGCAGTAGCCCACGCAGCCGGTCTCGACGATCGGCACGTGCAGGCCGCGCCGCTCGAAGTAGGCCGTCATCTTCTCGATGACGGTGAGCGCGCCGTTGGCGCGCCCGCAGGTGCCGGCGCCGACGTACAGGATCATCCCGTCACCGCCGCGGCGGGCGCGCTCGAGGCGCGCCGAGCGCTCCTGCCGGCACTCGTCCTCGTCATGGCAGATCGGACCGTGATCCACGCAGGCGATCACGTCGGCGCACGGAGTCGCCGCGGCGTGCCGGCAGCGCGTGCAGCACGGGGTCATGAGCTCGCTGTAGTCCATGCTCGTCTCGATTCCTTGTGGTCCGTGGCTCCGGTCGCGCGGTGCTTGCCGGCTCCTCCGGACCGCGCTCAGGCCGCCGCTTCGTCGCTCGCGGCCTCCACCTCGTCCAGGAGGCCGTCCAGCTTCTCCGTGGTGAGGTGACCGTGGAACTCGCCGTCGAGCCTGATCACCGGCGCGATGGAGCAGGCGCCCAGGCAGGCGACGCTGATGACGCTGTAGCGGCCGTCGGCCGAGTTGCCGTCGTCCCGCAGCTTCAGCCGCCGCTTCAGGTGCTGCGCGAGCGCGAGACTCTGCTTGACGTGGCACGCGGTGCCGCGACAGAGCTCGATCACGTGCTCGCCCAGCGGGACGAAGCGGAACTGGTTGTAGAACGTGGCGACGCCGTAGATGCGGCTGACCGGCGTCTCCAGAGCCTCGGCCACCAGGACCATGGCCTCGGGGGAGATGAACCCCTCGGCCGCCTGGATCTCCTGCAGCAGCGGGATCATCTGCTCACGCGTGAGCTTCTTCCCCCCGCCCGACGATGATGGCTTCGGCGGTGGTCATGACGCTCACGCCCCCGTTGCGACCGCGGGCTCGTCCGTCACCGCCAGCAGCTCGGCGATCGCGGCGGCGAGGTCGGCCAGCTTGACCGGCTTCTCGAAGAACTTGGCGGCCGGCCATTCGCGATACATCATCGGCTCGAAGATGTGCGTCTTGGTCTCGAGCTCCTTGGTGAAGCCGCTCATGATGATCACCGGGATGCGCTCGGTCTCGGGCTCGTCGCGTAGCTTGTAGGCCACGTTGAAGCCGTCGGTGTCGTAGTCCATCATGATGTCGAGCACCACGAGGTCGGGGCGCTGCACGGCGAGCCGCTCGCGCGCCTCGATGCCGCTGTGGGCGGTGTCCACGTCGTAGCCGCGGGCCTCCAGGAACGCCTTGACGCTAGCCACCAGGTCGCGGTCGTCATCCACCATCAGGACGCGCTTGGCCTTCATGACTCTCCTCCTCTGTTCCGCCGCGTACTCAGCCTCCGCCGGTACCCGCGATTGCGTTGCCGTCTTCACAGTGAAATCCTTCACAGTAGCCTCGAAAAAAACATGCCTGTTCTGCATCCCCAGACCGCACCTCATGCCGACAGTCCTTGTTCCGGCTCTTCCGGCGCGGCCGACGAGGCGTTCGCCTCGGCCGCTTCGCTGCGCGCCAGAAAGGAGAGCAGCTCGAGTCTGGACGAGATGTCGGTCTCCTCGACGAAGCAGCCGGCGGGGACGCTCACGCGCTTGGGGACGAAGTTGAGGATCGCGTGGACGCCGGCCGCGCACACGCGGTCGACGAGCGCCTGCAGCCCCTCCGGCCGGGAGACGAGGATCGCCATGCGGATGTCGAACTCGCGCACCACCGTCTCCAGGTGGTCGACGTGGTAGCAGCGCCTGCCGGCGTACACGCGGCCGACCTTCTCGCTGTCGACGTCGAAGGCGACGGCGATGTGGAAGCCGCGCTCCTCGAAACCGCGGTAGGAGAGGAGCGCGCGGCCCAGGTCGCCGACGCCGAACAGGGCCACGGCCTGGGTCTCGTCGGTGCCCATGATGCGGCTGATCGTGCGGCTCATCTGGTACACGTTGTAACCGCGGGAGATGTTGCCGAAGGTGCCGAAGCTGGCGAGGTCGCGGCGGAGCTGGGCGGGCGTCACCCCGACCAGTTCGGCGAGGTCATGGGAGTGGATGTTCTCGACGCCGTCACGGTCGAGCTCCTCGAGCACCTTGCGGTAGATGCTCAGCCGTCCGACGGTCTGGAGAGAGACCCGCTTGGCGGGCCGCGCCTGCGGTGTCGTGGCGTCGGGGTCGTTCTGTTCGCCGGTGTTCAAGGATCCTCCCGCGGTTCCTACGGCTGTGATTCTATTCACAGTAGCGCAGGGCTGTCAAGCCCCTGCTTGCTACCGTGAAGGATCGAGCGGCCGGAGGACGCAGCGGAGGATCGGCGAACGTCGCGGGCACGAACCCGCGGCGGCAGAGGAGGCTCTAGCGACCCAGCGCTGCGGCGAGCGCGGCGATGGAGGCGGGCGGCGTGCCGCAGCACCCGCCGACGATCCCCGCGCCGAGCGCCGGGTACGTGGAAACGACGGCCGCGAAGTGCTCCGGCGTCTCGGCGTAGACAGTCTCGCCGGCCTCCAGGCGCGGCTGGCCGGCGTTGGGCTGCGCGTACGTGACGCCGCCGGTGAGCTCGGCCATGATCGGCACCAGTTCGGCCATCGGCTCGCAGGTGATCTCGCAGTTACAACCCACGAGGTGGGCGCCGGCGCCTTTGAGCGCCTTGACCGCCGCCTCCGGGCTCACGCCCATCATGGTGCGGAAGCCTTTGGCGGCCGGCTTGAAGGCCATGCTGGCGAGCACCGGCCGGCCCTCCGCCGCCTTCACGGCCTCCTCCACGGCGATGGTGGCCTCGACGAGGTCGAACATCGTCTCGATGTTGATGAGGTCGACGCCGCCCTCAACCAGGGCGCGCGCCTGCTCGGCGAAGGTGGCGCGCAACGCGTCCGGCTCGGCGTTGCCCATGGGCTTGACCATCTGGCCACAGGGGCCGATGTCGCCGGCCACCCAGCGTCCGGGGAACTCCCGGTCGCGGACGCCGGTCGCCAGCCGCGCGCCGGCCACGTTGAGCTCCACGGCGCGAGCCGAGAGCCCGTGCGCCTCGAGGCGCATCGCGGTGCCGCCGAAGGTGTTGGTGTTCACGATGTCCGAGCCGGCGGCGAAGAAGCCGCGGTGGATGTCCGCGACCTCGTCGGGGTGCGAGACGTTCCACTCCTCAGGGCACTCACCGGCGGCGAACCCGCGCTCCATGAGCGCGCGGCCGAGGCCGCCGTCGAGCAGCAGCGGGCGGACGGCGATGAGGGCGTCGATATCCACGTCCCTTAGTCTAGCAGCAGAGGGCCGTCAACGGCTGCGCGCCGCCACCTCGCGCGCGAGGCGCTCGGCCTCGCGGCGCGGCACGCCCAGGCACACGTGCAGCGCCGCGGCCGCGTCCCTGCGCGAGAGCCCGCGCGCCAGCAGCGCGGTAACGGCCGCGTCCGAGTCCGGCCGCGCGACCTCCGCGCCGATGGGCTGTCCCAGGTCGATCACCAGGGTGATCTCGCCGCGCACCGACGCCGTGGGACCGGCGTCGGGACTGGGGACCGGGTAGTGCTCGCTCAGCTCCCACAGGGTGCCGCGTACCACCTCTTCGTGGACCTTGGTCAGCTCGCGGCAGACCGCGGCGCGCGCGTCCGGCAGGTGGGCCGCCAGCACAGCCAGACTGCGGGCCAGCCGCTGGCCGGTGTCGAAGGCGACGAGGAGCCCGCCGGTGCGGCGCCACGCGGCGAGCGTCGACTCGAGTTCGCGGGCGCGCCGCGGCAGGTAGCCGACGAACCGGAAGCCGTCTCCGGTGATCCCCGCCGCCACGAGCGCGGTGAGCACGGCGGACGGCCCGGGCAGCACGGTCATGTCGAGCCCTTCGTCCACGACCTTCTGGATGAGCAACATGCCGGGATCCTGCACGCCGGGCATCCCGGCATCCGTGACCAGCGCGACGGTGGAACCGTCGCGCAGCAACCGCAGCACCTCATCGGTCTTCTGGAGCTCGTTGTGCTGAAAGAAGCTCGTCAGGTGGGTGTGGATGTCGAAGTGGCTGAGGAGCTTGCGCGTGCGGCGCGTGTCCTCGGCCGCCACGAGCTCGGCCTCACGCAGCGCGTCCAGGACCCGAGGCGTGACGTCGCCGAGGTTGCCGATCGGTGTGGCGCAGACGTAGAGCACGGTCACCCCTCCTTCAGAAAGCGTTCGATGAACAGGACGTCGACGTCCCGGTCGCCCAGGCGGGCATGGCGGCGTGCGGCGCCGGCAACGGTGAAGCCGAGCGACAGGTGGTACGCCAGCGAGACGAAGTTGTCGGCGCGGATGTCGGTGAAGATCTTGTCGAAGCCGAGGGCGAGCGCGGCGGCGAAGCTGCTCCGCGCGAGCGCCGCCCCCACTCCCCGCCGGCGGCGGGCGGCATCGACGTAGGTCCCCATGGTCGCGACGTGGTCGAACTCCGTGGTGACGAACGTGTTCCACGGCGTGACGGTCTGGAAGCCCACGATACCGTGATCCCGCTCCTCGGCGACGTGGATGAACGAGCGCGGCGGCAGGCTCTCGATGTAGGCGCGCTCCTCCTCGACCGTGAACGTCGTGTCCAGCAGCGTCGGGCTGCCGCCCAGGATGGCGCCGTTGAGCACGGCGGCCACGCCGGCGGCGTCGTCCGGGCCGGCGGCCCGGATGGTCACGGCGGGAGCGCTCACGCGGCCGGCCCCGGCTCCGGACCCGGCACCACGAAAGAGAATGCCGCCTCGCACGCACTGTAGGCGATTGACACCTCGTTCCTGTTCTGTGGCGCGCGGTCTCTACGGAACCCGCGCCTGACGTCGTCGCTCATGGCCCCTCCGTCGGACGGCTCCATTCTCTCAGGAGTGCCCGCGCCGCGATAGACTCGCCGCATGCAGGAGTGGAGCAGCCATATCCGGGGAGCACGCCAAGATGACGCGGCCGCCCTCGCCGAGCTGAGCACGCAGCTCGGCTACCCGTCCACGGAGGCGCAGGTGCGCGAGCGCCTCCGCCTGCTGGACGACTCCGAGCGCGAGCTGCTCGTCGCCGACGCGCCGGACGGCCTCGCCGGCTTCATCGACGTGCACGTGCAGCGGGTCGTGGAGTCAGAGCCGTACGGCGAGGTCGGCGGCCTCGTGGTCGGGGCGCCGCACCGCGGCGCCGGACTCGGCGCCGCCCTGCTCGCCGCGGCCGCGGGCTGGTCGCGGGCGCGCGGCCTCCAGCGTCTCTGGATCCGCGCCAACCTGGCACGCGTGGGCCCGCACCAGTTCTACGAGGCCGTCGGCTGCCGCGCCGTCAAGGACCAGCGCGTCTACGAGTACCCGCTGTGAAGCGCATCGTCCTCGGCGACTGCCTGGAGGTCCTGGGCGGCCTGAAGGATGGCTGCGCCCGGCTCGTCTACCTCGATCCGCCGTTCAACACCGGCAAGGTCCAGGAGCGCACCCGGCTGCGGACGGTGCGCGACGCCGCCGGCGACCGCACCGGCTTCACGCGGCGAGCGCTACCGCACCGAGGTGCTCGGCAGCTCCGCCTGGAACGACGCCTACGACGACTACCTCGGGTTCCTGGCGCCGCGGCTCGAGCAGGCGCGGCGCGTCCTCACCCCCGACGGGTCGCTGTTCTTCCACATCGACCCGCGCGAGGCGCACTACTGCAAGGTGCTGCTCGACGAGCTGTTCGGTCGCGCCTCGTTCGTCAACGAGATCGTCTGGGCCTACGACTACGGCGCGCGCTCGCGCACGCGCTGGCCGGCCAAGCACGACATCATCCTCTGGTACGCCGCGTGACCCGTCGCACTACATCTTCGACTACGACGACATCGACCGCATCCCCTACCTGGCGCCGGGCCTCGTCGGTCCCGAGAAGGCCGCCCGCGGCAAGACGCCGACCGACGTGTGGTGGCAGACCATCGTGAGCCCCACGGGCAAGGAGAAGACCGGCTACCCGACGCAGAAGCCGCTCAAGATCCTCGAGCGCATCGTGCGCGTGCACTCGGAGCCCGGGCGACCTCGTCGTCGACTTCTTCGCCGGCAGCGGCACCACCGGCGAGGCGGCGGCGCGGCTCGGCCGCGGCTACCTGCTGGTGGACGAGAACCCCGAGGCCGTCCGCGTGATGGCGCGAGCGCCTCGCCTGGGACGAGCCCGAGGTCGTGCCGCGCGGCCAGACGCCGACGCGCGGACCGGCCCTCCGCCGGGCACCCTGAACGCGGCCCCATGAACGCGACGGGGCCGGCTCCTCGCGGAGCCGGCCCCGGTACACGTCACACGCTGCCGCGTGAGGTCACTCGGGGACGATCGCCTCACTCGGGCAAGAATCGACGCAAGTGGCGCAGTCGTCGCACTTCTCGGGGTCGATGACGTAGATGTCGTCGCCCTCGGAGATAGCCTCGTTGGGGCACTCGTCGATGCAGGCGCCGCACGCGAGACACTCATCGGTGATCTTGTAGGCCATGTGGTTCTCGTCACCTCCTGTTGGCGCGCTGCAGACGCAGTACGCGCGGGATTCCAGAGTCCATTTACCGAGCATGGCGGAGGTGAAGTCAAGAAGGGCTCCCGGGCGTCGGGAGACGAGCCGCGGCGCCGGCTCGGGAGGGACCGCCTCAGGCCGTCGCGCCCCCGGAAGACAGCTCGGTCAGCGCCAGCGCCGCGGCGCCGACGAAGCCGGCGTCCGGGCCGAGTGCCGCCGGCACGACGCGCACGCGATCGCGCGCCGGCGGCAAGCGCTCGGGCGGCGAGGACGCGGCGGGCCGGGGCGAAGAGCAGCTCGCCCGCCGCCGCGGCGCCGCCGCCGATCACGATCACCTCGGGATCGAAGATGTTGGACGAGCGTGACGAGCCCGGCGCCGAGGTACTCGCCGACGCGCTCCAGCACGGCGATCGCGCCGGCGTCGCCCTCCGTCGCCAGCCGGGTGAGCAGGCGGCTGTCGACGGGTGCGTCCGGCGGCCAGGGCGCGGCCCAGGGCCGAGTCGGGCTCGAGCTCGGCCGCCACGCGCGCCGCGGCGCCCATGGCCGGTCCGGCGACGTAGGCCTCGAGGCAGCCGTGGTTGGGGCAGTTCGCGGGGCACTTGGGGCCGTTGACGTCGATGATGATGTGGCCGATCTCCGCCGCGGCGCCGCTGGCGCCGCGGTAGCGGGCGGCCGCCGCTGATGATGCCGCCGCCCACACCGGTGCCCGAGCGTGAGCATGAGCATGTCGCGCGTGCCGACGCCGGCGCCGTAGACGTGCTCGCCGATGGCGGCGGCCGTGGCGTCGTTGTCGACGACGACGGGGACGCCGAACCGCTGCTCGCAGGTGATCGCGCAGCGGCACGTCGGAGAGCGGCAGGTTGACCGACTCGACGATCCGGCCGCCGGCGAAGTCGACCATGGACGCGACGCCGACGCCGATGCCCTCGACGCGCCCGAGCCGTGCTCGAGATCGCGCGATGCAGTCCTCGACCGCGCGCAGGCAGGCCTCCGCCGAGCTGACGTCGGTGAGCACGGTGAACCGGTCGACGATCTCCGGCGTCTCCACCTCGGCGGGCGTGCGCGCGCCCGGCTCGGGCAGGCGCCCGCGCACGAGCGCCGCGGCGACCTTGGTGCCGCCGATGTCGACGCCGATGAGGGTGCGCCGGGTGGTCATGACGTCCGCGAGCTTACCATGGTGTAGACTCGAGGCCAGAGGAAACGCCCGCTCACGGGCGTAGTCTGGGAGAACACCCGGCGCCCCACCCCCACCACTACGCACATCGACGTCGCGTGCGCCGCGGGACGAGGCGCCAGCCTATGACGAGACAGGACGAGGACAGAGAAGGGGCCAAGCCCTACAGGACCTACAAGGCGCGCCGTCCGCGGCGCACCCAGGTCGACGACGAGCTCGCCGGCGCGCGGCCGGCCCGGGCGCGCCCGCAGCCGTCACCGGACGGGCGTGGCGACTCCGCCGGAGCGTCCGACTACCCTCGTCAGTCCGACAAGGCCTACCGCACCTACGGCCCCGCGCCCGACGGCGGGCGCAAGAGCGAGAAGGCGAAGAAGAACGCCGGCGCGGCTCCGCGCCGCCGGCGCCGCTTCCGCTGGTGGTACATCCCCGTCGCGGTCTTCGCCCTGCTCGTCATCGCCGGCGTCGTCGTTCACGGTCCTGGCCTGGCCCGGGTACCAGAAGTTCGACCGGGCCGTCGCACAAGGCCAACAAGCGCGTCGACGCGAAGACTCGCGCCCAGCTCTCCCCGGACAACGGCTGGATCTGGCGCAACGGCACCACGCTCGCTGCTGTTCGGCCTCGACGCCGCCGGCCTGCCCGGCGCACTCGGACACGATCATGCTCATGCGCTTCGACCCCAAGACGCACACGATCAACCAGCTCTCGATCCCCCGCGACACGCTGCGTCAACGTCGACGGCTACGGGCCAGACCAAGATCAACGAGGCGATGTGGTGCGGCGGGCCGTCGCTGGCCCTCAAGACCGTCAAGGAGCTACACCGGCATCACCGTCAACCACGTCATGGTCGTCGAGCTTCCAGGGCTTCCCGCGGCTCGTCAACTCGGTCGGCGGCGTCGACATCTACGTGCCGCAGACGGTGACCACCGGGGCGGGTCCGGGCGCGCAGGTTCCACCCACGGGTGGTGACCTTCAAGAAGGGCATGCACCACTTCGACGGCAAGAACGCGATGCTGTACGTGCGCATCCGCCACGCCGACGACGACTTCCACCGCGCGGCGCGCCAGCAGGCCTTCGTGCAGGCGCTCGAGAAGAAGCTCATGCGGCCGTCCAACCTCACCAAGCTGCCCGAGATCGGCAAGCGCTTCATGAGCGGCGTGGCGACCGACCTCAGCGACCAACCAGATCCTCGAGCTCGCCTACCTCAAGTGGCGCGCCACCGGCGGCAAGAAGCAGGTCATGATCGGCGCGTTCGGCTGGAACAACGGCCAGGCCGTCGTGCTCCCACCCAGCGGCGCCGAGAAGCAGAAGATGATCGACCGGTTCCTCGGCAACTGACCGCCGCCGACTCGGCCCGGCTCACGGGGCCGATCTCGTCCCGTTCACAGGCGATCCGGTCCCGCGCCCCGGAGCCGATCCGGGTCCCACGCCCCGAGTCGATCCGGTCCCGCGCCGAGGCCGGCGTCGAACCGCTGAGGGCCTCAGTCAGCCGCGCCCGCAGGCTCAGACGGGTAGGTGACGCGGACCAGCGCCAGCCCGCGGGCCGGCGCCGTCTGGCCCATGCGGCGGCGCTCGCCGGCGGCCAGCGCCGCCTCGAACCCCTCCAGCGTCATCCGCCCCTGCGCCACGTCGACCATCGAGCCCACGGCGACGCGCACCATGTTGTGGAGGAAGCTGCCGGCCGTGATCTCGAAGCGCCGGCGCCGACCGTCGTCCGTCCGGCGTCGGCCCATCGTCTGTCCAGGCGGCCGCGGTCACCTCGCGCACGCAGCTGTGGTACAGGTGCGCGGACGGCGTGAGGGCGGCGAAGTCCCGGCGTCCGGGCAGCAGCGCGGCCGCCGCGCGCAGCGCCGCCCCGTCCACCGGGCCGCGCACGACCCACACGAAGGCGCGCTCGCGCACCGGCTTCACCGGCGTCGACCCACAGGCGTAGCGCGTAGCTGCGCGCGAGGTCGCCTGACGCGCCACGAACCCGGGCGGCGCCGGCGAGACCGCGCAGCACGGCGACGTCCGGCGGCAGCAGGGCGTTGAGCGAGAGGCGCAAGCGCTCGGGCACGCACGTCGCGGCGAGCCGCGAGAACGACGCGACCTGGGCCCACGCGTGCACGCCGGCATCGGTGCGCCCGGCGACGCTCAGGCGCACGCGCTCGCGCAGCGACCGTCGCCAGCGCCTCCTCGAGCAGCCCTTCGACCGTCGCGCAGCCGGGCTGCTTCGCCCAGCCGCGGTACTCCGTCCCCTCGTAGGCGAGGTCGAGGCGCCACACCGCACGCGCGTCTGCCTGCGGCGTCCGTCTGCCCGTGCCGGTCCGTTCACGCCCGGCATCCTACACGAGCAGGCCGGCGGCGATGACGGCCGCCGTGAGGACGAGCAGCAGGGCGTCGGCCGCACCGCGCCCGCAGGGGATGCAGGCGCGTGCGCACGATGCCCGGGCGGTAGCAGCGCGCCTCCATGGCCAGCGCCAGCTCGTCGGCGCGCCGGAAGCTGAGCACGAACAGCGGCGTGAGCACCGGGACCAGCGCCCGGGCCCGCTTGATGCGGTCCGCCGCTGCCGAAAGTCGGCGCCGCGGGCGCGCTGGGCGCGCATGATCGGTCCAGCTCCACGAGCAGCGTCGGGATGAACCGCAGGGCGATGGTCACCATGAGGGCCAGCTCGTCCGTGGGCACGCGGAGGCGCCGCAGCGGGCGGCCGAGCCAGGCGAGGCCGTCCGTCAGCGCCAGCGGCGGCGTCGTCAGCGTGAGCACGGAGCCGATCGAGCACCAGCACCACCAGCCGCAGGCTGAGGAACGCGGCGAACTCGCAGGCCGGCCCACGAGAAGTGGAAGATCCAGAAGCTGAAGAAGGGCTCGCCCGGCGCGAACAGCACCTGCGCGAGGAAGGTGAGCCCGACCAGCCAGAGCAGCGGCCGGAAGGCGCGCCAGAACCAGGCGCGCCGGCACGCCGCTGAGCACGTAGGCGACGACGCCGGCCGCGGCGAACACGGCCAGGCCGGCGAACGAGTCGCGCACGAAGAGCGCGATGGCCAGCGCGGTGACGGCGACGAACTTGGCGCGCGCGTCCAGCCGGTGCACGACGCGAGTCGCCCGGGTAGTACTGGGCGATCGCCGGCTCTCACGCAGCGCCTCAGCCGCCTCGGTCGTCCGTGCGCGGCGCCGCGGCAGGGTCGCGCCCGAGCCGCCGCCAGAGCTCCACCAGGAACGGCTCCCGCAGCCGGCTGGCGCGCGAGCAGCTCGCGGCCGGCCGCGCCGACGTCCCAGGGGCCGGCAGCCGCCACACGACCGGCGTCGAGCACGAGCAGCTCGTCGCACAGCGCCCAGGCGAGGTCGACGTCGTGCGTGGCGAGCACCAGGGTCACGCCGCCAGCCCGGAGCCGCGAGAGGATCCGGCAAGCTCGCGGCGCGTCACCGGGTCGAGGCTCACGAACGGCTCGTCGAGTAGAAGCAGGCGCGGGCGCATGGCGAGCACGCCGGCGAGCGCGAGCCGCCGCTGCTCGCCGCCGGACAGCGCATAGGGGTGCCGCTCGCCGAACTGTTCGGGCGGCAGGCCGACGAGCTCGAGCGCTTCATCCACCGCGGCCGTGACATCCGCTTCGCGTCCAGCCGAGGCGGCGCGGGCCGAAGGCCACGTCCTCCCGCGCCGACGCCGCGAACAGCTGCAGCTCCGGCGTCTGGAACACGAGGCCGACCTCGCCGCCGCAGCTCGACGTAGCCCGCCGCAGCGGCGCGCAGGCCGTCCAGGAGCACTTCGCCGGCCTCCGGCTCGTCGAGCCCCTTGATCACCTGCAGGAGCGTCGACTTGCCCGACCCGGACGCGCCGAGCAGCGCGAGCGAGCCGCCCGGCGCCCAGCTCGAAGCCGACGTCCCGCAGGGCCGGGATCGGCCTGTGAGCCTCCTCGTAGCTGAAGGACACGTCCCGGCAGGCGAGGGTCATCCCGCGCACGGCCCCGCTCACGTCGCCGCTCCCGAGCGCCGCGACCAGCTCGTCCAGGGTGAGCGGCAGTGGCGCCAGCGCCCGGCCGGCGGCGGCGAGCTCCAGCGCCAGCTCACCGGCGGCCGGCAGGCCAAGGCCGAGCCGCCGGACCAGAGCGACGTCGCCGAACAGGCCGTCCACAGCGCCCGCGTAGACCACGGAGCCGCCCTCGAGGGCGACGACGCGGTCGGCGCCGACCACCTCGTCCATCTCCTGCGTCACGTAGACCACGGCCAGGCCGTCCGTCGCGCAGACCGCGCACGGCGTCCAGCACCTCGGCGCGGCCGGCCGGGTCGAGCATGGCGGTGGGCTCGTCGAGCACGAGCACGCGGCGCGGGATGGCGAGCACGCCGGCCAGCGCCGTCGCGCTGCTTCTGGCCGCCGGAAAGCAGGTGCGGCTCTCGCCGGCTCAGGTCCGGCGAGCCAGAAGCGTTCGAGCATCTCGTCCACCCGGGCGCGGATCGTCCACCGGCGCCCACCCCAGGTTCTCGAGGCCGAACGCGACGTCGTCCTCCACGCACTCCGCGACGAGCTGGTTCTCCGGGTTCTGGAAGAGGACGCCGACGTCGCGGCGCGCGGCCATGCGGCCGTCCTCGCTGAGGAGGTCGTGGCCGCAGGCGACGGCGCGGCGACGCGGCCGGCGGGCCGCTCGAGGCCACCGAGAAGCCGGGCCAGCGTCGACTTGCCGGAGCCGTTGGCGCCGACCACGGCGACGAACTCGCCCGCGGTCACGCTCGAGATCGAGGTCGCTGAGCGCGTCCGCAGACGCGCCCGGGTAGCGGTAGCGCAGGTCGCGGACCTCGACGAGGAGAGCGCCGGGGTCGGGCGCCGCCGGGCCGCCCCTGGGCGCGGCGGGCTCAGGCGGACGTGCAGACGGAGGGGTCATGACGGCCGAAGCTTACCGTATCGCCGGTGCGCGCCGGGCGCAGCCGCAGACGGCGGCGCCGCGTCCCGGCGCCAGCGGCGGCGGACCGGCCCCGAGAACGACGAAGGGCGGGAGGCCCTTCGGCCGCCCGCCCCTCGCGTCACCATCTCTGTCGCCGGCCGTCAGACCAGCTCGATGTACGCCTGCTCGCTGCCGTCGCCGGGCCGCGGCCCAAGCTTGATGATGCGCGTGTAGCCGCCGTTGCGGTCGGCGTAGCGCGGCGCCACATCGTTGAACAGCTTGTAGACGATCTTCTTGTTGCGCAGCATGGCGATCGCCTGCCGGCGCGCGTGCAGGTCGCCGCGCTTGCCGAGCGTGATGGCCTCCTCGACGATGGGGCGCACCTCCTTGGCGCGCGCCACGCCGGTCTTGATCTTCTCGTGCTCGAGCACCTGGCAGGCAAGACCCGACAGCAGCGAACGCCGCTGGCTCGGGCGCCATGTTGAACTTGCGGCCTGACTTCTGATGGCGCATGTTACTCGTCACCCCGAAGAGAGAGCCCGCGCTCGGTGAGCTTGTCCTTGACCTCGTCGATGCTCTTCTTGCCGAAGTTCGGGATGTTGAGCAGCTCGGCCTCCGTCTTGGAGACCAGGTCGCCGACGGTCTGGATACCTTCGCGCTTGAGGCAGTTGTACGAACGGACGCCGAGCTCGAGCTCTTCGATGAGCACGTCGTCCATGCCGCCGCCGACCGGCGCCGGGGTGAGGCCCTCGATGGGGAACTCCTCGTTGCTGCGCGTGCGGTCGGGGTCGGTGAAGATCGACATCCGGTCGACGAGGATCTCGGCGGCCTCGCGGAGCGCCTCCTCGGGCATGAGCGCGCCGTTCGTCGTGATGTCGAGGATGAGCTTGTCGTAGTCGGTGCGCTGGCCCACGCGGGCGCTCTCGACGTGGTACGAGACGCGCTTGATGGGGCTGAAGATCGAGTCGATCGGGATGACCCCGATGACCGTCTCGGGCGTCTTGTTGCCCTCGGCCGGCGACGTAGCCGGTGCCGCGACGGATGGTGAGCATCATCTCGATGGCGCCGCCGTCCGACAGCGTGGCGATGTGGTGATCCGGATTGAGGATCTCGAGCTCGGCCGGGATGTCGATGTCGGCCGCGACGACCTTGCCGGGCTTGTCCTTGTAGAGACGGACCTGGACCTCGTCGAGCTCGCCGTGAAGCCGGCAGACCAGCTCCTTGAGGTTGAGGATGATGTCGGTGACGTCTTCCTTCACGCCCTTGATGGTCGTGAACTCGTGCGCCACACCCTCGATCTTGACGGAGCTGACAGCTGCGCCCTCGAGCGACGAGAGCAGGACCCGGCGCAGCGCGTTGCCGAACGTATGCCCGAAGCCGCGGTCGAGCGGTTCGACCTCGAAGCGCGCCCGGTTGCCCGCGAGCTGCTCGCGCGTGATGTTGGGCATCTGAAACTGTAGCAACTGGCCTCCTGTAGAGTCTTCGCCGCGGGTACGTTGCTGCAGCGGATTACTTGGAGTACAGCTCGACGATGAGCTGCTCCTGCACCGGCGCGTCGATCTCGTCGCGCTCGGGAGCGCGGAGGACCTTGCCGGTGAGATTATCGTGGTCGACCAGGAGCCACGGGCGACACCGACGACGTGAGGTCGGTGGCGGCGCGGACGGTCTCCACGGCCTTGCTGTTGGTGCGCACCGCCACCACGTCGTCCGGGCGGACCTGGTACGACGGGATGTCGACCTTCTTGCCGTTCACCGTGAAGTGCGCGTGGCGCACGAGCTGGCGAGCCTGACGGCGCGAGGCGCCGAAGCCGAGACGGTACACGACGTTGTCGAGACGCATCTCGAGCAGCTTGAGCAGGTTCTCGCCGGTGATGCCGTCCTTGCGGCTGGCCAGTCACGTAGTAGTGGTGGAACTGCTTCTCGAGCACCTGGTAGTAGCGGCGCGCCTTCTGCTTCTCGCGCAGCTGGAGCAGGTACTCGCTCTGCTTGATGCGGCCGCGGCCGTGTTCGCCCGGCGGGTAGCTACGCCGCTCTACGGCGCACTTGTCCGTGAGGCAACGCTCGCCCTTGAGAAAGAGCTTCTCCGTCTCGCGGCGGCACTGCTTGCACTGCGGTGATGTATCTTTCGCCACGTGGACCTTCCTAGACCCGGCGACGCTTACGCGGGCGGCAGCCGTTGTGCGGCACCGGCGTCACGTCTTTGACACTGATGATCTCGAGGCCGGCGGCCTGGAGCGAACGTACCGCGGTCTCGCGACCGGACCCCGGCCCGCGGACGAAGACCTCGACCTTCTGCAGGCCGTGCTCCATGCCCTTCTTGGCACAGGATTCAGCCGTCACCTGAGCCGCGAACGGGGTGCTCTTGCGCGAGCCCTTGAACCCGACCGACCCGGCGCTCTCCCACGCTATGACATTGCCCTCCTTGTCGGTGAGCGTCACCTGCGTGTTGTTGAACGACGTCTTGATGTGCGCCTGGCCGACGGCGATGTTCTTGCGGACCTTGCGGCGCTGACGACCCTTGGCTCTCTGAGGCTTGGCCACTCTGCTCTACTCCTCCGCTTCCTGCTACTTCTTGCGCTTGCCGCTGATCGTCCGCTTCGGACCCTTGCGGGAGCGCGCGTTGGTGCGCGTGCGCTGCCCGTTCACCGGCATGCCGCGACGGTGGCGGATGCCCCGGTAGCAGCCGATGTCCATGAGACGCTTGATGTTCTGCGAGCGTTCCCGGCGCAGGTCGCCCTCGACGGTGACTTCACGGTCGATGGCGTCCCGCAGCTTGATGATCTCTTCTTCCGTCAGATCGCGGACCTTGGTGTTGGGATCGATGCCCACGATCGCGAGAACCTTGTTAGAGGTCGAGCGGCCGATGCCGTAGATGTACGTGAGACCGATCTCGACCCGCTTCTGCGGCGGGATGTTGACGCCTGCGATACGTGCCATGCGGACTTACCCCTGCCTCTGACGATGACGCGGGTTCGAGCAGATCACCTGCACCGTGCCGTGACGGCGGATGATCTTGCACTTCTCGCACATCTGCTTGACTGATGCTCTTACCTTCATCGGTGATCCTCGCTGGACGGGCGCGGCAAGCCTGACGGCCGTCGCACGCCGTCTCCGGGCGACCTGTGACGGCCGCTACTTGAACCGGTACGTGATCCTGCCTCTGCTGAGGTCGTAGGGCGACAACTCGACCTTGACCCTGTCGCCGGGCAGGATGCGGATGTAGTTCATCCGCATCTTGCCCGAGATGTGGGCGAGCACCTCGTGGTTGTTGTCGAGGTGAACACGGAACATCGTGTTCGGCAGCGCTTCGACAACCTCGCCTTCGATCTCGATGGCTTCTTCTTTGTTCGCCATACTCCCCACTCGTCGACAGACAGCGGCCTGACATACTACCACAAACGGCGTATCCAACAAACCGCGCCGCCTGCGAGGTGCGGCGGCCGATGCCCGCACCCTGGGTTTGTGCGCTTACGCTCCCGCGCCGCTCCTCTCCGAGCGGCGGCGCGTGAGCACCCGAGGCCCCTTCTTGCCCACCGCGACGGTGTGCTCGAAGTGGGCCGAAAGTGACCCGTCGGCAGTGTGGATCGCCCACCCGTCGTCTGCGACGACGACATCGTAGGCGCCGGCGTCCACCATCGGTTCGATGGCAAACACCATTCCTTCTTCCAGCCGCGGACCACGGCCGGGGTCACCATAGTTGGGGATCTGGGGGTCTTCGTGCATCTCCTTGCCGACGCCGTGACCCACGAGCGAGCGCACGACGCTGAAGCCTGCCGCCTCGACGACCTCCTGCACCGCGTGCGAGATGTCGCCCAGGCGCCGGCCCTCCCGGCATTCGGCGAGGCCGGCTTCGAGGGACTCCGCGGTGACGTCCATCAGACGCCGAGCCTCCGGCTCCACGGCGCCCATGCGCCAGCGTCACGGCCGAGTCGGCGACGTAGCCGTCCAGCGTGACGCCTACGTCGAGACTGAGCAGGTCACCCTCGGCCACCCGGTACTTGCCCGGGATGCCGTGGACGACCATGTCGTTCGGCGACGCACAGATCGATGCCGGGAAGCCACGGTAGCCGAGGAACGTCGGCACGCCGCGGTGCTGGCGGATGAACTTCTCCGCCATGCGGTCGAGCTCCGCGGTCGTCATGCCGGGCATCGCGACCTCAGCGAGGGCGTCGATGCAGTCCGCGAGGACCGCGCCTGCGGCGGCGATCTTGGCGATCTCTCCTGATGACTTGCGGATGATCACGTGGCGTCAGTCCGGCTCTCGCTGAGCCCTGTCGGGCCGAGCGTCGCTCAATAGCACTACGGTCACTACGTTACCTACGGGCATTAGTCCGGCTCTCGCTGAGCCCTGTCGGGCCGAGCGTCGCTCAATAGCACTACGGTCACTACGTTACCTACGGGCATTAGTCCGGCTCTCGCTGAGCCCTATCGGGCCGAGCGTCGCTCAATAGCACTACGGTCACTACGTTACCTACGGGCATTAGTCCGCAAGGATCCGGCGGACCTGTTCGTACACTTCGTCCGGCCGTTTGCCGCCGCCGAACGCGTTCTTGAGGACACCCTTGCTCTCGTAGTAGCCGATGAGCGGCGCCGTCTGCTGCTCGAAGACGGCGATCCGGTTGCGGACCGTCTCCTCGTTGTCGTCGGCGCGCTGCGTGAGCGCGGCGCCGTCGAGGTCGCAGACGCCCTCCGCCTTGGGCGGGTCGAAGATGACGTTGTAGATCTTGCCGCACTGCGAGCAGGAGCGCCGGCCGGCGATGCGCTGCACGAGCTCCTCGGCGGGCACGTCGATGAGCACCACGTGGGTGATCGCCCTGCCCGCCGCGGCCAGGGTGACGTCGAGCGCCTCGGCCTGAGGCACCGTACGCGGGAAGCCGTCGAGCAGAAAGCCCTCGGCGGCGTCGGGCTCGGCCAGGCGATCGCGGACGACGCCGATCACGACCTCGTCCGGCACCAGTTGCCCGCTCTCCATGTAGCCCTGCGCCTCGCGGCCCATCTCGGTGCCCTTGGCGACGGCCGCGCGCAGCATCTCACCGGTGGAGATGTGCGGCAGCGCGAAGTCCGCCACGATGCGGTCGGCCTGGGTGCCTTTGCCGGCACCCGGGCCGCCGAGAAGGATCACGTTGCGCGGGGTCATCTTCATCGCCTACTTGAGGAAGCCCTCGTAGTGGCGCATGAGAAGCTGTGCTTCCATCTGCCGCATGGTGTCGAGCGCGACGCCGACCACGATCAGCAGCGAAGTGCCGCCGAAGTAGAACGGGACGTTGACCGGCGGCCGCGACAGCATCCACGGCAGCACGGCCAGGGCGGCCAGGAAGAGGGCGCCCGGGAAGCGTCAGCCGCGTCAGGATGCGGTCGAGGTACTCGGCGGTGGGGCGGCCGGGACGCACGCCGGGGATGAACCCGCCGTACTTCTTGAGGTTGTCGGCCTGGTCGATCGGATTGAAGGTCACCGCCGTGTAGAAGTACGTGAAGATGATGATGAGGATGGCCTCGCCGATGATGTACAGGAACGTGCTCGGCCCGAAGGTCCGCGTGAACCAGCCGCCGACACCGCTGGTGCCGAGGAACTGCGAGAACGTCGGGATGATCATCATCACCGACGACGCGAAGATGATCGGCATCACGCCCGCCATGTTCACCTTGAGCGGGATGAACGTGCTCTGCCCGCCCATCATGCGCCGCCCCACCACACGTTTGGCGTACTGCACCGGGACGCGGCGCTCACCGGTGGTGATCCAGATCACGCCGACGACGACCGCGAGGCGCGATGACGCAGAACAGCACGATCGCGAGCAGGTTCATGGTGAAGAGCTGCGCGGCTCCCGACGGGATACGCGAGACGATGCTGATGAAGATGATGATCGACATGCCGTTGCCGATGCCGCGCGCCGTGATGAGCTCGCCGAGCCACATGACGATGACGGCGCCGGCCACGAGGCTGGAGACGATGAGCGCGCCCCGCCACACGGTGAGGTTGGGCAGCGCGTCGTACTGGCGGAAGAGCACGATGTAACCCATCGACTGCACCAGCGAGAGGGCGACGGTGAGCCAGCGGGTGTACTTCGTGATCTGCTTCTGGCCCTGCTCGCCCTCCTTGGCCAGCTCCTCGAGCTTGGGGATGACCACGGTGAGGAGCTGCATGATGATCGACGCCGTGATGTACGGCATGATGCCGAGCGCGAACACGGCGACGCGCCGGAGCGCACCGCCGGAGAACAGGTCGAGGAAGCCGACGACGCCGTTGCCGCCCTGCTCGAAGAACTTCTGCAGGGCCGCGAGGTCGATGCCCGGCACCGGCACGTACGCGCCGAAGCGGTAGATCGCGAGCAGCCCGGCGGTGAACAGCAGCTTCGTGCGAAGCTCGGGGAGCTTCCACGCGTTCGCCAGCGACTGCCAGAGCTTGTTGTTCACGACAACCTCCCGGGGCCGGTCAGAGGAGCTCGGCCTTGCCGCCGGCCGCCTCGATCTTCTCGACGGCGCTGCGGGAGTACATCTGGACGCGCACGGTCAGCGCGACCGTGAGCTCGCCGCCGCCGAGGACCTTGATCGGCGTGCGGGTGTTCTTGACGATGCCCTTGGCGACGAGCGCCTCGGGGGTCACTTCTTCGCCGGCCGCGAACGCGTTCGCGAGGCGCCCGACGTTGACCGGCACCTGGTAGGTGCGGAACGGCCCGATGGGCATGCTCTTCTTCATGTGTGGGCCGCGCAGCTTGCCGAGGCGCATGTACAGCGGCATCTGGCCGCCCTCATAGCCCGGGCGCACACCGCCGCCGGAGCGGGAGTTGTAGCCCTTGTGGCCCTTGCCGGCCGTCTTGCCCTGGCCGGAGCCCTTGCCGCGGCCGAGGCGCTTGGTGGCCTTGGTCGAGCCCGGATTGGGGCGCAGGTTATGGAGTCCCAGTTCCTCAGTCATGTCACGACTTCTTCGCTGCAGGGCGGACCTCGACGAGGAACGCCACGTGGTTGACCATGCCGCGGATCACGGGAGTGTCCTCGTGCACCACGGTGTGACGGATACGCTTGAGGCCGAGCGCCCGGAGCGTGCCCCGATGCTCGGGCAGGCGGTCGATGGAGCTCTTGACCTGTGTGATCTCGATGTAATCGGCCATCTCTGTCTCAGGCCTCCTTGGCGTCCGCAGCCTCGGCGGCCTCAGGCTTGCGCTGGTCGAGGCCGAGCACCTGGGCGACGGAGATGCCGCGCAGACGCGCCTGGCCCTCCGGCGTCTTCAGGGACTGCAGGCCCGCGACGGTCGCGCGCACCAGGTTGATCGGGTTGGTGGTGCCCAGCGACTTCGTCAGGATGTCGCGGACGCCGGCCAGCTCGAGCACGGCGCGGACGCCGCCGGCGGCGATGACGCCGGTACCGGGCGCCGCCGGCTTGAGCAGCACGCGGGCGGCGCCGTAGCGGCCGATCACCTGGTGCGTGGTCGTCGTGCCGTTGTAGCGCGCCACGGTGAACAGGTTCTTCTTCGCGTCCTCGATCGCCTTCTGGATCGCCAGCGGCACCTCGCGCGCCTTGCCGTAGCCGGCGCCCACGTGCCCGTTTTCGTCACCGACGACGACCAGGGCCGTGAAGGAGAACCGCCGGCCACCCTTGACGACCTTGGCGACGCGGTTGATATCGACGACGCGCTCTTTGAGCTCGTTGCCTTCGCTGAATGATCCTCTAGCCACGGGGTCCTATTCTCCTTGTCAGAAAACCAGGCCGCCCTCGCGGGCGCCCTCGGCGAGAGCCTTGACTCGGCCGTGATACAGATAGCCCGAGCGGTCGAACACGACCCTCTCGATGCCCTTGTCCTTGGCGCGCTGCGCAAGCAGTTCGCCGACCTTCTTGGCGACGTCGGCCTTCTTGAGGCCGGCGGCGTCGATCTCCGCCGAGCGCGCGGCGACGATCGTCGCCGCGGCGGCGTCGTCGACGAGCTGGGCGTAGATAGCCTTGTTGGAGCGGAACACCGACACGCGCGGGCGCTCGGTAGTACCGCTTGATGCGGCCGCGGATGCGGCGCTTGCGCCGGGCCCGGGCCTGCCTGATGGTGGTTGCGCTCATCTTCTGGTCGTTCCTCTTCTCTCAGGCAGCGCTAGGCGCGCTTGCCGACCTTGCGCTGAACGTACTCGCCTGCGTAGCGGATGCCCTTGCCCTTGTAGGGCTCGGGCGGCCGGATGGACCGCACCTTGGCGGCCACTTCGCCGACGGCCTGCTTGTCGATACCCCTCACGATGACCACGGTCTGCTGCGGCGTCTCGAAGGTGATGTGCTCCGGTGGCTCGATGAGCACCGGATGACTGTACCCGACCAGCAGCTCGAGGGCATCGCCCTTGACGCTGGCGCGGTAGCCGACACCGACGATCTCGAGACGCTTCTCGAACCCGTCGGTGACGCCGATGACCATGTTGGCGATGAGCGTCCGGGTCAGGCCGTGCAGCGAGCGATGCTGCCCGCTGTCGGTGGGGCGCTTGACCTGGACCACGCCGTCGCCGACCTCGACCATCATCTCGCGAGGTACCCGCTGGGTGAGTTCACCCTTGGGGCCCTTCACGGTGACGACGGCGTTGTCGTACTTGAACTCCACGCTGTCGGGCAGCGGGATGGGTGCTCTTCCGATCCTCGACATGTCCCGTCCTTACCAGATGAAGCAGATGACCTCGCCGCCGAGGCCCAGTTTTTGCGCTTCCGCGCTCGTCACGAGGCCCCGCGACGTGGAGATGATGGCCGTACCGAGCCCGCCGAGTACCTTGGGCAGCGTCTCCTTCTTGGCGTAGACACGACGCCCAGGCTTGGAGACACGCTTGATACCGGAGATGACGCGCTCGCGGTTCTTGGCGTACTTGAGCTCGACGATGATGACCTCGCCTTGCTCACCCTGCTTCTTGTCGTAGCCGGCGATGTAGCCCTGCTCCGTCATGAGGCGGGCGATCTCGGCCTTCATCTTGGAGGCCGGGATCTCGACCGTGCTGTGCCGAGCCGTGCTGCCGTTGCGGATGCGCGTGAGCATATCGGCGATGGGGTCAGTCATTGACATAGTGTCGCCTCCTCACCAGCTCGACTTGGTCAGACCGGGAATGACGCCCTGGTGCGCGACTTCGCGCAGGCAGATGCGGCAGAGCCCGAACTTGCGGTAGTAGGCGCGCGGACGGCCACAGCGCTGACAGCGGTTGTACTCCCGCGTCTTGTAACGCTGCTTCCGCCCGGCTTTCACCACGAGGGATGTCTTGGCCATACTTCAGATGCTCCTAGTTGGAACGGAACGGCATGCCGAGCTTGGCCAGCAAGGCGCGCCCTTCCTCGTCCGTCTTGGCGGTCGTTGTGATGACGACGTTGAGACCGCGGAACGTCTCCACCGAGTCGTAGTCGATCTCGGGGAAGATGGTCTGCTCGCGCACGCCCATGGCGAAGTTGCCGCGCCCGTCGAACTGACCGGGAGCGATGCCGCGAAAGTCGCGGATGCGTGGCAGGGCGATCGACACGAGCCTGTCGATCATCTCGTACATACGCTCGCCGCGAAGCGTGACGCGGCAGCCGATTGACATGCCCTCGCGGAGCTTGAACCCGGCGATCGACTTGCGCGCCTTGGTGATCGCCGGCCGCTGGCCGGTGATCAGCGCCAGTTCCTCGACGGCTTCGTCGAGCAGCTTCGCGTTCGTCTTGGCCTCACCCACACCCATATTGAGCGTGACCTTGGTCACCCGCGGGACTTCCATCACGTTGCGGTAGCCGAACTCCTCTTTGAGCTCGGGCACGATCTCACTGAAATACCTGTCCTTGAGCCTGGCCATCTGCTACGCCTTGTCGATGTCTTTGCCGCAGGAAGAGCGGCGGCACGTGCGGACCTTGCCGCCGTCGGCGGTCAGCCGGTACCCGACCCGTGTGGGCTGGCCGCAGGAGGGGCAGACGACCATGACGTTGGAGGCGTCCAAAGCAGCCTCACGCTCGATCACGCCGCCCTGCGGGTTGGTCTTCGGGTTCGGCTTGGTGTGCTTCTTGACGATATTGAGCCGCTCGAGGACGACCCGGCGCTTCTCGGTGTCGACGCGCAGCACCTTGGCGGTCTTGCCCGCCTCCTTACCGCTGATCACGCGCACCTGGTCGCCCTTCTTGATCTTCATGTTGGCCATCACAGCACCTCAGGAGCGAGCGACACGATCTTCATGAAGTTCTTCTCGCGCAGCTCGCGGGCGACGGGACCGAAGATACGGGTCCCTCGCGGGTTGTTCTGGTTGTCGATGAGCACGGCCGCGTTCTCGTCGAACGCGATGTAGGTGCCGTCCTTGCGACCGTACTCCTTCTTGGTGCGCACGATCGACCGCGCGCACGACATCGCCCTTCTTCACGCTACCGCCGGGCGTGGCGACCTTGACGGTACCGACGATGATGTCGCCGACCGTCCCGTAGCGCCGCTTCGAGCCGCCGCGGATCCGGATACAGAGGATCTCGCGCGCGCCCGTGTTGTCGGCGACTCGTAGTCTGGACTCAACCTGGATCATTTGCTTCCTCTGCCGGCGTTCTTACTTGGCTTTCTCGAGGACCTCGAGCAGACGCCACCGCTTGGTCGCGCTCAGCGGACGCGTCTCGACGACCCTTACGAGGTCTCCGACACCGGCCGCGTTCTGCTCGTCGTGGGCGTGCAGCTTGCTCGAGCGGCGAACGACCTTGCCGTACCGCTCGTGCTTCTGGGCCACATCGATGCGCACCACGATCGTCTTGTCCATGGCATCGCTCACAACGATGCCACGACGCTCCTTGCGGCCAGGCACCTTCTCGGGCGCCTGGCGCTCGGCCTTGGCCTTGCTGCGGGCAGCCGAGATCTTCTTGGCCGGCTTCGCCTCAGGAACGGCGACCTTCTTGGCGGTCGCCTTCTTGGGTGCGGCCTTCTTGGCGGCCGCCTTCTTGGCTGCCGGCTTGCGGGCCGCGGACTGCTTGGGAGCGGGCTTGCCGCTGTCTGTCTTCTTCGTCGTCGCCATCAGGCTTCACCACCGGTCGCCGTGGTCTCGTGCTCCCGCTCAGCCTGCAAGGTGAGCAGGCGGGCGATCTCACGGCGCGTCGCGTTCAACTTTTGCGGGTTATCGAGCTGTCCGGTGGCGTGCTGGAAGCGCAGGTTGAAGAGCTCCTTGCGCGTATCCTTCAGGCGCACGATGAGCTCGTCTTCGGAGAGCTCGCGGAGCTTGCTAGCCTTCAAAGAGACTGCCCTCCCTGGTCACGAACTTGCACTTGATGGGCAGCTTGTGGGCCGCCAGGCGCATCGCCTCGCGGGCCACGGGCTCACTCACGCCGGCCAGTTCGAACATGACCTCTGCCGGGCTTGACAACGGCCACCCATCCCTCAGGCGAACCCTTGCCGCCGCCCATGCGGGTCTCTGCGGCCTTGCGCGTCACCGGCTTGTGCGGGAACACGTTGATCCACACCTTGCCGCCACGCTTGATGTAGCGCGTCATGGCGATACGGGCGGCCTCGATCTGGCGATTGGTGATCCAGCCGCGTTCCATCGCCTTCAGGCCGAACTGCCCGAACTCGACGGTGGTGCCGCCCTGGGCGGTACCGGCCATGCGGCCGCGGTGTTGTTTCCTGTGCTTGACTCTCTTCGGCAGGAGCATCGTCTACGTCCTCTCCCGTCAGCTCTGCTCTGTCTTGGGCGCGTCCGGCTTGGTGTCAGGCTTGGGCGCGTCGGCCGGCTTGGCCGAACGGTTCGGAGCCTGGCGGCCCATCGGTGCCTTGGGGCCCACCGAGGGGCGCTGGCCACCGGGGCCGCTACGACCGGGTCCACCGGGACCGCGACCGGGACCGCCGGGACCACGACCGGGTCCACCGGGACCGCGACCGGGTCCACCGGGACCACGACCGGGTCCACCGGGACCGCGACCGGGACCGCCGGGGCCACGACCGCCGGGAGCGCCGTCACGGCGCGGGCGACGGTCACGGCCACCGCGATCGTCGCGGCGCGCCTCGTCGCGCTCCATGCGCGCCTTGGCTTCGTCCATCGGGTAACCCTCGGGCAGGATCTCGCCCTTGTTGATCCAGACCTTCACGCCGATGCGGCCGAAGGTCGTGCGGGCCTCGCGGAAGCCGTAGTCGATGTCCGCGCGCAGCGTGTGCAGCGGGACGCGACCTTCGCTGTAGTGCTCGTTGCGCGCCATCTCGGCGCCGCCCAGACGGCCGCCGCAGCGCACGCGCATGCCGGCGGCGCCCGAACGCATGGCGCTCGTGAGCGCACGCTTCATGGCACGACGGAAGCTGACGCGGTTCTCGAGCTGCTCGGCGATGGACTGTGCCACCAGCACGGCGTCGAGCTCCGGACGCTTGACCTCGATGATGTTGACCTGCACGTTCTTCTTGGTCATCCCGTGGATCTCTTTGCGCAGGGCATCGACCTCGGAACCGCTCTTGCCGATCACGATGCCGGGGCGGGCGGTGTGGATGTCGATGGTGATGTTGTTCTGGTCCTTGCGGATGATGATTCGCGACAGACCGGCGTGGGAGAGCTTGCCGCAGGATGTGCAGGCGGATCTTCTCGTCCTCGGCCAGGAACTGCTTGAACTCTTTCTCCGTGTACCAGTGCGACTTCCAGTCGTGGATGACGCCGACGCGGAAGCCGCCGGGATGCACTTTCTGGCCCATTAGGAACGGCCCTCCCTTTGCTCGACCGCGACGGTGATGTGGCTGCTGCGCTTACGGATGCGGTTCACGCGACCCATGGCACGGAACTGCCACCGCTTGAGGGTTGGACCCTCGTCGACGCGAGCCTCTTGGACGTACAAGTCGTCGGCGGAGAGGGCGTTGTTGTGCTCGGCGTTGGCGACCGCGGAGTTGAGGACCGCAGCGACGACGCGCGCTGAGTTACGGTTGGCGAAGAACAGTACGCTGCGCGCCTCCGCCACGGACTTGCCGCGGATGAGGTCGGCCGCTTCGCGCGCCTTGCGCGGAGCGACTCGAACGTATTTTGCCTGTGCTCTGACTGCCATTCCAGCTTACCTTCTCGCCGAGCGGTCACCCTTGATGTGACCGCGGAACGTGCGGGTGAGTGCGAACTCGCCCAGCTTGTGACCGACCATGGACTCGCTGACGAAGATGGGCACGTGCTTGCGCCCGTCGTGCACAGCGATGGTGTGACCGACCATGTCGGGGAAGATCGTCGAGGCCCGCGACCAGGTCTTGATCATCTTCTTCTGGCCGGCGGCGTTCATCTGCTCGATGCGCTTCAAGAGGCGCTCGTCGACGAACGGACCCTTCTTTGCTGACCTGCTCAAAAGGTGCCTCCTGCCTTATCCACGCTTGCCGCGCTTGCGGCCGCGGATGATGAACTTGTCTGACGGCTTGTGGTTGGCGCGCGTGCGATAACCCAGCGTGGGCACGCCCCACGGCGTGACCGGATGACGCCCGGCCGTCGTCTTGCCCTCGCCGCCGCCGTGCGGATGGTCGACGGGGTTCATCGCCGTGCCGCGCACGGTCGGACGCACGCCGCGCCAGCGGGTACGACCCGCCTTGCCGCCGGAGAGGTTCGAGTGATCGGAGTTGCTGAGCTCGCCCACCGTGGCACGGCAGGTGAGGCGGATGCGGCGCAGCTCGCCGGAGGGGAGCCGGACGACGCCGTACCCCTTCTCCTTGGCCTGCAGCTGCGCGCTCACGCCGGCGCTGCGGACCAGCTGGCCGCCGCGGCCGGGCTGGAGCTCGATGTTGTGGATCGTCGTTCCCGACGGGATGTTCTCGAGCGGCAGCGCGTTGCCGGCCTTGATGTCCGCAGCCGCGCCGGACTCGACCGTGTCGCCCACCGCGAGGTTCTTGGGCGCGAGGATGTACCGCTTCTCGCCGTCCGCGTAGTGCAGGAGGGCGATGCGCGCCGAGCGGTTCGGGTCGTACTCGATGTGCGCGACCCTGGCCGGCACGCCGTCCTTGTCCCGCTTGAAGTCGATGATGCGGTAGCGCCGCTTGTGGCCGCCGCCCTGGTGGCGCGTGGTGATGCGCCCGTAGCTGTTGCGGCCGCCGTTCTTCTTGAGCGGCGCCAGCAGCGAGCGCTCCGGCTCGCTGCGCGTGATGTCCTCGAACGTGTCGACCGTCATGAAGCGGCGGCCGGGCGAGGTCGGCTTGAATCGCTTGATGCCCATTACCTGCCCTCGAAGAATTCGATCTTGTCGCCGGGCGCGAGCTGCACGACGGCCTTCTTCCATGCCGACGTGCGCCCCTTGGTGACGCCACGGCGCTTCGGCTTCGGACGCACGTTCGCCGTGCTGACGCCGACGACGGTCACGTTGAACAACTGATGGACCGCCTGAGCGATCATCGTCTTGTGCGCGTCGGGGTGCACTTCGAAGGTGTACCTGCTGTGGTCGATCTGCGCGTAGCTCTTCTCGCTGATGATCGGCCGGATGATGATCTTCTCTGCTTCAACCATGGTCAGGCCTCGTTCAAGGCGGCGAACGCCTTCTCGGTGAGGACCAGCGAGCGGGCGCGCAGCACCTGCTCGGTGGACAGAGCGGCCACTTCCGTCGCCTCGGCGTACGGGAGGTTGCGGACCGACCTCGCGACGACCGGCTCGTCGTGCATGACGACGAGGACGGGCGCCGCGCAGTCGAGGTTCACGAGGAACTGCTCGACGGTGCGGGTGCTCGGTTCGGCCAGGTCGAGGCCTGAGGCCACGAACACGCGGCCGTTGGCGGCCCGCTCGCTCAGCGCCATGGAGAGCGCCTTGCGGATGACCTTCTTGTTGATCTTGATGTCGAAGCTGCGCGGGTGCGGCCCGAAGACGACGCCGCCGCCGGTGCGGATCGGCGACTTGACACTGCCGGCGCGAGCGCGGCCCGTGCCCTTCTGGCGATACAGCTTGGCGGTCGAACCGCTGACCATGCCGCGCGTCTTGGTCGACGCGGTGCCGGAGCGGCGCGCGGCCTGCTCGGCGCGCACGACCAGGTGCAGCGTGTTGACGTCGGCCGGCACGGTGAAGCGAGCGTCGGTGAGCTTGCGCGTCTCGACTTCCTTGCCGGCGGCGTCGACGAAGGTCGCCACGCCGGCGGCGCCCTTACGGGCCTCCGCCGTCGGTCCTGGTGACCGGGCTTGGCTTCGGCGGACGCTCGGCCTTGACCGGAGCGGGCTTCCTGGCGGGCGCCGCGGCGGCCGGCTTGGCGGCCTTCTTCGGCGCGGCCTTCTCGGCCTTGGCCGGAGCAGCCTTCTTGGCGGCCGGCTTCTTGGCGGCCGGCTTGGCGGCCTTCTCGTCCGCGGCCTTCTCGCCTGCGGCCTCTGCGGCCTCGGCAGGCTTGGCCGGAGCAGCCTTCTTGGCGGCCGGCTTCTTGGCGGCCGGCTTGGCGGCCTTCTCGTCGGCGGCCTTTGCAGCGGCCGGCTTCTTGGCCGCAGGCTTCTTGGCGGCCGGCTTCTGGGCGCTCGTCTCGGCCTTCTCTGCCGCAGCCTCGGTCTTCTCGGGCTCTGCGGCGGCCTCGGCGTCAGGAGTCTTCTTGATCTCGTCGGCGCTCACGGCTACCTACCCTTTATGACGACGACGGAGTTCTTGGCGCCCGGCACGGAGCCCTTGATGAGCAGCAGGTTGTTCTCAACGTCCCTGCGGACGATCTTGAGGCCCTGCTGCGTCACGCGCTCGTCGCCCATGTGGCCGCTCATGCGCATGCCCTTGAACACTCGCGCCGGGTACGCGCTGGCGCCGATGGACCCAGGAGCCCTCACGTTGTGCGAACCGTGAGTCTCCGGACCGCGGCCGAAGTTGTGCCGCTTGATGGTGCCCTGGAACCCCTTGCCCTTGCTCACGCCGGTGGCGGTGACGGACTGGCCGTCCTCGAACGCCTCGACGGTGACGGTGTCGCCGACCTTGAGGTCGCCGCCGTTGTCGAACTCGACGAGGTGCCGCATGCCGTGCTTGAGGCCGGCCTTCTTGAGGTGGCCGAGCTCGGGCTTGCTGATGTGCTTGTCCTTGCACTCCTCGAACGCGAGCTGCACGGCGTCATAGCCGTCGTTGTCGAGGGTACGTACCTGAGTGACGGGACAGGGGCCAGCCAGGACGACGGTGACGGCCACCACGTTGCCGTCGTCGTCGAACAGCTGGGTCATGCCCATCTTCTTGCCGATGATCCCTGTCATAGCTCTACAGCTTGATCTCGATGTGGACACCGGCCGGCAGATCGAGACGCATCAGCTGGTCGACGGTCTTGGGCGTCGGCTGATGGATGTCGATGAGCCTCTTGTGCGTACGGATCTCGAAGTGCTCGCGTGAGTCCTTGTCCTTGAACGGGCTCTTGATCACGCAATACACGTTCTTCTCCGTGGGGAGCGGCACGGGGCCGGAGATGGTCGCGCCACTGCGCTGCGCGGTTTCCACGATGGACTGCGCGCTACGCTCGATCAGCTCGTGATCGTAAGACTTCAACCTTATGCGGATCTTCTGCTGTGCCACTCTCGCCTTCTCTGTGTCCTGTTCACGCGGCCGGGCGTGTCGCGCACGCGAGCGTGCGACTGCACGCCCGGCCCGATCTGGTCCTTCGTCTACTCGATGATCCTGGTGATGGCGCCGGCGCCCACGGTGCGGCCGCCCTCGCGGATGGCGAACCGGAGGCCTTCGTCCATGGCGATCGGCGTGATGAGCTTGACTTCCATCACCGTGTTGTCGCCCGGCATGACCATCTCGACGCCCTCTTCGAGGGTGATGACGCCGGTCACGTCGGTGGTGCGGAAGTAGAACTGCGGACGATAGCCGTTGAAGAACGGCGTGTGACGGCCGCCTTCGTCCTTGGAGAGCACGTAGACCTGGGTCAGGAAGTGCGTGTGCCCGGTGATGCTGCCCGGCTTCGAGCAGACCATGCCGCGCTCGACCTCTTCGCGCTTGATGCCGCGCAGGAGCAGGCCGATGTTGTCGCCGGCGCGACCCTCGTCGAGCAGCTTGCGGAACATCTCGACGCCGGTCACGGTGGTCTTCATCGGCTTGTCGCGCATGCCGACGATCTCGATCTCCTCGCCGACCTTCACGATGCCGCGCTCGACGCGGCCGGTGGCGACGGTGCCGCGACCGGTGATCGTGAACACGTCCTCGACCGGCATGAGGAAGGGCTTGTCGATGTCGCGCTCAGGCTCCGGCAGGTACTCGTCGAGAGCCTTGGTGAGCTCGACGATGCTGCCGCACCACTCGCAGTCTTCCTTGCCGCAGCCGCACTCGAGCGCCTTGAGCGCCGAACCCTTGATGACCGGGAGCTCGTCGCCCGGGAACTCGTACTCGCTGAGCAGCTCGCGGACCTCCATCTCGACCAGCTCGATGAGCTCGGGGTCGTCGACGAGGTCCGTCTTGTTCATGTACACGATGATGTTCGGCACGTTGACCTGGTGCGCAAGCAGGATGTGCTCGCGCGTCTGCGGCATGGGGCCGTCGTCGGCGCCCACCACGAGGATCGCGGCGTCCATCTGGGCGGCACCGGTGATCATGTTCTTGATGTAGTCGGCATGGCCCGGGCAGTCGACGTGCGCGTAGTGACGCTTCTCCGTCTCGTACTCGACGTGCGCGGTGGCGATGGTGATGCCGCGCTCGCGCTCTTCCGGCGCCTTGTCGATCATGTCGAACGCGGTGAACTCGGTGTTGCCACCGCGGTTGTGCAGCACCAGCGTGATCGCAGCGGTGAGGGTGGTCTTGCCGTGGTCGACGTGACCGATGGTGCCCACATTCATGTGCGGCTTGCTGCGGTCAAACTTCTGCTTGGCCATGTCTGCTACTCCTTTTCCCGAAACCCGGAGGTTGAGGTCACACAAAAATCGGCGCGGCGGCCTGCCGCACCAAAGGTCGGCAGTATACATGACGCCGACCTGCTTGGGCAAACAGCGGAGCGTTGACCGAGGCTCACCCGCCACGCACCTTCGTGACGATGTCCTGGGCGATGGCTGCGGGCACCTCGGCGTAGTGCTTGAACTGCATGGTGTAGGTGGCGCGGCCCTGCGTCGCCGAACGCAGGTCGGTGGCGTAGCCGAACATCGTAGACAGCGGCACCGTGGCATTGATCACCTGCGCGTTGCCGCGCGGCTCCATGCCGTCGATGTGGCCACGACGCGAGCTGATGTCGCCCATGACGTCGCCCATGAAGTCGCTGGGAGTGACGACCTCGACGGCCATCATCGGCTCGAGGAGGACCGGCTTGGCCTTCTGGGCGGCGTTCTTGAACGCCAGCGAGCCGGCGATCTTGAAGGCCATGTCCGAGGAGTCGACCTCGTGGTAGCTGCCGTCGACGAGGGTGACCTTGATGTCGACCATGGGGTAGCCGGCGAGTACGCCGGTGCTCATGGCCTCCTGGATGCCGTCGTCGACGGACGGGATGTAGTCCCGCGGGACGACGCCGCCCATGATCTGCTCTCGAACTCGTAGCCGCCGCCGGGAGCGTTGGGCTCCATGTCGATGCGCACGTGGCCGTACTGGCCGCGGCCGCCGCTCTGGCGCACGAACCGGCCCTCGACCTTCTCGACCTTGTTGCGGATGGTCTCGCGGTAGGCGACCTGAGGCCTGCCGACGTTGGCGTCGACGCCGAACTCGCGCGTGAGGCGGTCGACGATGATCTCGAGGTGCAGCTCGCCCATGCCCTGGATGATGGTCTGCCCGGTCTCCTCGTCGGTGAAGACGCGGAAGGTGGGGTCCTCCTCGGCCAGGCGCTGCAGCGAGTTGCCGAGCTTCTCCTCGTCGGCCTTGGTCTTGGGCTCGATGGCTACCATGATGACCGGCTCGGGGAACTCCATGGACTCGAGGATCGACCGGCTTGGACGGGTCGCAGAGCGTGTCGCCGGTGCTGGTGACCTTGAGGCCGACGGCGGCGGCGAGCTCGCCCGCGTAGATCGCGTCGCGATCCTCGCGGTGGTTGGCGTGCATCTGCAGGATGCGGCTGATGCGCTCGCGCTTGTCCTTGCTCGAGTTCGAGACGTAGGAGCCGGCCTTGAGCGTGCCGGAGTAGACGCGGAAGTAGGTGAGCTTGCCCACGTAGGGATCGACCGCGACCTTGAACGCCAGCGCCGCGAACGGCGCGTCGTCGGCCGTCTGGCGCGTGGTCTCTTCGCCACCGGGCTTGATGCCGGTGACGGGCGGCACGTCGGCGGGCGACGGCAGAAAGTCGACGATCGAGTCCATGAGCGGCTGTACGCCCTTGTTCTTGAAGGCGGAGCCACAGAGGACCGGAGTGATGCTGATGTCGAGCGTCGCCCGGCGGATGACCTCGCGCATGTGCTCGGGGGTGATCTCCTCGCCCTCGAGGTACGCCTCCATCAGGTGGTCGTCGTGGTCGGCGATGGACTCGATGAGCTTGAGACGGTACTCGTCGGCAAGCTCCCGGTGATCGTCCGGGATGTCCGTGATCTCGAAGTCGGTGCCGAGCTCGTCGAGGTAGATGGTCGCGTTCATCTCGATGAGGTCGATGATGCCGCGGAAGTCGGCCTCGCGACCGATGGGGATCTGCAGCGCCACGGGGTTGGCCCCGAGGCGGTCGACCATCATCTCGAGGCCGCGGTAGAAGTCCGCGCCGATGCGGTCCATCTTGTTGACGAAGGCGATGCGCGGGATGCCGTACTTGTCGGCCTGCCGCCAGACGGTCTCGGACTGCGGCTCCACGCCGCCGACCGAGCAGAACAGGGCGATGGCGCCGTCGAGCACGCGCAGGCTCCGCTCCACTTCCATCGTGAAGTCCACGTGCCCGGGCGTGTCGATGATGTTGATCTGCGTCTCGCGCCAGGAAACGGTGGTCGCGGCCGACGTGATCGTGATGCCGCGCTCCTGCTCCTGCGCCATCCAGTCCATGACGGCCGCGCCTTCGTGGACCTCGCCGATCTTGTGCGTCTTCCCCGTGTAGTAGAGGATGCGCTCGGTCGTCGTGGTCTTACCGGCGTCGATGTGCGCCATGATGCCGATGTTGCGTGTCTTGTCCAGCGAAAACTGTCGCATACTGCTTATCGTGTTCCTTCCATGCGAAAGCCCCTCACCGACGAAGGTCAGTGAGGGGCCCTCGGCGGATTACCAGCGATAGTGCGCGAAGGCCTTGTTCGCCTGCGCCATACGGAAGATGTCGTCTTTCTTCTTGAACGCGCCGCCCTGGCCGGCGAGAGCGTCGAGCATCTCCGCGGCCAGCCGCTCGGCCATGACCTTCTCGCGACGATCGCGAGAGAAGCTCACGAGCCAGCGGATGGCGAGCGTGCGGGCGCGGCGGCCGGGCACCTCGACGGGTACCTGGTAGGTGGCGCCACCGACGCGCCGGCTGCGGACCTCGAGGTGCGGCGTGAGCGCCTGGATGGCGTCCTGCATCACCTCGACCGGGTCGCGGCCGGTCTTCTCGCGCACGATCTCGAGCGCGCCGTAGACGATCTGCTCGGCCGTGCTCTTCTTGCCGTCGAGCAGGACCTTGTTGATGACCTGCGTGACGAGCTTGCTGTTGTACACGGGATCCGGGAGGACCTCCCGGCGCGTGACGGTACCTCTGCGCGGCATGGTCTACCTCACCCCTTCGCCTTGGATCCATAGCGCGAACGCGCCTTCTTGCGGTCGGCTACGCCGGAGGCGTCGAGAGACCCGCGGATGACCTTGTAGCGCACGCCCGGCAGGTCTTTGACACGGCCGCCGCGCACGAGCACCACTGAGTGCTCCTGCAGGTTGTGGCCGATGCCGGGGATGTACGTCGTGACCTCCATGCCATTGACCAGCCGCACACGGGCGACCTTGCGCAGGGCGGAGTTCGGCTTCTTGGGCGTCACGGTGTAGACGCGCGTGCAAACGCCGCGCTTCTGGGGTGAACCCTTGAGCGCCGGGGTCTTCGAGCGCTTCGACTTGCTCTCACGCCCCTTGCGAACGAGCTGGCTGATGGTTGTCATCTGACCTCTCTGGAATCTCTACTGTCTGCCGCTGAGGACAACGGCCATGTAGTCTAGCGAAACGGGGCTGCGGTCGCAACATCTGCGTCCGGCGACCGCAGCCCCGTGCCTGTTCTGGTCTCGGATCCCGGCTAGTCGACCTCTCCGTCGACACCGTCGAGGTCCCAAGCCGGGTCGCCGGTCATGAGCCGATCGGCCTCGGCCAGCGCCTCGCGCCTGGCCGGCGGGGTGGATCTCCACGCCGCGGTAGCGGCGCAGACCCGTGCCGGCCGGGATGAGCTTGCCGATGATGATGTTCTCCTTGAGGCCGGCGAGGTTGTCGACCTTGCCCTCGATGGCCGCGTCGGTGAGCACCTTGGTGGTCTCCTGGAAGGAGGCCGCGCTCAGGAAGCTCTCGGTGGCCAGCGACGCCTTGGTGATACCGAGGATGATCTCCTCGGCCTCCGCGAGCTCGGTGCCCTCGGCGGCCATGCGCTCGTTCTCCGCCGTGAACTGATAGCGGTCGACGAGCTGGCCGGGCAGGAAGTTGGTGTCCCCGGCCGTCACGATGCGGACCTTGCGCATCATCCGCCGCACGATGAGCTCGATGTGCTTGTCGTTGATCTCCACGCCCTGTGAGCGGTAGACCTCCTGCACCTCGTTGACGAGGTACTTCTCGGTGGCCGTGGCCCCGGCGTGCTTGAGCACGTCGGCCGGGTACAGCGAGCCGGGCGTGATCTGCGTGCCCTCCTCGACCCAGTCGCCGTCCTCGACCATCACGTGCGTGCGACGGGCGGCGATGACGTACTCCTTCGCCGCGCCCTCGTCCGGCGTGATCGTCACCTTGCAGCCACGCTCGGTGTCCTCGATGGCCACGCGGCCGGTCACTTCGGCGATGCGCGCGACGCCCTTCGGCTTGCGCGCCTCGAAGAGCTCGACCACGCGCGGGAGGCCGTGCGTGATGTCGGCGCCGGCGATGCCGCCGGTGTGGAACGTGCGCATGGTGAGCTGGGTGCCCGGCTCGCCGATGGACTGCGCCGCGACGTGACCGACGGCGTCGCCGATCTCGGCGGGCGCGTTGTTGGCCAGGGCGTAGCCGTAGCACTTCTGGCAGACGCCGATCTCGGCGTCGCACTTGAGCACGCTGCGCACCGGGACCATCGGGTCGGTCGCCGAACTGCGCGCGAGGATCTCGAGGATCTGGTTGCGCGTCTCGACGTCGATGTGCGTGTCGCGTTCGAACACGACCTCACCGGTCTCCTCCTCGATGACCGCGTCACCCAGGTGCCGGCCGAGGAGGTTCTCGTTGGGCTCGTGGGTCCACATGGCCATGTTGGCCGCGGCGGCCTTGCCCTGCTTCACCTTGACCTTGGCGTTCGGCAGCGTGGAGTAGACCTCGCGGAGGAGGCCGATCTGGGCAGGGCCGATCTTCTCGCCCTTCTTGAGGACGACACGGTCGCTGCGCGGCCGCTTGACGTCCTCGGCGAGAGTCGTGCCCTCCAGAAGCGGGTTCTCCTCACGCCGGCGGGACCACGGCGACATCGGCACCCACTCCTTGGTGCCGCAGTCTTCCTCGCTGACCGTGACGTCCTGGCACACGTCCACCAGACGGCGGGTGAGGTACCCGGAGTCGGCGGTGCGCAGGGCGGTGTCGGCGAGGCCCTTGCGGGCGCCGTGGGTGGAGATGAAGAACTCGAGCACGGAGAGGCCTTCGATGAAGCTCGACTTCACCGGCTGCTCGACGATCTCGCCCTTTGGATTGGCCATCTGGCCGCGCCAGCCGGCGAGCTGACGGATCTGCTTGATGTCGCCGCGGGCGCCGGAGGTGGCCATCATGTAGATCGGGTTGAGGGGGTTGAAGTTCGCCCTCGTGGCCGCCGTGATCTGGACGTCGGCTTCACGCCAGATCTCCTGCACCTTGCTGCGGCGCTCCTCCTCGGAGAGGAAGCCGTTGTTGTACTCCTCGCGAAGCTGGTCGACCATGGCCTCGTGCGTGCGCAGGATCTCGGCCTTCTCCTTGGCCGGGACGACCACGTCGTTCTTGGAGACGGTCACCGCCGCGCGGGTCGCGAAGTGGAAGCCGACCTCCTTGAAGACGTCGAGGATGCGGGCCACCTTGTTGGCGCCGTAGAGGGCGACCAGCTTGTTGATGAAGGCGGCGAGCCCCTTCTTGGTCATGGTGTAGTTGATGTAGGTGTAGTCGCCCTGGTAGCCGTCGCCGAGGACCTCGCGGAGACCTTCTTCGACGCGCATGTTGAACAGGCCGCGACCGATGGTCGTGACCACGCGCTCGCCGGTCGGGAGACGGAGCAGGATCGGGCGGCGCGTGAACTCGGCGACGCCCTCCTCGCGCTTCTCCGGCACCTCACGCTGGTCGAGGATGCGCTGCTCCCAGGCACGCTGGACCTCGTCGTAGCCGGAGTAGGCGTGAAGCTGCTTGCCGAAGTGGTCCGGCAGCGCCTCGCTCAGGTCGTCCTCGCCGTGGTACGTCAGGTAGTACACGCCGATGACCATGTCCTGGCTGGGCACGGCGATGGGCTTGCCGTGCGCCGGCGAGAGGATGTTGTTGGTGCTGAGCATGAGGACGCGGGCCTCGGCCTGGGCCTCCCAGCTCAGGGGCAGGTGGACGGCCATCTGGTCGCCGTCGAAGTCGGCGTTGAACGCCGCGCAGACGAGCGGGTGGATCTGGATGGCCTTGCCCTCCACGAGCAGCGGCTCGAACGCCTGGATGCCGAGCCGGTGCAGCGTCGGCGCCCGGTTCAGCATGACCGGGTGCTCGGTGATGACCTCTTCGAGGATGTCCCAGACCTCGGGCACCATCGACTCGACCATCTTCTTGGCCGCCTTGATGTTCTGGACCATCTTGCGGCCCACGAGGCGGCTCATGATGAACGGCTTGAAGAGCTCGAGCGCCATCATCTTGGGGAGGCCGCACTGGTGCATCTTGAGGTGCGGCCCGGCCACGATCACGGAGCGGCCCGAGTAGTCCACGCGCTTGCCGAGCAGGTTCTGACGGAACCGGCCCTGCTTGCCCTTGAGCATGTCGCTGAGCGACTTGAGCGGGCGGTTGCCGGGGCCGGTCACCGCGCGACCGCGGCGGCCGTTGTCGAACAGCGCGTCGACGGCCTCCTGCAGCATGCGCTTCTCATTGTTGACGATGATGTCCGGCGCCTGCAGGTCGAGCAGCCGCTTGAGGCGGTTGTTCCTGTTGATGACGCGCCGGTAGAGGTCGTTGAGGTCGCTGGTGGCGAACCGGCCGCCGTCCAGCTGCACCATCGGACGCAGCTCCGGCGGGATGACCGGGATGACGTCGAGGATCATCCACTCGGGGTGGTTGCCGCTGCGCAGGAAGGCCGAGACGACCTTGAGGCGCTTGACGGCGCGAGCCTGACGCTGACCCTTGGCCGTCTGGATGGTCTCGCGCAGCTCGGTCGCCTCGTTGTCGAGGTCGACGCCCTTGAGCAGCTCGCGCACGGCCTCCGCGCCGGTCCCGCCCTTGAAGTACACGCCGAAGCTCTCCGGCCTCGTAGCCGGACTCGCGGCCGAACATGCGCTCCATCTGCTGGTAGAGCGCCTCGTCGCCGATGACGTCGCGCGGCGGCGATGGTCTTGAACTGGTCCCACGCCTTGTCGATCTGCTCCTTGGCGTGCTCGACGTTCTTGAAGCCGCGGTCGATGTAGTCGTCGCGCAGCTTGTCGACCTTGGTGCGCTGCAGCTTGAGCTCGTCCGGGCCGAGCGCTGCGGCGTTGACCGCGACGCGGCGGTAGGACTCGAAGATATCGAAGTAGTTGAAGTACCCGAACTCGTCCTCGGGGTCGCTGTCGACGTGGAAGGCGTCGGCCTCCCGCTCGCCGTCGACGATGGCCACGACCTCGTCGTGCATGGCCTCGATGGCACCGCGGCGCGCCTCGGCGTAGAGGTCGTACCGCGCCTTGATCTCGTCGATCTTCTCCTGGAGCATCAGCAGGTCGTTGTCCCTGCGCTCGGCGTCCACCGAGATGATCACGTAGCTGCCGCCGAAGTAGAGGACCTTCTCCAGCTCCTTGGGGGCGATGTCGAGCAGGTAGCCCATGCGCGACGGCACGCCCTTGAAGAACCAGATATGGCTCACGGGCGCGGCGAGCCTGATGTGGCCCATGCGCTCGCGGCGCACCTTGGCGCGAGTGACCTCGACGCCGCAGCGCTCGCAGATGATGCCCTTGTAGCGCACGCGCTTGTACTTGCCGCAGTAGCACTCCCAGTCCTTGGTGGGACCGAAGATGCGTTCGCAGAACAGACCGTCACGCTCGGGCTTGAGCGTGCGGTAGTTGATCGTCTCGGGCTTGGTGACCTCACCCTTGGACCACGTCTCGATCTGCTTGGGCGATGCGAGCCCGATCCGGATCGAGTCGAAGTTGTTGATATCGATCACTATGCGCTCCCTCTGCCTAGGCGGGGTCAGTCTTCGTCGGTGTCGGCGTCGTCGGACTCGAGGTCCGCGGCGTCGAGATCAAGGATGTCGTCGAGATCCGGCACGTCATCGCCAGTCTGTGGCGACGAACGTCGTCGACCTCGCTCGACAGGGCTGCGGCGGCGGCCAGGAGGTCCTGGGTCGCCGCGGCGGTGTCGTCGTCCTCGATCGGCTCGATCGACCTCCGTCGGCCGGCTCGGTGCCGGCGCCGATGACGTCCTGCAGGGCCGACGAGTCGACGCCGACCTGCTCGAGCTCGCCGACCTCGGCCTGCTGCCGGCGCAGGCCGGCGCTGAGGTCGATGCCCAGCTCTTCGGCGGCGCGGAGGAGATCGTCGTCCTCCTCGCGGACCTCGAGCACGTCGCCCTCCTCGCTCTGGACGCTCATGTCGAGAGCCAGGCTCTGGATCTCCTTCATGAGGACCTTGAACGACTCGGGGATGTTGGGCTTGGCGATGTTCTCACCCTTGACGATCGCCTCGTAGGCCTTGACGCGGCCCACGGTGTCGTCCGACTTGATGGTGAGCATCTCCTGGAGCACGTACGCGGCTCCGTACGCCTCGAGCGCCCAGACCTCCATCTCGCCGAAGCGCTGGCCGCCGAACTGGGCCTTGCCGCCCAGAGGCTGCTGCGTCACGAGCGAGTACGGGCCGGTGCTGCGCGCGTGGATCTTGTCGTCCACGAGATGCAGCAGCTTGAGGATGTACATGTAGCCGATGGTGACTTTGTTGTCGAAGCGCTCGCCGGTACGGCCGTCGTACAGCCACACCTTGCCCGAGCACTGACGGCCCGCCGGCTCCTTGCGGTTGATCTTGAACTCGACCGGGTTGTCCGGGGTCTCCTCGCTGCTGCGGATGAGCAGCTCGTCGATCTCCTCGATGGTGGCGCCGTCGAACACGGGGGACGCCACGCGGACCGGCGCGTTGCTGGGCGCCGCGGTCGCGTCGGCCGTGTAGCCGGCGTGCGCCGCCCAGCCGAGGTGCGTCTCGAGCACCTGGCCGATGTTCATGCGGCTCGGCACGCCGAGCGGGTTGAGGATGATCTCGACGGGCGTGCCGTCTTCGAGATGCGGCATGTCCTCTTCGGGGACGATCTTGGAGATGACGCCCTTGTTGCCGTGACGGCCGGCGAGCTTGTCGCCCTCGGCGATCTTGCGCTTCTTGGCGACGTACACGCGCACGAGCTCGTTGACGCTCGGCGGCAGTTCGTCGTTGTTCTCGCGCGAGAAGATCTTGACGTCGATGACCTTGCCGCCCTCGCCGTGCGGCACCTTGAGGCTGGTGTCGCGCACCTCGCGGGCCTTCTCCTTGAAGATGGCGCGGATGAGCTTCTCCTCGGCGGTGAGCTCGGTCTCGCCCTTCGGGGTGACCTTGCCGACCAGGAGGTCGCCGGAGTTGACCTCGGCGCCGATGCGGACGATGCCGCGCTCGTCGAGGTCCTTGAGCGACTCCTCCGAGCGGTTCGGGATGTCGCGCGTGATCTCTTCGTCGCCGAGCTTGGTGGTGCGTGCGTCGACCTCGTACTCCTCGATGTGGATCGACGAGAGGAGGTCGTTCTTCACGACCTTCTCGCTCAGGATGATGGCGTCCTCGAAGTTGTAGCCCTCCCAGCTCATGAACCCGACCAGGAGGTTGCGGCCGAGCGCGAGCTCGCCGCTGTCGGTGGAGGACCCGTCGGCGAGCACGGCGCCCTGAGCTGCACCTTGTCGCCGGGGAACACGATCGGCTTCTGGTGGATCAGCGTGCCCTGGTTGGAGCGCATGAACTTGACCAGATCGTAGGTGTCCACGTCACCCTTGCCGGCGTCGATCTCGATGTGGTCGGCGTCGACGTAGGCGACCTTGCCGCCGCGCTCGGCGACGATCACGTCGCCGGTGTCAACGGCGGCCCTGTACTCCATGCCGGTGCCGACGTACGGCGCCTCGGCGTGGAGCAGCGGCACCGCCTGGCGCTGCATGTTGGAACCCATGAGGGCGCGGTTGGCGTCGTCGTGCTCGAGGAACGGGATGAGAGCCGTGGCCACCGACACGAGCTGCGTCGGGCTCACGTCCATGTAGTCGATGTCGGCCGGCGGCACCTGGACGATGTCGGCGCCCGCGCGCGTGCGCGCGAGGATCAGCTCGTCCTCGAACTTGCCGGTCTTGCTGTCGAAGGCGGCGTTGGCCTGGGCGATGGTGACGTAGCGGATCTCGCCGGTCTTGGGGTCGACGATCTCCTCTTCTTCTTCCGAAGCGTCGAGATAGACGATCTCGTCGGTGACCTTGCCCTTGACGACCTTGCGGTACGGGGCGCGGATGAAGCCGAACTCGTCGACCGTCGCCATGGAGGCCAGCGAGCCGATGAGGCCGATGTTCGGGCCTTCAGGCGTCTCGATCGGGCACATGCGACCGTAGTGGGTCGGGTGCACGTCGCGCACCTCGATGGGCGCACGCTCGCGCGTGAGGCCGCCGGCGCCGAGGGCGCTCAGGCGGCGCCGGTGCGTGAGGCCCGACAGCGAGTTGGTCTGGTCCATGAACTGCGAGAGCTGCGAGGAGCCGAAGAACTCCTTGAGCGCCGCGACGACCGGCCGGATGTTGACCAGCGTCGCCGGCACGATGGTGTCCGGGTCCTCGGTGGTGAGACGCTCGCGGATGACGCGCTCCATGCGTGCGAGGCCGATGCGGAACGCGTCCTGCACGAGCTCGCCGACGGTGCGCAGGCGGCGGTTGCCGAAGTGCTCGTACTCGTCGATCTCGTGGGCGATCTCCTCGCGGCGGGTGGCCAGGAACTGGCTGGCGTCGGCCGCGTAGTCCTTGGCGTCGTCCGGCACGCCGAGCTTGGCCGGGCAGCGAGATGAGCCGCTTGATGAGCTCGATGATGTCTTCGTTGACCAGCACGCGCACGTCGGCGTCCGGACGGTCCGCAGGCTTGATGTGGTTGTGCAGGCGGACGTTGAGCTTGTGCCGGCCAACGCGCGAGAGGTCGTAGCGCTTGGGGTCGAAGAACAGGCCCTTGAGCATCGCCGTGGCGCCGTCGAGCGTCGGCGGCTCGCCGGGGCGCTGCTTGCGGAAGAGCTCGACCAGCGCCTCTTCCTGCGAGCCGGTCGTGTCCTTCTCGACGGTGTTGCGGATGTACACCGAGTCGTCGAAGAGGGCGAGGAGCTCGTCGTTGGCGCCGTAGCCCATGGCGCGCAGGAGCACGGTGACCGGGAACTTGCGCTTGCGGTCGATGCGCACGTTCACGATGCCCTTCTTGTCGATCTCGAGCTCGAGCCACGAGCCGCGCTGGGGCATCAGGTTGGCGACCAGCACCTGCTTCTCGCGCTCGGCCTGCTTGGGCTCCATGATGTAGGCGCCCGGGGAACGCACCAGCTGCGTGACGACCACGCGCTCGGTGCCGTGGATGATGAAGGTGCCGCGGTCGGTCATCATGGGGAAGTCGCCCATGAACACCGACTGCTCGCGGATCTCGCCCGTCTCCTCGTTGATGAAGGCGACCTTCATCGTGAGAGGGGCGGAGAAGGTCATGTCCTTGTTGCGGCACTCTGCCAGCGACTTGGACGGGCTCTCCGAACTGGTGCTCGCCGAACTGCACGAGCAGCTTCTCGGAGTAGTCCTTGATCGGGTTGATGTCGGCGATGGTCTCGCTGAGTCCGTCGCTGAGAAACCAGTCCCACGACTTCTTCTGGATGTCGATGAGGTTCGGAAGCGGGAGCGGCTGGTCCAGCTTGGCGAAGGACGTACGCACGCGAGGCGCCTGCGGCTCGTTCAAGCGAGTCTCCTCTGTCTACGCGGTGACCAGGGAAAAGAGCACACCACACCAGAGGAATCGAGGTATGGCCGCGGGTAACGCACGGTCGAAAAATGTACCACAACCAGATACTGCGATGCAAGCACAAGAATCTCGAGCCGTTATCTCGCAGCCCGAGTGTTCCCCGCGCGTGTGGTGGCAAACGGCTGCCGGTCACGGCTGCCGGTCAGACGAAAAGGGCCGGGGCGCCTCGCGGCGCCCCGGCCCCCGGGTCTTCAGAAGCCGGAAGAGGCTCTACTTGATCTCGACGGTAGCGCCGGCGTCCTCGAGCTGCTTCTTGGCGTCCTCGGCCTCGTCCTTGGTGACGCCTTCCTTGATCGCCTTGGGAGCACCCTCGACGACGTCCTTGGCCTCCTTGAGGCCGAGGCCGGTGAGAGCGCGCACGACCTTGATGACCTGGATCTTCTGGTCACCGAAGGCGGCGAGCACGACGTCGAACTGCGTCTGCTCTTCGACGGGAGCGGCCGGGCGTCGGCGGCGGCGGGAGCCGCGGCCATGGCCACGGGCGCCGCGGCGCTGACACCGAACTCTTCCTCAAGCGCCTTGACCATCTCGCTGAGCTCGAGCACGGTCATGCCCTTGATGGCCTCGATGAGCTGGTCCTTCGTGAGAGTCTTGTCTGCCATTGTTCAGTTCACCTCGCGTGGGGCTTGAAAGCCTTGCTGGACGGGATGGTGCGGCTGCGGCTCACGCCTCGCCGGCGGCGACGCGTTGCTGCGCCACCTGATCGAGGGCACGGACGAAACCGCTGATCGTGCCCTGGAGGACGGTGACCAGACCCGTCATGGGTGCGGCCATGGTGCCGACCACCTGCGCGATGAGTACATCGCGCGACGGAAGGCTGGCGAGCACTTTGACGCCGTCCGGGTCGACAAGGCTCGCGTCGAGCAGGCCGCCGCGCACCGCGAGCTGCGGATGCGTCTTGGCGAAGTCCGACAGAGCCTTGGCGGCGCCGACCAGGTCGTCGCCGCAGAACGTCACCCCGGTGGGACCGGCCAGAAGCTCCTTGACCGATTCGCGGCCTGCCTTGTCGGCGGCGATGCCGCCCAGGGTGTTCTTCACGATCTTGAAGCGCGCGCCGCTCTCGCGCAGCTTGCCGCGGAGCTCGGCGAGCTCCGCCACCGTAAGGCCGCGGTAGTCGCTCACGAACAGGTTCTCCGTGTCCGTGAACAGCTGGGTCACCTCGGCGATCACAGCGTCTTTCTCGTTTCTCAGCATCTCGACCTCGCAGTCGCAACAAAAAACCCGCTCCCGAAGCGGAAGCGGGCACGGGCGCAGGGCCTGGACTCGTTCTCGCCTCGGGTGGCGGACCCGTGTGGATCCATTCTGCTCCCGGAGGAGCACCGACCGTCATCGGCCGCGGCGCACGTGCAGCGCCGCGAAGCGGCAGTATAGAACAGCGAAGGGGCGCCGGCAACTACGCGGCCGCCGGCGCCCCTCTGAAGTCTCACAGTGCGTGCACCTTGCGGCGCCGCACGCCGACCCTGCTTCGTCGGCTACTCTTCGAACAGGTCTCGCGTGCGCGCCGGGTCGAGCTCGATGCTCGGGCTCATCGTCGCGGCGAGGTTGACGCTCTTGATGTACTTGCCCTTGGCGGCCGCCGGCTTGGCGCGGACGATCTCGTCCAGCACCGCGCCGTAGTTCTCCACCAGCATCTCCTCGGTGAAGGACTTCCTGCCGATGCTGAGGTGGATGATGCCGGAGCGGTCGGTGCGGTACTCGACCTTGCCGCCCTTGGCGTCGGCGACGGCCTTGCCGACGTCGAACGTCACCGTGCCGGACTTGGGGTTCGGCATGAGGCCGCGCGGACCGAGGATGCGGCCGAGCTTGCCGACCGTGCCCATCATGTCCGGCGTGGCGATGGCGATGTCGAAGTCGAAGACGCCTTCCTGGATCTGCTTGGCGAGGTCGTCGGTGCCCACGATGTCGGCGCCGGCCTCCTCGGCCTCGCGCGCCTTGTCGCCCTCGGCGAACACGGCGACGCGCATCTCCTTGCCGGTGCCGTGCGGGAGCACGGTGGTGCCGCGCACGATCTGGTCGGCGTGGCGCACGTCGACGCCGAGACGGAAGTGGACTTCGACCGTCTCGTCGAACTTGGCGCCCGGAAGGGTCTTGAGCAGGCGCATGCCCTCGAGCGGCGTGTAGAGACGGCCGGGTTCGATGGTGCGCTTGGCGGTGGTGTACGTGCGGCCTTGCTTGGCCATGTGCTTGCCTCCTGTGGTGCAGACGGCGACTCTCGTCGCCTCCCACTTCGGTGGCCGGTCGGCGGAGCCTGACCGGCCTCTTTCACTCTTCAGCCTACCGTCGCAGCGCCTTCGGCACGTGCGACGAACACTCCGCTGCGTCGGCTGCTGCCGCACCGCCTGCGGCGGCCGCGACGGTGATCAGCCTGCGGCGACTACTCGGCGACCTCGATGCCCATGCTGCGGGCGGTACCCTCGATGATCTTCATCGCGGCGTCGACGTCGTTGGCGTTGAGGTCGGGCATCTTGGTCTCGGCGATGGTGCGGACCTGGTCACGAGTGACCGTGCCGACCTTGTCGCGGTTGGGCTCGCCCGAGCCCTTGTCGATGCCGAGTGCCTCGCGCAGGAGCACGGCGGCCGGCGGCGTCTTGGTGACGAAGGTGAAGGTGCGGTCCTCGTACACGGTGATCTCGACCGGCACGATGGTGCTTGCCCGTCGCCTGCGTCTGGGCGTTGAACGACTTGCAGAACTCCATGATGTTGACGCCGTGCTGGCCGAGCGCCGGGCCCACGGGCGGGGCTGGGCTCGCCTGGCCGGCGGGAATCTGCAGCTTGATCTTGGTGAGGACCTTCTTGGCCACTGGTTGCCTCGCTTACTTCCTGGTTAGGACGTCTTCTTGACCTGGTCGAAGGCGAGCTCGACCGGCGTCTCCCGGCCGAAGATCGACACCATGACCTTGAGCCGGCTCTGGTCGAGGTTGACCTCGACGACCTCGCCGGAGAAATCGCTGAGCGGACCGGACGTGACGCGCACGACCTCGCCGACCGCTGAACTCCGCCTTCTGCTTGGGACGCTCGACCGAGGCGGTGTGCATGATGCGGTCGACCTCGGCGCGAGACAGCGCGACCGGCTTGTTCTGGGCGCCGACGAAACCGGTGACGCCCGGGGTGTTCTTGACCAGCGACCACGTGTCGTCGGTGAGCTCCATCTGCACGAGCACGTAGCCCGGGAAGACACGGCGCTCGGTGGTGATCTTCTCGCCGTCCTTGGTCTCGACGACCTGCTCGGTGGGGACGACGATCTGGTGGATGCGCTCTTCCTGGTGCATCGACGAACGGCGGTGCTCCAGGTTGGCCTTCACCTTGTTCTCGTGACCCGAATATGTGTTGACGACGTACCAGCTATACATGGCGGGCCCCGATCAGGTGAGGAAGTTGACGACGAAGGTCAACGCCTTCTCGAAGACGAAGTCGAGGGCGCCCGTATAGACGGTGGCGATGGCGACGGCGACGAGCACGACCAGGGTGGACTGCGCGAGATCCTTGCGCGTGGGCCAGGTGACCTTGCCCAGCTCCACGCGGACGTCGCGCAGGAACTTCATGAAGCCCTTCTTCTCGGCCGGCTTGTTGGCCTTGGCCTTCTGCTGGGGCTTCTGCTGCGAGCGACCGCGCGCGGGCTTGGCGTCGGCGCGCTTCGCCGGCGTCTTCCTTGCGACGGGGCCGGCTTCGCCTTGCCCGAATCGCCCTTCCTGTTGTTGGCAGTCTTCGCCACTCAACCGCTCCGATGATCATTGGCAGGGCTGGAGGGGCTCGAACCCCCGACCCCCGGTTTTGGAGACCGGTGCTCTACCAATTGAGCTACAGCCCTACGAACACAGGGAGGGACGCTCTAGCGCGTCTCCTTGTGCACAGTGTGCGTCCCGCACCAGCGACAGTACTTCTTCAGCTCGATGCGGTCCGGGTCGTTCTTCTTGTTCTTGTTCGTGTGGTAGTTGCGACGCTTGCATTCCTGGCAAGCGAGCGTGACGAGTTGACGCACGTCGTCTTCCTTTCAAACAGAAGCACGTAAGGATACCAAGCGCTCTGCTGGGAGGGTCAACGCGCCTCCCTGCGACCCCCGCACGCGGCTGCTAGGCCCGCGGCGGCCACGGCGGCGCAGTATAGCAGGCCGGGAGAGGCCGGGCAAAACCGCGCGTCACCGTTGCGCCATATCGTGCCTGTCGTGCCACTCGAGCAGCTGAGGGCCGTCGACCCTGGAGACGCGGTGGACGACGGCTCGCTCGCGGAGGACCGGCGGCAGTGCTTCCTCGAGCACAGCCTCTCGCCCGGGCCCGTCGAGCCAGGCCCAGGCGCGGTGCTCACCGGTCTGGCAACCCCACCAGAACATGAGCCCGTACTGCGGCCCACGGCCGATGATCTCGTCCATGATCCAGCCGCACTCATCGGGAGCGTGGGGGACCTCCACCAGATAACGGGTAGGGGTAGGGGAAGTGTGTGCACCGGCCAGGAATCTCATGGTTCTCTGCTTCCCGATAGGCTGGTGGTGAAACGAAGGGAGTCGAGACGGACGACAGGACAGGCAGCGAGCAGCGGGCGCACGCAGACGCGGCGGGCGGGCGGAGCGTTCCGCAGCCGGCGATCCCGGGCCGCGAACGGGCCGCCGGAGATCCCGCCGCAGACCTGCTGAAGCGGGGCGCGGCCGAGCCGGGCGCGCCGCGCCCGGCTGCCGGCCGCGCCGAGCGCCGGCCCGGCAGCGCCCCCGGCCGCGCGCACCTCTGGCGCCGGAGGCCGGCGGACGGTTGTGGCCGCAAGCCCCTCCGCCCGGCCGCCCGCCGGCAGAGACGTGGCAGAAGAGTCCTGAGCCCCCGACGCCGGGCCGCGCGCCGGGCCCACCAGACGCCGGCCCGAAGCTGCGCGCCGCCTCGCCCGGCGACCCGTTCTACCTGCCGCGCGCCTCGTGGCGATGGACGACCGCGCTGATCGGCCTCATCGTGGCCGCGGCGCCCCAGGCGCTGCTCACCATCGCCGCGCTGATCGGCGGCACGTCGTCGAGCAGCAGCGGCGCGGTCTCGGCTGGGAGCGTCGTCGCTCTCGCGGTGGGCTCCCTCGTCCTGTACGGCTGGGAGGGGTTCGCCGCCTGGCTCTTCTCGGTACGCAGCGCCGGACGCTCGTTCGTGTTGTGGGGCTTCCGGCGCCCGACGAAGGCTTACTTCTGGATCGTCCCGCTCGGGCTGGCCGGCGTCTACGCGTTCAGCGTCGTGCACGACATCATCGTCCACCCCAAGCAGCAGGCGATCGTCAGCGACTTCCCCCACAGCGTCGCTCGGCGGCGCCATGTTCGTGCTGGTGGCGGTGGTGATGGCGCCGCTCTTCGAGGAGATCGTCTTCCGCGGCTTCCTCTTCCGCGGGTTCGCCAACTCGTGGGGCTGGGTGTGGGGAGCGCTCGCCTCGGCCGCGATCTTCGGCGCCGCGCACCTGCAGCTCGACGTGTTCCTGCCGCTCGCGGCCCTCGGATTCGTACTCGCCTGGGCCTACAAGACGACGGGCTCGCTGTGGACGTGCATCACCATGCACGCCCTGTTCAACCTGATCGCGGTGGTCGCCTGGATCGTCAGCAGCTGAGGCGGTCAGGGCCGCGCGCAGCGCCGGAAGCCGAGCGGTCTGCCGCCGGGCCGCTCAGGTGAGCAGCGTGGGCTTGCGCAGCTCCCGGCAGTGGCAGTCGTCGCCGGGCGGCAGGCACGCGAGCGCATCGAGCAGGATGCGGCCCATGAGCCCGGCGTCCTCGCGGAAGATCTGCGCGAGCACCTCGTGCTCCCACTCGCGCACGACACCCTCGCCGTAGTTGACGATGAGGTAGATGCCCGCGTAGCAGGCGTCGATGTCGCGGGCCAGCCACACCTCGGGACAGAAGCTCTGACCGACGACGTCGCCGAGCGTCTGCAGGTGGCGGATCTCGGCCGGCGACTCGAAGCGCGGCCCCTCCGTCACCACGTACGTGCCGCGGGTGAACAGACGACGCTCCGGCGCGTGGCGCCGCGCGGCGCTCACGAGAGCCTCGCGCCCCGTGCGCACAGCGGGATCGCGCATGATGAGCAGGTGGTCGCCGACGACCAGGCCGTAGCGGTCGCGGTCGGTCGTCATGTCGACGAAGTCGTCGACCACGACGAGGTCGCCCGGGTCGAGCAGGTGGTTCAGGCTGCCGACGCCGGCGTCCGAGAGGATCCGCCTGACGCCGGCGCGATGAAGCACGCTGAAGACCTGTCGTGAGGCCCGGCCGCGGGAGACGCCCTTGCGCCAGCCGTGCATCCTGCAGTGCAGCGCCCGCTGCCCGCCGAGCTCGAAGAGCGTGAACGGCGGGCTGTCTCCCCACGGCGTCTCGAACACCAGGCCGGTCTCGAGGACGCGCGCGTCCGCGTGAAGGTCGCCGGGGAAGTCGGCGGCCAGGGAACCGGACCCGCCGATCACGGCGCGCGTCGCCGCGGGACGACTGCGCGCTCACTGGCCCGCCAGCCCGGTCGACGTGCGCAGCATCACCAGCTGGACGTGGTCGCCGTTGTCCGACGTGTACTGGCTGAGCGCCTGGGTCGAGCGACGCGCGGGAACCCGCGCACAGACCCGAGCGTCGTCGTGCCGCGCTGCACCACATCGCCGATCTGGACCTTCGGCCTGGCGATGTGGCTGACGAGGAGCAGGAGGGACGGATCATTGGAGAGCCGGATGTCGATCTCCACGTCGTTGTACCGCCCGAGGATGCTGTACGGCTTGATGGCGGTGACCTTTCCGTCGACTGGGCTGAGACCACCGACGAGCCGGGGACGGCGCCCACGTCGAGCCCGGCGGTGGACGGCGACGCTTCGCCGCCGTCGCCGGCCATGAGGTAGTACTTGACGCCCCCGCCGCCGGCGAAGATGTCGGCCAGCTTCTGCCCGAGGCTCCCGCCGCCGAGGCGGTCGCCGACGGGGCTGAACGCCACGGTACCGGAGTTGTCGACCGGATGGAACGCCACGGCGGTCGTCACCTGCTGCGCCACGGGCAGCAGCACGTCCGTGCCCTCCACACGCGCGACGACGACCGCCTGGTCCGGCCGGACGGTGCTGCCGATCGTCGGCTGCGCGGCGCTCTGCGGCACCTGGGCCGGGGTCTGGCCGGGAAGGGCGTACGCGACCCAGATCGCTACGAGGATAAGGGTCACGAAGACGACCAGCGCGACCACACGCCGGCGGCGAATCTGGTGGCGGCGACGGGCTTGCTCCCGCCGGCGCTGATTGGCCGGGCTTGTGTGCATGTCGTGGGCCAAGCTACAACGGTCAGGCTCGCACCGCAAGCCGTCACGGCAGCCGCGCCCCGCAAGGTCCCGCCATGACACTCTGCAGCAATCCTGCCGATTGCCGATACAATGAGCGCATGGCCACCATCGTCCCAGTAGCGCCCGGCACGGGCGACACGCAGGGGGCGGGCGGCGCTCCGGACGCCGACCTGGTCGACGGACTGCGGGCCGGGAGCCGCGACGCCTTCGAGCACCTGTACGAGCTCTATCGGGCTCGCATCTACAACCTCGCCCTGCGCATCGTGCGGTCGCCCGAAGACGCACGTGACATCACCCAGGACGTCTTCGTCAAGGTCTACCGGCGGCTTCCCGGCTCCGGGCGCACCGACCTGCAGCTCAAGCCGTGGCTCTATCGCGTGGCCGTGAATGCCTGCTACGACCATCTGCGCACGCGCAAGGTCCATCGCGATATCGACCTCGTCACCGACACGCAGGCGTGGCCCATCGACACCTTCGAACAGGCGGAGATGAGCCAGTTGGTCGAACGGACGCTCGGCGACCTCTCCGAGCGGCACCGCACGGTGCTCGTGCTCAAGGACATCCACGGCCTGCGCCACGACGAGATCGCCGGCATCCTCGGCGTCTCGCGCGGCGCCACCGAGACTCTGCTGTTCCGCGCGCGAGAGTCGTTCCGAACGCGGTACGGCGAGTTGACCAGAGACCTCCCCGCAGCCGCGTGCACGGTCGCGCGGGACGCTGCCCTGGCCGCCGTCGGCGGCGAGCTCAGCGACGCCGAGCGCCGCCGCGTGCTCGGCCATGCGGCCCACTGCCCGACCTGCAGCAAGACCGTCAGGACGTGGAGCGCCGCAGCCGTCGGGCTCGGACTGATCGTCCACAACGTCCCCGTCCCCGCGGCACTGCAGGGCGCGTTCCCGTTCGGCGCCGCGGGGGCGACGGGAGCCGGGGCCACCGCGGCGACCGGGGCCACGGGCGCAGGCGCAGGCTCGTCCGGGGGAGCGGCCTTGGCCGGCTCGGCGAGCGTGGCCGCAGGCGGCGCCGGCACGACCGCGGCATCGTCCGCCGGCATCTCGCTGGCCACCGGCGGCGTCCTCGCCAAGGTGGGCGGCGCGGCCACGGCCAAGGTCGCCGCGCTGGTCATCGCCGCAACCTGCACGGCCGGAGGCGGAGTCGCTGCTTACGAGGCGGGCGTCATTCCCGGCGTCCACCATCCCCACCGCCAGCCGGCCGCCACCAAGGTCCACGTCCGCCGGTCCGCGGCCGTAGCAGGCGAAGACGCGAAGTCTGCGCCTGGGCAGGCGACCGCGGCCGCGGCGGCCGGCAGCGGCCGGGGCGCTGCGCAAAGCGCGGCCGCGCACGCCAGGAGCAAGGGCGAGGGTGGCGCAGCCAAGAGCAAGAACGCCAAGGGCAAGGAGACGAGCGCCGCCAAGAGCAAATCGAGCGGCAAGGCCAAATCGAGCGGCAAGGCCACGTCGAACGGCCGCGGCAATGGAACCAGCAACGGCAAGGCCGCGAAGGCCGCGAAGCCCGCGAAGGTCGCGAAGGCGACCAAGCCGGCCAAGGCCACAAAGCCGGCGAAGCCCACGAAGCCCTCGACGCCGGCGAAACCCACGAAACCGCCGAAACCCACGAAGCCCTCGACGCCGGCGGAACCCACGAAACCGCCGAAACCCACGAAGCCCTCGACGCCGGCGGAACCCACGAAACCGCCCAAACCGCCCAAGTCAGGCACCACCACGACCACCTAGACCGCGGCTACCGGACACGCCGAAGCGCCCGCCTCCGCGTTGTCCGGATTGAAGACAGAAACCGCCCTCACACGCCTCAACTCCTCGCACGGCCTTCCGATACCAGAGTCGGAAGGGACTGCAGAAGAGCAGTCCGCAACGGGTTCCCATGACCTTGCTGGGCTCGGGGGTGAGCCGTGAAGACGCCAAAGGGCATCATCATCGTTCTCATCGCGGTCGTCTGCTCCCTCTTCCTCGCCGCGCCCGCACTGGCCTCGACTTCCCTCAACCACTACGAAAAGCAGCTCTTCGGGCTGATCAACAAGCAGCGCGCCAAGCACGGACTCGCCCAGCTCCGGCTGAACGGCAAGCTCGTCAACTCGACCCGAGCCCACTCCGCCGACATGGGCCGGCAGAAGTACTTCAGCCACGACTCGCCGGACGGCGAGACCTGGTCGTCGCGCATCGTCCGCTACGGGTACACGCGGAACGGTTGCAGCTACTGGAAGGCCGGCGAGAACCTGTACTACGGCGCAGGGGTCTACTCTGACCCGGTCGCGGTGATCGACGCCTGGATGAGGTCGAGCGCCCACCGGGCCGTCATCCTCACCAAGACCTTCCGCGACGTCGGAGTCGGGGCCGTGAAGAGCGACGACGGCTACGGCAACGTCGACGGCCCGGTATGGTTCTTCACACTCGATCTCGGACGCCGCATCGCACACTGAATTCCGGAGGCGCAGAGAGTTGAGCGGAGGGGCGCGCAAGCGCCCTTTTGCGTGCACGAGGGACACTCGCGCCGGGAGCGACGACGCGGGGGAGCGCTCGCACCGGGAGCGGCGCCCCGCAGGGCAGCCGGGCAGCCCGGCGACCGGTCGCCGGGCGCCCGGGCGCCGGGTCGCCGGGTCGCCGGACCACGATGCGTCACCCGGCGGACGGCCGCGCGGCGCCACCAGGCGCCTGAGGCTGCCCACCTGACGCCGGAGTAGGATGGGCGGCGTGGACGACGACGCCGGCATGACTCCCAGAGCCGCCGCCAAGCTGCGCGTGTTCTTCACCGGCGGCGGGCACGAGCAGGTCGTGTCGGTGGCGCACGAGGCGGCGCGGCGGGGCCGCGCCGCCGAGCTTCCGGCTGACCTGCCGGCCGCGCTGCGCGAAGCGCTGCTCGCGGGCGGCGTCGAGTCGCTCTACGGCCATCAGGCGGCGGCCAGACGACCTGCTGGCGCGCCGGCGAGAACGTCGTGGTGAGCACCGGAACGGCGAGCGGCAAGAGCCTCTGCTACCAGCTCGCCGTCCTCGAGGCCTTCACGCGCCGAGCCGCAGGCTCGCGCCCTCTTCCTCTTCCCCACCAAGGCTCTCGCCCAGGACCAGGCGCGCAAGCTCGAACCGCTTCCGCGTGCCGGGCGCTGATCGCGGCGATCTACGACGGCGACACGCCCCAGGACCAGCGGCCGCTCCTGCGGCGCACCGCCACCATCCTGCTCAGCAACCCGGACATGCTGCACGTCGGTATCCTGCCGAGCCACGAGCGCTGGGCGGAGTTCCTGCACCAGCTGCGCTACGTCGTGCTCGACGAGGCGCATGTCTACCGCGGCGTGTTCGGCAGCCACGTCGCCCAGGTCGTGCGCCGGCTGCGCCGCCTCTGTCGCGCCTACGGCGTCGGACCCCCGCTTCGTGCTGACATCGGCGACCATCGCCAACCCCGGGGAGTTCGCAGAGCGGCTGGTGGGCGCGCCGTTCTCGGTGGTCGACGAGGATCAGGCGCCGCGCCCCGAGCGCACGGTGGTGCTCTGGAACCCGCCGCTCGAGGACGCAGCCGCCGGCGTCCGGCGGAGCGCGCTCGCCGAGGCCAGCTACGTCACGGCCGAGTGCGTGCTCGCCGGCGCACGCGTCATCACCTTCGCCCCCACACGCAAGGCGGCCGAGCTCGTGTACGGGCACGTCCGCCGCCGCCTCGAGGACCGCGGCAGACGAGGCGAGGCGGAACGGGTGCAGCCGTACCGCGCCGGCTACACGCCCGAGCAGCGCCGCGACATCGAGCGTCGCCTCTTCGCCCACGAGCTCGACGCCGTCGTGGCGACGCAGGCGCTCGAGCTGGGCATCGACGTCGGCAGCCTCGACGTCTCACTGGTCACCGGCTTCCCCGGCACGATCACCAGCCTCAGGCAGCGCTGGGGACGGGCCGGCCGGTCCGGGCACGGCTTCGCCGTGCTGGTGGCCGGCCAGGACGCGCTCGACCAGTACTTCATGCGCGAGCCGGACCGCCTGCTGGGACGAAGCTTCGAGGAGGCGATCATCGACCTGCACAACCCGCACATCAGCGGCCCGCACCTGGAGGCGGCGGCGTACGAGCGCCCCCTCACCCCCGCCGACGAGAGCTACTTCGGCGAGCAGGGACTGCTGCAGGCCGAGCGTCTCGCCCAGGCCGGCCGGCTCCGCAAGCGCAAGGACGGCCTGGTCTGGGCCAAGCCTTACTCCCCCGCCGGAGGTGTGGGGCTGCGCACCGCGAGCAACGAGCAGTTCGCCATCGTGGAGAGTCGCCAGGGCGAGGTCATCGGGACCGTCGAGCGCGAGCGCGTCTTTCGCTTCTGCCACCCCGGCGCCGTGTACCTGCACCTGGGCCGCAGCTACCTGGTACAGCACCTCGACCTCGAGATGCGCACCGTCATGATCGACGAGTTCGAGGGCAGCTACTACACGCAGGCCAAGACCGACAAGAACGTGCTGATCGCCGGACAGGCGGACACGCGCGAGCTGCCCGGCGCCGTCCTCTTCGCGGGCGACCTCGAGGTGACGGAGCAGGTCATCGCCTACCAGCGCCGCGACATGACCGACGGGCACGTCATGGACACGACGACGCTGGACCTGCCGGAGCAGCACTTCACGACGCAGGCGTTCTGGCTCGTCGTGCCGCAGCCGGTCCTCGACCGGACGATCGCCGGCCTCGCGGAGACCGACGACCTGGCGGCGCCGGGCGCCCTGCACGCCGCCGAGCACGCGCTCATCGCCCTGCTGCCGCTCTACGCGATGTGCGACCGCTGGGACATCGGCGGCCTCAGTACCCCCTGGCACTGGCAGACGGACGCACCGAGCATCTTCGTCTACGACGGCTACCCCGGCGGCATCGGGCTGTCCCGCCGGGGCTACGACGCCTTTGAGGACCTCGCCGCCGCGGCCAGGCTGCTGGTCGCCGAATGCCCGTGCGAGAGCGGCTGCCCCTCCTGCGTCCAGAGTCCCAAGTGCGGCAACCTCAACGAGCCGCTCAGCAAGGCCGGAGCCGTCGCGTTACTGAGTTCCGTCCTGGAGGCCGCGCGCCGCTAAGTTGAGCCTCAAGTTCAGGGTGAATGCCGTGCGCTCCTGCGATAGGCTCGCGGCGTCACGTCCGGAGGACCGCATGCCCGACCAGCTCACGATGGAGATGCTCGACCCAGCCGACATCGACCTCGTCGGCCTGTTGTGGAAACAACTCCTGGACCACATCGCCTCGCTGCCGGACGCACTTGTGCCGGTGCGCCCGTCCGGCGAATCCTGGACCCTCGAGCGCAAGGAGATGCTGCGCGAGCTGTCCGGCGAGAGCTTCGTCGTGGTCGCCCGCGAGTCGGGGCGGGTGAGCGGCTACGCGTTCGTCTGCGTCGAGGGTCCCGACCCCGTGTGGTACACCGGCGACAAGCACGCGACGCTGGCGGCGCTCTGCGTGGACGCCGCGAAGCGCGGCAGCGGTATCGGCGCCGCGCTGATGGACGCCGTGGACGCCGAGCTGGACCGGCGCGGCATCGAGGACGTGGAGATCGGCGTGGACACCGGCAACGAGGTCGCGGCCCACCTCTACGAGAGCCGCGGCTACCGTGCCGACTTCCGCATCTTCTACGGCTCACCCGGCAGGCGGCCCTGGGCCTGTCAACGGCGCGAGGACGATGACCGGCGGGGCGGGCGCGGGCGCTTCGCGCCGCCCGGCCCGGACGCGGAGGAGGAACCATGAGCGCGCCACTGTACGTCAGCGTGATCGGGGCCAGCCGGGCGACGCCGGAGCTGGCGGCCAAGGCCGAGGAGCTCGGCGAGCTGCTCGCCCAGCGCGGCTGCGTCGTCGTGTGCGGCGGGCGTGAAGGAGTCATGGACGCCGTCGCCCGCGGCGTGAAACAGAAGGGCGGCGTCTCGATCGGCATCCTGCCGGGGGCCGACCGCCGGCGCGCCGCCCCCGACCTCACCTACACCATCTGCAGCGCCATGGGCTACGCCCGCAACCTGAGCGTGGTCGCCAGTGGCGACGTCGTCATCGCCGTCGGCGGCGCATGGGGCACGCTCAGCGAGATCGCGCTGGCGCGTAACGTCGACAAACCGGTGATCCTGCTCGACACGTGGGAGATCTCACCGCCCAAGGGCGGGGAGCTCGACGGAGTGCGGCGGGCGGCAACGCCCGCCGAGGCCGTCGAGCTGGCCCTCACCTCTCCGGACTGATCGCCGGCCGGGACTGGCGTCTGGCCGGCGCCGTCCCGACCACCTTCGCCTCGCCCACCAGCTGCAGGGCGCGCAGTCCAAGGTACAACTCCATGAGGTCGTCGATGTCGGTGAGGTCGACCCCCAGCAGCGTTTCGATGCGGCGCATTCGCTTCTGCAAGGTGTTGCGGTGGATGAACAGCGCCTCGGCCGTGGGCTGGATGGCGAAGTGGTTGTCCATGAGCGCGCGCAGCGTGTCCAGCAGGTGGGTGTGCCGCCTGGCGTCGTACTCGAGAAGGGGAGCGACGCTGCGCCGCGCGATGTCGGCGAGCGCACCGCCGCTCTGGCCCTGAAGCAGACGGAACCGCCCGCTGAGCTCCTCGAAGAGCACGAGGCCGCGGGCGTCGATGCCACGCTGCGCGGCGGCCAAGGCATCGAGGGCCTCCTGCAGCGCCTTGGGGCCGGCGCCGGGGCCGCCGTGCGCGCCGGAGACGCCGACGGCGACCTGCAGCCTGTACGGCTCGCCGGCGGCGAACGTCTTGAGGCCGAGCAGGAGGTCGCGGGCGCCGCCGTCCCCGACCGACGGATAGCCGTCGGGGAGCAGGATGGCAAGTGAAGTCGCACGTGGCCGGCTGAGAAACGCGATGAGGCGGTCACCACAATACGTGTCGACCGACTCCACAAGTGCATCCTCGAGCTCGACCGCACGACGCCCCTTGTGCCGTGCGCCGCCGAAGTCGCAGATGGCCAGCCGCCAGGGCCGGCCCAGGTCCACGCCGTGGTCCGCGATGAGCGCAGTGAGCTCGTCCGGCGCGGTGCCTCCGTCGAGCAGGTCGCGCAGTAGCCGTCGGCGCAGCCGCCGCGTGGCGACGATCGCGTCGCGTTGCTTGAGCAGGTCGAGCGTGATGAGTCGCTGGAGGAACGACAGCGCCGTGTCGACGAACTCGGTGCTGGACGTCTGCTTCGCGGACGCGGCGATGAGCACCTCCAGCTTTCCGTAGAGGATCACCTCACGGCAGAAGTACCGCGACGCGCCCACTTCGATGATGCCGAGCGCGGTCGGGTCCGTGAGCTCACCCCACGCCGCCCAGACCTCCTGCGCCATGCGGCGAGGGTGCGTGACTCCCGAGCTGGTGATGACGGCGCCGACGCCGTCGAGCAGCAGCATCGGCATGCCGATGAGGCTCGCCACCTTGGCGAGCAGCTCATCGGGGCCGGCCTCGGCGATCAGCAGGTCGAGCAGGTCGTTCTGCAGAGCGACCGTGCGGCGCAGGCGGTGCAGATCCGCGGAGGCCAGCACGTTGTACACGTAGGAGAGGACGCTGCGCGTGAGCGCGCCCTCGGGCAGCGTGAGGATGGGCAGCTTGAGCTGCTGGGCGCGCTTCACCATCTCCGGGGGCACCTCGTCCAGGAAGTGCCCCAACGCGACCACCAGCGCCGCCGTGTCGATGCTCGCGAGACGTTCCAGGATCCAGACTCCAGCGGCGGGGTCCTGATACCAGGTCCGTCCCGTGTTGATGAGCACGCTCTGGCTCGTGAGGTACGGGACCGGGTCGTCGGCGTCCGAGAAGTGGACGCTCTTGATGGTCCGGCCGAGACCGAGGTCGCCGGTCGCGGCCGTCAGCCCCAGACCGGAGTGCTCCACGAGCTCGCGCACCGTGAGGACGCCGCTCGCGGAGTCTCCCCGGTCGCTCACAGCGTCCCCCGCTTCAGTGGCGATATGGTGTGCATCTGCCCACCTCCACGCAAAAGAGTGTGCGTCCGGGTGCCATGCTCACGGTCGCATCCGGGCTACAGTACCACCGCAGGTATCGAGAGATGAACCCCGGCGCCACTGCCGGCAGCGTCAAGAGGAGAGACCATGAAGACGCAGGACCAGCTTGCAGAGCACGATCTGAACCTGCTGTTCGACGAGAGCGGCAGGCTCTGGAGATTCCGTCCGACCCACTCGGCTCACGGCCACCAGCCGGTGGACGCCGGTATCGTGGACAGCACGCTCGTGATCACCGTCACCGTCCCCGGCATCAAGCCTGGTGACGTCGACTTCTGCGTCAGGGGCGACGTGCTGGAGATCCGCGGCAAGACCGACGGCACCATCGACCTCGCCGCCGACATCGGGCTGCCCATGGCCTTCGGCCTCGACCAGCTCGAGACCGCCTACGCCGGCGAGGCGCTCAGCATCAAGGTGCTGCCGCCGAGCAAGGCCCGCACGACCACCGAGACAGTCAAGGTGGCCTGCTGACTGCAGCCGCCTGGCCACGACATCCGTCCCCCGGCGGACCAGACGCGGGGGGCCGGGAGCATCCCCCGAAAGATCCTGCTCCCGGCCCCCCGCGTCGACGCACGTGGAACCCCTCGCGATCGTCCACCTAGAGGCGCCTCTGGCCCGGTCATCACCGACCGTATCCCTGCTATAGTAGCCGTCCTTGGCCGGGCGAAAGCGTCACTCGGGGGCGCAGGTGTCGAACGAGAATGCAAGGCAAGTGGCGATCGAGGCGAAGTACCTCAGGCCGCGCCTCGACCAGGTCAGCGTGCGGCCCAATGCACGCTCTGCGTTCGCGGCCGCGTTCGACCGCCGCCTCACTGTCGTCTGCGCGCCCGCGGGGTACGGCAAGACGACGACCACGGCCGCCCTTCTCGAGCAGTGCGGCCGGCCGGCGGCCTGGTACAAGCTCGACATCCTCGACCACGACCCCTTGGCATTCCTCGCAGCCATGACCCGAGCCGTACGGCGACTCCACCCCGGCTTCGGGACGGCGCTGCTGCAAGAGCTTGAAGCCGGACCCGTGCTCGACCTCCCTCCGCAAGTGCTCGCCGCGCAGTTCTGCTCTGAGTGCGACCGGCTCATCACCGCACCCGGCCACCTCGTCCTCGACGACTATCACGAGACGATGGATGCGGCAGGCATGAACGAGGTGCTCGGTTATCTTCTCGAGAACTGCCCCGCGACCATCCACTTCGTCGTGCTCTCGAGGTACGAGCCTGCCTTCAGGCTCGAGAAGCTCCGCCTCGCAGGTGAGGTCGCTCGTATACCTCGCGAGCTCCTGCTGTTCGACACGTCCCAGGTGGCGGAGGTGCTGCAGCAGCGATCCGGACGCTCGCACGACCCGGAGTTCGTCACCAGGATCGCCACGCTCACCGAGGGCTGGCCGGCCAGCGTGGTCCTCGCCGGCATGGCGCTCGAGTGGCTCGATCCGACCTCACTCGAAGACGCCCTCACCGACCCCCGACTGCGCATGGATGTGTTCTCCTACCTCGCCGAGCAGGTCTTTCAGCGGCAGACAGCCGATGTGCAGCAGTTCCTGCTGCGTACCTGTTGCTTCGATCACGTGTCTGCGGAGCTCGCGGACCGGGTGATCAGCTCGGGTTCCGCCTCCAGACACCTCCACTTCCTCTCCCGGAACCACGTGTTCACCTTCGACACCGGGCGCAAGGGCACGTATCGCTACCACAATCTCCTGAGGGACTTCCTGCGCCAACGCTTCGTGCAGGACGAGGGCGAGCGGGCGTTCCGGGCGCTGCAGATCGCGACGGCCGAGGCGCTCGAAGCCTGCGACGAGAGAGCGGCAGCCGTCGAGTTGCTGCTCGGCGCCAACGAACTCGGACTCGCCCTCGAGGTGATCGCCCGTGGCGGCGAGGCAGAGCTCGAGCGCCGTCCCTACGAGCAGCTGCGCCACTGGGCGCTCAAGCTCGCTCCGTCCAAGGAATCTGGTCGCCCTTGGGCCCTTGTCGTTTCGGGCATGCTCGGGACGCGCGACAGCAGGTTCGACGACGCCTTGGCGAGCCTTCAGCTGGCGGAGACGGCGCTACTGGACGCTGGGAACACGGCGGAGCTGTACGAAGTACTCTCAGTGACCGAGTGGACCGAGTTCTGGTCGGGCGATTCGGCCGCGGCAATGGCGACGTGCTATCGCGCTCTCGACTTCGCCACAACCGACGCACAACGCCTGCACACGCTGCTCAGCCTGCTCTCTGCAGCCCTTGACATGAGACGCTGGGACGAGGTCGCATCCGCGTCATCCAAAGCTGACGAGCTTCTCCCGCGAGCGAAGCCCCAAGAAGCGGCCCGCGCGCAGGCGCTGCGAGCCCACGCTGCGTATTTTCGAGGCGACATGCGAAATGCCCGGTACCTCGTCCAGCGATGCGCCGACTGCGGTGGGGTTGAGGCGCAGAGAGCGGCTGCCTTGAACATGCGCGGGATGATTGAGACAGCGCTGGGAGAATACGACTCAGCAGCAGAATACTTGCGCGAAGCCGCCACGTCCGCAGCCGATTTCGGGCACGCCCTGACCTCGTACATGATCGAGGATAGCCGCGCTTGCCTAGCTGCCGCGCGCGGCGGTATGTCAATGTCGGCTGTGGCACTCTCAAACCTGACATCTGACGCCGAGCATGTACAGGATCCGCCATCACTTCAAGCTTACACGTACTGCCACCTCGCCACGGTGCTAAGACGCTCAGGAAGCTTGGCCGAAAGTCTCGATCCGGCGCGAGCAGCAATCCAGCTTGCTCCCTTGGAGCGCGACCCCTATCTCGCCCTCAATGCCGCAGCCAACCTCGCCTACGCAGATGGCCTTCTCGGCAGCGGAAGCAGCTATTCCGCCCTCGAGAGCGTCTCAGAACGGCGAGGGCAGCCGGACTTCGTTTCGTTGAGCTGAAGGCAAGACTGTTCGCAGCAATCCTCGCTCACGAAACAGGCGCCGACGACTCGGCAGTGGAGTTGCTCGAGCAATGCCTGCCCGCCCAATTTGGCCTCGGGCACATCAATCTCGTCGCCCAGGAGTTGTGCCCCCGCCCCCAGCTCGTGAGCAGGGTCATCAGACGCCATCGCGCAAACGGCCTCGGCCCCGCCCTCCTGGATGCGCTCAGCCATCACTGGCTCTTCCCGGAGACCGCGGCGGCGCTCAGAGAACTCGGCCCCTCACAAGTCGTCACCTGGCTCAGCCATCTGAATGCAGAAGCCCCCACGGCGAGCGCCGACATCGAACGCGGCAGGAGAGGCCGGCCGCCTCACGTGCAGTCGACGGAACGCGCGACGGGGACGCCGCTCGATCAGTTGTCGAGGCGGGAGCGTGAGGTGCTCGAACTCATGGCGCGAGACCGCTCCAACGACCAGATCGCCGCCGAGCTGTTCATCGCCGTCTCGACGGTCAAGACGCACGTCAATCACATCCTGCGCAAGCTCGGGCAGACCACAAGGATAGGCGCCGTGCTCGAGTACCAGCGCCTCACCGGGCATCACGCGGTCCACCTCGGGACCAGCTCGTCTCCACCCTGCGGCATGAGCTCGAATCCACCCTGGGTATGATTTCACGCGGACTCCATGTGACTAGCCTCTCCGCACAGCACCATCACAAGCAAAGGGGAGGACCATGGAGTCGTCAGTGTCAGTCACCTACGTCGAGTCCGCCGTAATGAGCCAGCGCAAGAAGACAGTGATCGACATCCTTCGAGACAGCGACGACTTCGTCTCCGGCGAGGCGATCAGTGACGTGCTCGGCATCTCGCGCAACGCGGTCCACAAGCACGTGAAGTCGCTACGCAAGCGCGGTTACCGCATCGTGGGTGTGTCGCGCCGCGGCTACCGGCTCGAGGACGAGCCGTCGCGCCTCTCCATGGGGCACGTCACGCAGCGGACAGAGAACACGATGTTCGGCCACTCCTTCCGCTACCACGACGAGATCGAGTCGACCAACCTCGAGGCCAAGGCCCTGGCCATGAAGGGCGCACCGGAGGGCACCGTCGTGGTGGCGGAGGCTCAGAGCGCGGGCCGCGGACGCCTCGGCAGGCGCTGGACGTCGCCGGCGGGCAAGGGACTCCTCTTCTCGGTCATCCTGCGGCCGGCCCTGCCCATGAGCGAGGCGCACCTCCTGACGATCGTGGCCGCCACGGCCGCGGCCGAAGCCATCGAGAAACACGTCCCGGCGCGTGTCGCGATCAAGTGGCCGAACGACCTCTTCATCGGCGACCGCAAGGTCGGCGGCATCCTCATGGAGGTCTCCGGGGAGCAGGACGAAGTCGACTGGATCGTGCTGGGCATCGGCCTCAATGTGAACACCGAGTTCAGCGAACTCCCGGTGGCCCTGAGGCGCACGGCGACCTCACTGAAGATGGCCGCCGGCGAGCTCGTGGACCGCAGCGACGTGCTCGCAACCCTCCTGCTCAGCCTGGAGACGCAGTACCAGGCTGCGCTCCGTGGCGGCTTCGACAAGGCGCTGACCTCGTTCCGCGAGCGCGACTACCTGCTGTCACGCACGATCAGCGTCGAGACGCGACAAGGCCCCGTCGTCGGCGCAGCGGCGGGCATCGACGACCGCGGGGCCCTGCTCGTGGAGTTGCCTCACCGCCGGGTGCGCACCTTCCAATCCGGAGACGTGAGCGTGCGGCACTGACGCAGCACGGCGGCCCGCCGGATGATTTGACGACCATCCGGCGGGCAGCTACATTGTCACCTCTTCTTGCTTCTGAAGGGTTGACGATTTGTCTCGCATCACCACCAGAGAGCTCGCCACGGCAGCACTCTTCAGCGCGATCCTGTCGGTGGCTGCATTCGTTGCCATCCCGGTCGGTACTGTGCCGTTCACACTGCAGGTCTACGTCGTTCTGCTCGCCGGCATGGTCCTCGGACCTCGTCTCGGCGTGCTCAGCGTGCTCGCCTACCTCATCCTCGGCCTCTTCGCGCCGGTGTATGCGGGCGGGACCTCCGGTCTCGGAGCGCTCTTCGGTCCCACGGGCGGGTACCTGTTCGGGTTCATCGGGGCAGCGCTGGTCGCCGGCCTCATCGCAGGACACGGCGAACGCACGACTCTGAGATTGCTCGTTGCCGGACTCGCCGGGCTGGTGCCGGTCTATGCGCTTGGCACGATGTGGCTGGCGATGCAGCTCCATCTGACGCCGGGCGCCGCGGTGCTCACGGGCATCGCGCCATTCGTCTGGTTGGACACACTGAAAGCGGTGGCGGCCGCACTGACGGCGCGGGTGCTGGTCAGCCTGCCGCTGGGTCTTCCTGCCGCATCCCGGAGAGGCCGGTGACGTCGGCAAGGGCGTGACCGCGCAGCCGCAGGTTGATGCGCCCGCGTTCGTACTCGCCCATGAAGTCCGTGGAACTGCCGTCACGGTAGGCGAGGTCCTTGTCTCGCAGGACCTTGGCGAGGATCTCCACGTAGCGCGCGTCCAGGGTACTGCCGGCCATCATGCGCAACTCTTTGAGCGCCTCGAAGGAACTGCGCGCACCGCGATAGGGCCGGTCAGAGGTCATGGCGTGGTAGCTGTCGGCGACGGCGAGCACTTTGCTGAGCTCCGGGATCGCGTCGCTGAGGATTCCGTTGGGATAGCCGCTGCCGTCGAGGCGTTCGTGATGGAAGCGGACGATGTCGGCCACTTCCTGGTACGCGGCGAGATGCGAGAGCACCTCCGCGCCCTTCTCCGGATGCTGCCGAATGAACTCCCACTCGCTCTCGTCGAGCGCGGCCTCCTTGCGAAGCACCGCGTCCGGGACGCCGACCTTGCCCAAGTCGTGAAGCAGGCCGGCGAAGTGAAGCGCCTCTGCCTCTTCCTCCGGGAGTCCCAGCGCCGTCGCCATGTCACGGCAGTACATGGCGACCGCGGCGGAGTGCTGGGCCGTGTACTCGTCCTTGCTGTCGAGCAGGACGACCATCGCAGCAGCGAGGCCGATGTTCATCTCCAGATACTGGTCGCTCAATTCTGTCTGCCGCGCGACGTGTTCTCGCTCGCGGACCAGCAGCTTGAACATGTACTGGCTCGCGAGCAATGGCACGAACAGCAAAGCCACGGCGATGATGCCCGCGACGGCATACAGGGCGGCGATCGCCAACCCGAGCAACAGGAGCACTCCAAGGGAACGCACGAACGGTGGCATCTCCTCGCGCCAGAAGGAGCGGAAGCGGCGGCGGTACTTGATGCGCATGCCGACGCTCAGGAGAGCGAGATTGGTGCCTTCGAATGCGACTGCCGCGATCGCCCCGGCAGCGAGCAGGCCCACGGTCACCTGGTCGAGATGGACTCCGAGAGGCTCTATCAGGGCATCGAAAGCCAGCGAGGCAACGAACACCGCGACCACGAAGTTCGATGTGTTGTAGACGACAACGAACCGGGAACTCTCACGCCACGCGCCCCAGAGACCCACCGCAACGGCGACGCAGATGGCCGGCAAGCCTGCCGGTGAACATGATTGCGAGCAGAATCGGAAGATTGAAGGCCGCGAGGGTGACGCGATCAGAGATTTCCACCGACATCTCGTCCGCGATGATCGCCAGGACGGCAAATATGACAGCGTCCCGGATGACGGTCGAGGAGACCGGAATCGGCCCGGGATAGAGGGCGGCGTACGCGACGAGCGAGGCCAGCAAGAAGCGCCAGCCCCAACGTCAGGACACGGTAGTCACGCTCAGCCAAGGACACGGTACCTCTCGGGGATATCACTAGTGCCCCGTCTATCGGCACCGATCGAAACGGAGCTTGAGTGCTCAGTGCATCTTGCTGCTGCCGCCACTCGTAACGAGCGCGAACAGCAGAGAAGCGAGCGTCTTCTCGATCTTCTTGCTCATGATGTTACCTCAGTCGATCGGGCGCTCGAGGTCAGTGCATCTTCCCGCCGAAGGGATATGCATCTTTCCGCCGAACTTGATATGCATTTTGCCGCAAACCGCATGTCCCCTCCAAAGGCTAAAGGTTTCGCAACCACGTGCCGATAAGTTGTGGTTGACGATTGCATGCTGCGACTCTACGGATGCCGGTCTGGCCTCGCCTACCCTCTGCACTTGGACATAATGCTCAACATGTGGACGCCGAAGTTGCCAATGTGGACAACACATTCGGAAAGGGACCGAGGCGGTAGCGGCGCTCCGCGACATCGTCCACCGCTTGATGTACGCTTCTGGGAGCGTGCCGCCGCAGCGACGGAACGCTCGATGTCATCACGACAGTCACAGGTCAGACACGACGCGCTTCGGGGGGCCGAGCGATAGAGGCGAACGCCGTCGCCAGCGAGACTCAACTCGCGCCGCTGTTTCGCAACGTCAGCTTCCTTCTGCTCTGGACCGGGCAGTTCGTCTCCCAGATGGGAGACAGACTCGCGGCCCTCGCGTTCCCGTGGCTGGTGTACCGCTCTACGGGCTCAGCCCTCGGAACGGGCGCCGTGTTCGCGCTCTACAGTCTCCCCTACGTCCTGTTCGGGGCCTTTGCAGGCGTCCTGGTCGACCGGTTCGACAAGCGCCGGCTCATGATCGCAGTCGATGTTCTCCGGGCGGCCCTCGTGCTGGCCGTTCCCCTGGTCGCCACGCGTTCGCTGCCGGCGGTGTTCGCGCTCAGCTTCGCGATCGCGACCGCCGGCGTCTTCTTTGAGCCCGCCAAGCTGGCCATGCTCCCTGAGATCGTGACGCCGGGGAAGCTGCTGCGCGCCAACTCACTCCTTGCCACGAGCGAGAACCTCACGGAGATCCTGGGCTGGGCCTTCGCCGGAGCCCTGCTCGCTTCTGTGAGCACGTCGGTCGCATTCCGGCTCGATGCCGTCACGTTCGCCGTCTCGGCGTTGGCGCTGCTGCTGATGCGCTACCGGGCGCCCGTGTACGCGGCTGCGGAGCTCACCGCGCACGCCTTCTGGGACGAGCTGCGCGAAGGTTTCCACTTCCTTGCCCGCGACCGGGGCCTGCGCGCCAACACCACCATGATCGTCGTGTGCGTCGCCGGTCTCGGCGCCGCGTACCCTCTGACCTTCCTCTTCGCGGTCAATGTGCTCGACGGTGGCGCGGGGGCTTTCGGGGCGCTGGAGGCGATCGTCGGCGCCGGCTTCCTCCTGGGCTCGCTGGCGCTCGTGGCGCTCGCGTCCCGCGTACGCAAGGGGCGGGTCATGATCGCCGGCCTCGCGGTGATGGGCGCCAGCCTGGCCCTCGTGGCGACGACCGGCTCCGTGCTCCTCGCGGCCGTGCCGTTCGCCATCTTCGGCACCGCCAACGCAGTCGTGCTGATCGCCGTGGACACCTACCTGCAACAGGTCGTGCCGAACGGCATGCGCGGCCGCGTCCTCGGCACCCGGTTCACCTTGACGCAGGGCACGTACGCGGTGTCGGTGCTGGTCGGTGGCGCCCTCGCCGGCGTCGTCGACGTGCGGATCCTGTTCGTCGTCGCCGGCGCCATCGTGGCCCTGTCCTCCCTGGTCGGCCTGCTGACGCGTGAGGTGCGCGAGGCCTGAGTGCGGCAGCGGCCGTGGACGCACCCGGTCCGAATCCCGCCGGGCGGCCCGCGTCGTGGGCGTGATAGCTTGACGCTGGGATTCCTCAGGGTGACGACCGGGGTGGGGCCGGACGTCAAACCCTTGGGGAGCGACGCAAGGACACCATGACCTCCGCACCAGCCGAACAGACGAACCCGCCCGAAGGCACGCCGCGCACGAGCTGGATGCAGCTCGGCGTGATCAGCGCATCCGAGTTCGTGGTGTGGGCGGGCTTCGGCGCGATCATCCCCTACCTGCCGGTCTTCCTTGAGAAGCAGGCCCACGCCTCGATGACCCTCTGGGCGGTCATCGCGTCGATGTTCTACGTGGGCACGCTGCTCTTCTCGTCGCCGCTCGGCTGGCTCAGCGACACGATCGGCCGCAGGCCGGTCATGATCGGCGGAGCCGTCGTCTACACCGTAGCGCTGCTGCTGTTCACGACGACGACCGATCCGTACTGGTTCATCCTCTTCCGGCTGCTCGAGGGCATCGGCACGGCCGCCTTCGGCCCGGCGGCGCAGGCGTTCGTCGCCGACATCACCACGGAGGAGAACCGCAGCAAGGCCTACGGGTTCCTGACCACGGCACAGTTCGGCGGGCTGATCGTGGGCCCGGCGTTGGCGGCGCCGCTCTACGCCCTGGGCGGAGGCGGCACAAGCGGCTTCTACGCGATCTTCTACTTCGGCGCGATCCTCTCGGCGCTCGCGCTCGCGGGGCTCATCTTCTTCGTGCGCGAGCCGGCGGCGCTGAAGACCAGGCGACGGCAGCGCATCCGGGACCGGGAGGCGGGCGCGGGCGGGGCGGGCGGGCGGCCGCCCTACCGCGCGATCTTCACACCGCCGATCATCGCCTTCGTCGTCATCGCCTTCACCAGCCACTACGCCATGGGCGCGTGGGACGTGGTGTGGAGCCTCTACCTGTCTCACCTCGGCGCGTCGATGACCTTCATCAGCTTCACCTGGGTCGCCTTCAGCGTACCGATGCTGCTGAGCGTGTTCGGAGGCATGCTTGCAGACCGGTACAGCCGGTTCTGGCTGTTCACGATCGGCTACGCGCTGTCGAGCTGCGCCTGGATGTTCTACGGCATCTCGACGAACTTCACGGCGCTCCTCGTGGTCAACGCGCTCGAGGGCGTCGCCATAGCCTTCTCCTACCCGGCCAAGCAGGCGTTCCTGATCCAGGTGAGCCCGCGACGATGGATCGGGACGGTCACCGGCGTGGAGTCCACGGCGATGCAGCTGGCGGGGCTGCTGGGCTCGCTCACGGCGCCGATACTGTACGGCAAGGTCTCGGGGCACGTGCTGACGTTCGCAGGCATCTTCAGCATCGTCGGGCTCGGCGTGGCGTCACCGGTCCTGTATCGCGCCTGGAAGCGGCTCGTCGCATCGGGAGAGATGCCGCGACAGGCCGAGCTCGAACTCCTGGCCGACGGCGCCCGGCCCGTGTATGCGAGCGAGCCGCCGCGCGGGCCCGAGTGACGCCCGGAGGACGCACGGAGGGCGCGGGTGGACCGCGTCCACCCGCGCCCTCTCTCCCAGCCGCCGTCTGCTCCGAAAGAGCTCAGGCGGCCTTGTTGGCCGGTGCTTGGGGCGGCCTGCCGGAAAGCCCGGCGCCCGCCTCCTTGAGCAGATCGTCTGGGCTTTCGTCCCAAGGCACCATCGTCTCGACCGTCTCCATCTTGCGAGCGAAGAAAGGCTTGGACCGCTTCATGAACGCCTGGGCGATGAACATCACGATCACGCCACTGACGATGAAGCCGAGGCCGATGATGAACGGCGGCCCGACCCCGAACCACGACGTGCCCGAGGCGGAGTTGGCCGGGTAGAAAAGCTGGTCCAGCGACGCGGCGAACACCCACGTGAGGGCGATGCCGCCGATGAGCGGGAAGAGCAGCAGGAACAGGAACTTCCGTGCGCTCTGGAGGACCTGATGCCGGTAGAACAATGGCACCGCATACCCGTTGATGCCGTAGTAGAAAGCGATCGCCAGCCCGAGGGCCGCGATCGAGTCGGCGAGCACGTTCTGACTCAGGAGCGTAAGCCCGACGTACCAGACGATGGAGAGGACGCCGTAGATGGCGGTTCCCCACACCGGCGTCTGGAAGCGCGGGTTGACCCGCGACCAGATCCTCGGGATGGCGCCGTGAGACGCCATGGAGAGGGTCGTCCGGGCGCCCGGCAGGATCGTCGTCAGCGTGGACGCCGTCGCCGACGTGAGCACGACGGCGATTAGGAGCTTGTCCAGCGTCGATCCGAGCACGGCCGTGCCCAGCGGGCTCAGGATGTCAGCGGAGTTGTTGGCCAGGAAGGTCGTGCCGTGGAACGCCTGCGAGGCGGTCGTCGCGAGCACGTAGATGAACAGCAGTCCGAGGGTGCTGAGGACGGCGGCCACTCCCGGCACGCGGGACTTGTCCTCCGTCTCCTCGTTGACCGACACGGCGGTGTCCCAGCCCCAATAGATGAACAGGGCGAGGAGCACGCCGCCGGAAAGAGCCCCGAGGCTCATGTTCGGAGTGAACCACGAGATGGACGGGTGGATCGAGCCGGCAGGGTGTGACGAGTAGACCTTGATCAGCGCAACGACCGAGAAGATCACCAGCATGAGGTACTCGAAGCCGAGCAGGAACCACTGGATCCTCGCGGAGATCTCGATGCCGATCGCGGTGACCACGCTCATGAGGACGAGGAACACCACGCCGACGGCCGTCACCCAGAAGAGCGAGTTGGCAAGGCTGTTCAGTCCGAAGAGCAGGAAGAAATAGGTTCCGGTGATCTGGGCCAGGCTCGCCATGACGATGATGTCGGCGGCTACCATGACCCAGCCCGTCACCCACCCCGTTCTCGGCCCGATAGCTCGCGTCACCCAGCTGAAGGTGGTGCCGCAGTCGGGGTCGACCTTGTTGAGGTAGTAGTAGGAGCTGGCGATCAGGATCATCGGGAAGAACGAGATGATCATGATGGCCGGCGACTTGAGACCAACGCCGGCGACCGCCACCACCAGCCCGAGCGTGACCGCGAGGCTGTAGGCCGGAGCCGTCGAGGCGATGCCGATGACGATGCTCGAGAGCATGCCGATGGCGTTGTTCTTGAGGCCCTTGTCGAGTTCAGGCTCGACGCCGACCGTCTTGAGGGGTGCGGGATTCGAATCCTTGCCCGCGCTCTTGATCGGTACGGCTGCAGGAGAGCCTTCCATGATCCCTCCTCGGATCTGCGCGGGGGCCGCAGCCCCCTGGATTCACACAGTGCGCCACGGGTCGGGCGACCGCGTGGTTAACAGAGTGCTTCCCCTGAGCAACGGAAGAGAGAATGCGGACTGTTTACGTTTGGTTAAGGCGTGCGCACAAATGCCGCACACCGCGCGGTCAGTAGCGGCGGACCTCGTGGTACAGCGTGTCGCGCTGCACGGGAGTGAGGCCGGCAGCGCTGATGAGCCGCACCATCTCGCCGACGTCGCACTGATTTCGCACGCCGGCTGCGGCGACGACGTTCTCCTCGATCATCGTCGAGCCCATGTCGTTGGCGCCGAAGGCGAGCGCCACCTGCCCGATGCGCGATCCTTGCGTCACCCACGACGCCTGGATGTTGGGCACGTTGTCGAGATAGAGGCGCGTGACCGCGAGCATGAGGAGGTAGTCGACGCCCGTGGCGGGCACGTGGCCGGCCTGCAGTTCCGTGTTGCCGGCCTGGAATGTCCACGGGATGAACGCCGTGAACCCGCCGGTCTCGTCCTGCAGGTCACGGATGCGGCGCAGGTGCTCGACGCGTTCCGCCAGGGTGTCGATCGAGCCGAACATCATGGTCGCCGTGGTCTTCATGCCGAGGCCGTGAGCGACGCGCATGACGTTGAGCCAGGTGCCGGTGGGGATCTTGTGCGGGCTGATGGCGGAGCGCACGCGGTCGACGAGCACCTCGGCCCCGCCGCCGGGCAGGCTGTCGAGGCCGGCGGCCTGGAGCCGCGTCAGCGTCTCCTCCACGCTCAGGTCGCTCTGTCTGGCGATGTGGACGATCTCCGGCGGCGAGAGCGAGTGGATGTGGATCGGATACCTGGCCTTGATGCCGCTGAAGACCTCCTCGAACCAGCAGATGTCGAGGTCCGGATGAAGGCCGCCCTGCATCATGATCGCGGTGCCGCCGAGCGCGAGCGTCTCCTCGATCTTGCGATGGATGTCGTCCGCCGCGAGGAGGTAGCCCTCCCCGCTCCCCGGCTTCTTGTAGAAGGCGCAGAACCTGCAGCCGGAGAGGCAGTAGTCGGTGTAGTTGATGTTGCGGTCGACGACGAAGGTGACCTCGCCGCCGGGATGCAGGCGGCGACGGAGGGCGTCGGCGCGTGCACCGGCGCCCAGCAGGTCGCCGCCCTCGAGCAGCACGAGCGCCTCGGTGTCGGTGATGCGGCCTGCGGGCGGGGCCGCGGGCGAAGCGCCGGCCGGCGGGCCCGCGGCGGGCGGAGCCTGTCCGCCGTTCATGCGCCGGCCTCCGCCCCGAGGAACAGCTGGAACCGCACCAGGTGGTCGCCGTGCGGCCCGCGGTCGGTGGCCACGGGCACGCCGTCGATCTCATCGTCGCCGGGCAGTACGGAAAAGCCCTGCGCCGTGTGGAAGGCGATAGAACCCGTGTTGACCGGGGCGGTCACGGCGCGCACGACCGAGCGGCCGTTGGTGCGCGCGAAGGCGAAGAAGCGGCGATAGAGGTCGGCGCCGAGCCCGGACCGGCGCCAGGACGGCTCCACGCCGACGAAGTGGATGTACGCCTCGTCGGTGTGGTCCGGGCACAGGAAGCCGACGAGGAAGCCGACGAGCCAGTCCTCGTGCTCCACCACCAGAGACGAACCGCGGAAGTGCTCGAAGAACACCTTGGGGAGCAGCGCGCGCAGGTCACGGCCGTCCCACCACGAGGGCATGACGGCGACCACGCGCTCCCAGTCGTCCGGTATGGGCCGGCGGAAGATGAGGCTCGTGCAGCTCACCGGCGGGGCCTCAGCACACGCCCGTCATGCACGCCTCGAGATCGGGCACGCGATTGAGCTCGTCGGCGTCTGCCGCGCGGCGGTAGAACTCCTGCAGGCCCGCGCGATAGTCCGGAGTGAATCCGAACTTGAGCTTGTCGAAGTAGTCCATGAGGTACGCCCGGCTGAAGTCGTACACCTGCGCGGCGGCGGCGGCCGTGGCGTCGGGTGCCGCCGCGCACGCGTCGCGCGACGCGAGCAGCGCGGCGCCGACGGCGGCTGCAGCCTCGGGCCGCGCCTCCACGAAGTCGCGGCGCGCGGCGCACACGGCGTACACCATGGGCAGACCGGTGACGCTCTTCCACTCGGCGCCGAGATCGAAGTGGTGCGGATACGCCTCGACGCGCAGGAGGTGCAGCGCTTCGTCGCCGATCAGCAGCAGCGCATCGAAGTCCTCGAGGACCTCGGAGAGCGGCCCTCGGCGAGGAGCGAAGGCAGGCTCGATGCCCCACTCCTTGCACAGCACCTTGAGGAGGCAGATCGAGGTCGCGCTCTTCTCCGTCAGCGCGACCTTACGGATCTGCGCCAGCGGCGTGCGCGCGAAGAGCTGGATGGAGTCGACGGCGCCGAACGAGCTGATCGACACCTGCGGCAGAAGGATCTGCTGGTCGGCGTGGCGCGCGAAGGCGATCGAGGACGACAGGGTCACGTCGATCGCCCCGTCCACCAGCATGTCGTTGAGCGCCGCCGGATGGCCCTCGACGATCTCGGCGCCCACGCCCCGCGCCGACAACTCGCGCGCGAAGTGGTGGTAGAGCGGGAAGCAGTTGACGAACTCGATGCGCCCGACGCGCACGGGCGCTGACGACGTGCCCGCCGCGGGCGCCTCAGGCGTCATCGTACCGCCGCACGACGTTGTACAGCGTATCGCGCTCGACCGGAACGCGCCCGGCGGCGCTGATCACTCGTACCAGCTCGGCCTTGCTGAGCTGCTGGCCGGTGTCGACGCCGGCTGCGTGGCTGATCTTCTCCTCCACCACGGTGCCGTCGAGGTCGTTGACGCCGAAGGCGAGCGAGACCTGCGCGAGCTTGAGGCCGACGTTGATCCAGAACGCCTTGACGTGGCGGAAGTTGTCGAGCACGAGGCGGCCGACGGCGAGCATCTTGAGGTCGTCGAAGCCGGTGGGCCCGGGCAGCTCGCTGAGCCCGGTATTGGCCGGCTGGAACGACAGCGGGATGAAGGCGTTGAACCCGCCGGTGTCGTCCTGAAGCTCGCGGAGGCGGACCATGTGGTCCGCGAGCTCCGCCGGCTCTTCGACGTGGCCGTACAGCATCGTCGCGTTGGACACCATGCCGACGCTGTGCGCGGCGCGGTGCACGTCCAGCCACGTCTGGCCGCTGATCTTGCGTTCGCAGATCATGTCCCGCACGCGGCCGCTGAACACCTCGGCGCCACCGCCGGGAAGTGACCCGAGGCCGGCGTCCTTGAGGTCCTGCAGCACCTCGGGCACCGACTGGTCGCTGATCCGCGCGAAGTGCGCGATCTCGCTCGCCGTGAACGCCTGGATGTGGACGTCCGGCGCCAGCGCGCGCAGCGCGCGCATCATGTGGAGGTAGTAGTCGAACGGCAGGTCGGGATGCTCTCCGCCGACGATGTGGATCTCGCTGATGCCGCCGACCGCGAGCGTCTCCCGGGCCTTCTCTACGACCTCGTCGACCGACAGCGTGTACGCGTCCGCGTCCCCCTCATCGTGGCTGAAGGCGCAGAACAGGCAGCGGTTGCGGCAGACGTTGGTGTGGTTGATGTGGCGGTTGGAGATGAAGTAGACCTCGTCGCCCACGAGGCGCGCGCGGGCGAAGTCCGCCATGGCCCCCAAGGCGAGGATGTCGTTGGAGGAGAGCAGTGCGGTCGCGTCGTCGCCGCTCAGTCGTTCGGACGCCTCGACCTTGCGCCAGATGTGGTCGAGGCCGGAACGCGCGGCGAGCGCGGAGATCTCACTTGAATTCACAGGGTTGGGCTCCGGAGTCGTCAGCTGTAGCGGTCGACGACCTGCCCCGCCACCTGGGCGAGCAACCCACGCTCGACGGTGTCGGCACAGGCGGCGAGGACCGACCTGGCATCTTCAATGTACCGCAAAGCATCGGCGCGGGCACGTTCAAGGGCGCCCGACGCAGTCACGGCGCCCAGCACGACGGCGACTTCGGCTTGGGACGGGCCCGGCCGGCGGAGGATCTCCGCCAGCTCCGGCCGGGCCTCGAGCGCGTAGATGAGCGGCAGCGTGATCGTGCCGTCGCGCACGTCGGTGCCCGGGCGCTTGCCCGTCGCCTCCTGGTCGCCTCTGCAGTCCAGGATGTCGTCGAAGACCTGGAAGGCGAGGCCGATGAGGCGTCCGTACTTTCCGACCGCTCCGACGGTCTCGTCGCCGGCGCCGCTGAGCCGCGCGCCGAGCGCGCAGGCGGCGGCGAACAGGTCGGCCGTCTTGTGCTCGCAGCGGAGAACGTAGGCCTCGACGCTGACGCCGACGTCGTGCGCCTCCGCGCGCTGCAGGACCTCGCCTTCGCTGAGGCCGACCGCCGTGGCGCTCAGCAGGTCGACCGCGAAGGGATCGCCCGCGCCAACGAGCTCCGAGAAGGCGCGGGCCAGCAGGTAGTTGCCGGCCGATACGGCGGTGGCGGGACTGTAGGCGCAGGCCACCGTCGGCCGCCCGCGGCGAAGGTCGGCGCCGTCGAGGACGTCGTCGTGCACGAGCGTCGCCATGTGCAGGAGCTCGATGGCCGCGGCGGCCCGCAGAACCTGCTCCGGCGCGGGCTCGCCGCTGCGCGCGCACAGCAGGGTGAGCAGCGGGCGCACGCGCTTGCCGCCCGCGCTCAGGGTGGCGCGGCAGGCGTCACCGAGCTCGCCGGGATACTCAGCCGCGACCGCCGTCAGGCGATCCTCGACGAGGGCGAGGCCGTGAGCGACGCGCCTCTTCTGCGCCGTCGACGACCACGACAACTTCGGCCGCTGGCGGAGCGGCGCCCCTCCGGCGCCCCGCTCGCCGGCTGACGAGCGGTGCTGCTCCGGCGCCCCGTTCGAAAGCTCCCCTCCGGCGGCTCTTCTGCGGCGGCTCTTCACGCCGGCACCTCGCCGACGTGCAGGGCGACGGCGCCGAAGCCAAGCCGCCGGTAGCGGACGGCGACGAGGCCGGCGGCGGCCATGATGGCCGCGAGCTCGCCGGCGCGCGGGAACGCGGCCACGGAGGCCGGCAGGTAGGCGTACGCCGAGGGGTCGCCGGTGACGAGACGTCCGAGCAACGGCACGACGCGGCCCATCCAGACGTCGTGGAAGCGCTTGCCGGCGCCGTCCGGCGCCTGTGTGGACTCGAGGCAGACGACCCGCCCGCCGGGACGCGTGACCCGCGCCATCTCCCGGAACGCCCCAGGGACGTCGGGGACGTTGCGCACGCCCCAGCCCACGGTGACGGCGGCGAAGCGGTCGTCCGCGAACGGGAGCGCGAGGACGTCTCCGGCGATGAACTCGCCCGGGACGGGCAGGCACCGGGCCTCGCGCGCCGCGGCCTTGTCCCTGGCGCGCTCGAGCATCTCGGGCGTGAAGTCGAGCCCGGTCACGGCGCAGGAAGGACACGCCTCGACGAGGCTGAAGGTCAGGTCTCCGGTGCCGCAGCACGCGTCCAGAGCCTCGTCGCCGGCCATAAGCCGCGCCTGGGCGGCGGCCATCCGCCGCCAGCGGCGGTCGAGGCCGACGGTCATGAGGCGGTTCATGAGATCGTAGCGCGCGGCGATGTCTCCGAACATGGCCTCGATACGCGACGGATCGCGATCGATGGGAAGATCGCCTGACCCGCGTGCGGGTCGGCGGGCCTCCATCAGCGCTTGCCCCCGTCCCACGGCGGGAACAGGTCCTGCTCGAAGCCGAGGGCGGTCAGCACCTTGCCGGCGACGTGGTCGACGGCGTCCTGCAGCGACTGCGGCCGCGTGTAGAAGCCCGGCATGGCCGGAAGTACCACGGCGCCGGCCTCAGCGAGCTCGAGGAGCCGGCGCAGGTGGATCTGCGTGAGCGGTGTCTCCCTGGGGACGACGACCAGAGGGCGCCGCTCCTTGAGCGCGACGTCGGCGGCGCGATGCATGAGCGTGCGCGACGTGCCGAGCGCGATATTGGCCGCTGTGGACATGGAACACGGACAGATGACGACGGCGTCGGGGGCGCTGCTGCCGCTCGCCGGCAGTGCCCCGAGGTCGTCCGGCGCGAAGACCTGCGCAGTCGCGCCGGCGCGGTGGAGAAACTCCGCCGTGACGGCCGCACGCACGCCGGACGGCAGAGCGAGCTCATGCTGGAGCACGAGGACGCCGCTGTCGGAGATGCTGAGCTGCAGCTTGCAGCCGGCCAGCGCCAGCGCCTGGACGAGCCGTACGGCGTAGGGAGCTCCGCTCGCGCCGCTCACGCCCACGAACACGCTCTGAGGTGCTGTGCCGGTCATGCGCGCCCCCTGGGGCGGAGAGCTCTCAGGGCTTGGTGACGGGCTGACTGATCGAGCCGGCGTGGCACTGCCCGCCGTAGCAGCCCTTGGGGCCCGTGCCGCCGTTGCCGTGGCACTTCATGCAGATGCTACCCGAAGAATACACGTGGTTCGGGTGGTCGGCGATGAAGGCACTGGTGTGAGGCAGCTCGACGCCGTGGCAGGCGAAGCAGAAGGAGCTGGTGTGGCACTTGTTGCAGAGGCTCGGGTTGCTGAGCGCGACGCTCGTGTGCTGCGAGAGCCAGCCTGACGGGTGCGGCATCTGCAGGCCGTGGCACTTCAGGCAGCTGTTCTCGCCGTGGCACTTGACGCACTTCTGCTGATTGCCGTCCTGGAGCGCGTAGCTGCCGTGGCTGGTGGACCAGTCGCCCGGATGCGGCATCTTGAGCCCGTGGCAGTCGATGCAGAAGTTCGGGTCCTTCTTGGTGTGGCAGGAGGCGCAGATGCTCTTGCCACGGTCGAGGACGATGGCGCCGTGGTCCTTGACCCAATGGGCCGGATGCGGCATCTCGAGACCCTGATGACAGTCGGCGCAGATGGCGCCGCCGGACTTGCCCTTCTGATGGCACTCCTTGCACTCCTGCGCCGTGACTTTGCCGGTCATCGCGACGTTGACGTTCGCCGGCGGCGCGCCGCCGATGTGGCAGATGCTGCAGTCGTCGGGGAGCTTCACGCCGTCGTGGCAGCGCGCGCAGATCGGCATCTTGCTCTGCGACACCCGGGCGATCTCGAGCTGCGTGCCGGGATGGCTGATGTCGGCGTGACAGGTGGTGCACTGGTAGCCGGCCTCACGCAGGCCCTTGTGATTGACGCGGATGTTGCCGACCACCTGGTCCCGCTCGAGCTGCGACTTCGGGTGACACTGGACGCAGTTGGCGGTACCCACGGCCGTGGTCAGCGGGCGCTCGTAGGTGTTCGTCACGTAGAGCATGAGGTTGGTGAGCCCCTGGAGGTTCCTGATGAAGTAGTTGAACACGCCGGGCTTGGTGTGACACTGCTGGCAGCCGACCCCGGCGCGATAGTGCGCCGAGAGCTTGTAGGTGTTGACCTCGGGCTGGATGAGGTGGCACGTCTCGCAGGTGGTCAAGTGGTTCACGGCGGAGAACGCGATGATCGCGCCGACGAAGATCACGGCCACGGCTGCAGCCACGCCGATCAGCCACGCCTTGGGGACCCGCCCCTCGAGGAGCACGTGGCTCCTGGAAGTCTTGTCCTTCACCTTCTTCGGCACAGGTCACTCACCCCCCAAGGTCGGCGTCGCGGACGGCTGGGGGCTGGGCGTGTACTTGACTCCGTTGAGCAGGCTGTGAGCCCGCGGGTCGCCGGAGGCGTGCTGTTCGTGGCAGGCCTGACAGTTCTTGAGCACGTGACAGTTGAAGCACGTGGGCGTGCCGTACTTCTCGGCCTGCTGGGGATGCGTGGAGATGAAGTTCTTGGGGTGCGGCATGGGCAGCGCGTGGCACGTCCTGCAGTACTCCTTGGTGTTGTGGCACTGCCCGCACGTCTGGCGGCCCTTGGCCTCAGCCGTCTTGCCGTGCTCGTAGATCCACGTGTCGGGGTGCGGCATGAGGATGCCGCTGTGGCACTTGGTGCAGGCATCCTTCTTGGTGTGGCAGGCGCTGCACGTGGACAGGACGCCGATGGCGCCGTGGCGCGTGCTCCAGTCGCTCTGCTTGTGCGTCGCCGGCAGGGCGCCGTAGTTGGGCTTGGCGTGGCACAGGTCGCAGCGCGAGACTGCCACCGTGCCATCGGCCGCCTTGTAGTGGTTGTTGTGGCAGATCAGGCACTGGTCCATGACCGGATAGGTGCGCGCGCCCTCGGGAATGGCGTCGCCGTGCGCCGTGGTGGAGTGACAGCGCTGACAGAGGAACCCGGCCTCGATGAGGTGCTTGTGATTGACGCGGATGCCGTTCTTGCTGATGGTCTTGAACAGCGTCTCGTCCGTGTGGCAACGGCGGCACGACTGGTTGAGCACGTAGCCGAGGATGGGCTTCTCGTAGTCGCCGGTGAGCTGCGCGATCGGCTGCTGCAGGGCCTCGAGCTTGGACGTGAGGAAGAAGAACGGCCCCGGCTTGGTGTGACACTGCTCGCAGTTCACGTTACGGTGCGCCGACTTCTGGTACTCCGCTACGTACGGGACGTGGCTCTTGCACGAGCCGCAGAACCTGGGTGATGACGTGGCCGCCAGCGCGACGCCGATGAGCACGACGAGGGCCGTCAGGGCGATTGCCGCGACCGTGACGCCGCGCTTGGTGAGTCGGAAGTTCAAGCCGGTCTCAGTTGATGGCGCTGGGTCTGGGATTGTGAACCGCACGACGGTGACACAGGGTGCACTGGAACCCGTTGGAGTGGCGCAGCGCCGTCGTGTGGCAGCGCGTGCACACCGTCCTGGACGGCAGCTTCTGCCGCGCGTGGTACTTGCCGCTGTGGCACGTGCGGCAGTTCTTGACCGACTTGCTGACCGCGCTGGCGTGCAGCTTGTTGTTGTGACAGCCGCCGCACACGTACTTCTTGGTGATCGAAGACGAGTGCTCGACCGGCCGGCCGCCGCTGCCCTTGTGGCAGGCGGCGCACTTGCTGGTCGCGATCTTGACGCCGGCGTGCTTCATCGCGTGGCAGGAGCCGCACTTCTTGAAGCCGGGGCTGGTCGCCTTGTAGAGGTGGAAGGCGGCCGCGCTGGTGTGACACTTGGTGCACGCGACCTTGCCGGCATGCTTCTGCTGCGATGAGTGACAGGTGCCGCACTGCGTGAACCCGGCCGCCGTGCCCTGGTGGTGCGGGCTAGACCCCGGATTGGAGATGTTGACACTGGTGGGATGGCAGTTGAGGCAGGCGCTGGTGGACCCGAGATGCGGGTTCGTGCCGTGCGTCATGACGATGCTGTAGGACTTCTGGGCAGGGTCCCAGAGGTGGCATTCCTGGCTGCAAGCGGAACTGGGAGAGGAGAGCGTGGAGGTGTCCTGGCCCGGAGCGTGGCATGACCAGCAGTTCATGCCCGGGTAGCTCTTGAAGCCCGTGTGGCACGCGGTGCAGGTGGCGTCGGTCGGCGTGCCTTGATCGTGGCAGACACAACCCGTGGCGCCGTCATGCGCCCACTGCGAGTACGCGGAGGCCGGGGGCGCCGTGAACGCGAGCGCCAGCACGATGGCGGCAAGCAGCGCGACGGCGCCGGCGGTGATGGTCGCCCAGAGGCGCACACCCCTCACGGATGACTCCTTTCCCCAGACCGGGAGCCACGCTTTCACGTCGCGGCTCCGGCCACACTCCCCATGACACTTACCCCATCTCGAGGACAGACCCTCTCGTCGCCACGCGGCGACGACCTGCCTGTGATGTGAGAGTTTAGCAGTCCTTGTGAAGCTCTTCACCCTCAAAACGAAATCGACCAGTCCAAAGCTCCTTGAAAGCCGGTCCAGGACCACCGGCTCAACTGCCCAGAGAGGGCCAGACCGTGGCCACGATGACCACGGCGCCGTACAGAAGACCGACGACTCCGTTCACGGCCATGAAGCTCATTCCGACTCGCGACAGCCCGCGCCTGGCGATGTCCACGTGCGGCCAGGCGAGAAGCACCGCGACCACGGCGAGACCGATCCAGTACGCCAGCCCCAGACCTGAGATGGCGCCCACGGCCACGAGCAGCGCGACGGTGGCGACATGCGAGGCCGCCGCCACAAGAAGCGCGCCGCGCTCGCCGACCGCCACCGGCACCGAGTGCAGGCCGTTGCGCCGGTCGAAGTCCAGATCGAAGATCGCGTAGATCACGTCGAACCCGCCGACCCAGAGTCCGACGGCGAAGAACAGCAGCCAGGGAACGGCCCCGAGGGAGCCCCGGACCGCGAGCCACGCGGCGGCCGGCGCCAACCCCAGCGTGAGGCCGAGGGCGTAGTGGCAGAGCCACGTGAACCGCTTCGCATACGGATACAGGACGAATGCCGCCAGAGGGATCGGCCAGAGATAGCGGCAGGGTTCGGAGAGCTGGAATGCGGCCACGACGAGGAGGGCGACCGATGCGGCGGTGAAGAGCCACACCTCGCGGCGTCCGAGGCGGCCGGCGGGCAGCTCGCGCGCGGCGGTGCGCGGGTTGCGCGCGTCCAGTTCCGCGTCGATCAGCCGGTTGAGCGCCATGGCTGCACTGCGCGCCCCCACCATGGCGACCGTGATCCACACCAGCTGCGACCACGTGGGCATGCCGTCCGCGGCAAGAAACGCGCCGGCGTAGGCGAACGGAAGCGCGTAGACGCTGTGCTCGATCTTGACGAGCCGGGCGAAGAGGGCAGGCTTGGACGCGGGAGCGCTCCCGGACACGCCGGTGGAAGTTCAGCCCGCGGGCGCAGCCGGAGCGTCGCCGCCGGCGGCCTTGCCGTCACCTGTGGCGGCGTCGCCCTGACGAGCTTCGGCGGCTTTGCCGTCGCTCGGGGGCGCAGCGGGCGTCGTGCCGCCGGCCGGGGCCGCGGACCCCGCGACAGCCGCATCGGGCTTCGCGGCTACGGGCAGGTCGGCCTTTGCGACTGCCGCCGAACCGCCCGCGGCGGCGGCGACCGCAGTCTCGTCGCCGTGGTCCTCGAGGTCGTGCTCGTAGTCCGAAGGCCTGTGCGCAAACTTCTCGAGCAGGTAGGTCAGCAGCGCCACCGCGACGGCGAAGAGCCCGATGACGAAGAGGACCGAGTACACGATGATGCTGGCCGGCGACGTGATGCCCAGGTACGCGCTGACCGACCAGGCGACGACGGCGATGCCCCAGTTGATCAGAGAGAGCCGCAGAAGGAAGCGGCGAGCGCGTTTGTCGCGTTCGCTGGCCTCGCGGTGAGCCTGCCGCGAGCCAAGGGGCGGCATCCGGTGCTCCGCACCCGAAACGCGCCCGGCAGAGACTGTCGCGTGCTCAGTCAAAGAGCGACCAGATGATGAACGCCGTCATCAAGATGGCGGCGAAGCCCATGACGGCGGTGATGATCCACCAGATCCCGTCAGCGAACATGGTCTTCCTGGTGATGGTCTTCTCCACGATGACCTCGTCCAGCGTGCCCTCGCGTACACGACGAGCGTACTCGAGAGGACGCTCTTCGCGGTAGTGTTCGATGGGCAGCGAGCCCGTGAACATGACCTTGTCGATCGGGAACGACTCGGGCCGCAGGTGGGCGCTGAAGAAGTGCACGAAGATGAAGATCACGCCCATCGCGAGCAGGGCCTCGTTCGAGTGGATGACCAGGGCGATGTTCAGGAAGATGCCCGGCAGGATCTCCGTCGTCTTGAGCGGGAACCACATCATGAAGCCGGTCAGACCGATGATGACGGTGCCGATGGCCAGCGAGATGTAGTCGAACTTCTCCCAGTACGCATAGCGGTCGAACTGAGGCTTGGGTCCCTTGCCGAAGAACCAGGCGAACATGCCGACGATGTCGTGCAGGTCCTTCTTGTTGAACATGATGGAGCCCTGGCTGAACACGTTCTTGCCGCGGCGGCGGAGGACCATGGCGATCATGAAGATCATCTCGCAGGTCCAGTACGTGACGGTGACGATCGCCGCGAGCCGGTGGTAGACGCCGGCCGCAGTGACCCCCCCGAACAGGTCCATGAACCAGTGCGCCCAGTGGGTGTCCTTGTACTTGAGCGGCATGCCCGTGAACACCAGCACCGTGAAGCTCACGATGACCATGAAATGCATCCAGCGGTGGAAGACGTTGAAGCGACGGTACTCGATGTGCGTGCTGCCCTTGGGGCCTCGCCCAGGGTGATGGCTGCGCGAGTAGAGGCCTTCCTTCCAGGCGCGGAAGATGTACAGGCTCGTGTGCACGAACGCGAAGCTGAACACGACCGCGATGAGCAGCACATAGGCGATCCAGAAGAACCAGATCTGCCACGACGAGCGCGGGCTCTGCGGATTGACGTGCACCCTGAAGTCGGCAAAGTTCGCGTTGGCGCCGGGATGGCACTTCGAGCACGTCTTGACCACGTTCTGCTTTGAGACGGTGCTGGCGGGATCGGAGGCCGGCAGGATGCGGTGGCCGCCGTGGCAGTCGTAGCAGGCGGCGGCGGCCGTGCTGCCGAGGGTGAACGCCTTGCCGTGATAGCTGTCGAGGTAGGTCGTGTACGCGTCGCTGTGGCACTTGGCGCACATCGCCACGGACTGGCTGCGGAACGCCGGCGTGCCCGGCGGGAGGATGTTGTGGGCGTCGTGGCAGTCCGCGCAGAGCGGGGCGCCCGCGGCGTCCTTGGTCATCGCCAGACTTCCGTGGGTGGACTGCCGGTACGCCTTGTCTTCCGTGGCGTGGCAGTCGCCGCAGGCGGTGACCTTGGCCGTCTTCAGCCAGCCCTGGGTGACGCTCTCGGGATGCATCCCGGCGTTGAACCCGATGTGGCAGCTGGTGCAGGCCAGCTGGCCGTGGCGCGAATCGACCATGACCTGCCGGTCGACGTAGATGCTCTTCTGCTCTCCGTTGACGTCGACGTACGCCGGCACCTTCTGGCCGTCGGCGGTGATGGTGCCGTTCACGGGCTGCTGGCCGTGGCACGCGTAGCAGTCGTCGTTGCCGCTGGGGCTCAGGGCCGATCCGCCGGTGCCGGTGGGGCTGGTACCGGCCGCGTTCGAGGACGCGGCGGCCGTGCCGGCGAGGAGGCCGAGGCCGCCGGTCAGCAGGGCGCAGATGAGCGCGAACGCCCACAGGGCGCGGCGGAGCTTCACTTGACCACGACTCCGTTCTGCTCGTGGCACGCGTCACACATGCCTTGCGGATGACACACGAGGCAGGCCTTGGCCCCCTTGGCGGCGACGCTGCCGTGGGTCTGGACCCAGTCTGCGGGGTGGTTCACCTGGTGACACTGCGTGCAGTAGGCCTTGTCGTGGCAAGCAGTGCAGACGGCAGGGTCGGACGCGGCCGGCTTGCCGTGGGTGTATTGCCAGTCCCCGGAGTAGTGCGAAGGCGGTGGGTAAGCGTGGCACTTGTCGCAGAACGCCTGCTTGTCGTGGTGGCAGCGCAGACACTCCTGCTCATTGGCGAGCGCCTCTTTGCCGTGCGCCTTCAAGAAGTCCACGGGATGCTGGCTTACGGCCGGCGCCGCGTGGCAGAACCCGCAGCCGCTGGGCGCGCCCGTGTCGTTGTGGCACATGGCGCAGGTGGCCATGCGCACGCCCTTCTTCTGGCCGGGCAGCACGTGCGAGACGGTGTCGTGGCAATCGATGCAGCGCAGGTTGCGAGCCAGGTGCTCCGCGTGGTTCATGCGCACGCCGTTCGTCTCGTTGGGGATCTTCGAGAGCGGATGGCACTGCAGGCAGTTGGCGTTGGTGGGAACGTGTTCCTTCTGCGCGGAGACAGGCATGCTCAGGTAGTCGGCCCAGACGTTCTTGGTCTCGCTGAGACGCCAGCTGATGCCGGCGACGACGCCCGGCGGGATGTGACACTTGGTGCAGTCGATGCCCTTGTGCGCGGACTGGGCGAGCGTCTCCTGCGCCGGCTTCATGGCCTTGCAGGAGGTGCAGTAGGACTGGTTCTTCAAAGCCGCGACGGGGTACACCAGGACGCTGGCGACGATGGCCACGAGAACGAGGGCGACCACCCACGCGAACCACGTCCTGCGATACCAAGGACGCGGAGCAGGACGATACCGATGGTCGCGCTCGGTCAAGAAGACTGACTCCCCGTGGCTCTACCCTCACAACTGCCCCGGACGGTCTCGGCCCCTCGCCGAGGCCGCCCAAGTGGCGGGGATTGTACCATTCTGCACTTGCGCGTGCCAAACGGCTCAAAACCCCGCCGTGGCGGCCCCGCGGAGGTCGGGCTCCCATCCCCCCCGGGGGCTCACGCGAAGGGCAGCCCGAATTCCTTCCAGCGCGCGTCGACGCGGCGGACGACGACGGGGTCCATGGCCAGCTCTTCCGGCCACTCGCGACTGTGGCCTTCGTCGGGCCAGGTCCTGGTCGCGTCGATGCCCATCTTGGCGCCGTACCGGGCGAAAGGACTCGAGTGGTCGAGCACGTCGAGCGGGCCGCGCATGATGACGGTGTCACGCTCGGGGTCGACGTTGTTGAACACCCGCCAGGCGACCTCGCTGTAGTCGTGCACGTCGACGTGCTCGTCGACCACGACCACGAACTTGGTGAACATCATCTGCCCCATGCCCCACACGGCGTTCATGATCTTGCGCGCGTGACCCGGGTACTCCTTGCGGATGCTGATGATGGCGCAGTCGTGGAACACGCCCTCGATCGGCAGGTCCATGTCGACGATCTCGGGCTGCACCAGCTGCAGCAGCGGCAGGAACAGGCGCTCGGTGGCCTTGCCGAGGTAGGCGTCCTCCATCGGCGGCTTGCCGACGATGGTGGCCGGATAGATGGGGTCGCGGCGGTGGCTCATGGCCGTGAGGTGGAACACCGGGTACTGGTCGGCGAGTGAGTAGTACCCGGTGTGGTCGCCGAACGGCCCCTCGAGCCGCGTCTCGCCCTTCTCCACGTAGCCCTCGAGGACGATCTCGGCGTCGGCCGGCGCCTGCAGGTCGACGGTCGCGCACGGCGCCATGTCGATGGGCTCGCCGCGCAGGAAGCCGGCGAACATGAACTCGCTGATGCCCGGCGGCAGCGGCGCGGTGGCGGCGTAGGTGACTGCGGGATCGGTGCCGAGGGCGACCGCCACTTCCATGCGGTCGCCCGCCTCGCGGAAGTTGGCGGCGCCGTCGTGGTGCACGTGGATGTGCATTCCGGTCGTCCGGCCGTCGAAGACCTGGAGTCTGTACATGCCGGCGTTCTGGCGGCCCTGGCGATCCTTGGTGACGACGATCGGCAACGTGATGAAGGGGCCGCCGTCGCCGGGCCAGGTGGTGAGGACGGGCAGGCGCGCGAGGTCGGGCGGATCGACGACGACCTCGCGGAACAGGGCCTTCTTGCCGTATCTGGGGCCGTAGGACGCGAGTTCCTTGAGCTGGCCGAGCGCCTTGACCTTGCCGACGAGGCCGCTCGGCACCTGGAGCTCGAGCAGCCCGCCGATGCGCCTGGCGATGTCGTCGAGCGGCGCACCCAGGGCCAGCTCGAGCCGGCGGTAGGAGCCGAGCTGGTTCATGAGGACCGGCACGGCGGGCTGCCCTGCCGGTCGCCTGGGCTGCTCGAAGAGGATCGCGGGGCCGTGCGCCTTGCTGGCGCGGTCGGCGATCTCCGCCATCTCGAGGTAGGGATCGACCTCAGGACGCACGCGGGCCAGCTCACCCTCGCGTTCCAGCAGGCTGATGAAGGCACGCAGGTCCACGGTCACCTCCCGGCGACGGCTTCGAGCTCGCGCAGCAGCGGAGCGGGATCGGGCAGATCGAGGCGTCGGGCCGCGCGGCCGACCGCCGCCGGCACGTCCGCCGCCGGCTCGGCGTGGAAGCCGGCCTCGACGTCGTCGAAGAGCGCGGCGACGGACGCAGCGGCGGCGCCGGCGTGCTGGGCCGCGAGGCCCGCCATCGTGTACGCCCACAGGGCGTCGTCGGCGGCGAACGGGGCGCCGGCGGTGCGCAGGTACGAGCAGGCGGCCATGAGGCGCGCGAGCAGGCCGACGGCGTCGGCATCGCCGCTGGCGGCGATGCCTCGCAGGCCGCGCGCGTAGAAGCAGTCGCCGGCGAGCAGCCGGGTCTCGAGGTCGGCGGCGCCGAGGTCCAGCGCCCTGCTCTCTCGGTAGTGCAGGAGGTAGCCCTCGTGGATGAGCTCGATGTCGGTGGCGAACGCCTCGTCGGCGCCGGAGTCGAGCTCCGCGTACAAGGCGCCCCAGCGCGGCTCGGGTGCGGCGGCTGGCGCCGGGCCGAAGGCCTCCCCGGCCGCCGCGAGCGCCGCGGCCACGCCGGCGGCGAGGTCCACGGTCAGTCGACCCGCCGCAGGCCCTTGGGACCCGGCGGCCGCTCGCTGGCGCTGCGTGCTCTCCATGCCTCTCCGGGCATCAGTCCGTCCGCCCAGGCGCCTTCGGCCCCGGCGGCCGCTCACTAGCACTACGGACTCTCCGTGCCTCTACGGGCATCAGTCCTGTTCCTGGTCGAGGTAGAACGAGAGAGACATGAGCTCGCTGGAGAGGTCGACCTGGCGGACCAGCACACCCTCCGGCGTGTGGACCTTGATCGGCGCGAAGTTGAGGATCGCCTTGACGCCCGCCGCTCCCAGCCGCTGCACCGTGCTCTCGGCTTCGCCGGCCGGCACGGTGACCATGGCGATGTCCACCCGTTCCGTGCGGCAGAACTCGTCCAGTTCGTGCACGCCGCGCACCCGGTCGCTCTCGTCCGTGCCGAAGCGGGCGCCGATGACGGTCGCCGAGCTGTCGAACATGCCGACGAGGCGAAACCCCTGCTCGCCGAACCCGCGATAGCGGGCGAGCGCCGTGCCGAGAAGGCCGGCGCCGACGATGACCACGTTCCACGTGTGGTCGAGGCCGAGGCAGCGGGTGATCTCGTCGACCAGCACCGGCACCTCGTACCCGACGCCGCGGGTGCCGAACTCGCCGAAGTACGAGAAGTCCTTGCGGATCTGCGCGGCGTTGAGGTCGATCATCTCGGCAAGGTCTTTGGACGAGACCCTGTCGACGCCGCGGGCCCGAAGCTCGCGCAGCTTGCGCAGGTACAGGCTGAGCCGGGGGACGGTCACGCTGGGGACGTCGCTCTTGTCCACGCCGCGCATATCAGGCCCCCGTTCCGGCGAACCAGTCGTTGGCGGCTGTGGCAGCCGTCTCGAGGTCCGCGTCCGTCAGCGCCAGGGAGATCATCGCCGACTCGAACTGCGATGGTGCGAGGTACACGCCGCGCTCGAGCATGTGCCGCCAGTACGCGGCGTAGGCGGCGGTGTCGGCCGCCTTGGCGTCGGCGAAGCTGCGGATGGGGCCCTCGCAGAAGAACATCGTGAGCATGGGGCCGACCCGGTTGATGGTGACGGCGCGGCCGGCAGCGGAGGCCGCCGCGCTCAGGGTCTGTTGCGACGCGAGCGCCGAGCGCCTCGAGGCGCTCGTAGGTGCCGGGCTCGGAGAGCACCCGCAGCGTGGCCACTCCCGCGGCCATGGCGAGCGGGTTACCGGAGAGCGTGCCGGCCTGGTAGGTCGAGCCGAGCGGGGCCACCGTCTCCATGATCTCGCGGCGGCCCCCGAAGGCGCCCACGGGCAGGCCGCCGCCGATGATCTTGCCGAGCGTCGTGAGGTCCGGCATGACGTCGTAACGCTCCTGAGCGCCGCCCCAGCCGACGCGGAAGCCGGTGATGACCTCGTCGAAGATGAGCAGCGCGCCGTGCTCGTCGCACAGCTCGCGGCAGGCCTCGAGGAACCCGGGCTGCGGCGGGACGACGCCCATGTTGCCGGCGACCGGCTCGACGATGAGCGCGGCGATCTGCTCGCCCTTGGCGTCGAAGAGCTCGGTGAGAGCGTCGACGTCGTTGTACTCGACGAGCAGCGTGTCGGCGGTGGTGCCTCTGGTGACGCCGGGGCTGTCGGGCAGCGAGAGCGTGAGCACGCCGCTGCCGGCGGCCGCCAGGAACGCGTCCGAGTGGCCGTGGTAGCAGCCGATGAACTTGACGACCTTCTCGCGGTCGGTGAAGCCGCGGGCGACGCGCACGGCGCTCATCGTCGCCTCGGTGCCCGAGTTGACCATGCGCACGAGCTCGACCGACGGGACCGCTTCACAGACGAGGCGCGCCAGCTCGACCTCGAGCTCTGTGGGCGCGCCGTAGCTGGTGCCGCGGTCGACCTGCTCCTTGATGCGGCCGACGACCTCGGGATGTCCCCAGCCCAGGATCATCGGGCCCCAGGACGAGACGAAGTCGATGAACTCGTTGCCGTCGGCGTCCCAGACGTGCGAGCGCTCCGCGCGCGAGATGAACAGCGGGTGCGGCATGCCGACACCCTTCATCGCGCGCACGGGCGAGTTGACCCCGCCGGGGATGTACTTGATCGCCTCTTCGAAGAGGCGCGCTGACGTCTCGGTGTTCACCCGGGTCCTCCCTGCGAGTGATAAGGCAACTGCAAAGGTGGCACTATACTACGCGTCCGCCGCGCGGCATGTGCCTCGGAACACAACGTACCCGCAATCCGGGCAAAAGCAGGCATCGGCCTCGAGGCGCGCCGAACGGCGGCACGATGAAGAGTACCCGGCACGAGGAGTCCGCCATGCCAGTGACCATCCGCCACGCCGGCCCCGGTGACGAGGCGGCGATCGCCGTCCTCGTCAGGGAGATGGCCGAGGGAGAGGGCGACGTCTCCGCCGTCGACGAGCACTACGTGCGCCACTACCTGGCGTCGCCGGTCAGCGGTGCCCTGCTGGCGCTCGACGGCGACGACGCCGTCGGGCTGCTGAGCTACGCGATCGTGCCCGGCCTCTTCCACACCGCCGACTCCGGGCTCATCGAGCTGCTCGTGGTGACCGGCGGCCGGCGCGGCGAGGGCATCGGGCGGCGGCTCGTCGAGACGGCGCTGCGCGTGTTCGAGGAGGCCGGCTGCGCCGAAGCCTCGGTGAGTACCGGCGCGGAGAACGAGATCGCCCAGAAACTCTACGCGGACGCAGGACTCGACGAGGCGTCGGTGCTGATCGAGAAGCACTTCGCCCGCTGAGGAAGAAGTCTGACTCTCAGGTCGAGGGTGAGTGTTGTGCGCTGAGCATGCGGCCGTGAGCCGCCGAGGAGAGAGCCGCGAGTCAGACGCCGCCGGCTGGGATGCACCAGCCCTTGGGCACGTAGGCGCAGTAGGGCTCCTCGGCCATGTAGTCGCCGGTCGCCTCGTAGGCGCGCGCGCGGCAGCCGCCGCAGACCTTCTTGAACTCGCAGGCGCCGCACTTGCCCTTGAGGCCGTCGAAGTCGCGGAGCTCGTTGAACAGCGGCGAGTCGCGCCAGACCTCGGGGAACGTCTGCTCGCGCACGTCGCCGGCGACCTTGTCGAAGTAGCCGCAGCCCTGCACCTCGCCGATGTGGCTGATGAAGCAGAAGCCGATGCCGGCGAGGCAGCCGCGGCTGAGGGTGTTCATGCCGCCGTGGCTGTGCGGGTGCACCTCGATCTTGCGCCCCTGCGCCTTGGCGCGCTGCCGCATGACGCGCCAGTAGTGCGGCACGTCCGTGGGCTTCATGAACAGGTCGCTCTCCTGCTGCGCGTCGTACATCCACTCGAGCGCCCTCTCGTACTCGTCGGGCGGCAGCTCCTGCTCCTCCAGTTCCTTGCCGCGCCCCGTGGGCACCAGCATGAAGGGGTGGAACGACACGGCGCCGAGGTCGTCGGCCAGCTTGAGCAGCGCCGGCAGGTAGTGGGCGTTGAGCTTGGTGATGGTGCTGTTGATCTGCACCTCCACGCCCGCGGCGAGGCAGTTGCGGATGCCGCGGACGGCGCCGTCGAAGGCGCCGGGGACGCCGCGGAACTCGTCGTGCTCCGCGGCGCTCGGGAAGTCGATGGAGATGCTGACGCGCGCGATGCCGACGTCGTGCATGCGCTGCGCGACCTCGGGCGTGACCAGCGTGCCGTTCGGCGACATCACCGTGCGCAGGCCCTTGCCGATGGCGTACTCGGCGATGTCGAAGATGTCGGCACGCATGAGCGGGTCGCCGCCGGTGAGGATCAGGATCGGGTTGGCGAACGAGGCGATCTGGTCGACCAGCGTGAACGCCTCGGCCGTGCTCAGCTCGCCCTCGTAGGGGCCGTGGACAGCGCTGGCCCGGCAGTGCACGCAGGCCAGGTTGCAGCTGCGCGTGACCTCCCAGGCGATGACGCGCGGAGGCGCGGCGCCGTCCCCGGCGTCGCCGGGCCGCGCGTTCACTGCCGTGAGGGTTTTCAGCGTGAGGATGGTGCAAACCAAGTCCAGTGTGCCAGAGACGGGCGGGCGGCGCAACGCGCAGATGGGTGCGCCGCCCGACCCTCTCCCGCGCCCGCCTGACGGATGGCGACGGAGTGCAACCCTACCATCGAGCGGCCGTCCGGGGCCACTCGCGGTGCCGTTGTGGCAGGCTCAGCCGAGCCAGGTGGCGAGGTCCTTCGCGTGGTACGTGATGATGAGGTCGGCGCCGGCGCGCTTGATGCCGGTGATGGCCTCGAGCACGGCGCGCTGCTCGTCGAGCCAGCCGTTGGCCGCCGCCGCCTTGATCATCGCGTACTCGCCGCTCACGTTGTAGGCGGCGAGCGGGAACTTGGTCTCCTGCTTGACGGCGTGGATGACGTCGAGGAACGGGATCGCCGGCTTCACCATGATCATGTCGGCGCCCTCCTCGATGTCGAGCAGCGCCTCGCGCACGGCCTCTTCTCCGTTGGCCGGGTCCATCTGGTAGGTCTTGCGGTCGCCGAACGCCGGGGCGGATTCGGCGGCCTCGCGGAACGGGCCGTAGAACGCCGAGGCGAACTTGCTCGAGTACGACAGGAGGATGGTGTCGGTGAAGCCGTCGTCGTCGAGCGCGTTGCGGATGGCGGCGACGCGGCCGTCCATCATGTCGCTCGGGGCCACGATGTCGGCGCCGCTGTCGGCGTGCGTGACCGCCATCTTCGCGAGCAGTTCGAGGGTGACGTCGTTGAGCACTTCACCCTCCTGCACCACGCCGCAGTGGCCGTGGTCCGTGTACTCGCAGAGGCACACGTCGGTGATGATCACGAGGTCGGGGAACTCGTCCTTGATGGCGCGAATGGCCATCTGCACGACGCCCTCGGAGTCGTAGGCGCCGGTGGCGGCGGCGTCTTTGTGCGCGGGGATGCCGAACAGCAGGATGGCTTTGATGCCGAGCTGGACGATCTCGCGTACCTCGGGCAGCACGTTGCCGATGGAGAGCTGGTAGCAGCCCGGCATCGACGAGATGGGGTTCTTGATGTTCTCGCCGGCGATGACGAACAGCGGGTAGACGAGATCGTCGAGCTGCAGCCTGGTCTCACGCACCAGGTCACGGATGGCCGGGGTGCGGCGGAGGCGTCTCATGCGGTAGCTGGGGTAGTACATGCGGTGGTGTCCTTTCTTCGCGCGCGGGTGCCCAATCTTCGCGCCGCGCGGCGGGGAAGACAAGCGGGCTACGGCGTTGGACGGCGTTGGACGGGCGTTGGGACAGGCAGGGCAGGGCGGCGGAGCCAGGCTAGGCCCGGCGGCGGAGCGGCCGACGCCTCAGGAGACGGGGCCGGGCGGCGGAGCGGGCCGGCACTCAGGCGCCGGCGTTCGCCGCCGCCAGCTCCAGCGCCGCCTGCACGACGCCCGCGACCGACTCGCGGTCGCGGAGGTGGCAGGGCAGCACCAGTGTCTTGGCGTCGAGACCGAGGGCCTTGGCGACCTGCTTGGGAGTCAGCTCCTCGTCGGTCATCGACATGTAGGAGGCGACGACGAAGGGGACCTTGCCCAGGCTTCTGACGAACTCGAGGTCGGCCCGCGTGGAGCGAAGGCTGTCGGCGTCGTTGGCGTTGGCCAGCAGCACCCACGCGGAGCTCTCGCCGGCCAGGCGGCGCCAGGCCTGCTCGGGGCACGACGAGGCGGCCGTGAACACGAGGACATCCTCGGCGGGGGCGGCTCCCTCCTCCCCTCCCCCGCCGGCGCCACGGCCGTTGGCATTGGCCGCCAGCTGGCCGGCCACCACGGGGATCTCGACCTCCTTCTCGTCGATCAGCTCCACGCGCAGCTGCTTGACGACGTTGGAGTCGGTGAGCGTGTTGAGGAACACCTCGTTGTAGATGTCGATGGGGCCGCGGACGGCGACGCTGGTCCCCTTGCCGATGGTCTCCAGGACGGGTTCGCTCACGGTGATGAGGCCGCTCGAGTAGAGACTGTAGATGACCTTGGCGCCGTGGAACCGGTCCAGGCCGCTGTCGCGGAGGATCGTGTTGATGTCGGCGCGGCCGTCGATGTGGACGATGACGCGCCACTCCTCGGCTGTCAGCGTCAGGTCGCCCTCGCTCGTCCACGTGCTCGCTGTAGGCGAGGTGCGGCACCCGCTCCAGCGAACCGAGCTGCTCGAAGATGAGCTCCCACTCGTCGATGCGGCGGCAACCCTCCATGATCACCGTCTCGACGTTCATCTCGACGAGGATGTCCTCCTCGGGAGGGCTGTCGTCGGCGCCGAACTCGAACTCACCGTCGGTCCAGCTGAAGAAGTTGAAGGCGGTGTCCTGGATCTGCTCGCGCACCGCCTGCTCGAGCGTCTCGCGATCGATGCGGCCCTGCTCCAGCAGGATGTTGCCGAGCCGGGAGTTGTCGCGGGACCTGCGCTGGGCCGTGAGCGCCTGCCTGAGCTGCGCGGCGCTGATGGCGCCCGCCTTGACCAGGCGCTCGCCCAGGGGCAGCAGCTGCGGCGACGAGTAGGCGTACGTGATCATCCCGTTGCGGAAGAAGATCCTGCCCGACTCGCCCTCGCGGCGGATGGTCAGCGAGCCGCTCTTGGCGCTCATCTTCACCAGCTGGAAGATGTTGGGGAGACTGAACTCCTGCAGGTTGCCCTGAAGAAGCACCGCCCTCCTTTCGCTCGTCGCAGGCTCGCGGACGGGCCGCGCGAGTGTCGCGGCTCCGTAACCTCCATCGGCAACGCCGTCGCCGACTTGAGAGGCGGCGCGTACTAGCGGCGGCGAAGGGAGGCCGGAGCCGGGGCGTCGGCTCGACGCGGCGCGCCGGGGTGGCCGCCGGGCGCGCCCGCCGCGGCGCGCGAGCCGACTTCGACGGCCTCGCCGAGGGCATCGCCGGGCGCCGGGCCGTCCGGCAGGCAGACCGGCGCCTCGCAGGTGCCGTCCTCGACCACGCGCAGGCGCCACAGGGCGAGCACTGCCCCGGCGGCCGTCGCCAGCACGGCCAGGCCGCCGATGCCGACGGCCCAGCGCACGCTGAGGCCGCGCACGAGCAGGCCGGTGACGAGCGCGCCGATGGGCGTGCTGCCGAGGAACACGATCGACCAGAGGGCCATCACCCGGCCGCGCATGGCGTCCGTGGCGTTCAGCTGCAGCAGGGCGTTGGTGGTACTGATGAACAGCACGCCGGCGCCGCCGATGAGGACCATGAACGCGAGCCCGGCGTAGTAGCCGGGTGCGAGCGCCAGAGCGACGGTGACCACGCCGAAGGCGAAGGCGGCGCCCACGAGCAGGCGCCGTGAGGGGCGCCCCCTGCTCGCCATGAACAGGGCGCCCGCGAGCGCCCCCACACCCATGGCGGCGAAGAGGGTCCCGAAGGAGCCGCCGCCGCGGCCGAACACGCTCTTGGTCAGCAGCGGCAGCACGACCGAGTAGTTGTAGGCCAGGGTGCTGATGACGGCCAGCATGATCAGCGGGATGCGCAGCGCCGGGGTGTGCCAGGCATACCTGAGGCCGGCGCGCACCTGCCCGGGCTCGCGCGAGACGGGCCTGCCCCGGTGCAGTTCGCCGGCCCGCATGAGCGCGAGGGCGCCGATCACCACGAGGAACGAAGCAGCGTTGAAGTAGAAGCAGAGCGCCAGCCCGAAGCCGGCGATGAGCGCCCCGGCGATGAGCGGACCGACGATGCGCGAGATGTTGATCACGACGGAGTTGAGCCCGACCGCGTTGGCGAGGTCGTCCGGCCCCACCATCTCGTACAGGAAGCTCTGCAGGGCGGGGATGCCCAGTGCCGTCGTCGTTCCGGTGAGCGCCGCGAGCACCCAGATCATCCACACGGTGACCACGCCTGTGGCGGCGAGGATGCCGAGCGCCAGAGCGAGGATGGCCGCGCCTGCCTGAGTCACGATCAGGAGTCTGCGCTTGTCGACGCGGTCGGCGAGCGTCCCGCCCCACGCTCCGAAGAACAGCACGGGTCCGAACTGCAGGCCGACCGTGATCCCGACGTCGAGCGCACTGCTGGTGAGGCTCAGCACCAGCCAGTTCTGGGCCACCGACTGCATCCAGGTGCCGCTCATCGAGACGACCTGGCTGAAGAAGTAGAGCCTGTAGTTGTAGACGCGCAGGGAACGGAACGTGCGCTGCAGCAGCCCGGAGCGGGCCTCGGGACTCGAGACGGTCATGACCGGAGTGTACCCGGCCGGTGCTGCTGCCGACGTCGCAGGGGCCGGGCGCGGTCTTCGCCCCGGACCGGCAAGCTGATCCGGACCGGACAAACGTACCTGGTGATGGTAGACGCACGTCCCATCGTCGGATGGGTACGGGGGCCCGACGATAGACAGCGAACAGGACGACAAGCTGGCTGGGAGCAAGCACAGGCTCTTCGTGTACGCGACCGACACGGCCACCGATCAGCAGAGCAAGGTGGCCTCGAGCCGGTTGACCGTGCGCTGACGGCGGCGGGCGCCGTACGCGCGCAGGCGGGCGGCCCGCCGCTCTTGTGGAGCGGCGGCGGGCCGCCCGCCGCACGTACCGAGATCGGGCGGACGCGCCGGACCGAGGCCGGCGGCGCGTCTCAGAGCTTCTTCAGGTAGACCTGTCCGGCGCGCATGACGACCCTGACCGACGCATCGGACTGGCTCGCCGCCTTGCGCAGGCCGACGTTGAGAGAGTTCGCCTTGCGGCCCGGTACCTCGACCAGCGCCGAGTCCACACCTGAAGCGACGAAGTCGGCGACGATCTCGGCGTAGAGTCCGGAGCGCCTCCCTGCCATCGGAGGGACCTCGGCGGGAACCAGACGGTAGGGCTTCGCGGTGCGGGGCATGGGAGGTACCTCCAGTCGGCGTCTTGACGCCGCGCTTTCGCGCGCGGCGCAAAACCAGTCTACGTCACTCGCGCGCGCGGCGGCGGTCCTCCTCGCCCTCCTCTGCGCGACCGTCATGGCTCCCGCTTCCGTAGGCCGGATGACCCTCCGTTCGCGGCCCGGGATCTCAGGCGAGCAGCATAATCAGGATGATGAAGCAGACGGGCGCGACGATGGCGGCGACTATCGCGCCGACCGGATCGCCGACCAGCGAGGCGATGATAGGGACGACCCCGTGGGCGGTGGTCCACCAGCCGCGATACGCGAATGGCACGAGCACGTTCGCCTCTGGGGCGTTCACCTGCTTCTGTCCCTCGCAAGGCGACGCCGTCGACGCTCCGGGCGGAGCGGTCGCCACCTTGACGGCAAGAGGCCGGGAGCGAACGATGGTCGCGTGACCGTGACGCCGCCGGCGTGAGCCGGCGGCCGCAGCTGGAGGGAGTGCGATGAAGAAGCTCATCAACCGGCCGGAGGACGTCGTCAGGGAAGAGCTGGCCGGCATCGCTCTGGCGCTCGCCGGCCGCCTCGTCGTCCACACCGACCCGCACTGGATCGCCCGCGCCGACGCGCCCGTGACCGGTAAAGTGGCGATCGTCTCCGGCGGAGGCTCCGGGCACGAACCGATGCACGGCGGGTTCGTGGGCCCGGGCATGCTGGACGCGGCCTGCCCGGGCGAGGTCTTCACCTCCCCGACGCCGGACCAGGTGCTGGCGGCGACGCAGGCCGTCGACGGCGGCGCCGGCACCCTCCACATCGTCAAGAACTACACCGGCGACGTCATGAACTTCGAGATGGCCGCCGACCTCGCGCGCGACGAGGGCCTCCCGTGGAGCAGGTCGTCATCGACGACGACGTCGCCGTCAAAGACAGCCTCTACACGGCCGGACGCAGCGGGGTCGGCGCCACGGTGCTCGCGGAGAAGATCTGCGGCGCCGCCGCGGAGGAGGGCCGGCCGCTCGCGGAGGTGGCCGGCCTCTGCCGCACCGTGAACGAACGCAGCCGCAGCATGGGCGTGGCCCTCACTTCGTGCACCACGCCCATGGCCGGCAAGCCGACGTTCGACCTCGGCGACGACGAGATGGAGGTCGGCGTGGGCATCCACGGCGAGCCGGGCCGCGAGCGGCGCCCGCTGGCCGGCGCCCGTGAGGTCGTCGAGACACTGGCCGGCGCCATCGTCGGCGACCTGCCGTTCGCCCGGGGCGACAGGGTGCTCGCCTTCGTCAACGGGATGGGCGGCACGCCGCTGATGGAACTGTACGTCGTCTACAACGAGCTGCACCGGTTCCTCGAAGAACGCGGCATCGCGGTCGAGCGGAACCTCGTCGGCCCCTACATGACCGCGCTGGACATGGCGGGCTGCTCGATCACGCTGCTGCGGCTCGACGACGAGCTGCTTCGGCTGTGGGACGCGCCCGTGGACACGCCCGGCCTGAGGTGGGGCGCGTGAGCGCCGCGGCCGGCGTCGTCGACGCGGCGGGAGTCACCGCCTGGCTGCGGGCGTTCGCCGCAGAGATCGCCGCGCGGCGTGACGAGCTGACGGACCTCGATGCCGCCATCGGCGATGCCGACCATGGAGTCAACATGCACCGCGGGATGCAGGCGGTGGCCGCAAAGCTGCCCGCCGCCGGCGGGGTCGAGACCGCTGAGACCGTGAGTGCGACCGGAGCTATGGAGACCGCACACGGGCCCGGGACCATGGAGATCGCACACGGGCCCGCCGGCACGCCGCTCGGCCCGATCTTCAAGACCGCCGGGATGACGCTGGTGTCGACGGTCGGCGGCGCGGCCGGGCCGCTGTACGGCACGCTGTTCCTGGAGATGGGCAAGGCGGCCGCTGATCGGACGACGCTCACGGCGCCCGAGTGGGCCGGTGTCGTGACCGCGGGGGTCGCCGGCGTGCAACTGCGCGGCAAGGCGGATGCCGGCGACAAGACGATGGTCGACGCGCTGTTGCCGGCGGCCGAGGCGCTGCGCGCGGCCGCCGGCTCCGGCGCGTCCCTGCCCGCGGCGAGCCGCGCGGCCGCGGACGCGGCCGCGGAGGGCATGCGCGCCACCACGCCGCTGGTGGCGCGCAAGGGCCGCGCCAGCTACCTGGGCGAGCGCAGCGCCGGGCACCAGGACCCCGGCGCGACGTCAACGTGGCTGCTGCTCGAGACGGCCGCGGTGACGTTCGAAGGCGGCGAGCGCGGCCGTAGCGCATCCGGCGGCCGCGTGTCCGGCGAAGGCAACTGAGGCCGCCGTGGTCGGACTCGTCGTCGTCAGCCACAGCGCCAGGCTCGCCGAAGGCGTGGTGGAGCTGGCCGCGCAGATGGCCGGGCCGGACGTGCGCATCGGCGCCGCCGGCGGGCTCGACGAGCCTGGCGGCGCACTCGGCACCGACGCCGCCAAGGTGCTGCGAGCGATCGACGAGGTGTGGTCGGAGGATGGCGTCCTGGTGCTGATGGACCTGGGCAGCGCCGTCCTTTCCGCCGAACTGGCGCTCGACCTGCTGGAGGAGGGACGCCGGGGGCGCGTGCGGCTCACCGCGGCGCCGCTGGTCGAAGGCGCGGTGGCGGCGGGAGTCGCCGCCGGCCTGGGCGAGCCGCTCGACGCTGTGGCCGCGGCTGCTCGCGGCGGCCTGGAGGCCAAGGCCTCGCAGCTGTCAGGCGAGGAGGTTGAGGCCGCCGCCGGCCCGGAGGCCGAGGCCACTGGCGTGCAGACCGAGATCGCCGGCGGCGGGGACGAGGCCCCGGCGGGGGAGCAGACCATCCGGATCAAGGTCAAGAACCCGCTCGGCCTGCACGCCCGGCCGGCGGCGCTGCTGGTGCGCACCGCCGCCGGCTTTGACGCCCGCGTGCGGGTGACCGACGTGACCAGCGGCCGCGGGCCCGTGAGCGCGCGCAGCCTGAGCGGCGTCGGGACCCTCGGCGCACGCCGCGGCGACGAGCTCGCCTTGGAGGCTTCCGGGCCGCAGGCGGCGGAAGTGCTGGCCGCGATCGGCCGGCTGGCAGACGACGGGTTCGGCGAAGCCGAGGAGACGGGCAGAGTCGCGACAGACGCTCCGGCGGCGGGAGCCGCGCCCGACGGCCAAGCCGCGCAAGCAGCGACGCCGCCGCTCCCGGCTGCGCCGGCGGCCGGCACGGTGCTTGAGGGGCTGCCGGCCGCGCCAGGGACTGCCGTGGGCCCGGCGCGCGCGCTGGGCCGCGCCGAGACGATACCTGCGGCCCCGGCCGCCCAGGCGGCCGATCCTGCTGCCGAGTGGTCGGCCCTGGAGCGTGCACTGGCCGCGACCGCCGCCGAGTTGCGCGCCTCGCGAGCGTCGGTCGGGAGCCGCGCCGGCGAGCGCGAGGCCGCCATCTTCGACGCTCACCTCCTGTTCCTGGAGGACGAAGGCACTGCTCGCGCCCGCGCGCGACGGCGTGTTCTCGCGCGGGCTCTCCGCGACCCAGGCGTGGGCAGACGCGATCGGCGCGGCGGCGGCGGCATGGGATGCGCTCGAGGACCCGTACCAGCGGGCGCGCGCCGCCGATCTGCGCGCCGTCGGTCAACAGGTGCTCGGTCACTTCGCTCCGGCGGCGCCGTCGAACGCGATCGACCCGGCCATGGCCCCGCCGGCCTGCCCCGCCCCATTTGCCCGGCCCGCCACGCCCGAACACGCCCCCGGGCCCGGGCCCGTCCCCGTACCCGGCATCGTCGTCGCCCCCGACCTCAGCCCGGCCGACGTGGCCGCACTCGACCCGGCCGCGGTGGCCGGCATCGCCTGCGCCTACGGCGGGCCGACCTCTCACTCGGCGATCCTGGCCCGCGCGCTCGGCCTGCCGGCCGTCGTCGGCGCGGGCGCCCGGCTGCTCGCCGTACCCGAGGGGACGCTGCTGGCCGTGGACGGCGACGCCGGCACCGTGACGGTGGCGCCGGCGCCTCAGGCGGTCACGGCCTTGCGGCGGCGGCGCGAGGCGCTCGCGCACGACGCCGCCGCCGCCCTTGCCGCGGCCGCGTCCCCGGCGGTCACCCGCGACGGCGTGCGCATCCAGGTCGAGGCCAACATCGCCGGGCCGCACGATGCCCCGGCGGCCGTCGCCGCCGGGGCGGACGGCGTGGGCCTGCTCCGCACCGAGTTCCTCTTTCTGGGCGCGACGGCGCTGCCGGACGAAGAAGGACAGGCGGCGTGCTACGAAGCGGTCGCCGCCGCCCTCGGCGGGCGCCCGCTCACGGTGCGCACCCTCGACGCGGGCGCCGACAAGCCGCTCCCGTACCTGCCGCTCGCGCCCGAGGCCAACCCGTTCCTCGGCGTGCGCGGCCTGCGCCTGAGCCTGCGGCACCCCGAGCAACTCCTCTCTCAGTTTCGCGCCTTGCTGCGCGTGGCCGCCCGACGGCCGCTGCGCGTCATGGTGCCGATGGTCGGCAGCGTCGAAGAGCTGCGGCGCGCCCGCGAGCTCCTGGCGGAGGCGCGGGCGTCCCTCGAGGTGCGCGGCGTCGCCCTGCCCGCGCACCTCGACTTCGGGATGATGCTGGAGGTGCCCTCGGCGGCGCTCCTCGCCGACCACCTCGCCCCGCTCGTCGACTTCTTCTCGATCGGGACCAACGACCTCACCCAGTACACGATGGCGGCGGAGCGCGGCAACGCCGGCGTCGCCGCGCTCGCCGACCCGCTCCACCCCGCCGTGCTGCGACTCATCGAGCGTACGGTCGTCGCCGCAGCAGCGGCCGGACGCCCGGTCGCAGTCTGCGGCGAGGTCGCCGGCGACCGCCTCGCCGTCCCGCTGCTCCTCGGGCTCGGCGTCCGCCAGCTCTCCATGAGCCCCGCACTGATCCCGGCGGCCAAACAGGCCGTGCGTACCACGGACGCGGGCGCCGCCCGCCGCCTCGCGGAGGAAGCGCTGGCGGCGGACTCGTCGGCAGCCGTCAGGCGCCTGCTCGCCGCAGCCGCGGCGGCCTCCGGCATCCGGGTTCCCGGGACGCCGCCGTCCACGAGTCCCGGCTGACCCCCGCTACGCCACCCACATCCCGTTGGAGTAGATGACGGTGAACACGACGAGGCTCGCCGCCAGCACGGCCAGCGCGGCCCAGCGCAGCACCGGGCGGCGCGCCAGGACCACCGCGAGCGCGATGAACACCGGGAAGTCGACGAGGAGGAATCGCGGGAAGCTGAGCAGCGGCGTCGCGTGCGTCGGGTAGCCCAGCGGCAGCAGGAGCGTCACGACGGCGAGCACCGTGTAGGCGGAGGGCAGGCGTCGCCAGCAGAAGGCCAGCAGGACGAGCGCCAGGACCAGGGCGATGAAGGCCGTCAGGTTGCCCAGGGTGAGCCACTGGTCGTGGAACGGGAGACGGTGCAGCCGGGTGAACATCGAGGGGTCGGCAGCGATCGACCGGACGCTGCGCCACGCCGCCTGCGCTCCGTCGTAGATCGCGACCAAGGGCTCGTGCAACCTGCGGTTCCAGTGCCGCTCCGCCACCATGAACTCCAGCGGATTCCCGAACCGGCGTGCAAGGTAGGCCATGTACAGCCCGAGCCCGGCCGGCACCAGCGCGAGAGCGGCGAACGAGATGAGCCATGGGCGGCCGCGCGCGAGCAACGGCCGGGCCGCCACGGCCCCGGGCAGCCGAAGCGCGCCGCCGCGGTACTGCTCGAACCACATCCAGGCGAGAGGCACCACGAGCAGCACTCCGGCGCTGCGCGTCAGCGCCGCCAGGCCGCCGGCCAGCCCGGCGAGCACCCAGTGGCCGCGCCGGGCCGCCGAGAAGCTGGCGACCGTCAGCAGCAGGAACAGCGACTCGCTGTAGACGGCCTGGAAGAAGAACGAGGTCGAGGCGAATGAGAGAAGGATCACCGTCCAGGCCGCCGTGCTCGCGTCGAACTCGTCCCTCACCAGCTGATAGAGGAGCACCAGTGCGGCGGCCAGACAGGCCACCGACACCAGGATGCCGGCGGCCGTGACCTTGCCGGTCCCCAGCGCGGCGGCGCGGATCAGCAACGGATAGAGCGGGAAGAACGCCGTCGCGTGCGCGCCGTAGCCGTGATCGGCGATGCGCGTGAACCACACGGCGTCCCAGTGGCGCCACGCCGAGAGGAAGTACCCGAGTGGGTGGGCGTTGAAGGCGGCAGCGCCGGTCGGCGCCAGGAGCGTGTGCCGCAGGCGGGCGCCCCACCAGTAGCTCGACGCGAATCCCACCGCGAAGATGAGCACCCGCGAGGCGGCCACGGCGACCGCGGCGGCGGCCGCGGGATGCCGCGCGACCAGTCCGCGCGTCTCCGCGCGCGGCACCAGGTGGAGCGTCGCTTGCCGGGATCGAGGCTTCCGGCGCCTCGGCCGCTCTGTCGTCGAGGAGTGGTGAAGCCATAGTGAGTATGTGACCGCCTCTCCGAGTCCTAAGGCGTCGACGGGGCCCTGCCACCCCGGGCCAGGGCCTCGAGCAGCACGACCGCCGACGAGGCGCCCCACGAGTCCATCGCCGACGTCGGCATGGTCTGCGACCAGTCGGGACCGATGAGCCCCTGCGCGTTGCGGTGCCTCCAGACGGCGGCGGCGTTCAGCCGGAACCAGGGGTCGAACGTCGCGAGGTGGTTCTGGCGCGCGAACCACACGGCCCAGCGGCTGAAGATGCCCTTGAAGCCGAAGAGGTTGCCGTTGCCGCCGGCCTCAGCTGGCAGCACGCCGCCGTGGGCCATGGAGCTTCTGGTGAACGCGAGCGCCTTGATCCCGTCGCTGAGGTACTGCTTGTTGTGCGTCGCCCGGTAGAGAAGGCCGGCGGCGCCGATGAAGGTGCCCTGATTGTACGTCAGCGCCGCTTTGTTCGTGACCGTGCCGCTGCCCGACTTCGCCGGCGAGACGCTGTCCCAGACCGCCCCGGTGCCGGGGTCGTAGAGAGTCTTGCGCAGCCAGGCGTACAGGCGCTCGGCCTTGGCGAGGTACGCATGGCTGTGGAGGGCGCTCGCCAGCTCGGCGGCGGCGATGGCGGCGGTCGCGTTGGTGGTGACGTTCTTCTGCACGCGGCCGCGACCGCCGGTGATCCACCACAGGCCGCCGCCGAGGTCGGGGCTCCAGGCGCGCGCGTACACACCGTCGAAGTTCTGCTGCGCCAGCGCCAGGTACGAGCGGTCGCCCGTGATCCGGTAGGCGCGCACGGCGGCGATGATCATCCACATGATGTCGTCGTTCCAGGTCCGCCGCGTCCACTTGTGCCCGTACTGCCAGGTCACCCCGTTCATGAGCGCGACGATCTGCTGCTTGAGGGCGGGGGAGCCGGTCGCCCGCCAGGCGTCTTCGGTCATCTCGATGAGCTCCGCCTGGCGCCAGAACACGGCCGTGCCCGTGCCCGGTGTATTGGTGTAGTGGGCACGGCCGGCGGACGATGAGTAGTAGGCGCGCATGAAGGCGTCGTAGGCGGCCGCGGCGCGGCGCGCCTCCGGCGCGGCGTTGCCGGAGAGCGCCTGCCGCGGCACCGGGCCGGAGGACGCCGCCGGCTGCGCCGGCGTGGTCACGGATGCACCCGGCGGATCCCCCGACCCACAGGCGACCAGCGCCGCGCCTCCTGCTGCGGCGACAGCGAGTACAACGAGACTGACAACTATCCGAGCACGGAGCTTCACGCGATCCTCGTCGTCGCCGCAGCCACCCGATGGCGGCATGCGACGGCGGGTTTGGTTCGCAACGACTTTCCCCGCGGAACCGGCTTCGCAGTCCCCCTGGATGTCGACGCCGTGCGAGCCGGCCGGACCGGGTGCGCCGGAAAGCGCTACGCGTGGGGCAGGCGGAAGTTGCGCGTCCCGCCGCTCAGGATGACCATGATCGGGACACCGGCGTCGGCGCCCGCGTGACCCTGGGTATGGGTGCGGCCGCCACGCCACACGCGGCGGCGGGCGCCGCCGCCGGCGCGGTATGGCGCCCCGGGCATGGGCGCGGCGGCCACACCGCGGGCGGCGGCAGGCGGCGGCCGGGTCGCCGCTCCCGGCGGACCGTCAGCCGCGCGGGCCTGCGGCGAACCAGCCGGCGCCTTCCATGGCCTTGGCGGCGACACGGCCGCCGCGCGGGTCGCCGCGAGCAACCGACACGCTCACGCCTTCGCCGACGGCTGCGGCGATCTCGCCGACGTCCTCGTTGGAGTGCCCCGGGCAGAGCAGCAGCGACTGCACGCCGTGCTCATTCACCAGCTCTCGCGCGGCCGCGAGCCCCTGCTCCTGGTCGCGCACGACGATCGAATGGAGTGTATACAGCCCGGTCTCGATGACCGTGTGATGCGTGGCCGGATCGGCGTCGGGCGAGTGGGCGATGAGTGCGGCGGTGAAGGCCATGACGGCTCCCTTCGGTCGGGCTGCGGACGGCGCCGGAGCGCCGGCTCTCTCCGGCGATGATAGCCCCGGCCCACGCCGCCCACATCCCGCCGGCGAAGAGGCGGCGTGGTGAGCGTCGGCCAGAATGGAGCTCACCCTCAACTTCAGACTTAGACTTGCCCGCCGGAGGCCGGCCTGGGTGAGCGCGCTCGGCAGCTCGACGGTGTGGCGCGCGAGCTCGGCGAGCGCCGCGCGCGCCGCCACCGGGTCACACAGCCGCTGCCGGAGGACCTGCCTCCCTCGACCGCGACGGGCCCGGCCTGCCCGAAGGACATGCCTGCCCGCCCGCTTGAAGGGCGGCGGGCAAGGTGCGAGGGTTGCGGCGAACGCGGCGCGGGCGCCGCCACGCTGCAGCGCGGTGGCGCGGCTCGCCGCACCGGCCTGCGAGACCCTACCGCGGGAGTGAACGATGGCGATCTTGCTCGACTCAGCATCCCTGGAGGACGCGGCCGCGGCGGCCAGGCTCGGCTTCGTCCGCGGCATCACCACCAACCCGGCGCTGATGGCGCGAGAGACGAAGGAGCCGCTCGCGCACCTCGCCCGGCTGCTCGAGGCGTTTCCCGAGGGTCCGATCTGCTACCAGCCGACGCGCAGCACCTACGACGAGATGAACGAGCAGGCGCGGACGGCGGCCGCGCTGGCCCCCGACCGCGTCGTCGCCAAGCTGCCGGCCACGCTCGAGGCGATCACACTGGCCGCGGCGCTGAAGAAGGACGGCATCCGCAGCGCCCTCACGGCGGTCTACTCGCCGGCGCAGGCGCTGCTCGCGCACGAGGCCGGCTGCGTCTGGGTGATCCCGTACGTCGACCGCGCCGCCCGGCACTCTGCCGGCGCGGTCGTGGCGGAGCAGGCGGCGATCCTCGAGCAGCTGGACAGCTCGACGCGCATCCTGGCCGCCAGCCTCAAGACGGCGCCGCAGGTCGTGGAGAGCATCCTCGACGGCGCCCACGACATCACGGCGCCGCTGGACGTCCTCCTCGGGCTGCCCGCGCACCCGCTCACGGAGTCGGCCGTGCGCGAATTCGCCGCGCACTGGGAGCTGTAGGCCGGCCTCAGCCCTCCGCGCGGCGGGGGGCGTCCCGGCCGGTCCGCGGCGCCCGGCGCCTGGGCAGGTGATGCGACAGCGCCCGGTACGAGGCGGCGAAGGTCACCGCGGAGAGCGCGACGATCGCCGTCAGCGTGTACACCGGCTTGGACGCGTCCGTGCCCGCCAGCGCGGCGTGGATGCTGACGCCCCAGAACACCACGTAGCTCACGATGTGGATGTCGCGCCACCACCGCTTCGCGAGTCGTCTCATGGCGAGAGCCGTCACCTCGACCGCGACCAGCAGGTAGAGCGCGACGATGCCGATCGCCAGCGCACTCGGCCGCCACGAGCTCGAGTAGGGCACCAGCAGGTCGACGACGCGCAGCCTGGCGTAGGTGTCGAACAGCAGCGTGCCGAGGTGGCCGGCGATGAAGAAGACCGTGAGGCCGGCCAGCCAGCGGTGCATGGAGAGCAGCGAGGCGTTGTTGCGCCAGCGCGGGAACAGGTCCGAGGCGAGGACGATGCCCCACAGCACCGAGGCCGTGAGCATCAGCCACGCGACGATGCCCGCGGACCGGGACAGATACCACCAGAGGTGAGGATTCACGCTGCACTCCATTCGGTCTCGCCGGCGCGGTGCAGCGCCGGGGTCGATGTCGTCGTTCCGCTCCGCGTGGTCACGATCCCGTCGAGGTCGTGGCGCTCGAGATAGGCGAGAGCACCGCGGGCGCCCGCGAGCAGTGCGGCCGTGGCGTGCGCCTCGGCCTCCCAGCCGGCGCGGGCGAACACGGTGACCGCGGCGAGGTCGGTGGTCGCGCACTCGCCTGTGTCCGGGTCGATGACGTGGTGCCGCACCTCGCCGTCCGTGAGCCACGTCCGCGACTGCGTGCTGGACGTGGCCACGCCGCCCGCCTCAAGCGTCACCGTCGTGAGCGTGCGCGAGCGGTCGAGCGGGTGCTCGACGGCCACGTGCCAGCCGTCCGCGGTAGGCGGCGTGCCCGCCGCCGCGAGGTCGCCGCCGATGCCGACCAGGGCGCCGGCCACGCCCCGCTCGAGGAGCTCGGTGACCACAATGTCGGCCGCGAGGCCCTTGCCGATCCCGCCGGGGTCGATGCCGGCGCCGGCGGGGACGGCCACGAGCGGCGCCTCCGGGTGCACGCGGACGTCGGCGGGAGTGCGCCGGCGCGGCGTGCCGGGCACGCCGGCGCTCCTGCGCCCGGACCCGTCCACGCTGGCCGTGTAGCCGGCGGCGTCGATCGCGGACAGCAGCGTCGGGTCGTAGCGGCCGTCGGTGACGCGCCACGCCCCCAGCATGGTCGCGACCAGCCTGACGGTGTCCTCCGAGACCACGAGCAGGGCCTCCGGGGAGCCGTTCAGCCGCGAGACCTCGCTGTCCGGGCGGAACCGGCTCCAGCGACGTTCCAGCTCCTGGAGCCGGCGCTGCGCGTAGTCGCAAGCGCCGGGATCCGCGCCCACGAGCAGCACCTGCGTGGTGCTCGCCATGACGCGGAACCTGGCCTCTGTGATGAGGGCCGGCGCGCTCAGTGAGGGGCGCTGCCGCTGGTAGTCGCCACCGGAGCGGCCGCAGCCGCCGGCGCCGAGTACGACCCGGCGTAAGAGCCGCCGCTCGAGCCGCCCGATGAGCCGCCGCTCGAGCCGCCGCCCACGGTGTTGACGACGGTGTGCGGCGTGAGCACGATCGGCTTGCGGCCGGAGGACGCGACCAGCCGGTCCGGCCTCGTCGCCGGTCCCTGGAACGCGCTCTTCTCCCAGCGCAGCGCAGCCACGCTCGGCTCGGGTCCGGCCGGCGGCGTGGCCGCCTGCGCGGCCTGGGCGTGACTGCCGGCCAGCTCCATGTTGGCCGTGAGACCCAGCACCGCCGCGACGCCGACGCCGGCGGCGACGATCCTGCCGGCGGCCACGCCGCGGCGCTTGCGCTGCGGCCGGGCAGCCGGCTCGCCGGCGGGCGGCCGCGACGTGCACCGCTGTGCCGCCTCTTCGCCGGCGCGGTAGATGGTCATCCGCCGGTCGTCAGTCATCTGCCCCTCCCTGTCCGGATGATCCGCCCTCGCCGCCCTCGCCCCCACCGGGCTGCGCCGGGGCCGAAGTCTGCGCCGGCGGCGCCGACGCCCAGGTCCCCGAGCCGCCGCCGGAAGCGGTCGGGAGGACCTTGGTGACCGGGTGGTCGACCTTGGCCGTGACCTTGCCGTGCGCGTCCACGGAGGCGACGAAGGTGTACGAGTCGGAGCCGTGCGTGAACGTCACCGTGAGCTTCTGGTCGCTGCTCTGCGCGAGCTTCCACGCCCAGTGCCTGTTGGCGCCGGCGGAGACGAAACGCACCGCCTTCTTCGAGAAGGCGATCCTGACGTCACCGGCCTTCTTGATGACGTACTGCTGCGTGGCGCGCTGCTTCGTCGCCTTCGCCGGCTTGCTCGCCGCGTACGACGGCTCCGGCGCCGCCGCGCTCACGCGGGACACCGTCGCCGTCGTCAGCTGACCGACGGGGCTCGAATCGGCGAAGGTGAGGATGCCGAGGTTCACCCCGACGGCGATGGCGCCGGCGAAGAGCACGGCGGCGATCGAGCCGGCGGTGATCAGTGCGGTGCGGTGTCTCATGCATGGCTCCCTTCCCGAGCACCGGGCTCGGAGTAGTCGCGTTCGAAGGTACAGCACGCAGCGTGAACTGCACGCAAACGCCGGTAAAGGGACGGCAAGGGCGGATTACGATTTGGCAAAGGGACGCGCTTGGGTGAACATGGACCGATGCGCCTCCTTGTCGTGGAAGACGATCCGACCATCGCCGAGCCTCTGCGCGCCGGTCTCCGGCGCGAGGGGTTCGAGATCGACCTCGTCGCCACCGGGGCCGCGGCCCTCGCCGCGGGCGAGTGCGACCTCGTGCTCCTCGACCTCGGGCTGCCGGACATCGACGGCACCGACGTCTGCCGGCAGCTGCGCCAGCGCTCCAAAGTCCCGATCATCGTCGTCACCGCGCGCGGCGACGAGATCGACCGCGTGGTCCTGCTCGAGCTCGGCGCCGACGACTACGTGGTCAAGCCGTTCGGGTTCCGCGAGCTCCTCGCACGCATCCGCGCCGTCCTGCGCCGTACCGGTGACCAGACGGCGCCGGCGGCCGATCCCTGCATCGTGGTCGGCGGGCTCGAGATCGACACCCGCACGCGCAGCGTGACCCTGGACGGCGAACCCGTGACGCTCACGCCGAAAGAACACGACCTGCTCGTCTACCTCGCGAGGGACCCCGGCGCCGTCCTCACCCGCAAGCAGCTCATCGAGGACGTCTGGGACCAGAACTGGTGGGGCTCCACGAAGACGCTCGACGTCCACATCGCTTCGCTGCGCAAGAAGCTGGCCCCCGAGCTCATCGAGACGGTGCGCGGGGTGGGCTTCCGCCTCGTCGAGGCCGCCGTCGCGCCGTGACGCGCCGGCTGCTGCTCGGCTACCTGCTGGCCGCGCTCGTCGTCCTCCTCGTCCTCGAGATCCCCCTGGCGATCTTCTACCAGCAGCGGGAGATGGTCGGGCTCGAGCGCGACGTCGAGCGCGACGCCACGGTGCTCGCCGGCTATTACGAAGAAGGGCTCGAGTCGGGGACCAGGCTCAATCCGGCGGCCGCGGACGCCTACGCGAAGCGCGCCGACGTCCGCGTGGTCGTGGTCGACAGGGCCGGCACCTCGGTCATCGACACCGCCGGACCCGCCGGACGAGACTTCTCCACGCGTCCCGAGATCAGGACGGCGCTCCGCGGCGGGCGCGCCATCGGGACGCGCTACTCCCGGACGCTCAAGACCGACCTTCTGTACGTGGCCGTACCCTCGAGCTCGGCCGGCGACGTGCACGGCGCCGTCCGGCTCACGCTCGACAAGCAGGACACCGACGCGCTCGTCCACGGCTACTGGGTCGGCCTGATCGCCGTCGCCGCGGTCGTGCTCATCGCCATGGCCGGCATCGGCTGGGCGATCGCCCGCTCGGTCACCAGGCCGCTGCGCGTGCTCGACGCGGCTGCGGCGCGCTTCGCCACCGGCGACCTCGCGCCCGCGGAGCCGGATCCCTCGGCGCCCCCCGAGATCGCCGTCCTCGGCGAGACCATGAACACGATGGCTCGCCGGCTGGACCGGCTCATCACCGAGCAGCGCGGGTTCGTGGCCGACGCTTCCCACCAGCTCCGCACGCCGCTCACGGCGCTGCGGCTGCGCCTCGAGAACCTGCAGAGCGCCGCCGCCACGCACGAAGATGAGGAGGAGCTGGGCGCGGCCATCGAGGAGACCAACAGGCTGGCCGCTCTCGTCGGGGCCCTTCTGCAGCTGGCGCGGGCGGAGGAGACGGCGGAGCCACTGGCCATGGACATCGCCGCCCTTGCGGCCGAGCGCGTGGACACCTGGTCGGCGGTGGCCGACGCCACCGGGGTCAACCTGAGCCTCGTGACGCCGGGCGGGCCTGTCTACGCTTCGTCGGTCCCCGGCGGCGTCGAGCAGATCCTCGACAACCTCATCGACAACGCCGTGGAGGCAGCGCCGGAGGGGTCGCGCGTCTCGGTGACGATCGTCAGGGGCGCCACGGCGCACGAGCTCGTCGTCGGCGACGAAGGTCCCGGCCTCAGCGATCAGGACAAGGCGCGCGCCGTCGAGCGGTTCTGGCGCGCGGACCGCTCCACTCCCGGGACCGGGCTGGGGCTGCCCATCGTGGCGACCCTGGCTCGAGCCTCCGGAGGCTCGCTCGAGCTCACCGACGGCGCATCAGGCGGCCTCACCGCCAGGGTGATCCTGCCCGCAGTCTCACCCTTGACCTGAGGGTCAGACTTCCCTCAGTCGTGCCCGGCCAGGCGCTCGGCGGCTGCGCGCTCCACGGCGAGGCCGAGCTTGTTGGGATCGCCGTGGTGAAGCGCCCCGGTGGGGCACACGCGCACGCAGGCCGGCTCGAGCCCGGCGTGCAGCCGGTCGACGCAGAGGTCGCACTTCTGCATCCGTCCGTCGGCGCCGAAGCGCGGCACACCGTAGGGGCAGGCGATGGCGCAGCCGTGGCAGCCGATGCACAGGTCCGGGTCCACGCGCACGACCGCGGGGTCGCCTCCCCGCTGCAGAGCGGTGGTCGGGCAGGCGAGCACGCACGGGGCGTCCTCGCAGTGCATGCAGGCGAGCGAGACGTAGCGCACGCTCGCCTCCGGGTAGGCCCCCGTCTCGACGGTGAACACCGTCCGCCACGCCGTCGCGCCCTCCGCGGTGTCGAGATCGTTCTGATCCATGCAGGCGACCGCACAGGCGTGACAACCTGTGCAACGGCCGATGTCGAGATAGAACGCGTCGCTCACGACGTCACCTCCTCCGCCTGCACCTTGTCGACCCTGCACAACACCGACCTGTAGCCGGGGAAGCCCGAGATGGGATCCAGGTAGTCGGGGTCCAGCAGCAGGTTCACGTCGGCCTCGGGATGGCCGTGGTACATGTGCACCACGCCGGGCTGCGAGAGCTCGGTGAGGTTGGCCAGCACGCGGATGGACCCTGCCGGCGTGCTGAGCGCGATCTCGTCGTCCTGGGCGATGCCGAGTGCGCGAGCGTCGGCCGGGTTGAGGTCGGCCGCCGGCCGCGGCCGCAGGCCGCGCGTCCAGGAGAGCCGGTAGGTGCGCGAGTGGACGAACATCGGAAGGCGCGACCCCGAGTTGAGGATCAACGGGTAGTCACGCGCCAGGGCGGGATCGGCCTCGGCGCTCTTGCCCGGCGGGCGCCAGGTCGGGAGCGCGTCCACGCCGATCTCCGGGCCGAGCCGCTCCAGCACCGAGGAGGCGAACTCCATCTTGCCCGAGGGCGTCGGGAAGCCGCGTTCGAGATACTGCCGGTCCGGCGTCGCCAGCGGGTCGCGGACCGGCATGCCGCCGGGGTGCTCCGCCAGCTCTGCCATCGTCATGCCGCTGGGCTCGAACACCCAGTCGGCGGCCGCCGTGAAGGTGGCCGCCGGATCGGCTTCGCCGTCCGGCTCCGGGTTCAGCAGCGGGTCGTCGAGCCCGAGCCGCTGCGCGAGCGCGAAGACGATGTCGGTGTCCGAACGGGCCTCGCCGAGCGGTGCTATCGCCGGCTCGGTGAGCGTCACGTACTTCTCCGGGTAGCAGCGCACCTCGCTGCGCTCCACCGAACTGCAGGCCGGCAGCACGATGTCGGCGTAGCGCGACGCGTCCGTGGCGAACAGGTCGATGTCGCAGATGAAGTCCAGCTCCTGGATCGCCTCGAGGAAGTGATCCGAGCCGGGGAACATGCGGTGGTTGAGGCCGAAGGCGACCATCGCGCGCAGCGGGTACGGGTCGCCGGTGCGGATCTGCCGCGGCAGGTCCATGGCCTGGGCCTGGTCGACCAGTTCCGCCCAGACAGGGAAGCGGCCGGCGCCGACCCGCGGCGGGAGGTCCTCCCAGCGCCGCGGCAGCTCGAACTCGTGCTGTCGCGTGACGAAGCCGGCCCCGCCTATCTCCAGCCAGCTGAACGGCGCCGGCTTGTTGCCGCCGGCGACGTCGAAGTTGCCGGTGAGGCCGATGAGCGAGAAGACGGCGCGCGAGTTCTGCACGCCGTTGGTGTGATGGACCACGGGGGCGGCGCTGAACATGAGCGCCGCCGGCTCGGTCGTCGCGTAGAGCCTCGCGGCCGCGCGGAGCTTCTCGGCCGGGACCCCGGTGATGCGCTCCACGCGCTCGGGGTCGAACTCGCGCACGTAGGCGCGGTACTCCGCGAACCCCTTGGTGTGCGCGGCGACGAACGCGGCGTCGTGCAGACCCTCCTCGAGGATCACGTGGGCCATGCCCAGCGCCAGCGCGCCGTCGGTGCCCGGGCGCAGCTGCAGGTGAACGTCCGCCCTGGCCGCGAACTGCGTGCGCCGCGGGTCGACCACGACCAGCTTGATCCCCCGGTCCAGCGCGTCCATGAGGTGACCGGCGGCAGGGGTGTTGGAGTGGAACGGGTTCGCGCTCCAGGCGAGCAGGCAGCGCGTGCGCGGCATATCCGGGCCCGCCATCTGGCCGTAGAGGAGCCTGAACGCCATGGCGGTGGCCGTGAAGCACGAGCTCGACTCGGTGCAGAAGTTGGGTGAGCCGAACTGCAGCGCCAGCCGCTCGACGAACGGGCGCATCTGCTTCGGGTAGCCGACGTAGAAGACCGTGGATTCGGCACCGCTCTCGGCCCGGATGCGCTCGAGGTTGCCGGCGACCTCCTCGAGCGCCTCGTCCCAAGAGATCGGCTTGAACTCACCGGAGCCGCGCGGCCCGGTGCGGCGCAGCGGCGTGAGCAGCCGGTCCTCGTGGTAGACGTACTGGCGGGTCGCGGCCCCCTTGGCGCACAGCGAGCCGCGGTTGTGCGGATTCTCGCGCGAGCCTTCGACCTTGACGATCCGGCCGTCGCGCACGTACAGGTCGAGGCCGCACTGCGTCGTGGGATCGCAGATCGCACACACGGACTTGCGCACCTCGATGCCGGTGTCGGCCCCGGGGATCTTGGCTTTCAGTCTGCGTGCCGCGTCGTCCACGTCACCATCTCCCTTACCGCCGCCAGAGCGGCGACGTTGCAGTCTCGCGCGCCGCGCGGCTCGCTGCCGAGCGCGCACGCCAGCGGGCCGGCGCGGTGCACGTCGCCCACCAGGTTGAACCCTACCAGCCGCCCGGCGGAGAAGCCGAGCACGGCGAGCGAGCCGCCGCGCTCGTCGACGTCGATCGCGTCCGCGACGGCGAGCGAACCGCCGCTCGCGAACAACAGGTCGCCGGCGTGCTGGATGTTGCAGGCGGGGCGGCCCGGGCACGAAGCCGGCACCCCGGCCATGGTGAGGCCCGCGATCCGCCCCTGCCGGCGCGCGTTCGCCCAGAGCGCCACCGTGGCGCGCTCGCCCGTCAGCGGATCGAGCGTGCGCGTGACGTCGCCGGCCGCCAGCAGCCCGGGCGACGGCGCCATCATCCTGTCGTCGACCTCGACGCCGCCGTCTCTCACCAGGCCGCTGCCCTCGAGGAGGCCGAGGTTGGCGCGCGAGCCGGTGCACACCACGGCCAGGTCGAAGGTCTCGGCGACTCCGGATCGTTCGCCGCAAGCACCCGGGCCGGCGGCGGCGCACCGGCCGCCGCGCCGCCGGCGCGTGCGAAGCTCACGTCCAGGCGGCCGTCGCGCCGCTCCACGCCGCTCACGACGTAGCCGAGCCTGAGATCCAGGCCGAGCTCCGTCAGGTGGCGCGAGACGATTGCGGCGCTCGCGCGGTGCGCCGCGCGCGGGAGGACGGTCGCTTCGCGCTCGACGATGGCGACGGCGAGGCCTTCGCGCCGCAGGACGCTCGCGATCTCCACGCCGGCGAACGAGGCGCCCAGGACCAGGGCGCGCGGCAGCGCTCCGGCGGCCGCGCGCACGCGCGCGGCGGTGACGGCGCCGCGCAGCCGCACCGCGTCGTCGAACGAGCGCAGCACGAAGACGCCGGGGCCGGCGAGGCCCGGCACCGGCGGCAGGACCGTCGTCGCTCCCGTGGCCACCAGACACTCGACGTACGAGAACTGCTCGCCGGCCGCCGTCGCGAGCGAGCGCGCCGCAGGGTCGATGCGCGCCACCGGCGTGTCCGGGTGGGCACGGACCCCGGCGCGCTCGTAGAAGCCGCTGTCGCCGAAGGGGAAGCAGTGCCGACCCGGGAGCTCGCCGGAGACGTATCGGCTGCCCAGCATCGGGTTGTACGGCGGGCGGGCCCCCTCCGCAAAGAGGTCGACCCGGCCGCGGAAGCCGGCCGAGCGCAGCGCCAGGGCCGCCTCGGCGGCCGCGGCGCCGTTCCCCACGATGACGCGATCGAGCACAGTGGCCACTCGGATCCTTGTCGCTGGCAAAGGCGGCGTCCCGCGAAGAGTGGCGGAAGCCCGAGTGACCCGATTCTAGACCCGATCCTCATGAGGAACATCCAACGGGTCCACGCGACGGGCTTGTGGCGGGCGGGCCGCGCCCGCGGGAGGCAGCCGGCGCGGGCGCCTGCTACGGTTGACCGCGATGAGCGGAGCACGCACATACGGGGCCAGGCTGCTCGTCGTGCTGACGGGCCTGGCCCTCCTGCTGCTTCTCGCCGTGCCCGCCGTGGCGGCGGCGGGGCTCAAGGACAAGATCGCCGCCACCCTCGGACGCTACCGCATGGGCGGCTCGGGTACGTCGGTGGCCGTCTACGACCTCACGGCCAGGCGCCCCGTCTACCAGCTGCGGCCGGACGTGCTCCGCCTGCCGGCCTCCAATGAGAAGCTCGTCACCTCGTCGACCGCGCTCGCCGCCTGGACGGCCTCGTTCCGCTTCAGCACCCAGCTCTTCATCGACGCCCCCGGCCCCACCGCGGACGGCGTCGTCGACGGCGACGTCTACCTGCGCGGCTTCGGCGACCCCACGCTCTCCACCACGTCCTTCCAGAAGAGCCACTACGGCATGGCGACGGGCGACATCCACGACTTCGTCTCGCGACTGCAGAAGCTCGGCGTGACGCGCATCACCGGCCAGGTGGTGGCCGACGCCGGGTACTTCGACGCCGCGCGCGGCGTGGCGAACTGGCGGCCGAGCATGACCGCCTACTGCGGTCCGCTCTCGGCGCTCACGCTCAACGAGAGCTTCTCGAGCGGCGGCGGCTACGTCGCCGACCCGGCGCTTGCGGCCGCCGGCGCCCTGACGAAGCAGCTGCGCGCCGCCGGCATCCGCGTGTCGCATAGCGCCGCTCGCGGCGTCGCGCCGGACACGTCGACGCTGGCGTACACGGAGCACTCGGCGACCCTGGCCCGCGTGCTCGCGGCGATGAACAAGCCGAGCGACAACTTCATGGCCGAGGAGCTCCTCAAGGGCCTCGGCGCCGGGTTCGGCACGGGCGGCACCACCGCCGCCGGCGCTGCCGTCGCCCAGCAGTTCCTGCAATCCGTCGGCGCCGGCGACGGCTTCCGCATCCGCGACGGCTCGGGCCTCAGCTACCAGGACAAGCTCAGCGTCCGCACGGTGGTCAGGATCCTCGGGGCCATGGCCAGGCGCCCCGACTTCGCCGTCTTCCGTCACTCGCTCGCGATCGCCGGCGTCGACGGCACGCTCAAGGACCGCATGCGCGGAACGGCCGCCGCCGGCAACGTGCGCGCCAAAACCGGCACACTCAACGCCGCCAGCAGCCTCTCGGGCTACGTGACCACGGCGAGCGGGCACACGCTGAGCTTCTCGATGCTGATGAACGGCGACCCGGTGCCGCTGGCGCAGGCCCACGCCGCCCAGGACGCCGTAGCCGTGCTGCTCGCCCGCGCGACGCTCTGAGGCGCGTCTAAGGCGGCCTGTCGCCGCCGGCGCCGACGACGCCACACTGCGGCGCGTTACCCGAACCTCCTCGCGGGGCACTCCTCAACCATGGCACGGCCACTCTGGAAAGGCGCGATCAGCTTCGGGCTGGTCACCATCCCGGTGCAGGTGTTCTCCGCCACGAGGCGCGACGAGCTCCGCTTCCGCCAGCTCGACCGCCGGGACAACTCGCCCATCCGTGAGAAGCGGGTGAACGAGGAGACCGGCGCCGAGGTGCAGTGGGAGGACGTGGTCAAGGGCTTCGAGTACGAGGACGGGTCCTTCGTCGTCCTCGACCAGGACGACTTCACCAAGGCCAACGTCAAGGCCACGGAGACGATCGATATCGTGCAGGCGGTGCCGCTCGGCGCCGTGCCGCCGCAGTACTTCGAGAAGCCGCTGTACGTGGTGCCGGCCAAGGCCGGCATCAAGCCGTACCACATCCTGCGCGAGACGCTGCGGCGCACCGGCCGCGTCGGCGTGGCGACCATCGTCATGCGCGGCCGCCAGCACCTGGCGGCGCTCATCGCGGACGAGTCGATCATCACCCTCGAGCTGCTCCGCTACGCCCACGAGATCAAGGCCGTGGCCGAGCTCGAAGCGGGCGAGGCGCTCGAGGCGCCCGATGTCGCCGAGAAGGAGGTCAAGCTCGCCGAGCAGCTGGTCGCGGCGCTCGACGAGCCCTGGTCGCCCGAGCAGTTCCGCGACGAGTACCGCGACGACCTGCTCGAGCTGATCGAGCAGAAGGCCAAGACCGGCCGCGCACCCGTCAAGAGCGGCGCGGCCACCCGGCAGCAGGGCGGCGAGGTCGTCGACATGATGGAGCTGCTCAAGAAGAGCGTCGGAGAGGCCAAAGGGCGCAAGGGCGAGCGCCGCCGCAAGGCGAGCTGAGAGCCATGGCCGGCCTGCGCACTTATCGGCGCAAGCGCGACTTCACGAAGACCAACGAGCCCGCAGGAGCCACCGGCGCGCGGCCGAAGGCTGCTCGCGCCGGCCGGACCGGCGGGCTCTACTGCATCCAGAAGCACGCCGCGAGCCGTCTGCACGCCGACCTGCGGCTCGAGCTCGACGGCGTCCTCGTGAGCTGGGCGGTGCCCAAGGGGCCCAGCCTCGATCCCAAGGTCCGCCGGCTGGCCGTCCACGTGGAGGACCACCCCGTGGACTACGGCGACTTCGAGGGCACGATCCCCAAGGGCGAGTACGGCGGTGGCACGGTGATGCTGTGGGACACCGGCGCCTGGGAGCCCATCGGCGGCGACCCCCACGCGGGCCTGGAGAAGGGCGAGCTCAAGTTCCGGCTCGACGGCGAGCGTCTGCAGGGCGGCTGGGTGCTGGTGCACACGCGCGGCTCCGGGGGCGAGGAGGAGAACCAGTGGCTGCTGATCAAGGAGCGCGACGAGGAGGCGCGGCCGGGTGAACCGGACGTGTGGGGCCCGGACGACCGCAGCGTCTCGACGGGCCGCACGATGGAGGAGATCACCGCCGGCAAGAAGCCGCGCCGGCGGGCGACGCGCGCCGGCGGCACGAACGCGGGCGCGCGCGGCGGGGACGAGGACGACCGCGCCGAGTCCCGCGTGCCCGCCTCCGTCCCGCTCACTCTGGCGACGCTGACCGACGCGCCGCCCGACGGTGACGACTGGCTGCACGAGATCAAGTACGACGGCTACCGCATCGCCGCGCGCGTGGACGACGGCGGCGTGCACCTGCTCTCGCGCAACGGGCTGGACTGGACGGCGCGGTTCCCGGGGGTGGCGGAGGCGCTCGCCGCCCTGCCGTCCTCCGGCACGTGGCTGGACGGCGAGGCGGTGGTGTTCGACGAACGCGGCGTGAGCGACTTCGGCGCCCTGCAACGCGCGCTCAAGGAGGATCCGAAGGCCGTCACGTACGTCGCCTTCGACCTGCTCTTCGAGGACGGCGACGACCTGCGCGGGCTGCCGCTCGAGGAGCGCAAGCGCCGGCTCGAGCGGCTGCTCAAGCGCGGCGGCCGCAAGCTGCACGGCGTGGTGCGCTACGGCGACCACATCGAGGGCCGCGGCCCCGCCGTCCTCGAGGAGGCCTGCCTGCAGGGGCTCGAGGGCCTGGTGGCCAAACGCGCCGGCGGCACGTACCCTGGCCGGCGCACCAGCTCCTGGCTCAAGGTCAAGTGCGCCCGCCGGCAGGAGTTCGTCGTCGGCGGGTTCACCGATCCCGGAGGAGCCCGCAGCGGGTTCGGCGCCCTCCTCCTCGGCGTCTACGACCAGGAGGGCTCCCTGCGCTTCTCCGGACGCGTCGGCAGCGGCTTCGACGAGGCGACGCTCGCCCGCCTCTCGGCCCGCCTGCGCACGCTCGAGCGGAGCACTCCGGCGTTCGTCGACCCGCCGAAGGGCGCGCAGGCGCGCGGCGCGCACTGGACGTCCCCGCAGCTCGTGGCCGAGGTCAGCTTCACCGAGTGGACCGGTGACGGCCAGCTCCGCCACCCGGTGTTCCGGGGGCTGCGCGAGGACAAGCCGGCCACCGAAGTCGTGCGCGAGGATGGGGTGGCGGCGCCCGGAGCAGCCCGCGCGGCCGGCGGCGGAGGCCGCCGTCCGGCCGGCCCATCGGGCGCCGACGGCGATGCCGGGCACGACGCCGGCGCGCGTGCCCGCCCCGTGCAGCCCGACGCGCCGCCCTCCCCCGCTCCCTCGCGTCCCGCCAAGCCGGTGGTCGGCGGCGTCGCCATCAGCCACCCGGACCGCGTCGTGTTCCCCGACCCCGGCCTGACCAAGCTGGACGTCGCGGGCTACTACGAGGCCGTCGCCGGGCTCATGGTGCCCTACCTCGCGCGCCGGGCGCTCACGGTGATCCGCTGCCCCGACGGCATCGGCTCCGAGTGCTTCTTCCAGAAGAACGTGACCCCGTCGGTCCCAAAGTCGGTGGCCAAGGTGCGCGTGAAGGGCGCCGACGGCAAGACGATCGCCTACCCGGTCGTGGACTCCGCCGAGGCCCTGGTGGCCATGGTCCAGAACGGCGCCGTTGAGTTCCACGTCTGGGGATCAACGGTCGGCGCCATCGAGACCCCGGACATCCTGGTCTTCGACCTGGACCCCGCGCCGGAGCTGGACTGGCGGCGCGTGCGGGAGGCGGCGCGGGCGCTGCGCGAGGAACTGCTGGACCGCGGCCTCGAGAGCTACCTGCGGACCTCGGGCGGCAAGGGCCTGCACGTGGTCGTGCCGTACACGCCGCAGGAGCGCTGGCCCGAGGTGGGCGCGTTCGCGCGTGAGGTGGTCGAGACCCTGGTCGAGCGCAAGCCGGACAGGTACACCGCGACCATGTCCAAGGCCAAGCGCGGCGGCAAGGTGTTCGTCGACCACTTCCGCAACGGCCGGGGAGCGACCTCGGTGACCTCGTACTCGCTGCGCGGCCGGCCGGGCGCCCCCGTCGCGCTGCCCATCGGCTGGGACGAGCTCGGCAAGACGCGCGGCGGAGCCGACTGGACCGCCGAGCGCGTCCTGCGGCGACTGAAGTCCGGGGCGGCGGACCCGTGGGCGCACTTCTTCGAGACGGGCCGGCGACAAGAGCTTCCCGGCGCGGGCCGCTGAGGCGGCCGGGCAGGCAGGCAGGAGGCGACGATGCGAGACACGCGCCCCGCCAGACGGACGGGCGAGGCGGGGCACGTCATCAGGCTCAAGCGAGCTTATGAAGCGCCCGCGGACGGCGACGGGACCCGCGTGCTCGTCGAGCGCCTGTGGCCGCGCGGGCTGAGCAAGGAGCGCGCGGCCGTCGATCTGTGGCTCAAGGACGCCGCCCCCAGCCACCAGGTGCGGCGGTGGTTCGGACACGACGTCGCGAAGTGGCCCGAGTTCCGGCGCCGCTACAGCGAGGAACTGCTGGAGCACCCGGACGAGCTCGAGCGGCTGCGCACCCTCGCCCGCGACGGCCCGGTGACCTTCGTGTACGCGGCGGCGGACACGGAGCACAACTCCGCCGTCGTGCTCCGCGAGGCCGTCGAGGAGGGGCAGCGGACGCAGGACGCGGAGCGGACGCAGGAGGGGCGGCGGCCGCCTTCCGGGGAATAGGCAGGTCACCACCCCCCGCGTAGAGGAGTCCCGATGTTCACACACAGCCAGGCGTTCTCCGGGTTCTCGGTCGACGACGTCGAGAAGGCCCGCGTCTTCTACTCGCAGATCCTCGGCCTCGAGGTGAGTGAAGCCAACGGAATGCTGACCCTGCACCTCGCCACCGGCGGCAGGGTCCTTCTCTACCCCAAGGAAGGGCACGAGCCGGCCACGTTCACCGTCCTCAACCTGCCCGTGGACGACATCGACGCCGCGGTGGACGAGCTTGTCGCGGCGGGGGTCTCGTTCGAGCGCTACGAGGGCATGCCCCACGACGAGAAGGGCATCGTACGCCCGCCGAAGCCCGAGTACGGCCCGCCGATCGCCTGGTTCAGGGACCCGGCAGGCAACATCCTCGCGGTGCTGCAGACGGGCGTGCATCCGCAGGCCGAAGGAGCGCCGGCGAGCGGCGCGGTGAACCTGCAGCTGTCCGTCTATCCGCTGCGCCAGCCGCACCTGCGGCCCGCGATCGAGGCGGCGCTGCGGGCGGCGGCGGCCGAGGGCGTGGAGATCACCGTCAGCCGCCTCAGCACGTTCGTGCGCGGGAACGAGCCGGCCGTGTTCGCCGCCCTGCGGGCGGCGTTCCGCGCGGCCGGCTCGTCCGGCTCCGCCGTCATGGTCGCCACGCTGGCGAACGGCGCCCCGGACGACGAAACGGTGGCGGCCGTCCAGGCCACGGCCGACGGGAAGTGACCGCCCGACGGTCCCGCCGACGTGGGCCGCAGCCGGCCCGCACTCGGCGCGGCCGCCCTTACCATCGGTCATCCGGCCCCCCACCCCTCGACCGGCCGACCCATGTACGACCGAGACCGGCTCGCCTAGACTGACGAGACCCCTGCCCGCGCGGCACGGGTCGATGCCCCGAACCAGCCGCGCCGCCCGTCCGCGGCGCGACCTGTCGGCGAAGGATGGTGGTCAGGTGCGTGAAGCCGCACAGATCGCGGGAGGTCCTCCCTCCGCGGTCGTCGGCGTCATCAGCGGCCTGCGCGCCCGGCCGCGACTCTCGCTCGGACTCGCGCTGCTGGGTCTCGTCGTGATCCTCATCATCGACGTGCTCGTGCCCGGCTACGTCATCGCCGCCGCGTACCTCGTCATCGTGATCTTCGCCGCGATCGCGCTGACCCGCCGAGCGGCGATCGCCGTCGCCGTCGCCGGCCTGACGCTCACCATCGCGGTCATGCTCCTGCAGGACGCCCTGACCGCCGGCAACCTCCTCCTCGTCTGGTTCGGCGTGCTGGCGGGAGCGGCCACGTTCGCGCTGGTCGCGCTCTACGACAGCGTGGAGTCGCTGTACGTGGAACATAGGCGGCGTGAGCAGGATCTCGGGTTCGTCGCCGAGCTTCAGGACGGGCTGGCGCAGGTCACGTCCCCTCAGGACGTCCTGGACGTCACCGGCTCCCTTCTCGGAGGGTACCTGGGGGTGAGCCACGTCTTTCTCGCCGAGTTCGACGGCGACGCCGACGCCGGCGTCAGCACCATGTGGAACGGCGGTGCAGCGAAGCCGCTGCCGAGCAGAAGCCGCATCCGCGAGTACGTGGGCGAGGAGATCCTCGACGCGCTGCGGCAGGGCAGTACCGTGGCCTGTGTAGACACCTACACCGACCCGCGCACCGACGCGGAGGCCCACCGGGCAACCGGTCTGCGCTCCTGGATCATGGCGCCGTTCAGGCGCGACGGCCGCCTGACGTTCGTGTTCTGCGCCGCCGGCCCAGAGGCCCGCGACTGGCGCGACGACGAACTGGAGCTCCTGGGCGACGTCGCCGTGCGCGTCCTGCCACGCCTCGAGCGCGCACGCGCAGAGGAGGCGCTGCGCGCCTCGGATGACCGCTTCCGGCTGATCGTCACCACCGCCAGCGAGGGCATCGCACTGTGCGACGCCGAGGACAGGGTGACCTTCGTGAACGAGACGCTCGCCTCGTGGCTCGGCCACACGCCGGACGAGATGATCGGGCGGGCGGCCAAGGAGTTCCTCTCTCCGACCGACCTCTCCGTCCAGCCGAGGCGCATGGAGGAGCGCCGTCGCGGCGTGGGCGCTCAGTACGACGCCCGACTCAGGACGGGCGACGGCGAGCTGCGCTGGTTCCTCGTCAGCGCGGCCCCCGCCCTCGACGAAGACGGCGAGCTCAGCGGAGACCTCGCGATGTTCACGGATATCAGCGAGCGCAAAGAGTCGGAGGCCGCGCTCGCGCTCCAGGCGCACCTGCTCGCCAACGTCCACGACGCGATCGTGGCGCTCGACGGCTCGTTCCGGATCACCTACTGGAACGAGGCGGCGGAACAGCTGTTCGGCTGGACTCGTGAAGAGGCTCTTGGCCGGCCGTCCCGGGAGTTGCTGCAGGCGGTGATCGCCGGCTCCAGCTGGGACGATGCGCTCACCGTGCTCCTGCGCGACAACTCGTATCGCGGTGAGGTCCGGTACCGGCACAAGGACGGGCACGAACTGTGGGCCGACGTGCACTCCCACGTGATCGTGAACGGCGACGGCGACACCGAGGGAGTCGTCGCCAGCATCCGGGACATCGGCGAGCAGAAACGCGCCCAGGAGGCGCTCGCCTGGGAGGCGGCGCGGCTGCGGGCCATCGTCGACGCCGCCCCCGTCGGCCTCGGCATCGTCGGCGCCGACGGCGAGGTCCTGCTGCGCAACGACGTCCTGCGCGAAATCTGGGCGGGCGAGGCATCGGTAGACTCGGTCGGCGACTACGCGGCCTACGCGGCGTACTGGGCGGACACCGGCGAGCGCCTGCTGCCGGAGGACTGGCCGGCGGCACAGGCGCTCGCGACCGGCCGCTCGTTCGCGGACGTGGTCGTCGACATCGACAGGTTCGACGACAGCCGCGGCACGATCGTCCTCTCCGCCGCGCCGATCGTGGACAGCGGCGACGTCCTGGGCGCCGTCACGATCGTCCAGGACATCACCAGCCTGCGAGACGCAGAGCAGGCGCTGCGGTTCCTCACCGAAGAGGTCCGCTCCCTCCACGAAGCCGTGGTGCTCGACCGCGCGCTGTCGAGCGTCGAGCTGGCTTCCGTGGTCGTGTTGCAGGCAGGCATCCTGCTCGGCAGCGACGGCAGCAGCATCTTCCTGCTCGACGAGGACGGCTCGCTGCGCCCGGTCGCCGGCGTCGGGGCGCCCGACCCCGCCGGCCTGGACGACCTGGTGGCGGAGGCCATCGGCGACCGGACGGCGGTGGTCAGGGAGATGGCACCGCCGCCGGAAGAGCCTTCGGCGCCCGGGAGGCTGCTGCTCGCCGTGCCCCTGCTCCTGCGAGACACGGTCTTTGGCGCGATGGGGTTCGCCTACGAGAAGCGGCGGTCGCTGGGTGCCAACGAGCTCCGCATCGCACGCGCCTTCGCCGACCAGGCCGCGCTCGCGATCGAGAACGCGCGGCTTCGGGCGCGCATCGAAGAGGCCGCGGTCGAGGCCGAGCGCACACGCCTCGCGCGCGACCTCCACGACTCCGTCACCCAGTCGCTGTTCGCGGCGAGCCTCAAGGCCGAGGTGCTCGCCGACCTGGTGAGCAGCGACAGCGACCGCGCGAAGGACGCCATCGAGGAGCTGCGGCGCCTCACGCGCGGCGCCTTGGCCGGCATGCGCACCATGCTGCTGGAGATGCGCGCCGACGGCCTGACCCAGACGCCGCTGCCCGAACTGGTGCGGCACCTCGTCGAGGCGAGCGGCGGCCGCATCGGCGCCGACGTGCGGCTCAGCGTGGAGGGCGGCCGCGCCCTGCCGCCGGAGGTGCAGACGGCGTTCTACCGCATCACGCAGGAAGCCCTGAACAACGTGGCGCGCCACGCCAGGGCGCACTCCGTCTGCGTCGACCTGGACCTGTCAGACGGCAGGGCCCGGCTCGAGGTCGGCGACGACGGCGTCGGATTCGACACGCCGCCCGGCGGCGCCGGGCATTTCGGCCTCCGCAACATGCGCGAGCGGGCGGAGGCGATCGGGGCACTCTTCACGGTGGTCAGCGGCTCCGGCCGTGGTACGGTTGTCACCGTGGAGTGGCCCTTTGGCGAGGGAAAGGCACACGATGACTGAGCACAGTGCGACCACGACCGCCATCCGGGTGGTCATCGTCGACGACCACGAACTGGTCCGCGGAGGACTCGAGACTGTCCTCGGTCTGTTCGACGACATCGCTCTCGTCGGCCAGGCGGAGACGGCCGAGGCGGCCGTCCAGCTGTGCCGCAAGGCCCGGCCCGACGTGGTGCTCATGGACCTCGTGCTGCCCGGCGGCATGGACGGCGCCGAGGCGACGAAAGAGGTCATCCGCCTCTGCCCCGACACCAAGGTCCTGGCCCTGACGAGCTTCTCCGATCCGGAGCTCATCCAGCGCGTGTTCCGCGCCGGGGCCATCGGCTGCCTGCTCAAGAACGTGAGCGGCAAGGAGCTCGCGGAGGCCATCCGCAAGGCGCACGCCGGCACGAGCTCTCTCGCGCCGGAGGCCGCGGACGCGCTCGTCCACGCCATCTCGTCGCCCGCGGAGACTCGCGCCGGTCTCACCCACCGCGAGCGCGACGTCCTGCGCCTCATGGTGGAAGGTCTCACCAATGCCGAGATCGCGGAGCAGTTGGTGGTCAGCCTCTCCACCGTCAAGACGCACGTGAGCAGCATCATCGCCAAGCTCGGCGCCTCCACGCGCACGGAAGCGGCGGCCATCGCCGTGCGCGAACACCTGGACTGACCGCACTCACCTCCCTGCTCGGCCAAGCCGGTCACCGGCTGTCGCCTTGCGTCGCCGCCGCCTGACACCCTCGGTCATATGACCCATGCAAAGACCCCTCCGCTGACCCCCCGCAAGTGTGTCCCCCTGCCCGATGTCCACCCCGGAGGCGCTGCATAAGCTTGTCGTGGCGGTCGGTGCGACCGGTCTCGCACCGGCCGCCTGCCACCCCCGCAGGGTGGGTCCACGCAGGAGAGGGAGGAAGGGCAGTGCAGCACGAGAGTCGCACGCTGAGCCGTGATGAGGTGGTCACGACCGAGCGTCGGGCCTGGACGGACGCAGGCCGGGAGAGCGGCCGCGTCTATTTCTTCGACGGCATCAATTTCTGGGAACGGCACGGGCGGGACGACCCGCAGCCTGCCGCGCCGTGGCGGACGCCACGGGCCGGCTGGCGCCACCGTGAGGACTGTCACTGCGAGAGGTGCGCATCATGACTACACGGATCACCGGCACGCTGAACCCCTGGGGACCTGTCTCGCAAGCCAATCGCGTCCGCTCCTACCAGAGCGGCCGCATCTGCGGGCACTCCGAGTGCGACACCATCCTCTCCATCTACAACCCCTCCCGGTACTGCACCATCCACGCCGCGCTCGCGGCGGGCGGGCGGCGGCGTGGTACGCCACGGCCCATCAGGGAAGTCGCGTGTGAGCAGTGCGGTACCGTTTTCGAGACCGGCAACCAGGCTCGCAAGTACTGCAGCGACCGGTGCCGGATGGCGGCCTTCGCCCGGCGCAAACGCGCAGCCCTCCGCGCCGAGAGCCGCCTCCAGAAGGCGAAGGCCCTCCAGGCGGTGGCCCCGGCTCCCGACGAGCGGCAGCCCGTCGGGAGCGCCGCCTGACCCACCCGTGGGCGGCGCGAACATCCTCATCGCCGCCCTCGCGCTCGTGGTCACGGTCGCGTTCATCGCCCTGACCGTGGCCATGCGGCGCCGCATCCGCCGCTGAACCCTGCCGTGGCACTGCGGCTGCCTGCCAGGCAGTCCGCGGTCGGCGGTGTCAGTCGAGCGAGACGCCCGCCTCGGCACGGACCAGTCTCCGCGCCGTGGTGAGCAGCTGGGACACTCTCGACTCGGTGACGCCGAGGTCCTCCGCGATCTTTCGGTGAGGCACGCCGCAGGCGTGCCTCACGAGGATCGTCCGCAGCCGGTACCGGAGGCCGGCGAGGGCCGAGAGGATGTCCAGGCGCCCGTCCGGGTGCGACGACCGGAGGTCGCCGATCTCGCGGAACAGATCGGGATCCCAGAGTACCTCCTCGTCGGGCCTGCACCGGCGGGTCCCGGCTCCGGCGGTGCACGCGTCGGTCAAGGCGCCGCGCACCCGCCTGAAGGCGAACCCCGCGAAGGGCACCCCCCGGCCGGGGTCGTAGCGGCGGCCGGCCTCGACGAGCGCCAGGGCTCCGACGCCCACAGCGTCTTCGACGCCGAGCGGCGTCCGGCGATAACGGGACGCCATGCGGCGGACCATGGGCAGGGCCTCGAGGATCTGGTCTTCGCTCGCGCTCATGCTGCTTCACTCCTTGCACAGGCTCGTTCGCGCCCGCCCCTTCAGGGGCACGACGACGGGCGCGAACAGTCCGGCCTTGCCGCTCCGCGGCATGGCGAAGTGCGCCCTCGGGTCGTAGGTCTTGCCTGGGGTCTTGGCTGCGGTCTGCGTACTCGACTGCGGTCTTGACGGCGAAGTGGGGATATACGAAAGGCCCGGTGCGGACACAGGCCTTAGCTGGCTCCGGGGGGCAGTCTCGAGGCTGAGCACGCTGTTGTCAAACCGGGCAACACCCAGCTTGCGCGTACGTTCACGTATGACAGAACGGTCTGCGCCCGGCGGGCGAGAGGGTCCGGAATCAGGCCGGCGCGGCGCCCGTAGCGGGCGCGCCGGCAGCTGTCAGCGTGCGCCGGCGAAGATGATCGCGGCGGCCCAAATGAGGAGCGGAACGAAGACGACGAGGAACACAGCCAGAGCCACGAAGGCGAGGCAGCCGTGCATGAGCGAGTAACTGTGCGGCTGCGCCTCGTCCGGCTCGGCGCCCGGCCCCGGCCCTGCGTCCGCGTGCTCCATCCCTCCGGCCTCCTCGCCCCGTCGGCGCGAAGCGCCGGCGTCCCGCCCTATGGTCTCACGGCGCCGGCCCGACGACCACGGTCGTGGTCAGGCGTCGGGCGTCAGGCGGAGCGCTCAGCGCAGATGGGACGGGACTGCATCGTGCTCAGGCAGCCGGACGAGGGCCGCCGGCCACGTCCGGCTGGGGCCCGGGCCCGATGGCCGACGCCGCGACGGCGACGACGGCGTCGATGAAGCGCCGTCGTACCTCCGCCGGATCCTCCGCCGCCAGGCCGACGCCGGCGGAGAGCATCGGCTGCACGGCGGAGAAGCCCATGATCGCCGCTCCCAGCACGACGGCCAGCACCTGCGGATCGACGCCGCCCGCGCCGCGCTCTGCGAACCACTCATGCAGCAGTCCCAGCGGCCGCAGTGGAGCGCCCCCGAGCAGGCTCTCCGGTGCAAAGCCGTCTATCTCCGCGCGCAGCATGAGCAGCAGCGAGGTGTGACCGTCCGTGAGGATGTACTCGAGGACGGTGCGGAACGCGGCCAGCGACTCGCCGGCATCCGCATCCGGCTTGCCCATGGCGCTCATCGCCTCGCCTTCAGCGAGCAGGATCGCGGCGACCATATCGCTCTTGGTACCGAAGTAGCGGTGCACGAGAGCGTGGTTGACACCGGCGGCCGCGGCGATCTGCCGGACGCTCACGCCGTCCACACCGTGGGCCGCGAAGAGCTCGCGGGCCGCGGCGAGGATCTCACGCCTGGTGACCGCCGAATCGCCACGCGATGACGCCATGGTCTCCTCCCTTGCCGAGTACGCTCGCCGAATGATACGCGAAAGGGCGCGCGAGCGTGGCTCGCTCCCGGCCCCGCACGCGGCCGCGGACGTTTGCCGCCGCGGAAAGAGGGAAACTGAACCATATGGTTCAGTCTTCCGCACAGCTCGACGCCGCCTTTGCGGCGCTCTCGGACCCGACCCGCAGGGGCATCCTGGAAGCCCTGGGACGTCGCGATGCGACGATCAGCGAGCTCGCCGCCACATTCCACATGACGCTCACCGGCGTCAAGAAGCACGTCGCGGTCCTCGAGCAGGCGGAACTGGTGACCACGACCAAGGTCGGCCGCGTGCGCCACTGCAGCATCGGCCCGCGCCGGCTGGACGACGAGACGACCTGGATCGCCATGTACCGGCAGATGCTGGAACAACGGCTCGACCGGCTCGGCGGATTCCTGGAGCAGCAGAAAGGATCGCAGTCATGAGTACCCCTCTGAGAAAGGTCGAGCCCGAACCTGAGGGCCCGCTGCACGTGACCACCCCCGGCCCGCGCGAGATCCGCATGGAGCGCGTCTTCGACGCGCCGCGGGAGCTCGTCTGGCGCGCCCACACCGAGCCGGAGCTGCTCGCGCAGTGGTGGGGCCGCGGCAACAAGCTCGACATCGAGCGCTTCGAGCCCGTGCGCGGCGGCCACTGGCGCTTCGTCGAGCACGGCCCCGAGGGCGACTCCGGGTTCGAGGGCCGGTTCCGCGAGGTGACGCCGGAGGAGCGCATGGTCCAGACGTTCGAGTGGGACGGCATGCCGGGCTACCCCGTCGTCAACACGGCGACGTTCGAGGACCTCGGCGACGGCCGCACGCGGATCGTCACCACCTCGCTCTTCTACACCCCCGAGGAGCGCGACGGCATGATCGACTCGGGCATGGAAGGCGGCCTGAGCCTGAGCTACGACGCGCTCGACCGCGTCCTGGCGCAGACAGGCTGACGGAAGACAGGGCGGGACGCCGGAGTGGCCACGACGCCTCTCCGGCGTCCCCTGCGCGCAGCGCGCCATACGCCGCTCCGCCGGCAGCGCGAGTCCCGCGGGCATAGTCCTTGTATCCGCTGCCGTCGACAAGGAGGGCGAAGAGATGGGCGCCGAGGAACACCCGGAGATGCTCTACCGGCGACTGGGACGGACGGGAGAGACGGTCTCGGCGATCGGCTTGGGCGGCTTCCACCTCGCGGAGCGGATCGGCGAGAGCTTGGCCGTGCGCATCGTGCGCGAGGCCGTCGACCACGGTGTCACGTTCATGGACAACTGCTGGGACTACAACGACGGCGCCAGTGAAGAGCGCATGGGCAAGGCCCTGCGCGACGGCTATCGCGACAGGGTGTTTCTCATGACCAAGATCGACGGCCGCTCGAAGAAGGAGGCGGCGGCGCAGCTCGACGAGTCCCTCCGCCGCCTCCGGACGGACCACATCGACCTCGTCCAGCACCACGAGGTCATCCGCTACGAGGACCCTCACCGCATCTTCCGCGAGCAGGGCGCCCACGAGGCCCTGCTCGAGGCCCGGGCCGCGGGCAAGCTGCGCTTCATCGGCTTCACCGGCCACAAGGACCCGCACATCCACCTGCACATGCTGGACGTCGCCGCCGAGCACGGCTTCGACTTCGACACGGTCCAGATGCCGCTGAACGTGATGGACGCGCACTACCGGAGCTTCGAACGCATGGTGCTTCCGCGTCTGGCGGCAGAAGGCATCGGCGTCCTCGGCATGAAGAGCATGGCCTCCGGAGTCATCCTCGAGTCGGGCGTGGTGACGCCGGTGGAGTGCCTCCGCTACGCCCTGAGCCTGCCCACCTCAGTGGTGATCACCGGCATCGACAGCCTCGAGGTGCTGGAGCAGGCGCTGGCGCTGGCTCGCGACTTCCGGCCGCTCGCAGAGCACGAGGTCGAGGCGTTGCTCGCGAAGACGGCGCCGCTGGCCGCGGCAGGCGGGTTCGAGCCGTTCAAGACCACGTCGGTGCACGACAGCACGGCCTACAACCCGGCGTGGCTCGGCGCCGAGCCGTGAGCCGCCAGGCCCGGGGGCCTCTTTCGTGAAGCGGGACCAGCGAACGTCCGCGTCAGCGCGTCTCGAGCGAGAAGGTCGACTCGACGGGCACGCCCGCACGGAGCGTGTCCAGGATCACGCAGTAGCGCTCCGCGCTGCGCAGCAGCCGCTCGGCGCGTTCGCCGCGCTCGTCGCCCGCGACCACGACGCGCGTGTGCGCACGGACGGCCGTGAGCCCGATGGGGAACTCGCGACCCATCGCCAGCGTGCCGCGCGGGTCCCAGTCGCCCTCCACCGTCACCTCGATCTCCTCGAGCGCGATGCCCATGTTGGCGGCGACCATCCGGAGGGTGATCTCCTGGCACGCGGCCAGCGCGGCGAGCAGCACGTCGGCGGAGCACGGGGCGTCGCCCTCGCCGCCGACGGCCGGGTGCGCGCCGGAGCGGAAGACGATGACGGGCACGGAGTCCGGCGTGATGTCCGCATGGAGCGGATCGCTCAGGTCGGCGGAGCCCCCGCGCACGCGCAGCGTGCGCGGGGCGCTCGCCGGGTCGTCAGAGTAGGCCTGCCGGATGGGCGCCTGGCGCGCCCGGACGTCGACGCTGGATGCGGCCATGGAGCGCCTCCTCTTCGGTGGTCGGCGTCACGCGGCCGCTCTGGCGCGGCGCAGCGTGCGGAACGTGATGGAGTAGCGGTCACCCTTGGTCGGCGGGATGTGATGCTGCCACTTGAAGCGCGCCAGACCCGAGAGCAGGTAGACCGAGCGGGGCTCGAGCGACTGCTCGAAGACGCGGCGCGGACCGCCGTCCCCGGAGCGCAGCTGCAACTTGCTCGGCGCGCCGAGTGAGATGCCGACGATGCGGTCGCCGAACGGCGGCGCGTCCGCGTGCCAGTCGATCGAGGCGCCGACAGGATAGAAGGTCAGGAGGGCCTCGACGAAGCTGTCGGGTTCGAGGCCCGCGAACTCCTCCGCCCGGCGCCGCAGGGACTCGAGCTCCGCCGGCAGCGGGTCGCCCTCGCGGACCTGCCGGCTCGCGTAGTCGTAACCGTAGCCGAAGTGCCGGACGAGGCGCCGCGACTCCTGCCCGTGGATGACGACGCGGCGCATCTCGAGGCCGGCGGCCAGCTCGATGAGATCGAGCTCCTCCGCCGGCGTCACGAACTCTTCGCGGTACGCGAAGCCCCTGGGTCGTTCCTGTATCCCTTTGAGCGTCATCCTGCCGCCTCCGCGGTCACACCTCGAGTGTGCCCCCGAAGCTGCTCCGCGAACGCTGACGGCCGCAGGCGCCGCCGGAGACACGCACCCCGGGCGTGGACGCCAAGCCGGGGGCAGTATCGCCCCGGCGCCGCCGCGGCGAGCACGCCACCGTCTCACCGGGCCGCCGCCTGCGGCTCTCGTCCGGCGGGCGGCGAGCAGCCCGCGGCAAGCTCAGCCGGTGAGCACGATCTTGCCGAGCTTACCGCCGGCGGCGAAGTGCTCGTAGGCGCCGGCGGCTTCGGACAGCGGGAAGGTCGCCGCCACCGGCACGCGCAGGCGCCCGGTCGCCAGCGCGGGGACGACAAGTGAGTCCAGCGTCGCCATGAGGACCGCCTTCTCGCCGCTTGGGCGAGCCCGCAGGGACGAGGCGGAGATGCGGGCGCGGCGACCCATCAGCGCCATCAGGTCGAGCTCCGACGGTCGCGCCGCTCCCGACGCCGATGACGACGACGCGCCCGCGGAGCGCCAGCGCCTCGAGCGCCGACGGCAAGCTCGCGGCGCCGACCAGCTCCAGCACGACGTCGTAGGGGCCGTGCCCGGCCACGTCGCCGGGCGCGACCACCTCGGCCGCCCCGAGCGCGGCGACTTCATCGCGCCGGGCGGGGTCGCGCACGGAGGCGACGACGTGGGCTCCGGCCAGCGCCGCCAGCTGGACGGCGGCCGAGCCGACGCCGCCGGCCGCGCCCGTGACGAGCAGGCGGTCACCGAGAGTGAGCCCCGCTTGCCCGAAGAGGGCGTCGTAGGCGGTCGCGTAAGCCTCCATGAACCCGCCGGCCTCCGGCCACGACAGTCCGGCCGGCGCCGCGAGGGCATGCGTCTCGTCCACCACGGCCAGCTCGGCCTGGGCGCCGCCGCCGACGAGCCCGATCACCCGGTCACCGACGGCGAACCGGGTGACTCGCGGCCCCACGGTGGCCACCTCACCGGCCATCTCGAGGCCCGGGATGTCCTGCGGCCACCCGGGCGGCGCCGGATACCGGCCCGCGCGCTGCGACAGGTCGGCGCCGTTCACCCCGGCCGCGCGCACGGCGACGACCAGCTCGTGGTCACCGGGCTCGGGGTCCGGCCTCTCCAGCCAGCGGAGCCGACCCTCTTCGATCACGACGGCGTGCATGCCGCATCACCTCCGGGAGCGTCTTACCCGCCACGCCTCTCCGCCACCCGCTCGCCGACGAATCGTCCGGGGGCCGTGGACTCCCAAGGGAAGCCGGCGAGGAGCTCCGACGGGTCTTCCCCCTTGCTCGGGATGCCCTTGCCGCTGGACTCGGCTGCCGGGCGCCGTCCGCACGGCCGCAAGCGCCGTCCCGAGCTCAGGGCGCGGCCTGCGGCGCCACGCTCAGCACGCGCCCGATGAAGTCGCGGAACGCCTGCATGTACATGGTGAGGAACGCCCGCATCTCGGGGTTCATGATCTCGCCGTCGCCGCGAAACACCTCCGGCGAGTACTGGATGTACGCCTCGGGCGCATTCAGTTGCGGCGAGTCGCAGAACGCGAGCACCATGCGCAGGTTGGATTGCATGACGGCCGTGCCGATCTTGCCCGTGGAGGCGCCGATGATCGCAGAGGGTTTGCGCGCGAACGAGTTCTGTCCCCATGGCCGGGACGCCCAGTCGATGGCGTTCTTGAGCGGACCGGGGATCCCGCGGTTGTATTCCGGCGAGACGAAGAGGACCGCGTCGACGCCGGCGAGCGCCTCCTTGAGCGCTCGGGCCTCGGGCGGGTAGTCGGCGTCGTAGTCGTAGTTGTAGAGCGGCAGGTCCTTGATGGGGATCTCGACGAACTCGAGATCGGGCGGGGCGATCTTGATCAGTGCCTGGGACAGGATGCGGTTGATCGACCCCGCAGCCAGGCTGCCGACGAAGTACCCGACCTTGTAGGCCATGACGGCTCCTTCCCTCGTGCTCCGGTCGCAGAGAGCTCTACCCGGAGACCGGGAAGGTTGACCGATGCGCTCCTGGGAGAGGCCAAGGCGTCGCCGCCGCTTAGATCGGGAGCTCCTCGTCCGGAGGCAGCTCGAGGACACCCCAGGGCGTGCCGTGGGCCGTCATCAGGTCCAGGAACGGCGCGGGGTCTATCTGCTCGGGAGCGTAGACGCCCGGCCCCGGAGCCAGCCCTCTGGCGAGCATGATGCCGGCGCAGGCGGCCGGGACGCCGGTCTGCCAGCCCGTGCCCTGTACGCCGTGCTTGTCGTACGCCTCATCGTGCGAGGTGATCTGGTACATGTAGCGCCGCGCGCGCTTGCCGCCGATCGTCCCCTCCGCCAAGGTGCCGACGCACACCGCGCCGTGCATCTTGCCGATCAGGTCGACGGACTTCGGCAGTCTCGAGACGAGCAGGTCGAGCGGCCGGAAGCGACAGCCCTCGAACTCGACCTCCTTGTTGTGGTCGAACCCGAGCCGTCGCCACGCGAGCAGGAGGTTGGCCCAGTCGCGATCGAGCGCGATGAAGAAGTCGGCGTTCCTGAGGCCCTTGTCGCCGAGGAACAGCGGCATCAGTTGCGACTCCTCATGGTCCACATTCCACACCTTGAGCGGGCCGACCGGATCGGGAAACGTGAAGTCGAAGTTCTTCGAGAGAGACTGGCGGCGGATGATCCTGCCGTCCTCATAGGCGTGCGGCGGCAGGATCAGGCACTCCTCGACCATGGTGGTCGGCGAGAAGCTCGGCGCGTAATCCACGCCCTCGGCGCTCGAGTGGTCGCCGTCGAGCACCATCAGGCGCTCGACCGTGTCGAACTGGTCGTACAGGGCGCGGGCGAAGACGTCGCTCGCGCCCGGGTCGATGCCGAAGAACACGAGCGCGGTGAGGCCGGCGCGCTTGAACTCGTCGTGCAGCGCCAGTTCCTCGTCGATGTCGGCCGTGCCGACCACATCGCGCGGGCCGGCCGCCGCCATGTCCAGGTAGTGCGTCCCAGACTCGAGGCACGCCGCCATGACGTCGAGGTTGACCTCCGGTATCAGCCCGTTGATCACCAGATCCACATCGGCGAGCGCCCTGACCAGCGCCTCGGAGTCGTGGACATCGAGCTGCAGGGTCCCGGCTTTGCCGGGCGGGAGCTTGGCGGCCACCGCCCGCGGCCGCGACTCGTCGATGTCGGCGAGCACGACCCTATCCACCTCGGGCGCGGCCGCGACGGTCCTCGCAGTCACCTCACCCACCGACCCCACACCAAGCTGCAGGACACGCATGACGTCAGCCCCTCTCTTCAGTGTCGACTTCTGGCCCCAGCGACGCGCTGCTCGACGCGCTCACGTCTCTTCAGCGTGCACACGCCGCCGGCGCAGCAGCCAGAGGACGACGAGCGCCGCGACGGCCACCGCAACGGCGATCGCCACCCACGTCCCGGAGCCACCCGAGGTGGCGGTCCCGGTGGCGACCGGCTGGAGCGCGATGTACGACTGCGGGTAGCCGGTCGTCATGAATGCCGGCCCCTTGCCGCCCAGCATCCTCGTCCAGCCCGTCCACTTTGCCGTGTTGTAAGCCTCCAGGTACTGCGGGTACGCCAGCACCACCCACGGCGTCTGCTCGTACATGACCTGCTGCATCTGGTCGATGTAGCCCTTGCGGGTGGTGGGGTCGAGCGCCGAACTCTGCTCGGAGTTGAGCTTGTCGTACACGGCATTCGACCAGCACGGCTCGTTCGTGTTACCGATCTGGGCGCTGATCTCAGCTGAAAGCGTCTGGCCCGGATCTGAGTAGCCCGCCCAGTCCCAGACGTACATGTCGAAGTCGGGGACGTAGTCGGCGCCCTCGAAGTTCCAGACCCGTGCCTGGAGGGCGCCCGGGTCCATCACGGACACCTCGATCTTGAGGCCCAGCTTCTTGAGCCAGCCGGCGATCAGCTTGACGGCCGTCTGGGCCTGGGACGCGTCGGTGGTCGTCCAGAGCCGCAAGTCGATGGGCTTGCCTTTGTACCGGCGCACACCGTCGGACCCCGCTCGGTAGCCCGCAGCATCGAGCAACTGGCCTGCCTTGACGAGGTCGAACGTGTACGCCTGTCCTGCCGCCGGCTGCCAGTGGTAGTCCGGGCCGGTCCACATGCCGGGCGGCAGGATCGTCGTCCCGGGCGTCGCCTTGCCGACGTAGGCGACGTCGCAGAGCGACTGCCGGTCGATCGCGTAGTTCAGCGCGTTGCGGAAGCGCCAGTCGCGGAGCACGGGGTTGCCGCGCGAAGTGCCCTCATAGCAGTTGAGGGACAGGTAGTCCCAGTTGAAGAAGTTGTACGCGACCGGCTCGAGACCGGGGGCGGACGCGAGCGAGTCGAACTGGGCCTCAGGGATGCCCCAGGCGGCGTCGATGGCGCCCGATTTGAGGTCGGCGGTCATCGTGTCGCCGTTCGTGTAGAAGAGGAAGAGGAGTCTGTCGAGCGTCGGCTTCTGGCCCCAGTAGTACGGGTTACGGTCCATCTCCACGAACTCACCCTTCTTGAACTTCGTGGTGATGAACGGGCCTGTGCCGACGATCGGCGGCTGGTTGACGTAGCTCGTCTGGGCCTGCTCAGGGCTCACCTTCTCCCAGACGTGCTTGGGCAGGATAGGCAGGAAGATGTGCTCCATGTCGGCCTTGGGCTGCGTGCAGGTGATGCGGACGACGTCCGGTGCGACGACGGCGGCGTCCTTGATGCCCACCGTCGTGATCGCCATGTTCAGCATCTTGTTCTTGACGATGTAGTTGTAGGTGAACGCCACGTCGTCCGCGGTCATGGGCTGGCCGTCGGACCACCTGACCCCCGTGCGCAGCTTGATCGTCCACACCTTGCCGTCGGCGGAGATGCCCCCGTTCTCTTTGGTGGGGAACTCGCGCGCCAGGTCGAGGGTCGGCGAGTTGTCCGCACCGAACCCGAACAGGAAGTCGTAGTTGACCGACCAGATCTCGTACGTCGAGTTCTGCCAGCCGATGAAGGGGTTCAGGTTGTCGGGCTCCGAGGTCCAGCCGATCCGCAGCGTGAGCGGCGCGGAACTCGCGGAGGGCGACGGGCTGGCGGCCCAGGCCTGTCCCACACCGAGAGCGAGCGAGGCGGCCCCGACGCCGGCCATGGCGGCGACGAGAAGCGCGAGCCGCAGGGAGCGAGCCGAGATGCTCATTCGAAGCTCCTTTCGAGGGCGGGACGGGCGCCGGCGTCATGGAACCACGGGCGCGCCGCGGCAAATGCGGCCGCTGCACGGAAGACGCTCACGTCGTCGTAGGTGCGGCCGACGATCTGGATGCCGAGCGGCACGCCGGCGCGGGACCGTCCGCACGGCACGACGAGCACCGGGCATCGGCTGCACATGTTGAAGATCAGGGTCATGCCGTGGCGGTACATGACCTCGATGTCGTAGTCGGCGACCGTCGCCTTCAGGGCGGGCACGCCGAAGACCGGCGCGATGAGCAGATCGTGGTGTTCGAGGACGTCGGCGATCTTCGCGTACACCTCGCTCTCGATCTCGAGCGAGCGGTAGAAGCCGACGGTCGGCCTGGCCGCGTCCTCGGCGAAGGCGATCGCGTACGAAGTCATGAGGTCGCGGTGCTCGGGCAGAGCCTGCCCGATGAGACTTCCGAAGATGGCGGCGAAGTGCGCCCGAGCCGCCTCGCGCACGTCATCCATGTCCAGTTCGAGGCCGACGTCCTCGACGTGCGCGCCGAGGTCGCCGAACACGCCGGCGGCGTCATGCAGGTTGTCGCGGACCTCCTGGTCCACCTCGAAACCGCCGAGGTCCGGGTTCACCGCGATCCGCAACCCCTCCACGCCGGGCAACTCACCGGGGATCGTGAGCTTGGGGCGCAACGAGACGATGTCATCGCGATGCGGACCCGCCATCACGTTCTCCAGCAGGCGGCAATCGTCGACGGTCCGCGCCATGGGTCCGTCGTGACAGTAGTGGTCGAGGTTGAACGGCGGGTCCTGCGGCACGCGGCCGTAGGGGGGCTTGAACCCGACCACGCCGCAGAACGACGACGGAATACGGATGGAGCCGCCGATGTCGGACCCGGTCGCGAGGCTGGCCATACCCGCGGCCAGCGCTGCCGCGGAGCCGCCGGAGGAGCCTCCGGGGCTGTACTCGGGATTCCATGGGTTGCGCGTGACGCCCCAAAGCCGCGAGTCGGTGATCGCCGCGCAGCAGAACTCGGGCGTCGCCGAACGGGCGTGGATGATGCCCCCGGCGTCGATGACCCGCTGGATGTATGCCGCCGTGTGCCCGGCGACGACGTCTCTCAGGAGCAGCGACCCCTCGGTGGCGGGCTGGCCCTCCACTTCGACCTCATCCTTGACGGCCACGGGCAGCCCCTCCAGAGGGCGCGGACCGCCGCCTCGGCCCGCGAAGCGCGCCTCGGCCTTCCGCGCCGCCGCAAGGGCCTCGTCGAAGAACCGGATCGGCAGGGCATTCACCACCGGATCGACGGCCTCCACCCGGTCGATCGTCGCCTGCATGAGCTCGACGGGCGAGAGTTCCCGCCTGCGGAACAGCGCAAGCGCGTCACTCGCCGACAGGTAGCACAGCTTCCCAGTCATGATCTCCCCCCCGGACCCGCGGCGGACTGTCTCGCACAAGGATGGACCTTAGCCCGGGGCCAAGGTCAAGGGGCCAGCGGTCAGTCGAGCTCCCACGTCATCTGCGTGACCGGCCAGGTGATCTCGGTCACGTAGCGCTGCGGGTCCTCCACGTCCCGCTCGTCGGCCAGGTACGCCTCACGGACTGGGCCGCAGACGTCGTAGCCCTCCCGCGCGATCCTCGACAGCATCATCGAATAGGCGTGCCAGATGTCGTCCCAGGGGCCGCGGTGGAGAGTCCGCATGCAGAGACCGCCGGGCAGCTGCCAGCCACCGTGCACGGCGGCGACCTTGGGCGCCAGCGGAAGACACGCCTCCATGTCGAGCCCCTGGTACCAGTTCAGCACGTTGTGGTAGAGGACGAACTCCCGGCCGCTGGCACGGTCGCCCGATGCTGCCAGGTCGGTCTCGAGATCGGCCAGGCAGCGCTCCAACTCCTCGTCGAGCCGCGACCGTGACGTCGTCGCGCGGCGGCTGAGGATCCAGACCGGGTCGAGCGTCACGAGCTCTACCTCGTAGGGGAGCAGTCCTCGCTCTCCCTCGAGCGCGACGTCGATACGTCGGAGGATACGCTCGAGTTCCAGGAGCCGCTCGGCGATACGCTCGCGATGAACGGCGAGCACGTCCCTGAGCCGCTCGGGATCGCCGCCGCCGATCTGCGCGGCGATCTCTTCGAGCGGCACGTCGAGGTCGCGGAGCAGCCGGATGAGGATGCCGATGTCGAGTTGCTCGACCGAGTAGCGGCGGTAGCGGGTGTCGGGGTCGACCAGATCCGGCGACAGAAGACCGAACTCGTCGTAGCGGCGGAGAGTATTGGCCGAGATGCCGGTGAGCCCGGCGAACCGCCCGATGGAGATGTGCTGCCCACGCTCGACCATCGCCGCCCCCGTCCCCCGGAGCCTCCCGTAGAGGGGACCAAGTGTACTACGCTGCGCCGTCTGCGGGACCGAAGGGGCGAAGCGGGACCGTCATTGCCGGCGCCTCGAGCGCTTGGTCGCGTACATCCGCCGGTCCGCCTCGCGGAGAAGCATGTCGACGCCGTCCGCCGTCGCCGTGTGCGTGCCGGCGCTGGCCGAGAGGCGAGGCTCGCCCCCGGCCTGGTTGCGTGCCGCGATCGCCGCGGCCACTTTGCGCTCTACCTCTTCGGCGCCCTCAGCGTCGGTGCCGGGCATGAGGACGACGAACTCGTCGCCGCCGTACCGCGCGACGACGTCCGACTCCCGGCAGCTGTCACGCAGCAGCCGCGCCAGCTCCACGAGCAGGGTGTCGCCGGCCTGGTGGCCAAGCGTGTCGTTGACGGTCTTCATGCCGTCGACGTCGATGAACAGCACGCTCACCTGCCCGCCGTTGCGTCGTACGTCCTTGACCGCCCGCTCGATGGCGATCTCCAGATAGCCCCGGTTGAAGACGCCGGTGAGACCGTCGTGTACGGCGATCTGCTCCTTCTCCTGCATGAGCTTGCGGTTGTCGAGCGCGATGGCCGCGTGGATGGCGAAGGTGCGCAGCGCCGCCACATCGTCGTCGCCGAACCGGCGCGCCTCGGGGAAGAAGAGCGCGAGCGCTCCGTAGGTGGTGCGGTGGCTCTGGAGCGCAGTGACCATCACCGCCCGCCAGGGGTCGGACGCCGAAGGCGAGAGCGGCTCGGATGTTCCCACGAGCTCGGTGACGATCTCGCCGGTCACGAGCGGCCGTCCGAACACGGAGGTCTCGAGCGGGACCACGAAACTGTCGCGCATCCGGTCGCTCAACCCGAGCACCTCCTGCGCGACGAGCACTTCTCCCCTGGAGACGAGGAGCGCCGCGCCGCCCGCTCCGGTGAGGTGCATGGCTTCGCCGAGGATGGTGGTCTCGAGCACCGGAGAGTCGAGGCTGGAGTTGATGGTCTCGGCAGCCTGAAGGAGCAACCGGCCGTACGCGGACGCGTCGGGGCGGTCGCTCTCGGGTCCCGCCGCCTGGCTCACCAGCCCGGCGCCTCAGTCGTTCTTCCGGCGCGCTGTGTGCGCCTGATGCGCCTTGTGTGTGCGGTGCGCCGGGTGGGTGCTGTGCGCCGGATGGGTGTTGTGTGCCGGATGGGTGTTGTGTGCCGGATGGGTGTTGTGCGCCACATGGGTGTTGTGCGCCACATGGGTGTTGTGTGCCACATGGGTGCCGTGCGCCTCGTGGGAGTTGTGCGCCCCGTGAGCCTTGTGCGTCTTGTGCGTCTCCTGAGCTTTGTCACCCTTGTGAGTCTTATGGGTCGCATGCGCCCAGTGACTGCCGGGCGCCGTATGAATGCGGTGCGCCTTGTGCGCCCCGTTGGGCTTGTGCACCTCTCGCACCTTGTGGGCCGTGCGGCTCGCGTGGTCCGTGCGGCTCGCGTGGGCCGTGCGGGCGCGTGGGCCGTGTGGGACGCGTGGGCCGTGTGGGCCGCGCGGGCCGCCCCGGCACCGGAGTGGCCATGTGGCGGAGAGGCGTGCCGTTCAGAACGGCCGCCGGCCCGGTCGTGGACGCTTGCGGGGTCCGGCCGAGCGGACGAGACCGGCGTGCTCCGCGCTCCGCCGGCATCCGCCACGACCTCGCTCCGGTCGACCTGCGGCGGCGAGGCGCCGGCCACAGACGAGACCCGGGCGACCGGGGCGGCGGCCACGGGCGTCGGCTGAACGCCGGCCGAGGCCGTCGCGAGGGCGGATGACGTCTTCGTGGACGTCTCCTGCCGTGTGTGGCTGCGGCCGGACCCGTGTGCCTCTGCTGCCGGGGCCTTGATGAGCCGGACGGCGGGTCCGACGCTCTCGAAGAGGACGGACGGGCCGACCCCCTGCTGGTGAAGGACGGCTCCCGTGGCGAGAGCGAGGCAGGCCGCGGCGAGCACGTAGGCGGCCGATCGGCTCTTCAGCGCCCGTCCGACGGGTCGCATGGTCCGGATGATCCAGCTCGCGCCGGCCCCTGCCGTCGCGGCGCCGGCGACCGACGCCGCGTCGAACCCGGGAGGCGCCGCAAGAGCCTTCGGCGGCGGCGCCTGTCCCAACGCCAGCGCGAGACCGAAGGCGCCGGTCACCCAGCCCTGCATCGCCTTGCGACAGGGCCGGCAGTAAGCGGCGTGGGTCCGCAGGCGCTCGAGCTCGCCGGACGAGAAGCCCAGGCCGACGGTGCCGGCGACTGCCTGTTCGGCCTGGCGGCACACGCCGCCCCGTGCGTGCGCGGTCCGCGCCGCGAACGCGTCACGGAACTCCATCCGGGAGCGGAACAGCAGCGCGCCGGCGGCCTCTTCGGTGAGCGAGAAGACGACCGCCAGCCTGGCGGCGTTCATACCGTGCACGTCGTGCAGCAGCAGCGCCGCGCGCTGCCGTGTCTCGAGAGAGTCCAGCGCCCGGTCGATGTGGCTGCTCGCGGCATTCGACGACGCGAGAGTCAAGCCCCCCGGCGATCCGGCTGCGTCGTCAGCGCCCACTGCCGCCACGTGGGCCGCGCAGGCGTCCAGCGCGCAGCGGTAGGTCAGCGCTTCAAGGTCTGATCCGTCATCGGAGAGGGCGATGCGGCGAAACGCGGCGGACAGCGACTGGACGGTCGCAGCTGCCGCGGCCGCTTCGTCGTGGAGCAGGTGCAGGACGAAGCCGTAGACCGGCGTGCGGAACAGGTCGAAGTAGCGGACGAAGCCGTCGCGCTCTCCGCGGCGGAGTCCTTCCAGCAGCTGATCGAGCTCGGACGCGCTGCCGAGGCCACCAGCCGGGGGCTGTCTGGTGGATGCGGTGAATCTGACCATCTACCACTCCTATCGGCCGTTCGGCCGGTAATTCAAGTGGTTTGCCGTCGACGCGGATATCCGGCAGGCCACAATCCGGTGGCGTCAGCTGCCGGCGGGGCCTTCTGCCGATGCGACTTTGGCCTCTGCGGCGCGCAGCGCGGCCGCCGCCTGGCGGCTGCGGCCGGCCAGATCGGCGAGCGACATGTCCTGGGCGCTCATGGCGACCAGGCCGGCGACGATGCCAACGATGAGCTGCAGCGCCTGCAGGCCCAGCGCGAAGGCGAGCGCCGGGCCGGCGGCGACGCCGGCGGTGGCGAGCGCCGCCACGGCGGCCACCTGGAACGTGCCGACGTTGCCCGGAGTCGCCGGGACGAGCCCGATGAGGTTGGTGAGCACGATGACGAGGGCGGCTCCGCCCAGTCCGGCCGCCCCGAGGTGGAACGCCCACAGCATCGCGACGGCGCCGGCGAGCTGGACGATCCACGCCAGCACCTGCGTCCCGGTGACCGCGAGTGCAGCCCGCGGGCTGTCCCAGATGCGCTGGCTCTCGATCATCTGCGGGAGCCAGCGGCCCATGCGCCTGAGCCTGGGGCCGCCGCGCTCGCAGGCTTCGGTGACCTGACGCCGGCGGCGGTTCAGGATGAAGCCTCCCACGAGCGGCACGGCGATGAGCCCCGCGCTCACATAGAGCACGTGGACGGCCCACGATGGCGCCGAGAGCGTCGAGAGAAAGACGAGAGCCATCACCAGGAACGTGATGATGGCGAACATCCGCTCGGTGAGCGTCACGCCGAGCGCCGTCGGGAACGGCAGATGCTCTCGCCGCCGGCGCAGCATCACGTACAGCACGTAGGGCGAGAGCACGGTCCCGACGCGGATCGGGATGATCGAGTTGGCCAGCAGGCCGATGCTCGTCGCGGAGAAGGCCTCGGTGAACCGGGAGCGGACGTCGCCGACCGCGTTCACGATGAGCTGGAGCGAGAGACTCCGGAGCGCCAGCGAGACGAGCATGAGCGTGATGGCGGCCAGTGCCCAGCGCCAGTCGACGTGCGCGAACGAGCGCACCATGAGGGACAGGTCGTTGCGTCCCAGCACGGCGAACGCGAGGACGACGAGGGCCGCCGCCCCGATCCACCAGCGGCGGCCGGACGAGAAGGCGGTTCTGCGGATGAAGCGGGAGAGACTGCCCGCACGCCGGCTGGGGGTCATGGTGATCGCCCGTCCTGGGTCCGCCCGGCGCTGCGCCGCCGCTCAGCGGCGGCTCGACGGCGTCGGGCCTTTCGCGGAGTATGGGCGCAAGCAAAGTGCTCCACAACCCACTATTTGCTACGGACCCGGCCTCGCGCCTCTCCATCTCCGCTTTCCTCAACGCCGGCGCAACGCGCACTTCATATTCACCCTGCACACTGTGTACAAGCCATACGACGGCAACGACGGTCTTCCCCGGCCGTCGGGATGCGACTGATGTACGGTGCGCCCCCACCGAGTCGTCTCCCAATCGCCCGGACGATCCCCCCCCTTCATCGTCCGGGAGCCGCAGGCCCCATGTGGGCCGCGACGACTGCGAGTCAGTCGTCGCGGCCCATCCCCCTTTTCTGGAGGCCGCGCCGATGCGCCGACGCCGATAGTCTCCCTCGCGCGCGGCGACCCGGTGGTAGGCTCGCCGGATGTTCCCCTACGCTCTCGCCTACGCGGTGTCGGTCGCACTCAGCGGTGTGTGGGTGTGGGCGGTGGCGAAGTGGACCGGGCTCGAGTTCCCCGTCGCCGACCTCGTCATCACCGTGTGCTTCTGCAGCGCCTTCGCGCTGCTGCCCGGCTACGGCTGGGTCCTCGGCATGGTCGTCATGTGGCTGCTGCTCAAGGGCGTGAGGCGCGCGGACCTCTGGCCGGAGATCGTCCTCACGGCCGGGGGCTCGGCGTTCATCTGGCTCGTCGTGGGCTTCACCGCACTGGCGCTCACGGCCTGAAGCGCCGGCCGGCGAGCGGCGCCTGCCGGGCTGCCCGCTGGGCCTCCTGCACGGCGCCGCGGCGCTCAGTCCGCCGGCGCCGCCTCGCTTCCGAGTTCCCTGAGGTACTGGTGCACGAAGGCGATGGCCATGCTGCCCTCGCCCACGGCCGCGGCCACGCGCTTGACCGGGCCGGAGCGCACGTCACCGCAGGCGAAGATCCCGGGCACGCTCGTCTCGAGCAGGTAGGGGTCGCGGTCGAGCGTCCAGACTCGGGCAGCCGCCACGTCGGGTCCCGTCAGAACGTACCCGCGGCGGTCGAGCGCGATCTCTGGTGGCAGCCAGGCCGTCTCGGCGTCCGCGCCGATGAAGATGAACAGGCCGCCCGACCCAAGGCGCGTCGTCTCGCCCGTCACGTTGTCGCGCACGTCGAGCTCCTCGAGGCCGGACTCGCCGTGCGCGGCCACGACCTCGGCGTGGAGGAGCGCCCTGATGTTGGCCCGCGCGGCGATCTGGTCGATGAGGTAGCGCGACATGCTCTTCTCGAGGCCGTCGCCGCGGTACAGGATGGTCACGCTCCGCGCGTGCGTCGAGAAGAACATCGCCGCCTGCCCCGCCGAGTTGCCGGCGCCGATGATGTGCACGTCGAGGCCGTGCGTGGTGGGCGCCTCGCTGCGCGAGGCGCCGTAGAAGACGCCCTTGCCGGCGAGACGGTCGAAGCCTTCCACGCCGAGGCGCCGCCACGACACGCCGCACGCCAGGATGATCGTCCTGGCGCGGAGCACGTCCCCGCCGTCCAGGCGGACTTCGTGAGTCTCCGCGTCGATGCGGGTGATCTCGCGCGTGACGAGGATCTCCGCGCCCAGCCGCCGGGCCTGCTGCAGGGCGCGGCTCGAAAGCTCCTCGCCGGACACGCCGGACGGGAAGCCGAGGTAGTTCTCGATACGCGAGGAGGTGCCGGCCTGGCCGCCGGGCGCCTCGCGCTCGACGACGATCGTCCTCAGGCCTTCCGAGGCGCCGTACACCGCGGCCGCGAGGCCGGAGGGGCCGGCGCCGACGACCACGGTGTCGTAGTCGGCCGCGGCGGCTTCGGTGCCCAGCCCCAGGAGCTCCGCGACCCGGCGCAGCTGGGGCTTGACCACCGTCTTGCCGCCGACGAAGCGGATGATCGGGCAGTCGCTCTCATCCGGCAGCGGGCCGCCCCACACCCCGGCCGCATCGGGCGCCTCGGGAGTCACCCAGCGGTACGAGACCTGGTTACGCTCGAGAAAGTGCCGGAGCCCGGCGCACTCGGCGTCCGCGCGCCTGCCAAAGACGATGGCGCGCGGCGGACGGGGTTCGGCGGCGATCCCCTGCAGACCGCGCGGCCCGGTCATGCGATCGGCCGCGAGCCGGCCCACCTGGGCGGCGACGTCCGGCGCCGCCGCGGCGACGGCATGGTAATCGCCCGGCTCCAGCCGCAGCACACGAGACAGTTCCGCCGCGCGGAACCCGACCGGAAACCGGGTGCCGATGACGATCGGCACTTCACCGAAGATGTCGCCGGGAGCGCGCTTGCCGACGACCCTGTCTATGCCGTCGACCGCCTTGACCGCCTCGATGCTGCCTTCGAGGAGGGCGAAGAGGGCACGCTCGTCGCCCTCCTGCGCCGCGAACTCGCCGGGCACCAGCGTGACGTCGGCTGCCGCGCGGGCGAGCCGCTCGCGATCGACCTCGTCGAGCCCGGCGAAGACCGTGATCTGCGCAACCTCGTCCGCGGTCACCATCGGCGACACCTCCCTGGCGGTCGGACGTAGTTGCTTCTTCCACGCGCCAGGGCGGTCGAAGCCTTGTCCGTAAGACGCCGCGACTCACGCGGTGAGGCAGAGGTCGTCAGACGGGCTGAGGAGGCCCTCCGTCCAGGGAGTGCTGCAGGCTTAGCCGGCGCTTCGTGAGCGCCTCGCGATGTCCCTTGATACCGTGGTCCTGGCAGTCGAGCAGTCCGAGCAACGCCGCGCTCTCGATCTCCTCCAGCGCCTCCTCCGGCCGCCCCTCGCGCTTGAGGAGAAGGCTCAGGCGGTCGAAGACGACCAGCAGGTCGTGGCGCACCGACTCGTGGTCCAGGGGATCCGCGGCCGCCTCGAGGAGGCGCAGGGCCGACTCTCTGTACAGCGTCATCGCCCGCGCCGGGTCCGTCTTCTCGAGGTCGCCGGCCTCGTGCATCGGGAGCGCCGCGACGCGCAGGCGGCGCGACGCCGCATCCTGGGGGACGTCATCGACGAGGACGTCCCGGCTCACAGACTGCTCGGCCGCACTCCCACCGCCCCGCGCGGCGGGTTGCGCAGCGCTCTCTGCGGCGCCCTCTGCGGCGTCCCCTACGGCGCTCTGCCCGGGGCTGTCCACTCCGGGCGGCGCCCCGGCCGCACTCGCCGCCGGGTCGACGCGCGCGCCGCACACCGTGCAGAAGGTCGCCGAATCCCCCATGGACAGCCCACACTGCTCACATGCACGCATCGCTCCTCCCTGGTCCTCGCCTGAACCTACTATCGGCAGAACGCGCGAGAGCCGTAGAGAAGCGAGACGCTCACCCTCGTGGACGAGCCCCGGGACACCACGCCGGCGGGCTGCCGGAGCGGCCGAGTCACTCGGCGCCGGCCGCCAGCCTCGGCGCCAGCGCCGGGAAGGCGCTCACGACCATGTCGACAAGGCGCGAGACGGGTCGCGTCAGGGCGTCGGTCGCCGGGATGCCCAGCTCGAGCTCGTACAGGATGATGGCCGCGCTCACCTCGGCGTCGGTCATGTCCTCGTGGTTGATGGTGAGCCCGATGACCTCGACTGCCGGCGAAGGCGCGCAGCAGAGCGATCTCGGCGAGCGGCGTGGGCGTGGCGATGTCCGGGAAGTCCCCCAGCATGCGCCGCGACGGAGCGTGCTGCAGGATCACGGCGTTCGGGCGCGCGCCCCTCAGGATGAACGTCGACGAGAGATAGGCGGGGTGGCTGAGCGCGCCCTGACCTTCGATGACGATCACGTCGGGGCTCTCCGCCTCGAACGCCTCCACCACCGCGGCCTCCATCTCGCCGGAGCAGAACTGGCAGGGGATGGCGTCGAGCGCCACGCCGTAGCGGGCGCCCTGGATGAGCCCGGTCTGCCCGGTGCCGACCATGACGGCTCTGATCCCGGTGTCGTTGAGCGCCTGGGTCAGGATGGTCGCGGTCGTGCGCTTGCCGATGGCGCCGTCCGTGCCGAGCACGGCGATGCGCGGGCAGGTCACGTCGTCGATGCGCCCGCTGAACATGCGCAGGTCCTTCTTGGCGCGCGGGCGGCGCACGTCGAGCAGCCGCACGCCGTACTTGGCCGCGGCGGCGGTGAACTCGGGGTCGTCGTTCAGGAACTCGTGCAGGCCGTTGACGATGCTCATACCGCGGCCCATGGCGCCGAGCACCACGCCGCGCTCGCGACGGGAGAGCATCCCGCTGAGCGGCGCCACGCCGATGATGAAGAAGCGCGGGGCGCGGCCGAGGCGGGCGATCACGGCCGCCAGGTCGGCGCAGATGGGGATGCCGTTCGGCCGCTCGTCGAGATACTCGCCGGCGTCCAGCCCAGTCTTGGTGCTGTCGATCACGGCGAGGATCTCGTACTTCTCCGAGTACCGCACCAGGCCGTTGGCGGTCTTGCCGTCGGGCGTACCGAAGAACGCCTCCGAGTAGACGACCGCTGTGAGCCGCGTCATGACGAGCCTCCCGGCCGCGGCCGTCTGCCGTCGTCGAAGACGGGCCTGATGTTCAGGAGGTCCGAGACGTCGAGGCCTTCCATGAACGTCACACCCCCCTCACGCTGGAACAGCCGGGCCCGCCCGGTGACCTCGGCCTTCTCCCCGCTGACGCGCAGCCACGAGCCCTCGTACAGACCGAGGACGGGACACCCGTTCTCCTCGAGGAACTCGGTGATGCGCTCCGCGCGGGTCTCGCCCATGAACGTCGACGCCGGGTCGGGGTCGATGTAGTGGAGGTTGATCTGGAACGGCACGAGGCCGAGCGCGTCGAAGCGCGGCGGCCGGCAGATCGGCATGTCGTTGGTGGTCCGGATGGTCGGGCAGGCGACGTTGGTGCCGGCGGAGGCGCCGACGTAGCGCGTCACGCCCTCGCGGACGTGACGGCTCAGCTCCTCAAGCACGCCCAGAGAGTACAGGGAGTCGAGCAGCCGGAATGTGTTGCCGCCGCCCATCATCACGACGTCCGCCTCGAGGATCGCGCGCTCCGGAGCGCTGGACCGGTGGGCGGAAACGACCTCGACGCCGAAAGCGCCGAGCGCGGCCGCGGCTCTGTCCGCGTAGTCGTCCCAGTCCGCCAGCGCATACGGGACGAACGTCACCTTGTCGCCGGCGGAGACCTCGGCGAACGTCTCGGCGGCATGCGAGAACATCGTGCCGCCGTAGTTGGTGGAGTTGGAGAGCAGAAGGAGCTCCATGACCGCCATCCTGATAGGCCGGCCAGGGACCATCCCGAGCAAGCGATTGGCGCTTCACAGCGGCGGATGTCGCAGGCCGTGTGCGCCGGCTCCGCGCAGAGGTCGACGACCTGGTCCGCGGCGAGAGGATTGCGTGCCCGGAGGAAGAACGCGGCACGTCGTACTCTTACATTGGCAGGTAGCCCCGCTCCGGTCAATGTCGGCAGCCGAGTCGTTGTCGCGAGACGGGCCGAGAGGCGACCCACACGCCGGAACGCCGTCCCCAGTCTTTTCTTTGTTAACAGGAGGAAGCCCCGGGCGCGATGCCCGGGGCTTCCTCCTGCTTGCCAGGTACGCTGGGTCCAAGTAGACCCGGTGCCCGTTACTACCTCGACGTCACCTTGACCGCGTTGGACGTCGCTTCCTTGAACTTGGCCGTCGCGGCGAGCACCACACGGAACTGGTACTTCCCCTTGGCGGTGAGCCTGCGCTTCAGTGACGCGCGACCAGCCGACGCCGTAGGCGCCGACCCGGCCGTTGCCCACGCCTTCTTTCCAGGAGCCTTGACCTGGAAGGTGACCTTCGTCCCGTAGGGGACGCCGCCCTTCACGGTGCAGTTGAGCGTCACGGCCGCATGGTGAGCGACCACGCTGGCACTCGGCTTCAGCACGATGCTCATGGAAGACTGGTCCCACGGCACCTCAGTCGCAACCTGCTTACCGACGACGCGCCCGAAGATGGTCATCTCGCAGATGTTGCCACCACCGGTGGGATAGAACGCGCCGTAGCAGGAACCGTTCTCGCCGTTCACATAGAGCCGCGGAATCGGCTGGCCCTGCGTGTCGAGCACCTGGCCCTTCTCGTTCTTCTTCAAGCCACCCTGCGTGTTCGGGCCACCGGGATAGACCTTGACCGCGTAGAACGGAGGCTTCAGGAGGGGCTTGAGATACGCGGCTCCTCTGCCGAACTCAGGGTCAGCGGGGGGGGTCGTTGCGCAATATCCGTTGAATTTCGTGAGCGTGTCGCTCAGGGCCGCAACGGTCATGAGACCATCGTTCTCGGGATCCGCCATGATCTGCGTCGCCAAGCTGTCGATTGTATCGGCCTTGAGGACCCAGCCCTTGGCGATCTCATCCACCATACCGGCGCTGAAGACCTCGTTCTCCCAGTACTGCAGCGTCGTCGTATCGCCGAGGTAACCACAGCTGTTTCCGCTGATGAGCTTCGCCGGATTGCCGCCGCCAGATGTCGAGTCATAGATGAACCACGCGGGGTCCGCGAGGTATGTCCCTTCGGGGACCTTCTGTTCCTCTGCGTCCTCAGTGGAGCAATTGACGAACTCGAGCCACGCATTGTGGGACGGCCACGGCGTCTCGTACCACCAGCGCTCACCCTTCTTGTTGACGATGAAGAACGGCAGCGCCGTGCTTACGTTGTTGCCCTTGATCCTACCCGCATGATAGGTGATGGCGCGGCCAGAGATCACGTTCATGTGCCACAGGTCGGCACCGACGGCCTGCCCCATCCGGATGCCCTCACCGCTGTTGTTCGGGTTGGTGTAGTACCACGACGGGTAGGCGCGAAGGAAGTTCCTCTTCCGCTCTTCGTCGAACTCGAACCCACCTGTGCACATCACGACGGCGCGCTTGGCCTTGATCGTGATCTCGGTGTCACCGTTGGGACCGCCATACCCCTTCTGGTTCTGAAGACCTACGACACCCTTGATCTCGCCGGTATCCGGATCCTGGATCAGCTTCGACCCGGCAGTCTGCCACAGGATCTTGATTTGACCCCCGGCAGCAGTCGGTGCCGCCATGCGCTTCTGCACGTTCTGGAAGACGATCTGCATCATTCTCGGGCCGCCACCTGGCACGGTCGACGTACCGATGCTGTCGCCGCCCGGGAAACCAGGGTACTCTCCCGTGCCCCACTTGGTGATCGCCGGATACTGTGCTTTGTCCGGACTCGTCGCCGCTCCAAGAGCCTGCAGGTACGCAAGGTTCTCGGTAGTGCCCTGGCCCCAGGCATCACATACTGCTTTCGGCGTGTTGCCCAGAGACAACGCGAACAGGTGGTCCGACGCCTTCTTGGCATCATTCGCGCACACGCAGATACCGCCCGAATACCGCGCACTCGGACGATGGAGAACGTCGGTCGCCGTGTCCTGCGGGTACTTCTCAAGTATCAGCACTTGCATTCCGGCGTCGGCTGCGTTGATGGCCGTATGCCCACCAGCACCGCCGTAGCCCACGATCACCACGTCTGTTTCGAAATCCCACTTCGCAGGAGGCTCGACCGACTCGCTGGCAAACGCGCTGGCGACTGGGCCCATACCCACGAACCCCGCCGCGGCGCCGGCCACGGCGGCCGCGCCGAGGAAGCGCCGCCGCGTCATGCCCTGCTGCTGCCCCTCTTCAGTCCCCTGCAGTTCGTTCTCGTCCATTGCTCCCTCGATGCTTCGATCGTTGCTGGATCTTCTCACCGCGAGGCGTACGGCCTCGTGTGATCGTGAGTCAATCAGGCGCCCCCTCCCCGAGTCGCGTCGTGGACGGCCCCGGCCGTCCGGAATCACTTGTGCAACGAAACACACTCTATACCATCGCTTCGCGCTTACGCCAGCCTTCACAAGCTGAATCATTTAGCTTTTGCAGAACTGCTTGCGAGCGTGTAAGGCACGAGACCTTCCGACTCAGGGGAAGCTCACCGCGCCCCCAACATTGGATCAGGCGTGTAGAGCATCTCGGCCTTCACCAACGCATCGTCGTGTACGCTTACTTCGATCTCAAAGGGTGCATATTCATCTTGGACCACGTACACGGTGTACTCGCCCTTGGGAACGTGGATCCTGACCGTTCCGGTCCCATCGCAGCGTCCCCTGTAGGTAAATCCATCCTTTCTCACCACCGTGACGTCGGCCTCGGGAACAACCTCTGCGGTATCCTCACGGGTCACCTCGACCGTCAGCACGTGCTCCGCCGCAGGACCAGCGGTAAATGCGAACGTGTGCCTGGATCCATCGTGTGCGACCGGCGACTCAGACGGCGGGAACTTCGCGACCCATTCGTAGTAGCCCTTCGCGGCCGGAGCCTGAAGGCTGACCTCCGCCCAGTACAACGCATCGGTTGACGGCCAAGGTGTGTCCGTGAGCGTCCCCGAACCGATCTTCGCGCCGAGCTGGTCGTAGACCTCGACCTCAGCTCCGGTCAGGTTGCATCCTTGCGGACACTGGACCCCGACTTTCGCTGAGAAGCCGATGCCCACCGCCACCGGAGATGCTACGTCCCAGACGGCCATGCTCGTCGTGTGAGTCTTGGCCTCGAAAGAGAACGTCGCTCTGCTTTCTTCATGGAGATTTCCGCCGAGCGTCTGGGCCGGAAACACAGCATCCCAAGTGTAGTGGCCGGGCGCCGCCGGCGCCTTGATGCCAGCCGCCACGGCTTGGCTGAGCGTTCCGTCGAAATCAGCGAGCTCCACTTCCTCCAAGACCGAGCCATCTTCAGCGACAAGCCTCACCGTCCCGCCCGTCAGGTCACAGCCCGACGCACAGGAAACCCCTACGGTGATCGCCAATGCGGCTCCTGCTTCGGGCTCGCCTGGAACCATCCCCATCAGCGACGTCTTCGTCACATGCGGCTCAACGTCGATCACGTCAACTGTAGTCTCTTCCGCCACCGTCATTCCTTTCTCCCTAGGGACGCCCCACTCCGCCAGCGCCCTCCCGCAAAACGCTCAGTTCGCCTGTGCCGATTCGGCACGCGAAATGATCTCCAGCAACTCGATGTCGCAGTTAAGAGACTGACCGGCCAGCGGATGGTTGAAATCCACCGTCACTGTCGTCTGGTCACTGCTGATCGCCACGACGCGGCACGGAAACCGCTTGCCATCCACATCGACGAGGGTGCCCTCCGTGCCGACCTCAGGCGCGCCCTCCCCGAACAGCGCCGCCGGAACCTCTTCGATCGCCTCCGCACTCCACGCACCATACGCTTCTTCGGGCGGCAGCAAGACCGTGGCGCGCTTCCCTGGAGTGAGCCCGATCACTGCCTGCTCCAACGTGGGCAACGCGTCGCCCGCTCCAAGAACAAAGGCCAGCGGATCGCCATCCCAGTTGGATTCGCAGGGCGTGCCATCCTGAAGTGTCGTTGTATAACGAACGCTCACTTCGTCACCTTCGAGTGGAAACACGTCAGTGTCACCTTCGCGTGCAGGCACGTCAGCGCCTCCCTGATCGATATCTGAAGTGGACAGGACCGCACCCCCCACTCTGTTTGACGGAAGCCGGGCGCATGTGCCGAGCGCACTCAGTCGAAAGCACCGGGGTAAAATGCCGAGCCCCGATGCATGCTCGAGATTCTATCACGTGCCGCCGCGACGGCACGCCTGAAACGCACGAGGTGAGCCGCGGAGAGCGCGTCCACGTAGCAAGGCGGCAACGAAGTTCACGCTGGGTCCAGGACCACCAGACCCTCACGGATCGCGTGCTTGACGAGGTCGGCGGCGCGGTGGATGCCCAGCTTGAGCATCAGGTTGCGGCGGTGCACCTCGACGGTCTTGCGGCTGAGACAGAGCAGGTCGGCGATCTCCTGGTTGGAATTGCCCTCGGCCACGAGCGTGAGCACTTCCCGCTCCCGGGCAGTCAGCTTGCTCGGAGCCTGGCCCTCGGATTCCTGGCAGCGCTGCGCGTAGTCGCGAAGCACCGCGTCGAGGGCGTGCGGGTCGAGCACCCGGCCGCCATCGCAGACCGTGCGCACGGCGGCCACCAGGTCGCAGGAAGAGACGGTCTTCGGCAGGTAGGCGCTGACGCCCGCCTGCACCACCCGCAGCATGCAGTCGGAGCGCTCATGGCGAGTGAGGACGATCACTTTGATGCAGGAGTGGCGCCGCCGTAGCCGGCCGATCAGCTCCACGCCGTTCATGCGCGGCATGTTGGTCTCGGTGATGACCACGTCCGGCGCGGAGGAGTCCATGAAGGCGAGCGCCTCGACGCCGTCGCAGGCCTCCGCGACGACCTCCATGTCTGGCTGCGCATCGAGCAGCGCCCGCAAGCCCTGCCGCTCGATGGCGTGGTCATCGACCAGCGCGACTCGGATTGTCCCACCCGCTCTGCTCACGAGTCGCTCCCTTGCTAGTGTCGGCTTGCGGTTGGTGCTCGGGGCGGGCGGCCGTGTCGGCCGCCCGCCCCGTCGTCACGCGACCTTGATCGCTCCGGTCGCGGTTCCAGCGTGTTACTTGACCGGGTGCACCCTCTTGGCGCAATTCTTGCCGGCGATGCGCGCGGCGGTGACGTAGTGGGCCAGCGTGTTGTGCGTGCGCTTCCATCCGAACACGTCGCCGGACTCACCAGCCACGTAGAGGTTCGGGATGGTCTTGAGCTTGTCGATCGAGGTGGTGGGCGCATAGCCCTGCTTGTTCTCGATGACCTGCATCTTGGTGTTACAGCGGAGGCCGTTGCGCTGGGTGTGACGGATGAGGCTCGCCTTGAGGCCGTAGAACGGGGCCGTGAGGACCGCGCCCTTCGGTGACGGCTTGCCGAAGTCGGCATCCGTGCCGCTGGTGACATAGCCGTTGTACTTGGCGATCTCGGCCTTGAGGTTGGTGGCGTCGACGCCCGTCTTCGTGGCCAGTTCGTCGATGGTCTGAGCGATGACGATGCAGTCCTTGTCGTACATCGCGCCGGACTTGGGATCCGGAGCAGAGAGCGTGCTCGGCACGGCGGCCGTAGCCGGACCCGTCGGCCAGCTCAGAGCAGCTGCGGTGGTCGCGTCGGCGATCATCCACACGTTGCGCGGCTGCGGAAGCGACAGATACGCGTCGGTGTACGGCATCTCCGGGTTCTCGGAGTAGGAGCCGCGGCCAACGGTGACGGCGTTGAACCGGATGGACTCGTTCATGAAGCGCTTGCCGTTGTTGGCGACGATCATGGTGCTCTGGAAGGTGGCCGCAGCCTGCGGGATGCCCTTGCCGGCGGCATAGGTCTTGTTGGTCTTCCAGTCGATCTTGCCCGTCACCGGATCCGGCGCCCAGCCCCAATAGGAGCGGCCACCGTAGAAGATGTACAGGTAGCTCGCGAACGACATGTCGGCGACAGCTGCGCCGATATTCTGGGCATAGCGGATGCCGTCGCCGGCGCTGTCCACGAACAGCGTCTTGTCGGTCGGCGTGCCGCCGTCGCCGTAGCAGTCCGGACCGACGAGGCGCGGGTCCCACTGCTGCATCATGGCCTGGTTGTCCGTCCACGTACCGGCGCAGACGACGACACCCCTGCGGGCCTTGATGGTGAGGACCTTGCCGGCCTTCGTCTTCGCCTTGACACCCACGACGATGCCGTCGGCATTGCGGTAGATCTTCGTCATCGGCGTGTTGAGCATGACCGGGATCTTGAGCCGCTTGACCTCGTTCTGCATCACCTGTGTGAAGGCGATGCCGGTGTTGGGCGTGCCCTGGCCGCCGGCATAGGTCGGCGGCACTTTGGTGTCCTGCAGGGCCGTGATGCCGCGCCAGATCGGCGGACGCAGAACGCCCACGCCGGTGAGCGGCGCATAGACGATGCCGAGGTCCTGGAACCACTTCACGGTGTCGGCGCCATTCTGCACGAGCGTGCGGACGAGCTCAGGCTGCGCTCGGTAGTCGGTACAGAACATCTCGTCCTGGAACCACTGCTCTTCGCTGTCGGTGAACTTGCTGACATCGGCAGCCGGGTTCGCCGCCAGCGCGGCTGCCTTCGCAGCCTGCTGCACGACGTTGTTGCCGCCCATGGAGAAGCTGCCGCCGGCGGTGATGTACAGACCGCCGAAGTGGTCGGCCTTCTCGAGGATGAGCACGCTCGCGCCGGCCTTCTTTGCCTCGATCGCAGCGGCGAGTCCGACGCCGGTGCCGATGACGACCACGTCGTAGGTCTTGCTCCACGTCTTGGGCACGCTGGTCGAGTAGGTGTCGGCCAGGGCGGCCGGCGCGCCGAGCAGCGTCGAGCCGATGCCGACGGCCGCGGCACCCACGGCGGCGTGGCCGAGGAACGCCCTGCGAGTCAGGCCCTTCTTCTGGCCGCCCTCTTCACTTTCCATCTGGTCCCCGTCGATGGTTGGATCATCCATTTGACTGTGCTCCCTTCAAGCTCCGATATCAGTGGTGATCGCCAAAACGAAACGTGCGGGTGTGCTCTTGTCGGATCGATCGGTATCGGCCACTCCCCTCCCGTTGCTGATATCTCTCCTCCCCAAGGAGTCGGCAACGATTATCGCTGTTTGTGACCTCGCACACTAGGGCGCAGATCCCACATTCCAGTCGATATGACCGCATGGTGGCAATGGAGTACCTAAACCACCTTAGAAGACGGCGATTTGCGCCCCCATCCGCCCTCCTGTACTAGGGCCTCATCGCTGGATCGCGTTGAAACTCCTCGGTATCCGCCCCTAAGATACCTGCGGCTCGCACCCCCTGAGGAAGCGATCCCTGAGTGCCGCCGAGACCGCGAGACAAGGAGCACCCCACATGATCGACGAGACAGAAGACCTTCGGCTGCGCGCCGAGGCAGGCGATGTGGACGCAATGCGCAGCCTGGGCCTGGGGCTCAGGGAACAAGGAGACGCCGAACAGGCCGAGAGCTGGCTGGGCAAGGCCGCGGAGGCGGGCGATACGCAGGCGATGCTGCCGCTGGGAGCGTTGATGGTCACGCGAGGCGATACCGCCGGGGCGGAGCGCTGGTACAGGCAGGCCGCCGAAGCGGGGGACGCTGCGGCGATGTACAGCGTCGGCATGCTGCTGCATTTGAAGCGGGATGCATCCGGCGCGAGGCACTGGTACGAGCAGGCGGCGTCGGCCGGCAACGCCGACGCGATGCTCAACCTCGGCGCACTCGCCGGCGAGCATGGCGACCGCGAGGGGGCGTTGCACTGGTACGGCAAAGCCGCGGAGGCGGGGCTGCCGGTCGGGATGTGGGAACTCGGGCTCACCCTCGAGCAGGCAGGCGAGCTCGACGAGGCCGAGACCTGGTTCGAGAGGGCTGAGGCGGCCGGCCACCGCGGCGCACGCTACAACAACAACTAGCGGCGTCGCCGCGTAACGGGGCGCACACTGCCGATGCCGGGTCACGGCAACAGCAGAAGCGGACGGGCGGCTCACTGAGCCGCCCGTCCGCTTCTTCGTTCCTGTTCTGATCCCGCGCATCTGCCGGGGCTCAGGCAGGGATCGTTACTTGACCTTGAACGTCTTGTACGCCGTGGCAGCCGAGGTATAAAGCGAAGTGGCCTTCAGCGACGTCTTCACGTGGTAGGTACCGGTCTTGGTGGGCTTGTAGGCGTAGCTGTAGGCGCCACTGGTCGCGTTCATGGCGCGCGCGATGGTCTTGGCGGTGACCCACTTGGAGCCGACCTTACGCTGGATCGTGATGGTGGCGTTGCCGCTGTGTGCGGGCTTGACGGCGCCCTTGATGGTCACGCTCTTGTGGAACTTGAGCACACCGGACTTGAGGCCGGTCAAGGTGATCGTCGCGGTGCACTTGGTCGGGCCGACCGGGGCGGTAGCGGCAAACGTGGCCGTGATCGTGCTGTCCGCCTGGACTTTGGTGAGCGTGTAAGAGCCAGTGCTGAGGGCGTCGGCATTCGACACGCCGTTGATCTGCACGTCCGTGAGGTGGTAGCCGGTGTCGGCCGTGAAGGCGAGCGGATTGCTGCTGCCACCCGAGGCGACGAGCTGCTGCGCCGCAGGCGTGATCGTGCCGTGGCTCGGAGCCGCCGGCGTGATGAAGTACGCCTGCGACCAAGTGCCCGTAGCGGCCCCGTCGGCCGAGCAGACCCGCACGTAGTGCCCGAGCGGAGCCGTGAAGGTGCCGGTAGCGTTACTGTCGCCGGCTATCCTCGTCGAGTTGGCGCTGAGGTCGAAGGCCGCCCAGGCGGTCGAGGACTGGCTGACGCTGTAAGTGACGGGGTCGACGCCGGACGCAGAGGTGATGGTGACCGCGGGGGCAGTGCCCACGCCATTGTGGCAACCCGAGCAGATCTGGGGGTAGTCGGGCCCTGCGGCCGCAGTCGCCGCGAACACCCCGAAGAGGACGAGGGCCAGGACGAACGTCAGCGCCAGGATCTTGCCGGTGGTGTGATGTGAACCGTGGCTCATAGGAGAGAACTCCATCGTTTCGCTATGACGAAGTGCAGATGGATCCGAGCCCGGCGCACGCGAGCGGATCGCGTGCGCCGGGCCGAGGTGCTGCTTACTTCGACACGACCTTGATGCTCTTCGACTGGCACGGCGCGAACGACGTGGTGCCGGCGAACTGCATCCGGAAGTAGTAGGTGCCCTTCTTGGCGAGCTTGTAGGACTTGCTCACGCTGCGGGCGGCGGCCATGGTCATCGCACCAGACACGGTCGCATAGCTGCTCTTGCCGGGGACGCGCACCTGGAGCTTGACCTGCGCGCCGGCCGGCACGCCCTCGGCGCCGCTCATGACGCCGGAGAGCTTGACGGAGTGGCCGTGCTGGGCGGAGGCGTGATTGGTCTTGACGGCGAGAGCCGTCGGCTTGGCGCCGATGGCGGTCTCCTTGACGACCTGCCGACCGGCGATGCGGCCCGCGTTCATGACGATACCGATCTTGCCGTGGCCGCGCTCGTTGCCGTAGTAGCCGCCGGCGATCTCACCGGCCGCGTACAGGCGGTCAATCTTCTCCTGCTGGTCGATCGGAACGATGGTGTCTGGGCCGAGGTGGGACTGGCGCTTGACGACTTGACCCTTGGTGTTGACCGTGATGCCGCTCATCTGGTCGTGGGCGAAGAACTGCGCCTTGACGGCCCAGAGAGCCTTGGACGTGTCGATCGGGACGGCCATGTGGGCGGCCGGACGGCCGAAGTCGCTGTCGACCTTGGCTGTGACGAAGCCGTTGAACTTCGTCGATCTCCGCGGCAAGGTTGCTGGCGTCGACGCCCATCTTGGCGGCGAGCCCGGCGACCGTGGCGTCCGAGTAGATCATGCCGGCGCTGACACACGGCGAAACGTCCGGCGTCGGGTTCGCGAGAGAGGTGCGCCAGTTCGACGTCGGGGTCACCTTGTCGTCGCTGCACACGAACCACACGGCACGCGGCTTCTGCATGTTGGCGAAGGACTCGCAGAAGTCCTGCGCGTCGATGGTGTTGGACGTGTACTCGTCGATGAAGCGCTTGCCGTTGGCGCCGACGCACATGCCGTTGTCGTGCGAGACGCTGAGGCCGGCGCCGTCGACCGACTTGGTGATGTCGTAGAACCAGTGCTGGTAGATCTTGGTGCCCCACTTGACGCGGAACTCGCAGACGAAGTCCATGCCGGTGAGGTCGGCTCCGATGTCGTTGGCCGCCATGATCATCTCGCCCGTGCTCTCGACGTACGGCATGCCGCCGGCCGCGAAATCGGCGTCCAGACGCGGGTCCCAGTTGACGCGCATCGCTACGTTGGACTTCCAGCCGCCGGCGCCGAGCACGACGCCCTTACGCGTGCGGATGTTGAGGGTCTTGCCGGCCGCGATGTCCTGCACCTCGAGGCCCACGACCGGACCGTCGGCGCCGGCCTGGATGAACCTGACGGCCTTGTGCTCGGTCAGCATCCGGTCGCCGAGGGCGATGCCCTTCTTCTTGAGGTAGTTGTACATCACGTACCAGTACGAGATGCCGCCGGCGCCCGGGTACCAGTTGGGATCGGTCGTAGGCAGCGTGCTGGCCTTCGCCTGATGGGTGCGGGCGACGTGCCCCACGGGGCCCAGATTGGCATTGTCGTTGTCGCGCATGCCGTACTGGAACGTCGTAACCGGGTTGAACGCAAGGCCGAGATGGTCACGAAGCCAAAGGACCGTCTCCGGGCACAGGGCTGTGACGGCCTTAAGCACGTCCTGGTTGGCGCGGAAGTCGCCCCACACCAGCGAGTCCTCGACCATCATGTCGGTGGTGTCGGTGGCGGTCTGCGGATACTTGACGAGCGTCGCCGCGTTGGCCGGGTCCTTCTCGATGACCGTGCCGGCGAACTGAGCCGAGCCGTTGCACAGGATCGAGTTGCCGCCGATGGCGTTGGCCTTGGCCTTGTCGATGATGAGGATATCGGTGGTGCCGGCGTCATACGCCTCGATGGCGGCGCAGAGGGAAGCGTACCCGGTGCCGACGAAGATGGCGTCGACCTCTTTGTCCCAGACGATGTTCTCAGCGTCGACCTGCGACCAATCCGAGCCGCTGGCGAGCGCCGAAGGCACGCCGAGGATGCTCGAGCCGACTGCGACGCCGGCGGCGCCGACTGCGGCGTGACCCAGGAACGCTCGCCTGGTCAGACCCTTCTTCTCACTGCTCTCGTCAATGTCACTCATGTGACGCTGCTCCCTTCGCTCTTGATCTCACAGCGCGGACGATCGACTCGGCCGCGGGGACTTCATCAGGTGATTGCGTGGCTCCCTCCTAGGATGGCAAATCGGATCGCATGCTATTGTGTTCACAAGCACGATAGCACGGGCCGTGGGGGTCATACTTCCGCGCGGAGGAACAGTGTCGAAAACCGAGGGTGCGGCCCGGATACGGAGTACCCCACGGGGTATTCGTGCCTGCTGTTGTGTTTGTCACCGCCCACTCTTCCGGCGACTCCCCGCTCCCATTCTCGCCAAACCGAGACTCCCATGTTAGTGTGCACCCTACCACGAATCGCCCGGCATGCAGTCAAGTATTCCGCTTAGTGGAACAGCAGGCGCCGAAAAATGGCGCCCGCATCGTCTGAGGAAGGATGCGGCATGAAGCACTTCTCGAGGGACCGGTCATGAGCATCGGCCCCATGGAGATCATCATCGTGCTGGCCATCGCGCTGCTCGTCATGGGCCCCAGCAAGCTGCCTTCTGTGGGCCGCTCGCTCGGCAAGGGCATCCGCGAGTTCAGGCACGCGGCCGAGACCGCCAAGACGGAGCTCGGCCTCGACGGCGTCCTCGACGAGGTCAACAGCGTCAAAGACGACATCACCTCGTCCCTGGGCATCGACGAGCTCAAGGCCGGCTTCGACGATGCGAAGACGAGCTTGGGCGTCGACGAGATCACCGCCGGAGTCGGCGGCCTCAAGACCGCGATCGCCAATCCCAAGAAGGCAGCCAAGGACGCCGTCATGGGCAAGCCGGCCAAGAAGAAGCAGAAGGCCGGCTCGAGCGAGGCGGAGCCCGAAGAGGTCGCCGCCTCGCCGCAGGACGACACCGTCGGCCGACCTGAGGCGGACCCGTCGACGCGGTGCCCGTCATGGACGCGGAGCCCGCCGCTGGACGCAGCGCCCGAGACCGCAGTCGCGGGGGTCTAGAGCATGCCCCTCACCACCGACGACCGCCTCGGCCTGTTCGAACACCTCGACGAACTGCGCAAGCGGCTGTTCGTCTGCATCATCGCCGCGACCGTCGGCGTGCTGGTCGCGGCGATCTTCAACGGCTTCATGTTCGACGTCCTGCTGCGCCCGCTGCGGACGGTCGCGGGCCTGCCGGAGTCGGCCACCAAGATCACCACCTTCAGCCCGGCCGAGCCCTTCATGGTCAGCCTCAAGGTGTGGGTGGTCGGCGGGCTGATCCTCGCCTCGCCCGTGATCATCTGGGAGCTGTGGGCGTTTCTCGCGCCGGCCTTCACCGCCAAGGAGAAGCGCTACTTCTACCCGGTCGTCTTCTCCTCGACGGCGCTGTTCCTCGGCGGCTGCGCGATGGCCTACTTCGTGATCCTCCCCAAGGGCCTGAGCTGGCTGCTCACGTTCAGCGCCGGCTACTTCAACGTCCAGCTGCGCGCCGAGGACTACTTCACCTTCATGGCGCTCTTCGTCCTCGCCTTCGGCGTGACCTTCGAGCTGCCGGTCGTGCTCGTCCTGCTCGCCAAGGTCGGCGTCATCGACGACAAGTTCCTGAAGAAGAACCGGCGCTGGGCGGTCGTCATCCTCGCCGTGGCCGCCGCGGTGATCACGCCCAGCCAGGACGCCTTCAGCATGCTGGCGATGTTCATCCCGCTGTACGTGCTCTACGAGGTGTCGGTGGTGCTGGCGCGCTTCGTCCAGCCGAAGCCGGCGACCGACCCTCTGATCGACGAAGACCCGGACGACGACCCGGACGACGGCACCCTGGTCGCACCCGCATGAACGCACTGACCATCCGGTCCCGATCCACTGTCTGAAGCGAGAAGGAGAGTCACCATGCCAAGTCTCGGCGCCCCAGAACTCATCATCATCGCCCTCGTCGTCCTGCTGCTGTTCGGCGCGACGCGCCTCCCGAAGCTCGGCCGCTCGATGGGCGAGAGCATCAGCGGCTTCAAGAAGGGCCTCAACGACGCGAGCGATGACGACATCGTGGAAGTCCAGGCGCACGTCTCCGAGACCGCCAAGAGCGACGCGGTCTGAGCGTCTCGCCCGACGAGCTTACGCGCCGGAGCCGACCCATGGACGCACGCGACTCCTCCCTACCGCCGAGGATGCACTTCGTCACCGACTCCGACCGCGGCTACACGCTGGAGGGACTCCGGTCGGTGCGCGGCAGCGACATCATCTACGGCGAACTGCACGAGCGGCCGACGGACCAGCGGCCGCAGCGCCTGCTTCCCGCGATAGCGATCATGCGCACGGCGGACGACCTGCCCACCGTGGGACGCCCGTTCAGCCCCGAGATCGTCACCGACCTCACGCGCGGCACGACCGTCCTGCGCACCGGCCGCGTGGAGGTCGTGACCAACGAGGGCGCTGTTCGGGAGCACGAACCTGCTTGACGGCGGCCGCCCGGGCGGCATGCGCGACGGAACGGCGAAGGGGGAGCCCATCGGGCTCCCCCTTCGCATATCCGTCGTCTGACACGTCCGGCTCGGGCCTCTGGTCCGCCCTGCCTGGGCGGGCGCTCCCGCGCCCGCTAGCTCTTCTGGGGGCGGCGACGCCCGCGCTGGCCCAGAGGCCGCGGCTTGTCCCACTCCGAAGGATTCCCGTGGCCGTCCTTCTGCTGGTGCGCGTACAGGTCGCTGCGCCGCGCGAACGCCTCACCGCACGTGATGCAGCGGAACGTGATGGCGGTGCCGAGGCGGGCCTCCCCGCAGTCGTCATGGCGCAGGCACATGTGGTTGTCCAGCTCACGCTGCGTCTTGAGCGCGGCGTGGCAGATATCGCAGTCGAAGGTCTTGGGGGTGGTAGCTGCTGGCATACGGCATCGTCCTCTCGACGGCCGGCCGAGCCCACGATGGTGGTGTGTTCACCCCCAGGTGATGGCCACGGCAAGTTGACCGAGCAAATAATTATGCCCAGCAACGGCCGATCTCTCACCTGCCGCCTCTTGCCGACACCGAGCCGCGGCCACGACGCTCAATCTGGCCAGGTGACCTCGATCATCTCGCCGTCGCGGCCCTCGGGCTTGGGGCCGCCGATGGCGATGATGTCCATGCCCTCGGAGCCCGCCGCGAACGCACGGATCACCGGCGGGGCGCAGCGCACGACGTCCCACTGCCTGAGCTCGTGCACCTCGCCGTCCAGCAGCGCCTTGCCCGAGCCGGCCACGACGACGTACGCCTCCTCCTGCTCGCCGTGGCGGTGCCCAGTCGTGGCGTGAAGGCCGGGCGCGTAGCGCCAGTGGCTCACGCCGAGGTCACGCGAGTCGAGCTGAGCACGGCCGAAGCGGCCCTCGAGCCCCTCAACACGGGCGGAGACGACATCCTCGAGGTCGAGCAGATTGACGATGGTGAACTGTTCCATGGATGCCTTTCGCTGAGCGTTCGCCGGCGGGCGGAAACGGTACGCCGGCCCGCCCTGAATGATTGCCGGGAACCCGACTTTCGAGTCCTGCCGTGCGCGCAAGTCGGTGCGACCGAGGAAGCACACCACTGAGTCAGGGTTTGGCCGCCTTGAGCTGCGCGAGCGTCTTGCCGAGCGCCTGGATCTGGTGCGCGTAGGTGGCGAGGTCGCCGCGCCGGAGCGACGCCTGCGCGGCGGCGTACTGCGCGTTGGCCTTGGCGATGAGCGCCGCCGTGGCGGCGCTGGTGGCGCCGGGTGTGACCGTGGGTGGCGTCGTGCCGGAGGTCGCGCCCGGCGCGCCGGTCTGCGTGCCGGGCGGCGGCGCGCCGCCGAAGATCTGCGTGAGCGCGTCGCCCAGCGTGGGCGCCATGACCACGTTCTGCTGCTGCCCGGTGGGCAGGTTCGGCGTCGCCGACGGCGAGCGGTAGAACACGATCACGCGCTGGATCTGCGGCAGCGCGGTCGTCGACGACTGCAGGTAGAGCGGCTGCACGTAGAGCAGCGAGTCCTGGATCGGCACGGTGAGCAGGTTGCCGAAGATCACGCGGGAGCCCTGCTGGCCCCACAGGGTGCGCTGCGCCGAGATCACCGGGTCCTGGTTGATCGCCGCCTCCACCTGGGCCGGGCCGTACACGTTGAGGCTCGACGGGAACTCGAAGCTCACGGCCCGGCCGTAGTTGGGCGCGTCCGACTGCGCGCCGAGCCAGGCGATCATGTTGGCGCGCGCGTTGGGCGAGTACGGCAGGATGAGCACGAACTCCTCCTTGGTCTGGCCCGGCAGCCGCATGATCATGTAGTAGGCGTTCGCCGGGGCGGACCCCGAGATGGAGAGGTTGCCCGGGATCTCCCACTGGTTGCCCTTGTTGTAGAGCAGCGCCGGGTCGGTCACGTGGTAGGTGGCGAACAGCTGGGCCTGCGTGCCTTGAAGAAGTCCTCCGGGTAGCGCACGTGCTGGTGCAGCGTGGCCGGCATCTGCGACGCCGGGTAGAAGACGCCGGGGAAGATCTTCTCGTAGGTGCGGATCAGCGGGTCCTGCGGGTCGAACACGTAGAATGCGCATCGAGCCGTTGTAGGCGTCGATCACCACCTTGACCGAGTTGCGGATGTAGTTGATGGAGCCGTCGGGCTCCGAGTACGGGATGCGGCTGGTGGTGGTGTACGCGTCGGCGATCCAGTAGAGCCTGCCGCCGGCGACGACCATGTAGGGGTTGCGAGTCGAAGCGTCAGGAACGGCGCCGCCGCGGCCAGTCGCGCCCTGATGTTGTTCGAGGATGATCACCCGGCTCTGGGCCGGTGATCGCCGAGGTGGTGAAGAAGCGGATGTCGCCGAAGCGGAGCGTGAAGGCGAGCCGGTTGAGGAACGAGCCGATGGGGATGCCGCCGCTGCCGGTGTACTGCGAGTACACGTCGCCGTTCGGCCCCGGGTAGTCGAAGGTCGGGTACTTCGTGTCCTGACCAGCACGTAGTTCGTGCCGAGGAGGCCGTAGTAGATCTGCGGCTGCGTGACGGTGAGCGACGGCGCCGACGACACCGGCGGCACGTCCTGGACGAGGAAGTCGGGCGAGCCGCCGGAAGAGACCTGGTTCACCGCCGACACGCGCGACGCCGTAGCCGTGCGTGTAGGTGATGTGCTGGTTGACCCAGGTCTGCGCCTGCGACGGCAGGCCCGACACGCGCAGCTCGCGCGGGGCGAGCATCGTCTGCGTGTACACGCCGTTCACCGAGTAGCGGTCGACGCTCACGGTCGTGAACGAGTAGTACGGCCGCAGTTCCTGCAGCTGGCTGTAGCTGCGCAGCAGCACCTGCGGGTCCCAGAGGCGGATGTTGCGCACCGTCACGTTGTTCACCTTGAGCGCCGCCGCCGAGAGATCGCCCTTGAGCGAGTACGGCGTCTTGGAGATCGCCGTCAGGTCGTACGCCGCGCGCGTCGCGGCGATGTTGAAGGCGATGTACGGCTTCTCCTTGGCCAGCTGGTTGGGGTTGACGATGAGCGACTGCCAGACGGCCGGCACGATGCCGAGGAGCACGATCAGGGCGGCCAGCCAGATGCCGAACGCCGCCACCGGCCACCAGGAGCGGCGGCGGCGCACGGCGTTGTAGACGAGCGCGCCGCCCAGCACGAACGCCAGGATCATCATCACGCGGATCAGCGGCAGGCGCACGTGCACGTCGGTGTAGCCTGCGCCGAACACCACGCCGGCGGTCGAGTACAGCAGGTCCCACGCCTCGAAGAGGTAGCCCAGCCCGCCGAGGAAGAAGAGCGCAGCGACCAGGGCCGAGATGTGGATGATGGCGCCCTGGCCGGCCTCGAAGCCCCTCACGCGCGAGACCTGCTCGGCCGCGCGCGCCGCCGGCGGCATGCGCGCCCACGTCTCCGGCGACTCGTGGCGCAGGGGCGTCCCGCGCGTGTGGATCTCGAGGCCGCCGACCGCGAAGTGGGCCGCGACCGAGATGATCAGGGCGACGATGAGCGCGGCGAACAGGAACTCGTAGGCGTACTGCCAGGCCGGCAGCCTGAACACGTAGAACGACAGGTCGTGGTGGAAGATGGGGTCGCGGATGCCGAACGGGACGAAGTCGAGCGCCCGCGCGTAGATGAGCCACGCGCCGACGGCCGAGCGGCCGGCGATGAGCGCGCCGAACAGCGCCGCCAGCAGCCCGACGCGGCGCACCCAGCGCAGCGCCGGCTCGTTCACGGCCTCGATGACGTCGAGGCCCTCGATCGGCCGGTACTTGGGCGCCAGCCGCCGGGCGATCTCAAGGTTGCCGTAGACGACCGCGAAGAACACGGCGGCGAACACCACACCGACGATGGCGCCGATGGCGAGGCGCCTCCAGAAGATCGTCCGCAGGCCGACCTCGCCGTACCACAGCCAGTCGACGTACACGTGGGAGGCGATGACCGCGACCACGATGACGGCCACGACGGCGATGGCCGCGATGACGAGGCGCCGCCTCAGCCGGTGAGGCCGGGCCTTCTTGCGCTTCGGCAGATCATCGGCCGGCTTGCCCTTGGTAGTGCCCACGCTCATGAGTGCCGCGTCCAGGTCGAGAGGTGGCGCGCGGCCTCCACGGGCCGGCGCTTCGCACTCTCGTTCTTCCCTCAAGCAGCGTCGCGCGAGTCCGCGCGGCGTAGACGCGCGGGCACCCTAGCTAGCGGAGCAGTTCGATCTGGTCCCACTCCGACTCGGGTACGGTCACGGAGCGGCTCGGCGCGCCGGCCATCGCACGGATGCTGACCACGATGGATGCCTCCACGTCGGCGTGGCCCTCCACGACGTGACCTTCGTCGCCCTGGTAACGGACGTGCCTGCCGAGCAGGTCCTCGAGCCTCATGCGGCCTCCGTGTGCGTGAGAGTTGCGGAGCCGGCGCCTCGCGGTGACGGCGGCGGCGGTGCGTGACGAACTTCTCCTACCGTAGCACGACGCGCCGCCGGACGGTCTGAGACCAGCTCGTCCACACGGGCCGGCCCCGCGTGACGGCCTCCGTCGACGCCTCGGCCGACGGCCGCTCCGAGCGGAGGGTAGACAGGTACCACGAAGCGCGGCGCGCGGACGGAGGGAGGCGCGAGGTGAAAGCAGCACGACTGCATGAGTACGGGGACGACCGGCTGCACCTCGACGAGGTGCCCGACCCCGGCATCCGAGGGTCCCCACGACGTGATCGTGCGCATCGGCGGCGCCGGCGTCTGCCGCACGGACCTGCACGTGATGGAGGGCATCTGGCGCGGCATCCAGGATCCGACGCTGCCCTACACGCTGGGGCACGAGAACGCCGGCTGGGTCGAGGAGGTCGGGCCGTCGGTCACCACGCTGCGGCCCGGCGACGCCGTCATCGTGCACCCGCTGAAGACCGACGGCGTCTGCCCCGCCTGCCGTCGGGGCGAGGACATGCACTGCGAGCACGCGGAGTTCCCCGGCCTCAACGTCGACGGCGGGTTCGCGCAGTACCTGAGGACGGTGGAGCGCTCGACGCTCAAGCTCGAGGAGGGCCTCGCCCCCAAGGACGTCGCCGCCTACGCCGACGCCGGGCTCACCGCCTACCGGGCGGTGAAGAAGGCGACGGCGCTCCTGCGCCCCGGGCGCCCGCTGCGCCGTCATCGGCATCGGCGGTCTCGGTCACATCGGCGTGCAGTGCCTGAGGGCCACGAGCGGCGCCGAGATCATCGCCGTCGACGTCTCGGACGAAGCCCTGCAGATGGCGGCGCGGATGGGCGCCGACCACGTCGTGAAGGCCGGCGCCGACGCCGCCGCGCAGGTGCGCGAGCTCACGCACGGCAGAGGCGTCGAGGTCGTGCTCGACTTCGTCGGCGAGCTGGGCACGACCGCGCAGGGGCCGGCGATGCTCGCCGTGGGCGGCACCTACTTCGTGATCGGCTACGGCGGCCGCGTCGACCTCGCCGCCATCGAGATCATCTCCCGCGAGATCAGCGTGGTCGGCAGTCTCGTGGGCAGCTACACCGAGCTGGCCGAGCTGATGGCCCTGGCGGCGCGCGGCAAGGTCAAGCTCGAAACGCGCGACTACGGCCTCGACGACGTCAACGCGGCGCTCGCCGACCTGAGAGACGGCCGCCTGCACGGCCGCGGCGTTCTCGTGCCGGCGTGAGCGGCGCGGGCGGCGACACGAGCGGCTCCCGCCACCCATCAACGGATCGGACGAAGGAGTGATCATGAGCGAGCCACGGACACCAGAGGAAGTCTTCGCGCATCACGGCCAGGTCCTGGGGGCCGGCGACATCGACGGCATCGTCAGCGACTACTCGGACGACGCCATCTTCATCAGCCCGGACGGCGTCCTGCGCGGCAAGGACGGCATCCGGAAGGCGTTCGTCAAGCTCGTCGGTGACGTGCCGGAGGCGCAGTGGGAGCTCAAGACGGTGTTCGCCGACGACATCCTCTTCCTCGAGTGGTCGGCGGAATCCGCCCACACGCGCGTGGAGGACGGCATCGACACGTTCGTCTTTCGCGACGGCCTGATCCGCGTCCAGACGGTGCGCTACACGCTGCAGCACAAGGACTGAGACCTCAGCGCGGCGTGTCGACGAAGACGGCGGCCCGCTCGTGGGCCGGCGCGATAGAGTACGCCCATGCCCACGCCGCACCGGCTCGACCCCCAGCGCGTCGCCGACTTCCTGCCTCCTCTGTACAGGGCGGCCCGGGCGTGGACGGGTTCACGGGAGGAGGCCGAGGACCTCGTCCAGGAGACCTTCGCGCACGTGCTCGCGCGCCCGCGCGTCGTACTAGGCGAAGATCTCGGTTACCTCATGCGCGCGATGCGCAACACGCTGACCAGCCGGCGCCGCGCCGCGGCGCGGCGCCCCCAGACGGTCGAGCTCGAGGAAGAACTGGACGCGGACGCGGGCACGCGGGACGATCCAGAGACCGCGGCCACGAACGCGGAGGTCCTCTCAGCCATCGCCGATCTGCCGGCGGAATTCCGCGACGCGCTGGTCGCGGTTGACGTCGCCGGCCTCTCCTACCACGAGGCGGCGCGCCTGCTGGGGCTGCCCGAAGGCACCGTCACGAGCAGATTGTTCCGTGCCCGCGACCGGCTGGCGCGCCGGCTCGGCGAGGGCTGACGCCGCTCAGGAACTCCCGCGCCCGTCGCGGCTCACTAGCTCTCCGCGCCGGTCCCGCTCCAGCTCGCCAGAGAGACGAGCTCAGCGGCGGTCACCGGACCGACCAGCACGCAGGTGTGCCCCTGATTGCGCCAGGTCACGACCTGCTGCCCGTGAAGGCTCAGCGTCTGGAACCGCACTCCCGCACGAGTCGTGCTCACCGCCTGCGCCGGCAGCGGCAGCCCGGGCCCGGCGACGATCGCATAGCCGAGCCGCCGCCCACTCTTCTCGTAGTACACGACCGTCGCCGAACGGCCGCCGACCTGGCCCCGCCGCACGCCGACCGGCCGCCAGCCGTAGGACGCCGGATAGTCCGGGAAGGAGACGCCCTCGACGTTCGCCGCCAGCATGCCCGTTCCCGGCACGGTCCCTGGTGGCGGTCCGCTCGGCGCCTGCAGCGCGAGCTGGGCGGCGGCGGCCACCGAGGGAGCCACGGGGCCGCCGGTCACGCTGAGGACGACGAAGACGACGCCGACGGCGACGAGCACCGCGGCGGCGGAGAAGGCAACGCCCAGACGTCGCCGCCGCGACCTGGCCCTGCTCGGCGCCAAAGCCTCGACAGACGTCCGCAGCGAGAGCGGCACCGGCTCGGCGGCAAGCGCCTGGGTCGCCGCGAGCGCGTGGCGCTGCCGCTCGACCATCGCCGTCAGCTCCGGCGAGGCGGCGAGGCGCGCCTCCACGTCGGCGCGTCTCGCCGGCGGCAACGTACCGTCGGCGAACGCGCACAGCTCCGCGACCTCCCGGTCACTCAGTCCTGAGATGGGGTCGTCCATCGGGCCACTTCCTCGCCGTCGCGCACTCCGGCCAGTCTCTCCTTACAAACAGGAAGACGCCGTGCACACACACATTCTTCCCGCCGTGCGTGAAGATCTCGGAGGCGGCGGTCCGACGACCTGCGCGGAACACCGGACGGGAGCGGCGGCGGGCCCGGTCCGGCGCCGGCCGCCGCCCCCGTCCCAGGGCGGGATCGCCCGCTCCTTACTTCACGACGATCGTCGCGTGCATGGAGGCCATGGAGGCGTGGATGGTGCACTCGTAGTAGTACGTGCCCGCCTTGGTGAAGGTGAAGCTGAACGACGCGCCTGAAGCCAGCTGGCCACTGTCAAAGAGCCCCGTGGGTGAGGCGCTCGTGGAGGGACCGTTGGTCGAGGTGACGGTGTGAGGGGTCGAGTCCTTGTTCGTCCAGGTGACCTTGGTGCCCGCCTTGACGGTCAGCGTCTGGGGCGTGAAGGTGAAGTTCCGGATGGCCACGGTGTGGCCGGTCGCCGGGACGGCGGCGGCGGGCGACGACGCGGCCGGCATCGCGGCGGCGGCACCTCCGCTCGTGTTGCCGGGCTTCGAAGCGTTGCCGTAAGAGTTGGCGATACTGCCGCACCCCGCCAGCGCGAACAACGCGACGACGGCGATGGCCAGCGGTGAAAGAGCCTTCTGCAGGTTCATGGGACCTCCTCGATCGGCCGCGAGACGTCCGCCTCTGCCGGCGATCGTTGTTCGTTCCGTACACCTGCAACGACGCCGGGAAGGCCGCATCTCTTCCCGGCGTCGCAACGAGGTCCGCTCGCGGACCGCTTGAGGCCCGACCTCCGAGGTCAGGCAGCCGGGCCGCTGACCAGCTTGACCGTCCCGGAGTGCGTCTGCCCGGCGGCGTCGGTCCACGTGATCTGGACCGTGTCTCCGGGGTGATGTGCCGACAGCAGATCGCTGAGGCTGGTGGCCGACGTGACGGACTGCCCGCCGACGGCGGTGATGACGTCGCCCTGCTTCAGCCCGAGTTGCGCGGCCGGATAGCCCTTGAGGGCGCCGCCGACGACCGCACCTTGAGTCTGCGAGCCGGTCGCGTTGCCGAACCCGCCGGCCTGTTGCGGCGAGCCCACGACCTCGACTCCGAGGAACCCGGTGGGACCGACGTGCACGGTCGCCGAGCTCGTGCCGGCCTCGATCTGCCGCGCGATGGTCAGCGCCGAGTCGATCGGGATAGCAAAGCCCTGCACGTTCGAGCGCTGGGCAGTGAAGGTGTTCGCGGAGGAGGCCGCGGCGTCCATGCCGACGACCTGGCCGCCGGCGTTCACCATCGGTCCGCCGGAGTCACCGGGCAGCACCGCCGCGTTGGTCTGGATCAGGCCGCTGAGCTGTTCGGCGTTGCCGCCGCCGATGTCCGTCGCCGTGATCGTCTGCTTGAGCGCAGTCACCCGTCCCTGGGCCACCCGCGGAGTGCCGCCGCCGCCACCGGCGTTGCCGAGGGCCAGCACCTTGTCAGAGACCGACAGGGTCGCCGATGTGCCCAGCGGGACGGTACGCAGACCGCTCGCCCCGCGCAACTGGATCACGGCCACGTCGCCGCTGCGGTCGTAGCCCACGACGGTGGCGGTGTAGGTCTTGCCGTTGCCGATGTCGGTGGCCACGATGCGGGTCGCACCCTGGACGACGTGGTTGTTGGTCATCACGACGCCGGAGGGCGTCAGCACCATCCCCGTGGCCTGCCCGAGCAGTCCCGTGGACTGGTTGCTGACGGTGATGTTGACGAGAGCGGGGTCGACGCGCGTGGTGATCGCCGACCTGGTGGCCGGGGGCGCCGGCGTGGTCGCCTGAACGACACTGAACGCCGAGCCTGAGCCCGGACTCGCGCCGGTCTGAGCCGCGGATGCGCCGGTGATGTGGATGCCATGGACGGCGACCAGGACGGCGGCGGCCGCGACCGCAATGCCGATGACGATCGGAATGATCGTGCGCCGGGGTCGCGGTGCGCGCCCCGGTCCAGGGGAGCGACTGCCGCCGGGGTCTCCCTCGGCGTCGGCGCGTACGCTCGTGGGATCGGACTCGCGCGTGACACCGGACTCGCTCGGGGGGTCGAACTCGCTCGGGGGGTCGAACTCGCTCGGGGAATCGAACTCGCTCATAATGGGTCTCAACTCCTGAGGACGTCCGGGGCACGCGGTGTGCGGACAAGCAGTGTGCGCGGCCCGGACTGATCCGTGGGCGGAAGTATGTGCTGCCTCAACTATCCCCGGCGGCAACGCGAACCTAGCTGGGAGAAGATTGAGAGTCTTGAAGCCGATCCCATGCGCCCGGGATCGGGGCGGAAGCCTCCGTCCGAGCGGCCGAGTAGCTTCCGGCGTGCCTTCTTTCACGGGCCCGTCGACGATCGTCGTCTCGAACAGTGGCTCGCCAATGCTTCCGAGGCTCCACAATCCTCAATAGCGGCGCAACACGGACTTCATCTTGGCCGGGCAGACTCGTGTGCAAGCCATACGACGGCATCGACGGCTCTCCCCGGCCGTCGGGACGCGGACTGTAGTAACGGACCCCCCGCCGTAGTCAGCGTCCCACTTGCCCGGACGTCACCTCCTTCGTCCGGGAGCCGCAGGCCCCATGGGCCGCGACGACTGCAAGCAGTCGTCGCGGCCCATTCCCTTTCTGGAGCCGTCCGCCTTTCTGGAGCCCCGCGGCGGCCCGCAGTCGAAGCCGCCGGACGGCGGCGGCTCGCAGTCGAAGGCGCTGGACGGAGCGGCTCGGCGGACGCGTTTGACACCCGCTCCCGCCGGAGTAACATGACTGACTGTCAGTCAGTCACGTTACCGAGCCGGGAGGAGCCGCCGTGCCCCGCGTCGTCGATCGTGAAGCCCGCCGCGCGGAGCTCGTCTCGGCGGCTTCGGCCGTCTTTGCCGAGCGCGGGCTCGCCGCCGCGACCGTCAGCGACATCGTCGCGGCGGCCGGCGTGGCACAAGGTACCTTCTACCTCTACTTCGGCTCCAAGGACGACGTCGTGCTCGCCGTCGCCGAGCGGTTCGGCGACCACATGCTCAAGGGGATCGAGCAAGCCGTGGCGGCGTCGCACGACTCGGCCGTCGCCAAGCTCCTCGCACTCCGCGACGCCCTCGGCGATGCCGCGACGCTGGAGGGCGCCACCGAGCTCGCCGACACCCTGCACGACCCGAAGAACGCGCCGATCCACGACCGGTTCGCGGAGCGCCTGACGCCGCGGCTGGTCGCCGTCGTGGAGCGCATTGTCGAGCAGGGCGTCGCGGAAGGCGCCTTCTTCGTTCCCGACGTCCACGCGGCCGCCTGGTTCGTGCTCGGCGGGCTGCGCAGCGTTGAGCTCTCTCAGGTCCCTCGCGAGGGGCTGGAGTCGGCGCTCGCGACCGTCACCACGCTGTGCCTTCGCGCGCTCGGCTACGGGGAATCCGCACCGTGAGCGACGGCGACGCGATCACGACGCACGGCGTAAGCAAGCGCTACGGCGAGGTGCTCGCCGTCGACGCGCTCGACCTGACGGTGCGGCGCGGTGAGGTCTACGGGTTCCTGGGGCGGAACGGCGCCGGCAAGACGACGACCATCCGCATGCTGCTCGGCCTCATCCGCCCGAGCGCCGGCGACGTCGAGGTGCTCGGCAGGCGGATGCGGCCGGGAGAGCACGAGGTCCTCGGCCGCGTCGGCTACCTCGTCGAGAGCGCGGCCGCCTACCCCAACCTCACCGTGCGCGAGAACCTCGAGATCCAGCGCCGGCTGACCGGAGCGCCGCGGACGGCGGTCGGCGAGGCCGTCGAACTCATGCGCCTCGAGAGCTACGCCGATCGCCGCGCCGGCGTCCTCTCGCTGGGCAACCGGCAGCGCCTCTCGCTGGCGCGAGCGCTGCTGCACCACCCCGACCTCCTCGTCCTGGACGAGCCGGCCAATGCGCTGGACCCGGCCGGCATCGTCGAGGTGCGCGAGCTGCTTCGGTCGCTGGCGCGCGAGCGCGGCGTCACCGTCTTCATGTCGAGCCACATCCTCTCAGAGGTCACGAACCTGGCCGACCGCATCGGCATCGTGCACGACGGGCGGCTGCTCGAGGAGCTCGACCGCGAGCAGCTGCGTGAGAAGGAACGGCTCTACGTGGCCGTACGCGCGTCGCAGCCCGACCGCGCGGTAGAGCTGCTCGCCGCCGCCGGCTACGCGCGCATCGAACGTGCCGCGGGCCAACTGCACGTGTTCGGCGCCGAAGACCACACGGCGGACGTCGCTCGCACCCTGGTCGGCGCCGGGCTCGACCTCAACGAGCTGACGGCCGTGCACGAGGACCTGGAGGCCCACTTCCTGCGGCTCACCGGGGGCGTGCGATGACGTTCCTGCGGGTGCTCGCGACGGAGTTCCTCAAGCTGCGCCGCAGCAAGGTGACCTGGCTTTCGCTCGCGGCGCTCTCCCTCGGTCCGCTGGCCGTCGCGATGTTCATGTGGATCGTGCGCGAGCCCGACCGGGCGCGGCAGCTCGGCCTGCTGGGCGCCAAGGCGGACCTCGCCGGCATCAGCGCCACGTGGCCGTCGTACTTCTCCATGCTGGCGCTGATCGTCGGCATGGGCGGACTGCTGCTGCTCGCCTTCATCGTCGCCTTCGTCTTCGCCCGAGAGTACGTCGAGGGCACGGCCAAGAACCTGCTGGCGCTGCCGGTGGGCCGTCACTGGATCGTGTTCGCCAAGCTCGCCGTGGCCGGCGTGTGGTGGGCGGCGCTCGTCGCCGCCGTCGTCGTCGAGACGCTGCTGATCGGGTCCGCGATGGCCCTGCCCGGGTTCTCATGGACCGTCGCCGGCGACGGAGTACGAGAAGTCGCGGTCGTCGCCGTGGTCGTGTTCATGCTGGCCCCGGTCGTCGCCTGGATCGCGACGCTCGCCCGAGGCTACCTGGCGCCGCTCGGGTTCGCGCTCGCGATGCTCGTGCTCGCGCAGGTGTTCGGCAAGACCGGCTGGGGACCGTGGTTCCCGTGGTCGGTCGTCGCCAGCTTCGTCGGCTCCGTGGGGGGACGCGTGGCGCCCGTCGCGGGGGGGAGCCAGGCCGTGGTCCTGCTCGCCTTCCTGGCCGGCATCGCCGCGACCGTCGCGCAGCTGCGCTACGCGGACAGCGCGCAGTAGCGCGGCGCACGGCCCGGAGGGCGGCACAGGAGCGCGGCGCGCGGCCCGGAAGGACGGCGCGCCGCGCACGACAGGGGTGACTCAGTCGAGCCAGGTGGTCACGGCGGCGGCGTCCGGAGCCGGGCGCGTCTCGAACGGCTGCGCCGGCACACCGATGGCGCAGCCGTTCAGCGCATAGGCGCCGACCGGCACGCCCAGCACGCCGCAGAAATCCGGATCGCCACCCATCTGAGTGGTGGCGGTGACCAATTGCATGCCCAGGCCGAGCGCGGTCGCCATCAGCCACATGTTCTCGAGCGCGTGCGCGAGGGACTGCTGCTGGACGGCCGGCATCGCACTCCGCTCGGCGACGACCACGTAGTAGGGCGCCGTGCCTACGCCCGGGATGTGCCCCTGCGCCACCGGCTCGAGACGGGCGCGCAGGGGCGGCGGCAGCTCATCGCCGGCGAGAGCGACCACCGCGTGCGCCTGGATCGCCGCCGCCGCGGCGGTCAGCGCGCGGCCGTCCCGCGGCAGGACGAAGAAACGCCGGTCGAGTGTAGCGCCGGGCGCCATCGCCGCCGCGTACGGCGCCGCGAGGCCGGCGGCCAGGATCTGCGCAAGCGCTTCGCGCGCCGGCGCCTCGTCGCTGAAGCGACGCACCGACCGGCGCTCCCCGATGACCCGCGCGATCGCGGTGACGCTCTGCTCGTCGAACGCACCCTGCATGCCTGTCTCCTTGCTCGTCATTCCGGCCACGAGACGTCCAGCATCTCGCTGATGTGACCCTTGGTCTTCACGCTGCCGACCTCGATCATCGGGCGCCTCGCAGACTACGTCAGCGCAGCACCGCGCGCAGGTAGTACACCCAGAAGGCGGGCACCTCGCGCAGCACGAGCCGCGTCGTCTGCGGGATGCGGTGCGCCTGAGACGGCACGGTGACGACGTCGTACCCGACGCGCTGGTAGGCGAGCTTCACGCGCGGCAGGTGGAAGAAGTCGCTGACCACCGCGAGCGAACGGTCGCCGCCGGCGCGCAGCACGGGCACGGTGTCGCGCACCGTGGCGTCGGTGTTGAAGCCGGTCGGGTCGAGCGTGATCGCGGAGGCCGGAACGCCGAAGCCCATGGCGAGCGAGCGCATCACGGTCGTCTCGTTGGCCGGCTCGCCGACACCCTGGGCGCCGGACAGCAGCAGCCGCCGGGCAAGGCCGTCCTTGTAGAGCCGGGCGGCGGTGCGCACGCGGTCGACGAGGCTCGTGGACGGATGACCGTCGCCGTGAACCTGGGCGCCGAACACCACCGCGACCTGCACCGGCCGCACGTAGGTGGTCTTGCCGAAGAACCCCTGCTGGGCCAGCGGGAAGAGCACGCCGCAGAGGACCAGCGTCGCCACGATCAGGACCGGCGTCCGGCGGCTGCGCCGCGAGGGCGCCGGCCGCGCCGCCGCCCAGGCGACGAAGAGAAGCGCCGCAGCGAGCACGAACGAGAACGGCAGGGGCAGCCAGGGACGGATCTCGCCGGCCGCCCAGACACGGTAGAAGGTGACGCCGTTCCAGACGGCGACGAGGCTCATGGCGCCGAGCGCGACCAGCGTCGCGGTGCGGCGCCAGCTGGCCGGCGCCGGCCGGAGGCCCCACCAGACGAGGAGCGCCCCGGCGAGCGCGAGCAGAACGGCCGACAGAGTGGCCGGCAGAGGCCGCAGGTCGAGCCACCAGACGTTCTCGTCGAACCCGTGGATGCGCAGCTCGCCGATCAGATTGAGCAGCGCAAAGGCGCCGAAGAAGAGCGCGACACCGCGCGCGGCGGCGTGCGGCGCCAGGCGGAGCGCACCGGCCTCGGCGCGCGCCCTCGTGCGGTTCATGGCGAGCCACCGGCGGCGACTCCTGGCGGGTCGGATCGTGTAGTCGAGCGTCGTCACGTCAGCCCTCCACAGTCTGCGCGGGGCACAGGCCGGACCTGCTTCGTGCCGCAGGCCGGTCCGGTCGGCGCCGCACTCCTGACCCCGCGTGAGGGGTCATCGGTCTGCGGCCATCATAGTCCCCTGAGATGACGGCGGCGTCTCGTGGCGGCCGGCATCGTGGTGGCCCGAAGGCGCGGCGTCGACGGTCCATCCGTTATGCCCCAGCGCATCCACGGCAAGCTCCCGTGTAGGAAGTCGCTCGGGCGGCTTCTCTTCAACAGGAGGTGCGATCGATGCGGATCATGATGAAGACCTGGACATCGCGAGCGGCCGTCGCCGCCGGCGCGGTGCTGCTCGTCGGGGTCGTCGCCGCGTGCGGCAACGCCGTGAACGCCAACGCCACGACCACTCCCAGCGTAAGCCCGAGTGCAAGCGCCTCGGCGACCGCTGCCGTGACCGCCAACTGGCAGGAGTTCTTCTCGGGGACCACACCCGCGGCGCGCAAGATCGCGCTCCTGCAGCAGGGACAGCAGTTCGCGACCACCATCAACGCGCAGGCCAGCTCGCCGATCGCCCAGGGCACACAGGCCAAGGTGACGGCCGTCACCATCACCTCGCCGACCACGGCCACCGTGACCTACTCGATCGTCCAGGGCGGCCAGACAGCACTGCCCGACCAGAAGGGGACGGCAGTCCTCGAAGGCGGCGTCTGGAAGGTCTCCGCCAAGAGCTTCCAGGATCTGCTGAAGCTGGAGCAGGGCGCGAGCGGCGCGTCGCCTTCGGCGTCCCCGTGAGCCGGCGGCGGTGAACACGGACGGCGGGACGGGCGTGGATGCGCAGGCGGCGGCCGATCGCGGCCGCCGCCTCGCGCTCGCCACGCTCAGCGCCGTCCTCTTCCTGACCTTCCTCGACACGACGATCGTCAGCGTGGCGCTGGCGGACGTGCAGTCGAGCCTGCACGCCGGGGTCTCGCAGCTGCAGTGGGTCGTCAACGGCTACGCCCTCACCTTCGCCGCGCTGATGCTGGGCATGGGCATGCTCGGCGACAGGCTGGGGCGCCGCAGGGTGATGCTCGCAGGGCTCGCGGTGTTCGTCGCCGGCTCGATCGCCGGCGCCCTGGCGCCGTCGGTCACCATCCTGGTGGCGTCCCGGATCGTCATGGGCGTGGGCGCCGCCGCCAGCGAGCCCGGCACCCTGTCGATCCTCCGCCACCTCTACCCGGAGCGGGCTCGCCGCGCCCGCGCGCTCGGCGTCTGGGCCGCCGTCGCCGGCCTGGCGCTGGCGATGGGCCCCGTCATCGGCGGCGTCCTCGTCGGACTCTCCGGCTGGCGCCTGGTCTTCTGGTTCAACCTCGCCGCCGGTCTGGCCGTGCTGGCGGCGGCCGGCCGCACCATCCCGGAGAGCGCCGATCCCCAGACGGGGCGCCTCGACGTCGCCGGCCTGGTCCTCGGTCCGGTCGCGCTCGGGACGGCGATCTTCGCCGTCATCCACGGAGAGACCACCGGCTACGCGGATGCCGTCGTTCTCGCGTTGTTCGCGATCAGTGCGGCGGCGGCCGGGCTCTTCATCCTCGCCGAGCGGCGCACCCCGGACCCGGTGTTCGACCTGCGCTTTCTGCGCCGCCGGCCCTTCACGGGCTCGCTCCTCGTCGTCTTCGCCGCCTACTTCGGCCTGTTCGCGATCTTCTTCTTCACGGCGCTGTACCTGCAGGTGGTCACCGGTTACTCCGCGTACCGCACGGCGGCGCTGTTCATACCGATGGCCGCCGCCATGATCGCCGCCTCGGCGCTCACCGGGCGCTGGGTCGCGCGCGCCGGACCGCGGATGCCGGCGGTGCTCGGCTGCCTCGCCGCGGGGGTCGGCATTCTGGCGACGGACGTCGCTCTGCGCGGCCAGGTCGACTTCGCCATGCTGGCCGCCTCGCTCGCCCTCGCCGGGCTGGGGTGCGGTGTGACGATCGTGCCGGTCACCTCGGTCGCCCTCGGAGTGATACCGGCCGAACACTCCGGCATGGCGGCCGGCGCCACCACGACCAGCCGTGAGCTCGGCGCCGTCGTCGGCGTGGCCGTGCTGGGCTCGCTCGTGAACGGCCACCTCACGGTGGACCTGACGCAGCGTCTCGCCGCCCTGGGGGTGCCGGCCGGGTTCCGCGACATCGTCATCAACGCGGTCGAGACCGGCCAGGTGCCGAAGGGCGGCGGCGGCGCAGCGGCCGCCGCCCGACAGGCGTTCGGCCCGATCGTCGCGCACGTCATCGACGCCGCGTACGGCGCCTTCCGCAGCGGCCTCTCGATATCGCTCCTGGTCTCGGGTGTGGTGATGCTGGTGTCCGCCGCGGTCGCGTGGCGCACGCTGGCAAGCGTCGACCGCGAGCGATCAGCAAGTGAAGACTGGCCGCTCGACCGGGCGGCGTGACGAGGCCGGACGGTGGTGTGAGAGGTGGAGACGGCGTCCCACGCGCGTCAGCGCGGGTCGCCGAGCGTGGCCTCCAGGCCGCGCACGTCCCGCTCCTCGTCGACGAGCACGGTGACGCCGGCGTAGCCGAGGCGCGCGAGGTCACCGGCGAGCGCGCCTGCCTGACCGCCGCCGAGCTCGAGCAAGAGCGCGCCGCCGCGGCGCAGCCACCGGCGGCTCTCGACCAGCACGCGGCGGAGGATATCCGTTCCGTCGGCGCCGCCGTCGTACGCCAGCGGCGACTCGAACGCGAGCGTGTCCCGCTGCAGCAGCGGCAGCTCGGGCGTCGGCACGTACGGCACGATGCCGACGACGACGTCGGCGCGCCCCTCCAGCTCGGGCGGGAGCGGCGCGAACAGGTCTCCCCGGTACGCATTCACGCCGTTCGCGGCCGCGCAGGCGACGGCGCGCGCGTCTACGTCGGACGCGGCCACGCGCGCGCCGGGACGCCCGGTCATCAAGATCCTGGCGATTGCTCCGGACCCAGTGCAGAGATCGATCGCCACGCCCCTCTCGGGCAGCCGCTCGACCGCCCGCCGCGCCAGCTGCTCGCTCTGGCGCCGCGGGACGTACACGCCGGGGTCGACGCGCACCTCCACGCCGCAGAACGAGACACTGCCGACGATCCAGGCGAGCGGCTCGCCGCTGAGGCGGCGCGCGACGAGCGCGGCGAGCAGCGCTTGATCACCGCGCGCCCGCGTGAGCAGCGCGGCCGCCTCATCCGGGGCGGCGACGAACCCGGCTGCGGCAAGGAGCGCGGCAAGCGCGTCACGGTCGCTCGGTGTCGGCACAGCGTGGCCTTTCGACGTAAATCGCTTGCCGGGTGAGTATGCCCCAGGGCGGGGCGAGGCGTCACCACTCGCGCTCCTGACCGGCCTTGGCCGGCACGGTCGCGCCGGATCAGCGGGTGACCGACCATCCAGGAGGACGCCGGGTCGGGCTGGTCGGTCAGACCGCCTTGTCCCAGGCGATGAACGCCCACGTCGTGACGACGGTCTGGTCCAGCTTCCACAAGCCGTCGGCGGCCTCGTGCAGGTGCTCTGCGAGATACCGGCCGAGCCGCTCTTCCTCGCGCTCGTCGAGCGGTGCGATCAGGCGAGGGATGACGGCTCGCGCACTTCCGACGTCCGCGAACGGCTGATTCCACTCGTGCCGCATGAACCGCAGGTCGGGCAGGATGCCCAGCTGGAAGAGGACGCCGCCAATGGGCGGCATCCTGGCCCCCGGGAAGGGGGAGCGGCCTCAGGAACCCAGATTGAACCAGCGTTCGCGCTGCCGGAACAGGTAGCCGTCGGTGAGGAAGTTCAGGACCATGCGGGCGTGCCGGAAGTGCTCCGCGACGTAGGCGAGCGCCGGCGCAAAGCCGAGGTCTCGGTGCGGAGTCCCCTCCAGCGAGAGCGCGTACGAGCGTCGCCCGATGGCCTCCAGCTGCGCCAGCGCCCCCAGGTCCGGAATGGGCGGCTCGGCAGGCCTCTCCCCCATCGCCTGCCGCGTGGCGAGAGCCCTCCTCAAGCGCTCGACCGCGATCGGCGCCAGCGCGTGAGCCTGGGCGTGGTCGGGGAACACGCCGCTCAGGAACAGGCTCAGATCACCGAGCCGCCGATAGAGCGCCAGGCGCTGGTCCGGCGGCACCGTAAGGATGAGCACGGCGAACTGGGCCGGGTCGAGCTCGCTGAAGCGCCGGTGCCGCCAGCCGCGCCGGCTCTTGACCCAGATCGCCCCGCTCGCCACGTGCGTGTACGAGGCGAGCAGGTCGGCGAGAAAGAGCCGACGCAGGGGGTCGGCCACCAGCTCGCGCAGCGGCTCCACCTCGAAGACGGGCACGCTGCGCCGTGAGCCGACCCGCTCGGGTACGAACGCCCGCCCCTCGAGAAGCGCCGGCATCCGCGCCAGCAGGGTGGCGAACGCCATGAAGGGGCTCACCAGCACCAGCGCATCCTCGTCGCTCCGCTGGAACAGCGCTTCGAACAGTTGCGGCTGGGCGAGGAGACGTTCGATCTCTCCCGGCTCGGCACGAAGGCGGACGGCAGTGGGCCGAAGGCCCGGCCCGCCCGCCAGCTGCGCGAGCAGGTCCAGGTCACGATCGGTCAGGCGTTCACGCAGAAGGAGCTCGGCGACCATGTCACGGTTGTTCCCGCAAGCCCGGGACGTTCAGCATGGCCGGCCGGCGGCGCCCGTGCCTCATGGCCGGTTGGCGGCCGCCTGGTGCCGCCTGGCCGCCGAGGCCTGTGTCAGCGCGGGAGGCGGACGGTCGCGGACGAGCTCTCACAGACGCCGTCCCAGATCACGCGGTACCGGGTGGCTCTGGTCTGGTACACGGCGAAGGTGTAGGCGCCCTCAGCCTTCGTGGTGGCGGTCTTGGCCTTGATCCACGTCTGCGCCGTGAGCCCCCGCCTCTGCAGGATCACCTGCTGGCCGGCGAGGGCGCCCTGACGCGTCGTCACCGTGCCGTTCACGATGAACCTGGTGCGCGCCGGCGCCTCCGCCGGCGCCGTGATGGCGATCTTGTTGCCGCCGGCGAACGCCCACCAGGAGGGCTTGTAGTGGCCACTCGTGTCGATAAGTCCCGTGAACACGCCGACGCTGGAACTGCTGCCGGGGTCGGACTGCCAGTCCTCGACGAGGAACCAGAGCAGCGCCTTGACCTGGCGGTACTTCGGCTTCGCCAGCAGCGCGTACGCCTGGCGCAGGTAGCGCGCCTGGTCCGCCTTGGACACCGAGACGACGAAGGCGTCGTTGGAGCCGGTGCTGTAGCAGTACTCCGTCAGGTAGAACGGCTTGGTCGGGAAGAGCTTGAGCAGCACGCTGAGATTGCCGAGCGTCACCGAGATGTCCGGTCGCCGCGGCATGGCGCCGGGCTGCGGAACCGAGCGGCGCGTGGTGTACGGATGGTGGGAGTAGGCGTCGAACCACTTGGTCGCGCCGCGACCCTTGAGGTACTTGGCGAACCACTGCGGCGAGGTGCTCCCCGAGCTCGTGCCGGGGCTCCCCATGCGCGAGGTCGCGCCCGCGATGACGACGGCGTCGGGGTTGGCCTTGTGCGCCGCCTGGGAGAAGGCCACGAGCATCTTGCGATAGACCTCGGGACCGACGACCTTCTTGCCGACGATCTGTGGGAGGAGCCGCAGGTTGGGCTCGTTCCAGACCTCGAAGTGACTGACCTCGAAGTCACCGGCGGGGTCCTTGAAGTGCCCGGCCAGGAACCCGGCGTACTCCTTGAAGGCGGCGGCAACCTTGGGGTCCCCCATACGGACCACGGCCGTCGTCGGGTTGTGGATCCAGTACTTCTTGTAGGCGGTGTCACGCGCCCAGCTCGGCGGGTCGCTGCCGGTGAGGATGACCGAGATGCCCTGGGCGCGGAGTGCGGACACGACCGTGTCGAGCTCGTTCACGTAGGCGTCGTTGAAGCCGTCGCCGTCCAGGTCGCCTTTCTGCGTGACGCCCGGCGCAGGCTCATTCGGCTGCAACTGGTCCCAGTAGGCGAGGACCCGGGTCCACTTGGCGCCAAGATTGGCGGGGCCCATCTGCTCGGCGTACGACTCCACCGGGTCGAGGCCGATAGTGCCGTGATACTCAAGACGGTTGTCGACGATGCCCCTCGCCGCCGCGTGCGCAGAAGGCGCGGCGGCGAGCAGCGCCAGCGCGGCGGCGACAAAGACGACCACAAGAGTGATGCGGGTCCTGCCGGCTGCGGTGTGGCCCGTGGCCACTGGCCGTCCTTGGATCAACGATCCCCTCCTGCTCGTCTTTGGCGATGGGCCCGGAATGGCTGCGGTGAAGCTCCAGCGATGAGCACCATGGTAGCAGCGGCGCTTCTCCGGCGCCTCGCCGGGCTGTCGCGCCGCCGCCCATGACCCGTGGCCGTGTCGCATTCACAACGCTCGATGCCCCCGCAATCCTAGCGCCGGATGCCGAAAGGACCGGGGCCCGCTGCGCGGGCCCCGGTCCTTTCGAACGTCTCGGAAGTGCGTCGAACGCTGCCTACGAGCTGCCCTACCAGACGATCCAGTCGGGGACGATCGCGCCCGACCTGCCCCGCTCGCTGAGGGTCATGACGACAAAACTGTCCTTGACCCCGGCGACCAGCTTGTCCTGGTCCGGCACGGCTTTGCCCTGCAATTGGGTAGCACCGGTGTTCCGGAACCAGACGCTGGGCAGGCCTTGCCAGTCACCCATGTAGATCCACTGGTCCGGCGGTGTCGTGCGCGGATACCACGTGTCGGGGTTGTTGGCGTCGTACCCCTGATAGACCTCCTGGGTGTAGGAGTGGATGTGGAGCCGGCCCCAGGCCCAGTCGATCAACTCGGCCGACGTGGGGTAGTCGTTGTAGGACGTCATGGTGTACATGCCGCGCCCCGTGGTCGCGGACCACGCGGCGGCCATTGCCCGGGACACCGTACCCATGAAGGCGTCGTCGGTGGTGGGTGCGGGCGTGTAGCACCACGGCCACAGCACCGACTGCTCGCCGGTGTGCAGCGTCGTCTCGGCAGCCACCGGGTGATGGATCAGGAAGTTCTGGACCGCCTGCACCTCAGGCTCGGAGGCCGCGTCGGGACCGGCGCTCGACCAGGCGTTGGCGCCCAGGTTCGGGATCACCGATACGTCGTGGAAGTTCCACAGGTAGTCGAAGTTGCGGTTCATGTCGACGTAGCTGCCGAAGTCATCGTCGGCCCAGAGGCCGCTTTTGTCCGGATCGCCCAGGCTCTCGTAGACGGTCGTCTGCGTCCCACCGTTGGTGAACTTGACGACGCCCGCCGGGGTGCCGCCCGTCACGATGGTGCCGACGGCCGGCGGAGTCCCCGTGGTCTGCTGGTAGATCTGCGCGATCATGCCGTCCCCGTTGGTGTCGACGCGCGGATCGCTGAATGGCCCGGCAACGCCGTTCTTGTCCGTGGGGCGCATGTTCTGTCGCGTCGAGACGAGGAACGACCGCTGATAGCCGTCGGGGTTGATCAGCGGCACGATGTAGACGTTGTACCTGCTGAGGATCTTGGTCGCCGTGGGGTCCTTGCCGTACTTGGTGGCCAGCCACCACGCGGTGTAGGCGGCGCCCATGCCGCCCTGCTGCTCGCCGCCGTGGATGTTGCCGAACAGGGCAACGCCGGTCTTGTTCCTTGCAGCCCACACCGGCGCCGACAACTCCAGGCACCAGAGCTGACGCTCCTGCCAGGAATGTCCGATGGAGAACAGATTTGTCGTCTTCGGATAGGCGGCGTGCAGGTTCTGGAGCATCTGCGACATCTGGTCGTAGTTCATCATCTGCGTCCAGTCGACCGCAGGCGGCTGGGTCGCCGAGGCCATCCCGGCGGTCGACATGATCGCCAGAAGCACGACGCACGTCGCCAAAGCCAGGAGAGCGAGTACCCTTCTCATTCTGAGATCCCCCTCTGAGTATCGGTCTTGGGTACGGCGGAACGACGAGAGCGTGGCTCACGGCTCAGGTCGTCACGAGGCGGTTTGGGCCCGACTCACCTCCCCCGGCCGCCGTGGCGACAACGCGACGTGGCGTATTCGCCGGTGAGCGGGCAGTAGCAGGCCCGTCGTGGCCTGCCCGCGGATCTGGGATGCAGCGCATGGTCCCCCTGCGAACGGCGTGCCTTGCTGCTCAGCCCCTGAGAGCGGTGCGCGCCCTCAACCTACTCCGGCAGGCAAGACGGTCAAGCGTTGGTCGCTGGGGTCGGCCGGTGTCAACGCCGGTCTCAGACAGACTTACCTGTGGCGGTGTTCCTACGCTCGACACCTGCTCGCGAGAGATCGCGGCCGAGCAGGGGCGGGGCGCCGTCAGGCGCCCCGCCCCTGGTTTCAGATAGTGCTTCGGTCCTGGCTCACTTGTCGGTCTGGTCGGACCACAGCGCGGCCTGGACGATGAGCGGCCACTCCCGTTCGGCGTCATAGCGCGAGAAGGGGTTGGTGGCGTAGGCCACATAACGGCTGTCCGCCGTCGTGTCGCCGTGGATCAGCACCGGAGCGCTGTCGGCCGCAGGATCACGGTTGAGCCACATCCCGGCCACGTAGCCGTACTGCGGGCCGATGGTGGCGATGTTGTCCGGGTACTCCCCATCGACCTGAGCTCCGTCCGGCAGGGCCGTGAAGTACGTCGTGCTCGCCGGCAGGAACATGTAGTCGGTGGCCGGATAAGCGCCGCTGATGGGGCTGCCGGCGGCGCCGACGTTCAGCCACTGCGCGATGCCGCCATAGGCGGACTGGCTGCCCTGCGTCAGGTCACCGGTCACAAGGCCGGCCGCCGTCAGGAACGAGAAGTTGCTGGTCGAGGCATTGGCCGCGATGTAGCCGCCGCCGCGGGCGAAGAAGTCGTTCAGGCGACTCTGCGCCACGGGGTTCATGTCCGCGTCCGTGGCGGTGCCGCGGCCCGAGCTCGCCAGCCCCGTGACCGTGTTGGCGTACTGGAACTGCGTCGTGGAGAGCACGGAGCTGACCGTGAAGGTGCCGTTGTAGCCGGCCACACCGACGCCGGAAACGGTGACGCTGTCGCCGACCGCGAGGTTGTTGGCGGCGCTCATCGTGATCGTCACGACGTTGCCACTCTCGGTCGCGCCGCCGGTCCTTGCGATGGCGGCCGAGGTCGGCCAGCTGGCGCCGACGTTGTAGATGACGCTGTAGCCGGCGAGCGGATCACTCGTCGCGAACTCGAGCGAGCCGCTGCCGTCGGTGGTCGCCACGTACTGCGCGTTCGCCGACCCGAAGAGGATGTCGAGCACCCCGGCCGAGTCCGAGTTGGAACTGGCGGGAGGCAGGACACTGCTCACCAGGATGGCGACCCTCGGAGCCTCACCGACGGGCGTCGTCTGCGGCATGAGGCCGAAACCGCGTTCGACCCGCATGCCGGAGGCCCTGCCGGCGGCGTCAAGGGCCGCCGCCGTCTTGCCTGCCGGGAAGTGCAGGCGGCCATGATGCCGCTGAAGAGTCGCCGCCGTCTTGGCGTTGGCCGGGAAGATCAGGCTGCCGGCCGGCATCTGGCCGCCGGTCGTGCTCGTGAACGACGTCTCGGCCATCCCGCCCTGGATGCCCTTGCGCAGCACGCCGAGGATCGCCTGGTCCTCATGCACGCCCTTCAGCGTCACGGCGTACCAGCTCGCCTTGGCCTTCAGGCCGCCGACGATGCCGCCGGTCAGCCGGTTGGGCGCGAAGGCGAACATGCTCATCGGCCGGAACGTCCTGTCGCCGCGCGGCACCTCGACGGTGTCGGCGCCCCACAGCAGCCCGTGGCTCCAGGCCGCCGGCGAGGCGTAGAGGATGCTGATCTTGCCCTCGATGTCGGTGCCGGCTGCCAGCGCGTTCCAGGCCAGCCCGCGCAGGGCCTGGCTCATGGAGACGACGTAGGAGCCCGCCTGGTACCTCGTCCCGTTCCAGGTGAAGTCCCTCCTGGCGACCTGCACCTGGATGCCGTTGTGGAGCAGCCACGTCACGAGGCGGTTGGCCTCGGCGTCGCTGCGCTGATGCGCGCCGAACGGGATGATGTAGGCCGTGGGGTACGGGATCATCCAGTTGTTGGCCGCGTCGGTGAAGCCCAGGCCGGTGAGGTAGGCGCTGTCGGCGAAGGCGTTGGGATCGGTCGGGGCGTTCTTGACGCCACGCTCGAACATCGCGAGCTGGTCGCTCATCATCGCCTGCCGATGATCGAGCCAGTAGGCGCTGGCCGAGTAGAAGTCGAGGTACTGCTCCTCCTTGGCCTTCAGCTGACCGCTGACCTGCAGTCCGGGAGGACCCTCGAGAGTCGAATCGTCGTTCATCTCACAGGTGGAGCTGTCGTCACCGAGGAACTCCATGTAGGTCTGGCCGTAGAAGGGTCCCCAGCCGTCCCAGGTCTGCGCGTAGGACGGTCCCGCGGGGCTGACCGCCGTGCCGCCGCCGGAGGCCGGGAGGCCCGAGGAGGCCGCGGTGTAGGTGAACGTCGTGTTCGAGGGTTTGCCGGTGACCACGTAGGTGCCGTTGTAGCCCGCTTCGGCGACGCCGGCGATGACGACCGTGTAACCGACGCTGATCTGGCTGCTGTTAGAGGCGGTGGTGGTGATCGTCACCGTGGTGCCCGTCTCCGTGGCGCCACCGGGAGCAGCGGCGACGGTGTACGTGATCGGGAAGTCGCCGCTTGCGTTCCAGTCGAGCACGGGGCTCTGCACGCCGAAGCCGGCAGCGGTGAAGTCAGACTTGGTCTGCGTGAACCGCTTCGTGTTCCACGTGTAGTAGTTGACGGCGTCGGTCCCGGGGTTGAGGGGCCTCGTGTCGCCGTCGACCAGCATCGGGCTCACGTACCCGTGCAGGTGCAGGGCGCCCGTCGCCAGCCACTGCTGCTGGATGGCGGAGTCGATCTGCTCCTCGGGCTGCGACTGGAGGAAGTAGTCGCGGTTGGTGTCGGCCACGCCGGGCACATTGTCCGGGCCGCCGCCGTTGCCCCGGACGCCCATGACGCGGCCGTCGGGGTTGGAGGTCGGCACGACGACGAGGATGCAGTGGTCGAGCAGGTTATCGACGGTCGCGTTCTTCCCGCGGGGCGTGACGGTCAGGTCGCGGATGACCTGCATCATGGCGTCGGTGCCCTCGTACTCGTCGCCGTTGATGTCGGCCTCGACGTAGATCGGCATCTTCACCTTGTCGCCCCACGCCTTGAGCAGCATCATGGCGACCGCGGGGTTGACGAGCTCCTTCGAGCGCAGGCTCTGCCAGCGCTGGTAGGCGCTACGCTGGGCGCCCGTCTCCATGGCGTTGATGACGACCGCGTACATGTCGCGCCCGCCGGCGGACTTGCCCGAGACGTACCAGGTCATGCGGGCCGGGACATGGGCCTTCTTGGCCTCTGCCTGGAACGCCTTGAGCTCGGGCTTGATGTCGGCGTAGGGCATGATCGCCAGGGTCGAGCTGTCGTGGGGCGGGCCCTGGAGGTCGGCCACGGCCTCGTCAGAGGGGACCGGCACCGGCCACGGCTCGCCGTAGGTCGGGCCTATGCCGTGTGATATGGGTTGTCCGTTCCATGGTGCTGCGAGCGGGCCTGCGGCGTACGCCGAGGCCGCAAACAGCAGGAGGAGCACTGCCGCGAGCAGCGGCAGCAAGAGCCAACGACGCATGGGTGACTCCTTGACCGAGGATTGGGCGGCTCTGCGGAGTGGCGGCAGAAGAGTCGCGTCGCCGCCGCAGCAGTCGTCGCTGGGACATTGAGACGACCGGATTCACCCCATAGGCCGCTCCCCATGCTGAGACGGGCGACGCATGCCGTGCCGACGGAGACGGCCACGCACGATCCGACAGCTGGCGCTGCCTCACGTGCGGATTCCCATCGGACCTGCGCCGCTTAACCCACTCTGGGCAACGTAGCACCCGCCTGTGGCGCCTTCCAGCGTTTGCCTTCTCGTCTCATCGCGCTGGTGAGCACCGCGCCGGCGGTGCAGCGTGCGTGCGGCCTGAGCTGGGACGGTCGCCGGCTCACACCGTCTTCGTCTGGAACTTCACCCCGTCGCGCTTGCAGACGAGCTGCAGCACCTCGCGAGCCGTCATGACGCCGGTCGGGAGTCCGCCGCCGGGCTGCACCCACTGGCCCACCATGTAGAAGTCGTCCAGCCCCGGCAGGCGGCGCGGCAGGCCCTTCATCATGTAGCCCGGCGTCGGCATCCAGCCCTCGAAGCTGGCGCGCCAGTTGCCCGTGTAGCGGACGGTGGTCGCCGGAGTGGCGACGTCCACCATCTCGACCTCGTCCTTGAGGCCGGGGAAACGGCGGTCCAGGGCGCGCACGACGTCTTCGCCGATGCGCGCCTTCTCGGCCTTGTACTCCGCTCTGTCCCGCTCCGCCAGCTCGAGCCAGTAGGGCCCGTCGGCCTCGACCATGACGGTGATCACCGTCTTGCCCTCGGGAGCCATGGCCGGGTCGAAGTTGAAGATGCGCACCGCCAGCTCCGTGCGCCTGCACGGCGCCGGCGCCGATCGGCTCTCCCCCGGCCAGGTGCAGCCCCGAGATGCGCTGCGGCTCGCCGGCGAAGTCACGCGCCACACCCACGCCGACGAACAGGATCGGGTAGAAGAGCGGCAGCGTGTCGCGTTCGTAGACGGCGCGCAGCTCGTCGTCGAGGTACGCGCCGCCGAGCATCTCGTAGATGGTCGCGTGGCCGTCGGCGGCAGAGATGACGATCTCGGCCGGCTCTCGCGAGCCGTCGGCGAGCTCGACGCCCGCGGCGCGGTCGGCGGCGCCGGTGCGCTGGGTGAGGATCCGCGTCACTCTCGTGTCGTAGCGGATCTCGCCGCCGAGCTCCAGGTAGCGACGCTCGAGGTTGCGGGCCATCGGGAGCGAGCCGCCGAGCGGATAGCCGGCCGCGCCGGCGTGCAGCCAGGCCCACGTGCCGAGGAGCGCCATGGCCCCCATCGGCGCCGGGATGAGCGAGCGGATGGCGTCGCGCAGCAGCGGGGACTGGAAGCGGTCGGCGAGCTCGCCGACCGTCAGCTTGCCCCATCGGCGCGCCGCGAGCACCCACGGGAGCATGCGCGGGCCGACGCGCAGCATGTCGCGTTTGGTCATCAGCTCTCGCGGCGGCAGATCCGAGGGCAGGTCCGAGCGGCGCCAGCCGCCGGGTGTCCTTGAGCAGCCCCTTGATCAGCTCGGCGTCGGCGGGCGACAGATCGCAGAGCTCTGCCTCGAGGCGGTCGAGGTCCCGCCAGAAGGTGACTCGCTGCCCTTCGACGCCTTCGTACTCGACCCAGACGTCCAGGTCCACGATCTCCCGGCCCCGGATCAGCCCGACCTCCTGCCACAGCTTGTTCATGCTGGTCTTGGGCGACGACCCCACGAGCCAGTGGATGCAGTAGTCGATGGTGTAGCCCTTGCGCTCCCAGGCGGTCATGAGGCCGCCCGGCAGGTCGTGCATCTCGTAGATGCGAGACTGGTAGCCGTTCATCTGCGCATAGCAGCCGGCGCAGAGACCGGCGATCCCGCCGCCGATGATCGCGACCGACTTGCCCGCCTGACCCGATCCTTGGACGCTCATGGAGACCCCCGGCGCTCGCTTGTGGACGCGGCGAGCCGGGCGGCGTCCTCTTCGGTGTGACGCGAGCCTCCGAGGCGGAGCATCTCGCGCCATCTCGTTCTGACACCGCCAGACCCGGCTGACTGTAGCACGGGCAGCCCACTGCGAGAATGGCCCTCGCCCCTCAGCGAAATCGTCCCGTGAGCGCCACACAGCGTGCGCTTTCTCTCTTCGCACTTCGAAACCGGCGACCAGCTGGCGGCGCCCGACGCGATGCACGAGGAGGCGGCGACGCTGATCGCCTGGCTGTGGAGGCACGGCGACGGGGAACGAGCATTCCGAAGACCACCGCCACGGTGCACCTCAGCGGCTACGGCCAGGGAGACGGGCCCAGGCTGACGGTGATCCTCACCGGAGCCATCGGCGACTTCGGCAAGGGCGTAGCACAACCCCCGCGAGGACCAGAAGACACCGTCAGGCAGTCCCCCGAGTCCCCGCAACCCACGCGGCGCCAAGAAGCGGCTCCTCCATCGGAAGCGTGCCGGGCCGTGTCACGCCGTACCGGCGAGTCGCTGGGAATCTCGTCGGCGATTGTCGGCAGCCTTGCCCCTTCGGAAGGAGTGTCGCCGAACGCCACGACACGAAAACGCCCTGTGCAGCACCAAAGTGGCGCCCCCGGCTGGAATCGAACCAGCGACACCAGGTTTAGGAATCGCCTCCCATGCAGGTGTTTTTGGACCATTGAGGCTAAATAGATGACAGCGTGCAACAGCGTGTCCGAGCCTGAGCACGCCGCCGGTAGACCGCTAGTGTGCCCTGAAGTGTGCCTTCCTGAAGGTGCTGTATTCTGGGCCTGGCCGGGCCGCTCCGACGCTGACCTGACAATCACGTCACTCCGGCGGCCCGGCCTCCTTCGCCCGGCATGACGAGGATCCCGCGACGGCTCATCACATCGCGGGATCCTCGGATGAGCTCCGGCACTAGCTGGCACCCGTTGCAGTCAGCCCGCGCCGTGGCACCACGGTAGCCGGCGTCCCGGTCAACCCGCAAGGTTACATTTGCTCGCCCTCGAAGAGCGTTCAGCTCACCTACGGATGTTGCGGGCGCTGGGCCGGGTCGAGCGCGCGACGGTCGCTCGGCACTACTCCACCTCGACACCGGAGATCCGGCCCGCGACTGCGCCCGGTGTCAGCCTCCAAGAGTCTCGTTGATGGCAGCGGTAAGCGCCTCGGCGACGTGTGCGCAGCGCCAGGCGAGCGCCGGCCGCGCGTCGACGCCGAGCCGAGCGAAGACGCCGGCGAGAGACTTGGCCTCGAGGAAGGCGCGCGCGACCTGTTCGTCGGTGCTGGCGCGGGGCGCCGGATGCGCGTGGACGACGGGTCCCGGAGGGGCGCCCTCAGCTTGGAGCTCAGCGCGAGACAGCCGCAGCGGCCCTTCTGGCCCGGGAAGCCTTCATGCGGCAGGCTGCATTGCAGTAGCGCGGCGACGGCCCGTGCGAACCGCGATGGATCTCTTGGCCGCACCACTCGCAGAGAAGGATCTCGAGCTTGCTCATGCCCTAATGGTGGCCGATGCGTCACCCGAACCCGTAACACAGCACCCTTCATCTGTAACCGGATTTGCGCCTCGAAACGCCAATTTCGGGCTCGCGCGCGGAGGGCGGTAGGCAGGGTCTGCAGCATCCGCCGCCCGTGATTTCACCCCCTACCCCGCCACCCGACTGGGTTGTGTTCACGCCGCCCTACGCGGCGCCTCCCACTTCAGGCAGCCGGCGCCGTGCCGCGTGCAAGCACGAATTCGAGTCCGACGACAGACGGAGGTTGCCACACAGCAGGCCGAATCGCAGAGGGTTCCGGCGTGGGCGAGCCAGCTTGAAAACCGCCGAACGGGGCGACTCGTTCCGTGGGTTCGAATCCCACCCCCTCCGCCATTTGCAGGGAAAAAGTGCCCGAAGTGATCCCTCTCCTCCACCCTTCCGCCCCCGATTCGTGCGCCATCGTGCGCCAAGAACAGCGCCGAGCAGGGTCGACGATGGGCGTCGGCAGATGAAGCGCAGCCCGCACTGAACGCCGGACGATGATCGCTAGGGACATCGTTAGGACGTAGTCAGCGGCCCAAGTCGACGGACCGGGATCGTTGTGCGTCCGAGGTCAGTCGCGAGTGACGGCCGGGCCAGACAGAGGGGACCCGTACGCTTCGACCAGCTCCTCCCACGTGCACATGAAGCCCGCGTTCTGCAGGGCAGCGGTGCGTTCCTTGGCGTTCCACAGGAGAGCCAGATCGTAAAAGAAGTCCTGGTCCGCCTTCATGAGGTTGGCGGCCCGTCTTGCCTCGGTACCGCTCACTGGTCTGCCTTCCTCTGATCTTGGGATGCGCCGGTCGAGCAGGCGCAGTCGGCTCAGTGCCACCAACCGTCCCGTGGCACGTTCCGCAGCTGGCGGGGCGGCGCAGGCCACCCTCGCAAGGGGGCTTGTGCGCCACTAGCGCCTCAGCCCTGAGTCTGCTTCCACCGCGCCTGCCACTCCCCCTCTGCTTGGTCCGCCTGCCGCTGCGCCGCATCGGAGGAGAGGTCGCCCGCCGAACCGCAGGCCCCGCACGTGAGCTGCCGGAGGCGCCGGACGGTAGACCGACTCAGTGGTCGACTCGCCGCAGGCGACGCAGATCACGTCCACCCTGGCCTCGTGCTCAGGCGCGACCATGGCCATCCCTCGAGGGAGAGATCAGGCCGAGCTCGATCGCCCGCGCGACCGCTTCCTGCCGGCTCGAGGCGCCGAGCTTGCGGTAGAGCGACGAGGCGTTGTTCTGGATGGTCTTGCGCGAGACGTAGAGCTTGGCCGCGATCTGCTGGAGAGTCGTGGAGGTGGGCAGCAGATGGAGCACCTCCATCTCCCGCTCGGTCAGGGAGAGGCGGCGCATGTTGCGCTGGGCGACCAGGTCGAAGACTTCGGTCAGCTGCTCGCGTAGCACTTCCACGGCCTCGCTGCTGAAGACCATGCCGCCGCTCTCCACGATGTCGATGGCGGCGAACAGGTGCTCGGGCGTGCAGCTCTTGTCGATCACCCCGACGGCCCCGGAACCGAGGCCCAGGACGACCTGCGAGAGATCCCAGGTCCCGTTCATCACGATCGCCTGCAGCCTGGGGCTCTGCCCGAGCAGCTTGGAGATCAGGACCGAGGCCCCCTCCCCGTCGATCGCCTCATCGACGAGGACGAGGCTGTCCGGATGCTCCGCGGCGAGAGCGAGCGCCTCGTCGCTCGTGACGGCGATCCCGAGCACCTCGTACCCGTGCTCGGACAAGAGCCCGGCGATGCCGCGGGCGAGCAGTTCACTGTGGTCGCTGACGATGATGCGCGCGAGCACGTGGCCCTGCCCGGCCCCTTCTCCTAGGCATGTGCGGCCGCCCTGGAACCGGACGCGACAGATGCTGAAGCATCGAGCGAGCACATCCGCGTAGGCTCTCCTGCGTCACGCGCTCTCCTAGAGTCTGCATACGACGCTTCCCGCAGCACAGGGACAGGTGGGCAGAGTCCGACTACGCAGAAAGGCAGCCGAGACGCCGGTGGGGGTCGCAAGCAGAGCGCGGACGTGCGCCTCTGGATGCATGTGCGGAGTGGTTCGGCCACGGTGGGCCTCCGGTGCTGCTACGCCTAAGGGCAGTAGCCCCGGAGAGCCGAAGCGTCGGCGATGCGAGGCCGCGAGCTTGCGGTGAAGTTCGCGTGAAGTTCGTAGTGGTTCCTTCTGAGTATGCCCCTTGTGCCCAAGAAAGCAAGCACGGGGGGTTTGCGCCCTCAGTCCCTGCCGCAGATGGCGCAGTCGCAGCCGCTGCGGTGGCGCCAGCCGCTCTCGGGCACGGCGCTCGCCGCTACGGGATGAAGGTTCCCCTTCCGCGTGCTCTGCCAAGAGCGCCGTGCATCGAGGGAGAACTCACTCTCATCGCGCCCGGTGGCCGCGCTCCACGCAGGGAGGCCCACCGCTGCCACCTGCTCGCGGGTGAGTGAGGCGCCGGTCGCGGTCTCAGGGCCAATCGGTCGTCATCCGGCCCTTGCCTGCCTCGTCGCGGCGCGCTTGCGGCGCGCGAAGGCTGCCATCCGGCACCTGTCGCTGCAGAACCTGCGCGCATCGTTCACGGTCTCGAAGACCGTGCCGCAGTGATCGCAGGCGCGCTCGCAGGCAGGACGCAAGCGGCGCGGGCGGCTGGCCAGGGCGCGGTCGTGCAGGGCGCAGAAGGCGGAGCCGTTGTAGACGGAGAGCACGGTGGCGCAGTCCGCTGCCGCGCAGACGCGGCCGCGCGCGTACGTGCGCAAGCCGGCGGCCGTGGACGAATGGCGGCGGACCAGCAGGGTGTTGCGCGGGATCACGGGCGACCCGCGGCCGTCTGCTTCGCCCGCCCTGCCGGGACGTGGTCCTGGCAGAGGGCGCAGTTGCACTCCGGCCGGTGCCACCACCCGCGAGCAGGGACATCGAGGGGGGAGACTGCGCGACGCTCACCGCTCCCCAG
>CAWCSR010000003.1:315000-1999427 GCA_963798285.1 uncultured Thermoleophilia bacterium | reverse complement strand
TTCACCTCGACCAGCGTGGCATCGCGATGGCGGTAGAGCTTCCAGAGCTTGCGCACGACCGCTCCGAGCATCTTCTTCGCGTCCGCCGCTCCGGGACCCTCCGGGTCCAGTGCGGCGGCGGCGACCACGTCGCGTACCTGGTAGTCGCAGAGGCCGAGCAGCGGATCGATCGGCGTCGTCACGATGGCGCCGGGATCGCGCCGCGCGAGCGCCTCGATGTCGACGCCGCCCTCTCGGGCGAAGATCAGCAGCGGCCCGCGGAGCGCGCGCGACGAGGCGATCGCGAGGTACATCTCGCGCTCGATCTCGACGGCGCGCTCGACGAGCAGCGCCTCGACCGGGTGGCCGCGGATGGTCATGGCGAGGATGTCCGCGGCGGCGGCGGCGACCTCGGCGGCAGTGGCGCAGACGCGGATGCCGCCGGCCTTGCCGCGGCCGCCGGTGCTTGCCTGCGCCTTGACGCACGGCCGGAAGTCCGAGCTCCCCCGCCGCCCGGCGTGCCTCATCCGGCGTGGGCGCGACGACCGACGGCAGCACCGGCAGGCCGGCCTCGGCGAAGAGCGTCTTTCCCTGATGCTCGAGCAGGTCCATGCGGTCCTCCGAACCCTTAGTAGGACCCCGCTGCGGCGTCGAGCACGGCCGGCGCCTCCGCCTCGGCCGCCAGCCGCAGCCCGAGCCCGAAGGCTTGCTCGTTGAGCTCCCTGAAGCGCGCCGGGACGCGGCTCAGCACCGCATCGCGACGGCGTCGACCGGCAGCACCCCGCTGACCCGCGACGAGGGCGCCGACGGCGACGATGTTGGTGACGACCTTCTTGCCGAGATCGTCGGAGGCGACCTGCGTGAACGGCAGGCCGCAGCGGACGACCGATGCGTCGTCGGCGTCCGGCTCGACCAGCCCGGAGTCGTAGATCAGCAGACCTCCGGGCCGCGTGTCGGCCGCGTACTTGTCGTACGCGGCCTGCGAGAGCACGAGGCTGACGTCCGGCCGCTGGACCTCCGGGTAGTCGATGGGTTCGCTCGCAGACGATGACCTCGGCCTTGGAGGCTCCGCCGCGGGCCTCGGGTCCGTAACTCTGCGTCTGCACGACATGCCTGCCGAGGGCCGTGGCGGCCTCCGCGACGATGGCCGCGGCCAGCAGGATGCCCTGGCCGCCGGAACCGGAGAAGCGGATCTCGACGCGCGCGCCGGGGCTTGCCGTCCGCGTCAGCCGACCGGGGCGTTGCGCGGGCGCTCCCTTGGCGGCTGCTCGTTCCCGCTGGCCTCGGAGCGCGGTGACGAACTCCTCGCGCTCGCGTGTGGTGCAGCAGCCCGACCGGGTAGCTGTCGCGGCCGCGCGACTCGCCCTCCTCGAACTTGTCCGCCGGCACGGCGTGCTCCTTCTGCGCCTTGAGGAACTCCGCCGGGTCGGAGGTGAGGTTGAAGCGCCCGTAGTACACGGGGCAGACCGCCATCGCCTCGACCATGGAGAACCCCCTGTGAGCGATGCCGCCGGCGATGACGTCGACCAGCTGCCGGTAGGCCCAGGAGGTGCCGCGGGCGACGTAGGTCGCTCCCGCGGCGTGCGCCAGCTCGCAGAGGTCGAACGCGGGCTCCGACGTTGCCGTACACGCTCGTCGTCGACTTGTCGCCGAGGTGCGTCGTGGGGCTCATCTGGCCGCCGGTCATGCCGTAGATCGAGTTGTTGAACACGATCGCGGTGAGGTCGATGTTGCGCCGCGCGGCGTGGATGAAGTGGTTGCCGCCGATGGCGGAGCAGTCGCCGTCGCCCATGGCGACGATCACGTGCAGCGACGGGTCGGCCGCCTTGACGCCCGTCGCCACCGCCGAGGGCGCGGCCGTGAGCCGTGTGCACCGTCGAGTAGTCGAGGTAGGCGCGATGCGCCCGCTGCAGCCGATGCCGGCCACCACGACGACCTTCTCGGGGTCGAGCTCGAGGCCGAGGATCGGCGTCGATGAGCGCCCGGGTGATGGTGCCGTTGGAGCAGCCCGGGCACCAGATCGTCTTGGGCGTGCGCAGGCGCGGCTTGATCTCGGTCGTGGTGTGCGGCTTGATGCGCGGCGGCTTGCACTCGCCGGTCGGCGCCGCTTCGAGCCGTTGCTCGTCGACCAGGGCGCTCATGCAGTCCTCCCAGCGTGGTAGTAGAACTCGGGCTTGACGAGCTCGTGGATCTCGTCGGGCGTGATGAGCTTGCCGTCCACGCGGCCGTAGTCCACGACCTTGGCGCGGCCGCGCGACGGCGGCCTGGACCTCCCAGCTCATCTGCTTGATGTTCATCTCGGGCACGATCACGGTGCGCACCTGCTCGGCCATGTGCTCCACCGCGTGCGTCGGGAACGGCCAGAGCGTGATGGGCCGCACGAGGCCGACCGGCACGCCCTCGGCGCGCGCACTTGCGCACCACGGCCGCGCCGAGCGGGCGACGGAGCCGTAGGCGAAGATCGCGACCTCGGCGTCGTGCATCTCGACCTCCTCGACGCGGACGATCGCGTCGCGATGGTGGTAGATCTTCTCGCGCAGGTACCGGCCGAGGTCGGCGGCCGCGGCCGGGTCGCCGTGTCGGGGGCGCCGCTGCGGCGGTTGTAGACGAGGCCGGTGACGTGGACCCTGAACGGCGAGCCCGAGCGGCGGGCGCGGCAGGATGTTGTCCAGCGTGCTCGTCACCGTGTCGTACTCGTCGGGCTCGCAGTCCGGCGTGCCGCGCTCGGCGATGCGCAGCGTGCCCGGCTCCGGCAGCACGACGGCCTCGCGCATGTGACCGATCAGCGCGTCCGAGAGGATGATGACCGGCGTGCGGTACTGCTCGGAGAGGTTGAACGCCTCCACGGTGAGCGTGTAGCACTCCGCGCACGCTGCTGGGGACGAGGGCGATCACCGAGTGCTCGCCGTGCGTGCCCCAGCGGGCCTGCATGACGTCGCCCTGGGCGGGCTCGGTCGGCAGGCCGGTGGACGGCCCGCCGCGCATGACGTCGACGATCGACGCACGGGATCTGCGCCATGGCGGCGAAGCCGATCATCTCCTGCATGAGGCTGAAGCCCGGGCCGGACGTGGCGGTGAGCGCCTTGGTCCCGGCCAGCGACGCGCCGCAGACGGCGGCGATGCTGGCGATCTCGTCCTCCATCTGGATGAACGTGCCGCCGACCTCGGGCAGGCGCCGGGCGAGCATCTCGGCGATCTCGGTGGACGGCGTGATCGGGTAGCCGGCGAAGAAGCGGGCGCCGGCGGCGATGGCGCCCTCGGCGACCGCCTCGTTGCCCTGCAGAAGGACGGGCGGCGTGGCGGCCATCTCAGTCCTCCCCGCCGTCGTGGACGCCGCACTCGCTGCCGGAGACCGGCCGCTCGTCGTCGTCCTCGTCGCGGCGACGACGACCGCGCGCGATCACCGCTGTGAGCTCGGCCTCCGCGATGTCCTCGGGCGCGCGGCCTTGCCCGCGGCCTTCCTGCGCGCGGCCGCCGCACCTCGATGGCGAAGTCCGGGCAGTGCAGCTCGCAGAGCAGGCACGGCCGTGCAGTCGCTCCGGACGCGCGATCACCGGGTACGCCGAGCTTGTCGCGGTCGAAGACGCTTCTCCGGGCAGAGCTCGATGCAGATGCCGCAGGCCTTGCAGAGGTCGAGGTCGAGCTGGACCGGCGAGGCGGCCATCGCGGCTCCACCATCGGCAGGTCGATGCCGCTCTCGTGCGCCTTCTCGATCGCCTCCGGGTAGCCGGCGTCGGCGTGGCGCATGACGCCCGTGCCCGGATCGCTGGTGAGCACGCGGCGCAGGCGCTCGCGGCCTCTGTCGGTGCCGTCGGCGACGACGACCATGCCGGCGTGCAGGCTCGTAGCCGATGCCGACGCCGCCGCCGTGGTGGAAGCTCACCCAGCTCGCGCCGGCGGCCGTGTTGACCAGCGCGTTGAGGATCGGCCAGTCGGCGATGGCGTCGGTGCCGTCCTTCATGCTCTCGGTCTCGCGGTTCGGGCGACGCGACCGAGCCGCAGTCGAGGTGGTCGCGGCCGATCACGATCGGCGCCTTCACCTTGCCGCGTGCGCACCAGGTCGTTGAAGATCGAGCCCGGCCTTGGCGCGCTCGCCGTAGCCGAGCCAGCAGATGCGCGCAGGGCAGGCCCTGGAACTGCGACCTGCTCGCGCGGCCATCTCGATCCAGCGGGCGAGCATCTCGTTGTCCGGGAACGCCTCGAGCACGGCGTCGTCGGTGACGGCGATGTCCTGCGGGATCGCCGCTGAGCGCCACCCAGCGGAACGGGCCCTTGCCGCGCGCAGAAGAGCGGCCGGATGTACGCGGGCACGAAGCCCGGGAAGGCGAAGGCGTCGGCGTACGCCGGCCTCCTTGCGCCACGCCGCGGATGTTGTTGCCGTAGTCGAACGACGTCGGCGCCGGCGCTTCTGCAGGGCGAGCATCGCCTCGACGTGCACGACGATGCTGGCCACGGCGCGGCGCACGTACTCGTCCGGGTCGTCGCGCGCGCAGCTCGAGCGGCCTCGTCGAGCGTCAGGCCGTGCGGCACGTAGCCGTTGAGCGGGTCGTGCGCCGAGGTCTGGTCGGTCACGAGGTCGGGGACGACGCCGCGGCGCACGAGCTCGGGGATAGACGTCGGCGGCGTTGCCGAGCGAGCGCGATGCGAGAGCGGCTTGCGCGCCTTCTGGCGCCTCGTCCGCCAGGCGAGCGCCTCGTCGAGGAGTCGGCGGCCACGTCGACGTAGCGCGGTCTCGAGGCGGCGCTCGATGCGCGTGCGGGTCGACCTCGACGCAGAGCGCGACGCCGCCGGTCATCGTCGCGGCGAGCGGCTGCGCGCCGCCCATGCCGCCGAGGCCGGCGGTGAGCACGAGCCGGCCGGCCAGGTCGCGCGCCGAAGTGCTTCTGGCCGCGCGGCGGCGAACGTCTCGTAGGTGCCCTGCAGGATGCCCTGCGTGCCGATGTAGATCCACGAGCCGGCCGTCATCTGCCCGTACATCGTCAGGCCCAGCGCCTCGAGCCGGCGGAACTCGTCCCAGGTCGCCCAGTCGGCCGACCAGGTTGGCGTTGGCGATGAGCACGCGCGGCGCCATCTCGTGCGTCTGCGAAGACGCCGACCGGCTTGCCCGACTGCACGAGCAGCGTCTCGTCGTCCTCGAGGCGGCGCAGCGTCGCGCACGATGGCGTCGAAGCCGTCCCAGGTGCGCGCCGCCTTGCCGGTGCCGCCGTAGACGACGAGATCGTCCGGGTCGCTCGGCGACCTCGGGATCGAGGTTGTTCATGAGCATGCGCAGCGCGGCTTCCTGCAGCCAGCCCTTGCAGGTGAGCTCGGTGCCGCGCGGGCGCGCGCACCAGTCGCGGGTCCGCGCCGTGGTCTGTGTGTTCACGATGCCGCCTCGCTTCGCGGTGGGTTTTTCAGGGCGCGCGGTCGCCCGCGCTTGCTGACTCCACCGTGCGCCCCAGCGAGAACCGCTTCAAGACGAGCCGCCGTCTGTCCAGAAATCTGGACGCGATTTCATTCCCGGATACGGGAACGGGCCGCGATGCTGCTCGGCATCGCCCAGCTGCTCAGTGCGGTCATCGACGGCCTGGCCATCCAGGTCGCCGTCGATCCCGACGTCGACCACTCCAACCCCTACCGGGTGCTCGCGCGGATGCTCGCCTCGCTCGAGGTGGCAACGCCGGAGTCCTGAGGCGAGCGGCCGGAAGCCTGAGGTGGGCGGCCGGAAGCCCGAGGTGACGTCACCGTTCGCACTGCCGTCGCCTGCCGTCGCCTGCGGCCTGCGGCAGCGCGGATCCGCGCGCGGGGATGGCGCGCAGCGTCTCCGGCGCCCGCGCCCGGGTCCGGTCCTCGAACCGGCTGGCTCGGCTTCCGTCTCCGCCGCCCGCTTCGGCCGGCGTCCGTCAGGCCAGACGCCGATCGTCGACGCGGTGGCACGCGGTCTTGCCCTGGCCGGCGGTGTCGCGCGGCAGCGCGTAGGGGGCGTGCAGCTCGATCCTGGGCGTCACGCCGACGCTGGTCTTGACGCCCGTCACGATGCCCTTGGCCAGCTTGGCCTGAGCCTCGTCGCACATCTCCTCGAGGCCGCGGATCTCGACCTGCAGCGTGAGACGGTCGAGGTTGCTCACGTTCTCGACGACCATGCAGAAGTTGCTGCCGAACTCGTCGCAGCGCACCAGCACCTCTTCGATCTGGCTGGGGAAGACGACGAGGCCGCCGACCGAGACCGCGTCGTCGCTGCGGCCGGTGATGCGGCCGATGCGCGGGTGGCTGCGGCCGCACGGGCACGGCTCGCAGGTGAGCGAGCTGATGTCGTGACTGCGGTAGCGGATCATCGCCGTGGAGTCGCTGGTGAGCGAGGTCCAGACGAGCTCGCCGGGGGCGCCGTCGGCGACCGGCTCGAGCGTCACCGGGTCGATGCACTCCACGTAGATGTGGTCCGACCAGACGTGCATGCCCTGCTTGACCGGGCACTCGGCGGCCATGCCCGGGCCGAGGAACTCGCCCATGCCGTACTCGTTGAAGGCCTCGACGCCCAGGGCGGCCGCGAGACGGTCGCGACCCGCCTCGGGCCACGGCTCGGCGCCGAACAGGCCGACGCGGAGCCTGGTGTCCCTGCTGAGATCGATGCCGCGCTCGAGCGCCTTCTCGGCCAGGTACAGGCCGTAGGACGGCGTCGTGCAGATGGCCGTCACGCCGAGGTCGACGATCAGGTCGATGAGCAGCTCCTGGCGGCCGATGCCGGCGGGCACGACGCCGATGCCGGCGTGCTGGGCGCCGTACTGGAGGCCGATGCTGGTCGGCAGGCCGTAGCCGAACATGTTCTGCAGCAGGTCGCCGGGGCGCAGGCCGATCATCCACATCGTGCGCGCGTTGCGCTCGTACCAGAGGTCCATCTCCCGGCGCGACGCCCAGATGGGCGTGGGCTTGCCGGTGGTGCCGGAGGTGCTGTGGACCTCGATGATGTTGTCCAGGCCGCAGGTGCGCAGCCTGTCCGGGTAATAGTCGCGGAGCGTGAGCTTGTCGATGAAGGGGAGGCGGCGGATGTCGTCGAGGGACTGGATGTCCGCCGGCGCGACGCCGGCCTCCGCGCACAGCGCGCGGTAGGCGTCGCTGTTGGCGTAGGAGTGGGCGACGACCTGCTGGAGGCGGTCGAGCTGGAGCGCCTGCAGGTCCTCCGGCTCGAGCGTCTCGCTGATCGGGTCGAAGTACTCGCGCTCGTCTTCGCCGACGGCGTGCGAGCCCGCGGCCGCACCACCCGGGCAGGTGGTGCAGAGCGGTGTCCCTGCGTCGCTCCGCTCGACAGCCCGCCCGCGGCGGCTGTTCATGCTCCCACCTTCCGGCCGGCCGCGAACGCGGCGTAGTTGAGTTCCTTCCACTTGGGCGGCACGTTGCGCGCGATCGCCGCCTGCCAGGTCTCGACGTCGAACGGCAGGTGCGTGGAGAGAGCGCCGACCAGCACGATGCCGGCCACCTTGAGGTCGCCGACCTGCTGGGCGATGGCGTTGCCGTCGACGACGATCACTCGCCGGCCGCCCTGCGCCATGCGCTCGGCCGCGTCGAACGGGTAGCTCATGCCGCCCTGCGAGGCGAGCGGCGGCACGATCTGCTGCGTGTTGACGATGGCGACGCCGCCCGGCACGAGGGACGGGGCGGCGCGCAGCCCCTCCGCCGACTCGAACGCCAGCAGGTAGTCCACCTCGCCGGGGCTGATGCTCGGCGCGATCACGGTCTCGCCGATGCGGATGTGCGAGTTCACGCTGCCGCCGCGCTGGCTCATGCCGCGGGTCTCGCGAGAGCTTGACGTCGAGGCCGCCGTGCAGCATCGCCGTGTCGGCGATGACCGCGGCGGCCACGATCACGCCCTGGCCGCCGACGCCGACGACCATGATGTCGTCGACCACGCCGCCGTGGTAGTGCGGGCGGTGCGTCCTGCCACGCCCGCCTGCTCGCGTCATGCCACACCCGCCTTCGAGATGGCCCCCGGCTTGCAGAGCTGCTCGCACAGCGAGCAGCCGGTGCAGGTCTCCTCGTCGATCGCCACCTTGTGGCGGCCCTTGTGCTCGGCCTCGGTGTGCGAGAGCGACGGGCAGCCGAGCTTCATGCACTGCTGGCAGGCGTTGCAGTGTCCTCGTCCACGGTGAACGCGCCCGGCCGCCCACCTTGCGCGGGAACAGCATGCACGGCCGGTCGGTGATGATCACGGCCGGGCCTTCGCAGGCCAGCCCGGCCTTGAGCGCGGTGAGACACGCCTCGTAGTCGTACGGGTCGACGGTCTCGACCTGCTCGACGCCGAGCGCCCTGCAGATGCCGGCGATGTCGACCGGCGTGGTCTCCACGCCGGCCAGCGTGCGCTCGTTGCCGGGGTTGGTCTGTCCGCCGGTCATCGCCGTGATGCGTTGTCCTGGATGAGCACCGTGATGTTGGTGCGCTGGTGCACGGCGTTGAGCAGCCCGGTGAGGCCCGAGTGCAAGAAGGTCGAGTCGCCGATGACGGCGATCGAGCCCGTGTCGCTGCCGCCGGCGCGCGTGAAGCCCTGTTCCATGGGGATGCTGGCGCCCATCTCGACGGCGGAGTGCATGTGGCTGACCGGCGGCAGGGTCGTGAGGTCGTAGCAGCCGATGTCGCCGTGCACGTCGAGGTTGAGCTTCTTCATCGCCGTGGCCATGCCGCGGTGCGGGCAGCCGGTGCAGAGCACGGGCGGCCGCGGGATGACGGTGTCGTCCTCCGCGGCCTTCTCGTCCGCCCAGCGCGGCAGGTCGAGGCCGGCGGCGGAGAAGCCCCGGCCCACCCGCACGGCCGTCAGCTCGCCCCACTGCGGGAACCACTGCTTGCCCTCGCAGGCGATGCCGGCGGCGAGGATCTGCTCCTCGAGGTACGGCTCGAGCTCCTCGACCACGAACAGCCGGTCGACGGTCTGCGCGAAGCGCGCGGATGGCCGTCGATCGGCAGCGGATGGATCATGCCGAGCTTGAGGAAGGCGGCGTCGGGCAGCGCCTCCCTGGCGCTGAGGTACGCCGCCCCGGCGGAGACGACGCCGACGCGCGCCGTGCCGCCGCCCTGCAGCGGCAGCGGGCCGGCGGCGGGCACGACGTGGGCCAGGTCGCCGGACGCGGCGCTCGCCTCGGCGAACTGCCGCAGCCGCTCGACGCGCTCCAGGAGGCTACGATGCAGCGGCCGCGAGAACCTGGGCAGCAGGCAGTACTTCTCGGTCTTGCGGTCCGGCGGCCGGCGCTCGGGCGCGGGCCGCGTCAGGCCGGCCGGGCCGGCGCCATCGCCGGCCGCCACCTCGCCGTCGAGGCGGACGATGCTCTTCTGGTGCGCCGTCTGGATGCTCAGGCGCACCATCACCGGCACGTCGAACTCCTCGCTCATCGCGAACGCGCGCTTGGCGTACTCGTAGCACTCCTGGCTGTCCGCCGGCTCGAGCATCGGCATGCTGCTGATGCGGCCGAAGTACCGGTCGTCCTGCTCGGTCATGCCGCTGGCCATGCCGGGGTCGCCGGCGAGGCACACGACGAGTCCGCCGTTGACGCCCGTGTAGACGGAGCTGATCAGCGGGTCGGCGGCGACACTGGCGCCCGCGCTCTTCATCGCCGTCAGGGCGCGGGCGCCGCCCATCGCGGCCCCGAAGGCCACCTCGTAGGCGACCTTCTCGTTGGTCGACCACTCCGCGTACACGCCGTCGTAGCGGGCCAGGTTGGTGACGATCTCCGTGCTGGGCGTTCCGGGATATGCCGCGGCGACCTGCACGCCGGCCTCCCAGGCGCCCCGGGCGACCGCTTCGTTGCCGAGCATGAGCTGGGTGTCCATCACGTTCCTCCACTGCTTGGGAGTAGCCGGCCCACGATACGCAGGGCGCGCGCAGCCGTGCAAGTCGGCCGAAGCCGAGTCTCGCGACATGGATAGGAAGGCGACGACGGGTCAGGCCCTTCCAGCGAGCACTCCCGTCTTCGCGATCACGCGCGTTGTTCGCTCCCAACGCCCAGCACGTCGCGGCAGTAGCGGATGCTGCGGACCAGGGCGTCCTCCGCGAGGCGCATAGCCGTGGCGGCGTCATCCATCGGGATGTCCAGGTCGGTCTCGATGTTGATGCGCGTGCACTGCGACGTGTCGCGGATGAGCTCGTAGGCGCGCTTGACGTCGATGTCACCCTCACCGACGGCACAGCCGGTCAGGCGGAAGCCCCAGATCTCGAACTCGATGCGGTCGTCGCGGAAGTGGTTGGTGAAGGCTCGGGGAGCAAGGTTCTCGATGGCCCGCATCGGGTCTTCCATCACATGGAGCGCGTTGACCGTGTCGATGCAGGCGCCCACGTTGGGCCGGTCGACCTCGTCGAGCAGCCACAGGAGCTCCTCTGAGAAGAGATCCGTGTGGTTTTCGACGGCGAGGCGGACGCCGTACTCAGCCGCCGCCGGCGCGTGGCGCCTGAGCAGGGAGGCCATCTCCTTGAGGCGGCCGACGACCTGCGGATGGAAGCGGCTACCGGAGACCGGCCGCGGCCTGACCATGTCCATGCCGACCTTGACCACATCGGCGCCGAGGTGGCGGGCAGTCTCGACCGCCTCGCCGATGTCGTGCTGGACGCCGATCCCGCGGTGGTCCCAGTCCAGGGACAGGTTGTACTCGATGTAGAGGCCGCGCTCGGCGGCGGCGGCCTTCACCTCGCCGAGGTAAGCCGGGTCGAGGGACTCGAGCACGGCGTCGTCCAGGTGCACACCGTCGAGGCCCAGCTCGACGAGCTTGTCGAAGAGCTGAAAGGTGCTGAGCTGGCGGGCCCACGGCAGCGAAAAGCCGGCCCAGCCCTGGCCGATACCGTGCATGTTGAAGCAGAATGTGTGCACGCCGAGCTGCATGCGGTCTCCTCGGTGAGAATGCCGTGCCGCCGGGAAGCGGTGGGGCGTCCCGTCCGCGGCCGTTGGCCGAGCTGCGGACGGGGCGCCCCTGCGAGATCTACGACAGGAACGCGTGCGTCAGGTCGAGGTACTCGGCACCGTTCGCCTCGACCCCGCCCACCTTGGTGGTCGTGGCGCGCAGCACCTCGATCCAGTACGCGATGATGATCGGCGTCTCCTCAGTCTGGATCGTCGCCATCTGCGTGCCGATGTCCTTGCGCTTGGCCTGGTCCAGCGTCGCGTCGTACTGCTTCGCCAGCGAGTCGAACTGCGAGTTGCTCCAGTGCGAGCTGTTCCAGACGCCCTTGGTCGTGAGCATCGGGAGGAAGAACTGCGACGGGATGGCGCGCGCCGCCCAGTCGGTGATGCCGAAGGGAACCGTGAGCCACGGCGCGCTCTGATCCTTGCCGTAGTACTGCGTCTGGCTCTGCAGCTGGAGGTTCACGGTGATCCCTGCCGGCTTGCACATCTGCTGGATGATCTGCGCGTACTGCGGGACCTCGAGGTACTCCTCTGCCACCAGCGTGACCTTGAGCCCGCTCTGGCCGGCGGCCGTGAGCAACTGCTTGGCCTTCGCATAGTCCTGGGCGCGCTGCGGGATCGAGACGCCGACCGGATACAGCGAGCAGAACACGTTGTCGTTGCCCAGCAGTCCCTTGCCGTTGAACAGGCTCTGCATGATGCCCGGGCGGTCGAGGCAATAGGCTATCGCCTGGCGCACGCTCCTATTGTCGAATGGCGCCTTGTCAACGCGCATCTGCACCTCGCGCATCTGCGTGGACGGCGTGGAGACGATCTTGATGTTCGGGTCGGAGAACAGCGCCTGCGACCCCTGGAAGGGAGTCGAAAGCTGCATGTCCTGGTTGCCGGCCTGGAGCTGCAGCGTCTGGGCCTGCTCGTCCGCGTAGGTGAAGATGGCGCCGTCCAGGTACGGAAGGCCCTTCTGCCAGTAGGTCGGATTCTTCTTGAAGGTCGCGGACTGCTTGGACGTATACGCACTGAGCGTGAAGGGCCCGGTGCCGACGGAGCTCTTCTCGAAGTTGCCGCCGTAATTCTTGGGCAGGATCACGCAGTTGTAGTTGCTCGACGAGACCAGGTACGGGAAGTCCGCGAATGCACTGTCGAGGGCGAACTGGACGGTGTTCGCGTCGACCTTGCTGACCCCGGACATCGAGAGGATGCCTGCGAAGTTGGAGAGCGCGGACGAGCCGGACTTGGGATCCGTCAGCCGCTGGAAGGTGGCGACGACGTCGTCGGCGGTCATCGCCTGACCGTTGTTGAAGGTGACGTTCTGACGCAGCTTGAACGTCCAGGTCTTGGCGGCGGCGTCAGGCGTCCAGCTCTCGGCCAGGACCGGGCGCAGCGACAGGTCGTTCTCGGCCCACGCCAGGTACTCGCAAACCTGCTGCACGGTGGCGATGGCGCCGGCGTCGTACATGACCACCGGGTCGAGGGCGCCGGTCGGTGGGACCATGGCCACGCGCATGGTGCCGCCAGTCTTCGGCGCCACGCTCGCGGACGCCGAGGCGGACGAGCTCGCCGTGGTCGAGCCGCCGCACGCGGCCAGCAGCGAGCCGATGGTCGACATCGAGAGGCCGATGACCGTGCCTCGCACCAGCAGCTCTCGCCGGGTCATACGCCCCTTGTTGACCTCTTCGACCAGGTTGTGGCCGAGTTCGCGCTGCAGATCGTTCTCGTGCATGCCGCAGTCCCCCTTGTTCGCTGCTTCTTTGGGCGCCGGAGGGCGACCGAGTGTCCTGGCTAGATTACGGCACCATCCGCCCGGTTCCAGGCGACTGCACCGTTACACACTCCGGCTCCGGAAGGCGAGACGACTTATGCTCTACCGACCAAGAAGGCGATGCATACTCGTATTCCCGGCATGCAGCCACTCGGAGGTAGCCCAACATACTGGACCCTGGGCCTGGATCAGGCCAGGCAGTAAGCGTCGAGCTGCCGCCGCGTGACCGCGTCGAGGTCGTCAGGCGGCTCGTGCGAGGCGAGAAGCTCGGCGACGCGGCGGGCGGCGACGGCGACGGCGTCCTCGCCGCCCGCGGCCGCCCAGCGCTCGAAGGGTTCGGGCGCGCCGGGGTGTTCGCGCTCGCAGTCGCGCGCGTGACGGCGCGTGTGCGCCTGGCCGAGGTATCCGCCGCCGGGGCCGACCGCGTCGATCACGTCCTCGGCGAGGTCGTCCTCGCCGCCGCGGACGGGGTCGACGGCTGCGCGCAGCGTCTTGATGAGGTCGGCGTCCATGACGTACTTCTCCAGCGACAGCGCGTTGAACGAGCTGAGCATGCCGGCGGCCTGGAAGAGGAAGTGGGCGCCGGCGAACACGGCGGCGGAGAGGCCGGCGGCCGACTCGGCCATCGCGCGGCCGTCAACGGCGTGGACGTCCGTCGCGCCCGCGCCGGCGCGCACCGGCAGGCCGCAGAGGTGCGCGAGCTGCGCGGTCGCGACCGCCATCCGCGAGAACTCCGGTGCGCCGAACTGGGCGGCGCCGGTGCGCAGCGACGCCATCACCGGCAGGCCGCCGTAGACGAAGGGCGAGCCCTCGCGCGCCGCCTGCCCGAGCACGACGGTGGCGAGCACCTCGGCGTGCTGCACGGCGAGGACCCCGGCGACGGTCGCCGGGCCGGTGGTGCCGCCCATCACGCACGACGTCATGCAGACCGGCTGCCCGAGCCGGGCCCAGCGCAGAAGGATCCGCGCCGTCTCGCCGGAGATCAGCAGCGGCGCGGTCGTGTTCAGGACGATCAGGGCGCGCGGGCGCGCGGGCCACTCCGCGCCGAAGACGATCTCGTTGATGCGCACGCTCTCGTCGACGTCCTCGTCGACCGAAGCGATCCACTCGATCGCCTTGTCGCTCGCCAGCAGGCGTGCGTGTGTCCCGCGACGGGTGCGCACGCCCTCGGGCAGGTCGAGCGGCTCCATACAGTCGCTGTTGAAGTCGATGCCCGGCAACTGGTGACCGAGCTTGGCCGTCGCCGCCAGGTCGGCGAGAGTCCCGGAGCGCATGGTGCGGCCCTCCAGCATGTAGGCGGCGCCCGAGCCGGAGCCGAAGACGCGGCCGTCGGCGCCGCCGAGCGGCAGCCCGAGCTCCGGACGGCGGCCGGCGAGCACGAACGACGACGGCGCGGTCGCAAGCGCCCGCTGAACGAGGTCCTCCGAGAGAAAGACGCGGCGGCCGTCGCAGCGAGCTCCGCACGCGCGAAGCAGCTCGACGGACTCATCGTCCTGCACGAGCACGCCGGTCCGCTCGAGCACGCGCAGCGCGCTCTCGTGGACGGCAGTGACCGAAGCGGCTTCGGGAAGCTCGGCGCCGAAGCTCATGATCAGCCTCCTCGCCCGCCGTCAGCCGGCAGGCGTGAACCCGTCGACCAGCTCGTCGATGCGCGCCGTCAGCTCCGCCGGCAGCGGCGCGGGCGCGTGCGTCTCGAGCAGCTTGAGGGCCTTGCGGCGGGCCTTCTCGGCGAGGTCGAGCCCGCCCTCTTCCTGCCAGCGTACGTGGCCCTGGCGGTTGATGATCGTCGGCCGCCACTGCGCCTTGCGCACGTTCTTGGCGGTGTGGCGGTGGGCGAGGAAGTCGCCGCCGGGGCCGACGGCGCGCACCACGTCGACCGCGAGCGTCTCCGGCGTCACCTCGACGCCGGCGAAGAGCTTGCGGTTCATGCTCAGGAACTCGTCCGCCAGCACGATCAGCTCCAGCGACCCGGTCATGCCGAAGTCCAGGTAACCGAGGTCGTGGTTGAGGTTGGACCCGGTCGCGAGGCTGAGCAGCGTGAGCTCCGCGGCCTCCATGCCCGCCTGGGCGTCGATCACCTGGGCGTCTGTGGTGCCCGCGTAGCCCCAGTTGGGCAGGTCGAGCCAGCGCGCCATCTCCACGGCGCAGACGTAGCCCATGAGGTACTCGGGCGCGTTGTACGAGCTCTGCGACGTCGCCATGTCGAGCACCGCCGGGCCGATGCCGAAGAGGAACGGCGCGCCGGGCTTGCGCAGCTGGTGGATGACCAGGCCGAGCAGCGACTCCGCGGTGCCCTGGCAGAGCTGGCCGGCGACGGTGATCGGCGCCGTGCCGCCGGCCAGCGGCGACGGCGAGTAGATCGCCGGGGATGCCGTGGTCGGCGCAGAAGAGCAGCTTGGTCGAGACTGTCGACCGGGTGGCTCAAGGCGCTCGTCGGCTCGAGGTAGAGGACGAAGTACGGCTTGGTGGCGAGCCCTGCGCCGTCGCCGCGCACCGCCTCGGCGATGTCGGTCATCGCGGCCAGGTCGGCGGCGTTCTCGGCGACCACGCACAGCGGCTTGGTGGTGTTCTTGACCATCGCGCGGAAGCTCGCGAGCAGCGCGCGATGCGGGTCGATGTCGCCCGGGTGCGCGTAGGCCATGACGAAGTCCACGTTCGGGAGTGCGTCGCAGAGGCGCGCGGCCATCTCGCCGTCGGCGAGGACCGTCGGCCGGTGCTCGCCGGTCTCCACGTCGTAGACGCTGGTGACCGCCGAGCCGTTGCCGAAGTACGTGTTGTAGCGGCCGAGCGACATGGCGTGCTCGCCGCCGCGGTCGTAGACCTCGATGACCGGCGGCGCCGTGCGCCGCGCCTTCTCGACGAGCTCGCGCGGCACCTTGACGAGGTCGGGCTCGACGACCTCCGCGCCGGCGGCGCGGAGCAGCTCGAGCGCCTCCGGGTGATGCACCCGCTGGCCGATGGTCGCCATGATGTCCAGCGCGGCGTCGTAGATGGCCGTCTTGTCGGCGTCGGTGAGATACGAGAGGCGGGCGCCCACGGCTCAGCCCTCTGCCTTCTGAGATGCGTCGCCGGACCTCGCCGTGCCATCGTCGGGCGTGAACCCGTCGACCAGCTCGTCGATGCGCGCCGTCAGCTCCGCCGGCAGCGGCGCGGGCGCGTGCGTCTCGAGCAGCTTGAGGGCCTTGCGGCGGGCCTTCTCGGCGAGGTCGAGCCCGCCCTCTTCCTGCCAGCGTACGTGGCCCTGGCGGTTGATGATCGTCGGGCGCCACTGCGCCTTGCGCACGTTCTTGGCGGTGTGGCGGTGGGCGAGGAAGTCGCCGCCGGGGCCGACGGCGCGCACCACGTCGACCGCGAGCGTCTCCGGCGTCACCTCGACGCCGGCGAAGAGCTTGCGGTTGAGGGCGATGTACTCGTCGACGATGACGATGAGCTCGAGCGACGCGGTGAGGCCGAAGTCGAGGTAGCCCACGTCGTGGTTGAGGTTGGAGCCGGCGGCGAGGCACAGGAACGCCAGCTCGCCGATCTCCATGCCGGCCTGCGCGTCCACGACCTGCGAGTCCGACGTGCCGCCGTAGCCCCAGTTGGGCAGGTCGAGCCAGCGCGCCATCTCGATCTGGCAGAGGAACGTCATGAGGTACTCGGGCGCGTTGTACGAGCTCTGCGACGTCGCCATGTCGAGCACCGCCGGGCCGATGCCGAAGAGGAACGGCGCGCCCGGCTTGCGCAGCTGGTGGATGACGAGCCCGAAGAGCGACTCGGCGACCCCTTGGCAGGTGTGGCCGGCGACGGTGATCGGCGCCGTGCCGCCGGCCAGCGGCGCCGGCGAGTAGATCGCCGGGATGCCGTGGTCGGCGCAGAAGAGGAGCTTGGCGACGCTGTCCACCGGGTGGCTGAGCGGGCTCACCGGCTCGAGGTACATGGTGAAGTACGGCTTGGCGCGCCAGCTCGTCCGGCCCGCCGCGCAGCGCCTCGGCGATGGCGCACATCACGGCGAGGTCGCCGGCGTGCTCGGAGGTCATGACCATCGGCTTGGTCGTGTTGGCGACCATCGCCTTGAAGCTCTCCAGATACGAGCGCTGAGGCTCGATGTCGTTGGGGTGCGCGCACGACATGACGAAGTCGATGTTGGGCAGCGCGTCGCACAGGCGCGCGGCGCGAGCGACGTCGGCGAGCGCGCTCGGACGGTGCTCGCCGGTCTCGAGGTCGTAGGTGCTCATGAGGTCGGAGCCGGTCCCGAAGTAGCTGTTGGACCGGCCGAGCGACATGGCCGGCTCGCCGGCGCGGTCGAAGACCTCGATCATCGCCGGCGCCGTGCCGCGCGCCTTCTCCACGAGCTCGCGCGGGATCCTGACGAGGTCGGGCTCGGTGACTTCGCAGCCGGCGGCGCGCAGCAGCTCGAGCGCCTCGGGGTGCAGCACGCGCATGCCGATTGAGCCGATGATCTCGAGCGCGGCCTCGTAGATGGCCGTCTTGTCGGCGTCGGTGAGGTAGGTCAGGCGGCCCGGACGCGGCTGCTCTGCACCCGCGTCTGTCCGTCCGTTGACTTCTGAGGTGGGCACAGCGGGCTCCTCCATGGGTCTGGTGAACGTCTCGCGCGCTCCACCCTGACGCCGGCCCGGCGGCACTTCAAGTCGTCTCCGTCGCTGTCCAGAGTTCTGTACTCGTTTTCGTTGTCGTGCGCCCGGACGGCCGCTATGCTGGATTGACGAGGAGGTGACCGCGGTGCCCAAGGAGCGCAAGGCAGAGGAAGAAGGCACGACCTGGGGAGCCGCGCGCGTCCTGGACGTGCTCGAGTTCCTGGGCCGCCGCACCAGCCCGGCGCCGGCCAGCATCATCGCCGCGTCGTGCCACATCCCCCGCTCGAGCACCTACGGCCTGCTCAACCTCCTCAAGGAACGGCGCTTCGTCACGTACCGCGCCGACGAGCGTGCCTGGTCGCTCGGCTCGGCGGCGTTCGAGCTCAGCGCCGACGCGCCGCTCTTCGCCCACGGCCTCGCGGTGCTGCGCGCCTTCGCCACGTCCTCGCGCGGCCTCACCGTCCAGCAGATCGCGACCGGCGCCGGCATGTCGCGCGTCGCCGTCACCCGGATCCTGCCGCTACCTCGTCGAGAGCGACCTGCTGCACGCCGACCCCGACGGGACCTACTCGCTCGGCCTCGAGCTGGTCAGCCTGGCGTCGCGCGTCGGCTGGGTCGACCGGCTGCGCATCGCGGCGCGCGCGCACCTCGTGCGGCTGCGCGACGCCACCGGCGAGACGGCCAACCTCATCATCCTCGACGGCGACCATGCCATCTACGTCGACCAGGTCGAGAGCTCGTACGCGCTGCGCCACAGCGGCTGGGTCGGTCGCCGCGTGCCGCTGGCGGGCACGGCGACCGGCGCCGCGTTCGAAGACCGCACCACGTCGCACGTCGCCAGCGACGCCGTGGAGACCGGCGTGACCGCCATCGCCTGCGCCATCGACCTCCCCGGCGACGACGCCGCCGTGAGCATCACCGCGCCGAGCTGGCGCATCGAGGAGTTCGGCATCGTGCGCGCGCAGCGGATGGTCGAGGCCGTGGCGCGCGAGATCTCCCAGCGCCTCCGTCCGTGAGCGCGCGGCCGCCGGCCACGGCGGCGTATCGCGATCGCGACCGGCACGTCTGGACGTGCGTCTGAGGACACGCACGTGTCGTTGGCGTCTGGCCGGGCCACTCCCGACAGCTGCATGAGCGCCTGCGGCGTTGAGCGGACGCTGTCTCCTCGGCCGTCCGGTGCGGGCGCTGCCTCCTCGGCCGTCCCGGTGGGCGCGACGGCGCAACCGGCTCGCGCCCATTTGCGTCCGTAATCCCGGACAACACGCCGTGCGGCTGGGCATCCCCGCGAGCCTCCCCTACAGTCGCGCGAGAGACTGCAGCGGCGCCGCCCGCGGCCACCAGGCCGTCAGGCGCCGCACCTGAAGCCCCGCGAGAGGAGACTACCCGTGACCATCACCCTGGACGGTTCGTCACTCACCGTCGAGAAGCTCGTGCGCATCGCCCGCGACGGCGAGCAGGTAGAGCTGGACCCGGCCGCGCTCGAGCGCATCAAGGTCTGCCGCGCGATGCTCGAGGACAAGATCAAGGCGCGCGAGATCATGTACGGCACCAACACCGGCATCGGCGAGTTCTGCGAGATCGTGCTCGACGACGACCAGGTGCAGCAGTTCCAGCGCTTCCTCGTCTACAACCACGCCGCCGGCATCGGCGAGCCCGCGCCGGTCGAGGTCGTGCGCGCCGCCATGGCGGCGCGCGTCAACGTCCACGCCCACGGCAACTCGGGCAACCGGCCGGAGATCACGCAGACCCTCGTCGAGATGCTCAACGCGGGCGTCACGCCGGTCATGAGCTCCAAGGGCTCGGTGGGCGCCTCGCGGCGACCTCGCCCCGATGGCCCAGATGGCGCTGCGTCATGATGGGCGAGGGCGACTCCTTCTACCAGGGCGAGCGCATGACGAGCCGCGAGGCGCTCGAGCGCGCCGGCATCCCGATCCCGGGGCTGGAGGCGCGCGACGGCCTCGCCACCATCAACGGCTCCAACGTCCTCACCGGCATGAGCGCGCTGCTCTGCTACGACACCGACCGCTGGCTGCGCCAGGCCGAGATCGCCGCGTCCATGAGCCTCGAGGCGCTGCTCGCCAACCTCAAGCCCTACAACAGCAAGCTGCACGAGCTGCGCGGCTTCTCCGGCGCCGTGCGCAGCGCCGCCGCCATCCGCGCCTGCATCGCAGGAGAGCGACCTCGCCACCGGCAAGATCAAGACCAAGGTGCAGGACGCCTACTCGATGCGCTCGACGCCGCAGGTGATCGGCGCCGCCCACGACGCTCTCAGGTGGGCGAAGAGCCAGGTGGAGATCGAGCTCAACGGCGTCGGCGACAACCCGATCTTCGTGCCCGAGGACAAGCTCACGCTGACCGGCGCGAACTTCCAGGGCACGCCGGTCAGCCTCCCGATGGAGATGGTCGGCCAGGCCATCACCATGGTCTGCGTGCTCAGCGAGCGCCGGCTCAACCGCCTCGAGAACCCGGCGCACGAGCCAGGGCCTGCCCGACTTCCTCACGCCCAACCCCGGCTTCTACAGCGGCCTGATGCTCAGCCAGTACACCGCCGACATGCTCATCACCGAGCAGCGCATCCTCTCGGCGCCCGGCGGCGACGATGAGCATCCCCGCCGCGGCGGACCAGGAGGACTTCGTCTCCATGGGCATGAACACGGCGCTCAAGAACCGCCAGATCCTCGAGAACGCCTACGGCGTGCTCGGCATCGAGTTCATGGCGCGCCGCGCAGGCGCTCGACTTCCGCGACTTCACGCCGGGCAAGGGCGTGCAGGCCGCCAAGGCCGTGATCCGCAAGCACGTCGAGCACCTCGACGTCGACCGGCCGCTGTACCCCGACCACAACGCGATGGCCGCGCTGGTCGAGTCCGGCGAGATCCTGGACGCGGTCGAGGCCGCGGTCGGCCCGCTGGGCTGAGCCTCGCCGGCGGGAGAACCGCCTCGCGGTCAGATAGACTCGCCCCGTCAGACTGGAGGGGCGAGTGGACGATACGCACGGTGCACGCGCAGCTCGCGGAGGCCGGCCTCAGCGTCGGCGCGATCCACCGCAATCTGCCGGCCCCGGAGCTCATGGCGCGGTCGCTGGCTCGCGGCGAGGGCATCCTCGCCGCCAACGGCGCGCTCGTCGTGACGACGGGCGCGCGCACCGGCCGCTCCCCGGACGACCGCTACATCGTCGACGAACCGGAGGCGCGCCGGCGTCGCCTGGGGCGGTCCCAACCAGCCGTGCACGCCGGAGTTCTTCGAGCGCCAGCTCCGGCGCGCGAGCGAGCACCTGCGCCGCGCGCGAGGTCTACGTGTTCGACGGCTTCGTCGGCGCGGAGCCCACCTACCGCATGCCGATCCGCGTCGTCGCCGACGCCACGTGGCACGCGCTCTTCGCGCACACGCTGTTCGTTCGCCCCGAGCCCGATCGACCTCGAGGGCTTCGCGCCCGGCTTCACCGTCATCGACTGCGGCGAGCTGCCCGCGACGAACGCCCGCGTGCCAGGGCGCGGCCCCGGGTCACGGCGACCGGCGGGGCGATGACTCGCCTCGCCCGTCTTCGTCGGCATCTCCTTCAGCCGCCGCCTCGTGCTCATCCTCGGCACCATGTACGGCGGCGAGATGAAGAAGGCGCTCTTCACGCGTCATGAACTACCTGCTGCCCGAGCGCGACGTGCTGCCCATGCACTGCTCGGCCACGCCGGCGCCAGGGCGACGTCGCCCTCTACTTCGGCCTCTCCGGCACCGGCAAGACGACGCTGTCGGCCGACCCGTCCCGCCGCCTCATCGGCGACGACGAGCACGGCTGGAGCGACCACGGCGTCTTCAACTTCGAGGGCGGCTGCTACGCCAAGGTCATCCGCCTCTCCGCCGCGCGCCGAGCCGCAGATCTTCCAGGCCATCCGCTTCGGCTCCGTCCTCGAGAACGTCGTCGTCGACCCGCTGACGCGCGCGATCCACTGGGACGACGACTCGATCACCGAGAACACCCGCGCCACCTATCCGGTCGAGCCACATCCCCGGCGCGATCGCGACCGGGCTGGGCGGCACGCCGCGCAACGTCTTCTTCCTCGCCTGCGACGCCTACGGCGTCCTGCCGCCGATCGCCAGGCTGACGCCCGAGATGGCGAGCTACCACTTCCTCTCCGGCTTCACCGCCAAGGTCGCCGGCACGGAGGAGGGCGTGGACGAGCCGGAGCCGACCTTCTCGGCCTGCTTCGGCGCGCCGTTCATGCCGCGCGACCCGGTCGTGTACGCGGACGATGCTGGCCGAGCGCCTGCGCGACGCAGCCCGACGCAGTGCTGGCTGGTCAACACCGGCTGGACCGGCGGGCCGTACGGCGTCGGCAAGCGCATGCGCATCTCGCGTCACGCGCAACCTGCTCAAGGCCGCGCTCGAGGGCGCGCTGGACGACGTCGAGACGACGCCGCACCCGGTGTTCCGCGTGCTCGTGCCGGCGCACTGCCCCAGGCGTGCCGGCAGGCCTGCTGGACGCGCGCTCGCACCTGGGCGGACGCCGCCGCCTACGACGCGCGGCGCGGCGGCGCTGGCGCAGCGCTTCGCCGCCAACTTCGAGCGCTTCGCCGGCCGCGTGTCGCCCGACGTCGCCGCGGCCGGCCCGCGCGCAGCCGGCTGAGACCGCTTCGCGGACGAGTCCGCGGTCATCGCAGACGGGCCCGCGGTCGGCCGGCATGGACCGATGTCCCTCTCAAGAACGTTCACACGCGAGCCGATGCCTTGATCAGAGGGAGTTGAGCGCCGCCTCTGGTGGCGACGCATACCCGCGACCCGGGAGTGGATGACGCATGACAGAACCAGCGGATAGCTACACCCGCGGCGAAGTGACGGCCCGAGGCTTCGAGGCGCGCTGCGTCATCGACGGCTGTGTCGAGTATCTCTGGCACCGCGGCTACGGACTCCGCGCCGACCAACAAGAGCGCACGACCACACTGATCACCGACCCGGCCGCGCTGCCGGACGGCCCCTGGATGGCGACCGCCCTGGGCCGCGAAGAGCTGCGCGACCCCTCGCTGCTCGAACCCCGCTGACACCCGCATTGCGGCGGCATCGTCTGCTCGGCGTCCATGAGTCGATCGAGGCGTCGACGGCGATGCACCCCTTCCGCCCGTCCTCGCGGTACTCTCAAGAAGAGTGAGGTCCGCTTGGGAGCGGGGGCGTGGGCACAGAGGATTATCGCATCAGCATGCTGCGGACGGCGAACGGGCTCATCGTCGCTGAGGCGAGCGGCCAGATCGACGTCACCAGCAGCTCTGCCTTCACGGAGCAGCTGCTTGCACTCCTCGATGAGCGGCCGGTTCGGATAGTGGTCGACCTGAGCGGGGTCGCCTACGTCGATACTTATGCGCTGAGCGCCTTGGTCGACCTGGCAAATCGGTGCAGGCTGGAGCACTGCGGACTGGCTCTCGTCTGCTCCGAGGGAAGGATGCGCAGCGCCTTGGCCAGGACGGGCTTGGACCAGTTCGTCGCCACCCACGCAACGCTGGATGAGGCGCTCGGTCACGGCCCGGCGTCGTAGTAGGCCCGGGCGTTCTCTGCAAGTCGCCTCCGCGCCTTCGACCGTCGCCGGCTGAGCATCGAGCGGACGAATCGAGGTCAACGGCACTCATTCACTCCGAAGTGCCGCCGGGTATGTACTCTCCCGATGAAGAGCCACGAGGGAGAGGCCAGGGACATGGAGCGACAGGACTTTCGCATCGCCGTCGTACATGCAGATGAGGACGTAGCCGTCCTGCGCGTGGCCGGCGAGATAGACCTCTGCAGCAGCTTCTCGTTCAGAGAGCAGCTCAGCCGAGCCGCCGAGGGCGGCGCGGCGCAGGTGGTCCTCGACCTGAGCGAGGTCAGGCTCATCGACTCGACGGGCCTGAGCGTCCTCGCAGGCATCGCGCGCCGTCTCTTCCTCGAGGCGCGTGAGCTCGCCTTGATCTGCCCCGAAGGCAGACTCCGCCGCGTGCTGGCGACCACCGGCCTCGACCGCCTCGTTCCCGTGGTGGAAGCACAGGAGGACCTCATCGACCGCCCGGCAAGCCCATCGGCAGCGTCACCGAAAGCGGTCCGTGCGTGACCCGCTCCCGGGACGCGCTCCGTCTCTACTGCTTGAGCACCAGCGGACCGCCGCAACAGGAGAGTGATTCCGCGCACGCGCAGGAGCCCTCCTCGCTTTCGGCGCACGAATGAACGACTTGGATCTCCAAGTCGCAGTTCTCGCAGACGTATACCTCGCCGACCTTCATCTCACTACACGATGCCATCGCCCTCACTACCTTTCGATTGCTTCGTCACCGGCTGTTGGAGCCGGCCCTGCGAGTGCTTGATTCCCGCGCGACGCCGGGACTATCGCCAGAACTCACCGACGGCGGCCACATCATCGGCCGCCTGGTCGTCAGCCGTCGCGAGCGCCTCGGGGACAGCCTTCAGTGACATGAGCGCCGATGAGTCGAAGTCGCGGGGGCCGCGTGAGAGGGTCTCGGTCCCGGCCTCCGTGAGCTGACGCAGTTCTCGCTCGAAGCCGCCCACGGGCACCGTGACCCGAGCAGGCCCGGGAGGCGCCAAGGCGCCGAGCGAGATCACGAGCGCCCGCTTGGCTCCTGCAACCAGGTCGCCGTGGATCCCCGAGCCGCTCACGCCGCCGTCGACGCATCTGCGGTCGCGGATAGGCTGCGGCTCGAAGAGTCCCGGCACCGAGGCGCTCGCCGCCACCGCCTTGGCGACCGAGACGCCCGCAGAGCCCGTGACGACCAGTCGCTCTGCGGTGTAGGCATCGACGGTCACGATGTTGAGCGCCGGCCCCGGCCACTTGCCGCTCCGCAAGCCCAGCACCAGTCTCATCCGCGCTCGCAGCGCGGATGCCGATTCGCCCTTGGCCGCCAGCGCGGCGAAGCCGATGCGGCGCAGGGTCTCAGGACTCGCCTCTTCGGCCTCCGAGAACAGCTTCAGCGCTCGCTGCTGACTCGGCCGCAGATTGGCGATCGGATCGCGGACGCCATTCAGTCTGGCCAGCATGCCGACCTCACGGCAGAAGGACCCGAGCCGGCCTGCGGCGAGGACGCTGGCGACCACAGCGCCCGCGGAGGTGCCGACCACGATCTCGGCGTTGCCCACGTCGACGCCGCGCTTTCGCAACCCGTCGAGGTAGCCGGCCTGCCAGGCTATGAAGAAGATGCCCCCGCCGCCGAGAACGAGCGCTCTGTCGCTGCCGGCACCACGCCTCGCACCATAATCGATCGGCCTGGCCAGCCTGTCGGACGTCTCCTGGCCGGCTCTGCCGGCGGCATCGGTCGCCAAGACGCTCATGTCGTCCCTTTCCTCAGCTCGTGACGGCTCGACGAGCCGCACGTGGGAGCAGCCTACCCAGAGGGCCGTCGGCTGGTGCCGCCCACCGTTCCCGTCCAAGCTCGTGCCGGGCAGACCGCGGACCACGAGCTGCGCCGAAGACTCCTATCGACGGGTGTTTCGCTTCGGTGACTGCCCGGTCCGCGGAAAGGGCATGTGCAAGCGGCCTGCGGTCGACGCCTTCCGGCGGCCGGGCGACTTCGCCGTCGCTCGGCGACGGCGCGAGGGATCTTTGCATGGCGCGCAGGGCGGACCTCGGGTTCGCGCGTGACGAGTTGGCCGTTGTCCGTGACCCGGAGGCGATCGACTACTCCCCGCTGGTCGACTTCACGGGAGCGCTGAGCGCTCTCGAGGAGCGCCGGGCCAGGATGGCTTCGGCGCGGCGACAGTGACCGACCCGATCGCGTACATCGCACGCAAGGCCTCGTTAACACCATCCTCGTCTGGTGCACCGATGTCATCGCCACCTTCGGATTGGCCGGCATCTTCGTGCTCATGTTCGTGGAGAGCGCCTGCATCCCCATCCCCGCAGAGGCGACGATGTTCTTCGCCGGCTTCGCCGCGAGCCAAGGGGAAGATGAGCCTGGCCGCGGCGATCGCCGTCGGCGTCGCCGGCAACGTCGCCGACGCCTGGGTCGTCTACTACGTTGGGCTCTACAGTGGGCGGCCTTTCATCGAACGCTACGGCAGGTACGCCTGCTCCGGCCCGAACACATCGGGTGCGCCGAACGCTGGCTCGCAAGGTGCGGCGCCCTCGCCGTCTTCTTCTGTCGCGTCATCCCCGGCGTGAGGAGCTTTGTCTCCCTGCCGGCCGGTGTCGCCCGCATGCCGCTGTGGAGGTTCGCCCTTGCGACGACATGGGCTGCATCCCGTTCGTTGCCGTGCTGGCGCGGCTCGGCGTCCAGGTTGGTGCGAACTGGGAGCACGTCGTCCACCAGCTCAAGTGGCTGGACTATGCCGTCGTGGTCGCATTGTTCGCGCTCGTGGCGTGGTTCGTCGCGCGCATCGTAAGGCGGCGCAGCGCCTGACCGAGGAGGGCGGGAGAGAAGCCGTGCAAGTGAGTGGCGGGAGCGACGGGGCTCGAACCCGCGACCTCCGGCGTGACAGGCCGGCGCTCTAAACCAGCTGAGCTACGCCCCCGCGAAAGGATGCTGACGGCCGGTCACGGAGCGACCGGCCGCTGCTGCAGCGAATGCGGAGTCTAGCATACGACCTCCGGCGCGGCAAAACGGGAGGGCGCCCTCGCGGCGGCGGATGGAGCGGGGAGAACCACGGCGTGCAGAGAGCGGGCCGGCGTCGGCGAGCCGCCCTCGTTCTGAGAGCGCGCCTGGCGGAGTAGCCGCTCCGGCGCGATGACACCGCATACTGGAGGATGGCGCGGCCGAACGACGGCCTGCCGGGCAGGCCGTGCAGGCCGCGCACGCGCGGCGCCGCCAGCGCGTCCTCGTAGGCCTCGATGACGCTGTCGGTGATGCGGCCCCACGAGAGCTCGGCGGCGGCGGCGCTGCCGGCGGCCGCGAGGCGCCGCCGCTCCTCCTCGTCGTGCAACAGGTCGTAGAGCGCATCGGCGAGGGCGACGGGGTCGCCGGGGGGCGTGAGCCGCCCGGCCTGCCCGTCGCGCAGCACGGCGCGATAGCCCGGCAGGTCCGAGGCCACCACCGGCACGCCGGCGGCCATCGCCTCGGCGAGCACGATCCCGAAGCTCTCCGCCGCCAGCGACGGCGCGCAGACGATCTCCGCGTCCGCCAGCTGGGCGACCTTCTCCTCGTCGGCGATCCAGCCGAGCGCTTCGACGCCGCTGATGTCCACGGGTAGCCCGGAGCCGTTGCGATCGGTCTCGAGCAACTGCCGGCGCGTGGCGCCGGCGATGACGAGCGTCGCGTGCGGCACGCGCTCGCGAGGAGGGTGAACGCCTGGAGCAGCACGCCGAGTCCCTTGCGGCGCTCGGCGCGCCCCACGAACAGGATGCGCCCGCTCACCTTGGGCGCTCCGATCGCAGACGCGTACTTCTCCACCGGCACGCCGTTCGGGATGATGCGGTACGGCCCGGGGAACCGGCTCTGCGGGAACGCCCGGGCCGCCTCGCTCACGGCGACGCGGACGTCGAGTCGCCGCATGATGGCGCCCACCACCGGCCGCATGGTGTCGTAGTAGCCGGACGCCTCGAGAGCCGCGTGGAACGTGCCGATCACCGGCGACGTCGCCATCGCGACCGCCATCATCGAGACCATCGGCGTGCACGGCTCGTGCACGTGCAGCACGTCGAAGCGGCTGTAGCGGATGGCGCGGTCCATGCGGCCGACGATCTGCGGCGAGAAGTTCACGTACGCGACCGAGCCGTTGCTCGGCACCGGCATCGCCATGCCCACGGGGATGAACCGCTCGGCCATCCCGTGGCGGCGGCTGTCGACGTGGCGCCGGCGCCGGCGTCAGGGCTCCGACCGGCGCGATGATCCACGTCTCGTGGCCGCGCTCCTCCAGCTCCTCCGCGAGATGCTCGACGTGGTGGTTCACGCCGCCGGGGACGGTCCAGGAATACGGGGATACGAGGCCTACGCGCACCCTGGGCTCCTCTTCAGCGTTCGTCCCTGTCGAGCAGGAACCGGTTCCAGAGGACCTCGGGAGAGTCGGGCAGCGGCGCGCCGGCCGTGCCGCGCAAGCGCGCTGCGAAGAGCACTGTGATCAGCAGCAGCGGCCCGAGCGCGCGACGCGGGCTGCGGTGAAGGGCGAGGCTGATGAACGGCAGCGCGAGCGCCGTGGCGGTCACGGCCTCGGCGTGACGGTGCAGCAGGCTGCCGCCGACGAGCGGCACGCAGCCGATGGACATCATCGCGGGGTCCATGGCGAACGCGGCGCCGAGCGCCGAGGCAGCGCCGCGCCCCTTGACGACACCGATGTGCGCGCACCATGGCCGAGATGCCGACCGCGGCCACCTCGTTGTCGCCGGCGCCGGCCACTCGCGCCACCGTCGCCGGCGCGTACGCCTTGAGCGCGTCCAGGGCGAGGACGAGCGCGCCGGCCTTCCAGCCGACGCTGCGTGCCACGTTGGAGGACCCGGCCTTGCCGTCGCCCAGGTCGCTCGAGCCGTTTGCCGGTGAGAGCACGCGTGACGAGCTCGCCGGTGGGGATGGACCCGGCGGCGACACCGCCGGCCAATCCCGCCAGCAGATGCAGCGCGCCGTGACGCCGTTCGCCGCGCGCGCTCACCGTGCTGCCGCCCTGCGCAGCAGCTCGCGGTAGCGCTCGCCGACGACCGCCGGCGTGTGCCGCGCCAAGGCCAGCTCGCGCCCCTTGGCGCCCATGGTCCGGCGCTGCTCGGACGTCCGCCGCAGGACCGAGGCCAGCGCAGCGGCCACCTGCTGCACCGAGTGCCCGTCGACGACGAAGCCGGTCTCGCCCTGCGACGACCGCCTCGGGCGCGCCGCCCGAATCGCCGGCGATCACCGGCAGGCCGGCGAGCGCGGCCTCTGCGAAGACGATGCCGAAGCCTTCGACCTCGAGGCCGGCCCAGCGACTGCGGCAGGGCGAGGCGAAGACGTCGGCGGCCTGCAGCCACTCCTTCATCGCGTGGTCGGCGAGCGCGCCGGTGAGGTGCACGCGCTCGCCCACGCCGCGCTTCTGGGCGCGGTCGTACAGGCCGGTGGCCAGCCTGCCCTCGCCGATGATCACGAGGTGCAGGTGCGGGAACTCGCTGCGAAGGAGGGCCAGGGCGTCGATGAGCTTGTCCTGGCCCTTGCGCGGCACCAGACGGCCGACGCAGACGACGATCTGGCCGTCGATGCCGAGGCGCTCGCGAAGGCACGCGGCCTCCTCGTCCGCGCGCCGGCACGAAGTCCTCGACGGGCAGCGGCGGCCGCAGCACCTCCGCGGGCACCTTGCCACCGGTCTGCTTGCGCGCGGCGTCGCGCCGTGTATTCGCTGACCGTGAGCAGCATGGCCGCGTTGCCGAGCACGTGCCGCAGCAGGTTGTTCACGCCGGGCACCACGCCGGGCAGCGTGACCTCGGCGCCGCCGAGAAAGACGACGTAGGGCAGGCCGCGTCGCTGACGCAGCCGCGGACCGAGAAGGCCGGCAGGCAGAGGATGGCCGAGCTGGATGAGCTCCGCTCCTTCGCGCTCGGCCATCTGCTCCACGGTGTGCAGCATTGCCGTGGTGGGCCAGAGCACCGAGGCGGATGCGCGGACCACGGTGTACGGATGCGTCGCGTCGAAGGCAGCGGCGTCGATATGCGCCGGTGCGAGGATCGCGACCTCAGAAGGATCCAGGGTGCGGATGACGCCCCAGTAGTAGGACTGAGCGCCGCCGATGCGCGGTGGGAAGTCGTTGGTGACGAAGAGCGTTCGCGGCGCTCGCTCGGGTGACGTGCTGGCTGCCAGGTCTCCCTCCACTGTCGTCGGCACGAGCCCCCACCGGGGACGAGTGCGCTCACTCTACCACGACCGCCCCGTAGGCTCGGCCCGGGGCGAGACCACGATACATCGCCGCTGACGGCTACGCGTCACGGAGCAGACGTCAGGAAGCGGCCGCGTCCCCGCCCAGTGCTGTGACGACGGCGGCCAGAAGCTCGTCCGGTGTGACGGGCTTGGCCAGGTAGGCCGCGGCGCCCGCGGCCAGCGCGTCGTCCCGGTGCCTCTCGGGGTCGCGCCCGCTCAGCATGATCACGGGCACGCCGGCCAGCTGCGGCAACGAGTGCAGGCGCTGCATCACCATCATGCCGCTTCCGCCGGGCAGACCGATGTCCATGATCACCACGTCCGGCGGCTGCTTGACCGCCGTGGAGATCGCCGTCACGGCGTCGGTCGCCACGGCGACATCGAAGCCCTGCCGGCGCAGCGGGGCAGCGAGCGCGACAAGCAGATCCTCATCGTCGTCGACCAGGAGGATGACCTTGCCCGCGAGTGCGGCCGGAGGCGGCGCGACCTCGCTCTGCCGAGCGAGCGCGGACGCGATCTGCGCCTCCGTGACGAGGCCCATGTCCATGAGGATGTCGCCCAGCCGGCCGCCGGCCACCCCGCCCTGCGCCGCAGTCGCGTCGCCGCCGAGGTCCTCACCGAGCGCGACACGGATGGCGAGGACGAGGTCGTTCACGTCGATCGGCTTGCCGAGATACGCGGAGGCGCCGGCCGCGAGCGCCTCGTCGCGATACCGCTGCGGGTCACGACCGCTCATGATGATGACCGGGACGCCTGCCAGTTGGGGCAAGGCGTGCATGCGCTTCATGACCACGGAGCCCTCGCCACCCGGAAGGCCGACGTCGAGGACGACCACATGGGGCTTGAGCCGCACGGCCGTACTCATTGCAGCGACCGCGTCGGGCGCCACCGCTACGTCGTAACCGCGCTGGCGAAGGCCGGCGGAAAGCGCCGTCAGCAGGTCCTGGTCGTCGTCGACGAGCAGGATGAGGCGCGTCATGCTCATGCCTGGCTGCCCGCCGCGGCGGGCAATGTGAGCGTCGCACGAAGCCCGCCTCCGGGCTCGCCGGCCAGAGAGAGGATGCCGCCGTTGCGTGCCGCAAGCTCGCGGCAGACCCAGAGGCCGGCGCCGAGGCCGGGCACACGCCGGCTCCGCGCCAGCTCGCCGCGGAAGCCGAACTCGAAGGCCCGGGCCAACTCTTCCGGAGGCATGCCCGGGCCCGTGTCGGCCACCTCCAGCGTCACCGTGCCGGGCTCGCCGCCGGCGGCCACACGGACCGTCACGCTGCCGTCAACGGGCGCGTACGTCACGGCATTGCGGACGAGGTCGGCGACAATCTGGCGCACGTCGTCACGGTCCGCCAGCGCGCGCGGTGTGGGCGACCGTCCGGCGTCGACCACGACCGGCGGCCCTCCGCGGTCATCCAGCCGGCGGAGAGTGACGATCTCTTCGGCGACGTCGCCGAGGGCGACCTCTCCCGGCGCCGCAGGCGCCTGCGAGCAATCGGCCCAGCCACTGTCGGCGACGCCCGTGATGAGCGCCTCGAGCCGCACCACGTTGCGCTCCAGCACCTCGAGGAACTCGCGCTGCTGGGGACCCAGTTCACCCGCGCCATCGTCGAGGAGCATCGACAGTAAGGGGTAGATCACGGCGAGCGGCGCACGCAGCTCGTGCCGCACGTGTGACTGCCGCTCGCGCGCGGCCTCAGCGTGCCGCGTCGGCGCGCGTCGTCCTCACGGTCTGCTGGAGCGCTCGTTCCCGTCCCGGTCCGGTCATGCCCGTACCCTACCTCAGCGGGGCTCGCGAGCGGCCGGCGCCGAGCCTCAGCTGCCCGGCGAAGCAGCGGTCGCGGCGGTGTAGACGAGCGAGCTCATTCCCGTTCGCGTCGGAGAGCGTGAGTGTCTTGCCGTCGAGCTTGAACTTCTTCGCCTCCGCCAGCAGCATTGAGGTAGGTCTGTTCGGCGCGCATGGCGGGTTCGGGCCCGCCATCATCGTGCTGACGAGCTCGCCGGTCGAGAACGAGCCGTCGTCGCCCACCGTGTACGGGCCGCCGTACTGGTTGACCGCAGACGTCCCGCCGACGCGGCCGCCCTTGAACTCCGCGGTGATGGTGAAGTCCCTGGGTCCTGGCTGCCGATCGACCAGCCGGTGAGCTTCCAGGACGTGCCGACAAGCGAGGCGGCGGACGTCGAGCCCCCGCCTCCAGAGCCGCCGGAGCTGCTCCCGCAGCCGGCGACGACGGCCGCGAGCGTGACGACGAGCAGGGCCACGCCCGCCAGCAGGGGGACCGGAGCCGCGTCGACGGCGCGGCCTCGCGGACCGAGGATGCGAGTGACGCGGATCGATCTCATCGCCAGGCTCCTCTCGTCGACGTCGTGCACGGAAGACGGCGCAGCGGCGACCGGGGTTCGCGCCCTGAGGGCGCGGACTGCGGATGGTGGGCGATGCTGGATTCGAACCAGCGACTCCCTGCTTGTAAGGCAGGTGCTCTACCCCTGAGCTAATCGCCCGCGCGCGGCCAAGTATACGACGCGGCCGACTCGCGAGCGCCTCAACGGCGGACGGCACACCGCTCGCGTGCGCCCGCCACCGAGGCGCGTGACTTCGGCGCACGCTGCCAGCTTACGCAAGAAGGGCGGGAGGCCCGTCCGGCCTCCCGCCCCCTGCGGTACCCCTTCAGCGAGAGTGATGCGTCAGTTGGTCGCACCCGGGCTCAGCTCACGCCACGTGTTCGGCACAAGCCTCACGTTGAGCGTCCACTCCTGCGTCAGGTTGATCCAGACGTTGTCGTTGTACAGCGTCTGCGGCGTACCCTTGAAGCCGACGTCCCCCATGCAGAAGATCGAGCCGTGACACGTCACGGTTCCGCGGGCGAAGTCGTAGTTCCCCTGCGTGTAGAAGATACCGTAGGCGTCCATGTTGCCGGCGTTGTTGAAGCCCCAGTTGTTGCCGCCCATGAGGAAGAGCAACGCTGGGTTTGCGAGCGAGTTCTCCGGCAAGGCAACGCTGCCTGACGTGCCCGTTGCCGGTTCGATGTAGGTGAGTCCGTTCAGGCCCGGACCGCCCATGGTGGTCTTCGCGCTGTTGAGCGCGTCGGTCACTGCACTTGCCCCGGAGAAATAGCGTCCGCTCGCGATGGCCATCTGTTTGATGCCGGCGATGATGGCAGGAGGCATGATCTGGTCGGGCGTCTGCCAGTAAGGGCTGGTGTTCGCGACCGTGACGATGCCGGACTCCATGATAGCCGCCGGGCTGTACCCGGTGCCGGCGTAGGCGGCCACCTGTCCAGTCGGCGGCGCCACCTCTACGGCAACCTTGGGCATAGTCCCGCCGCCCTGTGAGTTGCTCGTGATCGTCCCCTGTGCGTAAGCGGCCACGCCTCGTGGAAGCTGAGGGTTCCACAGCGTCCGCTGCACCAGGCCCTGCACAGTGGCGACCCCATTGCCCACTCTTGCCGTCGCCCTCACGAACATCAGGTTGTCCGGAGTGGAGGCGCCGGCCGGCCCGCCCTTGTCGTAGGTCGGAGAGGTCGCCGGCGACAGCGTGCCGGTCGTGCCGGTCGCCGCGTTCGTGTTGTCGAAGAAGCTCACGGTCGTGAAGTCGCCGCTGGCCGGGTTGGGAAATTCGGACACTGGATACTGAGAGCGGAACGTGGACGCCGGAAACGTGGGCGAGGCCGCCTGGGTCGTCGGCCAGCCGGCCTGCAGGGTCGCCATTCCTGTGTTCAGTGCTCCTTCGGCGGCGTTGAACGCCTTGGCCCGGCTGGTGTCGTGGTAGGTACCGGCAGCCGAGTTGCTGATGAGCACGACGAGAGCTGACGAAGCGAGGGCCAGCGCTGCGACGAGTCCCAACAGCGAGATGAGGCCAAGCCCTTCTTGCCGGTGCAGAACGCGCATGTGGCTCAAGTCCTTTCTCAGTACGGCCGCTGGTTGCGCGGCTGCGCAGTAGTCAGCAGATCGATGTAGGCCGGCGAGTGGCCTGGGTTGAGGTCCACGAGGAGATGGATCTGCACGGCCATGATGCCGGAGCGCGCCGTGTCGCCCAACACAGGACTCTGTTGCTGGAGGGAGCCTGAGGCATTGTAGGTGCTGTACCTGAACAGATCTGTCGTCGACGTCCCGGCGTTGGGGTCGGCGATGAGGCCGTTGACGACATGGGGGGCCACCAACTGACGGCCCTCCCACGTGCTCGTCTGCACGGCCTCAGTGCTCTGAGCGCCCATACCGCCTGCCAGGGCACTGATGCTGCTCGCCCACGTGGTCCCGTCTGAAACGCCGTTGTTCTTGCCGTCGCCGCTTGAATCTGCGTAGCGCCAGAGCTGGCCGTCGCCGTAGAGCACGTAGACGACCACGCGAGGGCTCACGTCGGGCATGGACCCGGGCACATTGAACGAGGTGAAGAGGACCAACCACGTCTGGCGCGTGCGCACGAATGATGGCGTCGTCGCCGGGAGGCCAGTCGACTGGATGTACGCGGAGGAGGGCACCTGTGCGTCACGGATCTCACGGGTCATGCGGTCGATGCCCACGCGGGCCATGTCGCGGGCCTCGGCGGAATTCTGTGAGTACTCGATGGACTGCGAGGCCGCGGACCAGCCGAGCACGATCATCGCGGACACGACGGACATGATCGTGAGTACCACCAGCAGCTCGATGAGCGTCACGCCGGCCTGTTGGTCGCTGGTCGGTCGGCTCATCGCATGCTCAGTATGAGGAACACGGCCCGGCATCAGAAGCCGATGGAAACGGTGGTATTGGCACCCGTGGTCACCGACACGGGTGACTGGGTCTTCGGGACAGAGTCATACGTCGCCGTCACGGAATACGAGCCAGTGGGGAGAGGGCTCCAGGCGGCTTGGCCAGGCTTCTTGTTGGAAATGTCCACGTTGTAGATCGGGCTCGATGACGAAGAACCATCGGTGTTGTAGTAAAGCTTCGTCGTGAGGTTGTACACCCTCACCGTCATCGTCACGTTCCCATTCGAACTGTTGGCCACCGTAAGTGTGCCGGTGGTTGCGGTGGCGGCGGTGGAGACCGAGAACACGGGAGAGAAGGCGGAGGCGTTGTTGGCGCCGTCCCGGGCGAGCACCTTGTAGTAGTACGTCGTGTTGGCGACAAGCCCGACGTCGTCGATATAGCTGGCCTGGGGTGGCGCCAACCGTGGCGCTCCCTGTACCGTACCAACCATGGCGTAGGTGCCACCGCTAGTGGGGCTGCGCCAGATTTCTCGTACGAACCCACGCCACTCGGCGGGTCGGGCGGCGGATTATCCACTGAGGCCGTCCAGGACAGGCTGATCGTCTCGGTAGTATGATCCGTCATCACAAGATTGGAGGGCGGGGTGGGCGGGTTGCTATCCGTCGTGGCCGCTGGGATGGCCGACACCTCGCTCGACAGAGCCCCGGCGGTCCCGCTGCTGGTGACCCCCCGTACCTTGTAGAAGTACTTGGTGCCGTTGGTCAGTCCGCTGTCCACGTACGCGGGCGAGAGTACGTTGTTGGCGAAGAGCGTCTCCGCACCTGTCGCCGTGGACCGCCACACCTGGTAGTGATCGGCACCGGTCACCGCGGTCCATGTAAGGCTCACGTTTCCATTGCCGGGACTGGCGGCCAAGCCAGTGGGCGCCGCAAGGCTGCTGGTCAACACACTGTAGGTGATGGACCACGTGTTGCCAGCGGCGCCGGTGCCCGACTCCGCGTGGGCGGTGAAGACGTAGTAGCCCGTCGACGCGGTGCTCGAGTCCCACAGCCACTGGTACTGCCCGACGACACCGGACGGGATCGACGGGCTGAGCTGCGTGCTTTGTGATCCCGAAGCGACCAGATTGCCGCCCATATCGGTGACGGCGAAGACCACTTTACCCAGCGGCGAACCCGTCATCTGTGAGAGGTCCTGTGGATCTACCGTTGCGATGAGCCTGACGTTCCCTCCCGTGCTGATCACGTCCGAGCCCCTCGGTCCCGGCCGAGGCATCGGGCGAGTTGAGGTCGACGACCTGAGGGCCGAAGTACTGTCGCGATATCGTGGTCTGAAGCACCACCGCCTTGTGCGGAAACGGTGCGCCATCCCACACCACGGAAACGGAGACCAGCTTGTAGTGCTCCTGGCCGGACTGTGCAGTGGAGGGGACGGGCGAGACGACATAGGTGATACGCAAGGTCTTCTGGGCACCCCCCGTGCCCGCGGTCCATTCCGTGCCGAAGATGCCGCCGGGAGAAACGGGCGGACCACTGGTGTTGAGATAGGCGGCGTCGACCGAGTCGTAGTCCAACTGACGGATCTTCTCCACCTTGTCTCGCGCCACTTGCAGGGCGACATTGCGCATGTTGTCCGCCGCGTTGCGCGACTGCGCCGACGCCAAGAAGGGGACCATGGCGCCGAACGCGACGCCGGCGATGATGATGGTGACCAGCAACTCCACGAGGCTGAAGCCAGCTCCGCGGTCACAGGCTCGCCAGAAGTGCCTGTTCATGTACCCTGCCTCCGGATAGACGGGTAGCTCTCAATCGCTGTATCGGCGGGGAGCGCGGAACCATGAGTCCTCTCGTACTCATGCGTTGCCCCACCGGGCGGCGTCCCTATTGGTTCGCCCAACCTGGCCTCGACCCTGCGCCTCTCGGCACGGCTGGTCGGAGCGCCAGATGATCATTCTGTCACTACTGTGACGGTGACGAAACTAGTGGACGTCGGGTTCGCGCTCGAACGCCCGTGCGCGTTGCCAGGCTGGACGACGGCAAAAGAGGACGGGGCGCCGGGGGGTTCTGGCAACGCCCCGGCGCCCCTGGGATCCTCACGGTTGCCTGTTCCGGAGGCAGAGAGAGGTGTGAGGATCTTCTCCTGACGGGACCTGGCCCCGCTCGTTCTCAGTTCGGCGAGAGCTCCTGCCACGTACCCGGCACGACCGTGGTGGTCGTGGTGGCGGCGGTGATCTGCAGGTTGGCGAGCGCTCTGGGATCGTAGCCGACGTTGCCGTTGTTGGTGAACTTCACGTCGCCGGTCGCCATGACGGCGCCGCGGATGAAGAAGGTGCCGTCGCCGTCGTTGTCCAGATTCACGCCGCCGTCCATGTTGATGAGCAAGCCGGTGAACACAGCGTCGGCACTCAGTTGGATGGCGCGCTTGGCGGACGTGCCGTCGTCGATGCCGAGCAGGATCATCGGATCATCGACCGTGCCGAACCCGCCGCTGCCGGAGGTCGTGATCTGCCCGGGCGAGACCAGCAGCGGGCAGAGGATCTGGGCGTTGTTGCCCGAGAATGTGACGGCTCCCTGGACGTACATAGGCCCGAAGACGTGGTTGAACGGGCCGGCCGCCGAGGTGAAGCTGCCACCGACGTAGATCGGCCCGGGGTCCTTGGTCGCGTCGGTGTAGTCCGTGGTCTTGACGGTGAGGGCGCCGCCCCAATTCACGGTACCGCCCACGTAGATGGGCCCGAACTGACTGGTGCCCGACGGGCCGGAGATCGTGAAGTTGCCGCCCACGTAGAGAGAGGTCGCGTTTGTATGCGTATTGCCGTTCAGCGTCAGGTTGCCGGTCACATAGAGCGACTTGAAGTTGAACGTGCTTTCTCCGCCGCCCAGCGTCAGGTTGCCGTTGACGACCAGGTCGGTCGAGGCGGTGTAGGTCTGGGGTGACGTCTTCTGGAGCTGCGTCAGCAGCGTCGAGTTGACCACCGTCCCGTTGGCATTGGCCTTGGTCGGCGTGCCGGCCTTGGCCTGAGCGGTCATGGTGTCGATCGTCGCCTGCGGCAAGACCGTGCTCAGCGCGGGGACGCCGCCCGAGCCGGCCACGGCGGTCCCGATACCCAGCTTCGGGTTGTACACGGTGCCGTTGGTCTTTACCTGCAGGGTCGCCGCCCCGCCGTTCGGCGAGAGGTCCGTGCTCCAGTTGCCGGAGAAGCTCCCTCCGGCGTAGATCGCGGCGTTCTTGCCTGTGTCGGCGACCCAGGACGTGCTGTTGGGATCTGGGTACTTGATGCCGAAGGCGTCGCCGCCGCCCGACGTGAAGGCCACGTTGCCATCCGTGTAGATGGCGGCGGCCGGCATGCTGAAGCTCCCGGTCGAGTTGACCTGCCCCACCAGCGTTCGCACGCGTGAGGTCTCGCCGTTGTACGTCACGGATGTCTCGACCCAGAGCTTGCCGTCTGGGGTCGTAGCCGACGCGGGGCCGCCCTTGTCCCACGTGATCGCCTCGTTGATCGTCGGCTGGTCGTCGTAGACCTTGACGGTCAGCGCCGGCCGGTTGTCCGACGGGTACGTCGCATCGTAGGCCGCCGTCAGCGTGCTCTGTGCGAACGAGGAACTCGCCGCGGGCCACGCGGTGGTGCGCACGGCCATGACGGCGCTGTCGAGCCCCGCCTCCGCGTAGTCAAAGGACTGACTGCGGGTCCGGTCCGCCGCTGTGGCCCCCTGCTCATTCGCCAGGACAAACACCGCCGTCGTCGCCAGGATGGCCAGCGTCGCCGTGATCCCCAGCAGCAGGATGAGTGCCGCGCCCGAGTCTCGTTGCCTTCTCCGCATGGGCTCTCCTCAGTTCTGGGGGGCGTTACGCGGACGAACGGTGGTCTGGAGGTCCGCATAGGTCGGGGTGTGCGACAGGTTCACGTCAACGATCAGGTGGATCTGGACGGAGATGATCCTGGTGAGGTCGGCACTGGTCATGGTGGTCGCGGTGGTGAAGTTGCCGGAGCCGTCGCGATAGCCGTAGGTGAAGATCGGCGTCGGAGAGCCCGTGCTCGGCACGCTGGTGTTCACGACGTTGCTCGCCAGCACGATCTTGCGGTCGCCACCATCGAAGGCGCCGCTGGCGTTGGTGTCGCGCTGCCAGTACAACGTCTTCTGGTCAGCGCTCCCGCTCGTGTCCAGGTAGATGCGCGTCAGATGCAGAGCGCTGAGCCCGCTACCGTCGGCGCGAGTCGCCGGGTTGTTGAAGGCCGAGTAGAAATCGATCTCGTTGGGGTTCGCGAGCGTGAACGGCGAGCTTGCCGGCGTCGTCAGCGCGATCGGCTGTGCGTCGCGGACCTCGCGGCTCACGCGAGCGATGGCGTCCCGCACCTCACCGCGGGCGTCGTCCGCCCTGACCGAGCTCGCATAGGACTTCTGCAGCGAGCTCCAGCCCGCCAGCAGCATCGTGGTCACGATGCCCAGGATGATCATCGAGACCAGCAGTTCGATGAGCGTGATGCCGCGCTGGGTGCGGCTTCTGCCCGCGGGGACCCGCATCAGAAGCTGAAGGTGTAGGTCTGGTTCACCGTCGTGATGTAGACGGTCTGCGTGAGGGTCTTCTGATTGTTGCTCAGGCCGTTCTTGTAGTAGTTGCAGGTCACCAGGTACGTGCCGGGCGCGAGCCCGCTCCACGTCATCGGCGCCGTTGGGGTCGGCACCTGCATTGACGGCGATGCGGTCTTGTTGGGCGTCACGTCGGTCCGCACGACCGTCACACCGAGCGAGGGATTCACGAAACTGTCCGTGACGAGGATCGTCACTGAGTACGTCGAGGCCGAGGTCGGGCTTGGCGAAGGCGAGGGACTGGCGGACGGCGAAGGAGACGGCGAGGCCGAGGAGCTCGCGCTCGTCCCCGTCGGATTCATCACGATCGTGGTCATGGTGACCGGCTTGACCGGGGCCGGCGGCGCCGTCCACGAGACGGTCACCGAGACGCGCTTGTAGTTGACCGCTCCCGTGCTCGGCACGTTCTCTACCGAGTACGCGACCGAGTACTGCTTGGTCGAGCCGGCCGGCGTGTACGTGGTGCCGAACTGCCCGCCGGCGAAGCCGGAGGACTGCAGGTGCGAGGCGTCGTCGACGATCTGGTCGAAGGCCAGCAGCCGAATCTTCTCGATCCTGTCCTGGGCCGCGCTGGTCGCGATGGTCCGCGACCGGTCTCCGGACGAGGCCTTCTGGGCGCTCACAAAGACCGGCACCATGGCGGCGAAGATGATGCCTGCGAGCACCACGGTCACGAGCAATTCGATGAAGCTGAACCCCGCGACGCGCGCGCGACGCGGTGGATGAGGTGTCTTTGACGCGCGCATCGAATCATGCAGCGCGCGGCCACGCTTTGCCAGGCTGGTCATATGGCTCTCCTCCGGAAAACGGGGGGAGCTATCCATGCGCGGGCTGCCAGTGCCCGCACTGCTCCACTGGACTTCTATCGGCACCATGCTCCCATAATTGAGCCGAACGTGCCTGCGCGCCATCGAACGATCGTCTAGGTGGGGCGCGTTCGGCTGGAAAAGGGCGGGGCCCCGGGCGGTTCTGGCAACCGGCCCGAGGCCCCTGGGATCCTCACGCTGTGCCTGTTCCGGAGGCAGAGAGAGGTGTGAGGATCTTCTTCATGCGGGGCCTGCCCGCAGATTGTCGACACTGGTCATGGCCACCTATTGCCCAGGGAACACTCCCAGCGCAAGCGCCGTGATGGCACCGTGGCGCTCGATTGCAGCATTGCCCTCGTAGTGGTCGTCATGCACACCTCAAGGAGTCATTTGTCCGAGGGTACCGATCGCCATTCCCCACGACCTCTGTGGCATCACGCAACCCTGGACTTATGGCGAATTGGCTGACAACTCTTGCCACGTCCCCGGGACGGTCTGCGTGACCGTGGTCGTCGCAACAGTGGGGAAGAATACCCAGTCGACGACGTCTTGGCAGTAGGCGACCTGGGCGTTGTTCTGGAGCCTGAGGCCGTTGTCGCCCCCGATGGTGAGGACGGAGCCCACGACTGCCGGCGCTGCCGGATTACCGTTGGAGATCGTGATGCCCGCCTCGAACAGGATCATGAGACCGTAGAACTGGCCGGTACTGCCCCAGTCGCAGGTCTGCGTGTAGTAGCCGTCGTTGTCACAGACCATGTACAGGGTCATCGGCCGCGGATCCGGGTGCGCGACGTCGGTGACCATGGTACCGAAGGTGATGGCCCCGCTCGTCGTGATCATCTCGGTCGTGGCGAAGAGCGGGCAATTGACGGTGGATACACCGGTGGACGCCCAGGTGACGCGGAAGACGACGAACACGTCGCCGTACTCGTCGTTGTACGGGCCTCCCGTACGGTCGAAGCCTACGTTGTTGCCGTCATGACCGCCGATCCACATGGGCGCGGGGTCCGCAGCAGGCACGTTGGAATCCGTCCAGTCGGTTGTCTTGACCGTGGCCGCGCCTTCCCAGTCGACGTAGCCGATCGCGAAGATCGGTCCGAAGGTGTTGACGCTGGTCGGGCCGCTAATGATGAAGTTGCCTCCAACGTGTAGGGCGGTGGAGTTTGTGGTGGTAAGGCCGTTCAGCGTGACGCCGCCGTCAACCCAGAGCGCGAAGAAATGGCTGGTGCTCCTGCACGTGGAAGGAGTGTTGAACGCCCCGACCACCCACGTTGACCCAAACGAGTTGGTGATGGCAACGGTGTTGTTGATGCTGAGCGCCCCGCCAACGTGGAGGCTGGACGACGTAGTAGCGGCGCTGCCATTGAGCGTGACCCCTCCGTCCACCCAAAGTGCACCGAACTTGTTCGGGCTGGAGGAAGTCGCAGCAGTCGTCAGTGGGCCCGTGATATAGGCGCTCCCCCCAGTGGCCGTCCCTCCGAAGTCGTTCGTGCCGGTCGTGCTATTGATGGCGAGCCCGCCGGCACCGACGACACGTAGCGTCGTGGCAGTGGTGTTCCCGCTGCCGCCCAAGGTGACCTTACCGTCCACCCACAAGGGCCCGAAGGTAGTCGTGCTGGTTGCGCCGGCGCTGGTGGAGAAGTCCCCGATGACGTAGGTAGAGCCGAAGGTGTTCGCGCCGACGGTGCTGCCGACCGTGAGCGCCTTGCCGACGTGGAGAGTGCTGGCGTTGGTAGTCCCGGTCCCACTAAGCGACAGGTTGTCGTCGACCCAAAGCGCCCCGAAGATGTTGGTACTCGAGCCGCTGATGGTGGTGGCTCCCACCACAGAGGTCGGCCCAAAGGAGTTTGTGGTGCCGGTGCTGCTCACACTGAGCGTCTTGGCCACGCGAAGGGCCGTGGTCGTCACCTTGGCGGTGCTGCTAACGGCCAGACTGCCATTCACGTTCAATGATTTGAAGACGTAGGTGGTCCCCGCATCATTGAGCTGGAGAGCAGTGGTCGTGTTGTTGTAGTACAGGTCTGTCGAGGCGGTGTAGGTCTTGGTGGTGGCGTTGTACGCGCAGGCAGCCAGTAGCAGCGCCTTGGTCGTGTAGGCCGGCGTCGTGAAAGAAACGGGCCGTTCGTCTCCGGGCCGAGCGTCAGCCGGGCGGGCATCGACCTTTGCACTGTTCAGGAGCGTCTGCCATTCGGCGTCCGTGATGGACCGCGCTTCCTTCTCGAGGTTGAGCTGGTCGGACAAGGAGAGGTAGGCCGTGAGATCCGGCACGTTGCCCTGGCTCTTCACAAGAGGGGTGCCGGTATTGAAGGCGGGGAGCGAGACGCTCCCCCCGGTGCCGTAGATCGCGCCCAAGGACTGAGGGTGGGCGCGACCGGAGCCGTAGGCTAGGTCGGTCGCGTTCTGTCCGCTGATACTGCGCTTGGCCATGATGCTGGTCGGGAACGGCGCGCCGCCCGTGTACGGGACGCCGTTGGCGTTCGTGGCCGGCCACGTGGAGAAGTTCGAAACGTACACGTCGGCCGAACCGGTCATGATCAGGTCGTCCGTCGTGCCGGGACCGCCGACGAATGCCGCCGCCTTCGGCAGCTTGGAGATCACGGAGGCCGTCGTCGATGCGACCATCTGCCGCAGGCGGGTCGTCCGGCCTTGGTAGGTCACAGTGACCTGCACCCAGAGTTTGTTGTTGTTGTTCTGGTCCCAATCCGCAGTGGTGGAAGTGACCGTCGTCACATCATCGTACAGCCTGTAGGTCTCCGCCGGACCCGGGGGGTCAAGGGTGCCGTAGTTGTCGTCCAGAGAGGCCACGAGGCTTGCATAGGCGGCCACGTCAAGGCTTGGGTCGGTGAGCCAGACGTCGGACGTCTTGACGGCAGCGATGGCGCTGTTGAGGGCCGCCTCCGCATAGTCCATGGACGTCTTGGTCGATCGTTCACGCGCCGAGGCGTGCTGCTGGTTGGACAGGAGCATGACCAAGCTGGACGCCAGGATCGCCAGCACCGCCGTGATACCGATCAGCATGAGCAGCCCTGCACCGCTCTGTCCTGAAAGCCTGCGCATCGCAAGCCCCCTAGTTGAAGGCGGCCGCGTTACGCGGGCGCACGGTGGTCGAGAGGTCGACATACGTCGGGGTATGGGCCAGGTTGGCATCGATGACCAACTCCATGCGGACGGAGCGAAGGCCCGCGACATTCCCACTCGTCAACGTGCTTGAGTGGCTATATGCGCCGGTCGTCACATCGCGGAGGTTGTACGTGAAGATGGACCTGCCGATCGCGGAGTTGACGCAGTCCTTCGCGAGGACGATCGTCCTGTCGCTCGCGTCGAGCCCATTGTTGTTCACGTCCCGCTGCCAGAGCAGCGCGTTGTCCGAGGTGCGCAGCCAGATGGCTGTGAGCCGCAGCGAGGACGAGGTCGGCGGCGTGGTCCCCGTGGCAGCCGGGCCGGCGCCACTGGCGCCGGCCGAAGCCGCGTTGTACGCGGAATAGAAGACGCAGGAGTTCGGGCCGCACATGTAGGGATACGTAGGCGTCGCCGGCAGATAGAACTGCGTGTTGACCGCGGCGGTCGGCGGCTGAGAGGTCCTGACCTCGCTCGACATGCGATCGAGCGCATCGCGCGCCGTTGCCCGAGCAGAGTTCGTGACCGACGTGAACGAGTACGCACGCTGGAGGCTCGACCAGCCCATCACGAGCATCGTGCTCACAATGACCATGATGATCATCGTGACGAGGAGTTCTATCAGAGTGTATCCGTCGTGTGTGTGACGGACGCCCATCTGCGCAGTCTTCGCCATCTGTCGCCTCACGCCGTCAATTGTGTGGATTGGTGTCGAAGTACACCGAGGTGGAATCCGCCAGCGTGACGTCGCGGGTGAGCGTCTCGGTCGAGTACCCCGGCGGCTTGAACTTGATGGTGATGCGGTAGACGACGTCCGGGCCGCCGATGAGCCCTGTCCAGGACACTGTCAACGCGTTCGTCGCCGTCGGGACCTGCTTCGTAGGCGTCAGCGCGACGTTGGGCGTGATGTCGGTCCGGACGACCCTGACCCCATATGTCTTGTCGACATCGTCGTCGGTGACCGAGACCATCAGCGTGTAGTTCGTACCGGTGGTCGAGTGCGGGCTCGGGGTTGCGGTAGGAGTGGGAGTCGAGCCAGTGACTTCGGGTGCGGCATCCATGACGACGGTCTGCACGGTGGTGCTGTCGGACGCTGCGCTCCCCCAGCTGACCGTGATTCTGATCGTCTTGTACTTCGCAGCGTCCGCGACGAAGTAGTTCTCGATCGTGTACTGCTTGCCGTTCACGGTGGTGAAACTCGTGCCGAACGCGTTGTCGGCGAACGTGGAGCTGTTCAGATTGTCCGATGTGATGTCGGCGAAGTTGAGCATGCGGATCTTCTCGATGCGATCCTGGGCGATGTTGGTGGCGGTGACGCGAAAGTTGTCGCGCGACGTCTCCTTGAGGGCGTTGGCGAAGACGGGGACCATGGCGGCGAAGATGATGCCGGCCAGCACGATCGTGACCAGCAGCTCGACCATGCTGAAGCCGCGCTGAGTCCACGGTGGGACGGGGGCACAGGAACTCGCCGTGACGGGACGGCCATGGTGGGAGCGCATGAGCGCACCTCCGCTGCTGCCAGGCTATGCAGACCCCTGCTTGCCCCCTGCCGGTGACGACGCGGCTCCACCCGCACCCGGCGACCCCAAGGCTGAGAGACCCTTGTGAACGCTTAGTATAGCCCTAGTCGGCACGAGGTCACTGCCTCATTAGCCCTAGGTATCGCCTCGATTGGCGACGCGTGCGTGTTGGGTCTTGCATCGGGCTCCGTCCGTCTATGGGGCGCCCAAGGCTGGCGCGAGGCTGAGCAGAAGCCGGCACATCGGGGCGGGGAGAAGAGCCGGAGAGGCCCCCCGGAACATCCGTCTAGAGGGGCTTGCCGGCTACTTCAGCTTGAGGCGCTGCAGGTCCGCAAGAGTCTGCTGCAGCGCCTTGATGTGACTGCCGTACTCGGCGAAGTCGCCGGCCTTGAGGGCGGCCTGGGCGGCGTTGAACTCCGTGTTGGCGCGCGCGATGAGGGCGGCCGCCTGAGCGCTGACCGGGCCCGTCACTCCGCCGGTCGTCCCGCCCGTGCCCGCGCCGCCCGCGCCGCCCGTCCCGCCGCCGACGCCGGCCTGGCCCGGAAGGACCGCCTGCCCGAACGCGGCTGTGAGCGCCTGCGCGAGCGTGGGCTCCATCGCCACGTACTGGTTGGCGTTGTTGCCGTTGGCGGCGGTGGCCGGCGCGCGGTAGAAGACGATCACGCGCTGGAGCTGCGGGATCTGGGTCTGGGTGGACTGCAGATAGAGCGGCTGCACGTAGAGCAGCGAGTCCTCGATGGGGACCACGAGCAGGTTGCCCATGATCACCTGCGACCCTTGCTGGCCCCACAGTGTCCGCTGCGCACTGATGTCCGGATTCTGGTTGATGGCCGCCTCGACCTGGCTCGGGCCGTACACCAGCGAGCTCTTGGAGAAAAGGTAGTTGAGCGACTTGCCGTACTGAGGTTCGTCGGAGCGGGCGCCCAGCCAGCTGATCATGTTCTGCCGCGTGTTGGGCACGAACGGGAGGATCAGGATGAACTCCTCCTTGGGGGAGCCGGGCAGCTTCATCATCACGTAGTAAGGCGACATGGGCCCGGCGCCGGAGAGCGACACGTTGGTCGGGATCGACCACTGGTCACCCTTGTTGTAGAGCACGTCGGCGTTGTTCACATGGTACGTGGCGTAGACCTGGGACTGGATGGTGAAGAGGTCCTCGGGATAGCGCACGTGCGCGAGCAGCGCCGGCGGCATCTGGGCCTTGGGGGTGAACAGCGAGGGATAGGCTGCCTGGTAGGTCTTGAGGATGGGGTCGGTGGGGTCGAAGACGTAGAACTTCATCGTGCCGTTGTACGCGTCGACCACGACCTTGACCGAGTTGCGGATGTAGTTCACGCCGTCCTGCGGCGTCGAGTATGGGTAGCGGTCCGTGGTCGTGTAGGCGTCCTGTATCCACCACAGGCGGCCGTCGGCGACGACCATGTACGGATCGTGGTCGAGCTGGAGGAACGGCGCTGCGGCGTGGATGCGCGTCGAGATGTCGTTGCGGATGATGATCCGGCTCTGGCTCTCGATCGCCGAGGTGAAGAAGAACTTGAGCGTTCCGTACTTCACGGAGAAGGCGAGGCGATTGAGGACCGGGGAGATGGGGATGCCGCCGCTGCCGGTGTACGACGTGTAGACGTCGGTGTTGTTGGGCCCCGGGTAGTCGAACTCCTTGTTGTTCGTCTTGACCAGGCTGTAGCCGGTGCCGCGCTCGCCGTAGTAGATGCGCGGCTGCTTGATCTCCAGCCCCGGCGCGGTCACCGGCGGGATGTCCTGGATGAGGAAGTCCGGGGAGCCGTCCTTGGTCACCTGGTTCACCGCCGACATCGCCACGCCGAAGCCGTGGGTGTAGGTGATGTGCTGGTTGACCCAGCTCTGCGACGACGACGGCAGCCCGGCGATGTTGAGTTCGCGAGCCGAGAGCATCGTCTGCGTGTAGACGCCGTTGACGGTGTAGCGGTCCACGTCGGCGTCGAGGAACGAGTAGTACGGCTGCAGTTCCTGCTGCTGCTTGTAGTTGGCGACCAGGGTCTGGGGGTCCCAGAGGCGGATGTTGTTCAGGGTCGCCTGATTCGCGAGGAGCTTCTGCGGCGTGAGCGGCGTCTTGGGGTTCAGCGGCGTCTGCGTGATCTGGTCCAAGTTGTAGGCCAGTCGCGTCGCCGTGAGGTTGTTGGTGATGTAGGTGCGTTCCTTGGTGAGCTGGTTCGGGTTGACGATGACCGACTGGTAGACAGCCGGGACGATGCCGCGGAGCAGGATGAGCGCGACGATCCAGACGGCGATGGTGAGAGGCCACCACTGGTGCCGTCGCCAGATGTTCCAGACCAGCACCGCAGCGAGCAGGAAGGCGATCGCCATGGTGACGTACACGAGCGGCAGGCGCACGTGCACGTCGGTGTAGCCGGCCCCGTAGATCGCGCCGGCGGTGGAGTAGAGGAGCCTCCAGCCGCGGAAGAGCTCCCCGATGCCGACGACGACGAAGATCGCCGCCAGGATGGCCGAGAGGTGGGCGACGGCGCGGCCGCCGAGCTTGATGTCGAACTGCGGCAGCTGCGGCGCGGCGGCGCGCTGGGCGCGGGCGAAGGGCGAGGCCGCACCGGCCTCGTCGTCTCCCGCACCACCGCCGCCCGCGGGACGCGGGGCGTTCTGGGTGAGCTCGATGCCGCCCATCACGACGTGCATGATCGCGGCAAACACGAGCGAGGCGATGAGGGCGCCGAGGACGAAGTTCTGCAGCGACTGCCACATGGGCAGCGAGAAGACGTAGAAGCTGATGTCGTGGCCGAAGATCGCGTCCTTCTGGCCGAACGGGGCCTGCTTGAGGTACAGCAGGAACGTCTGCCACTGCGCGGAGGCCGAGACGCCGGCGATGAAGGCGGCCACGACGCTCACGCCCAGGCCGCCCCAGCCCACCCAGCGACGCACCCGGTCGCTGCGCGGCTCGAGCAGGTCGCCGGTGGCGGTCACGCGGTAGCTGGGCGCCAGCCGGCGCGCGAGTTCCACGTTGACCTCGACGATGACGAGGAAGAGCACGAAGGCGGCCACGCCCACGAGCACCTGCCACCAGAGGCGCGTCCAGAAGACGCCGCGGAATCCGACCTCGCCAAACCACAGCCAGTTGACGTACAGGCCGAGGAAACGGCTGCCGAAGGCGAGCACCAGGATGACGATCACGATGATGATTGAAGCGATGACGCGGCGCCGGGAGCGGCGGCCACGCCGCGGCTTGGGCGGCTGCTTCTTGGGGCGCAGCGGACGGACGTTATCCATGCGGTGAGTATGGCAGATTCGCGGCCCGCGTGATGAGTTCGCGCTGAGGTGACCGTGGCCGGGCGCCGGCCCCGGCCGGGCGCGCGCCCCTCGGCCGCGCTAGTTGTGCACGGCCTGCTCGGCGCGGAGCATGGCGGTGAAGCGCTGGACCATCCTCGGGTCGAGCTCGTGCGAGGCGCGGCCGCGCAGATCGGCGACGCTGTCGCCGTTGTGCGCGGCCGGGTCCCACCGCCGGCAGACGGCGAAGGCGCGGGCGACGACCGGGATCTCGACCCCGCGCCGCCCCTCGGGATAGCCGGCGCCGTCCCAGCGCTCGTTGCCGTAGACGAGCGCCTCCACGGCGGTCTGCCGCACCTCGTTGGCCTCCACGGCGCGGTTCTCGCCGCTGCCAAGGATTGCCTGCACCTCGTCCTGCACTGCGGCGCCGGTCTCGTGGACGGCGAGCGCCGTGACGAGCCCGGCCGTCTCCGCTTCGCTCAAGCTGATGAACTCGGCGAAGCGGCGGCCGATGGCCGCGAGGTCGCCCTCGAACCCGGCCGCCGTGCCGGCGACCGCGTCCGAGTAGAGGTAGACGCGGTTGCGGCCGCCGGTCTTGGCGCGCAGTAGCGCGGCGTCGGCGGCTCCCAGCACTCCATCGCTGTCCTTGGCCGACTCAGGGTACGAGGAGATGCCGATCGACACCGTCACGTGCAGGTCGGGATGCCCGGGGTCGAGCATGGAGACGGAGACCCGGATGCGCTCGGCGAGCGTCCTGGCCTCGTCGAGCGTCGTGAGCGGCAGGATCATCGCGAACTCCTCGCCGCCGTAGCGGGCGAGGTAGTCGGACTCGCGGGAGCAGCTGCGCAGCACGCCCGAGACCGCGCGCAGCACATCGTCGCCCTTCTGGTGGCCGATGGTGTCGTTGACCGCTTTGAAGTGGTCGAGGTCCATCATCAGCAGGCAGAAGTGCTCGCCGTAGCGCCCGGCGCGGCTGACCTCGGCTTGCAGCGACTCGTGGAAGTGCCGGTAGTTGTGGATACCGGTCAGGCCGTCGCTGATGGCCTGCCGCTCCATCTCCTCATAGGTCCGCGCGTTCTGGATGGCGATGGCCGCCAGGTTCGCGAACAGCTTGACGGGCTCAAGGTCCGTGCCGTCGAAGCCGCGGCCGCCGAACCGGTCCAGCGTGAGCACGCCCGTGACTGTGCCGCGCACGTGCAGTGGGACGACGATGCTGGCCTGCGGCACATCCTCGGCCGTGCCGGGGATGTGCACGCCGCGCGGGTCGTGGGTCATGTCGTTGACGAGCTGCGCCTCGTCGTGGCGCACGACCCAGCCGGCCATGCCCTCGTCGATCGAGAGACGGAACTGCTCGTTGATCTCGGCATTCTTGTCGCGCGAGTAGATGCACACCAGCTCGCGCGTGTCCTCGTCGAGCATCCGGATGTCCATGGCGTCGTACTCGACGATGTCCTTGAGCATGGTCGTGACGCGGGAGAAGACCTCGCGCTGGTCGAGCGAGCTGAGCAGGATGGCGCTGAGATCCATCAGCTCGTGCTGGAGCGCGACCTGGCCCTCGAGCTGGCCCGACGTGGTCTCCAGCTCGTCGAACTGCCGCGCGTTGCGGATGGCGATGGCGGCGAGGTTGGCGAAGAGGCACGCCGGCTCGAGCTCCCACCCCTCGAACGTGCGGCCGCCGAGCCTGTCCATGGTCATGATGCCGATGACCTCGTCCCCCACCGAGAGCGGGACGAGGATGCAGGCCTGCGTCTCGTCCTGCTCCGTCCCCGGGATGTAGACGGCGCGCGGGTCGCGGGCCATGTCATTGACGAGCTGCGCCTCGTTGTGGCGGACGACCCAGCCGCTGATGCCGTCGTCGATAGGGATGGCGAAGTCGAAGATCTCCTGTTCGTCATCCTCGTCGCGGGCGTAGAGGGCGACGAGCTGTCCGTGCTCGGCATCGACGAGCCGTACATCCATGGTGTCGTAGTCGACGATCTGCTTGAGAGTGTCGGCGATGTGCACGAGCACCTCGGTCGGCTCGAGAGACGACAGCACGGCGCCGCTCGCGCTGAGCAGCTCGTGGCTCAACGCGAGCTGCTCCGCGAGTTGCTTCGAGGTCTTCTCGGCCTCCTCGTACTGACGCGCGTTGTGGATGGCGATGGCGGCGATGTTCGCGAACAGGGTAACGGGCTCAAGTTCGCTCTCGTCAAAGGTACGCTCACCGAGACGGTCGATGGCCAGCACGCCGATGGGCTTGTCGCTGAGCGTGAGTGGGGCGATGATGCTCGCCTGAGGCTCCCACTCCGTCCCCGGCACGAGCGCGCCGCGCGGGTCGTTCAACATGTCGTTGACCAGCTGCGCCTGGTTGTGCTGCAGGACCCATCCGCTCACCCCGACGTCCACCGGGGCGCGCCACAGGCGCATCTCCTCGCCGTCGCTGTCGTCGTCCGAGTGGTAGCCGCTGTAGAGCTCGTTCTCTCTCCTCGTCGACGAGGCGGATCTCGAGCGAGTCGTAGTCGACGATCTCCTTGAGGAGCGTCGCGACGCGGGCGAAGACCTCGCCCGGGCTCGAGCGTCGCCAGCAGCGCGCCGCTGAGCTCGAAGATCGCGTGGCGCAGGGCCAGCTGGGCCTCCAGCTGCGCCGAGGTCTCCTCGAGCGCCTCGTACTGGCGCGCGTTCTCGATCGCGACCGCCGCGTGCGTCGCGAACACCTCGAGCGACTTGACCAGCTCGAGCGTCGGCAGCTGGCGGTCGGCCGGGTCGAACAGGTCGAGCACGCCCATGAGCTCGTGGTCCTTGTCGTAGAGCGGCACGAAGAGGTCGTCATCGCTGGACCACTCATCTGAGTGGCGCGTGCCCAGATCGAGCGCCGGCAGATAGTGGAGCTGCTCCTCGGTCCACTCGTGCCGGCGGTGATCGATGAAGAAGGAGGATCCGATCTGGTGCTTCTCGAGGAAGAGCTGCTCCCAGACGTGCTTGGGGACCGGCCGCTCGAAGAGGAGCTGGTCGTAGTCGGGGAACTCGCCGACGGTGGCGTGGACGGCGAATTCACCGCCGGCCTCCCGCAGGTACACGCCCGCCTCGCGGAAGCCGAACGTCTCGCTCAGCGCCGTGGCGATGACGTGGACGATCGCATCGAGCGTGAGACTCGACTGCAGCTGGTTCGCGAGCTCGATGAGGCCGCGCAGCAACTCCACCTCGCCGCGCTCGGCCTTGCGATTCTTGGTGCGGAACGCCATCGCTCCCCCGCTGACCGCCGCCGTGGTGAAGGGTGCCCACTAGTCTACGCCCGCGTGGGTGCCCGCGACACGACGGCGTTGCCTTGCTTACGCCACCTCGTGTCGGCAAAGTCGCCGGTCAGCTTGAGGGGAACAAACGCCTACTCCGGACAGGAGCGGGCGGGCCGCCGAAGGCCCGCCCGCCCTCACCAGTCAGCCGGAGCGCGCTCCGAGCTTGAGGATCTGCCGCGCCTCGTCGGGGGTCGCGCACGCCCGGTCCCACTCCTGCGCGACGCGCGCGACGCGGCCGACGAGCTCGGCGTTCTCCCTGGCGAGCACGCCCTTGTGCAGGAAGATGTTGTCCTCGAAGCCGAGGCGCACGTTGCCGCCCAAGGCGAGGGCCGTCATCGTCACCGGCATGTGCCAGCGGCCGATGCCGGTGCAGGTCCAGGTCGACCCCTCGGGGATGCGGTCGACCAGGAACATGAGGTTGCGCGGCTCGCCGCTCATGCTGCCCGGCACGCCCAGCACGAAGTCCCAGTGCAGCAGCGGTCCGGCCGGGCCGAACTTCTTGACCAGCTTGAGCGGCGTTGTCGATCTGCCCGGCCTCGAAGATCTCGAACTCGGGCCGGACGCCCTTCTTCTGCATGCGCTGGTAGAACTCGCTCATCAGCGCCGAGTCGTTGAAGAAGACGTCGTCGCCGAAGTTGGCCGTGCCCGTCGTCAGCGACGCCATCTCCGGGTCCAGCTCGAGCGGCTGCAGCCGCTCGTCGGCGGTCATGCCCATGGCGCCGCCGGTGCTCGTCTGGATGATGATGTCCGTGCGCTCGCGGATCGCCTCGATCGCCGCGGCGAACACCTCCTTGGCCTGCGTCGGGTTGGCCGCGGCGTCGCGCACGTGCAGGTGGTACATCGCGGCGCCGGCCTCGCGGCAGCGCGCCGCGTCGGCGCCGATCTCGGCCGCCGTCACCGGCAGGCCCGGCTGCGCGTCCTTGGTGGTCTCGGCGCCCACGCCGGCCACGGTGATGATGAGCTTGTCCATCGTCTCCCCCCTCCGTCGACGGCCCGCTACCTCGAGTACGGGAACTGCTGGTCGACGAACGCCAGGCTCTCCTCGATCACCTCGAGCGCGCGGTCCAGGTCGCTCTCGGTGTGGCGGTAGCAGATGTACCAGTGGTGATACGGCTGCACGAAGAGCCCGCGGCGGATGCACTGCGTGTAGAACTCCGTCCGCCGCTCCTTGTACTGGTCGTCGACGTGGTCGAAGGTGAGGAACGGCATCGGCGGGATGCCGCTCCTGGTGACCGGCACGCCGCTCTTGTCGACGATCTCGCCGAGCGACGCGAGGAAGCTTCGTGCCGCGCTCCCAGATCGCGTCCTGCACCTTCTCGCGCTCGAGGATCTCGAGGCACTTCATGCTGGCGGCCATCTCGAGGCTGTTGGGGAAGTAGGTGGAGCTGAGGAAGGCGTCCTTGACGTAGACGCTCATGACCTCGCGCTTGCCGACGAGGGCGGCGATCGAGTAGCCGTTGGCCATCGCCTTGCCCACCGTCGTCAGGTCCGGGGTGACGCCGTAGCGCTCGCTGGCGCCGCCCATGCTGACGCGGAAGCCGGTGCGGATCTCGTCGAAGGTGACGACGGCGCCGTGCTTGTGCGCCAGGTCGACGACCGCCTGCAGGTAGCCGTCCGGCGGCGCGATGATCGGCTTGGCCATCGGGTGGCCGACCGGGGTGATGATGACGCCGGCGATCTCGTCGGGGTTCTCGGCGAACACGCGCTCGAGCTCGGCGATGTCGCCGTACTCGAACTCCTTGGTGAGCTCGGAGACGGCCGCGGGCACGCCGCCGTGGTGCTCGACGCACCAGTCGCCCCAGCCGTGGTAGCCGCAGCGGGCGATCTTGTCGCGGCCGGTGTAGGCGCGCATCGCGCGCACGGCCGCGTTGGTCGCGTCCGAGCCGGTCTTGACGAGGATCGTCTGCTCGCCGCACGGCATGATGTCGGCGAGCCGCTGCTCGAGCTCGTTCTGCAGCGGCTGCACGAGGCTGAAGCAGAAGCCCTTGTCCATCTGCGCCTTGGCGGCGTCGTTGATCTCGTCCTCGACGTAGCCGAGGATGATCGGCCCGTAGGCGCAGAGGAAGTCGATGTACTCGTTGCCGTCCACGTCCACGATGTGGCCGCCGTGGCCGTGCGTGATGAACACGGGGTACTCGCCGACGACGAAGTTGTACGGCCGGCGGATGCCGCCGACGCCGCCGGGAGTGAGACGCTGCGCGTCGTCGAGCATCGCCATGGACCTGGTGAGCTCCAGCTTGGGGGCACTTTCGACGGGCTTGGTCATGCGGGCTCCTTTCGAGCGGAAAAGGCGAACCGGACGATCGTGCGGGTCGCGGCGCAGTTGCGCGGCGCCGCGCGAGGTCCGTCCACCTGAAGGGTCACGGTAGCCGGGTGCGGGGGCCCGGTCTCACCCCGGGTCCGGCCAGAGTCGGCTGTAGATGAGGAGGATGGTCACGGCGGGCTCCCTCCCGAGCCTGCGCGGCACGGGGCGACGGCCGTCCCGAGCCATGCGTGCCGGCAGCGGCGTTCGCCGTCGGCCCGCCGTCAGAGCGTACCGGATACGCCGCGCGTTGGCACGCCGCGCGCGTGCGCGAGGGAACGAGGGACAGGCCGGGTACCGCCAGGATGTCCAACAAGGCCTGGCGACGGCCGGCCTCGCGAGGCTGCGCCGGCGGCGCTTCATGGCGAGGACCCGGCCTCACCCACGGCCTCCTCCGGCGATCCGGCGAGGCCTTCTTCCGCCGCGCCGAGCAGCACCACCAGCACGGCGCCGACGAGGATGAGGGCGCCGCCGAGCAGAGTCCAGAGCGACGGCCGCTCGGCCAGGAAGAAGAACGCGAACACCGGCGCGCTGGCCGGCTCGAGGAGCCCGACGATCGAGGTGTGCTGCACGGGGATGTAGCGCATGCCGTGCAGGAAGATGGTGCCGCCGAGGGCGGTGCTGAAGACGGCCAGTCCCAGCACCGCCCAGAAATCCGTGAGGACGAACGCGAAGCCCACGCCGGCCCACTGGACCAGACCGAGGGGCAGCATGACCACCGCCACGATCACGCCGTTCGAGATGAGCATGGTGCTGCCGTCGACATCGCTGAGTGTCTTGGCGACGAGGAAGAAGGCTGCGAGCAGCAGCCCCGAGACCAGACCCGCCGCCACCCCGAAGGCCGAAACACGCAGCGCGGGATCCAGGAGGCCGGGAGCGAGCATGACGATGATCCCGGTCACGGCGAGCACCAGGGCCGCGATCACGACCGGCTCCGTGCGCTGCCTGAGCAAACGTGGCGCGACCAGCGCGATGTAGATGGGCGACAGGTAGGAGAGGAACACTGCCAGCGCGACGTCGAGATGGCGCAGCGCGAGCATGAACGTGTAGAGCTGCAGGGCATCGAGGAGGCCGAGCGCGAGCAGGCGGCGCCACACGCCCGGGCGGCGCGCCTGCCGCGCCCAGCGCGCCGCCCCACCGAGCAGCGCGACCATGACTGCGGCCAGCGCCATGCGCATGCTGAGCACCGTGCTCGCCGGGAGGTCGGTCATGCCGACCCACACTCCTGTGGCGCCGAACATGACGGCCGAACCGCCGACCATCGCGTAGCCCTTGAGGCGGTGGGAACCGTCGCTCACGGCGCCGGCTCCAGGGACTCGGCGCCCACTTCTTCGTGTTCGCCGAGCAGCACGACCAGCAGGCCGGCGACCACGATGAGAGCGCCGCCGGCGATTGTCCACACGGAGATCCCCTGGCCGAGGAGCAGCAACGCGTAGATGGGCGCCGACACCGGCTCGAGATAGCCGAGGATCGAACTGTGCTGCACCTTGATCATGCCCATACCGTAGGTCCACATGAGATAGGCCAGCGCCGTGCAGACACTTCCGAGGATGAGGCCGGCCACCAGGTCGCGCGCGGTCAGATGGTACCCGGCGCCGACCGTCTGCCAGAGCGCCAGCGGCAGCAGGATGAGCGTGTCGAGCCAGGCCTCGGTGAACACGATCGTGACAGCCGAGACGCGCTTCGTCAGGTCCTTGACCACGAGCTGGAAGGCGGCGTAGCCGAAGCCCGCGAGGAGGCCGGCCGTCACCCCCCACGGCGAGAGCTTGATGCCCTCGCCGAGCAGTGACGGCGCCAGGATGACGGCCAGCCCGGCGAGGGCGATCGCCAACGCAGGGTAGACGATCGCCTCGGTCCGGGCGCGCAAGATGCGCGGCGCGATGAGCGCCACCCACACCGGCGCGAGGAACTGCAGGAACATGCCGATGGCGACGCTCGTCCCGCGGATGGCGACGAAGAAGAGCAGCAGCGTGAAGGCGTCGATCACGGCCATCAGGAGAAGGCGAGGCCAGACGGAGCGGCCGGCCACGCCGGCGAGCGGGCGGCGGCGGGCGAAGACCACGCCGAGCACGAGCCCCGCCGTCCCGAAGCGCAGGACGAGAAGCGCGCTCTCCGGCGCGGTCGCCCAGTCCACGAGCGCGCCGATCATGCCCATGATCAGGAACGAGCCGGCGACGAGCAGGTAGCCGCGGGTGGCGCGGCTCATCAGAACGGCTCCGGCTCGGAGGCCGCGGCCATCGAGGCTTCGCCCTCGCCGCGGCCGAACACCACGACGAGCAGTCCGGCGCCGAGGATCATCGCGCCGCCGACCCACGTCCAGATGCCCGGCAGCTGGCCGATGAGGAAGACCGCATAGAGCGGCCCTGCCACCGGCTCGATGTAGCCGATGATCGTGACGTGCTCGACGCGCACGCGGCGCGTGCCCTCGATCCACAGCGTGTAGGGGATCGCTGTGCAGAGGACGCCCATCACGATGGCCGCGATCCAAGCCTTGCCGTCCAGGTGGTAGCTCGTGCTCGAGAACTGCCAGAGCGCCAGGGGAAGCACGAGCAGGGTGTCGCCGGCGGCCTCGGCCATCGAGATCGTCGATGGCGCGACGATCCTGGTCAGCCCCTTCACGGACACCGTGTACGTCGCGTACCCGAAGCCGGTGAACAGCGCCGCCAGCAGACCGGCCAGCGAGAGCTTGACGCCCTCCCCGAGGAGGTCGGGAAGGAGGATGACAGCCAAGCCGGCGAGGGCGAGACCGAGAGCCGGCCACACGATCGGCTCGCGCGGCGACTTGAAGACCCGAGGCGCCGCGAGCGCCACCCACACCGGCATGAGGAAGAGAAGGAACATGGCGATGGCGACGCTCGTGTGGCGCACTGCGTAGAAGAACAACAGGAGGGTGAGCGACGACATCGCCGCCATGAGGATGAGGCGCCAGGCGGCGCCCGGGCGGCGCCAGTCGGCGAGCATCGGGCGGCGCAGAAAGACGGCGCCCAGCGCCAGCGCCGCGAACGCCATGCGCAGGCAGAGGATGATCGCCTCCGGCGCGTCGGCCCACGCGACCAGCGGCGCGCTGCCGGCCATCCCCAGGTACGAGATGACGACGATGAGGTAGCCGGCCGCGTCGCGGCGCGGTGCCGTGGCGCGCCCCTGCGAAGCTGTGGTCACGCTCGTCACAGCGGCTCCAGCTCGCCCTCTGCCCGGCCCAGCACCACCACGAGCACGCCGGCGGTGACGATGAGGGTGCCGCCAAGCGCCGTGGCGAGCGTGATGCTCTGGCCGAGCAGCATCCACGCGATGAGGGGAGCCACCACCGGCGTGAGAAACCCGAGGATCGAGCTGTGCTGCACGCGGATCCTGGCGACGCCCTCGACCCACATGGTATAGGCGATGGCGGTGCAGACCAGCCCCAGGATGGCGGCCGCGACAAAGTCGCGGCCGGTGAGCGTCGTCCCGACGGCGAAGACCTGCCACAGGGCGATGGGCAGGATGACGATTGCGTCGAGGGTGCACTCCACGGTCACGATGGTGGTGCTCTCCAGCTCGGTCGTCAGGGTCTTGACCAGCAGCTGGAAGAAGGCGTACAACACGCCGCCGGTGAGCCCGAGGGCGACGCCGATCGCCGAGAACGTGGCGCCGCTCCCAAGCAGGGACGGCACGATGATCACGGCGAGCCCACCAAGCGCGACGCTCAAGGAGAGATACACCACCCGCTCCGTCGGGGCCCTGAGCAGGCGCGGCGCCAGCAGCGCGACCCAGACCGGCTGCATGAAGAGGAAGAACGTGGCGATGGCGACGCCGGTGTAGCGGATGGCGAGGAAGTAGCAGAGCAGGGAGCCGGCGTCGAGCGGGCCCATGAGCAGGAGCTTGGGCCAGAGGTCCCGCCGGAGGAACACGCGGAACGGCCTCCGGCGCGCGAACAGCAGGGCCAGGACCACGGCGGCGAGGACGAGCCGCATGACGAGCAGCACGCTGGCCGGGGCGTCCGCCCAGCTGACGAGCGCGCCGCTGAACCCGACGAGGACGAAGCAGCCGGCGACAAGACCGTAGCCGGTGAGGTCGCGCCCGGATTCCGCGCGGCGGACGGATCCCGCGCTCATCCCAGCGGCTCCAGTTCCGGCTCGCCGCGGGCGTACAGCACCACGAGGATACCCGCAGCGACGATCAGCGCCCCGCCGGCGACCGTCCAGCCGCTCGGCCGCTGGCCGAGCAGGATCAGCGCGTAGAGAGGGGCGCTCACCGGCTCCACATAGGCGATGATCCCGGCGTGCTGCACGCGGATGAAGTGCAGGCCGTCCATGAACAGGCTGAAGCTGAAGGCCGTGGTGACAAGGCCGAGCAGCGCTGCCATCAACAGGTCGACCCCCGTGTAGTGGTAGTGCGCGGCGCTCACCGCGAGCAAGCCGGGCACGAGCATCACGGCGGCAGTGAACACGCTCTGCGCGAACACGACCGGTGTGCTCCGCACGTTCAGCCCGCGCAGGCTCTTGGCGAAGAGCAGGTAGCCCGCGTACATGACGCCTGCTCCCCAGGCGCAGAGCAGACCGCCGGCCGAGAGCCTCACGCCCTGGAGCAACAGGCCCGGCACAAGGATCAGCGCCATGCCGGCAAGGCCGATCGCGAGGGCGACGTACACCACGCGTTCGGTCTTCTCTTTGAGGACCCGCGGCGCCACGAAGGCGAGGTACACCGGCGCAAGGTAGCTGAGGAAGATGGCGACCGCCACGCCCGTGTAGCGGATGGCGAGGAAGTACAGGACGAGGTTGAGCGACAGCGCGATGCTGATGCCGAGCACGCGCAGCGGCGCACCAGGCGTGCGCAGGTCGCGCCAGCTGCCGGTGGCCAGGACGACCACGCCAAGCGCCGCCGCCGCGAAGACCATGCGCAGGCAGAGCAGCATGGTCGCGGGCATGTCGGCGTAGGTGACCATCACGCCGATCGAGCCGTTTGCGAGGCTGGCGAAGCCGACCTCGAGATAGCCGCGCATGCGCTCCGGCGATGGAGACGCCGCGGAGCCGGTCGTCGACCCGGGGGAAGCGGCGGCGGGCGCAGCGCGTCCGCCGCTCACGTGAGCGGCTCCACGAGCTTCTCGGCCTTTCCCTTGCCGAAGACGATGACGAGGATGCCGGCGGCCACGATGAGGGCGCCGCCGGCGTACGTCGTCCACGGCGGCGCCTCACCGATGAGCAGAAATGCCCACAGAGGCGCGGTGACCGGCTCGAGGTAGCCGAGGATGCCGGCATGCTCGACGCGCACGTAGCGCAGGCCGTCACTGAAGAGACTGAAGCACAGGGCGGTGTAGACGAGGCCGCTGATCGCCACGATCAGCGCGTCGCTCCACGTGAGCCGGTAGCCGCTGCCCACTGTCTGCCACACGGCCAGCGGGGTGAGCAGGATCACGCTCCCGGCGCAGTAGAAGAGGGCGAAGCTCGAGCCGCGCACGCCGGCGCCGGCCATGCTGCTGATGAGCATCATCGCCGTGGCGAACATGAGGCCGGCGAGCAGGCCGAAGACCACGCCGGGGACGGTGACGGCGCCGTCGCCGGCGGACGCGGCCGGAAGCACGAGAAGCAGCATCCCGCCCACCGCCACGGCGACTGCCACCAGGTCGATGCCATGGCGCCGCGTGCGCAGCACCCACGGCGCCAGCAGCGCGACGAACACGGGCGCCATGTACTCGAGCGCGACGCCGACGGTGACGCTGGAGGCCCGGATCGACGCGAAGTAGAAGATCATCTCCATTGAGACCACACATCCGAGCACGATCATCCGGCGGACGTGGCCGGAGCGGCGCACCTCCTCGACCCCGCCGCTCATGAAGAAGATGACCGCAAGGACGATGCCGGCCAGCCCCATACGAGTGACGAGCAGGAGGCTGGCCGGCATCGTGGATATCTGGATGAGCGTCGCTGACGTGCCGAGGATGAGCGACGAGGCCGCGATCTCCACATAGCCGCGAAGCCGCCGGTCTGGTTGCTCCTCGGTGAGGCGCGCCCCTGCGGCGCCGGCCTCGTTGACGGTGCTTGGGCGTCCGCTGAGGGGCGTGCTCACGCACGCCCCGTGGGAGATCCCGGACGGGCATCAGCGAGGGGTGCCCCTGTGGCGCCCCCCCCGCTGAGCCGACTACCTGGCTCAGTCGCTGGCGAAGCCGAGGCGACTGGAGAAGACATCCAGAAAACGTTTGTCCGTGGCGAGGTCGAGGAACTCGATGCGGTCGCGCAGACGCGCCATCCGGTTCCTCGCCCTCACGTCGATGAGGGCCATCTGCGCGCCGACGCCGGCGGCGTTGCCGACGAACGCGACCCGCCTCGTGGCGACGGGCGGGAAGAGGCCGAGATACTGCGCCGCGCCCAGGTCCAGGTAGTTGCCAAACGCGCCGGCGATGTAGACGGTGTCGAGCTCCTCGAGCGGGACGTCGAGGGTGGCCATGAGCAGCTCCCAGCCGGCGTGGATCGCGCCCTTGGCGAGCTGCAGACTGCGCACGTCGTGCTGGGTGAAGACGATGTCGCCATGCGGACCCGTGGTGAGCAGGTACTCGACGCCCTCGTCGGCCCTGCGCACGTGCGGGTGGTCAGCCTTCATGCGCCCGCTCTTGTCGACGACGCCGGCGTGCACGAGGCCGGCGAGCAGGTCGACCACGCCGGAGCCGCAGATGCCGATGGGCTCGGCGCCGGCGATGGTCACGATGTCGTGAGCCTCGCCGGCGGCGTCGATCTTGACTCGCTCGATGGCGCCGGCGACGGCCTTCATGCCGCTCTGGATCTGGTAGCCCTCGAAGGCGGGGCCGGAGGCGCAGCTCGTCACGGTGACGCGGCCGTCGTGCGCGAGCGCGATCTCGGTGTTGGTGCCGATGTCGATCGCCATGCTCGGCCGCTTCTTGGTGGCGAGACGTGTGGCGGCGACCACGGCGAGCGCGTCCGAGCCGACGAACCCGGCGATGGGCGGCGGGAAGTGCACGCCGCCGTCAGGGTTCATGTCGATGCCGAGCTCACTCGCCTTGTAGGTGAGCGGCTCGGCGGCTGCCGGGGCGAACGGAGCCTGGCCGAGGCCCACGGGCGACAGGCCCAGAGCGAGGTGGTGCATCGCCGTGTTGCCGACCACGGTCATGTCGCAGACGTGCTTGGGATGGACATCCTGGCGCTCGTAGAGCACCTTGAGGTTCGCGTTGATGCCGCCGCGGACGGCCTCCGCGAGCGTGGCCGTCGCGTCGTGCTGGGAGGCGTGAGCGATGCGGCTGATGACGTCTTCGCCGTAGCGCATCTGGGGATTCTCGACGGCCTCCTGATCGATGAGCACGCCGCGCTTGAGGTCGAACAGGTAGGCGATGACCTTGGACGTGCCGATATCGACCGCGACGCCATAGCACTCGCGCTCCCGCTCGCCCGGATGCACGTCGATGACGCGCTTGCCGTAGCAGGTGGCCGTGACCTTCCACTTGCCGTCCCGCAGCGTAGCGGGCAACTCCTCGAGTACGTGCAGCGGTACCTCGACGCCGCCGAGAGCGTCGTCGAAGCGCTCCAGGTCGGAGCGCTTGTCGGCCAGGGTCGGCGGCTCCAGCTGTATGTACCGGCTGCGCACAGCCGGATGGGCGGCGCCGTGCGTCAGCCTGGACGTGGTCAGGATGCGGCGCTGCCCGGCGGTGCCGCGCACCTCGATGCTGACGCGCGCCGAGCGGGGGTACGCCTGGCAAGCCAGGCGCCAGCCCTCGGCGCGCAGCTTCTCCGGGATCCGCTTGAGCTCGCGCTCCGTCGGCGCCGTGAGCTCTCCCGAGCCCAGACGGACGAGGCACTTGCCGCAGGTGCCCCGACCGGCGCAGTCGGTGGGGATGTCGATCTGGGCGCGCACGAGCCCGTCCAGCAGGTTCTCCTGCTCATCGACGGTCAGCGTGATGCCGATGGGCTCGACGAAGACTTTCGGCACGTTCTCTCCTTGTTTTCTTCCGTGAGGACGGGCGGGCGGCTGTTCCGGCCGCCCGCCCCGTCGGCGGACTCTACGCCGCCAAGGTCCTCCCGGTCCTACCCCTCAGGCTCCGCGCTCAGACTCGGGCCCCCTCAGACCCTCGCCTCGCCGAACACGTCGGCCATGCGGTTCTTGCGGTCGACGACCTTCTGCAGGCGCGCTTCCCAGACCTCGTCCAGCGTCGGACCGTGGTCCTTGTCGAACATGCTGGCCACACCGAGCCGCTCGCGGTCCTCGTCGCACTCCTCGCAATGACACTTGCCCTCGACGTAGTCGTCCGGCTCCGTGTACTTGCTGATCACGCCCTCGTAGTTGCGAAGAATGATCTTGCCCGGCGCCTGGCTGATCACGTAGTTGGGGAACACCGGCGTCTTCCCGCCGCCGCCGATGGCGTCGATGATGTAGGTGGGCACGCCGAAGCCCGTGGTGTGGCCGCGCAGGCTCTCGTAGATCTCGATGCCCTTGGCGACACTGGTCCGGAAGTGGGCCGTGCCTTCGGCCAGGTCGCACTGGTAGTAGTAGTAGGGCTTGACGCGGTACTGCAGCAGCCTGTGCGAGAGCTTCTTCATCACGCGCGCATCGTCGTTGATGCCGCGCATCAGCACCGTCTGGTTCCCCAGGGGGATGCCGGCGTCGTTCAGCCGGTCGCAGGCGAGCTTGCTCTCGGGCGTGAACTCCTTGGGGTGGTTGAAATGGGTGTTGAGGTACAGCGGGTGGTATTTGCTCAGCATGGCGACGAGCTCGGGGGTGATGCGCTGCGGGCAGACGACCGGCATACGGCTCCCGATGCGGATGATCTCGACGTGGTCGATGGCGCGCACCCGGCGGATGATGTCCTCGAGCTTGTCGTCCGAGAGCGTGAGCGGGTCGCCGCCGCTGAGGAGCACATCGCGGACCTCGGTGGCACGCTCGATGTACTTGATCGCGTTGTCGATCTCGGTCTTGGCGACGATATCCTCGGAGCCGCCTACCAGGCGTCGGCGCGTGCAGTGACGGCAGTACATGCTGCACATCTCCGTGACCAGGAAGAGCACGCGGTCCGGGTAACGGTGAGTGATACGAGGCGTCGGTGAGTCGAAGTCCTCCGAGACGGCATCCTTGACGTCCTCCGCGTGGATCACGAGCTCGGCCGGCGTCGGGACGGCCTGCATACGCACAGGGTCCGTCGAGTCATCGGGGTCCATGAGCGACGCGTAGTAAGGCGTGACGCTGACGCGGAACTTACCCATGCACGCGTCGAGGTCCTTGCGCTGGGCGTCGGTGAGGTCGAGCACGCCGGCGAAGTCGTCGGTGGTGGTCAGGCGGTTGCGGAGCTGCCAGCGGTAGTCGTTCCAGTCGGCGTCCGTGACGTCTTTGAATCTCGGTATGTCCTTGCGGTCTCTGATCATGTGAGCGTCTCCTTCTCCGCGAGACCCCTGACTCTCGCGGCTTCCTGCTTCACTGCTCCGCCGGCGTCCACGCCGCCGGGAGAGCTCATGCACTCATGAATACGGAGTTTACAGCGTCGGCATGAAGGCCGCCGCTGGACGGAAGATAGGCGGGCCAGACACTGGCCCGCCGGTCTCTCTACAGCCCCGGGCCGGCGCTGACGCGCTCGATGACGCCGCGGGCCTCGGCGCCGAGCGGAACGCAGGTGTGCTCTGCGAGGAGCTGCCCCGCGAGGGCGGTCGCCTTCGAGTAGGCGCCCTCCCTGCCGGAGGCGATCCAGGCGTCCCACATGCTGCGATCGAGCAGGCGGGGACGCCACACGTCTTTCATGTGCCGGCGCGTGTGGCGCTGGCCGAGGTAGTTGCCGCCGATGCCCACCGCCTTGATCGCCTCGAGCGCGATGGTCTCATCGTTGATCTCGATGCCGGCGGCGATCATCGCGTTCCAGCTGAAGATCTCGCTGTCCATGACCAGCTGCTGGGGGCTGAAGGCGGTGGCGGCGCCGAGCAGGCCGGCTCCGCCGGTCACCCCGGCGCCCGACGCAGTGGTCGTCATCGAGACGAACGCGTCCTCCTGGCAGGCCTGCCAGTCGGGCTCGTGGCTCGAGGTGCGCAGGCCGCCGGCGACGAGCGGCAGGCCCACATGAGCGGCCAGCTGCGCGGCGGCCAGCTGGAAGAGCGACGCCGACGGGCCGGCCGCCGGCAGGCCGGCGGCCGCGGGGTCGGCGACGTACAGAAAAGGTGCGCCGGGGGCCGCGGCCTGGACGGCCGCGCAGCCGGCGAGCACGCCGGCGTGGTGGCGGACGAGCGCCGGACCGAGATCGGGAACGGCCGCGGCGGCCTTCTCGGCCGTCGCCAACGACGCGGCGGTCGGCGCGGGGGCACCGGCGGAGGCGTCGGCCGGCGCCAGCACCAGCCCGACGGGCAGGCCGGCGCGCGCGAAGACGAGCGCCGCGTCCAGCGCGGCGGCGCCCCCGCAGAGCGAGAGCGGCGGGCGAAGACGAGCCTCATCGGCGGAGCCGGCGATGGCGAACGCAAGCTCGACGGCCTTACCGGCCTCGGCGGTGGACGTGAGCAGGCCCGCCATGACGTGCTTGCTCGTGCCTGCGACACAACGCGCCAGCGCAAGTTCGGCGGACACGCCGGCCGCCCGCAGCGGCGGGCCGGCGACGATGGCGACCTCGGGCAGCGCGTCGGCGAGCCGGACGGCGTCGTCCAGGTCGGCGGCGGTCGCCGGGGTGGAGTCGCCGCCGGCGAGGCGACGGACCCGCTCGGGGACGCCGCCGGATCCGGCCGTCGCGGCGCCGGCGGCCAGCCACACTTGACCGGCGCCGAGCTTCACGTCGTGCTCCGGCACGCGGCCGGCCAGCACGAAGGTCGAGGGCGCCGACTGGGCCGCGACCTCGGCCGCAGCGGCCTCGGCGCCCAGCAACTCGAGCGCGGCCGCGTGCACGCGCGCGACGTCGTCGTCGCTCAGCACACGCAGCGCGAGGCGCGCCGTGGTCGTCATGACCGGGCGCGCCGGAGGCGCCTGCTTCTCCGGCTCGGTCACCGGGCTCTCCCTTCTGCTTGATCGAGCACTGCCTGCAGCCGCTCGCGGATCGCCTGCTCAAGGCTGAACGCACGCGGCTCGTCTCTCAGCTCCTGCGTGCGGACGGCCACGCGTTCTTTGAGCGTCGTCGCGCCGGCGGCCGCCCAGCGGTCGTGGGTCGCGCGGTCGAACAGACGCGGCGCCCACGTCTCACGGTGGTGCTGGCGCGTGTAGCCCCGGCCCAGGTGACTGCCGCCGGGGCCCACGGCATCGATCTCGTTCAGCGCCAGCGACTCATCGTCGACGCCGACGTCCACGAGCAGGGCGCGCGCGTAACCCACCAGCTCGTCGCCGAGGACGATCGTGTCGTAACTGCTCTGCAAGCCGCTCTCGAGGTACCCGACGTCGTGCAACAGCGTCGCGCGGCTCAGGGCTCCAAGCACCGCGGTGATGCCGGCTTCGGCGGCCCACTGCTCGTCGAACGACTTGGCGTCGGCGACCGCGGCGTACGCGAAGCTCGGCAGGCCGTAGAACCTGGCGAGGTCGGTCGCCGCGGCGTTGCCGAGGAAGTGCTCGGGCGCGCCGTAGACGTCGACGGCGGTGCGCATGTCGAAGGCGCCGCAGCCGACGCCGTAGACGAACGGCGCACCGCTGCGCGTGAGCTGGTGGACGACGAGGCCGCTCAGCGTCTCGGCGTTGCCGATGACGATGGTCGCGGTCATGGAAGCCGGCGCCGTGGTGCCCGCGGCCGGCGCCGGCGCGTAGACGAGCGGGATGTCGAGTTCGGCGCAGGCCCGCACCTTGTCGAGCGCCTCTTCACTGTGGATGAGGGGCGGGTTGGGCATCGCGTAGCAGCCGAAGCTGCGGGCCTCGCCGCACATGGCGGCCATGTCCTTCATGCGGCGCAGAGAAACTGCGTCGTGCGCCGTCGTCAGCAGCGGCTTACGGGTGCCGGCGAGCATGGCGGCGAATTGGGCGAGGTCGCCGATGTCCACCGCGACGTCGTTCGGCAGACCCATGCTCATGACGAAGTCGAGATTGGGAAGCTTCTCGGCGAGAGCGGCCATGCCCTCGACGTCGGTGGTCGTGCTGCGGCGGCGCTCGCCGGTGTCGGGGTCGGTGACGTAGACGCAGTCGGACCCCGTGCCGAAGTAGCTCTTGCCGTCCTCCAGCTCGAGGCCGCCGAGCTCGCCGCGGCGGGCATGGCCTTCGCCGCCGGAGGCGCCGCGCTCCGTGAGCTTGAAGTGGCGCGGCGCGCTCTGGAGGGCGGCGTCCACCAGAGCGGCCGGGATGCGGGCGCGCGTCCCTTCGACGCGTGCGCCCGCCTCCGCCAGCGACTCGCGGGCGCCGGCGTGCCTCACCTCGACGCCGGTCTCCTCCAGCAACGCGAGGGTCGCCTCGTGGACGCGCCAGCACGCGGCGTCGTCCCAGACGATGAGGCGTGCGGCGGGCATCAGCGGGTCAGACGCGGGGCCCGGAGGCCTACGCCATCTCCCTGTCGGCGCGTTCCACGATCGCGCGCAGTTCGTTCACCACGTCCTCCGGGAGCGGCTCGGGATGATAGTTCGCCAGGATGTCGTCGGCGATCTCCGTCGCCTTCTCCAGAGCGCCCTTCTTGCCCTCGCGCAGCCAGCTGTCGTACGGGGTGCGGTCCCAGATGGTGGGGCGCCAGATCTCCTTCATGTGCTGGCGCGTGTGCTTCGCGGCGAGGTACGTACCGTTGGGCCCGATCTTCTTGATCACGTCGAGCGCCAGCGTCTCGTCGTCGACGACGATCCCGTCGGCGACCTTCTGCACGATGCCGTAGATCTCGGTCTCCATGACCATGTGCGGGTAGCTGAGGATCTTGGAGCCGTTCAGCAGCCCGGCGCCGTTCATCATGTCCGCGCTGGTCATCACGCTGGCGAACGTGCTGAGCGAATCGTCGATCGCGGCCTGCCAGTCGGGTTCTTTGGCGCCGGTGGCCATGGTGCCCATCGCCATCGGCACGCCGTAGAAGTGGGCGAGCTGCGTAGAGGCGCCGGCGAGGAGATAGTCCTCGGGGGAGCCGCCGGTGTAGCCGCCGGTCTTGAGGTCGATGACGCTCGGGGCGCCGGCGAAGAACGCCGGCACGCCGGGATAGGCGAGTTCGAGGAGCACGACACCGCTGAGCGCCTCGGCGTTCTGGACGACGAGGTTGCCGGCCAGCGTGGCCGGGCCGGTGCCGGCCGCGAGCGGCATGGGCATGAAGCCGCTGGCCAGCCCGTGCTCGGCGGCCACGAGGTTGGCCTCGAGGTTGGGGCCGTCGTGCGCCAGCGGATCGACGGCGCACTGCATGAAGCTCAGGATGGGCCGCTCGCGCAGCGCGTCCGTGCCGCCGACGATGGCGGCCGCCATCTCGACGAGGTAGCGGGCGGGCTTCTCGCCGACGGTGGTCACCGTCTGGAAGTGCTTGCTCGTATTGGTGAACACGGCCTCGGCGTCGTGCAGCGCCTTGGTCGCGGGAGGTACGTCCTGGCTGGTGACCACGGGGCCCCAGTAGTAGCTGATGCTCGGGAGCGCGTCGACGAAGCGGGCGCTGGTCGCCGCGTCGGCCTTGGTGCTGGGCCGCTTCTCGCCGGTCTTCTGGTCGAACACGAACACGCCGGACCCGTCGTTGCTCAGGTAGCAGTGCTTGCCGTCGATGAGCATGTCGCAGGCCGGGTCGCGGCCGGCGAGCACGTAGCTGTCCGGCACCTGCGAGACGGCCTCCATGACGACCGCGCGAGGGAGCTTGGCGACCTGCGTCGCGCGGTCCACCTCGCAGCCGTTCTTCTCCAGGATGTCGAGGGCACGCTCACTCGGGAACCGGATGCCGACGGTCTCGAGCACGTCGAGGGTCGCCTCGTGGATGCGCTCGAGCTCGCTGGGGTTGAGGACGTCCCACCAGAGACGGGGGGCGATGGGGTTGATTCGGGAAGTCATTGCGGCAACCTCGCAGGGGTCCGACGACGAAGGGTCAGGATGGAGTCGGCAGCGGGCGGGCAGTCGCGGTGTTGCTCAAGAGGAGCCCGTCCGCGGAGGCGGAGAGCTTACAGACCGCAGGAGCGGTTGATCGTGCTGATGCTGATAGTGGATGCGTCGGGCACGGGCCGGAGTCTATCACCGCCCGCACGTGCGGGAAACCGCTGCAAGTGCCGAGTCTTGCGCCGACTTGCAGCGGTTTTTCGCGGCGGCCGGCCGGGAGCGCCGCGCTCCTCCGGCCGGCAGTCACGCGCCCGGACGGTGGGCCTCGACGTCGGTGAGGATCGCGTCGAGACCCGCCTTCGCGTCGTCCGGCAGCTCGAAGGCGCGCGGCTCGGAGCGCAGCTCCGCGACCCGCGCCTGCAGACGGTCGAGCAGCGTCTTCGACCCGTCCGCCTCCCAGGCGTCGTGCCGGGTCGTGTCGAACAGGTCGCTCTGCCAGATCTGCCGGAAGTGCTTCCTCGTGTAGGGCCGGGCCAGGTGATTGCCGCCCGGCCCGACGGCCTTGATCTCGTCCAGTGCCAGCGCCTCATCGTCCACCGGCAGCGGCGCCATGAACGCCTTGGCCCAGCCGAGGAGGTGGTCGCCGAGGACGATCGATTCGTAGCTGCTCTGCAGCCCGCACTCGAGGTAGCCGACGTCGTGCAGCAGCGTCCCGCGCGAGAGCTTCGCGAGGATCGCGGTGAGCGCCGCCTCGGCGCTCCACTGCTGGTCGAGCACCTTGCTGTCCGTGTGCGCCGCGTAGGCGAAGCTCGGCAGGTCGTACCAGCGTGCGAGGTCGCTCTGGGCCTGGTGGCCGCGGAACACGTCGGCGGACGAGTACACCTCGTTCATCGTCCGCATGTTCATCGCGCCCACGCCGACGCCCCACACGAACGGCGCGCCCGGACTGACGGCCTGACTGAGGACGAGGCCGGCGAGCACCTCCGCATTGGCCACCACGATCACCGACGTGACGCTCGCCGGCGCCGTCGTGCCAGCGTTCGGCGCCGGCGCCCAGACCAACGGGATGCCGAGCTCGGCGCAGGCGATCACCTTACTGGCGCCGTCCTCGTCGAAGAGGAGCGGCGGCACCGGCATCGCGTAGATCCCGAAGCTGTCGGCCTCGCCGGCCAGCGCCGCCATCTCCCGCATCCTGGGCAGGATGTGGCCATCTCGCGGCGCGACCAGCAGCGGCTTGCGCGTCCCGCGCATCATCGCCTCGACCTGCACCAGGTCGTCGATCGCCTGCGGCGCGTCCTCGGGCAGGCCCATGCTCATGACGAAGTCGATGTTGGGCAGCTTCTCGCAGAGCGCCGCCATGCCCTCGACGTCCGCGCGGCGGACGCGGCGGCGTTCGCGCGTCCCGGGGTCGCAGACGTACAGCACGTCCGAGCCGGTGCCCGCGTACACGTGGTGCGCGTCCAGCACGAGTGGCTCCGTGTCGCCGCCGCGCGGCTTGATCGTCCAGTCGCGCGGCGCGCTCTTGAGGGCCGCCTCGACGAGCTCGGCGGGGATGCGGACGCGCGTACCGTCCACCTGCGCGCCGGCGTTCGCGAAGAGCTCGGCGGCCGGCGCGTACCTGACCTCTATCCCGGTCTCCGCGAGCACGTCCAGCGTCGCCTCGTGCACGCGCCGGCAGGCGTCATCCTCCCAGATCGTCAGGCGAGCTTCGTTCACGTCGCTTCTCCTTCACTCGGCGCCGTGAGCCGACTGCTCGCCGGGCGCATGCCGTCCCACAGCCTGCAGCCGTAGGCGGCGGGCTCTCCTTTGACGCACTGGTCGCCCCGGTTCGTCGCCGGCCGGCGGGACCGGCTGCTCGCCTCTGGCTAGAGCCCGGCCTGTTGGCGCACCGTCTGCCAGGCCGCCGGCTCCATGCTCGCCGCGCCGAGCCCGCGGACCGCCTCGAGCGCCTCCGGCGGCATGCCCGCCTTGGCGCCGCGCAGCATCCCGACGAGCTCGGCGCGGTTCAGGCCCTTGAACATCCAGCCGAGCCACTGGAACAGCACGTCCGGCTCCATCTCCGCGATGATCGCCGCTTGAATGGCCATCAGCTGGGCGTCGTCGAAGTGCCTCCACGTCGCCGGCAGGACCCTCACCTCCTCCTGGGCCAGGTGCTCGAGGTAGAAGGCGACCAGCTCGTTGAAGCGGCAGTTCAGGTCGGCGCCGGCCAGCAAGCGGGCCTCGGCCTCGGCAGACTGGACCCTCTTGCGGGCCTCCTCCGCGACATCCAGCAGCCGCTCCACGTTCCCGTGCTGGTCCAGCATCTCGTCCACGAGCTGCCCCTCGAGCGGTTGCAGCTTCGGGTACAGGTACACCTCCTCCGTCGTGTGATGGTCGCGCATGAGGCGCAGCGCGAGCTCGAGATCCGCCGCCGTTGCCGAGGCTTCGAACTCATCGGCGAAGTCGGCGGTCTGCAGGTCGCCGCCGACCTCGTACACCATGCCGCGGACGGCCTTGTGGATCGGTGTGAGCGTATCGAACCGGGGCATCTTCCCACCTCCGCGTCGTGTCTCCCCTGAACGGCTTGTTCCTCGATGGAGACGGTTCGGCGCCCGACCCCCGTTGATGAGCGGCCGACGGGTCGGCGGGACATCGCCGTCCGGCCGGGCCCGGGCCGCGGCCAGCTGCAACTTGGGCGAACTTCGCAGACGCGCCGAGCCACCCGCAACGGATTGCTCGGCGAAGTTGGGCGCGCGAGCCGCACACGCTTTACTCGCGCGCGCCCCGCCCATACCCTCGAATCCTGCGAGCGGCGGGCGCTCCCTCTGACCACGCCCGTGAGGCCGGGCGGCCCTTCACGGCTTCGCCTCTCCGTCGACTCGCCGGCCGGAACTCATCGCGCAGCAGCGGAGGTGCTCCAGTGAAGCGAAACCTGCACGCCGGGCGGCCCAGCTCGGGAGGGCTCAGCCTGAACGTGTTCACGGAGGCCGAGATCAACGACATCCACCTGGGCTCGCTCGAGGTCCTGGAACGGACCGGGATGTGGGTCGAGGCCGACGATGCGCTGGACATCTTCAGCGACGGCGGCTGTGTCGTCGACCGCGAGACGCGCATGGTGCGCATCCCGCCGCATCTCGTGGAAGACGCGATCCGCTCGGCGCCGCCCAAGAGCTTTCTGAACGGCCGCGACCCCGATCAGGACATCGTCCTCGAGGCCGGCCGCGTCTACGTCTCCAACTTCGACGAAGGCATCATGATCGTCGACCCGCGCACCGGTGAGTACCGCCACCCGGTGCTGCAGGACGTGCACGAGGCCGCCCGCCTGGTCGACGCTCTCAGCGACATCGACACCTACGAGTCGGCAGTGCACCCGGGCGACGTTCCCGAGCACACGGCGAGCCTCCACAAGTGGTGGGCGGCGACCCGGAACACGGGCAAGCCGGTCGGCACCGAGGCCACCAGCGCCTACGACTGCCGCAAGCTCATCGAGATGGCCACGGTGGTCGCGGGCGGCGAGGACGAGTTCCGCCGCCGCCCGCTCATCGGCTTCGGCGTCTGCCCGGTGAGCCCGCTCAAGCTGCCGCGCGACGCCACCGAGGTGATCATCGAGTCGGCGCGCGCATGGTGCCCAGACACGATCCTCAGCATGGCGATGTCCGGAGGATCGTCACCGGTGACGCTCGCCGGAACGCTCGTCCTGCACAACGCCGAGGTGCTCTCCGGGGTCGTGCTCGCGCAACTGGTGGAGCGCGGTTGCCCGGTCACCTACGGTTCGTCGACGACGGCGATGGACCTCAAGCTCGCGGCGGCGTGTGTGGGCTCTCCGGAGCTCGCCCTGTTCTCCGCCGCCTGCGCCCAGATCGCCCGTCACTACCTCCTGCCCAGCTTCGTCGCAGGGTTGTAGGCGGACTCCAAGCTCGGTGACGCGCAGACCGGTCACGAGAAGACCCTCACCGGACTCCTTCCTGCGTTGGCAGGTGCCAACCAGATCTACGGGGCGGGGATGATCGAATCGGGCGTCACCTTCGACCTTGGCCAGCTGGTCATGGACAACGAGATCGCGCGGATGATCAAATTCGCGGTCGGCGGCATTGCCGTCACCGACGAGACCTTGGCGATCGACGACATCGCCAAAGTCGGCGCGTTCGGCGACTTCCTCTCGCTGGACGCCACGCTCAAGCATATGCGCGAGCTGAGCCAGCCGGTGGTCCTCGACCGGCGCGTGCGCGAAGACTGGGAGAGCAGGGGCGCCACCGATCTCGCCACGCGCTCGCGCGTTCGGGCGCTGGAGCTTGTAGAGTCTCACCAGCCCCTGCCGATCGACCGCGACGTGGCCGAGCAGGTGCACCGCATCATCGAAGCTGCCGACCGTGAGAAAGGCGTGGAATGAAGGACCAGCTCAAGCAAGCCATCATCGACGGCAACGAAGCCACCGCCACCGCCATGACGCAGGCGCTCGTGGCCACCGGCGCCAGCGCGCGGGAGATCCTCGACGGAGCCCTGCTCCCCGGCATGGAGGTGGTCGGCGTGCGCATGCGCGAGGGTGAGTGCTTCATCCCCGAGGTGCTGCTCAGCGCCCGCGTCATGCAGGCCTGCCTCGACCTCCTGCGCCCGCACATGGCCGCCGGCGACGCCGCCGGCATGGGCACCATCGTCATCGGCACCGTCGAGGGCGACCTGCACGACATCGGCAAGAACCTCGTCGGCATGCTCCTCTCCGGCGCCGGCTTCACGGTCGTCAACCTGGGCACCGGGGTGAGCAGCGCCGACTTCGTCGCCGCCGTCAAGGAGCACCGGCCGCAGATCATCGGCATGAGCGCCCTGCTCACGACCACGCTGCCGCACATGAGCGAGACCATCGCGGCGCTGAAGGACGAGGGCCTGCGGGACTCGGTCAAGGTGATGGTCGGCGGCGCCCCGGTGACCGCCGCCTACGCCGACGAGATCGGCGCCGACGGCTACGGCGCCAACGCCGGCATGGCGGTGGAGCGGGCGAAGGAGCTGGCGAAGGAGCTGGCGAAGGAGCTGGCGAAATAGGCCGCAGCCGTCAGGGCTCCGGAGGCATCCACACGGCGACCATCGACCGCGAGAGGCTGGCGGCGCTCAAGGCGCGCGAAGACGAAGACTTCGTCGCGCGCCATCCTCGCTCGCGCGCGCTCTACGAGCGGGCGCAGGAGCACATGCTGGACGGCGTCCCCATGAACTGGATGACGCGCTGGTCGAGCCCATTCCCGCCGTACGTCGAGAAGGCGTGGGGCGCCCGGTTCACGTGCGTCGACGGTCACGAGTACATCGACTTCTGCCTCGGCGACACCGGCGCGATGACCGGCCACGCACCGGCCGAGGCGGTCGCCGCCATCGCCGCACAGGCCGCTCTCGGCATCACCACCATGCTGCCGACCGAGGACTCGCTCTGGGTGGCCGATGAGCTCTCCCGGCGCTTCGGCCTCCGGTACTGGCAGCTGGCGCTGACGGCGACCGACGCCAACCGCTTCGCCGTCCGTCTCGCGCGGCACGTCACCCGGCGGCCGAGGATCCTCGTCTACAACTACTGCTACCACGGCTCGGTGGACGAGACGATCATCACCATCAACGACGGTGTGCCGGGGCCCAAACCCGGCAACGCCGGCCCACCGGTCGACCCGACCGTCACGACCAAAGTGATCGAGTGGAACGACCTGGAGGCGCTGGAACGGGCGCTTGAGCCCGGCGACGTGGCCTGCGTCCTCGCCGAGCCCGCCCTCACCAACATCGGCATCATCCTGCCGGACGCCGGTTACCATGCGGAGCTCCGCCGGCTCACGCGCGAGACCGGCACGCTCCTCGTCATCGACGAGACGCACACCATCTGCGCCGGTCCAGGGGGCTGCACCCGCGCCTGGGGACTCGAGCCGGACATGGTGACCCTCGGCAAGCCGATCGGCAGCGGGGTGCCGGCTGCCGTGTACGGCTTCGGCCGGGCGATGGCAGACCGCATCCACCGCGACTGGGACTACCACGCCGCGGACGAGTGCGGCATCGGCGGCACACTCGCCGGCAACGCCCTCAGCGTCGCGGCCGTCCGCGCGACGCTGAGCGAAGTCCTCACGGATGAGGCCTACGAGCGCATGATCCCGCTGGCCGGCCGCTGGGCCGACGGCGTGCAGGGCGTCATCGACGAGTTCGCCCTGCCGTGGGTGGTCAAGCGCCTCGGCTGCCGGGCGGAGTACTGGCCGCGGCCGGTGCCGCCGCGCAACGGCGGCGAGGCGGCCGCGGCCGAGGACGAACAGCTCGACCGCTTCCTCCACCTCTTCATGCTGAACCGCGGCATCCTCATGACGCCGTTCCACAACATGGCGCTCATGGCACCGCAGACGACTGCGACGGACGTCGACCGGCACACCGCCGTGCTGCGCGAGGCGGCGCGGGAGCTCGTCGCACGGGTCTAGTCGACGCGCAGCGGCTGCCAGCCGCTCGGATCCGACCCGGAGTCAGTGCGAGAGCGGGCGCGGCCCTCGAGCCCGGCGCCGGCCCCCGCCCGCGAGACGTCGACGACGACCGTCCCATGCAGCTGGCCCTTGAAGCTGTAGGGCGGCAGGGCGTAGTTGCGGCCGGTCGCGTCGTCCACAAGGTCCAGCCTGCTTTCGCGGAACTTGTCGTCGGCCACGATCTGGACGGTCACAGCAGCGCCGGCGGCGACCGCGGGAACAACCGTATGCCCCGCCCCGTCGACCTGGTCGAGGCTCAGGCTGTCGAGCGGCGACGATCCGCCATTGTGGACGGTCACCGTCACCTGCAGCGGCGGCGTGAAGTAGCCCTCGGCGCGAAGCACGGCATACGTCACCAGCGCCGCTGCGAGGACCAGGGTGGCGGCGAGCACCCAGAGGCGCCGCCTCCGGCGGCGCCGGCTCAGCTTGTCCGGCATCCGTGCACCCCCATCCTCACGCGCCGTCACTCCTCCTCGAGGCGGAAGCGCCGGCGCTCCGCCAGGACCGCCATCTGCGCGATGACGTCGTTCACGTCCTCACCCCGTAAGGTCGGCGTCGGCAGCAGCGACGAGCTGCCGGAGCTCGTCGCGGACGTCCTGCGAGAGCGGATCGGGCACATGGGATGCGAGGATCTCGCGCGCCCGATCCTCCGCGTTCTCGAGCGCGCCCCGCTTGCCCGAGGCGATCCAGGCGGCGTAGGGCGTCCGGTCCCAGACGCCCGGGCGCCAGATCCCACCCATGTGCTCCCGGGTGTGCTTTTCGGCCAGATACGTCCCGTTCGGCCCGACCTTGCGGATTACGTCCAGCACGATCGTCTCGTCGCTCACCTCGATGCCGTTGGCCACCTTCTGCACGATGCCGTAGACCTCCGCCTCCAGGAGCAGGTGCGCGTAGCTCAGGGTCTTCGAACCATCCAGCAGGCCGCAGCCGCTCATCATCTCGGCGCCGGCGGAAACGCTCGCCAGCGTCGAGAGCGTGTCGTCCACTGCGGCCTGCCAGCCCGGCTCCTTGGCGCCGCTGGCCATCGTCCCCATGTTCATGGCGAAGCCGAAGTGATGCGCCAGCTGCGTCGCGGCGGCGGCCAGCACATAGTCCTCGGGGCTGCCGCCGGTGTACCCACCCGTCTTGAGGTCCATCACGGAGGGCGCGCCTGCAAGGAAGACGGGCGCGCCCGGATGCGCCAGCTGCAGCAGCACGATCCCGGCGAGCACCGCGGCCATGTTGACCACGAGGTTGCCGGCCATGGTCGCCGGCGCGGACGCGCCGGCGAGCGTCAGCGAGAGGAAGCCGACAGGCACACCTGCCTCGGCGCAGACCAGTGCAGCCTCGAGGCTCACGGCTTCGTTGCTGAGCGGATCGATGGGGCAGGCGATGAGGCTCATGATGGGCCGGCGGCGAAGCTCTTCGGCCCCGCCGGCCACCACGCGCGCCATCTCGACGGCGCGTCGAGCCACCTCCTTTCCCACGACGTCCACCGCCTGGAAGTGTTTGCTCGTGTTGGCAAGGATGACCTCGAGCTCGTGCAGCGGCCGCGTCTCGAGCGGGACGTCCTCCGCAGTGACCACCGGTCCCCAGTAGAAGCTCACCTGCGGGACGGCGTCGACAAAGCGGGCGGAATCGGCCACGTCTTGCCGGGTGCCCGCCCGCAGTTCGCCGGTGTAGGGGTCGATGACGCGCACGCCGCAGCCGTCGTTGCTCAGGTGGCAAGCCGACCCGTCCAGGACGATGTCGCAGCGCGGATCACGGGCCGCGAGGAGCGGCGCCTTGGGCGCCGCCTGCAGCGCCGCCCGCACGACCCCTTCGGGCATGTGCGCGACCTGCGACGCGCGGTCGACGCGGCAGCCGCCGCTTGCGAGAGTGTCAAGAGCGCCCTCAAGCGGGAACCGCACGCCGACCTCGGCCAGCGTCTCGATGACGGCCGCCTCGAGCCGCCGGACGTCGGACTCGCTCAGGACGGCCCAGCGCAGGCGCGGCCTGATGGGGTCGATCCGCACGGCTGGTCCTGCCATCGCTCCTCCTCGTCGCCGCGCCCGATGCTATCGAGGAGAGCCGGGCCGCGTCATCCGGCTTGCGTTGGCGCCGATGAGCTCGGCGCCGTCGGCCTGCAGCCGGCGCGCCTGGTCACGGAGGCGGCGCCATCCGTTCCGGGCGCGGCGGCGTACGCGAAAAGGGCGGCGAGGCGCTCTCGCGCCTCGCCGCCCCTCGAACGCTGCTCACGGCCTTGCGGCCGGTCCCTTACAGCTCCTCGTCGCCCGCGGGCAGCGGCGTCTCGCCCATGGGACCACCCGAGAGCGGGATCTCGGGGATCGCCGTGTCCTTGAAGTTGCCCTCGTCGAGCGCCGCGCCGACTGCGCCCTGCGGCGGGCCCTCGTTCGCGGCGTCCGTCTGGGGCGGTTCCTGGTCCACCTCTACGATGCCGAGCTCCTTCGCGTGCTCGGGCTCCCTCTCCGGCAGGATGTGCCGCAAGAAACGCTTGGTACGGTCGTCCTTGGGGTGGAAGAAGACCTCGCTCGGCGGGCCCTGCTCGATGAAGTAGCCATCGTCCATGTACACGACGCGGTCGGCCACGTCACGGCTGAAGCCCATCTCGTGGCTCACCACGATCATGGTCATGCCGCCCTCGGCGAGCTCCTTCATGACCTTGAGCACCTCACCGATGAGCTCAGGGTCGAGGGCGCTGGTCGGCTCGTCGAAGAGCATGAGCACGGGGTCCATCGCCATGGCGCGGGCGATGGCGACGCGCTGCTTCTGGCCGCCGGAGAGCTGGCTCGGGAAGAAGTCCATGCGTTCGCCGAGGCCTACCTTGGTGAGCAGTTCTTGCGCCTTGCGCGTGGCCTCATCCTTCTTCTCGCCCTTCACCAGGATCGGGCCCTCGGTCACGTTCTCGGTCGCGTCCTTGTGTGGAAAGAGGTTGAACTCCTGGAAGACCATGCCGCACTTCATGCGGATCTCGTGCACGTCCTTCTTGAACTTGTTGCCGTGGCTGCCACACGTGACGTGCACGTCCCCGACCCTGATCTCGCCGACCGTGGGGTCCTCGAGGAAGTTCAGGCAGCGCAGGAAGGTGCTCTTACCGGAGCCGGACGGCCCGATGAGCACCAGGACCTCGCCCTTGTAGACCTCGAGGTCGATGCCCTTGAGCACGTGGTTCTTGCCGAAGTACTTCTGCAGGCCTTCGACCTTGACGATGAGCTCGCGGCCCTTGTCGTCGGTGATCGTCTCGTGCGGGAAAGTGTGAGTCGATGACATGCTACTTCGCCTTCCCCTTCTCCTTCTCGCGGGCCTTGTCGCGCGCCATGCGCGTCTCGAGCTTGGCCTGCCAGAAGCTGAAGAAGATCGTCAGTGCCCAGTAGAACGCGGCCGCGACGATCAGTGTGGACATGAAGCTGAAGGTCGCGGCGCCGGCGAGCTGGGAGCGGCGCAGCAACTCCTCCACGGTGATGACCGAGACCAGCGACGTGTCCTTGATCAGGGCGATGAAGTCGTTGCCCACCGCGGGGATGACGATCTTGAACGCCTGCGGCAGGATGATGCGCCGCTGCGTCTGCCAGCCACTGAGGCCGATGGCCCAGGCCGCTTCGTTCTGGCCCTTGGGCACCGCCTGGATGCCGGCCCGGAACACTTCGGTGAGGTAGGCGCCGTAGTTGAGCGACAGCGCCGCGACGCCGGACCAGAACGCCGGCGGGTTGAGCGTGTTCGGCAGGCCGAGGGCCCGGATGATCTCCGGAGTCACCTGGTAGATGAAGATGATCTGCAGCAGCAGCGGCGTCCCTCGAAACAGAGAGGTGTAGAACGTCGCGACCCAGTACGGGATGCGGCCGAGGACCATGCGCCACATGTAACCCCAGCTCCGGTAGCGGTCCCACGCCTGCTTGAAGGTCATCTTCTTGGAGAGTCGGCCGAGTGAGCCGAACAGGGCGAGGATGCTGGCGAAGAGAATCGAGATCACCGTGAGCTCGACGGTGACGATGGCGCCCCTGGCGATGTATTTCCACCAGTTCTGGATGACGCTCCACTTGACGAGCCCGCCACCGGCCTGGCCCTCGGAGTTGTAACTCCACTTCTTCTCGACGGATGCGCCCTTGGTCGTGACCATCACGACCTTGAACTCATAGTTGCCCTTGCCGTAGACCGACGAGAGCGAGAAGTGCAGTGTCGGCGTCGCGGGCGACAAGTACTGGACGACGGGTGGGGCGGCCAGCTTCTGCAGCGTGCCGTTGACGTAGACCTCGCACTTGGCGACGTCGATCCCGGCGTTCGGCAACGGCTTGCCGTTGGCACCGATGTCCGAGCCGTTGGGGGCGAAGTTGACCTCGACGACGTCGCCGCTCCACAGCTTGCCGTTGCCGGAGGTGATCACGGCGTTGGGGTCGGGGATGACGCCGACCGGGATCGGCGTCCCCTTCGGTGCAGTCGCGGCTGCAGCCGACGGCGACGGCGCTGGCGAGGCCAGAGCAACAGGCGTCAGCGCGGTCACCACCAGAATGAGCAAGGCCGCCGCGAGAGCCGTACCCATGAACTTAGACCGTTTGCACATGAGTTGAGACCTTCCTGTCATGAAAGCGGCGAGGGGCCTGCTCTGCAAGCCCCTCGCCGCGGAACGCTCATGAATCGCGAATGATGGCGTCCTCTGGACGACGCGTGGAGCAGATGGTTACTGCTTCACCGTCAGGTCCATGCCGTTGTACCACTGCTTGCTCATCGCGGTGAGCGAGCCGTCAGAATGCATCGTCTGGACGGCGTGGTTGAGCAGAGCCAGCCAGTCGGTCTCGCCCAGCTTGATGGCGAAGGCGAGGTCCTCGTAGTAGAGCGGCTTGCCGGAGAACTCGAACGGCTGACCGGAGAGGATCGCCTGCTGGCCCGTCGGACCGGCGGTCATCACGAAGTCGAGGTTGCCGTTGGCGAGGTCCGGGAAGGAGTCGGCGTCGGTGGTGTACGTCTTGACGATCGCCTTCGAGTTCTTCTTGAGATAGTCGTAGTACGTGGTGTCCGCGCCAACGCCGACCTTCTTGCCGGCCAGATCGGCGACGCCGGTGATCTGCGTGCCGCCCTTCTTCACGAAGACCTGGCCCGAGGTGTAGTAGTACGGATCGGTGAAGGCGAGTTCCTTCTGGCGGTCGGGCGTGATGGTCATCGAGCCGATCGAAACGTCGTACTTGCCCTGCTGCAGGCCGGTCGGGATGGTCTCCCAAGCCGGATTCTTGAACTCGACCTTGAGGCCGAGAAGCTCGCCCATCTTGTTGGCGGTGTCGACGTCAAAGCCGACAAGCTTGCCGGTGGCCTGGTCGACCGAGCTCTGCGGCGGGTAGTTGGCGTCGTTGGCGACGATGACCGTACCGCGATTGACGATCGTCGCGGCGAGACCCGTCGGCGCGTGGCCGAGGATCTTCGTGGCGATGTCCATCGGGCTGGTGGCGGCGGCACTGGCGCTCGCGGTGGAGCTCGAGCCGCTAGTGCTGCTGCCACAAGCGGCGGCGACACCCGCGATCGCGACGATCACGATCAGGAGCACAGCTGCCAGAATGTAGGTCTTGCCCTTTCTCATGCTTCTCCGTCCTTTCCGGCTGACTAAATCCTAACGACCGCCGACCACGGGCGTGGACTTGCGGATGGCGGCCCCCACCGCCTGTCAGGAACGTACGGCGCCGCACTCCCCCAAGGCGACGTCTCGAGTTGGATTTATACAGCACCACACCCAAAAGACAACCCTGCGCGAGGCTGGCGAAGTGCGTGGTGACCCGAGTTCTGAGTATCTGGGCGCTCCACAGCCGTGGAGACGTGCTTCCGGCGGCGGCGGTTCAGGCGATTTGCGCCAGCCGCCGCAGTTGCGCATCCACTGCCGAGTCGAGCGCGGGCGGCCGGTGGGCGGCCGCTGCCGCAACGATGCGCTCGTGCGCGCGGTCGACGGCGGTCACGCGCCCGCCGGCCGCCCAGTGACGGTGCGGAAGGCCGGCGGCGAGGGATGAGGCGGCGGCGGGCGCAGCCTGCCCGCCGACCGAGCCGGCAGCGGCCGTCATGTCGATGCCGGATGCGATCGTGCGCGCGTGCGACAGTGTCTCGACGCCGAGGGCCATCTCCTCATAGCTGAAGATCCGGCCGCCGGACACCATGCCCACGCCGGTGAGCATGTCGACGCCGGCAGCCAGCGACAGGTAGGTAGTCGTCGTGTCGTCCAGCGCCGACTGCCAGTTGGGCTCCTTGGCTCCACTCGAGTTCACGCCGCACTGGGTCGGCAGACCGTAGAAGTGACCGACGTCGCCCACGGCCGCTGCCATGATGGTGTCCTCCGGCGCGCCGCCGGTGAAGTCGCCGCTCTTCAGGTCCATGACGCTCGGGATGAAGCAGATGAAGACGGGTGCGCCCGGCAAGGCTGCCTGGACGGCGCTCACGGAGGCGAGCGCCTCGGCGATGCCGACGACCAGCGAGCCGGCCATGGTGATCGGCGTGGTTGAGCCGCCCATCGGCATCGTGACGAACCCGATGGGTACGCCGGCCTCGGCGAAGACCAGGCCGGCCTCCAAGCGTCCCCTCGTCGTTACCAAGTGGGGTGACGGTGCCGAGCAGGGCGCTGATCGGGGGCTCGGCGCGCAGTTGCTCCTCCGAGCCGCTCACGGCCAGCGCCATCTGCACCGCCACACTCGCGAGCTCCGGCTCGACGACGGTCACCGTCTGCACGTGCTTGCCGGTGTTGGCGATCGCCAGATAGAGCTCGTGCAGGCCGCGCACCGAGGCCGGCCGGTCCTGCGCGCTGACGGCCGGCCAGCAGAAATCCACTTCAGGCAGCGCGTCGACGACGCGGCTGATGGTCGCGACGTCCTCCGCCGTGGTGCCACGCTTCTCGCCCGACTCGAGGTCGTAGATCTCGACACAGCAGCCGTCGGTGGTGATCAGTGAGCGCTGGCCGGTGACGAGCGGCGCGCCCGCGCGAGCGCCAAGGGTCATCTGCGCCGGCGCCAGGCCCACCAGCCGGCGCACCAGCTCCGGCGGCATCGTGACACGAGTGCCGTAGGCCGTCGCGCCCTGCGCGACGAGAGCGGTGCGGGCACGCCCAGACGGGATCGCGACGCCGGTCTCGGCGAGCACTTCGAGCGCCGCCGCGTCCAGCCGCTGCAGATCCTCCGTCGAGAGGATGGCCAGTCGCCCGGCCGAGCCGATGCTGTGGGTGAGGATCTCCGTCATCGTCGCGCTCTCCACTTCGTCCGTTGGTGTCCACTTTAGACGGACGGCCACTCGCCGTCCGTCGGCCCGCGTCGCCGCGGCGCCTCCCCGGCCCGTGCCGTTCACCCGCGTGCGGCGATCGGCAGACGCCGCGCTTGAAGCAACGCCTCGAGGTCGGCGCTTCGGATCCGCAGCATCGTCGTAGTCGTGCCGCCGCCGCAGTACACCACAGCGGGCGAAAACACACCGGGGTCGGCGACCACCGGCAAGTCCGTCGCCAGCGAGCGCGGCGGAACCGCGCCAGGCGGGTAGCCGGTGAGCTCCTTGACCTCGCGGCTCCGAGCAAGTCGAATCTGCGCCGCGCCCTCCTCGCGCGCGAGCGCGACGGCATCCACGGTCGCGTCGCCGCTCACAAGGGCCAGCACGGGACGCGTATCATCCAGCACGAAGAGGAGCGACTTGGCCACCTCGCCCACGGGCACGCCGAGCGCCTCCGCTGCCAGTTGCGCCGTGTGCGAGGAGGACGGAAGGTTCACGATCTCGTGCGCGACACCCCTGGCGGTCAGGTCGTCGTGGAGGTCGATGGACGATCGCACGCGCGGCGCCTCCTCGGAAAAAGGGGCGCCAGTCTAGCACGTTGTGGCGCCCCTGCCCGGCCGCGGGTACCATCGCAAGATGGAGCAGAGCGAACCCAGCGTGGAGACGCCGGTACCGGCCGCCGGGCGTGGCGCGAGATCACGCTGGCTGCGCCTCGCCGGCGACCTGCTGCTGATCGCCGGTGGCCTCGTGCTCTCCTATCCCTTCTGGTCGGCCGCCTACGCCCAGGTTCAGCAGTCACGCCTCGACTCCACGTATCGCCAGCAGAGCGCGGCCTTCGTCCAGCGCGCCAACGTTGACACGCGCCCGCACGGCGTCTCCCGGGAGGAGTACGTCCGCAGGCTCGCCGTCATCTACGGGCGTGGTCTCAAAGCGGGCGACCCGGTCGGCCGCCTGCGCATCCCGCGCATCGATCTCGACCGGCTGGTGCAGCAGGGCGTGGGCGGCAAGCTCGCGCTGGATCCGCAGGGCGACACCTCCCTGCTGCGCAACGGCCCCGTCCACTATGCCGTCACACCGCTGCCGGGCGCCGGTGAACCGTTCGCCGTCGCCGGCCACCGCACCACGTACGGGGCACCGTTCTACAAGCTCGACAAGCTGCGCCCAGGCGATCCGATCTACGTCGACACGCCCTATGCGAGCTTCCGCTACTCGGTGGCCAAGACGACCACTGTGGACCCGACGGACGTCGGCGTGCTCAGCGATCGCGGCTACGGACTCGTGCTCACGACCTGCACGCCGCCCTACAGCGCCGCCCACCGGCTCGTCGTGTGGGCGAAGCTGGAGAAGATGCGGCCGCTGCGGAAGGCGCGCGGTCACTGACGCTCGCCCGGTCCGGCACGCCGCTGTGCTGGCGGCGCGGCGCGGCACTGCTTCGCCGGCCGGGCCTCGACTTGGGGTGGCCGCCGACCGGCCTGCCCTCAGCGCGCCTCGGGACCGCTCGGAAACGGCGGGCGCTCCGCCGCGGTCCCGCCCAGCAGCATGACTGTGAACTCAGCCCCGGCGTCCGCGCCTGGGTACCCGGGCGGCACGAAGAAGAGCCCTTCCGCCCCGGCCATCGAACTCAGGATGCCGGACCCCTGAGGCCCCGTCGTGGTGAAGCGGATCTCGCCGTCCTCATGCGTGATGCGGCACCGGCGCGCTTCCGTGCGCTCCTTGGTGCGCCGCACCGGCTCCGCCGCGCTGGCGCGGAACCAGGGACGGTACACATCGGGCCGGCCCTGCAAGGCGAGGACTGCCGGCCGCACGTACATCTCGAAGCTCACCATCGAGGCGACGGGATTGCCGGGCACGCCGAAGACCAGGGTGTCGCCGCGCGTCCCGAAGGCGAGCGGCTTACCCGGCTTGGTGGCGACCCCCCAGAACTTGCGCTCCACGCCGAGCTCGTCCTGCACCTGCTTGACGAAGTCGTAGTCGCCCACCGAGACACCGCCCGAGGTCACGACAACGTCGTTCTCGAGGGCGGCGGCCAGCAGCCGCCGGGTCTCTTCCGGGTCGTCCCGGGCGATGCCCAGCAGGATGGGGTCGGCGCCGGCGGCCATGGCCTGGCCGTAGGCGGTGAAGGAGTTCGAGTTGTGGATCTGCCCGGGGGCCAGCGGCATGCCGGCCGCGACCAACTCGCTGCCGGTCGCGAGGATGGCGACCCGGGGACGGCGCGCCACCCGCACCCGCTCGATGCCCACGGCGGCGAGCAGGCCCACCTCGGCGGCGCCGAGGCGGGCGCCGCGCTCGAAGAGGACGTCGCCTGCAGTGACGTCCTCGCCGGCGCGGCGCACATTCGCGCCCGTCTCGGGGGCGGTCTCGACGGTCATGGTCTCGTCGCCGACCGACGTGTGTTCCACCTGAACCACAGTGTCGGTGCCGGGCGGCATCGGCGCGCCGGTCATGATGCGCGCCGCGTCTCCCGGCGCCACCGGGTCGGCCACGAAGCGGCCGGCCGGGATGTCGACGGTCACATGGAACTCTCTGCGACCCGCTTCAAGCACCGCGCCGGCGACTGCGAAGCCGTCCATGGCTGAGTTGGCGAACGTCGGGACCTGCTCGGGTGAGACGATGCGCTCCGCCGCGGCACGCCCGAACGCCTGGAGCAGAGGGACCTCTTCCGCCGGCAGCGGACGGACTGACGCGAGCACGGCGTCGAGCGCTTCATGGATGGTGATCACATGTATCTCCCAAGTGGATTCATATCTGTGTACGCATCTTAGTAAACTCGCCGGCCCCGTGGCCCGATTCACTACCCCGAGAGAGGACCAGAAGGAGGGTGTGGTGGCCAGAGATCAACAGCAGAGCCGTGTTGATCGTGACCCCACCGGGTCGCGGGAACGCCGGGTCGATGTCCTCAGGGACCTTGTCGCGGAGCGCGGCTACGACGTCCCGGCGGAGGACGTGGCGGCGAGCATCATCCGTGACGCGATCGTGATCGCGTCACCGTCACAGCGACACTGAACACCGCGAGGCCGGCCGCGGCGCCGGCGACGTCGACGAGGAAGTCGGCGAGCTGCGCGTCGCGGTAAGGCAGCGGGCCCTGGATCAGCTCGATCGCCCCCCCGAGAGCAACAGCCAGCGCGAGCGCGAGCGCAATGCGTCGGAAGTCGATGCTCCATCCGCCGAGCGCCGGCACGAGCAGGAAGCACAGCACCGCGTACACCATGAAGTGGGCGGCCGTCGTGGTCAGCGAGTCGTGCCCTTCTGAGATGGCGTGCACCACGCCCTCCGTCGGCGCCACTCCACTGACGAAGATGATCCCGGCCCAAACGAGCGCGACGACGCGCCAGAAGCGGGAGGAGGCCGTCACCCCTCGCCCTGGGTGGCGACCCGCCTGAGGGACTCGCCGGCACTGGCCACCAGAACGACGACGCACCCGTCGTGCAACTCGATGCGCGCGTCACCGCCGGCGGCCACGTGGTTGCCGATCCCCAAGCAGGCGTCCGCCGGCAGCAAACCGCGCTCGAGCGGGTAATCGAGACCGGTGAGCGTCACCGTCGCGGTTTCTCCGACGGGCGCGATGGAGACACGAGCGCCGGCCGGCGCCGCCAGCGCGACGACCGCAGGTGCAGTGAGGACGGTGACCGTCAGGTCCGGCGCGACGAGGTACGCGGCGATGGCGCGCGCCGCCAAGCTCCGGAGGATCGCCAGGTGCCCGAGCGTGTGGTCCAGCGCGCCGGTCGCGCCGGCGAGCAGCACCTCGCCGGCCCCGCGTCGCACGGCCTCCTCCACTGCCAGTTCGCCGTCGGTGACGTCCTTGCGTACCGGATGGCGCAGGAGCTCCACGCCTTCGTCCTGGAGCCGGACGGCCGTCGCCTCATCCAGCGAGTCGAAGTCGCCCACGACTGCGGCCGGCGTCATGCCGAGCTCCGCGAGGAACCTGGCGCCGCCGTCGGCCGCCAGAAGGATGTCCGCGCTACCCGCGAGGTCGCGGTGCCAGGCGGGGTCGCTGTACTCGCCGTCGAGGAAGACGACGGCGAGCGAGCGACCCCCTTCTTCCGCGCCCTTCGCGCTCACGAGACCATGCCCCGCTCATCAGGGAAGGCTACGTCGTAGGCGCGCAGCAACGGCCACAGGACGATGGCCGTGACCACGGCCGACGGCACGAGGTAGAGCAGGTTGTACGTCGCCGAGTACACCCAGGCCGACTGGCCCGCGGGCACGTACTCGGTGAAGAAGATGAGCCCTGAGACGAAGTGGCAGATGAACCGTGCTCCGGCAGCGACGGTCACCGCTCCGGTCAGCCGGGCGACACCGCGCCAACCACGCAACTCGCCGATAGGCACGAGTCCGGCGAGCCCCAGCGCTCCGAACGCCAACGGGTAGTCGAGAAGCGCCTGCACAGGGTGGTAGATGAACGGCGACCCGCCGATCCCTGTGAGCTGCAGGAGTCCGAAGAGCGCGCCGGCGACCACCCCGGGGACGACGCCACGCCGCACCGCGATGAACAGGATGGGCGCCATCTCGAGCCCGAACGTCCCCCCCTGAGGCATCGTCAGAGGGAAGGCCCGTGCGAGCCAACTGAGAATGGACGCCAGCGCGATCGCCACGCCGATCTCGGCGATGGCCCGGACTCCCCAGTGTGCCGGATTGAGATTGAGGCGGGCGCGCACGTCCGGCGCGTCGGCGGGGTGGGTGAGCGGTGTACTCACGTGACATCTCTCCCTTCGCTGGCATTACCCAGCAGCGCCCGAAGGCGCCGCCGCCCCATTGGGGCGGTCAGGTTCGACGCGTCGGCGCCAGGAAGCGCCATCTCAGCTCCTCACACGGGAGCTCCGCTGGGACAAGTGGGAGTGTACAGCAGCGCCGAGGGATGGACCACGTCGGGGCGGCGGCGTTTCATTCCTCCGCCCGCCCGTTCACAGGCACCTGTGGAGAATGTGGATAACTCTCTTTTGTCATGCTCTCAGGCTCACGATTGACGTGGATAAGGCGTTGACGAGCAAATGCTCCCTTGACACGACACTCATACTGCACTTATCCCCATAAATAGCCCTTTTGCAGCTATATCTTCCCATCCACCGGTCCGCACTTTGGGGTTGACAGCAGCGGCGTGAAGAGGTTCGACAGGGTTTCAGGGGCGCTGCGTCGATCCAGGGGGCCTGAAACCGCGGTTTCCACAACGGCCGCAAATTGGGCATCTTTTGACGTCCGGCCCGGGTGACTTTCCACAATTCGTGAACAGGCTGTGGACAACTCCGGGTTTTCACCTGCAAAACGACGTTTCGCGAGGCCCCATGGAGGCCCACGGTCCGCCCTGCTATACTCGGCGCCCCTATGGACTCGTTCCTCGACAGGCTGCTCGCCGACGAGGGGCCCGCCGTCCGGCAGTCCGCGACGCGGACCGCCCCCCCGGCGGCCCCGCCATCCCGAGGAGCGAAGGAAGCCGCCCGCGTGCCTCCCGGCGGCGCGGCCCGCACCGCTGCGGCCTCTTCCCCCGACGGCCCGCTCCCCGACGTACCTCTGGGTCTCGAGGCTCCGCGCATCGCCATCTACGACACCCTCACCAGCCCGCCGCGGGTGATCGCCATCGAGGAGGAGGACCTGCCGGCCCTCATCGCTTCACTTGCCGAGAAGACCTACCACTACTGCCGCGAGCAGGGCGGGCAGGTGCCGTACTCGGTCCTCCAGGAGATCATCGAGAACCTGCTGCACGCGTACTTCCGCGATGTCGTCATCACCATCCTCGACAACGGCCAGACGATCCGCATCTCCGACCACGGCCCCGGCGTCGACGACAAGGACCGCGCCTTCCAGCCCGGCTTCACCACTGCGACCGCCTATCAGCGACAGATCATCCGCGGTGTCGGCTCCGGACTGCCCCTCGCGCGGGAGTCTCTCCAGTTCCTGCGAGGCATCCTGACGGTGGAGGACAATCTCGGGGGGGGCGCCGTCTTCACGATAAAGATGCCGTCCACGGCAGAGGTCGAGCCGGCCGCCGCCGGCGCCCCGGAGGTCAGACTCACCACACGCCAGACCAAGGTCCTTGTGCTGCTGATGGAGTTGGGTTCGGCCGGCCCGACCGCGATCGCCAAGGAGCTCGGATTCTCGCCCGCGACGGTATTCCGGGAGCTCGTTGTACTGCAGGACATGGGGTTGATACACTCGCTGGGGGACGGCAAGCGAGCCTTGCGCGAGGAAGGTCTCCGCCTCCTCGAGAGCATCCTCTGATCGACGATCACCAAGCACCCCGGCGGGCCACTGCATCCCCGGGGTCGAGATGGCGGGGCACCCACGGACGACGAACTCACACGCATCTGGGAAGAGGCCAAGAAGCATCTTCGCGGACGCATCAACGATTCCGCGTTCCAGTTCTGGTTCGACCGGACGGTGCCCCTCGGCCTCGATGACGGGGCTTTCGTCATCGGCGTACCCAACGACTTCGCCCGCGAGTGGATCGAGAAGCGGCTCGCGGGTCAGGTCGCCGAGGCGCTCGAGCAGGTGCTGGGCGACGCCGTAGAGGTCCGCGTCGTGGTCGATGCACGCGCCGCCGAGTTGTCGGAGCGAACTGCCGAGGAGGTCACCGCGCCGGCGGCGCAGGAGCCGGCGCCCGCGCCGAAGCGCCGGCGCGATCCCGTGGCCCGGCGCGGGCCGCGCTCGACCGGCGACCTCAACCCACGCTATGTCTTCGACCGCTTCGTCACCGGCCCGAACAACGAGTACGCCACGGCGGTCGCACGCAGCGTCGCCGAATCCCCGGCGACCGCCTACAACCCAGTCTTCATGTATGCGAGCACCGGGCTCGGCAAGACTCACCTCATCCAGGCCATCGCCCACGCGGCCCTCGAGCTTCACCCCGACCTTCAGATCCGCTACGTGACCTGTGAGCAGTTCACCGACGACTTCATCAGTGGAGTCAGCGACAAGAGCCGCGTCGAGGGCTTCAAGACCAAGTACCGCTCGAACGACATCCTGCTCATCGACGACGTCCAGTTCCTCGCGGGCAAAGAGGGGACTCAGGTCGAGTTCTTCCACACATTCAATGCGCTGTACGAGGCCGGCAAACAGATCGTGATCACCAGCGACCGGCCGCCGCGCGAACTGGAGACGCTCGAGGAGCGTCTCCGCTCGCGTTTCGGCCAGGGCGTCGTGGTCGACATCAGCCGGCCTGATCTCGAGACCCGCATCGCCATCCTTCGCAAGCAGGTCAAGTGGGAGGGCTTCGACATCGCCGAGCCCGAAGCGCTCGAGTGGATCGCTCAGAAGATCACCACCAACATCCGCGAGCTCTACGGAGCGCTCACGCGCGCCGTCGGCTTCGCCTCGATCCATGGGAGCGAGGTCACGCTGGAGCTGACCAAAGAGGCTCTGAAGGACATCATCCCCAAGGCCTACCAGCACCCGGTCACCATCGAGATGGTGCAGAACGAGGTCGCCCGTCAGTTCGGGCTGCACGTCAACGATCTGCGCGGCAACCGCCGCACGCAGGACGTCGCTTACGCGCGCCACATAGCCATGTACCTCTCGCGGGACCTCACCGAGGCCTCGCTGCCTCAGATCGGCGCGCGTTTCGGCGGCCGCCACCACACCACCGTCATCCACGCCGTCGACAAGGTCGAGCGTCAACTCAAGGATGGCCACGACCCGCAACTGCAGGACCTCGTGGCCCTCATCAGCGCGCGCCTCAAGACCACTCACTGAGCCGTCCACAGCCCTTGTGGACGACGCCCTCGTCGCCTGTGGACGATCCCCAAAAGTGCGTTGAAATCGGCTATGCTTCGCTCATATCGACGCCGACGCGGGGAGGAGCGCCACGTTCTGCACACACCATCCACAGCACTGTGCAGAGGCTCCGCTCCGTGAAGTGCAGGAACAAGACCGTTTCTCCACATCGTCAACAGGGGCTGTGATGATGGCGAGGAGTATCTACTTCTCTTTAATGTCATAAGGAGCCGGGATGAAGTTCACGTGTGATCGCTCTGCGCTGGTCGACAAGCTTGGCGTTCTTGCGCGGGGCGTCTCCACGCGCAGTGCCCTCCCGGTCCTGTCGGGCATCCTGCTGCAGGCAAACGAGGGTCGTCTCGACCTCTTCGCCACCGACATGGAACTCTCCATCAAGGCCAACCTCACCACGCCGGTGGAGCGCGACGGCGAGATCGTCGTTCCGGCGCGCCTGTTCAGCGACGTGGTGCGCAATCTGCCGGACGAAGAAGTGACCGTCGAGGCCGGCGAGGCCGCGGTCAAGGTCAGCGCCGGCCGCGCCGCCTTCTCGCTCAACTCCTGGGCGGCGGCCGACTTCCCGCAGACGTCGACCTTCGACATGACCGGTTCGTTCAAGGTCGGCCGCGAGCCGTTCGTGGCGACACTCAACAAGGCGGGCCGCGCCGCTTCGCGCGACGAGACGCGGCCCATCCTCACCGGCGTCCTCATGACCATCATGGGCGACACCCTGAAGATGGTCGCCACCGACAGTTACCGGTTGGCGGTCAAAGAGACCAAACTCGACCACTCGCTCGAGACCGAGGTGCAGGCCATCGTCCCGGTCAAGGCGCTTGGCGAGGTCACGCGCCTGGCTTCTGCGCACGGCCCGGGCGACATCGAGGTCGCCATCGGTGAGAACCAGGCGGTCTTCAAGCTCAGTGACCCGACCGGTGACGTGTGGATCGCCTCGCGCCTCATCGAAGGCCAGTTCCCCAACTACAAGCAGTTGCTGCCGGACACGTTCGACCACGAGGTCACCATCGACCGCGGGCAACTCATGGCCACGGCGCGGCGCGTCAGCCTGCTGGCGCAGAAGAACGCGCCGCTGCGCATGGCCTTCGCCGAGAACCGGCTCACCATGAAGGCTCTCACGCAGGACGTCGGCCAGGCGGAGGAGTCGATCGATGTGGAGTTCTCGGGCGAGCCGTTCGAGATCGGCTTCAATCCCGGGTACCTCATCGAGGGCGTCGACGCCATCGATGACGCGGCGACGCTCCTGCGCTTCACCAGCCCACTGCGTCCGGGCCTCATCAGCGGCCCCGGCGACGACTTCACCTACCTCATCATGCCGATCCGCCTGAGCAGCTGATCGCTGCCGGTGCGTGACGCGGACCGCCGCGACATGGAAGACGTCGGCGTCAGCGGCCCACTCCCTCTCGGGGCGTTCCTGAAGCTCGCCGGCGTCGCCGGGACCGGTGGCCACGCCAAGATCATCATCCAATCGGGAGAAGTCAGCGTGAACGGCGAGGTCGAGACGCGCCGCGGCCGGACGCTCCAGGTGGGCGATGTCGTGGGCTACGGCGGGCGGGAGTTCCGCGTGTGGTCGTCTCCGGACTGAGACTCGTCAACTTCCGTTCCTACTGCGACGCCACGGTCCGGTTCGGGCCGGGCCTCAACGTCGTGGTCGGCGCGAACGCGACAGGCAAGACCAACCTGCTCGAGGCGGCATGGTTCGCGCTGCGCGGGAGCTCGCCGCGGACGCGCCGGGACGAGAAGCTCATCACCTGGGGTGAGCGCTTCTCGCGGGTCGAACTGCAACTGGACACGCCGGGCGCCGGCGAGCAGCAGGTCGACGTGGGCTTCGCGCCCAGTCAGGGCAAACGGGTGCGCTGGAACGGCCTCGAAGTGGCGTCGCTCGACGAGCTGCGCGGCCGCAGCCAGGTGTTCATCTTCGTGCCCGAGAGCCTGCTGCTCGTCAAGGGCAGCCCGGCGCGGCGGCGCGCCCATCTGGACGCCTTCGCCGCCGCGCTCGACCCCCAGTACGCCGCCGCCGCCCGTGACCTGCAGGGCGTGCTGCGCCAGCGCAACGCCCAGCTCGCCGCCGTCAAGAACGGCGCCGCGGCGGCGGCGCTCGATCCCTGGGACGCGCAGTTCGCGAGGGTCGCGGCGGAGCTGGGACGCCGCCGCCGCGACCTGGTCGCCGAGCTCGCGCAGGGGTACTCGGGGATGGCAGCAGCCCTCGCGCCGGCGGGCGAACACTTCAGCCTCCGGCTGGTGGCGCAACTCGACGGCGTCGGGTACGACGAAGCCGCTCTGCTGGACGAGTTGAGGGCGCGGCGTCCCGGCGAGGTCAGCCGCGGCCTGTCGCTCTATGGACCCCACCGAGACGACCTCAAGTTCCTCGAGGTCAGGCCAGAGCAAGGCGCGCCACCTCCGGCCGGACCCGCCGCGACCAGCCCGACGGTCGCCGCCGGCCCTGCCTGCGGCCCGATCGACTTGCCGAAGGGCGGCCGCGACCTGCGGCTGTTCGGCTCGCAGGGCGAGCAGCGCGCCGCCGTCCTGGCGCTGCTTCTCGCGGAGCAGCGCCTCGCCGCGGCGCGTACCGGCCACCAGGGGCCGCTCTTCCTCGACGACGTCATGAGCGAGCTCGACGATGCGCGCCGCCGCCTCCTGGTGCGCATGCTGGCGACGGCGGGCCAAGCGATCATCACGACCACCAACCGGCACTACTTCTCCGACGATGAGCTCGCCCTGGCCACTGTGATCGAACTCCCGCTCGACGGTTCGCTGGCCGCCGGCGAGGCGATGCCGCCGCTCGACGATGAGGCGCCGGCGCCACCCGAGCTGGACGCGCTGTGAGCGACGCCGGCAGGAAGAAGGCGGGCAAGGCCTCTGGAGACCCTGCCGGGCGCCCGCGCAGCAACGGCGCGGGCGGACGGCGGGACGAACTCCCGCGGCGGCTCGGAGACATCATCACGCCGGCCCTCGACAAGCTTGCCGGAGGGGATGAGGCGCGCGCGTACGCCGCATGGGCGCGCGCCGTCGGCGATCCGGTGAGCGGCGGGACGCGGCCCAAGGCCTTCCGCCGCGGGCAGCTCACCATCGAGTGCGCCTCATCTGTCTGGGCCAACGAGCTCACCTACCTCGGCCCTCAGATCCTGCGCCGCATGGACGAGGTGGCCCCTGGCCATCCGGTGGAGCGGTTCCGCTTCATCGTCGGCCGGCTTTCGCCGCCGCCGGAGCCGGTCGAGCCGCCCGCGCCGACAGGCGCCGCGGAGGCCCGGGACGAGGCCCAGAAAGGCCGCGCGGGGCAGGATTCCAGACCCTCCGCGCCGAAGGAGAATCGTCGGCACGAACGGCCCGCGCCGGACGAGCACGACGCGGCGCGGATCCAGGCAGAGGGAGTCCAGGACGGACGACTCCGGGCGGCTATCGAGGCCGCCCTGCGACGGTCATCGGAGGAGCCCCGCGAGGCTCCCGGCAGAGACACCCCGTCTGGTTGACAAAAATGCGCGGTTTGCGGCGGTTTTAGGAGGCCCTCAGGGTCGCCCTGAGCCTCACGTTTTGCTATACTTGGGCAGTCGGGTTCAGCCTGCCCGCCACAACCCCGTCCAGCCCCTCGACCACTGTGAGGTCGTGTGAAGAAGTCGCATTACGACGCCCAGGATATCCAGGTCCTCGAAGGCCTTGAGCCGGTCCGCGAACGCCCCGGCATGTACATCGGCTCCACCGGTCCCCGAGGCCTCCACCACCTCGTCTACGAGGTGGTGGACAACTCGGTGGACGAAGCCCTCGCCGGCTACTGCTCGGCCATCGTCGTCACCATCAATCCCGACAACTCGATCACCGTCGTCGACAATGGCCGCGGCATTCCTGTCGGCGATCATGGAGAAGTACGGCCTGCCGGCGGCGACCATCGTGCTCACGATGCTTCACGCCGGCGGCAAGTTCGGCGGTGCCGGCTACAAGGTCTCCGGCGGCCTCCATGGCGTCGGCGTCTCTGTCGTCAACGCCCTCAGCGAGTGGCTCGAACTCGACCTCTATCTCGACGGTTACCACTGGAACCAGCGCTTCGAGCGCGGTGTCCCGGTCACCGATCTGGTCAAGCTGGAGAAACTCGACAAGGATGGGCCCACCGGCACCACGGTCTCCTTCCTGGCCGACCCCGACATCTTCGAAGAGGTCGTCTACGACTTCCGCGTGCTCGCCCAGCGTCTGCGCGAGACGGCGTTCCTCACCAAGGGCCTCAAGATCTCCCTCAACGACGAGCGTGCCGACGGCGAGAGCGTCACCTTCCAGTACGAGGGCGGCATCCGCGACTTCGTGGCGTACATCAACCGCGAGAAGGACGCGATCCACCGCAGCATCATCTACATCGAGAACGAGACCGACGACGGTTCGGTGGAGATCGCGATGCAGTGGAACTCGTCGTACAACGAGTCGGTCTTCACGTTCGCCAACAACATCAACACCACAGAAGGCGGGTCCCACCTCACCGGCTTCCGCTCTGCGCTCACGCGCACACTCAACGATTACGCTCGGCAGAAGAACTTCCTCAAGGAGAAAGAGGACAACCTCACCGGTGAGGACATGCGAGAGGGCCTCACGGCGCTCGTGTCGGTCAAGCTCAAGAACCCGCAATTCGAGGGCCAGACCAAGACCAAACTGGGCAACACCGAGATCGCCACACTGGTCGCGGTGACCGTCAACGAGAAGCTGGCCGAGTTCCTCGAGGAGAACCCGAGCGAGGGGCGTCAGGTCGTCGAGAAGGCCATCAATGCGGCGCGGGCACGGAGCGCGGCGCGCAAGGCGCGCGACCTCACGCGACGCAAGGGTCTGCTCGAGGGCAGCACGCTGCCGGGCAAGCTCGCCGATTGCTCCATCAAGGACGCGGCGCTCAGCGAGATCTACCTCGTGGAGGGCGACTCGGCCGGTGGCTCCGCCAAGCAGGCGCGCGACCGCTCGTTCCAGGCCATCCTGCCGCTGCGCGGCAAGATCATCAACGTCGAGAAGGCGCGCATCGACAAGATGCTCCAGAACCAGGAGATCCTCACGATGATCAGCGCCATCGGCGCCGGCATCGGCGAGGAGTTCGCCGTCGAGCAGGCGCGCTACCACAAGATCATCATCATGACCGACGCCGACGTCGACGGCTCGCACATCCGCACGCTCATCCTCACGTTCCTCTTCCGGCACATGAGGCCGCTGGTCGATGCGGGCTACGTCTACATCGCCCAGCCGCCGCTGTACCGGCTCAAGCAGGGCAACCAGGAGACCTACATCCACAAAGAGGCGCAACTCGAGGAGATCCTGCTGCGTGGCCGTCTGGAGCAGATCCGCGTCGACAACACAGACACTGGATTCACGTTCAGCGACACCAAGTACCAGCGCTTCCTCAAGCTCTTCGGGGAGTACGAGGGCTGGGTCAAGAAGCTCAAGAGCCAGTGGGGCGGCGAGCTCATCGACTGGCTCAAGAACGGCCCGGTCATCGAGGCGGACATCAGCACGTTCGAAGCGCTGGTCGTGGCTCTGCGCGAGGACATCGACAAGCGTTACGTCATCGATGTCCTCGGTGTGGACGACGAGGAGCAGGTCGCCGACACGCGCCTGGTGGAACGTAAGACCGGTCTGGCCGCGAACCTCAGGATACCGTTCGCGGCTTTGGCCGGGCGCGAGTTCCAGGCATTGAAGCGTGTCCACACTCGCATCGCCGAACTTGTAGGCCGCCCGCCTTTCACTCTCCATCTGGGCAACCGTAAATCGGACGCGGCGAGCTACGAAGACCTGCGCGTGCAGATCGTCGACCTCACCAAGGAGGGCATGCAACTCCAGCGGTTCAAGGGCCTCGGCGAGATGAACCCGGACCAGTTGTGGGACACCACCATGAACCCCATGACGCGCACGCTCATGCTGGTGTCCATGGAAGACGCCCAGGCGGCCGATGAGGTGTTCACGATGCTGATGGGCGACAAAGTGGAGCCTCGTCGCGAGTTCATCGAGAAGAACGCGAAGGAGGTGAGGTTCCTCGATGTCTGACGCTCTGCAGACGCTCGAGGGCAAGATCGAGCCCATCGAGCTCGAAGACGAGATGCGGTCGTCGTTCATCGATTACGCGATGAGCGTCCTCACCGACCGCGCCCTGCCCGACGTGCGCGACGGTCTCAAGCCCAGCCAGCGCCGCATCCTCGTGGCGATGAACGATCTCGGACTCGCCCCGAACAAGGCGCACCGCAAGTGCGCCAAGATCGCCGGCGACACCAGCGGCAACTACCATCCCCACGGTGAGGCCGTCATCTACCCGACCCTCGTGCGCATGGCGCAGGACTTCAACATGCGCTACACGCTGGTCGACGGCCAGGGCAACTTCGGCTCCGTCGAGGGCGACTCGCCGGCGGCCATGCGCTATACCGAGGCGCGCTTCAGCAAGATCGCCGTCGAGATGCTGCGCGACATCGACGCCAACACCGTCGACTGGATGCCCAACTACGACGAGACCCGGCGCGAGCCCAAGGTCCTGCCGAGCCGCATGCCCAACCTCCTGGTCAACGGCGCGGCCGGCATCGCCGTCGGCATGGCGACCAACATCCCGCCGCACAACCTCGGCGAGGTCGTCGACGCCACCATGCACATGGTCGACAACCCCGAGGCCACGGCCGACGACCTCATGCAATTCATCCAGGGCCCGGACTTCCCGACCGGCGGCGTGATCCTCGGCACGGGCGGGTTCAAAGAGGCCTACCGCACCGGCCGCGGCCGCGTCCGAGTCCGAGCCAAGGCCCACACCGAGCAACTCAAGGGCAACCGGAGCGCGATCGTCGTCACGGAGCTCCCGTACCAGGTCAACCGCGCCTCGCTCATCGAGAACATCGTCGACCTGGTCAAGGCCAAGAAGATCACCGAGATCAGCGACCTGCGCAACGAGTCGGATCGCTCAGGCATGCGCCTGGTCATCGAACTCAAGCGCGAGGCCATCCCCATGGTCGTGCTCAACAAGCTCTACAAACACACCCAGATGCAGACGACTTTCGGGATCATCAACATCGCGCTGGTCGGCGGGGTTCCTCGCACGCTCACCCTGCCCGAGATGATCCAGGCGTACATCGCCTTCCAGAAAGAGATCGTCATCCGGCGCACCAAGTTCGAGCTGGACAAGGCCGAGACGAGGGCTCATATCCTTGAGGGCCTGCTGGTCGCCCTCGACAATCTCGACCAGATCATCAGCATCGTCCGCCACGCCGCCGACGGCGAGACGGCGCGTGAGTCACTCATCGACACCTTCGAGCTCACGCGGCCGCAGGCGCAGGCCATCCTCGACCTGCGGCTCCAGAAGCTCACCGGGCTCGAGCGCGACAAGGTCAAGGAAGAGCACGCCGGCCTGCTCGCCCGCATCGGCGAGTTGCGCGCGTTGCTCGGCGACGAGAACGCCGTCCTTGGTGTCATCAAGACTGAGCTCACCGACATCAGGCGCCTCTACAACGATGACCGCCGCACGGAGATCGTGCCGGACGAGGGCGAGATCGACCTCGAGGACCTCATCGCCGAGGAGCAGATGGCGATCACCATCACCAAGACCGGCTACGTGAAGCGCATCCCGGTCGCCACCTACCGCCAGCAGCGGCGCGGCGGCATCGGCGTGGCCGGCATGGACCTCAAAGAAGAAGACGAGGTCGAGCACCTCTTCATCACCAGCACCCACAACTACCTGCTCTTCTTCACCAGCGTGGGCAAGGTGTACCGGCTCAAGGTCCACGAGCTGCCGCTCGCCGGCCGCAACGCCAAAGGCAAGCACATCGTCAACCTGCTGCCGCTGCGCCAGGACGAGAAGATCTGCGCTGTCATCAACACGCGCAACTTCGACGAGAGTGAGGGCAAGTACCTCATCCTCGGCACGCGCGGCGGCATCGTGAAGAAGACTCTGTTCGCCTCGTACAACACCAAGCTCAAGGCCGACGGCATCATCGCGATCAAGATCCGCGAGGACGATGAGCTCCTGGCCGTGCGTCACACGTCCGGGGACGACGATGTCATGATGATCAGCCGGCTGGGTCAGGCCATCCGCTTCCACGAGGCCGATGTGCGCCCCACCGGCCGCAGCGCCTCCGGCGTGCACGGGATGCGGCTGCGCAAGGGCGACGAAGTGATCGCCATGGACATCGCTCGCGACGACAGCGACCTCTTCGTCATCACGGAGAACGGCTTCGGCAAGCGCACGCCGATCAGCGAGTATCGCATCACCGGCCGCGGCGGCATCGGTGTGCGCACGATCGCGCTCACCGACCGCAAGGGCTACCTGGTGGGCGTCAAGGTCGTGCGCGAGAACCACGAGATCATGCTGCAGAGCCGCGACGGCGTCATGATCCGCGTCCGCGCCGACGGCATCAGCCGCCACGGACGCGCCACGCAGGGCGTCAAGGTCATGAACATGCGCGAGGGCGACGTCGTCAGCGCCATCGCCCGCATGGTCGTCAGCGAGAGCGGCGCTACGGACGAGGAGATCGAAGCGGACTAGCTGCCGCCAGACTGTGAGCCACACGGGCCGGGGAGGCGAAGCGCCTCCCCGGCCCGTCGTGTCTCCGGTCTGGCGCGGCCCGGCTCAGGCGGCCGAGGCGGAGCGGTCGCCGGCAGGGGCGTGCAGGAGCGCGGCCGGCCGGACGGCGATGCCGGCCGCGGTCAGCGCGCCGGCAGTGCGGTTCACCGCCGCGTGCTTGTCGAGATAGTTCGCCTCGAGCACCGGCATGAGGCGGCGTCGCTCGACCTCCTCCAGTGGCAGGAAGTAGTCAAAGATGTCGCTCGGGTGGTCGCGTGCGGCCTCCACTGCGGGGTCGCCGCCTTCGTGCTTGGCGCTGATGTTGGACACGGCGGACGCGGCCGCCACGACGTCGGCGCGGCGGTCGTAGGGCTGCCGCACGATGCTCTTGTAGGCCTCGGTCACGTGGTGCTCGAAGCGCATCGCGTCGGTGAGGCCGAGCGCCTGGCGCACATCGGCGCAGGCGAGCAGCGTCTCGAGTTCGACCGAGTTCGAGAGGTTGAGGCCGGCCATGCTCGTGGATCCGTCCTCGCCGGCCAGCAGGCGAGCGCCCATCAGCAGCCAGAGCACCGACCAGGCGTTGTCGACGCCCATGAACACGGAGACCTTGAACTCGTTGCGCACGCCAAGCTTGTTGAGCAGCAAGGAGATCAGGATCGTCCCGCTGTTCACATTGAGGACCTGGCGGACGCCGTACTCCGTGAGGTAGTGAAGGTACTCCGCCGCCCACTTGAGGGGGTAGTCGTTGGGCTGGCCGATGCCACCGAAGTAGCCGCTGATGGTCTCCAGGCCGCCGAGATGGACGTTGCTGCCGTCGGTGCCGCGCGTGTCCAGGGTCTCGACGTGCGTGGCGCCGAGCACCTGCATCGCTGCGGCCACGGCGAGGATGTCGCCGCCGGGCGCGCTCTGCTCGGCCATGTTGCGCACGCGGATGTAGCGCCCGGGCATGAGCTCGCGGCGGGCGATCGCCAGCTTGGCCTCCGAGATCAGCCATGGGAAATACTGCAGGGCGCTTATCTCCAGGGTGACGGCGTTCTGTTGGTCAAAGTGAGCCGTCTCCGCGGAGCGGCCCGTTACGGAGCGACGGTACTCATCCATGCCGATGAAGGCGCCGGCGTCGCGCTGCTCCGCGAGCCACTCGACGCCTGCGAGGTAGGAGGAGCCTTCGGCCTTGAGGCGGCCGAGGCGATTCTCGAGATCGCCAGACTCGTCGGCGGCGCGATTGATGGCATCGACGCCGCCGAAGCTGTCCACGAGGTCCAGCAGGCCCTCGACCAGTGGGTTGTCGGCCCCGGCGAGGAAGTCGCTCACGGCCTCGACATCGGAGGGCTGGAGGCGTAGCCGCTCGCGCAGCGCCTCGCGGTCGCGGGCGGCGGGGCTCCAGGTCGGCTCTGTGGTCATGAGTTCTTCCTCCTCGGTCACGAGCCGGCCCCCGCCGTGGGGGGGGAGCTGGCCTCAGTCGTCTACGCGGATGGCCGGCCAGCCGGCGTCGGCCTTCACTTCAGTCAGCACGAGCAGCGTCTCGAGTTTGTCGACGCCCGGGATGGCGGCGATGTCCGTCTTGATCAGCGCTCCCAGATGATCGAGGTCACGGACGGCGACGTGGACCAGGTAGTCGAAGCGGCCGGTGATGTGGTAGCAGGCGCGCACGCCGTCGATGCGGAGGATGCCGCGCTCGAAGTCCTCGATGTGGCCGCGACTGTGGGAACCGAGCTCCGCGGCCACGAAGGCCTGCAGCCCGACCCCGAGCGCCTCCGGCGCGGCCTCCGCCCGGTAGCCCCGGATCATCCCGTCGCGCTCGAGCCGGCGCACGCGCTCAAGCGTCGCCGATGCCGAGAGACCGACCCGGTCGGCGAGGCTCGCGTTGGTCTGCCGGCCGTCGGCCTGCAGTTCTGTGATGATCACGCGGTCGAGAGCGTCCATGACTCCTCCGTGGATACTGCGCTCCGAGGCCACCATGGCCGCAGGAGCTGCGACAGGTCAAGTAATCCGCAGGATATCCTGCGTCTAAACGAGAGTGAAGGAAGAGGAACCACGGCTGCTTGGACGGCTGCCGCAGATTCTTCGGCAGCTGGGATGAAGAACGGAGGCCGTGCCGGCGTGGTCGAGGCCGTGGGTGCGGGCTATCTGCACGCGCCGGGCTGAGCGCGCTGGGGCCGGCGTGCCCTCACGAGCAGGCCGCCGAGGACGCCCTCCTGGACCATCTCCAGGATGCCGGCGTACTCCTTGGCCACGAACTCGCACCAGTCGCTGCCGAACTCTGCGGTGATCTCGCGGCGCTTCGCGGCAATGCGCCCACACAAGTCCCGGTACCAGTGCACGAACTCGGGCTGAAGGTCACGGAGCTCGACGTGGCACCAGCCGGCCGCCGCCAGGAGCTTCGGCAACTCGAGGGGCGTGAGTGGACGCCACCAGCCTCGACTGGGGTGGCCGGCCGTCGCGTTCGCGAAGAGGCCGGCGGGGTCGGCGTACTCGAGCAGACGGAGCTCGGCGCCCGGCGCGGCGAGCGCGGCGAGCTCCCGGAACACTGCGGACTGGTCCGGCGCTGCGTAGATCGAGGTCATGGAATAGACAAGGTCGAACGGGCCGTCGAGCACCTCACAGGCCCTCTGCAGGTCGCCTTCGGCTACCTTGATCTCCGGGTGCCGCTCGCGCGCAAGCCGGGCGGTCGCGGCATCGATCTCGATGCCGGTCACCGCCCCGAGGCCGCGCCCTTGGACCCAGGCGGCGGTGCCCGCGCCGCCGCAGCCCGCGTCGAGGACGCGGCGGCGCGGGTCCGGCCGCACCCCGGCGAAGAGCAACTCGTTGGCCTCCTCTTCGCCGGGGTGCGCGTAGTCGGCGTCGCGGACCAGCGCCAGCAGGCGCTTGCCCGTGGCGTTGTCCATCGCCGTTGGGCGGTCGGGCGGCCTCACGGCGCCGGTCATCGGCTGGCTCTCCTCAGATCAATCCGTGCAGTCGCTGCAGCAGCGGCTCGAACTCCGGACCCTTGAAGCAGTAGCCCATCTCGGTGAACGGCTCGCGCAGCGCGCGGACTTCAGCGGCGACGCCGCGGCCCTCGAGCACGACCGCGGCCATCAACTGCGCTACCTGCGCGAACTCCGCCGGCCCCATGCCGAAGCGCGTCATCTCGGCGACCCCGAGCCGCAGCGCGCCGGCGGCCGTGAAACCCTCTTCGTCCGGCGCGGCCTGGTAATTGACGATGATGCCGCTGTCCTCGAGCCGGCCGGCGACGTCCGGTCCCCGGCCGTAGCCGACGCGCACCACGACCTGGTGCGTCTCGGTATACTGCACATCCGGGTCGCCGGCGACGTCGAGCCCGGCGTCGTGTAGCGCGATGGCGAAGGCCTTGGCGTTCGCTATCACGGCCTGCTGCCAGGCGTCCCGGAAGTGGTTCATCTCGAAGGCGGCCATGAGCAGGCCGAGCAGTGTGCCCAGGTGGTGGTTGCTTACCGAGCCGGGGAAGGTCCGGCGCTCGATCGCTTGCCAGAGGTCGTATTTCTCATCGGCTTCGACCCAGCGCGCGGCGATGATGCCGCGCTGGGTCCCGAAGAAGGTCTTGTGCGTGGAGCCGGTGACGATGTCCGCCCCCTCGACGAACGGCTCCTGGAAGTGCTTGCCGGCAAGCCCGAGCACGTGCGCCATGTCGTACATGAGCACGGCGGGGATATCCGCCGCGTCGAGGAACTGGCGCACTTCGTAGACGGGCTCGGGGTGCAGCACCATGCTCTTGCCGAGGATGACGAGCTCCGGGCGCTCCTGCTCGAGAACGTCGAGGAGCGCCGGCAGGTCCGCCTTGTACGGGTTCTCGCGGAGCACGGGGATGTCGACAACGGCCGGCAGTTCCGTGCGCGGGTCGCGCGCCAGGTAGTCGCGGAGGGCGCCCATGGGCTGTGCGCTCAGGTGGCCGCCCTTGCCGATGTGGTTGTTCACGACCTTGGCGATGCGCCGTGGCTCCGCCTTGCGGTCGGCCCGGTTGAGGTAGTCGACCAGGGCGCTGAATACGGCGGTGTTGGCCATCTGGCCGCTGACGGTGCGCGTCTCGACCTCGGGGCAGCCGAGGTACGCGCGGAACTCGCTCACCAGCAGTCGCTCCACCTCGTGGATGAAGCTGGTGCCTTGGTAGTAGAAGACGTCGGCGTCGTAGAAGGCCTCGGCCTTCTTGTGCTCGGCGTAGCGGCCCGAGGGATCGGTGATGCTGAGCAGGCGAGCCGCCGGCGAGGCCGTCATCTCGCTGGGGATGAGGTCGATACACTCGCGCTGGCGCCACTCGTGGTTGAGGATCGCCTTGTCCAGGAGCCGGAGCGCCTTCTCGCCTGCCTCGCCGCCTTCGAGTCGCGTCAACTGCGGCACGTAGTCCCAGATGATGGCTCGCGCGCAGGGCGGGGCGTCGCTCCGCAGGTGGTAGGGGACGACGAGCCCGGGGACGCGCCGTCCGCGCACATCGATCTCGACCTCGTCGTCCTCCAGGACGCGGCTGTCGACGTAGGCCAGCGCGATCGAGCGCAGTTGGTGCTCCTCGGTCTGCAGCGAGCAGAGGCCCTGTCCGTCGACGCCCCAGTAAGGGACGGCGGTGCCGCTCGTCACCCAGCCCAGAAGGGTCTGGCCGTCGTACCGTGAATCGCCCGGCGCTGCGTGGACGGACGCACCCTCGCGGGCGATGCCGCGGCCGGTCACAGCGACTGCTCGAGTGAGGCGCGGCAGGTCTTCCAGCAGCGAGTAGTCGCGGCGAAGGATCCGCGCATAAGCTCGCTGCTGCTTCTCGAGCTCGTGGCGGCCGATGAACTCGGCCCTTGCGCGGCGAGAAGCTGACCGCGAAGGTGGCCAGCGGACAGCTGAAGACGGGGATCTCCCGGCCGTCCGGGTCGATGCCGAGTTCGTGCCCGTAGAGCGGCAGGCCGGCCTCGAGCCGCAGGGTGTCGCGGGCGCCGAGCCCGACGGGCACGGCGCCCGCCGCGACCAGCGCGTCCCAGATCGCCGGCCCGTCATGCGCAGCCACGAAGAGCTCGAACGCGATGGGCTCACCCGTGTAGCCGGTACGGGCGATGCGTGTCTCGACGAGGCGCCCGTCGCCCGGCAGCCGCAACGTCGCGACACTGAGTTCGTTGCGCAGAGGCTCGGGCAGTGCACCCGTCTCGATGAGGCCGCCGAGGATCGTCGCGCCCGGTCTTGCCCTGCAGCGCCACCATGGCGATCTCGCCGGTCTCGTCGCTCATATCGACGTCCGGGAAGTGCTCGAGGTGATCGTGGAAGTGCTCCCAGTCCTTGCGGCGGTTGGACGCGTTGACAACGAGCAGGTACTCGCCCTCGCGGAAGCGGTAGAGGTAGGCGTCGTCGACTGCACCGCCCGTCTTGGTGGGCACCATCGTGTACTGCGCCTGGAGCGGGTCGAGCGCCTCGGCGTTGTTGGTCAGCACGTGCTGGAGGAAGGGCACCGCCCCGGGACCGCGGAAGACGAACCGGCCCATGTGGGAGACGTCGAAGAGGCCGGCGCCGCCGCGGGTGGCGAGGTGCTCGGTGATGATGCCGGTCGGATACTGTACCGGCATGTCCCAGCCGCCGAAGTCCACCATCCTGGCGCCGGCGGCGACGTGCTGGGCGTGGAAGGGCGTGCGCAGGAGGCGCGCGCCTTGGGGATCGCCGCTCATTGTGCCCACTCCTTCAATTTGCCGAGCCCTTCGCGGATGAGGTTCGCGCTGATGCCTGAATAGGCGAGGCGCACGTACCGCCGCTCCTCGCCGGGGAGCGCGCGGCCGAAGTGCAGGCGGGTGCAGAAGCTGACGCCTGCTTCCTCCAGCGCCGCGCGCCGCAACTGGTCGTAGGTCTCGAAGCCCTTGTTCTCCATGAGGCCGGTGACGTCGGGGAACAGGTAGAAGGTCGCCTCCGGCCGGTAGCAGGTCACGCCGGGGATCTCGTTCAGGATGTCCACGGCGACGTCGCGGCGCTCCTTGAGGATGCCGATGATCTCCTCCGCCCCGGACTGGTCGCCGGTGAGCGCCTCGACGCCGGCCCACTGGATGAAGTGTGTCGTGCACGACTCCTGGTTCACATTCAGGGTGGCGATGGGCGCGACCAGTTCCTTCGGTCCGATCGCGGCCCCGAGGCGCCACCCCGTCATCGCGTACTTCTTGCTGAAGGTGTAGAGGATCACCGTGCGCTCTTTCATCCCGGGCAGTGATGCGATCGACTTGCTCCGGCCCGAGTAGCGCACGTCCCAGTAGGCCTCGTCGGAGAGCACGTAGAGATCATGTTTCCGGACAAGCCCGGCCAGCGCCTCGATCTCCTCCGCCGAGCTCTCCGCGCCGGTGGGGTTGTGCAGGTTGTTGAAGATGAGCAGGCGCGTGCGCGGTGTGATGGCCGCCTCGATGGCATCGAAGTCCAGGAGGAAGTCCTTCTCGCCGGGCGTGAAGCCGTAGGGCTTGGGGACTCCTCCGAGGAACTCGATCTGGCTCTCGTAGATGGGGAACCCGGGGCTGGGGTAGAGGACCTCGTCGCCGGGGTCCATGAGTGTGAGGAGGAACTTCTCGATGACGGGCTTGCCCCCCGGCTGGACGGCGACGTTCTCCGCCGTGTAGGCGACGCCGCGCGAGGCGCCGACGTCGTCGGCCAGCGCCGCGCGGAGCTCGGGGATGCCGGCGTTGGGGCAGTAGCCCGTCTTGCCGGCACGGATGGCGCGAACGGCCGCCTCGACGACGTTCTCCGGCGTCGGCAGGTCCATGTCCCCGAGATGGAAGGGGAAGACGGTGTGGCCCAGCGACTTCCACTCGCTCGCCTCGGCGGAAACGGCGAACGCCGTCTCGGTCCCGAGGTGTCCGATGCGCTCGGCAAGGGGACCGGTGCTTGGTGTGCTCATGTGGCTCACCCCTTAAACGTCGAGGGACAGGGTGATGTCCCCATCACCCTGTCCGCCGCGGACACCGTCCGCCACTTCAGGGGCCCGTCCCGTCGCGTTCCGTTGGCCTGAGAGTTTCGGCGGCGCATCCGGCGCCATCCTTGCCCCTTCGGCGCCCGCCCATTCCTTCGAGCGGCGGGCTCTCACGCGACCGTCCACCGGGCATCCTCGGTTCTCTGGCACTGTAGCACCGGGCTTCCGGCAGCCGCAACGTAGACTGCCGGAAGCGAGCCCACGGCTGGGCGTCAGTCGTCCCCGCCGAAGTCGAACGGCTCACGAACCAGTCTGGCCTGTGAAGGGTGTGCTCCGAATTGTGAGCCGGTGGCTCGCCCGCGCGCGCTTCGGTAGACTCCGGAGCCGTGAGCCCCCAGCAAGAGACATCGGCACGGCGCCCCCGCGTCTTCAGCGGCATCCAGCCGTCAGGCACGCTGCACCTCGGGAACTACCTCGGCGCGGTCAAGAACTGGGTGCAGATGCAGGAGACGCACGACTGTGTCTATTGCGCCGTCGACCTGCACGCCATCACCGTCAGGCAGGTGCGTGCGGAGCTCCGGCGCAACACCGTCGACCTCGTCAATCTGTTCCTCGCCAGCGGCGTCGACCCCGAGCGCTCCATCGTCTTCGTGCAGAGCCACGTGCCGGCCCACAGCGAGCTCATGTGGGTCCTCAACACGATCACCTATATGGGCGAGCTCCGGCGCATGACCCAGTTCAAGGACAAGACCGTCGGCGCGGAGGGTGAGAGCGTCGCCGTGGGCCTCTTCGACTACCCGGTCCTCATGGCGGCGGACATCCTGCTCTACGGCGCCGACGCCGTCCCGGTGGGCGAGGACCAGAAGCAGCACGTGGAGCTCACGCGTGACCTTGCCGAGCGCTTCAACCACGCCTTCGGCAAGGCCTTCATCGTGCCCGAACCGATCATCCGAGAGGGCGGAGCGCGAGTGATGGCTCTGGACGACCCCACGAACAAGATGAGCAAGAGCGCCGGGTCTGAGAACAGCTACATCGCCGTGATGGACGCGCCGGACGTCATCCGCAGGAAGATCCGGCGCGCGGTCACAGACTCCGGCACAGAGGTGCGCGGCGGACCGGAGAAGCCCGCGCTCACCAACCTGCTCGACATCTACGCGGCGCTCAGCGGCGAGTCCACCGAGTCCATCGAGGCGCGCTATGAGGGCAAGGGGTACGCCGACTTCAAGACCGATCTCGGCGAGGTCGTCGTCGAGGCCCTGGCGCCCATCCAGGCGCGGATCAAGGAACTCGAGGCAGACAAGAGCTACACGCTCGAGGTCCTCAAGACCGGAGCCGAGCGCGCCGAGACCATCGCCGAGCGCACGCTTGCCAAGGTACGCGAGCGCGTCGGGCTGCTGCCGCGGCCCTAGCTTCCTCTGACGCTCGTCAGACGGCCCCGAGCCCGGTACACTAGGCGCCTGCAGCGCTCCGCCGGAGGCATGATGATCTCTATCGAAAGCATGAAGTCCCGCACCGCCGACATGATCGGCGATGAGTTTCCCCTCGTGTTCTGGCGCGGCAAGGGCCGCATCGTGGCGTCGGACGACACGAGCCTGTCGTTGCTGGTGCGCGGCGTACGCGCCGATCTCACGTGGGACAGGCTCACCACCACCTGGAGCAGGACGCTCTCCAACCAGACGCTCACCGTGGACGAGCTGGGCGGCGGCGTCGATGCGGTCGCAATCGTGAGCCTCTTTGCTTTCTTCCAGGCCGACGCCGTGTCGGTGCTGGACACCGACGGTTTGCTCGTTGTCGACGACACTGAGGGCACACCAGTGCACCAGTTCGCCGACATGTCGCGGCCGACGTCGTGGGCGCCGTGGCGGCGCAAGATCCACGGCGACTGAGCCGCGCGACCACATCCTCGATCGTCAAAGGAAGGTGTGCCGTGATTCGCGTCGCTCGAGACCAGAGTGTCTTCGCCCTCTCCGCCGCCGCCACTCCCGTGGCCCGCGTCAGCCCGGGCGAGAGTCTCATCCTCGACACCTATGACTGTTTCAGTGACCAGGTGCAGTCCGCCGACGCCGCACTCGGCGGCGTCGACTGGGAGCAGATCAATCCCGCCACCGGCCCAGTCTACATAGAGGGAGTGGAGCCCGGCGACGTGCTCTGCGTGCGCATCGACCGGGTCGACGTCGCCTCGCACGGCGTCATGGCGGTCAGTGGCGACTTCGGCGTGCTCCGCGACCAGTTCGAAGGCATCGCCTTCGAGATGGTCCCGCTCGAAGACGGCTACGCTCACGTCGCCGGCATCCGCGTGCCCGTGCGGCCGATGATCGGCGTTATCGGCGTCGCACCGGCCGGACCTCCGGTGGCCTGCGGCTCGCCGGGTGCGCACGGCGGCAACATGGACACCCGCATCATCGGCGAAGGCGCCACGGTGTACTTCCCTGTCTTTGTGCCGGGAGCGCTGCTGGCCGCGGGCGATCTCCACGCAGCGATGGGTGACGGCGAAATCTGCGGCACCGGAGTCGAGATCCAGGGCAGCATCCAGTTGACGGTGGATGTGCGCCGGGACCTCACCCTGCACGAACCTGTGGTGGAGACCGACGACGTGGTGGCCGCGATCGCCTCCGCGGAGACGCTCGACGCTGCGGCCGAGCAGGCGACTCGTCACATGGCGGAGCTGCTGCAGACCCGCTTGGGGCTGACGCCGCAAGCAGCCACGACGCTGATGAGCGCGGCCGGGCAGCTGCAGATCTCGCAGGTGGTCGACCCTCTGAAGACGGCGCGGTTCTCGATCGCGAAAGACCTGCTGGCGCCGCTGGGCGGCACGCTGGTCTGACCGGCGCGCGGACCGCATGCGCCGTGGATGCCGCCGGCACAAGGCGGACGACCGAGGGGGGACGGATGACCGAGGGGTACGGGGCGCAGGGCATGGTAGGGCGGCTGCGCCGCGTGGTGATGCGACGGCCCGGCGAGGCGATGGCCGTCGCCGACCCCGCGTCATGGCACTACACGAGCGCCATCGACGTGGTCGAGGCGCGCCACGCGCACGATGTCTTCGCCGACCAGTTACGTGCCTGGGGCGTCGAGGTTCTGTATCACGAAGAGCCGCTTCCGGATCACAGCGACAGCGTCTTCGTGTTCGATCCCGCGCTCGTGACCGACCAGGGCACGCTCGTGCTCAGCATGGGCAAGGAGCGCCGGCGCGGTGAGGAAGAACCGCTGGCGCGGACCCTGCAGGAGTGCGGCGTGCCGCTGTACGGGCGCCTCGAGGGCGAGGCGCGCGCAGAGGGCGGGGACACTCTGTGGCTCGACCACGACACGCTCGCGGTGGGCCGCGGCTTTCGCACGAACGCCGAAGGCGTTCGTCAACTCCGCGGCCTCCTCGACCCCCTCGGCGTCAGCGTGCTCGACTACGACCTTCCCTACTTCACGGGGCCGGAGGCATGCCTCCACCTGCTCAGCCTGATCAGCCCGGTGGACATCGACCTGGCCGTCGCCTACCCGCCGCTCATGCCGACGGCGTTCTGGGCTGAGCTCAGGCGCCGCGGTATCCGACTGGTCGACGTCCCGGAGGCGGAGTTCCTGCACACACAGGCGACCAACATCCTCACGGTGGCCCCGCGCACGTGCATCATGCTCGAGGGCAGCCCGGTGACCCAGCAGCGACTCGAGCAGGCCGGCTGCGAGGTAGTGACGTTCCCGGGGGAGCCGTTGTCGTTCAAGGCCGAGGGCGGGCCGACCTGCCTCACGCGGCCGGTGCTGCGCGACCCTGACTGAGGGGCGGGAGCGATGGGCGGCGAACTCAGCGCGATCGAGCGCGAGGTGCTCGCGGCGCTCGACTTCGACGGCCTGGTGGCTCTGCTGCGCGAGCTGATCGCGATCCCGAGCCTCGACGGCGAGGAGACCCATGCCCAGCGGTGTGTCGCCTCCTGGATGCAGGAGACCGGGCTTGAGACCGACGTCTGGCCGGTGGACCTGGAGGAACTGGGGCGCCATCCCGACTGGAGTCACGAGGTGGAGCGCGAGGAGGCGCTCGGCGTCGTGGGCTGGGTTGGGGAGAGGGCGGCCGGCGCCGCTGCCGCGGGCAGCCCTGCCGGCCGCGACCTGATCTTCAACGGGCACATCGACGTGGTGCCTCCGGGCGATGAGGCGGCGTGGACGACGCCGCCTTGGGACCCGGCCGTCCGTGACGGCCGGGTCTACGGCCGCGGCGCCGTCGACATGAAGGGTGGCCTTTGCTGCGCTCTCTCTGCGGCCAAGGCCATCCGCGACGTCGGGATCTCTTTGCGAGGTCGCCTGAGCGTCGCCAGTGTCGTGGGCGAGGAGGACGGCGGCACCGGGACGCTGGCGACCATCCTGCGGGGGCACTCGGCCCAAGGTGCCGTGGTCGTCGAGCCGACTCGGCTCCATGTCGTACCCGCGCAGGCAGGCTCTCTCATGTTCCGCCTGGTCGTCCACGGACTCTCGGCTCACGGCTGCGTGCGCGAAGAGGGCGTGAACGCGGTCGAGAAGTTCATCCCGCTGCTCGCGGCGCTCCGCCGGCTCGAGAAGGAGCGGGGCGACGCAGCGCGGCAGCCGCTGTTCGCCGGCTACCGGCTGCCGTGGCCGATCGAGGTCGGGACGGTGCGCGCCGGCGACTGGGCCTCGAGCGTCCCCGACACGCTGGTGGCGGAGGGACGGTACGGCGTGGCCGTCGGCGAGGATGTCGGCACGGCCCGGCGGGCGTTTGAGGAGGCGATCGCCCGCGCCGCCGCAGCCGACCCCTGGCTGGCCGAGCATCCGCCGGACGTCGAGTGGTGGGGCGGGCGCTTCGACCCGGCCGTGACCGACGTGGACCACCCGCTGGTGAGGACGGTCACCGCCGCAGCGGCAGACGTGACCGGCTCGGTGCCTCCGGTCGAGGGCGTCACCTACGGCGCCGACATGCGCCTGCTCGTCAACGTGGGGCACATCCCGACCGTCCTGTTCGGGCCCGGCGACGTCCGCGTGGCCCACATGCCGGACGAGCACGTGCCGCTCAAGGACCTGCGCGCGGCGGCTGAGACACTCGTCCTCACCGCGCTCCGCTTCTGCGGCGTCGAGACGCTAGCCAGACCGGGCATCGACGCGGTGCCGTGGCGCGCCCTCATTCATCCAGGCAGTTCCTTGGCCCCACGACTCGGGCGGCGTATAGTGGGCCCGCTCTTGCCCATCCGGGACCTGCGTGCGTTCCGCACGCATGCAGGCTTGGCCGGGCGGGACTGGCCAGGCGCCGACGCTTGGCCGAGCTGGCGGATGCGGGTTGCACGACCCAAGGAGGCGTAGTTTCGCGCTCCGACGGTAAACCCGACAGGTATCTCTAGTCGAAAGGAAGGCCCGTGTCTGAACCAGGTCCCGTCGCCCAGTTGGAGCGCAATGCCGTCGGCTTGACCGACGTTCTGTTCCAGTCGATCACGTCGATGGCCCCCGGCGCCGCCATCGCCGCTTCCATCCCGCTCGGCGCCGCGTTCGCCGGGGGCGCGCTTCCGCTCTCGGTGTTCATCGCGTTCATCGGCATGCTGTTCACTGCCGTGAGCATCGGACAGCTCGCCAAGCACATTCCCGCCGCCGGCTCGGTGGCCACGTACAACGCCGTCGGCCTGGCTCCTTGGGTCGGGTTCCTCGTGGGCTGGGCTTATGCCGCCGTCGAGGTGCTGATCGTCCCCCTCGTCATGCTGCAGCTCGGCTACACCGTCGCCGGTGAGTGGAACAGCGAGCAGTCGTCCTTCCCGACGAGCCTGTGGTGGATCTTCATGGTCGCCGGCACGCTGCTCATCTGCTTCCTCGTCTACCGCGGCGTGAGGACGTCGACCCGTACCGGCGTCGTGCTCGGTTTCATCGAGATCATCGTGTTCCTCAGCCTGTCGATCGTCCTGGTCGTGAAGGCAGGCGGCAACAACACGCTGTCGGTCTTCACGCCGAGCGCCGCCAACGCGCAAGGGTACAAGGGCATGACCGGCGTGATCGCCGGGGCCGTGGGCGCGCTGCTCGCCTTCTCAGGCTTCGAGGCGGCGGCGCCGCTGGCCGAAGAGACGAGGAACCCGCGCAAGAACGTGCCGCGCGCGGTGATCCTGTCGACGATCATCATCGGCGCCCTCTACATCTTCACGACCTACGCGGCCGCGGTCTACTACGGTCCCGGAGAAGTTCTCCGGGTTCGCCGCTTATGCGAACGGCGTGCCGTGGGACGGTCTCGCGCGCTCCGTCTCGATCGTCTTCTGGGCGCTCGTCCTGTTCGCGATCATCAACTCGACCCTCGCGAACGCCAACGCCGGCGCCAACGTGTTCACGCGCACGGCATACGCCTTCGGACGCGTTGGCGCGTTCCCGCGCTGGTTTGCCGAACCTGCACCCGAAGTACAAGTCGCCGCGTGTCGGGCCTCCTGGTCGAGCTGCTCGCTCAGCCTTGCCGTCGGCCTTGCCCTCGGGTTCAAGTACACACCGCAGGTCGCGTTCGGCATCATCGGCACGGCGCTCGTCGTGATCGTGGTGCCGGTGTACATCGCCACCAACATCGCCTGCATCGGCTTCTTCGCCCGGCACCGCAGGGACGAGCAGCACTGGGTGCTCCACATCATCGTGCCCATCATCGGCGCCCTGCTGCTGATCCCCGGCTTCTTCAGCGTCGCCGGCATCACCGGCATCCCGGGGCTCTCGTTCATCTCCGCGCTGACGTCGCCGTACAAGTACGCGCCCTACGTGATGGCCGCCTGGCTGGTGTTCGGCGTCGTCATCCTCTTCTGGCTGCGCGCGCAGCCGGCCCGACACCGTTCAGAAGGTGGCGCACATCCACCTCGAAGACGAGGGCATGTAAGCCAAGCACACGCGCAGCAAGACCGGCCGCCGGCCGGAGCGATGAACGGAGGGGCCGGGTGGCGGATCTCCGCCCCGGCCCCTCCGCTTCTGCGGCGCCCGGGACTAGACTGGGGCGCGTGCGACACCCACAAGGGGGGAGACGTGCCTCTGCCCGTCGGCTACATCTTGCGACACCCGGAGGCCGGCGAAGCGCCGGCGATCCAGGCCATTCTCGACGCCTGCGAGACCGTCGACACCGGGGAGCCGCGTCGACACGACACGGACGTCGCCAACGAGTGGCTGAATCCCAGAAGCCGCCCCGACGAGGACTGGTGGGTGGCGGTCGCCCCCGACGGGGAGCTCGCCGCGGTCGGCTGGGTGTGGCGGCAGACGACGGCTGAGATCACCGCCGACCACTACGTGCACCCCGATCACCGCGGTCGTGGGCTCGGAGACGCGATGCTGGACGCCATCGAAGCCCGCGTTGCCGAGCTGCCGGCGCGGACGCCGGACGGCGTTCCGCGCAGCCTGGTGGTGTGGTGCGAAGACAGCGACATCGTGCGGAGAGCCTCGCTGGACCGGAGGGGATTCAGGGCGATCCGGCAGTACTTCGAGATGGCCGCCGGCTCTCGGGGGCGACCTCGAGGCGCCGCTGTGGCCCGCCGGCATCGTCGCCCGTCGGATGCCGGCCGGGCGTCGACGAGGAGGTCGTGTACCGCGCCGACCAGGAGGCCTTCGTCGGAACATCACCTGTACGAGCCGCGACCGTACGACGAGTGGCGGCTCGCCCATCTTGACAGGCCCGACAGCGACCCCAGCCTGTGGTGGCTGGCCTGGGACGGTGACGAGCTTGTCGGGTTCGCTCTGCCGTTCCTGGGCGCCGGCGGCGCCGTGATCGGCGATCTCGCGGTGCGAAAGCCCTGGCGCGGTCGCGGCATCGGGCACGCGCTCCTGCTCGCCGCCGTTCCGCACGCTTCGGGAGCGGGGTCAGGCTCGGGTGCGTCTGTACGTGGACGCCCAGAACGTGACCGCACGCGGTCCGGGTCTATCTGGCGGCCGGCATGCACGTGTCGCGCCGCTTCGACGTGCTGGAGAAGCCGCTCGCCTGACGCCCTCGGCCGCTGGGCCGGCCGGCGCTTTCGCGGCCGCGATGTGCTCCGGGAACGCCAAAGGGCCGGGCCGGCCTCTTGCCTGCCGCCCGGCCCTCGACGCTCCCGGCAGACCGAGAGCGTCCCAGGGGCTTCTGTCGCCGGAGGTCAGTTGGCCGCGACGGTCTCCTTGCGGAAGGTCGGCATGTTGCGCACGCCCATCTCGGCGATGAACGCGTCGCGCACCTCGCGGCTGAGCTCCTCAGGGCAGACCATGCCCTTCTGCGCGATCTTGTCCTCGACGATGAACTCCGCATAGATGCTGGCCGGCGTGCTCGTGCCGTAGCTGACGCAGGTGGCGCCGGGGATCTGGCCGTTGACCCACTGGATGTCCGGCGGGAAGACGTAGTAGCCGACGCTCGCCGGCTTGCCGTTCTTCTCGCCGATGCAGTCGACGGTGACGACGCCGTTGTCCGTGATCTCGCCGGCGAGAGCGAGCCTCGCCAGTTCGTCGGCGGGCGGGTTCGGCGCCAGGGTGGCGACGAACACCTCGATCGGACGCACTTCGCTGCCGTCCTTGAGCTTGACGGGGTACTTGCTGGTCATGCCCGAGCCGACGAGGGCGAGGTCGGCGTCGATGCCGTCCTCGTCGCCGCCCATCTTGAAGTCGACGTAGCGGAGGCCCTTCTCGCCCAGTGCCTTGGGGAGCAGGCGCGGCAGGGTGCTGACCTCTTCGTGGTCGTGGCAGATGACGGTGCCGAGGCCGAACGGTTCCGGGAACTCGTACTTCTCGCGGCGCCCGAAGATCTCCACGCGCTTGAACTCGCCGTCCTCATAGAGAAGCGGCGGCTGCGAGCAGTCCGTGTAGTAGGTCTCCTGCGACCAGACCTGGAGGGGCACCGGAGAGTCGAAGAGGGCGAAGTCCTTGATGCGGATCTCGAAGCACCTGTCGAGGTCCTCGTAACCGTTGGCGGCAAAGGTATTGGTGACGCCCGGGTCCATGCCCGTGCTGAGGAGGGCCAGCTGGCCCTGCTTCGCGAATTCGGGGGCCAGCGTCATCTGGTCGAGGTACGCTTCGTCGATCGTCTGCGTGCGCGTCTGCCCCTGCGCCATGTCGATGTACGAGGCGCCGCATTTGAGGCACGCGGTCATGATGGACTTGTTGAACTCGGGGATGACCGCGTTGACGATGAGCCTGCAGCCCTCGCCGGCCTTGGCGACGGCGTCGCTGTCGGAGGCGTTGATGAACATGGACAGCGCCTTGCCGTTGCCCACCTGGCCGGCGACGAACGCGGCGCGCTCCTCGTCGTAGTCGGCGACGATGATCTCGGTGACGGCGGGGTTGCGGCCGAGGTTCCAGGTGAGGACCTGGCCCTGCATGCCGGCGCCGACGATAAGGACCTTCATGGTGTTTCTCCCTCCTCGAGACCGCGCCCGGGAGGGCGTGGACGACTACCTTTTCACAGGTCCGGTTCTACCACGCGGACGGTGCTGGGACAAGTCGCCATAAGACGAAAATCGCATGAATCGGCGTCTGAATGTTTGGAAGTCGCGGAGGCGACCAGCCATTCAACGCGTTTTCGCGCTCAGGTGGCTGCGGAGCCGCAGCCGGAGCAGAACCTGGCGCTCGGCTCCAGCTTTGCCCCGCACTGCGTGCAGTGCTTCGCTGCCTTGAGGTCCGCCCCGCACTGGGCGCAGAACCTGGCGTTGGTCGCCTGGGGTGCGCCGCACGAGGGGCAGGAGGCCGTGATGCCCTCGCGCCAGTCGGCTTCAGTGAGATGTTTGTCCTCCTCGGCCATCCTGGCGTGCGCCCACACCTCCTCGACGGACTTGTCCGCCTGCGCTGCGGCCATCTCCACGCCGAGGTCCGGGGCGCACTGCTTGCAGAGGCCCTTCTTCTCGTTCCAGCACTGCTCGCGGCACATCCAGGCGCTGCAGCGGGGGCACTGGACGAACTTGGGACGAATCTCCTCCGAGGCCTTCCGGAAGGCCTTGTCGCTTGCCTTCTCCCAGGCGGCGGACTTGGCCCTCTGTGCGACGCTGGCCGCCTGGCCGAAGATGCCTCCGAGCATGCTGCCGGCGCCGTCGAGGACGCTGGTCGCCGTGCTCAGCTCAAAGGTGTCGAACTCCGTGCGATAGCCGTTGCCGCAGCGATTGCAGCGGAACTCGAACTGGAAGCCGTTGTCGGTGCTGAGGTCGCTGTAATTTGTCGTGAACTCGATCTCGCCTGCCATCTGCGGAGCCTCCGTTCTGGAGCCCGGAGGGCTCCCAGCCGCTAGGTCGCGCACGAGTATACGACCAGCGTGGTAGAACAAGACAGGAGTGACGACGAGGGGAGGCGATGACGTGCACGAGCTTGGCATCACGCAGGGAATCATCGACAGGGCCCGCGAGGCGGCGGTCGCCAACGGCGCCCGCAAGGTCGCGGGCCTCTACGTGGCGATGACGCCCGCCGCCGACTTCACGCAGGAGTCCATCGAGATGTACTTCGAGATGCTCACGAGCGAGGATGAGTTCTTCAAGGGCGCTGTGCTGTATTTCGAGCACCGGCCGATTGCCGCGACCTGCCTGAACTGCAGTGACGAGTTCAGCACGGACGCGCCACAGCCGATCTGCCCGCAGTGCGGCTCGCTGATGGTGCGGCTCGACCCGGAGGCGCCGATGGTCCAGCTCACGGACGTCGATATCGACGAGAGCCCAGCCAAGCAGTCCTGACGGGGCGGCGGGCGGTCCTGCCGAAACGGAGAAGGTGGTGGAGCATAGCGGAATCGAACCGCTGACCTCCTGGGTGCGATCCAGGCGCTCTCCCAGCTGAGCTAATGCCCCACGCAAGGTCCCGGAGAGTCCCGGGACACCGTAGTATGCGGTATTCCCGGGCCTCGGGCAAGTCGACGCCTACGGCTGCGGCGGCGCCTCCGGCGGAGGCGGCGAGACCGGCTCCGGCGGCTCCGTCGGCGGTGTCACAGGCGGCGCCTGCGGAGGCGCGGCGGGCGTCTGGGGGGCCGGTGGCGGAGGGGTCTGTGGCGCCGGCGCTTGGGGCCATGTGGCCGTCATCGGCGGTGGAGGCGGCGGCGGCGGCGCCGACGATGACGTGCCGGTCGCGCCGCTCGAGAGCGACGGGCTCATCGAGAACGGCGGATACCGGTCGACGAGCCCCAGGGCGTAGGCGTTCACGCGCGTGTACCAGCGCACGTAACCCGCCTCGATGTCCCACATGCCACGTGGGAAGTGCGCCACGAACAGGATCACCCACTGCACGATGAACCACAGGACGAAGGCGGCGATCCCGACGAACACCAGCACGACCCAGTGGGGGATGGCCGCGAGTTGCCGGAGCACGAGACCGCTACCGCCGCCGAACGATGGGGTGTTGAAGCGGAAGTTGTAGCTGCCGCTCTGGGAGGTCGAGGTGAACGTGTCGGCGTGGCCGATCAGCCAGACGGCGAACCAGATGCCGCCGGCGATCGCAAGCACCTGGACGATGATGGTGAAAATCGCGTAGGTGCGGCTGGGTTCGGCCGGCCGCTCCGTGGCGACGTCGACCGGGTAGTCGTCGATCCGCTGGAGGCTGAACGGCGGGTACCGGTCGTCGACGGACAGGATGAACGCAGCCACCCGCGTCTGCCAGCGCAGCACACCGGTGACGAACTCGTGCATCCCTGCCGGGTACTCGCCCTTGATCGCCACGGCGAACTGTGCGACGAACGCGACCACCCACTGCGCGATCCCGAGGAAGATCAGGACGAAGCCGTGGGGGATCAGCGCGAAGAACTTGATCCAGAAGATGGTCAAGCACGGCCCAGAGGCGCGAGCTGCGCTCCGGGTAGTCGGCGCGGACGTCAACAGGATAGTCGATGCGTTCCATGGAGGACGCCTCCAGGTCGTGATCCAGCTTGTCAGCTCCCCAGCAATGTTCGCAGCCGCGCCGCCATCTCCTCGGGCGCGGCGAACATGAGCTCACCGCCGAGCTGCTTCTGCAGGAAGTAGTCGTCGGTGCGGTAGTCTTGCTTGAAGGCCGTGCGGGCGATCACGCGGAGGACGACGGGGAACCCCATGTCCCGGCCGTCGAGGGCGCCGCCGAACGCGGTGAAGTTGAACGCCGAGAGGCCCTCCGTCTCGTACCACGTGAGGATCCGGGAGAGGCCGGCGGAGAGCGCCGCGACCTGGGGGGCGCCGAGCCTCGACAGGCGATCGGCGCCCGGCACCACCGCAATCGCCTCACGGGCGCCTGCCGGCGCGAACGGCGTCAGCCAGTGAACCCCGTCCGCGCTCCAGATGGAGCGCTCGCCGGTGGCTTCCTCCTGCGCGACGAGCGTGTCCCAGTAGCTTGCGCCGTGCGCCGCTTTCCACTCCGCCGAGCGGCGCCAGGACAGCTCCACCTGCCAGGGCACCGCCTTGCCGCCGAACACCTGCAGATGGGGGTGGGCGAGGCTCGCGCCTGCGGGCAGCATGTGGTTGCAGCTCACCTGCAGGTGCGTCAGTCCGGGGTAGAAGCGCTCGGCGCGACCGGCGAAGTCGAACGCCGCGCCGAGCGCCTCCTCCAGCAACCGAGGTGTGAACTCGCTGGGCCGCAGGTAGTGCTTGTCCGGGAACGTCGCCACGGCGTGCACGGCGGCGAGCGGGAAGAGGTTGGGGAAGACGAGGGCGCCTCCGCACGCGAGCCGCCCGCCCGGCACGAGCGCTTCCGGGTACTTAGGGGTGGCCTCGAGCACCTTCTCCGGGCAGAAGAAGCAGCCCTCGCGGGTTCGTGCGGCCAGCGCCTCGGCGTACGTCCCAGTCGGTCTTGCCGAGGAACATCTCCTCCTTGGCTTCGAGGCCGGCGGAGGCGACGGCCGTCATCCCGGTGAGCGGGTCGGTGCGCACCTCGACCCGGTCCTCGGCGAACTCCATCCCCACCAGCGGGCTGTAGAACCCCGCCGTCTCGAAGTCGCGCTCGAAGTGGATGACGTCCACCATCGCAGGTCTCCTCTCGTGATCCCGCGATTCCCCTCCGGATTCGCGAGCGGTCCGAATGATACGGCTGCCCGGGAGGCCGGACAAGGCCCGGCCGTCGCGCCTCGCCCGGACTCACCGAGGCCCCATGGCATAGACTGAGAGAGTCCGGCCTCCGACCTTGCGGAGTGACGTATGAAGATCACCACCGTCCACGTCGACACCCTCGAGCTGACCATGGATGCGATCGCCGAGGCCGCCGGCATCAAGGTCATGGTCGGCAACATGGGCGAGAGTTCCATCGCCATGTCGGCGCACTTCCACGTCAACATCGCGCTGGCCAACGCCGTGCACGGCGATGCCGATCTGCCCTGGGGGCAGGGCGCCCTCGAGCATGACCTCGGGCGCGGCATCAAGCAGGAAGTGGTGGACGGCGTCTCGTGGATCGACGTGCCGGCCGGTCCGGGACTCGGCATCGACCTGATCGAGGAGAACGTCGACCTTCAGCGGGTCGTGCGTCGCCGGTGAGGCGCCTGATGGACCCGGACGAGCTGAGGGAGCTCTGGAGGGCCGCCGGCGGACGGGCGGATGCGCCGTCGCGCGGCGGCGGCTTGCTCGGCCTTCACGCGGTCGACGATCCGGCGGCGCTCACTGGCATGGCGCTGGCCGTGCTCGGGGTCCCGCTCGGCGGCGCCGGCGACGTCCCGGCGGCCATCAGGCGCGCGTCCCTGCGCTACGCGGACTGGCTGCCGGCGCTCACCGGCGGGTTCCGTGCCGCGGACTACGGCGACGTCGCAGTCGTCAAGGACGACCCTGCCGTCGCCTTCATGCAGGCCCACGAGCGGCTCGCCGACATCGTGGCCGCCGGCGCGGCGCCGCTGGTCCTCGGTGGCGATGCGCTCGTGAGCGTGCCGGTGCTGCAGGTGCTCAGCGGCAAGCTCCGCGGCCGGCTCGGCGTCATCGCGTTCACGCCGGCCTACGAGGTCGCGCCCGAGCCCGCTGTACGCGGCCGGGTCCAGATGGGCCCGGGCGCTCGAGCTCGGTGTCGTCTCGCCGGCCAACCTGGCGCTGATCGGCGGGCGCGGCGGCCCCGCCGGACGGACCCGCCCGCCGCGTGCTCGACGGCCTCGGCGCGACGACCTTCTCGCTCGACGACGTGCTGCGCGACGGTGTGACCACCGTCGCGCAGGAGGCGCTCGAGACCGCCGCGACCGGCACCGAGGCCGTGTACCTTTCCGTCGACCTGGGCGTGGTCGCCGGGATCGGGGACCCCGTCGGGCTGGAGGCGAGGGAGCTCGTCGCCGGCATCTCCGTCGTGTCCGGCGCCCTGCTCGCGGCGGCCGACATCTGTGGCGCCGGCCGCGGGATGGGCGGCGTCGACGGCCCCGCGATCGCGGCGCGCGTCGCCGCCGAGATCGTCGCCGGCATCGCCGGCAGGCTCAGTTAGCGCGCGGGCGGCGTCGTCCGCGAGCGATCCATGCTCGCCGCGGTCCGCCCGCGCGACCGTTCGCCAGGAGGACCTGTGGACCCACAGACAGTTCAGACCCCCGTCGTCAACGCCATCAACGAGTGGGACCCGCTCGAGGAGATCGTCGTGGGTCGCGTCGACGAGAACACTCTCGTCCCGCCGTGGGACGTCATCATGCCGGCTGTCGTCCACGACAAGACGCAGTGGGACTTCTTCAAGCAGCACGGCGGCACGCCGTGGCCGGTGGAGATGCTGAAGAAGGCAGAGCGCGATCTCGACGCCTTCATCGACCTGCTCCGAGCAGGCGGGCGTCACCGTGCGGCAGCCCGAGCCGTATCCGTACGAGCGGCCGCTGGCGACGCCGGACTGGGAGGTCGCCAGCAGCTGCTACGCGCTGATGCCGCGAGACGTGCTGCTCGTCATCGGCGATCAGATCATCGAGGCGCCGATGGGCTGGAGGAGCCGCTCCACCGAGCGGCTCGCGTACCGCGAGCTCTGCAAGGAGTACTTCCGCGGCGGCGCCCGCTGGGTCGCCGCGCCGCCGCCTCGCCTCTCGGACGAGAGCTTCACGCCGGGCTTCGTGGCGCCTGAGGAGGACGAACCCCAGCGCTTCCTGCCCACCGAGTACGAGCCGATGTTCGACGCGGCCGACGCCATCAAGTGCGGCCGCGACGTCTTCATCGCCCGCTCGAGCTGCTGCAACCGCTTCGGCATCGAGTGGCTGCGACGACACCTCGGGCGACGAGTACGCCGTGCACGAGGTCGAGATCCACGACACGCACCCGATGCACATCGACGCGACCTTCCAGCCGCTCGCGCCCGGCAAGCTCCTCATCAACCCGGAGCGCGTCGTCAGAGGTCCCGGACATGTTCGAGAAGGCGGGCTGGGACGTCCTCGTGTGCCCCGAGCCCGAGATGCCCGAGTCGCACCCGATGTACAACTGCAGCCGCTGGATCATGATGAACGTGGTCATGCTCGACGAGACGCGCGTCGTCGTCTCGGCCGGGGAGAAGCGCTTCGCGCGGCAGCTCAGGGAGTGGGGCTTCGAGCCCATCGAGTGCCCGTTCTGGGACTTCGAGACGATCGGCGGCGGATTCCACTGCGCCAGCGTCGACATCCGTCGCCGCGGAACGCTCAGATCGTACTTCTGAGCAGGCGATTCCGCGTCTTTCCCGTCGGGCTGTGGGTACGCCTCCCTAAACGCGAATCCCATGGAGAACGGCGGTCGCCGGGCCGACACTCGCTAGTGGAGCCAAAGGAACCCCTGGGAGGACTCGGTGACACGCGAGGAGAAAGAACGCGCAGTCGATTCGGCGCTGGTCCGGTACGAGCACCTCGGCGCCACGGTCGTCAGTGACGACCAGACACTCTGCCGGCTCCTCCAGACACTGGAGTTCTCGGAAGCCGACAGAGATGTCGGCGAGTACCTCTGCTCCTTCCTGATCGCCTGACGGCGCCGCTCGGGCGCGACGCCGGAGGCAGGCTTGCTGGCTGCGGCCCCGGGGACGGCCGCGAGGAGATGCACTCCTTTCGGGACCCCGGGGTCGCGCCGCGTTCTGGGGATCAGCGCGCGAGCACCTGCTCGAACGCGCGCGCCAGCTCGTCCTCTCCTCTGAGCGCCGGGCACGTCAGGAGCTCGTCGAGCGCCTCCGCCTCTGAGATCCGCGGGCGGTAGGGTCGCTCGGTCACGAGCGCCTGATAGGTCTCCGCGAGCGCCACGATCTTGCTCGGCCGGCGAATCCGCGGCGGCCGCGCCGGCCTCCGCGGCCGAGACGGCGGCATGCACGTCCTCCGCCGCGACGCCCGTCAGCGCGCGCCGACCGCGATCGCGATCTGGGCGACCGACGAGCGCCGGCGCTGACGGAAGGCCTCGCGCGCCGCGACGAGCTCGCCCATGGCCGCGACGTGGTCGGGGCGGACCACGGCGGCCTGCTCCGGCGTCTCGCCGCCGTGCTCGTCGCCGAACGTCATCACCTTGTTGCGGCCGCGCCGCTTGGCCAGGTACATGGCCCAGTCGGCCTTGTCGACGAGTTCGTCCTTGAACGTCGCGTCCTCGGGGCACGTGGCCACGCCGATGCTGATCGAGAGCGTGTCGGCGCCGGCGCCGAACTGCTCGTCCGAGTGATGCCGGCGCGCACACGCTCGGCCACCTCGAGCGCGCCGTCCTCGGCCGTGTCGATGAGGATGGCGGCGAACTCCTCGCCGCCGTAGCGGGCCGCGAGGTCGACGTGGCGCACCGAGCCCTCGAGCACCCGCGCGACCGCGCGCAGCGCCTTGTCGCCCGACCCGTGCCCGTGCAGGTCGTTGAAGGCGTGGAAGTTGTCGAGGTCGCAGAAGAGCAGCGCGAGGCTCAGTCCCTGGTCCTGGCAGCGTTCGAGCTCCTCGCTGAGCCGCTCGTGGAAGTAGCGGTGGTTGTAGAGGCCAGTGAGGCCGTCGGTGATCGCCTCGAGCTCCGAGCGGCCGATTGCGCGGCCGTCGTAGGAGCATCGAGGCGAACGTCTGGGCCACGTTGCTGCGCAGGCCCTCGACCTCGGTCACGCCTTCCGCCGCGGGGATGTCCGCGGAGACGACGGCCACCACCGAGCCGTCGGCGTCCCGCACCGGCGCGACGCCGCTGATCCAGACGCCCCACTGGTCCACGTAGCAGCACGTTCGCCGGGACCTCGCGTCCGGCGAACGCCTCGACCAGTTCGTCGTCGGTGACGACCTCGTCGCCGAGGTGCGGCTGCCTCGGGCGCGCCGGCGTCTGAGTCGCCAGGACCGACGGTGCGCCGGCCCTGGCGCGCGTAGACGGTCAGACGTAGCGCGCGGCGTGTCCGGACGCGCACGAGCTCGCGGAGCTCGCGACGATCGAGGCGTACTCCGGGCGAGCCTCGTCGTCGCGTGCTCGCGGACGGCGAGGCACTCCTCGGGGTCGATGGGCGCCGCGGCCCGGCCGGCGACGGCCGGCCGCGATGCGGCGGCCCTCCGGCGATGTGCTCGAGCACGCGCACGGAAGGCGGCGACCATCTCCGGGTCGAACTGGACGCCGCTGCAACGCTCGAGCTCCTCGAGGCATTCCTCGTCGGTCAGGCCCTGCCGGTACGGCCGGCGGAACGACATCGCGTCGTAGGAGTCGGCCACGCACATGGCGCGGGCGACGGAGGGGATGGCCTCGCCGGCGAGGCCATCCGGGTAGCCGTCGCCGTCCCAGCGCTCGTGGTGATGGCGCACGCCCTCGACGAGCGCCTCGTCGAACAGCGGCCGGATGATCTCGGCGCTGAAGATCGGATGCTGCCGCATGAGCTCCCACTCGTGTCCGTTGAGGCCGCTCGGCTTGAGCAGCACCCGGTCCGGCACGCCGATCTTGCCGATGTCGTGCAGGTACGCGGCCTCTTCGACGGCGCGCAGCAGGTCGTCGGGCCAGCCGAGCTCCTTGCCGAGCAGGGCCATGTAGGCGGCGACGCGGGCGGCGTGGCCGAGCGTGTAGTAGTCCTTGGCGTTGAGCGCCGAGCTGAGGGCCTTGAGGTTGCTGAGGTGCATGCCCTTGATGCCCTCGTAGAGCTCGGCGTTGTCGATCGCGAGCGCGGCGAACCGGCAGATGGAGACGATCGTCGCCGTCTCCTCCATCGTGTAGCTCGTGCCTCTGTTCCCGGTGTGTCAGCTCCAGAACGCCGATCACGCGCTCGCGCGAGATCAGTGGGACCATCAGCGCGCCGCTCTCGCCGAACTCTTCCATCAGCGCGATCTCGGCGGGCGAGAGGTCCGGGTCGTCGCGGCTGAGGACTGATGACCGGCTCGCGTGACTCCACGACCTTGCGCATCGCCGTCCACTCGTCGAGCGCGAACGTGCGGCCCTGCCAGTCCAGGTCGACGCTCTCGCCGTCGATGCTGATCACGCTCTGCAGGCTGGCGCCGTCGTGCAGGGTGTAGATGTCGCACATCGGTGCGCCCGAGATGGCGCACAGTCGTCTTGCGGTCGAGAGCAGGACCTCGTCGAGGTCGAGCGAGGAGGTGAGCTCGAAGCTGACGTCGCCGACGAGGGCCATGCGCTCGGCGCTGCGGTCGAGCTCGTCGAAGAGCGTCGCGTTGGCGAGCGCTCCGGCGGCCACCTGCGCGAGGCTGTGGAGGAAGTCGGTGCGCGCGAACGCGGCGCGCGTGGTCGTCGTAGATGCCGGCGAGGCCGATGACCTCTCCGCGGCTGATGAGCGGGAGGCAGAGCATCGCGCGGTGCCCCCAGCTGACGTCCTCCCGCCGCTCGAAGTCGCTCGACACGCGCGTCGGTGGCGATGTCCGTCGCGTACACGGGCTGCCGGGACTCGAGGGCGACGCGCGCGAGTCCCAGCCGCTCGACCGGGTATTCCGTGCCGACGTACCCTGGTCCGGCTCGCCGTGGTCGATGCAGGCGACGCAGCGGATGCTGTCGCCGTGCACGGTGAAGATGTCGCAGTTCGGGCGCGGAGGTGGCGGCGCAGAGGCGACGGGCGACGCTCTGCAGCACCTCGTCCCTGTCGAGCGTCGCCCCGAACTCGATGCCGCTCTCCACCAGCAGGCCGAGCGTCTGGTTGCTCTCCTCGAGGCGCTCCATGAGCAGCGCGTTCTCGAACGCCCCGGCCATCATCTGGCCGACGCGGAGCAGGAAGTCCCGGTGCTCCGCGTAGTCTCGTCGCCGATGGTCGTACACGTCCAGCAGCGCCGACCACCCTGTCCTCGAGCACGAGCGGCACGCAGATCTCGCTCTGGGTGCCCGAGTCAGCGTAGAGTCCGCGCTCGTAGCTGCTCAGGCGCGGGTCGTCGGGGCTCTCGATGATCAGCGCCGTCTTCTCGGTCGATGCAGATCCTGGTGCTGGGGAACAGCTCGAGGTCGAGCGGCCGTGTCGGCGTAGTCGTCGAGGAACTCGCCGTCGTCGTAGGTGAGCACGCAGTACAGCGTCTCGTTCCTGCAGGATGAACACCTGGCAGCCGTCCGCCTCCATGAGCTCGACGACGCGTGGGCCGACCGAGCGCACCAGTTCGCGGAGGCCGCCGGCGCTCGAGACCGTCCTGCCGAGCTCGACGAGCTCGGCGAGCGCCGCGTTGCGGCGCTCGAGCTTGTCGAGCAGCAGGGCGTTCTCGATGGCTCCGGCGGCCGTCTGTCCGACGCTGCGCAGGAAGTCGAGGTACTCGCCGTAGTCGCGCGGCTCGCGTGTCGAACACGTCGATCAGGCCGATCACCCGGTCGCCGCCGACGAGCGGGATGCAGAGCTCGCTCTGGAAGCCGTACTCGGCCATGTCATCCCGCTCCTCGTCGGTGAGGTGCGGGTCGTCGCGGCTCGCGATGGCCATGGGCTGCCCCGTCCGCACCGCCAGGGCCGTCGCCGGGAACCGGTCGATGTCGAGCACATGGCCGACCACGCTGGCGTCGAGGCCATCCCGGTCGGCGCTGACGAGGCAGCGCAGCTTCTCGCCCTGCAGGGTGAAGATGTCGCAGTCGGCGGCGCCGATCGTGTCTCGCAGCCGCTCGGCGAGTACGGTGAGGACGGCCTCGAGGTCGTGGGCCTGCGAGGCGACCGCTCCCAGCTCGACGATGTCGCGCAGCACCGTCGTCCTGCGCTCCAGCTGCTCCACCAGGAGCGCGCTCTCGAACGCGCCGGCGACCGTCTGCGCCGTGCTGCGCAGGAAGTCGCAGGTACTCAGAGAAGTCGCGCTCGCGCGTGTCGTACACGTCGAGCAGGCCGACAGAGCTCGTCGCCGACGACCAGCGGCAGGCAGACCTCGCTGGAGAAGCCGTAGTCGTGGTAGGTCGTGCGCTCGTCCTCGCTCAGCTGCGGGTCGTCCGGGCTGGAGATGACCAGGATCTGGTGGTTGTGCATCGCCTCGACCGTGGTGGGGTAGCGCTCCGAGGTCGAACACTGCCGCCCAGCACGGACTCGTCGTGGCCGCTGCGGTCGAAGCTGGCGACGCAGCGCAGGTCGCCGTCCACCATCCGGTAGATGTCGCAGTTGGCCGCGTCGATGGCGTCGACGACGCGCTCGGCGACCGCGCGCACGAGCTGCGTCGGTGTCGCGCGTGCGGCTGGCCAGAGAGCCGAGCTCCACGAGCTCGTTGAGGATCCGGCTGCGCCGGTCCACCTGCTCGAACAGCGAGGCGTTCTCCAGCGCGTGCGCGGCCACCTGTCCGAGGCCGCGGATGAGGTCGAGGTCCTCGGCGAAGTCCCGCGGCTGGTAGTCGGAGAGCTCCACCATGCCGAGCACGTGCCCGTGCGACACGAGCGGCATCGAGAGCTGGGACTGGTAGCCCCACTTCTCGAGCGAGTAGCGACCGTCTCCGTCGAGAATGGGATCGTCGAGCGTGCCGGCGACGACGATCTCTCCGGTCTCGACGGCCCGTCGGCTGCAGGGGTAGCGGCGGAGCGGCAAGACGACGCCGGCCCACTCCTCGTCGAACCGGCCGCCGTCGTAGCTGACCAGCCCGCGCAGGGTGTCACCCTCCACGGCGTAGATGTCTGTGACCGGGGTGCGGGTGAGCTCCGAAAGCCGCTGCACCACGGCGTGAAGGACCTCGTCGGTGCTGAGGCGGGCGGTGTCCTCGAGGCCTGCCTCGACCACGAGCGCGAGGTCCCGGTTGCGCCGCTGGAGGCGAGCGATCACGTCGCCGCCGCCGAGAGCGACAGCGAGCAGGTCGGCGGCCACCTGGGCGACGTGCGTCGCGACGGAGAGTCCCTGTGCCGTTGTCGAACCGAGCTCGAGGACGCCGACCAGGCGGTCCCAGAAGACCACCGGGGTGAGGACGGCGTTGCGCAGGCCGCGACCGGTGAGGAATCGCGCAGCCACCTCGGGCGCCGGCGGGTCGCCGGTCGTCGACAGAGACAGTGACCGGGGCACGGCCGGCCACAGCCTGCGCCGCGGCCGGGTACTCGCTGAGCTGCCACGGCGCCCCGCCGTCGACCGGGTTGCCGCCGTCGTCACCGGCCGGCAAGGGCGCGGCGATGCCGCCGTCGACCCGGTAGACCGCACAGGCGTCGAAGTCGGGCGTGTGCGCAGCGCCTGCAAGGTGGAGAGCACGAGCGATTCCGCGTCCATGGTCGGGGAGTGCAGGCTGAATCCGGCGATGAGGTCGTCGAGCTGCGAGACCCGGCGTGTCGCGATGTCCTGGTCGTGGTCGCCGGCCAGAGCAAGCGCGGCAATCGCGGCGGCGGCGTCCACAAGGGCCAGTTCGGCGCGGTCGAGCGCCCGGCCGGCGTCTCCGCTGTACACCTCGAGCATGCCGACGATCTCTCGTCCGAGGTTGATCGGCGCAGCGTAGACGCTCATTGCGCCGCTCTGCTCCCGGCGCACCAGATGGGTCCCCGTCGCCTCGACCGCCGTCAGGTCACGGATCAGGACCGCGTCGCCGGAACGGAGGGCCTCGGCGGCCGGGCCGAAGTCGGCGAGAGGGTACAGGAGGCCAGGCAGCGATGGCGCCTCACCGACGGCCGCGGCGGCCACGGGCTCGAGTGTCGCCCCCTCAGCGTCGTAGCGCAGGATGTCGCAAGCCACCGCGCGGAGCTCGTCGCGGAGTCGTCCGGCCAGGGTGAGCAGCAGGTCCTGCGGTCGGGACGAGGACGCCTGGTGCTCGGGGACGAGGCCGTCCGGCAGGGCCGTGCCGGGCTGGTCAGACGCTTCCGTTCCATCGCCGTTCGAGAGCAACTGCGCTGCTTGGCGCGCCATGAACTCGGCGAAGGTCACGTTGGCGCCGGTGAAGGCGCGCGGCGCGCGGGACTCGACGAGCTCCAGCACGGCGGTGTTGCGGCCGTCGACGGCAAGCGGCACGGCGAGGATCGCGGTGTCACCGCGCAGCCGCAGACTCTCGGCCTCAAGACGTTCGAGCAGGTTCGTCGAACCCAGGTCGGCGATGACGAGCCTTCTGCCTGTGCGCAGCACCTCCCGGACGGTCGGCAGTGGCCCCTCGGAGAAGCTCCGGTCCTCAAGGCGCGCATCTCCGCCGTTGCGGCTGCGTGCGGTGAAGACGGTGAACGTGTCGCGGGCCTCCGGAAGCGAGATCCTGCACTCGGTGACTCCGACACCCTCGGCCGCGACTCGGGCCAGGACCAGGAGCGGTGCGCCCAGGGTGTCCGCGGTGGACGGAGTCATGGCGCGACGCGGTGCCGGTGAGGGTGCGATGGCGCCTGTCGCCTCGGCGCCCAGGAGCGCTTTGAGGTCTCCGCGCCGGTAACGGCGGTGTCCGCCGGGGCTGCGGTAGCACGTCAGCTTGCCGGAGTCGCTCCAGCGGCGCAGCGTGTTGAGGCTGACGCCGAGCTCCGCCGCCGCTTCGCCGAGGCGAAGCCAGCTTTCGCCGTTCGCTCGTCCTATGCGCATACGGGAGGGGTGGTAGGCGTTGCCGGACGCTCAGAAGTTCACCAATTCTGACCGTAATCCTGCCGAGGGCAAGAAGAGGCGGAGGAATTGTGAGAATGCGACCCGAGAGCAGGCCATAACGACCTGCATCAGATCTCCGGCCTCAGTCGCTCCCGCGCCGCTTGGCGGCGCGGGCTGCGCCTTCGATCTCCCCGGCGCTTCCGAACGAGACGACCCGGTCCCGGCCCTTGCGCTTGGCGAGGTACATCGCCCAGTCGGCCTTGTCCACGAGCTCCTCCACGAGCGTGGCGTCGTCGGGGAACGCGGCGGTGCCGATACTCACGGTGATCCCGCGGTCATGGCCCCCCAGATCGAGCGCGGCGACGCCCTGCCGGATGCGCTCGGCGACCTCGAGGGCCGCGTCGCCCGGGGTGTCGAGCAGGATGACGGTCAGCTCCTCGCCGCCGTAGCGGGCCGCCAGGTCGACCTGGCGGATCGAGTGAAGCAGGACGCCGGCGACCGCACGAAGCGCCTTGTCTCCGGCGACGTGGCCCAGACGGTCGTTGTATCCCTTGAAGTGGTCCAGGTCGCAGAAGAGAAGTGAGAGCGGCCGGCCTTGTTCTCCCGCGCGCTCCGCCTCTTCGCTCAGGCGCTGCTTGAAGTACCGCTGGTTGTACAGACCCGTGAGCCCGTCGGTGACGGCGTCCACGCGTGCTCGTCCGAGTCGCGCCGTGGCGGACTCGACGATCGCCGAGAAGGTGGGGTCGTTGCCGGTTGCGCTGGCGCCCAGGTCGGCCGGCCAGTCGTTCGCCGGCGCAAGGTCGGCGCAGGCGATTCCTACAAGCGCGCCCTCCCCGTCGCGGATCTCGGCCCCGCCGCTGATCCAGACGCCGAAATCGTCCAATTGCAGCACATTGCGGTCGGGCTCGAGCAGGATCGACTCGTCCGTCGGGGCCGAGCGGTCGACCATGTCGCCCGGATCGGAGTGCAACGCCGGGTCCTCCTCGGGGTCGCACGCTATCCGCCAGCCCTCGTGGCCCGGCACGATGCAGGTGAGAAAGCGCACGCCGGGATGTGCGTCCCTGACCTCCCGAAGGACGCTCGCCATCTCGACGTAGCCGGCCGAGCTCTCGTTTCGGGACTTCTTCAGTGCGGCCAGTGCGTCCGGGTCGACCCGGGAGGCGGCCTCCTCCGCGGCGTCGCGAGCGACCGATCGGCGTTCGTCCAGCCGGTCGAGTACGCGCATGAAGGCCGTCACCATGGCCGGATCGAACTGGCTACCGCGGCAGCGGTCCAGTTCGGCCAGGCACTCCGCATACGAAAGAGCTTCGTGGTGCTGGTGCTGGAACGACATCGCATCGTAGGAGTCGACGATGCACAGGGCGCGTGCCACCTCGGGGATCCGCTCGCCGGCCAGGCCGTCCGGATAGCCGGCGCCGTCCCAGCGCTCGTGGTGATGGCGCACCGCACGCACGATCTCGGGCGTGAACAGCGGCTGGATGATCTCTGCGCTGGCGATCGGATGCCGGCGGAGTTCGGCCGCCTCCTCCTGGCTCAGGCGGCCGGGCTTGTAGAGCACATCGTCCGAGATGCCGATCCGCCCCACATCGTGCAGGAACGCGGCCTCGGTGATCTGCTGCAGGCGGTTCTTCGGCCAGTCGAGCTCGCGTCCCAGAAGGAGCATGTAGGCGGCGACACGGGCGGCATGGCCGACGGCGTAGTAGTCGCGAGCGTTCAGCGCCGAGATCAGTGCTTTGAGGTTCGCCACGTGCATCGTCTTGATGGTCTGGTAGAGGCGCGCATTCTTGAAGGAGAGCGCCAGCAACGCTCCGACGCGCTCGAGGATCCCGTGGTCGGCGCCGGCGAAGGCGTGCCGCTCGGGAGATGCGAGCGCGAGTACGCCGGCGAGGCCGTCGTCGATGAAGATGCCGATGAGGAGCAGCGACTGCGGGCGCGGATCCGTGGCCGCCCCACCGGCCGTCGCCTCCGACGACAGGTCGAGGGCGCTGACCCGTTCGGTGCGCAGCGTCTCGATCACCGCGTCCATGCCGGCGTCCTGCTGGGTCGCGAGCGCCGTGAGCTCCGGCGACGAGCAGTAGACGACGTCCCAGCCGCCGGCCTCCCTGCTCATCGCCAGGCAGGCCTCGGTGAAGTCGACGAGCGTCCCAAGCTCTTCCACGGTCGCAGCCGCGATCGTGCCGGTGTCCAGGCTCGAGCTCGCTCCGGCCGCGATCTGGTTGAGCAGCTCGGATTCGCGTGAGCGGAGCTCCGCATCACGGAAGAGCCCGGCATTGGCGATTGCCATGCCTGCGACTCGGCAGACCGCCTCTGCGGAAGCCACGTCGTCAGCAGAGAAGACCATGTCGCGCGAGGTGTCGAAGAGCTCGACCACCCCGATGACGCGCTGCTCGACGAGGAGCGGCAGGATCAGACCGCCGTTGCCGGCGCGCCGCCGTGGGTCCGGATCGCCGCGGCCCCCCGGCCTCGCGTCCTGTCCGCCCGAGGATCGCACGACCGAGCGCGACTCCACTGCGAGTCGCGAGGCCCTCCAGTCGTCGAGGTCGTGCGTGCGCGCCAGCGAGCCCTCGTCACGAGCGCCGCGAAGCAGGCCGGCCTCGCAGCGCAGCTCCCTGCCTTGCAGCGTGTAGACGGCACAGGAGTCCACGCCGGCGACGTCGCACAGGCGTCTTGCCACAGCCTCCAGAACACGGGAAAGGTCAAGACTGGACGCGAGCTCCAGACCGGCATCATTGATCCGCCGCAGGCGGGCCGCGCCATCATCGAGAGCGGCGTGGATGCGTGCGTTGGCGATTGCCTGCGCGGCGATCTGTGCGAGGCCGCGCAACAGGTCCGTGCGGGCGACGTCGGACTGCTCGAGGTCGTAGAGCGTCGCCATGCCGATGGCCTCGCCGCGGTCGATGAGGGGCAACTCGACGAGGCTGCGATAGCCGGAGCGGAGGCTTTCTCTGCGCTCGATGGTCGTGAGGCGAGGGTCGTCGTTGACGTCGGTCACGACCACTGGCTGGCCGAGGTCCATCGCCCGGCGTGCGACCGCGAAATCGGTGAGGTCGTGCGCGGTGCCGGGGAATGACTCGTCGATCTCAGACCCGTCCGTGCTCACCAGCCCCACCAGGCGTTCTTCCTCGAGGGAGTAGATCTCACAGCACGTCGCGGTGGCTGCAAGACACATCCGTGACGCCACCGAATGCAGCACCTCGGTGATGTCGAGGGATGCGCCGAACTCGAGACTGGACTCGGCGAGGACGCCGAGCTGTTGGTTGGACTCCGCCAGCCGTTCGAGCAACAGCAGATTGTCGAATGCCGCCGCGATGAGCTGCCCGACGCTCCGCGCGAAGTCGACGTGGCCGGTGAAGCGTCGCGCGCGGACGTCGAAGACGTCGATCAGGCCTACGAGGCGATTGTCGATGACGAGGGGCATGGAGAGCTGGCCGGCGAAGCCGTTGCGCTGCCAGACGTGGCGCTCGTCTTCACTCAGCCGGACGTCGTCCAGGCCGGTGAGCACGCGAAGGTCGTGCCCGTGGACCGTCGGCGCGACGCTGCCGGACCGGCGGATGCCCGTCCGGTCCGCCGCAGTGGTCTCGTCGCGAGTCAGCCGCCGGTCCACGCTGACGAGGCAGTGCAGCTGGCCGTGGTCGATCGTGTGGATCTCGCAGCAGGTCGCGCCCACTACGTCCAGGAGTCGCCGCGCGACGAAGGTGGCCATGTCCTCTGGCCGGCTGGTCGCGTTGATGCGCGCGCCGAGCTTCACGATCTCGCGCAGGGAGGTGTTGCGCTGCTCGAGGGTCTCCAGGAGGAGCGCCTTGTCGAGCAGATGCGCGGCGATCTCGCCCAGGGCCCTGGCCGGCCGGGCGATCTCTTCGTAGTCGCGCGGCTGGTTGTCCAGGACCTCGGCAACGCCGATCACGCGGCCGTTGCTGAAGAGTGGGATGCTGAAGAACGAACGGGCGTTGCGGCGCAGGAGGCCTTCGCGGTGCGCCACCGGCAGCCTTGGGTCGTCGATGGAGCAGACTACCTCGGGGCGTCCGGAGACGACGACCGCGTGTGTGAGCGGCCGCTCGGCTGCCAGGGACACCGAAGCGGCTGCGTCGTCGGCGAAGCGGCCGTACTGCCAGCTGACCAGCGTGCGCAGCTGGTCGCCCTCCACAGCGCAGATGTCCACCATGGGTGCGCGGCACAGCTCTGCAAGCCTGCGCGCGACCACGCGCAGGACCTGGTCGGGGCCGGCCGGGCGGCTCTGCGCCTCTATGTCGGCGTCGAGCACCAGCGCGAGGTCGTCGGCTGAACGGCTGAGGCCATTGAGACGCTCGTCCTGCTCGAGGACCTGGGCCATGAGCCTGGCGACCGGGGCGAGACGCGCCACCTCGGGCCCGAGGTCACGCGGCCGGCGGTCCCCGAAGACCAGCACACCGGTGGCGCCCGAGCGGGCCAGCAGTGGGACGAACGCCAGGCTTTGCATGTCGGCGTGCCCGGTGAGGGCGGTCCGCTGTCCGGGCGTCATTCTCGGGTCGTCCCTGCCCGAGAGCACCACGGCCCGCCCGGTGGCCAGCGCCTGCCGTGCGGGCGGCGAGTCGGGGACGCGCCAGGCGGCGCCGGTCGCGTAGCCGGCGGGGTCGGCGCCCTGCACCGCGGCCACGACGGCCTCGTCGCCCCGGACGCGACTGACAGCGCAGTAGGGCACTCCGGTAGCGCCGCAGACGTCGATCACGGTGGCGGCGAGGAGCGTGCGTACGTCCTCACTGAGGCTCGGAACGTGTGCCGAGTGCGTGGCACGCGTTCGCCTGTGGTCACCGACCTCCATACGACTCTCATCGGCGAGCACGAAGGGCGGCGGATGGGACATTCCGCCAGCCGATGATACTATGAAAGTAGCTGGCGGAGTCGGTTGCTCTTAGGCCGGTTCGCCGTCCGGCGCCGGCCGATCCTCGGGATCCTCGGCTGCCGCATCGGTGCCGGTCTCGAGGCCCTTGGCGATGTCCGCGAAGGCGGCTCCCACGGGAGAGGACGGGTCGAGGGCGGCGGGCAGGCCGTGGTCTCCGCCCTCACGCGTGGCCTCGTCCAAGGGGATGCGACCAAGAAGCCTGGTGTCCATGAGCCGGGCGATCTCGAACGCGCCTCCCCGGCCGAAGATGTAGTGACGGCTGCCGCAGTCGGGGCACACGAAGTAGGCCATGTTTTCGACGACGCCGAGGACACGCTGCTTGGTCATCTGGGCCATCTTGGCGGCCTTGATCGCAGTGCGGGCCGCAGCCTCCTGTGGCGTTGTCACCACGATGAGTTCGGCGCCGGGGATCGTCTGTGCCACGGTGAGGGCGATGTCGCCCGTTCCCGGCGGCAGGTCGATGAAGAGGTAGTCCGGGCTGCCCCAGAGGACGTCACCCAGGAATTGCTCGATGGCGCGCCCCAGCATCGGACCGCGCCACACAACAGGTTCATTGTCGGGGAGGAAGAAGCCCATGGAGATGACCTTCACGCCGTGAGCCTCAGGCGGGATCATCTTGCCTTCGTGAGTCTCAGGCGGCACCGCGGGGAGACCCATCATGAGAGGGACCGTCGGTCCGTAGACGTCGGCATCTATGAGGGCGACCGCGTGGCCCTTGGCCGCCAACGCGGCCGCGAGGTTCACCGTAACGGTGCTCTTGCCGACACCGCCCTTGCCGCTCGCGACGGCGATAGTCCGGGTGTGTGAGCCCGGACCGAAGAGCGATGGCGTGAGCTGGTCCTGCTGCTTCAGACGTCCCGCCAGCGCGTCTCGCTCGTCGCAGGACATGGCGTCGAGCTTCACTTCGACGGCGCGGCTGCCGGCGATGGCGGCGAGCGCCTGTTCGGCGTCGGCGCGGATCTGGTTGCGCAAGGGGCAGCCGGCGGTGGTGAGGACGATGGTCGCGCCGACGCGGGCGTCGTCGGCGACGACGTCCCGGACCATCCCGAGCTCGACGATGTCGCGTTGCAGTTCTGGATCCTTGACGCTCGAGAGCGCGCGCAGCACGTCTTCCTGAGTCACGCCTGCCTCCTGTGGTATTCGGCCTCTCGTGTGTACCCGCGCTTCGAGGCGCGCAGTCGGCCGGGCTCGATGCTAGCAGGTCGGGCGACGGTGCGAGAGGCATCTCGGGACACACAGGCTCGACAGAGGAGCTTGAGAGGCTCTTCGCAACGTCTGTGCAGCCTGGTACCGAAGGGCCCCTGGGAGGCAGAGTGGCCGTTTCACGTGAAACGGCGGGCCCTGGGTTTGTGGTGACGCGTGGCTGGTCGCCGGCCCCGCAGGGTTTCACGTGAAACGTAAGAGAGACCGGGGCCCGTCACGGAACCCCGGTCTCTCTCATGTCTCTGTGCGCCCGATGAGGCGGGCCCCTGGAACGCGACCTGTGGCGGCGCTACGCCTTCAGGCCGACAGGCTCGGGGTTGCCGGCGCCGGTCGCATAGGTGCTCTTGAAGATCTCCATCAGGATCGGGCTCTCACGCACGACCGCGAGTGAGATCACGGCGTGATCCTTCGTGTAGCCGTTGCCGATGATCATCAGCGTGTCGGCGCCGATGCCCTCGGCGCCCAGGGCGGCGGACGTGAAGCTGGTGGCCATGCTGAAGAAGTAGACCGTGCCGTCGTTCTTGGTCGCGAGGACCGAGGCCATCTCCGTGTTGGGGATGTCGACGCAGTTGATGGTCAGGTCGGCCATCTCGCCGCCCGTCGCTTTCTTGACCTCTTCATAGACGAACAACTGGTCCGTCGCCGAGCCTTGGATGATGACGTCGGCGAAGCCGGACTTCTCGAGGCGCTTCTTGCCGGCGTCGCCGTGGACCAGGCAGATGACCTTGCCGGTCGGCTTGACGCGCTTCTTGGCCTCGTAGGCGCAGAGCAGACCGCTCTTGCCGCCGGCGCCGATGATGAACACGGTCTGGCCGGGCTTGCTCAGCTTGGCGGCCTGGGCCGGAGCCCCCGCCACATCGAGGATCGCCAGCGCGAGGGCCTCATCCATGTCGTCCGGGATCTTGGCGTAGATACCGGTCTCGAACAAGATCGCCTGCCCCTTGACCTTGACCTGGCAGGTGTCCTTGTTGACGGAGATGACTTCATCGACCTTGAGCGGAGTCAGGGAGAGGGAGACCAGCGTCGCGATGCGGTCGCCCACCTTGAGATCACGGTCCTTGAGCTTGGTGCCGATCGCCGCGACCGTGCCCAGCAGCATGCCGCCGGAGCCCGTGTCTGGGTTATGGTGCTTGCCGCGGTCGGCGATGATGCCGAGGCTGTGCTTTGCCATCTTCATGACATCGCCGCCCTCGGCCTCCTCGATCTGAGTGAAGCTGGCCGCGTCGATGTTGAGCGTGTCGACGTCGATGAGGATCTCGTTGTCGTAGATCTCCATCGTATTGTCGATCTTCCACGCCGGCTGCGGCAGGACGCCCTGCGGCTCGATGACCCTGTGGGCCCCGAACTTGTTGCCTTCTTTCATCCCTTCTCCCTCCCCCCGAAGGGTGGCCGGGCGCAGGCGGCGTGAGCCACTCCCGCGCCCGGCGCATCCGGGGTCATGTCATGGGGCGAAATCAGCCCTCTACTTTGATGACCGAACCGGCGCCCTGGCCGCCGCCCACACAGGCACCGGTGAGGCCGATCTCCTGGCCGCGCTTCTGGAGCTCGTGAATCAGCGTGACGATCATGCGCGTACCGGTATTGCCAAGCGGATGGCCGAGAGCGACCGCGCCGCCGTTGACGTTGACGATGTCGGCGTCGAGACCGAGTTCCCGGATGGCCAGAGCGGCAACGCAGGCGAAGGCCTCATTGAGCTCGGCCAGCTGCACGTCCTTGCTGGTCATGCCGGCCTTGTCGAGCGCGAGCTGAGCTGCCTTGGTCTCGCCGAGCCCCATGATGGAGGGGTCGACTGCGGCCGTCGCGTAGCTCACGAGCTGAGCGATCGGCTTGAGACCGAGCTCAGCAGCCTTCTTGCGCGACGTCACGACGACAGCGCTCGCGCCGTCGGCGATGGCCGAAGCGTTGCCGGCGGTCACGACGCCATCCTTCTTGAAGACCGGCTTGAGGCCGGCAAGGATCTCAGGCGTGGTCTCACGTGGGCACTCGTCGGTGTCCACGACCTTGGGGTCGCCCTTGCGCTGAGGGATCACGACGGGGACGATCTCGTCCTTGAACCGACCGTCGTTGATCGCCCTGGTCGCGCGGAGCTGGCTCTGGTAGGCGACCTCGTTCTGCAGGTCCTTGCTGATGCCGAACTGCTCGCTGAGGTTCTCGGCGGTGAGGCCCATGTGGGTGCCGCCGATGGCGCACCAGAGACCGTCCAGGACCATGGCGTCGAACATCTCCTGGGACGGCATGCCCATCCGGTAGCCGCGTACGGCCGTTCTGCAACAGCCACGGCGCGCGCGTCATGTTCTCGGTGCCGCCGACGAGGTACAGCTCGCCGTCCCCAGCCTTGATGTTGGCCGCGGCCCAGGCGAGCGCGGACGCGCTCGACACGCAGACGCGGTTCACGGTGATCGCAGGCACGCTGTCCGGGATGCCGGCCTTCAGCTCGGCCTGGCGTGCGGTGTTCTGGCCCAGGCCTGCCTGGATCACGTTGCCGAAGATGACCTCATCGAGCTGGTCGCCCGAGACGCCGGCGCGCTTGAGCGCCTCCGTCATGGCGACCGCACCGAGCTCCTGCGCCGGCGTGCCGGCGAAGCCACCCTGGAAGCGACCTTGCGCCGTCCGTACAGCAGAGAGAATGACGATGTCGTTGTCAGACACTGCGGCCTCCTTGAGCCTGTGCGTGTGTGGCTGCAGCCCCCGACGCGACTTCAACGCTCTGCATCACGACACATTGATGGAAGTGATTCATGGATATCGTACCGGGTCATGCTTCGTCGTGCCTTCGCACGACTTCCTGGGCGAGGAACGATGCCACCTCGAGCGGCGTTGTGCGCGGCCCGAACCCGGCGTCGTAGCCGAGCTCTTTGGCGAAGGCGTTGTTGATGCGCGGTCCGCCGACGATGAGCACGAACCGCTCGCGCACGCCTTCAGCCTCGAGCAACTCGATGAGCTGCGTGAGGTGCTGCACGTGGATGTTCTTCTGGGTGACGATCTGGCTGACCAGGATGGCGTCGGCGTCGCGCTCCAGCGCCGTCCGCAGCAGTTGGGCGCAGGGGATCTGCGAACCCATGTTGAGCGCGTCCATCTCCGGGTAGCGCTCCAACCCGTAGTTCCCGGCGAAGCCCTTCATGTTCATGATCGCGTCGATGCCGACAGTGTGGGCGTCGCTCTCGATCGCCGCGCCGACGACAGTGAGCTTGCGGCCGAGCTTCTCCTTGATGAGCGCGTTGATCGCGTAGTAGTCCATCTCTTCGACCTCGAGGTAGTCGCCCTTGACCTCGTCGGGGTCGATGCCGGTGTCGGTGCGCCCGTAGGCGACGAAGAGCGTGTACTCGGGGTCGATGGCCTTGCACTCGGCGATGCCCACGGTGTGGAAGCCGAGTTTCTCGAGGAACTGCTTGCCCACGTCCGCGGCCTTGACCGAGTAGGCCATGGGCAGCGTGAAAGAGAATTGGATGATGCCGTCGTCACGAGTATCACCATACGGTCTAATAAGCATCAGTGCCCCCCTTCCGTGGCCGAGACCGTGCCGCCGGGGGCCGGACCCTCGGGAGCCCCGCTCATCCGGCCCTCTCGCAACGCTCGCGAAGAACGGGTTGAAGTAGTCCGGTGTGACCTTGAAGACGCCCTCGAAGCCGCGGCCGCCCTGCGGGTCGCGCTTCACGTCGGCGAACTCACCGTCCTCAAGAGCCTTGAAGAGGCTGATGTCGCGCACGTGCTCCAGCTGGTCGACGGCCTTCTGCAGCTGGTCGTTGGCGCGCTGCTCGATCTTGCCGCCCGGCTTGTACGTGACCTCGCCGGCCAGGTCGCGGCAGCTTTCGAAGACGTACTTGGCGTTCTTGATGCTCAGGTAACGGTCCTGCAGCAGCGGCGTGTGCAGGGCCTCGGTGAGCATGCCGAGTAGCATGATCTCCTGGCCGGTGAAGATGCCGGTGAAGTTGAACATGCCGTCGATGATGTGACCCTGGAAGATGTCGCCCGGCATGTACTTGGTGGGCGGCATGTACTTGAGCGGATAGCCCGGGAACAGCTGGCGGATGAGCTGCGCATCGGCGATCTGGTAGACGACCTGGTCGGGCGTCGAGGGGTTGATCTCGAAGGCGTGCCCAAGGCCGATCTGCCAGGGCTCCAGGTTGGCGCGCAGGGCGAAGGCCTCGTTGATGAAGTCGGAGCTGACGACCGTGTAGCCCTTCTCGAAGGCGTCGGCGGTCGTGAGGTAGTTGTCCTCGCCGGTGTTGATGATGATGCCGGCGCGGGCGTTGATGAGCCGGCTCAGGTACTGGTCGACGAAGGTCCGCTGCATGTTGATGTTGCGGAAGATGATGCCGTACATGGAGTCGTTGAGCATCATGTCGAGACGCTCGAGCGCGCCCATCGTGGCGATCTCCGGCATGCACAGGCCGCTTGCGTAGTTGCAGAGACGGATGTAGCGGCCGAGTTCCATGCCGACTTCGTCGAGGGCCCCGCGCATGAGGCGGAAGTTCTCCTGCGTCGCGTAGGTGCCGCCGAAGCCCTCGGTCGTCTCGCCGTAGGGGACGTAGTCGAGCAGGCTCTGCGCCGTCGTGCGGATGACGGCGATCACGTCGGCGCCGGCCCGGGCGGCCGCCTTGGCCTGCGCCGCGTCCTCGTAGATGTTGCCGGTGGCGACGATCACGTACACGTAGGGCTTGAGCGGCTCGCCAGTCATCGCGACGAGCTGCTCGCGGCGCATGCGCACGGCGTCGATGCGCTCCACGCCCTCCGTGGCGAGTTCCTCGGCGCGCGCCTCGGCGGCGGCGCGCCGCTCCTCGGGCACCGCGGCCAGCGCAAGGTCGCCGGCGGCGACGCCCTCGGCGACCTCCTGTGCTGCTCTTTCCGGTCCGGTTCATGAGGTCGACGAAGGGCCGCATGATGCCGCCGGGCAGCAGGTCGCGAGCTTGCTCGGCGACAACGTTGACCAGCGGCACGTCGATCTCGTTGACGCCGGTGATGCCCAGCAGGCGCAGCGTCGCGCGCTCGGTCGTGTCGGTCGTGTGTTCCTCGATGTGCTGCTGGATGTCGTCGGCGATCGCGTTCGCAGCGGCTCGGGCGCGGTCGACCAGGTCACCGTTCAGGCGCAGGGCATCGTTCACTTGACCACCCACTTTCGTCAGGAGGGGACGGAGGATCGCGAGTCCGCACGGCTGCTTCCGGGCAGCCTGGCGAACCCGTTCACGACATCGAACATCGGGATGCGGTCGCCCACTGCCTCGGCGACCGTGGAGAAGAAGACCTTGGGCTGGTACGGCTGCGGCACGCGAAACGGGTTGACCGTGAGCGCGAGCACTCGCAGCGGCGTGAGCACTTCGAGCCGGAGGCCTCTGCGCAGGAAGCGGCCGATCATCGCCGGCGGCAGCACGAGCACCGTGGCGTCGCGCACGATGACGCGGAGTTCCGTGCGCGGCGGCAACACGCGCGTGAAGTCGTCGACGAACTCCTGCGTGAGGGCGCCGCCGACGAGCAGCGTGTCGGCGCCCAGGCGCTCGACCTCGCGCGCGACCGTGACTCCTTCGCCGACGACCGTCGCGAGCTCGAGGGGGTGCGCCGCACCTCCGGCGGTGAAGGCGACGGCACGCGAGCCTGCGGCGGCGTGGCCCTCCACGATCCTGTGGGTCTCCGGCCCCACGCCCGGCAGCATCAGAAGGTCGATGGCGCCGACCGTCGTCTCGAGCACATCGTCGAGGGTGTCGCCGACCATGCCGCCGGTGGCGACCACGACGCCGTCGCTGACTCGCGGGGACGCGCTGCCGATGCGGTTGATGGCGCCGTCGACGATCACCTGGTCGGCGCCCAGCGCCTGCAGCCGCTCGACGGTGGTGCGCAGCTCGGCCAGCGTCGTGGGGCCGCTGACCTCCACGGCGCCGTCCCCGGTGGCCTCCCCGATCACGACGCGCCCGAGTGGCGTGTGGAATGGAAGTTCCTCGAGCGCCCGCATGGCGTAATGGGAACGCTCGAGCGAGCCTCGGGTCGTCGCGACGAGCGTACCCTTGGGTGGAGCGATGCTCGGCTTGGCGAGGCCGGTGAGGTGGTCGGTGCGTTCGCCGTCGAGGCCGAGTGAGGTGAGGCCGAAGCGCTGCGGGCAGTTGGCCATGAGCGCGTTGACGACGGTCGTCTTGCCGGCGTTCTTGACCAGGCCGACAACGGCCAGCGAGCGACTGCCGGAGCCGGCGATGATGTCGTAGAGCGCCTCCACGGTGGCGGCGTCCGGGCGCACGCCGGCCGTTCCCGGACCGTCGTCGTTCACTGATCGCCTCCGCGTCCGCCGTTGCCGGCGGCAGCGTCGCCGTGCCGGATCTCCTTGAGGTAGGCGAAGATGGTGTAGCGCGAGAGGTCGAGGGCCTCGGCCACCTGCTCGGCGGAGCGCTTGACGAGGAACGCGCCGCGCTCCTCGAGGCGCTTGACGACGTCCATCTTCTCCTCGCGCGTCATCCCGGCCGGTGTCTTGCCCAGCTCGCCGACAGCCTTGGTGATCATGGCGGCGACCACGTCACGGATGTCGCCGGCGAAGATCTCGCCCGTCTCGGGGGCCGCGCCGCTGCCGAGGCGCCCTACGGCGGTGAAGTTGGCGAGCGTCCGCTGGGCCTGCACGACCTCGGAGATGTCGTAGTTGAGGCCGAGCAGGCCGTAGGGCTCGCCGTCCTCGTCCCGTAGCGTCACGGCGAGCGACTTGAGGATCTTGCCGTCCTGCGACGAGACGTAGAGTCGCACGTCCTGGGTCTCGTCGGGGTTGCGCAGGCTGCGGAGCATGCGGTCTGTGGGCACGTCGCCGACGGTGCGGCCGGTCACGGCCCCGTTCTCGATGGCGACGATGGAGTGCGGGAGGCGGCGGACGTCGTGCAGCACGACTTCGCAGTCCGGACCGAACATCTCGGCCAGACCGCGGACGATGGGCAGCAGCGCCTGCATGCGCGCGTCGAGCGTGAGCAACCGACCTCCGTCGTGAGTCGCTGATGGCTCCCCAGGGTGCCGGCGGCCGGAGCGCGCCAGCGGCGCTTCTCGCCCGTACTGATCACGGCCTGGATACACGGTATACACCCGCTCATCGAGGCCTGTCAAAAAAAGTGGGCCGCCTACCCGAAAAAGTGGGAGGCGGCCCGTTTGCGGAGCTCGTGAGAGGAGGACGGCCGCCTCGTGGCGACGGTTCCTCGTCCGTGTTAGAGATTGCTCGGTCGCGCCGCCAGCGTGATCTGGACGTCCTGCGTCTTGCCGCCCCGCTCCACGGTCACGGTGATGGTGTCGCCGGGCTTCTTTGTCCCGAGGAAGGCGATAAGGTCGTCCGCCGTCTTGATCGTCGTGCCGTCGGCCTTGACGATGACGTCGCCGCCGGTCACGAACTGCTCGCCTTGGACGGTGACGGTCTTGCTGCCGGCCTGGATGCCGGCCTTGGCGGCCGGGCTGCCGGGCGAGACCTGCTCCACCAGGGCGCCGCCTTGGGACTGGATGTTCAGCATGCCGGCGATGTCGCTGGTGAGGGTCTGAAGACTGACGCCCATCCAGGCGTACGTGACCTTGCCGTTCGCCTTGAGCTGTCCCATCGAGCGGATGGCGGTGTTGATCGGCACGGCGAAGCCGAGGCCGTCGTTGCCGCCGCCGGAGGAGGCGATCTGCTCGTTGATGCCGATGACCTTGCCGGACGTGTCGATGAGCGGGCCGCCGGAGTTGCCCTGGTTGATGGCGGCGTCGGTCTGGATGCCGTTGGGGATCGTCTGGCCGTTCGGCGCCTGGAGGCTGCGGCCTGTGGCGGAGACGATGCCGGACGTGATGGAGAAGTCGTAGCCGAGCGGGTTGCCGATGGCCACCACGGACTCGCCGACGACGACGTTGTCGGAGTTGCCGAGCGGCAGGGGATTGAGGGTGACCTTGCTCGGATCGACCTTGATGACGGCCACGTCGCTGCCGACGTCGACGCCGACGAGCTGACCGGCGACGCGCTGCGTCTCCGAGCCGCCCTTGTTGAACACGACCGTCACGCTGCTGGCCCGCTGGCCGCTCTCATCCACGACGTGCGCGTTGGTGAGGATGTAGCCCTGCTTGTCGACCACGAACCCCGTACCGAGGGCCTGCGAGCTCTGGGTCTGGCCGAACTGATCGGAGCTCGAGCTGCCGAAGTCGGACAGGACCATCACGACACCGCCGGAGAGGTTCTGGTAGATCTCGGTCGGCGTGAACCCGCCGCTGGCCGTGGTGGATGGGGCGGTGTACGCGGTCGACGTCTGGGGCCCAGCCTGCACGATCGTCTTGTTGACCTGCCCCATGTCGAAGACGAACACCAGGAGGAGGACGACGGCGGCTGCCGCTACGGCGCCGCCGGCGAGACCCGCCAGGAACCCTTTGAGCTTCATGCCTGCTTCCCTTCGTTCCGAGATCCCTCAGGGGAGAGCTGACCCGCTCGCCCTGGTCCGTAGTCAGTCGTGAGTGACCATGCCGTTCGGCTATTACCTGTCCCCTACAAGCGTGTTAAGCAACCTCGCGGAGTGGGTTAAGGCTTGTGAACACTCCGCGCCTCAGGAGGACGAACGCCGGCGGCGCTCGCCGGCCGTCCGCGGGAGGTGGACGGTGAAGCGGGCGCCGCCCGCGGCCGGAGACTCGGCCGTGATGCTGCCGCCCATCATCTCGGTGAGCTCGCGAGCGATCGACAGCCCAAGCCCGGCGCCCGCGGTCGTCGCACGCTCCTCGCGACCGCGGTGGAAGCGCTCGAACACGTGCGGCAGCTCGCTGCGGGAGATGCCCGGGCCGTCGTCGGCGACGACCACGACGGCTTCCTTATCCTCAAGCATCGACGTGAGCCGTACGGAGCTGCCGGGTGGCGAGTACTTGATTGCGTTGTCGATCAGCGCCCGCAGTACCTGGACGAGGCGTTGCTCGTCGCACCATGCGGTCTCGCCGTCGTCGCCGTCAAACGACAGCGCCACCTGCTTGCTCTGCGCCTGCGCCTGGAACTCGTCGAGCACGGACTGCCCGAGGAGAGCCAGGTCCACATCTTCGGGGTTGAGCTCGAACGAGCCCGCCTCGACGCGGGACAGGTCGAGCATGCTGACTGCCATGTTGCGCAGCCTGTCCACCTGCTGGCGCATCACCCCCAGGAACTCGCTCTGCTCCTCCGGGCTCAGGTCGCCTTCGTCGATCAGCTCGAGCGAGCCGGCGAGCGAGAACAGCGGGGTCTTGAACTCGTGCGAGGCGTTGGCGATGAGGTCGCGCCGGGCGCGCTCGAGGCGCGCCTGGGCAGTGACGTCGCGCAGCACGACGATCGAGGTGAAGTCGGCGGCGCCGGCGACGGGGTACGTGGTAGCTTCGAGCGTCACCTCGTCGTGAGCGAACACGATCATGTCGAAGTCTGCGTCCTTCTGCGAGTCGCGCCACAGCTGGGCGACGTCTGCCGGGAGCGCCTCGTCGACCGTCGCGCCCACCGGCATCGGCGCGCCCAGAAGGATCGCGGCGGCAGGGTTGGCGATGGTGACCGTGCCCTCCGACGAGACGCCGACCACGCCTTCGCTGAGGTCGTTCAGGAGCACCTCCACGCGGTCGCGCTCGTACTCCACCTGGGCGAACGCGCTGCGCAGCCGGTCGGCCATCACGTTGAAAGTATCGGCCAGCTGCCCGATCTCGTCCTCGACCGTCTCGGGTACCTTGGCCGAGAGGTCGCCGCCGGCGATGAGCTCGGCGCTGCGCTCGATGCGCTTCAGTCTGCGGGCGATGAAGTAGGAGGCCAGGTAGCCGAGGACCATGCTGATGCCGAGCGCCAGCAGCGTGGCGAACAGCAGTTGCCGCTGTACTGCGTCCACGGCGTTGTCCACGTCCTCGAGTGACGCCACGACGAGCACGGCTGCGACGACGGTGTTCCCCGTGTAGGGCGTGAAGAGAGGGACGGCGGTCGCGGCGACGCGTCCGCTCGCCGTGGTCACGGTGCCCTGGGCCAGCCGACCGGTACGGACGGCTCGCTCGAGCATCGGATAGTTGGACACGTCCGGAGCGGCCTGGCTGCCTGAGTCCACGATGGGCACGAGGCTGCGCGAGAAGATGGTGGCACGCCCATTGAACCGCGTCGAGATGCTGTTCAGGGTGGTGGTGACCGCGCCCGCATCCTTGATGATGAGCTGGCCGTTGCTGCGGTCGTAGCCCAGCATCCTCGGGTCGGTGAGCGTCTGGCTCACGAGGCGTGCGTTGCCCCGGGTGTCCGAGAGCTTCTGCTCCACGAGCCGGCCGCGCAGAGGCGGGACCACGTAGACCCAGGCGACGAGCATCGCCAGCGCGACGAGCGCGCCGATGAGGAGCGTGAGCCAGTTCTTAACGGAGCTGAACATCAGATGAGGAGTGGGCGCATCAGGCGCCCTGCCTGTTTAGAACTCGCGGAACTTGTAGCCGATGTTACGGACGGTGAAGATGAACTCGGGGTCCTTGGCGTCGGCCTCGAGCTTCTCGCGCAGGTGGCGGATGTGCACATCCACGGTGCGCGAGTCGCGGTAGTCGCTGTCGCCCCATACCAGCTGCAGGAGCAACTGCCGGCTGTAGACGCGGCCGGGGTGGGAGATGAGCGTCTTGAGGATCTCGAACTCGATGTACGTGAGGTCGACCTTGGCGCCGCGGACGATGACGTTGCGCTTGAGGACGTCCACCTCGAGGTCGTCGACCTTGATGACCTCTTTCTTGGTCGCCTCGGCGCTGCGGCTCATCTCGGCGCGGCGCAGCTGGGCGCGTACGCGGCTGCGGAACTCCCGCAGGCTGAACTTGTCTTTGGTGATGTAGTCGTCGGCGCCGATCTCGAGGCCGAGCACCTTGTCGAACTCGTCGCTCTTGGCGGTGAGCATGATGATCGGCACGATGCTCTGGGCGCGGATGCGGCGGCACACCTCCATGCCGTCCACGTGCGGCAGCATGATGTCCAGGATGACGAGGTCGAAGTCCTCGCGCGTGAAGGTCTCGAGGGCCTCGTCACCGTCGCGGGCGGTGACGACCTGGTAGCCCTCCTTCTCGAGCGGGAACCGCAACAGTTTGAGGATCGCCTCCTCGTCGTCGACGAGCAGGATACGCGCCCCAGACTCCGCCATCACCGGTCTCCCTTCTCGGCAGCTGCGCGCGCTCGGGGGGCCGCGTAGCCGCGGGCCCTGAAGCCCGCGCCGAGCGCGGCCGCCAGGTCGGCGACCGCGGGCAGATCGGCACCCGGGTAGTCGACGGCGGTCAGCGTGGTCTCTATTCCATGCGCAAGACACTGTTCGGCGAAACGCAGGACGGCCCTGTAGGACTTGGTGAAGACCGGCCGGCACACGCGGTCGTACTCTTCCGGCGTCGCCGCGTTGACGCTGATGGTGACGGCGTCGAGGCCGGCCGCCGCCAGGGCTGCCGGCACGTCCACGTCCGGGTTGAGCAGTTCACCGTGCCCGTTGGTGTCCAGGCGGCTGCGGACTCGCCGCAGCCGCAGCCACTCCGTCACGGCGAGCACCACGTCCAGCCGCATGGTCGGCTCGCCGAACCCGCAGAACACGACCTCGTCGGCCGGCCCGTCGATGAAGGCGACTTCGACGGCCTGCGTGACCTCGAGGAGGTCCGGCTCGTGGTCAAGGCGGAGGTTCTCGCCGTACACACCGTCGGCCCACTCGCGGATGCAGAACTCGCAGGAGCTGGAGCAGCGGTTGGTGACGTTGAGGTAGATGGATCCGCCGGCGCGATAGGAGACGGTCCCGGCGGGTGCGGGTGATCCGGTCATGGAATGGCGTGCGAAGGGGTCATGGTGTGAGGCCGCCGGAGCGTCGGCAATGAGGACCTCCGGTCGGCACTGCGAGTATAGCAGGGTAGAATCGAGAGCCTTGACCGACGTCACCGACAACCTGATCAGCATCTGCGGCCGCCTGCGCGATGTCGTCCTCCCCTCGCTGGGGACGCACGCCGCGCGCGGCCACGCCGGCGTGGCGGTCGGCGGCGACGTCACCTTCAGCATCGACGAGCAGGCCGAGCGGCTGCTCGTGGAGCATATGCGGGAGTACCTGCCCACCTGGGCGTTCTATTCCGAGGACGGCGGCTTGCAGGGCGCGGCCGACCCGGAGCTGATCCTCATTGTCGACCCGATCGACGGCACTCGACCGGCCGCGGCCGGGTTCGAGATGGCCTGCGTCAGCATCGCGGCAGTGCCGCCGGGTCCGGCGCCGACCATGGGCGACGTGATCGCCGGCGTCATCCAGGAGATCAAGAACGGCGACCTCTTCGTCGCCGAGCGGGGCGCCGGCTTCCGCATGGCGCACGCCGACGGCGCTGAGATCGCCTTTGTCCCGACGCCGCGCGCCGACCTCGAGAGCATCTTCTGGACGCTCGGCTTCCGCGGTCGTCCGGCGGTCATCCTCGCGAGCGTCCTCGAGGAGCTCATCGACGCCTCATCCGTGGGCGGCTGCGTCTTCGACATCGGCTCCGCCACCTACGGCATCACCCGCATCCTCACCGGCCAGCTCGACGCGTACGTCGACATCGGGCCGGCCATCATCGCCGCGCACCCCTGGACCGAGGCGGAGTTCCGCCGCGTCGGCCGTGGCGCCGTGCTCTGCAACTCGCCCTACGACATCGCCGCAGCGTACCTTCTGTGCAAGGAGGCCGGGCTGCCGTTCGGTGACGCCGATGGCGGCACGCTCGACGACCGGGCGGTGCTCGGCTCGGACGCCTCCTTCCAGATGGCTACCATCGCGTCGGGTAACCAGGAGCTGCAAGCGGCGCTCATCGAGAGCGTGCAGCGCGGCATCGCCGGCCTGCGCCGGCCGGAGGCGTGACCATGGCGGAGACCGTGAACGACTGGCACGAGGCCATGCTCTACGAACAGCTGGGCGAGGGCGTGGTGCAGTGCCACGTCTGCCCCCGCCTGTGCCGCATCGCGCCCGGCAAGAGCGGCACGTGCCGGGCGCGCGTCAATCGCGACGGGGTCCTCTACGCCATCACCTACGGCAAGGTCTGCAGCGTCGCGGCCGATCCAATCGAGAAGAAGCCGCTCTATCACTTCTTCCCGGGCACCACCGTGCTCTCGCTGGGCAGTGTGGGCTGCAACTTCTCCTGCCGGCACTGTCAGAACTGGCAGATCGCGCACGCCGACCCGGCCGAGGCCACGCGCGACCTTCGAGACCTGCCGATCCGCAACCTCTCGGTGCTGGCCGCCAACAACGAGTGCCAGGGGGTGGCCTGGACGTACAACGAGCCCACGATCTGGCTCGAGTACATCCTCGACGGCGCCCAGGCGGCTCACGAGCAGGGCCTGTACACGGTGATGGTCACGAACGGCTACATCACCGAGGACGCCCTCCACGTGCTGGGCCCCCACATCGACGCCTACCGCGTCGACGTGAAGGGTTTCAGCGATGCGCAGTACAAGGAGCTCTGCCGCATTCCGGACATGGGACCGGTGCTCACCGCGGCCGAGCTGGCTCAGACCGACTACGGCTGCCACGTCGAGATCGTCACGAATGTCATCCCGACCTTCAACGACGATGAGGCGACGCTGCGCGGCATCGCCGGGTGGATCGCCGACAATCTCGGACCCGCGACACCGTGGCACGTCACACGCTTCATGCCGCACCTGGAGTTCGCGCACCTGCCGCCGACGCCGATCCCGACGCTGGAGAACGCGGTCCGCATAGGCCACGACGCCGGGCTCGAATTCGTGTACCTGGGCAACGTGCCGGGACATGAAGGGGAGAACACGGTCTGCCCGAACTGTAAACGGCTCCTCGTCCGCCGGACCGGATCCGCGGTTGAGGATGTAGCACTGCGGGGAACATTCTGTGCGATGTGTGGGGAGAACGTGAACGTACGAACTTCTCTCAAGAAGTGACCGTTGCGGCACACGTAACGGAATGAGCCCTTGGCCTGCCAGCCCACGAATCGATAGGATTCACCAGTCGTGGAAGACTACGTAAAGCTGGATATCCCCGCGAAGGCGGAGTTCGTGTCGCTCGGCCGGCTGGCCCTGTCAGGGCTGCTCCGGTCTCGCGGAGGCTATTCCGAAGACGCGGTGGCCGACCTCAAGCTGGCGCTCACCGAGGCGTGCTCCAACTCCGTGCGGCACGCCTACGACCACGACCAGGGTCAGGTCCACCTCGAGTTCACGGTGAACACCACCTGTGTCACGGTGCTCATCCGGGACGAGGGCGGCGGATTCCACGAGGACGACGACGACTGCCCGGAGTGTCACAACCTGAGCGACTTCCAGCTCGCCGAGGGTGGCATGGGCATCTCGATCATCCGCGCTGTGGTCGACGACTTCGACCTGCGCAAGCCGGCCGAGGGCGGCACCGTCCTCGTGCTCACCAAGAACCGCGACCTCTAGCCGCGAGGCGGGCGGTCACGGCGCGCGGGTTTGGCGCCGACGCCGGGTCTGGAACAACCTCTTCACCAGGACTTGTCACGTCGCGCGCCGACGTCGTCACAACTTCGAGGGCAGGAGGTCCCCATGCTCGATGCCCTGCGCCAGCGCACCGTGGCCAAGGTGCTGTTCGACGAACATCACGGCGAGGCATGGTCGGTCCGGCCGGAAGCGGCGGCGAAGATGCGCCCTTCCCATCCCGCCGCCGCGTGCTATGCGGCCGCGGCCGCTGAGCTCACGAGCAGGGACTTCGAGGTCGTCACGACCGTCGGACGACCGCTTGACGACGTAGCGCTCGCCGGGGCTGCGGTGCTCGTGATCGCCCACCCCAGCGACTCCAGGTGGGAGCGCACCGTGGGCGGGGACTCGCCGGTCTTCTCCCCCTCCGAGATCGCCGCGGTGCAGGCGTTCGTCGCCCGCGGCGGCGGCCTTATCGTCCTCGGTGAAGAAGAGGAGGACAAGTACGGTGGCAACCTCGGCGAACTGCTTGCGCCATTCGGCGTCCGGTTCGAGAACGCGATCGTCTTCGACTACGACCCGGGAGGCGGTGTGCCGTCCTGGGTCGTCGGCGAGGCCACGGCCGGGGCTGCGGCCCCCAGCCTCCTGAACGGCGTCCACGAGGCCGGCTTCTACCGGGCGGGGGCGCTGGCCGCCGACGACGCGCACGCCGTCATACTGCGGACCCGCGAGACCGCCGACCCGCCGCGGGCCGCGCTGCTCGCGGCGGTGCCATACAAGGAGGGCCGCGTCGTGGTGGTCGCCGACTCAGACCTCTTCGGCGACGACTATCTTGCGCGGCGGGACAACCGCCAGCTGTGGCTGAACCTCGTGTACTGGGTCGCGCTGGCGGCCTTCCGCTCCGACGCGACCCCGATCGTCTCGGAGGCGGCGCAGGATCCTGCGTGGCTGCGCCTCAAGCAGGCGACTGATGCCCTTCGCCTCCTGCAGGGGCCAGATGGTGAGGTCGACGTCCAGGTGCATGACATCGGCGATGTGCGGGCGCTCGTGGTGACGATGGCCGAGGCCATCGCCGACCTCGCGCCCCGGTTCCCCCACGAGAAGGATTACCTCGCCCAGGTGGTCGCCGATCTGCAGGCCTGGGTCGAGGACGGGTGCGGCAAGCCGGACTTCAGGACCTCACTCGACCTCTTCCGCCCCGAACTGCACCGCGAGGACGGCATCGAGAACCTCGTCGTTTTCCCGATGTACACACCCAACGGGTCGCCGGACACGCGCTTCGAGGCGCTGATCACGCGCACGCCGTGGCCGGAGTTCGTCGCCGTGCTCGAGCGCGAGCGTTTCGACAACGCGAAGTTCGTGCCGGTGCAGCTGGTCGACAACACCGCGGGCTACGACAGCGAGTGCGCGGTGCTCTTCCCCGAGACGGTGAGCGTGGCCGAACGGCCGACCAACCACTTCGGCGCCATCTTCTGCGACCGCGAGTCCTCCCGGTACCGCCGCTCGACGCTGCTCGGCGCCGACGTTCTCAGTATCGACCTCCCTCCCGACGCGATGGCGCTCGCGTCGTCGGCCGACCTGGCGCTCGAGACGTACATCCTCTGGGACATGATCCACGACCGCTGGCACAGCCACGGCGACCTTCCGTTCGACCCGTTCATGATCCGCCAGCGGCTGCCGTACTGGATGTACTCGCTGGAGGAACTGCGCGTCGATCTCGCCACCTATGGGACGGCCGGCGAGCTCGTGCGCGACGGGTTCCCCTTCGCCCGGTACATCCAGTACGCGATCTTCTTCGACCGCGTCCTGCGCTTCCCCATCACCGGCAACCGCACGCGCAACTACGACGGCCTCGGCGGGCAGCTGCTCTTCGGCTACCTGCACGACCACGGCGTGGTGCGGTGGACGGACAACCGCCTGCTGATCGACTGGGAGCGCGTCGAGGTGGCCGTCGGCGAGCTGCGCGAGCTGGTCGAGGAGCTGTACCGGCACGGGATCGAGACCAGCAAGGTGACCTACTGGATCGCCGCGCACGACCTGGTCTCGCGGTACGTGACGCCGAACATCGGGTCGCAGTGGCGTGCGGAGGCGCGCGTCTTCAGCGATGAGGCCGAGCCGCGCGCCTGGATCAACAGGGTCCTCGACGATGAGTTCCCGCTCAACATGTTCTACGACTCGCTCAAGAAGAAGGTGGCGACGTGAGCAGCCGCCGCGGGCAAGTCGTCGAGCGGGGCGCCGCAGGCGCCCCGCTCACGCTCTTCGCCAGCGACAACTACGCCGGGGCGCACCCGGCGGTGCTCGAGGCGGTCGTGGCCGCCAACGAGGGCTGGGCGCGCGCCTACGGCGACGACGAGTGGACCGCCCGGCTGCGCGAGCGTCTGCGCGAGCTCTTCGGCGATGTCGAGGCGTTTCCCGTCTTCAACGGGACGGGCGGCAACGTGACTGCGCTCTCGGCCTTGCTGCGCCCCTACGAGGCGGTGATCTGCCCGGAGACGGCGCACATCAACGTGGACGAGTGCGGGGCGCCGGAACGTATCGCGGGCGCCAAGCTGGTGGACGTGGCGACGCCGGACGGCAAGCTCACGCCGGAGCTGGTGCGCTCCCGGCTCACCGGCTTAGGCGACCAGCACCACGTGCAGGCGCGGGTCGTTTCTATCTCGCAGTCGACGGAGCTCGGCACCGTGTACACGCCGGCCGAGCTCAGCGCACTCGCGGACGTGGCGCACGAGGCGGGGTTGCTGCTCCAGGTGGACGGCGCCCGGCTGGTGAACGCCGCCGAGGCCCTGGGCGTCGAGCTGCGGGAGATCGCCACCGACTGCGGCGTGGACGTCCTGACCCTCGGCGGCACCAAGTGCGGCCTCCTCGGCGCCGAGGCCGTCGTCTTCGTGCGGCCGGAGCTCGCCGCCGACTACCTCTACGCGCGCAAGCAGGGCACGCAACTGGCTTCCAAGATGCGCTTCATCTCGGCGCAGCTGCTGCGATTGTTCGAAGGCGACCTCTGGAGGGAGACCGCCGGGCACGCCAACGCGATGGCCCGGCGGCTAGGCGACGCCGTCGCCGCCACGCCGGGCGCTGCACTGGCGTACCCGGTGCAGGCCAATGCCGTCTTCGCCGCCCTGCCTGCACCGGTGATAGAGCGGCTGCACGAGCGCTATCACTTCTACGTGTGGGACGAGGAGGCGGGAGTCGTCCGGTTGATGTGCTCGTGGCAGACGACACCGGAGGATGTGGACGACCTCGTCGCCGCGCTCCGCGCGGCGACCGCCTGATCGGCTCGGACTCGATGAGCGATGACCTCAGAACACGTGGCGCGCTCCAGCGAGTGGCGGCCACACACGCGCTGGCCGACGAGCAGGTGGAGCAGCTCACCGCCTACGTCGAGCTGCTGCTGGGCTGGCGCCGGGCCAACGTGACGGGGCTCACCGACCCGGTCGCCGTGGTCGACACGCTCATCGGCGACTCTCTCGGCCTCCTGGCTGTGCCGCAACTGCGACAGCGCGAGGGCGACGCCTGGCTGGACCTCGGCGCCGGCGCCGGGATTCCCGGCATCCCGTTGGCGGTCGCACTGCCGGGCGTCCGCATCACCCTCATCGATTCCGTCGCCAAGAAGTGCGCGTTTCTCGAAGCGGCGGTGACGGCGTCCGGGCTGACCGGCCGCGCCGACGTGGTGTGCGAGCGAAGCGAGCGTCATGCGGTCGTCGGCGCCGGCGGGAGGGAGGCGTACGGCGTCGTGCTCGCGCGAGCCGTCGCCGAGCTCTCCGTCCTGGTGGAACTCGCCGCTCCGCTGCTTGCCGAGGGCGGCGTGCTACTCGCGAGCAAGACACGCTCGGCGCTCACGTGTGAGGGGGACGCCGCGAAGGCCGCCGGCGAACGCTGCGGCCTGTCCGCCGAGCCGCCGGTGCTCCTCTCGGCGTCGCCTCTCAACGACGCCGTCTGCGCCGTCTTCCGCAAGACGGCCCCTGCCCCTGAGTGGCTCCCGCGGCGCGAGGGCATGGCGGCCAAACGTCCACTCGGCGTCTGACCTCCGGCCGGCGTGAGGCCGGCCGGAAAGGACGCTATCTCTGCTAGTATCGGAGCCCCGCGAAAGGAGCCCGGTGACCCGCGTCATCGCCGTGACCAACCAGAAGGGCGGGGTCGGTAAGACCACCACCGCCGTCAACCTCGCCGCCTGCCTTGCCGAGGCGAAGTTCGACGTGCTCCTTCTGGACATGGACCCGCAAGCGAACGCCTCCGCGGGGCTCGGCGCCCGCGCCGAAGACCCGCGCCTCACCAGCTACGGCGTACTCGGCGGCGCGGCCGGCATCGGCGAGGCCACGGTCTCTACCGCGGTCGAGCATCTCTCGCTGGTGCCCGCCTGCCCGGACCTCGCCGGCGCCGTGGTCGAGCTCGCCGGTGCGGACGGCAACGAGTTCGTCCTCGAGTACGCGCTGGCCGGGCACGTGGACGGCTACGACTTCGTGTTCATCGACTGCCCGCCGTCGCTTGGGCGTGCTCACGATCAATTCGCTGGTCGCCGCCCACGAGGTGCTCGTCCCGGTGCAGGCCGAGTACTACGCGCTCGAGGGGCTGGCGGCGCTGCTGGAGACAATCGGTCTGGTGCAGGACCACCTCAACCCCGGGCTCACGATCCTCGGGGTGGTGGTGACGATGTACGACGGGCGCACGCGGCTCGGTCGCGAGGTCGCCGGCGAGGTGCGCGAGCACCTCGGCGAGTACGTGTTCCAGACCATCGTGCCACGCAACGTCCGCCTCAGCGAGGCGCCGAGTCACGGGCTTCCCATCTCACGCTATGATGCGACCTGCGCCGGCAGCGACGCCTACTTCGATCTCGCCAAGGAGGTCGTCTCCCGTGACTGACCCAAGCGATCCCGTCCCGCAGACCCAGCAGCCGCAGGGCCGGTCGTCCGGTTCCGGCAAGAAAGCGCTGGGCAAGGGCCTGGGGGCGCTCATCGGCGAGAGCAGGGCGGCGCTCGGGCGGTCCGGGGCGGGAACGACACCCGGAGAAGGCCGCCTGCGGGAGCTGCCGCTGGCCGACATCAGCGTCAATCGGCGGCAGCCACGACGCACGTTCGCCGACGACGAGCTGCAGGAACTGGCCGCCTCCATCAAGGCGCTCGGCGTGGTGCAGCCTGTGGTGGTGCGTCCGTTGCACGAGGCGCCGGCTGCCGAAGGCGCACCGGCGCCCACCGGCGTCCGTTTCGAGCTCATCGCCGGCGAGCGGCGCCTGCGCGCCGCGAAGCTCGCCGGCCTCGACTACATCCCCGCGCTCGTTCGGCCCGCCGACGAGATCTCATCGCTCGAGATCGCCTTGGCCGAGAACGTCGCCCGCGAGGACCTCAACGCCGTCGAGGAGGCGCTCGCCTACGCCGCGCTGGTCGACGAGTTCGGTCTGACGCACGAACGTGTCGCCGAGCTGGTCGGCCGCAGCCGCGTCGCCGTCACCAACCTGCTGCGCCTGCTCGACCTGCCCGACGACGTGCGGGCGATGCTGGAGCGCGGTGACCTCACCGAAGGCCACGGCCGCGCCCTGCTCGCGCTACCCGACCACGGCGAGCGCCGCCGGGTGGCTCGCCTCGTCGTGACCGAGGGTCTGACGGTGCGACAGGTCGAGGCGCTGGTGCGCAAGCTGAACGAAGAGGGGCCGGAGGGGGCCGCGCCCGCGGCGCGGCCGGCCGCCGGCCCGGACTTCACCGAGCTCAGCGACGAGCTCTACGGCTACTTCGAGGCGCCCGTCCGGATCCGCAGCGGCAAGCGCGGCGGCTCCATCCAGATCGGGTTCAAGAACGCCGCCGAGCTGCAGCGGCTTGTCGAGCTTCTGCGCTCGCTGGGCTGAGCGCTCCCGCTCCGTGACCTGCGCGGGCGCGCGCCTCAGTCCGGCGCGAGCGTCACGCCGGGGGTCGGAGTGGGGAACGTGGTGGAGGGTGTGGCCGGCGCAGTCGGGAGCGGCGTCGCCTCAGGCGTGAGCGTCACGCCCGGCGTGGGAGTAGCGCCCGGAACGGTGGTCGCGCCTGGTGTCGGTGTCGTCCCGGGCACCGGAGTGGCGCCGCTGGGCGCTGCCTGCCCCGCCGGCACGTAGATGACCGTACCGTCGGCGAGCTTGTAGAACGATCCGATCAGCGTCCCGACGCCCGCCACCTGGGCGCCCGATTGCATGTCGAGCTTGGTGATCTTGTCGCCCTCCTTGACGATCACCTGCATCTCGGGCGTACCCGGGTTGGTGACGATGGTCATGTTCTTGCTGGTGAGCAGCCCCGTGACGCCTGCCGCCGCCAGCGCCGCGACGAGGAACCCGACGGCGAGCACGATGGCCACGTCGAAGAGGTTGACGATACCGTCGAGCGGGTCGCCGTTACGGTCTGCGGTGCCGATCCGGCGACGGCGCATGTAGCGCAGCCCGGCGTCGGGCGCGCCGATGACGGTGCCGAGGTTCTGGAGCCGGGAGTGGTCGTCGTTCGACGGCATAGCCGCTCAGCGACGACGGAGAGGCCCGCCGGACCCGCGGGGCTTGGGATCGTCCGTGCCCTCGGGGTCGATGGGGCCGAGATCCGCGAACGGGTCGTCGTCGCGGCTCCAGTCCATGCTGGGGTCGTCAAAGGTGAGGCCGTCGCCCTCGCCGCTGCGTTGGGCCGGGTCCTTTTCAGCGGTCGCGGTGGACGTGCTCTTCGCCGCCGCGGCCCCACTCTGGGCCTCGGCCGGTTCGCTCTTCGTCGTGGCCTTGCCGCCGCCGTTACCGCCCACCGGCAGCAGCGGCTCATCGGGGGTCTCCGGCAGGATGGCCATGGTCCGCTCGGCGTCTTCTTCGGCGACCTCGTACTCGATCGCCGCCTCGCTGTCCCACACGCCCGTCTTGGAGAGGCGCCGCCCGGAGCGCAGCCGCACGTCCGAGCCCTCGAGCAGCTCGAGCAGGTACTCCATGTCGGAGATATCCTGCGAGTAGATGCGGTCGCGCACGATGCTGACCAGGAACGCGAGGCCGCCGATGAGCAGGCCGATGACGGTGACCGAGAACGCGGTGACGAGGTTGTCGGACAGCTGCTGCACGTTGCCGCTGGCCAGGCCGACCAGCGCCGGCGCCAGCGGGATCAGCGTACCCATGAGGCCGAGCATCGGGCCGATGCGTACCAGGATGCGCGTCCGTTCGAGTCGTTTGATCGTGTAGAACTCGTACTCCTGGAGCAGCTTGAGCGGCTTGGCCGCCAGCCGCTCCGTCTGGTAGTTGCGGATCAGGTCGTAGAGGAACCTCACGACGACCAGCGAGTAGGTGTTCTCCTGCAGGTACCGGTACGCGGTGCGCGGCTTGCCGTCATGGAACGCCTTGCGCGCCCGCAGCGCGCGGACCTCGAGCGCGTCCAGGTCGCGATACCGAAACCGCAGCCAGAGTTCGTACAGAAGCACGCCGAGCTCGATGAGCACCCAGATGAGGCACAGGACGGCGGCGATGAGGACGGGCCACAGGAGGATCCGGGCGACGTCGTAGATGAGCTGCTGGATGTTGCTCATCTACTCATTCTCGGGACGAAGGCCGGGTCAGGTCCTTGGACCTGGCAAGTGTGTGCTTGAAGCGCTCCCATGCGCTGCCACCGCCGGCGAGGACCGAGCCCTGGCTGGCAGTGTCGAGGAGATCCTCCTTGCGGTGCAGGAGGAGATAGGAGATGGCGGCGCCGATGGGGAGCATGGCGAGCAGAGTACCACCCACGAAGCCGGCGGCACTACCGCCGCCGCCCTCGGCGCCGGCTCCCGCCGGGCTGGCGGACGTGCTGGGTGACGGCACCGGCGAGCCGGTGACGACGGGGCCGGCCGACGAAGTCGGGCTGGGCGAATACGGATACGGGGTCTCCGACTGATACGGCGTCAGCGTCGGCGTGGGGGTCGGTGTGTACGGCTTGGTCGTCGCCGTGTGGGTGGGATACACGGGCGGGACATACGTCGGTTGCGTGGTGGGTTGCGTCGTGGGCGTGTGCGTCGGAGTCGGGGTAGGCACGGCGACGGTGAACTTGCGCTCCACGACCTTGCTGTTGCCGGCCTGGTCTCTCAGCTCGATGCGGTAGGTGTGGTCGCCGTTGGCCACGTTCTTGAGCTGCAGGTGGAGACCGTACTTGCCGATGTCGGCGGGCTTGCTCCGGTTCTTGTCGTCCACATACAGGCGGCAGGCGGATGGCTTGATGCCGGTGCCCTTCGGATAGAAGTCGGTGTACGTCGCCCGGATGAGCACGATGTGCGTCTTGAACGTGGCGCCGTTCTTGGGCGAGATGGTGCGGAAGATGGGCCGGAACTTGAAGGCCTTGTGCGCCGGCCCGAAGTTCTTGGGATACGTCGTGAACGGCTCGTCGTTGAGGGCCACGAGCGCCCAGCTGGTCACGATGACCGGCCGCAGATGCGAGCTCGACGACGACCTGTACGAGCCGTTGGTCTCCAGGAGGTGGTGGAGCGCGGTGACCGGTGTGTCGATCCCGGTCCCATACCTCCAGTCGGCGCCGTCGGGGTTCCCCCCACTGACGATGATCATCTGGATGCCGGCCGATGTGGCCTCGGCGTCGGTGTTGCCGCCCGCGGCCGCGGAGAAGCCGCCGCTTGCCTTCTGGCTGCCCTTGAGGAACGTCGTCGCGGCGCTGGGATCCCAGTTCCAGATCGTCCCCTTGGGGTCGCTGATCGAGAGCGCCTGGTAGGCGAGCGAGGTGTCCAAGGCGTCGGAGGAGCCGCCCAGCTCGCTGCTGGGAAAGCCGCCGTCGCCGCCGGCCGCGTGGTTCTGTTGTGCCGCCAGCCAGGCTTCGGCCAGCTGGTAATGCGAGTCGCTCTGGCTGACGCCGGCGTTGTGCATCGCCAGGATGGCCCAGCCGGTCGTGCGCACCGCGGAGTCGATCGAGGGCAGGGATGGGGCGAACGCCCCCTTGGTGGGCGACCCGTCCGTGGTGTCCTGGTAGCTCAGCAGCAAGTTGAGCAGATTGACGCCCTTGCTTCCCGCCGTCCCGATAGTGCCAGCCCGGTCCATGGCCACGAAGGCCATGATGAGCCGGGCGTAGTAGACGGGTGCGTTGTTCACGGCAATGCTGGTGCTCGACGCCACCAGGTCGGTCGCCTGGAGGTAGTCGTAGGGGTTCTTGCCTTTGACGTGCCAGGCGCTGTTGCCCATGCGCTCGCCGCTGGCGACCGCGCCCATGATGGCCATGGCCGTGTTCTCCGCGCTGCCGAACCCGCCGGTATCGCCTTGGCGAGCGTGCAGGTAGTCGAGACCGCGGGTGATGTACCTGACCCGGTTCTCTGAGGACTTTCTGGCGGCGACGACGCTCGCCGCGAACGACGTCGCCAGCAGCGCGGCGATTGCCAGAAGGAGCCAGAATTTCCTGCTCATAAGCATCGCTCCATGCTACCAAGCGGTCTCCCCCCCCGCCAGCGTGCGTGCGTGCGGAGGTGCGCGTGGATGCGCTCCCACCGGAGGGACGCAGTCGCGGTCCTGTGCGTTCGTCGTTCCCGCGGGTGCCGCAGTCCCGGAACATACGTCTAGACCACCCTCTTCGCGCGGTCCCGAGGCGTCGATACCTGTCACATGGCCCCCCGTGACGCGACAGACGGTGATTCTGCCCACGGCAGCGAGTTGGAGTTCTTCGGCGTCAAGCTCAAGGTCAAGAATCCGCGCCTCGCGGAGCTGCTGAACAGCAGCGTGACCGAGGACGTGCAGGTGATCGGCGCTCGCGCCCGGGACGTGTTCGCGGCCACACCCGAGGTCGACGCCCGCGCCGAGCGCGATGTGGAACAGCGGATGCTCCACGAGGACGGCTCGGTGCAGATCCGCATGGACGAGGTCGAAGACTGCTGAGCCGCGGGCTCCGTGCTCGCCCGCGTGTCGCCTCCGCGCTCGCTCGGGACGATGTATCCTAGTGAGCCGTATGGACGGCCTTCTCTCACTCGTCATCCCTGTGTACAACGAGGCGGACAGCCTCGTGCCGCTCGTCGCCGAGATCGACGAGGCGCTCGCGGCGCACGGCAGCGCCTACGAGATCGTCTTCGTGGACGACGGCTCCTCGGATGGCTCGTTCGCGGTCATGAAGGAGCTCGCCGAAGCTCGCGACGACGTGCGCGTCGTCAAGCTGAGGCGCAACTTCGGCAAGGCGGCGGCGCTCTCGCACGGCTTTCTCGCCGCGCGCGGCGCCTACATCGTCACCATGGATGGGGACCGTCAGGACGATCCGGCCGAGATCGCCAACCTTACGGCGCCGCTCGCGGAGGGGTACGACCTCGTCTCGGGCTGGAAGCAGCGCCGCCAGGACCCCCTGAACAAGACCCTCCCGTCGCGCTTCTTCAACTGGACCGTGCGCAAGGCCTCGGGCATCCCGCTGCACGACTTCAACTGCGGCCTCAAGGCGTACAAGCGCGAGGTGACCGACACGATCTTCATCTACGGCGAGCTGCACCGGTACATCCCGGTGGTCGCCGCTCAAGCAGGCTTCCGCGTCACCGAAGTCAAGGTGAGCCACCGTCGCCGCACCGCCGGGCGTTCCAAGTACGGGTGGCAGCGGTACATGCGCGGCTACCTCGACCTGCTCACGGTCATGTTCCTGGGCCGTTACCAACACCGCCCGCAGCACCTCTTCGGCGGCATGGGCACGCTGCTCATCTTCATCGGCGTGGTGGTGGAGCTGTACCTCAGCATCGACAAGCTCCTGTTCGGCCGCCCCATCGGGCAGCGCCCGCTGCTGCTGCTCGGGGCGCTCGCCATCATCGTCGGTGTGCAACTGCTCAGCTTGGGCCTCATCGGCGAGCTGATCGCCAACTCGCGCGCCCGCGGCGGCCCCGACCCCGACCAGGTGGCCGTCGTGATCGAGCCCGCGCGGCAGGCCGCCGCGCCTGCACCCGCGGGTGACGTGGACGGCGACGCCGGCTCGAAGGGCGCCGCCGGAGCCGCCGTTCTGCCGTGACCCGGGCCGTCGCGTACTTCGGGACGTACGAACCGGACTACCCGCGCAACGCCGTGCTTATCGCGGGCCTTCGCGAGCACGGCGTCGAGGTCCTCGAATTCCAGGCGGATCTGCCGCGCATGGCGGCCACGGAGATGGCCGGCGTACGCGGGGCCGCGCGCTTGGCTGCCGGCGTAGCCGCGGCGCACGCACGCCTGCTCGCACAGCACCGCTCGAACCTCGATGTGGACGCGGTCGTCGTGGGCTATCCCGGCCACTTCCTCGTGCCCTTCGGCAGGGTGCTCGCCGGCTTCCGCCGTGCCCGCCTGGTCTTCGACCCGCTGGTCTCTCTCCACGACACGTTCGCCGGCGATCGCGCGCTGGTGCGGAGCGGCGGTGCAAAGGCCGCCGCCGTGCGTGCCCTGGACGAGGTCGCGTTTCGCCTGCCGCGGCTGGTGCTCGCCGACACCTGGGCGCACGCCGCCTACTACCAGGAGGCGTTCGGGCTGACGCGCGACCGTCTGGCGGTCGTCCCGGTCGGGGCGCTGCCCGAGCCGGGCGCCGACGGGTCGGCACGCACGCTTGCACGCGGAGAGCCGCTGACCGTGCTGCAGTACGGCAAGTGGAGCCCGCTGCACGGTGCGGCCACGGTGCTCGGCGCGGCCGAGCTGCTGCGCGCAGAGCCGATCCGCTTCGTGCTCATCGGCGAAGGGCAGCTCTCCAGCCGAGCTGCGCGGCGAGATCGCCACGCGAGGGCTCACCAACGTCGAGTGGCTCGGCCAGCTGCCGGCACCGCAGCTGCGCGCGCATACGCTCACTGCCGATGTCTGCCTCGGCGTGTTCGGCGGCTCCGACAAGGCGGCGCGCGTCGTGCCCAACAAGGCCTACGACGCGCTCGCCTGCGGCCGGCCACTCGTCACCGCCGACAGCACCGGCGCGCGCGAATGGCTGCGCGACGGCGAGTCGGCGCTCCTCACGCCGGCCGGCGATGCCGCCGCCCTGGCGGCCGCCTTGCGCCGGCTGCTCGACGAGCGCGAGCGCGCCCGCCTCGGCCAGGGCGCCCTGGCGTCTGTACCGGCGGGTCTTCACGCCAGCGGCCGTGGCCGGCGAGCTGCTGGCCGCGCTGGAGCGTGTGTGACCGCCGGGGGCACGAGTGGCCCTCGCCAGGAGGGGGCGCCCGAGACGCCGCCGTTCTCGACGCCGGACGGCGCGGCGCCGCGGACGGCGTCTCGCCGGCGACGCGTCATCCTGCGTCTCGTGCAGGCGCTGATCGTCGCGGCGACGGTGTACTTCGTCGCCTCGTATCTGGTCCGCTCGTGGGGCAGCATCGAGAGCTTCGACTGGGAGTTCAACGCCGGCTGGCTCGCCGCATCGGGCGCCGCGTTCCTGGTCTTCTACTTCGCCCAGGCATGGTTCTGGTGGCTGCTCCTGCGCGGGTGCGGGGCCGTCAGCCCGTTCTGGCCGGCCGCTTCGGTGTGGGGCAAGTCGATCCTCGCGCGTTACGTGCCCGGGAACGTCTTCATGTTCGTCGGGCGGGCGTGGATGAGTCACGCCAAGGGCCTCGCCGTGGAGAGGGTGACTGCGGCCATGGTGTACGAACAGGCGCTCGGCGTGTGCGCCGCGCTTCTCTCGATGGCCGTGCTCTTCCCCTTCTGGCAGTACCGGCCGGGGCTGACGGCCCTCAGCCTGCTGGCCATCCCGGTGCTGGTGGCCCTCATGCACCCGCGGGTGTTCGGGCCGCTGGCCGGGCGGGCGCTCCGCCTGCTGCACCGCCCGCCGCTCGAGGTGACGCTCGGCTTCGGCGCCGTGCTCGGCATCCTGTGCCTTCTCACCGTCGACTGGCTCATCGCGGGGACCGGCGCCTGGCTGCTTGCCCGGGCCGTCACCGGCCTCGGAGTCGATTCGCTGCCGCTGGTGATCGTCGCCAACGCCCTCGCGTACGTGGCCGGCATGGTGGCCTTCTTCATCCCCAGTGGCATCGGCGTCCGTGAGGCGGTCCTCACCGCCTCCCTCTCCAAGGAACTGCCCGGCGGCGTCGCTCTCACCTGGGCGTTGCTGCTGCGCGTCTGGGTGACCATCGTGGAGCTGGTGTTCGTCGGGCTCGTCGTAGGCATCGACGTGCTGGTTCGCAGGAGGAACGAGGCATGAGCCGGCAGGAGCGGAGGAGGAGCGCGGGGCGCGCGAGGCGCGCGGCGCCGAAGACGGCCCGCGCCGGCCTGCTCGCGCTTGGTCCCCTCGAGGAGCTGGGCGACGAGCAGCGGATGGTCCTGTTCCGCCGCCGGGCCCTCTACGTGATCGGCGGCGCGATCGTCTTCGCCGTGGTCTTCGCCCTGCTGTCGTGGCTCAAGTACAGGGCGTACATGGACGCCCGCTACGATCTCGGCAACATGGTGCAGGCCGTGTACAACACGGCGCACGGTCACTTCCTCGAGATCACCAGCGGCGATCTCAAGCCACGGCAGATGTCGCGGCTCGGCGCGCACGTCGATCCCATCCTCGCGCTCTTCGCGCTCCCCTGGCTCGTGTGGCCGAGCCCGGTGATGCTTCTCGTGGCGCAGGCGGTGATCGTCGCGACCGGCGCGTGGCCGGCGTACCGGCTGGGCACGCGCGTCACCCGCGATCCCACCGCCGGTGCGCTCCTCGCCGGCGCCTACCTCCTGTACCCAGCGCTCGGCTTCCTCGTTCTGAACGAGTTCCACCCGGTCGCGCTGGCGACCCCGCTGCTGCTCTGGGCGTTCCTGTACATGGAAGAGAACCGCTGGGTGAGGGCGGCGGTCTTCCTGGTCCTCGCCGCCGCCTGCAAGGAGGACGTGCCGCTGGTGATCGCCTTCATGGGCGCCTACTTCGCGCTGCGCAAGCGGTCGCCGTGGCCGCTCATCGTCACCGCGCTGGGCATCGCCTGGTTCGCGATCGCCGTCTGGGTCGTCATCCCGCACTTCAACGGCGGCCAGAGCACCTTCATCGCGCGCTACGGCGACTACGGCGACGGCGCCGGGGCCGTCGCCAAGAATGCCCTGCTGCACCCTGCACAGACGGTCCGGGACCTGTTCTCGGAGTCCGATCTGCGGTACTGGCTCGCGCTGCTGTGGCCGCTCGGGTTCACCTCGCTGCTGAGTCCGCTGACGCTGCTGATCGCCCTACCGGAGTACGCGCTCAACGCGCTCTCCTCGACCGTGTTCCAGCGCCGCATCGAGTTCCACTACACGGCGCTCGAGATCCCCTTCCTGTACGCCGCGGCGGTGCTCGGTGTGATGCGCCTGTGGCGCTGGCTCGGGGGCGGCTTCCGCAAGGCGGAGAAGCTGATGAAAGGCCAGCGCGTCCAGCGCTCCACGCTGGCCTTGCTCGTCCTGCTCTTCGCGCTGGCGGGCAACTACTTCCTGGGGCCGCTCCCGTTCTCGCTGCCCGGAGCGGCGTACAGCGGCAGGGACTACGCCAAGACGTCACACGACGCGGTCCTGGACGAGGCGGTCGCGATGATCCCGCCCCAGCGCCAAGGTGTCGGCCGGACAACAACGTGGGCGCCCAGCTCGCGGCGCGACGGGTCGCGTACATCTTCCCGTACTTCGCCAACGCCGACTGGGTGATCGTCGACCAGAAGCACCCGTTCTTCTACGACAAGGAGGACCCGAGGATGTTCTCGCTCGTCCTCGGCCGGCTGGTGACGGACCCGAACTTCCAGTCCGTGTTCGCCAAGGACGGCGTCTTCGTCTTCAAGCGGGTCGGCGCCGCAAGCGGAACGCAGACGCCCGGTGCAGTGACGCCCTCGCCCGGAGCGACTCCGTCGCCGGGCGCTTCCGCGAGTCCCTGAGCCGTCAGGCCACCCAGCTGAAGATCGCGAACTTGGCCGTGAAGAAGATCAGAAGCACCACCCCGACGGCCACCACCACCTTGTGCGCCCGCGGCCGGTCCATGCGTGTACAGCGCGAGTGCGACGTACAGCGGGAACACGGTGAGCGTGAACCGCGGGTACGACATCAGCGGGACGTACTTGCTGGGGAAGAACAGCGGATACGCCAGCGCCGCCAGCGCGTACCAGGAGTAGGCGCCGGGGAGCCGCCGCGCTCCGTACCAGAGGAGCAGCGCGGCGGCGACGAGGAACAGCAGGTTGAGCAGGTTCGTGGCGAGGTTGCTGTACTCCGATCCAGGCCGCGGGGCCTCCCACAGCATGCGGTAGTACTCGGCGGACACCACCTGGCGCAGGCCCCACACCGTGGCTGCGATGGCCCTCGTCACCGTGTAGTTGGGCGCGCCGATGCCGCGCTCCCACTGCGCCTGCGCGGTCGAGAACGCCAGCGGCTTGCCGAACGCGAGCGCCAGGTACGTCATCCATACCAGCAGCCCCTCGACCACCATGAGCAGGTTGGCGACGTGGGAGTCGGTCTTCTTGAGCTTCCAGTCGCGGCGCTCGTAGTAGTAGTAGGCCATGGGGATGAGCAGGAGCACGCCGGTGCTGCGCGTGAGCGTGGCGAGCAGCCCCATGAGGCCCGCGAGCCGCCAGCGTCCCTCGCGGGCGAACACGAAGCAGGCCAGCGACAGGAGCAGGAACAGCGACTCCGTGTAGACCGCCTGCAGGAAGAACGAGAGCGGGCCGATGGCCAGATAGATCACGGCCCGGCTGGCGACCGACGCGCCGAAGTCCCGGTTCACGAGCCGGTAGAGCAGCCACACGCAGCCGGCGTAGCAGAGCAGCGAGATGAGTGATGCCGCTGATCAGCGAGGTTGCCGTTGAGGACGACGCCGACGTAGCGCAGCAGCATCGGGAAGAGCGGGAAGAAGGCGGTGCTGCCGTCGCCGTCGGCGTAGCCGCTGGTGGCGATCTTGATGTACCAGACGCCGTCCCAGTGCGCCCAGGGATTGAACAGGGAGCCGAGCCAGCCGGTGAAGACCTCGGCGCGCACGGGGAAGCGCCAGCCGACGGGCAGGCCGTGGACGCCGATGATCGCGGCCGCCGCGAAGGCGACGGCGAAGATGAGGATCCGGCTGCCGACGACGGCGATGAGCGCGCGAGTGAGCGGGCGGCTCGTCGCGCCGACGCCGGCGGGTTCGGCCGCAGCGTCGAGGTCCGCCGCCGCGGCTGGCCCGCCGGGCTCCGCGGCGCCAGGCCCGGCGGGTACTGCGGCGTCGGCCGAGTCTTCGGTGCGGCCGGGCAGGTCAGTCGTGGCCATCGGCGTCTCCCCCGCCGAGCAGGCCGTCGTCGCGGAGGCGGCGCAGGAGCGCGGCGCGCAGGTCGCTGGCGAGTTCGCGGCGCCGTAGCGGGTCGGCGGCCCAGGCGTGCAGCCGCAGCCGCACCCCGCCGCCGCCGATGTCCGTGACCTCCACGGCGTCCTCTTTGCCCTCGGGCGCCGGCGCCAGCGTCTCGCCGACCTCGAGCATCGCCTGGGCGGTCCGCTCGACGTCGGCGTCCAGCGGGAGTGCGAGGTCCACGCTCACCATGCTGCCGGGCGACCCCATCGAGTAGTTGTGCACGGCCTTGATGGCGAAGGCCTCGTTGGGGATGACGACGCGGCGGCCGTCGGCGCTGCGGATGTACGTGTAGAGCAGCGAGATCTGCTCGACGGTGCCGAACTCGCCGTCGACGCTGATGTAGTCGTTCAGGCGGACCGGCTGGGAGAAGGCGATCATGACGCCGCTCACGAGGTTGGCGATCGGCGCGCGAGCGGCGATGCCGATGACGCCGGCGATGATCGCCGCCGAGGCGAGCATCGCCCGCGCGAGCGTGCTGACCTCGGGAATCTTCAGCAGCCCGATCGCCGACGCCGACGAAGAGGATGCCGACGAACACCAGCCGCCGGATCATGACGTAGCGGGTGTGGTCGGCCCTGTCCGGCGTCTTGCCGAGCAGCTCTGGCCATCGCCCGGTCGCGGCGCGCGAGGACGAAGTCGACCACGCGCGCGATGATCACCGCGATGACGATGTAGATGATCGCCTTGAACCAGTCCTCCTGGTAGAACGCGGTGGCGATGAGGCTCATCGGTGTCCTCCGCCGCGGGCTGTCCCGGTCACGGCGCCGGCGACGGGGAGGCGCTGTCGCTCGGCTGGGGCGCCAGTTCGGCCGGCGTCAGGTCGTCGCGGATGTCGTAGAGCACCCGGCCGGTCTTGTAGTCGAGCAGCGCGACGAGGGTGTCGCTGCTGCCGGACACGGTGTCCACCACGCCCTGGACCTGCCAGATGAAGCGATAGCGCCGGCACGACCGTACTGGTGAGGGTACGGCCGTCGATGGTGTGCGTGAAGGTGTACGGCATCCTTGGTCTTGACGAACAGCAGCTGCACCTCACGGGGATCGACGGCCGTCCCCTTGTAGATCCAGTCCGCCTTGCGCAACGCCATGCCGGACGTCTTGAGCTCGGCGTTGCCCGGGACGGCGAGCGCGGCCCAGGCGAAGCTCCAGCCGCGCCACGGCTTGGCGAGGAACTGCCCGCGCTGCTCCGGCGCCGTGTAGCGGAACGCGACGAACGCGGGCAGCACGAAGACGACCAGTGCCGCGACGACGATCGCCACGGCGAGGAAGCGCTTGTCGCGAAAGCGGATCATCCGGAAGCCACAGGAGAATCCTCGCGGGCCGCAGGCGGACGTGTCAAACGGGCGGGGTCATCGACGCGACAGTTCCGTCCTCGACCACGTCCGTGCGAGAGAACACCGTCCTCGCCGCGTCACGCATCGGCAGGTACGAATCCTCGCCGGCGAGCGGGTTGAGGTGGACGAGGATGAGGCGGCCGACGCCCGCCTGCGCGGCGAGGCCGGCGACGGCCGTCGCCTCGCTGTGCGCCGCGTAGCCCGGGCGTAGGTGCTCCGGCACTGCCTCGAGCGCGGGATCGCCGGCCCAGTACCACGCCTCGTGGAGCCAGAGTCCGGCTCCCTCCGCGAACGCGACCGCGTCGGGATCCGGCGACGTGTCGGTGGCGATCACGAGCTCGTCGTCGATGCGGAACGACACGCTGGTGTCGGTATGGTTCTGCGGACGCAGGCGCACGACATGGCCGGCGACCTCGTTCTCGCGCGCGGCGGCCTCAACGCGGACGAGCCTCATATCCGCGAGGTCGACCGGGTTGTAGGGGCGCCTGACCAGCCCGGAGAGGGCAGCCAGCGGGTCGACGCCGGTGAGATCCTCTTCGGGCGGATGGATGATCACGTCGCGTCCGGCCAGGACGCCGGAGAGGTATGCCAGGCCGCACACGTGGTCGAGGTGGTAGTGGCTGAGAAACAGATGCACCTCGCCGGCGCCGTCGAGCAGGCCGGCGTGCCCGGGGTCGAGCAACCGGCGAAAGCCCGTGCCGGCGTCGAACAGCAGCAGCACCGAGCCGGTGCGCACCGCAAAACAGGTGGTCTCTCGCGCTCCGCGGGGCATCCACCCCAGCGTGCCCAGCAGCGTCACGTCCATGTCTTCCTCACCTTCGACTTCGCCAGCCTGCCAACGAGTGTGTACTTTTCCGGCCGACGGTACAATGTCGGGGACGGCGTCGTCTGTCCGGAGCGCCGTGCCGGCCAAGGGGACCGCGTGGATCCCACAAGCGACATCAGGATGGCCGACCTCTCGTTGGGTGAGGAGGCACGGGACCTTTGGGACCCCGCTCTCCCGCATCTCCCGGCGGCGCTCGCCGGTGACGAAACGGACTTCCTCACCGCGCTCGACTCCGCCGGACGCGGCGCGGGTCTCACCCGCAAGGTGCCCATCGCCGATCTCCTCGAAGCGTACAGTCGTGGGAGCGAGGCCGTCAGGGCGCAGTTGCTCAGGAACGCGGGCAACGAGGCGGCGGCGCGCCGTCTGCTCGCGCTTGAGCACGTCGCGCTCGCCCGCATCGCCGTGGGGTACTCGACGGGACTCGGCGAGACCATCGACCGGCTGCGGCGGCTCGCGGACCAGTCCTCGCCTCTCGACGTGGACAGCGGTGCGATCAAGGCGGCCGAGTTCGCCGCGCGACTCTCGCTCGAGGTCGAGCGCTGTCAGCGCATGGATCTGCCGCTCGGGCTGCTCGAGCTCACGGTGCACGGTGGCGACGTGGAGCCACACGCCACCGGAAGACCCGGACGTGTCGCGCTGCATGAGATCGGCGAGTGTCTTCGCGACAATCTGCGCCGCTACGACAGCGTCGGCCTCACCGACGAGGGCGCGTTCGTGCTCGCGCTGCCCGACATCAGCCGGCGAGGTCTTGCCGGGGCGGCCGAGCGCCTCCGCCGCAAGATCGGCTCCTGCGGGATGCACGGTGAGCCCCAGGAGCTCACCTTCGCGCTCGCGCACTACGAGTTCGTCGACGCCAACGCCCAGGAGATGCTGGCCGCGCTCGGCCGGAGCATGGCGAGCGCGCGTCAGGCCAACCAGCCGATCGCGTGGGCGTGAGGCACGCCCGCCGCCGTTTCGCCGGGCAGGCTGCTCGTCGGTGACGCGAGCCGTCAGTCGGTGACCGGGCGGCCCAGAAGCTCGGCCGCCCGCCGAACCATCTCGCGCTCGTTGGGGTAGTTCATGAGGCGCAGCGCCTCGCGGAGCCGCACGAACTTGGCCTCGCTGACCTCGTGGTCGTGCTGCGACGTGTTGCCGCCGGTGGCGCGCACGAGGAAGTAGTGCACGGTCTTGTGGATGCGCCCGCCCTGCTCGCGTGAGTAGAAGGTGTAGTCGATCGAGCCCAGCTCCTGATCGACCACCCCCACGAGCCCCGTCTCTTCGGCGACCTCACGCAGGGCCGTCTCGGCCAGGGTCTCTCCCTCCTCGACGCCGCCCTTGGGCAGGCCCCACACCGAGCGTCCCGTGGGGCGGATGAGACACACCTCGACACCGCCGTCCGTGCGGACGACGACTCCACCAGCGGATGTTCGTTCAAGTTGGTCAGGCATGCTCATCGGTGACCGCCTCGAGAGGCGGGCGCGGTTCCGCGTAGTATACGTTCGAACGGCGCATCTCGGGGAGGGTTTCTGGTGTTCGCCGCGCTCGGACGCTCGGCGTATCGACGCCGCAAGCTGATCGTCGTGCTCTGGTCGCTGGCGTTCGTCGCCGGCCTGGCCGCCAGTCTGAGCGTCGCGTCGCAGCTCAAAGGCGGCGGCTTCACCAACCCCTCGTCGCCCTCCCAGCGGGGCCAGTCGCAAGATGCAGGAGCGGCTCGGCTTCGGCCCGGCGAGCCTCACCATCGTGTTCGCGAGCGACCAGCTCTCCGCGCGCAGTCCGGTCTTCCGGGCGCGGATGAGGGAGGCCCTCTCCGGCGTCAGGGACGCCGGCCTCAAAGGCCTCACCGGCGTCCGCACGGCGCAGACCACCAGCGACGCGAGCTTCGTCTCCGCCGACGGCACGGCGACGTTCGCCGTGCTCGAGTTCGACGGGACCAGCGAGCAGGTGCAGGCGCAGATCCCGGCGCTGCGCCGGGCGCTCAAGACGACGAAGCTGACGACGTACCTCACCGGCGACCCTGCCGTGTACGCGGAGCTGGAGCAGCGCTCGGCGCAGGACCTGCGCAAGGCCGAGAGCTACACCATCCCCGTGGCGATCCTGGTGCTCGTCCTCATCTTCGGGACACTGGTCGCCGCCGCCCTGCCCGTCATCGGCGGCGGCATGGCGGTCACGGTGACCCTGGGCGTCTTCTGGCTGCTGGCCCAGGGCCTCGACATCTCAGTGTTCGCGATGAACGTGGCGACGCTGCTCGGCCTCGCGGTGGGCATCGACTACGCGCTCTTCATGGTCGGGCGATTCCGCGAGGAACTGGCGGCCGGCAGCAGCGTGGAAGAGGCCGTGGAGACGACGGTCGCCACCGCGGGCCGGTCCATCTTCTTCAGCGGCCTGACTGTGGTCGTCGGCCTGCTCGGCCTCATGGCCATCCCGTACATGTCGATGCGCTCGATGGGGCTCGGCGGTGCGCTCGTGGTGTTCATGAGCGTCCTGGCCGCGCTGACTCTCCTGCCGGCGCTCCTCGGGCTGCTCGGCCCGCGCGTGGATTCGCTCCGAGTCGTTGGACGCAAGGGCGCGGACGGGGCGTTCTGGCGGCGCTGGAGCGATTGGGTGATGAGGCACCCCATCCCCGTGCTGGTCGGGACCGTCACCCTCGTGGTCGTGTTCGCCTGGCCGGTGCTGCGTATCCAGACGGACATCCCGGGGGCCACTGCTTTGCCTCCAGGCTCGGAGGCCGGCAAGGCTACGACGTCCTGATGCACCGCTTCGACGCCGCCGCGCTCTCGCCGATCGAGGTCCTGGTGACGTGGGGCGGTCCCCAGGACCCGTTCGCCCCGGCGAACCTCAAACGCCTCTTCGACTACGGGCGGCAGCTCGAGGCCCTCCCCGGCGTTGACCGGGTGACGAGCATCGTGACGTTGCCGGGCATGGACTCAGCGGCGTCTGCAGTCGCGTTCTGGAAGGGGGTCGCCAGCGCCGCGGCCGCGACCCCCCCAGGGGCCGGGGCCCAGCTGACGAGCCAGCCCGGCCTGCCGGGCCTCATCCAGGGGATGCTCGGCGCCCAGCAGGCCGAGGCGGCGCACAAGCTCGCCGCCGCCACGACGGCGCGGGGCACCGCCTTGCTGAGGGTCGTGCCGGAGGCGCCGCCGACCTCGGAGGAGGCTCAGGCGCTCGCCGTCGGCATCTATGAGGCCGGCGGGCCGCCGGGCACGACACTCGACGTCGCCGGCGCTTCGCTCACCGTGCACGACTTCGTCAGCGCCATTTACAGCCGCTTCCCCTGGATCATCGCCTTCGTCGTCCTGGTCACCGGCCTCGTCCTCTTCCTGATGCTGCGCAGCGTCGTGCTCCCGGTGAAGGCTGTCATCATGAACGTCTGCTCGTTGCTGGCCGGGTACGGCGCCATGGTCTGGATCTTCCAGGAGGGCCACCTCCAGGGGCTGTTCCAGTTCACCGCCAGCGGGGCGATCGACGCCGAACTGCCGGTGGTGCTGTTCTGCACGGTCTTCGGCGTCTCCATGGACTACGAGGTCTTCCTGCTTTCACGTATGCGTGAGGAGTGGGATGCGACGCACGACAACGTCCGCGCGGTGAGCTTCGGGCTGGCGCGCACCGGCCGCATCGTCACCAGCGCCGCGCTGATCATCGTGGTGGTGGGCCTGTCGTTCGCGTTCACGTCGATCGTCATCACCAAGGCGATCGGCGTCGGGCTCGCCGTGGCGGTGGCGCTCGACGCCACGGTCATCCGCGTGCTCATGGTGCCGGCGGCCATGCGCCTGCTGGGCCGCTGGAACTGGTGGCTGCCGCGACGGCTCGGGTGGCTGCCGCACGTCGAGTAACGGGGCGGCCGACGCGGGCTGCTGACGGCAGCGTGGCCACCGTTGCACGGTTGACACCGGGTGCCGTGCCTGCGACGCTAAGCTCCGACTTAGCGTCGCAGGCGAGCGGCGCGTTCCCGGAGGGGCTTTGGAAGAGATCAGCCATATCGGCGCCATCGACACGGTCCGCGTCCTCGCCAACGAAGAGCGACTTCGCCTGCTCCGCCTGTTGATGCGCGGCCCCGCGACGCTCACGCAACTGGGCAGCGTCGTGGGCCACCATCCCGCGTGGGTCCGGCACCACATCCTGAGCCTCGAACAGGCCGGACTCGTCGAGCTTGTTGAGACCCGTCCGACCAAGGGATACATAGAGAAATTCTACTGCGCGACCGCGCGCGCCTACGCGGTCGATTTCATGGTGCTGCCCGACGAGGGCGAGCGCGGACTGCTCGTCATCCTGGGGAGCGACGACCGCGCGTTGGACCTCCTGGCTGTCCGGCTGCGTGAGGACGAGGCGGGCCCCGATGTGATCACCATGGCGATGGGCAGCCTCGAGGGGCTGATCGCCCTGCGCCACGGAGTCGGGCATGTGGCCGGCTGCCACCTCTTCGACGCCGAGAGCGGCGACTTCAACCGCTCGTACGCGCGGGCCCTGTTCCCGGGCCGCGCGCTCACGCTCATCACCCTCGCCCACCGGCAGCAGGGCCTCATCGTGCCCGCCGGCAACCCGCGCGGCCTGCAGGACCTGGCCGAGGCGGTCTCCGCCGGCGCACGGCTGGTGAACCGCAATCGCGGCTCCGGGACACGCGTCTGGCTGGACCGGCTGCTCGCCGGCGGCGGCGTGGACCCCGTCCGCGTCGCCGGCTACGAGAACGAGGTGATGACGCACGACGCCGCCGCGCGAGCGGTCGCGGAGGGCGCCGCCGACGTGGCTCTCGGCATCCTGCCGGCGGCGAACGCCCTCGGTCTGGGCTTCGTCCCTCTGGTCGAGGAGCGCTACGACCTCGTCACTCCGCGCGAGCTTTACGAAGGCGGGATGCTCGCGCCTCTCATCGGCCTGCTGAACGACGATGCGTTCAAGCGGGAGATCGACGGCCTTGGAGGCTACGTGACGCGCGAGACCGGCGCCGTCACGGCACTGGCCTAGCCAGGCCATGACGACGGCGTGCCTCTCGGGCTCACGGACCACACACAGGCCGCCGCGGGCGAGGCGACGGCCGGGAGGAGGAACTGATGCATTCGACCACCCTGACAGCGCCATGGGCAGGCGTCCGCCGTTGGGCCTTCGCGGCCCTGGTCGGCGCCATCCTGCTTCTCGCCCTGGCGGCGCCCGCCCTGGCGGCGCAACGCCCGGACTACACCGGCGGCCTCGCCGCCGGTGACTACCCGGTCTACGTCGGCAATGACTACACGATGTCCGCGCTGCGGTTCTCCGCGACAGCCGGCACGCTGCAGGACGTGGCGGGCAATGCGGTCACGACGGCCGGCGTGCAGTACTGGGTCAAGATCCGGCTTACGCCGAACGCGGACGGGAGTCCTGCCGGCACGGACAACCGCGGCTTCACCTGGAACCCCACCACGCAGGCCTGGGTCCAGGAGCGGGCGGACTGGGCGGACTTCCCGACCGTGACGACCGGCGCGGGCGGCGCCATCACCGCCGGCAACACCTGGTACTTCTTCCGCTTCGGCGACACGACCAAGTCCGGCGCCTACCGAGTGCTCGTCTCCCTGCAGCCTGTGGGCGGCGGCAATGGCACCACGCAGAACAACGCCACGCCACCGGCGGTCACCGTCCTCGACATGACCGGCGCCCTGCCCGGCTCCACCGCGGGCTTCGTCGTGCATAACGGGGTGACGACGGGCCTCACCGCAAAGCGGGCCGAGGCGGATGTCAGTGGCTCGACCTCGCCCGTATGGGCATTGTCGCGCACCGCGGACACGGCTTCGACGATGCCGCTTCAGTTCTCGCCCGGCCTGTGGAACGGCGCGAACGCGGCCAACGGCGACTTCGCCCTTGCCGTGCCCGTGAGCTCGGCGTTCGATGTCCGGCTCCAGAACACCATCTGGCCGGCAAGCGCGCCGAGTTTCACCGGCGGCCTGGCGGACGTCAACGTCGCACTGGGCGCGACCGACACCACACCGCCGAGCGCTCCTGGGGCCCTCACCGTGGTCTCGAGCGACACGACGGCCGCGCTCAGCTGGGGCGCCGCCACGGATGCCACCGGCGTCAGCGGCTACATCGTGTACCGCTGGAGCGACGCGCCGGCAGGCGCCGGCTACACTCCCCTGCCCATCGCTGTTCACCAGACGACGGGTGCAGAGACCACCTGGACCGACACCGGGTTGGCGAGTGGGACCGTCTACCATTACGCCGTTCGCGCCGTGGACGCGGCGACCAATGTCGGTCCGCGCGCGGCGACCGCCACGGCGCTGACGCTGGCCGCCTCGCCGACGACGGTGGCATGGGGCAAGCCGTGGACGCTCAGCGGCGCCCTCAGCGCCGCCGGCGCTGCCGTCCCCGACGCATCGGTCAAGCTCATGCGATCGGTCGGCGGCGGCGCGTGGACGCTGGTGAGTACGATGACCCCGGCGGCCGGAACGTCGACGTACACCGGCAGCATCGCCGGGCCGACGCAGAAGACCAGGTACGAGTTGGTGTACGAGGGGACGACGGCGTACGCGGAGTCGACCAGCGACCCTGTGACCGTGACGCCGAAGGTCAAGCTCGGCCATCCGGTCGCTCCATCCACGGTCAAGGAGAAGAAGTCGTTCACCGTCTATGGGTCGCTCATGCCTAAGGCCAAGGCTGGGAGCAAGACCGTCAAGGTCAAGTGCTACCTCAAGAAGAGCGGCAAATGGGTGCTCAAGAAGACTGTGACGACCAAGAACTCGACCAAGGGTTCCGCCTCGCGGTACAAGGCAAGCACGTCACTGCCCACCAAGGGTTCGTGGAAGCTCGTCGCGTACGCGCCGGAGACGTCCAGGTATGCGGCGACCACGTCGGGCTCCGAGTACCTCAAGGTCAAGTAGCCGGGGAGAGTCCGGCATGGCACCCCGCAGACGCGGCCGCAGACTGTGGCCCCTTGGGCTGGCGGCGGTCCTCGTGATCGCGGTCGTCCTCGCTGCGTGGGGGCTGCAGGGCAGGTACGCGGGCGGGGCCGGGGCGTCCAAGGACTCCCCGGCCCCGCCGTACTCCATAACGGTGCTCCGCGCCGGGGAGGCGCTCAAGACGTATGACCTGGCGTCGCTGCGTGCGCTGCCCCAGACGAGCGCGGTCATCGACGGCAAGATGCAGACTGGACCTTCGCTCGTGGAGCTTCTCAGGGATGCCGGTGCGGCGGCGTACGACTCCGTCTTCGTGCGCGGCGCCGGTCTCCGCGACAAGGGGTCGCTGACGCTCTCCGCGGCCCAGGCACATCAGAGAGTGCAACTCGACTTCAGCGACCGCGGCACCGTCAAGCTCTGCGGGCCGAAGCTCTATCACGCCGAGTGGGTGCGCGATGTCATCTCGATCACTGTCCGCTGAGGCCTCGGCGCGCGGGCCAGCCAAGCCCGTCTACATCTGGTCGCTGACCCTGCGCGACCTGGTGCTCATCGCCCTGGTCGCTGCGCTCTGCGTGCTCGCCAAGCTCGTGCTCCGCATCCCCATCCACGTGCCCGGACATTCGGGAGTGCTGTGGGTGGCCCTGTTCGTGATCTGCCGCGGTCTCGTGGACAAGCGGGGCGCCGGCATTCTTCTCGGCGGGGTCGCCGGCGTGCTCGCACAATTCATGGGTTTCGGAGATGTAGGCCCGCTCGAGTGGACCAAGTGGCTCGCGGCGGGCTTGGTGCTTGAGGTGCTGACTCTCGTCCTGCCCGGCGACCTGCGAGGCTTTTTCAAGGCGACGGTGGTCGGGGCGGCGCTTCACCTTGGGAAGCTCGCCGCGCTCACGCTTGCCGGCATCATCCTCCAGGTGCCCTTCTCGCTGCTGTTCCTCGGCCTGGGGTACTCGGCGACGACGCACGCACTGTTCGGCGCGCTCGGCGGCCTCATCGGCGCCCTGGGGTTGCGCGAGCTCCGCAAGATCCCGGCGCTTGATGCCCAGGCGAGGGGCGGCTGAGATGCGCCGGAGTCTCCTCATAGCGGCGCTCATCGCGCTCGCCTTGGTCGCAGTCGCCAGTCGGCCGGCGCGAGCTCTGGCCGCCTACCCGCCGTGGGAGGAGGGTCTCGACGGTCATCCCTTCTCCCTCGTCACCCCACTCCCGTCGGCAGTCGGCGTGCCGGGCGACGCCGACCAGCGACTCGAGCTCGCACGCCGGACGCTGACGACCATGGGCCCGACCGCTCCCATGTGGGACTTCTGGCCGGAGGGCAGTCTCCCCGATCCTCGAATGGCGTATCCGCTCGCGAACGGAGACGTCCTCATCGCGGGCGGCAAGGATGTCAGCATCCCCTACGTCATGGAGGTCGATCGCGCGGGCGCGGTGCAGTGGAAGTACGAGAACGGGACGGACGGGCTCCTGCGCAAGCCGTTCTCCGCGGAGCCGGCGACGTTCGGCGGACGCCCCTGCATCCTCATCAGCGATCGCATCGCCTGCCGTGTCTTCGCCGTCGACAAGGCGACCAGGCAGGTCGTCTGGCAGTACGGCACCACGGACGTCCCTGGAAACGGCGTCGATCAGCTCGCGGATCCGTTCTGCGCTACCCAGATCGCTCCCCGGGAAGGCCAGACCGACGGTGACGTACTCATCGCCGACAGCAATGACAACCATCGCGTCATAGAGGTGCGATCGGACGACTACGACGCCGAGTCCCCTGACTTGGGCTACTCCGCCGGCAGCATCGTGTGGCAGTACGGCGTGACCGGGCACATGGGCACCGGCCCCGGATACCTGAACCAGGCGCGGTCGCCCCAGCTCCTGCCCGACGGCAACGTCCTCATCACCGATGCCGCCAGTCAGCGGATCATCGAGGTCCGGTACGCCGACTACGATCCGGGTAAGCCGGACAACGGCTACACCTCGAGCAGCATCCTGTGGGAGTACGCCAACGGAGCGGACGGGCCTCTCGAGGATCCCAATACCGCCCGTCTCGTCACGAGCGGCGCCCTCGCCGGGAACGTCCTGGTGACCGACGCCAAGGGGCAGATGGTCGAGGCGATCAGCTTCGACTCCGCCAAGCAGACAGTATGGTCGCTCGACCTCCGGACGTACGAGCGTCCGTCCTACGCCGGGCCCACCGACGCCTCCGGACCGCGAGATCTCCGCGTCGGCCCCGACGGCTCTCTCTGGCTCGCCGACGCCGGGTTCGGACGCATCCTCCAGATCGGCGACGAAGGCATGGGGACGGTGACCTCGAAGTGGCTGGGCTGCGGGTACCCGAAGCTGCTCAAGGCGTTCGACCGGCTCAAGGTCGAGGCGCCTGCGCAAGCCGCCGGAACGGCCTTCTCGATCGCGTATGCCGTCGACGGCGGGAGCTTCAAGAAGCTCAAGATCTCCGGCGACGGCCGCAATGCGTACTTCCCGGCGGGCACCGTTGGCAAGACCCTTGCCTACAGGGTCACGCTCACCTCGAGCGACCGTTGGGTCACGCCTGTCTTCGAGGGAATGACCATCCACTTCACCAAGGCGAAGACCGGTGGCAACGGCGGCGGGGGCGGCGGCGACAAGCCCGGGGGCAGTGGCAACTCCGGTCAGAGCGGGGTCTATGCGTATCCCTCGACCGCTCAAGGCGGGACCGGCGCCTCGGGGACGGGCACCGGCTCCGGCAGCTACGGCACCGGCTCCGGTGCGGGCAGTGCCGGCACCGGCTCGGGCAGTTCGGGCGCCGGCGCCGGGTCCAGCTCGACGGCGAGCTCAGTCGAGGTGCCCGTGCAGTCCACGGGTGGCGGCTCGGCGCAAGCAGTGCAGGGATATCAGGTGCAGGGTCAAGAAGGCGTGAGCGGCGTGCCGTTGCGCGCGGCGGAGGGGCCGCAGGCGCCGGAGCCGGGGCGGCCGGCGCCGCAAGTACCAGTGCTGGCGCTCATCGTCGCCGGCCTCGTCGTGGTTGCGGCCTTCTTCGTCCCCTGGCCGTTCGTCGCCGCCCATCTGCGGCGCTTCACCGGGTTCGATCACACACGGCCGGCGCAGTTCTTGCCGTTCCGGCCGCTCGGCAAATGATCAGACGGGAGTCTTCCTTTGACTGACGCCGCACCGCGCCTCGCGCGCCTTTACGTCGCCTTCGACGACACCGACACCATCGACGCCGATCGGGGCACCGGCAAGGTCGGCCGCTGGTTCGAGGAGGAACTGCCGGGCGGCTGCCGCCTCTGGGCGGTGGTCCGGCAGCAGTTGCTGGTGCATCCCGACGTGCCCTACACGTCGCACAACAGCGCCGCAGTGTGTGTGATCGATGTCGTCGATGCGGCGCTGACCGTCGCAGCGGAGGCAGACGGCGACGGTTTGTCAGCCGGCGAGCGGACACCGTCGCGTGAGCTCGTCGGAGTGCTCACGGAGCGCGCCGTCAGGCACCTGCAGGCCAACTGGATGGACGGCAGCGACCCCGGGCTGTGCATCGCGTGGGACGGCTGCGGCGCGATGCCGGCGCTGGTCGCCTTCGGCAAGCGTGCCGCCGTCGAGGTCGTGACCCAGGAGGACGCACGCGCGGCCGCCGCGGGCGCGCGCCTCAGCGGGCACGGCGGGACAGACGATGGGATCATCGGGGCGGCCGCCGGCGTCGGCCTCACGGCCGAGGGCTGGAACGGCCGCCTCATCGAGTACCGCAGCTCCTTCGGCCACCTGCGCGACGTGCCCGAGCCCGTCTCGGTGGCCGACCTTGAAGCCGCCGGCATCACCGTGGTCTCCATCGACCGGGATGCCCCGGTGCCGCTGCCGGACGGTCTGGTACGCGCCGACGGCTGGCTTCGCCCGCGTCTGTGGGCCGGCCGTCCAGTCCTGCCGGTGCAGCGCGACGGCGCCGACGGCTGGTTCGCGCCCGGCCCGAGGACGATCGGCGGCGCCGAGGACGTCCCACTCGGCGGTCCGGCGGAGATGGAGACGACCGGCGCCTGAACCGGGCCACCGGGCGATCTTCTCCGTTTCTCGTCTCCGGCCCTCTTCGACTCGGCAAGGGCGCGCGCGGATGCAGCCGCCGGCTCCCTGGCGGGCCTACAGAGCGAGCCCCGTCGCCTCCCAGTCGCGATACAGGCCGGCGTAGCGGCCGTCGGCCGCGATCAGTTCGTCGTGGCTTCCGCGCTCGATGATCCGGCCGCCGTCGACGACCACGATCTCGTCCGCGTAGCGCACGGTGCTCAGGCGGTGGGCGACGATGATGCTGGTGCGTCCGTTGAAGAGCACCTCCATGGCGCGCTCGATGCGCCGCTCGCTCTCGGCGTCGACGCTGCTGGTGGCCTCGTCGAGGATGAGGATGCGCGGGTCGGCGAGCAGGGCCCGCGCGAAGCTGATCAGCTGCCGCTGCCCGGTACTGAGCGCCGACCCGCCCTCTTGGACCTCCGTGTCGTAGCCATCGGGCAGGCCCTCGACGAAGTCGTGCACGCCGACGATGCGGGCGACGCGCTTGACCTCGTCGTCACTCGCCGTCGGCCGGGCGAAGCGGATGTTGTCGAGGACGGAGCCGCTGAACAGAAAGGCCTCTTGCGGGACGACGGCCAGCTGCTCGCGCAAGGAGCGCTGCGTCACGCTGCGCACGTCGTGGCCGTCGATGAGGACCTCGCCCGCCTGCGGGTCGTAGAAGCGGGCGAGCAGCTTGATGACCGTCGACTTACCGGCGCCGGTGGCGCCCACGAGCGCGACGGTCCCCGCCGCCGGGATGACCAGGTCGATGTCGTGCAGCACGGGCTTGTCCGCGCTGTAGCCGAAGGTGACGCCGCGGAGCTCGACCAGCCCGCGCGCGTCTGGCAGGTCGACGGCGCCCGGAGCGTCCAGCATGTCCGGGTCGGTGTCGATCACCGTGTAGATCTTCTGCACCGCCGCCATCGACGCCTGGAAGGTGTTGTAGAGCTGGCTGAGCTGCTGCAGCGGCGAGAAGAAGCTGTCCAGGTACGCGATGAAGGCGACGAGTACGCCGATCTCCGCCGGCTGGCTGCTGATGAGCGAACCGCCATACCAGAGCACGATGACGATGGCGACCGCCGACATGAACTCGACGAACGGGAAGTAGAGGCCACTCTGCACGACGGTCCGCATGTTGACGTCGCGGTAGTCGGCGTTGGCGACCTTGAGGCGCTCGTAGTCGCTCCGCTCGCGCCGGAACGCCTGGAGCACGCGCACCCCTGAGATGGACTCCTGCAGGTGCGCGCTCACATCACCGATCCTGTTGCGGACTTCTGCGTAGGCGCGCGCCGACCGTGACCGGAACCAGAGGCTCGCGGCGATCAGGAAGGGCATGACGCTCAGGGTCGCGAGCGCCAGGCGCCAGTCCAGGATGAAGAGGAACGCGATGGCGCCGATGAAGGTGAGCGAGTTCGTGACGAGCGACGTGACGCCGTCGGTGACGAGCTGATCGAGGGCGTCGACGTCGTTGGTGAGCCTGCTCACGATCCAGCCCGTCTTCTGGCGGCTGAAGAAGTCCAGGCTGAGCTTCTGCAGGTGGGCGAACAGCTGGCGGCGCAGGTCGTAGATGACGTGCTCGCCGACCCAGCTCGTCAGGTAGGTCTGCAGGTAGCTGGCTCCAAGGTTGATGAGCGAGACGGCGATGAAGGCGACGACGACCCGGGTGAGGACGGAGGGGTCCTTGGCGTAGATGCCGCCGTCGATGGCGACCTTGAGCAGGTACGGCACGGCCAGACCCGAGAGAGTGACGACGACCATGGCGACGATGCTGAAGGCGGCCCGCCTCCTGTACGGGTAGGCGAGGCGAGCGAGCCGGGAGAGCTTGAGCTCGCTCGCGAGGTGCAGAAACGCTCGCCAGCCGCGCATCTCCTCCAGGGTCGCGCCGCTCCCGTGCGGGCCGCTGCTGTGGCGGGAGGCCGTCGCCATCAGGCCGCCCCCCCGGGGCTCAGGCGCGGCCGCGCCTGCCTCTTCTTCGCCGGCGTCGTCCAGGCAGCAACCCTCTCGCTCGGCGTCGCCGAACATGTGCGCGTACAAGCCGCCGGCGCGCATGAGCTCCGGGTGGGTGCCCCGCTCCTCGATCCGGCCGTGGTCGAGCACCACGACGTCCTCGGCCAGAGAGATCGTGCTCGGCCGATGGGCGATGATGAAGGTCGTGCGGCCGCGCATGACCTCCTGCAGCGCGGCCCGGATGCGGAACTCCGTCTCCACGTCGACGCTGCTCGTGGCGTCGTCGAGGATCAGGATGCGCGGGTCCATGACGAGTGCCCGCGCGATCGCGATGCGCTGCCGCTGGCCGCCGCTGAGGGTGAACCCGCGCTCTCCGATCACCGTCTGATAGCCCTCCGGGAGGGCCTCGATGAAGCCGTCGGCCTGTGCGGCGCGCGCCGCCGCCCGGACCTCCTCGTCGGACGCCTCGGGCTCGCCGAAGCGGATGTTCTCGGCGATCGTCGTGCTGAACAGGAACGGATCCTGGTTGACGATACCGATGTGGCGACGGAGGTCGGCCAGTTGCAGGTGGCGGACGTCCTGGCCGTCGATGAGCACCCGGCCTCCGTCGCCGGCGTCGTAGAAGCGCGGCAGGAGGTTGGTGAGCGTCGTCTTGCCGCAGCCGGTGTGGCCGACCAACGCGATCGTGTGGCCGGCCGGGACCTCAAGGCTGACGCCTCTCAGGACCGGCCGGTCGACGTAGCTGAACCAGACGTCATCGAAGGTGACGGCGCCGGCGGGGTCCGTGGCTCCGGCGCCCCTCATCCCGAGCGCATCGCGCAGCGGCTGCGCGTCCGGCTCCTCCGTCATCTCCAGCGGTGAATCCATGATCTCGTACACTCGTTCCCCGCTCGCGATCGCCCGTTGCGCCAGGCCCTGAAGCCAGCCGATCATCTGCGCGGGCTGCACCAGCAGCATGAGGTAGAAGTAGAACGCGATCAGGGAGCCGAAACGGCTCGGGTCTGCGATCGCCTGCCGCCCTCCGTAGAACAGCAGGAACGCCACGGCGAGGTTGGGGATGAATCCGATCAGGGGGATGTACACGGCTCGCGTGCGGGCCGCGGCCACGCTCGCCTCGAACACCCGGTAGCTGCGGTCGCTGAACTTGTCGAGTTCGTCGTCCTCGCGGGCGAAGATGCGCACGATGCGGCTGCCGACCACGTTCTCCTCAGCCGCTGCCGTCACGTCGGCGATACGCTGCTGGACATCTTTGAGGATCGGGTTCAGGCGCCGGCTGAAGCGGACCGTGACGACCAGCAGGAACGGCAGGAACGCCAGCGAGAGGAGCGCCAGCTTCCAGTCCATGACAAGCAGGATCACGGCGATGGCCACGATCATGACGATGTTGGTGGCGAAGAAGACGAGACCGTAGCCGAGGAACATGCGCACGTTCTGGATGTCGCTCATGGCCCGGCTCATGAGCTGTCCGGTGGGCCAGCGGTCGAAGTAGCCGAAGGACTGACGGAGCAGGTGAGACCACATGCGGTTGCGCAGGTCGTACTCGATGCCGAGGCTGGCCTTGCCGCTGGCGAGACGCCGGCCGACGCCGACGACGAAGCGTGCCGTGGCGACCCCCAGGAGGACGAGACTGTACGTGACGAGCATGCCGGTCTCGCCGTTCTTGAGCGCGTTCGTGGTGAGGCCGATGATCCACGGCACGACGAGGCCGAGGCCCATCTGGGCGAAGGCCAGGGCGAAGCCCAGGATGGTGAGCCATTTGTAGTCGCCGAGGAGCTTGAGGATGCGCCAGAACGTCTTCATCTGGTGCTGAGCTTACCCGGAGGGGCTGCAGAAGCTCCTCGCACTCCTGCGCACAGGATGCGTCGCGTACCAGGTCGCCCTCGCCAGCGCGTTCACGGCAGCCGTCGGGCTGGGCAGCAGGACCGGTGGGTACCGGCCGAGCCCCCGGAACACGGAGCGCCTCACCGGGACGAGGGGCACGCTCACGACCGGCTTGCCGGTCCGCTCTGTGACCGCGGCGATGTGGGCGAGGAGGTCGCGCTCTCGCCCGTTCAGCTCCGCGAACACGTCGGTCGGCGCAACGGCGTCCTCCTCGGTCCTGCCAGACGCATCGCGTTGCCCGTCCGCTCCGGCGCCCAGACCAGCCCTGCCGCTGCTTGGGCTGCCGATGAGCGCCAGCGTGATGACGCTGTCCACGGCGTCGCAGCCGGCCACCATCTCGATGATCTTCCCGGGCACGCCGTGCGACACGGTGGCGACGAGGTCGACGGGGTTGCCTCGACTCCAGAACGGCGGCAGCAACTCGTCGATCGCCGCGACCAGATCCGGGGGCAGCTCCGCGAGTTCCAGTCCGTGTTCCGCGAGCAGATCGGCGGTCAGCACGCCCCAGCCGCCGCCCAGGGTGACCACGGCGACGCGGCTTCCGGCCGGCAGCGGCTGGTAGGCGAGCAGCGCGCTCGCGTCCAGGGCTTCGTCGGGATCGGCAGCAAGGATGACGCCCGCCTGGCGGGTCGCGGCGCGAAAGACCGCCGCGGAGCCGGCCAGCGCACCTGTGTGCGAGCTGGCGGCCTTTCGCCCGAGCGCGCTCAGGCCCCCGCGCATGACGACCACGGGTTTGCGCGGCGTGGTCGCGCGAGCGAGGTCGTAGAACCGGCGACCGTCCCCGAGGCCCTCCAGGTACAGGACGATCACGCCGGTCTTCGGATCGTCTGCCAGGTACTCGAGGAAGTCGTTGGCATCGGTGGTCGCCTGGTTGCCGCTGCTCACGAACTTCTCGACACCAACGCCGCGGCGCTCAGCGGTCATCAGAAGCTGCGTGCCGATGTTGCCGGACTGCGAGATGACGCTGAGCGGTCCCGGCTCGGGACGCAGAGCGACGAAGCCGACGGCGTTCAGGTGCGCGCTGGTGCAGAGGACGCCCATGCAGTTGGGGCCGACGAGGGTCACTCCTCCGTCGTCGGCCACTTGCGCGAGCTCGTCCTGCAGGGCGATGCCCTCGCCGCCGACCTCCGCGAAGCCGGCGGCGATGACGATCGCCGCCGGCACGCCGCGACGGCCGCACTGCGCGACGACCGGGGTCGCCGCCGCCCCGCCGAGGGCGCAGATCACGAGGTCCGGCGTCTCCGGAAGGTCGTCCGGGGAGGCGAACGCCGGCAGGCCCATGATCTCCTCGGCCCTTGGATTGATCGGGTAGATCCCGCCTGCGAAGCCGCCCTCTGTCAGGTTCCCCAGGACCGAGCCGCCCCACTTCGCGCGGTCCGCGGAAGCGCCGACGACCGCGACCGAAGCCGGGGAGAAGACGGCATCGAGGTCCGGCCGACGACGGGGTGTGACGCGGCGCGGAGAGCAGCTTGTCAGCCCCGCCGGCGCCGCGTCCGCGTCGGTGCGGACGCCGTCGTCTGGCTCGGCGAGGATGACCAGCGCGTCCGCCGCGACCAGGTGGGTCCCCGAGACAAGCAGGGGATTCACATCGATCTCCGCGATCTCCGGGTGATCGGCGGCCAGCTGCGCCACTGCCAGCAAGATGTCGCGCAACTGGTCCGTGTCCACCCGCGGGAGCCCGCGCAGCGGGCCGAGCAAGCGCCTGGCGTGCAGCTCGGCCAGGAGTGCGCGAGCGTCGGTGTCGTCGAGCGGCGCCAGCGCGAAGGCCACGTCGGCCACCGCCTCCGTGAAGATGCCGCCCAGGCCGAACGCGATGACCGGGCCGAACTGCTCGTCGCGGCGCATGCCGACCAGCAGTTCGCGCTCGTGCGGGACGAGCTCCTCGACGAGCACGCCTTCGTCGGCTCGTCCCGCCGCCCGGTCGACGATGCGGTGGTAGGCGGCGCGGGCCGCGGCGGCGTCCCGGACGTCGAGTTCAACGAGGCCGAGGTCGCTCTTGTGCTGGATGTCGTGCCCGAGCGCCTTCAGGACGGCGGGCCTGCCCAGCGCCTCGACTGCGGCGGCCGCCCGCTGCGCGTCGTGCACCACCGTGCCGGCCGGCGTGGGGATCCCGTACACCGCGAGCAGGGACTTGGCCTCCCGCTCGTCGAGCGACGACCGCCCCGCATCGAGCGCCCTGTGGATCAGGTCGCGACCGGCAGCGCCCATCCAGCTCTCCCCTCGATCTGGCCTGGTCCCGCTCAGTACTCCGCCGGCACTTCGAAGAACAGTGCGACGGCCGGACGCTCGCCGTCCGGGTTGCGCCAGGAGTGAGCCTCGGCCGGTGAGTAGGAGACCGTGTCGCCGGCCTGGAGTGTGGTGGTCCGCTCGCCGAAGCGGAACTCCACGGAGCCCTCGAGGACCGTCGCCAGCACGAGCTCGCCGGCGTGCGACCAGGGCTCGGGTCCCGGCGAGCCGCCCGGCGCGATGTGGGTCTCGATGACTTGCGCGCGCCGCTCGCCGCGCGGCGAGAGCACGTAGTTCACGACGCCTTCGCCGCCGAAGTACGTGCCCTCCACGCCGGCGCGCCGGACCACGTTGCTCTCCGGCGCGTCCACCGTCTCGAAGAGCGCCGACATGGTGACGCCGAGCACCTCGCAGATGGCGTACAGCGAGCCGATCGATGGCGATGTCTCGCCACGCTCGACGGCGCTCACGAACGACTTGGTGAATCCCGCCGCCACGGCGACGTCGTCGAGCGTGAGTCCGCGGGTGTGGCGCGCCTCGCGCAGGCGTCCACCGACGAGGCGCGCGGGCCAGCGCTCGGACGTCTCGGCCTTGTCGCCGGAGTTCGGTGAGTGGGACGGCATGGACCGCACTCTAGCCGTTGCAGGGCACCAAGGCAATGCGCAGAAGGGCTCGATTTGCAGCTATGTCCTCTATTGGTTGACTTCTATCCACTGTTGATGGAAAGTGGTTCGGCGGCCAGACCGGCGCCCATGCGCCCTGCCTCCCGTCCACCCCACACCCTATGGAGGAACGATGAGCGAGCCACGCCGGCGCAGCTGGGCGGAGCCTTTCAAGATCAAGATGGTGGAGCCCCTCAGGATGACCACGCGCGAGGAGCGCGAAGCAGCGATCCGCGAGGCCGGCTACAACACCTTCCTGCTGCGCAGCGAAGACGTCTACATCGACCTGCTCACCGATTCGGGCACCTCGGCCATGAGTGACCGCCAGTGGGCCGGGATGATGCTCGGCGACGAGGCCTACGCCGGCAGCCGCAACTTCTACCACCTCGAGGCGGCCGTCCGGGAGACCTACGGCTACAAGCACTTGGTGCCGACGCATCAGGGCCGGGGCGCCGAGCACCTGCTCAGCCAGACGCTCATCAAGCAGGGTGACGTGATCCCCGGCAACATGTACTTCACGACGACCCGCCTTCATCAGGAGCTGGCCGGCGGTCGGTTCGTCGACGTGATCATCGACGAGGCGCACGATCCGGCGAGCGAGAACCCCTTCAAGGGCGATGTCGACCTCGCCAAGCTGCAGAAGGTCATCGACGAGGTCGGCGCCGACCGCATCCCGTACGTCTGCATCGCCACGGCCGTGAACATGGCTGGGGGACAGCCGATCAGCCTGGCCAACCTGCACAAGGTGCGCGCGCTCTGCAACGAGCACGGTATCCGCATCATTCATGACGCCACGCGCGTGGCCGAGAACGCCTACTTCATCAAGGAACGCGAGCCCGGCTATGCCGACAAGAGCATCGCCGAGATCGTGCTCGAGATCTGCGGGCTCACCGACGGTTGCACGATGAGCGCCAAGAAGGACGCACTGGTCAACATCGGCGGGTTCCTGGCGCTCAACGAGTGGGAGGTCTTTGAGGCCTGCCGCAACCTGGTCGTGGTCTACGAAGGTCTCCACACCTACGGCGGCATGGCCGGCCGTGACATGGAGGCCGTCGCCATCGGCCTGACGGAGAGCGTGCAGTTCGACCACATCAAGGCGCGCGTCGGCCAGGTGAAGTACCTTGGCGAGAAGCTGCAGGAGTATGGGGTGCCGATCGTGGTGCCCATCGGCAGCCACGGCGTGTTCCTCGACGCCAAGGCCTTCCTGCCCCACCTCGACCAGGATCTCTACCCGGCGCAGGCGCTGGCCGCCGAGCTGTACCTGGACTGCGGCGTGCGCGCCATGGAGCGCGGCGTCGTGAGCGCCGGCCGCGACCCGGAGACGGGCGAGAACCGTCACCCCAACCTCGAACTGGTTCGCCTCACGATCCCGCGCCGCGTGTACACGCAGGCGCACATGGACGTCGTCGCCGAGTCGGTCGCCGAGGTCTGGGACCATCGCGACGCCGTCAGGGGCCTGAAGATGGTCTACGAGCCTGGCGACCTGCGCTTCTTCCAGGCGCGGTTCGAGCCGGCCGACCAGATGTGACGAAGAGAGGCGGCGTCGGCCGGGCTCGCTCCCGGCGACGCCTCTCCTCGCTCTTCCGGGCTGGTCGGGACGGCGAGAGCGGTATACTGATATCAATTCAGGCGCAGTCGCCATCCCTGAAAGGACGTCATGGACAACCCGCCCGGCTCGAGTGCTTCCGCGAAGCGAGAACGCGCGAAGACGACTCCTGAGCACGGCGATAACCAGTTCATCGTGCGTGCCTTGGCCAAGGGGCTTGCGATGCTGGGGCTCTTTGACGCCGAGCACCGTGAGTGGAGCCTTGACGAGATGACTGCCGAGCTGGGGCTGCCGCGCATGACGAGCTATCGCATGGCCCGGACCCTGCAGAGCGCCGGCTACCTGGTCACCGAGGACGCGTCGGGCAAGTACCGGCTCGGTCCCGCCCTCCTGGCGGCCACGTATCTCTCTGAGGGCTACGCCGACCTGGTCGCACTGGCCCGGCCATATCTCGAGTCCCTCGTCGAGCAGACCGAAGAGTCGGTCACGCTCGCCGTCGAAGTCGATGGAGTGGCCGTCTGTGTGGCCATGCTCGACTCGCCGCGGCCGCACCGTCGCGAGGTCGCCGTCGGCCGCATCATCGGCGACACGGCGAACTCGCACGGCAAGGTGTTCGCCGCGTGCAAGCCCGACGCCGTCAGGGATCGCATCGTCAACTCGGTGCACGAGCGGCACACCGCCCACACCATCACGGACGCGCGTACTCTCGCCCTCACACTGGACGAGGCGAGACGTAGCGATGTCGCCTTCGACATCGAGGAGCGCGACATCGGCACCTGCTCGGTCGCCGCTCCGGTGCGCGATCAGATGGGCGAGGTCATCGCGTCGCTGGCCGTCGTCGTGCCGACGGGCCGCTTCGGGCCGCAGGCCAAGGACGCCTGCGCGGCCGCCGTCAAGGCCACCGCGGCCGAGTTCTCCGCGTTCTTCGGGTACGCGGGGGCCACAAAGAGCACCCGCTAGTCTCACCGGCGCACGTCGGGCGGCCCGCCCGCACAAGACCTCGCATCACAACGTCCCTCTCGTAACGCGACGAACGTTGCCCGCGCTCCTCTTTCGCTGCTATTATGATATGGAAATACCATTCTGTGAGCGAGTCTGACGGGTCGCCCTTCGGATCAAGGGCATCCTCCGACACGGGAAGACCCCCGCACGCGCGAGTGGACCGGTCGGCGTCGAACGCGAGGAGCCGCAGCAGTGGATGTCAAGGACGTCAAGAAGGTAGCAGTCGTCGGGGCCGGCACGATGGGCCCCGGCTTGGCCCAGGTGTTCGCCTGCGCGGGACACCCGGTCTCGCTGTACTCCCGCTCCGAGGCGACGCTGGAAAAGGCGATGTCCGTGGCCGCTGCCAATATGCACACGTTCGTGGGACACGGCCTCCTCGGTGCAGACGAAGTGCCGGCCGCGCTGGCTCGTATCACCGCCACGCAATCGGTCGCGGAGGCCGGCGCGGACGCCAGCCTCGTCATCGAGAGCATCGCCGAGAATCTGGAGGCGAAGCGCGTCGTGTTCGATGAGCTGGACCGGGCGTGTCCGGACGACGCCATCTTCACGAGCAACACGTCGTACCTCGACATCTACCAGGTGGTCCCCGAGCGGCGTCTGCCGAGCACCGTCGTCGCCCACTGGTTCGCGCCACCGCAGATCATCCCGCTCGTGGAAGTCGTGAAGGGCGAGAAGACCTCAGACGAGACGGTCGAGCTCGTCGTTGAGCTGCTCAAGAAGGTCGACCGCGTGCCCGTGGTCATGGAGAAGTTCGTCCCGGGCTTCTGCATCAACCGGTTCCTGCGCATCATCGGCCGCGAGGTCTTCTTCCTGCTCGACAACGGCTACATGACGGCAGAGCAACTCGACCTCGCGGTGAAGGCCAGCATCATCCCCCGCGCCATGGTCCTCGGCTTCGTGCAGCGCTACGACTTCACGGGCCTCGACCTGAGTCTCAACAACCTCAAGAACTCCGACTTCCTCGAACCGCCGATCGACAACTCCCCCAGCAGCCTCGTCGAGCACGTCGACAAGGGAGAGATGGGCGTCAAGAGCGGCAAGGGCTTCTTCAACTACAGCGGCAGAGACCTGCGTGAGGTCCTCAAGACTCGCGACGACGCCCTCATCGACGTGTTCAACCAGTCGAGGGACCTGATCTACAAGCGCGTCTGAGACCGGCCCGCGCGGCCGTGTGTGAAGCCACAGACCGGCCGGCTCCACCGGCCGGGACCGGACAGCGGAGGGATGGATCATGAAGCTCCCGAGAGGCAAAGTCATCATCACGGCGTCGCTCAACGGCGCGTTCGTCAACAAGGACATGAACCCGAACGTGCCGGAGCAGCCGGACGAGATAGCGCGCGCGTCGCGTGAGTGCTACGACGCCGGCGCTGCGATCGTCCACATCCACGCCCGTGACGAGCAGGGCAAGCCGGCCGGTACGAAGGAGAAGTTCGCGGAGATCCAGACTGCCGTCAAGGCGGAGTGCAAGGAAGTCATCGTCCAGTTCTCGACCGGCGGCGGGACCAACCTCACCATCGAGGAGCGCGTCTCGTGTCTGGACGCCGACCCGGAGATGGCCTCGCTCAACATGGGCACGCTCATGCGCCAGACGGGTCCGAACGCCGGCCAGCCCTTCTCGAACATGACCAAAGACATCGAGGCCTGGGCGGCCAAGATGAAGGAGATGCACATCAAGCCCGAGATGGAGTGCTACTCCCAGAGCATGTACCGGGACGTGCACAACCTCATCAGGAAGGACCTGATCGAGCCGCCGTACTACATCAACTTCGTGCTCGGCATGATGCATCAGGGCGCGATCGAGGCGAACCCCGACACGCTGTACTCGATGTACCAGTTCCTGCCGGAGGACTGCTACTTCAACACGACCGCCACCGGAGCCGCCGAGCTGCCGATCACGACGATGGCCATGATCATGGGCGGCTGCGCGCGCGTCGGGCTTGAAGACAACATCTACTACAAGAAGGGCGTGCTCGCCGAGAGCAACGCGCAGCTCGTCGAGCGGACCGTCCGCCTAGCCAGGGAGCTCAATCTCGAGCCCGCCACTCCCGACGAAGCCCGAGAGATCCTCGGCGTCGTCAAGAAGTACTGACCCAGGAAGGGAACCGAGCATGGACGATCTCTTCTCACTCAAGGGCAAGTCGGCCGTCGTCGTAGGCGGCGCGGGCGGCATGGGCCGCGCCATCGCCGCCGGCCTCATCCGCTACGGGGCGGACGTCGCGCTGGCGGACGTCAATCAGGCGGCGCTCGCGCAGGTCGCCGCAGAGGTCACGGAGGCGACCGGCAGGCCGGTGCGCACCTACGTGATCGACTGCACCGACGAGGCCAGCGTCAAAGGCGTGGTCGACAGCACGGTGGCCGACCTGGGTGGCCGCGTGGACGTGCTCGTGAACGCGCTCGGCTACAACGTCAAGGGCTCGGCCATCGAGTTCCCCATGGACGAGTGGGACAAGCTCTTCAGCGTCAACGTCAAGGGCGTCATGATGTCCTGCAAGCACTTCGGCGCCCAGATGGTGAAGCAGGGCGGCGGCAAGATCATCAACCTCTCGTCGGTGCGCGGCCAGCGCGGGGCGCTCGGTGGCAACAGCGCCTACTGCGCAAGCAAGGGCGCCGTCGACATGATCACCAAGCAGCTCGCCTGCGAGCTCGCACAGCACAGGGTCTACGTCAACGCCCTGGGCCCGATCATCACCGTCACGCCGATGACGGCCGAGCGCATCAAGAAGGAGGCCGCCCGCTACGAGCGCATGCTGCTCAACGTGCCAATGGGGCGCATGGCCGACATCGAGGACCTCGTGGGCCCGTCGGTCTTCCTCGCCTCCGCGGCCTCCGACTTCATCACCGGCACCGTCCTGTACGTGGACGGCGGCACGATGTCGTTTGTCTGAGAAGGGTGACTGTCCATGAATGACGTCGTCATCGTCTCCGCCGTCCGCACAGCCCTGGGCAGGGTCGGCGGGACGATCAAGAACGTCCAGCCAGAAGAGATCGCGAAGATCGTCATCACCGCCGCCGTCGAGCGCGCCGGCATCGAGCCGGCGTCAGTCGACGAGGTCATCATCGGCCAGACCAAGCAGAGCGCCGACGCCGCCAACCTCGCGCGGGTCGCGGCGCTCAAGGCCGGCTTTCCGGTCGAGGTGCCGGCCTACACCGTCATGCGCCAGTGCGGCTCCGGGCTGCAGGCCATCCACAACGCGGTGCAGGTCATCCGCGCCGAAGAGGCCGAGGTCGTCGTCGCTGGTGGCATCGAGAGCATGAGCCTCGCCCCGTACTACTTGCGCGGCGCCCGCTTCGGCTTCACCTCCGGCAACACCGTCGTGGTCGACTCCAACACGGAGAGCCAGCCGCGCTCGCAGCCCTACGAGGTCTACGGTGACCTCACCATGGGCCTCACGGCGGAGAACCTGGCCGAGAAGTACCAGATCTCGCGCGAGGAACAGGACGCGTTCGCGCTCCAGAGTCAGGAGCGCGCGTTCGATGCGATCGAGAAGGGGCGCTTCAAAGACGAGATCGTGCCGGTGGAGGTGTCCCAGCGCAAGGGGCCGCCGACGGTCTTCGACACCGACGAACATCCGCGCCGGACGAGCCTCGAGGCGCTGGCGAAATTGCGCCCCGTGTTCAAAGAGGGCGGCAGCGTCACGGCCGGCAACTCCTCCGGCCGCAACGACGGCGGTGCGTGCCTCGTGCTCATGTCCGCCGGCGCGGCGAAGAAGAGAGGCATCACGCCGCTGGCCACAGTCCGCGCCCAGGCGGTCGCCGCCGTCGACCCTCGCATCATGGGCATCGGGCCGGCGCCTGCCTCGCGCAAGGCGCTCGAACGCGCCGGCCTCAGCCTGTCCGACGTCGGCCTGATCGAGGTCAACGAGGCATTCGCGGCGCAGAGCCTCGCCGTAGTCAAGGAGCTCGAGCTCGATCAGGCGATCCTCAACGTGAACGGCGGCGCCATCGCGCTCGGCCACCCTCTCGGATGCTCCGGCGCCCGCATCATGACGACCTTGCTCTACGAGATGCGGCGGCGCGGCACGCGGTACGGGCTTGCCGGCATCTGCATCGCCGGTGGCCAGGGCATGGCCTCCGTCGTCGAGATGACTCAGTGAGCCCACGCGATCACGAGGCTCCCTGCCCAGTGGGCATTCGGAAGGAGAGACAGCTATGACTGGAATCGTCAAGGACCCCTATTCCGGGCTCGAGCTCATCGAGCTCAGCCACGTGTGGGGGCACGGAGTCCCATCTGAGCCGGGCCAGCTCGACGTCCGCATGCAGCGCGCCGTCAAGCACGCCCAGCACGGCGTGCTCGCCTGGCGCGTCGTCACCAGCCTGCACACGGGCACCCACATGAACGCCCCCATCCACATGGTCCAGCGCGGCGGCGATCTGGCCGCTGTCTCCCCGGACCGGCTCTTCGGCAACGCCGCCGTGCTCGACATTCCCAAGAAGAGCTGGGAAGTCATCACGGCGGCCGACCTCGAGTCTGCCGTCCCGGCCGTACAGGACGGCGACATCGTCGTCATCGCCACGGGCTGGCATCACAAGTACTCCGACGGCCTGGAGTACTTCGGCGAGGCGCCCGGCCTGACCAAAGACGCTGCCGAGTGGCTCATCAAGAAGAACCCGAAGTTCGTGGCCGTCGACACGCCGTTCATCGACGTGCCGCTCGCGACGTCAATGGGTCCGCACCGCGGCGGCCCGCAGATGAAGCGCCTCGCCATCGAGTACGCGGCAGCTACCGGCAGGGACGCCAAGAAGGACTTCCCCGACTGGTTCCCCGCTCACAAGGCGCTCGCCGCCGCGGGCATCCCGACGGTCGAGCAGGTCGGTGGCGACGTGGACCTCGTGAAGGGCAAGCGCGCCACCATCGCCGCGACCCCCTGGAAGTTCGAGCACGGAGACGCCTGTCCGGTCCGCATGATCGCCATGCTCGACCCGTCCGGCACGCTGCGCGTCGACGCCGGCAACTGACGACTCGCGGACGAGAAGGGATACCGGACATGACTGTCAAGGTCTACAACCTGAGCCACACCTTCACCCAGTTCATCCCGGAGTGGCCGTCCACTCCGAGCGTGAACGTCAAAGTGAGCAAGTTCCACGCCAAGGACGGCATCTATGAGGTGGAGTGGGAAGGCATCATGCACCGCTGCACGCACATGGACGCGCCGCTCCACGTCACCGAGAACACGCCGAGCATCGGCGACTACCCGCTGTGGCGCCTGGTCGGCACCGGCGTCTGCGTCCACATCCCCAAAGAGAAGTGGGGAGTCATCACGCCTGAGGATCTCGAGAACGCGGCGCCAAAGATCGAAGAGGGCGACATCGTGATGATCAACACCGGCTTCCACCACCTGTGGGGCGACACCGACGAGTACTTCGCCTACGGCTGCGGCATGGGGTCCGAGGGCGCCCAGTGGCTCGTCGACAAGAAGGTCAAGATGGTCGGCTACGGCCACCAGGCTAACGACCATCCCATCGCCACCAAGCTTGTCGACCACGGCCTCGGCCCGACACAGTCGCACCTCATCGACGAGTACAAGGAGTTCACCGGCCGCGATGCCAAAGCAGACTTCCCGAGCTGGGAGCCGGCGCACAAGATCCTCATGTGCCAGGGCGGCATCCCCGGCATCGAGAACGTCGGCGGCGACCTGGACGAGGTCACCGGCAAGCGCTGCACGTTCATGGCGCTTCCGTGGCGTTGGCCCGGCGGCGACGGCTGCATGGTCCGGATCCTCGCCGTCATCGACCCCGACCAGACCTTCCGCTTCGAGACGGGGAAGTGATCCGCGCGGGTCACGCGGCGCTGCATCCTTGCCAACCGGCGACGCTGCAGTATCATCGGTCGCTTCCAGGCACACGACCTTCTGTTGACGCCACGTGATCAAGGGGACGCCATGATGGACGCGGAGGCACTCGAAGCCGAACTCACGCAGCTTTCCTGGCCGGGCGCACCGGCGATGGTGACCGAGGCGCCCGGCCCGAAGGTCAAGGCGCTCATGGAGGAGTCGGCCCGGTACGAGTCCTTCACGCGCGGCGGCGGCGGTTTTCCGGTCATCCTCTCCGAAGGCAAGGGCGTCACAGTCAAGGACGCCGACGGCAACCTGTACATCGACATGGCCGCCGGCGTCGCCGTCAACGCCGTGGGTCGCAACCACCCGAAGGTGCTGGACGCCATCCGTCGCCAGTGCGACGTGATCATGCACACGACGGACATCACGAACCCCAAGCGCATCGAGCTCGCCAAGAAGGTGTCGTCGGTGATGCCGGACGGGCTCAAGGGCGCCTGCCACACAGCTGTGTACCAGGCCGGCAGCGACGCCGTGGAGACGGCCATCAAGTTCGCGAGGGCCTACACGGGGCGCTCGCAGCTGATCGCCTTCCACGGCGCCTACCACGGGGTCTGGATGGGCACGGCGGCGATGACCACCGCCTACAACTACCGCCACGGGTGGGGACCGATGATGCCCGGCGTGCAGCATCTGCCGTACGCGTACTGCTATCGCTGCCCGTTCGGCATGGAATACCCCGACTGCGACGTGCAGTGCGGCAAGTTCGTCGACGACGTCCTCAACGGTCCCTATACCGGCGCCGACGACGTCGCCGCCGTGGTCATCGAGAGCCAGCAGGGTGAGGGCGGCTATGTGGCGCCCCCGCCTGAGTTCCTCGAGGCCGTCAAGGCCGCCTGCGAGAAGAACGGCTGTCTCTACGTCGCCGACGAGGTGCAGTCGGGCGCCGGTCGCACCGGCAAGATGTGGGCCATTCAGCACTCCAAGGTCCAGCCCGACATGCTCACCTGGGGCAAGGGCATGGGCGGCGACATGCCCATGGCCGGCGTCACCTACCGCGCCGAGATGGAGGAGGCGCTGCGCGAAGGCTCCCAGCCGAGCACCTTCGCCGGCAACGCCATGGCCTGCGAGGTCGCCATCACCAACATCGACCTGATCACCGACCCCGAGACGGACCTGCTCGGCAGGGCCACCGCGCTCGGCGAGGAGATCAAGGGGATGTTCACCGACGCGATGGGGAGCGTGCCCATCATCGGCGACGTGCGTGGCAACGGGCTCATGGTCGGCATCGAGGTCGTCGCCGACCGCAAGACCAAGGAGCCGCTAGCCGGCGACAAGGTCGGCGAGATCACCTTCAAGCTGCTCAACGCCGGAATCCTCATGACGCCCTGCGGGCGGCATGCCAACGTGTTCCGCTTCATGCCGCCTCTCACCATCCCGCGCGACTATGCGGTCAAGGCGAGCGAGATCATGATCGACATCCTCAAGGAGTACTGAGTCCGAGGGGATCGAGAGGCTTGAGGGCCGCGCCCGGTCGCCGCACGTGCGGCGACCGGGCGCGGCCGTCTTCGCGGCTTTGGCGGCAGCGCTCCGCCGAGCACGGGTCGGATGTGTAGATATGGCCTGACTAATCACGACCGACGAGCGAAGGTGACTGTGCTGGGGCAGTTCAATCGACTTGCTTGCATATCCATGAGAGTGGGGTAAAGTGCCCCGATACCCCCCGAAGAGCATGAGCGCCGACCTCTTCGGACTCCATGTCGACTATGTCTCGACCACCAGGACCGCAGGAGGAGACGATGGCTTCACGCCGCGCCGGCTCTGACCTCGACGAGCTGACCAGGAACTCGTATTCGCAGGAGCTCGACCGGAGTCTCCATCCGCTGCGCTCGCTCATCATGGGCGTCGCCAGCTGCGGGCCTATCGGCAGCGTGTTCGCCTACGTCCCGGCGCTGCTGGCCATCTGCGGCCTGTTCAGCTGGTGGGCCATGGTCATCGCGGCCGTACTCTGCATCTTCCAGGGTCTGGCCTACGCCGAGGTCGGCTCCGCCTATCCGGTGGCCGGGGGTGAGTACTCGATGATCGGCCGGGTACTCGGGAGAGCCCTCGGCATCATCACCTTCGGCCTCATGTCGGCCATGTACATCTTCGTACCGACGGCAGCGGCCCTCGCCGCCGGCGGCATCCTCGGGGTCATCTGGCCGTGGGCCGGCACGCACACCCACGTCATCGCCGTGCTGGTGATCGTCTATGCGGCCGCGGTGAGCTTCCTCAAGGTCAAGCTGGGCACCTGGGTGGCAGCTTTCTTCGTCGCCGTCCAGATCGTCGCGCTCCTTGTGGTCACGGTCCTCGGGCTCGTACATGCGCACAGTCCGTCGGAGCGTCTGTTCAGCACGCACGTCATGGGCGCGGACGGCAACACGACCACCGTAGCTCTGGCGGCCGCCGTCCTCGGCATCACCGTCGCCTTCTTCATTTACCAGGGCTTCGGCAACGTGATCATCTTCTCCGAGGAGACCAAGAAGGCGAAGTCCAAGATCGGCGGGGCGGCGATGGGCGCGACCGTCACGGCCATCGTCGTCATACTCGTCCCGACAACGGCGATCCTCCTGGGGGCCCCGAGCGTGAAGATGCTGCTCACCTCCGCGGCGCCGCTGGCCGATACCGTCTCCTCCTGGGGCGGCAATGTCTTCGGCAAGGTCATCAGCTTCATCATCTTCCTCGCGATCCTCGACCTCGCCACAGCCTCGATGATGGCCTTCGCTCGGGTCTACTGGAGCGGCGGCCGCGACAGCGTGTGGCCGGCGCCGATCTCCAAGGCGATGGCGTACGTGAACCCCAAGCTCAAGACTCCGTGGGTCGCCGTCATCGTATTCGCGACCATCTGCGCCGTCTTCGGGGCCACCTCGAACGTGGCTTCGATCGTGACGTTCACCGGCATCATCACGCTGGTCTACGCCGGGCTCATGGCGCTCGCGGCAATCGTCATCCGCCTCAAGAAGAGTCCACCGGAGCGCTACAAGATGCCGCTCTGGCCGGTGGCGCCGGCGCTGCTCGTCGCCGCATGCGTGGTGATGGGCACCCAGCAGCAGTTGAAGGACGTCTACATCACCCTGGGCATCGCCGCGGTGTTCCTCATCTACTACCTCGTCTATTTGCGGCCGCGGCCGGAGCACTGGCAGTTTCTGGATCCCATCGTGGAGGACGTGGACATGAGCTTCTCCGGGAGCGCCGCCGACGAGGCGACCGCGCCCGCCACGATCTGATGCGGCCGGCGACCGGACCGGCGTGAGCCCGGCGTGACGCCGCTCGCGTGGGCGCCCCGGGAGGCGTTGCGCGAAGTTGCTGGCGGCGCAGCGCCGCCCACCGGCGACCACGGTCCGCAGCACGATCCCCAGGATGTAGCCGGGCGCGGCCTGTCGCTCCGCCCGGCTGATCTCGGCTCAGCTCCTCCAGGGCTCCACTTCGATGAGGCAGCTGTTGCACGCCTGCCCCGGCGAGGTGGGGGTAATGAAGCGCTTGGACGTCAGGATGTTCACGCAACCGGCGCGGTCGGGAGAATCCCCCGGCGCGCCGGTCGGCGAGTAGTCGGAGCACGACTCCGCCGAGTGCGCCGTACCCGGGCGCACGCGCTCCGTGACCCGGGCGCAGAGCACGACGGACCCGCGGTCGTTGTAGGCGCGCACGAGGTCGCCGTCGGCGATGCCGCGAGCGGCGGCGTCCTGGCTGTTCAGCCTGACGAGCCAGTAGTACCAGCCGTCGTCCTTGAGCTCGCGGTGGTCCTCGATGTCCGCGGCCCAGGCGTCCTTGCCGTCGCCCATGGTGTGGAAGCTGAAGCGCGGGTGCGGCGAGATGAGCTGGAGGGGATAGTCGTCGGTGAGGGTCTCCGTGTGGTGGCCCTCCCAGCTCTCGATGTACTGCGGGCCAATGACGGGGCGCTCCTCGTCCACGACGTCCCCGGAAGCATAGAAGCGCTTCAGGCTCGAGCTGACGAACTCGATCTTGCCCGACTGCGTCTGCAGCCCCTTGCCGCCGACGGTGTCCCAGGGCGGCGGGCCCCAGTCGGGGGTGTCGCGCTTGCGGCCCTCCGCGAACCAGCGCAGGGCCGGTGTCTGCTGGTGTTCGCCCACGGGGACCAGGTAGTAGCCCTTCTCGGCGAACTCTTCCCAGGTGATGCGGTCCGGCAGATCGCTGGCGTGGAAGATGCGCTTGACCCAGTCGAGATCGGTGAGCCCGCCCTCGGTGTAGATGTCGCCGACGCCGAGTTTTGCCGCCAGCCGCGAGAAGATCTCGTAGTCCGACTTGCTCTCGCCGAGGGGCTCGATGCACTGCTGCTCGAGCACGATGAGCCGGTGGTTGACCTGCTCGAACTTGTGCATGCCGTAGCCTGAGGCGTGTGCCCAGTCGCCGATGTCCCAGCGCTCGAAGTTGGTGCAGGCCGGCAGGATGATGTCGGCGAACCGCGCCTCCCCCTCCATCCAGATGGACTGGTTGACCACGAAGGGGATCTGGCCCTCGCGGTAGGCGCGCACGTAGCGGTTGGTCTCGGTCATCGTGCCGATGAACGACCCCCCGTAGCGGTAATACATCTCCACGTGCGGGTAGCCGGCGGCCGGGTAGTGGTACTCACGGAACTGAGACTCGATGGAAGAGCCGCAGAAGCCCTTGCCGTGCCACTCGAGGCGCTCGTGGTTCATGGCCTCGGGAATGCGCAGCCGAGGGACCGTCTGGCCCTCGGGGGAGTGCTGCGGGTTGCTGAACGTGCCGCCGTCCGGCCACATGCGATTGGCCAGCTTCTTGCCGGCGGCGGTACCGGCCGTGTCGCCGGAGATGCCGCCCTCGGCGTAGCCGGGGAAGAAGAACGAAGGGTCGAACGGCACGCCGCTCGTGGTCGACCAGATGTTGCTGCCCGGCTTGCCCAGGCCCTGCATGGCCGCGAGCGCGATCATGGCGCGCGACCACTCATTGCCGCTGGAGGACCGGCAGGCGCCGCCCCAGCCGCCCATGCCGCCGGCGGCCAGCATGGTCTTCTTCGCGCCCCACTCGCGGGCGAGCGCGCGGATTTGGCGAGCGGGGACGCCACACTCGGTCTCGGCCCACTCCGGCGTCTTCGGGACGTTGTCGCTCTTGCCGAGGACGTAACCGGCCCACTCAGCGAACCCGTGCGTGCGCTCGGCGACGTACTCTTTGTCGTAGGTCCCCTCGGCGAGCCACGTGTGCGCGATCGACAGGGCGAGCGCCACGTCGGTGCCCGGGCGCGGCGCCAGCCACTTGTCGCCGAAGAGGCTCGCGGTGTGATTGTGGTACGGGTCGATGAAGACCATCTTGACCCCGAGCTCCTTGAGCCAGAAGCGGCGCGAGGTGCTCTCGAACGAGCCGTACACGCCGCCTGTGGTCTCGGGGTCGGCGGACCAGAAGACCATCAGCTCGGTGTGCTTGAGCGCGTCCTCGAGGAGGTCGTACTGCTCGGGGATGCCGAGGCGGTGGGCGAAGCCCCACATGTGCGCGCCGCCCCACTGCCAGCCCTCCCAGCTGTCGGGATTGTGCTCGCCGTAGGTGAAGCCCACGAGGTTCATGAAGCGGTTGTAGGCGCTGAAGCGGTAGCCCACGTTGCCCCAGAGGTGGTGTGAGCCGGCGGTGGACATCATCGCCGCCGGCCCGATCTCGCGCTTGATGCGGATCATCTCGGCGGCGACCATGTCGAGTGCCTCGTCCCAGCCGATCCGCTCGTAGGCGGACTCGCCGCGCTTGCGGATGTTGCGCTTGCCGTCCGGGTCGAAGTCGACACGCTTGAGCGGTGTCATGATGCGGTTGGGCGAGTAGATGGTGGCGCGGTGTCCTACGGTCCAGGGCGAGAGCGTCGTCTTGCGCGGCGGCGTGAACGAGCGGCCGCGCGCCGCGATGGTCCAGGACGGGGCGTCGCTCTCGTCGAGCTGCAGCGGCACGATGCGGCGGATGAGTCCGTCCTCGACGTCGACGTGGACCGGTCCGCCGGTGGTCAGATTGGTGAGTCGACGGACCCCTTGCTGTGTGGCATGCATCCTCGGATCACCATCCAGACGTTTGGCTTGGCTTTGGGCTGATAGTACTCAACCGACGGGTCCGTCTCTTGGAATGCGATGGCCCGATGCGGAGGGGTGATCACGGTCTCGTCCGGGGCCTTCGACAGCCCAACGCGCCTTGCGGGTCGGACGATGCATGCGCTCTTACGCTTTGCCATAGGTCGGCACGGTCCCGTATCTGTCGTTGCGGAACACCTCGTCCTGCAGGTCCGCGTCCTCTGCTTTGTAGACCTTGCAGAGAAGGCACGTGAGGTCGGGCGATCCGTACATGGGGTCGAGGTGGTCGTTGCTGGTCAGCACGTTCGGGTTCGAGATGAACACGCCGTGATAGCCCTTGGCCGGTTCCTCGGGATAGAACCAGTTGGCCGTACACATGATCATGTCCTTCTTGATCCCCGGGAAGGAGTGCAGCTTCTGGCGGATGCGCCCGCGCGGCGACTCGATCCAGATGATGTCGCCGTCCTCGACGCCGTACTTCTCGCAGGTCTCCGGATGCATCTGGCACTGCGGGAACTCCATGTAGCTGCGTAGCCACGGGATGTTGCGGTACTGGCCGAGGAAGTAGAAGGGCTGGCGGAACCCGCTGCTCATGACGAGCGGGTACTCCTCGTAGAGCTCGGGGGTGCTGACCGGGCTCTCGCCCGGCTCGCGGAACACCGGCAGCGGGTCGTACCCGAGCGACTCGAGGTGGTTGGAGTGGAACTCGAACTTCCTGGTCGGCGTCGGGAACCCGCCGCCCTCGTGCCAGTAGTCGGTCTTGTACTTGTAGTACACCTGGTCGGGGCCGAAGCAGCCGCTGACCAGGTTCTTGCTGAAGTCCTTCCAGGTCATGGTGCCCTTCATGCCCTTGCGGACCTGGTAGTCCAGCAGGTCGTCCACGCTGTCGAACCACTTGTCGGGGACGACGCGGCGGCCGACTTCGTTGAAGATCCACGCGTCGGGCATCGCCTCGCCCGGCGGGTCGACAACCTTGTTGTGCGCCTCGATCATGAACCGCGGGTGCATGTCGTACACGTCGTCCAGCTCCAGCCAGTGGGCCGCCGGCAGGACGATGTCGGCGGCCTCCGCCATCGGCCCCATGAAGAGGTCGGTGTGGCACATGAAGTCGACCTTCTCGATGGCCGCGACGACCTCTTTGGTGTTGGCCATGTGCACGATCTGCTGGCCGCCGACGCTGAACCACACCTTGATGGGGCTTTCGCCCGCGTTGATGGCCTTGACCATCGTGTCGGGGTTGCAGGTGCGGGCGGCGCCCATCTTGAACCGGTCGCCGCCGATGATCTTGCCCCGCATCTCGTCGGTGATCGGCAACTCGTGGATGAAGTCCTCGATGAGCCCGGTCTCCGGCAGGACCCAGGTGATCATGCTGCCGGGCCGCTCGATGTTGCCGGCCAGGCCCATGAGGCAGGTGATGGCCCGCAGGGTGTGGCCGCAGTTGGCCTGGCGCTCCAGCGAGCTGCCAACCTGGATCGTGCCCGGGGTGTCGACGGCCCACATGCGCGCAGCCTCGACCACGTGCTCCCGTGGGATCCAGCAGATGTCCGAGACCTTCTCCGGGGTGTAGTCCTTGACGTGCTCGCGGAGCTCGTCGAAGCCGAAGGTCCAGTTGTCGCAGAACTCCTTGTCCCAGAGCTCCTCTTCGAAGATCACGTTCATCATGCCGAGCGCCAGTGCGCAGTCGGTGCCCACGCGCGGCTGGATCCAGAGCGAGGCCCGCGAGGCATACGCCGTCGCTCGCGGGTCGATGATGACGAGGTTCTTGCAGTAGTCGAGCGAGTTCACGTACCAGTACGCCATCTCGGAGTCGGCGCTGCTGATCTCCATCTGCTTGGCCCACATGATCTGGGTCTTGGGGAACTCGCCGCCCCAGCCGTGGTAGTCGCAGTAGAGGCGGCCGTAGCCGGTCACCAGGCCGTAGAGGCCGAGGCGCGGGCTGTGGCAGACGTAGCCGGGGGTGATGGCGTTGCCCGTGCCGAGCGATCGCGCCATCCTCATGCGTGTAGCGGTTGTAGCCGCGGCCGGTACCCTGCGAGATGGCGATCGTGTGAGGGCCGTGGTCGGCGGATCGCGTCCTTCATCTTGGTCTGCGACCGTGTCCAGCGCCTCGTCCCAGGAGATGCGCTCCCAGTCGCCGTCGCCCTTTGGCCCGACCTGCTTCATCGGGTACTTGATGCGGTAAGGGTTGTCGATGTGCTGGATGCTCGAGAGGCCCTTGGCGCACATGGTGCCCTTGGTGAGCGAGTCCGGGTTGCCCTGGATGTGGACGATCACGCCGTCCTCGAGGGTCACGATCACGCCGCAGCCGCCGTGGCAGCTCTTGCACGTCGTCAGGATCTGCTTGCGGTCAGCCATTGTCTCCCTTTCCGGCAGGCCTGCGGGCCGCTTCAGCCGACCCCGGGAAGGACTGATCGATAGATGCCGACCTTGAGGACGGAGTACTTCAGCGCAAACGCGCCGATCGTGTGGCAGACGATCGCCACGATGAGCAACGGCTCGGTGCTGCCTCCTACCATCATCGTGACGAACGAGATGACGAGGGGGGTCACGATGCCGAGGATCACGAGCAGGATCCAGAAGACCCAGGCGGTGCTGCCCTTGATGAGGTCCTGGGCGGCGAGCTCGGCGGCGGAGTGCTTGCGGTACGCGCGCACCAGGTACCCGGCGATGAGGAGCGCGTTGACGACGAGCAGGATCCGGCTCCAGGACTCCAGCGAGCTGATATCGGCGTCGCTGCCGGCGCTGATCAGGTTGACGCCCATCGTCAGCGCCAGGCCGTCGGCGATGCCCATGATGACGAACACGACGGGCAGCAGGCTGGTGTTCCAGAATGGCAGGCTCTTGCAGTAGCTCATGGCGAAGCCGCAGTAGACGCCGGTGAGCAGGATGAAGACGCCGGCCACGATGCCGACGATCCACGAAAGGACCGTGAGGGCGCCGGCGGCGGAGGTGCTCAGGCTGCCCCAGCGCAGGAAGTACCAGAAGACGATCTGCAGGAAGCCGGCGCTCGTGAACATGATCGAGAAGAACATGCCGCGCGCCAGCCAGGAGGTCTTCCAGGCCTTGGTGAACGGCGGTATGGCGCGCCAGAAGCGCAGCGGCCTGCCGAGGTAGACGAGGTGCAGCGGGAGCTTGAAGGCCACGATGAGCGCCCAGCCGAGGACGGTCGCCCACCAGGCCCACGCGGTGATCTCGTTGATCCCGGCGAGGAGACCGACCAGGTAGGTGCCCATGCCGAGAGCCGAGAAGACCTCGGCGAGCCAGACGAGCACGCCCTTGCCGGAGATCCACTCCTTCTGCCGCATGGGCTTGACCATCCACTCGTGCGTGACCAGCCACTGGCGGCGGGTCTGCGCCTTCACGACTGTGATCTCCGCGCTCGTCATCGTCGTGGCCGAAGATACGGCGGTAGGCGTCGCGGTCGACCGAGCTGAGGTGCTGGATGTGGCTGCCGGTCTGGGCCTCGCGCGGCGCCTTGTTGGTGGGCGCGCCGCCGAGCTTGTAGTCGATGTAGAAGACGGACGGGTCGGTGCCGTACTCGGCGCGCAGCTGGAAGCCCTTGCGTTCGCGGATCAGCCGACGGACGTTGCTGTCGGGGTCGTCCAGGTCGCCGAACGTGAGCGCCCGGGCCTGGCAGGTGTTGACGCAGGCGGGCGTCGCGTCACGGTCGATGCCGGGCCGGTAGCCGAGCTCCATGCCGGCGTCGATGCGCTCGACGCAGAAGTTGCACTTCTCGGTGGTGCCCCGCTGGTGCGGGTAGAGCTTCTTGCCCTTCTCCTCGAAGCGGGTGCGCTCGTAGCCGGGGAAGTAGCCCGGGTCCTTGTCCTTGGAGAAGAACGTGCGGTTCTGATAGGGGCAGGCGACGACGCAGTACCGGCAGCCGATGCACTTGTCGGGATCGATGACGACGATGCCATCCTCCCGCTGGTGCGAGGCCTCCGTCGGACAGGCGTGCACGCAGGGCGCGTCTGCGCACTGGTTGCAGCGCACCGGGTAGGTGGACACGTCGACGACGTCGCCCTCGTCCACCTCGTAGGCGATGAGCTTGACCCACGTGATGTCCATGGGGAGGAAGTGCTCGATCCTGCAGGCGGCGACACAGGCGTGGCAGCGCATGCACTTTGCCAGGTTGATGACCATCCCCCATCTCATGGGCGGACTCCTGTCCTCGTGCCTGGGATCCCGGGCGCCGGCCGTCGGCGCGCCAACCCGTTCCACTGGGTGGACCTGGCGGGCCGATCCACGGACCGACCCTCGGATTCTACTCCGTCTGCCGTGCTAGTGCGATAGTGCGACGTCGCCGAGATTGACGTCTTTCTCGGTGCGGACGGCTGCAAACGTCTTCGTGGCGAAGCCGGCGGCGGAGATGCTCAGGGTGTACTCGCCGGCCTCCAGGTCCTTGAGCCAGAAGTCGCCGAACGCGTCGGTCTCGACGGAGACGGCGTCGCCGCCGCCGGCCGGTGTAGCCGTGCACGTGGCGCCGATCACGACGTCCTTCTCGATGGGGTCGTAGACCGTGCCGGCGATGAACTTCTTCGGCACGTTCAAGTAGTACACGCGTGGCTTGGTGCCGAGCTCAGGCTTCATGACCTCGGCCTGGGCGATGAGCTCGGCGAACTCGCTCTCCTCGCCGAACCTGATCGCGCCGGTCGGGCACGAGTCGACGCAGCGCGGGACATCCCACTCGCCGCTATCGAGGAGGTGTGCGCAGCCGGTGCACTTCTGCGCGAGGTTGAGGTCGTCGTTGAAGTAGATCGAATGGTACGGGCACGCGTCCACGCAGAGCGTGCAGCCCGTGCACGTGTCGGTGTCGATGACCACGAGGCCGTCGTCACGCTTGTAGATGGCGCCCTCGATCGGGCACGCCTCCATACACGGCGCCTCGTCGCAGTGCATGCAGGGATTCGGCACGTAATGCATGCGCACGTGAGGCACCGTGCCGCGGATGTACTCGTCGAGGCGCATCCAGAACTGGCCGCTGTCCGGCTGGGGCTTCGCGATGGGAGCCCAGTCGTTGCCCACGTGCTCGTCCTTGCAGGCGAACTGGCAGCCGTAGCAGCCGTTGCAGACGCCGACGTCTACGATGAATGCCTTCATGGTCAGTCGTTCCCTCCCTCGACGACCCAGCCGTTGAAGCGCAGGCCGGCACCGGGGTCGTATTCTCTCTCGAAGGCGTCGGGGTAGTCCCTGCGCCAGATCTCCCACTCCTCGGGCCTGATCTTCTGCACGTCCACAAGGTAGCCGCTCGTGGCCTGGCCGCAGGCGTTCTTGGAGGTGAGGCCGTGCGGGGCGATCGTGTTGATGGCCCCGCCGCGGTCGACCTTGCCGGGAATGATGGGGTCGTGCCGGGCGCCGTGGTCGATGTAGGCCACGCCCGGCATCATGCGCTCCCACACGCAGGCGCCGGCGAGCACGATGCCGCGCTCGTTGTAGATCTTGACGATCTCGCCGTGTCGGATGTCGCGCGCGGCCGCGTCGTCGGGATGGAGCCAGACAGGCTCGTAGTTGTAGTTGTCCGGCCCCAGCACCTTGCCGGTCGGGGTCTCGCGCGCCCACGTACAGTCGTCGCCCTGGGCGTGCGTGCGCCAGCGGGGGTGATTGGACATGAGGATCAGCGGGAACATGTCCGCGCGTTCGCTCGAGAGGCGCTCGTCGTGGGTGATGCCTCTCTCGATCCACTTGGGGATGCCTGGGCGCTCCTGGTCGTCGGGGAATTGCGTCGCCAGGCGCTCGGAGTAGAACTCGAGCAGGCCGGACGGGGTCTTGAGCGGATGGGCCTCGGGGTCCTCGTAGAACTCACGCAGGCCCGGAGGATCCTGCTCCCAGTCCTCCGCGGTCGGGAAGACGCAGTACTGCTTCTCCTTGAACTTGTCCCAGGTCATGTACCTGTCGACGTGCATGCACTCGTAGATCTCCTTCTCGAGATCGTCGACCGTCTTGCCCTTGGTGACCTGCTCCGTCATGCCCAGCTTCTCGGCGACGGCGAGGACGATCTCGTAGTCGCTCTTGGACTCGCCGACCGGCTCGATGGCCTGCTCCTGCAGCATGCAGGTCTGGTAGGGCGGTCCCTGCCGCACGTTGGTGAGGACGTCCTCGACCTCCATCGTCGTGTTCGCCGGCAGGATGATGTCGGCGTACAGGCAGTCGTTCTCGAGCCAGGGGTGCTGCGCGATCATGAACTCGATGCTCGCGTCACGGTGCGCTTCGATGGTCCAGTTGCCGTGGTTCCAGCAGGTGATGCGGCACGGGGTGTCGGTCCAGATCATGTGGAGCCGGGTGCCGCCCTCTTCCGCCGGCTCCGGGAACTGGTAGTCGATGAACTGATCCTCGGTCTCGGCGTTCTGGGCGCCGGTCCCGGAGAAATGGATGGTCTCGCTGTTGAGGATCGCCTCCTGGATCAGCGTCTTGGGGATGTTCTGCGTGCCCCAGGCGTCGACGCTGCTGCGCACGGGGATGCGCAGGCCCTCGCTGAGCGACGGGTTGAAGTAGCGGAAGTTCTCCAGGGCCTCCGCGCGAGGCATGCCGAAGTACGAGAACTGCCACTGGTGCACGCCGGGTCCGCCGAGGCCCTGCATGCCGAGCAGGATGCACTCGAGGCGGCCGGGCTCGTGCGAGTAGGGGCCGCGGATCATCGAGCCGCCGAAGTAGTGGAGGATCGAGGTGCACTGTCTGGCGAACTCGCGCGCCAGCGCCTTGATCGTCCACTCGGGGATCGTGGTCTTCTTCGAGGCCCACTCCGGGGTCTTGGGCACGCCGTCTTCGTCACCGAGGACGTAGGCGGCGACCTTGTCCATGCCGACGGCGTGGGTGGCCACGTAGTCCTTGTCCCACAGGTCCTCCTTGAGCCACACGTAGATGATGGCGAGCTGCAGCGCGGCATCGGTGTTGGGGAGGATGGGGATCCACTTGTCGGCGTGGACGGCGGCGCCGAAGTTGAGCTCGGGGCAGATGTACACCTGCTTGATGCCGGCCTTGGTGAAGAAGTAGCTGATGTTGGTGGCGTTCTGACCGGTGAAGCCCCACGGGGTGGTCTCGTCGTCGCAGCCCCACTTGAGGACCATCTCGCAGTTCTCGACGACGTCCTTGAGGACGTTCATCTGGGGCCCCATCATGCCCTGGAACCCTTGGCCCCACACGTGCTTGGAACCCCAGTACCAGCCCTCCCAGCTGTCGGGCTGGCGGACCTGCAGGGTGAAGCCGCCCATCTCGTCCAGCAGGCGGGCGCTGTGGCCGTGCGGAGTATGGATGGTCTTGCTCTCGCCGTGGCCGTCGCCCTGGACGAGGATCGCCGCCGGGCCGTACCGCTTGTGGATCCGGGCGATCTCGCTGGCGATGATGTCGGTGGCCTCGTCCCACGAGATGCGCACGTACTTGCTCTTGCCGCGGTTCTGCGGGTTTCTCTCGCCGTCGGGGTCCCAGTCGATGCGCTTGAGCGGGTACTTGACGCGATTCGGCGAGTACGTGCGCTTCTTGTACGCGGTCATGTAGGGCGCCGGACGCGACCGCATGCCCGGCTCCAGGACCTGGCCGTTGCGCTCGAGCTTCCAGGGGCGGAAGCTCTCGCCCTCGTACTTCCAGTCGAACTGGAACGGGCGGATGCGCACGATCTTGCCGGCCTTGACGTCGACCATGACCTCGCCGGTGCCGCCGAGCAGACCGCCTTGGGACAAGGCCCTGAGAACAGTCTTGTCGGGGCTCACGTCCACTTTCTTCCGCGAGTCGCCACTCATATCGATCGCTGTCCTTTCGCCATCGGTGAAGCGCCCTCCGCTTGGGCGTCAGTCTGTCGGACGGGACCATGGTGGGCCGGGTTCCAGCCGAGATAGGCGGACAAAGAGGCAGCCACCTCCTTGACCGCGCGTGTGCAGAGGTCTCGTTGCTGCGGGCCGAACCGGCCGGCCGGCATGACCACGCTCATCGCGGCCACGACGTTGCCGAGCTGATCGCGGACCGGCGAGCCGACGGAGCAGACGCTGACGTACAGCCCCTCCTCGTCGTACGCCACGTCTTCTTCTGCCGACGCGGTCGAGCTCGCGCGCGAGCGCGGCGGGGTCGGTCACGGTGCGCGGCGTGTGCTGGCGGCGTTCCTGGGCCAGCACTTCGGCGCGCTCCTGGGGGGACGCGAACGCCGTGAAGATCTTGCCGTGCACGGAGGCCAGGTCGCCGACGATGCGGCCGGGCGCGAGCTGACGCTGGAACGGGCGCGATGAGTTGAGGATGCTCACGCAGACGGGGACGCCGTCGACCGGCAGCCGCGAGCGTGACCGACTCGCCGGTGATCGTCGCGCAGCCGCTCCAGGAACGGGCGCGCGTGCTCGACGAACTCGGAGTGGTCTGCTGGCGACGTAGGCCATGGTGATGGCTGCGGGACCGAGGTGGTACTGGTTCGTCGTCGTGTCGCGCACGAGGAACTCCGTCGCCTCCAGCGTTCTCACCATGCGGTAGGCAGTCATGCGCAGCAGCCCGGTGCGTGCGGCGATCTCGTCGATGGTCCACTCGCGGTGGTCGACGTCGTACAGCGAGAGAATGGCGAGGCCGCGCGCGAGCGCACGCACGGCGAGCGGATCAGATTCCACGCGCCCCTGTCTCGTGACCTTCGGACCGTTTGCGGCCTGAGCCGGCGTGGCCGTCATTGCCGTTCCTCCTCTGTCACGCGTAGTCAGACGGTGCGATATGAGCGTTACTATTAGACGATATCAGCGTTCTTATGAGATGCAAGGGATTGCCCAGTCTGATTGAATGTCGTGACTGGTGCAAGTGTCGGGTCGCGAGGCGTGGCGGAGCAGGTGGGAGGTCGTCCAATGAGTGAGCACGTCTTCACCAACCTGACGAACTGCGGACCGGTGTCCGTGTACGTCAACGACGGGGTCGTCACCCGCATCCTGCCCCTGGTCGCCGACGAGGGCGAGTTCCGGCCCTGGGTCATCGAGGCCGGCGGCAAGAGCTACTCCCCGCCGAAGAAGTTCAACCTCGCGCCCATGGTCCACGCCGAGCGCCGGCGCCTCTACTCCGACGACCGCATCAAGTACCCGATGAAGCGCGTCGACTTCGACCCGAACGGCGAGCGCAACCCGCAGAACCGCGGCAAGTCGGCTTACGAGCGCATCTCGTGGGACGAGGCGCTGGACATCGTCTCGGGCGAGATCGCGCGCGTGAGGAAGACATACGGCAGCTCGGCCATCAGCGGCATGACCTCGTCTCACCACAACTGGGGCATCGTCGGCTACAAGATGGGCCCGTTCATGCGCTTCATGAACTGCCTCGAGGCCACCCCGGTGTTCGACAACCCGGACAGCTGGGAGGGCTGGCACTGGGGCGCCACCCACACCTACGGCTTCTACTGGCGCCTCGGCATGCCCGAGCCGTTCGACAACCTGCAGGACGTGATGCAGAACTCCGAGATGGTGGTCTTCTGGTCCAACGACCCCGACACCACGCGCGGGACGTACTCCGGTCAGGAATCGGCGATCTGGCGCACGTGGCTCAAGGAGAAGGGCGTCCAGGCAGTCTTCATCGACCCGTTCCACAACTACACCAACGCGATCTTCGACGACGCCAAATGGATCGCGCCGCGCATGGGCACGGACGCGGCGCTGGCCATGGCGATCGCCCACGTGTGGATCACCGAGGACACCTACGACAAGGAGTACGTCGCCGACCGCACCATCGGCTTCGACGAGTTCAAGCCCTACGTGCTCGGCGAGACGGACGGCGTGCCCAAGACGCCCGAGTGGGCGGCCGAGGAGTCGGGCGTCGAGGCGCGAGTCATCCGCACGCTGGCGCGCGAGTGGGCCAGCAGACCCACCGCCCTCGCGGCCGGCGCGCGGGGCGGCGAGGGGAGCGCCTGCCGCACGGCCTACGGCACCGAGTGGGCGCGGATGATGGTGCTCCTCCAGGCCATGCAGGGCCTGGGCAAGCCGGGCATCACCATCGGCGGCGTCAGCATGGGCGCGCCGGCGGACTTCGAGACCTGGTTCCCGGCCTACGCCGAACCGCAGGGCCGCATGTCCCACTCGACGAAGGCGGCCGACTACATCCCGCAGAACTCGACGAAGCAGCGGCTCTACCGGCTCACCGTGCCGGACGCCATCCTCGACGGCGCCGTGGAGTGGGACGGCGCCGGCTTCTGCGGCCAGTCGCTCGAGCAGCAGTTCGAGCACTTCGTGTATCCCGGCCGAGGGCTGCTCCGAGATCAAGCTCTGGTACCGCTACGGCGGCTCGTTCATGGGCACCATGTCGCGACACCACGAAGTGGGTGCGCATGTACCAGAGCCCCAAGCTCGAGTTCGTCGTCAATCAGGACGTCTGGTTCAACAGCGAGACCCGGCTGGCCGACGTCATCCTGCCGGCCTGCACCAACTTCGAGCGCGACGACATCGGCGAGTTCGCCGCCTGCAACGGCTACACGACGAACTCGCACTCGGGCAACAACTACCGCGTCATCGTCCGTGAGCAGAAGTGCATCGAGCCCCTCTGGGAATCCAAGTCCGACTACCAGATCCTCGCCGCCATCTCCGAGCGGCTCGGTCTCTACGACGAGTTCACCGACGGCGGCAAGACCGAGATCGACTGGGCCAAGGCGTTCTTCGACATGCTCCGACCTGGCCAAGACTCGTCGACTGGGAGACCTTCGACAAGAAGGGCTACCACATCATCAACGCCCCGGAGGACTACGAGCCGAAGCCGTGCCTGCGCTGGTTCGCCGAAGGGCCGCGCCTGCGACACGCCCGACACCGGCAACCCGAAGCGCGGCACCGACAAGGCGCACGAGCTCGGCACCTACAGCGGCAAGATCGAGTTCGCGTCCGAGAGCCTCAAGGCGCACTTCCCGGACGACCAGGAGCGGCCGGTCTCTCCCCGGTACATCGAGAGCTGGGAGGGCCATCACACGACCGAGCTCTTCGAGAAGTACCCGCTGCAGCTCATGTCGCCGCACCCGCGCTTCTCGTTCCACTGCCACTACGACAAGCACACCGACTGGCTCGACGACATCCCGGTCCACCGCATCAAGAAGGACGGGTACGCGTGGTGGCCGGCGCGCCTCAATCCGGCGGACGCCGCTGCGCGCGACATCAAGCAGCGGCGACATCGTGCGCCTGCACAACGACCGCGCGTCCGTGCTCTGCTGCGCGGTCGTCACCGAGCGCGTCCGGCCCGGCATCGTCCACAGCTACGCGTCCGTCGGCCAAGTACGACCCGCTCGAGCCCGGCAAGGCCGACTCGATCGACAAGGGTGGCTGCGTGAACATGCTCACCTCGTCGAGGATGACGAGCAAGCACGCTCCGGGCATGACGCCCAACTCGTGTCTCATCGAAGTCGAGAAGTGGGAGGGCTGATCCGATGACGCGTCTCGGTCTGCTCATCGACGTCACCAGGTGCAGCGGCTGCTACAACTGCTTCCTCGCCTGCCGTGACGAGCACTACGGCAACGACTACCCCGGCTACTCGGCGGCCCAGCCGCTGAACGGGCAGTTCTGGATGCAGATCAAGGAGGTCGAGGGCGGCAAGTACCCGCGGCCCCGGCTGAACTACATCCCCGTCCCCTGCCAGCACTGCCAGAACGCGCCCTGCGTCGACGCCGCCAAAGACGGCGCCGTCTACCGTCGCGAGGACGGGATCGTCATGATCGACCCCGAGAAGGCCAAGGGCCAGGACCAGATCGTGGCCTCCTGTCCGTACCGCGTCATCTACTGGAACGCCGAGCTGCAGCTTCCCCAGAAGTGCGGGCTCTGCGCCCATCGCCTCGACGCCGGCGACAAGCGGCCCCGGTGCGTGCGAGGCCTGCCCGACGGGCGCGATGGTGTATGGAGACCTGGACGACCCCGGGTCGGAGATCGCGCAGCGCCTGAACGAGGTCTCGGCCGAGGTCTTCCATCCGGAGTACGGCACCGACCCACTCGTGCTGTACAAGGGCCTGCCCGGCCGGATGGTCGCCGGAGAGGTCGTGCTCGAGGGCTCCGATGCCTGCGCCGCGGGCGTCGCGGTCAGCCTCGAGGGCGACGGTGTCTCTCTGCAGACGACGACGGCGGCGTTCGGCGACTTCGCCTTCCAGCGCCTGCCGAAGGGCAAAGCGTTCAAGCTCACGGTCGCGGCCGAAGGATTCGCGCCGCGGGTGTTCGATGTGAAGACGCACACCGACGTCGATCTCGGCGAGGTCGTGCTCACCAGGTGACCTGGCGAGAGGCTCGCGCCGGAGCGCGGCGGGCGGTCGCAGGATCGCACGCCGTGTCCCGACGGCGTTTCGGTGGTTGCGGCGGGCGAGGGTGCGGGCGGAGCCGACGCTCAGGAGAGGCGCGCGGCGAGTCCCGAGGCGTCGAGCGCGCGTGCCACGAGGTCGCGCACTCGCTGTACATGCGCCTCGGCGGCGGCCGCCGCCCGAGCGAGGTCGCCGTCGCGGACGGCGGATACGATCTCCTCGTGACCGGCGAACACCTCGTCCTCGGTGCTGTCCAGGAGCTCCTCGTCCACCGGCAGGAAGAGATCGGCGCGGACCGCGTTCATCGCCAGGGCCAGGCGCGGGCTGTGCGCCGCCGCGGCGATGCTGCGGTGGATGCTCGCGTCGGCCTGGAACAGCGATGCCCGGTGGCGGTTGTCGCGCTCCTCGGCGAGCGCCTGCTCCATGGCGTCGACGTCGGCGGCCGTCCGGCGCTCGGCGGCCAGCTCCGCGAGTCGCCGCTCGATGGTGACGCGGAACTCGAAGATGTCGTCGAGCTCGCCGCCGTGTTCCGTCATCCACTGGACCCAGCACTTCTGCAGCGTCTGGAGGTCGTTCACGCGCGAGCCGCCGTAGGCGCCGCGGGTGGTCACCAGATAGCCCGTGCTCTCCAGTGAGCGGAGGGCGATACGGAGGGTGACGCGCGAGATGCCGAGCTCCCCGGCGAGCTCCGTGGCCGGCGGGAGCCGGTCGCCCGGCCCCAACTCGCCCCAGAAGATGAGCGCGCGGACGTAGCGTTCCGCGCTCTCGCTCGCGGTCCCCGGCGTGAGGGACATGTCGTCGAACCCGTGGTGGTCCATGCCGCACTTTCCCGTCGGACTATGCGCAGACTATAGCAAGTCTTGACACGAAAAGCTAAATGACTACCATCTATACAATTGAAGGTGAGCAGCCTGCCAAGGCGTTGATCCTGAGAGGAGCCGCGATGGGAGCGGAGGTCCACGACGCCCTCGCTGCGACGCGCGAGATCGTCGAGAAGGCGCTTGCGGCCGGGTACCCGGCGCTCGACGAGGCTGCCGCCAAGCAGGTCCTGGCCGCCTACGGCGTGCCCGTGCCGGACGGCGGCCTTGTCCACTCCGCTGCCGAAGCTGCCGTCCTCGCCCGGAGGCTGGACGGCCCGGTCGCCATGAAGGCGGTGGGGGCGCTTATCCAGCACAAGACGGAGACCAGGCTCGTCATCCTCGACTTGCGCACTGCCGAGGAGGCGGCGGAGGCGTACGCCGCCTTGGCCGAGCGCGCCGGCGACGCCCTCGAAGCGGTGCTCGTCGAGGAGATGGTCGCCGGCAGCCGCGAGTTCATGGTCGGCATGAAGCGCGACGCCGCCTTCGGACCCGTCGTGGCGTTCGGCCTCGGCGGGACCATGACCGAGGTGTTCCGCGACATCGTCCTCGCCGTCACCCCCGGCTCCGAGGACGATGTCGCCGAGCTCCCCGATCTGATCCGCGGCAAGGCCCTGCTCGGCGCGTTTCGCGGCCAGCCGGTCGTCGACCGCTCCGCGCTCGTCGCCATCATGGAGGCAGTTGCGCGGATCGCCTCCGACCATCCGCGGATCGCCGAGATCGACGTCAACCCGCTGCTCGTCCGCGGCGCCGAGCCGGTGGCCGCCGACGCCCTGATGATCCTGTCGGCGGCTGCGCCCGCGGCGCCGTTGCGGCCGGACTTTGCGCCAGACCTCGACGCGGTCTTGGCGCCGAAGTCGATCGCCATCGTCGGCGCGTCCGGAGACGTCGCCCGCTGGGGCGGCTCCGCGCTGCAGAACATCCTTGCCGGCGGCTACGAGGGGTCCATCTACCCAGTGAATCCCAAGGGCGGCGAGTTCTTCGGCCTCCCCGTGTCGACGAATATCGAAGAAGTACCGGCGGCGCCCGACCTGGCGCTTCTCGCCGTCGGCGCGGCTCAACTGGAGGAGGTTGTCGCCCAGTGCGGCCGCGCCGGCGTGCGGGCCGCCGTGGCCATCGCCGCCGGCTTCTCGGAGACCGGCTCGAAGGGCGAAGAGGCCGAGCGCGCGCTGGCGCAGGCCGCAGCCGACGCCGGCGTCACCCTCATCGGTCCCAACTGCATGGGGATCATCGCCAACGCGACGCTTCTTCACGCGACCGGCTTCATCGCCTTGCACCCGCGTCCCGGCAAACTCGCCATCGTGTCTCAGTCGGGCAACCTCGGCGTCCAGCTCTCCGCGCTCGCCGATCGTCGCGACCTGGGCGTGCGCTGCTTCATCGGCGTCGGCAACGAGGCACAGGTGAGCGCCGTCGACGTTCTCGAGTATCTGGCGGGCGACGGCGGCACCTCCTGCGTGCTGGTCTATCTCGAGGGCATCGACGACGGCCGCCATCTCTTCGACGTCGCGCGGGCGACGAGCCTCGAGAAGCCGGTCGTGGTCCTGCGCGGTGGGCTCACCGAGAGCGGCGGCAAGGCCGCCGCATCGCACACCGGTGCGATGGCCGGTTCCGCGGCGGTGTACGAAGCCGCCGCCCGCCAGGCCGGCCTGGTCACGTGCACGTCCGTACAGGAGGCGCTCGACCTGACGACGGCGCTCGCGAACCTGCCGCTGCCCCAGGGCCGCCGCGTGGCCGTCGTCACCAACGGCGGCGGCGCCGGCGTGCTCGCCGCGGACGAGATGGCTCGGCAGGGTCTGACGCTCGTCGAGCCGTCCACGGATCTTCTGGCGGAGCTGGACGATATCCTGCCGCCGTTCTGGAGCCGCCGGAACCCGTTCGACATGGTCGCTACCGCCGGCGGCGATGTCGGCCCGCGCGTCGTCGAAGCCGTCACGCGCTGTCCCGACGTGGACGCCGTGGTCGTGCTCTCGGTGCTCGGCGTCCCCAATACCGGCGACGAAGTCCGCGCCCAGTCGGCCACCGGCGACTATGACGACTTCAGCCCGTGGGAGAAGGGCTACCTCGACGGGGTGGCCGCGCTCATGGCCGAGACGGGCAAGCCCATCATCAACGTCCCCGACCTTCCGATCCGCCGCGCGCTGTATGCCGGCGACCACCCGTTCGCGCCCGTCGTCCTCGCGACACCGAGGGCGGCGGCGCTGGTGGTCGAGGGGATGGCCCGCTACGGCGCCTGGCATGCCAGGCATTCAGCCCACTCACGACCGAAGGACGACGCATGACACCTCCCGACGTGGCAGCCGCCGAGGACGGCGCCAAAGCCGACGCGCGGCAGCTCGAGATCCTTTCCGGCAACGAGGCGATCGCCCGTGGCGCCTGGGAGGCGGGCGTGCGCTTCGCCTCCGCCTACCCCGGCACGCCGAGCACCGAGATCATGGAGGCGCTGGCCAAGTACGACGGCGTCTACGCCGAGTGGGCGCCGAACGAGAAGGTGGCCGTAGAGGCGGCGACCGGCGCGGCGCTCGCCGGCGCCAGGGCGATCTCCACGATGAAGCACGTGGGTCTCAACGTCGCCGCCGACCCGTTCTTCTCGTCGTCCATGATCCACATGGGCGGCGGCCTCGTGATCGTGTCCGCCGACGACCCGGCGATGCACAGCTCGCAGGACGAGCAGGACAACCGCAACTACGCCAAGTTCGCGAAGCTGGCGATGGTCGAGCCGTCGGACGCCGAGGAGGCGCTGCGGTTCGTCAAGACCGCATACGAGGTGAGCGAGCGCTTCGGCACGGCGGTGCTGTACCGGACGACCACCCGCACCTCGCACGCGCAGGGTGTGGCGCGACTCGGCGAGCGCGTGACGCCGGCGGGGCCGCTCCTCCAACTCCAGCGCGACCCATCGCAGCAGCTGATGATGCCGCACAACGCCATCCCGCGCCACGCGGCGGTGGAGGAGCGTCTCCTCGAGCTCGCGGAGTTCGCGGAGACCACCGAGCTCAACAGGATCGAGATGGGCGACATCCGCGTGGGCATCGTCGCCTCGGGTGCCGCCTACAGCTCCGCCAGGGAGGCGTTTCCGCGGGCGAGCTTCCTGAAGCTGGGCATGAGCTGGCCGCTTCCCAGGCGGCTCATCGCCGACTTCCGCTCCAGGGTCGACAAGCTGTACGTGGTCGAGGAGCTCGACCCGTTCCTCGAGGAGAACATCCGCCTGCAGGGCGTACGGGTCGACGGCGGCAAAGACATCCTGCCGCTTTGCGGCGAGTTCAACCCGGGCCTCGTCGCGCGGCTGCTTTCGGACGCCGGGGTGCCCGGCGTCGACGAGGGTCTGCTCGTCGATGTTCCCGACGCCGTCGCGGACCTGCCCGACCGGCCGCCGACACTCTGCCCCGGCTGCTCGCACCGCGGCGTGTTCGTCGCGCTGCGCCGCCTGCGCGCCTTCGTGAGCGGCGACATCGGCTGCTACAGCCTCGCCGCCCTGCCGCCGTTCGAGGCCATGCACTGCAGCACCTGCATGGGCGCCGGCATCAGCATGGCCCACGGCATGTCCAAGGTCATGGACGAGAACGCCGACCAGAAGAACCGTCCCGTGGCGATCATCGGCGACAGCACGTTCTTCCACACCGGCATCAGCTCGCTTCTGGACGTGGCGTACAACCAGAGCAACGTCGTCACGGTGATCCTGGACAACAGGACCACGGCCATGACCGGTGGTCAGGAGAACCCGAGCATGGGCAAGACCCTGCAGGGCAAGGACGCCCCGCTGGTGGACATCCCGGCTCTCGTCCGCGCGCTGGGCATCGCGCGGGTGCGCGAGATCGACCCCTTCGACGTCGCGCAGTGCCAGGCGGTGCTCAAGGAGGAGATCGCCGCCGACGAGCCTTCGGTCGTCATCGCCACCTCGCCGTGCGTGCTCCAGTACCGCATCAACGGCGACGCCTGCACGGTCGACCCCGACCTCTGCACCGGCTGCAAGGTCTGCTTGCGCGCCGGTTGCACCGCGCTCAGCCTGTACAAGAACAAGGACGGCGAGCCGCGGGTCGAAATCGATCCCGTCTCCTGCACCGGCTGTGGGGTGTGCGCACAGCTCTGCCGGTACGAGGCGATCGTCGCTCCCATGACCGACGACGGAAAGGACGCCTGATGACGGAGCGCCCCACGTTCAACATCCTCATCTCGGGCGTCGGCGGCCAGGGCGTCGTGCTCGCCAGCTACGTGCTCAGCCGTGTCGCCCTGGCCGAAGGCTACGACGTCAAGCAGAGCGAGGTCCACGGCATGGCCCAGCGCGGCGGCTGCGTGACCAGCCACCTGCGGTTCGGCGACAGGGTCTACTCGTCGCTGATCACCCCGGGCACGGTGGACGTGCTGCTCTCCTTCGAGTCGGTCGAGGCCATGCGCTACGTGCACTGGCTCAAGCCCGGCGGCCTGCTCGTGTACAACGCCGCTCGCGTGAACCCGAGCACCGTGTCGTCCGGCGCCGTCGAGTATCCGGAAGGCATCGAAGAGCGGATCGCCGCCGCCTGGCCGAACGTTCGTGCGGTGGATGCGGGCGCCCTCGCCGCCAGGGCCGGCACCGTCAAGGCGGCCAACGTCGTCATGCTCGGCGCCATGGCCACCGCCTTGCCTTTCACTCCCGGGATGCTGGAGAGTGTCATCCGGCGGTCCGTGCCGCCCAAGACGGTCGGCGTGAACCTCGAGGCGTTCCGTCTCGGCCTCGAGGTCGGCGCCGTACCGGCCTGACGCGACCGCCTTCGGGGGCTTCGAGGGACGACACGGAGAGGACATGATCAGAAGCATCGTCGTGCACGACATACCGGCGGATTCCGTCGCCGCCATGGAGCGGTGGTACCACCGCGTGCATGCGCCGGAGATCGTCCGCCGCTACGGCCCGTGGCTGGCGCGGCACGAAAGCTTTGTGCCGGTGCAGCCCCCGCCGGAGGCCGCCGCGTTCGGGTCGTTCAGCTGGCGTGTCACGGACGGCTGGTGGCGCGAGCTCCCGGAGCCGGGGCCGCAAGGCACACTGTGCTTCACCCCACCGCCCGTGTGGCCCCGGGTCGCCGCGTGCTTCATCCCCGCGCAGCCGACCGAGGACTTCCTCGGCTGGGACGCGCTCCCGGAGGGGCGCGCGTGCTTCCGCTGGCACGTCCTGCAGCGGTATCCGCACGGCGTGCCGATCAGCGAGGGCGAGGACTGGTTCCTGGAGACACACGCGCCGGAGCTCTGCACGCTTCCCGGGCTCCGGCGCTTCTTCAGCTTCCGTGTGATCAGCGAGCCGCTGCGCCTGCCTGGCGTGTGGGCGGACGGCCGGGAGCCGCCGCCCGAGACGATCCTGCCCGTGTGGCACCGGGTCTCCGAGCTCTGGTTCGAGTCCTTCAGCGATTGGCGGACGGCAGCCGTGGAGAGCGCTGCCGGGCTTACGCCTCCGGCGTGGGCGACCCGGCCGGGCTATCCGTTCATGGAGCCCGGCCGCGACTTCGTCAGCTCGTTCTTGCTGGAGCGGCCGACCGACGAGTTCCTCCGCGACCTGCGAGCGTACCTTCCTTGAGCGCCGGCACGACGGAGCCCAGTGCCGCCGGCGGGGCGCGTCAAGCACTGCGCCCATTCCGTCACCGGCGTCGAGGCGTTCGCGCAGCGCCTCCACGACGCTGGCGGCGACTTCGGCTGGGACCTTCGCGTCCACGAAGACGTCAAGGCACTGTTCCTGCGCGACAACACCGGTAACCTCGTGGAGCTCGTCGAACCGCTCGAGCCCGCTGACGACGAAAGGACCCCGAAGCCATGAAGAGCATCACCTGGCAGGACGACCATCCCTGGACCCACCTCGACTGGGAGCTGAACGACGTCACGCCGTACCAGCTCAACTGGTTCTGGTGCAACATGGAGAAGGGCGACTACCTCTGGCATCCCAACCAGCACAAGGGCTTCGAGTGGTGGATCAGCCTGGAGGAGGCCGGCGGCCCGCTCGGCAGCGTGCACATCGCGCCGCAGACGTGGAACGACGGCGTCAAGATCCGCCCGTACATCAAGTTCCCGCGCCTCGAGGACGTCCCGGGCGAGTACAGGGACCTCATCAAGTACGACCACGTCGTGTTTGCCGGAGCCATCAGCATCCTCGGGGACAACGTGAAGCCCGACGATCCGGTGCTCGGCTACCGTCTGCACCAGTGGCAGAAGAGCGACAACGGCTGCGTGGGCATGTCGTCGGCCATCGAGGCCAAAGAGAACGCCGCCGACGACGGACTCATCTGGGCCGCGCACGCCAACGAGGAGGTCGGGAGTTGGGAGGTCTTCCTGCCGACCCTGGCGCGGTTGTACCGTGTCATCACCGACCCGGAGATCTGCCCGTACTACTCGTTCCGGGTCGAAGGCAGCGGCCGCGACGCCAGGTATGCGGAGCTGTAGGAGCGGAGCGCCGGTCCGGGCGGGCCGTCCGGACCGGCATCGAAGCGGGAGGACGGACAGTGGCCGAGCGTCTGGCCGGCAAAGTGGCCATCGTCACGGGCAGCGGCAGCGGCATCGGCCGGGGCTGCGCGCTCCTGTTCGCGCGCGAGGGCGCGAGCGTCGTCGGGGCCGACCTCGACGTAGCGGGCTCCGAGCAGACTCTCGAACTCGCGGCCGCTGAGGGCCTGTCGATCGACAGCGTCCATCCCTGCGACCTGACGGACCCGCAGCAGGTCGAGGGCGCTTAGCTTCACGAGGCGATCATGAGCGGGATCATGCCGGCGATCAGCCTCGTCACGACGGCGGACGACGTCATCGCGCACCTCTGACAGCGAGCGGCGGGTCCGGCCCTTGCTTTTTGCGCCGAGCCTTCTATAGTGCCTGACACAGCAACTAAAGCTGCGAAGTAGCTGAGTTGAGCAGGGTCGGCCAGTCTGCCAGGGGGGCGGATGCGAGCACTGACCATCGGGGAGCTCGAGACCGAATCAGGGGTGTCCCGCAGCACGATCTACTACTACGTACGTGCGGGTCTGCTGCCTTTGGCCCAGAAGTCCAGTCCTACACGGGCCCTCTACACCGACGACCACGTCGAGCTTCTCGACGAGATCCGGCGGCTCAAGCAGGACGGCCTGGACATCAAGGCGATCCGCGAGCAGCTCGAGCCCCGGGTGCACTCCGCCAGCCAGAACGGCGAGGATCTCGTCGCACGGCAGGGCGAAGAGACGCGCCGCGCCATCCTCCGGACGGCGGCGCGCGAATTCGCCCGCAACGGCTACCGCCAGACTCGCATCGCCGACATCATCAAGGAACTGGGCATCACTCCCCAGGTCCTCTACAGCCACTTCCCCACGAAGCGCGATCTCTTCGCCGCCTCGTATCGCGCCTGCCTCGATGCATCCATGAGTGTCATCGAGCCGCGGCTCGCCGACGAATCCGATCCCGCCGCCCACCTCATCTGGCGCATGCTCGGCGACTACGGTCTGCGCGCCCTGAACCCGGACCTTCTGTACCTTGCGCGCGACGCCGCTTACGACGATCCCGAGACCACGCGCGAGTTGCGCAAGGCGCACGAGCACATCCTCGGCAACCAGGAACGCGACCTCGTCAGCTTGCGCCCGGCGTCTGACGATCCGCCCATCTCCGACGAGTTGATGTCGTACGGCCTGTTCGGTGCGTTCCAGACCATGCGCATGCGCGCGACCTGGGACGAACGCTTCTCCCGCGGCGACGTCATGTGGAACAACGTCGCCATGTTCCTCGCCGTACTTGCCCTCTACGACGGGACCATTGACGTCGAAGGGCTGAAACGGCGCTATGCAGACCTCATCGACCAGGTGGCCGCCATGAAGCTGCCCGTGATCCCTGGGTTCGAGACCTGATCCCCCGTCCTGAAAGGGAGACATGAACGCCATCGAGATAGACCGAAATCGCTGCAGCGGATGTCAGACCTGCTACGAGGCCTGCTTCGTCGACGTGTACCGCTGGGACGCTGAGGCGGATCGACCGATCGTCGCCTATCCGGAGGACTGCGTCGAGTGCAACAAGTGCGAGCTCGAGTGCCCCGAAGAGTGCATCAAGGTCGTGCCCGACTTCTCCGGCATCTACTGGCCGGAGGTGGTGTGACGTGGCGACGCTGGAATCTCTCGGCACCGTCCTCTCCGCCGACCTGCTGATCGTCGGCGGTGGTATCGCCGGCCTCGCGTGCGCCATCGCCGCCAAGGAGACCGATGCGGAGGTCGACGTCCTTGTCGTCGACAAGGTCGTCGCCGGGTGGGGCGGCAAGGCCAACAAGGGCGGCGGCAACATCGTCTTCATGGACGAGGCCGACGGCTTCGACAACGTCCTCGACTTCCACGTTCACAGCGTCGGCGACTTCCTCGAGGACCAGGAGTTCCTGCTCGACTTCGCCAGGGAGTCGCGTGGCAACCTCGAGCGCCTCGAGCGCTGGGGCGTGCACATCTACCGCGATGACGCCGGCGAGCCAAAGTACGTGCGCTGGCTGCCGGAACATCCCTGGCGCCTGGCGGTGCTCGACCAGGACCTCACGCTGAACATGGCCAGGCACGCGCGCAAGCTGGGCGTACGCTTCAAGGATCGCGTCGAGATCGTCGATCTGCTCAAGGACGGCGACCGCGTCTGCGGCGCCATCGGCTTCGGGATGATCGACGGCGAGTGCGTGATCGCCCAGGCCGGCGTCGTCGTGCTCGCCAACGGCAACCAGTGCTACAAGCTGATGCCACGCTGGGCGAGCGCCGGCGGCGAGGGCATCGCCGCCGCGTACCGCGCCGGTGCTGCGATGCGGGGTGCCGAGTTCGGCAACTTCATCAACTGGGTGTTCGCGGACACCAAGGAAGTCTGCCAGGGCGCCGAGGACGTTCTCTACAACGCCAGGGGCGAGAACATCTCCAAGCGTGTGCGCCCGGCGCTCGAGTCGGACGTCCACTCCAAGGAGGTCGTGGAGTGGTGGAAGGAGATGAAGGCCGGCAACGGTCCCATCGTCGCCAACATGATCGAGAACTACGTGAACAACGAGATCGTGCCGGCGTTCCACGAAGACAAGCTCGCCGTTCGTCCCGTCTCCATGAAGTTCTGGGGCCTCACGATCGGCAAGGCCATGGCCGCCTCCACCGTCCAGGGGCCGATGCAGCCGGTCATGCCCGGCCTCAACGCCGAGCTTGCGCCGGTCAAGGTCGACCATCAGATGGCCACGACGGTGCCGGGCCTCTTCGCTATCGGCGACACGTGCTACGCAGGGACCTGTCTCGCCGGCGCCGTGCCGGCTCCCCCCGGCCGCATGCGCGGCTCGGGCCTCGGATTCGCGACGTTCTCCGGCGCCCGCTGCGCGCCGGCGGCCGTGGCCGCGGCCCGGGCCGCCTCCGGCCGTCCGGACGCCGGGCAGGCGGAGGCGCTCAAGGCGAGGATCTTCACGCCGCTGGGGCGCTCCGGCATGACGGCGCCCGAGATGGTGCGCGCGGTCCAGGACGTCATGGTCCCGGTCGGCTACAGCATCTACAAGCGTGCCGACCGGATGACCGAGGCGCTCGACAAGGTACTGGCGCTCAAGGCGCAGGTGCCATCGCTGGCAGCGGCAGACCCGCACTATCTGGCTGCCTGCCACGTCGCAGAGTCCATGGTGCTCGGCGCTGAGATGTTCTACCGCGCCTCGCTGGCGCGCGAGGAGTCCCGCGGCTGGCACCTGCGTGAGGACTTCCCGGAGCGCGACGACGCGAACTTCCTCAAGTGGATCGAGCTCCATGAGGACGGGGACGAGATGGCCTTGTCGCTCCACGACGTGCCGGTCGACAGGTATCCGATCAAGCCGTGACCGGACAATCGGGACAAGCACGCGGAGGGCGGCCGTGATCAAGTTCATGCTCGTGTCCCGGCGTAAGCCCGGCGACACGCAGGAGAAGTACTTCTACGAGTGGGGCATCATCCACGTCGCGCTCATGATCACGACGCCCTCGGTCATGCGGACCATGAAGCGGTACGCCCAGCACTTTTCCGTCACCGGCATCATCGACGACCAGCTGGTCTTTCCGCTGTCCGGGATGGCGTGGGACAACTTCGCCGACCACTGGCTGGAGACGCTGGAGGACGTCGTCATCCCCTTCCGGACCGACGACTACATGCAGCGCATGCACCCACACAACTTCGGCGACACCAACTTCGTCATCGAGTTCAGCACGGGTCGCGAAGTGCACTGCGACCCCGGCTTCGTCTCGGGGGGCGTCAAGCTCGTGCACTTCCTCAAGAAGCGGCCCGAGCTGACGCTTGAGGAGTTCGACGCGGCCTGGCGTGAGCGCCACGCCGCAGTGGCCCTCGAGCAGATCCGCGCCCGCGTCCCGCTGCGCAAGTACGTGCAGAGCACCGTGTTCACCGGCGACCCCGCGCTCTTCAAGGGCACCCTCTTCGAGTGGGCCGACGTCGGCGCCTACGCCGGCGTCGAGGAGTTCTGGTTTGACGACGTCGCCGGTCTCGCGCGGATCGGCGCGGACCGGGGACTGCGCGACGCGCTGATCGCCAGCTACCGCGAGTTCGTCGACCGCGATGGGACGTTCTCCCTGGCCGTGACCGAGCGAGTGGTCTACGACTACGCGCGCGGGGCCGACGGCAGTCCGCGGCCGGCGGTGCTAGACCCCGAGAGTCTGGAGGCGGTCATCGATGGCCAGGGCTATCAGGGCTGGAACATGCCGTTCGCGGACACGGCCCCGGGGGGATCGGCGTGAAGCGAAAGGGCCTAGACCGACCGTTGCTGGGGCTCCGAGGGGGGCTCATGAGGAACCGGCACGGGAGGACCAGCTTCGACGAGCCGGTCGATGAGTCCGCGGTAGGACTCGAGCCGTTCGGCCACCTTGTGCTCCCCGGTGTACGCGGCCTCGACCGAGAGGTACGTGAAGAGGTGCGCCATCATGATGTCCCGCTGGGAGAACTCGTCGTCCCAGGAGGCTCGCATGACGATCTCCTCGGTCGCGCCGAACATGCTGTAGGCGATGAGCTCATCCGAGACCGGCGGGTCGCCGGGGCTGCGGCGCAGCGCCGTGAAGTCCCTGGTCGGCCCTTGCGTGATGATGCGCAGGGCATCCTGCACGGCAGCGCGCGTCTCGGCGTCTTCTTGCAGGGCCTCGGCACGCGCCAGGCCGAGAAGGTCGGCGCTCAGGCGCTGCAGGCCCAAATAGCCGTAGAGCCGCATGAGCAGACGCACCGCCGGGTCTGGTTCGTCGGCCAGGGGCGGCTCGATGAGCTCACTCGTCCAGCGCACGAAGATGTTGAACGACTCGATGAAGAGCTGGCGCTTGGTGGCGAAGTGCGCGTAGAACACCGGCGGCGTGACGCCGGCCTCCCGCATGATGTCGCCGATGCGCGCGCGCTTGTAGCCGCGGCGCGCGAACTGAAGGGCCGCGGCGCGAAGGATCGCGTCTCGTGTCTGCCGGTTGCGCTGCGCGACGAGGTCGGGCTCAGCGGCCTGCCGCCGTTCGACGAGCGGCCGGATGCGCTCCTTGATCTGGTCGAGCGGCACGTCCTCGAGCTTGAGGCGTCGGATCTCTCGCAGCGCTTCGACGTGGACGTCGCTGTAGACAGCGCGGCTCGCCGCCGCCTTCTGAGCCGCCGGGAGCAGACCCTCCCGCACGTAGTAGTAGATCGTGCTTCGGGGAGTGGAGGTCGCGCGCTCCAACTCGGAGATCGTCAGGGGCTGGATGGCGGCCCGTGGTTGGCTGTTCGGCGGACTCGTCACGCTAGGCATGGACTCACAACAGACCGTCCCTCGTCAAGCGCGTCGTTGACACGACCTGGTGGTGACTCTACTATGCTACACCACGACTCCAAGTCCTATAGTGCCATGGTGGCAGCGCGTCGCCAGCGCGTCTGCAGGTGTCTTCTTGGGGGGACGGCATGAATGTCAGCCAGTGGCTGCAGCTCCTGATTGCGGGCATCACGACCGGGTCGATCTACGCTCTCGTCGGCCTCGGGTACGTGACCATCTATCGTACCTCCCGAGTGGTGAACTTCGCTCAGGGCTCGTTCGTGATGCTGGGCGCGCTGATCACCTACTCGCTGCTCAGCGAGCGCGGGCTGCCGTTCTGGCTGGCCGGTATCCTGTCCGTCGTCATTGTCGTGGCGATCGCGGTGGCGATGTACTTCCTGGTCATCGCCCCGATCATGAAGGTCTCGCTCGTCTCGATGATTCTCGTGACCGTCGGCGTCAGTCTCCTGCTGGAGAACCTGGCCCTGGTGAAGTGGGGGGGCTACGGCCTCGGCATCCCGGCGTTTCCGGGCGACCGCACGCTACACTTCTGGAGGCTCACCTTCGAGGTGCAGAGCATCTGGGTCATCGTCGTCGCTATCCTGCTCTTCGTAGGGCTCTGGACGCTGTCCAACCGTACGCGCGTCGGCAAGCAGATGACGGCCACGGCGAGTGACCCGCTCTCGGCCAGCCTCTGCGGCATCTCCACCACGCGCATGATCGTGCTCGCCTTCGCCATCAGCGCGGCGATTGGCGCCATCGGCGGCATCTGCGTCGGATCCATCAGCCCGATGAGCTACGCGTCCGGCGGCATGCTCGGGCTCGCCGGCTTCATCGCCGCGATCGTCGGTGGCTGGGGCTCGAGCAGCGGGGCGATCGTGGGCGGGCTCACGGTGGGCATCGCCGAATCGCTCGCTTCGGGCTTCCTGCCCGGCGGGTACCGCAGCGCCGTCGCCTACGTGCTGCTGATCATCATCCTGTACTTCCGGCCGTCTGGGATCCTCGGCAAGGGTTCCGTGGAGGCCGGCGGATGAGCGGTCAGGTGGAGCAGCAGGCGGTGGAGGCCCTGCCTCGCCCACACAGGCGGTTCCTCTCGGCGGCGACGCTCGCCAAGGTTGGCATCGTCGCCGTGCTGGCGCTGTGGCCGTTCTTCTACCAGGACCTGTACACGCTGAGCTGGATGACCTTCGCGGGCCTGTCCCTGATGGTCGTCGTCAGTGTCTACCTCATCATCGCCCAAGCCGGCCAGCTGTCGTTCGGCCACGCGGCCTTCTACGGCGTCGGCGCCTACACCGCGTCGATCCTGGCGATCCGCTACAACGTACCGACGCTGCTGGCGCTTGTGGCCGGCGCGGCGCTCGCCGGCGCGATCGCTCTCGTCGTCGGCCGGCCGGTGCTGCGCCTGCGCTACTTCTACCTGGCGCTGGCCACGATCGGCCTCGGCATCATCTTCGGCGTCATTGTGATCCAGGCGGCGGGCGTCACCGGCGGTACGCTCGGGCTCGCACCCGTGCCGCCGCTCGACCTCTTCGGGTTCAAGATCGACACCTACTTCCGCCAGTACTATCTGGTGTGGATCGTCGCGCTGCTCATCCTGATCTTCACCGAGCGGGCCCTCGGCATGCGCCTGGGTCGCGCCCTGAGGGCGATCGCGACGAGCGAGATCGCGGCGGAGACGCTCGGTGTCCGCACCGCCAACTGGAAGCTCGTGGCGTTTGTGGTGAGTGCCGTCTTCTGCGCCATCGCCGGCGCGCTGTTCGCGTTCACGCTCTCGGCCATCACCCCCTCGGCGTTCGCGTTCAGCGCCGCCATCCTGCCCATCATCATGATGCTCATCGGCGGCGGCGGGTCCATCTGGGGAGGTCTGGTCGGCGCGATCCTGATGACCTGGCTCTCCAATACGCTGTCCAGCACCCAGCAGTGGAGCGGCGTCATCTACGCGACCATCATGATCCTCCTGCTCCTCTTCTTGCCCATGGGCATCACTGGGTTGTTCACAAAGCAGCGCCTGGTGAGCGTCAAGAACGCGTTCCGCAGGCAGAGCAAGGCGGAGACGCTCGAGTGCGCCACGGTGGCAGAGACCGACGGATCCACGGGAGCCTGCGAGACGCAGGTGGCGCTTCCCGTCTACGTGCCCGAGCACGCGCGGCGGCGCCAGGACGACGGCGCTCCGGGAGCTCTCTTCGCCGAACTCAAGGGTGCTGCTGGTGTCAAGGGCGAGGAACTGCTCAGGATCGAGGACATCTCGGTCGACTTCGGCGGGCTCCGGGCCGTCAACGAGGTCTCCATGACGGTGCTCAGTGGGCAGATCGTCGCGCTGATCGGCCCGAACGGCGCCGGCAAGACGACGCTGTTCAACGTGATCAGCAGGCTGCAGCGCGCTTCGGGCGGGCGGGTATGGCTCGGCGGCGCGGACATCACCGACCTCTCGCCGGCGAACAGCGCCCGGCTCGGCATGGCGCGCACCTTCCAGAACCTGCGCATCTTCGAGAACATGGATGTGCTCGAGAACGTACTCGTGGGGTGCCACCGGCACGAGAAGGCCGGGTTCATCTCCGGCGGGTTCGGCCTGCCCAAGCAGCGCCGTGAGGAGAAGGCCTCGCGCGCCCGAGCCATGGACGCGCTGCGCCTGGTCGGCCTCGAGTCTTCCTCGCACCAGCCCGCGGCGAGCCTGCCTTACGGACAGCAGCGCCTGGTTGAGATCGCCCGCGCGCTGGCCTCCGAGCCTCGCCTGCTGCTTCTCGACGAGCCCGCCGCCGGCATGAACGCACAGGAACGCGAGTACCTTGTGGGCCGCATCCGCCGCATCCGCGACGCGGGCGTCACCGTCCTGCTGGTCGAGCACGACATCGAGCTGGTCATGGGCCTCTGCGACTGGGTCACCGTGCTGGACTACGGCAAGCGCATCGCGGACGGGGTGCCCGACGACGTGCAGAAGGATCCCTCGGTCATCGAGGCCTACCTCGGCGTGAGCCGCGAGGGCGCCGGAGACGAGTGCACCGACCTCGACGCGAGGCAAGCCGCGGCGTCAGACGACAGCGCCTCTGTCGAGATGCTGCTGGAGGTCCGCGGCGTGGCGACCCGCTACGGCGCCATCCACGCGTTGCGCGACGTGACGCTGGCGGTGCCCAAGGGCGAGATCGTGGCCGTGCTCGGCGCCAACGGCGCCGGCAAGACCACTCTGCTGCACACGATCTCGGGCGTGCTGCGCCCGAGCGCCGGCTCGATCACCTACGCCGGCGCGGACATCACCAAGCTCGCGCCGGCCAGGATCGTGGGCCGCGGCGTCTGCCAGGTGCCGGAGGGGCGCCGCCTCTTCCCGTCGCTGTCGGTGGAGGACAACCTGCTGCTCGGCGCCTCGGGCCGCCGGTCGCGAGACGGCATGCCCGACGACCTCGCCTACGTCTACGAGCTGTTTCCGGCACTCGCCGAGCGTCGTGGGCAGCCGGCCGGCACGCTGTCCGGCGGCGAGCAGCAGATGGTGGCCATCGGCAGGGCGCTGATGGGCAGGCCCGACCTTCTCCTGCTGGACGAGCCGTCGATGGGCCTCGCCCCGCTGGCGGTGGAGCGCATCTTCGAGGCTCTGAAGGCGCTCAACAAGGATGGGTTGACGATGCTGATGGTGGAGCAGAACGCCGAGATGGCTTTCTCCGTGGCCGACCGCGCCGTCGTTCTGCAGACCGGATCCGTGGCTCTCTCGGGCCTCGTGGCCGACCTGCGGCAGGACGAGCGCGTGCAAGAGTGCTACCTGGGTCAGGCCTGACCCGCGGTCTCTAAGAATGGGAAAGACACAAAAGAAGGGGGAGCGATGAGCAAGCGCAAATGGATGGCGGTGGCGCTCGTTGCGCTGGCCGTCATCGTCGGGGCGGCGATGGTCCTCGGCGCCTGCGGCAGTTCAAGCAGTTCGAGCAGTTCGGGATCGCCGGCGGCATCCGGCGGCACTATGAAGGTCGGCTTCGTCAACTCCGCGACCGGCGTGAGTGCGGCGCCCAACCAGGGGATCGTCGGCTCGACGCAGGGCGCCGTCGGCGAGATCAACGCCAAGGGCGGCATCGACGGCAAGTGGAAGATCGAGCTCATCAGCAAGGACGACGGCTCTGACGTCGCCAAGGCGTCGGCCGCGGTCACCCAGCTGATCCAGCAGGACAAGGTCGATTTCATCCTGCAGCCGTGGGTCGACTTCATCGCTCCGGTCGCGCGCGGCATCGAGGAGAAGGCCGGCATGCCGGGCGTACTCTCCTATGCGCCGTCCAAGGGCCACGAGAACGACACCTTCAAGTGGACCTTCAGCAACGCCCAGGGCGCCAAGGACAACGCGGACGCGCTCGTCAAGATCTTCGCCCAGAAGGGCTGGAAGACCGTCGTCGGCGTCGGCGACGTCCTCACCATCCAGCAGGAGACCCTCGACTACACGGCCGAGATGGCTCCCGCGCAGGGCATCACGTTCACGAAGCTCAAGGACCAGTGGCCGCTTGACCAGACGGACTTCAGCGGCGTCGCGTCCAAGATCGTCGCCGCCTGCAACAGCGCCAAGGCCGACGCGCTCGCCCTCATGATCACCGCTCCCCAGGCGGACGCGATGATGAAGGCGCTCAAGGGCGCCGGGCTCACCATCCCGGTCATCGGCGGTCCGCCGCTGGCGCAGGCCATCCCGCTGTTCGCCGCAGGCACCAAGAACGTCGACGGTATGTACCTGATCTCCACCGCTGTGACTGCCGGTCCTCAGCTGCCCGACAGCTATCCGGCCAAGCCGCAGGTCGTCGGCTTCTACGATTCCGTCATGGCGGCGACCAAGGCCCCGCCGGACAACTTCGCCGCCTGGTCCGCCGATGCGGTCAACCTGATGGCCGAGGCAGTGACGAAGGCCGGCAGCACCGACAAGGCCGCTGTCCGCGACGCCTTCGAGTCCATCACTGGGTTCTGGGGCTTCGCCGGCCAGTACAACTACTCCGCCACCGACCACGTGGGCATCCACGGGGGCATGTGGCTCTTCCAGATCAAGAACGGCAAGTACATCCTGCAAGGCACCAAATCGATCAACTGAGTCCGCCTCAGTGACTCGGGCTCCGGGAGGGCGCGCCGCGCCCTCCCGGAGCCCCCACTTCACCGGCGCGAGCTCCAGGCCACGCTCGCGCAGCCTCGCGTCTTCTGGCCCTGCAGCCGCCCGTCCACGCGTCAGGAACGGGCATGATTGACAGGGCGCGCCTTCGACTCTAGCATCTGAATTAGCGGTTATAAGTCCTATAGCTGACGAACGTCGACAGTTCGGGGGTTCTCCAGGAGCCACTCGGGCCAGGGGGACGGATCCAGGATGAACAGCGTCGTGATCGACTTCGAAGCCTGTAGCGGCTGCAAGACCTGCTACCTGGCGTGCTTCGCGGACGTGATCCGCTGGGACGCTGACGCCAAGCGCCCAGTCGTCGCGTACCCCGAAGACTGCGTGCGCTGCAACATGTGCGAGATCAGCTGCAAGGAAGAGGCCATCGAGGTCCACGCCGACTGGTACATGGACTTCCCGCCGGTCATCGAGCGCGGGTTTCCCTACACGGTCGGAGGTCAGCGATGACCGCCTTGGAGGAGCTCGGTCGGGTCGAGATCCACCGACGTGCTGGTGATCGGCGGCGGTATCGCCGGCCTCGCTGCCGCCACCGCCGCCAAGGAGAAGAACCCGGACGCGGACGTGCTGGTCGTCGAGAAGGCGAGTTCAGGCTGGGCCGGCCAGGCCAACAAGGGGGCCGGCATCTGGTGGTACCTCGCTCCCGAGGATGACGCCGACCGCTTCGTGGAGTTCCACTGCGAGCACATCGGCCACTACATCGAGGACCAGGACCTCCTCGCCGACTTCGGCCGCGAGAGCCTCGACACGCTCGAGCGGATGGACGGCTGGACCGGCAAATTCCAGCGCCGTGAGGACGGACAGTTCATCCACAAGCGCTTCAAGCCCTTCCTGCCCTGGAGCCTCACCGGCGCCGACCTCGACCTCATGCGGGTGCTGAAGCGCACGGCACGCAAGCTGGGCGTGCGCTTCATCGACAAGACGTCGCTGACCGAACTGCTGACCGACGGCGGGCGTGTCGCCGGCGCCGTCGGCTTCAGTCTCCTCGACGGCTCACCCATCGTCATCAAGGCGCCGACGGCGATCATCGCTACCGGCGGTCAGAGCTACCGGATCATGGGCATGTGGAGCTGTCAGCGCGGCGACGGGCTGGGAATGGCCTGGCGCGCCGGCGCGCAGATGCGCAACGCCGAGTGGGGTCCCTTCGCCCAGCTCGCCGGCAAGCGCGGCAAGGAGCCGCTCATCGGCGCCGAGGACGCTCTGTACAACGCCTGGCACGAGAAGCTCTCGCCGCGGTTCCGCGGCGAGTTCGAAGCCGACGTCTGCGGCATGACCAGTGCCGTGTGGTACCAGCAGATGGTGGCCGGCAACGGGCCGCTGGTGACGTTCCACCCCGAGAACTGGATGCTCGCCAACACCACGGAGGACGTGGAGGGCGGCACGGTGTGGGACCGGCCGGAGGCCGTGAAGTTCTGGACGACGCTGATCAGCCGCGTGCGCGCCGCCGACGCGCCGGGCGCGTTTCTCGAGGTGTTCCCGGCGGTGCTCGGCGAGCTCTCCCCGATCAAGGTCGACCACCAGATGGCGACCACGGTGCCGGGGCTCTTCGCCTGCGGCAACGCCTGCTACAACGGCTCGGGGCTGCCGGGCGCCGTGCCGGCCTCGCCCGGCCGCATGCGCGGGGCGGGGCTCTACGGCGCCACCTGGATGGGCATCCGCGCCGGCGAGTCGGCTGCGGTCGCCGCCGCCGGCGCCCAGGTCGATCCGGCGCAGGCCGAAGTGCTCGTCCGCGAGGCGCTCGCTCCGCTCGGGCGCGCGGACGGCGTGCCGGCCATGGATCTGGTAAGGGGCATCCAGGACGCCGTCAACCCCGTCGGCTACTCGATCTACAAGAGCGAGGAGCGCATGACCGAGGCGCTCGGCATGGTGCTCGACGTCAAGGAGCGCCTGCCGCGGGTGACGGCGACCGACCCGCACTACCTGGTCGCCGCCCACGACGCGCGCAACATGGCGCTGAGCGCCGAGCTCTTCTACCGCACGGCGCTCACGCGCAAGGAGTCGCGCGGCTGGTTCATCCGCGAGGACTATCCGGAGCGCGACGACGCCGAGTGGCTCAAATGGGTCAACGCCGAGCCCGACGGCGGCGGGGATGCGTATCTGGACCGAGGATGTCCCCGTCGTCGGCTACAAGTTCAAGCCGAACGCCTCCGAGAGGAGCTGAGCCCGATGGCTGCCACGATGGAACGCCAGCCGCGCCCTCTGACGCCGGAGGAGCAGGCGAGGCCGTACGCCAGGTTCTACGCGATGGAGTTCCCCGGGCCGGATCCGGCGACGGTGGCGCTTATGGCACGCGACCGTCAGGTCCCGCAGGGGCAGATGCTCATGCCGGAGGACCTGAGCGAGCTGCTCGACCCCGGCAACTTCGAGACCGAGAGCGGCTGGGGCATGATGGACAACGGCGCCGGCTACATCGCCATGCGCCACGAGATGCCCGGCGTCACCGTCGAGATGATCGACTGGTGGTTCGCCTGGCACCCGATCGAGGATCTGCGCTACCGCATCTGGTACCCGCCGTACCACCTCGGCGTCCACGTCGACGACTGGGCGCAGCCGCGTCTGCTCGACCCTGCCGTCCAGGTGCGTGACAAGTGCGAGAAGGTGATCCATCACGTCACCGAAGACACCGGCATGGGCACCGAGCACATCGACATCCACTTCCTCACGCCCGAGCAGATGGGCTTCGACATGAGCCGCTGGCACAAGCCCAACGTCGGCACCTTCGTGGGCGGCTTCGGGTGGAGCGTCAACGAGCACCAGCCGCCGGAGATCCCGGCCGCGCCGGCCATCATGGTCCACTTCATCCGCGAGATGGACGGCGGCGTCGAGTGGCGCACGCGCTTCTGGATGGGCTACACGATCCTGAACGGCCACCCGGCGGCCCTGCTGCCGCCCGGCATCCGTGTGCCCGAGGACGCCGTGTACGGCCTCGCCAACCACAACATCTACGAGTACACGCGGCTCAAGTCGCTGCTTCCGCTGGTCTACGAGGAGTTCGGCGGCACCTACGCCTGAGGAGGGACCGTGCTCAAGAGCATCGTGATGATGGACCTGCCCATCGATGACATCGCACCGATGGAGCGCTGGTACTACGAGGCGCACTCCTCGGAGATCTCGCGGCGGTACGGTCCCTTCCTGCAGCGCCACGAGAGCTACGTGGCGCTCGACGCGCCGGAGGACGCGCGCCGGTTCGGCTTCTACAACTGGCGCGTCACCGAGACCTTCTGGCGCGAGATGCCGGAGGCCGGGGCGCGAGGCGCCTACTGCTTCACTCCGGCCCCGGTCTGGAACCCGATCGCGACCTGCACCGTCAAGGCGCAGCCAGACAACGACTTCTTCGGCTGGGACGGGTTCTCCACCGACGGCGCCAGCATCCGCTGGTACATCCTGATGCGGTACCCCCTGGGAGTACGCCTCAAGGACGGCGACGACTGGTTCATCAACGTCCATGCCCCGGAGGTGTGCAAGCAGCCGGGGCTCACCCGCTTCTTCAGCTTCAAGTGCGAGCAGGAGGCGATCCCGCTTCCCGGCATGTGGCACCCGGACGCCACGCCGCCTCAGGACTACATGATGGTCCAGTGGGACCGCGTCGTGGAGCTCTGGTACCCGAGCTTCAGCGCCTGGCGCAAGGCGGTGATCGAGGAGCCGCCGGCGTACACCGCGCCGGAGTGGGCGACCGACGACTTCTACAAGGACGGCCAGCCCACCTACCCGTTCTTCAAGCCGGGCGTAGACTTCGTCAGCACGTTCCTTCTCGAGCGCCCGGCCGATGAGTTCCTTCGCGACACCCGGTACTACCGCCCGTGAGCGTCAACGTCCCGCTCCCCATCCGCCGGAGGTCATCCTGATGGCCGTCCGACAGCTGACTCCAGAAGAAGAGGCGAAGCCCTACGCCAAGTACTACCACCGGCCGGTCGCGCCGCCGGACCCGGACCTGATCGTGCAGATCAAGCCGGATCTGCAGATCGACCCGGCGCTGGCGCTGTCGCCGGCGCACATCAGCGACCTGCTCGACCCCGGCTACCACGAGGTCGAGACCGGCTGGTGCATCATGCCCAACGGCACCGGCTACCTGGCCGTGCACAACAAGATGCCGGGCGTCACCGTCGAGATGCTCGACTGGTGGTTCTGGTGGCACTCCATGGCCAGCATGCGCTACGGCCTCTGGTACCCGCCGGGCCACTACGGCATCTCCATCAGCAAGAAGTCGCGGGCCCGGCTCAGCGACCCGGATGTGCCCGCCAAGGAGAAGATCTACGGCCGCACCGACCACGTCGTCGAGGACATCGGGACGGGCGCGGAGGACATCTACATCAGCTTCTGCGCGCCGGAGGAGATGGGCTTCGACATGAGCCGCTTCCACGCGCCGAACGTCGCGGCCGTGTACGGCGGCTACGGCTTCGACCAGCCGCAGGGCGCCAAACCGAGTGACATCCGGGCGCCCGCGATCATGTGCCACTTCATCCGCGAGATCGACGGCGGCATCGAGTTCCGCTCGCGCTTCTGGATGGGCTACAAGCTCATCGACGGCAAGCCCGTGCTCTCCATCCCGCCCGGCGAGTCCGTGCCGGCCGAGGTGCCCTACGGCCTCGCCGACCACAACGTCAAGGAGTACTGCAACCTCAAGTCGCTGCTGCCCGAGATCTGGGCCGAGTTCAAGGACGCCGACCCGACGCTGTGAGGGGTTCGTCCCACTGATCAAAGCTGCCATGAGCAGCAGAGCACGGAGGTAGCTCATGCCGATCAAGCTGATGGCGGCATCACGCCGCCGGCCTGGACTCACCAGGGCGGAGTACTTCCGCTACATCGAGCACTACCACGGCACCGTGGCGCGCCTCGAGCGCTTCAAGATCGAGAAGTACATCCAGAACCACGTGATCGACGGCGCCTTCGGCGTGATCTCCGACGCCGACGGCCACCAGAACAAGGTCGCCGACAGGGACGCCGTCGTCGAGCTCCACTTCGACAGCTTCCGCGACATGCTGTCCACCCTCGAGCCCGAGGGCGTCACCGTGTCACGCGCCAACCAGGACGGCCGGTTCTTCGCGGACGAGCCGACCAACATCATCGTCATGGCCGAGGAGACGGAGCTGCCCGTCGCCAAGCCCATGCCGGACTTCAACCCGGGCCTCGGCGAGCCGGGCAAGGGCGCGCTCAAGGTCATGCAGTACATCATGCGCCGCCCCGACGTCTTCCCACAGGACTTCCACCGGCTGTGGCGCCGGGCGCACGACGAGGCGCTGGCGGCGAGCCCCTACGCCAACGACATGTTCCGCAAGATCGTCGTGAGCAAGCGCTCGCGCGTGAACGACAACGACGCCGCGGCCCGCGCGCACTTCAAGATGGTCGACCCGCCGGTATACGACCTCGTCGTCTCATTCACGCTCGACAGCATGGAGCAGGCCGGCGCGTTCCGGCAGTACTTCGACGCCATCTCGAGCAGCCCGCTGGAGTTCGCCGACTGGTCGGAGTCGTTCTTCCTCTACGTGAGGCCGGTGCGGATCATCGACGACGCGCCGCCGAAGGAGTAGTGCCATGCCGGACATGACCAAGCCTGAATGGGCGGCCCAGAAGACCTACGACGAGAACCGGGAGTCCAGCAAGACGAAGGCCACCCGGCCGCCGCTGACGCCCGAGGAAGAGAAGCGGCCTTTCGCCAAGTACTACTACGACGAGATCCCGCAGCCGGATCCCGCGCACTACGCGATCATGGACGAGCCGATGGACCCGGCCGACGCGTTCTACCCCGAGGACATCAACCGTCTGCTCGACGTGCCGGCGCTCGAGGCGGGAGTGGAGATCGGCTGGTGCAACCTGCCCAACGGAGCCGGCTACATCGCCAACAGGATCCACTACCCGGAGTTCACCGCCGACATGGTCGACTGGTGGTTCGCGTGGCACCCGCTCGAGGACCTGCGGTACCGAATCTGGTACCCGCCACAGCACGCCGGCATCATGCTGAGCCCCATCGACCGGGCCCGCATCCTGGACGACTCCATCCCCAACCGTGAGAAGAACTGGGGCGTCGTCCACAACGTGACCGAGAACTGCGACAACGGCTACGAGAACATCGACATCGCCTTCCGCTCGCCGGCCGCTACGGGCTTCGACATGGAGAAGTTCGACAAGGTGGCGGCGACCATGGCGGGCGGCATGGGCTGGGCCGTGTCGGTCGACAAGACCGACGAGTCCATCACCGCGCCGGCGCTCATGGTCCACATGTTCTACGACGCTCCGGAGGGCGGGCTGATCCACCGCACGCGCTTCTGGATGGGCTACCGCTTCAACGAGCAGGACAAGCCGGAGCTGTGCCTGCCGCCCGGCGTGAGCGTGCCGGTCGAGGCGGTCCAGGGCCTGGCGCGCCACAACGTCAAGGAGTACACGCGGTGGCGCGAGTTCCTGCCGCGCATCCATGCGGAGCTGGGCGCGGGGATGTACTGCTGAGCGGATTCTTCAGGAGCTGCGCCAGCCGCCGCAGGCGGCCGGCGCGTCCGGCGCCGCGCCGGGCGAGCTAGGGCAGCAGCCAGCCGTGGGTCAGGTCGGCGAGCGGCTCTTCCGCGGCGCCGGCTATCGTCGGCGAGGTGACCGGCCAGATCAGCTCCGTTGCGAAGTCCGCTGGGTCGGCCGTGTCCCGCTCGTCGCGGAGGAAGCGCATGCGCAGCAGGCCGCGCAGCGCCAGACCGCTGTCGGCGAGCCACTCCAGCTGACGCGCGTAGGCGAAGCGGTACCCGTCCTCGTACAGACCGGAGAAGACCCCGCGCGCGAACCGGCCGCCCTTCAGGTCGACGATGGCGTCATCGGTCTGTTCCTCCGCGCCGCTGACGGGGAGACACAGCTGGTAGCGCAACACCGTCTCGTCGCCACCGGCAAGTCCCTTGGTGGTCGGGTCGAGCAGGACGACCACCTCGCGACCGCACGGGGTGAGCTTCCGCTTGGCCGCCTCGTGGGCGAGCTGGGCGGCAAGGTCGATGTAGGACTCATGGAAGGCTGCCCGGCTGAGGGTCCCTGACCACCGCAGACAGCGCTCGGCAGGCAGGTCCACGAGTTCGACCGCGGGCGCGGCGCGGAACATGCCGTCGAGCTCACCGATCCTGCCGAGCAGGCGCAAGGCCGCGTCCAGTCGCGCCTGTTCGAGTTGGAGTCGCTCCTTCTGCTGAGTGACGGCCTCGTCCAGCCGGTCCGCCGCCGCTGCATCGATGTACAGGCGCATCTCGCTCAAGGGTACGCCGAGCCGTCTGAGGAGGCGGATCATCTCGGCCGCCCTGATCGAGTGCACATCGTAAAAGCGGTAGCCCGTCGAGTCGTCCACGTGAGCGGGAGGCAGGAGACCTCGCTCGGCGTAGAGGCGCAGCGCCCGATGGCTGAGGCCTGTGATGCGCGAGAAGATGCCGATGGGCATGAGGCGCTGGGTGTCTGGGGCAGATGCAGGCGAGTTCGGTTCGTCGCGGCTCATGTCGCCACTCTAGTCTCAGGCGGGGAGCCCGGCCAGCGCCGGCCGCCCCGCCGTCGGCCCGAAGCGGCGCTCTTTGACTCTCACCCGCGTCAGTGTTCGAGACTGTCTGGACGCGTCACGCATCGGCGTCGGCGCACGCCGTCTTCTGCTGCGGCCACTGTTCCACGGGAGGCTGATGAGAGTGAACGACATCGTCAACATGCTCGCCGCGCTCGTGGGCCGCGACAACGTCGCGGCCGACCCGGCGAGCCTCGAAGAGTACGCGCAGGACGAGAGCTTCGTCCCGCGTCTCGCACCCTGGGCCGTCGTTCGGCCCGGCTCCGCCGAGGAGGTCCAGAAGGTCGTCGTCTGGGCAAACGGGACGGCGACGCCGCTGGTACCCGTCAGCTCCGGGGGGCCGCACTTCCACGGCGACACCGTTCCGAGCGTGCCGGGCGCAGTGATGCTCGACCTGCGCCGGATGGACAAGATCCTGCGCGTCGACCGGCGCAACCGTATGGCTGTCATCGAGCCGGGGGTCACCTATCCGCAGTTGCAGTCGGCGCTGGCCGAAGAGGGCATGCGAGTGACGCCGCCGCTCTGCCCGCGGGCGGACAAGTCCGTGGTCGCGAGCCTGCTCGAGCGCCAGCCTACGCTGATCCCGCGCTACAACTTCCACCTGCCCGAGCCGCTGCGTAGCTGCGGCGTCGTGTGGGGGAACGGCGAGACGATGTTCACCGGCGAGGCCGGCACCGGGCCCGAGTCGCTTGAGGCTCAGTGGCAGGCCGGCGGCGTGCAGGCCGATCCCAAGGGACCGGCGCAGACCGACTTCTTCCGCCTGCTCACCGGCGCGCAGGGCACCATGGGCGTGGTGACCTGGGCGGCGGTCAAGTGCGAACTGCTACCTGCTGCCCACGAGTACCTGTTCGCCGCCGCCGACGAGCTCGACGATCTGGTCGACTTCACCTACCGGCTCGACCGGGTCCGGCTCGGCGACGAAGTCCTCATCGTCAACGACGCTTACCTGGCGCGGCTGCTCGCTGGCGGCGGCGCGGACGTCGATCCGGATGCGCTGCCCACCTGGAACCTGATCATCGGCCTCTGCGGTCGCGAGCACTACGCCGCCGAGCGCGTCGCCGTCCAGGAGAAGGACGCCGCCGTCCTGGCTGGCGAATTCGGCCTGACGCTGCAGCCGGCCATCCCCGGCGCCGCCACTGCCGACATCGCCGCCGCCCTCGCCGGCTGCTGCGAGACGCCGTGGAAGCTGGCGGCCGAGGGCGCGTGCGCCGACGTGCTCTTTGTGAGCACGCTCGAGGAGGCGCCGACCTTCGTCGAGATCGCGCATATCGTCGCCGACGGTCACGGGTACGCCGCCCAAGACGTCGGCGTGTACATCCAGCCGCAGCACCAGGGCGTCACACATCACGTCGAGTTCAGCTTGCCCTACGATGCCTCGGGTGCGGCTACCCGGGACGACATGAGCGACCTCTCCGACGACCTTGCGGCCAACTTCCTGGCTGCCGGCGCCTACTTCAGCAGGCCCTACGGCTCGTGGGCGCAGCCGGTCTACAACCGTGACGCCGCGGCGCGTGACGCGCTGCGCAAGGTCAAAGCGATCTTCGACCCGGCTGGGATCATGAACCCGGGCAAGCTGTGCTTCGGGGCGCCGAAGACGCCTCCGGCCCTCGCCGTGAAGGAGGCCTGACATGGCCCTCGCCGACTACCGCGCCGACGCGATGCGCTGCACCCGCTGCAGCTACTGCAAGTGGATCCCGTTCGACCTTGTGCAGAGTCACCAGTTCGCCAAGGGTTGCCCGTCCGTCGAGGCCGGCAAGTTCCACGCGTACTCTGCCGGCGGCAAGCTCGTCACGGCGCTGAGCCTTATGGACGGCCGCAGCGAGGTCACGGACCAGGTCGTCGACATCGCCTTCAAGTGCCAGCTCTGCGGCAACTGCGACGTGGCCTGCAAGCTGTGCCGCTACGACATGGAGCCGATCCTCGCGCTGCGCGAGTTCCGCGCGCACCTCGTGGAGATGGACCGCGTACCGGAGTCGTACGGCCCGCTGATCGCGAAGACGCGGGAGGGCCTCGCCGGTCAGAGCCTTGTGACCGCGGCCGACCGCAATGCGTGGGCCGAGGGCCTCGGCCTCAAGGACCCAGCCAGGGAGCCCGTCGATGTCGTCTTCTACGCCGGCTGCAAGTACTCGCTGGAGGAGAGCCTGCGGGAGACGGTGCGCACCCAGGTGCGGCTGCTCCAGCTCGCCGGCCTCAACGTCGGCCTTTTCGAGAACGGCTGCTGCGGCGGCCTCGCCGACAAGATGGGCTACCGGGAAGAGGCCGCAGAGGCCGGCAACCGGATGCTTGCGCAGTGGGCTGCCGCCGGCGTCAAGACCGTGGTCACGCCGTGCGCCGATTGCCGGCATGTGTTCACACGCGTCTACCCCGACCTGGAGGGCGCGGCGGACGGCATGCCGGAGATCCTGCACACCGTCGAGTGCGTCGACCAGCTGATCCGGGACGAGCGGCTCGAGCTGACCACGCCCGTTCCGATGACCGTCACCTACCACGACCCCTGCAACCTCGGCCGTCAGGGCGAGCCCTACACGCAGTGGGAAGGCGTGGAGAAGAAGATCTACGGCCAGGCCGTCGTCTACGACCCGCCGCGGCCGCGCCACAACGGCGCCAACGGGGTGTACCAGGCGCCGCGCGACGTGCTCGCCGCCATCCCCGGCGTCGAGCTCGTCGAGATGGAGCGCAGCCGCGAGGCTGCCTGGTGCTGCGGCGCCGGTGGGGCTTGCCGCGAGGCGTTCCCCGAGTACTCGGCCGCTACGGCGGCCTTGCGCATCGAAGAGGCGGCTTCCACCGGCGCCGAGGCGCTGGTCACCGCCTGCTCGCGCTGCGAGCTCAACTTCACTGAGGCCGTGGCCGCCGACACTGCCTCGGGCGGCCCCGGCGCCGATCTGCAGGTCCACGACGTGCTGGAGCTCGTCGCGCTCTCCGCCGGCATAGAGAAGGAGGTCTCATGAGCCCCAGCTACGCCAAGCCCACCACGCCGGCTGAGACGGCGGCACGCTCACCGCAGATCCCCGACGACGCCTACCGCGCGCTCGAGGACATCGTCGGCGCCGACAACGTCTCGCGCGACGCCGCCGTGCTCGACACCTACGCCTTCCAGTGGCTGGCCGAGCTCGTGCGGCCGGACCAGAGTCACTACATGGCGCGCCCGGCCGCCGTCGTGCTGCCGGGCTCGACCGAAGAGGTCCAGGCGATCGTCCGTCTGGCCAACAAGTACGGCCTCAAGGTGAAGCCGCACGGCACCGGCTGGTATCACTGGTCCGGTCCCATCAAGGACGAGGACGCGACGCTGCAGCTCGATATGCGGCGCATGAACGCAATCGTCGAGATCGACGAGCAGAACATGTACGCCGTCGTCGAACCGTACGTGATCGCGGCCCAGCTGCAGGCGGAGATCCTCCCGCTGGGCCTCAACCTCAACATCCCCGGCGTCGGCTGCTCCAGCTCCATCGTCGCCAGCGCCTGCGCCTACCACGGCGCCGGCCCCGACACCTACTACATGGGCGGCAACGCCGAGAACGTGCTCGGCATGGAGTGGGTCACGCCGGAGGGCGAGATCGTCCGCACCGGCTCGCTCGGTTCGGGCGACGGCTGGTTCTGCAGCGAAGGTCCCGGCCCGTCCGTGCGCGGCATCTGCCGGGGCACGCTCGGCAGCCGCGGAGGTCTCGGCGTGTACACGAAGTGCGCGGTCAAGCTCGCCCCGCACTTCGGCCAGACCGAGTGGAACGTCCGGGGCACCCTTCCGGCGTATCGTCTGCCCGTGCACGAGAACCTGCGCGTGTACACGCTGGCCGTCCCCGACTGGGACGCCTGGGCGGAGATCTACTACAAGATCTACGACAACGAGATCGGCTACATCTTCCACCGCCAGTTCAATCTGGCCGGCGCCGACCTCTCCCCCGCCTTCTGGCTCATGTACAACGACGCCTCCAAGACACTGTCGGACGTGCCGGAGCTGGTCACGGATCCCGAGATCGCCAAGCTGACCGAAGAGATGCGTATCAGCTTCCAGCTCATCCTTGCGGGGCGGTCCACGGACGACATCGAGCTGCAGGACAGGATCCTCGACGCCATCCTCGAGGAGGTCGGCGCCTGGAAGGTCGAACGCTTCTGCGAGCAGGACATGGCCGAGTTCACCAACGTCTACCTGCAGCGGCTCGGCCACAAGCACATCAACTTCGTCTGGGCCGGCGGCTACATCGGCAGCTGGATGCAGTTCGGCACGCCGGACTGGGTCAAGGGCTACGTGCCGACGGCCATCGACGGCCTCGCGCGCGACGCCGCCGGCGGCAAGCTCGTGCAGTGCGGCGGCGACGCGATGATGGGCTCCGGCTCCGGCATCCCGCTGGGCGGCGCCACCGGCCTCGAGCAGTTCGTCAGCTACGACCCGGATGACTACGAGTCCACGGTGGCCGGGATCAAGCACATGGAGGACGCCGTCAAGGACGCCGGCGCCATCGGCTACCCGCCCGGCAAGGAGTTCCTCTACCTGCAGATCGGCTGGACCGACGAGCAGATCTGGGACGCCCTCGCGCACGCCAAGCAGCCGCAGGCGTTCCACTACCAGCGCCAGATCAAGGAAGCGTTCGACCCGAACAACGTGGGCGACCGCATGTATCCGACGCTGCCGGAGGGCTACGAGCCCAGCTGCTGACCGAGTTCCTCGAAGACGGGCGGGGCGGCTTCTCCCTGGGGCCGCCCCGCCCGGGTCGATCCTCTCCCTTCGCCTCCTTTGGTGGAGGCTCGTCCGGGTCCGTCCGCCGGACTCCGCAAGTCCCAGTTGACAACTTGGCTACTTCCCATTTAGATAGGTGGACTTCACGGTAGACGACGAGGCTGCCTCGGGTTCAGCCAGTGGACTTCAGTCGGGGGCGAACGTGCGTGCACTGACCATCGGGGAGTTGGAACAGGAGTCCGGCGTTCCTCGGCAGACCATCTACTACTACGTGCGCACAGGCCTGCTCCCGCCCGCCCAGAAGGCCAGTCCCAGCCGCGCTCTCTACACCGACGACCAGCTGGCGCTCGTGCGGGAGATCGAAGCGCTCAGGCAACAGGGCCTGCGGCGGTCGGCCATCAAGGCGAGGCTGGAGGGGCGCGTCCTCGCAGCCGGCGACAGCGGCGTCGACCTCGTCGCGAGGCGCGAAGAGGAGACCCGGCAGGCGATCCTGATCGCCGCCACGCGACGCTTTGCGAGGAAGGGCTACAAAGGCACTCGCATGGCCGACCTCATCGAGGAACTGGGCATCACCCCGCAGGTCCTCTACGGGCACTTCGCCACCAAGCGCGATCTGTTCGTCGCCTGCTACAAGGTGGCCGTCCGATTCATGGACGACTTTCTGAAGCCGCGCTTCGAGAGTGCACGAGATTCCGCGGAGATGCAGGTGTGGTACATGTACGCGGATTCGGGCATCAAGGCGTTCGCGCCGAACCTCATGATCCTCGCAACGGAGGTCGCGCAGCACGACGATGAGGCGCGGCGCGATCTGCGTGAGGCCTATGAGACCATCTTCGGCGATACCGTGGCCGACTTCCGGGGCATGCGCCGGTCCCAGGCCGATCCACCCTTCTCCGACGAGCTCATCGCCCACGCCATCGTCGGGGCCTTCGAGCAGATGCTCATCCGTGCCTCCCTCGACGACGAGTTCTCCTGGCGCGACGTCGTCCACAACGCCCTGGGGCTGTTCCTGGCAGTGAGGGCGGCATATCAGGGCGAGCTGGATCTCAGCGAGCTGACGACCAAGTACGGGAAGCTGCTCGACGAGGTGGCGAAACTGCCACCGCCCGTGCCCGAGGAACTCAAGGCCCAGGAGACATCTGGTCCCGGCTGACCTCTCGCCTGAGCACCAGTCAGACAAAACGACACACGCACTGTCGACGCACCGATGAACATAGGAGGCTGCATGTCCACTGAGCTGACCGACGCCATTCTCGCCATGGACGAGGACGGCGCTCTCAAGATCGTGAAAGACCGCCTGGACGCGGGCGAAGCCCCGGAGGCGGTCCTCGACGACGCCCGCTCGGCGATGACCACCTTGGGCGACCAGTTCGCCTGCGAGGAGGTCTTCATCCCCGAACTGATCATGGGCGGCGAGATCATGAAGGGCATCGCCGCCGAACTGAAGCCGCGCATCACCGCCGGCGACACCGCCGAGAAGCGCGGGACCGTCGTCATCGGCACCGTCCACGGCGACATCCACGACATCGGCAAGGACGTCGTCGTGATGATGCTCGAGGTCTCCGGCTACGAGGTGCACGATCTGGGCATCGACGTGCCGGTCGAGAGCTTCGTCTCCGCCATCAAGGAGCATGGCGCCCAGGTCGTCGGCCTCTCCGGCCTGCTCACGCTCGCCTTCGACGCGATGAAGGACACGATCGAGGGCATCGCCGCCGCTGGCTTGCGGGGTCAGGCAAAGATCATGATCGGAGGCTCGCCCGTCGACGAGCAGGTGTGCACGTACTCGGGCGCCGACGGCTGGGGTCGTGATGCGGCGGCCGCACTCGCGCTCGCCGCCGACTGGACGGGAGGTGCGGCATGACCCCGACCCCGCAGGAGCTCTACGCGCAGCGCGAGCAGCGCTTCAACGACATCGTCGCACTCAAAAGGCCAGACAAGATCCCCTTCATGCCGCTGATGATGCACTACTTCCCCAACAAGATCGCCGGCGTGAGCAACGCCGCCGTCGAGGCGGACCACTTCCTCATGACCAAGCTCATGAAGGAAGCGACGCTCAAGTTCGGGTTCGAGTGGGGAGCGGCCGTCGGCGTGCCGCCAGCCAAGTCGTGCGAGGCGCTGCAGATGAAGCAGCTGCGCTGGCCCGGCGGCGACCTGTCGGACGACGCGCCATTCCAGTGGGTCGAGGGCGAGTACATCAAGGCCGATGAGGTCGACCAGTTTCTCGCCGACCCGAACGGCTTCGCGATGCGCACCATCCTCCCGCGAATCGCGGGCATCTTCCAGCCACTCAGCTTCATCCAGTTCCCGCCGATGTACTGGCTGGCGAACGCGTACTCGACCATCCTGCTCGCCCCCTTCCTCTCGGCGCCCGGGATGAAGGAGATGTTCGAGGGCATGGCAGCGTTCGCCGCAGACGCGCAGAACTACATGGCCGCGGAGGGCGCCTACTGGGGCGAGATGGCCGCGATGGGTTACCCGTGCCCGTTCGTCGGCGTCGGGTTTCCCGCCTTCGACCTGGTGAGTGACTACTTCCGTAGCCTGCGCGGCAGCACGCTCGACATGTTCCGCCAGCCCGACAAGCTGCTGGCCATGATCGACGTCATGCTGCCTGCTTCGATCAACCTGATCATCGGCGCGTGCAAGGCGACCAACACCACGCGCGCCTTCATCCCCATGCACCGCGGCGCCGGCGGCTTCATGAGCGACGAGCAGTTCGAGAAGTTCTACTGGCCGTCGTTCACCGCGCTCATCTACGCCTGCATCGAGAACGGCATCACACCGATGCCGCTGTTCGAGGGCGACTACACGCCGCGCCTCAAGTACCTGGCGACATTGCCGCCCGGCAAGGTCGCGGCGCACTTCGACAAGATCGACCGCAGGCAGTTCAAGGAGCTGTGCGGGGACGTCATGTGCTTCTGGGGCAACGTGCCGCCATCACTTCTCGCCACGGGGACCCCGCAGCAGGTCAAGGACGACGTCAAGGAACTGATCGACATCATGGGCGACCGGCTCATCATCGATAGCACCGTCGGCATCCCCGATGAGTCCAAGCCAGAGAACATCTTGGCCTTGAAAGAGGCGGCGGACGAGTATGGCGTCCTCTGAGATGGGCTCGGACCTCGGGCCGAACGCCGAGTCCTATGCAGTGCGCGAGCAGCGCTTCAACGACGTCGTCGCGCTCAAGAAGCCGGATAAGGTGCCGCTCGTGCCGCTCGTACAGCACTACTTCCCGACGCGCATCAAGGGCATCTCCAATCGCGACGCAGGATACGACCACAAGGTGCGCATGGACGCACTCCGCGACGCGACCCTCGAGTTCGGCTGGGACTTCGCGCCGCCGAACGGCATGGCCGGTCACGACGGCTACGAGGCGCTGGCAACCAAGCAGTTCCGCTGGCCAGGCGGCGACCTGCCCGACGACGCCGGCTTCCAGTTCGTGGAGAACGAGTACGTCAAGGCCGACGAGGTCGACGCCTTCCTCGCGGACCCCGACGGCTTCACCCTGACCACCATCCTGCCGCGCATCGCCGGCGGCCTCGAGGGCCTGGGGCAGATGCCGCTCCCGCCGCTCTACTGGTTCTCGAACATGTACAACCTGCAGAGCTTCGGCGGTCCGCTTCTTACGGCGCCGCCGCTGCGCAAGGCGCTCGAGTCTCTGCTTGCTCTCTCCGACGCCGCGGGCGCCCTGAACGCGGCCGTGAGCGCCTACGCTGGGGAGATGGCCGGCATGGGTTACCCGGTGACCTGGGGGGTGGCCACCATCCCGGCGTTCGACATGGTCTCCGACACGCTGCGCAGCCTGCGCGGCAGCACGCTCGACATCTTCCGGCAGCCGGAGAAGCTGCTGGCGATGATCGACCTGATGCACGTGCCCTCCGTCGCCACGGCTGTGATGGGTGCGAAGATGCTCGGCAACCCGCGGATCTTCATCCCCATGCACCGCGGCGCGGCGGGCTTCATGAGCGACGCACAGTTCGAGCGCTTCTACTGGCCCACCTTCGTCGCCTTGATCGAATCGCTGCTCGCAGAGGGCATGGTGCCGATGCCGCTCTTCGAGGGCGATTACACGCCGCGCCTCAAGTACCTTGCCCAGCTGCCGCCGGGCAGGGTCGCGGCGCACTTCGACCGCATCGAGCGCAAGAAGTTCATGGAGGTCTGCGGCGAGACCATGTGCTTCTGGGGCAACGTGCAGAACTCCACGCTGGCCACTGGCACTCCGCAGCAGGTCAAGGACGAGGTCAAGGAGCTCGTGGACATCATGGGCGACCGGCTCATCCTCGACGGCGTGGGCGGCTTTCCGGACCAGGCCAGGCCGGAGAACGTCCTCGCTTTGAGGGAGGCGCTGGACGAGTACGGCGTGTAGCGCCGCGAGCGCTGGAACGGCCCGCGACGAGCGGGGCGGCCTGTAGTCCCGGGCCGCCCCGCCGTTCGTCGTCTGACGCACCGGCCGGCCGCTCCATGCGAGCCTACGGACCGCAGTCGGCCATCCGCTCGGTTGACGAACAGTCCGGAGTGAACGTATCGTCCAGCCATGCCTGTGAAGTCTCCTGTGCCCAACTGGCTCGAGCCGCACCTCCCCGTGTGCGAGGCCATCGTCGCTCTGCTGGCCCCTCTTGCTGAGGTAGCCGTGCATGACATCCGCCGCGACCGCATCGTGGGCATCTGGAACCCGATCTCGAAGCGCAGGGTCGGTGGGCGATCGCTCATCGCGGAGCTGCCGCCCTATCCGGAGGACGCGCGCGTCATCGGCCCGTATCCGAAGGTCCTGGCGGACGGCCGCGCGATCACCTCGGTCAGCGTCGTGCTGCGCAACGCAAAGGGCATACCGCGCGGCCTGCTGTGCATCAACGTCGACCGCTCGCCGCTCGACGGGATGATCGATCTGCTGGTGCGTTTCGTTGCACCGGTCCAGGATCGCCCGCCGGAGCTCTTCGAGCGCGACTGGCGCGAGCAGATCCTCCTCGTCGTCGACGAGGAGTGCCGCTCGCGCGCTCTCCGTCGCGATCGTCTCACGCGCGAGCAGCGGCTCGACCTCGTCCGCGTCCTCGACGAGCGCGGCCTGTTCGCCACCCGCAACGCCGCCGCCCACGCCGGGAGAGCCCTGGGCGTGTCCCGCACCACCACCTACGCCTTGCTCAAGGAGGCACGATCATGAAGCCGCTGCGCACGTTTCGCCTCGAGGAGTTCCTTGGGGAGTGGGAGTTCAAGGTCCGCTATCACCTCACTGCCTCCGACGCAGAGAGCATCACCGTCGAGGAGTTGCTTGCACTGGGCACGGACGCCGACCGCGAAGGCCTCATGAAGCTGCCCTTGTCCTACATAGAGACGTGGGGCACGCCGGAGTTGCGCGAGGCCATCGCCAGCACCTACGACCGCGTCGACGCCGACCACGTGCTCACCTTCGCCGGGGCGGAGGAGGGGCTCTTCTGGACGATGCAGGAGCTCGTGGGTCCCGGCGACCACGCCGTCATCACGGTGCCCTGCTACCAGGCGATGGAGACGGTGACGCTGGCGACAGGCGCCGACGTGAGCGCTCTGGTGCCGCGCCGCGAAGACGGCTGGGCGCTGGACCTCGACGGACTCCGCGACCTGCTCCGCCCGAACACGAAGCTGGTCGCGGTGAACTTTCCCAACAACCCGACGGGCTACGTGCCACCCGAGGCGACGCTCCGCGAGCTGGCGGCGCTGTGCGACGAACGCGGCATCCGCCTGTTCTGCGACGAGGTCTACCGCGGCATCGAGGTGGACCCGTCCAGTACGATCACGCAGGCCGCCGATCTCTCCGAGACGGGAGTGTCGCTGAACGTGGCCTCCAAGTCCTACGGCCTTCCCGGCCTGCGCGTCGGCTGGATCGCTTGTCGCGACCGCGCGCTGCTCGAGCGTCTGGAGAAGCGCAAGCACTACACGTCGATCTGCAACGCAGGCCCTGCTGAATACCTCGCCGCCGTGGCGCTGCGGCACCGGGACAGCATCTGGGCGCGCAACCGCGGCGTGGTCGCCGCCAACCGGCCGCTCTTCGACGACTTCTTCGCCCGCTGGGCGGAACTCTTCGACTGGCAGCCGCCGGTGGGGGGCTGCGTCTGCTTCCCTCGCTACAAGGGCGGCGACGTCGAGGAGTTCTGCGCGCGGCTGCTCGACGCGGAGGGCGTCCTCGTCCTGCCGGCGAGCATGTACTACTCGGAGATCGCCGCCACGCCCGTGGACCACTTCCGCGTCGGAATCGGCAGGAAAGGCCTCGAGCAAGGGCTGCTCGCCTTTGATCGCTTCCTCCGGGCACAGAACTAAATTCTGCTGCAAGAGGCCGATTTCGGACTGCCGCTGTCCGTTACTTGCTGCCCCTGCCAGCGGCTGTGATACTTGGCGCAAGTGCTTCTTCACTTTACTTGCTTGACGCGCCCTCTTTGCGGTCGTATCGTGGCGCCCGGATTGCTATCTCCACGCGTTCTTGCGGACGCACGGCGGACTGTGTGCAAGGAGGATTCAATGTCGGAAGAGCTGTACGAGCAGATGAAGCAGAGCGTCATCGACGGTGAGGTCGAGGACGCAGAGCGCCTGGCGCAGGAAGGCCTCGACGCCGGCCTCAGCCCCGGCGACATTCTCGACAATGGCTTCGTGAAGGGCATCGAAGAGGTCGGCGACCTCTTCGGCAGGGGCGAGTTCTTCCTCCCCGAGCTGGTCCAGGGCGCCGAGGCCATGAAGGCCGCCGTCGCCGTGCTTCAGCCCGCGCTCGACGCGAGCAAGGAAGGTCGCCAGACCCTCGGTAAGGCCGTCGCGGGCACCGTCGCCGGCGACATCCACGAGATCGGCAAGACCATCGTCAGCTCGATGCTCTCGGCTGCCGGCTTCGAGGTGGTCGACATCGGCTGCGACGTGCCGGTCGAGACGTTTGTGCAGAAGGTCAAGGACGAGAAGGCCGACCTGCTGCTCCTCTCCGCGCTGCTCACCACCACGATGCCGAACCAGCAGAAGACCATCGAGGCCCTCAAGGCCGCCGGTCTGCGCGACAGCGTCAAGGTCATGATCGGCGGCGCGCCGACCACGCGCGCCTGGGCCGACGAGATCGGCGCCGACGGCTACGCCGAGGACGCCATCGAGGCCGTGGCCACTGCCAAGGCCATCCTCGGGGTCGGCTGAGCCAGAGCCGCCACCGAAGAAGCGAGTCCGCGAGGGGCGGCGGCGCGTGAGCGCCGCCGCCCCTCGCGCGTACGGGGGCACGAGGCCCGGCCGGCCGGCGACATCAAGGCCCGGCCGGCTTCCTCCGCTGGGTCGTCCTCAGCGTTCGGCGAGTGCGGCCGCGGGCACGCCGAGCTGCTCGGCGACGAAACTCACCAGCAGCTCCCGCACCCGCTGCACCTGCATGCCGGTGTAGCCGACGGCGGAGCGGAAGCTCAGCCCGTCGGAGAGGGCGACCATGCGCTGGGCGATCTCGGCGGGCGGCGCCACGGGATGGAACGCGCCGGCCGCCTCGCCGTGCAGGACAAGCTGTTCGAAGAAGCCCGTCCACGCCTCGGACATGGCGGCGCACTCCGCGAGCAGCCGCGGGTGCAGGCGCACGCGCGCCCAGGTCTCGATCCAGAGGACGTACTCGTCGCGCAGCACCCCCTCCGACGGGATCGCGAGGTCGATGGTCCGGCGCAGCAGCTCGATCGGGTCGTCGGTCTCCTGCCGCAGGTCGTTGAGCTGGCGGCTGGTGTGTTCGTTGGCCCATTGGAGGGCCGCCAGCAGCACTTCGTCTTTGGACTTGTAGTAGTAGTGGATGATGGCGCTCGAGACGCCGGCCTCGCGCGCGATGTCGGCGATCCGCGTGGCCGACGGGCCGCGCGCCGCGAAAGCGCGGCAGGCCGCGGCGCGGATGTTCTCGCGCGCCCTCGAGGAGCGGTCTCTCGCCGGGACGCCGGCGGCGAACGCTCCAGGCCCGCCGGCGTCGCGGTGCAGGCGATCAAGCAGGTCGGCATCGGCGCTGCCCGGGGCCAGGGCCTCCTGGAGCTTGCGTTTGATGCGCAGCGCTGTCTTGTAGCTGACGCCCAGTTCGTCCGCCAGCGCCCGCGGCGCCACGTTGCCGTCGCCCTCCATGAGCTGCCAGGCGCCGGCGAACCAGGTGGCGACGCCCAGTCCGGACCCCTGCATGAACGTCCCCGCGGTGGGATAGACCTGGGTGCCGCAGTGGTCGCAAGCGTACGCGCGCCGCCGGGTGACGCGGTGGAACCGGCGCATCACGCGGCAGTGCCTGCAGACGGTGCTGACGCCGTCTGGCGCGTAGAGGGTCGTCCACAGCCAGTGCAGGCACGCCGACTCGTCCCCGATGGGAGGGAAGGCTTCTGCCTCCGCCGCCTGCGCGTCCGCTTCGTCGTGCATGCTAGTCCGTTTCTCCGCCCGTTTACTTGGCGCATGGTACACGGTTCACGCCGACTTGTGAATGGTTACTCGGTTTCTACCTGCTTGACATTCCATTTCGAGCTTGTGGTAGCTTGACGCGAGAGTCAGTCAATCCGGGGCTGCAGGCGCTGGGCACCCCGTACTATGTCGGGGGGAACGATATGCCGCAGGCGAGACTTACCGTCTGGAGCGAGGCCGAGTGCCGGCGCCTTCACGAAGCGACGCTGGAATTGCTGGCGGACACCGGTGTCGACGTGCGTTACGAGCCGGCGCTGGAGCTGTTCGGCGCCGCCGGCGCGTCCGTGGACGGTCGTCGCGTGCGCATCCCAGCGCGGCTCGTGGAGGACGCACTGGCGACGGCCCCGCGCGAATGGCTGCTCAAGCCGCGCGGCGGTGACACTGCGGCGCTCGTCCTCCGCGACGGCGAGGTCTACTACGGCACCGGCTCCGACGTGCTCTATGTGCGGGATCCGGAGAGCGGCGAGCGCCGCCGGGCTCGCCGTGCCGACGTGGAGGGAATGGCCGCGCTCTGCGAGGTGCTGCCCAACATCGACTTCATCATGAGCATGGGCCTGCCCGAGGACGCCCCGCAGGGGATCGACGACCTGGTGCAGGTCGTCGCCATGATGCGGGGTTCCCGCAAGCCGCTGCTCGTCGCGCCACGCGACGGCTCCGTGCTCGCGCGGATGCAGGAGATGGCGGCGGCCTGTGGCGAGAAGGAGAGCTTCGGCATCTACGCCATGCCCTCGCCGCCGCTCATGCACGACCCCGACGCACTCACCAAGGTGATCGGCTGTGCCGAGCTCCTCATCCCGCTCATCTACGCGCCGGCGCCGAACATGGGCGCGACCGGTCCGCGCAGCATCACTGCGGCCGTGCTTGTCGGCAACGCCGAGACGCTGAGCGGCCTCGTGCTCCACCAGTCCGTGAAGCGGGGCGCGCCGTTCGTCTACGGCGTCGGCGCCGGCGCGATGGATATGCGCACGATGACCGACCCGTACGTCTCGCCCGACGCCCTGCTTGCGCAGCAGGTCGGCACCGACCTCGCCAGGCACTACGGACTGCCGAGCTTCTCCTACGCCGGCATGTCCGACTCCAAGCTGCTCGACGAGCAGTGGACCGCCGAAGCCGCCCTCAGCATGGCCTACGGCTCGCTCTCCCGCGCGACACTCCTGCACGACGTCGGCTACCTCGAGTCGGGCCTGCAGAGCAGCTACGAGTCCATCGTCCTGGGCGATGAACTCGTGGGCTACGCGCGCCAGTTCATGCGCGAGGTCCCGGTCGACGACTACAGCCTCGCGCTGGACGAGATCAAGGCCGCCGGGCCGGGCGGCAACTACCTCGGGACGAAGTACACGCGCCGGCATCACCGCGAGTTCTGGACGCCGGCGCTTCTCGATCACAACATGCACGATCGCTGGGCCGCCGAGGGCGCCGCCACGCTCGGCGCCCGCGTCGCCGCTCGCGCGGCGGAGCTGCTGGCAGCCGGGCGTCCCTTTGCGCTCACCGCGGAGCAGGACGCCCGGCTCAACGCGCTACTCAACGACGCTTTGGCCGACCAGAGCGCCCGTGTGTAGAGTCCGCCGCGGGGCGGACGAGACCGACGACTTCAGCGTCACGATCGGCTGACGGCCTGACGGGTGCATGAGGGGGCGGCGGCCAAGCGTAGAGCCTGGCCGCCGCCCCTTGCGCGTATCTGTGCCGTCGCGCCCCGGCACTCGACGTCCGCGTCGGCCGCCGCCGGACGTCCTCGGCGTCGGTCGCCGAAGTCTCGCCACGGGGAGGTGTACACTTGAGTGCTTCGTGAATCCCCCCACCCAGGTGTAACTCCCTGCCTCATGACGCCGTCTAACCTCAAGTGGGCTACGTTGCCCGACCCGACTTCCGCTGAGCTTGCGCGTGCGGTCGCCGGCGACGTAAACGCCTTCAAGACGATCGTGGAGCGATACCAAGGAATGGTCTACTCGGTGGCATACAACGTGCTCGGCAATCACACCGACGCCGAAGACGCGGCGCAGGAAGCATTCCTGCGCTGCTACCGTAAGCTGCCGCAGTATCGCAGCGAGGCGACGTTCAGCACCTGGCTGTTCCGGCTCGCGCTCACCGCGTCGGTCGACTACCAGCGCCGCGAGCGGCGGCGCCCGGAGCCGGTCGAGGTGCCCGACGTCGCCGCCGGCGAGCAGACCGAGCTCGGCGACGGCATCACCGCCGCCACCCTCACGGCCGCCCTCGGCGACCTTCCACACGACTACCGGGTACCCACCGTCCTCCGCGACATCTACGGCCTGCCGTATCAGGAGATCGCCGACCTCACGGCGCGCCCCCTCGGCACCGTCAAGGTCATGGTCCACCGCGGGCGCGCCTCTCTGCGGCTGCGCCTGCAGGCGGAGCGGGAGGCGTGATGGACTGCAGCTACTTCCGCTCGCGCATCAACCGCTACGTCGACGGCGAGCTCGGCTACCTCGAGGTCGCGGAGCTTCAGAGCCACCTCAGCTTCTGCGCGGACTGCGCCGCCGAGCTCGCGCAGATGAGCGAGGTCCGCGGGGCTATGGCCACGTGGGGCCATATCGAGCTGGCGCCGCCGCCGGGGTTCGCAGAGCGTGTCGCGGCGGCCGCCGCCCTCGAGCCCAAGCCGGGCGAGGCCACGCTGGGGCGCGTCGTGGACGACGTTCTCGACGCGCTCGACGAGAGCCTCGGCCGCATCCCGCTGCCGGGCGGCCGCACCATCCCCGTCAAGAACGTGCTCGGCTACGGCATCGCCGCCACAGCCGTGCTGATCCAGGTGGAGCGCTTCCTGCGCCGCACCAGGGAGCTGAAGCCACTGTGAAGCTGACCAACGAACAGGTGCTCGCGATGCTGCCCCACCGCCCGCCGTTCCTTCTCGTGGACGAGGTCGTCGACGGCGAGCCCGGCGTACGCTGCGTGGCCATCCGCATGCTGCGTGACGACGACTGGTGGTTTGCCGGCCACTTCCCCGGCAATCCCGTGATGCCCGGCGTGCTGATCGTTGAGGCGCTCGCGCAGGCGGCGACCCTCGCGGCAGCGAGCGCCGGAGCAGACGCTGCGACCAAGACTCTTCCCTCTGCTGACGCGGCGCCGGGCGGCGACAAGGTCGGCCTCTTCGCCGGCATCGACAAGGTCCGCTTCAAGCGCGTCTGCAAGCCCGGCGACACGCTCACGCTCGAGGCGGAGATCGTCGCCGTGCACGGACCGGTCGGCCGCGCCAGAGTCAAGGCCACCGTGGAGGGCGAGCTGGCCTGCCGCGGCGAGCTCATGTTCGCGATCGTCGACGCCGCCGCGGTCGCAGCCGGGGATGCGAAGCTGTGATCGGCCTCCGTCGCGGACTCGTGCGCGGGGCGCGCATCAGCGCGCTCGGCGTCCACGTGCCCGAGCGCGTGCTCACCAACGACGAGATCAGCCAGTTCCTCGACACCTCGGACGAGTGGATCGCCACGCGCACGGGCATCCGCGAACGACGCATCGCGCGTGTGGATGAGGCGGCGAGCGATCTCGGCGAGGTCGCAGCGAGGCGTTGCCTCGAGCACGGCGGTCTGGCGGCCGCGGACCTCGATCTCGTCATCGTCGCGACCATCTCGCCGGACCACATCATGCCGGCCACCGCGTCGATCGTCGCCGACAAGATCGGCGCCACCAAGGCCGGCGCCTTCGACGTCCAGGCCGGCTGCACCGGCTTCGTCTATGGCCTCGCCATCGCCACCGCGTTCGTCTCGGCCAACATCTACGAGAACGTCCTCGTGGTCGGCGCTGAGGTGCTCAGCAAGATGGTCGACTGGGAGGACCGGGCAACGTGCATCCTGTTCGGTGACGGCGCCGGTGCGGTCCTCGTGCAGCCCACGGACAACGGAAGCATCTTCAGTTTCGACCTCGGTAACGACGGCAGCGGCGCCCCGAACCTGCTGGTGCCGGCGGGCGGCAGCCGCATGCCGGCCACCTTCGACACCGTCCGCGATCACGAGCACGCCATGCACATGACCGGCAGCGAGGTCTTCAAGTTCGCCACCCGGACCGTCGTCGACTCGTGCAAGAAGGTGCTCTCCGACGCCGAGACCGACGTGGAGGACGTGGACCTCTTCGTGCCGCACCAGGCCAACATCCGCATCATCGAGTCGGCGTCGCGTCGCCTGGGGATGAAGGAGAGCCAGGTGTTCGCCAACCTCGACCGCTACGGCAATACGTCGTGTGCGTCGATCCCGATCTGTCTGCACGAGGCCAGCGAGAGCGGCCGCCTCAAGAAGGGCGACACGCTGCTCATGGCCGGCTTCGGCGCAGGGCTCACCTGGGGCTCGTGCCTCACGAAGTGGGAGCTGTAGCCTAGCCTCGTGGAGAAGCTCGTCGTCATGTTCCCCGGCCAGGGGTCACAGGGCGTCGGTATGGGCTGCGACCTCGCGGCCGCCGACCCGGAGATGCGCCGGGCGTACGCCGAGGCCTCGGATGTCCTCGGCTACGACCTCCAGGATCTCTGCAGCCAGGGACCGATGGACCGGCTGAGCCGGACGGACTTCACGCAGCCGGCCCTGCTCGCGGCGTCGGTGGGCATGTTGCGCATCCTGCAGCGCGACGGCCTGCGCTTCGGCGTGGCCATCGGGCACAGCCTGGGGGAGTTCTCGGCGCTGGTCGCGACCGGCGCGGTCGCCTTCAAGGACGCGTTGCGCATCGTGCGGCGGCGCGGCCAGGAGATGCTGCGCGCCGCCGACGCCAATCCCGGCGGCATGACCGCGGTCCTGGGGCTGGAGGACGCCGTGATCGAGGCGCTCTGCGCCGAGCAAGAGGGCGTCTGGCCGGCGAACTTCAACAGCCCCGGCCAGGTCGTGGTGAGCGGCCGCAAGGCCGCGCTCGAGCAGTTGGCCGCGAAGGCGCGGGCCGCCGGCGCCAAGCGCGTGATCTCGCTGCCGGTGAGCGGCGCGTTCCACTCGCCGCTGGTGCGGTCGGCGCTCGACCCGCTCCGTGAAGAGTTCGAGCGCACCGACTGGCACACGCCCGACCCGGAGTTCTTCTCCGCCTGCACCGTGCGCTTCGAGACGGGCGGCTTCAACGATCTCCTGCAGATGCAGCTCGTCTCGCCGGTCCGCTTCTCGCAGTCGGTGAGCACGTTGTTTGCAGCAGGTTATGATTCGTTCTTGGAGGTCGGCCCGGGTGCGGTGCTCACCGGCCTTGTCAAGCGCATCGAGCCGCAAGCGCAGACGGCCCACGTCTCCGACATGGAGACGCTGGTGGCCCTGCGACAGGACGGCCGCTATCTGGAGGACGCGTGACTAGCCACCGAAGGCAAGCCAGCGAGGGGGGCGCCGCAGGCGCACCGCTCACTGTGCAATTCGATCTCAGCGGCGCGACCGCCCTTGTGACGGGTGCGGGCCGCGGCATCGGCCGAGGCATAGCGCTGGCGCTCGCAGCCGCAGGCGCCGACGTGGCCGTGAACGACTTCGCCGACGAGGCCGCGTGCGCGGCGGTCGTCGCCGAGGTCGAGGCGCTCGGGCGCCGGGGCCTCGTCGTCATGGGCGACGTCTCCGACGAGCAGCAGGTCAACGCGATGGTGGAGCGGGCCGAGAGCGACCTGGGCCCGCTCTCGGTGGTGGTCAACAACGCCGGCATCACGCGCGACAACGTCACCATGATGATGGACGCGGGGGACTTCGACGCCGTCATCGCGACGCACCTGCGCGGGACCTTCCTGGTCAGCAAGGCGGCGGCGCGCAGGATGTTCCGCCGCCGCACCGGCTGTATCATCAACCTTTCGAGCGTCGTCGGCCGTCGGGGCAATGCGGGCCAGGCCAACTACGCTGCGGCGAAGGCGGGGATCATCGGCCTCACCAAGTCGCTGGCCAAGGAGCTCGGTGCGCGCGGGTTGCGCGTGAACGCCATCGCTCCGGGATACATCGAGACCCCGATGACGCAGGCGCTTCCTGAAGAGACGAGGCAGCTGATCGTGGACGCGACACCACTCAAGGGCATCGGCACTACCGACGACGTGGCTATGGCAGTGGTCTATCTGGCTTCGCCTGCGGCCCGCTTCATCACCGGAGTCATCCTGCCCGTCGACGGCGGCCTGGGGATCTGACGGGGAGCCGGCGGACGACCATGGCACACCAGCGCAGAGTAGTCGTCACCGGTCTCGGCGTCATCTCGCCGATCGGCAACGATGTGGACACCTTCTGGCGTCGCCTCGTGGCCGGCGAGTCCGGCGTGGGCGAGATCACCCGCTTCGACACCACCGGCTACAAGGTGCACATCGCCGCCGAGGTCCAGGGCTTCCTCGCCGAGGATTACATCGACAAGCGCAAGGCGCGGCGGCTGGACCTCTTCAGCCGCTACGCGGTCGCCGCCGCCCTGGATGCATCCAAGGACGCGGACTTCGACCCCAAGCCGGAGGCCGAGCGGGTCGGCGCGGTGATGGCGAGCGGAGTGGGCGGCCTGCAGACGCTGCACGTGGAGACGGACAAGCTTCTCAACCAGGGACCGGACCGCACCAACCCGCTGCTGGTCCCCATGATGATCCCCAACATGGGCGCGGCGCAGGTCTCGCTCGAGCTGGGCACCAAAGGCCCGCTGAGTGCGACGTGTACCGCGTGCGCCGCCGCCTCCGACGCTATCGGCTACGCCGGGCGGCTCATCCGCGACGGCGCGGCCGAGGTCATGTTCGCCGGCGGCAGCGAGGCGCCGATCAGCCCGGTCGGCGTGTCCGGGTTCGCCGCCGCGCGCGCGCTGAGCACGCACAACGAAGATCCCAAGGGCGCCTCACGGCCGTTCGACGTCAACCGCGACGGCTTCGTGATCGGCGAAGGCGCCGGCGTGCTGCTGCTCGAGGAGCTCGAGCACGCGCGCGCCCGCGGCGCGCACATCTACGCCGAGCTTGCCGGCAGCGGCATGAGCAGCGACGCCTTCCACATGACACTGCCCGACGAGAGTGGCGAGGCGCAGGCGCGCGCCGTGCTCGCGGCGCTCGGTGAAGCCGATATCGACCCGTCCGAGGTGGACTACATCAACGCGCACGGGACTTCGACCGGCCCCGGCGATATCGCCGAGACCCGCGCCATCAAACGGGCGCTCGGCAACCACGCTTACGAAGTCGCCATATCCTCCAATAAATCGATGATCGGTCATTGCCTCGGCGCCGCCGGCGCCCTCGAAGCGGTCGCGACCGTCCTGACCATCGTCAATAGCCTGATCCCGCCGACGATCAACCTCCACGACCCCGATCCCGAGTGCGACCTGGACTACGTCCCGCTCGAGTCCCGCTTCGCCAAGGTTGACGTCGCGATCAGCAACAGCTTCGGTTTCGGCGGCCACAACGTGGCCCTGGTCTTCAGTCGTTTCGACGGCTGACCGGCGCCGCCGCCCGGTCTCCCCAGTCAGAGGGCGCAGTCTCTCATGAACGTCACCGTCCACATCGAGCGCCGCAACAGCGAGCCGGCCCGGCCCGAATGGATCTGCCCGTCCTGCTCCCGGGGCGCCCGGCACAGCGAGGTGCGCGAGAACCTCATGGTGTGCCCCAATTGCGGCCACCACCTGCGCATCGGCGCCCGCGAGCGTATCCGGCAGCTCACCGACGACGGCAGCTTCCTCGAACTCTGGACGATGGTCACGACGCTCGACCCGCTCGGGTTCACGGACCTTGAGACCTACCCCGAGCGCGTACGCGAGGCCCAGGCGAAGACCGGCCTCCAGGAGGCCATCGTCACCGGCACGGCGAGCATCGACGGGACGCCTTGTGTGCTCGCCGTCATGGACTTCGGGTTCATGGGCGGCAGCATGGGGAGCGTCGTCGGCGAGAAGCTCTGGAGGAGCGCCGAGCTGGCGAGCGGCGAGGACCTGCCGCTGGTCGCCGTGTGCACCTCGGGCGGCGCGCGCATGCAGGAGGGCATCCTCAGCCTCATGCAGATGGCCAAGACCAGCTGCGCCGTCGACCTCATCAACGAGGCGACATCACCGTTTGTCACCGTCCTCGCCGACCCCTGCACGGGCGGCGTGGTCGCCAGCTTCGCGACGCTCGCCGACATCTGTATCGCGGAGCCGGGCGCGCGGCTCTACTTCACCGGGCCGCGCGTCATCCAGCAGACCACACAGGAGGAGCTGCCTGCGGGCTTCAGCACCGCGGAGCGCAACCTCGAGCTCGGCCACCTCGACGCCGTCGTCCCGCGCAAGGACCTCCGCGTCAAGGTCGGCAACTACCTGCGACTCTTGGGAGGAGGTGAGGAACCTGACCGAGGACCAGGATCCGAAGACGGAACAGGACGCTCGGGCCGGTTGGCTCAGGCAGCGGCTGAGCGAGCTCGGACGCTTGCCACTTATGCCCGGCGTTCACTTGTCCGAGGAGATCGAGAGACTCCAGGGGCGTCTGAAGAAGCTCCAGCACGAGAGCCGTCGCCGTGACACGTGGGTCACCGTCGAGATCGCGCGGCACAAGGAGCGGCCGCGGACTCGCGACTACATCGACCTCCTGATCGACGGCTTCGAGGAGCTCAAGGGCGACCGCCTGCGGGCCGACGACTCCGCCATCGTGGGCGGGCTCGGCTGGTTCCGCGGCCGTGCCGTGCTCGTGGTCGGCCACCAGAAGGGCCGCACCCTCGACGAGCTCACGCAGAACAACTTCGGCATGGCCAATCCCGAGGGCTACCGCAAGGCACAGCGGCTCTTCAAACTGGCCGAGCGGCACGGCCTGCCGGTGCTCACCTTCGTGGACACGCCGGGTGCGTACCCGGGCGTGGCGGCCGAGGAGGGCGGGCAGGCGCGCGCCATCGCCGAGACCATGCTCAGGATGGCGCGTCTCACCGTTCCCGTGATCGCGACCATCATCGGCGAGGGCGGGTCCGGCGGAGCGCTCGCCCTGGCGGTCGCCGACCGCGTGCTCATGCTGGAGAACGCCACGTACTCGGTGATCACGCCTGAGGGCTGCGCCGCGATCCTCTGGCGCGACGCCGACTTCGCTCCGCAGGCCGCCGAAGCGCTGCGGCCGACGGCCTCGCAACTGCTCGAGCTCATGGCCGTGGAGAAGATCGTCCCGGAGCCGCGCGGCGGCGCTCACCACAATCCCGAGCTGGCGGCGCAGCGGCTCGGCGAAGCCCTCGAGGAGACGCTCGCCGAGCTCGACCGGATCCCGGCCCTGGAGCGGCGGCGGCAGCGTCGCGAGCGGTTCCGCCGCCTGGGTCGCTGGAGCGACCCGGAGCAGCCGCCGGGCAGCGTCTCTCTCTTCGGCGGCTACTCCGCCCCCGTGGAGTGAGCGGACGCGGCGAGCCCGGAGGCTCGCGCCGCGTCTTGGGCGCGCTCGCGCGAAGCACGCTCGTTCCTCGCCGTCGCGCTCGCCACCTGCGTCATCACCGCCGCCCTCGCGGCGGGCTGCGGCGGCTCTTCCTCCTCAGCCGACGTCGGCATCTATCTCGGAGCCTGGCAGCGGGTCGAGGGCGGTGTGGCGAACCCAGACTTCACACTCACCGTGGCCAGGCAGGGCGACGGCGCTGCGGTGACGTTCGCCAACCAGGCCGATGGGCAGAGCCGGACTGTGGCAGCCGCGGCGCAGGCCGGCTACCTCGCCTGCACGCTGCCCACCGGCGACGGCCCGCCGGGCCAGTCCACAGCCTCCGGCTCGCCGTCGCCTGTCGCCGAGCAGCCTTCCGCGTCGGACCTGCAGCTCAGCGTGGATGAGAACGGCCAGCTGGTTGTGGACCTCGTTCTGCCGGACGGGACGCTTGAGCCGATCTGGATCTACGATCGGGCCGCGGCGTCTCCATCGGCCGAACCCTGAGCGCCTCTCGGCCGTCTCACCTGTGCTGATCTCTGCGATCCCCGCGCAGGCGCCGAGCGGGAATCGTCCGATTCCGGGTAGTTGAATCTCATGCCTCCGGTCATCACCGTGGAACATCTGCGCAAGGTCTACGGCCACCACGTCGTGGCTGTGGACGACGTGTCGTTCGAGGTGGAGCAGGGCGAGATCTTCGGCCTGCTCGGCTCCAACGGCGCCGGCAAGACCACCACGGTCGAGTGCGTGCAGGGGCTGCGCACGCCGACCGGCGGCACCGTGCGCGTGCTCGGCAAGGACCCGGTGCACCACGCCGGAGAGCTGCGCGGGCGCATGGGCTCTCAGCTGCAGGAGTCGCGCCTCCCTGAACACATGAAGGTGTGGGAGGCGCTCGACCTCTTCGCTTCGCTCGCGCCCGGCTCCGTGGAGTGGCAGACACTGCTCGAGCAGTGGGGACTCGCGGAGAAGCGGAACGCGTCCTTCGCGAACCTCTCCGGAGGGCAGCGCCAGCGGCTGTTCATCGCCCTGGCGCTGGTCAGCTCGCCCGAGGTCGTCTTCCTTGACGAGATGACCACGGGCCTCGACCCTGCCGCGCGACGGATCGCCTGGGACCTCATCGAGAAGATACGTGACCGTGGCACCACCGTCGTGCTCGTCACGCACTTCATGGACGAGGCCGAGCGGCTCTGCGACCGCGTCGCCGTGGTCGACAAGGGCAAGATCATCGCCGCCGACACGCCGCGCGGCCTGGTCGTGCGCTACGACCCGCTGGAGCAGGTGGTGTTCACGTGCGAAATGCCTGAGATCGCCTGGCTGAAGGAAGTGCCGGGCGCCCGCAACGTCACGCGGCGCGGCCCTCGTGTGGTCGTCGAGGGTACCGGGCCGCTGCTCGCCTACGTGGGCGCGGCCCTCGTGCAGCGGGACCTCGCCTGCGACGACCTGCGTGTCATCGAGCCGAGCCTCGAGGATGTGTTCCTCACGCTCACCGGCCACCTCGTGGAGGACTGATGGCGGAGGGGACCACAGAGCGTGCCGCGCCGGGAACGGCGGACCCGGCTCAGGCTCCGACGTCTCCGGCCGGCCGGCACCGCGTGAGCCACCCGGGTGGCCTCAAAGTGCTGCTCAAGCTCACGTGGATCGAGCTCAAGCTCTTCTTGCGCGAGCCGATGACCATCGTGTTCACGTTCGCCTTTCCGGTGGTGCTGATGTTCGTGCTGGGCGAGGTGTTCGGTAACCAGCCCGGCGGATCCAACCAGCGCGTGTTCGCGGGGACGGGGGCGATGAACTACTACGCTCCGGCCTACATAGCCGTCGTCACCATGTCCGTCGGTGTCATCATGTTGCCGGCCAGACTCACCGACTACCGCAGCGGCGGCGTACTGCGCCGCTTCCGGGCCTCGCTGGTGCCCATCTGGGCCGTGCTCGGCTCGCAGGTGCTGGCAGCCCTTGTGCTCGGCTTCATCGGCTCCGTCCTCGTCGCCGGCTTCGCCGCCGCCTTCTACCCGGTGCACTTTCCCGACTCGCTGGCGCTGCTGGCGGCCGGGTTCGTCCTGAGCTCGGCCGCCTTCGCCGCCATCGGTACGCTGCTCGGCGCGGTGATGCCCAGCCCGCGCGCCGCCCAAGGCGCGGGCCTCATGCTCTTCTTCGTCATGCTGTTCCTCAGCGGCGCGTCCGTGCCGATGGAGGTCATGAGCGCGACCATGGTGAAGATCGGAGACTTTCTGCCGCTCACGTACGGCGTCGACCTGCTGCAAGCGGCGTGGAGCGGCGGTACCTGGGACTGGACCGCCGCCATCGTGCTCATCGGCATCACCGTCGTCGCGGGCTTCCTCAGCCTGCGCGTCTACCGCTGGGGCTAAAGCTCCTCGAAGAGCTCGCCCAGACGCTTCTTGACCGCCGCCTGCACGTTCCTCAGCTCGAGTTCGCCGTAGAGCCACACCTGACCCACCGGGTCAGCGGAGGCGACGACGCTCTTGCCGTCCTCCGTGGGGATCACGGCGATCGGGAACATGATGGCGGCCGGAGCCAGGGGGTCGACCGACAGCGACTTGACCGCAGCCACCGGGACCGTGACCTGGAGGATGGCGTATTCCTTGGGCAGGCGCTCGTTGATCTTGGGACCCTTGACCTGGGCAAGGACGATGAAGCCCTTGTCCTCCAGGAGTTCTCGCAGGCGGGCCAAGGCGGCGCGCGGCGCGAGGGATACCATGATCGCCGCGCGCCAGGCGCCGAACGCGGCGTGTTCGTCAGCGTCTTCGGGCGCCGGGTAGGTCGCACGCAGGTAGTCGATGATCTTGTCGGAGTCGGTATAGACCTTGTCGCCGTCGGTGAGCACCGGGACGCTGTCCTGGCCGGCGATCGCCAGCAGCTCCGCTCTGTCCTCGTTGGCTGCCGGGACGTTGACCGCTGTGTAGGTCAGCCCCAGCTCCGTCAGGACCTGGCGTACTCGATGGCAGAAGAAGCACCACTCGGCTTGGTAGAGCGTGATCATCGTCCCTCCGCGGGTGTGGATAAGAGAGTCGTGCCGCTTATTCCACAGCGGACGCGGTTTTCACTCAAGGGCGGAAGAGCGTGCAACTCTGGCCGCGGCAGACGTAGGCCGCCGCAGCGGCCTCACCGGGCAGGCCGGCGACGGCCAGTCGCTCGGCGTCGTCCGGGTCGGCCGGGTCGAGAAGCTGCACGGTGCGCAGCGGAGCAGGCGCGACGAGCGCCGCTGCGTGCAGTCGGAGCGCCTCGGGGTCGCCGCGGCGGCCGACGATGACGATCTGGTCCGGCCGCTCGAGATAGCGAAGTAAGGCCTCGGCGAACGCCGAGGCCGCGATCCCGTATTGCTCGTAGTGCGTGGCCCAGGCGGCGAGGATCTCGAGCGCCCGCTCGCGCAGACGTGCCTCGCCGGTGTAAGCCTCGAGGCGGAGGAGGACGTCGGCCATCGCCGCGTTCTCGTCGAGCGCCGGCACCGGCTGTGACAGCAGGCCGGCGCACTCCCCCGGCGCCGCGAGCCTGTCGAGCAGGCGGCCGTCCGGCGCGCACAGGTGCTCGCACGTCCAGTGTGCGAGGCTGCGCGCCCGACGCAGCCACTGCCGCTCGCCGGTCAGCTCGTAGGCGTCAAGGAGTGCCGACGCAGTCGCCGTCTGGTCGCCCAGAAGCGGAGTTCCGTCGCCGATGGCGCCGTCCGGGCGCACGAAGTGCGCCATGGCGTCGCCGCGGCGCGCCTCCGCCCGCAGGAAGACCAGCAGCTCAAGGGCGCGGTCGGCCAGCTCCGGACGTCCGAGGACGGGCGCGGCCCGGAGCAGCGCCCGCGCCGCCTGCGCGTTCCAGTCCACGTAGACGGTCGCATCCACGTAGGGCGCCGGGACACCGGCGCGACCGTCCGCGCCTTGCAGGTAGTAGTGTTCGTCAGCGTCCTGGCTGCCGCCGAAAGCGGGCACGTCCTGGCGCCAGAGCGTCGCCAGCAGGTAGTCGATACTGCCCTCGGCGGTGCGCCGGTACAGCTTCGGGTCGCCGAGGTCGTGGTCCGCGGCGAACAGCGAGGCCTCGAGGTAGAGGCGCGCCAGCCGAGCATTGTCCTCGAGCATCTTCTCGTAGTGGGGCACGCTCCAGTCGCGCTGGGTGGCGTAGCGGAAGAAGCCGCCCTGCACGTCGTCGTACATGCCTCCGCTCGCCATGGCGGTCAGCGTCGCCCGCACTACCTCGAGTACGCGCGCCGGCCTGAGCAGGGTGCTGCCGCCGTCGGGCACGTGTTCCGGGTCGCCGGCTCCGCGCAGCATGCCGTAGGCGAGCATGAAGCCGTACACGTCCGGCTGCGGGAACTTGGGTTCCGCGCCGAGCCCGCCGCAAAGAGGATCGAACCCTCGCACGACCTGCAGCGCTACTTCTGCGGCGATGTCGCCGGGTGCGTCCGGGTCGCCGCCCAGCGCTTCCAGCGCCAGGTCACGGTTCGGAGGAATCCCGGCGAGCCTGGCGAGGGCGCCGCCGTCACCGTCGGCCGCGCGCTCGCTCTCGAGACCGATGATCTTCGCCTGGTTGGCGTCGAAGAACGCCTTGACCTGTGCGAGGCTCTCCAGCATCTGGTCGGGAGGCAGGTAGGTCCCGCCGGTGAGGACGTCCCCGCTTGCGGCGAGGAACGCCGTGGTCGGCCAGCCTCCCATGTTGTAGCGGCGGTTCACATCCGGGTGGCGGTCGTTGTCCACGCGGATGGGCACGAAGTGCTCGTTCACGGCGGCGATGACGCGCTGGTCGGAGTAGCTCGTCTCATCCATGACGTGGCACCAGTGGCACCAGACCGCCGAGAGCGAGAGGAGCACCGGGCGCCCGAGTCGGCGAGCCTCAGCGAACGCGGACTCGCCCCACGGGCGCCAATCGATCTCGGCCGCCCGGTTCGGACGCGGTGAGAACCGGAAGTCGCGGTCAGCCTCCATGGCAACGGGATTCCCTCAGTCTCGTGGTCCGAATCAGTCGCAGGACGTAGGATGGCGGCCATGACTACGCCTCTCGTCATCGAAGCATCCGGAACGCACCGCGAGGTGGGACGCCAGGTCGGGGAGGCCGGACGTGACATCATCGCCTGGGGTCTCGACGCCTACGCCTCGCGCTTCGAAGGGCTCGCCGGCTTCGGCTTCGCCGAGGCGGTCGAGCGTGCCAGCGAGTATTTGCGGCCTGCCGAGGACTGCGTCCCGCAGGCCCTCGACCAGCTCCGCGGCATGGCCGAGGGGGCCAACGTGCCCTTCGACCACCTCTTCGCGCTCAACTGCAGCGAGGAGTTCACCTGCCAGGCCGACCGTACCTGGCCGCCGGAGCACTGCACGTCGTTCGCCGTCGTCTCGGACGGACGTCCCGTCGCGGGCCACAACGAAGACTGGTACCCGGAGGAGATCGAGGCGCAGACCATCCGCATCGTGCGCCTCACGGGGCGATGGTCGACGGCCGCGTACATCAGCGCCGGCCCGGCCTACGCCCTGCCGATCACCGGGGTCACGGCGGCCGGATTCAGCTCAGCCGCCAACACCGTGTACTACCGCGACGAGCGCGTAGGGGTGCCGAACAACCTGCTGCTGGCCACCGTGCTCGGCCAGGCGGACCTCGAGCACGTCCGCGACCTGCTGGCTGCGGCGCCTCGCGCACGCGGCTCGAACCACCTGCTGTGCGACGCGCGCGGGCGTGTGTGGGACGTCGAGACCAGCGGCGAGCGCTGGGCGTTCCTGAACGGCTCGCCGCCTCCGCCGGAGGCTGACGCGTCGGGCGCGACCGCGCTGTTCGCGCACACCAACCACTACGTGTCGCCGGAGCTCACGCCGGGCGACGCGTCGCGCTCGGAGGGCTCGCGCCTGCGGCGCGAGCGGGCCGAGCGCCTGCTGCTGGAGGGCCTCGCCGCCGGGACCGATCTGGTCGAGCTGGGCAAGCGCGTGTTGAGCGACCACGAGAACGCGCCGCTCAGCATCTGCGACCACTGGGAGGACGACGACCCCGACCCGGACCAGAGCGTGACCACGGCGAGCATGGTGTGGGAACCGGCCGAAGGCCGCGCGCACATCGCCGGCGGGCAGCCGTGCACAGCGGGGTACGTGACCTTCGAACTCTAAGGCCGGCCGACGCTTCCGCCCGGCCGACGGTGTGATCTGCGGCCGCCGCGGCAGTTCTCCCACATTGTCGACCGACGAGGTCGACTTTGTGTCATGCTTCACAATCCTAGGGTGAATGTGCTAGGGTGCATGCGCTTGGCCGCATATGTGAAGGAGCCTACCTGCTAAGGGGTAGCAGGTGCACGGCCGGGATGACTTGACGGGAGTGCACGCGTTGTCACGCACGAAGCTGTCGTGCATCGACGTGGCATACATGACGTCCAGTTACTTGTTAGGACCGCCGGTCGCCGGGACGCTCCTTCCTCTCGCAGCTAAAGGGATCAACGCTCCGTCGAAGGGCGGGGTGACACAGCGAAAGGAGTCGCGCGTATGTCCGACAGCCGATGTCACGGCGCAACTCCACCGGGGCTCTCCGTGACCTCGAAGTCCCAGCGCCACCCGAGAGGGTGGCGGAGTCGTGAAAGGAGTTCGTAAATGTCTGAGAGATTGATGTCGCGTCGCAAGTTCCTGGTGGGAGCCGGGACCATCGTCGGCGCCGCAAGCGTCTCCGGCCTGGTGCTCGCCGAGAGGCCGTCGACCGCCCAGGCGGCCGCCACTGGATTGCCGTGGAAGTACCCGACCGATCCCGCTTTCCAGCCGGATCCCAACAAGATGGGTCAGCAGGCGTACGAGATCCACATGCAGGGCTTCGGCTGCTCCGAGGCCTGCTGGTGGCCGGTGGTCCGCTTCCTCGCGCAGTCAACGGACTCGTCAAATGACTACGCCGGTACGTGGGGCACCCTTCCGTGCGGCATCTTCAAGTTCGGCGGCGCCGGCATCAACAGCTGGGGCACGATCTGCGGCACGCTGAACGCCTCGTGCGCGCTCATCGCCCTGACCGGGGCGAGCTCTTCGCTCGAGGACGTCCTCATGCAGTATTACTGCGACATGCCCTTGCCCACGAACGCCGCCGAGCGGGATTATGCAGCCGGCACCTGGACACTCGGCGTCTTCGACGGGTGCCCCACCTCGCCGCCGCCGGCGATTCCGCCCGTGCCGGTGACCAATGCGCCTACGTCCACCGCTCACTCGCCGCTCTGCCATGAGTCGGTGTCCCAGTGGATGATGGCGGCCAACCAGGTCTATCCCACGAACGCCTACTTCGGCAGCGCCCCCCAGAAGGACCGTTGCTCGAAGCTCTGCTACGACGTCGCCCGCAAGACGACCCAGCTTCTCAACGCCTACTGGCTCAACAGCACCAAGGTAGCGCCTGTCTGGACCCCCGACTCCAAGTACGCGGGGTGCACCGTGTGCCACGCCTCGAAGGCGACTGCCGCGGCATCGGACGAGAAGGGCAAGATGCCCTGCGGAGCTTGCCACGACCAGACCACGGCCCATTCGGCCCAGTAACGAAGCCACGGCCCGAGTGAACGATCTGTATCCGGGCAGCCCGACCAGGCCCCGGATCTGCATGGAGGTAAGCATCCTGTGAGAAGTACAAGACGACTCGCACTGATCATCGCGGCGATCGTGGTTGTGCTGGGGGTCGGTGCCGCGGCCGCCTACGCGGCCCTGAACACCACCGACAACACCGCGCCCACCACCACCTCTGACGCCGTCGCCACGTACTGGAACGGCGCGACCATCAAGCTGAACGCCACCGACGAGGCCGGCGGCAGTGGCGTGGCCTACATCTACTCCCTCCTCGACGGCAGGGACCAGTACACCCACGTCTATACGGTCGGCACGGGCGCGGCTCAGACAACCGTGACCGTCCCCGCACCGGCCTCCGGCACCGTGACGCGCACCTTGGGGTTCTGGTCTCAGGACGGCGCCACGAACGTCGGGGTGCCCCAGACGGTCACCTTCAAGGTCGGCACAGACAAGGTCGCCCCGACCACCACCTTCTCCGGCGTGAAGGACGGCGCCTGGTCGAAGGACCCGGTCGTCGTCCACCTGGCGGCTGCTGACAACGACGCCGGCAGCGGTCTCGACACGCTGACGGCCATCCTCGACAACGGCACGCCGGCAGTGGTCCACACCGCCTCGACCGACGTCACGATCCCCGCCGCGACGACCCACGCCAACGACGGCGCCCGCACGCTCAAGTTCCAGGCCGCCGACGTGGCCGGCAACGCCGAGGTCCAGCAGACCCTGACGGTGCACATCGACACGACGAAGCCGGCGACGAAGGCCCTGGCGGCCGTCACCATCCGGCGGGGTCGCAGCGGCAACCTGAAGTACAGCGTCGCCGACGCCTCGCCGACCGCGGCCGTGACGATCAAGGTCAAGGACAGCCACGGCAAGTTCGTGAAGTCCTTCACTGCCAAGGCGGCCTCGACCGGCGCGACCCACACCGTCAAGCTGACTGTGCCGCGCAACTGGAAGGCCGGCAGCTACCACTTCTACGTCTATGCCACCGACCTCGCCGGCAACGCGCAGGCGAAGGTCGCGTCGAACAAGATCGTGGTGAAGTAAGACAGAGGCTCCTGCCGAGGGGCCGCCCCTCCTTCCCTAGGGGAAGGGTGAGCGAGTCTTGGAGACGGGGCGCCCGGCTGCGGGCGCCCCGTCTCCGCAGATCACCACAGTCGAGGAGCCGCTCAACCGTGCGGCCCCGCGCTCAGTAGCATTCAAGCTCGACCGCAGATAACATGTCCGGTGTGTGGGCAGCAGGCAAGGGGTGGGTTCGCAGTCGTGGACGAGTCGCTGGAACGGGAAGTCGATCTCTTGCATGCAAGCATCTGCAAGGGCCTGTCCGACCCCAAGCGCATCCTCATCCTCTACGCGCTGCAGGAGCGGTCGATGTATGTCAACGAGCTGGCGGAGATACTGAACGTGCCGCAGCCGACCGTGTCCAGGCATCTGAAGGTCCTGCGCGAGCGGCAGCTCGTGGCGACGAGGCGAGAGGGGCCGAGCGTCCTGTACTCGCTGGCCGACGATCGGGTCATCCAGGCGCTGGACATCTTGCGAGTCGTGCTCTTGGGCACACTCTCGCGGCAGGGACTGCTCGCCGAGAATATGGACTGACGCACCGCCGGGCTGCTGCGCCCGAATCGTCGGCTGCCGCAGGGCCTCTCAGCCGCGGGTGTCAAGATGCCCAGAACCCGCGCCCGATTCCTTGACCCCGCCGCGATGTCGTCGAGGTCGGCGGCGGTCACTCCGCGGCGTCGCTGCGCCGATCCAGCCTTCGACCTTCTCCGGCGCGGGTACCGGCGATCACACCGGTCACTCCCCTCATGCCGGCGTCAGTCGAGGTCGTCGGCGAGGGTGTAGCGCAGCCGCCGCCGCTCCACCACGGCCGACGTCGTGGAGTAGACGTTGAGCTCCATCAGGGCGGGCGCGTAGACGTGGACCGTGACCAGATCCTCTGCCGAGGTGTTGGCCAGCTGGTGGATTTCTCCCCGGTCGACGCCGAGCAGGGAGCCCTCCGGCCGGACGCGCTCTTCGGCGTCCTGGACGACGGGCGCCGGGCGTTTCTCACCCTCCGGGCGCCGGAAGGTCCGTGAGGTCAGCTCGCCGGAGGAGACGCGGATCGCGTTGAGCGCTCCGGCGTGATCGTGGATGGTCGACTCCTGGCCCGGGCGCCAGCAGAGGACCAGCAGCTCGAAGAAGGGCGTGCGGCAGACCAGGTTACGAGCGTAGGTATCTCTGGCGAAGGCGGTGCGGGTGCCGACCAGTTCGTCGGACAGCAGCAGTCGACCGGCGAGATCGAGGAGCCGCTCGTGGGCGAGCGAACTCACCGGCGTGCGGCTCATCTCGCAGAGGAAGTCATCCAGACCGAGGCGGTGCGACGACACATCCATACGTTCGAGTAGCTTACCCGCGGCGCCGAGGATGTGCTGTAGCCCAGTCGTCGGGCCGTCGGCCATGACGGAAGCCGGCGAGGCCGAGCACGAGGATCAGGCGCTTGACGCTCACGAACGAGCCTTCCGGCGCAGAAGGATGAGACGCTGTGGTGACGGCGCGACGCGCCGACTCGCTAGCAGCCTCAGCCGTAGCCCGTGCTGCGCTGGGGGGCGCCGCAGGTGGGGCTGGAGAGCGGTCCGTTCTGGAGATAACTGCCGATGCTCTGGCGGATATTGACGGAGTCGCACTCGGGGCAGCGTTTCTGCCTTTCGCGGATCGCTGCCTTGGTGACCACGACGAACTTGTGGCCGCAGTCCTTGCAGACGAGGTCGAAGTGCGCCATCAGCTGACCGGGACCTCGTCCTGGACCCTGGAGAACACGCGGCAGACCTTGGTGCACGCGCCGCACCCGGTGCATTTCTCTTCATCGATGAAAGGCGCCGAGAAGATATCCTTCTGGACGATGGCGCCCTCCGGGCAGTACTGCACGGCGGGACACGGGTGGTTCTGAGGGCAGGCGTGGACGTTGATGGCGATCATTCTGGTTCTCCCGTTGAAGTCGGTTACTTCGTCGTGCTGATGCGGAGCGCGGCATAGATGGGGCAGGAGCCGGTGGCGGCGGTGAAGAGCAGGGTCGCTCCTGTGAACACCCCGAGTATGCCGAGCATGTTGCCCTGCGAACGACTCATCCGCCTGATCGAACAGGCGAGGAGGCCCGCCCCGGCGACGGCGCGCGCGATGCGGTCCGTGCGACCTTCGTTCTTGCCGAACATGGTGGACCTACCTTTCCTGGGAGAGCGCGTGGGCGCGCATGGCAAGTTCGGGACCGAGTATCTCCTCGATGAGCGCACATGCTTCCGAGAGCCGCGGGTTCACGACCTCCCACAGCACGTGTCCGTCCCGGCGATAGCGCCTCACGAGTCCGTCTCGCTGGAGGACGGCCAGATGCTGCGACACGTTCGGCCGACTCACCTCAAGCAGTTCGGCGAGCTCGCTCGGTGTACGCGGCGAGTCACAAAGGTGATGCATGAGCTCATGCCGAGTAGGGTTGGCGAGAGCGGCGAACACCGCGGCGTGGATGGCGTAGCGTTGTCTGTCCTCATTCATGGCTCCATTATCGCCAAGTTTCGAAATTTCGCAACATGGCAACTTTTCCGATGGAAACGATGCCCCGGACGCACCGGGCGGCGCGAAAGGATCCGAGCATGGACATGAAGGTCTACTTTCCTGGTGGCAAGCGGGTGTACGCGGACTACGGCGGGTTCACCATCCAGACCGACCAGCCGGCGCGCGGCGGCGGCGACGACTCCGCGCCGGCGCCGTTCGACCTGTTCCTCGCCTCCATCGGCACCTGTGCCGGCATCTTCGCGCTCGGCTTCATGCAGCAGCGCGGGATCGACCCGGAGGGCGCCAGCATCTCGATGTCGCCGCAGTTCGATCCGACCGTCGGCCTGATCACCAAGATCGATCTCGATCTGAAGCTTCCGGCCGGGTTCCCGGAGAAGTATCGAGTCGGCCATCGTGAACGCGATGAACCTGTGCTCTGTCAAGAAGCACCTACATCAGCCGCCGGCGTTCGAGATAACGACCACCAGCGCCTGATGGCCGACCAGTTCAATCCGCAGCACGCGAAGCGCCTCGAGGATCCTGCGCGGCTCGAGGCGCTGCCGCAGGCCGCGGTGGTCGACCTGCTGCGTCTGAGCGGCGCCGAGACCATCGTCGACTACGGCGCCGGCACCGGCATCTACACCGTCGCCGTGGCGGCGGCGGTCCCTGACGGCAAGGTGTTCGCCGTCGAGGCTCTCCCGCGCCTCGTCGAGTTGCTTCGGGAGAAGCTCACACCGGAGCTCCAGGGGCGGATCTGCATATGCGAGACCGACGACAATGTCGTTCCTCTGGACGATGGCGAGGCCGACAGAGTCGTCATGGTCGACGTGCTGCATCACGTCGCCGACCAGCCGGAGGCGCTCGAGGAGGTCGCCCGCGTGCTGCGTCCCGGCGGCCTGTTCGTCGTTGTGGACTGGGGTGACAAGGAGCGTCCGGTTGGACCTGGCCTTGGCCACGTCCTCGGGATGGAGGCGGTGCGCGAGCTCGTCTCCGGGATGGGCCTCGAGATCCTCGAGGCCCACGAGCCCGGCGACCTGCTGCCGTACCACCTCGTCATGGTGGCTGTGAAGCGCTAGAAGGGTCACCAACGGCTCTGGCAGGGTCGTATCGCAGGCGGGTGGAAGACTCTGGACGTGACCGTTCTCGTCTTCACGCTCGCGGTCTTCGGCGGCTCGCTCTTCGCCGGTTTCCTCGGGTCGCTCACCGGTCTGGGCGGCGGCGTCGTGATCGTGCCGCTGCTCACCGTCGCGCTGGGCGTCGACGTCCGGTACGCCATCGGCGCTTCACTGGTCTCCGTCATCGCCACGTCCTCTGGCTCCGCCGCGGCCTACCTCAAAGAGGGCTTCACGAACATGCGCATCGGCATCTTCCTCGAGGTGGCCACGACATCCGGTGCGATCGTGGGGGCCGGCCTCGCCACGCGACTGCCGGCGCCTGCGATCGAGGTCATCTTCGGAATCGTGCTGCTCGTGTCCGTCTACCTCACGCTTACGCTGCGCGAGCCACAAGGCGGCGCCGACGCGGACGGCGATCGCCTGGCACGGCGGCTTCGTCTGAACGGCGCCTACCCGACCCCCGCCTGGAGAGACGGCCTACACGGCTCGCCGCGTGCCTCTCGGGTTCGGCATCATGGCGGGCGCGGGGATCCTGTCCGGCCTGCTCGGCATCGGCTCGGGCGCCGTCAAGGTCCTTGCGCTCGATCAGGCGATGCGTCTGCCCTTCAAGGTCTCGACCACGACCAGCAACTTCATGATCGGAGTCACGGCCGCGGCGAGCGCCGGCGTCTACCTGCGCCGCGGGTTCATCGCGCCGGGGCTGGCGATGCCGGTGATGCTCGGCGTCCTGGTCGGATCGCTGGTCGGCGCGCGCTATCTGGCCGGCGCAAAGACGGGCATCCTGCGCGTCGTGTTCGCGTTCGCCATCTCCGCGCTGGGCATCGAGATGGTCGTCACGGGACTGCACCTGTGAGCGTCGGAGGCGGCGGATCGCGGTGGACCGATCGCCGGGTGGAGATGGCCATGGGCACCTTGTTGCGGGTGGGTGTGCTGGCGGCTGCGGTCCTCGTTCTCGCCGGCGGCGTCGCGCTGCTGGTGCAGCGGTGGGACCAGGTGGACCGGTACGGCGCGTTCACCGGGGTGGCCGCGGACCTCACGTCGCCGACCGGCGTGATCCGGGCGGCTCTGGCGCTCCATCCTGCCGCCCTCGTTGTCCTCGGGCTTATCGTGCTCGTGCTGACCCCGGTGGCCCGCGTGGCGTTCGCCCTGCTGGCGTTCGTCAAGCAGCGAGACCTGCTCTACGTTGCGTTCAGCGGGATCGTGCTCGCGGTCCTGTTCTTCGGGCTCAGCGGCCGCTCGCTGTGAGCCGCGGCCGAGCGGCGGCGCCGGACCGGTGTCCGGCTGCCGCCGCCGTTGCCGACGAGCTCAGTGCTGGCAGGCGTTGTCGAAGCCGACCACCGGCAGGCCGCCCTCGATGAAGGCGTGGACGGTGGTCTGTACGTCGGCGCCGACGCCGGCGTGGACGGCGATACCGACCTGGTTGAAGCCCATGAGCGGCCGGCCGCCGATACCATCCACGACGATCGCGTTCACGTTGTTCTCGGCCAGCACGAGCACCGGCGCCATGCAGCCGCCTTCTACGTGAGGCGCGTTGGTGAGGACCTGCGACTTCGCCGATCTTGCCGTCGACGACGTCGACCATGGTGAAGCATTCGCAGCGGCCGAAGTGGCCGGAGCGGGGTGCCGTGAGGCCGCCCGGGGCCTCAGACGGGATCGCGATCCGCAGGGTGGTTCCGTTCGTGTCGCTCATTGGGTCAGACTCCGTTCCTGGTTGCTCGATCAGTGCGTTGTGATGGTGGTGCCGCCGGGCGTCACGAGCCGTCGTGGCGTCGTCCCCGGCCTCTTCCCGGACAGCCGGGGCCGCCGCCGGCGTGCATGCCGTGGCCGTGGCCCCTGCCGCGAGGTCCGCCACAGCGGCCCGCCTCGCCCCAGCAGATACGGACGTCGGCCGACTGGCAGGCGGGGCACGTGGGTGACGCCGCATCCGGATCGCCGGTCCAGACCGACCCACAGGAGGCGCAGCAGAGCTGGCGGGGCTCGACTCGGTACTGCCCGCCGCCGATCACGATCGCCTTTCCGCCGACGAGTGCTTCGGCGACTTTGGCACGGCCGCGCTCGAGGACGCGGCCAACGGTCTGCCGCGAGACTCCCATCGCCGCCGCCGCCTGTTCGTGGCTCAGGCCCTCGAGGTCGACGAGGCGGATCGCCTCGAGCTCGTCGATGCCCAGCGGCAGCTGCTCGAGGTCGCGTCCGGGGACGCCTGCAGGCTTGAACAAGGTCACGCGGGGGACGCCGCCGACCGCGCGTTCAATGGGTGGACGGGGCATCCGTCTCCTCACGAGTTATTAGCATATGCTCATAGTAGAGGGGGAAGCGGCGGAGTTCAAATCGTCGCGCCCCCGTTCGTGAGCTGGGCACTCGCGCCCGACTCGGTCGTGATGGCCGGGCGCGGAGATGAGGCGCTGGTCGCGTCGATCACCTCGACCTGGGGCAGCGCGTCCGGCGCCGGTGGGTCCAGGCGCAGGTACGCATGCCCGAGCCGGCGGGCCGGCTCCACGCGACTCAAAGCGAGCCGGATGGCGGCCCTCCGAAGCATCGGCCGCGTCAGCCCCTCGGCGTCGCGCAGGTCCTGAGCCACGTAGGTTCCGACGGCGACCAAGGCCCGGGTCGCCGTGCGCCCGCCCAGGCTGCTCTCACCGGCGCGGGCCTTCTGTCCGCCACGGCCCAGACCAGGGCCGCGGCCGTCACACTGTCCTCCACGCCGCTGCCGACGCTCTCCTGATCTGCCGTTTCCGTTCATGTTCCCCTCAGCTCCTCAGGCCCAATGGCCGCTCACGGTCGGACCAGCGACCGCGGTGAGTTCGCCGCGCCCGAGCGCGTCCAGCGCGCTGCGGGCCGTGACGCCGTTTCCGACCTGGTAGATGGCGACGTCGCCCGCGGCCAGCGCTTTGTGCGCATTGGGCCCGACGTTGCCCGTGATCAGCGCCTGGACGCCGTGCGCGGCCACCGTACTGGCGGCCTGCACACCGGCGCCGCCGGTGGCATCCATGTTGACCGAGTTGTCGTGCGCCTGCCACTCACCGGTCTCCGAGTCGGCGATGATGAACCAGCGAGCGCGGCCGAATCGCGGGTCTACGAGTGAATCGATGTCGTTGTTCTGCGCGCTGATGGCGACCTTCATGGCTTCTCCTCTGCTTGCTTCTGACCGGCGGCTGATGCCGCCAGGTAGAACGATCTGCCCTCGTGAGTGTGAAGCTCCGCGCTGCCCTGGTTGACGAGTGCGGTCGCCGCTTTGAGAGCTTCGCCGTGATGGAGCCCCAGTCCGGATGCGATGTCGGCGACCGTGCACGGCCGCCGCGACACGAGCTCCAGCACGTCGGCGGCGACGGCGATCCCGCTGCCGGCAGAAGCCGGGAGGTCGGCGATCACCTCTGCGCACGGAGTGAACAGTCCGGCGAGCTCCTCGAGTGAGGCCCGGTCGACCGGCGCCACGAAGGATTCCGCCGGCGGACGCACCGCCGTGTTCAGCTGGATGCGGTCCGGAGCGATGCGCGCTGCGATCTCAGCGAGCGCCCGCACCTCGGCCACCTGGTCCGTCACGCCGGCGAGCAGCATGACCTCCAGCCAGATCTCGCCCCTGTAGCCGGCGCGGAACGACACGAGCCCGTCGACCAGGCCGGCGAGATGAAGCGACGCGTGCGGACGGTTCACCCTCCGGAACAGATCTTCACTGGGAGCGTCCAGGGACGGCAGCACGATGTCCGCGCCGGCAAGCCCCTTACGCACGTCGGCGCGGCCGAGGAGCGACCCGTTGGTGATCACCGCGACGGGTACATCCGTGATGTCCTTGACGCCGGCGATGACCTCCCCGAGGCCCGAGTACAACGTGGGTTCGCCCGACCCCGCGAGGGCGATGACGTCGGGTTCTGAGCCGAGCCTGTCGCGAACCTGTGTCACGACGTCGGCAGGGTCGACCCAGCGTTGCCGGCGCACCGTCTTGTCGGTCGTCCGGCCGAGCTGGCAGTAGGCGCAGTCGTAGGTGCACGTCTTGAAGGGGATGAGATCGACGCCGAGTGAGCGACCGAGGCGCCGCGATGGGACGGGTCCGTAGACGAGCTGCCGTGTGGCTGCAGGCGACGGCACGCCGGCGTGTGCGTCGCGCGCAACACTCTCAGGCATCGCGTACATCTCCTTCCGTGACCGCGAGCAGTGTGTCGCCGACGGCCTCCCATGCCGCTGTGATCTCGGTCGCGGCGCGACCGCCGTAGTCGATGATGTCGGTGCCGGCCACCTGGGCGTGTGTCACCGCCGGGTCGTAGGCGACGCTTGCCACGAATGCCGCGCCGGCGGCAGTCGCCTCGGCGGCGATCTGCTCGCCGAGCTCCGGGTTCAGGTCCGCTTTGTTCACGCAGACGGCGAACGGCAGCCGGAACTGGCGCACGACTTGAAGGACGCGGTCCAGGTCGTGACGACCCGAGACGGTCGGTTCGGTGACCGCGAGCACGAGGTCGGCGCCGGCGAGCGATGAGATGACCGGGCAACCGATGCCCGGCGAGCCGTCGACGATGACCAAGGGTAGGTCGCGCTTTGCGGCCACACGCCGGGCCTCGTTGCGGACGAGGGTCACCAGCTTGCCGGAGTTGTCTTCGGCTACGCCGAGACGGGCGTGGACCAGTGGTCCGAAGCGCGTCTCGGAGACCATCCAGGCGCCGTTCACGACGGGCTCCATGCGGATGGCGTCGACGGGGCAGACACGCCGGCAGAGCTCACAGCCTTCGCAGGCGATGGAATCGACGGAGTAGCCGTTATCGGCGGAGCCGAGCACGGCCGCGAAGCGGCAGACCTCGGCGCACCGGCCGCAGGCCGTGCAGGCGTCGGGATCGATGATCGCCTGACGGCGGCCGCTGAACGGGTGCTCCTGCCCGGTCTCGGGGCGCAGCACCAGGTGCAGGTCGGCGGCGTCGACGTCGCAGTCGGCGAGCACGGCGCCGCCGGCCAGCGCGGCGAACGCGGCGACGACGCTCGTCTTGCCGGTGCCGCCTTTGCCGCTGATCACGACCAGCTCACGCGGCGTCACGATGCCACCTCGACTCTCTGCGCGGCGGCGACGATGCCCTCCCACGCCGCGCTCAGCGTCTCTTCCAGACCCTCGACCGCGTCGAGGAGCAGCTCGCCGCGGGCGTAGGCCTCGGCGATGCGTCTGTCGTTGCGTAGTTCGAGGACGACCTCGAGGCCCTCCTCGGCGCAGTAGCGCCGGACGCCGTCGTCGCCGAGGTCGGCGCGGTTCACCGCGACGACGCAGCGCAGGCCGAGCGCGCGCACCATCTCGACGGCCAGCGTGAGGTCGTGCAATCCGAACGGCGTCGGCTCCGTGACCAGCACGACGAGGTCGGAGCCGCGCACCGACTCGATGACCGGGCACGAGGTGCCCGGTGGGGCGTCGATGAGGATGACATCTTCGTCGACGCCCTCGAGGCCCGCGATGGTGGCGCGGGTCGTGGGCACGGCCTTCGCCTCTCCGACCGAAAGCACGCCGGTGACCAGCGGGAACGCGGGCCTGTCCCCCGCCTTGACCGAGCCGTACTCGATGACTCCGGTGTCACGGCCTTCCTCGGTGATCGCGTGCTCGGGACACAGCAGGGAGCACGCGCCACAGGAGTGGCAGAGCTCCGGGAAGACGAGGACCGTCGACCCGATCAGTGTGATCGCCTTGAACGCACAGACCTCAGCGCACACGCCGCAGGAGGTGCAGCGCTCGTCGTCGACCGTGGGCACAAGGACGCTTACGGGCACGCGGAGCTCGATCTCGGGCCGCAGGAAGAGGTGGCAGTCCGGCTCCTCGACGTCGGCGTCGAGAAGCCGGACCGTCACACCGCGGCCTGCGAGCATCGCCGCGAGGTTGGTCGCCAGCGTCGTCTTGCCGGTGCCGCCCTTGCCGCTGGCGATGGCGATGCGCATGGTCTCAGACCTCCGCGAGCGTGAGCGCGCCCTGCGCGCAGTCGCTCACGCACAGGCCGCAACCGGTGCAGTTGCTCGCGTCGATCACGGCCGTCTCTTCAAGGGTGATGGCATTTCGGGGGCACGTCTCGACGCAGGCGCCGCAGGCGATGCAGGACTCGGGTCTGGCGACGACAGCCACGCTGCGCGCTCGGGAAGCGCCCGTCGGCACGTCCGTGGCGGGCGCGTCCGCGCGAGGCGCAGCCGCGATGGCGACGGCCGGCGCGGAGCACCTGCCGCCCGTGCCAGGGGTGAGGTGCGCGCCGCGCGCGGTGCCGTCGCGGCGACGCCGGCGCATGCTCTGACCGCTCCCTTGGCCGCGGCCGCTTCCGCGGCCTCCGCCGCCCCTTGCGCGTCCGCTCATCTCAGCCTCGCGACATCGACTCGAGGCGATCGAGACGCTCGAGCACCTGAGCGAGCTTCTCCTCGACGCGAGCGAGCGAGTCCGGGTCGGAGCCCATCGGGACCGTCCCCTGGTCCCTGGTCTGCGCGGCCCGTTGCCACCCGGTGAGTCCGGTGGCGCGGAACTGGTTTCTCCAGCCGCGACCGCCGCCGCGGCCCGGGGATACGTTCGCGTCGCCGCAGACGCCCCGGCGGCCACCTGTCATCGGGCCGTAGCCCATTGGACCTGTACCATCTCTACCGGGCATGTCTCCTCCTTCGGAGCAGATCGGCAGAAGGCCGCCGCCTGCTTGTTATGAGCATATGCCCATATTACTCCTGAATCCCGGGATTGCAAGAACGTGTCTTCCGCCGAAGTCGGCCGGTGGACCCAAGGCGTGAAGGCGTAGCTGGGTCCGCAACTGTCGGGATGCTCAGCAGGCTCGCGACGGAGTAAGCTGAGGCCATGGCCAAGTCCACGGATACTTTCATCATCGCTCCCAGCGACGACCATGCGGCCGCTCTGGCTCTCGCCAAGGCGGCGCATCTCGAGGTGGCGGAGACCTCCGAGCAGCCGCTGGCCATGTGGGGAGCGTTCACCGACGGGCGCATGGTGGGCACCATCTCGCTCGACACGTACAAGGGGCTGCCGGTCGTGGGCCGCATAGCGGTGTCGCAGACGTATCGCGGCAGTGGCCTGGGCAGGCGCCTGCTGGACACGCTCGAAGGGGAGGCGCGCCGGCGCGGCCTCACGGAGCTCTGGGCGACGGCTCGCGCGCCCGGCTTCTTCCTGGCAATGGGCTACTCGGTGGTCGCCGACGGCGGGGAGCGGGACCTGCTCCTGTCGGAATGCCTCACCTGCGACCAATACGGCACGGAGTGTGAGCCACGGGCCGTGCACCGGGTGCTCGTGCCGCGCGTGTCGCGCCGGAGCGCCAACGACGAGCCGTTCGCGCTCTGACCGACTGGAGTCTCGATGGGCATCCTCGAACTGCACGACATCACGCTGGAGCTGGGCGGTAAGCCCATCCTCAAAGATCTCAGCGTCGACTTCTGGGAGGGTCATGTCCACGCCCTTATCGGGCCCAACGGGGCCGGCAAGTCGACGCTCGCCAGCACCATCATGGGCCTGCCGGGCTACACCCATCACAGCGGCGACATCCTGCTCGACGGTGAGTCGCTGCTCGGCGTGCCGGTCGATGAACGGGCGCGGCGCGGCATCACGCTCGCCTGGCAGGAGCCCGCGCGCTTCGAGGGACTGCGCATGGACCGCTTCATCGCTGCGGGCGCCAAGGTGAAGTCGCGCGAGAACGTCGAGAGGATGCTGACCCGCGTGGGGCTCGACCCGGAGCGCTACATCGGGCGCAAGGTCGACAAGACGCTCTCGGGCGGCGAGCGCAAGCGCGTCGAGCTGGCATCGATCCTCGCCATGGAACCCCGCATCGTGCTCATGGACGAGCCCGACTCCGGCATCGACGTCGAAGCCCTGCAGCGCATCTTCGACGCCCTTGCCGACTTCAAGGAGATGGGCACCACGGTGATCATGATCACGCACAGTCTGGCGGTGCTCGAGCACGCCGAGCACGCCTTTCTCCTGTGCAACGGCCACATCCTCGACAAGGGTTCGGTCGGCAAGATCAGCGGCTACTTCGCCGACAACTGCATCCCCTGCCATCACGAGAACGTGCCGACGCTCGAAGAGGAGATGACGCCGGCATGAGCGACGTCGCTACTGCTCGCGCCCTGCTCGAGTCGCTGGGCGCGGCCGGCGCGCATTTCACCGGCGACGAGGTCGCCCACCTGGAGGTCAACGGGAACGAGGTGGTGGGCGCGCATCTCGTCCCGGGGCTCGACCTCGACGTCGAGCAGCTCGACGACGGCATCGAGGCCCATATCCGCCTCCACGAGGGCGTCAGGATCGCCAACCCTGTGCACCTCTGCTTCGGCATGCTGCCCAGCGAAGGCCTGCAGCACATCGTCATGAAGGTCGACGTGGAGGCCGACTCGTTTGCCTCGGTCCAGGCCCACTGCACATTCCCCAACGCCATCGATATCACCCACAAGATGGACGCCGTGGTGAACATCGCGCCCGGAGCGACCTACGAGTACTTCGAGCGCCACCTGCACGGCGCTGAGGGCGGCGTACTGGTCGTGCCCAAGACGCTGGTGCACGTGGGCGAGGGGGCGCGCTTCAAGACCGAGTTCGAGCTGATCAAGGGGCAGGCGGGCGTCATCGACTTCGACTATGACGCCGACTGCGACGCGCAGAGCACGCTTGAGATGATCACGCGCATCATCGGACGCGGCCACGATACGGTGACCATCCGCGAGACCGGGCGCCTCAACGGCGAGGGCGCCCGCGCCGTCCTCAACTCGTATCTGGCGCTGCGCGATGACGCCCGCGCCGAGGTCTACAACACGCTTTCGGCCTCGGCGCCGTACGCCCGCGGGCACGTGGACTGCAAGGAGATCGTCCAGCACCGGGCGTTCGCCAGGGCTGTGCCCATCGTCGAGGTGAGCCACCCGCTGGCCCACATCACCCACGAGGCCGCGATCGGCTCGGTCGACTCCAAGCAGCTCCAGACGCTGATGAGCCGGGGACTCAGCGAAGACGACGCGACCGACCTCATCATCGAGGGCCTGCTCAGCTGAGATCACGGCTACAAGGGCAGGCGACGAGACCCGCTTGCCACCCTCGACGAGCGCGGGGTCCGGCCACACTCCAAGCCATTCTCAGCGGAAGCTTAGTACCTGCTTCAGCGGCAGCCGTTTGTGGGCCGCCGGCAGTTCCGCCGGGCGGCCGATCGGCAGCAGCGCCACGAGCCGCGTCGGCGGCTCGATGTCCAGCAGCTGCTCGAGGCGCTCTCCGGCCACGATCGGCGCACACGTCCAGCAGGCGCCGTAGCCCATGGCATGCGCGGTGGACGTCAGCAGTTGCACCGCTGCTCCGGCGCTCTGCAGCTCTGGTCGTGCGCAGAGGCGATCGTGCTCTTCCCTGGTGATGCCGGAGAGCCTCATGAGCTCTTCCATCGGCGACTCATGCGGCGTCGTCAGCACCGCGATACAGAGCGGCGCCTTGGCGAAGAGAAGGGCCTGCGCGCGAGCCACCATGCGCTTCTGCTCCTGGAGCGCCAGCCTCGGCCGGAGGGCGAGCTCCTCGAAGCGCTCGAGGACGGCGGCCTGCATGGCTGAGACCAGCCCGCGATCCTGGATCGCGATGAAGCGCCACACCTGAGAGTTGCAGGCGCTCACCGCGCTCGTCGCCACTCCGACCATGTGCTCGATGTCCTCGCGGGGTACCGCCTCGTCCAGAAAGCGCCGCACGTGACAGGAGTCTCGCACGATGGCCTCAAACGCATCCTGATCGCTCGAGATGAGAGGAGTCTGTGCCGACGTCATGACTGAACCTCCGTTGGTGCGACGGCGTGGCGCCCTCCAAGACCGGCATCCACGCTCGTCGTGCTCTGCTGTGGCTGGTGCACCGGTATCCCACAGTCGAGTTACAAGCATATGCCCATAATACTCGGATTGCCGTGGAAGGCAACACCGGCGCCCGTGAGACACCGCGTCAGTCGTACGCGCGTCGCGTCTCTTCGTCGGTCACTACGTGCTGGATGAGTTCCTGCCACTGCGGCGAGGCCCACGTGCCGAGCGTCTGGTGCGTCTGGTAGTAGTTCTCGGGGATGGGATGGGTGCCGACGACCACCTCGAGGCCGTACTTCTCGCCGAGGAAGCCGTCGAACGCGTCCAGTCTGGGGCACGGCGGATAGCCGACCACCAGGCCGGTGGCCAGGTGGATCACCTCGGCGCCGTTCTTCTTCATCTCGGCGGGGGCGTACTCCACGTTGCCGCCGGGGCAGCCACCGCAGGTGGTGTAGCCGACGAGTTCGACGCCCTCGTCTCCATAGCGAGCGAAGGCGCCCTCACGTTGACGCAGTGCCCGCAGGCACTTGCCTCCGGCGCACGTGTGGTAGCGGTCGCAGATGATGATGCCGATCTTCGTCATGGTGTTCCTCTTCTCACGACGTTGGCGGGTCCTTGCGCCGTCTCTGTGCCGGCGTTCTCGCAGGCCGCCCGCAGAGTGCCGGCGGCCAGCAGCGCGCAGTGCTCTGATCCGGCCGGAATGCCACCAAGCGCCCGGAGGATGTCTGCCTGCGCGATCTCCATCGCTTTGTGGACCTGTCGACCCCGGCACAGTGTCGTCGCCATGCTTCCGCACGCCAGCGAGGACCCGCAGCCGTCGGTGGCGAACCAGACACGTTCCACGCAGCCGTCCTCGACGGCGACCCAGAATTCCATGGTGTCGCCGCAGGGTCCGGTGATGCGCGCTCGTCCGTCCCAGCCTTGCGGGGGGCCGAGATGCCGCGGATACCTCGCGTGGTCGCGAGCGACCGCCGAGAAACCAGGTTCACCGTCGCCTGCCATGTCATCTCCTCCTCTGGGCTGCTGAGCCGGTCACGCGCACGGCCGGACGAGGCTGAATGCACGCCTCCCGGCGTCTCGAAGATCTCGTTCCGGTCATCTCCTGGCTCCTGCCGCGACGGTGCCCGGCGGCGCTGCCGCCGCGGCCGCCGCGGTCCCGGCCGCGGAGCGCACCAGGACCTGGGTGCCGCGCTGGAGGCCGACGTGCCGCGCGGCGACGTCGCATTTGACGGCGAAGAGGAAGAAGATGTCGTGCGGCTCCTCACTGAGCGTCTCGTAGTTGCCCTGACCCTTGGCGACGATCAGGTCGGCCGCAGCGAAGCGACGGCGAAACTCCGGGGAGCAGTCCGAGAGGATCGTGCCAGGCGCGTCTGAGCCGTTGTCGATGACTTCGGCGAGGCGGTCGAGGCCGGCGAACCTCGCGTCCGCGCGGGTGGCGTCGTTGAGCACCGGCGCTCCGCGCACGGCGAAGGTTGTCCGCTCCAGCGGCAGGTGCTCGGCGAGTAACCGGTCGATGACGATCTCCCCGGTGTTGTCCGTGAGGAACAGGATGCTCCCGGCGGACCCAACGGCTCGCCGGAACTCGTCGACGTCGCCGTGAAAGGGCCGCTCGCAGGCGACGCTGAGTTCCTGCTCCATCCGCTCGACGCTGTCGGGGCCATTGGCGCCGACGTCGATCGTGTTTCCGGCGATCGCCGACCGGAGGGCCGCCGACAGGGGGTCGGGGGCGGATCGGACTGCGGCGGCGAGCGCAGGCAACGCGGCGAGCGCGACCTCGTTGGCGCGCTGCTTGAGCTCACGGTAGGGGTCGTCATCGCCGGTCAGCCGGCGGATGCGGCGCTGCACCTGCTGGGTGAGCTGCGGGGGCGTCCGGCGCAGGTCGAGTTCGGAGGCCATGCGGAGCACGTCCCGCAGCACACGCTCGTGCAGGGCGGGGTCGGCAGAGGCGAAGCGGGAAGCCTCGACGGTCTGGCGGATGAGGCAGGCTAGGCAGTCAAGCGATGTGCGCATGGTGGCGCGGTGACCTCCCGGGGCGAAACGGCGCTCGTCGGTTGCGCGGCAACGCAGTTCATTCGTTCCGTGCCTCTCCCGGCCGGAGACTGAGCGACCGTCGCGCGCGCCGGGTCGAATACGCCAGCCGCAACTCGCGCCCGGTCGCGACCTCTGCATACGTTTCCGGCAGTCGCTCGCCGAGGAGCGACATCGCCCGCTTGCCGGTGCAGTGGCACGGCGCACACAGCTCCAGGTCGAGGGCGTCGAGGTAATCGGCCGTCGCCTGCAGACGGTCTTTGCGGGCCCGCAGCAGATGCATGCCGCCGAGAACCGCTCGTACTGCCGGCTGCCCGTCGCCGGCCACGGGAACGACCGCGTCGTCCCCGCCGGCCGCGCCGCGACGGGCGACGGTCTCGCGGACGTAGTGCACGGTGTTCATGAGGCCGCTGTGCGCGCAGCCACAGAGTATGACCAGTCCGGCCGGCGTCTCGATCCACACCGCCTGGTCGTCGACCACGTGGTCGCGGACGGTGCAGGCGGTGTCGAGGAAGAAGGTACTCTCCGCCTCCTCGAGCGCGTGGCGCCGCGGCACCGGCCCGGAGGCCCACACGCCCGGCGCCACTTCAAGCGGCTCCACGGCCCAGAGCGCGCGCTCCGGGACCGCGCGCAGCGCGGCAAGGTTGCGGTCCTGCAGACCGATCGATTCGACCTTGCCGTTCTTGCGGAGGGACCGGCGCGGGACCAAGGCTCCGGGGTGAAGCACGAGACGAGCGGACGGGGCGGCCTCCACGAGCTCGAGGACGCCGCCGCCGTGATCGAAGTGCCCGTGGCTGAGGACGAAAGCGTCGGCAGTCTCAATGGGCTCATGAAGCTGCCGGGCGTTCTCCAGGAAGGCGCTCGAACCGCCGCAGTCGAGCAGGACGCGCGCGGCGGGCGTCTCGATCCAGATGGAGAGCCCCCATTGCGCCTGCAGTCCCGCCGTCCCCTCGGCGTTGTCGATCAGGACCCTGATGCGGATATCGTCGCGTGTCACGGCCCTCCTTCCGTGTGCGGCACGGCGGCTCGCCGTGCAGCGGCGCCGTGGCGCTTCTCTTCCATGGGATGGAGCCGGCAGGGGAACGCCGCGCCGACCATTATGAGCGTATGCTCGCATAGAGCAACGAGTCAAGAACGCAGGCGGCGGTGACCGTGTCGTTGCGCCGGCCGTTCTCGCGCGCTGGAGTTCGCCGGTTCGCCTGGGCTACCATCGGTTGCACGCGGATATCCCGGCCCCGGTGGGAAGCCGCCGGCCGCCCGGGCCGCCACGAAGGCAAGGACGGGAGACTATGAGCGCGCCCGACATCGACGACTGGATCTGCGACGTGAAGTCGCAGCCGGGCTCTGCCGCGATCGGCATGATCCTGGCCCACCAAGGCATAGTGCGCGGGACCTCACGTGCGGGAGAGCCCGTGACGGGGATGTCACTCAGCGCCGACCGGACCAGGTTCCAGGAGGTGCTCGCGGAGGCCGGCACGTGGCCGGGCATCTTCGCCGTGCGCGGCTGGGTCAACGAGGGCGAGCTGGCGGTGGGCGACGACATCATGAGGCTGGTCGTCGCCGGGGACATCCGCGAGCACGTCTTCGAGGGCCTTCAGCGGCTCGTTTCCTTGATCAAGACGGAAGTCGTCGGCGAGTCCGAACTCGCCTGAGACGGAGGCACTACATGTACGCGTGTGCAGAGTGTGGCCGGGCGGCGTGCTGCGAAAGCCCCGACACGGCGTCGTACCCTCGCAACTGCCCATCCCGCGAGCCGTTCGAGTCCGAGGTCCTCGGCCTGTACCGGGAGGGGCAGGACGCACATCTGGCGCGCAACGCCGGGCTCGTTGAGGCGCACGGTTACTGCCGGCTCACACGGATCGAGGAGATCATGGACTTCGCCCGCCGCTGCGGCTACGCGAAGCTGGGCCTCGCGTTCTGCATCGGCCTTCAGGCCGAGGCCGCCGTTACCAGCCGCGTTCTCAGGGCGAACGGGTTCTCGGTCGACTCGGTCGCCTGCAAGAACGGCAGCCTGCCCAAGGAAGTGCTTGGTCTGGGCGACGAAGACAAGATCCGCGCGGAGGAGTTCGAGAGCATGTGCAACCCGCTCGGGCAGGCGCGCGCTCTGGACCAGGCGGGGACCGAGCTCAATCTGCTGCTGGGTCTCTGCGTCGGTCACGACAGCCTGTTCATGAAGCACTCGGTGGCGCCGGTGACCGTGCTTGCGGCCAAGGACCGGGTGCTTGGTCACAACCCGCTGGCGGCGATCTACATGGCGGACGGCTACTACTGCGACAAGCTGTTCCCGAAGGTGGACGACGCAGACGGGGCCGGCGCCTGACTCGCGCCTCGGTCTGAGCCGGGCCGCTCTCCCCCGCGCCCGGCCTGTCTACGTCACGTCTTCCCGGCGCTCGCCGCGCCGCCGGAACGTCGTCTCGCTGACCTGCTCCGTCCAGCCACCACGCGTGCCGAAGCGCAGGTCGAACTTCTCGACGTAGGGCTTGATGTCGAGCAGCGGCGTGCCGTCGAGCACGTCGAGATCCTCGACCACGAGCACGTTCCCGCGTCGCTCAACCAGGCGCACGAGGCTGAGACCGATCGGATTGGGGCGCACGGGGGTCCGGGTGGCGAAGACGCCCCGGGGCACGTCGTCCAGGTAGGGGATGACCTTCAGGGGTGACGGGCCGGCGACCGAACTCACGACCTCGACGGCCCGGTGCAGCCAGTAGATCAGGTGCAGGTGCGAGAACCCCTCGATGTCGTCGAGCGCCTCGGCGAACTGAGGGAAGACCTCGACCCGGCCGGGGCTGCCTTCAGCGCAGACGGGCTGGATAGGCGTCTGCGCGTGCTCGTGATGTTCGCTGCGGATGATCCCGACGGGCTCGAGAGTGAGCCGTTCCAAGCGCACCTCCTGCGTAGCTGCACCAGAGGATACTCCGGCCGCGCCCGGCGCGGTCGCAAGCACATCGACATATGTATATAATGATGCAAATGACTGAGCATGCCATCACGCCGATGCCCGTCGAGCTCTGGACCCTGTTCGAGATGCACGCAGAGCTCTGCAAGGCTCTGGCCAACGAACACCGGCTGGCCATACTCTTCGCGCTGGGTTCGGGGGAGCGCTGCGTCAGCGATCTGGCCGTCGTCCTCGGCATCCCGATCCACAAGGTCTCCCAGCACCTGCGGATCCTCCGGGAGCGCATGCTCGTGCGCCCGCGCAAGGACGGCAAGACCGTGTACTACTCGATCACCAACCCCCGCTTCATCGAGGGATGCACGCTGATCAGACAAGCACTCGTCGAGCAGCATCAGGCAGCGGGGCGTTCGCTCCTCGCGGCCGAGCTGCTCGACGCTCTCCGGCCTCCGGCCGGAACGCCTGCACGCTAGACCCAACAAACTGAGTGGCCCTGCGGGCGGAATGGCCCGCGACAGCGTCGGGCGGCGTGTGAGCCGCCCCTGAAAGGAGCAGTCATGGACATCGACGAACTCGAGGACATCACTCCCGACTGCGTCGCGGACGCACGCGGAAGCGCCTGCCCGGGCCCGCTGCTCGAGGCCAAGAAGAGCATGGGGTCGGTGAGCGTCGGCGGCATCGTCGAGATCCGTTCGAGCGACCCCGGCTCTCGTGACGACATCCCGGTCTGGACCGAGCGCGTCGGCCATGAATACCTTGGAGTGCTCCAGGCAGAAGAAGGCTACGACCGCATCTTCGTGCGCCGCGGCAAGTAGGGCAGGGGGCGATCGTGAGTGAGGGCGTCCCTGCGGGGGACGGGTCGAAGATCCTGATCCTGGCCACGGCGACCTGCGCCTATCCGGCAGCCGATGCGACGGGCCAGGCTCACCTCCACTACCCGGCGAACACGTACATCCTGCGCGTGCCCTCCCCGGTCCTCTTCCCTGAGGAGTTCTACTATCGCTGCTTCGAGAAGGGCGTGGGCGGCATCCTGGTGATGTCGTGCGGCCACGAGTGTCCGTACGTGGGCGCGTTCGAGAAGCTGCTTGCGCGCCTCGACCGCGTGAAGATGGGGCTCAAGGAGCGCGGGATCTCGCCCGACCGGCTGCGGCTGAGCGCCATCTGTACGGTCTGCACGAAGCCGTTCCTCAAGGAGATCGCGGAGATGAACGCCCTCCTCGCGCGTGAGTCTGAGGAGGTCGTGGCATGAAGATCCCCGACGCGTTCGACGTGCTCGTCATCGGCGCCGGCATCGCCGGCCTGCAGTCCGCGCTCGACCTGGCCGACCAGGGATTCTCGGTCGGCATCGTCGAGCGCGACCCGAGTATCGGCGGAGCGATGATCGGCCTCAGCAAGGTCTTCCCGACCCTGGACTGCTCCAGCTGCATCACGACGCCCAAGATGGCCGCCGTCGCCCACCACCCCAACATCACCACGATCACGTACACAGAGGTGGAGCAGGTGCGGCGCGACGGCGAAGCCTATCGCGCCGTGCTGCGCCGCAAGCCTCGCTACGTGATCGAAGAGGACTGCATCGGCTGCCGCCAGTGCGAGTACGCCTGTCCGGTCGACGTGCCCGACGAGTTCGAGGGCGGCATGGGCGCCCGCCGTGCCGCCTACATCCCGTTCACCAACGCCATCCCCCAGACGGCCGTGATCGACCCCGACGACTGCATCCTCTGCGGTCGCTGCGTGACGGCCTGCCCGACGGACGCCGTGGTGCTCGACCAGGAGGCGGAGACCGTCGAGGTCGTCGCCCAGGCGGTCGTTGCGACGACCGGCTGGCGGCTCACGCCGCTCGAGGCCAAGGCGGAGTATCACGGCGCCGAGATCGCCAACGTGCTCGCGCCGACCCAGATGGAGCGGCTGCTGGCGCCGCACGGACCGTACGGCCGCGTGCTGCGGCCGTCCGACGGCAAGGTCCCCGAGTCGCTTGCCTACGTGCAGTGCGCGGGCTCGCGCGACCAGACGCTGGGCGTGCCGTACTGCTCGCGCGTCTGCTGCATGTACGCGATCAAGCAGGCGATGCTGCTGAGCGGGTCGCTGCCCGTTCGCCGACATCACCATCTACTACATGGACATCCGCGCCTTCGGCAAGGGCTACGAGGAGTTCTATCGCTCGGCGAAGGCGATGGGTATCGAGTTCGTCAAGGGCAAGGTGGCGAGACTGACCGAGGCCGACGACCAGGGCGTCATCGTGCGCGTCGAGCGCATCGACCAGCTCGGTCAGGTCGAAGAGCGCAAGCACGATCTCGTCGTGCTCTCGCTGGGCATGCGCCCCGCCGAGGACCTCACGCAGCTCGTCGCGATCGAGACCGGCGAGGACGGGTTTGCCGAGGTGCCGCGGCCCAAGGACGCGCCCTGCCGGACGGCGCTGGACGGTCTCTTCGTCGCCGGCACCGCGACCGGCCCGATGGACATCGTCGACACCATCGTCGAGGCGGGCGCCGCGGCGACCGAGGCGTCGCTCTACCTGCGCGAGCGCGGCGTCACCGGTTCGGCGGGCCAAGCGCCGGTCGCAGCCGGCGCGGGCGCAGAGGCCCCGAAGCTCGCCGACGCGGAGGTGATGTCGTGAGCGCCGGAGATCAGGAACAGCGCTCGCCGGACGTGCCGGTGGATGAAGTGCCCCAGACAGCGGCGGCTTGCGTGGAGGAAGTACCGCCGCGCATCGGCGTGTACGTCTGTCACTGCGGCGGCAACATCTCGGACGTCGTCGACGTCGAGAAGGTCATCGCCGCCGCAGGCAAGTTGCCCGGCGTCGTGGTGGCCAAGACCAACGTGTTCATGTGTTCGGACCCCGGGCAGAACGCCGTCCTCGAGGACATCACCGGCGAGCGGCTCGACAGCGTGGTCGTCGCGGCCTGCTCGCCGAAGCTGCACGAGACGACCTTCAGGAAGGTACTTGAGCGTGGCGGCCTGAACCCGTACCTGCTCGAGCAGGCCAACATCCGCGAGCAGGTGAGCTGGGCTAGTGACGACCCCGCGACCGCGACCGAAAAGGCGACTTCGCTGGTGGCCGCCGCCGTCGCCAAGGCGTCGCAGTTGCGGCCTCTGGAGCCGATCCGCGTGGACACGACGTCCCGGGCGGTCGTGGTGGGCGCCGGCGTCGCCGGTCTGCGCGCCGCGAGCGACCTCGCGCGCGCCGGCATCGAGGTCGCGCTCATCGAGCGCGCCGCGACGCTTGGCGGCAACGCCTCTCTGCTCGACCGTCTCTTTCCCAGCGAGGAGTCCGTCGCCGAGGTCGTCACGCGGCTGGTGGACGACGTCCTGGCTCAGGAGCGGGTGACCATCTACACCGAGGCAACCGTCGAGAGCGTCGGCGGCTACGTGGGCAACTTCACCGCGAGCGTGCGCCAGTCGCTGACCGGCGTCGTCATCGACGAGGCAGCCAGGGCGAGCGGCATCGCGGGCGGGCGGTTCGAACCGTTCGAAGGCTACGTGCTTGCCGCCGCGCGGCCGGCAGCGACCGCGCCCGACGGCGATGCATCTGCCGTCGACCGCGCCGCCGCCGCCGCCGAAGCGGAAGACGCCCCGGCCACGACCGTCGTCATCGAGGCCGGCGCCGTGATCGCGGCGACGGGCTTCGACCACTACGCTCCGCGCAAGGGCGAGTACGGCTACGAGCGCATTCCTCAGGTGGTGACGCTGCCCGACTTCATCCGCTGGCTCAGCGCCGTCGATCCGGGGAAGGGGCTGCCCGAGTACGGCGGCAGCCCTGTCGCCGGCGTCGCCTTCATCCACTGCGTCGGCAGCCGGCAGGCCGAGGGCATCAACAAGCCGCAGGCGGACGGGAGCATCAACGAGTACTGCTCGCGCGTCTGCTGCACCGCCACCCTCCAGGCCATCTGCGAGCTGCAGGAGAAACGCCCGGACGTGGCGACGTACGACTTCTATCAGGACATCCGCGCCTACGGCCGCGGGCACGAGGAGTACTACGAGCGCGCCTCCAGGGGCGGCACGGTCTTCGTGCGCTGGAACGACCAGGAGCCGCCGACGGTCGTCAAGGCACAGCCGGACGACGGCGTGGCGGCGCTGGTCCGGGCGCGAGACGGCCTCACCTGGGGAGAAGAAGTCGAGGCCGCCGTCGACCTCGTCGTGCTGGCCGTGGGCATGCAGCCGGCCGACGTCTCCGCGCTCATCGAGAGTCTGAAGCTTCCGGTCGGCGCCGACCGCTTCTTGCAGGAGGTCCACCCCAAGCTGCGGCCGGTGGAACTCGCCGTCAACGGTGTGCTCGTCGCCGGTACCAGCCAGGGCCCCAAGGACATCACGGAGTCGGTCGCATCGGCGTCCGCCGCGGCCGCCAAGGCCACGGCGCTGCTCTCGACCGGCCACGTCGAACTCGACCCCTTCGTGGCGCACGTGGACGCCACGCTCTGCGAAGGCGCCGGCGCGTGCGTCGCCGAGTGCCCGTACCCCGGCGCCGTCGAGCTGCACGACTACCCCGACGGCGCCCGGCGGGCGGTCGTGAATCCTGCGCTGTGCTCCGGCTGCGGCGCGTGTGTCGCGGTGTGCCCGACGAGGGCGATCGATCTGGCCGGCTGGACCCTTGATCAGTACGAGGCGATGGTCGACGCGATCGTCGCCGGATCGGAGGCGCCGGCGCGATGAGCACTTCGAAGGAACAGCGCACCGCCCTCAAGGCGACGCTCAAGAAGCTGCGTGCCGAACGTGGCACGGCCGTGGACGCGGCGGTCGAGCGCAACAAGCTACGGCAGGCGGCGCGCAAGCAGGTGCGCACCGCGCTGGCCGAGGGACCGGCGACGGTCCCTTCGCTGGCCGCGGCCACCGGCCTGGCCACCCGGGATGTGCTGTGGCACGTAGCTGCGATGCGCAAGTATGGCGACCTCGTGGAGTCCGGGATGGACGGCGACTACTGCACCTACAGCCTGGTCGCCGGCGCCGGCGGGGGTGAGTCCTGATGGCCACGCGCATCGACACCACCGTGCTTCGCGACATGAAGACGCTACGGCGCGTTCGACATCAACGCGTGCTTCAACTGTGGCAACTGCACCGCAGTGTGCCCGCTCTCGAAGGACTCCGTGGCGTTCCCACGGCGCATGATCCGCTACGCGCAGCTCGGGCAGAAGGCCAACGTCGTCGCCAGCCGCGAGCTTTGGCTCTGCTACTACTGCGGCGAGTGCTCGGACACGTGCCCTCGTCAGGCCGAGCCGGGCGAGTTCATGGCCTCGGCGAGGCGCTTCGCCATCGCCGGCTTCGATCCGACCACGATCGCCCGCCGTCTCTACGGGTCGGCGGCCTTCACCTGGTCGCTCCTGGCCGTCGTATTCGCGGCTCTGCTCGCGATCCTGCTGGCCGGCTCGCCCGGCTGGCCGACGGGCCGCGTCACGAGCGACGCGCTCCTCACGTTCATCCCCTACGAGACCATCCACTGGCTGGGCGTCGCCGTGGGCGTCGTCGCCGTGGCGTTCACCGTCGCCACCGTGGTGAACATGCTCTGGTCGATCTCGCGCGCTCCGACGCCGGGCGGCCTCGGGCTGCCGGAGGCGCGGGCGGAAGCCTTCCCGCTCTCGGCCGCGCTTCGCTCCCTCGGGACGACCATCGCGGAGGTCTTCGGCCAGATGCGCTACCGGGACTGCGACAGCGAGAAGCCCGCGCCGCCGGCGCCGCTGCCGCTGCGTCGCTGGTTCGTGCACTACGCGATCATGATGGGCATGATCGGGCTGGCGCTCGCGACGGCGCTCGACTACCTCTTCAAGGTGCCGGGCTCCTACGTGCCGATCTGGTCGCCGGCGCGCCTGCTCGGCACGGTCGCCGGCGTTTTCCTCGTCTACGGCGTCACCGTCGCGGTCGTCCAGCGCCTGCGCAAACAGGACAAGTACAGCTCGCACAGCCTGCTCTCCGACTGGCTCTTCCTCGCCCTTCTGTGGGGGATCGGCGTCACCGGGTTCGTGCTCGAGCTCGCCGACTACGCGACGCTCAGCGGCTGGGTCGGCGTCGTCTTCCTGATCCACATCGCTCTGGCGATGGAACTGATCCTGCTCCTGCCGTTCACCAAGCTCGCCCACATCGTGTACCGACCGCTCGCGATCTGGTTCACCGAGTTCCGTCGGCTGCGCGTCACCCGCCAGTAGTCCAGAGAAGGGAAGCACCAATGAGTTCCATGATCATCAGTCTTGCCAGTGGCAGCCTCGAGAAGCTCGTCGTCGCCAGCACCCTGACCGGCGGCGCCGTGGCTCTCGAGATGGACGTGGACATCTACCTGCTGCTCGGAGGCGCTTACGCGTTCCGCAAGGACGTGGGCGGCGCCGCAGGCACGTATGCCGACCGCCCCGAACTGAAGGAAGAGATGCTGGCCGGGATGGCCGAGAACGCCGTTCCCGACCCCCTTGAGAACTTCCGCAAGCTCAAGGCCATGGGCAACGTCAAGATCCACTGCTGCCAGGCCGCGGGCAAGATCTGGGGCGCCGGCGAGCTCGACGACTTCGTCGACGTCGTCGATGACATCGTCGGCATCGCCAAGTACATCACGAGCTGCGAAAAGGCAGACGTCGTTCAGGTGCTCTGACCCGACCGCGACGGTTGCAGGCCCCGCTCGCTCCGGCCTGCGCCAGGCCAGCGACTTAGCCGGACATTCACGAAGGAGACACGCATGGCAGACGCAGCCGCAGACAAGGTCGTCATCATGGCGACGCACGGCCCCGAGGACAAAGAGCGTGCGACGCTGCCGTTCGTCATGGCGACCGCCGCTCAGGTGATGGAATGCGAGGCCGTCGTCATCCTTCAAGGGACGGGCGTCCTGCTGGCCCAGAAGGGCGTTTACGACCACATCTTCGCCGGCGGTCTGCCGCCGCTCAAAGATCTCTTCGCGACCTTCATGGAGGCCGGCGGCAAGCTGCTCGTCTGCACACCGTGCGTCCAGGAGCGGGAGCTCGGGCAGGACCTGCTGGTCGACGGCGCGCAGCTGATCGCCGGAGCACGCGTCATCCAGGAAGTCACGACCGCGTCGGCGGTGCTCAACTACTGAACCGACGGCGATCGGTATGCCTCGTGCAGGCGGGCGGCGGCGCTTCCTTCACGGAGACGCCGCCGCCCGCTGTGTCTTGCGGCGCTGCAGGAGAGACCGAAGGCCCGGGCCCGTCCGCACCCGCCTACGGCAGGACCACGTCCTTGCCCCGGTCGTCGGCCGAGCACACGAAGACGTTCGTGATGCTCACGACCACCGCAGCTCTGGTGGCGATCTCCGGTCTGCTCTCCTGGACCCAGGCGACGGTCTCGTCGAAGACGGATCCCACGCGATGGACTTCCGCGGTGCCCTTCACCTGATACGCGCGTTTGGTCTCGAGGTCCCACGCACAGATGGCGACGTGAGGGTTCTCCTCGAGGTTCTTCGCGCCCTTGTCCATGAAGTTATCGGCGATGAGCACCGCCGAGTCGTCGAGCGTCTTCACGAAGGTCATCGGCACCACGTTGGGCAGGCCGGCCTTCGATGCGGTCGCCACCGGCACGACCTTCATCTGGGCGAGCACTCGCTTTGCGTCCTCGGTCAGTCGTCCCACCGGAACCTCCTTCTGCCTCGCGGCGATGATCGTCCGTCCATCTCGGCTGGGCGGCGCGGCGCCACTCACCCGCTTCGGCACCGCATCTTATATGAGCATATGCTCATGAAGCCAGCCGCCTTCGCTCGGCTGCGCGCCCCGGGGGAGACCTCCGGGGCGATTGCCGTCGCCTCCCCCGAAAGACTCGCTCCCGGGCAACGAAAAGCGGCCCGCGACCGTCGTGGAGATGGTCGCGGGCCGCTCGGCGCCTGGTGCGCGATGCCCCGTCCCGGGTGGGGACTCGCGCCCGGCGGCTGCCCCTCTTCCGGGCATGGCCGCCGTTCGGCGTCTAGATAAACAGGTTGACGTTGGCCTCGTCGGCCTCGCCCAGATAGGCGGCGACGCCGGCGTACTCGAGGCCGTCGATCATCTCCTCTTCCTTGAATCCGAGGATGTCCATCGACAGCGTGCAGGCGACGAACTTCACGTCCATCTCGCGGGCGCTGTCGATCAGTTCCTCGAGCGACATGGCGTTCGCGTTCTTCATGACCTTGCGCATGAGAGGAGCGCCGGCGCCGGCGAAGTTCATCTTGGAGAGCCCGAGCTTCTTCGAGCCCCTGGGCATCATGCTGCCGAAGGCCTTCTGCAGGAAGCTCTTCTTGCCGTCCGTCGTGACCTTCTCTCGCCTTGCGGAAGATGTTGAGACCCCAGAACGTGGCGAAGATGGTGACGTCGTCGCCCATGGCGGCGGCGCCGTTGGCGATGATGAACGCCGCCATCACCTTGTCGAAGTCGCCACTGAACAGGATGATCGTCTTCTTGGTGGTCGTGTCCACTCCAGCACCTCCAGTGCTGTTCGGTCGTGTCTTCCGGTGGCCCTGGTCAGGACGCGTAGGCCTCGCGCAGGTACTGCGAGATATCCTTGAAGCGCATCGTGTCGCCGGCTGCATTGCTCAGGTTCACGAAGCACATCGGGCACATGGTGACGGCGTCGGGAGCGGCCTCGCGGAGCTGCGCGACGCGCTTCTCCGCGTTGGCGATCGCCTTGGCCGGGTACAGCGACTCGACGGGGCCGCCGCAGCACCACGTCTGACGGCCCGAGTTCTCGGGGTCGCGGATGGTGAGTCCGGTGGCGGCGAGCAGCTCGCGCGGCTCGTCGACGACGCCCTCGTAGCGGGCGAAGACGCAGGAGTCGTGCACGACGACTTCGCCCGAGAGCGCCTTGGCGCTGTGACCGTTGGAGCCGAAGCCCTTCTCGGCGAGCACCTCGAGGTAGCTCTTCACCTCGATGTCGTAGCCGCTCAGGATCCTGGGGTAGACGCTGCGCAGCATGGTGGTGGTATGCGGGTCGATGGTGATCACGGTCTTGACCCCGTGCTTCTTGAGCGCCGCGAAGACCTTCTTCGCGTGCTCGACCACGACCTCGTCGAGGCCCAGGTCGTAGGCGAGGGCGCCCGAATAGAGGTCGTCCTGATAGAGGGCGCCGAACTGGACGCCGGCCTTGCGCAGCAGGTGGACGACGTTGATCGGCACCTGGTCGTAGACGGCGCGCTCCTCTGCCGAGGGCCGCGCCATGAACGCGGAGATGTTGATCATGCGGTTCACACGGCGGCCCAGGCCGGTGTACTTGCCGAGCCAGGAGTCGCCGAACTTGATCTCGGCCTTCACGAGGCCTTCGATGTACGGGATGAGCTGGTACATCATCCCGGTGTAGAGCACGGTCTCGCCGCCTCGCGGCAGGCCGAGACCCTCGGTCCACTTGGTCGCCACCTTGCTCGGCAGCGGGAGGACCGACTTCCGCAGGCGCAGGTTGTCGCCCAGGATGCCGATCACGTCGCCGGTCGGGAGAGGCATGGTCATCCCTCCCCGAGGCCGAAGGTGGTGCGGACGATGTGGTGCCGCAGCGTGCGCACGTTCTCGGCGATGTGCACGCCCGCGGGGCAGTTCTCCTCACACATCTTGCAGAGCAGGCACGAGAAGACGTTCTCCGTCTCGGCCTTGACCTGGTCTTCCATGCCGAGGAGCACGTAGCGGAACAGCTTGCGCACCTCGACGTCGACGCCCATGGGGCAGATGGCGGAGCACACCCCGCAGTTCATGCAGGCGTCGGCGTTGAACTCGCCTGAGCGCGCCAGCTCTGTCGCCAGCCCGGGGTTCACGAGAGCCGTCATGAGCCCTCCCTCTCCACCGCTTCATAGCGGAAGTAGCCATCGTCGTTGACTTCCTTGTCCTCGGCCAGCCAGCCGTACTTGCGCAGGCCCATGACCCAGAACATCACTTCGTGGGTGGGCCGTTCGAGGGCGGCCGCGATCTCGGGCACCGTGAGAGGCCCGTCTGCGAGCACGGCCAGCACGCGGCGACGCATGACCTGCTCGTCGCGGATCACCTCGCGGACGTCGCGCTGACCGGGGACCGCGTCCTTGATCAGCGGACGGGTCGTGGCGGTGTCGTCGGGCGTCATGAGCAGCTCACCTCCATCAGGCCGTCGATCATGGATCTGATCTGAGCGTCGGTGTAGCCCTGCAGGTCGATGGCGTCGGTCGGGCAGACCGGCACGCAGCCCCCACAACCCTTGCAGGCCGTCCTGATGACCTGAGCCACCTGCTTGCCATCGGCCTCGACCTGTTCGATCGCGTCGTAGGGGCAGGCCTCCTGGCACTTGCCGCACCAGGTGCAGGCATCGTTGTCGACGATCGCCACCATGGGGTCGAGCTCGGCGAAGCCGCGCTTGAGCATGGCGCCGCTCTGGGTGACGGCGGCCAGGCCGCTGGCGACGGCCTCGGACGACGTCTTTGGCGCCTGGCAGGCGCCGCAGATGAGCACGCCGTCCACGATCGTCTCCACGGGGCGCAGCTTGGGGTGGATCTCGTTGTAGAAGCCGTCGTTGCCCACCGGGAGCTTGAGGACGCTGACCAGCTCGGAGTTCTCGCGCGGCACCATGCCGGTGACGAGTACGACGAGGTCGGCGGGGATCGCGATCTCTTCGCCGCCGGTGAGCAGGTCCTTGGTGGTGACCTTGAGGCCGCCGGAGGAGAGCTTCTCCACCGCCGGCGGCTCGTCGTCGGGTACCCGCAGATAGAGCGAGCCATTCTGGCGCGACTCGTTCCACAGCAACTCGTACTTGCCGTAGGTCCGCATGTCCCGGTAGAGGTGGTACTGGCGCAGATCGCCGCCGAGCTTCTGGGCCTCGAGTGCGGTGTGCACCGCGGATGTGCAGCAGTAACGCGAGCAGTAGGTGTGCGCGCCTTCGACGCCCTCATCCTGGCGGCTGCCCACGCAGTAGACGTAGGCGACGGTCTTGACCGGCTTGCCCTGGTACTGCAGCGGGCCGGACGTCTCGTCCACCATCTTCTTGAACTCGGGCAGCGTCACGACACCGTCCAGGCCGTAGCCGAACTCACCGGCCGCCGGCTCGTAGTCGTCGAAGCCGGTGGCGACGACGATCGACCCGACGTCCAGCTGGATCGTCTCCAGCGGTCGCCGTGGATGGCGACGGTCACCTGGTTGTTGCCGAAGCTGCCGCTCTTGGCTCATCAGCTCCGCGTTGGTGAACACGGTGATCGCCGGGTTGGCGCGCACCTTCTCCTCGAGCGTGGCGATCAGGTCGGCGCCGTTGCGGCCCTGCGGGAACATGGCGCCGTAGCCGGCCACACGGCCGCCGAGCTCGGCCTCCTTCTCCACGAGGAAGACGGTGAGGCCGATCTCCGCCAGACCGAGGGCTGCGCGCAGGCCGGCGATGCCGCCGCCGACCACGAGGCTCTTCGGCGTCGTCTCGACGACGATCGGCTCGAGCGGCTCGGTGAGGCGGGTCCGGTTGATGCCGGCGCGCACCAGGCGCACGGCCTTCTCGGTCGCGCCGACCTTGTCGTCGGTGTGCGTCCAGGAGCACTGCTCGCGGACGTTCACCTGGGTGTACTGGAACGGGTTCATGCCGGCGCGCTTTGCCACATCGCGGAAGGTCAGGGTGTGCAGCTTGGGCGAGCACGACGCGACCACGAGGGCATCGAGGCCCTGCTCCTGGGCGTCCTGCACGATCTCCTGCTGGGTCGCGTCGGAGCAGGTGAACATCGCCGACTTGGCGACGACCACGTCGTCGTCGCCTTTGATCTCGGCGACGACCTTGTCCACGTCGACGTAGTCGCCGATGTTGCCGCCGCACTGGCAGACGTACACGCCGATCTTGCGGCCGCGGGGCGGTGCGTCCTCGTTGCCCCGCTCGGCAGCTTCGCTGCGAGGGCTACTCATGACGTCACCTTTGCTTTCGCCACTTCGCTCACTTTCGCTCGCTCCAGGTGAGCGGCGGCCTGTGCGACCGCGGCGCCCGCGTGGAGGATCGAGTCGGGGATGTCCTTGGCCCCGGCGGCCGAACCGGCGACGAACACGCCGGGGAGATTGGTGCGGCCGGGGTCGAGGTCTTCGTCGGCCTCGCCGACGTAGTAGTAGTCGTCGAGCGCCAGGGCGCCGTCCTCGAACAGACGGCCGGCCTCGGGGTTCGGCTGCACGCCGACCGCGAGCACGACCATGTCGTGCTCGGTCTCGGCGAGAGTGCCGCCGTTCTCGATGTCTTCGTAGCGGAGGACGAGGTTGCCCTCGTCGGTCTCGGTGATGCCGGAGACGCGGCCCTTGACGAAGTTGGCGCCCATGTCCTTGGCCTGCTGGTAGAACTCGTCGTAGCCCTTGCCGACCGAGCGCACGTCGATGTAGTAGACGGTCACGTCGGCGAGCGGCAGGGCGCCCATGATGAGCTGGTTCTGCTTGACCGAGTACATGCAGCAGATCTTGGAGCACAGCGGGTTGTCGACGGTCTCGTCGCGCGACCCGGTGCACATGATGTAGGCGATGTTGTCCGGCACCTTGCCGTCGCTGGGGCGGATCACGGCGTTGTACGGCCGGGTCGGCGCCAGCAGGCGGTCCATCTGCATGCCGGTGATCACGTTCTTGTAGCGGCCGTAGCCGTACTGCGGCTTGGCGTCGGCCGGGAAGAGCTTGAAGCCGGTGGCGAGCACGACACTGCCGACCTCCGCCTCGATCTCCTGTCCGCGCATCGTCGAGCTTGATCGCGTCGGCCGGGCAGACGTCCACGCAGGCGTGGCACTCGGAGCAGACGCCGCAGTCGAGGCAGCGGGCGGCGCCGAGGAACGCTTCGTCCTCGGTCATCGTGGCCTCCGTCTCGCACGAAGTCGGTCGGCGAGGCGCTCATGGCGGCGCTGGACTCGAGCGGCTCGCGCCGGTCGTAGACGTCCTGCCGCGCGGAGCACTTCGTTCTTGTCGACGACCGCCAGCATCTCGTCGAAGGCGTCGGGGTCCAGTCACGGCGCCCTGAAGGTAGCGATCGATCATGAAGGCGGCGCGGCGGCCGTGGCCGACGGCGCTGTTGATCATGGTCGGGCCGGTGACGACGTCGCCGGCGGCGAACACGTGCGGCACGGCGGTCTGGAGCGTCTCGGCGTCGGCCTTGAGCGTCCGGTTCGGGTTGGTCTCGAGGCCGAACGCCTCCGTGTCGGCCATCATGCCGGCGGCGACGATGACGACGTCGCAGTCGACGGTGTCGCGCTGGGTCTCGTCGTACTCGGGCGCGAAACGGCCGTCGGCGTCGAAGACGCAGGTGCAGACCTTGAGCTCGGCGCGCTGGACGACGCCGTCGCCCTCGAAGTGGTCGATTCCCCAGCCGTCGTGCAGCGTGATGCCCTCGGCCCTGGCTTCATCGACCTCGAAGTCGTGGGCGGGCATCTCCTCGCAGCACTCGAGGCTGACCTGGTCGACGGACGCGGCGCCGAGGCGGCGCGCGGAGCGCGCCGCGTCGATGGCGACGTTGCCGCCGCCGACGACGAGGACCTTCTTGTCGGCGAGGTCCACGGGGTTGCCCGAGCTTCACGTCGGCGAGGAAGGTGAGGGCGCTCTGGATGCCGTCGAGGTCCTCGCCGGGCACGCGCAGACTGGACGGCCTTGTGCGTGCCCGTCGCCACGAGGACGGCGTCGAAGCCGTCGTCCTTGAGCGCCGCGACATCGTCGACGCGCGTGTCGGTCTCGATCTCGACGCCGATCGCCGTCACGTTGGCGATGTCGTCGTCGATCACGTCGTTCGGCAGCCGGTACGCCGGGATGCCGAGGCGGAGCATGCCGCCCGGCTGCGGGGCCGACTCGAAGATCTTGACGCCGTAGCCCTTGCGAGCGAGCTGCCAGGCGGCGGTGAGGCCTGCGGGGCCCGAGCCCACGACGGCGACCTTCTTGCCGTTCTGCTCGGGCTTCTCCAGCGGCTTCAGCTCATCCTGTCCGTAGTGCCGGTCGGCGATGAATCGCTTCAGGCGGCGGATCGGCAGCGGACCCTCGAGCTCGCCGCGCGTGCACTGCTCCTCGCACGGCGCGTAGCAGGCGCGTCCGAGCGAGCCGACGAGCGGGGTCGTCTCGAGCACCAGGTCGAAGGCCTCCTCGTACTCGCCGCTGCGCACGCGCGCGACGTACCCGTGCGCCTTGATGCCGGCGGGGCACTCGTAGGTGCACGGCGAGACGCCGGCGCGGTCGATCACGGCCTTCTTCGGCACTGCCTGAGGGAAGGCGATGTAGGCCGCGCGTCGCGACACCATGTCGGCGTTGAACTCGTCCGGCACGGCCACGTTGCAGGCCATCTCGCACTGGCGGCAGCCGGTGCAGGCGGCCTCGTCGATGAACTTCGGCTTCTGCGTGATCTTGGCGTGGTACGTGCCGTCGCCGTTGTCGCGGATGCCCTCGACCTGGGAGTAGGTGAGGACGTCGATATTGGGATGGTGGATGGTGGCAGCCATCTTGGGGGTGGAGATGCAGCTGGCGCAGTCGAGCGTGGGGAAGACCTTGCTGAGCAGGATCATCTTGCCGCCGACGCTGGCGTCCTTCTCGACGACGAGGACCTTGTAGCCCATGTCGCCGAGCTTGAGAGCTGACTCCATCCCGCCGATGCCGCTGCCGACCACGAGAGCGTCGTACTGGAGCGGTGCAGCATTCATGCGGTCGCCTTCCGGGACGGTCCCAGATCGGCCAGGGACCTCGAGTACTCGTGCATGTATTTGGTGAAGGGCTCGGCGCAGACCGAGCAGATGGCGGCCATGCGGACGCGCTGCGGCTCGTAGCCCTTCTCGACCAGCAGATCCTGGGCATCGGTCATGATGCCGGCGGTGCGCTCGCCGCAATCCGGGAGGTAGCGCGCACTCCTCGCCGTCGGCGGCGATGAAGACGCCGTCGAAGCCCTGCTCCATGGCGTAGAGGATCCAGCTGGGCTTGATGCCGCTCGTGCACGGCACGCTGATCACCATGACGTTCGGCGAGTAGTGCATGTGCGAGCTGCCCGCCAGGTCGATGCCCGGGTCGGAGATGTTGTTGGTGCTGAAGACCAGGATACGCGGCGAGTACGCCTGGTCCTCGGTTACCGTGGTCTCGGTCATGGTCACTTCATCTTCTTCACGAAGAGGCGCATGTAGCCCGGCTCCTCGACCACGCCGAGGTACTCATGGCCCATCTTCTTGGACCATGCGGGGAGGTCCTTGGTCGTGCCCGATGTCGGTCGCCTGGACTTCCATGACCCCGCCCACGGAGACGCTGGGGATGCCCTTCTTGGCCGCGAGGATGGGGCCGGGGCACGAGGTGCCGCGCGCGTCGACGATCTTTTCCACCTGGATGTTGGCGAGGTCTTCGGACATGTCATGCTCCTTTTGTGCTTGTGTTTTCATTCTCAAGCGACGACGTGGTCGTCCGCCTGCTGGTACACGTGTGATCGTTCCCCTTGGCTCCTTCTTGCTTGTCTTACGCCGGCGCGACGGGCGTCGGGCTGCTCCGCTGGGGGTCGAGCAGCTCGGCGGCCTGCAGGGACTCGCCCTGGGCCACGTGCTGTTCGACCAGCGCCTGCCGCATGAGCGTGCAGGCCTCGATGAACTTCATGTTGGTCACGTGGTAGTAGACCGTGTGGCCGTCCTTGCGTGACGCCACGAGCCGTTGCTCCTTGAGCACGCGCAGGTGCTGCGACACGTTGTGGACCGAGATGCCGATCTCGGTGGCGAGGTCGCCGACGCACTTCTCGTCGGTGCAGATGGCGTGAAGGATGGCTTGACGATGCTCGTTGGCCAGGGCCTTGCACAGCTCCGCGTGCATGCGGAAGAGGGGCTTGAGGTCCGCTGTCTGGGCCTCCGGCGAGGACGACTTTGCGAGCTTGTGAATTTGCATACTTACTTATATACGCCTATCCGAATGGACGAGTCAACCGAGACAGAGGCAGTCTGATTAGTCGGGTTTGTGACGCGCTGCACGAGAGATCCGTGCCTGCGAATTGACGGCATGGGGCCCGCAGCCGGACAATCGAATCATGGAAGAACGCCTCGAACGCGAAGTGAACCAGCTGCACGCCAGCATCTGCCAGGCGCTGGCCGACCCCAAGCGCATCCTCATCCTGTACGAGCTGTACGAGGGGCCGAAGACGGTCACGGAGCTCACTGAGGCGCTCAGGGTGCCGCAGCCGACGGTGTCGCGGCACCTCAAGATGCTGCGGGAGCAGCGGCTGGTTTACGGCGAGCGCGACGGCGTCAGCATCCGCTACACGCTCTCCGACGCCCGCGTCATCTCGGCGCTCGACACCATGCGCGCCGTCCTCCTCGGCGGTCTCGCCCAGCAGGCGGAGCTCGCCGAGGGACTCACCTGACGTGACCGTCGAGAGCTTCGAGGGCAAGGCGCCCCGGCTCGGCGACGGCTGCTGGATCCATCCTTCGGCCGACGTCATCGGCGACGTCACCATCGGCGCCCGCTGCTGGATCGGTCCGGGCGCCCGTCTGCGCGGCGACTACGGCACCATCGTCCTGGGCGACTGCTGCGCGGTCGAGGACAACGCGGTCATCCACGCCCGACCGGGCGAGACGTGCACGATCGGCGACTGGGTGACGCTCGGGCACGGCTGCGTCGTCCACAACGTGAAGCTGCTCGGCGACTACGCCGTGGTCGGGATGAACGCCGTGGTGAGCGACTGGGCCGAGCTCGGCGAGTGGGCGGTCGTCGCCGAAGGAGCCGTGGTGCGGCAACGCGCCGTGGTGCCGGCGGCGAAGATCGCCGCCGGAGTCCCGGCGCGCCTCCTGGACCGTGAGGTCGACGAGGCGTACAAGGCCGACTGGCGCCGCTTCAAGCAGATCTACGTGGACCTCTGCGTCCGCTACGCCGAGGGCTACGGACGCTAGCAGGCCGCGACCCGCTGCGGGCCGCGCGGCCTTCGCTTCGCTCTAGAACCTCAGCAGCACCGCGTCCAGGTCGCCGGCAGCTGCGGTCTTCTCGCCGACGGCGTACATCCCCTTCGCCCCGATGGCGACCGCTGTGCACTTACTCCTGCTCGTCGCGCTCCCGGGACCGACATAGTCGAGCGGTGCCGTGATCGGCCACGCCGGGCTGTAGCGGACGAGGAACCCGCTCGGGATGTAGTCGTACAGGTCCTTCGGGGGCTCGGCCACCTGCGCCCAGCCGCCGGCCAGGACGGCGCCGGCGGGGCTCACGGCCACGTCGTCGAACTCAGCCCAGCCGGGGTTGGTGAACCCGCTGGCAATGGCGCTGCTCCAGGCGTGGTCGCCGCTCGCCGAGACGCCCCCGATGTAGGCCTCGATGCCTCCGCTGTGGTTGCTCATCCCGGCCGCCACCGGCGCGCCGGTGGCGTCGATGGCCGCCGCCGCAGGCTCTGCCGTCGCGCCGTTGGGGGATGACCGCTGCCAGACGGCCTTGCCGTCGGAGGCGCGGTACTTCGCGAACCACAGGCTCTCGTCCCCCGTCTTCCGGTCCCCCCGGTATCCAGAGATGACGACGCCCCGTGCGCCGGCCACGTCGCTGTACATGACCGCTGCAGCGCCGCTCCAGGCGTGTGCCTTCGTGTCGCGCACCGCCCATCGCTTCGCCCCGGCAGGGCTGTAGCAGATGGTCTGCGCGCGACGCGTACGTGATCTATCGTTGGACCAGCCGGTGACGTAGACGTTGCCCTTGGCGTCGACGGCAACGCCGCGAGCTTCGTCGAAGGCTTCGGGTCCGGCGTAGCGGCGGACCCAGGCGCGGGATCCGCCGGCGCGCAACTTGAGGGTGACATAGTCGCGGCCGGTGCCCCTGCCGACCGAGGCGCCGACCACGAGCGCGCTGCCGTGAGCGTCAAGCGCCAGGTCGTTGACGTAATCGTCCCGGTGCGCAGGCCCGTCATAGACCGTCTTCCACAGGAGGTCGCCGGCAGGAGAGTACTTGAGCACGATGATGTCGCTGCCCTTGCCCGTGAGGCTCGGCACGTCCAGCGTGCCGGCGACGATCACGTCTCCCCACGGGTCCACGGCTACCCTGCTTGCCGAAGCTGCGGTGAAGCCTCGGCGACTGTACGTGCGCACCCATTCGCGCTTCATCGTGGCGCCGGTGTCGACGTACTGCGCCAGAAGCAACTTACCGCCGGCACCCGAGGCGATCGCGCCTGCAGAGCCGGCGGCGTAGACAGTCCCGCCGGAGCCCGTGGCCACGGTGTTGAAGCCGTCGTTTGCCGCGGTCCCGTAGGTGTCCGACCACGTCATCGGCAGCGGTGCGGCCTGTGCGGCCGGAGCGGCGACCGCCGCCGCAAGCGGGAGCATGAGGACCACCGCTGCAAGGAGCATCGTGCGGACATGTATGGCGCCGATGGACAGGGTCATGGAGACTCCTCCTTCATCGTTGCGCGGTCAGTCGCCGTAGCCGGCAGGCAGCGGCTTGTTGACATCACCATAGACCTTGAGTGAGTTGGCGACGTCGATGAGCTCCTGGCGCGTCAGGCCGCCGCTGATGGTGATCTTGGACCGGTCGCTGCGTGTCGCGAGTGCCGGGCCCGAGGCGAGGTTGGGAGAGATGGACACGCTCGCATGCTTCCCCTTGAGATAGCCGGCTGTGAGCGTGACATCGGCCCCGCCGATGAGCCCACTGGAAGAGCCGGGCACCGCGTTTCGGCTGCCGAGTGGTCTGATATCGATGACGAACGTGGAGAACCCGCGGCGATAGCGCACGACAACCCTCTGCACGGACGCATCCACCGAGGTCATCACCCAGTGGTACTTGTGCGGGTGGCGGTACGACAGGTAGACGAGATGACTCCTGGTCCGGGGCGACGTCTTCATGCCGTCGAAGTATGTGGTCGCGACATCCGTCAGCCGGTAGCCGGCCGGGACTCGCTGGGGAATGAGGACCAGCGTCGGCCATGCGCGCCTGGCGACCGACTCGGGCGTACCGAAGCGCGTCCCTCGGTCGTAGATGCCGATCCGCTCTTGGCCGGACTGCGAGATGCGTTGCCAGCCTTCGGGGAGCTTCGGATCGATCTCGATCCCTGTCACCCAGAATGACATTGTCGCGGCGCCCGGCTGCTCCGTGCCGGACTTCATACCGTAGTCGCTCCTCATCAGCAGCCCGGTGGCCTTGTCCACCGTGACGCTCCACGTGGCGAAGAGACCATGCGGATGGGTGCTGTTGCCCGGGAGCCGTTCCGTCAGGTCGGCGTGCCAGGCCGGCCGCCCGAGGTAGGTGGTCTCGGTGACCGGAGCGTCGGGGTCGCCCTCCGCGAGCCTTGCGCGGACGGCGCCGGCGAGGGCCTGGATGTTCGCGTACGGCCACGACTCCCAGATGTCCGAGCCCCAGCTCGGACGCTCGATGGCGAGCACGCTGTTGCCGTCATCCGGCACGACCGTCCCCAGGCTCATCATCTCGTGTCGCCGCTCGTCGTAGGTCCAGTAGTCGTAGGTCGTGACGGCCGGACGGCCGGCCATCGCCTTGTGTCGTTCCCAAGTGGTGTGTCGGACGTCGCCCACGGTGCTGATGATGAGTTCTTCGTTCGCAACGCCGGAACCCTGAACGGGCGATGGGGAGGCGCCGGGCCCGATCACGCCCTCCTTGACGGACAGGCGCACGACATGGACTCCGCCGGAGGCGCCGCTCATGGACGCCAGCATGTCGGCGGCGGTCGCCGTCGGGGTGCCGCGCATGGCCGGCAGGACGGTCAGGGCGACGACCGCGGCCACCGCGGCCACGGCCGCGAAGCCGACGAGCAGCCGCCGCAGTCTGTGGCGGCTGCGGGCACCGGCTGGGAGCGTGGTCACCCCGTTCTGCTCGAAGCATTCCCGCAGTCGCGGCAGGAAGTCAGCGCCGGCTGCGGGCACCGGGACGGCGGCCACGAGGTCCCAGAGCTCCCGGTCTGCGCGCGGGTCGTCGGGCGCCCGGCGTTCGTCGGTCATGACGAGACCTCCTCGGTGGTGCCGTTGGCCAGCAGTGAGTCATCGTCGCCGCGAAGTGCGCTTCTCAGGATCCTGCGGGCGGTGGAGAGCCGCGAGGCGACGGTCCCGCTCGGGACGCCGAGGATCTCCGCCGCCTGTTCATAGTCGAGCCCCTGTACCCCGACGAGCACGACGACCGCCCGCTGCTCCGGTGGTAGTCGTCGCAGCGTGTCACGCACGAGGCCGCGGTCCGAGACGTCGTCTGTCGGATCGGGGCCGTCGGGCGGCTGCTGTTCGGGTTCGAGATCCGGCACGAGAACCAGACGAGCCCGCCGCCGCAGGTGGTCGATACAGGTCGTGTAGGTGATGCGGCTGAGCCAGGTGCCGAGCGCCGCCCGGCCGGCGAAGTCGGGCAGGGCTCGGAAGGCCTTCACGTAGACGTCCTGCAAGGCGTCGTCCGTCTGGTGCGGGTCGCCGAGCAAGTGGAACGCGAGGACGCGCAGGCGTGCATCGTAGTGCTCCACCACGCCGGTGAATGCGTCCGGGTCGCCGGCGCGAGCGGCGGCGAGGACAGCCGACGAGATCTCCGTCCCGGTCGCGCTTTGATCACGCACCAGCGCCTCCCCCGTTCGCTCCATCCTATTGGACGGCGGAGCGCCGCTCGCGTCTTCGATGGATTCGCTCGGAGATGCGGGGCGGGAGGCTCTGGTGCCTGGCCTCCCGCCCCTCTTTCGTCAGTGACGCCGCGGCCAGATCTTCGTCGCCCCGCCGGATGCGGTCGTCAGCTCGCCTAGAACTTGAGGATCACCGCGACTGAGTCGCCGCCTATACTGCCCTGGCGACCGACGGCGTACATGCCGGCGGAACCGATGGCGACGGCTGTGCAGGTGTCCGCCGTGCCCGCGCTCCCGGCGCCGACGTAGTCAAGCGGCGCCGTCACCGGCCAGCCGGGGCTGTACCGGACGAGGAACGTCGTCGGGATGTCCATGTCCGCCGGCTCGCCGGATGCGGTCTCGCCGGCGGCGAGCACGCGCCCGTCGGCTGCCGCGGCCACCGAGCCGAACTCAGCCCAGCTGGGGTTCGTGAACGCGCTGGTGAACGAGCTGTGCCATATGGCGCGGCCGGTCGCGGAGGTGCCTGCCAGCCAGCCTTGCATCGCGCCGGTCTTGTTGCGACTGCCGGCGGCGATGGGGGCGCCGGTCCCGTCGAGGGCGGCGGCAGAAGGCCACTCGTCAGAGCGGGTACCTGCGCCGAGCGTCCGCGACCAGAGCAGGTGGCCGTTGAGGGCGTACTTGGCGAAGAAGTCATGCCCGAACGCCGGGCTCCCCGAGTATCGCCAGCCGGCGACCACGACGCCCACAGCGTTCTGGACGCCGCAGTACATGACCGCAGACCCGCCGCTCTGCGAGCCGCGACCGCCCAGGATGATCCAGCGGCGTGCTCCGGTCTTGCTGTAGCTGATCGTGACGACCCGCAGCGGCCCGGATACTCCCGGTTTGCTAGCGGGGACGCGCGACTCACCGGTCACGTACACGTTGCCTCTGGGGTCGACGGCGACGCTGCGCGCCTCGTCGAAGTCGCTGGGTCCGGCATACAGGCGAGCCCAGGCGCGTGAGCCGCCTGCGAAGAACTTGACGGTGACATAGTCGCGACCGGTACGGCCGCGGGCGGAAGCGCCGACCACGACAACGTTGCCGTGGGCGTCGAGTGCAAGGTCCTTCACGTAATCCGAGAGTTGTGGGGCGCCGTCGTAAGTCGCCTTCCACAGCAGGTCGCCGGCCGGGGAGAATTTGAGGACGACGATGTCGCTGCCCGGGCCGTGAAACGCCATCGGCCCCTTTGTGCCGGCGACGATCACGTTGCCGGAGGGATCGACGGCGACCTTGGCGGCGGTCATCTCTGCGCCCGGCGGTGTCGCCATCCACGCTTGGCTCATCGTTTCGCCTGCATCGACGTACTTCACGAGCAGCAGGCGACTCGCGTTGCTGTCGTTGTCCTTCTCGGCGTAGCCGGCGGCGTACACGGCGCCGTCCGGACCGGTCGCGATCGAGGTGAAGCCGGCGCTACCCGCGGACGACAGCGTCCCGCTCCAGACGAGCGGCAGCGCTGCGGCGCGTGCCGCCGGCGCGGCGACCCCCGCCAGAAGCGGCAGGGCCAGCACCACGGTGGCGAGCAGCAGCGTGCGGATGCGAGGTGCGCCGATGGACAGGGTCATGCGGACATCCTCCTTCGTTATTGCGCGGGCGATCGCCGAAGCCGGCGTGAAGGTACTGGGGGGTGGGTGCGTGTTCCAGCCGGGCCTGACGGGCCTCTCGTCACGGATGCCTCATCGCCTCCTCAGCGCGGCGCTCCCTCCCCGGAGCAGCGGAAAAGCCACGCGACCCACCTTACCACTATGCCTTTCGTGGGATGCAAACAGGGCGGGCGGCGTCCCGGCCGAGGGCGTTACAGACGCCTGAGCAGCCAGGTTATCTCCGGGATGTCGGTCGGCGGGTCGGGATCGAGGGCGAAGCCGGCTCGCTCGTAGAAGTTGACCGCGTTGCGGCTGCTGGCCGCGTGGAGCCGCACCGTGCCCTCCTGCTGCGCCAGCGCGACGAGGTGGTCGAGCAGCCGGCGACCGATGCCGCGGCCTATGACGTCGACGGCGACGAAGAGGTTGGTGACGCGCCGGTCAGAGGCGTCCTCGTAGACCTCCGCCTGGTCATCGCGCGGCACCTGCGGGTCGTCGAACCAACCCAGGCCGCCGACGGCGACGATGCGGCCGGCATCCTCGACGACGAGGACTTCCTTGCGCCCGAGCTGCTCGACCAGGGACTCGGGCGTCGCGTGCTCGCGGAAGCGCGTAAGCATCTCGGGCGAGTGGTAGTGGACGAGTATGCGGTCATAGCTGCGGAGAATGAGCGCCGAGACCTCTTCGGCGTCGGCTTCTGTCATCGGGCGGATGTGCATCACGGAGACATCCTATCCCTCGCCCTTGGCCCGGTGAACGGACGCGATTATGCTCGCCGGAAGCCCGCTGACGCACTCGACTTCGGGGCGGCCGATCATCCGCACCCACGCCGCTCAGGCAACCTCGCTTACGGGCCGATGGAGTCCGGTGACAAGCTGCACGACGTTGAAAGGGGTCGTTCATGGATTGTCCTGCCTGCCACAACACGCTGAGCCCAGTCGAGGCCGGGGGCGTGAGCGTCGACGTCTGCAAGGACGGCTGCGGCGGCATCTGGTTCAGCTGGATGGAGCTGCAGCGCTTCGACGAGCCCAAGGATGCGGGCGACACGCTGCTCGGCTTTGTGCGGCGGCCCGGCGTCACCGTCGACCCGGGGCCGCTCCACTGCCCGCAGTGCGCCGACAAGATCCAGCTCAAGCGGCACTTCTTCAGCGTCAAGCGCGACGTGACGGTGGACGAGTGCCCCGAGTGCGGCGGCTACTGGCTCGACCCAGGTGAACTGCGCACCATCCGGACCGACTTCGAGACCGACGAGGATCGCCGCGCCGCTGCCGATGCCGTCTTCACGGACGCCTTCGGCGGCCAGCTCGCCGCCGAGCACGCGGAGACGGAGGAGCAGCTGGCGCGTGCGCACAGGGTCGCCAACATGTTCCGCTTCATCTGCCCGAGCTACTACATCCCCGGGCAGCAGCAGTGGGGCGCGTTCTGAGGTCCGCCGCGTATCGATGATGGCCGTTCCGAAATGCACATCGAGAAGGCTTGGCGGCCTGCACTGGCTGCAGTGCGGCACACCGATCCAAGTGCTGCCGCCCGCCGGGTGACCGTTCTCGGCGGCGGCGAGTTGGGCGCGGGCCTCGGCTACGGTCCCGCGCGCTTCCTCGACGCCGCAAGCACGGCGGCCGTCGTCGCCGAGCTTGCGGACCTGCCCGCCAGCGAGATGGCCGCCCGTCCGACGCAAACCGCATGCGGGACGACGCGGCCGCAGGGGACGGCGTCGTCCGCTGGATTGACGGAGAGCCGGGTCGCGTCAGGCTTCGTCGCCCGAGAGGCCGGAGGCGTGCAGGCCGGCCAGGACGATCTCGAGGTCACGGCGGAAGGCGGCCTCGGAGAGTACGTCCGTCAGCGCCGCCGCGAGCTCTCTGTTCCCGCTCGCGCCTGGAGCGGCCGCCTCGTCTGAGGAGGCCGCCTCCTGAGCGCGGACGGCGGCCTGCGCGAGCATCACCATGAACCCGGTGACGAAGGCGTCGACGACGCTCCACATGCCGACGAACGCCTCCTGGCTGATGTGCTGCCGATCGTGCATCCTCCTGATGCGCGCGGCGTACTCCAGGACCGGCGACTCGAAGACCGGAGCCGCCGCGACTAGAGGGAAGGCGCTGGGGTGCCGCAGCGTCATCTCCCGTAGGGAAAAGGCGACGCGGCGCACGGTCTCGTCCCACGACTCACCCGGCACCTCGCGCACGTCGACCTCGTTCAGCAGCAGCCCGACGATGTCGCGCTCGAGCGCCTGCCGGTCGGGTGTGTATGCGTAGAGCGTCATGGTCCCGACGCCGAGCGCCTCGGCCACTGCGCGCAGGCTCAGCGCCTCGAGGCCTTCGCTGTCGACGATCTTGAGGCCGGCGCGCGCGATGCTGTCGCGGCTCAGATGGGTGTGCAGTCTGGGGCGTCCCTGCCTTGACATCCGCGAGAGTGTACCAGAGACTTTCCGTACAGCCTACGGTAAAGGTAGGCCGGGGGATTCACATGACCAGGGGAGGTCTCATGAAGGGGAGTCGTGTTCTCGCGACCGGGCGCAGGTACCGTTCCTCGGCCAGACCCGCGCGGACATGGAATATCCGATGAAGAGTCTGTTCGACGCGGGCGTGCACGTCGCGTCGGGCAGCGACTTCCCGGTGACGCCGGACCCGAATGCCCTGCAGGGCATGCAGATCGGCGTGATGCGCTGGTATCCGACCTCCCAGATGGGCGGGGCCATCCCCGTCGCCGACGTCCTTTGGCCGGCCGAGCGGGTGACCGTCCAGCAGATGATCCGCAGCTACACGATCGAGGGCGCCTACGCCAATATGCTGGAGAAGGCGACAGGCTCCATCAAGGTCGGCAAGTCGGCCGACATGGTCGTGCTCAAGCGCAATATCGTGAAGTGCTCGGTCGACAAGATCGGCGTCGGCAACAAGGTCCTGCTCACCATGTTCCGCGGCGACACGGTCTATCAGGACAAGGACTTCTGACTCCGACGTAGGTCCGGTCCCGAGCGCTTGGAGTCGGTCCTTGAGGAGTGCGAGGGCGGCGGCGGCGGCACAGGCGCCGCCCGCCCTCCCGCTCTTCTGGGTACGCAGCACCACATGAGCACCTACGTCGCACTCCGCCGCGCGGTGAACGTCGGCGCGGCATCAAGCCGCCGATCAACCCGTTCCTCGCCGCCGGGAGTGCCGACGAGGCAGACCCGGCGCCGACGAGCAGTTCCTGCACAGCACCTTCATCCTCGGTTTCGGCGGCGACGCCGACTCCGGCGAGGCCCACGAGTCGGCGTGCACCACGAGCCGACCGCCTCGCTGGACGCGGAAGCGCGCCGCACGTTCTGGACCACCATGCGGCGCTTCACGGCGGGCGGCAAGACGGTCCTCTTCGCGACGCACTCCGGACAAGGCCGACAACGCCGACAGGGATCTTCCGCTTCATCTGCCCGAGCTACTACATCCCCGGGCAGCAGCAGTGGGGGCGCTCTCTGACGTCGGGCTCTCGTCGATACGGCCATTCCCGGGTACCACACCGGTATGAGCTACGTCGCATTTCTCAGAGCCGTCAATGTCGGCGGCACCAAACTGGCGATGACGGACCTGCGAGCGTTGCTCGAGGGACTCGGGCTCACCAACGTGCGCACGTACCTGCAGAGCGGTAACGCCGTGTTCGACGCTGTCGACGACGCGGAACCGGCGGCGGCCCTGGCCACGGCTATCGAGGTGCGCATCGAGCGCGACCTGGGGCCGCGTGTGGGCGTACTCGTCCTGCCGGGCGAGACGATGGCCGACGTCACGGCCGCGAACCCGTTTCTCGCCGATGCGGCCGACGCCGGCGAACCCGGGCCCGACAGCCGCGGAGCCGCTCCCGATGAGCGGTTCCTGCATGCGACCTTCCTCTTCGGTCCGCACGGCGAGGCCGACTTCGGCGAGGCTTCGGACTCGGCCCATTGCGCCGTGTACAAGGCTGCGTTCGGCAAGCTCACGCTGCCATCGGAGGACGGTGAGGAGGCGGCGTTCGTAGGGGCGCCGCCTCTGGCCACGCCGGTCGTCTATCTCAAGCTGCCGCACGGCTACGGACGCACGAAGCTGAACAACGCGTGGTTCGAGCGCAAGCTCGGCACCGCCGCCACCACGAGGAACTGGCGGACGGTGCGGGCGCTCACGGACATGGTCACCGCCTAAGGCTGATCGGCCGCGGCTGCGCAGGCGGCGACGCGCGGCCTCGGCTAAGCCGACGACGGCAACGCGAGGAGGCAATGATGTCACCCACACAGGCGAACGGCAAGATCTGTTACGTGGAGCTTCCCGCCGAGGACGTCGACGCCTCGGCCGCGTTCTACGCCGGCGTGTTCGATTGGCAGACGCGCCGGCGTGGCGACGGGCAGCTCGCCTTCGACGACTCGATCGGCGAGGTGAGCGGTACCTGGGTGACCGGGCGACCGCCTGCGGCCGAGCCCGGTCTGCTCCTGTACGTCATGGTCGACAGCGTTGCCGAGACCATCGAGAAGATCGTCGCCCACGGGGGCGAGATCGTGCAGCCCATCGGCGGCGACGCCCCCGAGATCACGGCGCGCTTCCGTGATCCCGGCGGCAACGTCCTGGGGTTGTACCAGGAACCGCAGTCCGATTAGCGGCCCAAGCGCCGGGAACAAGAAGCCAGTAGCAGCTATCACCGGCTTGGTTTCTCCGTGACAACCGCGATCACAGCAGCAGCCGGCGGCGTGAGCGCCGTCGGCCTCGTCAAGAGCTTCCCGTCGCCGCGCGGGCCCGTGCGTGCCGTGCGCGGCGTGGACGTTTCCATCGCCGCCGGCGAAACCGTCGCGCTGCTCGGGCCGAACGGAGCGGGCAAGACGACGACGATCGACATGCTGCTCGGGCTGAGCCGGCCAGACAGCGGCGAGGTGACGTTGCTGGGAGGGCCGCCGGCGGACGCAGTCAGGGCCGGCGGCGTCGGCGCCATGCTCCAGACCGGCGGCCTGCTTCGCGACCTCACTGTGCGGGAGCTCATCACGATGATGGCCGCGCTCTATCCGCACCCGCTCGGCGTCGACGACGTACTGGGGCTGGCCGGCCTGCGCGGCGTCGCAGACCAGCGCACGCAGAAGCTCTCCGGTGGCCAGACGCAGCGCGCCCGGTTCGCCATGGCGCTGGTCGGCGACCCGGGCCTGCTCGTGCTCGACGAGCCGACCGCCGCGCTGGACGTGGAGGCGCGCCGCGCGTTCTGGACGACCATGCGGCGCTTCACGGCGCGCGGCAAGACGGTGCTCTTCGCGACGCACTACCTCGAAGAGGCCGACGAGTTTGCCGACAGGGTCGTGCTGCTGGCGGCCGGCCGCGTGGTGGCCGACGGCCCGCCGACCGAGATCAAGGCGCGGGTCGGCTCGCGGACGATCAAGACTACGCTGCCCGGCGTCCCGGAGGCGGCGCTGGCGCAGCTGCCGGGAGTCACGAGCCTGCAGCGGCACGGCGACGTGGCCATCCTGGTCTGCAGCGACTCGGACGCCGCCATCCGTGAGCTTCTGCGGCAGCACCCCGAGGCCCGCGACATCGAGATCATGGGCGCGGGCCTGGAAGAAGCCTTCATCCAGCTCACCGGCGCCGACGAGGACGAGTCGTTCGGCGACGAACCGCTGGAGGCCGCGGGATGAGCACCCTGGCGCCCGTCAGCCCCGGCGCTGTCGCCGGCAGGGGCGGCTACCTGCGCTTCGAACTGCTCCGGATCCTGCGCAACCGGCGGTTCCTCATCTTCGCGCTCGGGTTCCCGGTCGTGCTCTACTTCCTGATCGCCGGGCCCAACCGCTCCGTCGGTGACTTCCTCGGAACGGGACTGTCCGCGCCGCTTTACTACATGGTGAGCCTCACGGCGTTCGGCGCCATGTCCGGCATGCTCTCCACGGGCACGCGCATCGCAGCCGAGCGGGACAACGGCTGGAACCGCCTGCTGCGCACGACGCCCCTCGCGCCGCGCTCCTATCTTGCGGCCAAGGTGGCGACCGCCTACCTCACGGTGCTGCTCACCATGGCGCTGCTCTACGTCTCCGGGGTGTCGATGGGCGTCCGCCTGACCGCGGTGGAATGGGTCGAGATGACGGCGCTGCTCCTGATCGGCCTCATCCCATTCGCGGCGCTCGGCGTGTTCATCGGCCACCTGCTGACCGCCGACACGGTGGGCCCGGCCATGGGCGGCCTAACGGCTGTGCTCGCGTTCGCCGGCGGCACGTGGTTCCCGATCGGCCACGGCACCTTCTACCAGATCGCTCGCCTGCTGCCGTCGTACTGGCTGGTGCAGGCAAGCCACGTGGCGCTGGGCGGCGGAGGGTGGACGGCCTTCGGCTGGGCGGTCGTCGCCGTCTGGTCGGTCGTGCTAAGCCTGCTGGCGGCGCGCGCGTACATGCGAGACACGCGGCGCACATAGGTGCGTCGCACCTGACTCTCGGTGCGCCTCAGCCGTCCTCGTTGGCGCGCAGGAGCCATACCAGCCGCTCGTGCGTGATCGTGTAGTGGATCGCGACCAGGAGTGCGTAGGCGATGCCGATCTCGGGTCGACTGGCCGCGAGCGATGAGGCCACGCCGGTGAAGAAGCCGGCCTCGATGACGAGCCGCACTCCGCCCGGCACGGGCACTGCCGGCCTGACTCCATCACCAGGCACGCGGAAGGTGTCCCAGACGGTGGCCGTGACGATCATGGCCCCGGCGGCCCAGGCGCACCGGGCCCACCCGTCGTGGGCGGCCCAGCCCCAGTACCCGTAGGCCAGGATGGCGGTGCTCTCGAGGACGGCACACAGCGCCCTGTCCAGGCGGTACCGGGTCATGCGCGCTGCTGCCCGGTGAGGTCTCGGGCGGCTGCGACCGTGTACGGGCAGACACTGAGGTAGGCGATGGCCGTCGGAAGCTCCACTCTTCGCATCGGTCGATCCCGCGGTGCGTCCCGGCGCGTTCGTCAGTGCTCGGGAGCGCTCTCTCGCGCCCCATCGTACAGGTTGTCAGGGCGGATGTCGGCCCTCTTGCGGAGCCCCGCCGTGCCGGCAAGGGCCCTCCGAAGTCAGCACAGAAACCGTACGCGTCGCCCGTACGCGCTGCGACTGCAGGATCGGTCCTGCCCGGCGTGGGCGCGACTCCGGGAGGCTTGGGTCCCGTCGCCTGGAAGGTCGAGGCGAGCGCCGGGTGGCGGCGAGCGCTGGAAGACGTAGTCGGAGCGCATAGAGCGCGCATCCAGGGGCCGCCCGAGCTCCCCGTTGACTTATGCTACGCTGTATAGTAACTTGTGCTACAGCGTAGCATAACGTCAACGGGGAGCTTGCCATGACACCACGCAAGAAGGATGCCGAGCCGCTCGCGCGAGAGCGCATCGTCGCCGCGGCGATGAGCATCATCGACGCCGAGGGGCTCGATGCGCTCTCCATGCGCCGCCTCGGCGCGGAGCTCGGCGTGAACCCGATGGCCGCCTACCACTACGTGCCGAACAAGGCGGCCCTCTACGACCTCGTGCTCGAGGCCGTCATGGCCGGGGTCGACATGAGCGCCATCGACCCGGCCCTCCGCTCCGCCGACCAGTTCAAGCAGGCGGCGCGCGCTTACCGCGATGCGATCTTCGCCCATCCGCGCGCGATTCCCGTGCTCGCGACGCGCTCGCTGCGGACGGCCGCCGTCCTCCGTCCCGTCGAGCCGATCCTCGGCATCCTGTACGCCGCCGGCCTCACGCCGGACGAGGCGATGGCCGCGGTGGACGTACTCGCTCAGTACATCCTCGGCGGGGCGATGGGCTACTACCACCACGAGTTCGACGAGGGAGCCGGCGAGCAGCGTGAGTTCGAGGCGCTGGACCCGGCCGAGTTCCCCTACACCATCCGCATGATCCGTGAAGCCCACTACCTGGGACACGGCGGGGAGTTCGAGTTCGGCCTCGCCGCGATCGTGCGCGGGCTGCTCGAAGGTCCGCGCGGGCTGCTGGAGGCTGCGCGCGACCTGCGGGAAGGAGAGTCATGTTGAGCACGCTCAAGACCCGCGATTACCGCCTGCTCTGGATCGGCCAGGGCATCTCGCACCTTGGCGACCAGTTCCACCTCATCGCGCTGCCGTGGCTGGTGCTGACCCTCACGCACGACCCGTTTCAGCTTGGGCTGGTGCTGGCCCTGGCGGGCGTCCCGCGCGCCGCGGTCATGCTCGTGGGCGGCGCGTTCGCCGACCGGCACTCGCCGCGCCTGATCATGCTCGTCTCCGACGCGCTGCGGTTCGTGATCGCGGCCGCCCTCGCCGCCTCCATCCTCACCGGCAACGTGCAGCTCTGGATGGTCTACGTGCTGGCGTTCTCGTTCGGCGTCGTCTCCGGGTTCTTCATGCCGGCCGCGGAGGCGTCGCTGCCGCGGCTGCTCAGGAACGAACAGCTCGAGGGCGGCAACGCGCTGATGATGGGCGCCGACCAGCTGGCACAATTCGTCGGGCCGGCGCTCGCCGGCGTGGTCATCGCCCTCTTCGGCGCGTCGCAGGTCGCCGGCGGCCAGGAGGGCAGCCTCGCCGGCGTCGGTGTGGCGTTCGCGGTGGACGCAGCCTCGTTCGCCGCCTCCGCGTTCACGCTCGTGCTGATGCGTTCGCTGCCGGCGCTCGGCGCCGGCAGCCATCCGCTGGAGGCGATCAAGGCCGGGCTGCGCTTCACGCTGTCCCGCCCGGCCTTCCGCTGGCTGCTGGCGCTCCTCGCGGCCGCGAACCTGCTGCTCATCGGGCCGCTGCTCGTCGGCATTCCGGTGCTCGCGCAGACGCGCTTCACCCAGGGCGCCGCGGCCTTCGGACTGCTCATCTCGGCATACGGCCTCGGCAACCTCTGCGGCATGGTCGTCGCCGGCACGGCGCCGCGACCGTCGTCGCGCACCTTCTCCAGACTCGTCGTCGTCCTCTTCGCCGGTTTCGGACTCGTGATCGGGTCACTCGCCTTCATCTCGTCGGTCTGGGTGGGCTTCGTGTTGCTCGCGGCCCTCGGGGTCGGCAACGGCTACGTGGCCGTCGTCATGATGACGCTGGTGCAGCGCATGACGCCCGCCGACATGCTCGGCAGGGTGATGAGCCTCGTCATGCTGGCGATGCTGGGCGTGACGCCGCTCTCCACGGCGCTCTCCGGCGCGATCATCGGTCTGGGCCCCGCCGTCCTCTTCGTCGGCGCCGGCGCCGGCATGCTGCTCGTGACGGTGGTCGCCGCCGTTCGCCGGCGCTCCTGGTCCATCGATGCGTTCGAGGCCGGCTCGCTCGCCGCAGAGGCGGCCTGATCTGCCGGCCCCCGGGCCGCGCGGCCACGCGGGCGGCGGAGCCGGCGCCCGGCGCCGGATCAGCAGGCGCGGGCGCTGCCGTGCCCTATACTCGCGGCGAAGAACAGGCGGTGGAGGCAGCGGGGCATGGATGGTCGCCCGATGCTCGATTCCATCGGTCCACCAGAGGAGGCCGTGATGCCGGGCAAGAAGAAGTCGGGGTCCACCGAGCGTAAGCCGGGGATCATCGAGGTGTGGCTGTGGGACCCCGACCAGAAGCGTCCCCCGTTCGGTCACAAGACGGCTCCGATCGAGTATCTCTCCGCCGCCGATCCACTGCCCCGGGCCGGGGACATCATCCACCTGCCGAGAAACGTGACCGGGGACACCAAGAAGCAGGCGTTCGGCTTCGGCGGCACGCGGACTCCGTTCCGCGTCGTCGAGTTCAGTCACGTGTACGCCCGGGACAGGGGCGAGGCTGTCGACCCGCTCGAGCCCACGCCGGCCCTCCACGTGAAGACCGGGATGTTCGTCCAGCGTCTCAGCCCCGAAGAGGCCTACGAGAGTCGCGGCTGGGCGCGGGAGCCGGGCGCCTGACGCGCAGGTGCTCGACGCGCGCCGGCGCCTGAGGTCAGGCGCCGGCCACCAGAAGGAGCGAGCGGCGGGCGTTGTCCAGCGCCGCCTCCAGGTCGAACTCGGGGGCGGCGATGACCACCTCCAGGATGATGCCGTCGAGGAGGATCGAGGCGAACTGGCCGAGCGCCTTCGAGCGCTGGGCGCCGGCGCCGGGAGAGTCGACCACCGGCGCCAGCACCTCCGCGGCCCAGTCGTACCACATCTGGTAGTAGTCGCTGAGGTGGCTGTGGAGCTCCGCGTCGCGTGAGGCCTCGGGCAGGAGCTCGTAGAACGGCTTGAAGCGCCGGACCCGCTCCCGGATCTGGTGGGGGGTCCCGATGATGAGGTCGATACGCTCGGCGAGCGTGGCGGTCTCCGGCGGTACGGCGCCGAAGTGGAGAGACTCGCCGACGGTCACGTCCTCGAGGAGGGCGAGCACCAACTGCTGCTTGCCGCCGAAGTAGTACCAGACGCCGGCCTTGTTGACCTTCGCCTCGGCCGAGATGGCTTGCAGGGTCATGCCCTGGTAGCCGCGCTCCGCCAGGAGCTTCTTGGCCGCGGCCAGGATCTTCCGGGCCGTGGGGTGCAACGCGGGCGGGACGGAGCTGTGCACGCCGAGGCCGGCGTCCTCGCCCGCCTCCGCTCCTGCCTGCTCTTGCAGCTGGAATGCGTCCGCTTCCGGCATCTCGAACCCCCGCTCCTCTTGGCGCCGCGTCTACGCGCATCCAGATTACCCGTTCGGGTGAGTGGGCAAAAGGGTTGATAGCGAATATACTCACCCGGTCGGGTGAGTTGACAGGTGAACGACGCCACTCCGAGGAGGATGTTGCAGCCCAAGGACCAGCCTCTGCCGCGATCCGGCTTTGCATGGGCTGTGCTCTCCGGCCTCTTCTGGGGTGTGGACGGCGTCGTCCTCGGCCTCGTGCTCGCGATGTCCCCCTTCCTCGGCGCGGCGTCGCTGGTTGCCCCGCTGGCGGTCGCAGCGTTGCACGATGGGCTCGCCACCGGCTGGATGCTCGGCTTCAATGGGCTGACCGGCCGCCTCAAGGAGTTCCCGCGCAGCCTCGCCAGCCGCGGCGGCCTCATCCTCTGCGCCGCCGCGATCATCGGCGGCCCCGTGGCCATGTCCGCCTACCTGTTCGGTATCAGGTACGCCGGCCCCGCCTACACCATGGCGATCAGCGCGACCTACCCGGCCGTGGGCGCCGTGCTCTCCCACATCTTTCTGGGCGAGTCGGTGACGCGCCGGGGCTGGGCCGGCGTCGGCGTCACGGTGCTGGGTGCGATCGTCGTCACGTACACGCCGCCGGCAGGCGACGCGCCGTACTTCTACCTCGGCATCGGCCTGGCGACCATCGCCACGCTGGGCTGGGGGATCGAGGGCGTGCTCGCCATCCAGGCCATGAAGACGGTCGAGCCGGTGGTCGCCGGCACGCTGCGCATGGCGACCTCGTTCGTCGTGTACGCCGCCGTGGTGCTGCCGCTGGTCGGCGGCCTACGGGTGCTCGGCGGCGCGCTCTCGCATCCCAGCTTCTGGCTCGTGCTGGGAGCCTCGGCGGCCGGCGCGGCGTCGTACCTCACGTACTACGCCGCCAACCACCTCGTGGGCGCCAGCCGGGCGATGCCGCTCAACTCGCTCTACGCGGTCTGGGCGATCATCTTCTCCGTCGCGCTCCTCGGGCTGCACCCAACGCCGCAGCTGGTGGTCGGGGTCCTGGTCAGCTTCGCCGGCGCCGTGATCGTGGTCTCCAGCGGCCCGCGCGCCGAGGCGAAGCCGGCGGAGGCGAAGGCGGCCGGCGCCGCGGCGCGATGATCGCGACGGAGATCCGCCTCAGGGGATGTTCAGCTTGTCCATCACCCCGTAGACGAAGAACGCCGGCCAGACGAGGGACTGGATGACGCCCCAGACGCCGTCCCAGAACCCGTTCGCCGTACTGATGTAGTAAACGAGAGCGCCGATGAGCCCGAGCCCGTAGACCGCCCCGGCGCCTGCCGCTCCCGCACCGCCCTTGCCGTCAGCCATTTCTTCGCCCCTCCAGGTCGCAGTCCGTGGCGCCGTGCAGGCACCAACCTAGGAAGTCGCGGCGACGATGTCCATACGCAGTTCACCGGGTCTCCTCTTGTTGATCTGCCTCGGCCGGCGGCGCCATCGTCCAGATATGGCCACTCACTTGACAGTCAGCCGCCGCGTGACCATAATGTACGCAGAAACCATAATCGTTTACCGGTATCATAGGGAGCATCCGCATGCCGGCGACCAAGGACGAGATCGCACTGACCTTCATGGGTCTGGCCGTGCGCTACGGCTTTCGGCGCACGGCCGTCGAGGACGTTGCCAAGGCGCTGCGCATCTCCAAGAAGACCATCTACGAGTACTTCCCGAGCAAGGACGCGCTGCTCGAGTACGCGCTGGAGCTGGGCGCGTTGGAGCAGCGCCGGAGGGTCGAGTCGCTGCTCACCGAGGCGACGGCGCTTGGTCGCGCACTCGAGGTCACGCGCGTCGCGCTCAGCGACGCGCGTGCGGGCTTCGCCCAGAACCCCGGCGCGGAGCTGGTCGAGCCGCCGGAGATCCAGACGCGCGTCAACGACCGCGTGTACGGCCCCATGGTCCGCGACCTGCTCGCGCAGGGCGTCGCGGCGGGGGAGTTCCAGATCGCCGACATCGACCATGACGAGCAGGTTCGTGCAGGCGATCGGCATGGAGGCGGTGCGCCAGATCCACGACGACCCCGAAAGCCATCCTGAGGAGGCGACCGTCCTGGCGATACGCCGGCTGATCACGGGCTGAGGGCAGCGCGAGCGCGCCCGAGAAGAAGACCAAGAAGAAGGCGAAGCAGAAGTGACGAGGTGAGGACGATGACGCAGATCCTGGTGGCATATGGGACACGATACGGCTCCACGCGCGAGGTCGCCGAGACGGTGGCCGCGACGCTCGGGGAGCAAGGCATCGACACGGATGTGAAGCAGGCGAGGGAGGTGCACTCGCTGGACGGCTACGACGCCGTCGTGCTCGGCACCCCGCTCTACATGGGCGCGCTGCACAAAGACGTCCGCGCCCTGCTCGAGAAGAACCAGGCGGCGCTCGAGCACACGCCGTTCGCACTCTTCGCCCTCGGCCCCATCAAGGCCGGCGACGGCCTGGACGGCTCGCGTGCGCAGTTGGTCAACGCGCTCGCCAAGCTGCCGGTGCCGACTCCGGCCTCCACGGCCGTCTTCGTCGGCGCCTACGATCCGGCGCGGCTCGGCTTCAGGGACAAGATGCTCACCGCGTTGCCGGCGTCGCCGCTGCATGGCGAGGTTGCGCATGACGAGCGGGATTGGGAGGCGATTCGCGCCTGGGCGCATGGCACGGACTCGCTGCTGCGGCCGTTCGGGTTGGCTGCATCACCGGGGCAGCGCAGCTGACCCGACGCCCTCTGGTTCCGGCAACCGAGCCCTACCTTCCTCGCCCGCGCGCGAGTCAAGTGGCAACGCAGGCGGGGTGACATAGCCAATATGTTTAGTGACCACTAACTTATGGTACACTGGTCACCATGAAGGCAACGACACGCATCAGCAAGGAAGAACGGCGGCACGAGATCATCGAGGCCGCCACTCGTGAATTCGCCATCGGCGGCCTCAACGGCACGCCGGTCGGCGCGATCGCGAAGCAGGTCGGCGTCTCGCAGCCGTATCTCTTCCAGCTGTTCGGGACCAAGAAGGCGCTCTTCATCGCTGCCGTGCAGCGCACCTTTGAGCGCACCGTCGCCGTGTTCCGCACGGCGGCAGCCGAGGCGGGCGAAGAAGCCGGCCCCGCCGAGATCCTCATGGAGATGGGCGCCGCGTACCAGCGGCTGCTTGACGACCGCAGCCTCCTGCTCATGCAGATGCAGGCCTACGCGGCGTGCGCCGACGAGGAGATCCGCGACGTCGTGCGCGACGAGATGCTGCGCCTGGTGAACTTCGTGCAGTCGGCCTCCGGGGCTCCGGAGGCGGCGATCCGCGAGTGGCTCGCCTACGGCATGCTCATGAACGTGGTGGCCGCGATGGACCTCACCGAGGTGCACGCCGACTGGGCGCGGATCATGTGCCCCGTCACCGGCACGGCGCTGGCGGCGATGGCCGTGGACGCGGTCGGCAAGGCGAAGCGTACTGGCGCGGAGGCGCGGACGAAGTAGAAGACGCGGGGCGGGCGCCCGGCTCCTGGCCGGACCCGCCCTTCTTTGGGTCCATGTAAGTAAGTGATTGCTAAGTTAGTAAGGCAAAGGAGATGAGGAAAATGAGTGCACGAGCAGCGACCTTCTGGACCTTCGTGGTCACCAGCGTCGCGATCTTCATGGTCTCGCTCGACAACCTGGTCGTGACCACCGCCCTGCCGGTGATCAAGCACGACCTCGGCGCCTCGCTGCAGGGGCTCGAGTGGACGGTCAACGCGTACACGTTGACCTTCGCCGTCCTGCTCCTGACCGGCGCCGCACTGGGCGACCGGTTCGGGCGCAAGCGCATGTTCCTGGTGGGGCTTGCGATCTTCACCTTCGGCTCCGCCGCCGCCGCGATGGCGCCGAGCATCGACTGGCTGGTCGCCTCCCGGGCGCTGCAGGGCGTCGGCGGCGCGATCGTCACGCCGCTCACCCTGACGATCCTCTCCGCGGCGGTGCCTCCGGCGCGCCGCGGCATGGCGCTCGGCATCTGGGGCGGCGTCAGCGGCCTCGCCGTCGCGCTCGGCCCGGTCGTGGGCGGCGCCATCGTCGACGGCCTCTCCTGGCAGTGGATCTTCTGGCTCAACGTCCCGATCGGCATCGCCCTGCTCCCCATCGCCTTCATGCGACTCACCGAGTCCAAGGGCGCCAACCGCGCGCTCGACCTGCCCGGTCTGGGCCTCGCCAGCGTCGGCCTGTTCGGCATCGTCTGGGGTCTGGTCCGCGGCAACGCGCACGGCTGGACGAGCCTGGGCGTCGCCGGTCCCATCGCCGCCGGCATCGTCCTCATGGCCCTGTTCGTCCTCTGGGAGCGGCGCACGCCGGAGCCGATGGTCCCGCTGCGGTTCTTCCGCAACCGAGCCTTCTCCGCGGCCAACGTCACCTCGCTGCTGATGAGCTTCGGGATGTTCGGCTCGATCTTCCTGCTGGCGCAGTTCTTCCAGGTCGTGCAGGGCTACACGCCCCTGCAGGCCGGCATCCGCACGCTGCCGTGGACGGCCATGCCGATCATCGTCGCGCCGATCGCAGGCATGCTGAGCGACCGCATCGGCGCCCGCCCGCTGCTGGTCGGCGGCATGGCGCTCATGGCGGCCGGACTGGCGTGGATGGCGATCGTCACCACGCCGACCGTCGCCTACGCCGATCTCGTGCCCGCCTTCGTGATGGCCGGCGTCGGCATGAGCCTGTACTTCGCACCGGTCGCCAACCTGGTGCTGAGCACCGTGCGGCGCAAGGAAGAGGGCAAGGCGAGCGGCGTGAACAACACGATCCGCGAGGTCGGCGGCGTGTTCGGCGTCGCCGTGCTGGCGAGCGTGTTCAGCGCCGTGGGCGGCTACCTGAGCCCGCAGTCGTTCGTGGACGGCATGACCGCCGCCGTGTGGGTCGGGGCGGCGGCCGTCGCACTGGCCGGAGTGGCCGCGGTGCTGATCCCGCCCAAGGAGGACGTCGTGGCGCACTCGGTCTCACTGCTGGAGCGCGAGCAGCGCGAGGACGCGACCGCCGGCGAGCTCGTTTGCGAGCCGGACGCGGCGGCCTGAGGGCGGGCCGACAGAATCGATCCGACCGAGCGGGGCGGGAGGCAGTGAACGCTTCCCGCCCCGCTCCTTCCTTGACCCCGTGCCGAGCGGGCGAGAGCATGGTCGGAGGGAACGCAGCAACACGAGAAAAGGGCGGGAGCATCATGACGGACCCAGCGGGCGCGCACGGCGCGCAGACCAGCCGGCAGGACGTGCCCACACGCTATCCGGCCGAGCCGCAGGACCTCATGAACTTCCTCGGCCGCACGGTGGCCAACCAGCAACTCAACGTTGTGCTCCGCCTTCGCGGACTGCTGAAAGAGGACCGCCTGCGGCGCGCCCTGCGGCGCAGCTTCGAGCTGCAGCCCGTTCTCGGCTGCCGGTTCGTGGAGGATCCCGAACACCCCTACTGGGAACGACGGAGTGATCTCGACTCGGTGGACCTGTGCCCCGTCGTCGCCTGCGGCTCCGCCGACGAGGAGGCGGAGCTCTGGCGCTTCGTCACGGCCCCGACGGACCCGCGCCGCGACCTCCCGGTGCGCGCGGCATTGCTCCGCGGCCCGTCGGACACGCTGTGCATCAAGGTGGACCACGTCGCAGCCGACGCGACCGCGACGAGACAGTACATCGCCCTGCTGGCCGACATCTACGCGACCTTGGGGTCCGATGGCGAGTCGGAGCCGGTCGGCGTCTCCGGAGCGGCCGTGGACCGCGGCCAGGGGCAGGCGCTCCGGACGTTCGACCGCGAGACGCTCGGGCGCATAGGCGGGGAGTTCCGGGGCGGCGGCTCACCGGCCTTTGGCTGGCCACCCGCCGCGTCGGCTTCGCCCGACGTCGCCTTCAGCATCCGCCGCATGGCGCCGGCGCGTCTTCGCACGCTCAAGGCCGTTGGCCGCGCACACGGCGCGACGCTCAACGACCTGCTCCTCGCCGCTTACTACCGCGCCCTCATCGAGGTGCTCGACCCGGCCGCGCGCGAACCGCTGCCGGTCCAGGTCCCCGTCGACATGCGGCGGTATCTGCCGGGCAAGTCGGCGGCCGCGATCTGCAACCTCTCGAGCGCCATGTGGCCCGTGATCACGAGAGAGTCCGCGGCAAGCTTTGACAGCGCGCTCGCCGCGGTGACGCGGTCGACGGTGGCACTCAAGGCTCAAGCTCCCGGTGTCGGCGCGGCTCTGTTCGTCGGCCAGGTGTTCGGCCGGCCGTACTCCGAGGCGGTGGCTCAGGCGACGCAGGCCATGGCGCTGGGCGGCGGCCGGTCGCACCCGTATCTCTCCAACCTCGGCGTCCTCACCATCCGTGACGGCGGCGAGTCGCGCGCTGAGTCCTTCGGTGACACGCCGGTCGCGGACGCGTTTCTCGTGAGCCCCGCGCTGCACCCGCCGGCGTTCATGGTCGGCGTGAGCACGTTCGCGGAGACGTTGACGCTCACCGTCGGTTACCCGTCCGACGTCGATACCGCGGCGCTCGTCGAACGCCTCCTCGACCTCATGGACGCCGACCTGCCGGCATGATCGGGCGCGCGTCGCTGCGTCGCTGCGTCGCCGCGTCGCCGCGTCGGCGGTGTTGGGCGCCGTTCGTGCCAGCGAGTGACTTCGCTCTGTACTTGACAGAGTCAATGACATAGTCAATTAATAGACGTCATGAGCAGTCTTGGCTTTGACGCGAGCGACCTCGACGAAGGGCTTTTCGAGCATCAGCCCGGCGGGCAGTACCTGCACCTCATGCGCGAGGTGTTGCTCACGTACCGGCTGCTGCTGCGGCGGCTCTCGGAGGAGACAGGCATCTCCGGCGCGCAGTTCGAGCTGCTGCGGCAGCTGGCACTGGCCGGCGGCCGCACGACGACGTCGGCGCTCGCGCGCGAGCTCGGCGTCGATCCTGCGGCGGTGACCCGCCTCGTGGCCGGGCTCGACAAGGACGGCCTGGTCACGCGCGAACAGGACGAGCGTGACGGCCGGCGGCGCCCGGTGGTGCTCACGCCCGCCGGCCGCGACTTCATGGTCACCCTGCACGCGCAACTTCACGCTCGCGAGTCCGCGCTCGAGGCGCGGCTGGACGAGACCTCCGTCGCGACCGCCGTGGAGGTCCTCCGGACCATCAGGACCGCACTCGATCCCGGCGCCGCCGGGCCCCGGGCCTGACAAACCCTCCCAAGGAGGCATCTCGTGGATGCCGCACGTGGACAGCGACACGTCCGTACCTCACTCGCCGGCAGCGATCGTGCCTGGAACCAGCGCGCCTTCGTCGCGACCGGCGCGATCCTCTCCGGCCTCGCGCTGCCCCTCACCGGGCTGCTCGATCACGCCGCCGGCGGCACGCACGCGGCGGACGCCGTCGGCTGGTCGATAGCGCACGTCTCGCTGAGCTGCGTCTTCGTGGGCTTCTGCACCTGGCACATCCTCCTGAACCGCCGCGCGCTGCTCAGGTATCTGCACGCGGCGGGCGCTCGGGCGGGCTCCTCGCGCCCCCTCCCCGCGCGAGAGACGGTGGCCGCCGCCGCCGTCGTCGGGGGTGTGCTCGTGCTCACCGTGCTCCACGCCCTGGCGGACGGCTGATCATGGCGCGGTCCGTATTCGCGGCTCGTGGGCACCGGCGCGCCGCCGCGACCAAGTACGTGACGCTCGACCGCCACGCCTGTCAGGCATGCGGCCGGTGCGTGGAGACCTGCCCGAACGATGTACTGGGCATGATCAAGGTCGGCCCGCATCGCCACGCCAAGATCGCGGCGGCGGAGGCATGCACCGGCTGCCTCGCCTGCGTGCGGGGGTGCGAGGCGGGCGCCCTCAAGCGGATCGCGACCTCTCGCGGCAACGGTCGCCAGAAGGCCACCCGCGGGAATGCGGTACCCATGGACGACCTGCTGCATCTGACCGCCGAGCGCGCGATCCGCTATCTCAGCGCGTTGCCCGAGCGGAACGTGGCGCCGGAGCCGGAGGCTCTTGCGGCGCTGGAGCGGTTCGACGAGTCGCTGCCGGAGCACCCGGACGACCCGCAGCGCGTCATCGCGCTCCTGGACGAGGCGGGCTCGCCGGCGACGACCGCATCCGCCGGCCCCCGGTTCTTCGGCTTCGTGATCGGTGGCTCGCAGCCGGTGACGGTCGCCGCGGCTTGGCTCGCGACGGCTTGGGACCAGAACGCCGGCGCCTACAGCGCGTCGCCGGTGGCGGCCGTGCTCGAGCAGGTGGCGCAGCGGTGGCTGATCGAACTCTTCGGCTTGCCCGAGACGACGGTCGCCGGTTTTGTCACCGGCGCTACCATGGCCAACCTGACGGCGCTCGCGGCGGCGCGTCACGCCGTCCTCGCCAAGGTCGGCTGGGACGTCGACGCGCAGGGTCTCTTCGGTGCGCCGCCCGTGACCGTGATCGTCGGCGACGAGGTGCATCCGTCTCTGCTCAAGGGTCTCGGCCTCCTCGGCCTCGGCAGGCAGAGGGTGCATCGCGTCGCGGTGGACGGGCAGGGGCGCATGCGCGCGGACGCGCTTCCGCAAATCTCGGGGCCGACGATCCTCTGCGTGCAGGCGGGCAACGTCAACACCGGCGCGTTCGATCCGGTCGAGGAGCTGGCCGCCCAGGCCCACGAAGCCGGGGCCTGGGTCCACGTTGACGGCGCCTTCGGCCTGTGGGCGGCGGTCGCCCCCGACCGCGCACACCTCGTGCGCGGCATCGGGACCGCCGACTCGTGGGCGACGGACGCGCACAAGTGGCTCAACGTGCCCTACGACAGCGGCCTCGCCTTCGTGCGTGATCCCGAGCCGCTGCGCGCGGCGATGGGCGTCACGGCCGCGTACCTCCCCGACAGCATGATGCGCGAGCCCGCCGCTCACGCGCCCGAGCTCTCGCGCCGCGCGCGGGGGGCCGAGGTCTGGGCGGCGCTGCGCGCGCTCGGGCGGTCCGGGCTCGCGGACCTCGTCGAGCGCGACTGCCGCTACGCGGCGGCCTTTGCGCAAGGATTGGCCGCCGCCGGCTTCGAGGTCCTCAACGACGTGGTACTGAACCAGGTCCTGGTGTCGTTCGGCGATGAGGACAGGACGCGCCGGGTCATCGCCGCCATCCAGGAGGACGGCACCTGCTGGGCCGGCGTCACCGTCTGGCAGGGCCGCACGGCAATGCGCATCAGCGTCTCCGGCTGGTCGACGACCGAGGAAGACGTGGAGCGCAGTCTCGCGGCCATGCTGCGAGTCGCCGGCCGCACCTGAGCTGGTCGCCCCAGCGCGCGGCGCCTCCTGCGCGGCGTTCATCGTCCGTTCATCCCCCGGGGTGATAACCGGTACACGCCGGCTCGATCAAGCCGGGCCGGCAGGGACAGAACTCCGCACACGAGGAGTCGGACGATGAAGCGCAGGATCATCACATGGGTCGCCACCGGGGCTGTCGTGCTGGGCATCGGGGCGGCGGGTGTCGGCGCCGTGGTGGCCAACTCCCACTCGGCCTCGGCGCAGAGCAGCACGCCGGTCGCGGCGGCGCCGGCCGCCGCCGGTCCGAACGCCGGATCGCAGAGCCAGACAGGCGGCAATCAGCCAGCGCAGTCCGGGCCGCTGATGAACTCGGGACAGTCGGAAGGACAGGACGGCGGCGGGCAGGGAGGATGATGCTTGGACGATTTCTGTGATGACAGATCAGGACACGGATGCTCATGACGCGGCCGCCGGTCGCGCCGGCGGGGCGGGAGGCAGCCAGCACGGAGGGGCCGCCCGCTCCGCTCTTCTGCGTACGGAGGATGATCTCCACGACGTTCTCGTTTGACCGGGTCTCGGTGGGGAATGCGGAAGAGGATACGGGAAGGAGACCCAATGCTCGAGAGTCCCACTCGCCAGCTAGCCGACGAGCACGAGTACGTACTACTGGTCGCCGGCGCCATGGACGCGGAGGCGGACCGCATCGAACGGACCGGGACGGTCGACACCGTGCGTGTCGCCCAGATGGTCGACTTCACGCGCAACTTCACCGACGGCGACCACCACACCAAGGAGGAGAATCTCCTCTTTCCGCTGCTCGAGGAGCGCAGCCCGGCTGCGGGCGGCACGATCAGCGTGCTGCTCAGCGAGCACAAGGCGGCACGCGCGTGCATCCGCGCCGTCGACGGGGCGTTGCGCGACGTAAACGGCCTGGACGATGAGCGCGCCGCGGCGGCGCGCGTCGTCATCGTCGACAACCTCAGGCTCTACGCGTTCCTGCTTCCCTTGCACATCGGCAAGGAGGACACCATCCTCTTCGGGCTGACCGACGAACTGCTCAGCGTGCAGGAGCAGGAGCTCCTGGCCAAAGACTTCGCGCGCCTTGCCAGGGCCCCGGGTGCGGCGGCCATGACCGAGCGGTATCACCGCATGGCGCACGAGCTGGCACGGGTGCCGGCGCGCGACTGACGCTTTCCTCAGGGTAGGGGAGAGTTGCTCGCCACTCGCGGGCATGTCCCGCGCCCGGGCGGGAACAGTCTGCTCATGGAGTTGCGAAAGATAGGAGAGCTCGAGGTCTCGGTTGCCGGCTTGGGGACCAACAACTTCGGCCGGCGGCTGGACGTGGCGGCGACCCAACGGGTGGTGGCCGCCGCACTGGACGCCGGCGTCACGCACTTCGACACCGCCGACATCTACGGCGAGGGGCGCTCGGAGGAGTACCTCGGCCGCGCGCTCGGCGCTCGCCGCGGCGAGGTGACGATCGCCTCCAAGTTCGGCTATCACGGGGCCCCGCACGGCTCGAACACGCAGGCGGACTGGGTGCCGCAGGCGCTTGAGGCGACCCTGCGGCGTCTCGGCACCGATCGGCTGGATCTCTTTTACTACCACAAGCCCGACCGGCGGACGCCGATCGGCGACACGCTCGAGGTGCTGAATGGGCTGCTCGAGCGCGGCCTGGTACGCGAGATCGGCTGCTCCAACTTCACGGTCGCGCAGCTCGACGAGGCTGCCGGTGCCGCGGCCGGGCGGGGGTTGCGCGGCTTCACCGTCGTCGAGAACGAGTACAGCCTGGTCGAGAGGGAGCCCGAGACTTCGGGCGTGCTCGAGGCGGTCGAGCGCCTCGGCATGGCGTTCGTGCCTTTCTTCCCGCTCGCCTCGGGCCTGCTGAGCGGCGTCTACCGGCGCGGGCGCTCGACGCCACAGGGCTCGCGCCTCGGCGGGGACGGCCGCGCCGCCGAGGTCCTCCTCGGGCGCGCCACGCTCGACGCCGTCGAGCGCTTGGCCGCCTACGCCGAGGCGCACGGCCACACGGTGCTCGAGCTGGCGCTCTCGTATCTGGCCGCGCACGCGCCGGTGGCCTCCGTCATCGCCGGCGCGACCTCCCCCGAGCAGGTACGCGCCAACGCCGCCGCGACCGGCGCGTGGGCGCTCACCGCCGACGAACTCGCCGAGGTCAGGCGGCTCGTCGAGCGCTCGCACGTCTAGCCTCGTCGACGGCTCGCGCGCCTGACTCGCCCTGTGTGGGGAATGCCAGTACTGCAGCACTCGTGAGGCATCCGCCCGGTCGGAGCATGCCCGGCGGTCGTTGCAGGCCGTCCGTGCTGCGCGACCGGGGTCCGCCTGCCGCAAGGGAGCCGAACTAGAGGGAGCGAGCGGTGCCCGCAACGGCGCGCCGCTCACGACGGCACAAGCAAGCGGAGGTAAGGACCATGTCCCGCGCAGTCAAGTACCTGATCGCGAGCGCCGGCATCGTGGCGCTGGTCGTGATCGGCCTGCTCGCCTACGACGTGATCGCCGGCTCGGGCGGCGGCTCCGCCGGCTCGGGCGGCACGGCGCTCGCCAGCACCGGCGGCTTCGACCCGGCCGCCATCTACCAGAAGAGCTACAGCGGGGTGGTCCTCGTCCAGTCCACCTTCCCGGCGCAGGGGAGCGGGCTCGGCCAATTGGGCGGGGGGCAGGCCCTCGGCAGTGGCTTCGTCGTGACCACCGGCGGCACCATCCTCACCAACGCGCACGTCGTCATGGAGAACGGCGTCAAGGCCAAGTCGGTGACGGTGTCGTTCAACGAGGGCAAGGACCAGGCGGGCAAACAAGTGAAGGCGACCATCGTCGGAGTCGATCCGACGAGTGACGTCGCCGTCCTCCACATCGATCCCGCCGGTCAGACGCTCACGCCCCTGCCGCTCGGCGATTCCAACAAGATCGTCATCGGCCAGTGGGTCGTCGCCATCGGCAACCCGCTCGGCTTCGACTTCTCGCTCACCCAGGGGATCGTCTCCGGCATCGGCCGCGATCTGCAGGCGCCCAACGGGGCCGTGATCCCCAACGGCATCCAGACGGACGCCGCCATCAACCAAGGCAACTCCGGAGGCCCGCTGCTTGACCAGAACGGCAACGTGATCGGCATCAACGAACAGATCGCGAGCCCTTCGGGCAGCTTCAGCGGCCTCGGCTTCGCCATCCCCATCGACTCGGCAAAGTCGGTGATGCAGCAGATCAAGACGACCGGGACCGTCAAGCACGCGTTCCTCGGCGTCGAAGGACAGACGATCACGCCGCCGCTGGCCAAGGCGCTCAACCTGCCGGCGCAGCAGGGCGTGCTGGTGGTCAAGGTCCAGCCCGGCACCGCCGCCGCAGCCGCCGGCATCAAGGGAGGCACGGGCACCAAGGTGATCGCCGGCGCTCCCTTCACGACCGGCGGGGACGTCATCACCAAGCTTGACGGGCAGCCGCTGACCAGCATGGAGCAGCTGGCCGCCGCCATCGCTCAGAAGAATCCGGGAGACAAGGTCACGCTGACCGTGGTGCGCAACGGCGCGCCGCAAGACATAACGGTGACGCTGGGCAACCGGCCGGCAGGGTGACGGCGCGTGCGGCTCGGCCGCCGGATGATGACGGCCGGCCGGCTGGATGCCGCCCCACCCCACAGGATGACTCGGACGGCCGCCCCTTCTGACGCTCGTGGGCGTGGGATGTCCGGGGCCGGGCAACGAGACAGTATGGCCAGCCGCCCCGGAAAGCCGTGAACTACCAGCCTGCCCCGGAAAGCCGTGAACTACCAGCCTGTCATCCTCGTCGTCGACGACCTGGTCAGCCTGACCATCACCGAGGAGGAGCTGCGCAAGCGGTACGGCAGGGACTACCGCGTGCTGGTGCGGCAGTCGGCGGCGGCGGCGCTCGACGAGCTCCGCCGCCTCAAGGCCGCGGGCCAGCCCGTCGCCCTCATCCTGGCCGACCAGGTCATGCCGGAGATGGCCGGTCCCGACTTCCTCGGGGAGGCGCGTGCGATCGACCCCGTCGCCAAGCGCGTCATGCTTGTCTCGTGGGGGCGGCGATCCACCTCGCCAAGTACGCCCGGCACGTGACCCTGGTCATGCGCGGCGACGGACTCTCGGAAACGATGTCGCGCTACCTCGTCTCCTTCCTGCAGAACCAGGACAGATTCTCCATGCGTCCCCGCACCATGATCGTCAACGGAGACGGCGACACTCGCCTGCGACAGCTGACGCTGGAGAGGCTGGACGGCGGAGAACGAGAAGTGGTGCCGGCCGATGCGCTGTTCGTCATGATCGGCGCGGACCCGCACACCAGCTGGCTGCCGCCGGAGATCGTGCGCGACGAGAACGGGTTCCTGCTCACCGGGCCCGGCATCGTCGGCGCCCGGCTGCCGGAGCCGTGGCGGCTGGAGAGGCTGCCGTTGCCCCTCGAGACGAGCTTGCCAGGCGTGTTCGCGGCCGGGGATGTGCGTGCGGACTCCGTCAAGCGGGTGGCGGCGGCCGTCGGCGAGGGCGCCGCCGCCGTGCGCCTCGCCCAGCGGCATCTGGCGGCCGGTCAGCTTCGCCGAGCCGCCTGATCCGTCCGTCAGCCCGTCCGAGCACATCTCGCCGGGCATGTTTACCGATTCTTGGCTGAGGTAGTTGGACTAAAACTGTCCCCTTTACCCCCTCCTCCCCCGGGAGTCATCCCATGACCGAAGAACTCTCCTCGCCGCCCGACGCCATGGCAACGCAGGACGCGGAGTCCGACGCGGCGACTATGGATCGCGCGACCCACGTTCCTCGGCGGCTGGGCCTGGCGCTCGTCGTGATCGCCGCCGCCCAGCTCATGATCGTCCTCGACGCCACGATCGTGAACGTCGCGCTGCCGCACATCCAGCGTGCCCTCGGCTTCAGCGGAACCGGGCTCGAGTGGATCGTCACCGCCTACTCGCTAGCCTTCGGCAGCCTGCTGCTGCTCGGCGGGCGGCTGGGCGACATCTATGGCCGCCGGCGCGTGTTCATGACCGGCATCCTGCTCTTCTCTCTCGCCTCACTGACCGGCGGCTTCGCTACCTCGGAGTGGTGGCTGCTGACCGCCCGCGCCGTGCAAGGCGCGGGGGCCGCGCTCGCAGCTCCTACGGCTCTCGCTCTGATCGCCACGACGTTCCCCATGGGCCCGCCGCGCAACCGGGCGCTCGGCGTCTGGGCCGGCATGGCCGGCGCCGGCGGCGCCATCGGCCTGCTGCTCGGCGGGATCTTGACCTCGTACGTGTCGTGGCGCTGGGTCTTCTTCGTCAACGCGCCCATCGGCCTGACGGTGGCCGCGCTGGCCCCCATCGCGCTGATCGGCGGCGGCCGGCTGCAGCGCCGCCTCGACATCCCGGGTGTCGTCACCAGCACTGCCGGCCTGGCGCTGCTGGTCTACGGGCTCACGCACGCGGCGGCCGGGCAAGACGGCGTTTCCCACTGGGGCGAGCCGCTGACGGTCGCCTGTCTCGTCGGAGCTGCCGCCCTGCTCGTCGGCTTCGTCTTCATCGAGCGCTACGTCAAGGAGCCAGAGCTCGACCTCAACCTGCTGCGGTCCCGCCGCCGCTCCGGCGCCTACATCATGATGCTGTTGCTCGGCACCGCGTTGTTCGCCGTGTTCTTCTTCCTGACCATCTACATCCAGACCGTCTGGGGCTACAGCGCTGTGAAGGCCGGCCTGTCCTGGGTGCCGTTCCCGATCGTGCTGATCGGGATCAACGTCCTGGTCGCACGCGTGCTGGTCACCAAGGTCGGTGTGCGGCCCCTGCTCATGGCAGGGCCGCTGTTCGCCGGAGCGGGGTTCCTGCTGCTGTCGCGGCTGACGCCGACCGGCAGCTATTGGGTGAATCTGCTGGGGCCGATGATGCTGTTGAGCATCGGCATGGGCCTCATGTTCGTGCCGATCACCCTGATGATCGTGTCGCATGTGCGCCACGACGAGGCCGGCGCCGCCTCCAGCCTGCTGAACATCGGCCAGCAGGTGGGTGGCTCGATCGGCTTGGCCGCCATCGGGACGATCGCCTGGACATCGGTCGCGCACACCGTGCGCACGGGCATGGCGGCAGCAGCGGCGACCGGCGCGGGAGCGGCCGGCGCGGCCACCGGCGGCGCCTCGTCCGCCGCCGGCTCGGGAGTCGCGAACGTCCCGACGGCGATCCTCTATCACGGTCTCACGGTCGGCTTCTCGACCGGGCTCATGATCGCCGGCATCGTCGCTCTGAGCGGCTTCTTCGTCGCCGTCGTGACGACCTGGACGCCGGGGCGGTTCCGGCTGCGCTCGGCCCGGCACGACCAGAAGCCGTCGTGCGACGAGGTGCTCGGCACCTGCGACCCGGCCGCGCTGAAGCCGGCCACGGCGACCGACGGCTGAGGCCGGCGCTCGGCTGTTTGAGCCGGGGCCGGAAACCGACGAGGGCGGAGTGGCCGCAGGGCCGCTCCGCCCTCTCTCTTTGCTCGCGCCGGCTCCCCTGAGGGGCTCCTCGTACCTCGTCTCATTTCCCTTGACGGCCGCCGCATTCGCGGTTACAGTGAACGCTGTTTACTCGAGTGATAGCCGTTTGCACTGCATGGAGGTGGATCTCAATGGCTGTGGTGATCGAGCGACCGAAGGGCGCGCTGACGTGACGCGCGACCACCACGAGCGGCACTCGGAACGGCGCGCCGAGCGGCACCAGTCGCGCGAGCGGCGGCGGGAGCGGCGCCACTCCGAGACGCGGGACGACATCCTCGCGGCGGCGCGCGAGGTGCTACTCGAGCGCGGCGCCGCGGATCTCTCGCTGCGCGAGATCGCGCGGCGCGCCGACTTCAGTCCCGCCGCGCTCTACAAGTACTTCGACAACAAGGACGACGTCGTCAAGGCGCTTGCCGACTCCGCCATGGCCGCGCTCGTCGACGCGTTCGCCGCGGCGCCGGCGGATCTCCCGCCCGACCGCCGCGCCGTCGAGCTCGGCCTGGCGTACATCGCCTTCGCCCGCGAGAACCCTGAGGATGTGGCCGTGATCGAGATGCACGAGGCGACGGCCCACCCGCACCCGCTCACCACCGACCATCTGGCGCTGGAGGGCACGGTCGTCGGCGTGTTCCGCGAGGGCATCGACGCGGGCGTGTTCACCGGGGCTGCAGACGATGCCGACATCATGGCCTACGGCGCCTGGGCGCTGGCCCAGGGCCTCGCGCACTTCGAGCGCCAGCAGCGCCCGGCGCTGGCGGACAAGGTCCGCGCGCGCCAGCGCGAGTTGCTCACCATCTTCGTCAACGGACTCAAGACGGACTGGCCCGCGGAGGGCTGACCGGTCCGCGCTTCACACCTGGAGGAACCATGACCGACCTGACACGGATCAAACGCATCACCCTGGGGACCATGTGCTTCGCCCTGTTCATGGTGATGCTGGACAGCACCGTCGTGAACCTTGCGTTGCCGACGATCCAGCGCGAGCTGCACGCGAGCATGAGCGAGCTCCAGTGGATCGTCGACGCGTTCGTGCTGGCCCTGGCCAGCCTGCTGCTCACCGGCGGGACCCTGGGAGACATGTACGGGCGCCGCAGGGCGTTCGTCATCGGCGTCGCCCTCTTCACCGGTGGGTCCGTCGCCTGCGCCCTCGCGCCCTCCACGTCCGTGCTGATCGGCGCACGCCTGCTCCAGGGCGTGGGCGGAGCGATGATGATGCCCAGCACCCTGTCGATCCTCACCAACACCTTCCCGGACGCTCGGGAGCGGGCTCGCGCCATCGGCATCTGGGCCGGCGTGTCGGGTCTCTCGCTTGCCATCGGGCCGCTCGTGGGCGGGTGGCTGGTCGACAACTTCGGCTGGCAGAGCATCTTCTGGATCAACGTGCCCATCGGCCTGGTCGCCATCGCCCTGGCGGTGCGGTTCGTGCCGGAGTCGTCGGACCGCGCCGGCCGCGGCCTCGACCTGGCCGGTCAGATCACCGCGATCGTCGGGCTGGCGGCGCTGACCTACGCCTTCATCGAAGCCAATACGTACGGGTGGACGTCCGCGCGCATCCTGGCCAGCTTCATCGCCGCCGGCGTCTCGCTGACCCTGTTCCTCGTCATCGAGGTCCGTGGCAAGACGCCGCTGCTGCAGCTCAAGTTCTTTCGCAACTGGACGTTCAGCGGCGCCAACCTCGTCGGCATCATCGTCAGCTTCGGGTTCTTCTCCGTGGTCTTCTTTCTCTCTCTGTTCATGCAGAACGTGCAGGGCTACTCGCCCACGGAGGCCGGCGCCCTGCAGCTGCCGTCGACGCTTGGCGTGATGGCCGCGGCCATCATCTCCGGCCGGATCGTCGGCCGGATCGGTTCACGCCTGCCGATCACGCTGGGGCTCGTGATGGCCGGCGCCGGCCTGCTGTTCCTGACCGGCGTCCAGGCGGATACGTCCTACTCTGCCTTCTGGTACTGGCTGCTGCTGATGGGCCTCGGCATCGGTCTGATCATGAGCCCGATGACGTCGGCCATCATGGGCACGGTGCCGCCGGCACGCGCCGGGATGGCCTCCGCGACCTCGAACACGATGCGCCAGGTCGGCAGCGTCTTCGGCATCGCCGTGCTCGGCAACGTCGTGACGCACGTGTTCACCAACGATCTGCGGACGTCTCTGACGGCGTTCAAGCTGCCGCCGGCCGTCGCCGCGAAGATCCTGGCGGTGGCCGGGCAGGGCCGCGAAGCGGTGTCAAACCGCTCCATCCCCGGCGTGGACATGGCGGCGCTCGGGCAGGCCATCGGCCAGTCGTTCACCAACGGCGTGCACGTGGCCATGTGGGTGAGCGGGATCCTGCTGCTGTGCGGCGCGCCCATCGCATACCTGACCGTGCGCTACACCGCGCCGCATCACGTGGACCGGCGGCACGCGGCGGCTGCCGAGGCCGAGGCGCGCGAGGCGGCCGGCGAGCTGGAGGCGGCCGGAGAGGCGGGCTGAGGCCGGCCCGGAACCGATGAGAGGGCGGGGCTGCGCTTCCGGCATCCCCGCCCTCTTCGCTCGCTCGGCGTCGAGGTCTGTCGGGTCTGTCTCGTGTCAGGCGGCGTCGCCGTCCGGCCCGACGAGCTTCCAGCTGGACTGCCAGCTCCAGCCGTGCTTCATCTGCAGGGAGATGTTCAGCCAGGCCATGCCCTCGAGGTAGCGAGCCATCGCCAGGCCGCCCGCATCCACGGGGTTGAAGCCGATGGCTTCGACCAGGCCGAGCACGGTCGCCTTGGCCTCCTCGTCGTCTCCGGCGACATAGCCGTCGGCGCGCAGCCCGCCGGCTACCTTGGGGTCGGCCTGCTGAGCCGCCAGTGCGGTGTTGAACGCCTTCACGACGCGAGCGCCCGGCACCGTGGCCTGGATCTCTTCGGCGCCCGAGGTGCCTTCGGTCGCCAGGCCCGAATAGTCGGCCTTGAGCGGGTTGGTGGCGTCGACGACGACCTTGCCGTCGAGGACGGGGCCGATCTCGCCGAGCACGTCGGGCATCGCCGTATACGGCACGGCCAGGATCACGAGTTCTGCTCCCTCTGCGGCTTCACGGCCCGATGCGGCGGCCCGTGCGCCCGTTGCCTGTGCCAGCGCGCGCGCCGACTCGCCGTTCGCCGAGCTCACGGTGACACTGTGCCCCGTCCTGACGGCCGACCCCGTGAGCGCCTTGCCCACGTTCCCGGCTCCGATGATCGCGATGTTCATGATGGCGCTCCTTGGTGTGACTGGTTTCTGTTGCTCAGGCCGCTCTGGCGGTGAGGTTCGGCGGCCGCTTCTCGAGCGATTCGCGGTCCCAGCGGCCGGTCTCCGCGAAGGCCTCGTAGGTGCTGCGCAGGAACGAAAGCAGCGTCGCCCGCGGGTCCGGGGATGTCCGGACCGCGTCGTAGCCGAGCGCGAAGACGCCGGGCATGCCGGGCGCCTGCATCCAGGCGGCTTCGGCCGGCTCCACGCCCGCGGCCTCGATGCCGGGCGGCTGCGGGAAGGCCATGGCCATGAAGGCCGGTGCCGGCGCCTGGTCGTTCCCGAGCATGAAGGTGTGGGTGAGGGACTCGGCGTCGAGACTACCGGCCATGATCCTGGGCACCCCCAGCGGCGTTTGCGCCTGCCGTCCCGAAAAGCGCGTCATGCCGAAGTCGCCGCCGCCCCAGAAGTAGCCGGGAGTGGCCTGCTTGCCCCAGTAGCCGCTCGCGTACCGGTCGAAGACGGAGGCCACACGGATCCACGTCTGCCAGATGAGGTTGGCCTGCTCCGGCTTGTAGATGTGGTGCGTCGTGTCCTGGTCGAAGGGAATGGGCTCGGAGACCTCCTGGGGCACGGGGTTGATCGCGACCGGGACGCCGAGGGTGTTGAGAGCGGCCCGCACGCCGCGGTAGTAGTCGGCGACTGACGTGCCGTGCCTCACGAGCTCGCGGCGCCCGTCGCTCCGGTCAAAGCGCGTCTCGTGACGGACCAGGTCCATGTCGACCGTCACGGCGCCGTTGCCGACCCAGAGCGGTGTGGTCGTGAGGCCATCGGCCGAGAGCCGCAGCGGGGCGTGCGCCCACTGAGCCAGCGGCGGTGTCAGCGCCAGGCGGATCTTGCCGATCACCTGCGTGTACATGTGCAGTGTCTGGCGGGTGTCGTTGTAGTCCTCGTACCGAAGCTCCGGCCATCTGTCGTTGTTGGTCATCGCGCTCGCCTCTCACGAAGTGGTTTCAATCGAAATAGTAGTGCGCACAATAATTGCAAGTACAATTATCTTGACCGGACGGAGCCGAGATGAAACGCGCGGAGAAGGTGAAGGAGGTGCAGGCGCCGGAAGAGTGCAGGGAGGGCGCCGGAGAAGGAGCCGAGCGCGAGGCGCTCGAGCTGTGGGCCTCGCTGATCCGCGTCACGGAGTGCGTGCGCGCGTCCGTGGCGGCCGACCTGGCGCCCGAGCACGCACTCGCGCTTGAGGACGTGGCGCTTCTCATGCGTCTGTCCGAAGCGCCCGAGCAGCGGCTGCGAATGGCGGACGTGAGCCGCTCCCTGGTTCTCAGCAAGAGCGGCGCCACTCGCCTGATCGACAGACTGTCGGACAGGGGATTGGTGGAGCGGGCGCCGTGCGCGAATGACCGCCGTGTGGTCTACGCCGGGCTCACCGAGCGGGGCCGCGAGACCCTGCGAGAGGCCGCTCCTGCGCTACGCGCGGGACTGGTCGATCATCTGTGGCGTCACCTTGGGTCGCGGGAAGCCGCGAACATCCGCTCCGGTCTGGACAGGATCCTCGCGGCTGAAGATATCGACGCCTGAGCGACCGGCGTCCCCATCACTCACTCCGACACCCATGGAGCAGATCATGGCGACCAGACCAGAATCTCAGAAGCTCGACCCCCCGACGCTCGACGCCGGCACCGACATCGGCCACGTCCACCTCAAGGTCTCCGACCTGGACCGGGCCCTGGGCTTCTACCAGGGCGTGCTCGGGTTCGAGTTGACGGGCCGGCTCGGCGACCAGGCCGCGTTCGTCTCGGCCGGCGGCTACCACCACCACATCGGCCTCAACACGTGGGAGTCGCGCGGAGGTTCGCCGCCGCCGCGCGGCACGACCGGTCTGTACCACGTGGCCATCCGCTATCCGTCGCGCCCGGCGCTGGCGCGCGCGCTGCGCTCGCTGATCGAGCGCCGGTATCCGATCGACGGCGCCTCGGACCACGCCGTCAGCGAGGCGATCTACCTGCACGATCCCGACGGCAACGGCATCGAGCTGTATCGGGACCGGCCCCGCGACGAGTGGCCGGTCGGCCCGGACGGCAGCTACGCGATGGTGGTCGAGCCGCTCGACCTCCAGGACCTGCTGGCCGAGGCCGACAAGGACTGACTGTCCGTTCGCGCAGCGCGGGACGAGGTCCGGCCGCCCGCGCCCTTCACTCGGGGAGCGGCACGGTGTCCCAGTCCGATGGCGTGAACGCCGCCCCGGGCTCGGCCCCGACGACGAACATCGTGGTTCCGGCCTCCACCGCCACGGCGCCACGTACGGTCGCCGGATCGGGGACGTAGAGGAAGGTCCCGGCCGGGGCGTCGATCTCCTCGCCGTCGACCCGGTAGGTGGCGTGGCCGCTGACGATCAGAAAGAGCTCCTCGTGACGCGCCGTGAGTTCGTCGTGATCGTGGGTCAGCGTGTCGCCCGCCTTGGTGGCGCGTGCGACGGCGGTTCCGAACGAGCCGATGCTGAAGATGCGCCTGACGGGCTTCCATTCCGTGCCCGGCGACGAACCCTCTTCGAACGGCAGGTCATCGATGTGGGCGACCTTGTACGGGGCGTGGACGTCGGCCATGGGATCCTCCTGATAGCTGTGCGGAGCCGCCAGCGTTCGGCTTCTTCACCGGAGTCTAGCAGGGGGGCCGGTGGCGGGCAGCGGTGACGCCGACGGTGGATCCCGGCGTCTCATGACCGATCCGGTGCACATTTTTGGGGGGCTTGTCAGCCCGGGAGATACGGCGGTGGACCTCGGCTGCGGACCCGGCTTCTTCACGCTCCCGCTGGTCGAGATGGTCGGCGATGAGGGCTCCGTGATCGCCGTCGACTTTCAGCAGGCCATTCTGGGCAAGGTCGGCGCGCGAGCGGAGCGGAAGGGCCTTGCGTCGCGTATCCGCTTGCACCGGTGCGAGGTCGGCACGCTCGGGCTCGACGGCGAACGGGCCGACTTCGCGCTCGCCTTCTGGATGGTGCACGAGGTGCCCGATCAGTGGCGGTTCTTGCGAGAGACCCACGAGTTGCTGCGGAGCGGAGCGCGGCTCCTGCTCGCCGAGCCCAAGGGCCACGTGGTCCGGGCGGTCTTTGCGCACACGCTTGCCGCGGCCGAGGCGGTCGGCTTCCGCCCTGCAGGTCGGCTGCGCATCAGGCTCAGCCACTGCGCGCTCCTGGAGCGTGTCTGAGCGCTTGTCACAGCGGAGGAGCCGAGCTCGGTGACCGGGGCCAACGGCCGGCGCCCGGGGCGCTCGGGGTAGGAACCGCCCATGATCGGACGCCGCGACATCATCGGCTTGGCCGTCGCCGTGCTGGGCACCGAAGCCGTGGGCGGGCTGAGCGCGCTCGCGGCGGGCGGCGACTTCGCCACGTACTACGACAGCCTGCGCAAGCCGCCGGCCACGCCGCCTCCGGCGGTCTTCGGCCCGGCGTGGACCTTCCTCTACCTGCTCATGGCCGTCGCCGCGTGGCTGGTGTGGCGCGAAGGCCTGACGCGGCAGTCGGCCCTCGCGCTCGGGCTCTTCGCAGCGCAGCTCGCCCTCAACTTCGCCTGGTCGCTCATCTTCTTCGGGCAGCACCGCATCGGGGTCGCGCTGCTCGAGATCGTCGCCCTCTGGCTGGTCATCCTAACGACCATCAGTGCGTTCTGGCGCGTGCGCCCGGCAGCCGGCGCGCTGCTGCTGCCGTACCTCGGCTGGGTGAGCTTCGCCGCCTACCTCAACGCCGGCATCTGGCGGCTGAACTGATGGAACCGGTCTGGACCATCAGCGACCGCCGCGCGCCAGTGCCGATCGGACGCTCCTCGGCTCAGTAGTCCGTCAGCCGCCGCGACTCGTCGACGGGGCCGATCTGGGGCGCCTGTGAGCGGAGCTCCAGCAGCTTCTGCCTGAGCTCGACCTGCAGGCGCCCGATCTCGCCCTCGGCCTCCACCCGCTTGGCGCGGCCCTCCTCCTGGATGCTGATCGTCTCTTCGAGCGTCGCGATGAGGTCGGCGTTGACCTTCTGCAGGGTCTCGACGTCGACCACGCCGCGCTCCACCTCGCGCCCGACCTTGGCCGAGCCCTCGCGGAGCAGCTGCGCGTTCTTGGCCAGCAGCTCGTTGGTCGTGTCGGTGACCTGCTTCTGCAGCTCCACCGCTTTCTGCTGCCGGTACAGGCTGATGGCGATGACGATCTGGTTCTTCCACAGTGGGATGGTCGTGAGGATCGAGCTCTGGATCTTCTCGACGAGGTTCTGGTCGTTGCTCTGGATGAGGCGGATCTGCGGCGCCGACTGGATGGCGATCATGCGCGTGAGCTTGAGGTCGTGGATGCGGCGCTCGAACCTGGTCGCGGCCTGCTGCAGGTCGGCGAGCTTCTGCGCGGCCATGACGTCGTTGCTGGCCGTGACCTCCGCCTCGAGCGCCGGGATCCTGACCGTGTGCAGCTCCATGAGCGCCTGCTCGCCGGCGGCGATGTACACGTCCAGCTGCTTGAGGTAGTCGAGGTTGAGCTCGTACATCTTGTCGAGCACCGTCATGTCCTTGAGCAGGGCCATGCGCGAGCGCTCGAGGGCAGTCGATGATCTTCTCGATGCTGGTCGCGACCTTCTGGTACCGGGTCGAGAACCGCTCGAAGGTGTTGGCGAAACGGCCGAGGATCGGGATCTTGGCCTTGCCGCTCCCGGCGCTCAGCGCGTCGACGTCTATCTCCCGCACCTTCTTGAGGAGGTCCTGCAGGGCCTCGCCGCCGGTGCCGGCGTCCTTGTTGCGCACGTCGCCGAGCAGTGAGTCGGCGAAGTTGGCGATGCGGCTCTGCGCCGGGAGGCCGTAGGCGAGCACGCTCTGCGCGTCGCTCACGTCCACCTGTCTGCTGATCTCGGCGACTCGCTGCAGGTCGGTCGGCGACAGCGGTCCGGCGGCGGGCTGGTCGCCGCCGGTGGCGGGCGCCTCCCGCACCGCCGGGACATCGGGCACTGCCGGTGTGTCGGGCGTCGCCGTCTGCGGCTCGTCCTGCTTCTGGATGTCGTCGCTCATGACGCCTCCTCTTCCGGCGTACACGAGCGGGCCACCGCAGGCAGACCGCTCATGACGCCTCCTCTTCCGGCGTACACGAGCGGGCCCCCGCAGGCAGACCGCTCATGACGCCTCCTCTTCCGGCGTACACGAGCGGGCCCCCGCAGGCAGACCGCTCATTGCAGCTCCCCGCTCGTCTGGGTGTACATGGTCTCGCTACGGACGGTGCGCTCCAGCAGTTCGATCTCACTGTCGAGGTCCATCGCGCGGTCCTCGAGCACGTTCGCCAGCTGGCGGTCGAAGGCCTCCTGCACGACCTTGAGAGAGGCCTCTGCGCGCGCCAGCGTCTGGTTGATCTCGGGCGCAGAACCGCCGCGCCTGGCAAGGTTCACGTAGCCGTCTACGATACGCTGCGCGGCGTCCAGGTAGTAGGTGAGAAAGCCGCGCGCGGCGTCGAGCTTGCGCGGCTGGGAGGCGAGCTCGGCGATGATCTGGTCGGCGGTGGCGCAGAGGCCGACCACCTCGTCGCGCACGGCCGGCTTGCCGATGGTCCCGGCGGTGCGAAGGATCGCGTCCACCTGGCGGCGCGCCGGCTGCAGCACGTCGGCGGTGCGCTCGTCGATGTTCCTGGGCAGCGTGGGCCGCGCGCCGGCCGCCAGCGCCGGCGGCTGCGGCGCGGCCGGCAGCGACCGCGGCGAAGCGTCGCCGAACATGATCGCCCTGTAGTAGGGACGGATGTACAGGGCGTGCACCACCGACGCGGCCGCGACCAGCAGCTGCAACACGATCGCCGCCTGGATCAGCGGCGTGCCGATGGCCAGGATCGTCAGGATCAGCGGCAGGAGGTAGGCGAAGCCGGCCAGGATCCACGGCGTGTGGCGGGCGCGGATGCCCACGTACACGAACCCCAGCCAGTTCATGAAGCCGAGCGAGAAGGTCCAGAGGATCCACGCGGAGTGGCGCCACCACCACCGGAACCGCGCGCGCGGCTTGCCCTCGTCCATGACTTCGCCCACGAGCACGTCGGGCTCGGTCTGCGCCTTGAGTTGCTGGACGTCCTTGACGGCCAGCGCCGGGTGACCGTTCTGGCACTCGCCATACGGCGTGAGCCAGACCCAGCGCTGACAGACGGTACAGTAGCCGCCGAGCGGCATTCTCGCCCCCCTGGGGTCGTCGTGATCGGTCTCTTGATCTGAGGATAGCCCGCACGGCCCAGAAAGGCACCTGCTCACGGTGTAGGCTTGCCCTCCACGAGAGATGGAGCTAAGACAGACGATGAACAGAGAGAGACGATGAACAGCGACGACCGGCAGATCCTCAGGCTGGCGGTCCCGTCCGACCTGCCGGGCGGGCTGGACGCGGCGCGGTCCGGCCACTTCGGCCGCAGCCCGAGCTTCACCATCGTCGACGTCGTCGACGATGCGGTCGTGAACACGTTCACCGTTCCCAACCCGCCGCACCAGAAGGGCGATCATTGCCTGACGCAGGTGCTGACTCTGGGGGAGAATCTCGTCGACGTGGTCATCGTCGCCGGCATCGGGCGCCAGCCGCTGCTCAACTGCCTGCAGGCCGGCATGCGCGTCTTCGCCGGCGAGGACCGGCCCACCGTCCGCGCGGTCGTCCAGGCCTTCATCGACGCGGAGCTCGTGCCGGTCGGCCAGGACGCGACCGCGCTGCACTGACCCTTCCGGCGCGGTCGCCTCGCCCGAGGCGTGGACTCGCCGTCCTGCCGGGAATAGTGGGCAGTACCATCCACACTCGGGGGTCCATGATGCAGGCACCCACGCAGATCGAACCCACCGGCCTCGCCGACTATCTCGACGTGATCACCCGCGCCGTGTTCCAGAGCGGCATGAGCTGGCGAGTCGTGACGGCCAAGTGGGATGGCTTTCGTAGCGCCTTCGCCGGGTTCGATCCAGCCACGGTCGCGGACTTCACCGATGACGACGTCGAGCGCCTCGTCGCCGACACGGGCATCATCCGCAACCGCCGCAAGATCGAGGCGACGATCACCAACGCCCAGGCCATGCTCGCCCTGGACGAAGAGCCCGGCGGCTTTGTCGGCTGGCTCCGTTCGCACGGCGACTTCGATGCCACCGTCGCCGCGCTGCGCGGTGAGTTCCGCTATCTCGGCGACATGGGCGCTTACTACTTCCTGTACGTGGTCGGCGAGAACGTACCCACCCACGAGCAGTGGATGAAGACTCGCCAGACCTGAACCCGGGGGAGGTCCCCTGTGAGCGACAGCAAGCATGACGATACGCAGCTTCGCGAGAAACTGACTCCACTGCAGTACGACGTGACCCAGCGTGAGGGCACCGAGGCGCCTTTCGCCAACGAATACTGGGACGAACACCGTGACGGCATCTACGTGGACGTGGTGAGCGGCGAGCCGCTCTTCAGCAGCCGCGACAAATACGACTCGGGCAGCGGCTGGCCGAGCTTCACCAAGCCCTTGAGTGACGAGGCCGTCACCACCCGTGATGACCACAAGCTCTTCAGCACGCGGACGGAGGTCCGCAGCAAGGCGAGCGATTCACACCTTGGGCACGTCTTTGCCGACGGCCCCAAGCCGACCGGGCAGCGGTACTGCATGAACTCGGCGGCGCTGCGGTTCGTGCCCAGAGAGGATCTGGCCGCCCAGGGGCTGGGCGAGTACGAGGCGCTGTTCGACGACGAGGAGTAGCGCCGCCGGCGGAGTTTCCCGCCGGGCCGGCGCCGCGTACCATGCGACTATGGGGAGTTACCGCAGCGACGACGAAGCACTGATCGGCTTGGCGCGCCAGCTCACAGACGCCTACGGTGAGGCGCGGACGCGCGAGGACCAGGACTACGCGTGCGAATCCATCGATCAGTTCCTCTCCGAGTTCAAGGGATCCGCGCCCAGCGAAGCGCTCCTCGCCATCCTCGACTTGCCGCTCACCGCCGAGACGTACCCGCTGGTCGACGAGGCGCAGGTAGCGCTCGCGTCGCGAGGTCCCGGCGTGGTCGAGCTTCTGCTCGAGGCCGTGCTCGGCGACGTCTACGACCCTGACGGCTCGGCGCCGGAGCGCGCCGCCGAGACGCTCGACCAGATGGATCCGCGAGAGGCCTCGCTCGGTCTCACGGAGGTGCTGTGCGGCCGCGGCGGCGACCAGCTCAAGGGCGCCGCCGTGGACGGGCTCGTGGCGCTCGGCGGCCTCGCGGAGCCGGATCTCGTGTCCACGCTCGACGACCCCAGGGGCGGCGACTGGGCACGGGCGGCGCTCGAGCAGATCCGCTACGCGCAGGAGCATCCGGGCGCCGACGACGGTGAGCTCGAGGACGAGGAGCCCGAAGCCGCCCGGGACGAAGAGGTCGACGACCACGAGCGGGCCGAGGCCGGAGACGACCTCACGGACGCCGGCGACGACGATATCGAGCTGGACGCCGGTGAAGGTGACGATGGCGCGACCGCAGACGAGGACGATGCGGCGGATGACGACGCCCGGGAGCCGGATGCCGAAGCCGCCGGAGACGAGGATGCCCCGGACGAAGCAGCAGCGGGCTTCGCCGGCCCGGCGGACGAGTCCGCCGGCGAAGACTCACCCGCGCCGGCGACGGAGCATCCGGCCACCGAGGGGCCGGAGGCTCAACCCGGCGCCGGCCCGGACCTCGGTCTCGTGGACGGCGCCTACGAGGACTTCCTCCGGCGCTACGAGCAGGACGCCGGCAACGAGACGCCGTCGCCCTAACGTCGCTCAACGCCTTCTGAACACGGGCTTCATATTCAGTTGCGAGAGTGTGCACAAGCCAAGAACGGCTGTGACGGTTGCCCCCCCGACCGTCCTAGGGTCTGACTGAGTTACGGTGCGCCCCCACCAAGTCGGTCCCGCCAGCCCGGCCGCGCCTTCCTCCTGGCGCCCGGGTGCCGTTGGCCCCTCTGGGCCGCGGCGAGCGCCAGGCGCTCGCCGCGGCCCATCCCCTTTCCCGGACCCCTCGCCCTCGCTCCCACTCGGCCCGGCGCGATATCGGGACGGCAACGGCGTGTCCGCCGGGGCGGCGGGAACGTCCTCCTCATGAGCATCAGCTATCCAGGGAGGCCATCATGCCTCAGGTGAGATCCAACGACGTGACCATCGACTACGACGACGAAGGGCTCGGCGACCCGGCGCTGCTCCTGCTCCCCGGGTGGTGTTCGACGCGGGCGGCCTTCGCGCCGGTGTGGAGCCGGCTGAGCGCGCACCGCCGCGTGCTCGCGCTCGACTGGCGCGGCCATGGGAGATCGGGGGCCGCGCTCGGTGACTTCGGCGAAGAAGACCTCGTGCACGACGCCCTCTCGGTGCTCGCCGACAGCGGCGCTCAATCCGTCATCCCCGTGGCGCAGTCTCACGCCGGCTGGGTGGGGATCGAGTTGCGGCGTCGCCTCGGGCACCTCGTTCCCGGCCTTGTGATCGTGGACTGGATCGTGAGCGAGGCGCCGGCGCCGTTCCTCACGGTGCTGGAGGACATCCGCTCGGACGCGGACAGGGAAGAGGCCGTGGCCGCACTGCTCCAGCAGTGGCAGGCCGGCGCCGTCAACCGACAGCTCGGCGCGTTCCTCGCGGATATGGGCGCCGCGCCGGACGAGCTGTGGGACAGGGCGGCGCGCGAGATCGAGAGTTCCTACGCGCGCCATGAGAGCCCGCTGCGGGCGCTCGCGGAGCTCGAGCAGCCCCTCCCGGTCCTGCACCTCGTGCCGTCCGGCGACGCCTGCTCGCTCGAGCGCCAGGGCGCCTACACCGCCGAGCACCACTGGTACCACGCCGCGCAGCTGCCGGCGCGCTCGCACTTCCCGCTGTTCGAGGCGCCCCGCCAGGCAGAGGAGGAGATCGAGCGCTTCGCCCTCCGCGTCGGCGGCCGGCAAGTGTACCGCCGCGCCGCGTGACGCAGCGGCCGGCAAGTGTACCGCCGCGCCGCGTGACGCAGCGGCCGGCAAGTGTACCGCCGCGCCGCGTGACGCAGCGTCCGGCGGCTCGTCCTTAACGCGGGCGGCAGGCCACTCATCACATCCCGCAACACGCGCACGACCCGCCGTAACGGTCGGCGGCGAGACTCACACCAGAGGAGCCCCCCGGCCTCCAAGGAGAAGCGATGAGCATCACCGTGACGTGCACCGAATGCGGCAACCAGCTGGACGCCGAGTGGATCCGTTCGCTTCGACGCGGCCAGCCGTTCGTCTGCCCCGAGTGCGGCCGCAGCCTGGTCGAGACGGGGTACGTCGAGGTCATCGGCGAAGACGCCGGTGTCCGCGAGACGGGCGCCGCAGACGCGGGCTCCGGAGGCGAGCAGGCGGCCTGAGCCGCCGCCTCGCGCCGGACGCCGGCCGTCGTTCACGGCGCCGGCCGCTCGGAGTGGCGTGCGCTCAGGCCGCGGTGGCCGGCGTGCGCCTTTCGCCCGACCATGTCTCGCCCAGCAGCACGAGGTCGGTGCTGCCGCAACACGGGCACATGACCACGCTCGAGTGTGCCTTGTAGACGCCGATCGGCACCACGAACTCCTCGGTGCACACCGTGCACGCGAGATCTACCTGTCTGCTCATCTCGTCTCCCTGTTCCAGTCTCATGAGGCTCTTGTACGCCGCGGCCGCGAGGACGGCGCGAGAAGAAGATAAGCGGACGATGAGCGCGGCGGTGCTCAGACCGCGGCGGCCTGGGGGGAGGTCGCGACGGCGGGCCGGATCACCGGGGGGAAGGCAGGAGAGGCCCGCCGCCGCGCTCACGAATCGCCGCTGCGCGGTGTGGGGGTGGCACCGCGCTCGGCGCCGGCGTTCGGCACTGGCCGATCGCCGTGCTGCTCTCGAGCCGCTTCGGCGGCCACGAGCGCCTCGCGGCGCTCCTCGACCGTCAGGGCCGAGACCCTGGCGGAGCGCAGCTGCCTTCTGATCCGCATGCTGTGGGTCATCATGGCGAAGACAGCCTGCCCGGCCCGTGCTAGCGTTGCGTGAACTGCGGGTGTGGGCTCGATGTGGGTCGCCATGGTGGCGCGGACGGGGAGGGAGATCGAATGGGCTGTTGTCTGATCGTCGGCGTGCTGGCGGCCTCGCCGCGCATCATCCTCTTCGGCCTCTGGCTGTTCACCGACTATCTCAGCCGCATCGGTCTGCCCTTCATCTGGGGATTCATCGGCTGGATCTTCGTGCCGTGCACGACCATCGCTTACGCCATCGCGCAGAACTCGTTCGGCGGGCTGCAGGGGTGGGGGACCGTGGTGTTCGCCGCCGGGATCGTCCTGGACATCCTGCTGTACGCCGGCGGGCGCCGCGGGCGCAGGGAGCAACGTTCGACCTGAGTCGCCGGCTCAGTCCCTGGGCGGCGCGGCCGCCGGCGGCGGCAGAGGGCCGGCTCCGTCGGCCAGCACCGCCGCCGGCCGCAGGCGCCACACGTCCTTCACGAAGAACACCCAGAAGGACGCGGCGATGCCCAGGATGCCGGTGACCCAGCACATGGGGATGACGCCGAAGGCTTGTGCGAGTGGGCCGGCGATCGCCAGACCGACCGGCCAGAGCGCGAGCGACGACATCCAGTCCCACGCGGTCACGCGCCCCAGCGACTCGCGCGGGATCTTGGTCTGGAGCGTCGTGTTCCACACCGCGGCCAGGATGCCGACGCTGACCCCGCGCAGGCTGTAGACGACGCCCAGGGTCCAGGGGTCGCCGAAGATCGCCATCGCCAGCGGCGCGGCGATCGCCGTACTGCCGGCGAGCGACACGGTGATCATCGGTCGCTTGGGCCGGTACCTCATGGCGATCAGCATCCCGACGATCATGCCGGCGCTGAACACCGCCTGGAGCCAGCCCCACGCGACGGCGCCGTAGCCCTCCTGGACCAGGCCGAGCGGCCCGAGGACCTGGAACGGCGCGATCACGATGAACAGCACGAGGCACACGCGGAGCAGCATGACCCAGAGCCAGGTGCGCGACCTGACCTCGTACCAGCCCCTGCGCAGTTCGGCGAAGAAGCCGCGCGCCGCCTCGGTCTGGACGATCGCGGGCACGCGGAGCGTGGCGAGGAAGGCGGCGCTGACAAGAAAGGTGGCGCCGTCGATGGCGATCGCGCCGCCGGCGCCGATGATCGCGACAAGCACGCCGGCGACGGCCGGGCCGACCATCCAGCCGAAGTTGTCGCTCATGCCCATGAGCGCGTTCGCCTGCTGCAGCCGGGGCGCCGGCACGATCTGGGGCAGGATGGCGCCGGCGGCAGGGCGGAAGAACGCTTCTGCGGCGCCGTGAAAGGCGGCCAGCACGGCCAGTTGCCAGATCTGCGCCGTGCCCGTCAGCAGCAGCACGGCGGCGGTGATCTGGACGGCCGCGCGGATGAGGTCGCTGCCGACCATGAGCGTGGCCCGCGGCACCCTGTCGGCCCACACGCCGCCGACGAGCGCCAGCAGCACGAGCGGGATGCTCTGGGCGGCGAGCACCAGCCCGAGGTCGGTGCCCGATCCCTGCAGCTTGAAGACGGCCCAGATGAGCGCGACCGGCGTGATGCCGTCGCCGAACACCGACACGCTCTGCGCGACGAACACGTTGCGGAAGTCGCGCAGGTGAAGCAGCCCGGTGCTTTCGCGCAGGCGGGCGGGCAAGAGGCGGGAGAGAAGCATGCCCTGGAGTCTACAAGGGCGCGGGGCGGGGCCGCCCCGCCCCGCCTCACTCGTCTACGAGAGCTTGGTGGCTCCCCGGGCCGCCCAGAGCGCCATGGCCCCGGTCAGCGTCGCGAACCCGAAGGTCACGGCGAAGCCCACGATCAGCGCCGTCGAGTCCCAGCCGGTGTTCAGCAGCGAGCGCATCGAGTCGAACACGTAGGTCGTCGGGTTGATCGTGGCCGCGACCTTGAGCCAGCCGGCGGTCACGTACTGCTTGGGCACGAACGTGTAGCTCAGGAAGATCAGCGGGAAGAAGGCGAAGGTCGCCGCCTGCGCCGCCGCCGCGTTCCTGGTCTTCAGCGCCATGAAGGCGGCATAGCCCGCGAACGCCATGCCCCACAGGAAGGCGAGCGCGACGACCAGCAGGAACCCGCCGGGTCCCGCCGCCACCTTCAGCCCCATGAGCAGGGCGATGAACATCACGAGCACGACCTGGGCGGTCAGGATGATCGCGCTGGCGATCATCGGCCCCCAGATCACCGCCAGCCGCCGCGTCGGCGTCAGCAGCAGCTTGGTGAAGTAGCCGTTGTCGATGTCCTTGATCAGCGTCTGTCCCGCGAGTCCGGCGCCGCCGACCGCGGCCGAGACGATGCTCACCGGCAGGATGAAGCCCAGGTACGTGCCCTGGAACCCCGGCAGCTGCGCGACGCTGTTCAGGCCGCTGTTGTAGACGAACAGGAAGAAGACGCTGATGGCGATGTTGGGGATGATGGTGGCCGGCTGGCGAAGGGCGTTGCGGATGGACCGGCCGATGAGGATGAGGACGTCGTTCACGACGTCACCTCCGCGGCGGCCGGGACGTCCTCCGCGGCTTCGTCGACCTCGTGGTCCAGCGACTCGCCGGTGACGCGCAGGAAGACGTCGTCGAGGCTCGGCTGCTCGATGGTCAGCCCCTGCACGCGGATGCCGGCGCCGTCCAGCGTGCGGACCAGCTCCGGCACGTTCTCGGCGGCGCGGCCGAAGTACAGTCGCAACTGGCGGTTCGCCGCCTGGCGGTTGGGCGCCACGCGGGCGACGGCGTCGTAGGCGCGCTCCGCGTCTTCGCTGGAGCCGAACTGCAGCTCGACGACCTCGTCGCCGACCTCGCGCTTCAGCTCTTCGGGCGTGCCTTGGGCCACGATCCGGCCCTTGTTGATGATGGCGATCTGGTCGGCGAGCCGGTCGGCCTCCTCGAGGTACTGCGTGGTGAGGAAGATCGTCATCCCGAGCTCCTCGTTCAGGCGCCGCACCTCCTCCCAGATGGCGGCGCGGCTCGCCGGGTCGAGGCCCGTGGTCGGCTCGTCCAGGAACAGGATGCGCGGATCGTGGACGAGGGCGAGGGCGAGGTCGAGCCGGCGCTTCATGCCTCCGGAGTACGCTCCGGAGCGCTTCTTGGGGTCCACGTCGTCGAGGTCGACGGTCCGCAAAAGCCGCTCGGCGATCTTGCGCGCCTCGTCTCGCGGCGTGCCGAACAGCTCGCTCTGCAGCATGAGCAGCTCGCGCGCCGTCATCAGCGGGTCGAGGCCCACGTCCTGGAGTGCGACGCCGATGGCCTCGCGCACCTTGCCGCCTTGTCTGGCGACATCGTAGCCGGCCACCGCCGCGCGGCCGCTCGTCGCGTTCAGGATCGTGGTCAGGATCTTGACGAGCGTCGACTTGCCGGCGCCGTTGGGGCCGAGGAAGCCGAAGATCTGGCCGCCGGGCACCTCGAGGTCGACGCCGTCGACGGCGTGCAACCGGCCGAAGTCCCGGCGTAGTGCCTCGGCGGTGATGCTCCGGTCGGCTCCGTCAGAGTCGGACACGGGACCCTCCTCCCATCAGCTCGTACCACAAGTCACGTGACTCTGGTCCGGATTCCCCGGGACGTCACCGGCTAACCTTGCGACGACCTGGGTAAGTGGGCGTCACCAGGCAAGGAGGGTCCGATGCCGATCTTCGAGTGGCGCAGTGTGCTGCCGGCTTCTGCCGACGAGGTGTTCGCGTACCACGCACGGCCGGGAGCGTTCCGGCGCCTGGCGCCGCCGTGGCAGAAGATGCGCGTGCTGGAGGAGACCGGCGACGTGACCGCTGGGCGCGTCGCCTTCGACGTCTGGTTCGGCCCGGTCAAGCGGCACTGGGTGGCGGAGATGGGCAGCGCCATGCCGGGTCGGCAGTTCGTCGACCGGCAGGTGGAAGGGCCGTTCTCCTCCTGGGAGCACGTCCACCGGTTCGTACCGATCGACGACGAGCACAGCGAGCTGCTCGATCACGTCGAGTACAGCTTGCCGGCCGGCGGACTCACCGACTCTGTCGGTGAAGGCCCGGCCGGCAAGACCCTCTCGCGCCTCTTCCGCTTCCGCCACGAGCGCACACGGCTCGACCTCGGGCGGCACGGCGCCTGGGCGGATCGCCCGCGCCTGACGGTGGTCATCGCCGGCGCGAGCGGCCTCATCGGCACGCACCTCGCCGACTACCTGACGACTGCGGGTCACCGCGTGATCAGGTTGGTGCGCAACAAGGACGCCGGGCCGGATGAGATCCCCTGGGAGCCGGCGAGCGGTGCGCTCTACCACGGTGCCCTCGAGGGTGTGGACGCTGTGGTGAACCTCTCCGGCGTGTCGCTCAGCGGCATCTGGACCGCCGGCCGCAAGAAGGCGATCCTCGAAAGCCGCGTCCAGACGACGCGCACGCTCGCCGAGGCCATCGCGCGCATGGACGCGCCACCGTCCGTCTTCGTGAGCGTCTCCGCGGTAGGAGCCTACGGCTTCCGCGGCGGCGAGGCCGTCACCGAGCAGACGGAGCTGGGCGAGGGCTTCCTCGCCGAGGTGTGCCGCGCCTGGGAGGAGGCGGCGCAGCCGGTCACCGCGGCCGGCGTCCGCCTCGTGACCCCGCGCTTCGGCATCGTCGTCAGCGCGGCCGGCGGAGCCGTCGCCGCGATGCTCCCCGCGTTCAAGGCCGGAGCCGGCATCCGGTTCGGCAGAGGCGACCAGTACTGGGCATGGGTGGAGCTGGACGACGTGATCGCGGCTCTCGAGTGGGCCATACAGGACGAGGAGCTCGAAGGCGTGGTCAACGTCACCGCTCCGGAGCCGGTGACCAACCGGGAGTTCACGGAGACGCTGGGGCACGTGCTGCGCCGCCCGGCTGCGCTGGTGGCGCCCGCCTTCATCCTGCGCCACGGCCTCGGCGGGATGGGCGACGAGATGCTGCTGGCGAGCCAGCGCGCGCTGCCGGCGGTGCTCAAGGCGCGCGGCTTCCGGTTCGCCTTCCCCTCGCTCGAGGGCGCCTTGCGCTACGAGCTCGGGCGCAACTGAACGCGCCCGGCGGCGGGCCGTCTCAGGCCGTCGTCTTCATCTTCTCATCCATCGTCGCCATCAGGCCGGCCTTCTCCTGATCGCTCATCCCCGCGAGCATCTCCGCGTGCGCGTCCTGGGCGTGGGCCAGCATCTTCTCCTTGACCTCTTCGGCGGTCTCGCCCTCCGCAGTGAAGCTGCACTCCATCCCCAAGTCGCTACAGGCCAGGGACTTCATCTCACGCCTCCTCGTTCGGAGGCCGCGGGCGCGGCCTACCCGCAGAGGATTCCCCAGGCGCAGCGGAAGTTGAGCGTCGACCGTGCTCAGTAGGCGACGGCCACCGCGTGTCCGATGTCGCCGGTGAGCGTCAGCTGGTCCAGCATGTAGACGGCGACATCGGCGCGCGCGATGCGACGACCGCCGGGGAGCGAGTACCCGGGCTCGGCGCGGAAGTCCCCTCGCGCAGGGCCGTCGGTCAAGGTTCCCGAGACGCGTACGATCGTCCAGTCGAGCTCGCTCTGACGGACGCTGGTCTCCATGCGCCGCAGGTCGGCGTAGGCCGGACCGAGCAGCACAGGCTTGAGTACGCGGTCGAACACCCACGGCAGGTTCGGGTCGCGACCCGGCTGCGTGCCGCTGGCTGAAAGGACGATCAGCCGGCGGACGTGGTAGCGCTGCATGGAGCGGATGACGTTGAGGGTGCCGAGCGCGTTGACGGCGGGAGCCTTTCTGCGGTGCGTGGCGCTGAGGGCGACGAGGACGGCGTCCTGGTCGTCGACCGCGTCGCTCACTACGCCGCCGTCAAGGACGTCGCCGGCGACTGTCCTGACGCGGCCGGCGAGGTCGCCGAGCTTCTCGGGGGCGCGGACCAGCGCGGTCACGGTGTGACCGCGCTCCAGCGCGCCCCGGGCAAGCAGCCGTCCGGTGCGGCCGGTGGCTCCTACGACGAGGACGTTCATAGTCGCATGGTACCCCGGCCGGGCCCCGGCACTCCGGTGTAGCCGGGCCGGGAGGCGGCAGGGGCCCCGCGCGGGTCCGTCAAGGCGCTGGCCCTCGAGCACCCCGACAAGCGCTAAGGGCCGGGGCGGCTGACGCCGCCCCGGCCCTCTGAGGGCGGGCCGGCCGGTCCCCAAGGGGATGGCGCCGGCCCGCCTCGTGCGAGGCCTACTCGTACTGGATGGCCTCGAGGATCCGCGTGGCGGCGGCGCGGCGCGCCGGCAGCACCGCCGCGATCACGCCGACGACCACGGCGAGCACCAGGAACACGCCGAGCTGCATCCACGGCAGGCTGAAGATCAGCCCGTCGCCGCCCAGCTGAGTGACGATCACCCAGGCCATGGCGATGCCGACCGCCGTGCCCAGCACTCCGCCGATCACGGCGGTGATCACGCTCTCGTAGCGCACCATCTGGCGCAGCTGCCTCCGGGTCGCTCCGATCGCGCGCAGCATGCCGATCTCACGCGTCCGCTCGTGGACGCTGAGCACCAGGGTGTTGATGATGCCGAAGATCGAGATCAGGACGCTCATCGCGAGCAGGCCGTAGAACATCATCAGGATCTGGTCGACCTGCTTGTTGATGCTGTCGAGGTACTCGCCCTTGGTCAGGACCTTCTGCGTCGGGAAGCCGGAGAGGGCCTTCCGCACGGCGTCCTGGGTCGCGCCGACGTCGGCGCCGTCCCGGGCGCGCACCATCGTGACGACGGACGCGGTGGACAGGTGGAGGGCCTTGAAGGCATCCAGGCTCGTGATCATCCCGTTGAACGCCATCTGGTCGTGGTAGAAGCCGAGCACCGTGAGCGGGGCCTTCTTGCCGCCCTGGGTCGTGACGGTGATCGTGTCGCCGGCCTTGACCTTGGCGGCCAGCGGCGAGCCGTCATCAAGCAGAACGCTGTGGGCGTTCAGCTTGCCGAGCAGCGCGTCACTGCCGCCGTCACGCCAGTCGAGCGCCCAGACGCGGGCGAAGACGGCGGGGTCGACGGCGTAGGCACTCATGACGCCGCCCCTGTTGACCTTGACGTCGGCGTAGCCGGCACCCGCGGCTGTGTCCACGCCCTGGACCCTGTCCAGGGAGCGCACGGTCTTCTGCGGCACGCCGAGGAACGCGGTCTGGTCCTGGATGACCAGCTCGGCGCGCGTGGACTTGTCGATCGCGCCGCCGAACGAGCCCTTCATCGCCTGGGCGAACACGGCGATGAACACGACCATGGCGAGGCCGATCATCAGAGCGGCGGCCGTGGCGGCCGTGCGGCTCGGGTTCCGGCCGGCGTTGTCGCGAGCCAGCCGGCCGCTGGTAGGCGTGAGCCTCTCCAGCGGCCATCCGATGACGCGCGCCGCCGGGCGCACGACGTACTTGGCCAGCATCGCGATGGCGACGAAGAGCAGGAGCGCTCCGAGACCCATGAAGAGCAGGCGGCCGTTCGTCGCGCCGCTGCTGAAGATGCCGTAAGCGAGGGCTGCGCCGCCGAGGGCCGTGATGACCAGCGCGATGAGGGTGGTGAACCTGGTGAAGCGGGTCGGCGGCAGGGCCGCGCCCTCCTGGAGGGCCGCCACCGGCGGCACACGTGTCGCCCGCAGGGCCGGAGCAAGGGCCGAGACCAGGGTCACGCCGACGCCGACGAGCACGGCGATGAGGACCGTCCGCGGCTGGAGCGCGATGCCGGCGGTGGGGATGTCGGCCCCCATGGTCTTGAAGAGCAGGTTGATGCCCTTGGCCACGCCGAGGCCGGCGACGATGCCGACCGCCGAGGCGAGCACGCCGAGCGTGAGCGCCTCGGCGACCACGGAGCGGAGCACCTGACGGCGGCTGGCGCCGAGGGCGCGCAGCATCGCGAACTCGCGGCGCCGCTGCGCCACGGTGATGCTGAAGGCGTTGAAGATGATGAACGCGCCGACGAAGACGGAGACGCCGGCGAACGCCAGCAGCACCGGCGTCAGGAAGCCGTTGATCGAGGCGGCCGTCTCGTTGGTCGCATCGGTGGCCGCCTGCTCGCCGGTCTTGACGCTCACCGTCGCCGGCAGCGTGGCTTTGACGCGTGCGGCGAGCTCCTTGGGGGTGACGCCCGGGTCCGCGGAGATCGAGATGCCGCTCAGCTTGCCCGGCTCGCCGCCCCAGCGCTGCACGTCCTGCAGGCGGCCGGCGATGACGATGGTGCCGCCCATGGAGCCTGAGTTGCCCCAGGTGAACACGCCGGCGACCTTGACGTGCTGCAGGCCGGCCGGGGCGGCGACGTCGAACGTGTCGCCCGGCTTGAGGCCTTCCTCGTCGGCGAAGCTCTTGATGATGCTGACCTCGTTGGCCGCCTGCGCGTCGTGCCCGGCGACGAGCCGGGCCTGATTGAAGGGCGGGCCTGGGTTCGTGGTCAGCAGCGTCGGGGCGCCGCCGGTCTGGATGGTCTTGCCGTCCACGATCGCGGCGCCCAGCGTCTGGTATGTGCCGGCGGCCCTGGCGACACCCGGCACTCCCTGGACCTGCGCGAGCATCGTCGTGTTCAGGGTTTGCGCAGTGGTTCCGCTGCTGTCGGTCGAGGCGAACGTCGTCTTCGGCGCCACCTGGACGGCGGTGCCCTTGAACGACGTCTTGAAGATGTCGGCGAAGCCGTTGTCGATCTGGTCGGTCAGCACGTACGTGCCGGTGATCATCGCCACGCCGAGCAGGATCGCCAGCAGCGTGAGGATGGTCCGGAGCGGCCGGCTGGTCAGGCTGCGGAAGGCGAGGCGGGTCATCGGGGCACCTCGAGGTTCTTGATGGTGTCGTAGATGGCGTCGCGGGTCATGCGGTCCTCATCCAGCTCGATGCGGCCGTCCTTGAGGAAGACGACGCGGTCGGCGATGCTCGCGGCATTGGCGTCGTGGGTGACCATGATCACGGTCTGGCCGAACTCGTCGACGCTGCGGCGGAGCAGGTCCAGGACCTCCCCGCCGGTGCGGGAGTCGAGGTTGCCGGTCGGCTCGTCGGCGAAGAGCACAGCCGGCCGGGTGATCAGGGCGCGAGCCACGGCGACACGCTGCTGCTGGCCGCCGGAAAGCTCGGACGGGCGGTGGGTGAGGCGGTCCTGCAGGCCGACGGCCTCGATCACCGTGCGCCGCCAGGCCTCGTCCGCCTTGCGCCGGGCGAGCGAGAGCGGCAGGACGATGTTCTCGTCCGCGGTGAGCGTCGCCAGCAGGTTGAAGCTCTGGAAGATGAAGCCGATCTTGTCGCGGCGGAGCTGCGTGAGCTTCTTCTCCTTGAGCCGGGTGATCTCGACGCCGTCGATGCCGACCCGGCCACCGGTGGGCTGGTCGAGCCCGGCGAGGATGTGCATGAGCGTGCTCTTGCCGGAGCCGGACGGGCCCATGATCGCCGTGAGCCGGCCCTCTGTGATGTCGATGTCGACGTCGCGCAGGGCGTGCACGGCCGCGTCGCCCTTGCCGTAGGTGCGCGAGAGGCCGCGCGCCGTGACGACGGCGCGGCCGGGCCCCCGCTCGTCGAACCGGGACTCGCGGGTGAATTCGTGCTCGAGCCGGGCCAGCGTCTCGCTCGCCTCATCGACTCGTTCGTGCTCGGGGATGGTGGTGGTCCGCATGGTCTCTCCTCCTGGGTGACTTGCCTGAGGAAAGGCTACGGGGGGTTCGTCAGTCGCGAATCGCCCGGCGGTGGTGAGTGGGTGAGCGCGGTGGAGGGATATTCACGCGCCGCCGCGGGCCACCCTGGGGGGAGGCTACGACTACTCCCGCACCCCCGTGCGTCACCCGGTGGTGGTAGCTCGCGCGGCGGACCGGCGGCGTGTCACCGCCGGCCGAGGCTGCGGATGGTACCGGCGGCACTACCCCGCGGGAGGTAGCCCGCCGGCCGCCGCGGTGCTTCCGGCGGGCAGCACGCGGATGGCCGCGTGCCGGCCCGTTGTCCCTGCGAACCCGGGATTGCTCGGACCGCGGTGACGATCGTCGCCGTGCTCTCGGAGCGCCGCCGGGTGAGGGCCTGCCGCGAATGATGCCGCCGCCCCCGGCGCTTCTCGACCGAGACGCGGACTCCGCGGCGCCGGCACGGCCGCCTCCGATCCTCACGTGAGTGAGGGACCGTGCCATCCACGCACGGACCGTCTATGCTTGATTCATGGGTACTGGTCCGCTTCACGATCGACCTGACGACACCGGCGCGCCGGCGGCAGACGCGCGCGCCGGCGAGCACGACCGGCGCCAGCGGCGAGAGGAGCGGATGAACCCACTCGAGCCGCTGCCGCGCATCCGCGCCGGCCATCGCGTGTTCTTCCACGAGCAGGGCGAGCCGCTCTTCGGGCCCGGCACCTTCGACCTGCTGGTGCTGGTCGACGAGACCGGGTCGCTGCACCAGGCCGCCAAGCTCATGGGCATGTCGTACAACAAGGCATGGCGCGCCATGCGGCAGGCCGAGGACCACCTCGGCCTCAAGCTCATGACGCGTAGGACGGGTGGTCCGGACGGCGGCGGCTCGGTGCTCACGGACGACGGACACCGGCTCATGGAGCGCTTCCGCGCCTTCCTCGACGAGGCCGACGCCGACCTCGAACGCCTCTACCAGAAATACTTCGGCGACGCTTCGTTCGCACAACCGGGCGCCACGCCACCGCCGGCCGGCGACGCGCCGAAGACCTCTTCCGGCTGAACGTCGACGCGGCCATTCGTCGCCACCCGGCGCCGCGGCGACTCCTGAGGATGCTCTCGCCCCCAGCCTCGCCTGCGTTCGACGTCCGCACCGCTCCCGGAGTCGTTATACTTCTCCGAGGATAACTGCCCGAGCCGCCAGCAGTCGCGGCCCTATCTGATGGTCACCCTTATCGTGCGACTCCAGCTCCCCAGGTACCTCTTGCCGCCCATGACCTTGAAGGCGCACGCCCTGAAGGCGTAGGTTCCGCCGCGACGAAGGCCCCGGACGACCATGAAGAGGCCGCTGGTCCTGCCGGCGGTCCGGCCTCCAGCCCGCTGCTCGGCTCCACCTGATGCGCCCGGCGGGACGCACGATGCGCGGCGCTCGCTCAGGCACCATCTGGAACTGCGGGCTCGACCCGCTCGGTGCGCCGCTGCTCACCCAGACCGTGCCGGCGCCGGTCCTGACGGCGGGCGTGCACGCCGGCGTCACGGTATCGCCCAGACGAGGACGACCACGGCTGCGACGAGCGCGAGCCCAAGCGGCACGACGCGCAGGCGCCAGGTGAAGCGGGAGGTGCGCCGGGCGCGCGGGTCGAAGGCGCGCGCCTCTGCCGCCAGCACGACCTCGTCGGCGCAGCGCAGGCTGCTGGTCACGGCAGCCACGAGCAGGAGTCTGGTCGATGTGAGCGGACGACGGAGACCGGCGCGAAGGCGCATGGCGTGCCAGGAAGTCACCAGCGACCGCTCTATCAGCGGCAGCAGGTTGAACGCCACCCCCACCGCGAAGCCGAGGCCGTGCAGCCCGACATGCTCGAGCACGCCGCCGATGCGATCGATCGGCACCGTCGACACGAGTCCGTTGACGGCGATGATGATGATCAGGGCGCGCATGACCATGTTGGCACCGGCCACCGCGCCCAGGAGCGAGAGGCCGAACGGCCCCAGGGTCCAGGCCGGATCGGGCCCGACCAGGGTCGAGGAGACGACGATCAGGGCGAGCAGGATCCACGTGCGTCGCCGGGTCATCACGTGGAGACCCGCCGGATAGACCAGCGCGGCCAGCGCCAGGCAGAGCGCCAGTGCGGCCAGCAGAGCCCAGCCGTGGCACACGATCGCCACCGCGATCGAGAAGACGAAGCAGACGACCGCCACGTCGCCGCCAGCCAGAGCCGCGCGCAGGCGGAGGACCGGACGCAGCGGGGCACAGCCCGGCTTCGTCTCGGGCAGACGACCGGCCAGTTGGCTCACCCCGTCCGTCATCACGTGGCATCTCCGGCATCAAGCCCCGCGAGCGACCGCCGTGCGACGACCGACCGGCCCGCCTCCCACGCGACCAGGCCGGCGATCGACCCCGCCACGGCGTGCAGCACCACGAGCGCCACGACGATCGCGACCACGGAGGACGCGGGGACGTGGAACAGCGTCGCGGCCTTCTGGATCATGTTCACGTACATGGTGATGATGCCGGCGCCGAACACCAGGCCCTGGATGAGGACCATGTGCAGCGTGTTCCAGGCCACGGCCACGGCGCCGGCGAGGATGAACGTGCTCCGCCGCGGCCGGCCGCCGAGACTCAGGACCACATCCGCGAGCAGTCCCTCCATGACGATCGCGATCATCGGCGAAAGCACCACACCGCCGATACTCAGTGCCTTGAGCAGGGCGGCGATCACGGCGATCGACAGCGTCGAGCCCGGCTTCGGCACGACGACCCGCCCTGTGAGTGCGATACAGATGCCGATCGAGCCAAGCAGGGCACCCGAGAACGGCACGTTCAAGACATGCAGGAAGGAGCCCAGCGTCATCTCGACGCTCCCCCACAACGCCCCGAGCGCTGCGACGATCGTGAGCTCCTTCAAGCTGAGGCGCAGAGCGGCACCTCCTCTGCCACGACACTCCCTTTCTCGAGGACGATGACGCGGGTCGCGCACGCACGTACCAGCGCGAAGTCGTGCGTGATGAGCAGGATCGTCGAGCCCGCAGCATTGAGCTGCCGTATGGCGCCCATGAAGCCGTCCATGTGAGCCTGGTCCTGACCCACCGTGGGCTCGTCGAGGATCAGGAAGTCGGGCGCCATGCTGAGCACCGCAGCGATGGTCAACCGCTGCTGCTCACCCAGGGACAGACCGTAGACGGCGCGGTCGCGGTGGACCGCCAGGTCGGCGGCGGCCAGCGCCGCATCGACCGGCCCGGGATCGCGTCGCCCGAGGTTCCGCGGACCCAGCGCCACCTCCTGCCCGACCGTATCGCAGAGCAGTTGCGCGGTGGGGTCCTGGAACACCATGCCCACACCGCTGCCGGGATGTGGCCGGCGACGGCCGGCGTAGCTGACGACGCCCTTCCTCGGCCTCAGCAGGCCGGCAACGACGCGGGCCAGCGTGCTCTTGCCGGCTCCGTTGTGGCCGACGAGAGCTACGAAGTCCCCACGCCTGATGGTCAGGTCGACGTCGGCCAGGGCCGGCGGATTCCCTTCGCCGGCCGTGACTCCGCGCAGGGCGACGACCGGCTCGCCGCCCGCAGCCGCTCCCGAATCGACGACCTCGCGCCAGGGGAACTGCACGTCGCCGCCCGGCCGATGCAGGCCGAGCCGGCGCAGCAGCGGCACGTCGTCCAGCACCTCGACGGTCGGACCGTCCGCAGCCACCTCACCGTGGTCGAGGAGGACCGTCCGGCGGGCGATCGCCGCCGCCGGTCCCAGGCGGTGCTCGACGATGATGCACGTGACGCCTTGTTCCCGGTTGAGCCTGCTCACGGTATCGACGAGGATGCGAGTGCCGTCGGCGTCGAGGTTGGCCATCGGCTCGTCGAGCACCAGCAGCCGTGGTCCCATTGCCAGCACCGCGGCCAGCGCAAGGCGCTGCAGCTCGCCGCCGGACAGCGTACCCGTCGTTCGCGGCCGCACGTGGACGAGACCCACTGCGTCGAGGGCCCCGGCGACGCGCTTTTCCACTTCCTCCTCATCCAGGCCCAGGTTGCGCGGTCCGAACGCGACCTCGTCCTCCACGCGCACGTTGAGCAGCTGGGTGCGGGGGTTCTGGAACACCATGCCGATGCTTCGGCTCAGCTCGGCCACGGACAGTGCGTCGATCGGTCGTCCGGCGAGAAGGACGCTGCCGGTGACACGACCCGGCAGGCACTGCGGGATCAGGCGGTTGAGGCAGCGGACGAGCGTGCTCTTGCCGCTGCCCGACGCACCGGCCAGCAGTAAGCACTCACCGTCGTCCACGTGCAGGTCCACGTCGCGGAGCGCCCGGCGCGCTCCATACCGGACGGAGAGCTTATCGAGCGTGAGCGAGGTCACGCCGGCTCTCTCACGATGACTGCGGCGACCAGCCGCCCCTGGGCACCGGTGTCCAGCACGTCCACGATCTCCGCGGACGAGTCCGGGAAGAGTCTCCGAAAGCGCTGGACCAGCCAGGGCCGGACCACGACCAGTGCGACGCCGTACGGGCCCGAGAGGGCGTGCCGCACACCGGCCAGAGTGCCATGTTGCTGCACGAGCTCAAGGGGGCCGACCTCGTCGATGACGAGCAGGTCGGCCGGGCAGGCCGCTCTCAGGATGTCGTCGCACCGGTCGAGCCCTGCCTGGTCCAGCAGCCACCGCGCATCACCCGCCGCAATCGCCTCTGGCGTCGCCATGCGGCCGAGCAGGATTCGCTCCCCGCTGCGCAGGTCCTCCAGCCAGCGCTTGACTCCGCCGGCGACCGGTTCGTCGATCCCCACCACGCCGCGCACCACCAGTCCGGCGTCCCGGGCCGCCCGCACCAGCTGCCGGCAGTGCGTCGACTTGCCCGAGCCGGGTTCACCGGTCAGCACCAGCAGGCGACCGCGGGGCGGGCCGCCGCCTTGGGACTCCATCGTCTCGCCTGTCTCGCCGTCGAGAGTCATGGCCGCCGCCGGCACTGCGGACTCACCGGAGCACCAGCTGGATGCGCGCCAGGAGTTTGACCGACTGGCCGGCCCGGAAGCCGATGAAGCCGTCCCCCACGAGGCGGTACGGGCCCTCCCACTTCGGCAACGGCTTGCCGTCCCGGAGTGTGGCGACGATCCAGCCGGACTCGCCGATGATCGTCCGGCTGTCCACCACCCAGGTGTAGCCGTCGGTGGCGAAGAGCTTGATGCCGTAGCCACGTCTCGCCTTGGCGACGTTGAACGTGGCCGGGTCGCTGTCGTCGACCAGCCCGATCAGCTTGAAGAGCGGCTCGCCCCTATAGACTGCCTGGAGTTCCTCGTGACGGTTGTCGGGGTCGTTGCGGCCGTCGTACCTGTCCGTCGTCTCGATCTCAGCCCACGGGACGCGCCTGGTCAGTACCCCCTGGAGCAGCAGGGGGCGATAGCTCGACGCCGCTCCGGGTGTCGTGTCGGGGGCGATGACATGGGCCCTGGCGACCACCAGGCTCGCCGCCAGGATCGCCGCCGCCGCTACGGCGAGGATGACGATTCCGCGCCAGCGCAGCCCTCTGACCGGAGACATCGACTCCGCCCCGGCTACTTGGCGGCGGTCACGGCGTCGACCATGCGCATGCTCGACGAGCCGATCTGCAGATAGCCCGGGCTGACCCACTTCTGGTAAGCCCACCAGAAGCGCAAAGGCCCGATGCCGTTGCTGCCCGCCGTGCCGTAGGTGCTGGTGTAGTACCTCCAGGGGTTGGAGTCGTTGGTGCGCGCGCCGACCTTCTTGTCCTGATAGGCGAGGATGGCGGTGAGGCGATTCGTGCTGGGCACCGCGACCTTCGGGTAGTTCGGCGACGACGCCTTGTACATCGTCACGCTCTGCCCGTGGACCTGTTTCGACGAGTACTTGAGCTTGAAGCCGTCCGCCGCTCTGAGAGTCACGGTCCCCGTCTTGTAGCCGACCTTCGCGAGCAGGTCGACGAGGCGCACTCCCGTGACCGGGTGAGGCGCCTCCATGCCGACGAAGCCGGTCTTGACGTAGCCGGCATAGCCCTTGTAGGCGGTGAATCCGGACTTCAGCTGGTGCAGCGTGAAGGAGCGGGTGGTGCCGGTCGGCCCCTTCACTGTGAGTACCACTCCGGCCGCGCGTGCCGACGACGGCTGTCCCAGAGCCAGCGCACCGGCCGCGACGCACACCGCCACGCCGAGCCACGCGGACCAGGCCGTGAAGCGTAGTCCCCTCATGCGGTTCCCCCTCCGTGTTGTGTCGATGCCGGCTACGCTGTGCATCGTGCCCGTCCGTCCGGGCGCCTCCATTCCCACCCTGCAGCGCCGACCAGCGGCCGCGTCCATGGCGCCGAGCCGACGGTCGGATCCAGCCGAGTCGGCTCGTTGTTCTTCAGGGAGTATAACGCTCCGAGGCCCGCCGGAGGAGTTGGGACAAGCGCCGTCGGCGAATGAAGCTCGCGCGGGACCGTGAGACGACGAGGCGGGTGAACAAGGCTTCAGCCTTGCTCGGCGCCTCAGACCGGCTGTCCCACGCCTCTCTGCCGAGGCTTCTCGGCGAGCGCGTAGAGCACGGGGACGACGTGGCGGATGTCGTCCTGCCCGGGCGGCTGCGTCATCCGCCGCGCCTCGCGAGCCTCGGCCTCGAACCGGGCAAGACCGGCGGCTCCAAGCACGGCTCCACTGCGGTGACAACTATGGCACAGCCGCGGCTCCGCTCCGCTACATGAAAGGGCCGGGGCGCTGTTCGCCCCGGCCCTCGGCCGTACTCTCGTCGGCGCCGTCCGGCGCCCGCTCTTACTTCGCCGCCGCTCCCGAGTGCTCGGTTGCTGCGGCCGGTTCCTTGTCCATCCTGACGGCGCAAACCTTGAACTCCGCCGTCATCGTCACCGGGTCGCCCTCGGCGTTGGTGAGTTCGTTGACCGGGGACTCCTTGAAGTGGAACGTCATGAATATCATCCCCGGTGACACCTTCTCCGTGATCGTGATGCGCGTCGTGATCGAACCGCGGCGTGAGGTGACGCGGATCAGTTCGTCCTCGACGAAGCCGAGCCGCTCGGCATCGGCCGGGTTCACCTCGGCCAGCTCGTAGGGCCGCAGCCACTCCAGGTTCTGTGAGAGCCTGGTCATGACGTTGTAGTGGTAGAGCATGCGGCCCGTGGAGAGCAGCGTCGGGTACTCGTCGTCGACCAGTTCTGCCGGCGCCTGGAACGGGATGCCCTGGAGCAGCCCCCGGCCGCGCGTGAACTGGCCCTTGTGCAGGTAGCGGCTGCCGGGGTGGTCCTCGGTCGGGCAGGGCCACTGCAGGCCCTGCGTGCCCAGACGGTCGTAGGTCATGCCGGCGTATTGCGGCACGAGGGTGCGGATCTCCTCGAAGACGTCCTCGGGAGAATCGTAGTGCCAGTCCATGCCCATGCGCTTGCCGAGTTCCTGGATGATCTCCCAGTCCGGTTTGGTGTCGCCCGGCGGCTCGATGGCCTTGCGCACGAGCTGCACGCGGCGCTCGGTGTTGGTGAACGTGCCGTCCTTCTCCGCGTACAGCGCCGCCGGCAGGAACACGTCGGCGTAGTGGGCCGTCTCGGTCATGAAGATGTTCTGCACGACCAGGAAGTCGAGATTGCCGAGCGCCTTGCGCACGTGGTTGGCGTCGGCGTCGGTGAGCGCCGGGTCCTCCCCCATGATGAACATCGCCTTGAGCGTGCCGTGCACGGCGAGATCGAACATCTCGGGGATGCGCAGACCCATGTCCTGCGGCATCCGCACGCCGTAGGCCTTGGCGAACTTCTGCTGCGCCTCGAAGTCCAGCACGCTCGGGTAGCCCGGGAACGAGTTGGGCAGCGCGCCCATGTCACAGGAGCCCTGCACGTTGTTCTGGCCGCGCATCGGGTTCACGCCGGCATTCTCGATGCCGATGTGGCCGGTGACCATGGCGAGGTTGGCGAGGTTCATGACGTTGGCCGTGCCGACCGTGTGCTCGGTGATGCCGAGCGTGTAGAAGATGCCGGCCTTGCGCGTCGTCGCGTAGAGCTCCGCCGCCGCGACGATGGTCTCGGCCGGCACCCCGGTGATCTCCGCGGCGCGCTCCGCCGGGTAGTCCTTGACGGTGTCCCAGAGGGCGTCGAAGCCCTCGGTGCGCTCGTCGATGTAGGCCTTGTCGTGCCAGCCGTTCGAGATGATCGTGTGCAGCAGGCCGTTGACGAGCGCGTTGTCCGTGCCCGGCTTGAGTCGCAGCCAGAGGTGCGCGTGCTCGGCGAGCTCGGTGCGGCGCGGATCGACGACGATGAGCTTCGCCCCGCGCAGGTGCGCCTGCTTCATCTTGTTGCCGATGATCGGGTGCGCCTCGGTGGCGTTGGACCCGATGATGAAGAGCACGTCGTTACCGACGATCTCGCCGATCGAGTTGGTCATCGCGCCTGAACCCAGCGTGGTCGCCAGACCGGCGACCGTAGGAGCGTGTCAGGTGCGGGCGCAGTGGTCTATGGAGTTCGTGTTGAGGCCCGCCCGCGTGAGGCGCTGCAGGAGGTAGTTCTCCTCGTTGGTGCAGCGCGCCGAGCTGAGCACTCCCACGGCGAGGCTCCCGTGCTCGCCGCGGATCTCGAGCAGCCGCTGGGCGACCAGCTCGAGGGCCTCGTCCCAGGTCGCGGTCTCCCACACGCCGTTCTTCTTGATGAGCGGCGTGGTGATGCGGTCCGGGCTGTAGATGAGGTCGGTGTGGAAGCGGCCCTTGACGCACAGCGAGCCCTGGTTGGCCGGCGCGTCGTAAGCCGCGGTGACGCCGAGGACCTTGCCGTCGGCGACGTTGAGGTCGAAGTTGCAGCCGACCCCGCAGAACGGGCAGGTGGTGCGCACCTTCTTGCGGTCCCAGGTGCGCGTGCCTTTGAGCTGCTTGTTGGCGATGGCGCCGGTGGGGCAGATGTCGACGCACTGGCCGCAGAAGCGGCAGAAGTCCAACGCCAATGGCTTGTCGAACGATGCCGCGATCTGTGACTCGAAGCCGCGCTCGGTGAAGTCGATCGCGTTGGTGACCTGCACCTCGGCGCAGACCCGCACGCACTTGCCGCACAGGATGCACTTGTTCATGTCGCGCTCGATCATCGGGTTGTCGCTCTCGATGGGGAGCTCGCGCTTGTCGCCCTCGAAGGTGGTCTGCTCGACGCCGTAGCGGTAGCAGTACTCCTGCAGGGTGCAGGCGCCCGCCTGCTCGCAGGTGATGCACGCCATGGGGTGGTCGGAGAGGAGCAGGTCGAGGATGAGCTTGCGGGCCTCGACCACCGCCTCGGATTCGGTCTGGAGTGTCATGCCGTCCAGGAGCTCGGTGGCGCAGGCCGGCATGAGGTTGGGCCGGCCCTCCACCTCGACCACGCAAAGCCGGCACGACGCGGCCGGGCTGAGCGTCTCGTGGTGGCAGAGGGTGGGGATGTCGATGCCGAGGTCGCGCGCGGCGTCGAGGATCGTGGTGCCGGCCGGCACCGTGACCTCGAAGCCGTCGATGGTCGCCTGGATGGTCGCCGTCTCTGCGTCTGCAGGTCCGGTCATGCCGCCTCCGTTCGCTTGCTCCACTGCTGCGTCTGGGGCCGCTCCGAGGGCGACCCGAGCCTCCACTGCGGCGCCGCGCGAGCGTCAGGATGCGCGCCGCCGTCTCTACGGACGGTCCCTCCCCGGCGCGCGGGGAGGGAGTCCGAGTGTACAACGAGCCAGCGCAGGCGCGAAAGCCGGGCGCGCGCGAGGGGCGCGAGGGCCGCGACTGCGGCGGACGGACGGACGGCGAGCCTGACGGAGCGGCGCTTCAGGCCGTGGCGGCGTCCTGCTCTGCGCGCCGGCGGATGCCGCGCAGCATGCCCTCTTCCATGATGAAGTGTGCGGGCTCAAGACCGAACGCCTGCGCGAAGGCGGCCGGCACCGTGCTCCGCCACGCCGCGCGCGAGCGGATGATGAGGCGCGTCTCGGCGGGGCCGGCCGGTTCGAGGTAGAAGCCCCAGGTCCAGGCCATCTCGCCGCGGAACAGGCTGCCTGCCTCCTGCGGCGGCTCACCCGGCGCGCCGCTACGCACCACGAACGAGCGCGGCGGTTCGAGGACGGCGATGGTCATCTTCATGGTCTCGTCGGGGTCGAGCGTGAGGTAGTCCTCGCCGGCGCGCAGGTCCTGCCACTCGGGGTGCACGCGGTCGGCGCTGCGGACGTTGAGGCCGGCCAGGTTCTCGAGCGCGTCGTAGGTGTAGAAGCCGCCGCGGTTCTGGCCGATCTGGACGAGCCACGGCCAGACGGCCTCGGCGGCGGCGCGCACCGTGATGGCGTGCGTCGTCGTGTACAGCGGGTCGGGCACCAGCTCATCGCCGGGGAGGGGGCGCGAGACCTCGTCGGCCGTCGCTCCCCAGCGCCGCAGGCGCGGCAGGACGGCGAACGAATAGGCCGCGCCGAGGGCCTCCATGGTCACCGCCGCAAGGGCGACTCTGTGGAGGCGCCTCATCCGTCTTCCTCGACGGCAGGGCCGGGTCCGCCGCCAACGCCGGATCTTCCAACCTCGTCTTCGAGCTCGCCGATGACGCCCGCGAACGCGGCGGCCACCACCTCGGCGCCGGCGTCCGTGAAGTGGACGCCGTCGGTGGTGAACGGGCCGCCGCCGTCTGCGGCCGCGGCGGCGAACGCCGGCCGCAGATCGACGACGCGGCAGGCGCTGCGGCCGAACGCCAGCCGCGCGACAGCCTCGGCCACGTCCGCGGCTCGTTCCTCCCACAGCGAGCCCTCGGCCTCGAGGACGAGCGGGCGCACGACGACGATCTTCGGCGCCCGTGCCTCCGTCCACTCGAGGAGTTCTTCGTAGTCGCCGGCGAGGCGCCGCAAGCGCTCGGGCCAGCTCCAGCCGCTGCCGGCCTCGGACGAGTCCCACGCGCCCATGACGGCGTCGTTGGCCCCGGCCCAGATGAACGCGCAGTCGACCGACTCGAGCCCTTGGTGGCGCATGCGGGAGAGGAGGTCGGCCACCGTGTCGCCGGCCCGGCCCCGGTTCAGCAGCTCGTGCCGCGTCACCCGCCGGTCGAGCAGCGGTAAGAAGGCGGCGCCCGGCCACCCCTCGGTGAGGCTGTCTCCCAGGAAGGCGATCAGCATGCGCCAAAGTCTATGCGCTCGCGCGGACGTGGGATACGCTGCCGCAGTGTTCGTCCGGGGTGATGAGGGCGGGCGCCCACGTCGGCAGTCGTGACGCGAGCGCGGAGGGCGGTGATGGACGAGACGAAGAGCGGTTCGGCGGGTCCGCCGCCGGAGCTCAGCCGCGCAGACGCCTTCGCTACGCGCCTGATGATGAACGGCATCCTCGCGCCGCTGTACGGCCGCTACGTGGATCAGATGGGCCTGCGCGGCGGCGAGCGCGTGCTGGACTACGGCTGCGGGAGCGGGGCCGCCGCCCGCCATCTGGCGAAGCGCCTTCAGGCGGGCGGCGGGCGCCTCACGTGCATGGACGTGTCGGAGCGCTGGCAGCGCACGGCCCGGCGGGTGCTGCACGCCTACCCGGACGTGGAGTACCGGCTCGGCGACGTCCGCACGATGGACCTTCCGGAGGAGAGCTTCGACGTCGTGCTCGTGCACTGGATGCTGCACGACGTCCCGCCGTGGGACCGCCCGGGGATCGTGGCTGAGCTCGCGCGCCTGCTGCGCCCGGGAGGGCGCCTGTTCTCGCGCGAGCCGACGAACGCCAGGCACGGCATGCCGGCGGCGCACCTGCGGGACCTCTTCACCGCCGCCGGCCTCGTAGAGACGCTGGCCACCGAGGGCAAGGCGCCGGTGCTCGGCGAGCACTATCGCGCCGTCTGGACGAAACCGGCCGTCTGAGCCAACGCGAGAAGAAGCCGGCGGTCTGAGCCGTCAACGCGAGAAGGCCGGCGACATCGTCGCCGGCCTTCTCAACCTCCACCTCTCAGGGGCTCTCGCCAGATACCCCTCCTGACTCCGGATCAGGTACCTCTTTAACGAACGGAAGCGGAAAACCTTTCACGTCGCCCGCTCACACAGCCGGCTGTTGCTGGGTGACGCAGTGGATGTTGCCGTCGGCCTTGGCCAGCTCCATCGTGGGGACGGGGACGATGGCGCGCCGCGGGTAGAGGTGCGCGAGCACGTCTCGGGCGACGTCGTCCGCCGGGTCGCCGAAGGCGGGCATGACCACGGCGCCGTTGGCGACGTAGAAGTTGACGTAGCTGGGAGAGAGCCGGCGCCCGCGGAACTCCGGTCGCGCCGGCATCGGCAGCTCCACGACCTCGAGCGCGCGGCCGTGGGCGTCTGTGGCCGCGCGCAGCCGCGCCAGGTTCTCGTGGACCGCGGCGTACTGCGGGTCGCTCGGGTCGGCGCATCCGAGGGCGGCGACCACCCCGGGCGCCGCGAAGCAGGCGAGGTTGTCGACGTGGCCGCCGGTGTTGTCGTGGTCGAGCGCCGAGCTGAGCCAGAGCACCTTCTCGGCGCCCAGGTACTCGCAGAGCAGCCGCTCGGCCTCGCCGCGCCCAAGGCCCGGGTTGCGGCGTGGGTCGAGCACGACTTCAGTGGTCGTCAGCACGGTGCCCTCGCCGTCCACGTGCACGGCGCCGCCCTCGAGCGTGAGGGGCGCGGCGAAGCGCCTCGCCCCCACGAGGTCGAGGATGCGCCGCGCCATCCCGCGCGTGCGGCCGTACTCCTCGTAGATGCCTCCGTAGGCGTTGAAGCGCCAGTCCACGCCGCCGAGCGCGCCGCGGTCGTCGGTGACGAAGGTCGGCGCCGTGTCGCGGGCCCAGGAATCGTCGCTGGGAACGACGACAACGTCGGCGCCGGCGACGCCTGCGAGGGCGCCGCGAGCCGCACCGGCGTCCTCTGCACCGGCGGTCATCGTGACCGGCTCGTGGCGGGCGATCGCGCGCGCTACCTCGGAGTACGTCGCGCGCGCCCGCTCGAGGTCGTCCCAGTTCTCCGGCCGGCACGGCCAGGCCATCCAGCAACCGGCGTGCGCCGCCCATTCGGGCGGCATGCGGAAGCCCGCTTCGCGCGGGGTGCTCACTGCTTGCGCGGGGTCGTCACAATGCTACCTCCAGGTCCCCGGGAGCATATCTCAGGGGTACAGTTACAGAGTCGACCGGGAGGGGACCATGCGCGCCGAACAACAGCTCCTCAGCGCCCGCTCCGTGCGCTGGCTCGACGTGGGTGTCGCCATCTGGATCGTCGTCTGGATCGCACTGGGTGTGCTCATCTGGCACGACATCTCAGCACAGGCCCAGCTCGGCGCCAACGTGATCAAGGTGGGCGCCGCGGTCAAGGACACCGGCCAGGCCCTGGGTGTGGTCGGCGGCCTTCCGCTGGTGGGCGGCCAGATCGGCAGCTTCGCCGACCGGATCAAGACGATGGGCGCCGAGGTCGCGGCCAGCGGCCGGGACAGCGCCAGCAGCATCCGGCGCTCGGCGGTGGTGGCCGGGCTGGGCGTAGGCATCCTCCCGGCCGCGCTCGTGCTGTTCCTCTACCTGCCGGCGCGGCTCCGCTGGAAGCGCTACGTGGGCGCCATCGCGCTGGCGCTGCCGGGCGCCGGCAACGACCCGGCGTTCGAGCAGTACCTGGCGCGCCGGGCCGTTGACTCACTGCCCTGGGACTCGCTGCGGGCGATCACCCCGGACCCGTGGGGCGACATCGGCCGGGGTGAGTGCCGGGCGCTCGCCGACGCCGAGCTCGAGCGCGTCGGGCTGCGCAGATACTGAGCCGCCCGCCGCGCGTCTTGGCGCCGGTGTCCGGCAAGCCGGATCCGGCTCGTGGTCGCGTCAGCCGTGCGCCGCCTCGGCGGGCGGCTCATTCACGCGGCCTTCACATCCCCGGGTATCGAGGCGGTGGGCCGGTTCCCCACGAGGGGGACGCGGCCAGACCAGATGAAAACGTCCCCTCAGGGAGGTAACCAAGATGCGTCGCAAGTTCGCAGCGCTCGCTCTGGCGATCGTGGCGGCGGTGGCCGTCGCCGCCATGGGCGCGACAGCCGCCTCCGCGTCGACCAAACCCGCCGCCAAGACGGGCTCGAGCACGAAGACGGCCAAATCCGCAACGGCCAAGTCCGGCGCGACCAAGTCCGCCACGACTGCGGGCGCCACGAAGGACCCGGCCGTCAAGAACGAGGCCAAGGAGGCCAAGAAGGCCGAGGCCAAGGAGACCGCCAAGGTCAAGAAGGAGGAGACTGAGGACCTCGCCGCCGCCAAGACGGCGAACGGCACCAGCGGAGGGGCCCAGACCTCGGAGAGCGCCGAGTAGGCCAGGGAGATCCGAAGGCCGCCCGAGTCTGGGCGGCCGGCACCGGAGACCGCACGAGACGGCGGCCCGGACGTGAGTCCCGGCCGCCGTCTCCGTGCGCTGGTCACTGGCGCGCCGGCGGCTCCGGCAGGGCCGGGACGGTGACGCGGAACAGGGCGCCGCGTCCCTTCGTGCTCTCGACCTCGGCCCTGCCGCCATGGGCGAGCGTCAGTTCTCGCACGATCGCGAGGCCCAATCCGGAACCCTCGGTCTCCGGCGAGCCGGGCCGGTCGCCGCGCCAGAACCGGGAGAAGACGTGGGGCAGGTCCTGCTGAGCGATCCCTTCCCCGGTGTCGGCCACCTCCAGGACGGCTGCCTCCCCGTCGCGCCGGACCGTCACCGACAAGGTGCCCCCCTCTGCCGTGTACGTGAGCGCGTTCGACAGCAGATTGGCCAGGATCTGCTGCAGTCTCTGCGAGTCACCGGAGACCAGCACGTGATCGAGGTCCTCGTGCACCGCGATGCGCTTTGCCGAGAACCGCGTCGAGAACACCCCGACCTGTGTGGCCGCGATCCCCGCGAGGTCGACGTCCTCGAATTCGAGCGTTTGCCCCGGCCGTTCGGCGTCGGCCAGTGCGGAGAGATCGTCGAGGAGACGCGTGAGGCGCACCACCTCGTCGTGCATCGCGTCGGTGTTGGCCTTCTCATCCTCGATGAGACCGTCCTGAGAGGCTTCGAGGCGCATCACCAGGCCCATCACCGGGGTGCGTAATTCGTGTGCCAGGATCTCGACGTTCTCTTGGCGCAGTTCCTCTTCGTGCTCCAGGGTCGTCGCGAGCCGGTTCAGCGCTCGCGCGACCGATCTGACCTCTTCGTCGCCGACCTCCGGGACGCGCGTGTCGAGCCGTCCTGGGCGCATGGCCTCTGCACCGGCGCGGATGCGTCGTAACGGCCGCGAGAGTGACTGGGCGAGGTAGACCGCGATCGCCAGCGCCACCGCGGCCGCGATCGCACCGGCGATGAGGCTCGTCCGGACCAACTCGTGCCGCAGTCGTGTCTCCTCGGCCGTGAGCAGCCGTCCATCCGCCTGGCTGACGGTCACGGTGCCGATGCCGCGGCCTGCCGCGGTGATCGGCGCAGTCGCGGAGGCCCCCCGCTGGACCACACCGCTGGCCGGGAGCAGAAGAACGGTCTTGGCTGCGAGGGTCGTCACCTGCACGGCGATGTCCTCGGCGGCCGCGATGCCGCGGAGCGTGGCCAGCGCTGCGGGCGTCCAGCCGCCGTGCGTGGTGTAGACGGATCCCGCGACCGAGCCGAAGTGCTGCGCCGAGCGCTGCAGGCGCCCTCCGGCGCCGCTCGCGACGCGCGCTCGCAGGTTCAGGCTTGTGTAGACGTTCGCCGCCTCGGCCGCCACGACCGCGACGCCGACGAACGCGATGATGAGCCGGGTCCTGAGGCTCCAGTGGCGCCGGCTCACAGTCGGGGGACCCGATACCCCTCGCCGAGCACCGTCTGGATGTAACGCGGGTGAGCCGGGTCGGGCTCGATCTTCCTGCGCAGGTTCTTGACGTGTGCGTCGACGATCCGCTCGTAGCCGTCGAAGTCGTCTCCCTGCACGGCGTCGATGAGGTCGTAGCGCGAGTACACGCGGCCCGGGTGGGCGGCGAGGGCCACGAGCAGCTTGTACTCGCTGGGGGTGAGATGGACGATGGCGCCGTTGACCGTGACCACGTGGCCGACGGTGTCGATCTCCAGCCGGCCGCCCGCGAGCCGGATCTTGTCCACAAGAGGCACGCCGGCGCCGCGCGCGCGTCGCAGCACGGCCCTCACGCGTGCCACGAGCTCACGAGGGCTGAAGGGCTTGACGAGGTAGTCGTCCGCGCCGGCGGCGAGGCCGGCCAGCCGATCCTCCTCCCCGGCCTTGGCGGTGAGCATCAGGATGGGGACGTCGGAGCGGCTGCGGATCTCGTCGCAGATCTCCTCGCCCGGCACGTCGGGCAGCATCAGGTCCAGGACGATCATGTCCGGTGAGCTGCGCTCGGAGAGGGCCAGACCCTCGGCGCCGGTCCCGGCGGAGAGCACCTCGTAGCCGTCCCGTTCCAGGTACAGCCGCGCGATCTTCTGCACCGATGGCTCGTCCTCGATCACGACGATCCGCTTGTTGCCGCGCACCGGGCGCCTCCAGCTGCCTCTCGTGTTGCCGGGAGCATACCCGGGCTGCGGACTGAGGACCGTCGACGCCGCGCCTGCGAACGGCGGCGGCGGGGAACAAGTCCCGGCATGAGGCCAGTAACGACCACGCGGGCCGCAGTACCCTCGTCGGCGAGCGGCCCGGGTGTCGCCGGAGCCGGGACCGGCGCGTCGGGGGGTGCCCGGCGCAGGCTACATCCGCTGCCGGCCGAGTGGGTGCTGCTCGCGTACCTCGTGGTGGTGGCCGCTGTCACGGTGCTCGGCTATTCCCTCGGCCCGAGCGTTGTCCACGCGCTCGCGTCGACCCCCGACGACGTCGCGAGCGCCCGGCTCTGGTCGCTGCTCACCAGCGGCCTGCTCGCGGACGGGCCGCTGGTGCCGCAGATCGCGGCCACCGCCGTACTCGGGGTGCTCGCCATCCGGCTCGCCGGCGGCCGCGTGTTCTGGGTGGCCGCCATACTCGCTCACATCCTCGGCACCTTGCTGGTCTACGCGGGCGTGTGGATCGCGGATGCGCAGAACCCGTCGGCGGTCGCCGCGCTCACGGGTGAGGCCGACTTCGGCATCTCACTCGTCTGGTGCGCGGCGCTCGGGGTGCTCGCGGCCATCGCCTGGTGGCAGGTACGGCCAATGCGCCGGTGGGCCAGGCTCGTGGCCGCCGCCGGGGCTCCGGCCGCGCTCGTGGTGGTCACGTTGTTCTCCGGCGGCCTGGCCCGCTACGAGCACGCAGCCGCCTTTCTGGTCGCCGTCGGGGTCGTCTACGCCGCCCGGCGGTGGACGTCAGTCGGCCGTCCCCTTCGCCTGGGAGGGGACGCGGTGGAGTGAGCCGCCGGGAGCTTCCTCCGGCAAGCCGGGTTCGTCGCTCGCCGCCGCCGACCCTCGGCTTCCGGGCAGCAGGCTCTCGAGATGAAGGATCACGAGCCCGACGGACGGCAGGTCCGAGAGGTGTTCGACGGCGAGATACCGTGGCACCCATTCCGGTCCGAACTTGCGGTTGAAGTCGAGCAGACGTTCGACCTGGAAGAAGCGGTCGCTGTAGCGGAGCGCTCCCCGCGAGATGCGCTTCGCCGCGCCGGTGCCCTCGTCCCGGAGGACTCCTCCAAAGACGGCGAAGTTGAGCGAGACGCTGCCGACGCCGCGCTCGCCTGCCCAGAACAGGAGCGAGCACACCAGGAACTCGTTGAAGCCGTTGGGCGTGTCCGGGAGCCGCCGCATCGCCGAGAGCGACAAGTCTCCGGACGCCGGGACCGGCACGAAGTGCAGAAGGCCGGCCACCCTGCCGTCCGGGTCGCGTCCGAGCACGAAGAGCGTGTCGTCCAGGTCGCTGCTGCGGATGTCGTCGAGCGCCATGGAGAAGCCGCGCTCCGGCTGGCCCTCCTTCCAGATCTCCGAGACCCGGACGACGTCGGACAGCGTGGTCGCGTCGAGATCTCCGGCCCGGCGAATCTCGGCCGAGTAGCCGAGACGCTCCAGCCTCCTCACCGACTGGCGGAGCTTTCGCACGGCGCGTCCCTCGAGAGAGAACCCTCTGGGGTGCACGACGGCCTCGTCCCCGACGTAGACGATCTTGAGCCCCGCGCTCTCCCACAGGCGCCTGGTCCCCTCGCCGACTCCGATGGCGGCCACGCGCCAGGCGCGGCGGCGGCAGTACCGGGTGAAATCGGCTAGGAGGCGAGGGAACGACTCCGGTGTGCCGATGGGGTCGCCGGAGACCAGCGCAATGCCGCCGACGGCCCGATAGGCGAGGAGCGCGGATCGTTGCCCGTTGAAGTAGTACTCCTTGTCGCGACGGAGCGCGAAGTAGGCGAGGGAGTCGCTACCGGCCGACTCGACGATGCGCTTCGCCTCCCGCCAGTCCGCAACGGTACTGGAAGCGCGGCCTCTCGGCGGCCTCAGGAGGGCCCACGTGAGCCATGCAAGGACGAGCGCGGTGCTGACGGTCAGCGCGGCGACCAGTTCCCGTGACTTGTCCGCGGGGACTGCGGCCACGTCCTGGCCCACCATGCTCCAGGCCGCGGCGCTCGCCGCGTGCGCCCACGACCGCGGGACCCCCGCCTGGCCGTCCAGACGTAGCTGCGCGAGCACGCCGTACGCCCAGATCGCGGCGAGGGCTCCGGCCGCGATGACGGCCGTCGCGGCCGGCCGGCGAGTGGCCGCCGCCGCGTAGAACTCTCCGCGCCAGTGCCACAGCACGGCCAGGAGGGCGCCGGCCATGAACAGTGCGGGAAGGTCGACGTCGCGCAGGAGGAAGAGGACGAACGCGGCGCACGTCAGCGTCGTCGCCAGGGTCCAGGCGCGGTGCTGCCTGCGGGCGAGCCCTCGCGCCGAGAGCAGCAGCGCCAGTGAAGTCCCGGCGACGAGCCCGCGCACCACGCCCTGCGCGGCCCCCTCGGGCACCAGTGCCTTCTGCAGGCCGGAGGCGGCGCCGTGCAGCGGGCCTGCAGTCGCAGCCAGTACGCCGAGGCAGCCCAGCACGGCCACGGTCGCGGCCACGACGACCGGGATGCGCGAGTTGCGCCGCGAGCTCTGCAGTGGTCCGGCGGCGGGTCGCTCCGCCTGCGCGTTCACTTGTCTCCTCCTCGTCCGACGCCCGCCCCGGAGAGGACCCTTCCCGAAGGGTCCGGCCCGCATGCCCTGTGCCGTCACTGCCGCAGCAGCGCCGCGCCGCCCACCCACGTGAACGCGGCGCCGACGAGGAGGAAGAGGCCGAGCATGATGGGGCGCTCGCGGCGGCCCAGCCAGGCTTTGGCCCTATCCAGCGCGCCACCGACCCCACCGGGCGAGGCCACATACAGCACCAGTGGGACGGTCGACGTGCTGAGCGCCACCGCGGTGAAGAGCAGCAGGGCGAGCAGGGACTCTGCGGTCGGGACCCGCGACTTGAGGATCACCGTCAGGGCCGGGGTCTCCATCTCCCAGTTGACCAGGAACACGCCGACCGCTGCGGCTCCGAGCGGCCCCGTCGCGGAGATGCGTTGCGTCCATACGGCCTCCTGCCGCTCCACCGTGTCCCGGGGACGTCGCACCAGCAGGACGACGAAGGCGGCGAGGAACCCCATCCCGATCAGGAGCCAGAGGACCTGGACGATGTCGTCGGTCGCGGAGCCGCCGGCGATCGCGTGGCGCTGCAGGAGCAGGAGGACGGCGGCACCGTAGCCGAGCATCACGCCGGCCAGGGCGGCGAGGTAGGCGAAGCTGTCCGCCAGCGGCCGGTTCGTCCCTGTCATCACGAGGGCCGCGAGCACGCAGACCGGTTCGAGTGCGATGGCGACGGCTATCGGCAGGAGATGGAGGAGGAGCGCCTGCATGGGTCAACTATGACACCTCCATGCCTGCGGAGATCGACGGGCACAGTTGCTCCAGTTGGACGCCGACGCTGGACGGCCGGCCGGACTCGGCTCCTCGGCTGGTCTGGCCCGGCACGGGCCAGCGATACGAATGCGACAGGGGCGCCTCGGGGGCGCCCCTGTCGCATGCTCTTGTGAGGTTCCGTATCGGCTGCTGTCCGATGATCGGGTCATTCCCGCCCGATGGTAGAGTCATGCGCATGAACGATGCCAGTGGGAGGATCGCGCCGATGCGCGGCCGCTTGACGCGGCTGCTGCTCGCCCTGTGCGCGCTCGTCGCTCTGGCCGCCGGAGCGGCCGCCCTGGCGGCCGGCCCTGCGGCGGCCAAGGACTTCACCATCACGAGCGTGAGCGTCGACGCGCAGGTCATGCCCAACGGAGACGTGCGCGTCACTGACACGCGCACGCTCTCCTTCTCAGGCACGTACCACTTCGTCTACTGGGACCTCTCGACCAGGGGCGCCGACGCGATCAAGGTGCTCGGCGCCAGTGGCCCGTCCGCCACCGACCCGTCGGTGACGGTGCCCTACAAGCCGTCTCAGGTGCCGATCACGGGCTCCTGGACCGGGGAGACGGAGACCTACGGCACCACCGATACAGGCAGCAACGTCCGTGTCCAGCTCAACTTCGAGCTCGGCGACGTGACGGCGGCCTTCACCGTGCGCTACGTGGCCAAGGGCGCCGCCAAGCGCTTCACCGACACCGCGCAGTTGTACTGGCAGTTCATCGGCGCCGACACGGCGGTCCAGTCGCACAACGTGAGCGTCACCGTCCACCTGCCTCAGGGAGTGACCAGCGACCAGGTGCGCGCCTGGGCCCATGGGCCGCTCACGGGCACGGTGACGATCGAGCCCGACGCCAGCGTGCTCATGCAGGTCGGCACGCTGCCGCCGTATACGTTTGTCGAGGGCCGCATCCTGTTCCCGGCCGCGGCCCTCAGCACGGCGCCGCAGCAGCCCGGCGCCAAGCTTGCGCAGGCGCTCGCCGAGGAGAAGAAACTCGCCGACCAGGCCAACCGCGACCGGCAGATCGCGCGCCTCAAGGTGGGCCTGTGGGGCCTCCTCGGAGTCGGCGTCCCGCTCATCGCGCTCGTCCTGATCGTCGTCCTGTACCTGCGTTACGGCCGCGAGCCGAAGACCCAGTATCAGGCGCAGTACCTGCGCGACTTCCCGCAGCCACAGCTGCCACCGGCGCTCGCAGCGTTCATCTGGCGCATGGGCAGCGTGGGCAGCGAAGATGTGACGGCGACGCTGCTCGACCTCGTGAACCGCAAGGTGATCGACCTCGAGCGCGTCACCGTGCAGGAGAACGGGCTCTTCGGCAGCAGCGACAAGGTCACCTACAAGCTCACCCTGCACGACGAGCAGGTCGACTCGCTGCTCCCCTTCGAGCAGCAGCTCGTGAAGTTCCTCTTCCACCAGATCGCCGGCGGCAATGAGCTGGTCCTGAGCGAGCTCAAGGACCTGGCCAGGACCCACCGCACCACCTTTGCCAAAGGCTTCCAGACGTGGAAGAACAACGTGGAGAAGGAAGGCGAGCGCCGCGGCTTCCTCGACCCGCAGGCGGACCGGATGGCGTTCACGGCGTCGGCGTTCGCGTTCATCGCCATCGTCGCGGCCGGCGCGGCGGCCGTCTTCAGCGGGTTCTGGTGGTTCTTCCTCGGCATCGCAGTCGGGGTGGTCCTCATCTACGTGGCGAGGGCCGTCAAGCGCCGCTCGCAGGGGGCCGCCGAACTGCACGCCCAGTACGCGGCGCTCGAGCGCTACCTCAAGGACTTCGGCCGGCTCGACGAGAAGCCGCCGGACGCCATCGTCCTCTGGGAGCAGTTCCTCATCTTCGCAGTCGTCTTCGGCATCGCCGACAAGGTGGCCAAAGACATGACCGTCAAGATGCCGGAGGTCGTCAACGACCCCGCCTTCAGCACGCCGTACATCATGTGGTGGGGCATGCCGGGAGAAGGCGGCGGCCTGTCGGCCTTCAGCGAGATGCACCAGAGCTTCAGCGAGGCCGTATCCGTGGCCACGTCCTCATCGTCGTCGGGCTCCGGCGGGGGCGGCGGCTTCTCCGGCGGGGGCGGCGGCGGTGGCGGGGGCGGCGGCTTCGGCGCCGGCTGACACCGCCGCCGACCTCTCTGCCCGACGCGGCGCGTCAGTCGCTTGACGCCGACCGGTCCGAAGGTTTGCACTTCGTCCGTAGGGTTTACCGGCCACCCCTCGCGGGTAAGAGCGTCGCGAAAGCGAGCAACGTCCCCAGGGCTCCGGAAGGCTTACGGGGAGTGCACAGGAGGGTGATCATGGCACGTCCCATCCCCGCCACCTTCGGCGAGAAGTATCAGCGCGTCCAGAAGGCGGTCGCGGCGGCACGCAGCGCCGACCGCCGTCACTTCGACTTCACCGGTGAGGTGGAGCCCGGCGTCCGTCTCGTGCTCAGCGAGGCGGGCGGCACCGCGCTCGCGTTCTCGCTCTGGAGCTACCCGCAGGACATCGCCGAGCTCTGTAGCGACGCCAGCGTCCCGGCGACGGCCGCCCTGCTGGCGATCGACGCCGGCCAGGCCCGTGAGGCCAGGTCCGCGGGCCTCAGCATCGACCTCACGCAGTTCTCGCGCAGCCAGTCGCGCCCCGACGTCTACTACACCCTGTTCGACCACGCGAGCCAGCGGCAGATCCACACGGTGCTGCACCGGCTCGTCCCTGCCCTGGAGCCGCACGTGGCCGCCGCCTGAGAGGCCGGCTCACCACCGTGCGCAAGCCTTCGTTCACGCCGCCTTCGACCTGCCTTCCGGCAGCCCGGCGGCCGCGCCCCGCGAGAGCGGGTGCGCGGCCGCCACGCGCTTCTCGCCCGCCCCGCCGGGCCCCTCGTCATCAAACGGCGACCGCCGTTAGCACTGTTAGCATGGGGGTCCGCTTCACCGACCCACAGAGAACCGGGCGCGCCGCATCGACAGGCCGCGCCTCTGCCAATAAGGAGGAGCACGAGACGATGGCCGAACCCTTCAAGAACACCCCGCCCGCGCCCGAAGCCAAGGGTGAGATGACGGCTGCGAACATCGCCGCCGCGCTGGCCGGCGAGAGCCAGGCCTCGCAGAAGTACCTGGCGTTCGCCGACGTCGCCGACGCCGAGGGCTACCCGAATGTCGCGCGCCTGTTCCGCGCCGTGGCCTACGCGGAGAGCACGCACGCCCGTAACCACCTCAGCGTGCTCGGCGGCATCGGCAGCACTACCGAGAACCTCAAGGCCGCATGGGGAGGCGAGACCTTCGAGATCACCGAGATGTACCCCGCGTATGACGCCGTCGCCAAGCTGCAGGAGAACAAGAGCGCCCAGACCAGCATCCGCTATGCGCTGACGGCGGAGAAGGACCACCAGGGCATCTACGACAGCACGCTCAAGGGCGTCGAGGGCAAGAGCGACCTCGGGGCCGACGCCGTGCGCGTGTGCCCGATCTGCGGCCACACCGTCATCGGCGACGCCCCGGACGAGTGCCCCGTGTGCGGTACCGCCGGCTCGTACTTCAAGGAGTTCTGATGAGCGACACGATCGCCAGGGACGAGGCTCTCGAGAAGCGTCTCCCCAAGCCGGAAGAGCTCGCCGCGATGACGAAGGAAAGCCTTGCGGCCGCCTTCGCCGGTGAGAGCCAGGCCGCCGAGAAGTATCTGGTCTGGGCCGAGCAGGCCGAGGACGAGGGCTATCCCAACGTCGGCAAGCTCTTCCGCGCCATCTCGTTCGCCGAGTCCCGCCACGCGCGCAACCACCTGCGCGTGATGGGCGGCATCAACAGCACGGCCGACAACCTGGCCGCGGCGTTCGCCGGCGAGAGCTTCGAGGTCGACGAGATGTACCCGGCCTACCACGAGATCGCGAAGCTCCAGGGCAACCACCAGGCCGTGCGCAGCGTCAACTACGCGCTCAAGTCCGAGGTGGATCACAAGGGCATGTACACCGACGCCCGCGAGCAGGTGCTCGCCGGCAAGGACATCGCCGACCAGCCGGTGAACGTCTGCCTCGCCTGCGGCCACACCATCATCGGTGACGCGCCGGACAAGTGCCCGTACTGTGGCGCGGCGGCGGAGCTGTACAGGACCTTCTGAGCCACGCGCAGAGCGCCAACGACCCCGGACGGGGCCGGCCCGCCGGAGCGGCGGCCGGCCCCGTCCGTGCGTACGACCTCTCGTACCCGGGCGTCCGGGCCGCGCGGCCGACATCAGCCGACACCGGACTGACGCCCGAAGGACTGACGCCCGAAGGCCTGACGGCCCGCGACCGGGGAACTCTCCCACCAAGGACAACGATCGCGCATCGAGTGCCCAAGGAGGGACAAGCATGAAGATCGAGACACTCACGCGGCCAGTCGTGCTGGTGGCCGCGCTCGCAGTCGTCGCTGTGCTGGTGCTGGCGGCCTGCGGCAGCCCCAGCAACGCCAGCGCCGGCGGATCGGGCGGCACCGCCGCCGGCAGTACCGCCGCTCCCACCGCCGGCGGCGCCACGACGAATCAGATCGTCATCAGGAACTTCACGTTCACGCCGTCGACGACGACCGTGAAGGCCGGGACCAAGGTCACCTGGACGAATCAGGACAGCACGATCCACGACGTGACCTCGGCCAGCGGCCCGGGGACGGGCGCCACCCCGACTTCGCTCTTCACCAGTGGCAGCCTGGCGCAGGGCAAGACGTTCTCGTACACGTTCAAGAACCCGGGGACGTACTACTACGAGTGCAGGATCCACGCCTCGCTGGCGAGCATGCACGCCGTCGTGATCGTCAAATGAAAAGGGCGGCGGCTGGAGGCTCTTCCGCCCCCAGCCGCCGCCCTTCGGGACTGACGTTCCGGTGTCAGCCGCCGGTGGTCGGCGAAGGCGATGCCGTGGCCGCAGCCGAGGCGGAGGCCAGCAACCTGGTGGGGTCGTAGCCCGCGGCGTAGGCGACCTTGAGGGCCTTCTGGCGTGCGGCGATCCAGGTGTTCCACAGCTGCTGCTTCTTGGCCGCCAGCAGCGTCTGCTGGATGGTCGACTTCGCCTTGGCGAAGGTGTTCGTCGACTTCGTCTTGAGGTACTGGCTCTTGTGCGCGTTCCAGTACGCCTGGGTCTCAGCGTCGGTGACCGCCGCCTTCGTGGTCACCTTGGCCGCGGCGCGTTGGGAGAGCATCTGGCCGAGGATGGAGCGCTTGAGCAGCTCCATGGTCATGCCCTGCTGCTTGAGCAGAGCGAGGACCTTCTTCTCGCCGCCGTTGGCCTTCTCGATCGCCGCGATCTGGGTGGTGACTTCCTTGTCGGTCGCGGAGACGCCGAGATCCTTGGCGCTCTGGGCGACGACCTGCTCCTGCACGAGGTAGGTCACGACCTGGGCCACGTACTGGTCGTAGGTGGCGGAGCCCGCGGTGGGGACGGTCATGCCTTGGGCCTTCATCTGCGTCTTGGCCTGGTTGAACAGCTGGTCGAAGTCGGCTTTGGTCACCGTGACGCCGCCGACGGTGGCCACGGCGTCGCTGGGTACGCTACCGCTGCCGCTGCTCCCGCAGCCGGCGATCAGCACTCCCGCGGCGGCGAGGCCAAGGAGCGCCACGGCGGCGATCAGTACGGTGATGACACGTCTCATGCGTGATCCTCTCTCATCAGTGCGCTCGGGGTCGGGCCGGCGAGAAGCGCGCGCGTGGCCACGCTTCAAGACTAACCGGACCTTCTGAGTGTGGCCTGTGCCCTGTCTGAGAGCAACCTGAGCGGCCGGTCGCAGGCGTGCGCCGCCGGTTCCGAGACTGTCGGCAGGGCCGGCTGCAGGACATGAGGCAGGGGACGCCGGCGGAAGAAGCCGCGACAGCTCACAGCCGCGGTTCAGACGAGTCTCAGGCTATCCAGAGGCGCTGCCGGCAGAGTAGCCGCAGCAAGAGCTGTCGTAGACCGGAGGAGGTGTGTGGTGCGCAGAGCGATCGTCGTGCTCGCCGTCGTCGCGGCGCCCGCCACGCTGATGACCCCGGCGGCTGCCGGTGCAGTCGCCGGCCGCCCGGCTCCGGCGCCCGGCTCCGGCGCCCCGGCCGTGGTCCAGGCCGACGTCACCAGGAAGGCGCGCCCGGCGGCCGCACGGCCGACCTCGCAGCGCGGCAGGGAGTGGAGGGCGGACGACGCCGCCACGCCGCCGTCCCCGGGGATGGCGCCGGCGATGTCCGCGCGCCCTCACGCGGCCGTCGCGACCGGCTGCGCACACGCCGCTGAGGCAGCGAGCTCGAGCGCCAGGGCTCCACCGGCCTGGACCACACCAGCGAGCGCCGGTACGGCGCGGGGCTCAGTCGCCAGGGCCCCGCGCCGTTCTCGTGTGCGCCGGCGCGTTGCGATGCGCTCCCCTTTGATACACTCGCCCCTGCTCTCGCGCGGGCACCGCCCGCGCCACCGTCAGGAGGTTCCCGACGTGGGTTACGACTTCGGCGTCGGCCGCGAAGCGCCGACCTTCACTCTCAGCGCCGTCGACGGCAGCCAGATCAACCTGAACCAGTACCGCGGCGATTGGTTCCCGGTGCTGGTCTTCATCCCGACTCGTGCTCCCGGCGCCAGCGAGACGCTGGAGCAGTTGAGCAAGGCCGCGGACGCCCTCTGGGGCCTCCGCGGGCAGCTCGTCGCCATCTGCGACGCCGGCCGCGACGAGTGCGTTGCGCTTGCCGGGCAGGTCCCCGGCCTGGCGTTCCCGCTGCTGCCGGACGACGGCAGCATCGCTCGGCTCTACGGCGCGCTCCGCAAGGATGGCGCCGTGCGGCCGATGGCCTTCGTCATCGACCGCGCCGGCAAGATCGTGTGGACCGGCGAGGGCGAAGAGGCGCTCAAGGCGCCCAAGCTGCTCGCCGCGTTCCGCCAAGTCGTGCGCTGACCGGCGACGCTCGCGGCGAGGGTGGCGGCCGCAGGGCCGCCCGCCCTCGCCGCCGTTCCTTTGCTCCGTTCCTTCCCGGCCCATGCGGGTACAAGAGGCTATGCAGTCTCCGCAAGGGAGTGAGCTAGATGTTGATCGGTCAGACCATGTTCAGCGTGCGACACGGCACGGAGCACCGTGCCGAACGTGCGCTTCAGGAGCTAGCCGGCCACCTTCAGGGGTCGGCCGGGCACACGAACCACCGCGTCCTGCGCTCGTTCGGCATGTCGCCGCTGGGCAGCGCGTTGCGCGACGAGGGCCGTGAGGCCACCTTGGGCGACGTCCACTTCATCTTCGAGACGGAGTGGGAGTCACTCGAGGCCCACGACGAGTTCTACCAGAGCAAGCTCGTGCAGCAGAGCTACGGCACGCTGCAGTCGATCCTCACCAGCGGGCCGTTCGAAGTGCTCTACGACACGCTCGTCGAGGAACCGCAACACGACAACGCGGCCGTCTGACGGCCAGAAGGAGAAGCGATGTGGCCGTTCAGTCGTAAGTCGCCAGCCGGCGCCGCCGTCGAAGTACAGACGGTCGATGTGAAGCAGGCGTTCGCGCGCTCGAAGCGAGGCGCGAAGCTGGTCGACGTACGCTCTACGCGGGAATTCGCGCACTCAGGGCATCCCAAAGGCGCGCGCAGCGTGCCTCCTCAGCTCATCAAGAAGGACCAGACCGGGCTCGCCCGGGATGACGAACTCCTGGTCATCTGTCTGAGCGGGCATCGCAGTCCGCGCCAGGCGAAGGCTCTCGCCGGCATGGGCTTCAGCAACGTGACCAACGTCCACGGCGGTCTCATGGCCTGGAAGAAGGCTGGTCTGCCGGTCAAGAAGTAGACGGCAGCAAGAGAGGGCGTACGCGCGAGGGGCGGCGGGCACACAGTGCCCGCCGCCCCTCTCTTTTCTCTCGCTGCTGGGGCGCGGCACGCGCGTCCGTCAGATGCTTCAGCCGCCTCCGGCGGCGATGCGGACGTCGCCGTCTTCTTCGACGATGACGGGCACGACGTTCATGCCGACGGTGAGCTCGCTCAGCTGCTCGAGGGCTCCGGGCGACGTGTACACGTCGATCTCGGTGTAGTCGACGCCGCGGGCTTCAAGGTCCTGCTTCGCCGCGGCACAGTACGGACAGCCGGGCTTGGTGTAGATGATGACGGACACCTGGCCTCCTCCGTGATGACCCTGGGTGCGGAGCCTCCCAGAGCTTACCGCGCCGGCGCGTCGTCGGTGCGCCGGCCGGCATCTCCGTCGGGCAGGGCGAAGTAGAACCTGGCGCCGTGGCCGACCTCACCCTCAGCCCACCACGAGCTGCCGAGCCGAGCGCCTCCATCTCGCTCGTCACAGCTGTCGGTGCCGTACGTGGCGCGCCTCGCCCACGGATCGCCAAGGCGAGCAGTTCCCCACCTGTGTGTGGTCGTGGCCGCTCATGCAGCGGTCACCTCTTCCGGCAGCTCTGGCCCTGACTATGCCCCCCGCAGGCGGAAAGTCAATGAGGCGTCGTCCCAGCGCCGGCGGGCCGAGCCGGCCGGCCGTCGCGGTCGGGCGCCGCCGTCAGCGGCGGAGCAGGCGGAGGCCGTTGCCGGTCACGAGCAGCGAGGTGCCCATGTCGGCGAAGACGGCGAGCCAGAGGGTGACGAGTCCGAGGGGGGCGAGCACGAGGAAGACCGACTTCACCACGATCGAGAAGACGATGTTCTGCCAGATGATGCGCGTGGTGTGCCGGCCCAGGCGGATCGTTTCGGGCACGGCCATGAGGTCGTCGCCCATGAGGGCGATGTCGGCCGTCTCGAGGGCGGCGTCGGTACCGGCGGCGCCCATGGCGATGCCGAGGGACGCCGCGGCCAGCGCCGGAGCGTCGTTGACGCCGTCACCGACCATCGCGACCGCGCCGGCGCGGTCGCGCAACTCGGCGACCGCCGTCACCTTCTGTTGGGGGAGGAGGCCGGCGCGCACGTCGGAGACGCCGGCCTCGGCGGCCACGGCCGCCGCCGTCTCGGGATTGTCGCCGCTCAGCATCGCTACGTCGGTGATACCGAGCGCGCGCAGTTCCGCGATCGCCTCGCGCGCGCCCGGCCGCAACGGGTCGCTGACGGCGATCACGCCGAGTGCTCCGTCCTCGTCGCCGACCACGATGGCAGTCTTGCCCTGGCGCTCGAGACGGTCGACGAGGCCGGCGAGCGCCGGGTCGGCCGCGTGCGCGCCGAGAAGGTCGGGCCGGCCCACGAAGTGCAGCCGGCCGTCCAGCTCGCCGCGCACGCCCCTCCCGGGGATGGCGCGGAAGCGCTCGACGTCCGGTGCCTGAGCGGCGTGATCGTGGCCGTCGTGCCCGTGCGCGCCGTGGCTGTCGCGGCCCTGACCTTCGCGACCGTCCCCGGCGGCCGTCGCGTGCTCTGTGATCGCTCGCGCCAGTGGGTGCTCACTGTAGCGTTCGAGCGCCGCCGCGACGTCCAGCACCCCTTGCGCCGAGCCGCCGTTCAGGGGCACGATGTCGGTCACCTGGGGTCGTCCGAGCGTGAGCGTCCCGGTCTTGTCGAACGCCACGGCCTTGAGGCCGGCCATCTGTTCCAGGTACGCGCCGCCCTTGATCAGCACGCCGTTCCTGCTCGCGCGCGCGAGCGCTGCCAGGATGCTCACCGGAGTGGAGATCACGAGCGCGCAGGGGCAGCTGATGATGAGCAACGCGAGGCCGCGGTAGAACCAGGTGTCGAACGACGCACCGAGCAGCGGCGGCACGAACGCCACGGCCGCCGCCAGCGCGACGACCACCGGCGTGTAGCGGCTGGCGAAGCGGTCGACGATGGTCTCGGCCGGTGCGCGCTGTGCCTGGGCCTCCTCGACCATGTGGACGATCTTGGCGATGGTCGTGTCGGCAGCGGCAGCGGTCGCGCGCACGTGCAGCGTTCCGCCTTCGATGATGGAGCCGGCGAAGACCTGGTCGCCCGGGCCCTTGGCGACGGGGGCGGACTCGCCGGTGACGGGCGCCTGATCGGCGGCGGCGGTGCCCTCGGCGACGACGCCGTCGACGGCCGCCCGCTCGCCCGGGCGCACGACTACCAGGTCCCCTACCACCACGTCGGCGACGTCGACCTGCGACTCCTCGAGCTCGCCGTCGGCAGGGCAGGGCCTGAGGACGGTGGCAGTGGGCGGCGCGAGCTTCATCAGCCCGCTGATGGCCCGGCGCGTGCGCTCGAGCGTCGCGACCTGCAGTACCGTGCCGAAGCTGAACAGGAAGGCGACGAGCGCCGCCTCGCTCCACTGGCCGATGGCGGCGGCGCCGATCATGGCCAGGGTCATGAGGACGTTCATGTCGACCTGGAGCGCGCGCAGGCTGAAGACGGCGGCGCGCGCGACGAACACGCCGCCGCTGACCACGGCGGCGGCGAAGAACCACGGCGCCGCTGCGGGGGCGGCGGCGCTCGCGATGAAGCCGGCCGCCGTGAACGCGCCGGAGACCATGGTGGCGAGGGCGCGGGGCTCAGTGAGCCAGAACCCGCGCCCCGTGCGCGTGGCCGCCGCCTCCGCGCCGCCGCCCTTCTCGGTCTGGCTTCGCCGCTCGACGGTGTCGTAGCCCAGCCGCCGGACGGCGCGGAAGACGTCCGGGAGCGCCGTCCCGCCGGGGTCGATGCCGATGGCCAGCGTGGCGGCCCCGAAGTTGACGTCCGCGCTGCGCACGCCGGGCTCCTTGCGCAGCGCTCCCTCCAGCTTGAGCGCGCAGTCGGCGCAGTCCATGCCGGTCACGTGCAGGATCCGCCGCTCGCCGCCGTCCTCGCCGGGCAGCGGCCGCGAGAGATCGAGCGGCCCGTGCGTGTGCGCGGCCAGCGGGCAGTGGTCCTCGCAGTGGGCCTGGGCCCCGGCGCGGCGAGCGAAGGTCTCAACGTCGCCCTCACTCAGCTCTCCCTCGTCAAAGCTCACCCCGAGGAGGCCGCGAGTGACGTCCGGCTCGACGGCGCGGATGCCGTCGAGCCGCAACAGCTCGCGGCCCACTTCCTCCACGCAGCCGTCGCACTCGGCGGCGCGAGGAAGCAGGAGCGACAACTCGAGGGTGCGCTGTGTCAAGCCCGTCCGACCCGCACGCCGGCAGCGACGCCGTCGCCGCCGACCGCCTCGCCGGAGAGGTCCTCCGGGCCGTGCTCGACGTGCTCGCGCGTGATGTCGAGGAGCACGCGGATGTGGGCGTCGTCCGGAGCGTAGAAGACCATCTTGCCGGCGCGGCGCGCGCGCACAAGGCCGTTCGCGCGCAGCACGCGCAGGTGATGGCTGACGTTGCTCTCGGTCATGTCCACCGTCGCGGCGAGGTCGCAGACGCAGAGCTCGCCCGCCTCGATGATCGCCGCCATCAGGCGGCAGCGGCTCTGGTCGGCCAGCACCTTGAAGACGGTGGCCATCTGCCCGGCGACGCCAGGCGAGACGAGCCGCTCGCGCACGGCGGTGACTCTCTCCGGATCGACGACGTGCACATCGCAGTGGTCGAGGAGGTCGTCATCCTCTTTGCCGCAGATCACCGGCTCGAAGGAGGCCCTGGTCACACCCACATCTCCTGAACATATGAACACATGTTCATATGTTACCCTCGCCGAGGGCCCAGGGCAAGGCCGCTGTTGTGATGAAGGGTCGGGCGTCCTCCTCAGGTGCTGGACCGGCTGCCTTTCAGCCGTTCCGACACCTGAGGAGGCCGGTCCTCACATGCGCGGCGCCGTCAGAGGTCCGCGAGCTTCTGCAGGTACTCCTCGCGGTCGATCTCTCCCGCCGCATAGCGCCGCTGGACGATCTCACGCGCCGTCTCTGCGCCCGGAGCGGCCGGAGCCGTCTGGGCCGGAGGCGTCTCGGGATATGCCGCCGTAGCCGCGGCCTGACCGGCGGCCGCAGGGTGCGGCTGCGAGAGCAGCTTCACCAGCAAGACGACCAGCACGACGGCCGCCACCACCGCCACCAGCATCCCGATGCCCATGAACCAGCCTCCCGCTCCCCAGAGCTCATGGTGCAGCGGGCCATTGCCTTCCCACATCATCGTCGCGTCACCTCTCGTCTCGAACGCGGACCGCAAGCTTCTCCGGCGGTCCTATCAGACAGTATGCCTCCGGATTGTGGAGAAGGTGTGAAGCGGGGAACCGCGCGTGTGAGCGATCAGACGTCGCCGCGCGCGGCTGTCGCCGAGCACGCGGCGGCGTATGTGGCGCGGCACGTCGACGGGCTCGGGCGCCTTGATGACGTACTTCAGCGCCAGCATGCGCAGTCCGAAGACGATGTCGATGGCGGGTCGAGGATGTTGAGGACGAGCTCGCCGCGGTGGACGAGAGAGGCGAAGAAGAATGCGGCTGTCACCACCGGCGGGAGGTACGCGGGGTCTGTCAGCGCGACGGGCGTGTGGCCCAGGAGCAGGTCGCGGATGATGCCGCCGCCCAGCCCCGTCGCGATGGCGATCGTCAGCACGCCGGTGATCACGAACGTGCGCTGCACGGCGAAGATGGCGCGGCTGAGGCCACCGAGAAAGACGCCCGTCAGGCTGATGGCCGGCGGCGGCTCGACGACGCCGGCGACGAGAAGGAGAGGAAGCGCACCCATGCCGGTGACCTGTTCCCGGCCGCGCACCCGGGTTCCACTGGACCCTGCGGAGAACGGGTACCTTGCCATTGAGCGCAAGCGCGGTCGAGAGGGAGACGATGACGGCGATCCGGGTCGAGGTGCTTTGGTCGAGCGGGTGTCCGCATGTGGATGCGGCGCGCGAGGCGGTCCTGCGGGTCGCGCGCGCCGCCGGTCTCACGGTGGAGCTCGCCGGCACCGAGGTCGTGACTCAGGATGAGGCGCGAGAACGGCGCCTGCCCGGCTCCCCGACCGTGCGCGTCGAAGGCCGGGACGTGGAGCCTGGGGCCGATTCGCGCGGCGACTTCGGCCTTGGCTGACGCGTCTACCCCGGCCCCGGAGGATCCGGTGGCGTACCCTCCGACGGGGTGCTGAAGGCCGCGCTGGTCGCGGCGGCCGGCGGGACTCCCGCGGGAGGCGGGGCCGCCGGACAGTAAGGGCACCGGACGGGCGTCCTCTGCCTCCGGCGGCGACGCGGCGTGTGCGCCGCTCCCGTGCGTCAGCCCTTCGTCGCCGGCGGCCGGCGGCCACGGTCGGCTCGCTGCAGGTCCAGCGCCGCGAGCTGCGCGAGCACGTCGTCGACGGCGCGCTCCATCCTCTCAGGCGTCCCGCTGCCTGCCGACAGCCCGTGGAGCACATGCGCGACCGCCGCGTCGTAGTCGCGCTTGTACCGCTGGTTGAGGTCGTGCCAGGGAACGCCGGCGAGGGCGGTGACGTCGTCGTCGCCGGCATGGAGCACCCCGCGCGCCAGCAGCACCGCCACGATGGGATAGCCGAGGTAGCCCTGCCAGTACGAGGCGTTGTCGTTGGCGGTGATCGTGCGGTCCCGGTCCGACCACTCGACGTCGTAGGTCTTGTCGCCGCCGGATGAAGTGACAGTCGCAGAGCTGGGGCCGATGACCCGGACCCGGCCGTCGGCGACTGCGGTGAACGCCTCGAAGACCTTCGCTCTGGGCGGCAGCTTCCAGGGCGCCATCGTCACCTCCGCGTGCTCGCGTTCCTTTGGTCGCCATCACTCTACCCGGCGGGCCGGGTCCCGCCTCCACGCGACAGCGGCTCGGGCCGGCCGGCGCACGAAACGACCCGAGGGCAGCACCCACGACCTAGAATGGCGCCGGGACTCTGGACGCCGCGATGCGGCGAAAGCGGCGAGAACAGCGGGAGGATCACATGAGCGAAGATACGAGACGACAGAACGGCGAGGCGCCGGATCTCTCGCCCGCCACGCTGGCGGTGCGCGCGGGTGAGGACGCGGCGCGGGCCCATCGCGGCACGCAGGTGCCGATCGTGTACAGCGCCGCGTTCGGCTACGAGGACGTGGACACCTGGGTGGATGCCGCGCTGGGGCGGCGCGAGGGCCACATCTACTCGCGCAACACCAATCCGACGGTGGCTGCGTTCGAGGAGAAGGTGCGCATCCTCGAGAGCGCGGAGGCGGCCACCAGCTTCTCCAGCGGCATGGCCGCCGTCAGCAACACCCTGTTCGCGCTGCTTGCGCCGGGCGACCGCGTGGTCTCGGTCAAGGACACCTACGGCGGCACCAACCAGCTCTTCGTCGACTTCCTGCCGCGCATCGGCGTCGAGGTCGAGCTTTGCGACACCAGCGACTTCGAGCAGATCGAGGCGGCCATCGCCAGCGGGTGCCGCCTCGTCTATCTCGAGTCGCCGACGAACCCGACGCTCAAGGTGATGGACATCGCCCGCCTCTCCGGGGCCGCGCACGAGGCGGGCGCGATCGTGGTCTCCGACAACACGTTCGCGACGCCCATCAACCAGAATCCGCTGGCGCTGGGGAGCGACCTCGTCCTGCACAGCGCGACCAAGTTCCTCGGCGGCCACGCCGACGCGCTCGGCGGCGTGCTCTGCGGCCCCCCCGAGCTCGTCAAGAAGGTCTACCACTACCGCGAGATCACCGGCGCCTCGCTCGACCCGATGGCCGCCTACCTGTTCGTGCGCAGCCTCAAGACGCTGGCGCTGCGCGTGCGCCAGCAGAACGAGAACGCCCTGACCATCGCTCGCTGGCTGGAGCAGCAGCCGCAGGTGGACGTGGTCAACTACCCCGGTCTCGAGTCGCACCTGCACCACGATGTGGCGGCGCGGCAGATGCGTGGCTACGGCGGCATGCTCAGCTTCTCGCTGGACGGCGGCTTCGACGCCGTCCGGCGCATGCTGCCCCGGCTGCGCCTCGCCCACCTCGCCGCCAACCTCGGCGCCGTGGAGACGCTCGCCGGCGTGCCGGCGACCACGAGCCACGTCGAGTGCACGCCCGAGGAGCGCGCGGCGATGGGCATCCCCGAGGGGCTCGTGCGTTACTCCGTGGGCATCGAGGACGCTGGCGACCTCATCAGCGACCTCGAGCAGGCTATCGGCGCCGAGTAGGCATTGCCGTCGTAACGGGGAATGAGTCACCGGAAGGTAACGAACGAGGATATGAGGAGGCCGGGCCGTGGTGGACAAGCACAAGAAGGGTGAGGCCGGTCCTTCCGAGCCGGACGAGCGCACGGAAGTGACGCAGGCAGCAGCGCCGGCCGAGAACGAGCCGGCCGCTGCCGAGGCCGCCGCCGGGGCCTCCGGCCACGAAGAGACAACGGCCGTCATGGCCGACTCCTCGGATGAGCAGACGCAGGTCGCCGGCGACGCCGGCGACGGGGCGACGGCGGCCGCCAAGCCGGCCCGGCGCCCCAGCCGCTCGCGACGTATCCTCGTCGGGTTCCTCGTGCTGCTCAGCTGTCTCGCGGTCGTCGTGAGCGGTGTGACCATCTGGGTCCACTACACGGTCATGAACACCAACGGCTACATGAACATCGTCGGCCCGATCGGCAAGGACCCGCAGGCGATCCAGAATCTCAGCAGCTACATCGCCGGTCAGGCGGTCACGGCGACCGACCTGCAACAGCGGGTGGCGGGCGCGCTGCCGCCCAAGGCGCAGCTCTTCGCCGGGCCGATCACGGGCGCCATCGAGGACTTCATCAAGAAGGGCACCACCAAGGTGCTCAGCACTCCCAAGTCCTACCAGCTATGGCTCCAGATCAACCGCATCGGCCACGAGAAGATCGTCGCCCTGCTGCGCGGTCAGACCAACGGCGTGTACATCAAAGGCAGCGACGTGAACCTCAACCTCCTGCCGCTGGTCAGCCAGGTGCTGGTGTGGGCCGACGGCAAGCTGCCGGGCGGGCTGTCGGCGAGGTTCAACCCGCCGGTCATCACCCCCGGCATGAGCCCCGCCGCCGGCATCCAGGAGGTGGCCAACTGGTCCGGCAAGCCGCTGCCGTCCGACTTCGGGCAGATCACCCTGCTCCAGTCGAACGCGCTGGGGCCGGCCCAGACGGCCGTCAAGTGGTTCGACCGCCTCACGTGGATCCTCCCGCTCATCACAGCCGCGCTCATCGCGCTGACCATCTGGCTGTCCCGGCGCCGGACGCGCACGGCGATCGCCCTCGGCATCGGCGCGGCGATCGCCATCTTCCTCACGCGAGTGGTCGTCGTAAGGGCATCGACGTACCTGACCGACAAGCTCAAGTCAGGCGGCGGCTTCCACCTCGCCAAGGACGTGGTCAATGCCGCGCTGGGCCCGCTGACGACCATCACCATCTGGATCTGCGTGATCGGAGTCGTGGTCGCGATCCTCGTCTGGCTGCTCGGGCGCCGCGACGTGCGCGCCGGCGTGGTCGCGGTGAGCAGGCGCGCGACCGGCCAGGCCGCTGAGATCAGGATCCCCGACTCGCCGGTCACGTCCTGGGTCGTCAACCACGTGGTGGGGGTGCGCTGGGGAGTCCTCGTCATCGGCCTGATCGTGCTCGCGCTGGTGGCGTCCTCGTGGCTCGGCATCATCCTGGCCGTCGTCGTCGTCCTGCTGCTCCAGGGGTTCCTGAGCCTCGTCGCCGGCCAGTGGCCGTTCGCCGGGCCCGAAGGCGACGAGGCGACGCCGGTCTGAGTGCGGGCGCCGGCCCGGTCCATATGCTGCCGGCCGGCGTCGCACTCAGGCGTTCCGCGTCGCCGCCGCTTGCAGGGAGGCTCCGCGGCTGCGGGGTAGAGTGTCGGCAGGATGACCGGCCACGAGCACAAGGAGCCCGACCTCGCGGGGGGTGGGGCCGGGGGCGCGCAGCCCGACCCGGCCCTCGTGCCGCCCGCCGACATCGAGGCCGACGCGCGCGACACCGGCTCGCGCTCCTTCGCGCGCGACCTCTTCTCGCGGGAGCTGTTCCGCTACCTCGGTCCCGGTTTCGTCGTCACCATCGGGTTCATCGATCCGGGCAACTGGGCGACCAACATCGCCGGCGGGTCGCAGTTCGGCTTCCAGCTCCTCTGGGTGGTCTCGCTCAGCACGCTGATGCTGATCTTCCTGCAGCACCTCGCCGCCAAGCTCGGCATCGTCACCGGCCGGTCGCTGGCAGTGAACGTACGCACGCATATGCCGCCCTGGCTCATCTGGCTGCTCGGCGTCACCATCGCGCTCGCCTGCGTGGCCACCGCCCTGGCGGAGTACCTCGGCGCTGCGCTGGGCTTCAACCTGCTGTTCGGCATGCCGGTCTGGATCGGCGCGCCTCTCACGCTGGCGCTGGTCTACCTCGCCGTCCTCGGGCAGCAGTACCACCGGCTGGAGAGGTTGATCCTGGTCTTCCTCGCCGTCATCGCCGGCTGCTACATCATCGAGCTCTTCATCGTGAAGCCGGACATGCTGGCGGCGGCCCCGCACTGGGTCATCCCCGACGTGAGCGGGTCCAGTATCCTTATCGCGCTCGGCATGCTCGGCGCCATCGTCATGCCGCACAACCTTTACCTGCACTCCAACGTCATCCAGTCCCGGGACTGGGACGTGGCGCCATCTGAACGCAGCCGGCTGATGCATTACGAGCTGGCCGACACCACGCTCTCCATGGGGATGGGCTGGCTCGTGAACTCGGCGATGATCATCGTCGCCGCGGCCGTGTTCTTCACGGCCGGCGTCAAGGTGACCAGCATCGAACAGGCCTCGCAGACCCTGCAGCCGCTCGTCGGTTCGGCCGCCCAGCTCATTTTCGGGATCGCACTGCTGGCGGCGGGCCTCTCGTCGTCGGTGACGGCTTCACTGGCCGAGGCCAACATCGTCACCGGCTACCTGGGCCGGCCGGAGGACCCGCGCACGCGCACGTACAAACTCGGCCTCGTGGTGCTCACGCTGCCGGCCATGGTGATCATCGCCGTCGGCGTCAACGCCTATCAGGCCCTCATCGTGAGCCAGGTCGTGCTGAGCCTGCAGTTGCCCTTCACCATCATCCCCCTGCTGTGGCTCAGCCGCTCGCGGACGGTGATGGGCCGCGACCGCACGGGTACCATCAGCACGGCCGTCGGCGTCCTCGTCGCGGCTCTCATCATCGGGCTCAACGTGTTCCTGCTGTACACCACCTTCTGGGGAGGTTGAGCGCATGGGCGTGTACGACCACATCCTCGTGCCGATCGAGGGCACGGAGACGGACGCGCCGGTCCTCCAGCACGTCGGGGCACTGGCCGCCGTCTGCGGCGCGACCGTCACGCTGCTGCGCGTCGCGCACTACCACACGCGCGACCAGCGGAGCTCCGAGATCGAGGACGCCGAGGGTGACCTGGCGCGCGCCGCGGAGCTGCTGCGCAGCCGCGGCCTCGAGGTCAGGACGCTGCTGCTCTCCGGCGAGCCGCAGGACGTCATCGTTCAGCAGGCGAACGAGCTGCGCCCGGACCTGATCGCCATGGCCACGCACGGGCACGGGTGGGCCAAGCGCGTCGTCCTGGGCAGCGTGGCCGACCACCTGCGGCACAACACCGACGTACCGCTCCTGCTGCTCAAGGGCCCTGCGGGCACGTGACCGGGCGCCGCGGCTACAGCGCGTCCGGCGACAAACGAACGACTGCTGCAGTATGCTGCCGATAGGGTGATGGATCACCGGGGAGCACACAAGGGGGTCATGCGTGGCTGGGGGCAATCGATCCACAGAGCGATCCTGGTGGTCGCGCTGGTGGAAGCGCATCACGATCGTGGTCGGGATCCTCGTCATCCTGTTCATCGGCGGATCCGCGGTCGCGGCCAAGTTCACGGAGAGTAACAAGTTCTGCGGCACCGACTGCCACGAGATGTGGCCGTACCGCGACACGTGGGCCAAGTCGACGCACAAGACGGTGGACTGTGTGAAGTGCCACATCGCGCCCGGGCCGATCAACTTCCTGAAGACCAAGCTGGCGGCTTCGCGCGAGGTCTGGGTGCACTTCACCGGTCTGCCCAAGAAGCCGATCACGGTCACGCGGCACATCCCCAACTCGGCCTGTGACAGGAGCGGCTGCCACACGAGCGCCCAGACCAGCAAGACGATCTCGCTGGGCGCGCCGGCGCCGGTCAAGTTCCAGCACGGCAGCGCCGGCCACACCGGGCAGCTGTGCATCTCCTGCCATGCGTCGCTCGTGCATGCGGGGGCGCCCGGGGTCAGCGCCCCGCCGGCGAACTCGATGTACTCGTGCTTCACCTGTCACACCAACGGCACCAAGGACTGTGGCTACTGCCACCAGGCGCCGCACGCGAACCGCGGGCCCTGCGTGGATTGCCACAGCATCCAAAGCTGGACCGGCGGCAAGGGCGGCGGCCCGCATCCCGGCGGGGCGCTCACGGGCAAGCACGGCCAGATCTCCTGCGAGACCTGCCACACCAAGGGCGTCAACATCCCGCCGGACGGCTGCATCACCTGCCACGGCGACCAGCACAACGGCCTGACGAACTGCGTCCAGTGCCACACCATCCAGAACTGGACGCCGAGCAAGTTCACTCACCCGCAGGAGGGCGAGCACATCCCCAGCGGCGAAGTGCCGCTGCAGTGCAACGCCTGCCACCTCAACGGATTCGGCCAGCCGGCGAGCTGCCCGTGCCACGGCGGCAGCCCGCCGAGCGGCGGCGGATGAGCCCGGCCTGACACATTCAGTCCACTCCAGGGGGCGGGCGCTACCGGCGCCCGCCCCCCTGCGTCTATACTCCCGGGCCGTGGACCGACTCGTTCTCTTCGACATCGACTGCACGCTGATCGACGCCCACGGCGCCGGCGGCCGAGCCATCCTGCGCGCCATCAAGGACGTCTACGGCGTCGAGGGAGAGCTGGGCGACTACTCCTTCCACGGGCGCACCGACCCGGGCATCATCGCCGACCTCGCCGGGCTGTGGGGCGGCGGAGAGCCGGGCGAAGTCGTGGCCGAGTACGAGGGCGAGACGCAGCCCCAGGTCGTGCACGACCTGGCGGAGCGTCTCGGCGCCCCGGCCGGCAGCATCGACCGGCTCGTCGACGACTGCATCGCCCGGTATGTCGAGTTGCTCCGTGAGGAGATCGCCCGGGTGGAGGTCGAGACCCTCCCGGGCATCAAGGAGTTGGTGACGGCGCTCTCGGCCGACCGCCGGGCTCTGGTCGGCCTGCTCACCGGCAACGTGGTGGAGGGGGCCCGCCTCAAGCTCGAGCCGACGGGCCTGTTCCCGCTCTTCAAGGTCGGCGCCTACGGCTCCGACTCCGCGTTGCGCGCCGATCTGCCGGCGATCGCCGTGGCCCGAGCCGAGGCGCGCGACGGCCGGCGCTATGCCGGCAAGGACGTCGTGGTCCTCGGCGACACGCCGGCCGACATCGAGTGCGGCGCCGCGCTGGGGGTGACCGCGATCGCCGTGGCCACCGGCCGGCACACCGTGGACGAGCTCGCGGCGCACGCGCCTGACCACCTCTTCGCGGACTTCTCCGACTGGCGCGCGGCCTACTCGGCCATCATCGGCTGACCTGACTCTCGCGGCGCCCTCACGCGCCTCTCCTCAGCGCTTCACCTCCTTCTCACGCACCTCACACACGCGGCAGCGATGCTCTCCGCAGAGTCGTGTCCCAGGGGCACGGCGCGCAGACGCCAGGAGGCGGTCGGGTGATCCAGGGCGAACCGAGGAAGCTCCAGGACTGGGAGTGGCGAGACGCCGAGTACGAGCGGCGGCGTGAACGGGCTCGTCTTGCCGCGCGGCGTCGCGGCAGGCTCCGGCTCGCCGCCCTGTCGCTGGTCACGGCGGCGATCGTCGTCTCGGCGCTGTTCGCCGCCAGGGCTCTCTCGCTCCCCGCCCCCTACGCGCGGGCCGCGCTCGCCGTCGTGGACGGAAAGACGTACGCCGCGGCCGCCGTCCTGGCGTCGCGGTCCGACAACGAGGAGTCGGCCACCGCGAACGGCCCTGCCGACACCGCCACGTGGGACGACGGCCTGGCGACCGTTTCGTCCAGCGTGGTCGACGGCGCGCTGAACTCCACGGCCACCGTGACGCTCACCGGCGTCAGCCTGCTCGACGGCCGGGTGACGGCAGACTCGATGGACCTCGTCGCGGACGCGGCGGCCACCAGGTCCGCCGAGTCGGGAGGCGCGAACGCCTCGCGTATCACCGGGCTGCACGTGGACGGGCAGCCCGTGACACTCGACAGCCTGCCCTTGACCATCGACGGCGTCGGGACGCTCACGGCGCTCGAGACGCGTGAGGCCGACGAGGGGACGGCCCTCGAGGCGGAAGTGACTGGTCTTCGCTTGCATCTGACCTCCCCCTGGCGGGGCCTTCCCGAGGGCGCCGATATCGTCGTCGGCTCTGCGGCGGCCTGTGCGGATCAGGACACCGCCGCTCGCCTGCTGCCCGAGCCCGCGCTGAGCGATTCGGGTGGCGGTTCGGGCGGGTCGGGCGGCGGTTCGGGCGGGTCGGGCGGCGGTTCGGGCGGGTCGGGCGGCGGTTCGGGCGGGTCGGGCGGCGGTTCGGGCTCCGGAGGATCGTCAGGCGACAACGGCGACAGGAGTGGGAACGGCACCGGAGGCGACAGCAGCGGTGGCGGCGGGACCGCGGGTTCCTCCTCCGCCGACACCTTCCGCCCCGGCAAGATGCACTCTCCCACCAAGTCGTCGAGCAACCTGATCCCGTTCCCAGACGCCGTGTTCCCCGTCGACGGCGAGGTCTGGTACAGCGACGACTTTGGAGCTCCGCGAGCCGTCGGCGGCGGTCACACCGGCAACGACGTCTTCGCCCGCAAGGGCACGCCGCTCGTCGCCGTGCAGGCGGGCACCGTCCAGGAGTTGCGCTACCGGAGCCTGGGCGGCAACTCGTTCCACCTCGTCAACGATCGGGGCGACTACTTCTACTACGCGCATCTGCTGCGCTACGCCGCCGGCATCACCAACGGCTCCGCGGTAGAGGCCGGTCAGATGCTCGGTTACGTCGGCAACACCGGAAACGCGATCACCACCCCGCCGCACGTGCACTTCGAGATCCACCCCGGCGGCGGCGCTCCGATCGATCCGTTCCCGTATCTGGAGCTGTGGCGCGGCGAAGCAGCCGCCACAGCGCAGCCGGCCGACTCCGGTGACCCGGCCACGCAGGCCCGCCAGAGTGACATCCCGCCGTCCGTGTCGGTGGAAGCGGAGATGGGACGCCACGAGCAGACCGTCGTGCAAGCCGGCCTGGCGTCGCAACCCACGCAGGCCGGCGACGGCAGGATGGCGCTTCTGCCCGCTGCGCTGTCCTTCGGCATCCTCGGCGGCCTCACGACCTCGGCGGTCCGCCGCCGCACCCAGTTCCGGCTCCTCGCCATGGACGCCGAGGACCTTCACCGCGCCGCCAAAGCGGGCTGACGTCATCGGCGCGAACACGGCCACCACCGGCGGGGATCCGGCCGGCCGCCTCTCTCAGAAAAGCCACGAAAGGAGACCATCTTCATGAAGACCCTCTCACTGAAGGCCCGCAGGGGACTGCTCACCGCGGCCGCGTCGGCCGCGTTGTTTGCAGCGGTCGCGCTGCCCGCGCAAGCCGCGGGCCGCTGGACGTCGGGCGACATCCACAACCACACGTATCTGACCGACGGCAAGAGTACGTTCGGCGACGTCACGCGCAACGCGTTCTCCGTCTACGGCCTCGACTACCTGGCCAACTCGGAGCACGGCGGGACCTCCACCTACGACCCAACGGGCCTCGCGTTCGTGAGTCCCGTGTGGCGGTGGCTCTCGCTGAGCAACTACTCGTTCCCGACGGTCCTGAACGCGCGTGCCGTCTACCCTGAACGCCGCGTCATCCAAGGTCTCGAGTGGAACGCGCCGACGCACGAGCACGTCAGCGTGGGCATCGTCGGCGCCGGCAACGAGCCGAGCGGCATCAGCGACTTCGAGTACCACTTCGACGCGGCCGACACCGACCTCAGCCGCGCGGGCGAGGCAACGAAGGCGGTCACGCACAGCGAGCCCGATCCGGCCGACCCCACCAAGACGATCACCGTGGTAGACATCCCCGGCACGGTCTTCGGCAAGAACAACGCGACCCAGGGCGACATGCTCACGGCGGTCGACTGGCTCGAGCAGAATTACGGCCCTCAGAGCTACGCAATCGTCAACCACCCTTCGCGTAAGAACCTCTGGCACATCGGCGACTTCCGCGCCATGAACGACGTGGCTCCCGACGTCGCCTTCGGATTCGAGGGCCTGCCCGGCCATCAGGCGGCTCAGGCTCGCGGCGAGTACGGGAACTTCATCGCCGCGGACGGCTCGGTCACGACCGACCCCGCTCTCGCGGACGCGACGCTGACCGCGCACGCCCGCACCTACGGCGGCGCCGACTGGATGACGTCGCAGGTGGGCGGCGTTTGGGACGCACTTCTCGGTGAGGGCCGTCACTGGTGGGTCTTCGACAACAGCGACTACCACTACATCAATACCGCATACAAGGACGCCGCGGGCAACACGGTCGGCCTCGCCAATTCCGACTTCTGGCCCGGTCAATACGCCAAGACCTATACGTATGTGGACCGCTTCACCGACGAAGGCATTGTCAATGGCATGCGTTCCGGCGATGTGTTCGTCGCCAACGGTGACCTCATCAACGGCCTCAAGTTCACGGTGACCGACGGCAAGCGCAGCGCCACGATGGGCAGTACGCTGAACACGACCGCCGGCAAGACCCTGACCGTGTCCATCGCCGTGCGCTCGCCCAAGGAGAACAGCAACGGCGACCCCGTGAAGCTCAATCACGTCGATCTCATCTCCGGCGACGTGACCGGCCCCATCCCCGCGGAGGCCAACGGAGCGCCCAACCCGGCGTACACCACGAGCGACACCAACCCAAGCACCAAGGTCGCAAAAACGTTCTCCAGGAGCAGCTGGAGCGTGCGCAGCGGCTGGAAGGTGATGACGTTCAAGGTCAAGGCCTCCAAGGACTCGTATTTCCGTCTGCGCGGCACGAACTGGGCCGACGGGGCGACCAACCAGACCGACGCCAAGGGCAACCCGCTGGTGGATGAGCTCGACTACATCGACTACGCGAATCCCAAGACCGGCGGTCTGAACCCGGACGGCAGCCCCGACCTGATCCACGGCAGCACACCCGACAACGCCTGGGCAGACCTGTGGTTCTACGCCAACCCGGTCTTCGTCAATGTGAAGTGACGAACGGGTGCGCGGGTCGGGGGCGCTTGCGCGCGCCGGCCCTCAGCTGAAGCGCTGCACGCTGAGCGGCGCCAGGTCGATCTCAGGCTTGGCGCCGCTCGCCAGTTGCGCGACCAGACGGCCGGTCACCGGCGCGAGCGAGAGGCCGAGCATGCAGTGGCCGGTCGCGAGGATCACGCGCTCGCGGCGGGGCACGCGCCCGATGACGGGCAGGCCGTCGGGCGTCACCGGCCGCGGCCCGCGCCAGAGCTGGCGCACGGGGCCGTCGGCCGGCAGGCCGATCGCTCGCCGCCCGCCCTCGCGCAGGTACGCGACGCGCCGGGGCCGGACGCGCATGTCCCAGCCGGACAGCTCCAGGGTGCTCCCCAGCCGCAGTGCGTCCCCCAGCGGCGTGAGCACCACGTGCGCGTCACCCAGGTAGAGCGGCATCTCCGGGAAGTCTGCCGGCCTGTCGACGTCCACGCTGTACCCCTTTGCGGGCTCGATCGGCAGGCGGAGGCCGAGCCCGCGGGTCAGGGACGGCGTCCAGGCGCCGGCGGCCAGCACGACCTGGCCGGCGCCGACCATGCCACGCGTGGTGATGGCGCGCACGCCTTCCGGCGCCGGCTCGAGGGACAGTACTTCGGCGCCTGTGACCACGGTCGCGCCGGCCTCCGCGGCAAGCGCCGCGACCGCGCGCGTGAAGCGCATCGGGTCGAGGTGGCCGTCCTCGGGGAAAAGGAAGGCGCCGGCAAGCTCACACTCCAGGCTGGGGAACAGCCGGCGCGCCTCCGCGATCGAGACCTCCTCGGCGCGTGCGCCAAGCACGCGGGCCCGTTCCACGTCCGCGGCCGCCGCCGCCATGCCCTTGGCCGTCTCGTACACCTGAAGCTCGCCGTCGTGATGGAAAAACCAACGCTCGCCGTCGGCGGCGGCCAGCTCATCGTGCAGACGCGCGCTCGCCACGTGCAGCACGCGCAGGACGGGGGCGGACGCCTGCGCCCGCTCAGCCGAGCAGGCGGCCCGGAACAGCCACAGCCAGCGCACCAGCGCCGGGCTTGGCCGGGGAGCGATGTAGAAGGGGCTCGAGCTGTCGAGCATCCACTTGAGCCCCTGCCCGAGCACTCCGGGCGCGGCCAGCGGTGTGGCGTCGCTCGGGACGAGCAGCCCGCAGTTGGCGTGCGCACCGCTCTCCGGAGGGCAGATCTCAGGCTCCTTCTCCAGGAGCGTGACGGTCGCCCCGGCGCGCGCGAGCTCCAGCGCGCAGCACGCGCCGACTGGCCCTCCTCCGACGACGATGACATCTCCGGTTGCGATCGGGTTACTCCTGTCGTGAGCGTCCGGGTGACTGGCCGCGGGTGTGCCCCTATGCTAACGAAGAACTAACATCATGCCGATAGGCTCCGCCTCGACCGCCGAAGTGCGGTCTGACTCGGGCTGGATCAGCCTGCCAGCGACCAAACGGATGTGACGGTGGCCAGAGAGAACGTGCTCGTCGTCGACGACGAGCGGGACATCCTCGAGCTCGTCAAGTACAACCTGGACAAGGAAGGCTACCGCGTGACCGTGGTGGCCAGCGGCGAAGACGCCCTGGCCGCGACACGCGCCAAGATGCCCGACCTCATCGTGCTGGACCTGATGCTCCCCGGTGTCGACGGCCTCGAGGTCTGCCGTCACCTCAAGTCCGACGCCAAGACGCGCAGCATCCCGATCGTCATGCTCACGGCCAAGGGCAGCGAGGCCGACGTCGTCGCCGGCCTCGAGCTCGGGGCCTCCGACTACGTCACCAAGCCGTTCAGCCCACGGGTCCTCACGGCCCGCATCCGGGCCGTGCTGCGCCGCGGCGCCGAGACCGATGACGACGAGGCTACGATCCACATCAAGGACCTCACCCTCCATCCCGGCCGACATCAGGTCGTGGTGGCCGGTAAGCCGGCGGAGCTCACCGCCACCGAGTTCCGCATCCTGCACTATCTGGCAAAGCGCCCCGGCTGGGTGTTCACCCGGCAGCAGATCGTCGACGCCGCCCAAGGAGACGACTCATTCGTCAACGACCGTTTCGTGACCGATCGCTCGGTCGACGTTCACATCGTCTCACTGCGCCGCAAGCTGGGCTGCTGCGGCGCCTACATCGAGACGGTGCGGGGCGTGGGGTATCGCCTGCAGGACCAGTGAGCCTTGCGTAGGCCGCGTCTGTTCTGGCGCATCTACGCCACCTATCTCATCATTGTCATCCTCTGCACGGCTGCCGTCGGGTTCTACGCCGTGCGCTCCGTGCGCGACTTCTACTACGACCAGACGGAGCGCGACCTCCAGGCGCGCGGGACGCTCATCCGCGACCAGCTCACGGCGGCGATGTCCGCGGACACTCCCCGGCAGCTCGAGAGTCTCGTGCGGCGTATGGGCACTGCCTCGGGCACTCGCATCACGCTGATCGCCGTCGCCCGCCCCGGCGTGGTCCGTGGCCAGGTGCTGGCGGACTCCGAGAGGGACCCAGCGACCATGGAGAACCACGACACCCCCGATCGTCCCGAGTTCCAGACCGCCGTGCAAGGCCGTCCGGGCAGGGCGGTCCGCCCCAGTGCGACGCTCAACGAGAACATGATGTACGTCGCCATCCCGGTCACGGAGAACGGCAGGATCACCACCGTGCTGCGCACCGCCATACCGCTCACGAGGGTCAACGAGGCGTTGATGACGCTGTACGGGAGCATCGGGATCAGCGCTCTTGTGGTCGCGGTCATGGCCGCGCTCATCGGCTGGTACGTGTCGCGTCGCATCAGTCGGCAGATGGCGGACATCAAGGTGGGCGCGCTCCGCCTGGCCGCGGGTGACTTCACGCAGAAGCTGTACGTCCCGCGCGTGGAGGAGTTCGCCTCCGTCGCGGAGAGCATCAACCAGATGGCCGAAGAGCTCGACGACAAGCTTCGGCGGCTCACGCACGAGCGCAACGAGCGCGAGGCCGTGCTCGCCAGCATGGTCGAGGGCGTGCTCGCAGTCGACGCCGACGAGCGCGTGATCGCCGTCAACGCCGCCGCTGCCCGCCTGCTCGACACCGACCCGGCGGCCGCGGAGGGCAAGTCGATCCAGGAGATCGTGCGCAACCCCGACCTGCAGCATGTCGTCGCGCAGACGCTCGACGGTCACCGGCCTATCGAGGCCGACATCGTCATGCGGGTCGGCGCCGAGGACCGCAACCTCCAGGCCAACGGGACGCTGCTGCATGGCGACGGTGACGGCGGTGGCGAGGGCGCCGTCGTGGTGCTCAACGACGTCACGCGCCTCAAGAGGCTGGAGGCCGTGAGGCGCGACTTCGTCGCCAACGTCTCGCACGAGCTCAAGACGCCGGTGACCTCGATCAAGGGCTTCGCCGAGACGCTCGAGGACGGCGCCCTGGACGACCCGGCCGCGTCCCGGCGGTTCGTGCGCATCATCGCGGGGCAGGCGGACCGCCTGAACTCGATCATCGAAGATCTCCTGGCGCTGTCGACGCTCGAGCAGTCGGGCGACAGCCCCCTGCTCCAGCTGGAGGAGGCCGACCTGTGCGACGTCGTCGCGGTCGCCCTGGAGGTGTGCGGTCCCAAAGCGGAGGCCAAGCACATCGAGGTGCGGGAGACATGCCCGGGGAGCCTCCTCGCGCTTGTGAGCCCGCCGCTGCTGGAGCAGGCCGTCGTGAATCTCGTCGACAACGCAATCAAGTACAGCGCCGAAGGGGGCGCCGTCGAGGTGGGCCTGGCCCAGACGGGTGACGAGATCGTCGTGAGCGTCACCGACCAGGGCCAGGGCGTGGCGCGCGAGCACCTGCCTCGCCTGTTCGAGCGCTTCTACCGCGTCGACAAGGCCCGCAGCCGCGACCTCGGCGGGACGGGCCTCGGCCTGGCGATCGTCAAGCACATCGCCCAGATCCACGGCGGCCGCGTCTCCGTGGAGAGCGTCGTAGGCCGCGGCAGCACGTTCCGCATGCACCTGCCGCGTACCTGATCCCCGCGGGTTCACGCTCCGTGAGCCCGCCGCTTACGTTCCGCCCATCGCCGGCGCATCCCTCGGGAGTGCGCTCCTCACGTCACGCCAGCGGAACCTGTCGCGCCCTCTCACCGCAGGCTCACTCTCCGCTCACCACCGGCTCCTAGCCTTGTCAGCGGACGGCACTCCAGCAGGGGGTCCCGGACGTACACAGGAGTCGAAGGAGAGGTGCCCATGAGATCACCCAAGAGACGCTTCCGTACTATCGTGGCGGTCGTGGTGGCAACCACGATCGCCCTCGCCACGCTCGCCGGTCCGGCCATGGCGGCCGTCACCATCAACGGCGCAGGCGGGACCTTCCCCTACCCGCTCTACACGGCGTGGGCGGGGATGTTCAAGACCGCCACCGGCAACAAGGTCAACTACCAGGGTATCGGATCGGGCGGCGGCATCACCGCCATCGAGGCCGGCACGGTGAACTTCGGCGCCAGCGACGCCCCTCTCTCGACCAGCGACCTCAATGCGCACGGCCTCGCGCAGTGGCCCATGTGCATCGGCGGCGTCGTACCGGTGGTCAATCTCAGCGGCATCGGCGCCGGCAAGCTCAAGCTGACCGGCTCCGTCCTCGCCGACATCTACCTCGGCAACATCACCAAGTGGAACGATAGCCGCATCAAGTCGCTCAACCCCGGCGTCAACCTTCCGTCGACGGCCATCTACGTCGTTCATCGCTCCGACAGCTCCGGCACCAGCTTCATCTACACCAGCTACCTGTCGGCCGTCTCGAGCTCGTGGAAGAGCAAGGTCGGTGCGGGCAAGACCGTCAGTTGGCCCAAGGGCGTCGGCGGCAAGGGCAACGAGGGTGTGGCGGCCATCGTGAAGCAAGGTACGGGCCGCATCGGCTACGTCGAGTATGCATATGCCAGGCAGTCCCGCCTTTCCTGGACGCAGCTCAAGAACAAGTCCGGCAAGTGGATCCTCCCGACGTTGACTTCGTTCAAGGCCGCCGCCGCGCAGGCCACCTTCCCGGCCTCGAGCGGATTCGTCTCCAACATGGTGAACTCGGGCGGGACCAGCTGGCCGATCAGCGGCGCGACCTACATCCTCGTCAAGAAGAGCAACAAGGACTACACGACCGCCCACACGATGCTCAGCTTCTTCAACTGGGCCTACACGAACACGTCCGCCAAGAACAAGGCCACGGCGCTCCAGTACGTGACGATCCCTTCCAAGACAGTCGCTGCCGTGAAGAGCATGTGGCACAGCCAGGTCAAGGGCGGCGGCAAGGCCGCCTGGTGACTTTCGGCTGAAGACGCCGGGCCCGCCGGTGAGGCGGCCAGCCCGGCCGTTCCCTGGCAGACGCACGCGTCCGCGTCGGAGCCGCCCTGTGCCGAGGATGGCTCCAGCTCTCGACCCGGCGTGCCGGACTCACGCGGGCGGCGGTGCCCGGCAGGCGGGCGGGGTCTCGAAGGAGGCCCCGCCCGCCGCTTCTTCAGGTGCCCGGGCCCACCCGCCGGCACCCATCCCGTGTCCCCCGCCGGCGCGCATCTCGCCCGTCTGCCGCGTCGCCGCGGCCTCACCCGGGACCGGCTCGCGCCCGCCTGACTTCCCGCTAACCCTGCGCTAACACGCGCCGGATAGCTTCCCCCATCGGTGGCGTCACGAGACGCCGTCAGCCAGGGAACGACGCGAATGCCCAAGACGCGAAAGCGAGGTCACCGAATGAACAAGACCGCAAGACCGTGGCGCCTCCTGTTGGTCGCCGCCATCGCACTTGCGCTGGTCGCGATGGCGCTCGGCGTCGCTGCCTGCGGCAGCGGGAGCTCCTCGAGCAGTTCGAGCGCGGCGGCCACCGCCGACACCATCGTCGGCGCCGGCGCCAGCTTCCCCTACCCTCTGTACTCCAAGTGGGGTGAGGAGTACGGCACGACCGGCGGGGCCAAGCTCAACTACCAGTCGATCGGCTCTGGCGGCGGCATCTCCGCCATCACCGCCAAGACGGTGGACTTCGGCGCCTCCGACGCCCCGCTTGCGGAAGCGGATCTCAACACCGGCGGTCTCGTGCAGTTCCCGATGTGCGTCGGCGGTGTCGTGCCGGTCGTCAACATCACGGGAGTCACCGATGGCCAGCTCAAGCTGAACGCCGACCTGCTCGCCAAGATCTACAGCGGCACCATCACCATGTGGAACGACGCGGCCATCACCGCGCTCAACCCCGGCGTCACGCTGCCGGCGACCAAGATCAGCGTCGTGCATCGCTCCGACAGCTCGGGCACCACGTGGATCTTCACCAACTACCTGCAGGCCGCGGCTCCCGGCGTGTGGAAGGCCGGCGCCGACAAGAGCGTGTCGTGGCCGACCGGCGTGGGCGGCAAGGGCAACGAGGGCGTCGCTGCCAGCGTGAAGCAGCTGAGCGGCTCCATCGGCTACGTTGAGTACGCCTACGCCAAGCAGGCGACCATGGTCACCGTCCAGATGCAGAACAAGGACGGCGCCTTCGTGAAGCCGACCCTGGCTTCGTTCGAGGCGGCAGCCTCGCAGGCGGACTGGAAGGCCAGCCTGCCGAGCATGTTCCTCATCCTCGTGGATCAGCCCGGCAAGACGACGTGGCCCATCGCCGGCGCCTCGTTCATCCTCGTCCAGAAGGACCAGCAGGACGCGAGCCGGGCGCAGGCCATGCTGAGCTTCTTTGACTGGGCCTACAAGAACGGCACGTCCGCAGCCACAAGCCTGGACTACGTGGCGATCCCCAAGCAGCGTGTACACGCTCGTCGAGAACGACGTGTGGAAGGACATCACCGTCAGCGGCACGCCCGTCTGGCAGCAGTGACCTGAACCGACTACTCCGGGGGCAGGAACCGTGAGTACGCAGACCCAGTATCTGGCCGGTCCCGGGGGGCCGCGCGACGCCGCTGATGCGGCGCCGCGCGGCCGTCTCCGGCTCGGCGATCCCATCTTCAGGATCCTCGCCACCGCGTGCGGCCTCGCCGTCGCGGTGGCGATGTTCGGCCTTACGGCGGTGCTCGTCTACGACTCCTGGCCGGCAATCACCGGCCTGGGTACGAAGGTCCTCACCACCGTCGACTGGGCGCCCAACATGGGCCACTACGGCGCCCTCGCAGCGTTGGTCGGGACCGCTCTTTCGACAGTGGTCGCCATGGTCATCGCGGTGCCGCTGGCTCTGGTGATCGCACTGCTGCTCGTCGAGCTCGTCCACCCGACGGTGGGCAGGGTCGTCGGCACGGCGATCGAGATGCTGGCTGCGATCCCCAGCATCATCTTCGGCATGGTCGGCCTCTTCGTCATCGTGCCGTTCCTGCAGGTGACCGTCGTTCCATGGCTGCTCGAAACGCCGCTGGGCAAGATCCCCGGCATCAAGCCCGGGCCCTCGTTCAACGGTGGTGGCCTCAGTGTCCTGACGGCAGGCATCGTCCTCGCCTTCATGGTGCTGCCTTTCATCACGGCCGTCTCTCGCGACGTCCTGCGCATGGTGCCTCAGGTGACCAAGGAAGCCGGCTACGGCATGGGCTCGACCACCTGGGAAGTGCTGCGCAAGATCAGCCTGCGCTACGCGAACAGCGGCATCGTCGGCGCGGTGTTCATCGGCCTCGGCCGGGCGCTGGGCGAGACCATGGCCGTCGCGTTCATCATCGGGAGCGTCTTCAACGTGCTGCCGCACTCGCTGCTCGACCCGGGCACGACCATCGCCTCGCTCATCGCCAACACGTTCAACGAGGCGAGCACCAAGCTCGAGGTCGCCGCGCTCATCGAGCTTGGCCTGATCCTGTTCCTCATCACGATGGTGTTCCAGGTCATCGCGCAGGCGTGGCTGCGACGCGTGCAGCGGACGACGGGAGGTCGGGCATGAATGGCTCGGCTGTCCCGCTCCGGCGCCGCTCCGTTGCGAGTCGCAAAGCCGCGGACCTGGTCATCAAGGTCCTCTCGTGGATCGGCGCCTGGTTCGGCATCGCCGTGATGGCGTTCATCGTCTACGAGGTGATCATCAGAGGCATCGGCGCCATCAACTGGGCCTTCTTCACGCAGTCGACGCCTCTTGATCCGACGTCGACGAGCGGCGGCATGGCCAATGCCATTGTCGGGACGCTCATGATCACCGGTGTGGCCGCGCTCATCGCCATCCCGATGGGTTTTCTCGGCGGCATCTACCTGGCCGAGTTCGGGCGCAACGGACGCGTCGCCACCATGGTGCGCATGATCGCCAACGTGGTCATGGGCGTGCCGTCGATCATCGTCGGCGTGTTCGCCTTCGCCATCATGGTGAAGCCGGTCGGGCACTACTCCGGCTTCGCCGGGTCGGTGGCGCTCGCGTTCATCATGCTGCCCGTGATGGCGCGCACCACGGAGGACATCATCAACCTCGTGCCCAACGAGCTCCGCGAGTCCGGCCTGGCCATGGGGGCGCCGCGCTGGAAGGTCACGCTCGGCGTCGTCTGCAAGGCGGCGCGCGGCGGGCTGATCACCGGCGCCTCGCTGGCGATCGTCCGCGTGGCCGGCGAGACTGCGCCGCTCCTGTTCACCGCACTCAGCAGCCCGTACTGGATGGCTGGCCTGTTCGGGTCGGGCGGCTACTTCGGCGGCCCCGTCGCCAACCTGACCAAGACCATGTTCGACTTCGCCCAGTCGCCGTACGACTACTGGCACCAGCTGGCGTGGGGCGGCGCCCTGGTCATCATCGTGGCCGTGCTGGGGATGAACATCCTCGTGCGGCTGCTTTTCCAGCGAGGCAAGGAATGGTAGGGACGACCGTGACAGATGAAACCCAGATGCAGTCGGCTCCCACCGTCGCGCCGCCGCGGCTCGAGGTCTCGGAGAGCCGTCGCGGTGTCGACGAAGACTTCGACTCGCTCCCCAGCCAGATCTCTGTGCGGCACCTCGACTTCTTCTACGGCAAGGAGCAGGCGCTCTTCGACAACGAGATCGAGATCAAGAAGAATCGCGTGACGGCCGTGATCGGCCCGTCCGGCTGCGGCAAGTCGACGCACATCCGTACGTACAACCGGATCTTCAACCTGTATCGCGACCAGAAGGCGAAGGGCGAGATCCTCATGGACGGGGAGAACGTCCTCTCGTCTCAGACCGACCTGCTCGACCTGCGCCGTAGGATCGGCATGATCTTCCAGAAGCCCAGCCCCTTCCCCATGACGGTGTTCGACAACGTGGCATACGGGCTTCGCCAGCACTACAAGCTCGGCCGCGGCGAGCTCTCGGACCGTGTCGAGGATGCGCTCAAGCGCTCCGCGATCTGGGACGAGGTCAAGCACAAGCTGAACGAGCCGGGCAACGCGCTCAGCGGCGGGCAGCAGCAGCGCCTCTGCATCGCCCGCGCGATCGCGGCCCAGCCGGAGGTGCTCCTCATGGACGAGCCGGCGTCCGCGATCGATCCGGTGGGCACGGCGAAGATCGAGGACCTCATCCTCGAGCTCAAGGCGAACTACACGATCGTGCTCGTCACGCACAACATGCAGCAGGCGGCGCGCGTCAGCGACTACACGGCGTTCTTCTTCCAGGGGCACATCGTGGAGTTCGGGCCCACGACGCAGATCTTCTCGAATCCGGCGCAGAAGAAGACCGAGGAATACATCACCGGCCGGTTCGGCTGAGCCGGGGCGACGATGCGACATCTGCAGCGAGAAACGGACCGGCTGAAGCGCAAGATCCTGGCGCTGGGCGCCATGGTAGAAGAGAGTCTGCGCCTGGCCTTTCAGGCCATCGAGCAGCGCGACGCCGCCAAGGCGCGCAAGGTCATCGCCACCGACGTGCTGATCGACCAGGACGAGGTGGAGATCGAGGAGGAGTGCCTCAAGATCCTCGCGCTCTACCAGCCGGTGGCCGGCGACCTGCGCTTCGTGGCAGCCGTCATCAAGATCAACAGCGACCTGGAGCGCATCGGCGATCTCGCCGAGAACATCGCCAAGCGCGCGCTCGACCTGCTGGACGAATACCCCGTGCCGGCGCCGGGCACGGTGGCGGTTCTTGCCGACCGCACCGGCGCGATCCTCGAGCACGCCCTCGACGCGCTGGTGCGCCAGGACGCGGGCATGGCGCGCGACGTCATGGTGGCCGACCGCGAGATCGACGCTCTCTACAGGCAGCTTCTGGACGAGCTCAAGACCGTTCTCCGCAGCGATCCGGAGCACCTCGACGCGATCGTTCTGCTGTTCAGCGTGGCACGGTACCTGGAGCGGCTCGCCGACCACGCCACCAACATCGCGGAGGATGTCCTCTACATGGTCGAGGGAGAGATCCAGCGCCACGGCAACGACGCGGTCGCACCTGGAACGGCCGAGGAACTGCTACAGCTTCGCGACCTCGGCTTCAGAGGCGAGTCGTGCTGACGGCCTGACAGACGAGTGAGCGAGTCTGCCTTCGCGACGACGGTCCTGCCCCGGTTCGTGGAAGGCAAAGAGGCGGCCCGGGCTTCCCTACCAGCCCGGGCCGCCGATGATCTCCGCAGGCCGACGATCGTGGGGCACGCCCGGAGGTACGCTGCGCGCCTAATCGACGCGGACGGTCGTGACCGGCGACTTGGCCGTGCCGCTGGAGAAGTAATACCTCGTCGTGCTGATCGGGCTGACCGGCTCTGCGTACAGGGAACAGCGCGCCGTGTACCCGCCGGGCAGGCTCTCGCTCTTGCGCGTCGTCGTGACGGAGCGGCTGCGCCAGCGGCCGTCGTAGTAGAAGTGCAGCGTGACGTCGGCCCCGTCCGCCAGCGCCGGGTAGATGCGGCCGCTCAGCGTGATGCTCCCGCCTGAGGCAATGCCGGCGTCGTCCCGGGCGGCCGGGCTGATGCCCATGCTCGTGAAGATGACCCAGGTGCTGTCGAGTCCGAGCTTGATGCGCAGGGACCCGCCGTCGATGTACTTGGTTCCGCCGCTTCCGATGATCGCCGCCTTGACGATGCGCGGCGACGCGCCGCGCTCCACCGTGTAGACGGCCCGGACCGTCCCGGCCGCGCCCACCGGTCCGCCGATCTGCGCCGACGAGCGGCGAAGCGGTCCCCAGTCATGGAGCGAGCCGTAAGAGTCGTAGGGGTCGTCGACGCCCTTGAGGTACGGATAGCTGCCGCCCCAGACGTACCTGACGTCTTCGGTCTGGCCGCCGGAGCAGGAGAAGTACGTGGCCAGGATGGGCTTGCCGTCGTACGTGGGGCAGACGCCCGCCGTGCCGCGTACGGCGGCGTCGGTGCGAGGGTCCTCGATGCCGACGCCCATATAGGCCTGATCGCGGACGTCGCAGTAGACGTCCCAGGACTTGTCCGGCTGCCGGTTGCCGAGCGCGAAGGCGCGTGCGGCGCAGGCCTGCGTCTTGAGCGCCTCGATGGGCCAGCTTGGCGAGACCTCGTGCGGGACGACGCCGCGCAGATAGCTCTCCAGCCGCACGTCGTTGATCATCATGAGGCCGCCGCTGTGCACGACCCTGATCGTCCCGCGGTAGGCGCCGTCGTCCCCGAGATCGGTGGTCGTGATCAGGCTGAGCGCCCCGCTGCCCGGCGTGAAGGTCGGGGCGCCGGTGAACGTCTTGCGCAACGAGCCGGCGACGACGCGGTAGCCGCGGCTGGTCCAGGTGGTGGTAGCCGTCGTGTTGGCGGGGATCGTCGCGGCGGCGCCTGTGCCCTGGACCGTGAAGTCGTGCGGGCAGGTGAGCTTGACGGCGCGCAGGCCGCTGCGCAGGTTGACGCGGACGATGCTGTCGGCGACGGTCGAGAACGTGATGCCGGTGTAGTAGTGCTTGAGGATGTCCTTGTACGCCCAGCCGTGCTTGGCGTACCCGTAGGCTCCCCACTGCGACATGCCGACGCCGTGGCCCCAGCCGTGACCGTTGATGGTGAATGCGTACTGGGTCGAGAGTGCGGAGGCCGGTGCGACGGCCGTGAGCAGGAAGAGGAGAGAGAGGGCGCCGGCGAGCGCCAGCTTGCTCCGGCGCCCGGCGCGGGACGCTCCGCGAGGGTCTGTGGATGTGGGGTGTGGCGTCTGCATCGGCTCCCGAGGCGCCAAGGCCTCTTCGCTCGAGGATACCGTGCCCCGCGCGAGCGGGGCAAACGGCGTGCGGTCGTTCGGACTGCTTCTGGCATCGGTCCGGTTCTCCTTTCCCTTGAGCGTGCGTGCACGCTCGGGGACGCGCGGCGCGTCTCGGGGGGCACGGGGCGCGCCGCCCTTGGGCAGGAGGCGCGCCGCCGTTGGCCCGTGCTACCCTCAACGGCCATGACAGGGGAAAGGCGAGGCCGGCGGCGAAGTGCGTGCCGGACCCGTAAAGGCAGGCCCGGTGCTCTCAAGCCGCCGGCCCTCACGCCGATAGCACTAGACACATGAGCCCAGGCCGTCTCTTCCATATCCTCACCGTCACGGCGCTCGGCGCGGCGGCCCTGCTCGCCCTCGCCGCGCCCGCGGCACTCGCCAAGTCCTACGGGGACGTGCCGGCGAGCCACTGGGCGCGCTCGTACATCTCGTCGGTGACCAACCGCGCCGCCCACGGCCATCGGCTCCTCGACGACTACGGCACGTTGTTCCGGCCGGAGCGCGCCATCACGCGAGAGCTCCTGGCGCGCTCCGTCGTCCTGGCTTCCGGGCACTACGGCGAGAAGATCACCCCGGTGACGATCAACGACGTCCCCCGGGGCTACCGTTACTACTCCGTGATCCAGATGGCGGTCCACCTCGGTTACATGGCCGTGGACAAGGACGGCGACTTCCGCCCCGCGGAGAAGGTCGCCGACGTCACCGCCGAGACCGTCATGGTCCGCTGGCTCAAGGATCGCTATCCGTCCTCAGACTGGTCGCTGCTGAACAGCCTCGCGCCTTCTCGCTGGAAGCCCAACCCGGGCTGGACCACCACCGCACCGTCGTACCTGCCGGTCATGGTCGCCTCGCGGCAGCTCGAGCTCCGCTACAACCACCCGACCGGAGCCGACGGGCACGAGGTCCTCCCCAGTGAGCCGATCGACCGTGCCGAGGTGGCGTACATGTTCTCTCGTGCCTATAAGCTGGCGAGCGACTGGCAGCTCTACGGCCTCGCCGGCTTCAAGGACATCACGTTCCCGCCTCTCAGCGACCGGCAGAAGCAGATCGTCAACTTCACGCTCAAGTTCATCGGCTACCCGTACATCTGGGCGGGTGAGTACCCCACGCCAGACTCGCCGTACGGAGGCCAGGCGGCGGGTGGCTTCGACTGCTCGGGGTTCGTCTTCTACGTGATGAAGATGCACTTCGGCTACGACAGCATCACGGTGAACCAGCGCGGTGCCCACGACATGGCCGCCGTGGCGAAGCCGCGCATCACCCGCGGCAATCTCAAGTGCGGTGACTTGATCTTCTTCGGGCCCAAGGGCCCCGCCTCCAGCGTCGATTCCATCTACCACGCCGCGCTCTACCTGGGCAACGGCTGGTTCATCCAGTCGACGGGGTCCACCGACGGCGTTTCCCTGGCGTCGCTGGACAGCTCGAGCTACTGGAAGGCGGCGTTCGCCTGGGGCCGCCGTGTGCTCACGCCGGCCGAGCTCGTCGTGCCGACGCCGACGCCTTCGCCGACGTCTTCGCCGTCCGCGGCGCCGGCCGCGGCGTCGTCGCGGGAGGCGCCTTCGGCGTCGCCGAGCAGCGTCATACCGTCGCCCTCAGTGACGGCGTCCGTGTCGTCACAGCCCTGACCGAGGAGGCCTCCCGACATGCTGAGCCGCCCGCCGGTACACCCGCGCCTCCCGTCCCTGCTGGGCGCGCTGGCGCTGGTCGTCTGTGTGGCCGCGCTGTTCGCCGGCCCGGCGCTTGCGCTCGCGCCGACGACCCTGACCGTGGCCGTCGATCCCCAGGTCATCGTCTACCCGGGCCGTGCGGTCGTGAGCGGGACCGTATCGGTCTCCGGCGCCGACCTCTCGCTGCTCGCGCGGCCGGCCGGCGCCGCCGACTACTCGCCGGCCGCCTCCGGCAAGGCGGGCGCCGGCGGCGCCTTCAGCTTCCGCGTGAAGCCCTCGGTCTCGACCGACTACCGCGTCGTCTTCACGGCCACGTCCACGCAGGAGGCTGCGCAGGCTGACGCAAGCCTTCGCGTGCGGCCGCTCGTCACGGCGTCGTTCCCTGCCAGTCTGTGGCTCGGAGGCTCCGTCGAGCTGCGTGGGACGGTCGCGCCGGCGCATCCCGGCGGCACGGTCGTGATCGACCGGCGCGTCGCCGGCGCGTGGCGGCAGTTCGCGAGCACCACGCTCGACTCGGCATCGACCTTCGCGTACCGGTGGACTCCGGACACGTTCGGGTTCTACCGTCTGCGCGCGCGCATGGACGCGGACGCCGGCCACGACGCAGGCGTCTCAGCGTCCGGGCGGGTCATCGTGAATCGGCCGAACGCCCACCACGTGCCGCTCCGCTTCGCGCACTACATCGTGATCGTCCGGCACGAGTACCGCCTGTACTACTACGAGCACGGCGCGCTGGTCCGGCGGTTCGACGTGGCGCTGGGGCGCCCCGGCTACCGCACGCCGCTCGGCTACTACCACGTCTACGGCAAGCGCATCCCCGGCGGCGGCGCCCTGGGCGCGTGCGTCATGTTCTACCGGCCGCAGGGAGGCATCGCCATCCACGGCACGAATGAGCCGTGGCTGCTCAGCCGCCCCGTCCCGCGCGACTTCTCGCACGGCTGCGCGCGCATGTACAACAGCCAGGCGCTGTGGCTGTACGCGCGCGTGCCGGTGGGCACGCACGTGCACAACCTGCGGTAGCGCCGCACGACGTGATCTGAGCTCGGGCGCGCCGGCGCGGTCCCGCCGCTCGCTCCCGCGGTTCTAACCGTCCCCTCATCGGGTGCCATTCCCGCGCTCATCCCGGGCGTTCAGCCTGTCTCCGGACGCGAAGGCCCCAGGGAAAGGTGACTCACGGCAGCTCGAAGCTCTACCCCCGATCGCGCGCCCGGCTCCTGGCGGCGCCGGAGGCGATGGCTGGCGCGCGCCGCCGCAATCCTCATCGGCGCGTTCCTGCTCGCCGTCGTGTCCGGCGGACCTATCCGTGCGCTCGCGAATCCCTCCTCGAGCCCGCCGGCCGCGGACGTCACCCTCACGCCCGAGCCCACGCCGTCCGGCGCGGTCGCTGCGCCGGACCCCTTCGACGCCTGGGGCTCGCCTTCGCCCTCACCGTCGCCATCTTCGTCGCCGGCGACAACGAGACTTCGCGTCGGCTGGATCGGCGGCCCCGACGCGGTCGATCCGGTTCGCGGCCAATCTGCGCAGGAGCGCGTGATCCTGCATCTCACCCACGACTTTCTGACCGGCTTCCGTGCCGACGGCCTCGGCCCCCGCCCCGAGCTCGCGGAGAGCTGGACCCACAGCGACGACGGACTCACGTGGACCTTCAAGCTCAGACCGGGCGCCACCTGGCAGGACGGTGAGCCGGTCACGGCTCAGGACGTCGTCTTCACGTACGACTGGGTGATGGACAACGACGTTTCACCCTACGCGGCTTTGACCACAGGCATCCAGTCGGTCGAGGCGACCGACGACCAGACGGTGATCGTCACCTGCAGCGAGCCCAAGGCGGGCATGGATGCGCTGTGGATCCCGATCCTCCCCGAGCACCTCTGGTCGGGGGTGGACCCGAGTGACGAGAAGGCGGTCGCGGCCGTGCCCGCCATCGGTGACGGCCCCTTCCGCCTGGTCTCGTTCACACCAGGGAAGTCGGTCGTGCTGCGCGCGAACGAGGCGTACTGGGGGGGAAGGCCGGCGGTCGACGAAGTCGTCTTCGTCGCCTACCGGGATCCCGGCAAGATGGCCGACGATCTCGAGAGCGGCGCCCTCGATGCCGCCGTCGGCCTCGAGGGCAGCCGGTTCCGGCAGCTGCGCCGCGACGACCGCCTCCAGGCGATCGCGGCGCCAGGCCGCAGCTTCGTCGACCTTGGCTTCGTGTGCGCGCCGACGGCGACCGACGCGAACCCCGTCGTGCGCGACCAGGCGTTCCGGCAGGCGTTGAACTGGGCCATCGATCGCAAGACGATCGTCGCACGGCTCTACGACGGCTACGCGTGGGCGGGCAGCACCATCGTCTCTCCAGGCATCCGTCGCGACCCCGACTATCACCTCGTGCCGGCCCCGGACGCCCGCTACGGCTTCGACCTCAAGAAGGCCGCTCAATTGCTGCAGGACGCCGGCTACGTCAAGATGGCGCGGCGGCTCATCAGCCCCGACAACGATCCCGTCACGCTGCGCCTGTACGCCTCCGACTCGCCACCACAGGGTATGGCGATTGCACGGATCGTCGCCAAAGGGCTTCGCGCTCTCGGCATCACCGTGACCTTCACGTCCTTGTCGGCGGACTCCCTGCGTGCCCGTCTGGCGGTGACGCTGGACGGCCTCCCCAAGCCCGACGCGGAGCTCTTCATCTCGGACTGGATCGGCGACAGCGATCCGACGTTCATCCTCTCCGTGCTCACTTCCGGGCAGATCGGCGCGTGGAACGACACCGGCTGGACGAGCGACGACTACGACTCGCTGTTCGCGCAGCAGGCTGCGACGCTGGACGAGACGGAACGCGCGTCGCTGGTCGATCGGCTGCAACAGCTGGCCTACGACGCCAGTCCCTACGCCGTCATCGCCTATCCGCAGACACTGGAGGCGGAGAGGACCGACCGCTGGCAGGGGTGGGTACAGGCGCCGGCTGGCACAGGTTCGGCACTCATGACGGCCGACAACATCGACACCTACCTCTACGTGAGGCCGAAGCCGGCGGCGGAGCCGGCGCCCGCGGCCGCTCCGTGGTGGGTATGGCCGGCGCTCGCCGGAGCGTTGCTCGCCGGCGCGACCGTCGTGTGGGCGGCGTCGAAAGCCGCACGCTGGTGTAAGGTGCGGCAGGCCGCCGCCGAGGCGGCGCGCCGGCCGCGCGTGCGCCGCGTCAGACGGCCGCGGGCTCAGGCGCGGTCGGAGGGCGACGCCGGGGCGTAGCCGTGGCCGGCTCTGGCCTGCCCACCGCCCGTGTCGTAGACTCCCGGCCAGCACGCACCGACCTTGGGGGCCTTCCGTGAATGCACGTCCGAAGTTCGTCGCCGTCCTTCTGCTGCTGCTCGTCTTCGCGCTCGCCGCCTGTCTGCCGGCCGCGGCGCGTGCCGCCGGGCAGCCTCAGCTCACTCTCACCGCTGCGCCGGCGACTGTCGCGTTGGGCGCCAGCACGACTCTGACCGAGCAGGGAGCTCCGGCCGGCGCGACGCTCACGCTCAGCCGCAAGCGTGGCGGGGAGACGGACTTCACCGTCGTCGACACGACCACAGCCGGCGCGGACGGCACGGCCTCCTGGACGCGGACCCCGCCACGGTCGGCGATCTTCTGCGTCGACCTCGCCGCCGGAGACACGTGGGCGGCGGCATCCGCGGAGGCTTCCGTGGGCGTGCGCCCCAAGGTCGGGCTGGTGGCCGTCGCACGCAAGCCGCTCCACGAGCAGCAGCGGGTCCGCTACACGGTGACCGTGAGGCCGGCACAGCCCGGCGCCACGGTGCAGCTGAGCCGCTGGACTTCCGGCGGCTGGGCCGAGCTCCAGGACCTCACGCTCGGCGCCGACTCCACCGCTACAGCGGCGATCCTCGCGGGCAAGCCGGGTCGGCTCGTCGTCCGTGCGGACATCGTCGCCGGCGTGGACTACCTCGCCGGTCACAGCGCGCCCTGGAAGGCCACCGTGTTCGATCGCCGCAACCCCTACGGCGTGCCGACCAGGTACCCGCAACTCATCCTGGTCGACCTCAGCCAGTACAAGCTCTACTACCACGAGTACGGCAACGTGGTCAGGGTGTTCACGTGCGTACTCGGCCGCCCGTCCCTGCCGACGCCGCATGGCCACTTCAAGATCTACGCCAAGGACCCGCACATGGGCGGTCCCTACGGCCCGTACCGCATGCGCTACCTCGGGCTGTACGCGATCCACGGCACCAACGAGCCGTGGCTGCTGGGCAGGTACCCGCGCAACTACTCGCACGGGTGCACGCGGCTGGCGAACGCCAACATCACGTGGCTGTACTCGAGAGTGCCGGTCGGTACCCCCGTGTGGAATGTGCCCTGAGCTGACGCGGCGCCGGCCGAGCGCGGGCCGTTTCACGGCCTCGGTCGTGAGCGCCGGCTCAGGCGCTCAGGCGAGCTCGCCGTACTGGCGGGAGTAGTACGCGCGCCAGTCGCCGGACTTGATGGGCCGCCACCAGTCGGGGTTGCCCGCGTACCACTCCACGGTGCGCGCCAGCCCGGCCTCGAACGGCACCTCCGGACGCCATCCGAGAGCCTTGAGCTTGGAGCAGTCGATCGCGTAGCGGCGGTCGTGGCCGGGCCGGTCGGTCACGAAGCGGATGAGGTCCTGACCTTTGCCGAGCAGTTCGAGGATGCCGTGCGTGATGGTGAGGTTCTGCACCTCGTTGCCGCCGCCGATGTTGTACACCTGTCCCGGAACCCCCTTCTGCAACACGAGGTCGATGCCGGCGCAGTTGTCGTCCACGTACAGCCAGTCGCGCACGTTGAGGCCGTCCCCGTACACCGGCAGCTGCAGGTCGTCGATCGCGTTGGTGATGAACAACGGGACGATCTTCTCCGGGTACTGCCACGCGCCGTAGTTGTTGGAGCTGCGCGTGATGAGCACCGGCGTGCCGAAGGTGCGGTGGTAGGCGAGCACGAGGAGGTCCGCGCCGGCCTTGCTCGCCGAGTACGGGCTCGACGGGTCGAGGTCGGACTCCTCCGTGAACGCTCCCGCCTCGATGCTGCCGTAGACCTCGTCGGTGCTGATCTGCAGGTAGCGGGGGATCTCGAGCCGGCGCACGGCTTCGAGCAGGGTGTGCGTGCCGAGGACGTCGGTGCTGATGAAGTCCTGGGGGCCGCTGATCGAGCGGTCGACGTGCGTCTCGGCGGCGAAGTTGACCACGGCGTCGGCGCCGCGGAGCGTCTCGCCGACGACGGCGGCGTCGCAGATGTCCCCGCGCACGAAGGTGTAGCGGGGGTCGTCCTCGACGTCGCGCAGGTTCTCGAGGTTGCCGGCGTAGGTGAGCTTGTCGAGGTTCACGATCTCGACGTCGTCGTGCCGTGCCAGCATGTAGCGCACGAAGTTGGAACCGATGAAGCCGGCGCCGCCGGTGACCACGAGTCTCACGTTGCGTCCTCCTGGATCAGTGGTCCACTCACTAGCCGAGCGGGATGAGACGGTCGACGGCCTCCGCGACGCCCTGGGCCCAGTGGGGCAGGCGCGGGATGGGCCGCTCGGTGTCGAGGGCGGAGAACGCCGGCCGGTGCGCCGGCCGCTCCGCCTCCGCCGACGTGATCGGCTGGACCTCCACGTCGAGGCCGGCGAGGTCGACGATCTCGCCGGCCAGCTCGCACCACGAGCAGTAGCCGCTGCCGGCGAGGTGGTAGAGGCCTGGGCTGATGCCGCGCTGCAGCGCTTCGGAGGCGGCGGCGGCGAGGTGGCCCGCGTAGGTCGGCGAGCCGACCTGGTCGTCCACGACGCGCAGGGGCTCGCCCGTACCGGCGCGCTCCTGTGCCGCGGCGAGGATCGTCTTCACGAAGTTGTGGCCGTTCTCGCTGAAGAGCCACGCCGTCCTGAAGACGATGCCGTGCACCCAGCTGAGCACCTCGCGCTCGCCGGCGAGCTTGGTGCGCCCGTAGACGTTGAGTGGTCGCGGGCGGTCGCTCTCCACGTACGGGGCGCCCTTGGCGCCGTCGAACACGTAGTCGGTGCTGAAGTAGACGACCGATGTGTGCGTGCCGCGCACCGCCTGGACGACGTTGTGCGTGCCGATGACGTTGACGGCTTCGGCCGTCTCCGGGTCGGCCTCGGCGCCGTCCACGTTGGTGTACGCGGCGCAGTGCAACACGCAATCCGGAGCGAAGGCGTGGACGGCTGTGCGCACGGCGGCCGCGTCGCGGATGTCCAGCGCCTCCTCGCGGCTGAGGAAGATGTCGCCCTCGAGGATGTGCGAGAACGCGGTGGCCAGCTGGCCACCGACCCCTGTGACGAACCAGCGCGGCATGCAGCTTCGTCCGCCGCGCTCAGCGCAGCTTGACGGCCCAGTCGTACGGGATCGCGTCGCTGTCGTGCGGCAGCTCGCGCTGGTCGGGGTCGTCGTACCTGTAGACCTCGGTGGGCGCGTTGACGATGTACGCCTCCTCCGGGCTGATGCACTTCCAGCCATGCCACAGCCCGGGCGGGACCCGCACCAGCAGCGGCCGGTGCTCGCCGAGGAAGAACTCGTCGACCTGGCCGGCCGTTGACGACGGCTCGAAGCCGGGCGCGGCCGCGTCGCCGGCGGCCCCGCGGCCGTCGAACAGCACGAGCTTGATCATGCCTTTGACGCAGACGATGTTGTCGTACTGGGCGTCGTGCAGGTGCCACCCTTTGACGACGCCCGGGAAGGTCGTGGTCATGTAGAACTGGCCGAAGCGGACGAACAGGTCGTCGTCGCTGCGCAGGCACTCCATGAGGCGGCCGCGCTCGTCGGGGACCACCTTGAGCTGTTTGGTCATGACGCCGTCGATCATCTGCTTCCCTCCTCCCCGAGCCCCCCGGGGCCGTGCTTACAGGATGCCGATCTGGCAGCTGTCGCCGACCAGGAAGCGGTAGGCGACCGGGCGCGCGTCGCTGTGCGCGATCACGCAGTCGCGGCCGATGAGGCTGTCGGTCATGCGCGTGCCCAGGTGCGAGATGCGGCTGTTCTCGAGGACGATGGAGTGCTCGAGCTCGGCGTGGTCGACGACCACGCCGTCGCTGATGGACGTGTACGGTCCGACGAACGTGTCGCTGAGCCGGCAGCCGGCGCCGATCACGACCGGGCCGCGCACGGTGCAGCGCTCCAGGCGGCTTCCGGGGCCGATGCGCACCGGGCCCTCGAGCGTGCTCTCGTACACCTCGCCCTGTACGTCGCCGGCGATGGTGCCGAGCACGAGGCGGTTGGCCTCGAGCATGTCCTCGAGCTTGCCCGTGTCCTTCCACCAGCCGGTGACCACGTGCGGCTCGACGCGCAGGCCGCGGTCGACCATGTGCTGGATGGCGTCCGTGATCTCGAGCTCGCCCCGGGCGCTGGGCGCGATTGCCTTCACGCTGTCGAAGATGGCCCGGGTGAAGAGGTACACGCCCACCAGGGCGAGGTCGCTGCGCGGCTCGGCCGGCTTCTCCACGAGCCGCGCCACGTGCCCGTCGCCGTCGAGCTCGGCGATGCCGTAGCTCTGCGGGTCGCCGACCTTCTGCAGCAGGATGAGCGCATCCGGGCTGCTCGCCTCGAACGACCGTGCACGAACGGCTCGATGCCTTCCTTGAGAAGGTTGTCGCCGAGGTACATGACGAAGGGCTCGTCACCGAGGAAGGCCTCGCTGATGAGCACTGCGTGGGCGAGGCCGAGCGGGGCTTCCTGCGGCAGGTAGGTGACGGCGAGGCCGAACGCGCCGCCGTCGCCGACCGCTGCCTCGATCTCGGCCGCCGTGTCACCGACGACGATGCCGACATCGGTGATCCCGGCTGCGCGCATCGCCTCGAGACCGTAGAAGAGCACCGGCTTGTTGGCCACCGGCACCAGCTGTTTGGCGGCGGTGTGAGTGATGGGACGGAGGCGCGTTCCCGCTCCCCCGCTGAGGATGAGGCCCTTCATGGGCGTGCCCCCTGCGCCTGCAGGTCAGATGGTCTCGTCGCCGGCGAGCTCGTCGTCCGACTCGGTCGAGAGCAGGTCGAGGACGTTGTGTTCGTCGACTGCTTTGCCGACGAAGACGACGTTGGGGCCCGTCCAGAGAGTGACGCGGGCCCCGACGGGCAGCCGGAAGGGGTCGCCGTTCAGGACGATGTTCGTCAGCGTCGAGCGTTCGATGTCGCGCGTGACCTCCGCGCTGTCGATGCGGAACGGCTCCGCGTCGTCCAGTTGCAGCCGAGGCTCTCTGCTGTCGTCGATGATCACGGCGCGGAGTATAACACCGGTCCCCTGTCCGGGTCCGGGGACACGACCTCGGTCACACGGCCGGGGCCGGCCGGACGCGTCTCTCAGGACGCGTAGCTGAGATACGGGCGCCAGCTTTCGTGGACGTGGTCCACGTGGAGGAGGACGAAGGCGGCCGGCCCCGGAGGCCGCGGCGGCCGCTGGAGCCGCAGCCCCGCCAGGTGCAGCGGCCGGTCGCCCTTCTTGCGGTTGCAGGGGGCGCAGGAGGTGACCAGGTTGTCCCACGTGTCGGCGCCCCCCTTGGAGCGCGGCACGACGTGGTCGACCGTGAGGTGGTGGGTCGCTGCCGCAGTACTGGCAGCGGTGCTTGTCCCGGGCGAAGACCGCGCGCCGCGAGATACGCGCAGTGGCGGCGCGGCGCGGGACGCTGACGTAGGAATTGAGGCGGATGACGAGGGGGATCTCGTGCGCGCCGCGTTCGCTGTGCAAGGCCGCGCCTGACTGCTCGAGCACCTCGGCCTTGTCCTTGAGCAGGAGCACGAGAGCTCGCCGCACCGTACACACGTTGAGCGGCTCATAGGTGGTGTTCAAGACCAGCACCTTGCGCATCGTTTGCGATAGTAACAGATAGCCGCGCGCGTGTGAGGCGCCCGGGCTCTGGCGTAGACTGGCTCCCATGGACGACCTCTTCTCCCTGAGTGACGAGCAGGCGGCGGCCGAGGCGCCGCTCGCGGCGCGCATGCGGCCGCGTTCGCTGGCGGAGTTCGCCGGGCAGGAGCACATCGTCGGCCCCGGGCACGGTGCTGCGCGCGGCGATCGAGGGCGGCCAGCTGTTCAGCATGCTCTTCTTCGGGCCGCCCGGCTGCGGCAAGACGACGCTGGCGCGCCTCATCGCCGCCGAGACGCGCGCCCGCCTCGTGCAGCTCTCGGCGGTCAGCTCCGGCACCGCCGACGTGCGCGCCGCGATCCAGGGCGCGCGCGAGGCGCGCACCCTCAGCGCGGCGCGCACGGTCCTCTTCATCGACGAGATCCATCGCTTCAACAAGGCGCAGCAGGACGCGCTCCTGCCGGCGATCGAGGACGGCGTCGTCACGCTGATCGGCGCCACCACCGAGAACCCGTACTTCGAGGTCAACTCGGCGCTCATCAGCCGCTGCCAGCTCTACCGCTTCGAGCCGCTCGCGCCGGAGCTCGTGGAGCACGTCGTCGACGGCCGCGCTGCAGGACGTCGAGCGCGGCCTCGGCGGCAAGGGCGTCAAGCTCGGCGACGGCGCCCTCGCCTTCCTCGCCGGCATCTCGCGCGGCGACGCGCGCGTCGCGCTCAACGCGCTCGAGACCGCCTGGCGCTCCCGCTCGGCCGCGTCGCCCGGCGCGCCGGTCACGCTCACCGTCGACGACCTGCAGGACGCGGCGCAGAAGTCGCCGGTCATGTACGACCGAGAGCGACGCCCACTACGACACCATCTCGGCGTTCATCAAGAGCATGCGCGGCAGCGACCCGGACGCCGCGGTCTACTACCTCGCCTCGATGATCGCGGGCGGCGAGGACCCCAAGTTCATCGCTCGCCGCATGATCGTCTTCGCCAGCGAGGACGTGGGCAACGCCGACCCGCAAGGCGCTGCAGGTGGCCGTGGCCGCCGCGCGCGCGGTCGAGTTCGTCGGGCTGCCCGAGTGCCGCATCAACCTGAGCCAGGCGGCGACGTACCTGGCGCTGGCGCCCAAGAGCAACGCCGCCTACAAGGCGGTCGACGCGGCGCTCGACGACGTGCGGCGGGAGGGCAACCAGCCGCCGCCGCCTCACCTGCGCAGCGCCAACTACCGCGGCGCGAAGGAACTCGGCCACGGTGCGGGGTACAAGTACCCGCACGCCACCGGCGGCTGGGTCCAGCAGCAGTACCTGCCGGACAGGCTCTCAGGCCGCCGCTACTACGTGCCGATACGAGGGGTCGAGAGCGAGCTGGCCGCCCGCCTGGACGAGACCAGGCGGCGGGCGGCCCCCGGCGACGAGGACGGAGAGGAGGACGGGCGGACGTGAGCGTCTACGTGTGGGTCGTGGCCTTCCTCGCCGTCGCGCTGCTCGCGCTGGTCGCGATCTGGTTCTTCGCGCGCAGGGTCAAGAGCGACCTCGACACGTCACCGACCGCCCGTCGCCGGCGCCAGGGCCGCGCTCGAGCTGACGCCGGGCAGCGTCGCCCGTCTGCACGAGCTCAGCGCCGAACCCATCCTGCTCAAGCAGAGCGAGGAGGGGGTCCGCGTCCAGATCGAGCACCGGCCGATGCTCCCGCTCATGGCGTTCGTGGGCAAAGACGTCAGCGCCGCGCTCAGGGAGGCGGCGGTGCGTGTCAGCGAGCAGTGGGGTCCCGTGTGGGTCGTCCTGCTCAGCGCTCGGGACGACGGGACGGTCTCGGCGCAGCGACTCGCCTAGCCGCCCGGCAGGACTGCACCCCGGCCCAGCGTATACAGGGCTGTAAACTGTAAAGCTCGGGCACGTTTCTTCCGACGTACACTTCGCCGGCTCTGCGCGCGCCTGTGCGGCTGGCACGGCACCGGTCAAGGAGGCAGCATGAAGGTGATGAGGTTTCTGCTCGGGCTCGCGATCGGAGCGAGGCGTCGCCCTGCTGGTCGCCCCGAAGAGTGGGCGCGAGTTGCGCCACCAGCTGGTCGGCGGCGCCAGCGGCAAGCTTCTAGGCGCCGCGCCCGACGAGTATCCGCAGCCTGAGCCCGCCGCCGAGTGGGGCGGGACGGCGACGGCAGTCGCCGAGGAGCCCTGGGCGCCGGCCGGGACGGTCGTCGAGGAGACGGTCGTGGCCGACGAAGCCGTCGCCGAAGCCGACCGCCGAGCCCGTTCCCGGCGTGGAACGACCGGCCGGTCGAGACTGAGGCCAGCGACGACCTGCGGGAGCGCATCGACGAGACGCGCGCCGCGCTTGAGGAACGAGCTCGCGCAGCCGTTCGCCGACGAGTCGGCCGAACGTGCCGACGAAGCCGTCGCCGTCGTCGACGAGGCCGTGGTCGAGGCCGTCGCGGCCGAGGCCGTAGCGGAAGAAGCCGTCGTCGAGGCTGCCGCAGCCGGGGTCGTGGCCGAAGAAGCCGTCGTAGAAGCTGAGGCCGCCGAGATCGTCGCCGACGAGGCCGTCTTCGAGGCCGTCGTGGCGGAGCAGGCCGCCGAGGACGCTGTCGCCGACGCGTTGCTCGCCAGCGACGAGGATGCGGCCGCCGCCGAGATCGTCGCCGACGAGGCGGTCGCGGAGGCCGATGCCGCCACTTCGATCGCCGAAGAGGCTGTAGCCGAGGCCGACGCCGCCGAACTGGCCGCTGAAGAGGCCGTGGTCGAGGCCGATGAGGCCAGGAGCGTCGCGGAAGAAGCCGTGGTCGAGGCTGCCGTGGACGACGTGGTCGCCGAGGAGGCCGTCCAGGAAGCCGTCCTGGCAGAGGAAGTCGCCGAAGAGGCCGAGGCCGAAGAGGCCGTCGTCGACGAGATCGTTGCCGAGGCGCCGCTCGCCGGTCAGGAGCCGGAGCCGTTCGTCGGTCCCGCCGTCCCGCCCCAGCTGGTCCCCGACACGCCCGTCGCCGCCGAGCCGGTGCCCGAGGAGGCGCCGCCCGAGAAGCCGCACGCCTGGGAGGTCGACTACGACGCGGAGACGACCACCGAGGTCCCTGCCGCGGCGGTCGCCGCGGCTGCTGTGCCCGAGCCTGTGGCCGAGGAGCCGGTCGTGGCCGAGGAGCCGGTCGTGGACGAGGAGCCGCTCATCGCCGAGGAGCCGGTCGTGGCCGAGGAACCGGTCGTGGCTGCCGCGGCGGTCGCCGAAGAGCCCGTCGTCGCCGAAGAGCCCGCCGCGCCCATCGCCGAGGAGGCTTCTGCCCCGGCGCGAGAAGGCGGCGGAATCGACCAGGCCGAGATGCGGCGACGCATCGAGGAGACGCGCGCCCGCCTCAAGGCCAAGGCGTTCGACGCGATGATGAGCGGCGAGGCCGCCCTGCTGTCGCGCGACAGCGGCGAGAAGCCGGTGCCCGTCGGTGGACGACGTCAAGATCGACGACGAGACGGACTCGGCCATCGACGAGTCGCTCTCGCAGGAAGAGTACTGATCCGCTGACCCACCGCGGAGGGGCCGGGAGAGCTCGCGAGGAGCGCTCCCGGCCCCTCCGTTCGTCTACGGCTTGCGCGGTCCGCGCCGCCGCCGCCGCACGCGACCTCCGTGCACGAGGTGCGGCGCGTCGTCGACCTCCGCCACGGCGGCCCACTCCTCATCAGCTCATCCTCTGTGGGCCGCGCCGGTCGATCGCCGGCCACGTGAGCGCCCCCGGCGCCAGCCCGCGTTCGTGCAGCGTGTGCGCCAGCACGCCGGCGGTCGAGAAGAACAGCGCCGCCAGCAGCACGGCCGCCGCGGGGATGGTGCGGTTCTCGAACAGCAGGAAGAAGTACCACCAGACCTTCCAGCCCACGTCCAGCTGCAGCGCGTAGTAGATGAGGGGCACCGGCACCATGAGCAGCCCGAGGTAGACGGGGAGGATCGAGCGCGCCCAGCCGCCGGGACGGGCGAGCGGCCAGAGGATCGCGCGCCGGCAGTACGAGCAGCACCGCGTAGGGGTCGACGAGCAGCAGCAGCAGCGCGATGACGACGAGGAGCAGGTGCGAGACGAAGATCGTGGCTCGTGCGTCCGTGGCGACGCGTCGCGCGAGGCGCCGCTCGACGGCGACGGCATAGGCGTACGCGAGCAGCATGAGGGCGATGAGGACGATGACGCGCAGGTAGCGCGGGGTGTCGGCGAGGCGAGAGTCCGGCGGGATCACCGCGTCGGGGCTGTGCGGCAGCAGGCCGACGAGGTTGGCGAAGTAGACGACGGCGATGAGCACGAGCCACGGTGCGAGGTGGAGGCCTGCGCGGACGAAAGCGGGGCGCAGGCGGACGCGACTTCGACGGCAGTGGGCGAAGAGGTCGACCGCGACGGCGACCAGTGGCAGGAGCAGGGCGGCGAGGATGGCGGCGAGCGCGCCGCCCGGCAGCGTCGCCTTGTGGGTGAGGAAGATGGTGCCGCCGCTCGGCGCGCCGGGTGATGTTGTGCCGTCGACGGCCATCATCATGTTCTGGACCGCCGTGCCGACTCTGGTCAGCGTATCTTTCGAGACGGTGTCTGAGCGTGTCGTTTCGCGTCGGGGCCGACAGGCCGGCGGCGGAGACCGTGATCGCGGGCACCCCGGCGGCCACGAACGGCCCCTGACTGCCCGCGCTGGCGGGCACGGCCAGGCGCAGCACCTGGGCGGCCACGGTGGGCAGTTCGGCGTCCATGTTGACGTCCTGCTGTTTGGCCGCCGGCGGCGCGAGCAGCCACAACCACGGCGGCGCCGTCTTGGGCGCCGTGCTCCAGCCGTCGAGCGCGACGCTGGTGCTGTCGCGCGTGGCAACGTCGCGGAGGGCGATGACCGAGTAGAGGTCGTCCGTCTGGTGATCCTCGACGAACTGGTGCGCGCCGAGGGCGCCGTAGGCGTCGCCGGTGGTGCACAGGAAGATGATCGAGTGGTCGTGAGCGGTGACGGTGAAGGCCTGAGCGAGTCCGAGGAGCGCGGCGACGCCGGAGGCGTTGTCGTCGGCCCCCTGGGTGGCCAGGGGCGGCACGTCGCGGTTGGCGAGGACCATGATGGTCCCCTGGGTGCGTCCCTTGGAGATCGCCCAGACGTTCTGCAGCGCCACGGCCTTGCCGTTGACAGTGGCCGCGAAGCCGTCGATGTGCGTCTCGAGGCCCATGGCGCGGAACTGCTGTTCGACCCAGATGCCCATGCGGTTGTCCGGGTCGGTGCCGGCGACGCGCTGGGGGTAGTCCTTGACGATGCGTCACGAGGTCGGCGTAGGCGGCGTCGCCGTCGAACGACGGGGGCTCCTGGCTGAGCTTGGGGGTGTCAGCACTGCCGAGGGTGAACAGGGCGGCGATGACGAGGACGGCCGCGACGACCCAGGCCACTCGATACACCTTCAGGTTGGGCAGGGTAGACCTCCTCGAGCGTGCCCGGAATCCTATCAGATGCCTCGTACCGGGAAGCCGGGAGCCCGGCCGGTGAGGAACGAGTATCATGACGACATGCCCGGACCCGCCCGCATCCTCGTCGTTGAAGACGAGGCTCGCATCGCCGAAGTCGTGCAGAGCTACCTCGAGGGGCAGGGCCACACGGTTGACTGGGCGGCGACCGGCGAAGACGCCCTCGCCGCCGCCGCGAGGCGCCGGCCGGACCTCGTGATCCTCGACCTCGGCCTGCCTGGCATGGCTGGCGAGGAGGTGTGCCGGCGTTTGCGCGCCCAGTCGGACGTGCCGATCGTGATGCTGACCGCCAAGGACGCGGAAGAAGACCTGGTGCGCGGGCTGCAGCTCGGCGCCGACGACTACGTCACCAAGCCGTTCAGCCCGCGCGAGCTCACCGCACGCGTGAGCGCGCTGCTGCGGCGCGCCCGCCCGGACGAACTCCCGCAGGCGGACGTGCTGGAGCGCGCCGGCGGGCGTCTCGTGGTGGACAGCCCGCGCCGTCGCGCCACCTTGGACGGCGAGCCGGTCGAGCTCACAGAGTCTGAGTTCCGCCTGCTCCAGGCGCTCGCCCGTTTTCCGGGCCGCGTCTACACGCGCGCCGAGCTCGTGGAGCGGCTGCAGGGGATGGAGTTCGAGCCCTACGAACGCACCATCGACGCCCACATCAAGAACCTTCGCCGCAAGCTGGGCGACGACGCCCGGGCGCCGCGGCTCGTCCTCACGGTGTACGGCCGCGGCTACGCCTTCGCGGAGGACCAGCGGTGAGGCGGGGACTGCGCTTCCGCCTCGCGCTCACGCACCTCGTCGTCGCGGTGCTGGCGATCGTCGTCGTCGGGTCCATCGTCACCTACGCCGGCTCGCGGCGTTTCGACAGCTACCTTCAGCAGGCCCAGAGCCAGCGCAACGAAGCCGTGGTGACGTCGCTCCAGTCCACGTACAAGCCCGCGACCGGGTGGGACGCGACCGCCATCTACGCGCTCAGCCAGGTGGCGATGTTCAACAACGTCGACGTCGCAGTCTACGACACCAACGAGCATCTGCTGTTCACCGTCCAGGGGCGGCGTAACGGCTCCGGCATGATGAACGGGAATGGCCGGGGGATGATGAACGGCTCCGGCCAGGGGACGACGGCCTCCGGCGCCGCAACGCCGCAGGGATCGCGGCTCAGTGGCGCCGACTTCACCATCCAGAGCGCTCCGGTCATGGTGGATGGCCAGCAGGTCGGCAGGGCTGAGATCTATGCGCCCAAGGGCGCGCGCGCCGCGGCCGAAGATGCGTACCAGGGAGCCCTCACCCGTAACCTCATCATCGCCGCCGCCATCGCCGGCGCTCTGGCACTGCTGCTGAGCCTGCTCGTCAGCCGGCGCATCACCCGCCCGCTCGAGGAGCTCACGGACGCGGCGGGCGACGTCTCCGTCGGCAACTTCGAGGTGCGCGTGTCGCCGCGAGGTAACGACGAGGTCGCGGCGCTCGCGGCGGCGTTCAACTCCATGGCGGACAGGCTTGCCCGCGACGAACAGTGGCGCCGGGACATGACGAGCGACCTCTCGCACGAGTTGCGCACGCCGCTCGCCACCATCCAGTCGCGCGTGGAGGCGCTCGAGGACGGCGTGCTGCCGCCGACGCCGGAGAACCTGCGCGTCATCGGCGAGGAGGTCGAGCGGCTGGGCCGCCTGCTCGGCGCGCTCCGCAGTCTCAACGAGCTCGAGAGCGAGGATCTCAGCGTCGAGCACGAGCCGGTGGACCTGGCTGAGGCGACGGCGAGCGCCGTCGACCGCTACCGCCCGGCCTTCGCGGCCAAGAGCGTCGAGCTCGCCGACGAACTGCGGCCGGCGATCGTGCTCGGCGACCGGGACCGGCTGCTGCAGGTCATCGGTAACCTGCTCGACAACGCTCTCAAGTTCACGCCCGCCGGCGGGCACGTGACCGTGACCGTCGACGCGGTCGCCGGCCACGGCGTGGCCGTCGGCGCGCTCAGCGGTCCGGCCGGGGCGTCGGTCCGCCTCACAGTGACCGACGACGGCCCCGGCGTCGACTCCGTCGACCGGCCGTTCATCTTCGACCGCTTCTACCGCGCGCAGGGTGCGCGCGTGACGTCCGGCGCCGGTCTTGGGCTCGCCATCTGCCGCGGGCTCGTCGAGGCGCAGGGTGGGTCGATCGCCGCCGCGGACGCCGCGGGCGGCGGCGCCCGCTTCACGGTCCTGCTGCCGGCAGCCGGCGATCGGGCCCTGCCGGCCGGCGCTAGCCGGGCCTGACCCAGCCGATGGCCGTCCCGGTCCGGCGCTCCGGCCAGCCGCTGCTGCTCGCCTGCGACCTGGACGGGACCCTGCTCGATGACGACGCCGCGCCCGTCCCCGGCGTCGGCGCGGCGCTCACGGAGCTCATCGCCGCCGGCGCGCTCTTCGCGGTCGTCACGGGCCGGCCGTTGCGGTCGGCCCGCCGAGCCGTCGCCACACTCGGCGTCGAGCCGCTGATCTATGCGTGCTACCACGGCGCGCTCGTCGTGGAGGCGGGTGGTGCGGTGATCCGTCACCGGCCGCTGCCGGCGGGGCCCGCTCGTGCGGTCGCCGCCGAGGTCCTGGCCCAGGGCGTCGCAGTGACCGTATGGGATGTGGACGAGCCGCGCGAGCTCGGGCCGGGCACGAGTCGCGGGGACGACCAGGATGACGAGCCGGGAGACCAGGTCAGCCGGCTTGTCCTGCACGGCGACCCCGCCACCACGGCCCGCCTGCTCCCCGAGTTGCGGGCCGAGTGGAGCGGCCGGCTGCGGGTCGAGCCAATCCGGCCGGGGTTCCTCGGGGTCTTCGCGGCGGGGGTCGACAAGGGAGACGCTCTTCGGCTCGTCGCCGTCAGGCTGGGCGTGTCGCCCGGGCGCACGGTCGCCTGCGGCGACGGGACGGCGGATGAGACACTCCTGTCCGCCGCCGCCGTGCGCATCGCCGTCGGCGGCCGGCCGCATGTGCTCGGACACCTGCCGGACGTCGTGGTCACAGACTGGGCTCGGCTTCCGGAGACGCTCCGCGCCCGGGTCCTGCCGCTGCTCTGACGGACCCGCCCGCGTCCATCTCCCGCCGGTATCCGCGCTCGCTCGCGTCCGTCGTCCCGGGGCGCCGTCTCCTTGGCCGAGCCCGCTCTCGGCGCGTGCTCGCCGGTGACTGTGCCCCGGTATCGCCGAAGATACCAGGGCCCGGTCACGCGACCGTCACCAGGCGCCCCCCGCCTGCCGGCGCCGTTCTCAACCGTGCGGCCACGCCCGACCCGGATCGCCCGCGACGGCACGCCGGCCGCGCCGCGCCGTGCGTGCGAGGGAAGACGCCGCACACGCGAAGGGCGGCGAGGCCGTTGCCTCGCCGCCCTTCGGCGACGCCGGTCGTCACCCGTCAGGGTGACGCCACGATCCGCGCTTCTGGCTGCTCAGTCGACCACCGGCAGCTTCGCGATCGACGCCGCGATCGCCTCCTCGGGGTGGTCGTAGTCCTCGAGCTTCGCCGGAGAGATAGCGGTCGTAGGCGCCGAGGTCGAGAAGCCCGTGGCCGGTGAGGTTGAACAGGATGTTCCGGCTCACGCCCTCTTCCTTGGCCTTGAGCGCCTCGTCGATGGCCGCGAGGATCGCGTGCGCGCTCTCGGGCGCCGGCACGATGGCCTCGGTCTGTGACGAAGAGCTGCGCCGCCTCGAAGACCTTGGTCTGCGGCACGGCCACCGCCTCCATCAGGCCGAGGTCGTACACGTGGCTGAGCAGCGGCGCCATGGCGTGGTAGCGCAGGCCGCCGGCGTGGATACCGGCCGGCATGAAGTCGTGGCCGAGCGTGTACATCTTGAACAGCGGCGTGGTCTGCGGCCTCGTCGCCGAAGTCGTAGCGGAACTGACCCTTGGTGAGCGACGGGCACGCCGTCGGCTCAACGGCGACCAGGCGCGTGTTCGTCTTGCCGGCGAGGTTCTCGCGCAGGAAGGGGAAGGCGATGCCGCCGAAGCTCGAGCCGCCGCCGACGCAGCCGACGACGACGTCCGGGTAGGCGTCGGCGTCCTGGCACTGCAGGATCGCCTCCTCGCCGATGATCGTCTGGTGCAGGAGGACGTGGTTGGTCACGCTGCCCAGGGCGTACTTGGAGCCGGGGTGCGTCACCGCGTCCTCGACGGCCTCGCTGATGGCGATGCCGAGGCTGCCCAGCGAGTCCGGGTCCTCGGCCAGCACGGCGCGACCGGCGTTGGTCTGGTCGCTCGGGCTGGGGATCACGGTGCCGCCCCAGAGCTGCATCATGCTGCGCCGGTACGGCTTCTGGTGGTAGCTGACCTTGACCATGTAGACCATGCACTCGAGGTCGAACATCTGGCAGGCCATGCTGAGGGCGCTGCCCCACTGGCCGGCGCCGGTCTCGGTGGCGAGGCGCGTGGTGCCGTCGAGCTTGTTGTAGTACGCCTGCGCGACGGCGGTGTTGCTCTTGTGCGAGCCGGCCGGGCTGACGCCTTCGTACTTGAAGAAGATCTTGGCCGGCGTGTCGAGCGCCTTCTCGAGGCCGGTGGCGCGGATGAGCGGCGTAGGCCTCCAGATGCGGTAGATCTGGTGGATCTCCTCGGGGATCTCGATGTACCGCTCCGCCGAGACCTCCTGCGCGATGATGCTCGGCGGGAAGATCGGCGAGAGGTCGTCGGGACCGGCCGGCTGGAGGGTGCCGGGGTTGAGCGGCGGCGCCGGCGGCGCGGGCAGGTCCGGCACGATGTTGTACCAGGCCTTGGGGATCCTCTCCTCGTCAAGGACGAACTTCTTCTTGTACTCGCTCATGACCTACCTCCTCTCGAATGACGCCTGGGCCGACGATGCGGCTCTGAATGAAGATGCACTGCTCCTGTGCTCCGTGTCTGGGGACGGGACGACCACTGGGATGCGGTCAGGGGGTGCGGGCAGGGCCCGTGCGGGTGTCAGGGTAGAGGCGCTACGCGCGCCAGGCCCAGCGACGCCGATTGGCGCAGGGGGTGCTGCTGCGTGTGGCGTCATGGGTCGTCATCGTGCGCGGCATCGTATCACACGGGTGTAGTGGCTTCCAGCGGCGGATAGGCGTCCCGCAGCGGCTGCTGGCACCCCGGATGGCCGAAGAGGAAGCCCTGCCCGTGCGACACGCCGAGCTCACGCAGGGTGTCGAGCTGCTTGCGCGTCTCGATGCCCTCCGCGATGAGCGTGATCGTGGCCTCGCGGCAGAAGTCGCGCAGCGTGCGCACGAGGCGCTGCTTGACGACCGATGACTCGACGCCGCGGATGAGGGACATGTCGAGCTTGATGAAGTCGGGCTCGATCTCGACCATCGTCTGCAGGCCGGCGTAGCCCGCGCCCGCGTCGTCGATCGCCACGCGGAAGCCGTGCGCGCGCAGCTGCCGCACGATGTCGCGCATGCGGTCGAAGTCGTCGATCACGGTGTTCTCGGTGATCTCGATCACCGTGAGACCGCGCAGCGACGACGCCGTCGCCCCGACGATCTCGTTCACGAAGCTCTCGCCGTGGGAGTGCAGGAACATGGTGACGGGCTCGGTGTTGACGAAGCGCAGGCAGTCGAGCGGCAGCGCCTCACCGGCCTTGGACGCAGTCCGCCGGCAGAGCCGGTCCAGCTCGGTGACTCGGCCCTCGCTGCGGGCGATGTCGAAGAGCGCGTCCGGACGGTGGAGCTGGCTCTCCTGCGGGCCGCGCGACAGCAGCTCGAAGCCGATCGCCTCGAAGTCCTCGAGATTGACGATCGGTTGGAAGACGCAGCTGATCAGCTCGCCGGTCATCACCGCTTCGAACTCTTCGCGCAGCCGCGAGCGGACCTCGTCGCGCTCCGCCTCGATCGATCGGGTGGCGCGCGCGATGCCGTCCAGCAGCGCGCGCTTGAAGCGGATCTTCGGCGACTGGGTGAGCCGTGACGTGCCCACGAAGAGGTCGACCTTGGCGACGAGTCGTTTCTCCAGCTCGGCCTCGAGCCGGGAGAGCAGGTCCTTTTCCAGGCGCCGCTTCACCACCAGGAGGTCCTCCTCGGCGACGAACCCGCTGTGCCGCGACGGCGACAGGACGATGAGAAACGCGTCGCCGAGGCTCGAGATGGAGACGAAGTCCTCGCCGCGTATCAGCTCGCCGCGTGCCTGCTCCAGCCCTTGGCCGACGATCCTGTAGACGTCGTCGACGACCTCGAACCCTTGCAGCTGCTCGAGCGCCTGCACGCCGTCCAGGCTGACGTAGATGATGCCGAGCTGCCCGTGGTCGAACAGCATCCGCTGCACCTCGACCTGCACGTTGGCCAGCGTCGGCAGCCCGGTGATGTCGTCGTGGTAGACGCTCGCATCCCGGAGGACATCGGAGATCGTGCGCAGCAGGTGATCGGGCCGGAACGGCTTGGTGATGTAGGCGGACGCTCCCGAGCGGCTGGCCTCCATCATGTGCGTCAACTCTGTACGCGCGGTCAGGAACACGACGGGGATGTCCTTGGTGTAGCCGAACTGCAGCTCGCGGCAGACCTGATGGCCGTCCATGCCGGGCATGGTGACGTCCAGGAGGATGAGGTGAGGGTGGCCGGTGAAGGCGAGCTCGAGACCCTCCTCGCCGGTGGTCGCCGTGAGGACGTCGTAGCCGTTCGCGGTGAGCACGGCGGCGACCGACGTGGTCAGGTCGCTGTCGTCGTCGATCACCAGTATGCGAAGTCTCTCGTCCGGCATCCCTTCCCCCCCGTGCCGGTAGACGGGCATGCCACCATGTTCTCGTGCCCGCGCACAAACCCTATCGGCAAGGTACTCAAAAGGATTAGACGCGTACTACCGGAGGCACGGCGGTACACTTGCGGCAGAGGGGACGTCGAGGCGAGGGAGGTGGGCATGAAGGGATACGGTCCGGACGGCGGAGGGCGGTCGCCGCGGGTTGCCGGCGTCAACACGTTCCTCCGGCTGCCGCACGTGACGCAGTTCGGCGGCGTGGACGCGGCGATCGTCGGGCTGCCGTTCGACAGCGGCCTCGCCGTGCGTGCCGGCGCCCGCTTCGGCCCGCGCTCGATCCGCGAGGCCTCTCTCACTATCCACCCCGCGTACAACCCGGCGCAGCGCGTCGCGGTCTTCGATCGCCTGTCAGTGGTCGACGCCGGGGACGCGCGTGTGGTCGCCGGCTTCACGGACCGCAGCCTGACTGCCATGGAGGAACCGCTCGACCAGGTGCACGGCGCTGGCGCCGTGCCGCTCGGTATCGGCGGGGACCACACGGTCACGCTCGCCGAGCTGCGCGCCGCGGCACGGCGGTTCGGCCCGCTCGCGCTGCTGCACTTCGGCGCTCACACCGACTGTCTCGCCGAGGTCGCGGGGCAGAAATACGCTCACAACACGGTCGTGCGCCGCGCCGTGGAGGAGGGCATCGTCGACCCAGCCATCTCCGCCCTCTTCGGCATGCGCGGCGGCATCGACTCGCCCGACGAGTACGAGCAGGCGCGCGAACTCGGCTTCACGGTCGTGCCGTGGGACGACCTGGCGCAGCTCGGCACGGGTGTGGTCGCCGCCGCTGTCGACGTCATCGGCGCCCACAAGGCGTTCGTCACCGTGGACGTCGACTTCGTCGATCCCGGATTCGCGCCGGCCGTGTCCACGCCCGAGGTCGGCGGCCCGAGCTCCGCCCAGGCGCTCGCGCTCATCCGCGGCTGCCGGGGACTGGACCTTGCCGGCGGCGACGTCGTCGAGGTCGTGCCCGAGCTCGACAGCAGCCACCTGACCAGTACCGTCGCCGCCACCATCGCCTACGAAGTGCTGTCGCTGATGGCCTGCTCGGCGGGAGCCTGCGAGTGACCGCTCCCGCTCCCGCGGGTGGCGCGCCGGCCGCGCGCACTCTGCGCGTGGCGTGCGTGCAACTGAACACGCGCGACGACGTGGCCGCCAACGTGCGCACCGCCGTCGAGTTGGTCGAGGCGGCGGCCGATCAGGGCGCCCGCCTCGTCGCGCTGCCGGAGACGTGGGCCTTCAAGGGCGCGCCGCGAGGGTATCGTCGCCACCGCGGAGGCTCCGGACGGACCGTCCAACCGCGCCCTCGCCGCCGTGGCGGCCCGGCGCGGCATCTGGCTGCTCGCCGGGTCTGTCTACGAGCCGGCGCCCGGCGGGCTCGTCTCCAACGTCTCCGCGCTGTTCGACCCCGGCGGCGGACTGCGGGCCGTCTATCGCAAGATCCACCTCTTCGACGTCACCTCGGGCGCGGTGCGCTACGAGGAGTCCGAGGAGGTCGTGCCCGGCGGAGAGATCGTCACCGCCGACATCGAGGCCGACGACGGCACGCCGGTCCGCCTGGGCCTGTCGATCTGCTACGACCTCCGCTTTGCGGGCCTGTACACCTCGCTGGCGCTGCGCGGCGCGCGCATCCTGTGCGTTCCCGCGGCGTTCACGGCGTACACGGGCGCGGCACACTGGGAGGTGCTGCTCCGCGCCCGAGCCATCGAGAACGGGTGCTTCGTGATCGCCCCGGACCAGGTGGGCGAGCACCTGCCGGGGCGCGACTGCTTCGGCAACAGCATGATCGTCGATCCGTGGGGCACGGTGCTGGCGCGCGTGGAGCAGGGCGTCGGCCTCTGCGTCGCCGACCTGGACCTCGCGCGCCTCGACGAGGTGCGCGGGCAGATCCCGGCGCTGGAGCATCGCCGGCCGGACGTCTACGACCGCTGAGCCGGCCGCCGCCGCACAAGCGCAGGCCGCAGGTCAAGACGTGGTCGCAGCTTCGGCAGGAGCCCTGGTGACGGCCCGGGCGCAGGCCGCGTGGGCAGCCCGGCGAGTTGGGGTCAGGCGGCTCTGGCGGCGCGGCGGTCGGCCAGTCCGCGCCGCGCAAACGCCACGATGATGCCGATGATGAGGCCGGCGAGCGCGCCGATCGCCACGTTGAGCGACATCGTCGGGCCGCTGGGCGAGTCGGGGATGCCGGCAGCGTGCAGCATGCGCGGCTGCTCGACCTGCTTGGCCGTGAGGAGCAGCAGCTGGGTCTTCTGGTTGGCGTTGATCCACGCCGCCTGATCTGTCGCCGCCCCCTGCACGACGGCGACATAGGGCGCCGACGCCGTCGCCTTCTCCGCCGGGGAGCCGCCGCCCTTCGCGATGGTGGTAATGGCCTTCTGGGCGGCGGCCGACTCGCGCCATCGAGGCCGCGAGCTGCTTCTGGCCTTGGGCAAGCTGCGCCTCGAGCAGCGCGATCTTCTCGTTGGTGCCGGTGTCCAGGTGCGCGAGCAGCACGGCGGCGAGCGCGTTGGCGGCCGCAGTCGCGCGCGCCTTCTTGGTGTCGGTCACGCTGATGACGACGATGTTGACCACGGAGGTCGACGTCTTGACGGTCGACGACGGGGTCTCGACGGTCGTCTCCTTGCGCAGGAGGCTCGTGGAGATGTCCGTGCCGCTCCGGTCGGCGGCCTCTTTGAGCACGACCTGGCTGGAAAGCAGCTGGGTGGCCGCCTTGGCGTTGGAGTTGAGGCCGGCCATGGCGTTGCCGTTGGCGTCGGTCGTCTGCCCGATGTAGACGGAGGCCGTGGCCGTGTAGACCTTGGGCTGCGCCTTGGTGACCACCACGCCCACGACGATGCCGATGACGATGAGGCCGACGATCACCCACCAGTTGCGGACGAGGGTCATCATCCAGGATCCCACGTCGATGGTCGTGCTCTCGTCGGTCATGCGGCCCTCCCGGGGCGGACAGTGCTCCCTGATATCCTACCGCAGGCTGAAGCGCGGGGCCGCCCGGGCGCAGGGGAGGCGGCCGGCCCGGCGGCGCAGCCGCTCCGGGCGTTTATCGGCGTCCCCGCCGCCGATCAGCGCGCACGCGCTCGAGGATCTCGAGGTAGTCGTGTGCGAGTACGCGTCGGTCGAAGTGCTCCAGGACGTAGCGGCGGCCGTTCTCGCCGAGCCGCCGCCGCTCCTCGGCGGGGGCGGCGGCGAGGCGCTCGGCCGCCGCCGCCAGCTCTTCGTCGTTGGACGGCTCGAAGGCGATGCCGCAGTCGGCCTCTTCCAGCATGGCCCGCGCGTCGCCCTCGAACCCGAGCAGGATCGGCCTCTCCATGGCGGCGTCCTCGAAGAACTTGCTCGGCAGGATGGTGCCGAAGAGGTCGTCCTTGCGGAAGTGGACGAGGCAGGCATCGCTGCTCGCCAGGTACACGGGCAGCTCGGCGCGCGGGACCATGCCGGTGAAGACGACGTTCGTCAGGCCCTCGGCCCGCGCCCGGTGCTCCAGCTCCGCGCGCACGGCGCCGTCGCCGACAAGCAGGAAGGCGAGTCGTCGCGTCCCTTGTCCTTGAGTCGCCGCGCCGCGCCGAGCGCGACCTCGAGCCCGCTCGCCATGCCGATGGTGCCGGCGAACGTGACGACGAAGGTCTGCGGTGAGAAGCCGAGCCGCGCGCGCAGCTCCTGGTCGGGCTCGCGCGGCTCGAACAGGTCGACGTCGACGCCGTTGGTGATCACCGAGATCCGGGACGGCCCGACGCCCTTGCGGATCATGTTCATGCGGTAGCCGTCGCCGACGGCGACGATGTGGTCGGCGCCGTCGTAGAGGGCCCGCTCGAGCTTGCCGAGAGCGCGGATGATGCGGCCCTCCTCGAGCGCGCCGACCGCGACGATGGAGTCGGGCCAGATGTCGCGGATCTCGAGCACGAACGGCGCGCCGTGGGCGCGCGCCACCGGCCAGCCCGCCCAGCCGGCGAAGAACTGCGGGCTGGTGGCGATGACCACGTCGGCGCGCGGCCGCAGCAGCGGGCCGGCCGCGCCGGCCGCGGCAAGGTACGAGAGGAAGTTGAAGCCGCGCCGTACGCGGCCCTTGTTGGCGGCCAGCCACGTCCAGACGCGGACCGTGCGGATGCCGTCGATCCACTCTTCCTGGTAGAGCTTGTTCCGGTAGCCCTCGTAGACGACCCCGGCCGGGACGTTGGGCGCACAGGTGAGCACCGTGACCCGGTGCCCGAGCCGCACCCACTCCCTGGCCATGCCGTGCACGCGGGCGGCCGGAGCGTTGTTCTCGGGAGTGAAGTAGTGCGTCAGGAACAGGATGTGCACGCTCGGTGCGCCTCCTCGTCAGAGGGCCGGTGGCTGCCGGCCCTGCGTCTCACTCGTCCCAGAAGACCTGGTCGTAGTAGCGCACGGAGCGCCGGCTGGTGCGCACGCGCGCCTGGACCTCGGCGACGTCGTCCCGGGTCAGCTCGCCGAGCGCGTACTTGATCCCCAGGTACGGGATGATGAAGTCCTCCTGGTACACGAACGTGCTGACGCGCGGGTTGATCTCGAGCAGCCTGCCGCCGATCCACTGCACGCTCTGGTAGTAGTCCAGGTCGAGGTGGCGGACCACCTTGCGCGTGAGCTCCACGAGGTCCGGGCGGTCGATCGTCTTGAACGCCATCGCGAGTCCGGTGAGGAACTCCTCACGCGTGCGCGTCTGGTGGAAGACGACCTCGCCCTTGTCGGCGAAGAGGTCGACGGTGATCTCGGGCGCGTCGACGTACTCCATGAGCATGAGGTCCGGGAAGGGCTCGTAGCCGGTGAAGAGGTCGACGAAGTCGTCCATCGTCATGTAGCGGTTGATGGGCCTCTCGTAGAGCAGGTCGTGGACGCGGTCGACGTGCGCGGAGAGGATGCGGAAGCCGCGCGAGCCCTTGGCGACCGGCGGCTTGAAGCACACGGGCACGTCCGGGTAGCCGAGCTCGCGGGCGCCGGCGACGAACTCCTCGAGGCTCGCCGGCCGAAGCAGCTCCGGCTGCGGCACCGGGATCTCGCCGCAGGCGGCGTGCATCACGGCCTTGTCGCTGGCGATCTCGATGCCGCGCACGCCGTCGGCGAGGACGCGCGCGCCGAGCGCCTCGAACACGTCGCGGTGGCGCGCCACCGTCTCGATCTCGTGCGAGGACTGGACGAAGAGCAGGTCCGGCCGCTCGCGCTCCACGACTTCCATCAGCCCCGGGATGTACTCGGGCGAAGCGCCGGCCGGCACGAGGCTGAAGCCGTCGCAGAGGAACCGGCCGACGGCGTCCGGGCGCATGTCCACGCCGTGGATCACGATCTCGCGCTCGCCGTTTGCCTTGAGCTGGTGGATGAGCGTGCTGGCGCCGGGACAACCGGCGGCGGTGAGCACGAGCTTGAGCGGCGGGAGCGTCATGGAGTCTCTCTGGTGTCGGAGTGGAGCCGGCGGGTGACGGGCGCTACAGGATCCAGCGGTAGACCTCGAACACCTCGGCGTAGTCGCAGCCGATGTTGATGCCGCGCGTGAGGGCGACGTTGCGGATGTAGTCCTCGTTCAGGTAGTTGCGGTGGCCCTGGCTGGCGTAGCACGCCAGGGCTTCCACCTTCTTCTGGACGTGGCGGTCCTCGAGCCGGACGTAGGCCTGCTGCGAGAAGTTGAGGTTGTTCCACGGGATCTCGTAGGCCATGACCGTGGTGCGCTTGAAGGCGCGCAGGCCTTCTTCGGCGATGGTCTTGTGGTCCTGGTGCAGGTCGATGAGCGCCGGCAGCAGCACGCAGTCCGGGTCGAGCTCGCGCTGCAGGACGATCATCTCCTCGAGGATGTCCTGGCGCATGGTCGGGAAGGTGCGGACCTCGAAGTCGTACACCTTGAGGTCTTCCGGCGAGATGCCGAGCACGCCGGTGGCGGCCCGGACCTCATGCTTGAGCACGTCCTTGGGGAAGCCTTCCGGGACGCTCTTGGCGGCGGTGCTGAAGGCGGCGTAGGTGACCTTGACGCCGCTCTCGATGAGCCGTGCCATGGTGCCGCCGCAGCCGAACTCACCGTCGTCGGTGTGCGGTGCAAGGACGAGCACGTTGTCGAAGCGTTCGATGCTCACGTGAGGCACTCCCCTCCTGTGAGGCGCTTTCGCCGGTCGTCTGGGCGCCGGGCGGCCGTCAGGCGAGCCCGGCGCACAGCGAACCGTAGAAGTCTACCAAATCGCCCTCGACCGCCTCCCACGAGTACCGGCGCTCGACCGCGCGACGGCCGCGAGCGCCCATCGCCGGGAGCTCGCGCGCGGTCCACGAGCAGGCGCCGCAGTCCGCGAAGATGGCCTTCGGCGCCCGGCTCCACCGCGAGCCCGCACTCCTCGAGGCGCACGAGCTCGCCGCGCCCCGGCATGTCGCTGACCAGCGCGGCGAGCCCGATCGTCATCCCCTCGAGGAGCTTGGTCGGAACCGTCGGGTGGCTGTACTGGCGGTCCGGCTGCGACGGCACCCAGACCACGTCGGCCGCCGCCAGGTAGCGCGGCAGCTCCGGCGGCGGGATGCGGCCGAGGAGCTTCACGCGGTCGCCGAGGCCGGCCGCGAGACGCTCGCCGACCTCGGTCTCGAGCGCCGGGTCGTTGAACGTGCCGCCCAGGTAGAGCACTGCCTCGTCGGGCGCGACCTGCTCCATGACGTCGAGCATCATCGTGCAGCCGCTGGCGCGCGAGAGGCTGCCGACGTAGATGAGCTTGAGGCGCGGGTCGGCGGCGAGGCTCGGGCACCGGCTCGGCGCCCTCGAAGCGTTCCACCCGCGGGTAGTTGGGCAGCACGAGGCGGAGCCTGGGCGTGCCGCCGAGCGCCGCCAGCTGGTCGTCGGTGACGACGACCACGCCGGAGCCCAGGGCCGCGAGGCCCTTCTGGGCGACCGCGGTGGTCTGCGAGGCGGCCGGTCGCACCTTGGCCGGGATGTACGGCTTGCCGGCCACGGCCTCGGGCACGTACTCGTGCATGTCGTAGACCAGCCGTGGGCACGAAGGCCTTCGCCGCCGGGAACAGCGTGAGCAGCTCGGGGTCGTGCACGTGCAGCACGTGCGGGCTGAGGCGCGCGCAGCGCCTTCGACGATCTCGATCGAGCTGAGGAAGCGGGTGCTGCGGCGCGCGCTCGGGCAGCGGCGCCGAGATCACGCCGGCTCGTCGCGGCCCGGCGTCGGCCCCGGGGACCATGTACATGACCTCGTAGCCGGCCCCGGCCAGCGTGCGGCACTCGCGCTCGTAGATGCGCGGGTCGTCGGGCTTGTGGACCACGGTGAGGTGGAGGACGCGCGTCACGCGGTCGCCTCCTTCCAGCGGGCGACGAATCGTCGCCGGCGCGACGCGGCGCACCAGGCGCCGTGCGCGAGCGCCTGGTCGAGCAGGCGCAAGTAGACCTCGTCGTAGCCGCGCGAGACGCGCCGGTCGAAGCGGTTGTTGTGCCAGAGCAGGCTCACGCGCCGCCGCTGCGCAGGGCGCGTGCGAGCACGCGCGGCGGCCGCGCGCTCCGCCTCCGCCGCCTTGCAGACCGCGGTACGTGCGGCTCCTGCAGGGTGCTGTCCATGACGGCGAGCGGCAGCTCGACGAGCTCGAGCGGGTCGCTCCTCGCGCCAGCGAGTACGGGCGGAACGGGAACGAGCAGCCGCAGCGGAAGCCCTCGTGCTCGGCGAACGCCAGGCTGGTGTCGTAGGTGAACCCGGCCTGCTCGAGCAGCGGCAGCGTCTCGTGGTAGAGCGCAGCGCAGATAGTGGTAGCGGATGCCGCCGACGGCTCGGCCGCGCGCGCCGCGGACAGCTCGTCGCGGTCGCGGGTGACCTCCTCCAGCGCGAGGCGGTCGGCGTCGTTGCCGTGCAGGCCGACCTCGCGTCCGGCGGCGGTGACGCAGCCCGAGCGCCGCGGGGATCCGGCGCTGGTACGTGTTCGGCTGGTTGCCGTCCTGCTTGTGCGTGTGGCGGGCGATCACGTAGAAGGTCGACGAGACGCCGCGCAGGTCCTCGCCGTCCAGGATGCGCGGGAACGTCCAGAAGGGGTCGGTGCGGCGCGGCAGGTGGCGGACCAGCCAGTCGGCGCCGTCGCCGAGCTCGCGGAGGACGGCGCGGCCCTCGAGGCGCCGGGCCGCGCGGGCGGTGCGGTAGCCGGCGGCGGCGAAGCCGCGCCGCGTCCACCGCCACAGGTTGTCGAGGTCGTGGGTGAGCGCGATCGCGAAGCGGCCGCGCGCTCCCCAGACGCTCCCTGCCGCCGGGAGCGGCTCGAGGCCGAGCTCGGCGAGGCGCGGCGCCAGGGCGCCGCGCAGGAGCTCGGCGTAGCCGTCCACGGCCGGCTCGTCGATGCTTCAGCGCCGGGTTCGCGGCGAAGACGCTCGCCGAAAACGGCAGCCGGCCGTACTTGTCGCGCTCATCGGTGGTGTGCTCGTCCCAGCAGGCGAGCAGGACGAACGCTGAGGCGACGAGGTCGAAGGGAGCGGCGAAGCCGGCGTCCGGGGCGGCGGGCCAGGCGCCCACGGCTGCGCCGTCGCCGTTCCCGTAGCGCCGCGAAGGCGCCGGCCGGCAGCGGCCGCTCCGCGGCGAGAGCTCCATGGCGCCGGCGTCGCAGAGGATCGTCGGAACGCCGGCGACCGGCTCGGCCGCGTACGCCAGCGCGGCGCCGTCCGCCTGGGCCGGGTCGCGGGTGATCGCGGCACGGCGGCACAGCGGCGCCAGCAGCGTCTGGAGGACCCACTCGGCGCGCGGCGCGAAGGCGTCGGGCGCGTCGACGAAGACCGGGAGCTCGGGCAGGGTCACGTGCGGCCCGTCACACGTCGGCCCTCTCGCGCGGCGCCCGCGTGAGCACCTGCCTCGCGACACGGTCCCGGCGTTCAGCAGGCCCGGCATCGGGTCGTCGAGCGAGTGCAGGCCGTCCATGCGCGTGCCGCGCAGCGAGCGAAGGTACTCGGGCGCGCTGCGCTGCCGCTTCGCGATCTCCAGCAGCGCCAGCGGGCACGTCCTTGTTGACCACGATCCACTTGACGCCGTCGCGCTGGCGCCGGGCGATGTACGGGTCGCCGATGGCGTCGCGGTAGGCGGCGAACGACAGGTTCACGCCGCACTGCGCGGCCAGCCCGTGCCACTTCCAGTGCCGGGCGTTGACCTCCATGAGGCAGAAGCGCCCGTCGCGGGCGTCGCGCTTGAACTCCACCTGGCTGACGCCGTGGAAGCGCAGCTCCGTGCAGCAGCCGCAGGGCGGCGTCGGCCAGCTTGTCGTCCCAGCGCGCTCACGCCGGCGAGACAGCTGCCGCCGGCGTGCGGGTACTGGCGCAGCTTGTGGCCGGTGAAGACGGCCAGCGGCCGCGACTCCGCGTCGAGGTAGGAGCCCACGGTCCAGAGCTCGTCCTCGCCGCCGGGGACGCGCTCCTGCAGCATCAGCACGCCGAGGTCGTCGACCTTGTCGTAGATGCGCTGGAGCTCGGCCGGGGTCTCGACGTCGAGGATGTGGCGGTGGAAGCGCAGCTTGAACGCCAGCGACTCGACCGGCTTGAGCACGGCCGGGAAGCGGATCTCGCCGGCCGCCGCCTCGAGCTCCGCGCCGGAGCTGACGAAGACCGTCTTCGGCGTGTCGACGCCGGCGCGCCAGGCCGCCTCCATCTGGGCGCGCTTGTCGTGCACCTTGCTCATCACGTCCCAGCGCGAGAAGGGCACGATGAACCAGGGCTCGAGCCGCTCGGCGTGGCGCGAGAGCGGCCAGATGAACTCGTCGTGGCTGGGGAAGACGACGGCGCGCTGCGGCAGCGTCGCGCCCAGGGTCTCGAGGGAGGTGAGGAACGCCTCTTCGTCGGCGAGCGGGTCCGGGCAGAGGCGGCCGGCGGCGTAGCGCGAGCGCAGTCCGATGGCGGCCGGGTCCGGGTCGAGCGCGAGCACCGGCACGCCGTGCCGGCCGAGATCGCGCACGAGATCGAGGCCGCAGGCGTAGCTGACCTGGAAGACGGCGGCGGGAGGCCTCACGGCCGCCGCCGCGAGGAACCGGCCGGCCCTCACAGGCGATTCTCCCTCGGCCGGCTTGCCGCCGCGCGTCACGATGTTCTTGACCTGACGCGCGGTGAGCAGCGCGCCGGGAAACGGGTCGCGCAGCGAATACAGGCCGTCCACACGCACGCCCCTGTAGCTCCGGAGCCACGGCCACAGCTTCTCCTCGCCCCTGCGCCAGCGCGAAAGGGCGTCGCGCGCATCGGTGAGCGAGACGACCCACTTGAGGCCGTCGACCTGGCGGGCGGAGATGTACGGGTCGCCGATGGCGTCCCGGTAGGCGGCGAGCGAGAGGCCGACGCCGCAGGCGGTGCCGAGCGAGTGCCACATCCAGTGCCGGGCGTTGACCTCCATGAGGCGGTAGCGCCCGTCGCGGGTGTCGCGCTTGAACTCGACCTGGCTGACGCCGTGGTACCCGAGCTCGCCGAGCAGGCGGAGCCCCGCCTCGGCGAGCTCGGGTACCCACTTGCTCACCGCCATGCTCACGTGGCCGAAGCGCGGCGGGTGCTGGCGCAGCTTGTGGCCGGTGAACACGGCCAGCGGCCGGCTCTGCGCGTCCAGGTACGAGCCGAGCGTGTACAGCTCCTCGTCGCCGCCCGGCACGATGTCCTGCAGCATCAGCGTGCCGCAGTCGTCGACCTTGGCGTAGACCTCGCGGAGCTCGTCGGCGGAGCCGATCTCGAGCACGTGCCGGCGGAACCGGGTCTTGAACGCCAGCGACTCGACCGGCTTGAAGATGCACGGGAAGCCGACCTCCTCCGCGCCGCGCTCGAGGTCGGCCGCCGAGTCGACGAACACCGTCTTCGGCGTGTCCACGCCCGAGCGCCAGGCCGCCTCCATCTGCGCGCGCTTGTCGTGCAGCCGCCGCATGGTCTCCCAGCGGGAGAACGGGATGAGGTAGTAGGGCTCGAGGCGCCCGGCGTGCCGGGAGATGGGCCAGATGTACTGGTCGTGCGTCGGGAAGAGGACGCCCTTGCGCGGAAGGCGCCGGCCGAGGTCCTCGAGGAACGAGATGAAGGCCTCCTCGTCCTGCGCCGGGTCCGGGCAGACCATGCCGGCGGCGAGCCGGGAGCGCAGCCCGATGGCGCGCGGGTTCGTGTCCAGCGCGAGCAGCGGCACGCCTTCGGCCGAGAGGTCGCGCATGATGTCGAGGCCGTTCGCCCAGGAGACCTGGAAGACCAGCGCCGGATGGTGCTCGTCGGCGCGCTTGAGAACCGTGTCGAGGCGCACGTGCGTCCTTTCAGGGTGCAGCGGCGAGCACCTGGTCGTAGACCGTGCGCGTGAGACGGGCGTTGCGCTCCCAGCTCAGCTCGAGGGCGGCGGCGCGGCCGGCTTCGCCGATGGCCGCCGCCTTCACCGGGTCGTCCAGCACCTCTGCGATGATACTCGCCAGCGCGGCGGGCTCGCGAACCGGGGCGAGGTAGCCGCTGACGCCGCTGTGGATGAAGTCCTCGGGCCCTTCGCCCATGCTCGCGAGGACCGGCGTGCCCTGGGCCATAGCCTCCGTGTAGACGAGGCCAAAGGCCTCGTCCCAGCTCGGGAGCGCCACAAGCTGCGCACGCGCCATCAGCGAAAGGACGCGCGTGTGCGGCACGCGGCCGAGGAAGTGCACGGAGCCGGCGACGCCCTCCTCCGCTGCCTGCGCCTCGAGCGCGCCGCGGAGCGGCCCGTCGCCGGCGAGGGCCAGGTGGACGGTGCGGCCCTCGCGGCGCAGCAGGCCGAGGGCCGCGATCAGGTCGCGGATGCCTTTGCGCTCGATCAGGTAGCCGACCGTGAGCACCAGCGGCTCGCCGGGCAGGTAGTCCTCCGCCGGCTCGACCGTCTCGCCGAGACCTGTGGTGCCGTTGAGCACGACCGTCAGCTTGTCCGGCGCGACCACGTCGTTCAGCAGGCCGGCGACGGCGCTCGAGTTGGCCATCACCGCGCCGGCGGCGCCGAGCACGCTCCTGGCGCGGCGCTCCACGGCGCCGCCCATGCGGAAGTGCTGGTAGACGTCTGCGCCGTGCACGGTCACGACCCAGGGGACGCGCAGGTCGTCGGCGAGGCGCTGCGCGAGCGCTCCGTCCGGCAGCGCCTGGTGCGCGTGGATGACGTCCCACTCGCCGGCCGTGACCGATGGCAGCGAGCAGACCTTGCGGTAGGCGAGGTCGCCGAGTCGGTCGAAGAGCATCCGCTTCGGCGGCTGCAGGACGCGCGGGTACTCGGCGGTGATGCCGTCACGGACCGCCTCGCTGGGCTTCTCGCCGCGGCGCCGCTGGCGCTCGTTGCGCCAGAGGATCCGCGGCGCGTACGGCGTCGGCGAGATGACGTGCGATTCCACGCCGAGATCGCGCAGCGCGAGCAGTTGCTCGTGCACGAAGAGGTGCCGCTCGACGCCCGGGGACGGGTACAGGTGCGAGATCACGAGGACCTTCACGGGCGAGCCGCCCCGGGCGCGCCCGCGCCTGCAGCGGCGGGCCCTGTGCCGGCGCTCAGGCGCGCGGCCGGGTCCTCGGCGGCGGGGGCGGCTTCGCCGCGGGCCGCCTTCGCCCGCTCCCGCGCCGCCAGCCGCGAACGCGAGACCACGGCGAGCGCGAGCCCGTACAGGATCCACATGGGCGCGAAGCTCACCGAGCTGCTCGGCCCGACCGATCCAACGGTCCAGCCGAGCAGCGCCAGCCAGGTGCCGCAGGCCAGGTAGCGCGTCAGCGGGTCGGGGTCGCGCCGGGCGATCGGCCAGAGCGCGACCACCAGCAGCAGGAAAAACACGAAGTGCAGGGCGAAGCCGACCAGCCCGCCGTCGGTGTACGTCTCGAGCCACCAGTTGTGGAGGTTGGTGATGCCGAGGGCGTTCGTGCCGGAGCCGATGATGACCTCGGCCTGCCCCGCGCCCGCGCCCAGCAGGTGACTGGAGCCGGCGATCTCCAGACCACGACTCGTGAGGTCCGTGCGTATAGAGCCCGAGCCCTTGCTCTGCTGCGCCTGGCTGAGCAGTGACTCCAGGCGGAACTGCCGCAGCATGTCGTTGGAACTGTTGTTGAAGAGCAGCCAGCCGGCGACGGCGACCAGCAGGACGACGACGAGCCCCATCATGACCTTGCCCGTCCGGCTCGAGAGTCGCGGCGCCAGGTGGCGGAAGAGCGCCACGGCGGCGATGGAGGAGATGCCGGCCGCGACCAGGCTCGAGCGCGATCCGGTGTGCACGAATCCGTAGGCGCCGACGGCCATGAAGAAGAGCGTAAGCACGATCCAGCGGAACCGGCGCGTGAAGAAGAACGCACAGAGCATGAACGGCCAGCACAGGGCGAGGTACGTGGCGAAGTCGTTCTGGTTGACGAAGACGCTGGTCACGGCGTACGTCTGCGACGTGACGGCGGTGAGCAGACGCGACGTGGGAAGCCGGATGCCGAGCCGCGATTCGAGGACCGTGAAGCCGGCGACGAAGGCGTAGCCGAGGATCATCGTATACCCGAACCAGATGAGGCGGCGGCGGGTGCCTCCGGCCGCCGCCGTCGCCAGCAGCACCGCCACCATGGTCACCACGATGGTGATGTAGTGAAGCGCGGCCGCCTTGTCCGCCGCCCAGACAGTGCTGAGCAGCAGCCAAGCGAACCACAGCACGCCCGGCAGCAGCAGGTCCTTGGCGGCGAAGGGCATCGGACCGCGGCGCACGAGGAGGTAGCAGACACCCGCATAGACGACGACGGCGAGGGCGATGCGGAAGAGGAACGCCTGCGGCACAGACGGCAGGGCGAACGACGGCCCGAGGAGCGCGAGCAGCGGCAGCGAGATGAGCAGGGCGGTGAGCAGCGTGCCGACGCGGGCACGCGCGAGACGTTCGCGGCCGAGCAGCACGGCCGCCGCGAGCGCGACCACCACGAGCAGGCCGACCGCGGCGGTGGGCCGCCGGGTGCCGGCCGCCGCGACGACGGCGGTGACGAGCGCGCCGCCGCCGAGTAGCGCCGCGTCGGCGGCGGTGAAGCGGCGGCCACCGGGTTTCGTCGGGCCGGCGCCGGCCTCGCGCGCGGCGCCCGTGCTGCCGGAGCCGGCTCCGGCCGAAGAGGTCACAGTCATGGCCGAATCCTACCAGCGAGGCTCGCGCGGCGGCCGGAAAGCCCCGGCGCGAGGCTGTGCTCCGATGCCTGCAACGGCATCAGGCCCCAGCCTGCGGGGGAGACCCGGGCTCCGGGCGGGGGGCACGGTCGTCGGGGTCGGCCACCCACGGGTACGCGGCGAGACCGTCGAGGATGCCGGCGAGCTGCGTCGTGAGGGTGCCGAGCTCGTAGCGCTCGAGTGCGGCCGGGTCCGCGACGGGCGCGTTGCCGCTGCGAGCGGCGGCGACGAACGCGGCCAGCGGCTCGCGCATGGGGTCGTCGGGCAGCACGCACGTGCCGCCGCCGACCTCATCGAAGAGCCCGCGGGCGGCGGAGCCGGCCGGCGAGATGGCGAAGACCGGCCGGCCGGCCTGCAGGTACTCGAACACCTTGCTCGACATGCTCTCCGGCCGGCGTCCGTTGACCAGCAGCAACGCGTCGGCGGCGCGCTGGTAGCCGAGCGCCACCGGCAGCGGCACGAACGGCTCGACGCGCACGCGGTCGCCCAGGCCGAGCCGGTCGGCGTCGGGGCGCACGCGGCTCTCGTCGACGCCGACGAACAGCGCCTTGACGTCCGCCGGCAGCGCGGCGAGCGCCTCGAGGAAGGCGGTCACCTGCTGCTCGCGGCCGTACAGCCGGCCGGTGTGCACGATCCAGAAGCCGTCACCGAGCGAGACGTCCGCCGGCTGCTCGGTGCGGTCGAAGCCGTTGGGGAGCACGTGCGCGCGGCCGTCCAGCCACGGGTGCCGCGCCACAAGGTCGTCGACGATGGGCCGGTTGACCGCCGTGACGGCGGTGGCCCGGCCCAGCGCCCACGCCTCGAGCCTGGCGTGCGCTGCCTTGTGCGCTCCCGTGGGGTACGCCCGGAACTGGTAGGTCGACCACGGGTCGCGGTAGTCCGCCAGCCACGGCAGGCCGGCGTGTTCCGAGAGGACGGCCGCGACCAGGTGCGCGCTCGCCCGCGGCGAGCTGCTGAAGATCATGTCGAAGCGCTCGCGCGAGAAGAGCTCGCGGCCCTTGAGCACGGCCGGCCCGATCCAGGCGAAGTAGGGGTCGGGTACCGCGACCCAGCGGTTGATCCGGGTGCTGCGGCGGCCGCCCCCGAGCAACTGCTTCGGCCAGGGCACGGCGGCGCGGGCGACGCGCACGTCCGCCGGGACGGCCGCCGGCCCCTCGGCGGTCGCGGTCAGCACCGAGGGCTCCCAGCCCTCGTCCGGCAGGTGCCGGAGGAAGCGCACCACGCGGGTCGTGCCCGCGCTGGCCATCGGCGGGTACGGGTTGGCGATCACGAGCAGCTTCTTCATACCTGCGCGCCCTTCCCCTCGACGGTGTCGACCTCGGCCTCGATCTCGGCCTCCTCCTCTTCCGCCTCCAGGTCGTCCTCAGTGAGGCGGTCGGGGCTGCCGTGCTCGGGGACGACGCCGGCCGGCGCCTGCGCGTCGGCGGAGGCGCCGGCGACCATGCTCATCGTGCCGGCGCCGGCGACCGCGGCTGCGGGGATGGCCGTCGCCTTTGGCCCGCGGCCGATCAGCCGCCGTGCAAGGCGCCTGATCTGCGTCATCTCCGCGGGCGTGAAGAACTTCGTCACCCAGAAGAGGAGCGGGAAGATGAGCAGCGCCGGCGTGATGAGGAGCTCGCTCAGCAGCAGACGACCGAACGGCTGCTCGACGCTGAGGCCGGCTGCGTGACCGATGATCCAAGCCGCGCCGAGGGTGAGCGCGGCGCCGCAGCCGAGCACGATCAGGCGGCGCCACTCATACGGGATCGGATACCACTTGTTCGAGACGAAGTAGACGAGGACGGCGAGGATGCCGAAGCCGATGACGGTGGTCCACGCCGCCGCCCACATCCCGTACACGGGCACGAGGAAGTAGTTGAGGCCCACGTTCACGCCTGAGGCGACCAGTGTGATCACCGGGATCAAGCGGTTCTTCTTGGCGACGTTCGCTCCGATCCAGAAGATGAAGTAGAGGTTGTAGAGCGCGACCGAGACGGTCAGGACGAACGTCGTCGGTCCGACCGACCAGAACTTGTGGTTGAGGAGCAAGTGGATCACCAGCGGCAGGTACATGCCCGCCATGGCCAGCAGGATCGCGTTGAAGAGCATGAAGTACGTGGACGAGCGGGACACCATGCGCTTGTGCAGCTCGGGCTCGCTGAGCTTGGCGAAGTGCCACTGTGGCCACGCCATCCGGAAGGCCATGCCGACGATATAGAGGGGCTGCGAGAGCGAGTTTGCGACGGTGTAGAGCCCCACCTCCGCCTTGCCCTGGTTGTGCAGCAGGAAGAAGCGGTCGCTCAGCTTGAGGAAGTAAAAGGAGATGGCGGTGAACATCGCCGGGATGGCGAAGCCGAGCATGCTCTTCATCAGCGCCCAGTCCCACAGCAGCCGCAGGCGCGGAGCGTAATAGGGGATGGCCGCCAGGTTGAGCAGGATCGCCGTGAAGAGGTTGGCGAGCAGGTAACCGGCCGGCCCCCAGTGGAACACGGCGAGGAACACGACGGTCATCGGCACCTGGATGACGACGCGGGAGATCACGAAGGACGTGAACGTCCACGGCTTGTGCTGCAGTCGCATCAGCTGGAACGGCAGGTCGCTGAGGTTCTGGAAGAACAAGGTGGCGACGCCGATGTCGAAGTAGAGCGTGTAGCCGGGCGCGCCCATGATGAGCTGCGAGATCTGCGGCATGAACGCGATGAGCATCCCGAGCAGGAACCCCGGGTAGACGAAGTCCACGTAGAAGACGTGGGTCACGACCTTGTCGCGGTGCAGGTCGTCGTCGGCGTCGAAGAAGAAGCGCGTGAAGGCGACATCGAAGCCGAGAGTCACGAAGACGTCGAGGAAGGTCGTGACCGTGACGACCATGCCGACGATGCCGTAGTCGCTCACCGACATGAGCGACGTGAACAGCGGCAGCATGAGCGCCGTGAAGAACATCTGCAACGCTCGTCCGCCGCCGTAGATCACGGAGTCCTTGAGCAGCAGCGAGTATGCGTGGCTCTTGGGCTTGGGAGCCTTGGCCGTGCGACGACGCGGCAGCAGCTTCGTGATGCCTCCGGAGGAGCGGTGAAAGCGGCCGGCCGCTGGGGGAACCGCCGGGCGCCGGTTGCCGTGGTCTGCCGGATTCTACCATCCGGCTTCGCGGGTAGCCCCCGCAGGGGCCTGCGGGCGGCCCGGCCTCACGCCGCTGGGCCGGGTCCTCGCTTCGGCCTCACGGCGCGGGCCGGTCCTTGGCTCCGGCCACGAGCGCCGATCCTCTGCTCCAGCTGCTAGCGCCGCCCGGACGAGAGATCCTGGCCCAGCAGCTCCGCGTGCGCTTCGGCGGCGGCGAGCTGCTCAGCTGCCAGCGGCGACGAGCCGCGCCGCCGCGCCCGCGTCATCACCTCGGCGACCTTGAGGCCGGCGGCGTGCTGGGCGACCACGGCCTGTGGCAGAAGGTCGAAGACGCCGCCGGGGCCGCCGGCCGGCCGGCAGCGCAGGCCGGCGGCCCCGAGCGCCCGCAGGTCGGTCTCAGCGTCCAGTCCGACCACGGCGAGGTGCGGCGCGGCCGCCGCGAGGCGCGCCGCGTCGATCGGGGTGCCGGGGCCGATGGTGCGAGCCGCCGGGTCGGCGGGGCAGAGCACGAGCGCGTCCGCCTCGGGCAGCCGGCCGGCGAGCGTGTCGCTAAGGGCTTCGCCGGCCTTCTCGCCGCCGTAGAGCGCGAGGCGGCCGGCCGGCTCCGGCGCCGCGACGAGCACACGCGCACCCAGCGCGGCGAGCGCCTGGACGACGTAGGGGCAGGCGTGGCCGTCGCCGGCGACGGCCAGGGTCGACCCGGCGACGGAGACCCCGAGGTCGAGCAGGCTGGAGATCACGGCCTGCGGCGCAAAGCTGTAGAGGCCGACGGCCTCTTCGTCCAGCGCCGCCACGGCGATGCCCTGCCGCCGGCAGGTGGCGACGTCCACGTCGGCCGCGTGCCAGTGCGCCGCCCCGCGCATGAGCGTGACGGCGGCGGTCTCGGCGACGTTGCGCAAGGTCGACTCGTCGACGGGGCGCACGCCGGGCAGGTCGGTGACGACGTCGATCGTCTCCAGCGGCGCCTGCAGGCGCGTCGAGAGAAGCTTCACGCGCGTGTCGACGTGTGCGAGCTCGGCGAAGAAGGCCGTCTGTTCCTCGGCATCCTTGCGCGACGCCGTGACGGAGTCGCGTCCCACGGCGTACACCTCGTCGGCGCCGGCGAGGGCGGCGATCACCGGCGTGACGCGCCGGTAGCCTGCGGATGCCTCGGTGAGCACGCGCAAACCCTTGAGGTCGAGGCGCGTGCTCTCGATGGCGCGGCGAATGAGTCGCGCGATCTCCAGGCCCGGGAAGCGGTCGTCGCAGGCGAAGCGGTCCAGGTCGGCAGTCATGTGTCCATCCTACCGCCGCGGCCGGTGTCGGAATCCATGAGCCCGCGGCGCCCGACGATCGCCGGTGTCCACGCCGAGGCATCGCCGGCGGCGCCGTGTTCGGCGCCGTGACCTCACCCGCGGCATCGCGTGGTTCGGCGGACCCTCCCCGGTGTCCGCCTCGTGGTCGCCGCGGCAGTCCCGTTCCAGGTGCCGCGGTGTCACATCCGGCACCACATTCAGTGCCGCGGCGCAGCGGACCTGCTCGTGCAGCCGAGCAGCCGGTCATGGAGGGCGAGCCGGAGACGCTCGCGCGCCGGCGCCGGCGGCCGGATCGCCGCGGTCTGTCGAAGCTTGTCCACTTGCGGATCGGTCGGGCGTACACGCCGCGTCGGGCGAACCGGTTCGTGGCGGCGGCCGTCTCTTTGATGGGCTTCGCCAGGGACGCCGTCCGGGACGGCGTCCGGGTCGGCGCCCGGCGCCGGTCCGGCTATACTTGACGCTCGTGCCGGCGGCGCAAGAGGAGCCACGGGTGAGGGAGCGAGTCCACAGCACGCGAGTCCACATCGTCCTTGTGGCGGCGCTCGCCCTGATGCTCGCCGCCCTGGCCGGCGCACTGACGCTCGCGCCGGCGGCCGCGGCGGCCCCCGACGCCGCCCAGCTCGACGCCTTCCTCGCGCAGCAGGGTTCGCCCATGGCGGGTACCGGCGCCACCTTCATCGCCGAGGGCGAGATGTACGGCGTCGACCCCGTCTTCCTCGTCGCCATCTCCGGCGCCGAGACCAGCTTCGGCAAGCTTCTCTACTCCAAGAACGGCGACCAGTGCACGTACAACCCGTTCAACTGGTTCTTCGGTCCTACGTGGCCGGAGAGCGACTTCACCTCGTGGGACGCGGCCATCGCGCGGGTCGCCGAGGGGCTCGGCGGCCCGGCCTACTACGGCGCCGGCCTGTACTCGGTCGATGCCATCGCGCCCAAGTACTGCCCGGACGGGACTGCCCAGTGGATCGCCAACGTCAAGGCGTTCATGACGACGCTCGGCGGCAACCCGGACGACACGCGCATCGCCGCCGTCGCGGCGCCGAGCCCTAGCCCCACGCCGCCGTCGAGCGAGCCCGGGCTGGTCGCGCTCAGCGGGTCCGTCAAACTCGACCGCGGCGACCGTCTGGTCGGCCAGCGCATCTACGCGTGGTTCACCCTGACCAACAGCGGCGGACAACCGCTCGACCTCGAGGGCATCCGCCTCGCCATCCGCGGCCCGGGCCGTGCGGTGCGCGACCTGGTCTCCGACAAGCCGCTCACGCTGGCTGCCGGCCAGTCTGTCGAGGTCTCATCGTCGTGGCCGCTGGACCTGGCCGGCCGCTGGCACGGCTGGATCGAGGTCACGCAGGACGGCAAAGCGAGCCTCGTCGGCGACGCGCAGGCGTTCGGCTTCTGGGTCAAGCTGCCCAAGGATCTCATGCGCCACCGCTGGGAGCAGCGCGACTCCACGCTCAGCGCCGCCCTCTGACGCCGGCCTGCGGGCCGCGTGGCACAGGTTGCCGCGTCCTGCTTGACCTGGGTCCGAGGCGCCCCTGGTTCTCCGCTACTGCGTCGCCTTCGGCGTGATCTCGTAGATCATCGCCGTGCGGCTTGCGTCCACCAGCTTGACGTCCGCCGTCTTCGCGAGCGCCGCCAGGATCGCCTCGGGACGCGCGCCCGTGGCTCGGCCGGAGGGCTCGGCGAGAGCCACGAAGTAGGCTCGCCGGACCGGCCGGCCGTCAACGGGGGTCGTGACGCCGGCAAGGATCTGCTCCCCGTCGCCGACGAAGACCGGGGTATCGGAAGGGACGGACCAGAGGAAGCGCGGCAGTTTGCCGACGCTGGGCTTGCCGACGCCGACGCCGTCGACGATCACCGCGCCGGCGTCGGCGAGCCGGCTGATCTGGAGGTGGTCGGCTGCGTCGCCGATGAGCGGGCCGACCAGCGTCAGTGGCACGAGCACGAACAGGCAAAAGCCGGCGGTGAGCGGCAGTCGCAGGCGCGGCCACAGCCCGAAGAAGAGAAGCGGCAAGAAGGCGGTGAACGGCCACGCCATGGCGAAGTACCGCGGGCTGAGGCGCAGCGGCATGCTCAGGAAGAGCAGGTTCTGCACGACGATGCCGCCCGCGGTGACGGCGAGGAAGAAGAGGATCGTCGACCATCCCGGCCGGGCGGCGCGCATGCGCGCCACGAGCGCGCGTCTCATGCGGGGGATGGCGAAGGCGACGACGATCGCCGCGGCCGCCGCGGCGGCGAGGACGCCGGGCACGCCTGCGGCACGCCCCGCCGTCTCCGCGATACCGGCGAGCTTGCCGGCCAGGCCTGCAAGCGAGGGGTGGATGAGCATCGTCCGCTCGTTGTGGAGCGCCTGCGCCCAGCCCCGGGCGAGCAGCGCCGCGGCGGCGACGCCGCCCGCGATACCGGCGAGGGGTGGCCACCAGGGTCGGCGCTCGGGCTCGCCGCCCGGCAGGTCGCGCGCGACGAGCGCGAAGACGACGCCGCCGGCGACCAGAAGCCCGGTCTGGTAGTGCGTGAGAAGCGCCGCGCACGTGGCGGCTGCGACCCAGACGACATCCGGCCAGCGCCGTTGTCCCGGCCGGGGGCTCACGGCCCTGACCAGCCCCCAGACGAAGAAGGTGGCCGTGAGAGCGACCAGGTCGTACTGGCGGGCGATCGACGAGATGCCGACGACCGCGGGGCTCACGGCCCAGATGAGCGCCGCAAGCGAGCCGTCGAGGCGCTCGAAGCCGACCCGGCGCGCGAGTCCGTAGATGCCGAGCGTCGTCAGTGCGGCGAAGATGAGGTTCAACGCGGGGCCGGCCCACTTCTGCGTACCCGTGACCCCGAGCCACAGGCGCAGCAGGTCGAAGTAGAGCGGCGGGTGGACGTCGTGCTGCGACAGGCCGGTCGCGATGGCTCCGAGGTCGACCGGCCCGTCTGACTGCCAGAAGTGCTGCCACTCGCCGGCCGGGACCCAGCGGCCGGTGAGGCCGCCGTCCGTCGCGGCCAGAAACGGGCCGAGGCGCCCGGCGGCGCTCGCGTAGGACCAGGCCTCGTCGTACTGGACGTTCGGGCTCTCGTGCTGGACGTACAGGCGCAAGCCGGCGCCCGCGCCCAGCGCCAGCAGGAGGACGACGATCGCGAGCAGGTCCAGGCGGCGTCCGTGAGCCCAGCTCACCGAGCCCCTCCTAGAACTGGACGTACAGGAAGGGACTGGGCTTGCTCAGGGCCAGCAGTGAGGCCGCCAGGACGATCCCGAGCAGCAGAGCGTAGCGGAGCTTGGGACGGGGCTGGATCTCCCAGGAGTTGGGCAGGAGATTGACCCAGAGCAGGCCGCCGACGATGAACGCGGCGAAGATCGGCGCCACGCGCAGGATGCCCTCGCCGGCCACGCCCCTGAGCCCCGCCATCGCCGCGAGCACGTCGCCGGCGGCGCGCATGGACGAGGCGCGGAAGAACACCCAGGCCACGGTGGCGGCGACGAAGGTGAGGACGCGGTTCAGCCACACCCACTTCGGCGTGAGCCCGTACTTCTTGGCGATCACGTGGACCGACTGGTACACGCCCCAGAGCAGGCCCCAGAAGACGAACGTCCAAGCGGGCCCGTGCCACAGGCCGCCGAGCAGGAACGTGATGAGGAGGTTGCGCACCGTGAGCAGCGTCGTGCCACGCGAGCCGCCGAACGGGATGAAGAGGTAGTCCCGCAGCCAGCCGGAGAGGGTCATGTGCCAGCGGCGCCAGAAGTCGGACGGGTTGACCGCCTTGTACGGCGAGTCGAAGTTCTGCGGGAAGCGCAGGCCGATCATGATGGCCACGCCGACCGCCATGTCGCTGTAGCCCGAGAAGTCGAAGTAGAGCTGGAGCGTGTATCCCAGGGCGGCGCCCCAGCCCGAGAGCAGGCCGAGGTGCGCGTGGTGGGAGAAGAGGTTGTTGACGTAGGGCGCCATCATGTCGGCGACGAGCATCTTCTTGGCGAGGCCCATGACGATGAAGAAGAGGCCGGTGCCGACGAGCGCCCAGCGGAAGCGCTGCTGCGAGCGCTCGAGCTGCACCCCGACGTGGCCGTAGCGGATGATCGGGCCGGCGAGGATGTAGGGGAAGAGCGTGACCCATGCGAGGTAGTGGATCACGCTCTTCGCGGGCTTGATCATGCCGCGGTAGACGTCCACGGCGTACGAGATGCCGGCGAACGTGTAGAACGAGATCCCGATCGGCAGGAGCAGTCTGACCGCCGGCATGGGCTTGCCGGCGCCGACGAGCCTGAAGACGCCGTCCAGCGAGTCGACGAAGAACCCGCGGTACTTGAAGTAGCCGAGGAACGCGAGGTTGACCGCGACGGCCGCCGCCAGGATGAACTTGCGGCGGCGGCTCGCCCCCTCGTCCTCGCTCCTCGCCAGGTAGTGGCCGGCGAGCCAGTCGACGAGGGCTGTCGCGAGCAGCAGCGGCACGTAGCGCCAGTCCCACAGGCCGTAGAAGAGCAGGTTCGCGGCGATGAGGACCAGCAGCCGCGGGTAGCCGCGCGGGATCACCCAGTAGAGGACGACCACGACCGGCAGGAAGACCAGCAGGAAGGTGTAGCTGTTGAGGAGCACGCCGCCGGGCCTAGTTGCCGCTCGCCGGCGGGTTCACCGGCGGCACCCCGCCGGTCTGCTTCAGGATGTAGTCGATGGCCTTCTCGGTGTTGATCGTCGTCATGTGCATGCCGTCGTAGAACTGCTTCGGGTCGAAGCCGAACACGGACGGGTCGGTGAGGTCGAGGAATTTGAACTGGTACTTGGCCTGCAGCGACTCGAGGTAGGAGACGACCTGCTGGTGGCGGACCAGTCTGCCCAGCGGGTTCAGGATCTTGCCCAGCTTGGGGTTGATCGGCGTGAGCACCAGCAGCGGCGTGGCGCCCTGCTCGTTCATGAACTTGAGCGTCTTCTCGAAGTACGCCTCCGAGGCCGGATCGAGCTTGTGGTAGACGTTCTTGTAGAGGTCGCTGTAGCGCTGCACCGAGTTGGGGTAGCGGCGGCTCCACTCCTTCTTGCTCCAGAGGCGCTGCTTGAGCACGCCGTCGGCGAGTATCTGCTTCTGGTACTTGCTCTGGCTGTTCTTCGCCTTCTTGCGGTAGATGAGCAGGCGGAGCGAGTCCTTGGCCGTGCTCAGCGAGAACATCGTGGTGCGGTTCTGCCAGACGGCCTTGGCCAGCTCCAGCGGGCCCCCGCCGGCGGTCGCCGCGCCGACGAACTTGGCGAGGCGCGGCTCGTTGGCCGTGCGCGCCTGGACCTCGAAGGGAACGAAGCTCTCGACGTCCACCATCCACAGGTAGTTGGGCTGTGAGTCCGGCCAGACCTGGTGGATGAACTGCGTCATCGCCCACGCATCGGCGGTGCCCCCGATGCCATTGACACCGGCGTTGAAGGTCCTGAGACCGGTCTTCCTCTCCAGATACGAAGGTTCGTAGCGCATGGACCGCGAACTGCCGAGCACGACGAGCTGCGGCGGCTGCTTGAGAGCCTCGATGCGGTCCGCCTTGACGGTGCGGTCCGAGGTGGTGACGGTCGGGAAGATGTGCGTGCCCACGGAGCCGTACGGGTCGGCGACGACGTTGAGCGCGAGCACCGCAGCCATGACGACGGCGGTGAACAGCACGAGCGCGAGGACGAACCAGAGCGCCCGCCTGCCCGCCGCCTGGTCCATCTCGGGCGGGTCCGGGATGACCCGCTGCTTGAGCTTGCCCGGCGGCAGTGGAGCCTCGATCGCGGGCGCTTCGGCGGAGCCGGTCGGGTAGCTGGGGTCGCCGGGCAGGGGCAGCTGTGCGGAGCCGTCCGGCATCGTCGGCGTGGGGTCGTCGGAAGGAGTCATAGCCTCTGGGAGCAGCGAGAACGGTGAGCTATCGGCACGGGGCCGAAGGATACCACAGGGACGCCTCCCGGCACCTCCTGGGCCGCCCGCGGTCCGGCCGGCGCCGGCTGAAGTGCCGCCGTCGTTCAGTCCGCCGGTCCGAGGTGCGCGTCGATGCGCTCGGCGAGGCCCCCGGTTTCGATCTCGTCGAAGGCTCCGTTGGCGGTCCTGGTGGTGTGGAAGGCGTCGATGCCGCGCCCCTCGAGGAAGCAGCGCGTGAGGCGGATGCTCCCGCCGTGCGTGACCAGCAGCGCCGTGCGCCCGTCCAGGGCGCAGTCGCGCAGGCACGCCAGGACCCGGCGCTGCTGCACCTCGAGGCTCTCGCCGCCGGGAAACCGGAACGTCTCCGGGTGCTCGCGGTAGTGGAGCCACGCCTCCGGCTCCTCGCGCATGATGGACGAGAAGCGGCGCGTCTCCCACTCGCCGCGGTGCGTCTCGGCGAGCCGGGGGTCGACCACGAACGGCAGCTCGCCACCGAGTTCCTCGTGGATCAGCTCGGCGGTCTCACGCGCGCGCACGAGGTGGCTGGTGACGATGAGCTGGACGCCGCGCCCGGCGAGCGCGCGACCGAGGTCGCGCGCCTGGGCGCGGCCTTCCTCGTTCAGCTCGAGCTCGGCCCAGCCCAGGCAGCGCGTCGGCTCGCGGTTCCAGTCGGTCTGGCCGTGGCGGACGAGGAGGAGCGTCATGAGTGGGTGAGGCTTACGGGTCGCGGCGCTGTCAGTGGAAGTGCAGCAGCGTGTCGCCACGCACGCCCACGCGCAGCGTCTCGACCGAGATGACCTCTTCGGGTGCGATGTTGCCCAGGTTCACGTTGGGGCCGAACTCCTTGATGAACCAGGCCTGCTGCTTCTTGATCGGCGCCTCGAAGAGGAGCTGTGAGGCGTCGAACGACTCGCGGATCTCCTCCAGCAGCCCGTCCTTGACGTCGCCGCTCGGCCGGTAGATGCCCACGGTGCCGCTCTCGCGACCCTCGGTGATGACCTTCCAGGCGCCGGCCTCGAGCTCGCGCTTGATCGAGTCGATCCAGGTGGACGGCGTGATCACCACGGCTTCGTCCTTGCTCCCGACCTCGCTGAGGACCTTGTAGCGCTTGCTCAGCTTGCGCAGGATGGCGAGCTTGTCCTCTTCTTCCATGGCGACGGTGCCGTCGGAGATCTCGACGCAGTCCATGCCGCACTCGTCGACGAGCGCCAGGTACTCGGCGAACTTGCCCTGGCGCAGGCAGACCTCGAAGAAGGTGCCACCGAAGCAGACCGGGATGCCGAAGCTCTGGTAGAGCGCGATCTTCTCTTTGACGTTCGGTGTGACCACTGCGGTGCCCCAGCCGAGCTTGACGATGTCGACGTAGCCGCCGGATACCTCGAGGAACTGACGCACCTGCTCGAGGCTGTAGCCCTTGTCCAGCACGTGCGTGAGACCGCTCTCACGCGGCTTGGGCGTGCGCTCGGGGAGCGTCAGAAACTCGAACATCGGTCATCCTCCCGTGATCAGCCGCGGGGCGTCGCGGCGCTTGGTAGATGGTACCAGACCAGTTCGGGCCGACGGAGCCGTGCCGCCCGGCCGTCAGCCTTTGAAGAGCAGCGCGAGGCCGCTCAGGAAGAGCACGGTGGCGAGGATGCCGCGCAGCAGGCGTGCCGGGGCGTGGATGGTGAGCTGGGAGCCGAGGAGCACTCCGGGGATCGAGCCCATGAGCAGAGCGGCGACCATCCACAGGTCGACGTTGCCGACGCCGATCTGCGCGAGGCCGGTGACGAGCAACAGGATCATCGCCTGGAAGATGTCGGTGCCGACGATGCGGTCGGTGGTCAGCGGATAGAACAGGATCAGGAAGACACCGATCAGGGTGCCGCTGCCGACCGACGTGAGGCCGATGGTGAAGCCGACCGCGATCCCGAGGCCTACGGTGCCGAGCTTCATGCGCCGCGACATCTTGATGTTCTCGCGGCGGTACTTCTTGTCGACGTGGAGGACGATCTTCACGATGAGGAGGACGCCGACCATCATCAGCGCCGAGCCGATGGCACGATACAGAATGGCGTCGACCAGGTCGCCGTAGTGGTTCTTGACGTAGGTGACGACGGCGACTCCGGTGAGGGCGGCGGGCACACTGCCGAGGCAGAGCCAGAGCGCCAGGGGGATGTCCACCGAACCCTGGCGCCAGTGCTTCCACGAGCCGGCGATCTTGGTGACGGCCGCGTAGGTCACGTCCGTGCCGACGGCCATCGTCGGCGAGAAGCCGAACACGAAGATGAGTACCGGCGTCATGAGCGCGCCGCCGCCCATGCCGGTGAGCCCGACGAGGAAGCCGACCAGCAGGCCTGCGACGCTGAGGTAGCCGTTGAGGCTGCCGCCCATGGTGAGGTACACGGCGGCGACGAAGAGCGCCCAGCCGCCGAGGCCGAGGCCCCAGCGGACCTTCCACGCGTGCGTGTGTGTGGCAGCCGGCTCGGGGCCGGGGCGGAACGGCGGGATCGCGCCGTCGATGTCCGGGTCGTAGACGCGGGCGTCCACGCCGGGGGCGCAGTCGCCCGCGGCCGGGCCGGGCGCGGGGGCCGGGACGCCGTCGGCGATGACCGGCGCTTCGTCGATGGCGATCGCGTTGCTGTCGCTGTCCGTTGTGGGCTCCCCTGCCGGCCGGGCGGCGCCGGCGGCGTGCTGCCATCGGCGTCGGAATGGGCGCGAGTATGGGAGCAGTCCCCTTATCTGTCAAATAAGAAGGAGGAATGAACATGAAGGAGCAGCAAGTCTGCGCGACCCTCAGGCTCGCTCGAGAAGCGCTGCTTATTCGAGCCCGAGCAGATATACGAAACAACGATAGAAGCGCCGGCCAGGCCGGGCGCTCGCAGTGTACCCCGCCGTGGCGGGGCCGGCCGGAGGGGCGCCCCGGGCGGGGCGCCCCTCCGGCCGGTCGTCGAGGCGCGCTTCAGCCTTGCCGTGCGCCTCGGTCCGTCACTGGCAGAACGCGGCCAAGAAGTCGTCCCAGCTCGTGAGCTGGGACATCCGCATCGCCTTGTAGTAGGTGAAGTCCGTCGATGCGTACGGGTTCAGGGCGCTTGCCGTCGACGGCCACCAGATGGCGAGGCCGTGGCTGTTCTTCACCTGCTTGCTGGAGCTGATCCAGTTGACGGTGACATCGGTCGCCACGGCGCTCATCAAGGCGTCGCACCTCGCCTTGATGGTGGCGTCCGCCACCTTGGCCTTGACGTTGTAGGCCATGTGCCACAGGTCGAACTCGATGTTGCCGGAGTACAGCTGCGTCGCCCGGCGGGCGGCCATGTAGGCGCTGCGGTAGGTGGGCAGGCCGTTCTTCATCGCCATCGCCAGCTGGTCGAGTGCGGTCATGACCGTAGTGAAGCGAGCGTCGAGGGCCACCGACGAGTAGGTGTCGCTGTCGCCGAGCGCCGTGGAAGCGACCTTGTCGCTGACCTGCTGGGGGGTCAGCGCCGGGTTGTTGCGGATGGCGGCGATGACGGCGTCGTACTGGATGCCCTCCCAGTTGGTGTAGGACTCCGAGCCGGCCATCGCCTTGGCGTAGGGTTGCCAGTTGGCGGCGATCTCGGCGAGCTGCCGCTGGCAGCAGTCCCAAGCCACGACGCTTACGGGGCCGGCCGCCTGCATGGCCGTCACCTGCTCGTCGTCGTTCAGGAAGTCCGCGCTGGTATCGTCACGGATGTTGTATGCGTTCGGCATCCACATATAGCCGTGGTCCCAGAAGCTGAGCAGGTAGTTGGTGGCCGGGAAGTCCGCCTTGGCCCAGGTCACGAAGTCGGTGAGCGTTTGCGGGTCACCCATGTCCCGCTCGCCCCAGTCGGCCACGGCGCTGGCCGCGTCGGCGAGCATCCCCTGCGTGCAGTAATAGACCTTGGTCGACTGCCAGTCGCCGCGTGACGTGTCGTAGCCCGGTCCGCGGTCGGCCAGCACGATGACGTTGACGTTCGCGTTGGAGCCGAGCGCGCTCAGCTCGGTCTCGATGTCCTTGACCACGTAGTCCTCGAGGTTGTTGTCGCCGTCCATGTAGACCATGACGGTCCACGCCTTGGCCGGCTGCGGCAGCGTGACGGTCGCGAACGCTGCCGGTGCGATCGTGCAGACGAGCGCGATCGCGACGATGAGCGAGATGAACACGAATCCCCTGCGCATGGCTCTCCCTCCATGGTGGTGATCGGTGCGTGCGGGCGCTGAAGGGCGCCTGTCGACGGTGGAGGAGCGGGGCGGTGCTAGAGGCCCGCGGGGAGCAGACCGGCGGTCACGAACCGCCGCAGCGTGTCGTTCTCGCGATCCATCGCCCCACCCCCTGCCCGTGGCCCCGAGGCAAAGTCCCCTGCTGAGTGAGCTGCGCGTCGAGTATCGAGGCAGAAGCAAGACGATGCAAGGGCGGTGAGGCGGGGGGGTGGGCCTCGCCGCCGCGGTGCACCGCGCCGTCGTGCGCTCACGGCAAGATCGCCGCGGCAAAGCCGAGACCCGCCCGTCGAACCAGGCGCTGGATCTCGTCGTGCCACTTGGCGAGATAGGCCTGCGCCTGCTCTCCGGGGGCGCCGGAGATCGCCGGGTCAGGTCCGGTCGCGATCTCGATCGCGCGCATGTGTTCGGTCCGGTACATCGGAGCGGGGTGCGAGCGCGTGCACGCAGCCATCCGCGCGTCCCGGACCACGTGCGGCGACGTCAGCCAAGCCGGGGGGCTGACCCTGCGCGTGCCCTCCATGGTGCGCGTACTGACGAGCAGGGACAGGGGATCACGCGACACCTTGTCCGTCATGTAGTCGCTGCTGAGATGCAGTACCGCAGCGGCTTCGACGAGCTCGCCGTGCGCCCGCGTGGCCGATGCCGGGACGTCGAGCCGTGCGAGCTCCGCCTGTACGTGCCGGGTACGGGCGACCAGCTGGCGCATGACCGCCGCGGTCGTCCTGCAGGCCGGGCAGCGGTGAGTCGGCAGGTCGAGGGTCCCGCAGCAGCACGCGCAGTCGGAGAGCTGCGCGTAGGCTGCGCCCGCGGCGACGATGTAGTTTCCGAGGCTCACCGCTTCCCCGACATGAACCGCCTGCTCCGGCGTCGAGCCGAGCATCGCCCCTGCTACGCGCATCGCGGACGCATCGACGACGAACGCCAGGGACAGCAACAGGGTGGCCGACAGCAGCATGGTGGCCGCGACCGTCGCAAGGAAGAGTCGCTTCACGGTCCCACCTCCGTGCCGGTGGCGGGGCCTTGGGCCGGGCCGGGTACGCCACCGACTGCACGCAAGCAGCGTAGTCAAGCGGGGGCGCGGTGCGCCTCGCCCAGAGGGGGTGAATCGGGGCCACGGAAGGGCAGTATGGAGCCGCGATCACGGGTGTCCGGGGGCGGGCCGCCCGACCGGAGGGTGAGGCGGCGCGACCGGAGGATGAGGCGCGGCCGGAGGATGAGGCGCGGCCGGAGGATGAGGCCGGCGCGAGCTGAGGTTCAGGCCGGCGTCACGGCGCGTCGGCCGGTGCGTGCCGAGTCAGCCGGCCGCCGCGTACTGCTCGCGGAAGAACGCGAGCAGCGCCTCGGCGGCCCGGCTCAGCACCCGGGTCTTGGAACGCACGGTGTAGAAGTCACGGAGCACCCGGAAGCCCTCGATGGGGACGACCGTCAGTGTGCCGTGCTCGATCTCCGGGCCGATGGCCCATCTGCTGAGGAACGTCACGCCGCCGCCCGCGATGGCCGCCTGCTTGGCGGACTCCATGAGGCCCATCTCCATGACGATGTTGAGCCGCTCAGGGCGCACGCCGGCGCGGCGCAGGTGGTCCTCGACGACGATGCGTACGCCGGCGCCCTGCTGCTGCATGAGGTGCGGCTCGGCGACCAGCTCCCCGAGGGTGACCTGGTCGCGCGACGCCCAGGCATGCGCCGGGGCGCACACGAGCACGATCTCGTCGCGGGCGAGCGGCTCGGCGACCAGCTCCGGGCGCGGCGTCACGGCGCCGACGGCGCCGATCTCGAACTCGCGGGACAGCACGCGCTCGATGACCGCGTGCGTGTCGTCGACGGACAGCGAGATGGTCACGCCGGGGAAGTCGCCCTTGAACTGCGTGAGCATCGCCGGCAGCACGTGCTCGCCGGGGCCCGTCGAAGCGCCGACGACGACCCGGCCGGCGATGAGCTCGCCGAGGTCGAGGATCTCTGTGCGGGCGCGCTCGTCGAGGTCGAGGATCTCGCGCCCGTAGCGGTACAGCACCTGACCCGCGTCCGTGGGAACGACGGTACGGCGCGAGCGGTCCAGCAAGATCGTCTTGAGCTCGCGCTCGAGGCTGCGGACCTGCTGGCTCGCGGCCGGCTGGGTGATGTGCATCTCGTCGGCCGCGAGCGAGAAGCTCTTGCGGTCGACGATCCGGCAGAAGAGGCGTAGCTGGCGGATGTCCATAAGCAGATCTTATCTCGTACAGTCGGGATGGGAAACCATCAGACGCTCCCAAGTCGGCCCGCCGGCCGGGCGGACGACCGCCGCCGTGCGTCAGACCATTGGCGCCGGCGGCTGGTCCGCGGCGTCCTGGATGAGGCGCCCGAGGCGCGCCCGCCGGGAGCGGCGGCGCGCCAGCTCGAGCAGTTCTCCGGCGAACAGCCAGGGGTCGCGCGGCAATGCGGCGACTGTGCGCGTGTCCTTCTTGCGTAGCGTGATGTCCTCCGCCTCACCGACGCGCTTCAAGCGGCCGTCGCCGAGGAGGGAGGCCTCGACGGGCCCGACCGAGGGCGCGCAGCGTGTAGGCGGGCGTGCCCAGAGCGGCGGCCTCGCGCAGCATCACGCCGCCGTGTCCGACGACGAAGTCGGCGGCGGCCAGCAGGCCGACGCCGTCGACCGGGCCGTCAGGCACGATGACGCCGGGCAGGCCGGCCGTCAGCAGGCGCCGGCGCTGGTCCTCGTCGCGCGCGACCACGACGAGCGTGACGTTGCGCCGGCCGGCCAGTCCACTGAGGAGGCCGACCAGCGCGGTCTCGTCCGCCGCCGGAGAACCCCCGGCCGGCAGACGCATCGCCGGCGCGGCCGGCCTCACCACGCCGGCGACGTGCTTCGCCGGGACCCCGAGCCGCGCCAGCGCCTCCGGGTCCGGCCGCGTGTCGTAGAGGTAGTACTCCTCCTTGAAGCCGGGATAGCGGAAGAGCTTGTCCCTGGCGGCGCCGAGGGAGGTGAGGCCGGCGACGGGGACGGCCTCGGGGACCGCGACCTCGTCTACCAGGCGCACGTTCACGAGGTTGCTGCGCCCGAGGCGGTCCGGGTCCACCACCGTCATCTGCGGGATCGCCAGCGTCCACGCGGTGAGCACGAAGTCGCTGGCGTGGCCGCCGGCGGCCACGTCGAAGCGACCGCTCGAGGCGGAACCGATGAGCTGCGCCGTCCTGTTGACCAGGCCGACGGCGCGGGTCCCCAAGCCGCCGCCCCGGTGCTGCGTGGTAAGCACGCCGCCGAGGCCGTAGCGTCGCAGGACGAGGTCGGCGCCGGCGAAGCGGCGCGCCGTGAGCGTGACGGTATGGCCGGCGTCCTCAAGCCGGCGCACGATGGGCGCGAAGAAGACGACCGACGACGCGTCGGTGAGATCGACCCAGACTCTCATCGCGTGCGCCGCGCCGGGGTGGGCCGGCGGTCCCAGACGGGCCGGGCGGCCGTCAGGTCAGCCCGGCCTCCACGGCCGCCGCGACTTCCTTGACCTGTTCCTCGGTGAGGTTCGGGTGCATCGGGATGGCGAGGTTGGTCGCCGCCGCTTCGTCCGTGTTGGGGAAGTCGCCGAGCTTGTGGCCCATGTCGCCGAACACCGGCTGCAACTGCATCGGCGTCGTGTAGTACGCCGCGCAGTCCACCTGGCGCTCCTTGCACGAGGCGGCGATGTCGTCGCGGCGCGCGTGACGGATGACGTAGAGGTGGTAGACGTGCGTGAGGCCGTCGGGGACGGCGGGACGCACGACCTCGTCCGGCAGGTACTCGTCGTACCACTCGGCGACCAGCGCGCGCCGGGCGTTCCACTCGTCGATGACCTCGAGCTCGATGCGCAGGATCGCGGCCTGGAGCTCGTCCAGGCGCGAGTTGAAGCCGATGTCGGTGAAGGTCTTCTTGTCCTTGCTGCCGTGGAAGCGGAGCTCGCGGGCGCGCTGGACGAGGACTTCGCTGTGGCCGGTGACCAGACCGCCGTCGCCGTAGCCGCCGAGGTTCTTGGTGGGGAAGAAGCTGAAGACGCCCATGTCGCCGAGGCTGCCGGCGCGGCGGCCGTGGTACGTGGAGCCCCACGCCTGACAGGCGTCCTCCACGACGGAGAGGCCGTGTGCCTCAGCGACCTTGCGTACGGCGTCGGCGTCGGCCGGCAGGCCGAAGAGGTCGACCGGCATGATCGCCCTGGTGCGCGGGGTGATGGCTGCCTTGATGGCCTCCGGGTCCATGCAGAGCGTGTCCGGCGTGATGTCGACGAACACGGGCCTGGCGCCGGACTGGGCGATGGCCTCGGGCGTGGCGTAGAAGGTGAAGGGGACGGTGATGACCTCGTCACCGGCGCCGACGCCGAGCGCGCGGAGCGCGATCGTGAGGCCGTCCGTGCCGTTGGCGACGCCCACCGAGCCGGTCGTGCCCATGAACGTGGAAGCCTCCTCCTCGAACCCCTTTACGTTCGGGCCCAGGATCACCCGTCCGCTGCGGAGCACCGAGAGGACGGCGTCCTCGATCCGGTCCTGCAGCTCGGCGTACTGTCCCTTGATGTCCATGAGTCCGACGGCCATGTGCAACGCCTCCTTGCGGCGGGGGTAGTCGAGCCCGGAACCTACCACAGGGTCCAGGAGTGGGCTACCGGGAGTGACGGACAGTCGACCAGTTGGAGTCAGGTGGGGTACGCTTCCTCCATGACCGCCTCGATCATCAACAGCGTCGTCGAGTGGGCCACGCATCTCATCGGCAACTCGGGCCTGCCCGCCGTCTTCTTCCTGATGCTGCTCGAGAGCGCCTGCATCCCGGTGCCCAGCGAGGCCATCATGCCGTTCGCCGGGTTCGCCGTGAGCCAGGGCCACATGACGCTCCTGGGCATCATCGGTCGCCGGCGTCGCGGGCAACCTGGTCGGCTCCTGGATCACCTACGCCATCGGCTACTACGGCGGCCGGCCGTTCGTCGAGCGCTGGGGCAAGTACGTGCTGCTGCGTCCGCACCACCTCGAGACTGCGCAGCGCTGGTTCGACCACTACGGCGCCCCCGTCGTGTTCTTCGGGCGCATGATCCCGATCGTCCGCACCTTCATCTCACTGCCGGCCGGCTTCGGCAAGATGAAGTTCTGGAAGTTCACGCTGTTCACGCTGCTCGGCTGCGTCCCCTGGGTGCTCATGCTGGGCTGCGTCGGCACCCGCCTCGGGTCGAACTGGGAGAAGATCCGCCCCTACCTTCACTATCGCGGACTACGTCGTCGGCGCGGTGGTCGTGGTCTTCGTGGTGTGGGTGCTGGTGAAGTGGTGGCGCCGCCGCGGCAGCGCCGGCGGCGGAACGGACACGGCGGAGTACGGGGACGAGGCGTGAGCCTCCAAGGCGAGGCGTGAGCCAAGGCGCACCTGGCGTCACCTGCCGGGTGAGGGTGCCGGCGACCACCGCCAACATCGGTCCCGGATTCGACTGCCTCGGCCTTGCGCTCGACCTCTGGAACGAGGTGAGGTTCTCGCTCGAGGGTGACGGCGTCGTGGTCACCGTCGAGGGGCCCGGCCCGGCGGGGCTGCCGCGCGACGCCAGCAACCTGGTCGCGCTGGCGTTCCTTCGGTTGTGCAAGGAGGCCGGCAGGGCTGCGCCGGCCGGCCTGCGCATCCACTGCGACATCCGCGTGCCCCTGTCGTCCGGCCTCGGCTCGAGCTCCACGGCCATCGTCGCCGGCCTCCTCGGCGCCAACACCCTGCTCGGCCGGCCGTTCGACCACGAGCAGATCCTCGAGCTGGCCGCCGCGATGGAGGGCCACCCCGACAACGTGGCGGCGGCTCTGCTCGGCGGTCTCACCATCGTCGTCCAGAAGGCCGACCGGCTGCTCACCAAGAAGATCCTCGTCCCCGAGGTGCACGTGGCCCTGGCGGTACCGGACCTGCCGTTCAGCACCAACGCCGCCAGGGCGGAGCTGCCGACCGAGGTACCGATGCGGGACGCGGTCTTCAACCTGCAGCGCACGCCGCTCGTCGTGGAGGCGCTGCGCACCGGCGACTACGAGCTGCTCAGCCAGGTGATGGACGACCGCCTGCACCAGGCCTCCCGTCTCAAGCACATCCAGGGAGGCCGCGCCGCCTGGCTCGCGGCACAGAACGCAGGCGCTGCCGCGGTCGCGGTCTCCGGTTCCGGGCCGAGCCTCGATCGCCTTCGTGAGCGTCGCCGCCGACGCCTCGCGCATCGCGCGCGTCATGGCCGAGGCGTTCGCCGCCGAGGGCGTGACGGCGATCCCGCTCGGCCTCGCGGCCTCGGCGGTCGGCGCCACCGTCTCCGCCTGAGCGGCGCCGGCCGGACGCGCCGTCGCGGGCCGACGGCCGGTCGGTGCCCCGTGAGCGTCGCGTCATTCTGCGGCAGGCCGCACTATCCCGTCCCCCGTCCCCGTCCTCCGTCCAACGAGGCCGCCCGAGGGCAGGCGGCCGCGCTGGGTACAGTGTGCCTATGAGCGTGGGCTTTGAACTCGTGGATCACACCGCCGACATCGGTGTGCGCGTCTGGGGACCGACGGCCGAGGAGGTCTTCGAGCAGGCGGCGCTGGCGATGTTCTCGCTGGTCTGCGACCCCCTCGATGTCGGCGAGCTCGAGGCCGTGGATGTCGCGCTCGAGGCGGAGTCCATGGACCTGCTTCTGGCGGCGTGGCTCAACGAGCTGCTCTACGTGTTCGAGGCGCGCAAGCTGGTGCTGTCCCAGTTCGATCTGCTGGAGTTGGGAGAGCACTCCCTGCGCGCCCGTGTGAGCGGCGAGCCGTTCGACATGAGCCGCCACATCATCTGCGGCGGCGTCAAGGCGGCCACCCTGCACGAGTTGTCCCTCGAGCAGGGCGACGACGGCTGGCGAGGCTTCGTCCTGCTGGACGTCTAGCCGCGGCCGGCGAAGCGGGGCCGCGGCCATGCGCATCGAGCGGACCGGCGAGTTCGTCTACGAGATAGCCCGTGATGAGCAGATGCGCGTGCCCGGGCGCGTGTACGCGCACCCGAGCCTCTTCGGGCAGGCCGGCCACGAGGAGGCCCTCCAGCAGGTAGCCAACGTCGCGACTCTGCCCGGCATCGTGAGCGCCAGCATCGCGATGCCGGACATCCACTGGGGCTACGGCTTTCCCATCGGAGGGGTCGCCGCCATGGACGAGTCCGATGGTGTCGTCTCGCCGGGCGGCGTCGGCTTCGACATCAACTGTGGCGTGCGGCTGGTGCGCACGGGGCTCGGCGTCGAAGACGTCCGGCCGCGGCTCGAGCCGCTGATGAACGAGTTGATGCGCCGTGTGCCGCAAGGCTCCGGGCCACACGGCGCCCTGCGGCTCGGCGAGGGTGAGCTGGAGCGGCTCGCCGAAGAGGGAGCCGCGTATCTCGTCAAGCGGGGGTACGCCACCGAGGACGACCTCGCGCACACGGAGGAGGGCGGCGTCATGCCCGGCGCGGACGCGTCGGCGGTGAGCCGCCGTGCCTGGGAGCGCGGCCGCACCCAGGTCGGCAGTCTCGGCTCCGGCAATCACTTCCTCGAGATCCAGGTCGTGGACGAGGTGGTGGACGAGGAGGCCGCGAGCGCCTACGGCGTCGGCCCGGGCCAGGTCGTGGTCATGATCCACTCCGGCTCACGCGGGTTCGGCCACCAGGTCTGTACCGACCACGTCGGCAGGATGGCGAGCGTGGCGGCGCGCGCCGGGATCGAGCTGCCCGACAGGCAGCTCGCCTGTGCGCCGCTCGGCTCGCCCGAGGCCCGCGAATACCTCGCGGCGATGGCCTGCGCCTGCAACTTCGCCTTCGCCAACCGGCAGATGATGCTGCACGAGGTGCGCGGCGCGTTCGAGCGGGTGTTCCGTGCGAGCTGGGAACGGCTCGGCGTGGAGCTCGTCTACGACGTCTGCCACAACATCGCCAAGCGCGAGGTGCACGTGGTGGACGGCAAGGAGCGTGCGCTGCGCGTTCACCGCAAGGGCGCCACGCGCGCGTTCGGTCCTGGCAACGCGGACGTCCCGCCGGACTACCGGGACGTCGGCCAGCCGGTGATCATCCCCGGCGACATGGGCACCGAGAGCTGGCTGCTCGCCGGCACGGAGCAGGCGATGCGCGAGACCTTCGGCTCCACCTGCCACGGAGCGGGCCGCCTACTCTCCCGGCACGCGGCCCGCAAGGTCCGGAGCGGCGCCGAGGTGCGCCGCGAACTGGAGGACGCCGGCATCGTCGTCAAGGCGGCGTCCCTGGGCGGCCTCGCGGAGGAGGCGCCGTTCGCCTACAAGGACGTGGCCGACGTCGTGAGCGTCGTCGACGCCGTCGGCCTCTCACGCAAAGTCGCGCGCATGCGGCCCCTCGGCGTGCTCAAGGGCTAGGGCCGGTCAGCCTGCGGCCGCCGGCCTCGCTCGCTGTTCAGCCGCCGCCGAGCCGCGTCGCTTCGCTCTTGGTCGTCTCGACGATCGTGCGGTAGACCTCGCGCAAGGCTTCTTGTGACAGCGGCCCCTTGTTCGCGCGCGAGAGGAACGTGACCATCCACTCCTCGCGCTCCGGCACGTACATGTCCAGCCCGTGCTCGGTCTTGTAGTGCCACAGCTTGTCGACCAGCGTGAGCCGCTTGTTGATCAGGTCGATGATCTTGAGGTCGTTGTCGCTGATCTGGTCGCGGAACTGCTTCACGACCGGGTCGTCGCTGGGCGTGCTCACTGTGCGGGGCCTTTCGTCGGGGGGAAGGTCTGCTGAGGTGCCGCGCGGCGGGACGGGCTGCTAGTTCTGCGGCGGGCCGCCGGCCCGGTCGTCGAACTCGTCGTCGTCCTCGTCATCGTCGTCGTCGTCCTCGTCATCGACGTCGAGGTCCTCGTCGTCGTCCTCGTCGTCATCCTCGTCGTGGTCGATGAGGAAGGCCTCGTCGTCGGCCGTGACCTCGGCGGTGCGGAAGTCGTCCGGCGAGACGCCCTCGAGGAAGTCGCGGAAGCTCTCGACGATCTCCTCGGTGTCGTCGACCTCGCGCTCGAACTCGATGGCGTTCTCGTCGATGAGCTCGGTGCTGGCGAAGATCGGCGCGTCGGTGCGCACCGCGAGAGCGAGCGCGTCCGAGGGGCGCGAGTCGATGTCCAGTTCCTGCCCGTCCTTCTTCAGGGTGAGCCGGGCGTAGAAGGTACTCTCCTTGAGCTCGGTCACCGTGATGCGCGAGACCTCGGCGTCGAACTTGCCGATGACGCTGGTGAGCAGGTCGTGGGTCATCGGCCGCGGGAGGCTGGTGCCCTGCAGCTTGATGAGGATGGCGGCGGCCTCGGGGTGCCCGATCCAGATCGGGAGGAAGCGATTCCCCTCGACCGTCTTGAGCAGCACGATAGGTTGCTTGCCGATGACGTCGAAGCTGACGCCGTAAATGACCATTTCCTGTACGTCCATCATGCTTTGAGTATACGGCAGGATGCCGGGACCTCACACCGATGGAATGGGATGGGGCCGTCACCGGATTGACGCCTTCCGAGCGCGGCCTACTATGGTATCAGCACGCCCGGCGCACCGTCCGGTGCCCGGAAGCGCGGACAGGCCAGAGCCTGCCGGCAGAAGGAGGGGTCCATGATGCCCGCCCGTACTCTCTCCAGACGACACGTATCGCAGGCGCTGCCCGCAGTGCTGCTCCTGGCCATCGTGGTGATCGGCCTTGTGGCCGCCGCTCCGGTGCTCGCCATGAGCGGCCGTGTCGGCCCTGCATCCAGGACGGCGTGGGCGCCGGGTGCTCTCGCCGCTCGTCTCGCCCGGGGCGCCGACACGCAGTACGGCATCTCCGATGCCCAGCCCACCGGGGCGCTCACGTATGCCTGGCAGCAGACGGCGCCGCAGATGACCCTCACGGCGACCGATGCCGCCGGCAAGACGGTCTGGGCGGCAACCGCGGGCGATATCTGGGCCGCCTCGGGCACGCTGCCATCTGCGCTGGTGGCGACGTTCCCGAACGGCGACCCCAATGTGCTGCGTGACGGCGAGCTGACCGCCTACGACGCGAGCGGCCGCGTGCGCTTCCACAAGGCGTTCAAGAACGAGTTCGTCCAGCCGCTGACGAGCACCACGAAGCGCCTCGTGTGGGTCGAGACCTCCGCGAAGGCGGTCACCCGGATCTACGTGCGACAGGGCTCGAAGACGCGCAAGCTGGCCCTCCCCTACCGGTCACCCGACCCGGGGTTCGTGTTCCCGGCGACCGCCTCCGCCACAGGGAGCCGCCTGCTGATCGGCGTCGCCGCCTACGCGACCAACCAGAGGAACGTGGTCGCGCACTGGGTGCGCGTGGACCGGTCGGGCATGCCGCGCCTCGTGGCTCGGCGGATGACGACGTGGGTGTCGGCCTCGCTGACCCCGAACGGCGGCCACGCCGCCGTGATGCCGTCGGCGGCCGTCGGCGGCGTCGGCAACCGCTGGGTGGCGTTCGGCAAGTTCGGCGGACAACTGCTGGGCGGGGAGGACTCAGGCCAGATCGACGCGAGCGCCCGCCGCATCTTCGTCCAGGGCGCGTACACCTACGGGGACGAGACCGCGGGGTGGAGCACTTACATGGTGACCGTGATGCAGGTGTTCCAGGAGCCCATGGCCGTCTACCAGCGAGCCTGGACCTTCGACGACTCGACGAGCTCGATCTGGTTCCGCCACGACGGCCAGATCGTGTGCCTGGCAGGTGTCGACAACAAGGGCGCGCTGATCGTCGCCAACAGCGACACCTGGGCGATCGCGTCGGTGCCGGGCACGTATGCCGACGCCGTGCCCATCGACGGCGGCCGGCTGGCGACGATGACGCAGGACGGCGTGCTCGCCTTCATCGCCGATCCGGTCGCCGGACCGTGACGAAGGGCTGACGCGTCGGCCGAACGGGCGCAAAGGGCCGCCGGCGCTTCCGTGCCGGCGGCCCTGCTGCTCCTGCCTTCAGGGCGCTTTCGGCTTCGGCCCGGCTCGCGTCCCGGTTGACGCCCCGGCCCGCGCCGGCCCCGTCACGGTTGACGCCCCGGCGCCCCCCTCGCTAGACTCCAAGGCCCCTGTGGGCGCATAGCTCAGTCGGTTAGAGCGCTTCTCTGATAAGGAAGAGGTCCGTGGTTCGAATCCACGTGCGCCCACCAGCGATTTGCCAGCGAAATCGCGCTTCTCGTCTCTCCGCCCGACCCCGTTCTGCAACCATTCTGCAACCCAAATGCTCGGTTGCCGGTTGTGGATGGGTCGGAACACGCCTGACTGTGCCTCCCTGTGACATGCCGCCCGGTCGAATCACGTCCGTTTCCGGCCGGCTCTGCAGCCAGACACCGAGCGATAGAATCAACGGAATCGACCGATCACTTCGCCGCCCGATCATGTGAACCCCTGCCGTACAAATATGAGGGGCCGGACCTCCCCGTCGCAGGAGTCCGGCACACCGCTGAAGAAGTCACTCTCGCCCGCCGAGGGGGAGGGTGGAGTGTGCGATGGTGCTACCTTGGAGGCGGGACCCGATGACGATCCGACGACTCAGTGCCGCTGGCCTGCTCGTGCTTCTCGTGACGCTGGGGGGCGTCTTCGCCGGTCTGGCGCAGGCGGCGCCTAACGCGCCCGACCCCGCCACCGGCTTCTTGCTCAACGGCCGCCAGCTCACGCCGCAGGGGGCGCAGGTGCGCCTCGGCAACTTCCCCACAGGCGGCTCCGTCACGGCCGACGGGCGGTTCCTCTGGACGGTGTCGGCTGGCCAGGGCGCCAACGACGTCCGCATCGTCGATACCACTCGCCGGCGCGTGATCCAGGTCATCGCGCTGCCCGGCGCCTCGGGCGGCATCGCCCTGGACACGGCTCGCCGGCGCGCCTACGTCTCCGCTGTCAGCGTCTCTCGCTGGTGGCCGACTCAGGCCGGGCTGCCGGGGGCCGCAGGCAACTTCGTGCTGGTCTACGCCTGGCACGCGACCTCCGGGAAGGCCTGGTTCGTCAACGCCATCCCGGTGCCCCCGCAGCCGGGAGCCCTGCCCGTCCAGATGTATCCGCTCCCGGCCACCGCCTCGACGAACGCCTGGCCGCAGAAGCTCGCGGTCTCGCGTGATGGCCGCCGCCTGCTGGTGCCGCTCAACCTCGCCGGCAGCGCCGACGTGATCGACTTGGAGCACCACGATCAGGTGCGCAACGTCGTGACCGGGAGCTACCCGTTCGGTGCGGCGATCCTGCCCGATGGGCGCACCGGCCTGGTGAGCAACGAGGCGGCCGGGACGCTCTCGGTCGTCGACCTGGTGAAGGGCGTCAAGCTCCGCGACATCCAGGTCGGCCCACCGCTCTCACATCCCCAAGGCATCGTCGTCGACCGCGCAGGGCGGAGGGCCTACGTCGCCCTCTCGGCCCTGGATGAAGTCGTCGTCGTCGACCTCAAGCACCGGCGCGTCGAGCGCACGATCTCGGTGGGTCGCAGCGCCGGCCTCGGGACGATGCCGGTGGCGCTCGCGCTCAGTCCCGACGGCGCGCGCCTCTTCGTCGCCGAGTCGGGCGCCGACGAGATCGCCGTCGTCCGCCTGCCGAGCCCGAAGACAAGGCCCCGGCTCGAGTGGACGCTGCTGGGGCGCATCCCGACGGCTGAAGACCCCCTGGCCGTGGTCACCGCAGCGGCACGGGGCGGTCGCGCGGCTCAGCTGCTGTACGTCGCCGCGCGCGGCGTGGGCGTCGCCGCCAACCCGACCGGCCCGGTCCCGACGAACCCCTTCGACCCCATCTTCTGGGCCTTCAACTGGCTCGCTCCGACGACCGACGTCTTCAGCCTCCATAGCGGGACCACGTACCTCCCTGCCATGATCCGCGGCCACGCGGGGCTGATGCGACTGCCGTCGGACGCGAAGGTCAGGGGCCTCACCCCCAGGGCGACGCGCCAGATCCACCCGCGGGACGCGCAGAAGGCTCCCGCCGGCACTCCGCTGCGCGCCGACGGACCGATCAAGCACGTCTTCTTCGTGGTACGCGAGAACCGCACCTACGACCAGCTGCTGGGCGACCTCGGGCGCGGCAACAGCGACCGCCATCTGGCCGTGTTCGGCAAGGACGTGACCCCCAACCTGCACGCCCTGGTCACGCGGTTCCCGCTCCTCGACCACGTGTTCGCCAACTCGGAGGCCTCCATCCAGGGGCACTTCTGGACCGCCGCGGCGAGCGTCCCCGACTACGTCGACCGCAACTGGGTCCAGGAATACGCCGGACGCGGGCGGCCCAACGACTTCGGCGTGTACGCGGTGACCTTCCCCGGCAACGGCTTCCTGTTCAACCAGGCCGAGCGCCAGCACATCTCGTACTTCAACTACGGCGAGGCGATCGCCGGCGACGAGCCGACGCTGAGCGACCGCGACCGTACTCCCGAGGCACTGGCGGAGGAGCAGCTGGTGGCCGCCAACTCCGACCTCGGGCCCGGCCTCACGCCCAACGGCACCTACCCCAACGACCTCACCATCGGAAGCACCGGCACGGCGCCCACTCAGGGGGAGATCTTCAACTCGAGTCTCTCCACCCTTCCGAGCCCCCCGCCGGCGGGCAGCTTGTCCTGCATGGACTCCTTCCAGGCGCGGTTCGAGGACCAGCTCGCCGCCGGCACGGTCCCGACCTTCAACTACCTGACGATGACCGGCGACCACACGCGCGGCACGCAGACCGGCTACCCCACGCCGAACGCCATGGTCGCCGACTGCGACCTGGCACTCGGCCAGCTCGTCGACCTGATCTCGCACTCGAGCATCTGGTCCTCGTCGGTCATCTTCGTGGTCGAGGACGACTCCCAGGACGGCGCCGACCACGTCAACGCGCACCGCATCCCGGTGGCGGTCATCGGCCCCTACGCGAAGCAGGGCGCGATCATCCACCGGCGCTACGACCTGGTCTCGGTGGTGCGCTCCATGGAGCTGATCATGGGCATGAAGGCGCTCTCACTGAACGACGCGCTGGCGACGCCGATGTACGACGCCTTCACCGCCGAGCCGCTCAACGCGGCGCCGGTGGACGTCATCCCGGCCAAGGTCGACCTGCTGGAGCGCAACACGCAGGCCGCGCCGTGGGCGGCGCTCTCCAACCGCCTGGCGCTGGGCAAGCTCGACGCCGTCCCGCAGTGGAAGCTGGACGCGATCCTGTGGAAGTCGGTGTACGGCGCGGACAGTACGCCGCCGCCCCCGGGGCCAGGAGCGGAGCGCTACGAGTAGGCCGTGGTCCGGCCCTGCTCACGTCGCCGGACGATGTACTCGGAGCCGTGCAGCGTCGCAAAGAGGTCCGTGGTTCGAATCCACGTGCGCCCACCAGCGATTTCCAGCGAAATCGCGTTCTCGCCCCTCCGCTAGACCCCGTTTCTGCAACCATTCTGCAACCCAAATGCGTGCGTAGTGTGCGTGCGTAGCGCTGGGGCTGGATGGGAATCCCTGGCGCTCGATGAGACACTCGGCGCCAAGCGATTGTCCGCGTGCTATCTGCGCGAAAGCTCCGAGTCAGAACGCGAGGCCCCGCATTGGACAAAGCAGATGCGGCGGGCTCGGGCAACTGAGTTCGGCCAGGAGAGCAGTCTCACGGCTTTCCATCTCGCACGGGTCTTGCGCGTAGTCGTGTCCTGCGCGGCTCACCGTCGACGCGAGCCAAGGCGCATGAATCAGCCGACGGACCCCACTGTAGACGGTTCATCGTCGAGCCAGTCCAGCATGACGAGGGTCCCCTCGCCGGGGGCGGACACCACACGCAGCGCGGCCCCCACCTCCGCAGCGCGCTCGCGCATGGAGCGGATGCCGACGTGGGTCGGCGACAGCTCCGCGTTCTCAAAGCCGCAGCCGTCGTCCTGGACCATCAGGCGTACACGGGTCGGCTCGGTCACCAGCTCTACGGTGACGTTCGTCGCTCCGGCGTGGCGAACGACGTTGTTCAGCGCCTCCTGCGTGACGCGGTAGATCGCCGTGTGCAGCTCTGGCGGTGGCCGGAGTTCGCCGCGCAGCGCGAGGTCGATGGCCATGCTGGTGCGCCCTTCTGTCGCCTCCACGGCGCTGCGCAGCAGCTGCTCGATGGGCACGTCCGCAGGCGAGCCGGAGCGCAGTTCAAGCAGCAAGGTGCGCATCTGCGCGAGGGCGCCACGCGTCAGTCGGCGTACCTCCGCCACTGCCTCGGCGCCGCGTGTGGGGATGGCGTCGTCTTGCATCAGTGCCTCGGCGTTCAGTGCCGCGGCGAACAGCGCCTGGGTGATCGAGTCGTGCAGGTCTCGGGCAAGCCGGGTCCGTTCTTCCTGGGTCGCTTGCTCCAGCTTCGCAGCGGCTTCCGCCTCGTAGGCCCGGGCGTTCGCGAACGCGGAGCCGAGCAGGTCGGCGATGCTGCGGTAGAGCGAGAGCTCTTCTTCCGTGAACGACCGCTCTCCGATGAAGATCAGCGCCAGCACGCCGAGGATCCGCGGACCCTTCTTCAGGGGCAGGGCGATCCCGCGAATCCTGGCGCTCCCGATTGCACTGCGCAGCCGCATAGCGCTCACCGGTGGGAGCAGGTTCGACTCGTGGGTGACCACCGCCAGATCGCGACTGACGACGAGTCCCACCGTCGTCTCCTCGTCGACGGGGATGGTACGCATGCCGGCTGCGACGTCGTCGGGGTAGCCGATCAGCGCAAGTGCGCGCAGGACGCCGGCGTCATCAGCCAACGCATGGATCTGGGCCACTGCCAGACCGAGGCGCTGGTGCATCAGCTCGAGCACCCTCCCGCCGATCTCAGGAAGTGCGAGCGAGCTGGTCGCGACCGTCGTGAGCTCCTGCAGCAACTCAAGGACCGCCTGCCTCCTGAGCAACTGGGCGGTGCGCTCTGCGACGCGCTTCCCGAGCTCGGCGTTGAGGCGGCGGACTTCCTCGTCCGCCTGCTTGAGTTCCTCGACGTCCGTGCAGGTGCCGAACCACTTGACGATCTCGCCGTCGGCGTCGCGCAGCGGGGCGCCGCGGACCAGCCACCAGCGGTAGGCACCGTCGGCGCGACGCAAGCGACATTCCAGCGAGTAGGGGGCGTCCTCTTGCGTGGCGCGCTGCCAGGCGTCCCAGGCGCGCTGCCGGTCGTCGGGGTGGAAGGGCGTGTTCCACCCGTCACCGCGGCTCTCCTCGAGCGTCATGCCGGTGTAGTCCACCCACTGCTGGTTGAAGTAGGTGTTCTTGCCGTCCGGCCCGGTCGTCCAGACGATCTGCGGCACGGCCTCGGCCAGGGTGTGGAAGTTCTGCTCACTCTCGCGAAGTGCGAGGTGGGCGGCTTGCAGCGCGTCACTCTCGTGGCCGTGGAGCACAGCCTCAGTTGCGTCCTCGACCTCGTGGATGATGCAGACCACCTGCCCATCGTCGCCCAGGATCGGGGAGTTGAGCGGCTGCCCGTACCGCTCTGCGAAGCCCCCGCCTTCGGCGACGGGCCTGCGCACGTCGTGCCTGCGGATGCCTATGGCGTCGGGGCGGCGCTCGTCGACGACGCGCTGGAAGGAGGTCCGCGCAGCGTCGACGGCCATGGTCTCGGGGTCGTCGGGATTGTCGGGAAAGACCTCGAAGACGCCTTTGCCGACGATCTCCGCGCGCTGGGTCAGCGTCGCGTCCAGGTAGGCGTCGCTCGCCGCGAGGATGGTGAATCGCGGACCATCCGGCGCGAGAACGAGCACCTGCCCCGGGAGCCCCTCCAGGATGCGCCGAAAGTCAGGTTCCATGCTGCCTCGTTCTCACGCTTGCAGGACCAGCTTGCGTTAGCCGAATCGCGCCCGCCCGTCTGTGGCCCGGTCGATGCTATCGCATTCGACGCCGAAGTCCTCGGTCGAACGCCGAGCGCCGCTCTAGGACCGTCTGGGTGTTGCCATGAGTTGCTACACCCTCGCCAACCGTCCGCAATCGGCCGATGCGACCATTGTCGAGCCAGCCTGGACGCCCTTCCAGACCTGCATCAGCCGATGCGCTTTGCAGCGGGACGGAGCGTGAGGCAGGTTGCCCCCGCTCTAAGGAAGAAGGCCGTGGTTCGGATCCACGTGCGCCCACGGACTGCGCCTCGATATGGTCTCCGCCGTCCGTCAACGGCCGGCGTCTTCGGTTCGCAAGCGCCAGGAGACCCCCACGACTGTCCCGGACCCCCCCATGCCCGGCGGCTCAGCACGCCCGCGTCCGAGCGAGATCGCAGGAGGAGCATCAGCCTGCGCGAGATGGGTCCGCCGGCTCGGCGTGCACCACGCAGAACCGCAGGAACTGGTCCGTGCCGAGCAAGAGCACCGGCCATGGACGCTCCAGAATTGGGTCCAACGTTGCCCCGTCGGCAGCGGTCTGGGAGGCTTGGTCTGATGAAGACGATGCACGGTATCCTGCCCGGCGTCACCTCGACGACCAATGTGCTGCTCGACCTCGTCGAGTCAAATCGTCACGGACGAGCAGTAGGCATTCCTTCAGTGTGTTCGGCCCACGAGCTCGTCCTCGAGGCCGCGATGCAGCAAGCCAAGCGCGATGACACGGTCCTGCTGATTGAGTCGACCTGCAACCAGGTGAACCAGTTCGGCGGTTACACGGGGATGCGCCCAGCGGACTTCAGGATGCTCGTCGAAGAGATCGCCAGTCGGCCGGCGTACCCGTTTGCAGGGGTCATTCTCGGAGGTGACCACCTTGGTCCCTACCCCTGGCGAAGCGAGCCGGCCGCCCAGGCAATGGCCAAGGCCCGGGAACTGGTTCGCAGCTGCGTGCTCGCGGGCTATACGAAGATCCACCTTGATTGCAGTATGCACCTTGCGGACGATCCAGGCGACGACCATGCTCTCCCAAGCGATGAGACGGTGACCCTGCGGACCGCCACACTTGCCGCTGCCGCCGAGGAGGCGTGGCGTGAGCTGCCGGGGGGTCGTCCCGCCCCGCTCTACGTGATCGGCACCGAAGTGCCCGTGCCGGGCGGCGAGCAAGCGGCTCAGGCGGGTCCCGCCGTCACCACCGTCGCGCACGCCAAACGAACATATGAGCTCGGTGAGCGCGCCTTCGCCAGCGCAGGCCTGCAGGAAGCGTGGGACCGGGTCGTCGCTCTTGTGGTGCAACCTGGGGTCGAGTTCGGCGACGCAGTGGTGTTCGACTATCGGCGCTCGACGCAGGCGATCGAACTGTCCAGCGCGATTGCCGAGCTGCCCCATATCGTCTACGAGGCCCACTCGACGGACTATCAGACGGCCGGTGCGCTGCGCACGCTGGTCGAAGACCACTTCGCGTTCCTCAAGGTCGGACCTGCGCTCACCTTCGCGCTGCGCGAGGGCCTGTTCGCACTGGCCGCGATCGAAGATGAGCTGCTGGTCAAGGCGGCAGGGCGTCCGGCCCAGACCGGGTCCTCGCGCTTGCGCGAGACGCTCGACCGTGTCATGCGGGAGCAACCCGAACACTGGCAGCCATACTACTCTGGGGACGAAGCTGCTCTGCGCCTTGCCCGCGACTTCAGCTACAGCGACCGGATGCGCTACTACTGGTCCCACGCAGATGTTCGCGCGTCCGTGTCGGAACTCATGTCGAACCTCTCGGAGCAGACCATTCCCATCAGCCTCGTCCACCAGTATCTGCCGGATGAAGCACGTGCCGTGCGCGCCGGCAGGCTTGCTCCGCAGTCGTCCCCCCGCGACTTCCTTCGTCACAAGATCCTCACCGTCCTCGACGACTACGCAGACGCCTGCGGCATGCGCCGAGGGCCGGCTTCCTCCGCGAAGAGCGGCTAGCGGACTCCATGGGGATTCGTGCCCGAGGTGGCAGCAAGCGCCTCGGCGATCTCCGGTTGTGCATCGACGCCGCCGGCGGATCGGGTCGACAGAGAGCCGCATGCCGTCGCCAGAGCGAGGCAGCGATCGACTGGCCAGCCCTGCAGAAAGCCGTAGACATAGCCGGCGTCGAAGCTGTCACCGGCGCCAATCGTGTCCATGGGGCGGACACTCAGCGCGGGGGCACGCATGACCGCATGGTCGACGAGTGCGACGGCCCCTTGCGAGCCGCACTTCACGACCGGCGATGGTCCTAACGCCGCAAGCGCCTCGAGAATGCCCTTCAAATCATCGTCGCCATGGTGATCGCCGCCCAGGCTCAGCGCTATAGCCAACGCTTCCCTGCGGTTCGGGAAATAGAGATCGGCCTCTCTTAGGGCTTCACGCAGACCCCCTTGCCATCGGCCCTCCCAGTCACCCTGCGAGTCAAGGGAGGTCGAGATCCCCGATTCACGAGCCTCTGCGAAGACCGCTGCCAGGCTGGGTGCGAGCTTGGGGAGCAAGAAGAAGGAGCCGACGTGGAGGTGCCGCGCACTCCTCAGGGGAGCGCGTCGCACCATCGACGCTGTCAATTCGCCGACGCAGCCTGGTGACGTCAGCATCGCACGGTCCCGTTCGGCGCCGGGCCGCACGAGGTGAGCGGTCAGGCCGGTGGACCGGGCCGGTACTACGACGCTGGCGGAGGCATCGACGCCTCGGGCCGCGAGCTCATGCAGCATGAAACGGCCCGCGGAATCATCGCCGAACACGCCTACGAAGGCGACTCGAAGCCCTAGCCTTGCCGCGGCGCAGGCCATGATCGCCGAAGAGCCGCCGACCGTCAGCGTGCCGCGTTCGACGAAGGTCTCAGCCTGCCCGAAAGCGATCTCGCCGGCGACGTCGCCAACGATGACGTCGGGCACGGCGTCTCCGGCTACGAGCAGATCGAAGGCCGGGGAGCACCCGGCCGGCGCAGGCTCAGGGGAAGCGGCGTCGGACATCATGATCCCAGATCCGTCGGGAGGCGGCCGAACTCCCCGGCCAGCGCTCAATCATAGAGAGCAAGGCCACTGTCGGGATCGAAGAAGTGAAGCGCCCGGGAATCAAGCCAGAGCTTCACACGACTGCCCTCGCGCGCCTCGGTGCCGGGGCCCAGTCGAGCGACGAAGATGCCTTCCAGCCGCCCGGCCATTTCCGCCGCGTCCCCCGCTTCAGTCGCCTCGATGACCGCCTCGAGAGCAGGTACCGGCGCGTCGATGCCCACGTGTACATCGACCTCGGCGCCGAGGTCCTCGCGCAGTTCCACGTCAGCTTCGATCGTGCTGTCCGTGTCCCCGGCATCGACAAGGGATGCATCCTCGATGTTCTGCGGGCGTACTCCGAGCACGACGCGGCGGCCATCATAGCCCTGGAGGGCAGGCCGAGAGGCCGCGAGATGGGAGTCGACTCTGATGTCGTGCGGCCCGAAGCGCGCGCGCAAGCCATCTGACTCTCGATGCAGCTCGGCCTCGACCACGTTCATCGCTGGTGAGCCGATGAAGCTCGCCACGAACAGGTTGACCGGTCTTGCATAGAGCTCCTGCGGCGGCGCGACCTGCTGCAGGACGCCAAGGCGCATGACCGCCACACGATGCCCCAGCGTCATCGCTTCGACCTGATCGTGGGTGACGTAGAGCATCGTGACCTTGAGGTCGCGTTGCAGGCGAGCAATCTGGGCCCGCATGTTGACGCGCAGCTTGGCGTCGAGATTCGAAAGCGGTTCGTCCATCAGGAACACCTTGGGCTGACGCACGATGGCCCTGCCCATCGCCACCCGCTGCCGTTGGCCCCCGGAAAGCTGCCTCGGCTTGCGCTCAAGCAGTTCCTCGAGCTGCAGCGCCCGCGCCGCTCCGCGCACGCGCCGTTCGATCTCGTCCTTCGGCTCATGGTGCAAACGGAGACCGAATGCCATGTTCTGGTAGACACTGAGGTGCGGATAGAGCGCATAGTTCTGGAAGACCATCGCGACGTCGCGCTTGCGCGGCTCCAGATCGTTGACGGTCTCCTCGTCGATGATGATGTTGCCGGAGCTCACCTCCTCGAGCCCCGCCAGCATTCGCAGTGCCGTCGTCTTGCCGCAACCGGAGGGACCGACGAGGACCATGAGTTCACCATCGGCGATGCGCAGGTCGAGGTCGTCGACGACCGTGTTCGAGTCAAAGCGCTTGCTCACATGCTCGAAGCGGATCTCCGCCATGCTCAAGTCCCCTTCACTTGATGCTGCCTGCCATGACGCCCTGCACAATGTAGCGGTTCAGGATGAGGGCGATGACGGCGGGCAGCGCCGCTGCGAGCACACCGATAGCGTTCAGCAGCGTGAACGGCACTATGCGCTGCCCGTACAGCGCGGCCACTATGACTGTCACCGGCTGGGTCGTGAGGTCGCTGCTCAGCACCAGCGGGAAGATGAACTGCGCCCAGCCCATGAGGAACACGATGATGGCAGTGGCGGCAACGCCCGGCAAAGACACGGGGATCATGACACGCAACAGTGTTACCACTGGGGTGGCGCCGTCGACAAAGGCTGCTTCTTCCAGTTCCCGCGGAACGCTGGAGAAGTAGTTGTACATGATCCAGATCGCGAGCGGCAGAAAGCCTGACGTGTAGACCAGGACAATGCCCAGATAGGTGTTCACCAGCTGCAGGTCAGACATGATCCTGTAGAGCGGGATCAGGGTCGCATAGACGGGCAGCAGAAGTGTGGCAAGTACGACTATCAGGATGATGCGCTTGCCGCGAAACTCGAGCCGCGCGAAGGCATAGGCGGCAAACAGCGCGATGCCCACGGTGAGCACCGTCGCCGCACCGGATTCGATCGTCGCGTTCAGGAAGGAGCGCCAGAACTGGTTGCCGACGCCACCGCTGGCGTTCAGCAGAGTCTTGTAATTCTGCGTGGTGAAGGGCCGCGGCACGAAGTGGGCAGGCACGCTCTGCGCCCCGTTGAGCGTCGTGAAGCTCGTGTTCAGAGCCCAGTACACGGGGAACGCGGACCACAGGAGAATGAGCGCGATGAGCGCGGCGCGGGTGAGTCTGCGTAGTGTGCCGCGCCTGCTCACTCTAGAACTCCACCCGACGGTAGACCACGACCAGGATGAGCAGCGAGAGCAGCATGGTCGCGAACGTCGCCAGCAGCGAAAGCGCATAGCCTTGGCCGAAATTCAGATTGTTGAAGCTGATTTGGTAGGTCTGCAGCATGATCGAGGCCCCGCTGGGCGCGAAGCCGTTGAGCACGTAGACCTGGTCGAAGACGTTGAGCGAGAGGATCAGCGACTCGACCATGGCCACCGCTAATCCGGGACGCACCAACGGTAGGGTGATGCGTCGGAACATGTCCCAGCGGCCGGCCCCATCTACGCGAGCGGCCTCATAGAGCTCCTGTGGGATGGACTGGAGCGCGGCAAGGATGAGCAGCGCGGCCAGCGGCGTGATCTGCCACACCTGCACGAGCTCGATGAGCACGATCGAGACGATGCGACTGATCCCGATCCAGACATGGTCCGAGCTGATTATGCCAGTCGACCTGAGGACACTGTTCAGGACCCCGAACGTTGGGTCGTAGATCCAACCCCAGATCACAGCCTCCACGACGGCAGGCAGTGCCCAGGGAAGCACGGCCAGGGCGAGTACGATACCTCGCCACCGAGACCGACGCTGAAGCATCAACGCGATGCCGAGACCGAACAACGTCGAGAGGCCGACTCCGACGATGATGTACAGCACCGTGTTCGCGGCACTCTGTCGCACGAAGGGGTTCTGAAACAGGGCCTTGAAGTTGGCGAGCCCGGCGAAGCGCGTGGGCGGGTTCACGGGATCGACCGTGAAGAACGCCTGGACGGTCGTGAGGATCGTCGGGTAGATGGCGAGCGCGCCGATGAACACCAGCAGCGGTGAGAGCAGGATGTAGGGCAGGAAGCGGCCGCGCTTTCGTGGCCGCTTCCTGACCGCCCTCGTCTCTTCGCTGATCATGCGGAGCCGCCGTCACTCGACGCGACCTCGCTCTGCGCCTCAGCCATCTGAGGACCTTTACTGGGTCGCCTTGAGCTGGTTGACCTGGCTGGCGATATTGTTCACCGCTTGTTGCACGGTCTCGGCGCCCGCGGCAGCCTGATGGATGTTCGTGTAGACCGAGTTGCTGAACTGCGAATACCAGGGCGGCGCTCCGGGGCCGGGGAACTGGGCCTGGGACGTCTTGAGCAAGCCCAGCAGCTCGCTCGCACCCGCGACCTGACCGCCATTCACGAGCAGCTGCATGCTGCTCACGCGAGCCGGCAGGGGGAACCCCGAGATCACGTCGGATGGGCCGTTCAGACCGGCCCAGATCGCCTGCTGCTGCGTGTCTGTGAACCACTTGATGAAGGCCAGGGCGCCGGCGACGTTCTTCGCGGTCTTGGGGATGCCGATGCCGTCCGGGTTGGAGAGGTTGGGTGCCGGAGCAGAGACGCCGGGCGTCGGGATGTACTCCACCTGACCGACTACCTTGGATGTGCTCGGCACGTCGTAGATCGAGCTTACGGTGCCGGCATAGTCCGAGAACACGCTGGCAACGCGCCCCTGCGCCATCTCGGTGGTGAACCCCTGGTAGTCACTGACGCCGATGTTTGCCTTGGGGACCAGTCCGGTCTTATAGGCGTTGACCATCCAGGCAAGAGCCTTGTAACCTGCGGAGCTCGGCGATGTGAACTGCGGATTGTAGTTCGCATCGAGCACCTTGCCGCCGAAGGCCGCGGTGGTCTGGTACCAGTATGTCGACAGGCCTTCTCCCGCCGCGAATGGAATGTCCAACGGGTTCGGCACTGCACCCTTGGCCTTGATCTTGTTCAGGGCATCCGTGTACGCGGTCACCGTCGTCGGCGAGGTCGTCACACCAGCTGCTTTGGCGATCTTGGTGTTGAGCGTCGTGACCGTGAACGAGGAGTCGAACGGCAATGCGAGCTGCTGCCCGTTCGAGGCGAAGGTGTCGATCTGCGGCATGTCGGACTTCAGGGTGGCCGCGTCAAAGTATTGATTGAGGGGGGTGAACCACCCCGTCTTGTAGTACTGACCCACCTTGGACCAGTCCACGTCAGTCAGGTCGGCGAAGTAGGTGTTAGACGCCGCCGCCGCTGCGATCTTGGTCTGCAAGTTATCCCAGCCAACCTCGACCCAGTTGACCGTGACGCCTGTCTGTGCCGTGAACTGATCGAGCAAGGATTTCGGCGGGGCCGGATAGTGATAGACGACGGTGATCGAGCTGCCCGACGTCGGTGAGGGGAGGACGCCGACAGTGGTGGCAGTCGGACTGCTCGTGCTGCCACTACCAGTGCTGCTTCCGCACGCAACGGCTGCAAGAACAAGCGAAGCGGCGACGACCAGAACAAGCAGCACCCGCAACGAACCACCTACTCGCGTATGCAAGCTCCTGCGTATCACGTCAACCTCCTAGTCTCGCGGCCGACCGATATGGTCGACTCGCCCCTCGCCGAAGCTGGCGAGGCATCTTCACATTCGTGGGAGCCCCCGCTCCCTCAGACATCCTCGTCTTGAGATGGGAGGATCACAGATCGAGTCAGGAAGCGCGGCTGATCAGGGTCGAGCCCTTTGTCTTCGGCCAAGGCGACGGCCAGGCGCTGCGCCAACACGAGCTCGACCATGGGATCGCGAACTGACTGGAGGAAGGTGGCCCCGGTTGCTTTCACGGCTTCAGCGAGGCCAGCTGGCGCCGGGTCGAACGCCCACACCACGCTGGCAGAGTCGACGGCGCTGATCGGTCCGTGGCGGAACTCGGTCATGGGGTAGGCCTCAGTCCAGGCACCGGCCGCCTCGCGGATCTTCAGCCCTGCCTCGCGCGCTACTCCCACGCCCATCCCATGCCCAAGGAACACGAACTGGCGCACGGCGCCCGGCACCACTGGCAGCGGTTCTGCGAGCGCGGCCTGCGCGAGTTCGGCCAGAGGCGAGATGTTGACGCCGAGATGTGCACGCAGGAGCGCCAGAGCCGAGGTGGCGAAGCGCGTCTGCACGATCGATTGCTCGTCGGCAAAATCCAACAGAAGCGCATCGTCGCAGAACTCGACGATAGGGCTTGCAGCAGTGCCGGTGATCGCGAGGGTCCGTACACCATCGGGCAAGGCTTGTGCGTACTCGTTCACCTCGGTGGTCGTCCCCGATCGCGTCAGCAGAATGACCATGTCGTAGTGACGAGAAAGCGCTTCGGACGGCGTGAAGGCATCGGTCTCGCCGAGGCCGGCGCGCTCACGGGCGGCTGCCCACGCCTCAGCCATGAACAGGGACGTCCCACACCCGACAATGGCAACGCGCTCCCCCGAGCGCGGAAGACGTTCAGCTTCCGCTCTCGCCACGCCGGCCGCCCGGCGCCACGCTCCCGGCTGACTCGCGATCTCCTCAAGCACGTAGGCCATGTCGCCACAGTCCTCCCCATTCGCGTGCTTCCCAAGGACGCTGCCACCCGCAGCCCCGAGCAAGGTGGTGCTCGACTTATGCCCGCGGGATGGCCGAACGGGCGTCGCCGGCGTTGACGCACGAAGAAGGCCGAGTGCCCCTGGATTGGACGCGCGTCGGGCCGCTCAAGGCGACGGTCTGGGCGGCTCCTCACTCCGAAGCAGCACCCAATGCGCACCTCGTGGTATGTGGTGCGCTACTCCCGGGGGGCCGCTACGCCCTCTTGTGGCTGCTTGTGCCGGCGGCTCAGGGGCGCGTCGTAGGCCGCGCTGTTGGCGCCACGCGCGGGCCGAGCGAGCTCGTTCGGACGGACGGCCCGCGGATGCCGTACAGTGCAAACAGGCCCTTCAGCCGTCCCTCGCGAGCACCCGCGCTTCGGCGGACGCGGCGACGCAGGGCCGCAAGGTCATCCAGATCCGCCTGCGTCGCCCGGCGGCCGCCGAACGCGACCGCCTGGAGGCGCGCCGGCAGGTCCGCCGTATCCACGCCGAGGCTCGCGCGCAGGTACCCCGCCGTCTCGTCGAGCGTCTGTGAAGGCGGCACTTCGACGCCGTGGTCTCGCAGATCCCCATACAGGATCGCGACGGACGCATTGAGCCGGTCCTTGGTGGAGCCACGCCAGAGGCCGCGCCGGCGCAGCAGCGCACGGCCGACGGGCCAGCCGGTGAGGAGGACGAGAATCACCAGAGGCCAGATCGTCAAGCGTCTGGCCTCAAGCGGCGCCGAGGCCCTCTGGCCGCCGGGTCCGCCATGGTCGGCGACCCGAGCCTGACGCGCGGCCAAGCTGTACGACGCCGCCGGCGAGGCTCCGGCGGCTGTCAGCCCGGCCGCGGCTGCGGCGGCGGGGCCGTTCGCCGGGGCGGCGCTGATGTTCGGGATGTGTGCACCCGGCGTCGGGTCGAACGGCGCCCACCCGACGCCGGGGAAGTAGGCCTCGACCCACGCGTGGGCGTCATTACGCGTCACCGTCCAGAGGCCGCTCCGCGTCTCTGTGCCGCTTGTGAACCCCACCACGACTCGCGCGGGAATGCCGTTGAAGCGAAGGAGCACGGCCATCGCGCCGGCGAAGTGCTGGCAGTACCCCGTGTGCGAGGCAAAGAGGAACTCGGCGTAGGGTGAGGCGAAGCCTGAGTTGGGCGGTCGCAGCGAGTAGTCGTAATTGGAGCGCAGATACTGCTCGATGGCGAGCGCTGTGCGATATGGGTCCGTCTCGCCGCCGACTATCCGTTCGTTGAGCGCGTAGAGGTCCAACCACTCGCGCCCGGCCGGCGGGACGGCGGCCGCGGCCCGCCACGCGGCCTCAGACGGCGGGTCACCGGCCTCCTGGCGGGCCGGGAACGGCAGAGCAGTGTAGAGGCGCACCACGCCCTTGGGGTAATAGCTGCCGCGCCCGATCAGGTCAGTCGGTCCCAAGTCCGGGACGACTGCGGTGACCGAGTACTCAAGGGTCGGTCCGCGTGGCGGCGACACGCCGATCGTCCCTTCGGTCGCTCGTAGATCAAGGGCCAAGGTGGTGCTGACCTCGGTCGGCCAGCCGCCTGCGAAGAGCCGGTCGGTGTAGGTGCCTCGGACATCGAAGTGCTGCGTGACCAGTCTGCCCTGGGGAGTCGGTTGCGCAGACGGCACCTCGTAGACCCAGTCGGTCCCGCTCGGGCTGGGCTGGAGTTCTGGGCCTCCGGCTCCACTGCTTCTCCAACTCGAGCCATCGAACCGATCGAGGACGTTGGCTCGCCAGTAGCTTGGGACGGGCGAGCGCACGCGCATGACCACAGCGTCCGCGGCGGGGTCGAGCAGCTGAGGGTAGTTCTGCATGAAGTCGAAGCGGAAGATCGACGTCCCGGCTCCGAGGATGTTCCAGTGTCGCCAGTCCCTCAGCGGTCGGCCGGCGTCGACGGTGGTGGCCCCCAGGAACGTCAGGGCGAGCACCGCGGCCAGCACGGCTGTCGCCCCGCCGGCGAGTAGGTCGGTGGTGAGCAGGCGCTCGCGCTTCAGCGCGCGAGAAAGCGCGAGCATGCCTCCCGCCAGCAGGACGAACGCAAGCGCGGACCAAAGATCGCGCGCCGACCCGTCCGTCGTGAAGCCGAACCCGGCCAGGATCAGGAAGATGACGATGGCCGGTAACGGCCGGCGCAGGCTGAGGGCCAGGAACGCCGCCGCCCAGACCGCCGAGTAGACGACGAGGGAGAGCAGCAGGCGCAGGTCCGCCTGTCCGGCGACCACAAGGGGAAACTCATCTCGGGCGTAGGCGACCGCCCCTCTCTGCATCTGCCCGGCGTAGAAGGCGAGCTGCCCGAGAGCGCCGGCCGCCAGCGGGGGCGACGGCACCAGTGCCCTCGCGAGCAGATACGCACCGAGGGGAAACAGGAGCAGCGCGACCGGCCATGCGCGTCTGCGGACCAGCCCGGGTCCGCCCGCCACGGTCCCGGCCGCGACCGTCGCGAGCAGGAGGGCAGTGACCGCCGGGTCGGCGATGCGCCCGGTCACTATGGCGACGGTCGCGGCGAGCCCGGCGAAGCAGCTCACGTAGAGCAGAGCGCGCGTACTCATCAGCGGCGCCGGGAGACAGGGCCGACGGCGAGTGCGGCGCGCAGGTCGGCGTCGTGGTCGAGGCTCACGTAGCGGACGCCTGCGGCGTTGAGGGCGCGGCCGAGGTCCCCGTCGCTCACCGCGTGCGCCTCGTCGCCGCGAGCGGTGTGAAGTCCGGATGCGCCGTCCTCGTCTCCGCGGATGTGCACCACCGACACGGGAATGCCCTCCCCTCGCAGCTGGAGCAGGGCGTGGACGAGGTCGAGGTCCAGACGGAGGACCACGAGCACGAGAATGCAGCGCCTCGCCTGTGCTCGGCCGCCGATGATGGCCTGGAGAGACCGGCCGAGCCGGCCAGGGTCGCTGGACTCGGCCTCCGCGAGCACGGCGAGCAGCCGGCGCGTGCTCGAGGATTTCGGCGTGAGGCGGATGGGTCTCCAGTCGCGCTCTGGCAGCAGCAGGGAGACCGCGTGCCCCGTCTGCAGCATGAAGGCAGACATGGAGCCGGCGACACGAACGGCCGTCTCGAACGGGAGGTCCGGCGCTCCTCCTGCGTCGCCCCCCCCGGTGCCGCTGAGGAGCACCGTGAGGTCGTCGTCCGCGTCCGCCTCCATCTCGCGCAGCATCAGCTGGCCCGTCTTGGCGGTGGACTTCCAATCGATGCGGTCGAGCGACTCGCCGGGGACGTGCGGCCGGACGCCTCGGAATTCCCCTGCGTCGCGGGCCGGCAGCCTGCGCCGTCCGCCGAGGTGACGAGTGCCGCCTTCGGCGCAGACGGCGCAGGTGGCGAGATCCTGGAGCCGCGGCACGACAGTGATGCGGAGCGGCTCGCCCGCGGCCCGGTGGATGCGGACCAGACCCAGTGCGTCCTCCACGAGCGCCGTGAACGCCGGCAGATGGTAGATCCCGCGATTGGCCGGCCACGGCCCGGCGATGACCGCCCGGTCAGCCTTCAGCCCGAGACCCTCGATCACCACGGGATCGGCGGCCCGGTCCATGAGGCGGCCGGTCGCGCCGCTCAGGGTGATGCGCAGACCAGGCAGCCAGCGACCGCTTCGCACCCTGAACGACATCTCCAGAAGGTCGCCGTCGATGGGCTGCTCTGGGTGGACGCTGCGGTGGACCTCAAGCCTGCCCGAACAGGCGATCACAGTCCCCCAGGCGACGCCAGTCATCGCGGCGAATGCCAGCGCGATCAGGTAGAGCTCCCAGGTGCCGAGCACACGCGCCGCCCCGTAGGCGGAGACGGCGACCGCGAGGAGCGTGACGCCCCGAGCCGTCGGCCGGATCATCGCCCCGGTCCGGGTGCGGGCACTGCCTCGAGGAGTCGGGTGATCACGGCTTCCTCCGCCTGCGCGCGTCCCGCCGCCTCGGCTGAGAGGATGATGCGGTGGCTGAGCACCCGTACCCCGAGGTCCTTGACGTCCTGCGGCACGACGAAATCCCTGCCGCGCAGGACGGCGAGCGCTTTGGCCGCGCGCAAGAGGGCGATGCCGGCGCGTGGGCTCGCCCCGAGGTAGATGTCCCGGTTCTCACGCGTTGCGGCTACGAGGGCGACGACGTAGGCGCGAAGCTCGGGGGCGACTTGCACGTGCAGGACCGTCTGCTGCATCTGGAGCACGTCCGCCGCCACCACCACTGGGTCGAGAAGGGCGTACGGGTCCCCGGACGTCTGCGACTCGAGGATCGCCTGCTCGGCCTCCGCGGACGGGTACCCGAGACTCAATCGCATCATGAATCGGTCGAGCTGGGCCTCGGGTAGGGCGTACGTGCCTTCATACTCGATCGGGTTCTGCGTCGCGATGATCATGAAGGGGCGGGCGATGTGGTGGGCCACGTTGTCGATGGTCGCTTGGCCCTCCTCCATGCATTCGAGCAGACTCGCCTGGGTCTTCGGTGAGGCCCGGTTGATCTCATCCGCCAGGACGACGTTGGCGAACACCGGGCCCGGGTGGAACTCGAACCGCGTCGCCTGCTGGTCGAACACGTTGACTCCGGTGACATCGCTCGGGAGGAGGTCGGGGGTGAACTGGATGCGCGAGAAGCGCCCGCCCACGGAGCGGGCGAGCGCCTTCGCGAGCAGTGTTTTGCCGACGCCCGGGTAGTCCTCGACGATCACATGCCCTCCGGCGAGCAGGGCCACGACGCATGACTCGATGACGCCCTGCTTGCCGAGGATGACCGAGCCGATGTTGCCCTCGACCAACTGCGCCTGGCGAGCCGTCTCCCCCAGCTCTGCCCGCCTGGCGCCGTCGGTGTCGTCGACGGCTTCGTTCGACTCGTCGATGGTCGAGCCGGAGTCACCGCGGGCGCCGGTGCCCGCATCGCTGGTCGGTCGAATGATCCCTCGCCTGTCTGTCACAGCATGCATCCCTTGTGGCGGCTTGGCCCTGGCAGCTACGCGCGAGGGGCGGTTCGCCGGACTTTGAGTGTGCGCTCGGCAAGCTCGCGGCTGCAAACTGATGTTCCCGACACCCTAACGCTTCCCGCGAATGCCGCGGACCATTGCAACTACTGGTTGGGAGTCCGGTCGATCAGAACTGCGGCAACACGCAGGGGCGGCACGCCTACGATCCTTCTGCAACCCAATCTCCGGTCCGCTATGGGCTCCGTCAGGAACCCTTGGTAAGACAGGGTCTCGACGCATTGCGCGTTGGACCAGATCGGCATAAAGTGTGCGTCGGCGGTCAATCGCACCGGCGGCCGTCACGCACCGGGGATTTATGGATCGGGGAGCCTCCGCGTGCCCAGGGGATGGGCAGGTGTGGGGACCAGGGTTCCCCAGGTACAAGGGGGCACGGTCATGGGGCATTTCGTCTGCAGGCGGGTCTGCCTGCTCCTTCTACTGGCGGTGGTGGCGGCCGTCGTTGTCACGGTAGCGCTGCCGGCTTTCGCTCTTGGGTCTGAGTCGCCTGACCACTCGCCGGCGACAATCGATCAGGTCTACGACATCGTCAATCCCGAGATGAGTGGCGACAATGCCTACGCAAACGTCGCGTACGTGTGGCGCGGCTGGCGGAACGCGGGCGGTCCGTGGTTCAACCAGGTCATGGACTGGATCGGCGGCGACCTCGCCTCAGACGGGTTCGTCGAGGGCAAGACACCGGCCGATCCCACTGCCGCTCACTACTGGACGCAGATGGACTACCGTTCCGGGAGCATCTGGGTGCCGCAGTACCTCTCCATGCAGATCGTCGGCCCTGAGGGCGACGCGGTGGCCGGCGATCCGGCCGCCTACCACTTCGATCATCCGGCTGTCGACACGTTCGACCCGACCAGCGCGTACTATCCGTCTTACATGACCCAGGACTGGATCCTGAGTCACGTCGGCACACCGGAAGAGGCGGCCATCGGAGACCGCTGTCACCTGGCCACAAGCTCGGCCTTCACCGCGCCGATGGACACGCCGGTATCGGTAGCCGAGACGGCGGAAGGCGGCGCCATCGTCGCCGACGTGGTCGATGTGGGCACGGTGACAGGCTCCGGCTCAGCGACGAGGACCTGGAGCAACCACTCCACAACATCTCTGGCAGGCAAGATCCTCTTCTCGGCGACGGCCAGCATCTCCAACCTGATGACGCTGGCGTCGCAGCAGTCCGCCAAGGCCGTCATGTCGTCGTCGGCATTGAGCGCCTACAGCGACCCCATCATCGACGGTGCTGAGCTGTACCCCAACAACGTGCGCTTCTCCGGTGGCGGCAGCAGCGCCGCGCCGACGCGCATCACCCTCAACATCTCCAGGGACGACGTGCGCTTCCTCACGGCGCTCTGCGCCAAGTACGACGAGACCAGCAGCTTCCCGCAGATGAAGCTGTTCGCCATCGGCGGTACCAAGCCGTACTCGGTCTCGCCCGCCACTGACAACATGCTGCCCACGGTCATCGCCGAGATCCCGGGCACCGACTCCAACCCGGTCATCGCCAACCAGCGAGTCGTCTATGGCGCACATGTACAGGAGCCCGGCGCCTGCGATAACGCCACCGGCGTGGCCACGCTGCTCGAGATGGTGCGGTCCATGAAGCACCTGATCGACACCGGCGCACTGCCGGCGCCCAGGCGCACCATGACCTTCATCTGGGGCAACGAGACGATCATGGGCAGTCTCTGGAAGGGGCAGAACCCGGAGGCTTTCGCGAGCACGCAGATCTTCATCGATCTCGACATGGTCGGTGAGGATTCGACGAAGACCGGCGGTCCGATGCGCATCGAGAAGATGCCCGACCCCTCTGCTCGGTACAAGTATCAGCTCGACAAACTCCCGGCCGATCCGGCGCCTACACCGACCCAGTTCCTTCGTCAGCCAGACTCGCACACACTGTGGGGAGCCGGGTCTCTGAAGTTCTGGCCCTATCCCGGCCACTATCTCAACGATACGTACTTCTATGCGGCCAACAAGGTCAAGGCTGGCTCGCCGCACTTCAACGTCGTCGGCAACCCGTGGGAGGGCGGCAGCGACCACGACACGTTCCTCTGGAACCAGGACGACGGCGTCTACAATCCCAAGCCGGCTGTGCTCACGTGGCACTTCACCGACTACGTGTACCACTCCTCCGAAGACACGATGGACAAGGTGAGCAAGCGCGAGATGCACGATGTCGGCGTCACGTCCATCCTTGCTGGCTACGACGTCGCCCTCGCCGACGTCGACTCAGCCGACAAGACCATCGACATCGTCAAGGCCGCGGCAGACCAGCGCTTCGGCTGGGAAGAAGACAACACCAAGGCCCACCTGCTGTGGGCGCTCGTGCATCCCTACGGCGAGCCGGCGACCACCGACGCCGCCCTGCACGAGGCCTACGAGGGCACGGGCAACTCGAGCACCCGCTCGATCGGTGAGAGCCAGCTGCTCCGCGAGTGGGGCGCCTGGTACGAGGAGGCTGTGATCTCGGCGCGAACGATCTTCGACCCGGCCGACAGCACTCCCGCCTACCACGCCCACGAGACCGCCGCGGTGGCCGCGGTGGCCGCCGACGCCGCGGAAGCACAGGCGAACGCCGCCCATCTGCTCGCCGTCTTCCACTTCAGCAGCGCCGCGGTCGCCATCGACGGCGGCGCCACGGCGAGCAACACGCGGGACGTCGGACTGACGCTCGCCGCCGCCAGCGTCGCTCCCGGCGGCGTCACCGGCATGCGCTTCTCCGACGACGGCAAGACCTGGCCCGCCGAGTTCACCACGTTCGCGGGCACCAGCGCCTACACGCTGCCCGCCGGCGACGGCGCGAAGACGGTCTTCGCCCAGTTCCAGGATTCAGAGGGCAACATCTCCGACCCGGTGAGCGCCACCATCAAGCTCGACATGACCGGGCCTACGGCCACCATCGGCGGCGCGCCCGCCGGTTGGGTGAACCACTCCGTGCCGCTGACCTTCAGCGGCGCCGACGGCGACGGCGCGGGCGTGGACTTCGTCGAGTACAGGATCGGGGACGGCGCCTGGGCCAAGGGCGACGCGGTGACCGTCTCCGCCGAGGGCACGACGGTCGTCGCCTGCCGCGCGACCGACCTGGCCGGCAACGTCGGACCCGAAGCAAGCGCTTCGGTCTCCATCGATACCTCAAAGCCCAGGCTGACGCTCACGCTGAGCGGCCCGAAGAGGAGCGTCGTGAGGCGCGGCGGTGACGTGAAGGCGAAGTGCGCCGTAACGCCGACCAGGCTGGCAAGCAGCAGAGTGACGCTCACCGTCGAGCGCAAGTACGGAGCCAGGTGGGTCAAGGTGAAGTCGGGCTCTGCGACCATCCGCGCAACGATGGCCTACGGCTGGAGGTACAAGGCTCCGCGGACGGGCACCTATCGCCTGCGCGCCAGGCTCGATATGAGCGCGGCGAACGCTGCCGCCAAGACCGCGTGGCACAGATTCACAGTGAAGTGATCCACTCGGACAAGGGCGAGTCCATCATCCGAGGCCCCCGCCGGCAAGCTGCCGGCGGGGGCCTCGGTCAGTGAGCGGAGCCCAAGGCCCGCGACAGCGGATGCCGGAGGACGGGCGTAAGCAGTCGGTCTCGTGCCGAGTGCCTGAACGAACACGAGCTCCCGAGCGGCCGGACCGTCCGTGCACCTCGACGGTAGGGGCTTCGAAGAACCTGCGGAGAGGTCCTCACGATGTCGTGGAGCGCCACGCTACGACCGCCCCGGCGGCGTTCACAACCTCGGCAGAACCGGTTCACAAGTCCTTCAAAGGTCTCGGGTAGCCTTGACTTCGACACTGTGAGTGAGTCCCGCGGCCGCCGGCCCGGCGCTCCGAAGCCCGAGGAGGGTGCAGATATGAAGAAGTGGAAGACCATCTGGATCGCGATGGCGGTGGCCGTCGCCGTTCTCGCCCTGGCCGGCGTAGCGCTGGCCGCCACGAACGCGCCGAGCCCCGCGGCGACCGCCGGCGCCGGCGTCACCTGCGGCGTCACCGATAACCCCCAGGCGATCGCCGAACTGCAGGCGCTGCGCACCGACTTCTGGAACGCGCGTCAGGCCTGGTTCGACAAGTACGGCGCCGACCGCACGAGCGACAAGGCGCAGGCCGCCTTCCAGCAGCTGCGCGACGACCACATCGCCAAGGTGCAGGCGGTCTTCGACAAGTACGGCATCGACGCCACGGCCGGTTCCCACGCCGGAGGCGGCTGCGGCCGCGGCGCGGGCGGCGGCATGGGCGGCGGCATGGGCGGCGGCTACGGCCACGGCATGGGCGGCGGCATGATGGGCGGCGGCAGCGGCCAGTGCCTCTCCACCGCCACCACCAACTGATCGGCCGACGCTCACCACAGCGCTCAGCGACGCCGGCCGGGCGGGCCCGAGAGGCTCGCCCGGCCGGCGTCTTCACGTTCCTTGCGACTTGCGCTCCGCGCGCTTCTGGCAAGGAAGGCCGTCTTGCCGCTTGGTGCCGGTCCGGGTCCGCAGGGAAACTGCACTGTGCTCAGCCGTCGACCTTGCGATCGGCGCGACTCCCGGGATCAGGCGCTCTCTACTTGATGTGCAGGTTGACGCCGACCAGGATCAGCGGCCAGAGCACCACCGCGAGCAGCGCCGAGATCCACGCGGTCAGACTGTTCAGGTGAGCGAAGTAGTGGTGCGAGTTCGCGACGAACAAGCCCACGGCCAAGTAGACGATGACGAGGATGTTGCGGAGCACGCGGCCGCCTACGCTCGCTAGGTGAGCGCCCGGTAGCCCTCGCTGAGCGCGGCCCGCCTGCAGGTGGGGCAGACCTCGAGCTCGGCATTCTCATACGGTGAAAGCACGTGCACGCGCAGCCGAGCGGCTCCCAGGGGGATGCCGCAGAGGGCGCAGCTGGATCTGCCGATCGAATGCACCGGCGCCGCTGGCCGCAGCAAGGTGACCGAGGCGCGCACTCGGGCTTCCGGCAAGAATTGAAGGTCTCCCATCGATTCCTCCCATAGGGTTCAGCGAGCGAAGACGGCGGGCGCGGCCTCCGCTGGCTCAGTGGGCGATGACGGTCTATTCCCGCGTGCTTTCGTGACCGCTCTCTGCTGCCGTTTCCCAAATCGTATTGGTGCCTGCGGCGAAATCGGAGTGTGTCTCGGCAGCTGAGCACGAAGCGCACGGTCGCCCCGGAAGGGGCGTCCCGAGCGGGGAGCGCTCGCCTCGCGCGAATTCGCGCTGCTTGCATCGCCGCCGCGACTCGGCTCACGATGGAACAGCTCCGCGAGCTTGACCGCCGGGCGGCTGGTGCGGATCACCACGCCGTCGCTGCCGCACGCGACGACCGGCTCGCCAGCATGCTGGAAGACGGACCGCGCGCGGTGCTCGGATTCGAGCGCCGCCTCGGTCCTCTTGTCTGGCCGCCGAGCACGGCGGCCTGAGGAAGGAGACACACGTGACCGATGCCCAGCCTCGAGGATTGCGCCAGCCCCTGCTGGGGGTGGCGGCTCTCCTCATCACGGTGGGCATCTCGGTGGGATTCTGCGCCCTGTTCGCGCCGGCCACCCTGACCACCTGGATAGCGCTGCCGCTCGTCAGCGCGGTGCCGGCCATCATGATCCTCGACCTGGGTCTTCACCTCGAGTGGCCGGCAGTCCTCACCAGGGTGTCGCGCCCGGTCCGGGCGCTCGTCTTCACCGGCGTCGCGGCACTGGCGAGCGCCGTCGTCACGACGCTCTCGCTGCTGGTCATCGGCGGCGGCGCCACCCCGCCGAACCCGTTCGTCATCCTGTTCGGCGTGCAGAGCGTCCCGGTGACACTCGTGCTTGTGGTGCTCTTCAGGTGCTGGCCGTTCAGGGCGCTGACGAAGAACAAGGGCTTCATCGGGCTGGGCACGTTCGTCCTCACCTACCTCATCACCTGGGTGCTCTTCCGCGTGTTCTTCGACTTCGGCTTCCTCAAGGGTTCGCCCGTCTACGTCGAGAGGCTCGATCCCAAGGGGCTGTTCAGCGCTTGGCAGTCGGTCGCCTTCATCGTCGCCGTGGCGGCGGTGCTGCTGCTCTTCCTGCCCTTCGACTTCTGGCCGCTGAGCGTGCTCGTCGCGAAGCGGCCGGCCCTGGGCAAGGAGCCCGTGTTCGGCCTCCTGTCGGGAGCCCTTGCGCTCGTCGTGACCTTCGCCTTCTGGGGCATCCTGGTGGGACTGGCCGGCATGGATCCGGTGGTCTTCCTGGTCAGGGTGACCCTGGCGCTTATCTTCGGCATCTTCATCGTCCTCACGCTCTTTCAGGGCGCGGGGTTCGGCGGGCTCAAGCAGCCGGTCAAGGGCAGTGCCATGACGGCGGCGGTGATCGTCGCCGCCATTGTGGCCCAGCTGTTCTACGGCTGGGTGGCGCACTGCATCGGCCCCGGCATGGCCGCCGGACCGCCCGGCTATGCGTTCGAGCTCTGGCTCGCCACCGCGTGGATGTCGGTGACGTTCCCGCTGATCGTCGTGTTCTGCGATCCGCTCGGTTTCTGGCCGCTGGTGCTGGAGCCACGCGTCGCGACGTCGACTCCTGCTCCGCGACCTGTGCGGCGACATCTGGACGGTTCGTGACCACCAGCCAGATAAGTCAAGCGCGAGTGCACGATGGAGCCGCGCACTGCCGCGGATGAGCGTGACGTCTGCTGAGACGCGCAACTGAGCCGTCGCCACGGAGCGCGACCATCCGCTCGGTCCGGAAGATGCCGCCTTCCGTCGCGACCCGGGCGTGACCGCCGGCGAGGCGGATCCTGCAGGCCGGCAACTGGCCGTAGCCGAGCACGCGCTTTGAGCAAGGTCGTTCTTGTTGAGATAGCACGGCGGACGGCTGCGCGAACTCGTGAGTGACTTCGCCGTCGTTCGCCGCATGACAGTCCAAGGCCAACTCAGGATGAACCGTCCGGATATTGAGTTCCATAAGTATGACCTTGATTTTCTTGAGCAACTGGCATACAGTGCGCACGTCAACTGAATGAAAGTGGAGCAGCTCATGACAAACGACTGGCACGAGCTTACCGACCTCACCGGCGATCGAAGCTTCCTCGTCACCGAAGTGCGGCTCAACACCGGCATCGCGCTCCGGGGCGAGTTCGAGCTGCCGCCCCTGGCTCGGCTGCGCTACGAGGATCAGGTCTTCGTGAGCGAGTTCGTCCGCAGCCACGGCTCCATCAAAGACATGGAAAAGGCGTTCGGCATCAGCTACCCGACGGTCAAGAACCGCCTCAACCGCATCATCGACCAGATCCAACTGGTCGAGGTCGGCGGCGCGCCCGCAGGCGACGACACGTTGGACCTGCTCGAGCGCGGTGAGATAACGGCAGACGAAGCCGCCCAGAGGCTGCGGCGGTGAACGTCCCGCCGGCCGTGCTCCACCTGGTGGTCGCGCGCCCCGGCGGGCGCTCGGTGCGCCTGTGGCTGCCGCTGTTTCTGCTGTGGCCGCCGGCTCTGGCGCTGGGCGTCCTCGCCTTGCTGATCACGAGCGTCGCGGACCTCGTGCTGTTTCTGCTCGGCCGGCGCTACCACCACTACACCATCCTGCTGGCCCGCATCTTGGCGCTCTTCGGCGAGACGCGCGGGATGGACATCCGCATCAACAACGAGAAAGAGACCTTCAACCTGACGCTGTACTGAGAAGGGATGTTGACGATGAGCGAAGACCGCAGCCGAATCCTGAGCCTGCTTGCCGCGGGCAAGATCACCGCGGGCGAAGCCGAGCGCCTGCTTGACGCCCTCGACACGGGCGCCGCCGCGGGGCCGGCCGGGCCGGAGTTCACGGGCGACCCCGGCCCGCTGGTCGCGGCGCTGCCGAAGTACCTCTACGTGCAGGTCAGCGGGTCGACCGGCGACAACGTGCACGTGAAAATCCCCATCGCGCTCGTGCGCTCGGGGCTCAAGCTCACGTCACTCATCCCGGGCCCGGCCATGGACCAGATCAACAAGTCGATGTCAGAGCACGGCATGTCGATCGATTTCACCAATCTCAAGCCCGAAGACATCGACGACCTCATCGAGGGCCTGCGCGAGATGGAGATCAACGTCGACGGCGCGGACGGCGACGTCGTGCGGGTCTACTGCGCGTAGGCGGCGGCAGCCGGCGCGGCCCGCGCCTTGACATCACCTCTGCTTACCCGGTCCCCCCGCTCGTTCATCCGGATGAGCGGCTGACAGCGGGCTCCGCTTCGGTTCGATCCCCGCTCCAGACGGCACTCGATCCGGGCCACCACGGGGCGAGGAGCTTGCAGCCCACCGCCGGGAGCCGATCCGACGTCCAGCGCACTGGCGTCGCGTCACCCCGAGGCATGTTCGAACAGACCTGCAGCTGCTCGCGCGTCTGCAGGTTGTCTATCGGGCCTGCCAAGCATGAGCACGATAGCAAGGTCCTCAGGCGGTCCGGCGCGGGTGAGCCGGAGGCATCGCGGCTTTGTTCAGACAACGTGATGATACTATAACCGAATGATTGGACAATCTAATTATCAGCGCTACACTGACTCTTGTTCCGACTACAACGGCGCGTGACCCGAGACGGTCGGCGTCGAGCGCGAGGAAGGACGGAAAGACATGGACAAGGCAGAAGGCAGAGGCTGACCATGCAAGCGGCAATCGAAGCCAAGTCGCTCCGCAAGTCGTACAAGAACGTCTCAGTCCTGGAAGACGTCAGCTTCAGCGTCCAGAAGGGGACGGTCTTTGCCCTGCTGGGCAGCAATGGCGCCGGCAAGACCACGACGATCAATATCCTGACGACCCTCATAAAGGCCGATGGCGGCACGGCCACGGTGGCCGGCTACGACATTGCGGCGCGACCGGACAAGGTGCGCAACGAGATCAGCCTGACGGGACAGTTCGCTGCCGTCGACAATCGGCTGACGGGTCGCGAGAACCTGCTGCTGATCGGCGACCTGCGCCACGTTGCCGATTCCGCCAGGACCGCCGCAGACCTGTTGCAGCGGTTTGGGCTCGAGGATGCGGCCGATCGCCGTGTGTCGACGTTCTCCGGTGGGATGCGCCGCCGCCTCGACATCGCCATGAGCTTGATCGGCAGTCCCGCGGTCATCTTCCTGGACGAGCCCACCAACGGGTTCGACCCGGAAGCCCGCAACGAGATGTGGCGGACGATCCGCAAGCTGGCCGAAGGCGGGACGACGGTATTCCTCACAACGCAGTATCTCGAAGAGGCCGATGAACTGGCCGACGACATCGCGGTCTTGCACCAGGGCAGGATCGTCGCCAGTGGAACAGCCAGCGAGCTGAAGAAGCTCGTACCGGGTGGGCTGATCGAGCTGACCTTCCACGACGAAGAGACTCGTGATGCCGCCGCAAGGGTACTTGGCGAGAGCTACGCCCGTCTGAAGGCGAGGGCGCGACGCTGACGATCACCACGACTGGCACCGTAGCGGAGGTAGCCGGCGTCTTCGTCGGACTCCAGGATGCTCGGATCGAGCCGACCGAGTTCTCCCAGAAGGTGGCCACGCTCGACGACGTCTTCCTGAAGATCACCGGCAGCAGTCGGGAGGACGAATGACCCGCACGCTCACAGATACCTGGACGCTGGCCAAGCGCAGTCTGCGCCACATCACCCGCAGTCCAGACACGATCATCACCGTGCTTCTGATGCCGATCGCCCTCATGCTCCTGTTCGTCTACGTGTGGGGCGGAGCGATGGGGCAGCGGACGGGCTCGGTGAGCTACATCGACTTCATCGTGCCGGGGATCGTCGTCATGACGGTCACTCAGCGGCATCTCGTACGCTGCAGTCCGGCTCAACATGGACGTGCAGAGCGGCATCATCAATCGCTTCAGGACGATGCCGGTCGCGCCGTCGTCGATCCTGGGCGGGCAGGTCGCATCCTCCACCTTGTCCAACCTCTTCTCGTCGCTGGTGGTCCTGGTGGTGGCATTCGTGATGGGTTTCCGGCCGCAGGCCGGCGTCATAGCGATGGTTGGTCTTTGCCGGGATCCTGCTGCTGTTCACGCTTTCGACGACGTGGCTGGCCATCTTCTTCGGCCTGCTTGCCAAGACGACGGAGGGGGCAGGCGCCTTCAGCTACGTCCTGCTTCTGCTCGTGTTCATCAGTCCCGCCTTCGTGCCGACGGACTCCATGACACCGTTGTTGCGGGGCTTCGCCGAGCATCAACCGATGACTCCCGTGGTCGAGACGATGCGTTCCTTGTTGGTCACTGGCACGGCCGGCCCTCAAGTCTGGACGGCCTTAGCGTGGATCCTCGGCGTTCTCGTTGTCTCGTATCTTCTGTCCGTGGCGATCTACAAACGCAAAGCGATCGTGGTCAACACGTAGGCGGGCGAGCGGATCGGCGGTGAGAGGCGACGCGGCGGGGTAGCTCGTGACCGGAGCGGCGCCGGAGAGGCCGCGGGCCGCGAGGCCGCGCAGGGAGCCCGGGCGGGGCCGGGGCGTGCCGGCGATGCCTGCATAAATGATATGCATTGGGTATTGCAAACAGCCTCGGAGGCCATAGGATTCGTGATACTCGGACTTTGTGTGTCCTGCGTGATCCGGCGTTGCGGGGTTCCAGGATGATGGGGTCGTCCATGCGACGTCGGCCGACCACGCCCACGAGCAAGCAGGCTGAAGCATGAGGGCACATGTCGCGAAAGCCACGCATTCTCACAGCCTTCAGGAAGCACTCTGCGCGACCTCCCCCGGCATCGCTCGCACGGGAGCCCAAGGCCCGTTGTAGAGGTATCGTGAGGCCAGCCTGAACATCAAGGACCGGTCCTGGGGGACGGGACCAAGCCAGTACAGGGGGGAACGATGCACAAGTTCGGCACCAGAAGGTTCTTGCTGATCGCGGTAGTGCTTGCCTTGCTCGTCGCCGCGTTGACGACCGCGGTCGTCCTGCCGGGGACGGCCGCCGGAGCGGCGACCCGGGACTCGATGACGCTTCAGCAGATCCACGACATCATGGCCCCCGAGCTCAGCGGTCAGAAGGCTCTGGACAACGTCGCCTATGTCTACCGCGGTTGGCGCAACACCGGCGGTCCCTGGTTCGACCAGGTCGAGACGTGGATCGAGGGCCAGATGGCCGACCTCGGCTTCACGGAGGGCGAGGGCTCCAGCGACTACTCCTATTGGATCCAGAGCGACTACAAGACCGGCAGCGTCTGGGTGCCGCAGTATCTCTCGATGCAGATCGTCGGCGCTGAGGGCGACGCCGACCCGGCCAACCCGGCCGCGTACCACTTTGACCACCCGGCGATAGACACTTTCGACCCGACCAGCCCCTATTACCCGGCCTACATGACGCAGCAGTGGGTGATCGACCACCAGCGCACGCCGGCTGAAGAGGCCATCAACGATCGCTGTCACCTGGCCACCAGCTCTGCGTTCACGGCGCCGATGGACACCCCCGTCGACGAGGCGGAGACGCCCGAGGGTGGCGCCATCATCGCCGACGTGGTCGATGTGGGCACAGTGACCGGCTCCGGCTCGGCGACGAGGACCTGGAGCAACCACTCCAGCACGTCTCTGGCGGGCAAGATCCTCTTCTCGTCGACCGCCTCCATCTCCAGCCTGATGACGCTGGCTTCGCAGCAGTCCGCCAAGGCCGTCATGTCGGCGTCGGCTCTCTCCAGCTACAGCGACCCGGTCATCGACGGCGTCGAGGTCTACCCGAACAACGTGCGCTTCTCCGGCGGCGGCAGCAGCGCCGCGCCGACGCGCATCACCCTCAACATCTCAAGAGAAGACGTCCGCTTCCTCACGGCGCTGTGCGCCAAGTACGACCAGACCGGCGGATTCCCACAGATGAAGCTGTTCGCCATCGGCAGCTCGGTCCCGTATTCGGTCGCTCCCGACACCACCACCATGCTGCACACGCTGATCGTCGAGATCAAAGGCGCGGAGAAGCCCGATGAGCGCATCATGGAAATGGCCCACGTTCAGGAGCCCGGCGCGGAAGACAACGCCTCAGGCGTAGGCCAGCAGCTCGAGATGCTGCGCGCCACGAAGCACCTCATCGACACCGGCGCACTGCCGCGGCCGCGTCGCACGATGACGTTCATGTGGGGCAACGAGATGACGATGTCGGCGCTCTACAAGGCCTCGCACCCGGCGGAATACAACAAGATCGTGGCCGCATTCTCCAACGACATGGTGGGCGCAGACCAGGCCACGACAGGAGCCGTGTACGTTCTCGACAAGATGCCCGACCCGTCCGCCCAGTACGCGTATCAGACTGACGTATTGGCGGGCACGACGGCGCCGGCGCCGGAGCAGTTCCTGCGCGCGCCCGACACCCACACCTTGTGGGGCGCTGGGTCGCTCAAGTGGTACCCGTACACCGGGCATTTCCTGACCGACCTCTACTTCGAATCCGGCAAGATCATGGAGAAGGACTCTCCCACCTTCGACACCCGGTATCGTCTCAAGCCCAGCCCCTGGGAGGGCGGCAGCGATGCGCAGCCGTTCCTGTGGAACACTGACGTGGTCGACGGCGTGACGGTCCGTAACCCCATCCCGGCTCTGGCCACGTTCTTCTTCACCGACTACACCTACCACTCGTCCATGGACACGATGAAGGCGGTGAGCGCGCAGCGGCTGCACGATGTCGGCGTGATGTCGGGCGTGTTCGCGTACTACCGCGCCGACGCGGACCTGAAGTCGGCCAGAGAGACAGTCGACGTGGTCAAGGCCGCGGCAGACCAGCGCTTCGGCTGGGAAGAGGACAACGCCAAGGCCCACCTGCTGTGGGCGCTCGTGCACCCCTACGGCGAGCCTGCGACCACCGACGCCGCCCTGCACGAGGCCTACGAGGGCACGGGCAACTCGGACACCCGCTCGATCGGCGAGAGCCAGCTGCTCCGCGAATGGGACACCTGGTACGAAGAAGCCGTGACCTCGGCGCGCACCATGTTCAGTCCCGGTGACAGCACACCCGCCTACCACGCCCACGAGACCGCCGCGGTGGCCGCGGTGGCCGCCGACGCGGCGGAAGCACAGGCGAACGCCGCCCATCTGCTCGCCGTCTTCCACTTCAGCAGCGCCGCGGTCGCCATCGACGGCGGCGCCACGGCGAGCAACACGCGGGACGTCGGACTGACGCTCGCCGCCGCCAGCGTCGCTCCCGGCGGCGTCACCGGCATGCGCTTCTCCGACGACGGCAAGACCTGGCCCGCCGAGTTCACCACGTTCGCGGGCACCAGCGCCTACACGCTGCCCGCCGGCGACGGCGCGAAGACGGTCTTCGCCCAGTTCCAGGATTCAGAGGGCAACATCTCCGACCCGGTGAGCGCCACCATCAAGCTCGACATGACCGGGCCTACGGCCACCATCGGCGGCGCGCCCGCCGGGTGGGTGAACCACTCCGTGCCGCTGACCTTCAGCGGCGCCGACGGCGACGGCGCGGGCGTGGACTTCGTCGAGTACAGGATCGGCGACGGCGCCTGGGCCAAGGGCGACGCGGTGACCGTCTCCGCCGAGGGCACGACGGTCGTCGCCTGCCGCGCGACCGACCTGGCCGGCAACGTCGGACCCGAAGCAAGCGCTTCGGTCTCCGTCGATACCTCAAGGCCCCAGATGACACTCTTGCTGAGCGGCCTGAAGGGGAACGTCGTGAGGCGCGGCGCGGACGTGAAGGCGAAGTGCGTAGTAACGCCCGCCAGGCTCGCGAACAGCAAGGTGACACTCACCGTGGAACGCAAGAACGGCTCCCGGTGGATCCACATGAAGTCGGCGACCATCCGCGCATCGAGGGCCTCCGGCTGGCGATACAAGGCCCCCAGGACGGGCGCCTATCGCATGCGCGCCACGCTCGCCGAGACGACTGCGTACTTTGGCGCCAGGACGGCTTGGCACGCGTTCAGAGTGAAGTAAGCGCCAGGACGATACGGGTCACACGGACCGAGGCCCCCGCCGGCAAGTGCCGGCGGGGGCCTCGGCGGAGCCGCTCGCGGTCGACAGGCGGTATCCGCGAGCCGCGGGTGTCGGCCTCGAGCGGGGCGCGACCGGCGACCTATGTCTCCAGATGCTGGACGCCTTCGTCGCGGCGAGCGCGCGGGAGATCGCGTGACCGCAACTCAAGCTCGTTCCTGCGTGGCTGTCCGCCGCTGGGCGGAAATGAGCCCCATCCCCCCCGGCCTGATACTGTGCTCAGTACTCCGAGGTGCTCCTGCCGAGGGGGAGTGAACAGGAGGTTGGCCATGAGACCTAAGGCTGGGCAGGCATTCGACGTATGGTCGCGTGCCAAGGCTCCCGCATTGACCATCCTGGCTGCGCTGCTCGTCGGCGTCCTGGTTCCAGTCGTGGCGGCCTGCGGCTCGCCCAAGGCCACACAGCAGTCCTCCACGCAGGTCCCGCAGGCCTTTGTGACCCCGCAGAGCAAGGATCCGGCCGATGTCGCACTGGCTTCCTTCAACAAGGCCTTCCTGACGGTGACGAACGGGAAGGGTCACTACCGCATGTCCACGGAGGGTGGACGCGTGACGTTCTTCAAACAGGCGGAACTGATCGAGATGACGGAGGACGCCTGGCTCCGATCACACGATCCGACCTACAAGACGCTGATCGGCGTGCTGTACAAAGGGCTCGGCGCAAACATGGCGGGCTGGCTTGCGAAGACCAACGACGATGTGCTGTGGGCGTCGGTCATGTGCCTCCGCGCCTACGACATCACCGGGAACAGGATGTATCTGCTCCGGGGCAAGAAGGCGTTCGACGCGATCTATGCGAGGGCGATCAGCCCGAACATGGGTGGCGGCCTGTGGAACAACGTGGGCAAGACATCCAAGAACACCTGCACCAACCTACCGGCCAGCGTCGCTGCGGCCATGCTCTCCCAGTCGCTTCACGACACGTCGTACCTTCGGAAGGCGAAGCAGCTGTATGCGTGGGTCCGCGGCCACTTGTACAACGCCTCGACCGGTGCTGTGTACGACCACGTGACGCCGAAGTCCGGCGGCGGGACGACGATCGATCGTACGACGTGGACCTACAACCAGGGGATCTTGATCGGAGCCGCCGATCAGCTCTACCGGATCACCAAGGACCGTCGCTACTACGATGCCGCGCTCAAGACGCTCTCGTTCACCAAGTCCAGTCTGACGACCGACGGCATCCTCAAGAGCGAGGTCGCACCCGGCTCGTCGCTCTACGTCAGCTCAGGTGGGTACAAGGGGATGTTCGTCAGGTGGGCGACGGCGTTCATCAATCGCCACCACGTGGCCGGCTACGACACCTGGCTTCGCCAGAACGCCGACGCCGTCCGTCAGCATGTGAACGCCGCGGGGTTGACCGGCGAGGACTGGTCGCAGTCGACGGGCAACGGCCCGCTGTCCGCTTTCTCGTGCTCGTCCGCAGTCGTCCTCCTCCAGTGGGCTCCTGCTGCTTCCGGCGGCACGCCGCGTGCGTCGACCATCCGCTGACGCGTGCTGATCCGGTGGTGATCCGGGCTTGTCCCCTACGCGCTGCCTTGTGGCCGCGCAGCCTTGCGTGGGACGCCTCGGGGGACCTCGACGTCGGCGACCACGGGACGACCTCGCACCCAGCGCCAGAGCGTGGCGAACGCCGCGGACAGCGACCATGCCAGCGGCGCCGCCAGGAGAGGCTGGACGCTGAGCATGTAGCGAAACTGCCCGTGGATGAGCGTGATGTGCAACAGGACCCAGAAGCCCACGAGCAGGCCGATCAGGACCGCCCCCGGACGCCGTCTGACGATCGCGAGTACGGTCATGATGGCGCCCGCATACCACCAGACCGCGTGGACCACGCGGAAGATGGGATCGAGGCTGAGGATCTTGCCGATGAGCGCGCGTTCCGCTCCCGTGAGCACACGTACGTGTCTGGCTCCCTGGGGCGCGCTCACGGGGGCGTCCATCGCCCGCACGACGTAGGCGGGCTGCCAGCGGAAGAGGTAGACCGCCTTTGGCCAGACGAGCTGCAGCCATCGCCCGAAATCGTGTCGGATGAAGTGCAGAGCCTCCCGGGTCCGGATCGTGTTGTCCCGGACCTCTGATGCGGTCGACTTCAGCGCCCAGCCGGGGTGGCGAGTGTGCACCACGTTGCTGCCGGTCGCGTGCGGATTGTCGCCGAGCCAGAGGGTGTAGCCGCCGTTCGTGGAGATCGCGAACGTCTTCATGACCAGTTCGTTGCGCACGATCCACGGCGTGAGCACCAGGTAAGCGACCGCGACAAAGGCGGCGGCCGTCTTCAAGGAACGAAGGTCCCGGTGCGAGAAGAAGAGCCAGAGCCCAAGGACGAGGGGCAGGGGCACGGCCGTCGATCGCACCAGGATGGCCAGCCCCAGCACGACGGCGGCGATCGCCGCGCGGCGGACGGAGATGCGCTCGCCGCGGGCGGGGGTGAGCAGGATGCACGCGCCGATCAGGAGCGGCACGAACAGGGTCTCGGAGAGCGCGCGGAGGCTCGCGAAGACGAAGTCGGGATACGCGGCGACGAGCAAGGCCGCGACGATGGCGGCCGCTCGGCCGCCGAGTCGCAGTGCGAAGATGTACATGAGCGCGGTCGAGACGGCCCAGAGGGCGACACCTGCCCAAAGGACGGCCGGGAACGAGAAGCTCCGGGTGACTGTGTACAGCGCCGCGATGAACGCCGGCCACCCGATGGGGAAGAACGCCGTGGGATGCCCGTTCCAGACGTAGCCGTGCCCTTCGGCGAGCGAGCGGGCGGCGGTGACGTAGAAGAAGGAGTCGCTGGTGGGCTGTGAGTGGATGATCGTGACCAGCGGGGCGCGAACGGCTACGGCGAAGGCGCAGACCACAAGGAGTGGCCAGTGCCGGCGAGCGAGCCTTCGGGCGCCGGTCAGGACTAAGGTCGAGGCGCCCCTGAGGCCGGATTCCATCGTCCCGGCGGAGTCCGGATCGGCTCCCTCCGCCGTCTGCTCGGCGGGACGAGGGGCGGGGTTCGTGACGCCGACCTGGACCGACGCCCGAGTGGTGCCTGGACTGTCTGCAGCGGAACGCATCCCCCTCCTATCCGTCAGGGTCTGCGCCGGCGATGACCCTGCCGGCCGTGCTTCTGGAGTATACCGCCCCGGCCGTGCCTCTGGGGTACCCACAGCGGGATGCAGGGATGCGTGACGTCGTTGACGAGTCGAGCGAGCGGCAGGTGCGGGCGAGCCGATACATCCTGCTTGCAGTCTCCGCCGCGATCCTCAGCCGGGTGGCCGTGCTGGCGGCCGCCTACCAGCGCGTCACCAACGGCGGCGACATCCGGGTGGGCGCCGCGATCCGCGACGTGCAGTACGCGGAGGCCCTGCACGGCGTAGCCGGAAGGGTCGTCGATTCGTTCGCACACCGAGACGGCGTCTGGTTCGTGCGCATCGCCGCCGGCGGCTACTCGCACCCACACAGCACAGCGTTCTTCCCGCTGTACCCGCTGCTGATGAGGGGCCTGTCCGTGGCGACGGGCGGCAATTACGTCGTCGCCGGCATGGTCATCTCGCTGGCCGCTTATGCCGCCGCGATGGTGCTGCTGTTCATGCTGGTCAGGCAACGTTTCGGCATCGCCGTCGCGGCCTGGTCCGTCGTCTTCATCTCGTGGTTCCCGACGAGCTTCGTGTTCTCTGCCGTCTACAGCGAGTCCCTCTTCCTTCTGCTCACAGTGGCGGCCTTCTGGTTTGCGGCACGAAGCCGGTGGTGGGCCGCGGGACTGGCCGGCCTTCTGGCCTCGCTGACTCGTCAGAACGGCGTGCTGCTCGTGCTGCCTCTCCTGCTTCTGTACGCGGAAGAGCGCGGCTGGCGCTGGCGGAGCGTCACCCTGCGCTGGCCCCACGACCTTCGACTCGGCTCGCTGCTGCTCGTACCGCTGGGCACCCTGCTCTACATGGGCTACCTGCAGCTCAGCTTCGGCTCCCCCCTGCTGTTCGCCACCGACCAGGCGAACTGGAAGCGCACCTTCGGGGATCCCGTCATCACCGTCCTTCACGGGATGCGGGACGCGGTGCACGCCGTCGAACGCACGGGTCACCTTCATTCATCACTGGTCGCGTCGCTCCACCCAGGTCACCCGGGACAGCTGCTCGTGGTCTCGTTCATCGCGCCGGCTGTGGCGCTCGTCGCGGCCCTGGTCTTCGTCGGCCTGGCCGCGCGGCGGCTCCCTCTCGCCTACACGGTCTGGGCGGCGCTGGGCATCCTCTCGCCGCTCTTCTATCCCTCCGCACTCGCGCCGCTGTACTCGCTTCACCGGTTCGTCCTGGTCCTGTTCCCGGTGTTCGTCGCGGTCGCCCTGGTCACGGAGAAGAGAGCGGCCGTGCTTCGATGGCCGCTGCTGGCGCTCTCCGCCGTCGGCCTGGTGTGGTACGCGTGGGTGTTCGCGGCGTTCGCTCGGATCGGCTGACGGCCGACCGGCCGTCACGGTCTAGCGACCGTCGGTCTTCCAGTAGTGCTGGAAGTCGAGAGTCGTGACGGGATGGATGTACAAGCCGCCCACGTCCTTGCCGCACAGGTCGACGATTTGGCGATCACGCGCTGGTACGTCTCACAACACCCGGATCTGCCCCTGCACGTCTTCTGGGCCGTCGAGCCGTCGCTGTTCTTCCAGAAGGATCTCGACCCCGGCCTGGTGCAGGACGCGCGCCTCACCGCCGCCTTCCCGCAGAAGGTCGTGGACAAGGCGGCGCGCAAGCAGGTCGCGGGCATGGGGCAGTCCCTGGTGATGCTCTGCGAGGGCAGCGGCTTCCGCGCCGACGGCATGCTCACCTACGGGTGATACGACTACCGCGAGCAGCAGGGCCTCACGCTCGACCGCGCGGTGAGGAACTGGGCGGCGTCGGTGCAGACGAATCCTCGCAGCAACGCGAACCGCATCTTCACTCGCCATTCGTGGACGCTCAACCAGATCAGCAGACTCGCTACCGCTTCGCCGTGCTGGACTACAGCCGCGTCGAGGACTTCGGCGGCGATCCCAACGCTTTCTACGACGGCGTGCACGTGAAGGCCAAGAACGCCAAGCTGATCGCCGCCCGGGCCTTCAAGGACGTGCCGCAGGCCTTCCGCTGAGCGGCGACGTCACTCGGCGCCGATCGCGTCTCCCGTCTCGGGGTCGAGCCGAAGGGCGTTGCCGGCCCAGGTGAGCACGCCGGGCGATCCTGGCGGCTACCAGATGTGCGCTCGCGTCTCCTCGTTGCGCGCCATGGGTGCCGAGTTCTCGATCCCGAACGCCGCCGCGAACGCGGGAAGGTTCGCGAGCGGTTCGTTGACGCGCGCCCGGGCGGGCGAGTGCGGGTCGGTCTTGACGATCAGCTGCAGGTATTCGTCCGTGTAGCTCGTGCGCCACACCGTCGCCCATGAGAGAAAGTACCGCTGCTCGGGGCTGAGCCCGTCGACGTCCGAGGTGGCCTTGCCGGCGAGCGCCTCGCGCAGGGCGTCGTGGGCGATCTTCAGGCCGCCCAGGTCGGCGATGTTCTCGCCGAGGGTGAGGCGGCCGTTCACGTGCAGGTCGCCGGAGACCGCGTACTCCTCGAACTGGCCCACGAGCGTCTGGGCGCGCCGTGTGAACTCGGCGCGGTCTGCCTCGGTCCACCAGTCGCGCAGCTGGCCGTCCGCGTCGAAGCGGCTGCCCTGGTCGTCGAACCCGTGCGTGATCTCATGACCGATGACCGCGCCGATGGCGCCGTAGTTCACGGCGTCGTCGGCGTCCGCGTAGAAGAACGGCGGCTGCAGGATGCCGGCGGGGAAGACGATCTCGTTGAGCAACGGGTGGTAGTAGGCGTTGACCACGTGGGCCGGCATCACCCACTCGCCCTTGTCGACCGGCTCGCCCAGCCGGCCCATCTGCCGGGCGAACTCGAAGGACTCACAGCGCATCCGGTTCTCGACGTACGAGCCGCGCTCGATGACGAGGCCGGTGTAGTCGCGCCACTCGTCCGGGAAGCCGATCTTGTAGTTGAAGCCGTCGAGCTTGCGCAGGGCCTCCGCGCGGGTGGCCTCCGTCATCCAGCCGGCGCTTCGGATGGCCCGCCCCATCGCCGAGAGGAGGTGGTCGACCATCTCCTCGCAGCGCTTCTTGGCCTGCGCGGAGAAGGCTGCCTCGACGTAGAGCTGTGCCACCAGTTCGCCGATGTCCGCGGAGGCGGCGTTGAGCACGCGCTTCCACCGCGGCTGCATCTCCTTCTGCCCGCCGAGCGTCCGGCCGTAGAAGTCGAACGCCTCGTTCTCGAACGCCGGCGCGAGCGCCGGCGCGAACGCCTTGACCACGTGCCAGCGCAGGTAGTCCTTCAGCGTCTCCACGGGCGTGTCGGCGAGGGTGACATCGAGAGCCCGGAAGAAGCCCGGGTTGTCCACGCTGACCGTGGCCGATGTGACGCCGAGGTCGGCCACGTAGCCGGTGAGGCCGAAGGCCGGCATGAGGTCGTCCAGCGCGGCGACGTCGTGCCGGTTCATCGTGAGCTGCACGTCGCGCAGTTGCTCGGCGGTGTAGGACGCCTCGGCCAGGCGGGTCTCAAAGGCGAGGATGTGCTCGGCGGCCTCGTGCGCGCGCTCGCCGGCGTCGCCAAGGTTGCCCAGCTGGTTGGCGATGTGGGCGACGTACCGCTCGCGCAGCGTCGCCGACTGCTCGTCGTCGCGCGTGTAGTAGTCGCGCTCGGGCAGTCCCAGCCCGCCCTGGCCGACGTAGACGAGGTAGGCGCTCGAGTCCTCGAAGTCGGGCTCGATGCCGAGCGAGTGGAGCGGACTCGGCCCGCGCGGCTGCAGGTCGCGCACGATGTCCCGGATGTCGGCGACGGACGCGGCGCCGTCGATACGCTCGAGATACGGCGCCAGCGGCCGCAGCCCGGCGGCGGCGATCGCCGCCTCGTCCATGGCGGCGGCGAAGTAGTCGCCCACCATCTGGTCGGCCGGCCCGCGAGGCTCCTTCCCGCCTGCCGCGGCCTCCAGCAGCTGGTGCAGCACATCCTGGTTGCGCGCGTGGACGATCTGGGGCGCGCCCCAGGCGCCGTACTCCGAGGGGACGGGGTTGGCGTCGAGCCAGCCGCCGTTCACGTGCCGGTAGAAGTCGTCGGAGGCGGCGGTATCCGGATCGAAGAACGCCGTGTCGATCGGGCGCTGAGGGTCGCTCATGGAGGCTCTCCTGGGCTGTGCGGGTCGATGGGTCGCAGTCTGCAGGCTACCCATTCGCGGCAGGAGAGCCACCACGCGCGGTCCGCGCTGCCTGGCGCCGCGGGCCGGCTTGGCGGACTCCGGCAGGCGGCGGGCCGGGACAGCGCCCGCCGCCTGCCGTCAGTGACCTACTTCGTGGGCGTGATCGCCTTGATCTGTGCGGTCGCGTCGCCGAGCACGCCCGTCAGCGTCTCGAGACGGCTCTTGATGTCGGCCTGCTCGGCCGCGATCTTGGCCCTGAGGCTCTCGATCGCCGCCGTCGGCACCGTCTTCGAGGACCGGGCGGAGCGCACGGCGTTCCTCTCGGGGATGACGTCGACGAACATCGCCATGCGGCCCAGGTCGGCCATGTTGGCGTGGACGTAGCCCGGCTGACGCTGCAGCAGGTTGGTGTAGTACACGGGGTAGCTGAAGGAGAGGCCGTACCAGGCACAGTTGACGCCGCCGAGCGCGTTGACCGCGTCGCGGTACGCGACCGGCGTCTTCGTGAGCGCATGGACGGCCGCCTGCATGGCTCCGAGGTCGGTCATCGACTGCTGGAACGGGTAGATCGTGTCGTCCCACACGTCCAGGGCGGTCAGATTCGAGTTCAGGGACTTCTCGACGGCCAGGAGCGCCTGGTTGGTGGAGGCCACCGCTGCCGCCTTCACGTGGTCACGGCGCGCGTCGTATTTCGCGGCTGCGTTCACGAGGGAGCGGACGGATCTGACGTACGCGGCCCTGGTCGTGGCGTCGACGTCGGCGGCCTTGAACCCGGCGTCGGTGGAGGCCTTGAGGAGGGCGTCGCTCTGCGTCGAGAGGCTGTACGGCAGAACGCCGCGGTCGACGCTCCTGGCCAGCACGGCGTTGAACTTGATGTTCTTCTCGAAGAAGCTCCAGTCGATCATGTTCCGCGCGTCGTAGTTGGTGTGGTAGTAGTGCGACCAGAAGTAGTCGTCGGGCGTCCACATGCAGGTCGACGGGATGCCCGTCGCTGTCAGCGGCCACTGGTCGTTGTAGCTGAACCAGTACCCCTGGTCCGGGGTCACCACCTTGCCGCCCTTGGGCCCTACCAGCCTGGGGTGCGACTTCATCTCGGCTTTCAGCCACGGCTTGAGCTCGCGCGTGGTGGTGAACCACAGGCTGCCTCGCTTGTAGCCGAGCAGCTCCATGTTGAGCATGGCCTTGACCTTGCCGGCCCAGTCCGGGTGCGTGTGCTGGATGGAATAGGTCGAGCCCACAAGCCAGTCGTAGTTGCAGTCGGTGTAGCCCCACTCCTCGGCGGTCGTGTTGAAGAACACCATCGTGCTCGCGGGCTTGTAACCGCTCATCTGCATCGCCTTGGCGATGACGAGCTGGGCCACGCAGGAGGTGTCGTTGTCAAGGGCGCCGGTGAAGTGCGAGTCGTGATGGCCGCCGAAGACGACCTTCGTGCCGTCGGCGCTCGTGCCCGGCAGCTCGCCGATCACGTTGTAGCCGACGCCGCCGTCCTCGGCGAGCGTGTGGCTGGAGCGCAGCGTCACGGTCGCCGTCACCGGCGCCTTCTTCAGCCGGCTCTGGAGCCACGCAGCCGAGTCGCTCGGGAGCCACACCAGCGGCGGCGACGCTGTAGGTGTAGCCGGGGTCGTTGGACGCGAAGGCGTTCGGCGCGCCCTGATACCCGGGGTAGCGCTTGTCGTAGATGAGGATGACGGCCTTGGCGCCGCGGAGGCCGGCCTCGGCGCAGGGGAAGTTGAACCACCAGTCGTTCGAGTCGAAGGCGATCAGGGCGATCTTGCCGGTGAGGTCGCCGGCCTTGTCGAAGTCGGCCGCGGTGGCGTTGTGAGGAATACGGACGACCTGACCGGTCGCGCCGTCTGCAGCGGTCGGCGGCACGCCGGGGTAGCTGCTGGCCTTCATGACCTTGCCGCCCACCGTCACGCTGGCGCTGTCGATGGTCCAGGCGTCGACCGGGACCGGCTCCAGCTTGACGTTCGTGAGCCCGGCGGCGGTCATCTCGTCGGCGAGGAACTGTGCCGCCTGGTTGTCCGCCGGGGATCCGGTCCAGCGGAATCCGAGCGGCGTGGACTTGAAGCCGGCGATGGTCTTCTCGAGGCGCTGCGGATAGCCCTGCCGGAACAGCTTGTCCACCGCCCGGTTGAATGTGATCGCCTGCGCGGCTGCAGGAAGCAGCAGCAGCACAGCAGTCGTACAGGCAAGGGTGAGCAGGGACCGTCTCATGGCTCCTCCAGTACGTCGAGACCCTGCGGCAGCCGTGAAGACGAATCCGGGGCCCCCTGCCCCGGCGGCCGCCAAGGTAGCTGGTCCGGATTCTATGCGATGGGCAGGCGCGCGTCTTGTCGGCTTGCGCCGTCGCGTATGACGGCTGCCGTGCGCGTGGCGGATGGCCTGAGACGGGCTCGGCGGACCCTCCGGGGAGACGCCATCTGCGTGGCTCCGGCGGGCTCCTCTGCGACTGTATCGAGCTGAGTGCGCGCAGGTTCGTCTGGCCTTGCTCCTGTCTCGGGGCGCGTGTTCGGGAGGCGCGTGGCCGCCGCGCGTGCAGCTTGCGTTGCTGTCGACGAGCTGCCGAGGCCGGTCCGGCCGGCCTGGTCAGGCGCTCGAGACCAGATGCCTGTGGCTCCGGCGCTCGCGGCGCCTGACCAGCAGGTCGCCGCCCAGAACCGCCGCGGCACCCATGGCGCCTGGTTCATAGAGGAGTGCGAGAGCCTGCACCTTGTCTTGTTCGGGCGTGAGTCCCCTTGCCTCCACGATCCAGCCAACGACGAAGGCAACGTAGGCGACGGTCCCGAGCAGGCGGAGGATGTCGAGCAGCACGTGCTCGCGCCGTTGCGGCGAGAGGTCGCGAAGCGCGTCGCCACAGAGGCAAACGGCCACGGCGACGGACGCCGCGGCCACGACCCCCACGGCGGCCCACGAGAGGTCCCCTTGGGACAAGCCCAGGAGGCTGCCCATCGCGTTGACGGCGAGGAACGCGACCACCGCGCCGACGATGAAGCCCAGGATCGCCCCCAAGGTGGCGGTGGCGTCGACGCGACGGCCGTGCAGCAGCCACGCGAGCAGGGGCGCGAAGATCACGGCGGCGAGGCCGACGGCCGCCGGCAACCTCGCACCAAACGAGTCCAGCCCGATGACGATGCCGGCTGTGCCGGCCGCCAGCAGGCCTCCATCGCCCGCCAGAAGCGCACGCGGGCCCACCTTGAACGTTCGAGCTGATGTCATGACGGTCGCCCCCTCACACACCCCGCTCAGCGCGGCGCGGAGACGCCGCGTCATACACTCGAAGTCTTCCCCTCGGCGGCAGCGCCCCGTGCGTTGAAATCACCAGATTGGGGTGAAGACAGTCGCGCGTCGTGCGTCCAGAATCATCCAGCAGGGAGGCGCAGATCCGCCGGCGGCTCGTCAGCGGCCACCAGGCACCGGCGGGGAGCCACTGGTGAGACCGGCCCACGGGCCGGTCTTCGTGCCTCTTGGGGTCGTCCATTCGAGCCGGAGACCGGGAAAAAGGAGCAGGATCATGAACAGTGCACGGCACTCTCCATCCGGCGCGTTCGTCGCGCTTGTGCTGATCGCAGAGCTCGGCCTCGTCGCGCTGGCGGGATGTGGCGGTTCGGGCACCTCGGCCTCAAGCTCGCCGAGCGCTGTGGCCACTGCGCCCTCGGCCTCGCCGTCGATCGTGCCGGCGGCGGAGCCGGTCTCCAGATGGGATGCACCGGGCTCGGCCTCGCTGGCGCAGACGCAGGCGGTCACGCGCCGGTACGCCGCAGCGCTTCGCGCAGAGACGATCCCTAAGGCAGGGCTCTACACCTCGACTTCCACGTGGGACATTCATTCCAGCGAGGAGCATGCCAGAGGCGCCAAGGAGATCGAAGGCACGTATCGCGCCGCCGGCAAGTACAGCTCCTGGGCGAAGGGACACACCATGGCCGCGCCCGGAGCGGGTGTCGACGAGGGTCTCTACACGGCCTACGGAACGAGCTCGACGCCGGCCCTCTCGCTGCTGGCTGTGAACGGGAACAAGATCGTCCACGAGGAGATCTTCCTCAACGAGGGTGACACGCGGGCTGTCAAGCTTGACGGCCCGGCGCCGGGACCTAGGGATACGGCGAAGGTCGCGGCGGCGGTCGGCGCCGCAGTCGGCGACGCGTTCGCCACCGGCGAGCAGGCTGCGCTGAAAGCTCTGGTCGCGAGCGACGTCCTGTTCCGCGACACGACACTGCCGCAGGACGTGCGCGGCTGGAACGCTCTCCTCGCCTGGTGGGACAGGGTCCCGAATGATGTCCAGCTGACGAACAAGGCGCCGATCTCGGGGCTGGGCTGGTCGGTCGTGCGCTGGACGGCCCGGCAGGTCTTCCGGACCGGTGCCGAGATCGCGCTGCCGGGCGCGACGGTGATGGAGGTGCGTGGTGGCCGCGTCGTGCGCATGACGGTCTACTACGACTCGGCGACCATGCGCCTGCAGACCTGAAGGGACGGCGATGTCCGCGAGCGGCGGATCGGGCGTGAGCCCGTCGCCCTACCGCCCCAGCTTCGCCGCCATCCTCGGCGCCAGCTTGATGACGAGCTCGGCGTTGTACGCGCCCGAGGGCAGACGGCCGACCGGGTTGTCGAAGATCTGCTGGGCCGCGACGCCGTAGGTGCGCGAGGTCGCGGCCGCCGATCCTTCCTCCACCTCCGGTGTCGACGTCGACCGCCAGGATCGACGCGGTGCCGTCGTCGTTCAGCGCCGATCTCGAACGTTCGCAGCTGCTGCGGGAAGTCGCGCAGCGACGCCGTCTCGACCTCCCAGAAGCCGAGCTCCGGCCGGTCGGCGTCGGGCGAGGGGAAGGCGGTGACCGCGTTGCAGTGGCGATGCCCGGCGATCCACAGGATGAGGTTCGGATAGGTGTGCAGCTTCGCCAGCAGGTCCTCCTCGGACCCGAAGGCGCTGGAGCTCCAGGACATCGGGTGCGGCGCCTTCTCGACGCCGATCGGGCAGTGCGCGGCGATCACCATGAGCACGTCGTCGGCCTGGCCCCTGTCCAGCTCGCGGATGAGCCAATCGTGGCGCTCCTTGTCCAGCGAGATGTGCCCGTAGCCGTTGTCGTAGGGGTCGTCGTCGCGCTGCGTGTCGTCCAGCGCGAGGATCCGGATGGGGACGTCCGCCTTGGGCTCGACGGTGTAGCAGGCGAACCCGGCGTCGACCGCGGCGGCATCGAAGCCGTGGCCCTTCGGGGCCGCCGCGGTCGTGAAGAACTCGCTCATCCACTCGCTCGGGGTGAGCGAGCGCCGGTCGGGGTCGGCGGCCGGCACCTTGGGGGGCGTCGCGAAGTCCGCGACCGGCCCGATGCCGAAGATGTCGCCGTAGGGTGTGCGTCCGTCGAGGCAGCCCATGTAGAAGCCCCGGCTGTCCGGACCGCGCGGGTCCTGGAAGACGTCGCCGAGGTCGAGGATCTCCTCGCCGACGTAGTTCTTGCGCAGGTAGTCGTCGACGCGGAGGAACCCCGTCCAGAAGTGGTCGTGGTTGCCGCGCACCTGGTACCAGGGGATGGACGGGTCGAGGCCGGCCGCGTCGTAGGCGTCGAGGAACGCGGCCCGCGGCTCGGCAGGCGTCTTGTCCTTCGCCCCGGAGTCGGGGTCGACGCGCCGGCCGTCGAGCACGTCGATGTACCAGCGCAGCTCGTTGTACTGGGTGTTGTTGCACGTGTCGCCGAGCGAGATGCCGAAGTCGATCGGGTCGTCCCCGTGCATCGCGTTGACCGTCCGCACGGCCGCGTCCAGGACGTGGTGCGTGTAGAGCATGACCCCTGAGTAGGCCGATGAGAGAAAGCCCTTGTAGCCGAAGAAGATCGCCTGGGCCGGCGACTGCACGTCGGCGATGTGGATGTCGGTGATGGTGAAGAACCGGAGCAGCCTGGAGGCGCTGCCGGCCGCAGGCCCCGCGTAGGCGGCCGGCATGAGGTCGAGCCGCCGCTCCGCCGGTACACCCGGACCCCAGCTCCAGGCGCCGTAGCCGTTCTGCTCGTACCTGGCGAGCTCGTAGGGAAGGACCTTCTCCGCGTCCTTCGGGATCGGGTCGGGCACGATCGTCCTGTCGAGCGTCGTCATCGAAGTGCTCCTGTCCGCTGGTTCCTGGCGAAGTGGTGCTGCGTTGCCGGGCGTGCCGTCGGGCCTGGTGTCGGTCTCGCAACCCCGGCCCGGTTCGTATCGGCATCGGCGCCGCCGTTCTGGAGCATCCGGGCGGCGCCGCCCTGCGGTAGACTCATGTGGTCAGCTCCGAGGAAGGGGGCCGGATGCGATGGCTGGGGCCTGTGGTCGTACCGGGAAGCGGGCGGCAGGGATGATCGCCTGTCCTTCCTGCGGCCTCCAGGCTGGGGAGGGCTTCGCCTTCTGCCCGCGGTGCGGGTGGTCTCTCGCCAAGGCCGCCGGCCATCCCGCGGAGCGCAGGGTCGTCACCACTCTCTTCTGCGACGTGGTCGCGTTCACTGCAATGAGCGAGATCTCCGATCCCGAGGATGTCGATGCGTTGCTCGGGCGCTATCACGAGCTCGCGCGCCGTCAGATCGAGAGCCACGGGGGCACCGTCGAGAAGTTCATCGGCGACGCCGTGGTCGGCATCTTCGGCGTACCCGCGGTCCACGAGGACGATCCCGAACGCGCGGTCCGTGCCGGCCTGCGCATCCTCGACGTGCTCTCCGGCTCCGGCCTCACCCGTCCGGACGAAACGCCCCTCCAGGCACGCTGCGGGGTCAACACCGGCGAGGCTCTGGTGCGCCTCGACGTCGACCCGGCGACCGGTCGCGGCATCCTTGCCGGGGACGCGGTCAACGTCGCGGCTCGTCTTGAGGCCGCGGCCGCGCCGATGAGCCTTGTGGTGGGCCGACTGACCCACGACCTGACGAGGCGGGCGATCGAGTACGAGCAGCTCCCTGCGGTCGCGGCCAAGGGGAAGGCGAAGCCCGTGGAGGCGTGGCTCGCGCGTCGTCCACTGGCACGGACCGGTCTGCGGACCGCAGGGGTCTCCCAAACGCCGTTCGTCGGGCGTGACGACGAGATCGCCGCCCTGGACGTGGCGCTGCAGGCGGCGGTCCGCGCCGAGCGCAGTCACGCTGTTCTCGTCGTAGGGGAGCCCGGCATGGGGAAGAGCCGGCTTGTGCTCGAGTTCGCTCGCTCGCTGGACCGCCGGGCCGGGCTGACCACGTGGCGCCAGGGGCGATGCCTGCCCTACGGCGAAGGGATCGCCCTCTCGGCCCTGGGCGATATCCTCAAGGAACACGCGGGCATCCTCGACTCGGACGACGTCGCAGCGGTCGAGGCGAAGCTCGAGGCCGTTCTTCCCGAGGGGGAGGAGGGGCCGTGGCTGCGGCGGCGCCTCCGGTCGTTGCTGGGCCTGGACGCCTCTCAGGGCGACCGCGAGGAGAACTTCGCCGCTTGGGCACACCTTCTGGAGTCGATCGCCCGTTCGGGACCTGCCGTGGTGGTGCTCGAGGACCTGCACTGGGCCGGGGAGACGATGCTCGCCTTTGTCGACTACCTGCTGTCCCGCGCGCTCGAGGCTCCACTGCTGATCATCGCGACTGCGCGGCCGGAGCTGCTGCAGCACCACGAGGGCGGGCTCACAGGGACGGGTGTGGACGACCGGCTGCGGCGCATCACGCTGCCGACCCTCTCCGAGGAGCAGACCCACAGTCTCGTTGAGTCCCTGCTGGGCGGAGAGGCGCCCTCCGGCGCCTCCGCACATATCGTCGAGTCCTGTGCTGGCAATCCCCTGTACGCCGAGCAGTACGTGCGCCTTCTGCTGGATCGTGGCCTGCCCGGGTCTGGCGGCCCCGCTGGGTGTCAGGACCTGCCGCTGCCGGACACGGTGCACGCCGTTCTGGCGGCTCGTCTGGACACGCTGCCCCCCGGACACAAGGCCCTGCTGTGCGACGCCGCCGTGTTCGGTGAGACCTTCTGGCGCGGCGGTGTCGCCGCCCTCTCGGATGTCGAGGGGATCGTCCTCGACGAGGCCATGGCGGCGCTGCTTGCGCGCGACTTCGTGCGCCCGGTGGCCTCGCAGACCGCGGAGGGCGAGCAGGAGTATCTCTTCTGGCACGCCCTCGCCCGCGACGTGGCTTACGGACAACTGCCGCGCACGGTGCGGGCGCGAAAGCACCAGGCCGCCGCCGCGTGGATCGCGCAGCGGAGCGGCGAGCGCAGGGACGAGGTCGCCGAGGTCCTCGCGCACCACTATGCGACGGCGCTCGACCTGGCACGGGCGGCCGGTGACGCGGAGCTGGCCGCGGAGCTGCGCGATCCGGCGATCGACGCGCTCGGCCGCGCCGGCGACCGCGCGCTGCGCCTCGACGTGGCGGCCGCCGAGCGGTACCTCGCTCGCGCGCTCGAGCTTGCCGGGCAGGACGCGCGCGCGAGGGCGACACTCCTGCCGCGCTGGGCGAGGGTGATGCTGCTCACCAATCGCTACCGCGAGGCAGCCGCGGTCTCCGAAGAGGCCGTGGCGGGACTGCTGGCGCTCGGCGAGGTCCGCGCGGCGGCGCTCGCGCTCTCCTGGTCGGGTGACGCCCTCGGCTACTTGGGCGAGCCCTCCGTGCATGTGAAGCAGGCGGCGATCGATCTTCTGGCCGGCGACGGCCCTTCACGAGAGCTTGCGGAGATCCTCAGTCACTACGCACTGGCGCTGTCCATCCATGACGAGGACCCGCTCCGGGTGATCGAGGCCGCGGACCGGGCCGTCGAGATCTGCCGTCTACTCGATCTGCCCGAGCCGGTCGTCGCTCTCAGCACCCGCGGCCTTGTCCGTCTCCTGCTCGGCGACCTCGCTGGTCTGCAAGACTGTGAGCGCGCCGAGTCGGCGGCGCGGGCGCAAGGGCTTGGGATCGAGCGATCGACGATCGAGCTCAATCACACGGGGAACGCGCTCATGATCGGAGGTGCAGCTGCCGAACGCGCGGCCCTCATCCAGGGGCTGGAGTTCGTCTCTCGTCACGGCCTGGCGATTCACGTCGGCGCATACCGCAGTGGTCTGATCCACAGTCTGGCCAAGGTCGGGCGCTGGGATGAAGCACTCACCCAGATCTCCGAGGCGCTCCCCGCTCTCGAGGCGATCGAGGACGAGTGGGACCTCCTGTTCCTACGCTCTCTGCAGGCCCTCGTCTTCACCTGGCAGGGGAAGCCCGAACGAGTCGCCCCGTTCCTGGCGTGGTTGACCGACTTCGGCCGCGCGTTCGAGATCGGGTGGGCGAGAAGCTACGCCCTGCTGGGGGCGTCGGCCGTCCGCCTGCGCATGGGAGAGGACGACGTCGCTCTCGATCTCCTCGCGGACTGGTCCGCCGACCCTCGCGCCGCCATGAGCATCATCGACGCGGTGCCGGAGGCGGTCAGGACGGCGATAGAGGCTGGGGGACACCAGCTCGCCACGAGCGTCGCGAGCGCGGTCAAGCTGCTCTTGCCGGACTCGAGACTGCCCCTGCAGCAGCACGTCGTCACGACCTGCACTGCCCTGGTCGGCGAGATGCGTGGTGACGGCGAGGCGGCGGCCGGCTTCGGAGCCGCCGCCCAAGCCTGGCGCGACTTCGGCATGCCCCATGAAGAGGCTCACGCGCTCTTCGGGGAGGGGCGCTGCCTGACGGCGCTCGGCAGAGCGCAAGAAGCAGTGCCGCTCCTGAAGCAGGCGCATGAGATCTTCGCGCGGCTGGGGGCGAAGCCGGCGCTTGCGGAAGTCGACGGGCTGCTCGGTCAGGTCACGTCGCGGCCGGCCTGACCCGGCTTCAGCCGCCTGCGGCGTGCTCCACGGTGTCGTCGTCGGCGTCCGTCACGTAGGTGGCGCCGGGCGTCTCGAAGATGTCGCCACACGGCGCGCCGCCGATCTCCGGCATCTCGTCGTCGATCTCGTCGGGCCGGGCCTCGTTCTCATCAGGCATGGGAGCCCTCCTGTTCGTTGCCATCACGTCACGCGGCGCTGTCACCCTACACATGTCAGCCTACCAAGTCCTGCCCACGTGTTCCTGTTCGAAGACGCCATGACGGCCGCTCGCTCGTCTCCGGCAGGTGCCTCTCCTCCCCAGCCCTTCTCAGGTGAATCTCAGGATGCTCAAAGGTGAATCTCAGACGCAGCTGGCAGACCCTTCGCGCTCACTGCCAGAGGAGAAGGGATGCAGGTGTCCGGGAGCAGCGGTCCGACGGCGACACCAGCCGAGCGCGAGGTCGTCCTCGACGCGCAGGGCATCGTGCGCACCTACAGGCGCGGCGAGATCGAGGTGCCCGTCCTCAAGAGCCTGGAGTTGCAGGTCCTGCGCGGCGAGTGGGTCGCGTGCACGGGGCGGTCGGGCTCCGGCAAGTCGACGCTGCTGAACGTCCTCGGCCTGCTGGACAGCGCCGACCACGGCACTTATCTGCTCGCCGGTCACGACGTCTCCGAGCTCGACGACACCGGCAGAGCGAGGCTGCGCAACCTTCTCCTGGGCTTCGTCTTCCAGCTCCACAACCTGCTCCCCCGCACCACCGCGCTGGAGAACGTCGCCACGCCGCTGGTCTACCGCGGCGTCCGGCGCGCGGAGCGCCTGCGCCGGGCGAGTGAGGCGCTCGAGATGGTCGGCCTGGCCGACCGCGCCGACCACGACCCCAACGAGCTCTCAGGCGGCCAGATGCAGCGAGTGGCCATCGCACGTGCCGTGGTCGGCGACCCCGAGGTGCTGCTGGTGGACGAACCGACCGGCAACCTGGACCTCCAGGCGACGGGTGAGATCCTCGAGCTCCTGGACCGGCTGCACGACGAGGGCCGGACCATCGTCATGATCACCCATGAAGAGGACGTCGCCGAGCACGCCGACAGGCGGCTGGTGCTCGGCGGCGGCGTTCCTGCACGACTTCCATTCCCAGGCCGCGGAGGCACACCGATGAACCCACGTCAGACTCGCCGGCCACGACGCCCGCACGACGCCCGCCGGGCCGGCGCGGCGCCGACCGCCATCCAGGTCATGGCGACGGCCACCCGCGGCGATCTCACCCAGTCCACCATGGGCCAGGCCGAGTGACGGACGGCGGGCTGTCCCCTCAGTCCGCCCGCCGTCTGCCGGCTCAGCGCTCGTCGTGGCGAGCGCCCGGGTCCACCACGATGTCCCAGCAACGCTACGTCGCGAGCAAGGATGCGCCCTGCGGCTGGATGCAAGGACACGGTCTGCCGTCCCGGCGCCTGATGGCGACGCTTCATTTGTAATCCTACGAAAATCAGCGTAGAATGTACTTGTCTACGGAAGGTTCCTCCTCATGGCCCGTCTCTCTCCCGCTTCTCCTCTCACTTGAAGTCCCGCGTGGTCGGCTCGTTTCTGCAGACGGGTATCGGCAAATCCAGCCAGAAGATCCCCGCCTACGGCAGCGGGCGCGTCTGCGGAGCGCCTCACTGCAGCACCGTCCTCTCGACCTACAACCCCTCGCTCTTCTGCTCGATCCACGACGTCGCCGGCATTGCCCGAAGCCGGTCGGGCCCCACGCGCGGCTGACGCTTGCCTGACGGGCGCTATTCCGGGCGGCAGTCGCAGCGGCCCGCCCGAAGCGCGGAGCGCGAACAAGGGTAGCTATCACGCCCGCCATATCGTATAATTTCGGTCCTGTTGGTCGATCCTTCCTCGCTCCCGCTCCTCGCCCTCAAGGGCATGCAGCTCGCCCTCCCTATCTTCCAGGGTGGAATGGGCGTCGGCGTGTCCCTCGCTCCGCTGGCATCTGCTGTGGCCGTGGCCGGCGGTCTGGGGCTGGTCTCCAGCGCCGGCCTTGACCGGATAGCCTCCCGACGCCTCGGGCGCAAGGTGGGCATCTACGAGGCCGTGCGTCTTGAAGTGGAAGCCGCCAAAGCCCGGGGCGGCTTCGCGGGTGTCAACATCATGGTCGCCCTCCAGCGCGACTTCGTGGCGTCGGTGCGCGCGGCGCTCGATGCCGGCGCCGACGCTATCGTCTCCGGCGCCGGCCTGCCGCTGTCGCTGCCGTCGATCCAGCCGGCGCGTGAGACGGCGCTCATCCCGATCGTCTCGTCCGCGCGGGCACTGGACATCATCTGCCGGCGCTGGGAGCGTCTCCGCTCCCGCCCGGACGCCGTCGTGCTCGAGGGACCGCTGGCCGGCGGCCACCTCGGCTTTCGCGCCGACCAGGTGGACCTCGAGGAGAACACGCTCGAGCGGCTTCTGCCGCCGGTCAAGGAGGTCGCGATGGCGCACGGTGACATTCCCGTGGTCGTGGCCGGCGGCGTCTACTCGCACGAGGACATCCAGCGCTTTCTCGCCCTCGGCGCCGACGGCGTGCAGATGGGCACGCGCTTTCTCGCCACCGAGGAGAGCAGCGCGTCCCCCGCCTACAAGCAGGCGGTCCTGCGCGCCCGCTCTGAGGACCTTGTGGTGGCCACCGCGCCCGGTTCGCCGTGTGGCCTGCCGTTCCGCGTCCTCCGCGAGTCGCCGATGTACCAGGACGCGCTGGTGCAGGCGCGTGCGCCGAGATGCTCCAAGGGCTACGTGCTGTTCAAGGATGGGGACGGTCGGTTCACCCAGTGCGCCGCCAAGGACGACAACGAGCATTTCTTCTGCATCTGCGAGGGGCTGTTCAGCGCCGCCGGCCACGGCGGGCGGGAGGAGCCGCTGTACACGGCGGGTACGAATGCCACGCGGGTGGACCGCATCCTGCCCACGAGTGAGCTCATGGCGGAGCTGGCCGGCGCGCCGGCGCTCCTGCCTCTGGTGGCCTAGCCGGCCTTTCAGTCGCGCGGCGCTCGTGTGCGCCAGTGGAACAGCGCACCCAAGGTCACGCCGAGCAGCAGTCCGAGGATGGCCGAGAAGACGACCAGCCAGACGAGCGAGACGGAAGAAGAGCCGAACACCCAGCTGACCTTGACGTGATCCGTGTTCGCGATCACGAGCGCGATGAGCGCGACGATCAGGACGACGGCGGCCGTCGCGTAGACGTAGAGCCGGGCGCGGTGTGCCCCGCGGGCGAGTCGCTCTCCGCGTGTCTCACCCTCCGGCGCGGCAGCGACGACGGTGACGTCGGGACGACCCGTCGGCCGCGTCTCGTGGGCCCCTGGTTCTGCGAGATTCATCTTGGGCGCTCCCTCTGGAGATGACCTTGCGGCGACCGACGCGGAGGACGAAGGTCGGTGCGAACACGCCGTCTCATCGGAGGACCAGGACGGCATCATGGACGACCGCCGTCACCGGGACGCGAGAGAGTCCGCAGTCGGAGCATTCCCCGCGGGCGCAGGCGCAACCCTGCTGGGCTCGCCAGGTCGGCGGCGGAGGCCTCAAAGAGAGAAGACCCGGCGGCTCCAGGAGCCACCGGGTCTTCTCAGGCAGAGCTGCGAAGCCGCTGCCGTGCTTACTAAAGCACCCGCACGTTCGTGGCCTGCGGCTTGTTGTTCTTGCCGGTGCCCTGCTCGAACGAGACGGCCTGACCCTCATCGAGGGACTTGAAGCCCTCGCTCTGGATCTCCGAGAAGTGAACGAAGAGGTCGTCGCCGCCCTCATGCTCGATGAAGCCATAGCCCTTGTCGGCGCTGAACCACTTTACTTTTCCTGTTGCCATTCTGATCAAATCCCTTCGCCCACTCGGGGCAAAACAAAAACGACGTGACTACCGCGGAGAAATGCGGTGTGTCACGTCGCAATCCTGCGGGCCCGATCGGCCCGACTCCGATTAGTATAGCAGATTGTGGCGCGCGGTGCTCACGGAGCGGGCGCACCGCTTCCGTAGACCTCCTCGAGCATGCCCGCCAGCGCCCGCAGTTCTGCCGCGCCGTCACCGGCGTAGGCGGAGCCGTGCATCGTCGCACACACCCGCGGCTCCAGTGCCGCCAGCCGCTCGAGACGCGACCGCGTCTGGGGCGTCCACGGCACGTACCAGTCCAAGGGCGTGCCGCGAGAGCTCTCCAGCATGGACCGCATGGCTCCGACCCGGCTCTCGCCGACGATGGCGGGGACGTCACCGGTCTGGTGCAGCAGGTCGGAGCAGAAAAGGACGCGGGAAGTCTCGTCGTAGAGGTGGCCGGCGTCCCAACCGTGTGGCAGATGCGGTGTTGCGAGAAAGCGCAGCCGGTGCGCGCCGGTCGTCAGCGTCTCCTCGTCGTCGAGCGGCTGTACCTTGCCGAAGGCGTAGTCGCCGACGCTCACCAGCGCGCCGTTGCGGCTGCACATCGCCTTCGCGTCCCGTGCCTCCTGCAGCCAGAAGTTGAGCGCCCCGCACTCGTCCGCCTCGAAGTGGCTGAAGGCGATCCAGCGCAGTGACTTGGGGTCCATGATCTGCGCGACGGCGTCGCGCACGCGCTCGAACATGCGGCGCGTGCCGGTGTGGTAGAGCAGCGGCTCCTCGTCGCGGACCAGGAACTGGCGGAACTGGAGATCGGCCTGTTCGATGTAGGTGCAGATGCTGAAGATGTCCGGTGCGATCTCGCTGACGGTGGTCATGGTGGTCCCCTCCCTTCTGCGGGCGGCGGCGCCGCCCGCAGAAGGCGTACCCGCGAAGGACGCCGCCCGCACCGTCGATTCCTGCGGCAAACGGTGTGCAGCGACTATAGCGATGGTACAGTGCGCTCATGGGAGTCCGAGAACGCATCACCGCATCCCTGACGGACATCAGGTCGCGAGGCCAGAAGCTCGTCGAGCTCAACGTCGAGCTGCTCAAGGCCGAGATCAAGAAGAAGGCGCAGGAGTACGGCGGCGCGATCGGTATGCTGGTCGCCGCCGGTCTGCTCTCGCTCTACGCACTCGGCTTCCTGCTCGCGACCATCGCGGTCGTGCTTGCCCTGTGGCTCCCGACGTGGCTCGCGCTGCTCATCGTCACGCTCGTCCTGTTCCTGGCCATCGCCGTCCTCATCCTCGCCGGCCGGAGCAAGCTGCAGAAGATCCAGGCGGCGCCGCCGGCGCAGGCGCCGGCGGAGGCCAAGATCACGATCGCGACGCTCAAGGACGGCGCCGCCAAGACGACCAGATCGTTGCGGCCGACCAAGGCGGCCAAACCGGCCAAGCCGGAGATGCCGGCGACGGAGATGCCGGCGACGGCGTCGGCGCCGGGGCCGGGCGGGTCGCCCGCGCCTGCCGGCGGCGCGACGCCCGGGATTCCGCCGGCTGAGACGCCACCGCCGGAGGCGAGTTCCTGATGGCCGACGCCGAGAAGACTCCGACGCGCTCCCCCGAAGAGATCGCCCGGGACATCGCCGCCGAACGCAAAGGGCTGCAGGCGGCGTTCGACTCGCTCGGCGACGAACTCCAGCAGTCGGCCGACGCCGCCGCCCAGAAGGCCCGGGACATCGGCCGCAAGGCGATCATCGTGGTGCCGGCCGTGGCGGCCGGTGTGGGAGCGCTCGCCGCGGTGGCATCGCTGCTGCGCCGTCGCGGCCGCTGACCTCCACTTCGTCGCGGCCGCCGACCGCCGCTCCGCCGTTCTTCCTGCGTGACGGCGGCCATGTCTCGCCCTCCTCTGGGCACCGGCTCTTCGGCCGGCCGAGTCATCGACGAACCTTGTGCCGGAGGCCTCGTTCTCGCCGGCCGACAAGGGACGCGCCACCTGTTTCGTCCGGCGCGACGGCGGACAGGCTCAAGGTGTACGGAGTTGGACGGGGGAGGCGGGGTGACCCGCCGGATTGCTTGGTGGCGGTGACCGCCGAGGGCGGCGCCGGCGCCCAGAGGTAAGAGATGAAGACCACAGCACTAAGACGGCTCGCAGGCCTGGCGGGCCTGCTGGCTCTTTCACTGCTCCTCATCGCGGTCTTCGTACCGGTAGCACCGGCGATGAACGTCGACGGGAGCGGCGCCGGCGGTGGCGTCACCGTCGCCGCCGTCGGAACGGCTCAGGCAGGTACGTCGGGCGGCGCCGGTGTTTCGTTGCCGGCCGGTGTGGCGGCTGCGCGGGCGCCGGCCGCGACGTCCAGCACATCCTCGACGACGCCGTGGATCGTGACCGGCATCGTCGCGGCGGCGGTCGTCGTCACGATCGCGGCGTGGGCGGCCACCCGCAGCCGCGCGCGGTCTGTCAAGCCGTCGGCGGAGTACTGCACGCTCCATCCTAACGACGCATTGTGTGGAGCGGTGTGACCGCGCTCCCGTTTGGCGACGGCCATCGCGAGGTCGTCGCCGGTCGCGAGATCGTGGAAGAGGGCAAAAGAGAAGGCCGGGCGGCTCCGAAGAGCCGCCCGGCCTCTCAAAGGTGACGCTGCAAAGCGGTGGCTGCTAGAGCACCCGCACGTTGGTCGCCTGCGGCTTGTTGTTCTTGCCGGTGCCCGTGTCGAACGAGACGGCCTGACCCTCGTCGAGGGACTTAAAGCCCTCGGTCTGGATCTCGGAGAAGTGCACGAAGAGGTCTTCGCCGCCCTCCTGCTCGATGAAGCCGTAACCCTTTTCGGCGCTGAACCACTTTACCTTGCCTGTTGCCATGCTGATCAATTCCCTTCGCCCATTACTCGGGCACAAAATAAAAAGACGTGACTACCGCGGTGAAATGCGGTGTGTCACGTCGCAATTCCGCGGACCCGGCGGGTCCGCAAGCGGAGTATAGCAGACTTCTCACGGCGGCGCAGCAACCCGGGTCCGTTGCGGGGGGGGATCGTCAGTCCCCGGCCGCGTTCAGGCGTCTGGAGCGCGGCGTGCGGAGAGGTCGACGAACGTGAGCACGGCGCCCTCGATGACGTTCTCGGTGGTCCGGTACGGCTGGATGCGCATCAGATAGGGGGTTCCGCTCTGGGTGCGGACTTCCCCCTCGAAGGGCACGAGGGTCTCCAGCACCTGGCCGAGCTTGCCCAGGACGTCGTGGTCGGCGTCGAGCCGGGTGACGATGTCGCCGATCGGCCGGCCGACGTCCGCCTGGATGAGGTTGATGATCTGCGTCGCCGCCGGGGTGAACCGCTGGATGCGTAGCTGGTTGTCCACGTACACCGTGCCGATCCCGGTGCCGGCGAGCAGATTGTTCATGTCGTTGTTGGCGCGGGAGAGCTCCTCGATCTTCTGCTGCAGCTCGGCGTTGACGGTGATCAGTTCCTCGTTGACCGACTGCAGCTCCTCCTTGGAGGTCTCCAGCTCCTCGTTCGTGGACTGCAGCTCCTCGTTGCTGGACTGCAGCTCTTCGTTGGTGGACTTGAGCTCCTCGTTGGAGGTCTCGAGCTCCTCGACCGCGGTGCGCAGGTACTCCTCCTTGGTCGAGAGGTCACGCTCGAGGTCGGCGATGCGCTGCTCGTGCTCGGGAGACCCCCCCGGCGCGCCGGCGCCGGCCTCGGTCTCCTCGACGCCCTCGCGCTCCTCGAAGAGGACGAGGTAGATCCCCTTGGCGACGTCGGGCGCATCGATCCGCTCGACGACCAGGTCGATCAGGGCGAAGTCGCCGTTCGTCTTCACGCGAAGGCCGTCGAAACGGACCGGACCGTCCTCGGTGATCGCCTTGCGCAGGCTGATCGCCAGTTCGCGTTTGAACCCGGGCCGCGCCATGTCGGCGAGCCTGGTGCTGGCTTCGCCGGCCGCCGGCTCGAGGTAACGCCCCGTGCGGCCGTGGAAGTAGAGGACATTGCCCTCCGCGCTCACCAGCACCCCTGCCGGTGTGTGCCGATCCAGCAGTGTCTTCTCCGTAAGGGCGCGTACGCCGGTGGCCGCCGCCTTGCGGTCCGGCTCGCGGCCCGCGACCGGCGTCGGCACGAATCCGGAGCCACTCGCGCTCAGGGGCCTTGGCGAGCGCGCGCTTCCGGGCTCGCGCCGGTAGATCTTCCACTTCTTGTCGATGACGCTGAAGCGGTCGCCCGACGAGCCCACTGTCTCCGATGTGCCCAGGAGGAGGTAGCCGCCGTCGTCCAGCGCGTAGTGGAACAGCGGCATCAGCCGATGTTGCAGGTCGCCGCTCATGTAGATGAGCAGGTTGCGGCAACTGACGAGGTCGAGGTGCGAGAACGGCGGGTCCTTGATCACGTCCTGCACGGCGAACACGACGAGGTCACGGACGGACTTTCGTACGCGGTAGCCGTCGGCCTCCTGGGAGAAGAACCGCGCCAGCCGCTCGGGCGAGACGTCGGCTGCGATGCTGTCGGGGTACAGGCCCGTCCGGGCGCGCTCGATGGCCTCGGTGTCGATGTCGGTGGCGAAGATCTGGATGGGCAGGTGTCGTTTGGCTTGCTCGGCCTGCTCCTGCAGGAGGATGGCGAGCGAGAACGCCTCTTCGCCGGTCGAGCACGCCGGCACCCACGCGCGCATGCTTTCGCCGGCGCGCCTGCCGGCCACGATCTCCGGGAGCACCTTGGCGGCGAGCGCCTCCCAGGCCTCGGGGTCGCGGAAGAAGTTGGTGACGCCGATGAGCAGCTCGCGGAACAGTGTCTCGGTCTCGACGCCGTCGGCGCTCAGGACGCGCGCGTAGTCGTCCAGGGACTCGACCTGTGTCACGACCATGCGGCGATCCACGCGGCGGCGGATCGTGGAGCGCTTGTACGAAGAGAAGTCGTGCCCCGTGCGCTCGCGCAGCAGCGTGAGGATGCGGGTGAGTCGCTCGTCGTCGGTGGCCGTTGCAGCCGACGGCTTCACCACCGCGAACGCGCGCTCGGCGTAGGAGACCAGGTGCGCCGGCATGTCGGCCGGGGGCAGGACGAAGTCCACGACGCCGGTGGCGATCGCGTTGCGCGGCATGGCGTCGTACGCCGCGCTCTCCGGCAACTGCGCCATGGCCATCCCGCCCTCGCCCTTGACGGCGCGCAGGCCCACGACTCCGTCGCTTCCCGTGCCGGAGAGAACGACACAGATGGCGAGCTCCCGCCGGTCGGCCGCCAGCGAGCGGAAGAACCCGTCTATGGGCAGGCGTCTGCCGCGCGGCGCCTCCGGCTCCATCAGGCGCAGGCGCCCATCGACCAGTGTGACGTCCTTGTTGGGCGGCATGACGTAGACGTGTCCGGGGAGCACCTCGACGCGGTCGGCGGCCCAGGCGATCGGCAGCCGCGTGTACCGGCGCACGAGGTCGAGCAGCAGGCTCCTGTGGTCGGGGTCGAGGTGCTGCACGAGCACGAACGCCATGCCGAGGTCACGGTCGTCGGGCAGTCCGGAGAGGAACTCCTCGATCGCGGCGAGGCCGCCGGCGGAGGCGCCGATGCCCACGACGGGGAATCTGGCGGTCGCAGGGGTGGTCCCGGACGCTGCAGGCTTACGCTTTCTGGTCGTCAACGCTGCGCTCCTGTCTCCGGGGGTGGTGGAGAGAGAGTGTCGAGCATGGCCCCCGCCAGCTCCAACCTACACCGCCCTCGTCTCCGATGCATGAATCGCAGGCCGTCCGTTGGCTCCGGGAGGCTGGGACACGGCGTCACCGCCCCCGGCCTGTTACACTTGCCGCCTCGCTCCGCACGTCGCCTGACGTCTCACTCTCGACTCGGCGCCCGCGTCGCCCGCCGCGAGCAGAGGGGTGCCGGCTCCTTGGCTCCCTCCGGCACCCGCCCGCCTCGCAGCGCGAGGGCGGCACCGACGGCAGGAGACGGCGTGCGCGTACCCGCTTCACCAGAAGAGACCGATTCGGCCTCCCCGCTGCTCATCGACTGCGCCGAAGTCCACTGCCTCATCGAAGAAGGACACGAGCTGGGCTGTCTCAGCGGCTCAGAGATCGCCACGGCGCTGCGCGACGTCGAGGTGACGGCCGTGCAGCTCGAGGAACTGCTGCACCAGCTCGTCGACATGGGCATCGAGATCATCGAGGACGAGGCTCCGCCGGTCGCTGAGACCGGCGAGGCGGTCGTCGAAGAGGCCGAGCCCGCGCCCAAGCTCGACCTGTCCATGAAGTCCGTGAGCAGCGACCCCGTGCGCCTCTACTTTCAGGAGATGGGCAAGGTCCCGCTGCTCACCGGCGTCGAAGAAGTCTCGCTCGCGCGGCGTATCGAGCGCGGTGACGCCGCCGCGCGGCAGAAGCTCATCGAGTCCAACCTGCGCCTGGTGGTCAGCATCGCCCGGCGGCACGTCGGCAGGGGCATGCCGCTGCTCGACCTCATCCAGGAGGGCAACCTCGGCCTTATGCGCGCCGTGGAGAAGTTCGACTACCGGCGCGGCTTCAAGTTCAGCACCTATGCGACCTGGTGGATCCGCCAGGCGATCACCCGCGCCATGGCCGACCAGTCGCGGACCATCCGCGTGCCGGTGCACATGGTCGAGCACATCCAGACGTTCGTCCGCGTGCAGAGGCTGCTCGTCCAGGAGATCGGGCGCGAGCCCACTCCCGAGGAGATCGCGGCGGAGATGGGCGTGACCCTGGCGAAGGTGCGCGAGATCCAGCGCATCAGCCAGGAGCCGGCGAGCCTGCACCAGGCCGTCGGCGACGAGGGCGACTCCCAACTGGGCGACTTCGTCGAGGACACGCAGTCCGCGGCGCCGGTCGAAGAGGTCGCCGGCATCGTCCAGCGTGAGGAAGTCGTCGCCGTGCTCGACCTGCTCTCCTACCGCGAGCGCCACGTCCTCAGGCTGCGCTTCGGCCTCGACGACGGCCGCCCGCGCACGCTCGAGGAGGTCGGGCAGGTCTTCGGAGTCACGCGCGAGCGCATCCGTCAGATCGAGTCGAGGACGCTCGCGAAGCTCAAGGCGATCCGGGAGGCCCAGTGCCTCCAGGACTACCTCGACTAGCCGACCCATCGTCCTTCGCGGCCGATCCTTCGCGGCGGGCCGGCGCCGGCGCCTGTCAGGCCGGGCGCGCCATCTCGATGACGAGCACGTGGGACGTCGTCGCCGCCCGGACCACGACGTCCTCCTCCACGATCTCGAGCGCGTCCCGCTCGTCGAGCTCGACGTCGTTCACCACCGAGCCGCCCTCGACCTGCAGCAGGTACGCCTGCCGGCCCGGCCCGACGGCGAAGCCGAGTTCGCGCTTCGCGTCCAGCTCCACGGCGCCGACGTGGACGTCCTGGTGCACCGTGATGGGCGCCCGGCCACCGGGTCCGGACGCGATCTGGAGCCAACGGTTTCTGCGCGCCTCCCAGTCGAAGCGGTAGTCGCCGTAGGACGGCTCGTGCCCCTTCTCGTCGGGGAGGATCCACATCTGCAGGAACCGCAGGGTCTTGTCGCCACGGTTGTACTCGCTGTGCAGCACGCCGGTGCCGGCGCTCATGTACTGCACTTCTCCGCGTGTCAGCGAGTGCTGGTTGCCCATGCTGTCGCCGTGCGTCAGCGTGCCCTCCACCACGTAGGAGAGGATCTCGAAGTCGCTGTGCGGGTGCATCTCGAAGCCGCGGCCGGGCGCGACGAGGTCGTCGTTGAGCACGCGCAGGGCGCCGAAGTGGATGCGTTCGGGGTCTCGGTACTCGGCGAAGGAGAAGTGGAACCGGCTCCGGAGCCAGCCGAGGTCGCTGGTCCCCAGGCCGGCGCCGTCGATCTTCCTGAGCATCGGTCACCTCGTGAGTCGGGCACTGTACTTGTCTCCACAATCACAGTGCCCGCTGCGCGGATTCTGATGCGCGCCGCGCGCGCGGCGCATCAGGGGACCGTCAGGAGTCGACCCATTCCGTGAGTCTCCAGCCCAGCCAGAGTCCGACTGCGCTGCCGACGAAGCCGAGGACGATGCTCTCCCAGGAGAACCAACCGACGTGGAGCAGCATCACCGGCAGGTAGCCGCCTACGGTGCCGCCGACGAACACGCCGAGATACATGGTCATCTTCTCCACGGGACTCCTATCGGCAGGTCCGTCGCTGGGCTTCACCCTCAGGCGCGTGCGTCCGGAGACTCGCAGCGGCCTTTGGAGGGCTGGCCTGAGCGAGAGCGAGGCCGGAGAGCCGCAGGCGCTCTCCGGCTTCAGCTCGCGCTCCGTTCGTGCTCGGCCTCACACGACCTGGGTCGGCCTCACCGCCGGGTCGAACAGCCGCACCTCGTGGACGGCCGAGTACGGCACGCCGAACGCCTCGAAGATCTCGTGCAGCTGGCGCTCGTCTGGCGACTCCCACTCGCAGAACGTCAGGCGGTCGCTGTCGGCCACCAGGCTGCTGTGCCAGATCACCGACGACGGCAACTCGTCGCGCCGGTCGCGGAGCGCCAGCAAGTCCTCCTCCTTGAACGCCACCGGGTGCACGACCATGTAGCGCGTCATGACTCCCCCTCTCACGAATGGCGCGTCCGAGGAGCGCCGGCCGGTGCTCTCGAAGGCGCCGCTCTCCACCACCAAGGGTACCCACGGCGACTTGGGCGGGCGCCGTTTGCGAAGGTCGCCGGCCATCGGCAGCGACCGTGCCGGCGCGGGCTCTCAGGGCGTGGCCGGCGCGAAGCTCCCGGCTCCCGCGGATGCGCTTCCCGCGCCAATCTCTATACTGGGTAGGAATTGTACGGAAAGACCGAGGAGTGACGGATGTACTGTCCCGAGTGCGGCAACGACGTCGAAGACGCCAACTTCTGCGCCGAGTGCGGCGCCGACCTGAAGGCCGGAGCGCCGCCGGCCTGCCCGGCTTGCGGCGCCGAGCTACCCGACGGCGCCAGGTTCTGCACCGAGTGCGGCGCCGCGACCGGCGAGGAGCCGAAGGCCGCCGCGGCGGCGCCGGCCGCCTCCGGCGTGCGGCGCACAGGGACGCGTGGCCGTACCGGAGGCGGCGGACCCCAGCCGCAGCAGCGCCAGCGGCCGCAGCAGCGCCCGGCGCCGGCCGCGAAGAAGCCCGCCTTCGGCTCCGGCCGTGTCACACCCGCGGTGATGTGGGGCGGCTTCGCCGCCGCCGCCGCGGTCATCATCGTGGTCGCGATCCTCGTCTACGGCGGCGGCGGGTCGCCGAGCAGCGCGGCCACCCCCGGCACGCCGAGCGTGAAGACTGTGGCCGCGGACACCAGCGGCAGCTACTCCGTGCTCGTGCAGCGCGCCAACGACATCTACGACCAGGGCGCAGCGGCCTACCAGGCCAAGAACGACGCACAGGGCCTGGCGTACTTCGTGGCGGCGGCGAAGGTGTACGCGGCAGCCTGGAAGCAGCAGGGCACCGACCCGGGGGTCGGCACCGATTACGCCACGTCGCTCTTCTACTCGGGGCAGATCGACCCGGCGCTCGCTCAGATCGATCGCGTGCTGGCCAAGTCGCCCACGTTCCAGACAGCCTGGTTCAACAAGGGTAACTATCTCTCCGAGGAGGCGCGGCAGTCCGGCGCGGCCGGCAACGCCAAGGACGCGAAGGCGACGTACGCGCAGGCCCGGGCGGCGTACGAGAAGGCCATCGCCCTCGGCGCGACCACCGAGACGGGCAAGCAGGCGCAGCAGCGGGTGGACGCCCTGCCGAAGTGAGCGGCCGGCCGCCGGGTCTCCGCCCTGAGGGTCGCCCAGACGGATCATGAGACGGAGGGGGCGGCCGTGAGGCCGCCCCCTCCGTCTTCATGAGGTGATGAGCCGGCGAGCGCGTGCGCGCGGCCGGCTCCGCACTCCGCTCAGTGCCGGAGCACGACGAGCGTGCCGCGCATCCCGCTCGTATCGTGCAGGAGGCAGAGGTAGCGCCACGGCCCGGACGTCACGTTGCCGATCACCATCGTCCAACCGGTGCCCGGCACGGGGTTCATGAGCCCGGAGCTGAACAGCCCGGTCCTGGTCAGAGGGCTCGTACCGCTGGGGAACAGGGTGCCGGGGTTGACGTACAGCACCGGCGGGCCGCTCGGCTGCGGCACCACGTCCGCGAGCGGCGGCTCGGGCTGCCCGTTCAGGAACGTCACCGTGTGCGGAGCGTCGCTGTGCTTCGTCATCGTCCACTTGACGGTGTCGCCGGGCCGCACCCTGACCTGCGTCGGGAAGAAGCGCATGAGGGCGATCTGGCCTTCGCTCCACCCGAGCAGGACGTGGTGCGTCCGGGTGCCGTCGGGGTTCCTGGTCGCCGGCCGGACGGCCTTCGCGGCGTCGCGGAACACGGCCGGGGCCATCGCGAACTTGCGCGCGATCTGGTAGTGGGCGAGCGCCGCGTACCGGTTGGGCGACGGCACTCTGGTGGTCGGGCGCACGACGGTGACCCTCCCCGACATCATCTTGCCGTGCACCACGCAGATGTAGTGGTAGGTGCCCGTGGCTGTGAAGGTGACGCCGAACGAGGGGTACTGACCCGGCTCACGTCCCATGATGCCGGAGTTGGCCCAGGTCGTGTCGTTGCTGAGGCTCACGGGCCCCGCGGAGCGGGCGACGGCCTGCGGGTTGAAGACGAGCGGGCTGGGAGTCGTGGGCAGGTTCAGGCTGGCGGCCGGGACGATCAGGTCCGGCAGCGGCTGGCCGCCGAGGAACGTCACGGTGTGGATCTCGTTGCTGTTCTGGATCCAGCGCACGGTGTCGCCGACGTGGATGGTGATGTGGCTGGGGAAGTAGGCCATCACGTCCACGCCGAGGCCGGGCTGCTCCGCGCCGACCAGGACCTTGTACGTGTGCGCGGATCGCGATGGCGCCGCGGCGGCGACGCCTACGCTGGCGAGCAAGAGGAGCAGAACCGTCGCCAGGGCGACGAGGGTCAGTCTGAAAGCGCGCATGGTGGATCGACCTCCTTGGAGATGTTCGGACCCTTCTGTCCTGCCCGCCCTCGCGGGCCCGGTGGTGCGGGCCGTCGACGCCGCGGCCTCCTCGCCTTGACGCGGCGACGGCGGGCACGGAGGATGCGCGGGGCATTGCAGGCGACGGGAGGTTCACGCATGGGCCAGCCTACGGCATCGACGCTGACCGCGAGCGAACGGGACTTCATCCACGAGCAGACACTGCGCGTGCTCGAGCAGGTGGGGGTCTCGTTCCCTTCCGAGCGCGCGCTCGACGTGCTCGAGCGCGGCGGCGCCGACGTGGATCGCGAGCGCCGTGTCGTCCGCTTTCCGCGCGCGCTCGTGGAGCACTGCCTGGGGAGCGCGCCCGGCACCGTGCTGCTGGCCGGGCGCGATCCCGCGCACGACATCGAGCTCGGCACCGACCGTCCCCTCGTGTGTTGCGCCGACGGCGAGGGGACGCTGATCGCCGACGACCTCAGCGGCGAGGTGCGCGACGCCACCCTCGCCGACCTCGGCGACATGTGCCGCCTCCACGACGCCCTGCCCGAGATCGACTTTCTGTGGACGTCGCTCTCGTCGCCGGCCCTCGACCCGGAGACGGCGCCGCTCGTGGTGGACGCCGTGGCGCTGCGCGACTCGTCCAAACACCTGCAGAGCGTCTCGCCCAAGTCGCCGCGGCTGGTGCCTCCGCTCATCGATCTGCTTGAGGCCGTTGCCGGCACGTCACTCGACGAGCGGCCGATCTACTCGTTCCTGCACTGTTCGGTCGCGCCGCTGCAGCACGATCCCGACATCACCGACGCGAGCCTGGACCTCGTGGCCCAGGGCGCCACGATCTGTCTCGTGTCCATGCCGCAGATGGGCTCTACGGCGCCGCTCACGGTGACCGGCATGGCCATCGTCGTCATGGCGGAGCTGCTCTCCGGCGTGGTGCTGTTCCAGCTGTCCCGGCCGGGGTGCCGGATCGTCGTCGAGCCGATGCCCGGGGCGACCGACATGCGTACCGGCCAGTACCTGGGCGGGGCGCCCGAGGTCGCACTCGCCAACCTGGTCACGGTGGAGCTCTGCCGCTCCTACGGGCTGCCCACCATCGGGAGCGGCAGCACCAACGACGCCGTCGGTGTGGACTTCCAGGCCGGCGTCGAGGACGTGTTCCTCTGGCTCTCCGTCGCGCTCGCCGGGGCGCACGGCTTAGTGGCGAGCTCGTTCGTCGGCGGCAGCCGGGTGCTCTCGCCGGCCAAGGTGGTGCTGGATGCGGATGCCATCCACATGATGCAGCACGTCCTGGCCGGCGTTGCGGTGGACGACGAGAGCGCGCTGCTGGACGACATCGCCCAGGTCGGGCCGGGCGGCCACTTCCTCGGGCGCAACAGCACGCGCGCCCGGGCGCGCTCGGGAGAACTCTTCGAGCCGCGCGCCCTGCGCCGGGCGCGCGCGGAGAGCCGCCTGGACACGGCGCTCGCAACCGACGCGGCCGAGCGCGCCCGCGCGATCCTCGAGACCCACGAGGTCCTTCCGTTGCCGGACGAGGCGGCGCGCCTCGTGAGCGAGGTCATCGCCGGCCGCTGAAAGCTCAGGCCGGCATCTGAGCGGCCGCCCCGGGGCCGAACGGGACTCTGCCCAAGGAACCGGACGGCGGCCGTTGAAGAGGGCGGGGAGGCGCAGGCGTCCCCCGCCCTCTTCGCGCCCCCGCGGCAGGGGCGTTCGCGGGCGGGGCGTGCCGGGTAACCAAGAGGGGCAGGTCCGTGGCGCGGGGCGCGTCGCGGGGGGAGCGTTCTTGCGGCGCGGCGGAGGCGAACGCCCGATGGGGCAGACAGGGTATGAACTGGCGAGGCTGATCGATCTCGATCGCGTGCAGCGCCTGTGCGACAGTCTCTCCGGCGCCTTCGGCATCGCCCTCGCCGTGCTCGACCTTTCCGGCGACGTCCTCATCGCCACAGGCTGGCAGGACATCTGCACGCGCTACCATCGCGAGCACCCCGAGACGCTCCAAGGCTGCCTCGAGAGCGACCTGCTCATCAACCGGCGTCTCGTCGAGGGCCTGGATGCGTCCGAGCACTATGCCTACCGCTGCAGCAACGGTCTCTGGGACGTCGCGTTCCCGCTGGTCATCGCCGGCGAACACGTGGCCAATGTCTACACCGGCCAGTTCTTCTTCGAGGACGACGACGTGGACCGCCAGGCGTACGCCGCGCGGGCCCGGCGCCTCGGGTTCGACGAGGCGTCATACCTCGCGGCTCTGGACCGCGTGCCCGTCGTCTCCCACGGGCGCCTGCAGAAGACGATCGGGTTCCTCGCCGACTTCGTCGGCATGCTCGGCGAGCTGGGCCTGAGCGCGCTGCAGCAGGAGCAGAAGCACGCGCTCCTCGTGGAGAGCGAGGAGCGCTACCGGCGCCTCTTCGACAACGCGGCGGAGGGTCTCATCGTCTTCCGCGTTGAGCAGGGAGAGGGCGGGGAGGTCGAAGACCTGGTCGTCGTCGACCTGAACCCGACGCAGTCCGGTCGGGCGGGCGTGAGCCGAGAGCGGTTCGTCGGCAGGCGCCTCAGCGAGTGCGACGGCAGCGATGAGCGGCTGCACGCCTACTTCGACGTCGTGCGGGCGGCCGCCCCCGACGGGCACCCGACGCGCTGCGAGGTGTTCCTGCGCGGGCAGGGCGCCTACGAGCTGCTCTCCGTGTACCCCGCATGGGGCGACCTCTGGGTGCTGTCGGCGACCGACGTCACGGACCTGCGCGAGGCGGAGCGGGCGCTCCGCCGGCAGGAAGAAGGCATCCGCCAGGCTTACGTCGACGTGATCGACGCCGTGACCGGCGGCAAGCTCATCCTCCTTACCGACGAGCAGCTGGCCGACGAGCTGGGCGCGCCCTTCGCCCCGCAGGCCGTGTTCGGCACGCCGTCCCAGCTCGCCACGGCGCGCCGCATGGTCGTCCGCGCGGCGGAGACGTGCTTTCCCGGCAGCATCCGCCACACGGACCTGCTGAGCACCGTCGGCGAGGCACTCGACAACGCGCTCAAGCACGCCGGCGGCGGCTCTTACCAGGCGTTCGCCCGTGAGGACTGTCTGCAGGTCGCCGTGACCGACGAGGGCCCGGGGATCGACTTCAGGACGCTGCCCCGGGCCACCCTCGTGACCGGCTTCTCCACCGCCGCCAGCCTGGGCATGGGGTTCACGATCATGCTGCAACTCTGCGAGCGCGTGCTTCTGACGACGCGGCCGGGCCGCACGGTGGTCGTCCTCGAATTCGCCGCCGAGCGCAAGCCCGCGCTGCAGGCCGCGGGCCCGGAGTCAGACTGACCCGGAACGACGCCGGCCCCGGACCCACCTCGTGGGTCACGGCCGGCGGCACGCGGCGACGGATCGCCAAACGTGACCCACGTCGCCGCGCGGGATTCCCTTCGGGCTCGCGCGGCCACGCTCACGAGCACTCCGGGTACGTTCGCGCGGCCGGCGTTGCCAGCTTTGGCGACGGCAGCCCAACGCTCTTACGCCAGATTCGAGCGTCTCTGTGCTATTTATCTGGTCAATTCACGAGCAACGGCTGTAGTGTCCGGAAAAATGGATAGACATGTGGCGTTGGACGCTGGGGTGGGGCGCCTTCTGCGCCCTCGGCTCCGGCAATTGGGGAGAGTCGTTCAAGCGCTTGCCGAAGGGGGTTCTTCATGAGTGCGAGAGTGGCCCGCATGGCCAGACACATGACGCTGGCGAGGGCCAGCATCATCGTCTTCGTGGTGGTGGCGTTACTCACCACGCTGTTCATGATCAAGATGAGCCAGGGTGAAGCCGCACCTCCGGCGGACATTCCGGGCGTGCCTCACTACTTCGGCCCGTGGCCCAACTGGGCCCTCAGCCCACTGACGACGGCCAACGCCCCGGTCACCATCACCGGTGACGGCACGGGCGCGGCGGCCACGGCGACGGTGGGCGGCAACGGCGCCATCACCGCCATCAACGTCACGAACCCCGGCCAGGGGTACACGACCGCGACGGTGAGCGTCGGCGGCTCCGGCACGGGTGCCGTGGCGACCGCCGTCATCGCCAACGGGGGAGCGGTCACGACTGTCACGGTCGGGGCCAACGGCTCGCACTACTCGAATCCCGTCGTGGCGTTCTCCGGCGGCGGCGCGACGTCCGCGGCCACGGCTACCGCCTACGGCGGCGTCGACTCCGTCACCATCACCAACGCCGGTACCGGCTACACGGCGCCGACGGTCGACTTCGACATGCCCAACGACCCCAACGGCACGCAGGCCAAGGGCCATGTCACCACGGACGCCAACGGCGCCGTCACCGGCATCGTCATCGACACCCCCGGCTCCGGGTACTCGTCGGCGCCGGGTCTCGCCATCCATGACGGCACCGTCGCCAACCCCATCAACAACGCAGGCGCCGGAGCCTCCGCGACGTCGACCATCAACGTCCTCAGCGTCGGCGTCGACACGGTCGGCGCCGGGTACACGTCTGCCCCGTCGGTGGCCATCACGGACGCCAACGGCAGCGGCTCGGGCGCGACGGCCACAGCCGCCATCGACACGGGCGCGATCTCGGTGATCAACGTCACGGCGCCCGGCACCGGCTACATCACCTCCGGTGGCATCAAGAAGTTCCAGGACGACCTGCCGGGCGTCTGCGACCCGGCGAGCGTGGCCGGCTGCCCCACCGGCGCCACCGCGAAGTTCATCCCTGTCGCAGTGCCGCTGGAGAAGGTCTACGCCGGCATCAAGGCCGACCAGTACGACATCGCGGTCGTCCAGTACCGCACCAACTTCAACTCCAGCCTCCCCGACACGCTTGCGCGCGGCTACGTGCAGATCGAGACGCCCGCATGGGTCGCCGCCAATCCGGGCGTGAGCCAGCACTACCCGCTGGTCAACGAGATGGTCGACGGGACGAGCACGCCCGTCCTCGAGGGCGGCCAGCAAGTCTACTCGGTCACGCGGCCGCAGTGGCTCGGCCCGATGATCGCCGCGACGAAGGACAAGCCGGTCCGCCTTGTGTTCCACAACCTGCTGCCCACGGGCGCCGGCGGCGACCTCTTCATCCCCACCGACAGCACCTTCATGGGCGCCGGCATGGGCCCCATGGCCATGACCCCGCCCGTGGACAACGGCAGTGTCCTGGATGGCGTGCGCAACCCAGTGTGCGATCAGTCGCCCAAGCCGGCCGACTGCTACAAGGACAACCGCCAGGTGCTCCACCTGCACGGCGGCATCACCCCGTGGATCAGCGACGGCACGCCGCACCAGTGGATCACGCCTGCCGGCGAGAACACGCAGTGGCCGCAGGGCGTAGGCGTCCGGGGCGTGCCCGACATGACCGAGGGCACCTCTCCGACGGACGGCATCCAGACCTACTACTACACGAATCAGCAGAGCGCGCGGCTGATGTTCTACCACGACCACTCCTACGGCATCACGCGCCTCAACGTGTACATCGGCGGCGCCGCTGCCTACACCATCACCGACAACACCGAGAAGAAGCTCGTCGCGAACAACACCATCCCGAGTCCGGCCGACACGATCCCGCTCGTCGTCCAGGACCGCACCTTCGTGCCGCAGGACTCACAGCTCTACGACCAGAAGGACGCCCAGGGCAACGTCACCAGCTACGGGCAGGACCCGACCTGGGACAAGACTCGCTACGGCGGCTACGGCAACTTCTGGTACAGCCACGTGTACATGCCGGCCCAGAACCCCGCCGACCCCACCGGCCTGAGCTCGTTCGGCCGCTGGTTCTACGGCCCCTGGTTCTGGCCGCCCGCCACCAACATCATGTACGGACCCATCAACAACCCCTACTACGACGCGACCTGCAAGCTCGACGTCCCGTCGACCTGGCAGTACCAGTCGGCTCCGTATTGCGAGCCGCCGCAGATCCCGGGCACCCCGAACAACTCGGCCGGCATGGAGCAGTTCAACGACACGCCGACCGTGAACGGTGTCGCCTATCCGAAGGTGACCCTGCAGCCCAAGTCCTACCGGCTGCGGTTCCTCAACGCGGCCAACGACCGCTTCTTCAACTTCCAGTGGTACGTGGCGGACCCGACGACGGGGACGCTCAGCGAGGTCGCGCTCAACCCGACCGAGCTCGCCGCGGCCCAGACCGACCCGAACGTGGTCCCGACCCCCGACACGAGCGTCAGCCTGCCGGGTCCGGACTGGATCCAGATCGGCACCGAGGGCGGTTTCCTGCCCGCGCCGGCGGTCATCAACGGCCACCAGCCGACGACCTGGATCACCGACCCGACGCGCTTCGACTGGGGCAACGTCGACAAGCACTCGCTGCTGATCGCTCCGGCCGAGCGGGCCGACGTGATCGTCGATTTCTCCAAGTTCGCCGGCAAGACCCTGATCCTGTACAACGACGCGCCTGCCGCATTCCCGGGGCGCATCGCCAACTACGACTACTACACCGGCGCTCCGGACCTGACAGCGTCTGGCGGCGCACCGACGATCCTGCCCGGTTACGGGCCCAACACGCGCACCATCATGCAGGTGACGATCGCCAACGCCGCTCCTGCTCCGACGTTCGACCTCGCCAAGCTGCAGAACGCCTTCTCGCACAAGGCCGACGGCTCGGGCGTCTTCGAGTCCAGCCAGAACCCGATCATCGTCGGGCAGGCCAAGTACAACTCGGCCTACGGCACGGGCTTCGCCGCGGGCAGCAACTGCAACCCCGTCCCGAACGCGACGAACCCCGGGTTCCAGATCTGCGACGGCTTCGTGCGCGTCGCCGACAACGTCAACTTCGGCTTCAATACGCTGAACAACCAGACGACCAAGACGATCATGCACCTGGAGCCCAAGGCGCTCCACGACGAGACCAACGCGAGCACGTTCGACCCCTACGGCCGCATGCAGGCCAACCTCGGTGTCGAGGCGCAGCCCGCCACGTCCGCCGGACAGAACGTCACGCTCTACCCGTACATCAACCCCGCCACTGAGATCATCAACGGCACCAACCTGCCGAAGGAATCGGTGGCCTACGACGCCAACGGCGACCCGGTGAGCGACGTCAGCATCACGCCGATCTCCAGCGCCAGCGACGGCACCCAGATCTGGCGCATCACGCACAACGGCGTGGACACGCACCCGATCCACTTCCACCTCTACGACGTCCAGATCCTCAACCGGGTCACCTGGGACAACATCATCATCCCGCCGGACCCGAACGAGTTGGGCTGGAAGGAGACGGTGCGCACCTCGCCGCTGGAAGACACGATCGTCGCCCTGCGGCCGATCGTCCCTCAGATCCCGTTCGAGATCCCGAACTCCATCCGCAACCTGAGCCCGATGGACGTGACCGGCTCCACCATGGGCTTCAACAACATCGCCCCGGACGGTACCGGGACCAACCCGATCACCAACCAGCTCGTGAACTACGGCTGGGAGTACGTCTGGCACTGCCACATCCTGAGCCACGAAGAGATGGACATGATGCGGCCGCAGTCGCTGGTGCTCCCGCCGATCGCGCCGAGTGGCCTGACCAACACGCTCCAAAGCGCGGGCGGTTCTCAGCGCAGGGCCGTGCTGACCTGGAATGACAACTCCATCACCGAGACGTCGTTCGACGTGCAGCGGTCCACCAACCTGGGCAGCACGTGGACGACGATCACGACGATCCAGTCGCCGCTGGGCTCGCCCAACATCCACCAGACGCGGACCTACACGGACCCGTCGTCGTTCAACCCGACCACCACCACGCGCTACTACAGGGTGCTCGCGAACAACACCGTCGGGTACGTGGCCGACACCGCGTTCCCGCAGGCGACGGCCACGTCCAACTCCAACACCCGCGTCGTGGGCCCGAGCTTCAACATCATCGCCAGCGCGGGCGCCGGCGGCACGATCTCGCCGACCGGCACGGTGACGGTGGGCAGGGGCGGCAGCCAGACGTTCACGATCACGCCGAACGCCAGCTACAAGATCGCCACAGTCCTGGTGGACGGCGTGAACAACGCCACGGCGGCATCGATCGGCACCTACACGTTCACGAACGTGCTGGCGCCGCACACCATCAGCGCGACGTTCTCGCAGAGCACGACGACGATCACCTCGAGTGCGGGCGCCAACGGCGCCATTTCGCCGAGCGGCACGCAGACGGTGGCCGTCGGCGGGAGCCAGGTCTACGCGATCACGCCCAACCCCGGCTACTCTCGTGACCAGGTGCTGGTGGACGGCGTGAACAATGCCGCCGCGGTGACGTCAGGCACGTACACCTTCACGAACGTCACCACGACGCACACGATCAGCGCGACGTTCAAGAACAACGTGCCGAGCACGATCACGGTGACGGCGCCCACCGGCACAAGCAGCCTGGCCCAAGGCGCCAGCCTGCCGGTCACCTGGACGACCGACGTGGCCGTCGGCAGCGGTGAGTTCAGCATCTGGGTGGTGAGTCCCGCCAACGGCTGGTACGTCGGCAAGATCGTCGCCGCCAACGGCTCGGCCAGCTACTCCAACAACGTGACGCTCAATGTGCCTGGCGGCACGGGCTACCGCATCTTCGTCTACTACCGCGCCCTCAGCACCGATCCATGGGGCCTGTACGGCTTCTCCTCGGGTACGGTCGACGTGACCGCCACCCTCAGCGCCATCACGGTGAACGCCCCGACCGGTACGAGCAGCCAGACCATGGGCGCGACCCTGCCGGTCACCTGGACGACCGACGCGGCCGTTGCGACCGGCGAGTTCAGCATCTGGGTCGTCAGCCCGGCCAACGGCTGGTACGTGGGCAAGGTGGTCGCCGCCAACGGCACGGCCAGCTACGCCGACAGCGTGATCCTGGACGTGCCCGCGGCGACCGGCTATCGCATCTACGTCTACTACCGGGCGACCAGCACGGACCCGTGGGGCATCTACGGCGCCTCGTCGGGGACGGTCGATGTCGCCGGCGGCATCACGGTCACCGCCCCGGTCGCCTCCGGCAGCTACCTCTCGGGCACGAGCCTACCCGTGACCTGGACCACCGGTGCAGCGACCGCCACCGGTGAGTACAGCATCTGGATCGTCAGCCAGGCCAACGCCTGGTACCTCGGCAAGATCGTCGCCGCCAACGGCACGACCAGCTATGCCGACAGCGTGGTGCTGAACATGCCCGTCGATGTCGGCTACCGGGTCTTCGTCTACTACCGGGCGACCTCCACCGACCCCTGGGGTACTTACGCCGTCGCCCTCGGGACGGTGACCATCCAGTAGACGAATACACCTGAGACACCGCTCGCACGCGAGCGCGGAGTGACGGCGGGCGCCGGGTCGGGAGACCCGGCGCCCGCAGCCGTCAAGCGGGACAACGCATAAGCTGTTGCGCTTCTGAAGAGGCGGTGCTTGGATGTCGAAGAGAGAGAACTCCTGCACGGGCAAACCCGTCGAAAGACGGGGACGCAAAGCTATCGGCCCTCGGTGTTTTCACCAAGGCGGTCGGGCTGCCGGGAACGGCGGTTGCGGCCGCCTTTGCACGTGGTGTGCGGGCAAGCCGGGAGCGCTCCCGGCGACCAAGGGGGAACCATGAACGTGACGTCTCGAAGCACGCTACGGGTGCTGACGCGTGTGATCCCACGAAACACGGCGCCGAGGCTGGCGTTGCTGGTGCTGCTGGCGTTGCTGGTCTGTCTGGCCTTGCTCACGGCGGGCGCGTACGCGCAGACAGCCACGTTCACCGCCCAGGAACTCCTCGGCAAGCCGACCGACACCTCCGTCACGATCAACATCGTGCCGGCTTCGAACATCCAGTACCGCTACGAATACGGGACGGCCCCCGGCTCATACGGCCACCAGACGAGCCCCACGAACGCGACCGGTGGCCAGCCGAGCGAAGTCACGATCACGGGCCTGAATCCCGACACGCTCTACTACTACCGTATGGACTATGACGCCGACGGAAGCGTGACGGACGGCAGCTTCGAGACGCGGACCGAGCACAGCTTCCGAACCCAGAGGGCGGCGGGCGAATCGTTCGCGTTTACCGTCACCTCCGATTCCCACGGAGCAGGCACGAACGTGTCCAATGCGATGACGAACATCCTGAGCGAGCAACCGGATTTCGACGTCGATCTGGGTGACACGTTCATGATCGACAACACGACAAGCCAATCGGCAGTCAACACCGCCTACCTGTCGTACCGGAAGCCGAACTACTTCGACAAGATCAGCTCCTCCATCCCGATGTTCCTGTCCTCGGGCAACCACGAAAACGAAGAGGGCTGGAACCTCGACGACACTCCGTTCAGCATCGCCCAGGCGAGCATTCAGGCTCGAAAGTTGTACTACCCCACGCCCACGAACGGCGGGTTCTACAGCGGCAACACCGATCCGCTGGCGGCCATCGACGCGGGGACCTACGGGGACCAGCTTCGAGAGGACTACTACGCCTGGACCTGGGGCGATGCCCTCTTCGTGGTCATCGACCCGTTCCAGTACACGATGAAGCTGCCCTACGCTCCGGGGGCCGCCGGGGAGGGGACCGACGACCAGCAGACAGGCGACCAGTGGAGCTGGACGCTGGGACAGCAGCAGTACGACTGGCTCGAGCAGACCCTCGAGAACAGCCACGCCAGATACAAATTCGTCTTCTCTCACCAGATGGTAGGCGGGATCCCGAACCTGACGGTCTCCGGGGTGGGTCCGGGCTACGTGCGCGGCGGCGCGCAGGCCGCCGGCTACTTCGAGTGGGGCGGCAAGAACGCCGACGGCACCGACGGCTTCGCCGCTCATCGTCCCCTGTGGGACAAGACGATCCAGCAACTCTTCGTGGAGAACGGCGTCAGCGCGTACTTCCACGGTCACGACCATCAGTACGTCTATGAGAAGCGCGGCGGCGTCGTCTACCAGGAGGTTCCCTCCGCCGGCACCATGGGCGCGTTCACTGGGATCTACGCCGAGGGAGACCACGGCGACTACAACACCATCAACCAGATAACCGCCAACGGGCACTTGCGGATATCGGTGGGGCCGGACCATGCGACCGTCGACCTCATCCTCAGCAACTCGACTACCGGCGCGGTGAACTACTCGTACGACATCGCGCCGAGCGCGCCGTCCGCGCCGAGCATCAGCGTCACTGGTTCACTGTCCGCCTTCTCCAGCCAGCCCGGGACGCCTTCCGCCCAGCAGAGCTACAACGTCTCCGGCAGCAACTTGACGGACGACATCCTCATCACGGCGCCGACCGACTTCCAGATCTCGACGACGAGCGGCAGCGGCTGGACCTCTTCCGTGACCCTGGCGGAGACCGGCGGGACGGTCGCGTCCACGCCCATCTACGTCCGCTTCAACCGGGCGACTGCAGGCACGTCCAGCGGTAGCATCGTCCATTCGAGCGCCGGGGCGACCACCAGGAACCAGGCGGTCACCGGGACGGCGACGGCAGCCCTCGATACCATCACCGTGACCGCCCCCACGGGTACGACCAGCAAGGCCCAAGGCAGCGCCCTGCCGGTCACCTGGACGACCAACGCCGCCGTGGCCACGGGCCAGTTCAGCATCTGGGTGGTCAGCCCCGCGAACGGCTGGTACGTGGGCAAGGTCGTCGCCGCGGACGGCACTGCAGGCTACGCTGACAGCGTGACGCTCAACGTGCCGGTCGACGCCGGCTACCGCATCTACGTCTACTACCGCGCCACCAGCGGCGACCCCTGGGGCATCTACGCCATGAGCAGCGGCACCGTCGACGTGACCGCCGGCTTCACGGCGATCACCGTGACCGCCCCCACCGGCACGACGAGCAAGGCCCAGGGCGCGGCCCTGCCGGTCACCTGGACGACCAACGCCGCCGTGGCCACGGGCGAGTTCAGCATCTGGGTGGTCAGCCCCGGCAACGGCTGGTACGTGGGCAAGATCCACGCCGCCGCCGACACCGTCGGCCCGGCCAGCTACGCCGACAGCGTCGACGCTCAACGTGCCCGTCGACACCGGCTACCGCATCTACGTCTACTACCGCGCCACCAGCGGCGACCCCTGGGGCATCTACGGCATGAGCCCGGGCACCGTCGACGTGACCGCCGCCGGCTTCAACGCGATCACGGTCACCGCGCCCACGGGCACCACGAGCAAGGCCCAGGGCGCGGCCCTGCCGGTCACCTGGACGACCAACGCGGCCGTGGCCACGGGCCAGTTCAGCATCTGGGTGGTCAGCCCGGCCAACGGCTGGTACGTGGGCAAGATCCACGACGCCGCCGACACCGCCGGCCCGAACAGCTACGCCGACTGGTCGACCCTCAACGTGCCCGTCGACACCGGCTACCGCATCTACGTCTACTACCGCGCCACCTCCGGTGACGCTTGGGGCATCTACGGCTACTCCTCGGGCACCGTCGACGTGACTGCCGCCGCCTTCAACGCCATCAGCGTGACCGCGCCCACCGGCACGAGCAGCCAGGCCCAGGGGAGCGCCCTGCCGGTCACCTGGACGACCAACGCCGCCGTGGCCACGGGCCAGTTCAGCATCTGGGTGGTCAGCCCGGCCAACGGCTGGTACGTGGGCAAGATCCACGATGCCGACCTCAAGGCGAGCTACGTCGACTCGGTCGACCTCAACGTGCCCGTCGACAGCGGCTACCGCATCTTCGTCTACTACCGCGCCACCAGCGGCGACCCCTGGGGCATCTACGGCATGAGCAGCGGCACCGTCGACGTGACCGCCGCCGGCTTCAACGCGATCACGGTCACCGCGCCCACGGGCACCACGCAGCAAGGTCCAGGGCGCCGGCCTGCCGGTCACCTGGACGACCAACGCCGCCGTGGCCACGGGCCAGTTCAGCATCTGGGTGGTCAGCCCCGGCAACGGCTGGTACGTGGGCAAGATCCACGACGCCGCCGACACCACCGGCCCGGCCAGCTACGCCGACAGCGTCGACCCTGAGCGTGCCCGTCGACACGGGCTACCGCATCTACGTCTACTACCGCGCCACCAGCGGCGACCCCTGGGGCATCTACGGCTCCTCGCCGGGGACGGTGAACGTGTCGGCGCGCTGAAGCCAGGGGCGAAGAGCGTAGGCGGAACTGGTCGGCCGCCAATGAGGCCCGCTGCTCTCATGAGTGGCGGGCCTCCTCGCAGGGCATCGGCCCGGATCCGTGACCTGACGTCCAGACCGCTACTATGGATGGACAAGACGGCCGCGTGAACGAAGGAGCATCGTGAAGAAGCTACTGATAGGGCCGCTGCTGATCGTGCTGGGGCTGCTGGTCGTGGCCTGCGGAAGCAGTCCGACACTGCTGCCGACGGGAACGGCCACGGCGACGCCGACAGCGTCGGCAGGCGCCGCCGTCAGCTCCACGCCGCCAGCGTCGGCAGGCAGCGCCGTCAGCTCGACGCCGAGAGCGTCGGCCACCGCCGCTGCCGGCTCGACGCCGAGAGCGTCGGCAACAGCCGCCATCAGCTCGACGCCGCCGGCGACGGCGGCCGCCGCCGTCAGTCCGACGGCGCTGCCGACGGACGCCGCAGGCACCCTCCTGCTGAGCGCGGGCACGTATGCGGTCGGTCCAGCGATCCCAGCCGGCGCCTACAAAGGGCAGTCACTCAGCGCAGACAGCCACTACCAGATATCGACCGACGCGAACGGCAAGGACATCGTGGCGAAGAGCCCGCGGCTCACCGGTCGGTTCGACCTGAAGCTGATGAAGGGCCAGTATCTGCGAGTCGGTGGCGTCATGAAGATCACGAAGGTGAAGTAACGCGGGTGACCCAGAGGGAGGGCGGCCCGTCTTCGCGACTTCGATAGACGGACTAGGCTGGTAAGTGCCTGCCGTGGCCTGTAGGTTCAAGGAGCGATCCCGCAGCGTGCCCTCGCCGCGCTATTGAGCGTTGACCGCGCCACAGCGGTCGTCATATAGCCGGGGCCATGTTGGGATCGCTTTTTCGCGTCACGATGGTCTCCGCGACGAGCGGCCGGTGTGGGGCAAGGTCCACGCCGCCGCCGACAGCCCGACGCTCAACGCGCCCCTCGACACGGGGCACGGCATCTCCGTCTGCTTCCGCGTCACCAGCGGCGACCCCTGGGGAAGAAGTCGTCAGCGCGGATTACGCAAGAACGAGCGGCGGTGAACGCCGGACCATTGCGCTTCCGATACGGCGGTGGTATGGATTTCGGGCGGGCAATATTTCCTGATGAGGCAAACCCGTCGAAAGGCGGGGACGCAAAGCCATCGGCCTTCGGTCTCGCACCAAGGCGGTCGGGCTGCCGGGAACGGCGGCTGGGCCGCCTTTGTTGGTGTGCGTGAACGGCTGGGAGGGCCCCAGCTGACCGAGGGAGGGGAACATGAAGACGCAGTCTCTAGGCACGCCGCACGGAGTCGGGCGGGTTCCACGGAGGGCTGTACGAAGGCCAGCGGTGGTGCTTGTGCTGGCCCTCCTCGTTTGTCTGGCCGCACTCGTGGCCGGCGTAGCCGCACAGACGGCCGCGGCAGCCACGATCTCCTTCACCGGACAGGAATTTCTCGGTCAGCCGACCAGCACGTCGATCGCGGTCAAAGTAGTACCTGACGCGAACATCTCGCTCTACTACGAGTGCGGCACAACGTCAGGAGTGTACACAAAGCAGACGACCACCACGGCGGCGACCGCCGGTCAACCGTCCCAGGTGGTAATAACGGGCCTGTCGGCCAACACCCACTACTACTACCACATGAAATACAGCACCGATGGTGGTAATACCTGGACTACGCGGGCCGAACACTCCTTCTGGACCCAGCGGGCCAAGGGCAGCACGTTCACGTTCGACGTCACGACCGACGGCCACGTGGGCATCCATGCTGGGCAACGCCGGCAACTGGCAGACCACCCTGGACAACGTCGCCGGAGACCACCCGGACTTCGACATCGACCTGGGCGACACCACCGCCATGGACGACGGCAACACCAGCGTCGGCAGCGTGGCGGAAGCGGAGCAGGTATACAAGGACACCCTGCCCTACCTGAACACCGTCAGCGCCTCGGTGCCGCTCTACATGGTGGCGGGCAACCACGAGCAGCAGGAGGCCTGGCACGGGACCACGGCGGCGGACGACCTGCCGATCATGGGCAAGAACGCCGAGAAGAAGTTCTTCCTGAACCCGGTCCCCAACAGCTTCTACAGCGGCGATTCGCGGAGCATCAACCTGCTGAGCGACGATCACCTCGTCCAGGACTACTACTCCTGGACGTGGGGCGATGCGCTCTTCGTGGTGGTCTCCCCGTACTGGACGACGACCACCAAGCCCTACACCACCAGTACGGGCGGCGGCGAGGGCGATACGACCGGCTCCGGCGACCGCTGGGACTGGACGCTCGGAGCCACTCAGTTCAACTGGCTCAAGACCACCCTCGCGAACAGCGATGCCAAGTACAAGTTCGTGTTCGCCCACCAGATCGTCGGCGGGAACAGCATGACCAACCAGGTCAACTACGGACACGGCGGCGTCGACTCCGCCAACTTCGTGGAGTGGGGCGGCTACAACGTCGACGGCACCACCTACGCGTGGAGCGCCAACCGCGACACCTCCGTCTGGGGCAACCAGCCCATCCGCGAGATGATGGAGGCGAACGGCGTGACCGCGTTCTTCCACGGTCACGACCACCAGATGGCCTACGAGACCGCCAACGACATGGTCTACCAGGCCTGTCCGTCGGCGAGCTTCAGCGGGTCCTTCGGCAACTACACCACCGGGGACGACTTCACGGTGCGCAACGAGACCGGCGGAACGAGCACCGGCCAGACGGTCTGGGCCGACTCTACGCAGGGCCCCGGCCGCCTGAGGGTCACGGTCGCCTCGGCTCAAACGACGGTGGAGTTCGTCAGGTACAACCAAACGTCCACGGCAGCCTACTCCTACACCATGGCCCCCACGAGTGGACCGTATACGCTGACCTACACCGCCGGGGCACACGGTTCGATCAGCGGGGTGAGCCCGCAGACCGTCGCACGCGGCGCGAACGGCACCCCCGTCCAGGCCGTTCCGGCTGCCGGCTACCACTTCGTGAAGTGGGACGACGGGTCGACCGCCAACCCACGCACGGACACCAACGTGACCAAGAACATCACGGTGACTGCCCAATTCGCCTCGGACTCCGCCGTCTCCCCAGACGGCACCCCGACCAGCGGCACCGGAGCCGCCAACGCGACCAGCGTGAGTTTCTCCCACACCACGGGCACCGGCAACAACCGGCTGATGCTGGTCGGCGTGTCGTGGAACTGCGGCACGACCGACCGCAGCATCTCGTCGGTGACGTTCACGCCGTCCGGCGGCAGCGCCACCAACCTGACCCAGGTGATCACGCAGCTCGGCTACAGTTCGTCGAACCCACGTTATTCGGCGATCTACAAGCTGCTCAACCCGCCGAGCGGCGTCTCGGGGACGGTGACCGTCACTTTCAGCGGCGCCGTCACCAACGGCAGCGTCGCCGGCGCCGCCGACTTTGCCGGCGTGGATCAGACGACTCCGCTCGGCACGCCGGGCGGCGTCGGTAGCCCGAGCAACACATCGACCTCGATCAGTGTGGACCTGAGCGGACTCACCGGCAACGAGCTCGTGTTCGACAACGTGTTCGCAGGGGCGTCCGGCTCCACGCAGACGCTGACGCCGGGGGCGGGCCAGACCGCGCTCTGGAACGTGCTCAACTACGCCTCCAGCCCGGCCACCAACATGATCGCCGGCGCCAGCACCGAGCAGGCCACCGGCAGCTCGGTGACCATGAGCTGGACGTTCAGCAGTGCCGCTGCCGCAATCACAGCGGTGCCGATCAACCCGAAGGCGGCCACCCCGTTCAACGCGATCACCGTCACCGCCCCCACGGGCACCACGAGCAAGGCCCAGGGCGCCACCCTGCCGGTCACCTGGACGACCAACGCCGCGGTCGCCAGCGGCCAGTTCAGCATCTGGGTGGTGAGCACCGGCAACGGCTGGTACGTGGGCAAGATCGTCAGCGCGACGACGGCACCGCCAGCTACTCCGACAGCGTCGACCTGAACGTGCCGGTCGACACCGGCTACAACATCTACGTCTACTACCGCGCCACCAGCGGCGACCCCTGGGGCATCTACGGCTACGCGCCGGGCACGGTGAACGTGACCGCGGCCGCCTTCAACGCGATCACCGTCACCGCCCCCACCGGCACCACGAGCAAGGCCCAGGGCGCCAGCCCTGCCGGTCACCTGGACGACCAACGCCGCCGTCGCCAGCGGCCAGTTCAGCATCTGGGTGGTCAGCCCGGCGAACGGCTGGTACGTGGGCAAGATCGTCGCCGCCAACGGCACCGCCAGCTACGCCGACAGCGTCGACCTCGAACGTGCCCGTCGACACCGGCTACCGCATCTACGTCTACTACCGCGCCACCAGCGGCGACCCCTGGGGCATCTACGGCTACGCGCCGGGCACGGTGAACGTGACCGCGGCCGCCTTCAACGCGATCACCGTCACCGCCGCCCACCGGCACCACGAGCCAGGCCCAGGGCGCCAGCCTGCCGGTCACCTGGACGACCAACGCCGCGGTCGCCAGCGGCCAGTTCAGCATCTGGGTGGTCAGCCCCGGCCAACGGCTGGTACGTGGGCAAGATCGTCAGCGCGACCGGCACCGCCAGCTACTCCGACAGCGTCGACCTGGACGTGCCGGTCGACACCGGCTACCGCATCTACGTCTACTACCGCGCCACCACGCGGCGACCCCTGGGGCATCTACGGCTACTCGCCGGGCACCGTGAACGTGACCGCGGCCGCCTTCAACGCCATCACCGTCACCGCCCCCACCGGCACCACGAGCCAGGCCCAGGGCGCCAGCCTGCCGGTCACCTGGACGACCAACGCCGCGGTCGCCAGCGGCCAGTTCAGCATCTGGGTGGTCAGCCCCGGCGAACGGCTGGTACGTGGGCAAGATCGTCGCCGCCAACGGCACCGCCAGCTACTCCGACAGCGTCGACCTGAACGTGCCCGTCGACACCGGCTACCGCATCTACGTCTACTACCGCGCCACCACGCGGCGACCCCTGGGGCATCTACGGCTACGCGCCGGGCACCGTGAACGTGACCGCGGCCGCCTTCAACGCGATCACCGTCACCGCCCCCACCGGCACCACGAGCCAGGCCCAGGGCGCCAGCCTGCCGGTCAGCTGGACGACCAACGCCGCGGTCGCCAGCGGCCAGTTCAGCATCTGGGTGGTCAGCCCCGGCAACGGCTGGTACGTGGGCAAGATCGTCAGCGCGACCGGCACCGCCAGCTACTCCGACAGCGTCGACCTGAACGTGCCGGTCGACACCGGCTACCGCATCTACGTCTACTACCGCGCCACCATGCGGCGACTCCTGGGGCATCTACGGCTACGCGCCGGGGACCGTGAACGTGACGCATCTGAGCCCATGGAGCGCGGAGAGCTGGGCGTGCCAGCGGGGGTGGCCAGGACCGTCGAGACGGGCAACGAGACGGAGCGACGTCCTTCGGATACTGGACGGGGGACCTGTGGGCCGGCAGCCGGTCGGCGTCCGGCCGCCGGGTCCGCGGTTCCGGCCGTCTTTGTCGTGGGTGTGTGCGGGCAAGCTGGGATCGCTCCCAGCCGACCAAGGGGGACAGCATGAAGGCGACGTCTCGAGAGCACGCTTCCGGTAGTGACGCGTGTCATCCCACGAAAGGCTGGACGAAGGCCGGCGCTGCTGCTGGTGCTGGCGCTTCTGATCTGTCTGGCCGCGCTCGTGGCCGGCGCGGCCGCGCAAACGGCTGCGGCCGCCGTGACTCGTCGACGGCGCCGTACACACCGGCGGTCGGGGCGGCCAACGCCAGTACTGTGAGCCATCTCCCACACCACCGGCACCGGCGTCGACCGGTTGATGCTGGTCGGCGTGTCGTGGAACTGCGGCACGACCAACCGCACCATCTCGTCGGTGACGTTCACGCCGTCCGGCGGCAGCGCCACCAACCTGACCGAGGTGAAGACGCAGACTCGGCTACAACTCGACGAACCCCCGCTACTCGGCCATCTACAAGCTGCTCAACCCGCCGAGCGGCGTCTCGGGGACGGTGACCGTCACCTTCAGTGGCGGCGTCACCAACGGTATCGTAGCCGGGGCCGCCGAACTTCGCCGGCGTCGACCAGACCACCCCGCTGGGGACGCCGAACGGCGCCGGGGCGGGCGACACCAAGAGCTCGCCGGCGACCGTGAGCCTCACCGGCCTCATCGGCAACGAGCTGGTGTTCGACAACGTGTTCTCCGGCGTCAGCAGCGGGTCGCCGACGGTGACCCCGGACTCCAGCCAAAGCCAGCAGTGGAACACCACCTCGTCCAACACGCGGGGCTCAGCGAGCACCAAGCAGGCCACCGGCACCTCGGTCACGATGAGCTGGACGTAGTCCGCCACCAACTACTGGGCCATCGCCGCCGTGCCCATCAAGCCGGCAGCCACGGGACCCGACCGCATGCCTCACCATGGATGCCGTCGACCCGTCCGGCGGTGGGACCACGACGCCGGCGAGGGTGTACACACCTACGCTGACGGAACGGTCGTCAACATCTCGGCGACGCCCAGTGCCGGCTACGTGTTCGACCACTGGGAGGGCGCCGTTGCGAATGCCAGTTCTGCCTCGACGACCGTCACCATGGACGCGGACAAGACCGTCACGGCCCACTTCATGGTCACCCACGATCTCACGATGGTCGTCGATCCCGTCCGGCGGTGGTACCACCGCGCCCGCTGCGGGCGTGCACACCTACGCCGAGGGGACGGTCGTCAACATCTCGGCGACGCCCAATCCCGGCTACGTGTTCGATCACTGGACCGGGGACGTGGCGGATCCCAACTCCGCCTCGACGACCGTCACCATGGACGCGGACAAGACGGTCACGGCCAACTTCGCCGCTGAGGAGTACACCCTCTCGGTCAACATCGTTGGTCACGGCTCGGTCTCAAAGGATCCCGACAAAGTGACCTACCACTACGGAGACCAAGTCTTGGTGACGGCTACTCCCGCTTTTGGGTATGAGTTCGTTGGCTGGAGCGGGGACCTGGCGGACGGCGCGAACCCGCAGACGGTGACCATGAACGGCAACAAGAGCGTCACGGCCACCTTCGAGCAATACACGCCGATGTCGCTCGGCTTGGACGGCACACCCACGAGCGGCAAGGGGGCAGCCAGCGCCACCAGCCTGAGCTTCGCGCACACCACCGGCACCGGCACAGACCGGTTGATGCTGGTCGGCGTGTCCTGGAACTGCGGCAGCGCCGCCCGCACCATCTCCTCGGTGACGTTCACGCCTTCTGGCGGCAGCGCCATCGATCTGACCGAGGTGTTCACCCAGAATGCTGGGGGTACCTCTGCCCCGCGCTACTCCGCCATCTACAAGCTGATCGATCCGCCGAAGGGCGTCACGGGAACGGTGACCGTCACCTTCAGCGGCCAGGTCAGCAACGGCAGCGTGGCCGGCGCCGCCGACTTCGCCGGCGTCGACCTGAGCGATCCTCTCGGGACCGCCGTCGGAGCCGGGAGCCCAGACAACTCAGCTACGACAATCGGCGTGGACCTGGCCGGACTCAACGGCGACGAGCTGGTCTTTGACAACGTGTTCGGGGGCGCCGGCTCCGCATCGCAAACGTTGACCGCGGCGAGCGGCCAGACACAGCTCTGGAACGTTCTCAACTACGCGTCCAGCCCGGCCACCAACATCATCGCCGCGGCCAGCACCAAACAGGCCACCGGCAGCTCGGTCACCATGAGCTGGACGGCAGGGGCCACCGGCTGGCTTGCCATCGCGGCCGTCCCGATCAACCCGCGATTCGTCACCGTCACCGCCCCCACCGGCACCACCAGCAAGGACCAGGGCGCGGCCCTGCCGGTCACCTGGACGACCAACCAGGCGGTGGCCACGGGCCAGTTCAGCATCTGGGTGGTCAGCCCCGGCGAACGGCTGGTACGTGGGCAAGATCCACGACGCCGCCGACACCGTCGGCCCGGCCAGCTACGCCGACTCGGTCGACCTCAACGTGCCGGCCGGCACGGGCTACCGCATCTTCGTCTACTACCGCGCCGAGCAGCAGCGATCCCTGGAGCGTCTACGGCATGAGCCCGGGGACGGTCGACGTCGCCGCGGTCTTCAGCGCCATCACCGTGACCGCCCCCACCGGCACCACGAGCAAGGACCAGGGCGCGGCCCTCGACGTCACCTGGACGACCAACCAGGCCGTGGCCACGGGCCAGTTCAGCATCTGGGTGGTCAGCCCCGCCAACGGCTGGTACGTGGGCAAGATCCACGACGCCGCCGACACCGTCGGCCCGGCCAGCTACGCCGACTCGGTCGACCTGAACGTGCCCGCCGGCACGCGGCTACCGCGTCTTCGTCTACTACCGCGCCGACGCAGCAGCGATCCCTGGGGCGTCTACGGCATGAGCCCGGGGACGGTGGACGTCGACCGCGGTCTTCAGCGCCATCACCGTGACCGCCCCCACCGGCACCACCGAGCAAGAACCAGGGCGACGGCCCTGCCGGTCACCTGGACGACCAACCAGGCCGTGGCCACGGGCCAGTTCAGCATCTGGGTGGTCAGCCCCGGCCAACGGCTGGTACGTGGGCAAGATCCACGACGCCGCCGACACCGTCGGCCCGGCCAGCTACGCCGACTCGGTCGACCTGAACGTGCCCGCCGGCACCGGCTACCGGGTCTTCGTCTACTACCGCGCCGACGCAGCAGCGACCCCTGGGGCCTCTACGGCATGAGCCCGGGGACGGTGGACGTCGCCGCGGTCTTCAGCGCCATCACCGTGACCGCCCCCACCGGCACCACGAGCAAGGACCAGGGCGCGGCCCTGCCGGTCACCTGGACGACCAACCAGGCGGTGGCCACGGGCCAGTTCAGCATCTGGGTGGTCAGCCCCGGCGAACGGCTGGTACGTGGGCAAGATCCACGACGCCGCCGACACCGTCGGCCCCGCCAGCTACGCCGACTCGGTCGACCTGAACGTGCCCGCCGGCACCGGCTACCGGGTCTTCGTCTACTACCGCGCCACCAGCGGCGACCCCTGGGGCCTCTACGGCATGAGCCCGGGGACGGTGGACGTGGCCGCGGTCTTCAGCGCCATCACCGTCACCGCCCCCACCGGCACCACGAGCAAGGACCAGGGCGCGGCCCTCGCCGTCACCTGGACGACCAACCAGGCGGTGGCCACGGGCCAGTTCAGCATCTGGGTGGTCAGCCCCGGCCAACGGCTGGTACGTGGGCAAGATCCACGACGCCGCCGACACCGTCGGCCCCGCCAGCTACGCCGACTCGGTCGACCTGAACGTGCCGGCCGACACGGGCTACCGCGTCTACGTCTACTACCGCGCGACGCAGCAGCGACCCCTGGGGCATCTACGGCTACTCCTCGGGGACGGTCGACGTGAACGCGCCGTGAACCATGGGGGTCAGCGGGTGAAGTAGCAAAGCAGCACGTCCTTCGATACTGGACGGGGGGCCCGTGGGCCGGCGCCGGTCGGCGTTCGGTCCACGGGCCCCGTTCCGCCGGTCTTCGCGGGGCGCGAGCGCGGGCGATCAGGGATCGCTCCCAGCCGAGCAAGGGGGCAGCAATGAACGCGACGTTGCGAAGCACGCTTCTGGTGGTGACGCGTGGCATCCCGCCAAAGGCCCTGCGAAGGCCGGCGCTGGTGCTGGCCCTGGCGCTGCTGATCTGTCTGGCTGCGCTTGCGGTCAGTGCGTCCGCCGACACTGCCACGCCCGCGTTCAACACCGTGCTCGGCAGACCCACCGACGCCTCCGTGACCGCCAACATCATCCCCGACGCCGCTGGTGAGGCGTATCTCGAGTACGGTCCCTCCTCGGGGCAGTACACCACGGGCCAGACAAGCCACTTCTCGTGTGTGAGCGGTCAGCCGGCCGAAGTGGTCATGAACGGGCTCAGCCGCGACACCAGGTACTTCTACCGGCTGCAGTTCAAGGCGACCGGTTCGAACGACTGGGCGGCAGGAGCGGAGCACGCGTTCAGGACGCAACGTGCTCCGGGCGACACCTTCACCTTCACCATCGTCGCCGACTCGCACCTGGGCCAGTACGGGGGGCAGACCGACTTCCAGAAGTCGATGTACCAGCAGACCCTCCTGAACGTCAAGAACGAAGACCCCGACTTCCACATCGACCTGGGCGACACCTCCGCCATGGACCCGAGCCCGCTGGGCACGGGGATGACCGATGCGGAGGCCAAGGCGGCCTGGTACGTGCAGCGGCCCTTCCTGGGACTGATCGGCGACTCGATCCCGATCTACCTGGTGCTGGGCAACCACGAGAACGAAGAGGGCTGGAACTGGGACGACACGTTCACGGCGCCGGACAAGAGCCTTGCCCTCGTCGGCATGACCGCCAGGAAGCTCTACTTCCCCAACCCGATCCCGGACGGCTTCTACACCGGCAACACGGATCCGTTGCCGAGCGCCTTCGCTGCGGCCACCGGCTCCCCCGACCACGAGGACTACTACGCCTGGACGTGGGGCGACGCCCTGTTCGTCGTCCTCGATCCCTACCACTACTCCATGACGTGGCCCTCCGAGGGCGGTACGTATGGCGGTGAGGGACAGGACGGCGAGGTCGGCGGGACCCGTTGGGACTGGACGCTGGGCAAGCAGCAGTACGACTGGCTCGCGCAGACGCTCAAGGACAGCGACGCCGAGTACAAGTTCGTGTTCTCGCACCACGAGACCGGTGGCGACAACCCCTACGGCCGAGGCGGGATCAAGTCGGCCGGCTACTACGAGTGGGGCGGCAAGAACGCCGACGGCTCGTGGGGCTTCAGTGCCCATCGTCCCGGCTGGGGCGTCGACGCCGAGCACCCCGACGGCACCCCGATCCACCAGCTGATGGTCGAGAACGGCGTGACCGCCTACTTCCACGGCCACGATCACGCCTACGCCTACGAGAAGCTCGACGGCGTCGTCTATCAGGAGTGCCCGAAGCCCGACGAGGCAAGCCCCGTCGAGACCAGCTACCTGGTGGAGAGCGCGGCCGACGGCGGCGACCACTATCCGAACGGAGTCAAGCTGCCGGCCTCCGGCCACATGCGCGTGACCGTCTCGCCGACGGCCGGCGTGACGGTCGACTACGTCAAGACCTACGTGGACAGCAGTGGGACCAACGGCGAGATCGCCCGCTCGTACACGATCCTCCCACCCGGCGTCGTCGCGCACACCCTGACCTACACTGCCGGCCCACACGGCTCGATCAGCGGCGTCAGCCCGCAGACGGTCGTGGACGGCGGAGACGGCACGCAAGTCGAGGCCATCCCGGACTACCGCTGCCACTTCGTGGACTGGAGCGACGGGTCGACCGCCAATCCTCGCACCGATACGGCCGTGACGGCCGACGTCGATGTGACCGCCAACTTTGCGGCCGACTACACACCCGTCACTCTTGACGGCACGCCGAGCAGAGGCACCGGAGACACCACTGCCGGCAGCGTGAGCTTCTCGCACACCACCGGCACCGGCAGCGATCGCTTGCTGCTGGTCGGCGTGGCCTGGAACTGCAGCACCACCGACCGCACCATCACGTCGGTGACGTTCACGCCGTCCGGTGGCAGTGCCATCCCTCTGACCGCGGTGAAGACCCAGCAGGCCGGCACGCAGCTGCGCTACTCGGCCATCTACAAGCTGCTCGACCCGCCCAAGGGCGTCACGGGCACGGTGACCGTCACCTTCAGCGGCGTGGTGGGCTACGGCAGCGTGGCCGGCGCCGCCGACTTCGCCGGCGTCGACCAGGGTGATCCTCTCGGGACCGCCGCCGGCGCCGGTAGCCACGAGCCAAGGCACCGCTCCGACCGTGACCCTGAGCGGACTCACCGGCGACGAGCTGGTGTTCGACAGCGTGTTCATGGGCGGCACCGGCTCCACGCAGACGCTGACACCCGGCGCCGGACAGACATCCCACTGGGACACCTACTCACCGTCGCTCTGCACCGGTGCGGCCAGCACCAGGCAGGCCACCGGTGGCTCGGTCACCATGAGCTGGACGGCAGGGACCTCTGCGTACTGGGCCATCGCGGCGGTGCCGATCAACCCGGCAGCCACCGGGCCGGCCTTGGACACCATCACCGTCACCGCCCCCACGGGCACGACCAGCAAGGCCCAGGGCGCCAGCCCTGCCGGTCACCTGGACGACCAACGCCGGCGGTCGCCAGGGCCAGTTCAGCATCTGGGTGGTCAGCCCGGCGAACGGCTGGTACGTGGGCAAGATCCACGACGCCGCCGACACCGCCGGCCCGGCCAGCTACGCCGACTCGGTCGACCCTGAACGTGCCCGTCGACACGGGCTACCGCATCTACGTCTACTACCGCGCCACCAGCGGCGACCCCTGGGGCATCTACGGCATGAGCCTCGGGCACCGTCGACGTGACCGCCGCCGGCTTCACCGCGATCACCGTCACCGCGCCCACCGGCACGACCAGCAAGGCCCAGGGCGCGGCCCTGCCGGTCACCTGGACGACCAACGCCGCCGTGGCCAGCGGCCAGTTCAGCATCTGGGTGGTCAGTCCCCGGCAACGGCTGGTACGTGGGCAAGATCCACGACGCCGCCGACACCGGCCCCGCCAGCTACGCCGACTCGGTCGACCCTGAACGTGCCCGTCGACACGGGCTACCGCGTCTACGTCTACTACCGCGCCACCAGCGGCGACCCCTGGGGCATCTACGGCATGAGCCCGGGCACCGTCGACGTGACCGCCGCCGGCTTCAACGCGATCACGCGTCACCGCGCCCACGGGCACCACGAGCAAGGCCCAGGGCGCGGCCCTGCCGGTCACCTGGACGACCAACGCGGCGGTGGCCACGGGCCAGTTCAGCATCTGGGTGGTCAGCCCCGGCAACGGCTGGTACGTGGGCAAGATCCACGACGCCGCCGACACCGCCGGCCCGGCCAGCTACGCCGACTGCGGTCGACCTGAACGTGCCCGTCGACACGGGCTACCGCATCTTCGTCTACTACCGCGCCACGCAGCGGCGACCCCTGGGGCATCTACGGCATGAGCCCGCGGCACCGTCGACGTGACCGCCGCCGGCTTCAACGCGATCACCGTCACCGCGCCCACCGGCACCACGAGCAAGGCCCAGGGCGCGGCCCTGCCGGTCACCTGGACGACCAACGCCGGCCGTGGCCACGGGCCAGTTCAGCATCTGGGTGGTCAGCCCCGGCAACGGCTGGTACGTGGGCAAGATCCACGATGCCGCCGACACCGCCGGCCCGGCCAGCTACGCCGACTCGGTCGACCCTGAACGTGCCCGTCGACACGCGGCTACCGCATCTACGTCTACTACCGCGCCACCAGCGGCGACCCCTGGGGCATCTACGGCTCCTCGCCGGGGACGGTGAACGTGACGGGGCTCTGAACGGCGTCATAGCACGCGCGTCGCGATGGCGGACGGGCGGCGGGCTCTCAAGCCCGCCGCCCGTCCCGTCGAGAGTATGCAGTGGGGGGCACACGCCGGCACTGTCGAACAGGACAGGGACAGCGAGAGCGCAGGCGCTCGCGGAAGGGGGGACCGTGCGATACCACTGCCCAGCCGCTCGTGCTCATCGTGGCCGTACTGGCGGCCTTGTTTGCTCCGGCGATGGCTGCCGCCGCCGGGGCGGGGACGATGGCGCCGCTGAACCCGGCCTACCTCGAATCGCTTGTCGGGTCTCCGGTCGGAGTGCCGTCGTCTGCCGTCGTCGGTCAGGCGCTCGGCGAGAGCCCCGGCCCGCAGGACCTCTCCTACACGAGCGCCATGGACGTGCCCGGCGTACCCGCCTTCACGCTGCCGACGAGCTACGACCTGCGCACGCTCGGCAGGGTCACATCGGTGAAGGACCAGAACCCCTACGGCACCTGCTGGTCGTTCGCCGCGTGCGGATCGCTCGAGTCCTGCCTGCTGCCCGGTGAGTCCCGGGACTTCTCCGAGGACAACATGGTCCTCGCCAGCGGCTTCAACTACCCGGGCTCCCCCTACGACGCCGGCGGCCAGATCTTCATGTCCACCGCCTACCTGGTCCGCTGGGGCGGCCCCGTCTACGAGGGTGACGACGCCTACGGGGACGCCTACACGCCGGCCGGCCTGACTCCGCGCGAACATGTGCAGGAGGTCGACTGGCTCCCGGTCCGCAGCTCGGCGCTCGACAACGACGACCTCAAGGCCGCGGTCAGGGACCACGGCGCCGTGGACGTCTCGATGGGCTGGTACGGCTCCTCGTCGGGCTCCTCCTACTACAACGCGACGACGAAGAGCTACTACTACAACGGCGACTCGTCGACCAACCACGAAGTCCTCGTCGTGGGGTGGGACGACGACTACGCCGCCGCCAACTTCGCAACCACTCCCGCGGGCAACGGCGCCTTCATCGTCAAGAACAGCTGGGGCACCGGGTGGGGCAGCAATGGGTACTTCTACGTCTCCTACTACGACTCCAGGTTCGGCCGCGACACCAATCCCTGGCCGTCTTCGACCAGGCGGAGCCGACCGACAACTACGCGGGCGTCTACCAGTACGACCCCCTCGGCGACTGCGCGCAGTACGGGTTCAGCAACTCCACGGGGTGGTTCGCCAACGTCTTCACGGCGCAGACGACCTCTTCGCTGAGTGCGGTCGGCTTCTACACCCTGGCCCCGGGCACGAGCTATGAGGTCTACACGGGCTCCAGCCTCGCGACCAGGACGCTGAGCACGAGCGGCACCGAGGCCTCCATGGGGTACCACACCGTCACGCTGCCGTCGCCGATCACCGTCACGAAGGGTCAGCCCTTCACGGTGGTGGTAAAGGTCATGTCGCCGGGCACGTCGTACCCGATCGCCATCGAATGCCCGTTCGACGACTACTCCAGCGGCGCCACCGCTTCCACAGGTCAAAGCTATGTGAGCTTGAACGGCTCGAACTGGACCGACATCGCGGGCCTGTTCACCAACACGAACGTCTGCCTCAAGGCGTACGTGAAGGCGGCCGGGCCCGGCAGCATCACGGTCACGGCTCCCACGGGCACCACGAGCCAGGCCCAGGGCTCCAGCCTGCCGGTCACCTGGACGACCAACGCCAGCGTGGCCAGCGGCCAGTTCAGCATCTGGGTGGTCAGCCCCGGCAACGGCTGGTACGTGCGGCAAGATCGTCGCCGCCGACGGCAGCGCCAGCTACGCGGACAGCGTCGACCTGAACGTGCCCGGCCGACACCGGCTACCGCGTCTTCGTCTACTACCGCGCCGACCAGCGGCGACCCGTGGGGCATCTACGGCTACTCGTCGGGGACGGTCGACGTGACGCGCCGTCTTCAATGCGATCACGGTCACGGCTCCCACCGGCACCACGAGCCAGGCCCAGGGCAGCGCCCTGCCGGTCACCTGGACGACCAACGCCGCGGTGGCCACGGGCCAGTTCAGCATCTGGGTGGTCAGCCCGGCGAACGGCTGGTACGTGGGCAAGATCGTCGCCGCCGACGGCACCGCCAGCTACGCCGACCGCGTGACCTCAACGTGCCGGTCGACGCCGGCTACCGCATCTACGTCTACTACCGCGCCACCAGCGGTGACCCCTGGGGCATCTACGGCTCCTCGCCGGGCACGGTCGACGTGACCGCCGACCTTCAGCGCGATCACCGTCACCGCCCCCACGGGCACGACCAGCAAGGTCCAGGGCGCCAGCCTGCCGGTGACCTGGACGACCAACCCAGCCGTGGCCACGGGCCAGTTCAGCATCTGGGTGGTCAGCCCGGCGAACGGCTGGTACGTGGGCAAGATCCACGACGCCGCCGACACCGTCGGCCCGGCCAGCTACGCCGACTCGCGTCGACCTGAACGTGCCCGCCGACACGCGGCTACCGGATCTACGTCTACTACCGCGCCACGAGCGGCGACCCCTGGGGCATCTACGGCATCCTCGCCGGGCACCGTCGACGTGACGCGCCGGCTTCAGCGCGATCACGGTCACCGCGCCCACGGGCACCACGAGCAAGGCCGAAGGCGCCAGCCTGCCGGTCACCTGGACGACCAACGCCAGCGGTGGCCACGGGCCAGTTCAGCATCTGGGTGGTCAGCCCGGCGAACGGCTGGTACGTGGGCAAGATCCACGACGCCGCCGACACCGCCGCCCCGCCAGCTACGCCGACAGCGTGACGCTCAACGTGCCCGTCGACACCGGCTACCGCATCTACGTCTACTACCGCGCCACCAGCGGTGACCCCTGGGGGATCTACGGCATGGGCCCGGGGACGGTGGACGTGACGGCCATCTAGACCCAGCGGCAACGCGACACTCCTCGGGGCCGAAGTGCCGAGGGCGTCAGGCACGCGTCATGGGGCTGCAACAGGAGCCGAGAGGGCTGCCGATGCCCAAGTGATAGAGGTGCGGGCTTGGGCTACATTTCGCACAGGCCTTCAACTTATCGGAGTGGCCTGAGATGTGCCCGGATGGAAGACTGGGCCAGGAACCTTCGTGGCCTCGGTCCGAGCCGGGAAGTCAAACGGCGTTCCAAGGGAGTGATGGGATTGCGGCGCCAAGCACACGAGGAGAGTGTCGAATGTGCCAACAGCGACTGTCTCTGTACAGCCAGGCTGGTTCGGGGGGTCGCTCGCTCGAGATCATTTCCGCGCGTAGGCGTCGATATGGATTGCGGCGAGGCGCCGTGGGTCGTTGAATAACGTGACGTCTTGATGGTCCATCAGGCTAGTCACCCTCATTGGTCTGCGGTCCGCCACCGCACTCAAGGCTGCACTTGGACCGTCAGGCTCCTCGTAAGGTCAGCCAGCCGGACTCTGGGCATCGTCGAGGCCTTGGCCTTCTGGTGTCGCTCGCGATTTAGGAGAGGTACCTGCAGCACCGCCAGCCCAGGCACACGGCGGGCGTCCCCTTGCGTGCTGCTGGACGCCTGCATCTTCCAGTGGGCGAGCGGCTCGACCCTAGGCATCGCGCGAACCTGGAATCGGCTAATGGGTGAATGGTCGTCCAGCGGGTTCGCGCGGCACATCATCGTTCTCGATCGGGCGGGCACTGCACCGCGCTACCCGGGGTTTCAGTACCGGCGCGTTCCCAGGCTGCGCGCGTTCGACTCGCGCGTGCAACGCATGATGCTGGAGGAGGTGTGCAGAACAGAGCGTGCCGATGTCTTCATTTCAACATACTACACATATCCATCAAGATGTCGCACGCTACTGTACGTCCATGACATGATTCCAGAAGTCCTTGGATGGAATCTCGATGAGGCGCATTGGAGAGAGAAGCGCAACGCCATCCGGCACGCAAGCAGCTACGTTTGCGTCTCGCAGAACACCGCCTCCGATCTTCGTCGACTGTATCCGCAGGATCTGGAGAAACCGCTGGCAGTTGTTACCCATGGCGTGGATCGTGCGTTCTATCCGGAAAACGCCCGGGAGATTCGCCGTATAGCTCAAGTGCTAGGACTGCCACGACACTACTTCGTCATCGTCGGCCCGCGTGAGGCCTACAAGAACGCCGAACTGGTCTTCCGTGCCGCGGCGAAGCTGGAGAGGACGTCTGATCTGGCTTTGCTCTGCGTGGGGGGGGCACCGGTTCTGGAGCCGGAACTCAGAGAGTTGTCCACGGCGCTGACGACGCGGGTTGCCCGACTGTCCGATCCCGACCTGCGCGCGGCTTACAGCGGTGCCTCTGCCTTGCTGTACGTCTCGAAATATGAGGGCTTTGGGCTACCAATTCTTGAGGCCATGGCTTGCGGGTGTCCGGTTGTCACCTGCGACAACTCATCGCAGCGTGAGGTCGCGGGAGACGCCGCTTTGTACGTCGACGATGGGGACCCTGACGCGCTCGCTGAGGCAATGCATCAAGTCTTGGAGAACGGCTGCCGTGAGCGGCTCATCACGCTCGGCCGCGAACGGAGCGCTCAGTTCGACTGGTCACATACGGCGGCGGCGGCCGAGCGCGCCGTACAGATCTTGCGCCGGGCAGGCGACCGGTGCCCGGCAGCCTGACGAAGCTCAGTCGCGCTCCTGGCCCACGTCCACGTCGTGACCGTCCGACGACCCCGCATGGGGTCGACTCTGAGCAGGTGGCTCGATTACCCCTGCACTGGTCATCTTGAGGTGGTCATCCATAGTCTTCGACTTGAGCAGGAACTCGGGAACGCGGGATAGAGGTTTTGCGGCGCTTGAGCTCAGGAGCCGGTAGATGACGGGGCTGACGGTTCGGTCGGTCAGCATATGCATGGAGCCGCCGAGGTAGCAGTTGAGGCCTAGCTGTTCGGCGATTCGAGCGAGGGTCCTGCGCTGAAAGAAAGACACGTGCTGCCCGGAGTCGAACGCGTAGTACCACCAGGAGTCTGGGGCCGGCGGCGTCCCCTCGAACAACTGGGTGGAGAAGATGACCGTACGGGTGTCTGCCCGGGCCATGGACTCGCGCAGGAAGCTCACGGGGGACGGCACATGCTCCAATACCTCGAAGGCCGTTGCCGCGGTGAATGTCACCTCGGCGGGCGCCTCGAACCCTTGCGCGAGGAGGTTACGGCACTTGTCGTCCCACCAATAGAAGTCGAAGCCGACGTCACGCATGAGCCGAGCAAGAAGTCCGTACCCACCGCCTACGTCAAGGTACATCCCGCTTCGGTCGAACAGGAAACACAGTATCGACGACAGTGTCTTTGCGGTGGCAAGGTTTCTCTGGACCAGCCCTGTGTCGGCCACAGCAATGGCACTCGAGTAGGCTTCTTCGAGCCAATATGGCTCCTCGGTCTGGAGGAAGCCACAAGACTCACACTGGTAGTAGGCGCACGAATACCTGCCCAGTACCGTGTGAGTGAACGCCGGCTTCGCGTTACTACCGCAGACTCTGCATCTCAGCATCTGGAGCCGCCCTTCTCACACACACCGGCCACGATTCGCGTCCCCTCGATTCAGCTGCAGCATATCGATGACACTAGACCAAGATACGCTGCGACCTGTCAAATGCGGGCCTGCCGGCACCTATTCAGCCGAACTGGCGGCTACACTGATTTGTTGGAGCGTCACAAGAGTGGGAGTGGCCCCCTCTTGCTGGGCGTCGGTGTAGAATGCTCGCCATCGTAGACGTCGGCGACCGTTGGCGGCTCCGAGTCCGCAAGCGTCTACCACCCCGGTCCCTGGCTGTTGGGCGTGAGGTGGATTCGCAGAACGACGCCAAGGGCGGCTTCATGTTGGCGAACACCATGCGACTGTCGCGTTGCCGGGCACAAGATGCCGCCGCACAGGCCGCGACGGTGTTGGGCTACTCAGAGGGCAAGGGCCTTCGCATCCGCTTCCGAGTAGCGTGGCCGCTACGCACTCACAGCAGCCTCCGGCGCCATGGAGAGCAGTTGCAGTGGGGGGGCGAGGAATCCTCCGCGACCCGTTGGGCGCTCTGGGACATGGCACAGTGAGCGGGATTGCCGGGCTCTTGTCGCTGATCCGGCTTCACGCTTTTGCGACGGACTCGGAGAGCGGCCGTTCACTCGAACGCTACAGGCGCGCGGGACTAACGTCTGTCGCTGCTGTCACAGCCAAGGCTGTCTCTGTGGCTACTGCCCTTGTGACCGTGCCCCTGGCGCTTCACTACCTCGGATCCGATCGCTATGGCATGTGGCTGACCATCAGCTCAATCTCCCTGATGCTGGGCTTCGCCGATCTAGGCCTCGGCAATGGAGTTCTCAATGCCATTTCAGAGGCAAACGGGCGCGACGACCGCATGATGGGGCGTGAAGCCGTGTCGAGCGGCTTGCTTCTCCTGTCACTTGTCGGTGTCGGCCTCATCGCGATCTTCGCGGCGGTCAGCACGTTTGTGCCGTGGGCCCGGGTCTACAACGTCACATCAGCCGATGCCATGCGAGAAGCCGGACCTGCGACGGCGGTGTTCGTGCTCGTCTGGGCGCTCAACATACCCCTCGACATCGTTCAACGGGTGCAGTTGGGCTATCAGCGAGGCTTCGTGAACTACCTGTGGCAAGCAGCAGGCAGTCTGTTCGCGCTTGGGGCAGCCATCTTGGCGATAGAGATGAACGCAGGCCTGCCTTGGCTGGTGCTAGCGCTCACCGGGGGCCCGCTGCTTGCCGTGTCGCTGAATGCGTGTCGTCGAGTTCGGCTTAGTCCGACCATGGCTGCGCCCGGCTTTGCGTTTCGTGAAATGGGCCGTCGCCGTGCGAATACTCCATCTTGGCGTGCTGTTCTTCGTGATTCAGCTGGCCATGACGTTCAGCTACGCGTCCGACAACGTCGTGATCGCACAAGTTCTCGGCAGTCTCAGGTGCCGCAGTACGCGGTCCCCGCCAGACTGTTCGCCTTCATTGGCGTGCTCGTTGCCATGCTCATTGGACCGTTGTGGCCGGCCTACGGGGAGGCGCTGACCAGAGGAGACATCTCATGGGTCAAGCGCACCCTTCAGCGCACGCTCATCTTGACCGTGTTGCTTACGATAACGCCCGGCTCTGGTTCTCGTCGCCCTTGGTCGGCCAATCATTGACGCCTGGGTAGGCCATACGGTGAGCCCCTCTGGCTGGTTGTTGGCGGGGATGGCCGTGTGGGCCTTGCTTGGCGGGTTGGGCAGCACCGTGGCGGTCTTCCTAAACGGAGCCAATATTCTTCGCTTTCAGGCTATCTGTGCCGTCGCACTGGCATTCAGCGCGCTTGCGTTGAAGGTTGTGTTTGCCCGTGCTTGGGGGGTCGCGGGAGTGCCATGGGCTCTCGCAAGCGCCTACTTGATCTGCGTGGCGATTCCGATGCTTGTCTACATCCCGATTCTCCTGCGCCGCCTTGGCAGCACCGAGGTCGACCCGACGGGTTCATAGCAAAATCGTGTCGGAACTCGCGGCTCGGCGTGAGACTTGGAGTCCGAACAGCCAAGTCGTGTCCGCGTCGCAATGCTGCGGGGCGCTGCAATGTGGCAAACGATGGCAAAGAGATCGGGTTAGGCGAAGCTGCCAATGGAGATCACGGCTTCATTGAAGGACTTCTGTAGACAAACAGCGGGTACTGGCCGAATCTGCCGAAGAAACTCGGGAATGCGCTCTCCAAGCGAAACAGAATGGAGAGAAGAGGTCTTCCCGAGCGCTCCGCGTGCACGTAGCGCTTGAGCGCGGGAACGCTGATGCTCCTCCAGGCCGCGATCTGCCACCGCCCTTCCGAGGCGACGTTCCGCCGAAACCAAGCATAGTCGTGGGGATGGAAGTAGAGGGTGGGCTCATCCCGCTCTGGGTTGTCGACCGGCGGGTCACCGCGGGAATCATCGAGGGCTCGGGAGCCGCGAGCTGTTCGAAGTCGACTGACCGCCCGCTCGGGCAGGGCTCGCTCGAGCAGTCGGCGCGCATCGTCGGTCACTCGGGCCTTGCCTTTGAGCAACCGCCCGGCAAGAGAGTGAGATCCCCATGTATAGACGACGACGCCGCTTCTCTCATGCATCAGCACCCTCTCGAGCTCTCTGAATGCTGTCAGCTGTCGCTCCTCCGGTACGTGGTAGATGGTGTGCAGGGAAACGAACGCGTCCACACTGGCGTCCTTGAGCGGGAGTCTAGTGATATCGCACTGGATGTACGCGCCCCTGTCGCCCAGCTTCTCTCTGGCCGCTCGGAGGGCCGTCAGCGAGATGTCGCCGCATAGTCTGCAGTCGAAGCCCTCGGAGTACGTCAGATACTCGTCGTACTGCAGAGGTCCGGAGGCGACGTCGAGGAGGAACGTTCCGCGACGCGGGATGTGACTCTTGATGCGCATGTGGCATCGATGGATGTAATCTCTGCTGACGGGGCGAAGATCTTCGAACCGATCCGCGTCCCCGAAGTGATCATCCTCACCCAGTTGCCAGCCGATCTCATCGTAGAAGCGCATGACGCTGTCCGTCTCAGGCGCCGTGTGCTCGGAGAACGTTGCCTGCGCCTGCTTCATGTCGGTGATGGCAAGACTCGGCACGAGAACGAAGACTCCGTCGACGACCGGGTAGATGAATCGCCCGTCGGTCGACGCCAGGGCATGCTCGAGTTGCATGCGCACCGGGGCGCCGTCCAGGTGCCTGAGCTCGCCGTTCGCGATTCGGGCGTTGATTTCGCCGAGGACGCCCTCGTCAATCAAGGACAAGTCGGCCCCCCCGACCGGACACCGCAGTATCGCAACTACGTCCAGGGTGCGTCTCCCCTCCCTTCTGAGCTGCACAGCTGCGCGTTGATGCGCAGGGTGGATGGTGTCTCTCCCTGCCGCGCAGTCCTGCAGCCGGTCAACGCCTAGTGGCAAACGCGAACAGTGTGTTCTGTAGCGACGGCGGCACCGCGTACGAGTAAGCGACACCAAGGGCGTAGGCAACACGGGAGAATTCGAGATACGAAGGCTCCGCGCCGTGACCAAAGACGGAGCCGGTGAAGCCTGTGCGAGCCAGCGCCTTGCGCAGGCGGTGCGGCGTGTTGCAGCGGTAGAGCGTGGGGAACACGTCGATTTCGCGACGCCCTACCTGTACCTTCTTGAGGACCGCCGCGTGTGCCGCGTTCGGGATGAGTCTGGCAAGGGCCGTCGCGTAGCCGCGTGCGTTCGGCGTGCGGATGCACAGATGCCCCCCGGGAGTCAGGACCCGTCTGCACTCGCGCAGAAGGTCGTCAGGCTCCTCAGCGTGCTCGAGTACGTTGTCAACGAGGCACACGTCTATCGTTTCATCGTCGACGGGCCAGCGTGAACTGTCGATGAGACGAAAGGTGTCTACGCATGGATTCGTTGCCGCGGTGGGGTCACGATCGATGCCGATGACCTGTGCTCCCTTGCCGCGCAGGTCTCGTAGACGCCGGCGATGCTCGACGGGGTCTTCTGCATACTCCCCGCGACCGCAGCCCACGTCCAAGATGGTCGATGTCGAGTCGACCAGGGCGTTGACTCGAACGTAGAAGGCCACTGTACCGTCGGCGCGGCTAAATCCACCGAAGGCGGTCTCGGGGTAGAAATCCTGCATGAGGCTACGTCGTCCCACAAGTCCCTCTTAGGGAGTCGGGGTAATTGCTGCGCCAAATCAAAGGATAGCAGCCAAACGTTATCAGGACATGACATCTAAGCTCCAGCTTGTTTGCACTTCTTGCCCTGCGCTCGCTGTGCGGGTGGCGCCCAGACCACTTGGCTGGCGCCGTCTTCTCGGGGCCGCCGCTGCTCTCTTTTTCACCAACTCTCTGACCAGGACGAGGCCAGCAGCAAGCCTCTGAGCATTCACTCACTCGCTGGTCCCGAATCCGAGGCGTCCGCTGGGTGAGACCTGATAGACTTCGCCCGGCATGAATCGAGCGCTTTCCACACGCGGCTTGGTGCTTCTGCTTCTGTTCTTGGTCTTCGCCGCGGTGGGCTTGTCTCCCCTGCTGTCGATTGCCACCATGGGACTTGCCTACCTCGTATGGCGCGTCGGTGCGGGCCTCAGGGACTTAGCATTCGCGATGCTCTTTCTCGGCCTGCTTCTGTCGTTCCTCCTGATTGCGCCTCTTCTGGACCAGCACTATGCCATAAGTCTGGCGGCATTGCGGATTGCAGTGTGCTTCGCAATCACGTTCTTCCTCATGGGGCGGCGGCTGGCCGTGCCTAGAGAGGAGGTCGCCAAGTACGTGCTGGTGGTGCTGGTCGTTCTATCGTTGGCAATTCTCGCGCAGAAGATCATGCAGTTCGCGGGGGTCTATGTCAGCATGCCGGAGGCTGTTCTTGCACAGAAGGGCTCAGGGACTCTCGTCGACTCGTCTCGGCTTGCGTTTCTACAGTCAGTCGGCATTCGGTACTATCGGCCGTCCTTGGTCTTCGCAGAACCATCGTACTTCGCCTTAGTTGTTGTATCCCTGTTCGCTGTCCTGCTCGCGTGCCTGCCGTCGCCCCGGACGCTCAGTCTAGCCGCGGCGTCCATTTGCATTGCAGCTTTGTCATCAGGATCGGGCTATCTGGTGGTCTGCGCGGCGCTGTTGTTCGCTCTGCACTGGTTTCTCTACAGAGAATGGGGTCGCGCCCTTGGGAGAATGGTGCCAACCTTGTTCGTCCTGATACTCATTGGTGCCATAGTGATCATGTATGTCCCCATTGATGCGCGCCTCGCCATTCTGTTCAGCTCTGGAGATGCGTCCGCATACGGACGTCTGATGCTTCCCGTGCGATGGGTGGGAGCCACCTGGTGGCACCTATCCCTCCTGGGGTATCCCATCGGTGCGATCTATCCAAAGCTTTCGGGTTCTGGTTTCGTACCAGCAAGTGCGATATCCCCTCTCGATAATGGCCTGTTCAATCTGTTGATGAATTTCGGGTTGGGTGGACTGTTCATACTTGCGAGCATGCGGCTGCGCATCGGCGGGTGGTTTGGGTTTGTATACGTTCTGCTGGCACTCATGCAGAACGGGACATTTGGAAGTTGGGACAAAGCCTTCATCATTGGTCTTACGTGCGTGTTGATCAACTCGGTGAAAGACCCGGAAGCTGAGGGAGCGTCCGAGGTTGAGCCTGTGACGGCTTTGATGGCACATGGTTAGACTCTGCGACGGTGCACGATTTCCGATGCTTCGCGTCGCGGGGGGCTGACATGATCGTGATGGTCGCCCCATATTCGGCCATCGGGGAGTCTTCGTACCCTCATCTTGGGGCGGCGAGGAAGCTCGAAACCATCATGTCTCTCCTGATGCAGCTGGATTCTCAGGTAGTCCTTGTGAACTCAGCGCACAACGGCCTGGGGCCTAGTCCGCTGGCAGTTCGCAGGCTGGCAATAGGCGGTGGTAGCGTGACTGAAGTCGTGCCCGCGCAGTCGCGCAGCCGTAGGACCGGGAAGCTCAGGAACCTTCGGGACGTCCCCGAAGTGCTGAATGTCATTCGCGCGATGGGCGTCCCCACCATGTACTGGTTCTACAATGCCTACGCATTTGAGATGCGCTTCGCGCTGAAAGCCAAGAGTGCAGACCATGCGGCGCCGGTTCCCATGATCCTAGAGCTTGAGGACTGGCCTCTCGCGCGAAAGCGCGGCCTGAATCCGAAGCCGTTGCTCGACTACGGCTACTGGCTGAGTGCAAGGTCGGCTCGGATCATGACGCATGCGTTCGTGGTCAACTCAGTCCTGGCGCAGAAGCTTGGTGGCTACGTGGACGAAGTCGCGCTGCTGCCTGGGGTCGTCCCGGAAACGCTCGCTAGCCTCCCCTACAGCAAGCCGCCGTTCGTCGGCGAGAGGTCCGGATTGAGCATCGGGTTCTTTGGGGGCTTGTCGCCCGAGAAGGGGGCAGATGTGGTCCTTCGTCTTGCCCCGCGGCTCCCTCCGCGGTACGTGCTCCATGTCACTGGTACAGGGCCGCTGGAGCCTGCATTTGTCGAATACGCTGAGAAGTGGCCAGAGAGAATGCAGTTCCACGGTTCCGTAGGCGAAGCCGCTCTCTATCACCTGATCGGCCAGACCGATATTATTGTCAACCCGCACGTTGAACTGGCTAGGCTGGGCAATGGCGTATTCCCCTTCAAGGTGGTGGAAGCCATCGCCGGCGGTCGGTTGCTAATTTCGACTGGACTTCCGACGACCGGACTCGAGGACCTCCTTGGAGGAGTGCTGTTCGTGTCTCGAACCGAGGAGGGCTTCCTCACGGCCATTCTGGGTGCGCGAGCTTGGTACGAAGAACGCAGGAGCGTCATTGCGGCATCGGCAAACGAGGCCGTCGCCAGATTCGGTGAGGCCGCATTACTCAATCGCCTAGCGAGGATTGTCAGCGAAGCTCAGGAGTCCGGTTGAGCGTCCAGTTTCGCATCTGGGGTACGAATAGGTCTCGGCGGCGCTGCCGCCGAGTCGTTGGTTCGTGGCGAGCGCGCCAGACGCCTAGGAAGCTTCGCCACGACTCGGCGATGACTGACATCGGATTCAGGACCGCTTTGTTGTTTCGCGAGGAATTCGAACCAAGATGAGGGTACTCCATGTCATCGGCACTCTGGATTCGACTTGGGGTGGACCGGTGTCCTTCGTCAGGCAACTCGTGGGGGCCTGTGAGCGCAGGGGCGTCCAGTCGGACGTGGTGACACTGGACCCAACTGCCGACTCGCGGCTCGCAGACGCCGGGACGAGAGTATTCGCGCTCGGCCCGAGTCACGGCAGGTACCGCTTCTGCCGTCGTCTCGCACCCTGGTTGGAGCGCAACGCTGGGGGCTACGACGCAGTGGTCGCTCACGGCATCTGGCAGTACCAGAGCGCTGCCGTTGCGAGGTGGGCAAGGCGGACGGATGGTGCCTACTTCGTCTTCGTGCACGGAGCTCTCGACCCGTGGTTCCAGCGTCAGTACCCGCTCAAGCATGCCAAGAAGGCCCTGTACTGGTCGGCGGTGGAACGTCGGGTCCTGGGGGACGCTTCGGCTGTCTTCTTTGGCTTGGCGGAGGAGATGCATCGTGCCCAATTGTCTTTCACCCGCCACTCCCGGAATGAAGAGGTAGTCCCGATGGGCGTCGCCGCTCCTGATGGGGAGTCAGCTTCGCTCCGCGAGGCGTTCCTTAAGGATCGAATGCATCTGCGCGACAAACGCATACTCCTATTCCTCGGGAGACTCCATCCGGTGAAGGGTTGCGATATCTTGATTGACGCCTTCAGTCTCGTGCGCGAGACTGACGACCGGCTTCACCTGGTGCTTGCCGGCCCCGACGAAGATGGGTGGGCCGACTCCCTTGTGCGCCAGTCTCGCAGACGAGGAGTCTCCGATTGCGTCACGTGGTCGGGGATGCTCACGTCAGACGAGCGATGGGGCGCTTGCCTCGCCGCCGAGGCGCTCATACTGCCGTCGCACTTTGAGAGTTTCGGCATGGTCGTGCCCGAGGCGCTGGCGTGCGGTCTGCCGGTCCTTCTGAGCGACAAGGTCTGCTTGTGGCGCGAAGTGTCCGAAGCGGGGGCCGGCCTCGTTCGGGAGGACACAGTGACCGGAGTGGCGGACCTCATTGCGACGTGGCTGAAGATGCCCCAAGACGAGAAGGAATCCATGCGAGTGAGGGCTTGTCAGTGTTTCGTCGACCGTTTCGATATCCGAAGGACAGCCGACGTGTTCTTGGACGCGCTCGAGCGGCGCACTGAAGGTCGCCTGTCGCGTCAAAGCCGTCCTTCCCGCGCCTAGAGGAGAGCGATGGAGTACCAGAACCTCGGCAGATTCAGTCTGCCACCAGGATTCCGGGGTCGCCCTGCATGGCTGGTGCAGACGTGGTGGCTGGTCGAGGCGCTTCTTTCGCCTGTCGCCACAGGTGATGTACGGCTGGCGCGTCTGGCTGCTCCGCATGTTCGGCGCCAGGATAGGCGAGGCTGTGCTCATTCGCCCGACTGTGAGAGTCACCTATCCCTGGAAGGTGAGCATAGGCGATCGCTCCTGGATCGGGGACGACGTCGTCCTCTATAGCCTCGGGCAGATCGTCGTCGGCGCAGATAGCGTCATCTCCCAGCGCTCGTACATCTGCACCGGAACGCACGATTACACGGATACCAGCTTCCAGATATCTCGGCATCGCCCGTGAGCATCGGTGACGAAGTGTGGATCGCAGCGGACGTCTTCGTGGCTCCGGGTGTATCAGTCGGTGACGGAGCGGTCGTCGAGGCGCGTAGCACCGTCCTCACGGATCTGCCGGGAGGCATGGTGTGCGGCGGCCAGCCGGCGAAGCCGTTCAAGCCACGCGGTTGACACGAGCAGCGACTAAGGATGAGCCATCGGGTCTCCTTGGTGAACCGGGCCGTCTGCTCATCTGCTGCGTCAACTACGCCCCGGAGATCCTGGGCACGGCGCCGTACACGCGCGACGTCGCCGAGTGGTTCGCCGGGCGACGGCTGGGACGTGCGCGTCGTGACCACCTACCCCTACTATCCCGAGTGGCGCCGGCGGCCGGGCGACCCTCGCTTTGCCTACCGGCGCGAGCGCACCGACGGCGTGACCGTGCTGCGCTGCCCCTCGTGGATCCCGGCAGTGCCGAGCGGCCTGAGGCGACTCGCGCACTATGCGAGCTTCGCGGCCTCCAGCCTGCCGGTCGTGGTGGGCAGCGCCGGCTGGAAGCCGGACCTCGTTCTTGTGGTCGCGCCGACGCTGGTGAGCGCGCCGGGAGCGTTGCTGGCGGCGCGCCTCTCCGGAGGCGCCAGTTGGCTGCACGTCCAGGACTACGAGGTGGACGTCGCCCTGCGGCTTGGGCTGCTCCCGCCGGCGGGGCGCGCCGCGCTCAAGTGGGTCGAGAGCAGGCTCCTGCGGGCGTTCGACGTGGTCACGTCCATCACCGAGCCGATGCTCGCCTCTGCTCGTGAGATCGGCGTCCCTGCGGACCGGCTGGTGCTGTTGCCCAACTGGGCCAACCTCGCGGTCGTGCACCCGCTGGACCGCCCCTCACGCTTCCGCGCCGAGCTCGGGATCCCCGCCGGCAGGCCGGTCGTGCTGTACTCCGGCAACCTCGGCCGCAAACAAGGTGTAATCACGCTTGGCGACGCGGCGCGGCGCTCTCAGGACGCCGGATCGCCTGCCCTGTACGTCGTCTCGGGCGCCGGCGCCGAGCACCAGGCGCTCGCCGCCGGCGCCGCGGCGCACGGTCTCACCAACCTGCTCCGGCTGCCGCTGCAGCCCGATGAGTCGTTCAACGAACTGCTCAATCTGGCCGACGTGCACCTCATCATCCAGGAGGCCGGCGTGGCCGATCTGGTCATGCCGTCGAAGCTGACGAACATGCTTGCGAGCGGCCGGCCGGTGGTCGCGACCGCCCCCGCAGGTACCGGTCTGGCAAGACTGATAGCGGAGAACGATGTGGGGACAGTGGTCGAGCCGGGCGACGCGGGCAGCACTTGCTGCGGCCGTCGATCGCCTGCTCGCCGACGACGACCGACGCACCCGGCAGGGGGCCAACGCGAGAGCGTTTGCAGAGGCCCACCTGGCCCGTGACGAACTGCTGAAGACGGCAGTGGAACGCCTGCAAAACGTTGCTACGAAACGGGGCCTTGTCTAGACTCGGCACGCGGCCGGATTCGGCCGCAGCGGGCAAGGGGCGTTGTTCCGTTGGAAGCTGCTGCTGCGCAGTCTGGCGAGGCTCTGCCGACCATCGAGCTCGGCCGACGGTCGGCGCGTGGCCGTACCAATTTTGCAGTCGCAGCGCCGAGCGCCGCGTCCCACTCGCCACCCGCGTCGCGGTCCGCGTCCGGTCGCCATCATCGGGTCAGGCGAGTCGGCGATCCGCAGCGCCTCCCTCCTGGATGCGGCGTCTGACGCGGCCGGCCGCTGCACCGTCGTCATCGACACCCGCATCCCGAGCCAGGCCCGGCACGAGTCGCTCGCGTTGCCGGTCAAGGGCCCGCTCGCGCACGTCACCCGCGAGGAGCTCAGCGAGGCCGGCGCCGAGTTCGTGCTCGCGTTTGCCCCCGAGCGACGTTCATCACGCCGTGGTCGCGACCTGGAGGCTCATCGACGAGGACATGGACTTCCGTGTCATGCCGGAGAGCCTGGGCTGCGTGTATCCCGTGCTCAAGCAGCTGGGATGGGACGAGGTCCCCGTCGTCCGGACCGCGCGAGGCGCGTGGCAGGCGCTCGCGCGCGTCTGGAAGCGCGTCTCGGATGTCGTCGTCGGGGCTGATCGCGCTCGCGGTGCTTCTGCCGCTGATGCTCGTGGTCGCCCTCCTGATCCGTCTCGGAGTCGCCCGGACCGGTCGTCTTCACCCAGGACAGGGTGGGCAAGAACGGCAAGGTCTTCCGCATCCTCAAGTTCCGCACCATGGTGGTCGGCGCGCAGGATGACCAGGCGGCGATGACGGCCGGGTGCGCGGCCGACCCACGCTTCATCAAGATCGAGTGCGACCCGCGGGTCACGCGCCTGGGCCGGATCCTGCGCAAGACCAGCATCGACGAGCTCCCGCAGCTGTGGAACGTCCTGCGGGGAGACATGAGCCTGGTCGGCCCCAGGCCGTCCCAGCCGAGCGAGGTCGAGCACTACGAGCCCGACCACTTCACCCGCCTGCTGGTCAAGCCCGGCGTGACGGGCATGTGGCAGGTGTCGGGCCGCAGCGACCTGTGCTTCGAGGACGCCGTCGTCCTCGATGCGGCCTACGTGCGCGACTGGAGCCCGCTGCTTGACCTCAAGATCCTGGTCAAGACCGTCGCCGTCGTGCTGCAGTGCCGCGGCGCCTGCTAGGGCCGCCCGTCTGCGTGACCCGCCCGAACCCTGATACACTCGCTGCGCGTGTTGCGCGTCCCCGTCGTTAATCCATCGACGGGCGTGCGCGACGCCGATGCACCTATGCCAGCGACGATGGACACATCTGAGGGCGCCACACTGCGGGACTACCTGGCCGTCGTCTGGCGGCGCAAGTGGTTGGTGCTGCTCGTCATCGTGGTCGCCACCGGTGTCGCCTACGGTCTCTCGGCCATGCAGACCAGCATGTACTCCGCCGCCTCCCAGCTCATCTACGGCAACACCGTCGACGTCGCCAATCCGCTGGCCGGCACCTCCTACGTCGATCCCACGCAGCGGAGCGTCGAGCTCGAGAGCGTGGGCGCGGTGATCGCCGACCCGGAGCTCAAGAAGGCCGCCAACGCGCTCATCGTCGCCGACCTCGGCGCCGGCGCCCTCAAGACGGGCTACACGGTCAGCTCCGAGGTGGTCGCCAGCAGTGACCAGACGGCCGGCGGGACCACCTACTCCAGTGTGGTCGCCATCAAGGGCGACAGCAGCGACGCCAAGCTCGCCGCGGTCGCCGCCAAGTCGTACGCGACCGCGTTCATCCAGATGCGCATGGCGCAGCAGCGTGCCCAGATCGGCACGGCCATCGACGCCGTCAGGAACTCGCTCAAGGGGATGACGACCAAGACGCAGAAGACCTCGTCGGACTACATCCTGCTGCAGCAGCGACTCCACGATCTGCAGATCCTCAAGGCGACGGCGGACGGCGGCTTCCGTGTCATCGTGCCGGCGACCGTGCCGCACACGCCCTACGCGCCCAAGCCGCTGCGCAGCGCGGCGATCGGCCTGGCGCTGGGTCTCTTCGTCGGGCTGGGTCTGGCCTTCCTGCTCGAGCTGCTCGACACGAGCGTGCGCACGGACAACGACGTGGCCGAGCTGCTGCGCCAGCCCATCCTCGCGCGCATCCCGCGCATCTCCAAGAAGCTCCTCGACCAGTCGGCGCTCGTGACGATCACGGAGCCGGACGGGACCTCCGCGGAGGCGTTCCGCATGCTGCGCACCAACCTGGCGTTCATGAGCGTCGACCATGAGTTGCGCTCGGTGGTGCTCACCAGCTGCCTGCAGGGCGAGGGCAAGAGCGTCACGGTGGCCAACCTCGCCGTCACGATGGCCCTGGGCGGCAAGAAGGTGATCGTGGTCGACGCCGACCTGCGGCGGCCGCGCATGCACAGGTACTTCGGGATCGGCAACGAGCGCGGCCTCTCCACCGTGGTGACCGGTCAGACGGACCTTGCCGACTCGCTGCAGGCCGTGTCCGTCGTGCCCCAGGTCGGCGGGAACGGCGTGGCTTTCGCCGACTGGGGAGCGGGATCGGATGCGAAGTCCCGCCTGTACGTGCTGCCCAGCGGCCCCCAGACGCCCAATCCCGGCGAGATCGTCTCGTCCAAACGCCTGGCCGGCATCATCGAGGCGCTCTCCGCTCAGGCAGACCTGGTCCTCGTGGACTCTCCGGCGATGCTCGCCGTGGGCGACACGCCGGCGCTGGCCGACAAGGTGGACGGCCTGCTGTTCCTCGTCGAGCCGGACGTGGTCCGCAAGCACACGCTCACGCAGGCACGCGAGCAGCTCGACAAGCTGCCGTGCCGGCTCCTCGGCGTCATCGTCGCTCGCCGCAAGTCCGGCAGCCACTATTACGCCGCGAAGTACTACTATCGTGAGGACGACAACGGCGACCGCACGCGCGTGAGGCGCGAGAGCGGCTCGCTGCCTGCCAAGGCGTGACCGTGCGCCGCGCAGCCGGGCCGGCTAGAGTCTCCTGAAGGAGTACCACGACGGCTTGCGCTCGCCGTTGGCCCGCCGCAGTCCCGAGTAGACGCCGGTCTCCGGATCGCCCGGCGGCGCCTGGTCACGCAGCAGGAACCACACCACCAGCTTGACCTGACGGTAGCTCGCCGCGACGCGATACGCCTGGCGCAGGTAGCGGGCCTGCTCCGCCTCCGAGACGGCGAACCCGCCAAGCGCCACGCACGGCCGCGTGGCGTAGCCGTACTCGGTGAGGTAGAAGGGCTTGCCCGGGAAGAGCCGGAGCAGCGTGCGCAGGTTGCCGAGCGTCACTGTGGTGGACGGGTCGTTCGGCGGCTGGCCCGGCGCGGGGTAGAGCGAGCCGCCGGGCGTGTACGGGTGGTGCGAGTAGACGTCGAAGTAGCGGCCGGCGTGGTTGCGCTTCAGAAACCGCGCGAAGCGCTGCGGGCTCGTCCTGTAGATGTCGTTGAGCCCGACGGGGGCCGTGGCGCCGGCGATCACGCGCACGCCCGTGCGGGCGCGCTGCACGCCTGCGTGGAACGCCTTGAGCATGCGCAGGTAGACGCGCGCGGCGAAGTAGGGGTCGGCGGCGGTCCGCTGCGGATAGATGTAGGACCAGAGGTTGGGCTCGTTCCAGCACTCCAGTGCCTGGACGCGCCCCTTGAAGTGGCGGGCCAGGAACGTGCCCAGACGCCCGTAGTCTTTGAGGGCGCCGCTGCGGACGGCGTAGAAGGGCTGTGGCCCCTTGGCGACGCCGGCGGGGGGATGCTCCCACAGGGAGGAGTCCTGCGCCCAGGTTGGCGCGCCGCCGGTGGTCAGGATGACCTTCACGCCGGCGGCGTGCAGCCCCCTGACGAGAGCATCCAGGCGCTGGAGCTCGGGCTCCGAGTAGGCGCCCCGTTCCGGCTCGAGCGCCGCCCAGCTGACGGTCATGCGGATCCACCCGGCGCCCAGACCCCGGCGGATCTCGCGGATCATCCCCGGCGTAGCTGTGGATCCGGCCGGCTGCGCCTCGAGCGCCGCGTCGACGATGCCTTTGGCGACGCCGGCCTGGGCCGGCGCGGGCGCGACTCCCGCGCTCGCCAGCCATGCGACGGCTGCGAGCGCCACGACAAGCAGGATGGTCCCGATGGCTCCCCGACGTTCCCTCATCGGCCGAGTCTACCATCGGCGCCGCGCGCCTCCGCGGTCACCTGGCGCTCCCCGACCGCTCACCTACACGGCGCTACCCCTTGCCTCCCGACGTCCAGTTGATAGCCTTATGCGGACGGCGTTCACCGGCGGGGAGTGTCGCTCGTGGATGCCCCAAACGACCGACCTGAGCGGCACAGAGAGGCCGGCACGGAGCAAGGAGGGGTCATGGGCAAGAAGCGCCGCGGGCGGCATCTTCTGATGAGAGGTGGGCTCGCCATCGTTATCCTGGTCGTGCTGACGGTCGTGCTGGCCGCGCCGGCGCTGGCCGCGCCGGCGGCGACCACGTGGACCGTCAGCCCGACGAGCAAGACCATCACGTATGGGCAGGGCGTCATCCTCAACGGCACGCTGAAGAGCAACGGCGCCGGCGTCAGCGGGCTCTGGGTCGACTTCGCCCAGGCGACCACGTCCGGCGGCTCCTACACCGTCATGTACATGATCACCGCCCCGGAGGGGCCCTACGCGACGGGCACGTACTCGATCCCGGTGATGCCCGTGCAGACCACGTACTATCGCTTCCAGTGGGCCGGCGACGCCCACTACGTGGCGAGCAACAGCGACGTGGTCCCCGTCCAGGTCAAGCCGTCCCTCGGCAAGCCCTCCTGCCCATCGTCGGTCAAGTCGGGCAAGAAGTTCACCGTGAAGGGCACGGTCAAGCCCGGGCAGGGCGTCTCGCCGGCCGTCATGATCAAGGCGTACCGGCGCAACGGCAGCGGCGCCTATACCGTCTACAAGAACTACAGCTCCACCGTCTCCGGCACCCAGTACAAGGTGACCGTCAAGATCAGCAAGACCGGCAAGTACAAGTTCAAGGCGACCACCGGCGGCACCGCCCAGTTCGCGGCCAACGAGAGCTCTCTGAGCAGCGTGGTCACCATCAAGAAGTAGGCAGATCGCGCATCGCGTGATGCGGGCCGGCGGGCAGCCTCGAGGCTGTCCGCCGGCCCGTTCTGCGTCCCCGTCAACGCCCCGATTCTTGTTCCACCCGGCCTTGCCGATAGGATGTGGACAGGTCAGTAGCCTGGGCCAAGCATCGCAAGCCGAGGCTGCTGACGACGCCGACTTCTGGGCAAGGAGGATCAGATGGAGAACGCGTGGGTCAGGCGTTCGGGGGCCGGCTTGGCCCTGGTGATTGCCGCTGTGGCGTTACTAGCGCTTCTCGCGGCAGCGCCGGCGATGGCGGCACCCTCCGCCACCAGCCTGGTGGCATCGCCCAACCTGTCCACTGTGGCCTTGGGGGACAGCCCGACGATCAGCGCCACGCTGACCGACACCGGTAGCGCCCTCCCCGTGGGCGGGGAGACGCTTCGCGTGGAGCAGGCGACAAGCGACAGTGGACCCTGGTCGCTGACCGACCTCGTGACCACCGACGTCACCACCGGCGTCGGCACTTACGATGTTCTCCCAACGGGGACGACCTACTACCGCTTCGTCTTCGTAGGCACGGATAGCTACGCGGCGGCGACGAGCAACGTCCTCACCGTTCTGGTCACGCCGTTCGGCACCACCCTGACCGCGTCGCCCATCACGAGCACCGTGAACATCGGCGACAGCGCGACGATCAGCGCGACGCTGATGGACACCGTCAACGCATTGCCGGTCGACGGAGCAACGGTGCGAGTGGAGCAGGCGACGAGCAACAGCGGACCGTGGACGCTGGTCGACTACGCGGACAACGAGGGCGGGAGCGGCGTCTACAGCCTCGAGCTCTATCCGGCGGCGACGGCGTACTACCGCTTCGTTTACGCCCCCGACCCTGTCGACACCTACTTGGGGTCCACGAGCAACGTCCTCACCGTCACTGTCAGGCTGGTGCCCACCAGCCTGACCGCATCACCGAGCGAGACCACGGTGACTGTTGGGCATACCGCGACGCTCACCGCCGTGCTGACCGACACCGATGCCTCCCTTCCCGTTGGCGGGCAGACGGTGCGCGTGGAGCAGGCGACGAGCAACAGCGGACCGTGGTCGCTGGTCCAGACGGTGACCAACGACGGAACGACCGGAAGCTACAGCCTCGCAGTCGGGCCGCGGCAGACGACGTACTACCGCTTCGTCTTCGAAGCTACGGACACCTACGCCGCGTCGACGAGCCACGTCCTCACCGTCACGACCAGGCTCGTGCCCACCAGCTTGACCGCATCACCCGAGGAGACCACGGTCACCACAGGCGCCGGCTTGACGCTTACTGCCGTGCTGACCGACACCGATGCCTCCCTCCCCATTGGCGGGCAGACGGTGCGCGTGGAGCAGGCGACGAGCAACAGCGGACCGTGGTCGCTGGTCCAGACGGTGACCAACGACGGGACGACCGGAAGCTACAGCCTCGCGGTCGTCCCGCGGCAGACGACGTACTACCGCTTCGTCTTCGAAGCTACGGACACCTACGCCGCGTCCGCGAGCGACGCCCTCACCGTCAAGGTCAAGCCGGTGCTCGGCACGCCGACCAACCCGGCGTCGATCAAGAAGAACAAGAGCTTCACGGTGAAGGGCACCGTGCAGCCCGGCGCGCCCGCAGGGCCGGGGGTCAAGATCCAGATCTACCGCCAGCACGACGGCGCCTGGTCCAGGTACAAGAGCGCCTACTCCACGACCCGCTCCGGCACCAGGTACTCGGTCAAGCTCAAGATCAACGCCACCGGCAAGTTCAAGTTCAAGGCGACGATCGCGACGAGCTCGAAGTTCGTAGGCGTGACCAGCAGCTACAGCAAGGTGCTGACGGTCAAGAAGTAGACGCGACGCCCGGCTGAAGGCCAAACGAGGGGGCGGCGGCAGACGGCCGGCCGCCCCCTCGGCGCATCCGCTACAGCCTCCGCGGCTTCGTCGAGGCGCCGGGCTCGGTGCCGGCCGCGAGCATGCGGTCGCGCTGCTACTTCGCCGCGGCGCCGGCCTCGAGCGGCTCGCCGCTCTGCTCCGGCGTCGTCAGCAGGAAGCTCAGGACCCAGATGGCGATCATGAGCACCTCGGTCGCCAGGCAGTAGCTGCAGAACGCCTTGAGGACGATCGCCTGCAGCAGGAACAGCGGGATGATCGCCAGCGCCCCGAGCAGCGCGAGCACCCTGAACGCGAGGACCAGCATCGCCGACCTCGCCCTCAGAAGCCCCACCGAGAGGTAGAACAGCAGGCCGAAGAAGACCGCCCCGGCCAGCGCCACGGGTACGCCGAGGATGACCGAGTACTTGCTGGTCTGGACCGTCTCGCACCCGTGGACCACGTAGCACGGCGACACGTAGCCGCGGTAGTGCACGATAGTGAGGTACGCGGCGACGACGAAGCCCGCGTAGGCGAGCGCGGCCAGCGTCCAGGGTATCCAGCGGGGCGGCCGGCTCGTGCCGGGCGCGCCGCTCACAGCGGACGCGCCGTTCACAGCGGGCGCGCCGTTCACAGCGCCCCCTGGATGACCTTTTCGAACTGCCCGAAGCTCCGCGGGAGTACCGACTGACCATCGACGACGAACCACGGCGTGTGCGTCACGCCCGCGGCTTTGCCCTCGGCCGCCTGCTTCTTGATGAAGTCGGTGGTGGACTGCGCGTCGGCGTCGCTGTGGAACTGGGTGATGTCGAGGCCGAGCTGCTGCGCGTACTCATCGAAGTAGGGTCTCGGATCGCTCGAGCCGGCCCACTGATCCTGGTTCTTGAACAGCAGGTCATGCATCTCCCAGAACTTGCCTTGCAGGTAGGCGGCGTACGCCACCTTGGCGGCGATGGTGGCCCACTTGTGACCGGACAGCGGATAGAAACGGTAGACGAATTGCACCTGGTCGCCGTACTTCTGCCGCAGCTGGTCGAGGATCGGGGCGTACACGGCGCAGAAGGGGCACTGGAAGTCCGAGTACTCGATGACCGTGACCTTGGCGTCCTTGGGCCCGAAGGTGATATCGGTGGAGGAGACGGGCGCCGCCCTGGAGGGCGCGGTGGCGGCGGCGCCGGTGAAGAAGTAGAGCACGACGACGGCCAGGACGACGAGCGCCGTCGCGCCAACCCAAGGCCCCGTCTTCGAGACCAAGCTTCTGCCGGATGTGCTCACGGGACCTCTCGCGCCGGGACCGGACGCGTCCGATTCTACCCGGTTGTGCGCGGCGCATCGCTCCATTGCCCGATGCTGTCTGCCCGCCGACGGTGGGAGTCACTCGAGCTCCCAGCCGCCGCTCGCGAGGATCTCCGCGGTCTCGGCGTCGAGGAAGCCGAAGGCGTCCTCCGGCCATCCGTCGCTCGCCGCCCTGCTCTGCCCGCTCGCGCCGCCTCGCGCTGCCGCCCTGCTTCGCTGTTCAGCACCGCCTCGCGCTGCGGCCCCGCCTCGCTCTTCAGCATCGCCTCGCTCTGCCGCCAAATCCCGTCTCGCGCGGCGCAGAAGACCTCTGTAGACCTCAGGAGAGAGGACGACCGCGGTGACGTACCCGCACTGAGTGATGAGCACATGTTTCTCGGCCGCGACCCGCGCGGCGATGATCCGCGCGGTGTCCCGGCGAAAGTCGGTGATGGGGATGACGTCGGGCAAGTCCACGCCGGCGATGGTACCCGGCGGCGCCACGGCCAACGAGGTTGCCGATGGGCCGGTCCGGGTGACGTTGAGCTTCCCCGGGCGCGCCGCCTTGGTGACGTTGCCTGGAGCCGCGGACGGATCAGTTGTCCTTTCACACCCGGAGCCACAGGCGGTGCTGTTTTCAGCTCCATGGATCCGTCCGTGACTCCGTGCCGTAGACAACGTGGGGCGAACGCTGATCACCCGCGGCAATCGATTCCCGGTACCGCCTGCGACTCCGAGGTGCCGCTCGCGGTGCCGCCGGCGGTGCCGCGTCAAACCGCATGACCATGCCTGCGGCGCCACTCGCCAGCACTTTCGCTCGAGACGGGGTGAGGCGCGCACCGCGCGGCGAGAGAGGGCGGCGCGGCGAGAGAGGGCGGCGCGGCGAGCTCTGACGGCCGGCCGCACGCGGGAGCCTGCGGCGCCTGCTATCCTCAGTGCATGGAGCAGCTCCAGACTTCACGCGCCGGCTGGCGCCGCCTCGCGCCGCGCGCCGGCGTCCGCCCGCAGCTCGTGGCCGCGGCAGTCCTCTGGGCGGTCGGCACCAGCGTGCTGCTCATCCGCGGCGTCTTCTACATCATCTCGCGCGACGAGGTCGACCGGTTCGGCTACTGGGTCGCGCTCATCGGGCTGGCTGCGGTGGCTATCGGGCTCGTCAAGGCGCGGCTCATCCTCATCCGCTATGCCGCCAAGGCGGTGCGGCGGATCAAGGCGCGCGGCCACGCCTGCTTCTTCGGCTTCTTCGCCCCTACTTCGTGGCTGTTCATCGTCGTGATGATGGGCGGCGGCATGATGCTTCGGCGCACGCCGCTCGTGGACTACGTGTGGGGACGCACGTTCCTCGGCATCCTGTACATCGCCGTCGGGACCGCGCTGCTCATCGCCGACGTCATCTTCTGGCGCGCGGTGTTCGGGCCCATCGTCGTGAGCGCTCAGGTCACGGACGCAGAGGAGGACGAGCCGGCGGCCTAGCCTGTCCCGGCTCGACGGCTCGACGGCTCACCGGCTCACCGAGTCAACGGCTCAACGGCTCCCCCGGTCACCGGCTCGCCGGCTCGACGGCGCCGACGTTTGTGCCCGGCCCGGCGGAGCAATCCTCGGAGCAAGCCCCGCGAGGGGAGAAGACACCGAGGAGAGTCGTCATGGCTCACGCGATCACGTGGTTCCAGATCCCCGCCACCGATGCGGCGCGTGCGAAGAAGTTCTACGAGACCGTCTGCGACACCAGGCTCGAGTCCATGGAGGCCGGGCCCAGCATGGAGATGTGGGGCTTCCCGGCCGACTGGCAGAAGGGTGAGATCGGCGGCGCCGTCGTCGCCGGCGAGGGCGCGGTGCCCAGCGCCACCGGGACGGCCGTCTTCCTGAACGCCAACCCCGACCTGCAGGTCTTCCTCGACCGTGTCGAGCCGGCGGGCGGCAAGATCCTCATGCCCAAGACGGCGATCGGCATGGAAGGCGCCGGCCACTTCGCGATGATCGCCGACACCGAGGGCAACACCGTGGGGCTGCACTCGCAGGACTGACCGGCGTCGGAGAAGCAGCTACACGTGCACGTCGCGGCGCTCGAACAGCCACACGGTGGCCACCAGCAGCAGCGCCGAGGTGGCGACGAGCACCAGAAGCCCCTCGGCGCTGAGGCTCTGCCCGAGCGGCGCCGCGCCGCCCGAGTAGTGGAAGAGCGACAGGTAGCGGAGCGGCTTCAGCGTCGCGTTCATGACCGAGACCGTGTTGGCGACGTACATGGCGAGGCCCACGCCGGCTCCGGCCGCGATGCCTGCCTGTCGTGTGCCGGTCGCGCCGCCGACCGCGAACGTCACGCTGCCGACCGCGAGGCCGAGCAGCGTGAGCCGGAGCATCGCCGCAGCGAGGTCGCCGGCGCCGACGGGCGTCCCCGCGATGGCCGTGGCGATCCAGAGCGAGAGCCAGAAGGCGGCGCCCAGCACACCCACGGCGACGAGCATCGCCGCGAACTTCTGCAGCACGAGCCGCCGCCGGCCGACGGTGTTGGCGAGGAGCAGGCTCAGCGTGCCGCTCTCCTCCTCGCCGGCCAGCGACCGCGCGGCGATCGCGATGGCGAAGGCGATGAGCACGATGGGCGCCAGCCACGAGAGCAGTTCGGTGTTCACGTAGCCGACCGGGGTGGAGAAGTCGCCACCGGGGCCGAGGAACGCCGCCCGGACCGCCGCCGGCAGGCTGTTGATGTAGCCCTGCAGCGACTTGGCGCTGCCCCTGATGCTGGGGTAGATGGAGACGAGCAGCGCGACGTAGAAGACCACGCCGATCACCCACATGAGCAGCGGGCGCGCCTGGTCGCGGAGACCCTTGGCGAAAGCGTTACGAAGCATCGTCGCCTCCCGTGACGTCGCGGTCTCCTGTGGGCGTTGCAGCGTCTCCGGCGGGCGTTGCGGCGTCGCCGGCGGGCGCCGCGGCCCGCCGGCGTAGAAGGTCATGAAGACGTCCTCGAGGTCGGGCAGGCGGCTGATGAGGTCCACGCACCGGATAGCCGGCCAGCCTCTTGACCACCGGGTCGAGCGATCCGCTCACGGTGAAGCGGAGGGTCGTCGCCTTCTTGCCGTCGGTGGTGATGTCGGTCACGCCGGGGATCCCCTCGAAGACGGAGGGCAGGACCGGGTCGGCGAACACGACCTCGATCTCGCGCACCGCCTTGCCGGTGAGCTCGGCGACGTCTTCGACGGCGACCAGCTCGCCCTCGCGCACGAAGGCGACGCGGTCGCACACGCGCTGGACTTCGGGCAGCACGTGCGACGAGAGGAAGACGGTCTGGCCGGCGTCGCGGGCTTCGTCCAGCAGGTGGTAGAACTCGTGCTGGACGAGCGGGTCGAGGCCCGAGGTGGGCTCGTCGAGGATGAGCAGCTCGGGCCGGTGCATGAACGCCTGGATGAGGCCGATCTTGCGCCGGTTCCCGGTGGAGAGGTCGGCCACCTTGCGCGCGAGGTCGCAGTCCAGGCGCTCGGTGAGCGCGGCGACGTAATCCCAGTCCACGCCGCCGCGCAGATTGGCGAGGTAGCGCAGCGTCTCGTGCCCGGTGAGGTTCGGGTAGAGGCTCAGCTCACCGGGCAGGTAACCGCTGCGCGCCTGGATGGCCAGGGTCTCGCGGTGGCTGTCGCGGCCGAGGACGAGGGCCCGCCCGGACGTCGGCCGGATCAGGTCCAGCAGCACGCGGATGGTAGTGGTCTTGCCGGCCCCGTTGGGGCCGAGAAAACCGAAGACCTCGCCGGTCCGGACCTCGAGGTCCAGCGCGACGACACCGCGGCTGTGGCTCCTGCCGTAACTCTTGGTCAGCCGCTCGGTGAGGATAGCGGGCGCGGCGCCTTGCTCATGCCGGCCAGTCACGCGAACCACTCCCGCAGCAAAGACCCGTCGACGAGCGTGAGGGTGCCGGCGGACACGCCGAGGATGCGCTCCATGGCCTCGAGGTGGGCGGCGACCATGGCCTCCACTCCGGCGAGCGAGACGCCACCCTCGCCGCGCTTGACGAACGTGCGCACCGCGAGGTCGTTGAGCCCGTGCAGCAGCGCGACCAGCACGCGCGCCGTGTCCTCGGGAGAGGCGACGGCGAAGACGCCCTCGTCGTCGCCCTGCCGCAGGATCGCCGCCAGCAGCGGCGTGAGCCGCAGCATGAGGTGCTGCCACATCTTGTCGCGCATGAGCGTGTTCTCGTCGGAGAGCCAGACACGCGTCAGCTCCAGCATGAGGTCGGTGCGCTCGCAGCTTCCACTGGGCGATGCCGCCGAAGAGGCCCTCGAGCTTGGCCAGCGCGTTCAACGTGGGATCCTCCACCAGCGGCGTCACCGAGGCCAGCGCGGTATCGACGATGCGGATCACCACCGCCTCGAGCAGCGCCGTCTTGGAGTCGAAGTAGTGGTAGAACGCGCCCCGTGACGCCCCGACCTCGCCGAGGACGTCCCGGACGCTCATCTGCTCGTAGCCCTTGGCCTGCATAAGGCGCTGGGCCGCGTCGACGAACGCTTCGCGGCGGACCGCGTGCGCCTCGATGTCGACCGTCCTGGCCATCACGGCGAGCTCCTCACATAAATAGACCGACTGTCGGTCTAAGTATACCCGCTCGTCAACTCGCCAGGCGGGAGCTCAGACCTTGGCGATCGACATCGTGCTGATGTCGACCTGGTTGGCCGGATCGATCGTGTGGAAGTACCACTTGCCGCTGGTGGCGTCGTACACGATGTTCCAGCTGAGGTTGTTCGTCATGACGCGGGTCTTGCCGGTCACGTCGGTGACGGTCATCTTGTAGCCGACGTCCGGCCGCACCGTGATGCCGGAGCCGCCGACCTTGTAGAACACGCCTTCCACGGCCGCGGCGTAGGCGGCGGGGTCCAGGCCCAGGTCGGTGTAGCAGTACGGAGCCCAGGAGCGCGGCCAGTGGCCGCTTGTGGCGTGGTACGCGAGCAGCGATTGGACGAGGTAGTCGGTCTTGAGCGTGAAGACGGAGACCACGGCCGGTCCTCCCGGGACCTCGAATCTGCCGTTGCTCAGCCACCCGATCACTTCATACGAGGTCCCGGTGGAGGTGTACGCGTAGGAGCCGGCCGTCGGCGTCGCCGCGTAGCTCATGGCGCCGCCCGTGTACAGGTCGCGTGGCCAGGTGTCCACGTAGGCGCCCTTGAGCACCGAGAGGTCGCCGCTCGCCGGGTACGAGTCACCGTGATCGACGGCGTAGCTCTGCACGCCGATCTGCAGGCTGTGTACCCCTTCCTTCACCGCAGCGTCCTTGGCCTTCTGCCGCTGGCCGAGATAGGTCGGGATGGCGATCGCGGCGAGGATCGCGATGATGATCACCACGATGAGCAGTTCGATCAAGGTGAAGCCGCGCTGGCGTGTGCGTGTGTTCTGGGCTGTCACTTGGACTCTCCGGATCGATGGCCCCGCCGATGGCAGGCGTCATCAATCAGTATGCCGACCTGCTCGTCGGCCGGCATGGGACATCTGTCCAGCCGAGTACTACGGTGCGCGAGGAGGGGCCGCGACGGCGGCGCGCGGAGACCAGATCTGTCCGGCGGGGCGGCTCGTCAGGCGGCTTTGCTCTCGGCGTCGGCTTTGCTCTCGGCATCGCCGAGCGACTCGACCTCGAACCACGGCGCGATGACCGCGCGCGCCAGCGTGTGGCCCATCAGTGCGAAGCTCAGGTACGCCGGGCTGGCGTCGTCGTCCACGCCGATCGACTCCACGTCCACCGCGTGCACGGCGATGAAGTACCGATGCGGCCCGTGCCCGGGCGGCGGGGCCGGCCCGACGTAGCCGCGCACGCCGGCGTCGTTACGGAAGTGCCGGGCGCCGGCGGGCAACCCGGAGTCGCCGGCTCTTCCGGCCCCCTCCGGGAGTTCCGTCACCTGGGCCGGGATGTCGGCGACCGCCCAGTGCCAGAAGCCGCTCGGGGTCGGCGCGTCTGGGTCGTACATGGTCACGACGAAGCTCCGGGTGTCGTCGGGAAAGCCGTACCACGAGAGGTGCGGCGAGATGTTGCTGCCGCCGGCTCCCTCGCTGGCGTTGCGCTGCGGGACCTCCTTGCCGTCGAAGACGTCACCGCCGGAGATGCGAAAGCTCGGCGCCGGCGGAAGGTTCTCGTCATAAGGATCGTGCTTCATCGGGATCGCTCCCTTCGTGAACGTGAGGGCGTGATGTCGTCATGCCGTATCCGTTCCCGGTTTCAGGCGAGGACGGCGTGACGGCGTTGTCGGTGGGATGTCTAGCCGCCACGGGACCGGGAACAAGCCGGAAGAGGTGCTCTACCAAACGGACCCGATGCCGATGTCGCAGACCACGCAGCAGCCGCCCGCAGGTGGCACGGCCCCCGCCGCCATGGTTCGCCCCCGAGAGGGGGGCGCGTGCGCCGCCGGCGAGGTCATCACCGCCACGGGCCTCTCGAAGACCTTCCCGGGGGGCATCCACGCCGTCGTGGACCTCGACCTGCACGTGCGCGCCGGCGAGATCTTCGGCCTGCTCGGGCCGAACGGCGCCGGCAAGACCACCACGGTCGGGATGCTCTCCACGCGTGTCATCCCGACTGCGGGGAGCGCGTGCGTGGGCGGGGTCGACGTCGTCGCTCACCCCGCCCTCACCAAGCAGGCGATCGGCGTCGTGGCGCAGTCTAACACGCTGGACCGGAGCCTGACCGTCTGGGAGAACCTGTACTACCACTGCCGGTACTTCGGTCTCAGCTCCCGCGTCGCCCGTGCCCGCGCCGACGAGCTCCTCGAGCAGTTCCGGCTCGCCGATCGGGCCAAGGCGAGCGTGTACGCGCTCTCCGGCGGCATGGCGCAGCGTCTCATGGTGGCCCGGAGCATCGCCCACTCGCCGCACATCCTGTTCCTCGACGAGCCCACGGCCGGCCTCGACCCGCAGAGCCGGCTCGCGCTCTGGGAGATCCTCCACGAGCTGCACGGGGTCGGCCTGACGGTCCTGCTCACGACGCACTACATGGAGGAGGCCGACCGCCTGTGCGACCGGGTGGCGATCATGGACCACGGGCGCATGCTCTCCCTCGACACGCCCGAGGGGCTCAAGGCGTCGGTCGACGCCGACACCGTCGTCGAGGTGAGCATCGAGGGCGACGTCGCCGCGCTCACGCAGACGCTCGGCCGCATGCGCGACGTCGTGCGCGCCGAGCAGGGCGAGGGCATGGCGCGCATCTTCTTCCACGGCAGCCGCGGCATCGTGCCGCGGGTCGTCGCCGAGGCGGAGGCGAACGGGTTCCCCGTCACCGACATCTCGGTGAGCGAACCGACGCTCGAGACGGTCTTCATCACCCTGACCGGCAAGGACCTGAGGGAATGAGCACGGCGGCTCCATCGATCGGTGGCGCCCCCCGCTCGGGCACCCCGCCGGAGCCGGGCGGCATCGTCCTGCAGCCGGCCCGCCGCGCCGCGTTCGTCGCGTTCGGCGCGCTGCTGCTGCGCGACCTCCACGTGCTGGAGAAGGGCATCGTCATCTTCGCCGTGCGGACGATCATGCAGCCCCTGCTGCTGGTCTTCGTGTTCACCTACGTCTTCCCGAAGATCGGGCAGGGCATCGGCGGCTCGAGCGCGTCCGAGGCGGACTTCTCGACGCTGCTCATGGCCGGAGTCGTCGCGACGTCCATGATCTTCCAGGGCGTGCAGGCCGTCGCGCTGCCGCTGGTGCAGGAGTTCGGGTACACGCGCGAGATCGAGGACCGCGTGATGGCGCCGCTGCCGGTGTGGGGCGTCGCCGCCGAGAAGATCGCCTCCGGCGCCGTCCAGGCGCTGATCGCCGGCCTCGTCGTGTTTCCGCTCGCGCTCTTCATCCCGGCGACGCCGGTCCACCTGCACGTACACTGGCTGTTCCTGCTGACCATCGCCCCGATCGGGGCCGTGCTGAGCGCCGCCTTCGGGCTCACGATGGGCACGCGCATCAAGCCGCAGCAGGTGCCGCTCCTGTTCGCCATCGTCGTGCTGCCGATCACCTTCCTGGGCGCCGTCTACTACCCCTGGGCGGCGCTGGAGCCGATCCGCTGGCTGCAGATCCTCGTCCTCGTGAACCCATTGGTGTACATGTGCGAGGGCTTCCGCCTGTCGCTGACGACGGGCGTCCCGCACATGCCGGTGTGGGCCATCTACACGGCCATGACCGGCTTCGCCGTGCTGCTGATCTGGGTCGGCATCGACGGCTTCCGCCGCCGCGTGCTGAGCTGACGCCGGCGGCGCGGGGGCGCCGCGCGCCCGCGCGTCGACGGCTTCACCTCGCCTCCGACCGGATACGCTGCCCGTATGAGGAGGGGCAGGTCCAGCAGGAGCCTCACCGGCCTCGCCACGGGCGCGCTGCTCGGGGCGGCGCTTCTGGGTGTGTTCGCCCTCGGGTCGCTGGCCGGCCTCACCAACGCCGCCTACAGCCTCTTCGAGTGGCTGACGCGCGTGCTGCCGGGCCGGGTGGTCATCTTCGGCCTCGAGACGACGCTGCGCACGCTCGAGGCGCTCGGGCTGAACATCAAGGACACCTCCAAGGTGACGGAGGAGGCGATCGCGCTCACCGAGCTCTTCGTCGCCTCGGCTGTCATCGGCCTGCTCTTCTTCCTCCTGACGAAGCCGAAGGACGCCGAGCGGGCGCCGAGCCGCGGTCTGATGCTCGGCGGCGTGCTCGGCGTCGTCATGCTGGCGGCCGTGCTCCGCGTCGGCGGCGCCGCGTCCCTGAACACCGTCCTCCTGGAGGTGGTCTGGGTGCTGGCCGTCTTCGCCGCCTGGGGCTGGGCGCTGGGGCGCCTCTACTACGCGACCTGCGCCCCGGCGGCTGCGCGGCCGGCCCCTCGCCGCGGCCGCGACGAGCCGGCTCCGCCGCATCCGCTGGCGCCGCCGCGTCCGCTCGGGCCGCCGCCGGAGGCCGCCCCGGAGGAGGTCTCGCCAAAGGCGCCGGCCGCGGCTTCCGCCGCGGCGACGCCGGTCGCGGCGACGGTGGCCGGCGCGACCGCCGAGGCCGAGCGCATCGACCGCCGCCACTTCCTCATCCGTATGAGCGGCCTCGTCGCGACCTTCGTCGTGCTCGGCGCCGAGGTCGCCGACATCCTGGCCGTGGAGGGAGGCCCTGCCGTCGCACCGGTCACCAAGGCTCCGATCCCCTTCCCCAACGCCGACTCGCCGGTGAAGCCCGTCCCCGGCACGAGGGCCGAGTACACGCCCGTCGCGCAGCACTACCGCGTCGACATCGACCTCACCCCGCCGAGCATCGACGCGGCGTCGTGGCGGCTGAGCATCTCCGGGCTCGTCGCGAGCCCTCAGCAGCTCACCATCGGGCAGCTTCGCGGCAACTACGCGAAGCGCGACCAGTTCATCACGCTGGAGTGCATCTCGAACCCCATCGGCGGGCCGCTCATCGGGACCACGCTGTGGAGCGGCCCCTCCTTCCGCGACGTCCTGGCGACCGCGCAGCCGCAGCCGGGCGCCAACTATGCACACATGCTCTCGCAGGACGGCTTCGACGAAGTGGTCGCCCTCTCGACCGTTCAGTCCGACCAGCGCGTCATCCTCGCCTACGACTGGAACGGCCAGCCGCTCCCGACCGCCCATGGGTTCCCGCTGCGCGTCTACATCCCCGACGTGTACGGCATGAAGCAGCCCAAGTGGATCACCGACGTCGTCCTCGTGCCCGACTTCATCCCCGGGTACTGGGTCACGCGCGGCTGGAGCAAGCAGGCGATCTGCCGCACCACCTCCGTCATCGACACCGTGGCGACCAGCTACCTCCAGAAGCGCGCCGGGCGGACGTACGTGCCGGTCGGCGGCATCGCCGACGCCGGATCGCGCGGCATCTCCAAAGTCGAGATCCAGGTCGACGGCGGGCCGTGGGAGCCGGCCGAGCTACGGCAGCCGCTCTCGCCGCTCACCTGGGTCATCTGGCGCTACGAGTGGCCGTGGCAGGAGGGCGAGCACACGTTCGGCGTGCGTGCCTACGACGGCGCCGGCGTGCTGCAGACGATGACGGCGCAGCCGACGTACCCCTCCGGCGCCACGGGCATCGACACGATGCAAGCCAGCATCCTGCCGCAGTGACGGCCCCGGCGCCGCTTTCTCAGCTCCGACGGAGCGGCGCTCCCCGCTTCTGCGCTGACTGGCGCCGCCGCGGGCCTGGCCGGTTTGACGTCCATTCCTAACGCGATGGTAGGGTCGGGAAGCCGCCCCTGGGCGGCGTGGCCGACCAGCGGCCGAGGCGTCATACGGCGCCCACCTGCGAGACCCGGCGAATGACCGGGTCACGAAAGGAGGCAGCACGATGCGGAACTCACGACTGGCCGGAGGTCTCGCCGCTCTCGCGGTGCTCCTCGTTCTCCTCGTCTCGGCGCCGGCGGCGATGGCCGCCCTCCCGGCGGCCAACCCAGGCGCGGCCAAGATCGCGCACGGCTATCTGGGAGTGCCCTACGCCGACGGTGGCATCTCGGTGAAGGGCGTCAGCACCGCCGGGCTCACGAAGCTGGTGTACCGGCGTGCGGGGATCTGGCTTCCGTTGGACCTCGCAGCGCAGGCGAGGCGCGGCGTCGCGATCACGCGGGACGCGCTCCGGCCGGGCGACCTCGTCTTCAGCGCCGCCCGGGACCACGTGGGCGTGTACGCCGGCGGTGGCGACGTCATCACGATGCCCGGCCCCGGGAGCGTGGTCGGCTCCGTTCGCATGGGCCGCTGGGGCGCCCATCTGGCGTTCCGCCGCTACGACGCGAACACCGGCTACTACGCGGCGCTGCTGGCAAGGCGCTACCTCGGTGTGCCCTACGTGTGGGGCGGGGCGAGCCCGAGCGGCTTCGACTCGTCGGGTCTCACGATGTTCGTGTACGCGCAGCTCGGCGCGGCGCTCGGCCACGGCGCGACGGACCAGCAGCACTCGGCCACGCCGATACCGCTGAGCAAGCTGCGGCGCGGCGACCTCGTCTTCTTCGGGAGCGCCAGGTATTCACACCACGTCGGCATCTACATCGGGAAGGGCCGCATGATCCACGCGCCTCACACCGGCTCCGTGGTGCGAATCGACCGGGTCTCGTCCGTGGCGGGCGCATGGATCGGCGGCAGGCTCCTGCCGATTCGCTGAGCGCACGACGGACTGCTCGACCCAAAGGTCGTGAGATGGGACGGGGCGGGCGGCCGGAAGGGCCACCCGCCCCGTCCCATCGCCGGCCGGTCCGCTCAGAGACCGCCGAGCGCGTTCTGCAGCTGCGTGGCGAGGCCGCCCAGTTGCGCCTTGAACTGATTGACCTTGGCCTGGATCTGCGCCTTCTTGTTCGCCAGGCTCGCCGGCTTGGCGGCGATCTTCGTCGCCAGTTTCGAGATGCCGGACTGCGCCGTCTGGATGCCCTTGACGACGGCATCCTGGACCGGCTTCAGCGCGGTCGGCGGCTGGAGCGCCGCGAGGGAGGACGCCTCCGTGCCGAGCTGTGTGGCTGCGCTTTGCAGCTGGGTCGCCGCGGACGTCCATGTGGCGTCGGGCGTCTTGCTCATGCCCTGGACCGCGGCCGGCAGGGCATCGACGGTGGTGCTCACCTGGCCGAGGACGGTCTGGGCGTCGTTCAGATAGGCCTTGGCCGCAGGAAGCGTCCCGGTGGCCGAGGCCTGCGGAAAGATCGTCGAGGGTGCCGCGCTGGGGCTGCTCGTGCTCCCGCAGCCCACGAGGATCACGGCCAGGGCAACCGCCGCAAACGCGCCCGCGCTCAGCTTCATGCCGCGCATCCGTCTCTTCACGCTGCCTCCTTCGGTCGGCCCCTCCGGCCGGAGCGGCGTGGTCACGTCAGGTTGAACCCCAGGCACGGGGTACGTATGGTCAGAATCCCCAGCCATCAGCAAGGATACCCGCTGCGTGTCCACCCTTCTCTACAGACTCGGTAGCTTCTGCGCCCGGCGCTGGTGGGTGGTTCTGCTGGTGTGGGCTTGCGTGGTCGCTGTGGTGGCGACCGGCTGGGTGGTGCTGGGCGCGCGGACCTCCAACGACATCCGTCTGCCGGGCACGCAGACCCAGTCGGCCACCGACTTCCTCGCCAGGGAGTTTCCTCCTCAGCAGAACGGGCAGAGCCCGGTCGTCTTCTACGACAGGAACGGCAAGCTCACGGACCCGACGGCCAAACAGGCCGTACTGGAGTCCATCAAGCGCATGCGCGCGGTGCCGGGCGTGTACAGCGTCACCGGACCCTACGTGCGCGGTGGCAAGGGTGTCGTCCTGAGCAAGGACGGTAAGACCGGGCTGGTCCAGGTGCTTCTCAAGGTCAACGGCGGCGCCGTGACGACGCACCTGGCGTCGCAGGTCATGGCGGCGACGGAGCCGGCGCGGGCCGCCGGGATCCAGACCGCGGCCGGCGGCGTGCTCGGCGTGCAGCTCTCGGCGCAGAAGTCGCGCCGCAGTGAGGCGATCGGCCTCACCGCCGGCATCGTGATCCTCGCGTTCACCTTCGGGGCGCTCGCCGCCGCCGGCATGCCCATCCTCACGGCGATCGTCGCCCTGGTGACGGGGCTCGGGCTCATCGGCCTGCTCGGCCATCTCGTCGGGATCCCCGTGGTGGCGCCGACCTTGGCGACCATGCTCGGGCTGGGCGTCGGTATCGACTACGCGCTGTTCATCGTCTTCCGCTTCCGCGACGAGTTGCACGGCGGGGCGGAGGTGCGCGAGGCCGTGGCGCGCGCCATGGCCACGTCGGGCAGCGCCGTCGTGTTCGCCGGCGTGACGGTGATCATCGCGCTGCTCTCGCTGCTGGTGGCGCAGGTGCCCATCCTCGGCGCCATGGGCTACGCCTCCGCGCTGGCCGTGTTCGTCGCCGTCATGACGGCGATCACGTTCCTGCCGGCCGTGCTCGGCCTCATCGGCCGGCGCATCGACGCCCTGCGGGTGCCGTGGCGCCGGCGGCCGGAGGAGGCGCGCCGCAAGGACAACATCTGGGCGCGCTGGGCGGGCATCGTGACGCGGCACCCGTGGATCTCGCTGACCGTGGCGCTCGCCGTCCTGCTCCCGCTGGCGGCGCCGACGCTGACCCTGGTCCTGGGCCAGGAGGACATCGGCGCCTGGCCCGTCTCGACGACCCAGCGCCGGGCCTACGACCTCATCGCGCAGGGCTTCGGGCCGGGCGCCAACGGCCGGCTCCTGGTGGCTACGCGCTTCTCGCCGGCGGCGGAGCCGAGCGCGGAGTACACGGCGAAGAAGGCTCAAGCGGAGCGGCTCGGGCGTAGCCTCAAAGCCGACGCGAACAAGCTGAAGCGGCAAGGCAAGGCGCTGCAGGCGCGCAGCGCGGCGCTGAAGGCGCAGACGGCCGCGCTGCAGCGGCAGGGGGCCGCCCTCAAGGCTCAGCAGGCGGCCCTGCAGGCCAAGGCCGCTCCGCTGCTGGCGAAGAAGAACGCGCTCCTGGCCCAGCAACAGCAGCTGCTGGCGCAGAAGAACGCGCTGCTGGCACAGAAGAACGCGCTGCTGGCGCAGCAGCAGCAGCTGGCCGCGAAGGGCGCGGCGCTGCAGACGGAGGGCAAGCAGCTCGCCGCGCAGATCGCCGCGGTGCAGGGGCAGATCGCGGTCACGACCGACCCCGCGGAGCTCGCGAAGCTGCAGGCCCAGCTGGCGTCGCTGCTGCAGCAGGCGCAGCAGGTCCAGTCCCAGCTGGCGGCGCTGCAGAAGCAGGGCACGGCGCTCCAAAAGCAGGGCGCGGCGCTCCAGAAGCAGGGCGCCGCGCTGGCCGCGAAGGGCAAGCAGCTGCAAGCGGACGGTCAGGCGCTCGCGTCCGCCTCGGCCGCGCTGACGGCACAGGGCACGGCGCTCAAGGCGCAGGGCGCGCGGCTCGCCGCTCAGGCCGCCGTGCTCAAGACGCAGGGCACGGCCCTCAAGAAGGAGGCCGCCGCTCTCAAGCGCGAGCAGCAGCGGCTCAAGCGCCAAGGCAAGCGGGCGCGCGCGCTCGAGAGCGACCTCGTCAGCATGCTGACGGAAGCAGGCGGTCAGCCGGCCGCGACCGACCCGCGGTTCGTGAAGCTGCAGCACGCGCTCGAGTCGACGCCGGGCGTCCAGTCCGTCGCGCCGCCGCGGGTGAACGCCGCGGGGACGGCGGCGGTCTTCGCCATCCAGGCCACCACGCGCCCGGCGGACCCCAGGACCGCCGACCTCGTGCATCGCCTGCGGGGCACCGTGATCCCGGACGCCACCCGCGGGGAGGGCATCACCGCCTACGTCGGCGGAGTGACCGCCGCCTACGACGACCTGGCGACCATCATCTCCTCGCGTCTGCCGCTCGTGATCGCCGTCGTCCTCGCGCTGAGCTTCATCGTGCTGCTGGCGGCGTTCCGCTCGGTCCTCGTGCCGCTCAAGGCGATCCTCTGCAACCTGCTCGCCGTCGGCGCGGCGTTCGGTATCGTGACGGCGTTCTTCCAGTGGGGCTGGGGCCTGCCGCTGATCGGGCTCTCCAACCCCTACCACACGGTGCCGATCGCGAGCTACGTACCGCTGATCATGTTCGCCGTGCTGTTCGGCATGTCCACGGATTACGAGGTGTTCCTGATCAGCCAGATCTTCCACGCGCACGCCGAGGGCATGGACACGCACGCCGCCGTGCGCACCGGCGTCGGCAGCAGCGCGCGCGTCATCACAGCGGCGGCGCTCATCATGGTCACCGTCTTCGCGAGCTTCGTGCTCACCGCCGACCCGATCATCAAGGAGTTCGGGATCGGGCTGTCGATCGCCATCCTTCTCGACGCGACCATCGTGCGCCTCGTCATCGTGCCGGCGACGATGGTGCTGCTGGGCGAGTGGAACTGGTGGCTGCCGCGGTGGCTGCAGTGGCTGCCGCGGGTCGACCTGCCGGACGAGCGGGCCGGCGCTACTGCGTCCCCCGGCCCCGCCGGTGCACCCGAAGAGGCGGCCGGGGTGACGGCCGTCACCGACTGAGGCAGGGCGATCGGGTCCTTTCGGACCGTGCCCTGCCGCTGGTCGAGCGGCGCGCCACAAGGCGCACACTCGCCTTGTTTGCGCCACTTGGCCGGGGGAATGTCATCCGTCATGCGGCGGCGTTTCGGGCCCGTTCTGGCGGGCGGCGCCCCGCGTCACCGAGAGGTACTGACGATGGACATCCTCGTGCAGCACACCGTGCGCGATTTCGACGAGTGGAAGACCGCTTTTGACGAGAACGAGCAGACGCGGGCGAGGTTCGGGTGTCAGGGCCACACCATCTACCGCGACCCCGACGACGGCAACGAGGTCAGCACCCTCACGTCGTGGGAGTCGCGCGAGGGGGCCCAGCAGTACATGCAGGACCCGTCCCTGAAGACGGCGATGGAGAAGGGCGGCGTGACCTCCGAGCCGCGGGTCACGATGTTCGAAGAGGCGGAGACCCGGCGGTACAGCGCCAAGCGGGCGGCATAGCCGCCGAGGACTGAAGACCGGCGGGCGGCGCGGCTCACCTGCGGCGGGCCGCGCCGCCCGATTCGAACCAGCCTCCTCGGGTGATAACGCTAGAGCGTGCATGTGCGGGCGGTGGGAGCTCCATATCATCACCGCCCGCTTTGGTACGTACGGCGCCCGATCGGCGTCGTCGCAGTCAACTCGCCATGGGAGGAACCCATGAATCGAAGGATGATCGACCTCCTGCTCAGCTGGACGGGGCTGGTGGTCGCCATCGTGTTGCTCGTGGCCGGCGGTCTGCTGCTCTACGGCAGCAGGTTCGTCCAGGACCAGGTGCACAACCAGCTCGCGGCGCAGAAGATCTTCTTCCCGCCGGCGAACAGCCCGGCCGTCAAGGGCCCGGCGTTCGCGCAGATGCGTCAGTACGGCGGCCAGCAGCTCACCACGGGCGCGCAGGCGGAGACGTACGCCAACCACTTCATCGCCGTCCATCTCAGTGAAGTGGCCGGCGGCAAGACGTACTCACAGGTGAGCACCGCCGCGCAGGCGAATCCGACGAACGCGACCCTGCAGCAGCAGGCGGACACCCTGTTCCGCGGCACGACGCTTCGCGGGCTGTTGTTGAACGCCTACGCGTTCTCGACGGTCGGCCGGATCGCCGGCGCCGCCGCGATCGTGAGCCTCGTCGGCGGAGGCGTGCTCGTGGTGTTGTCGATCCTCGGCTTCTCGCGCGCGAGAAGCCGCCGCTCCGACATGGCTCCTCCCGTGGAGCTGGACCAGCGCGACGAGCGCGCCCAACCAAAGGCAGCCTGACCGGGCGCGGTCCGAGCCGGACCATCCCGGCGGGCCCGCTCCGGAGCACCGGCTGCTCCCACCAGTCGGCGCTCGGCAAGGCCCCGCCGGGTCTATGAGAACGGCGGCCGCACGCGGCTTCTGAGCCGCGTGCGGCCGCCTTCACGTACGAGGGCTCGCGGCGGCCGTGATCCGGCTGTGAGCCCGGGGGCTTTCCCCGACCGCTCGCTCGCACGTCGCGCGGGCTCCCCAGGCTGTCGGTCCCTTGCGGCCTCTGGCGGACGGGTCTACGCTCGATGGAACGCCACCCGGCGCCGAGGGACTTGGGGAGTCTCAAAGGGGGAGGGGTCACATGGGCGGTCGCCCACGCATCCGCGCACCGCGGATCCAGTTCACGTTGCTCGCCGCCGTCCTGTTTCTGGCGGCCGTAGCTGCCGCCGGCTGCGGGTCGTCCGGAGACACCGGCACGGGAGGCGGCCAGACCGTCGCCGGCGCGCCTAAGGCCGGAGGCTCCATCAGCATCGCCTTTCAGAGCGAGCCGGTCACACTCGACCCGGCGATCAGCTGGGACGTCTCCGGGTGGACGGTGGAGGACTCGGTCTTCAACGCCCTCTACCGGTACGCGCCCAAGTCCGGCGCTGCCGGCACCGAGCTGATCCCCGACCTCGCGGCGGCCATGCCGGCCATCTCGGCCGACGGCACGACCTACACGATCAAGTTGCGGTCTGACGCGAAGTTCGCGCCACCGGTGAATCGAGCCGTCACCGCCGCGGACGTCAAGTACAGTTTCGAGCGCATGATGACCGAGCCGCGGTGTCCGGCCACCTACTTCTACGAGGGCGTCGTAGGCGCGTCCGACGCGGTCAACGGCAAGGCGAAGACCATCAGCGGGGTCAAGGTCGTCGACCCGCATACCATCCAATTCACGCTCACCTCGCCGGACCTCAGCTTCCTCTACGCGCTCAGTATGGAGTTCTGCGACGTGGTGCCAAGGGAGTGGATGGCCAAGTGGGGCAAGAACGTCAACCGCCACCCGCTGGGCACCGGCCCCTTCTACATGGACACGTGGACGACCGGACGCGAGATCAAGCTGCTCAAGAACCCGAACTACTGGAACGCGGACAAGGTGCACCTGGACGGCGTGGACTTCGTCTTCGGCCTCACGCCGTCCAACGCCCTGCTCAAGCTGCAGCGGGACGAGGTGGACATCCTCGGGGACAACATCCCGCCTGCCGACGTGGCGCGGGTCACCACCGACCCGCAGTGGAAGCCCTACGTGTACTCGCAGCCGCTCATCGCGACGACGTACCTGTTCATGAACGAGACCAAGAAGCCGTTCGACGACGTCAAGGTGCGGCAGGCGCTGAGCTGGGCGATCGACCGCGACAAGCTGGTCAAGCTGCAGAGCGGTCAAGCCGTGTCGCTCTACCAGATCTACCCGCAGAACCTGCCCGGGAGTGAGCCGGGCAAGGTCTACTACGGCTACGATCCGGCCAAGGCCAAAGCCATGCTGGCCGAGGCCGGCTACCCGGACGGGTTCAAGACGGTGATCTTCACGAGCAACGTCGACCCCATGCCCAAGCTCGTGCAGTCGATGCAGGCGGACCTCAAGGCGATCGGCGTCGAGGCGGAGATCAAGACCATGGACCGCGCGACGTACTACAACTTCTCGAGCGACGCCGCCAAGACGGAACTGGGCACCAGCGACTGGTTCCTCGACTTCCCCGACCCGGTGGACTGGATCGTCCCGTTCTTCACCAAGGCGAATGCCGTGCAGGGCGGCCTGAACACCGCCTACTACGTCGACCCATGGGTGGAGCAGGCGACGAACGAGGCGCAGAAGATGACCGACCCCACGGCGCGACTGGCCAAGTACACCGAGATCCAGCAGCACATCATGGAGCAGGCGCCATACGTGACGCTGTACTCACCCAAGATGACGACGATGTGCAGCAAGAACGTCGGTGGCTTCTACCTGCACCCCGTGCTCTGGTTCGATCCGCTGATGTACTGGAGGAAGTGACAGGGAACACTCTTGTCATGAGGATCAGGGCGACAGAAGAGGTGGCGGCCGCCGTGCGGGAGCGGGGCGGCCGCCTGTATGTGTGGACCAGCGCCCACCGGTGCTGCACGGGCCCGCTGGTCTCGCTCGAGACGGGGAGCGAGCCGCCCAGGGACGTGGAGCGTCCGTTCCGTGCCCACGACGCCGGCGGCTACGAGGTGCTGCTCGCCACGGGCGGCCGGCCCCTGCCGGACGAGCTCGTCCTCGAGCTCCGGGGCAGGCGCCGCATTGTCGCCGCCTTCTGGAACGGCCAGGCCTGGGTGGGCTGAGGCAGACGGTTTGCTGCCCGGAGCCTCCTGCTGGCGGGCACGTTCGACGAAGGCCGCGCAGCGCAAGAAGGCCCAGCGGGCCAGCGCGACCAGCGCAGCCAGCGCGAGGCCGCCGGGGGCTGACTCTCGCGCCGCGCGCCGCCGCAGGAGTCAGCGCGGACCTGATCGCCACCGGTCGTCCCAGCTCGCGGCGTCCCACGCCGCCTGGTGTCTGCTGCCGGCAGTGCCGTCGGCGGCGCCATCAGTGGTGCCGCAGTGTCGCCGGCGGCGTCGCAGATGCGAGCGCCCGGGTCTCGGAGAACGGTGCAACAGGCTTGCCACGCCCGCAGATCCGCCGGCGGTGTCGCAGATCCGCCGGCGGCACTGCGGACAGAGTCGAGGCTCGAGAGACAGACGCGCCAAGCTCGGGGTTGTTGCGCTCAGCGGGTCGGTGCCCGTGCGCGCATGTGCCTGCTGCGCGGCGTCTGCGTCTACCGCGCAGTGCCCGCGCCTTGTGCCTACTGCGCCGTCATCGCACCGTCGGCCACCAGGACGGTGCCGGTGACGAACGACGACTCGTCCGAGGCGAGGAAGAGCGCGCAGTTGGCGATCTCCACCGGCTCACCGGGTCGGCCGATGGGCTGGAACGAGTCGATGGTGTCGTAGACGTGCTGCAGCCCGCCGAGCATCTCGGCGTGGGCGTAGTTGACCGGCGTGTCGACCCAGCCCGGGCGCGATGGCGTTGCAGCGGATGCCCTTCTTGGCGTAGTCGAGCGCGATCCCCTTGGAGAGCATCACGATCGCGCCCTTCGAGGCGGCGTAGACGGTGAGGAACGGCTCGGCGACGATGCCGTTGACCGAGGTCGTGTTGATCAGCGAGCCCTTGCCCTGCTCGAGCATGTGAGGGATGGCGTAGCGGCAGCCGTACATCGTCGCCCTTGACGTTGACGTCCAGGGTGCGGTCGATGACCTCGTCGGGGACCTCGTGGAAGACGCCGGGGAGGTTGACGCCGGCGTTGTTGAAGGCCACGTCCAGCTTGCCCCAGCGCTCGACGGTGCCGTCCGTGTAGGCCTTGACCTGCTCCGGATCGGAGATGTCGGCCTGGCACGGCGAACGCGTCGCTGCCGATCGCTTTGGCCACGGCGCTGACGCCGTCGCCGTCGATGTCGACGCAGGTGACCTTGGCGCCTTCCTGCGCGAAGCGGATGGCGGTCGCCTTGCCGATGCCGGACGCCGCTCCGGTGACGATGGTGACATAGCCCTCGAGGCGCAGGCACATGGGGAACCTCCTGGTCGGACTGTGATGACGGCCGTGCTTAGTGAACCGCACCGCGGCCGTCGCGACAATCCCGGCGCCGTCAGGCGAGAGGCGGGCATGCACGGACGCCAGGCCCGCCACCGTGGTATACAGCCACAATGGAGTTCGACGGCGTCATCTTCGATCTGGACGGCACCCTCGTCGACACGCTCGAGGACATCGGCGACGCGATGGACCGGGTGCTGGCTCGAGAGGGCGCGCCCGGGCACACCTCCGAGGAGTACCGCTACCTCATCGGCCACGGCATCCGGAACCTGGTGACCGAGGCGCTGCCGGCGGAGCTGCGCAGCGCCGAGCGGGTCGCGCGCTGCTACGAGCGGATGATCGACGACTACGGGCGCCACTCGCTGGTCAAGACGCGCGCATACGAGGGCGTGCCGGAGCTGGTGCGCGCGCTGCGAGCGGGCGGGCGTGCCGCTCGCCATCCACTCCAACAAGTCGGACGCGCTGACACGGGACATCGTCGCGGCGCTCCTGGATCCGGACGACTTCGTCTCGGTAAGCGGCGCGCGCCCGGATGCGCCGCTCAAGCCCGACCCGGCCGTCGCGCTCGCGATCGCGGCGCGGTTCGGGCTGCCGCCGGCGCGGGTGGTCTACCTCGGCGACTCGCTCGTGGACATGCGCACGGCCACGGCCGCCGGCATGCTCCCCGTGGGCGCCGCCTGGGGATTCCGAACGCGCGAGGAACTGGTGGAGAGCGGCGCGGCCGCCGTCATCGACGCGCCGCTCGACCTCCTGTCGCTGCGCAGCTGACGGCGCGGGCGCCGGCGGGTCAGGTCGGCGCCCGGGCTTCGCGCAGCAGCGCCGCGAAGGCCGTCATCAGGTCAGCGCGCCGGCTTCGCGCAGCAGCGCCGCGAAGGCCGGCATGAGCGACGGGTGCGCGCCGACGACGGCTCGGCCCTTGCCGCCGGCGGACGGCGCCATAAGCACCTCGGCGCCGGCCTCGCGGGCGATCAGCACGCCGGCCGCGAAGTCCCACGGCGAGAGGTCGAGCTCCCAGTAGGCGTCGACCTCGCCGGCGGCGAGGCGGCAGAGGTCGAGCGCGGCGCTCCCGCTACGGCGGATGTCCCGGATGCGCGGCAGCACGGCGGCCACCACCGCGCCCTCGAGCTCGCGCTCGGTCGCCGAGTACGAGAACCCCGTGGCGACGAGCGCCGTCGCCAGGTTCTCGGGCCGGCGCGCGTGGATCGGCCGGTCGTCGCACACGGCGCCCGACCCCGCCGACGGCCCGGTACAGCCTTCCCGAGCTCGAATCGAGGACGACGCCAACCTGCGCGTCGCCGTCGAGCTCGACCGCGATGGAGACGGAATAGGCCGGGTAGCCGTAGATGTAGTTGGTCGTGCCGTCCAGGGGATCGACGACCCAGCGCAGGCCGCTGGTCCCCTCGCGGGAGGTCCCCTCCTCGCCGAGGATGCCGTCGTCGGGCCGCTCGCTGCGCAAGCGGTCGACGATGAGTCGCTCCGCGGCTTGGTCGATCTGGCTGACGAGGTCCGTCGGCGACGACTTGGTCTCGATCGTCAGCGCCTGCCGCCGGCCGCCGGTGTGGATGCGTCCCGCCTCCAGCGCGAGGTCACTCGCCAGGGCGAGCAGCTCGCGCAGATCGGGCGGGGCGGCGGCGAACGGGTCAGGGTCGGTGGTCATGCGCTGGTCCTCCTGATGCTGTGGCCGGGCGTTCGATGGCCCGGGGAGACGCCCGCCGACGCTAGCAGAGGCCCACCGGGGTCACAAGGAAGGTTCCCGGCGGGGACGGGATTGCGATGGCCGCGCCGAGGAACACTGGCGGTGAGAAGCGATGATGCCCGTGGCGGTGAGAAGCGATGATGCCCGTTCGATTCTGTGACTGCTTCGGCCTGCGCGACATCACCGACGTCGCCACCGACGTCGAGGTCGAGGCGCCCGCCGACGTGCGCGACTTCGTCGCGGCCCACGGCGGGCGTCTCTTCGTCTGGATCTCGGTGCACCGCAGCATCGGCTGCCCGCTGTGCCTCCTCGAGACCTCGCTGGAGCCGCCGGCCGGGCGCGGCAGCGACTTCCGGCGTGTCGGCGCGCCGGGATTCGAGCTCTACCTGGATGCCCGGCAGCGCTTCTGGCCGAACCGCATGGAGTTCGCGCTGCGCCGTCACCGGCGGGTCGAGGCCTTCTGGAACGGCCTCGCCTGGGTCGCCTGACAGGGAGGGCCGGGCCGCTCTCGCGGCCCGGCCCTCCCTCTTGTCTCAAGCCGGCTCGGCCGGCTGTGTCTCGGCGGCTCAGGGCAGGATGGCCTGCGCCGCGTCCGTCCACGCCGAGTAGCTGATCGCGTTCTCGGCGCGCACGCGGTAGTAGTAGGTCGTGCCGGCGGCGACGGAAGAGTCCGTGTAGGACGTCGCCGCGCCGGCGATGCTGGCCGTCGTCACGTTCTGCGTGAATCCGGCGTCCGTGGCCCGCTGGACCAGGTACGTGGTCGCGGCCGGGTTGGTGGCGTTGTCGGTCCACGCCAGCGCGACCGACGGGCCGGCTCCCGGCGTCGCCGTCAGCCCGCTCGGGGCGGCCGGCGAGACGCTGGAACTCGATCGGCCGCATCATGTCGTTCTCTTCGTGGCCGAGCAGGTGGCAGTGCCACACGTACTCCCAGCCGAAGTCCGTGCATCGTTGTTGGGCACGCTGATGGAGTTGCCGTCGGCGGGATCGACGAGTCGCGAGCGTCGCTCCCACGGGCATGGTCGGATCGAGCGGCCGGACGCTGTCGCCGATCTTGAAGGGCAGCGTCGGGGCGATCGGGCCGCAGGGCGACGATGGCGTCCTCCAGCGGGTTCATGCGCACGGTTTCCTTCCAGCCCAGCTCGTTGGGATCGGGCGGCCTGATGGCGCCGTCCCAGCCCACGCGGTTGATCACCTGCACGTTGAAGAGGTGGAAGTGGATGGCGTGCGTGTCGACGCCGTTGTGCGTGATCTTCCAGATCTGCGTGCCGTCGCCGAGCGAGCCGACCTGCGTCGCCGCGTCGGAGTTGGTGATGTCCTCCGTCGCGGGGTCGACGTAGCCGAGCGGGATGGTGGTCTGCGTGTTGAAGTTGGTGAACGGCAGCTCGACGCCGAGGGTGGCGTTCATGCGGCCGTAGTTCAGCTCGAAGAGCTCCTGGATGGCCTTGGGCCTCATCTGGATGACGGTGCCGTCGGCGGTGGCCGTTGCCCCGGAGCCGCCGCCGCCGGTCAGCACCACCTGCGGGGGCGACGTGTAGCCGGTGCCGGGGTTGTCGAGCGTGATACTGCTGACGGACCCGTTGGTGACGACGGCCGTGCGCCGCCGCGCCGCTCCCGCCGCCCCCGGTGATGGTCACCGTGGGGGCGGAGGTGTAGCCCGTGCCGCCGGCGTCGACCGTGATCGCCGACAGCGGCATCGGCTGGGTGAACAGGTTGAGCTGCGTGTCCTGGATCCGCGAGTACGTGTTGGTCGCGGCGCCATAGGCCTTCTCCGGCACGATCGGCGGGGCCTGGTCGACCTTGTAGGCCGCCGGCGATCGCCTTCTTGAGCGCGCGCCAGGTCGTACGGTTCGCTGGCGTGCGTCTTGCCGGCCACCTGGAACTGCATGATCGTGCGCGTGTTCGGGGCCGTAGCCGGCAGCGTGGTGCTGGCGCGCCGCCGGATCGAACGTCTGGTCGGGGTCGCCGCGTGTAGTAGTCGTACCGCGGGTCGAAGGCCGGCACCGGAGCCGGCGCGTCGTTGTAGAGGATGAGCTTGGCGCCCTTGGCACCTGCGAGAAGTCGACGATGACATCGGCGCGCTCGGCCGGGCCCAGCATGAGGGTCTTGTTCGTCGACGTTGAGCACGACGATGTCGCGCCGGTTGTAGTTGTAGCCGACCGGCGTGTTGGGCAGGACGACCGGCCTGGGCAGGAAGCCGCCCTCAGTGCCGATCTGGATGAACTTGGGGCCGACGTGCCTTCGGGGATCGGCACGCCGCCGTCGCGGCCGTCGGTCGGCCACGTGGCCGGCCAGCTCTTGTCCTTGGGATGCGCGACGGCTGCGACCATCGGGACGTCGCCCGACGTTCGTCTGGAGGGTCGGGCGACCCGTTGGCGTCCTTCTTCGTGACCTTGTTCGACTGCGCGTAGTACAGCTGCAGGTTGAGCGTGCGGTCGTTGGACGCGTTCAGGATGCGCAAGCGATATGCCTGCCGGCTGCACCTTGAGGTACGGGTACGCCGTGCCGTTCACGACCATCGTGTCCATGAACGACTCGGGCACGAGCGACGGGTTGGGCGTACCGGGGATCCACTGCGGCTCCCACGGCCGGGTGGCCGGGTCGTAGTAGGGATTGGCGACGAGGCCGTGCACAAGGCCGGCGCTCTGGGTGAGCGGCGGCCAGAACCAGGGGCCGTAGTCCCAGCGGCCCATGGCGTTGGCGCCCGAGTCGTCGTACGGGTTCTGGTTCGGCATGTAGACGTGCGGGAACCAGAGGTTGCCCTTGCCGCCCCACGCGGGCGATGTCCCAGGTCGGGTCTTCCCGGGCCAGCTTGCTGGTGGACGGGCACGAAGGTCTTGTCCTGGATGATGAGCGGGATCTGGGCGGCGGGGATGGTCCCCGGCTTGACCGTCTGGGCGATCTTGCGGTCGGCGGCCGGGACGTTGACGTTGCCCTTCACCAGCTCGCTGCTCGACCTGGTCGCCCACCAGGTAGCCGGCAGCCTCGCCGGCGTACACGTTGAGGCGGGTGATGCCGAGCGTGTGGTCGTGGTAGAACATCAGCCGCGCGCTCTGCTGGTTGGTGTAGTACATGGTGACGGCGCCGGGACCGGGATCGTTGCTGGCGCCCGGCGTGCCCTCCGGCACGACGTTGCCCTGGGCGTCGAACCACATGTCCGGGACGTTCGCCTTGCTCACGCCCGTCGTGTACGAGGTGGTCTCGCCGGCGGGCGTGATCCACTGGTTGGGCGTGCCGTCGCTGATCCACGGCGTCGCGCCGCCGTGCAGGTGGACGACGGTACGGTTCTGCGTGTACATCTCCGCGACCATGCTTTGGGCCGACGTGGTCGCGTCCGCGCCGGGATCGGCGGGAAGCGTGACCTGGAAGTGGGAACCGTCGGTCACGCTCGCCACGGCGAAGCTGCCGTTGTAGGCGGCCGGCTGGAGCCCCATGAGGTCGACCATCTCGCCGACCTTCAGTGTCGTGGGCATGGCCGCCGACGTCGTGACGTCGATGGTGGTACCGGCGCCGCCGGCGCGCGCAGCGGACGCAACGGCGCCCTGGTTCGGACCGCCGGCGTCACCCATCATCGTCGTGTCGCTCGGGAGGAACAGGTTGCCGCTCTCGCCGGTCGGCAACTGATTCACAAACTTGACGCGCACCGGACGGTCGCGCTGCGCGACGATCATCGGTCCGAGGTACTGGATCGGCGCCGGCGCGACGGTGTTCTTGCCGGTCGCGTCGGTGCCGTTGTTGATCTGCACGTAGCCGCGCAACGTCGTGGCCGGCAGGTCCTTGTGCAGCTTCTGCGCGTACTGCCGCACCGCGATGACGTAGTAGTCGGAGCCCGGGAAGGTCGTCGTGTCGGGCGTGGCCACAGGGATGTACTGCCCGAGGTCGTTCTTCGCCGACGGCCCGAGGCCGGGCAGGGAGTCGACGAACTTGCGGATGGTGGTCGGGCTGTTGGCGTAGTTGGGCGTGCCGCCGAAGTAGTCGGGCACGCCGAGCGGGTCCATCGTGGGCGCCGGCGCCGGCGTGGCCGCCATCCCGGCCGCCCGCGCCGCTGCGGCCGCGCGGCGCTGCTGCCAGGTGACGCGGCCGTGGTAGACCATGGCGCCGACGCGGTGACTCTGCGTGGACAGCATGTCCTGCGCCGACATCGCCGTCGAGCCGCCGCCCATGGCCATGCCGACGTGGTCAGGCCCTCCCGATCTTGCTCGAGCCACTCCGAACGCGCCCGAGGCCACAGCAGCCGCGAGACAGGCGGCCACCAGGACGTACACGGTACGTCGCTTCATGAAGCTCCCCCTTGATCGCCCTTGTCGTTGCCCGGCCGCTGGCGTCCGCCGGGCAGTCTTCTGGTCCAGGCCGGAAACTGTAGCATTTAGTTGTCGCCAATACACTAAAATGCCGTTGACGGCTACGCGGAGTCCTCGGCAGCCTCGCCGGCGGGCGCGGCGCCGTTGGCCGTGGCATACTGCAGCGTCAGTGGACGACCGCACGACAGTGCACGTACGGCGCACGGCCACTCTGGCGCTCTCGGCCCTGCTCGCCGTCGCCTGCCTCTTGGGGCCCGCGGCGGCGGCCGGCGCAGCCTCGCCGCCTTCCTCCGTCATGCTTTCCGAGCCCACCTTCGCCGGCCCGTTCGCCGCCGGTGCGCGCGCCGCGCCCGGCGTGCCGCAGCCGGGAGACGGCGGCTGGTACTGGCCGGTCGGCACGGAGGACTTCCAGGGCTGGTCGGGCTGGCTCGAGCCGCGTGGCTCGTACCTCCACGTCGCCCAGGACATGCCCTGCGCCTATCGACATGCCGTGTACGCGATCGGCGACGGCGTGGTCTTCATCTCGCGCGCCGATGCCGGCGGCTTCGGCGTCGGCGGCGCCCCCGGCGGCTGCATCATCATCGCGCACACCACGGCCGCGGGGACCAAATTCCACGCGTTGTACGGACACGTCTGCGCCCTCATGGTCAAGGCCGGCCAGCACGTCGTCGCCGGTCAGGCGATCGCCCAGGTCAACGGCTGCAGGCACCTGCACTTCAGCGTCCACCGGGGCTTCACGTACAGGGACGGCAACCCCTACGCCGGGCACGTCCCCAGGAGCTGGGTGGGACACGGCGGCTACGTCGACCCCGTGAAGTTCCTGAAGACCAACCCGCGGGCCGCGGCCTACCAGCCACCCGCCCTGCCGCGGGTCGAGATCGTCACTCAGGCGCCGCCGCTGCAGTACGGCGCCGCGGCGGGCTTCGCCTACTGGACCGAGGAGGGTAGCGCCGGCTCCCTGCTGTGGCGTGACGATCTCTCCACCGGCGCGCGCGCCACGCTCGCGCCCGGCGACGTCGTCCCCGCCTTCGACACCCGGCGCTACACCGCTGAGGCGCTCGCGGCCCCGGCGCTCGGCTTCACCGTCAGTGACCACCTGCCGGTGCTCGCCCTCACGGCGAAGCACGACACGCCGCCGTGGGGGAAGGACGCCTCGCTGGTCGCCGGCCTGACCAACTCCACCGGCGCACCGCTCCAGGGCGGCATCCTCAAGCTGCAGCGGCTCAGCGGTGGCCGCTGGAAGAACGTGCGGCTGGACGTGACCGGGGCCGACGGCGAGGCGACGTTCCTGTACGCGCCGTCCGCCGCCACGGTGCTGCGGGTGACGTTCGCGCCGCCCACCGGCCAGCCGGAGGCGCGCACCTACCTGGCGGCGCGCAGCACGAACCAGACCGTGACGCCGCATGCGGCCCTCACGACGCCGCGCGAGCCGGCGGTGATCGACGCGGCCGACCTCGTGACCGCGGCCGGCGACCTCCTGCCGCGGCATCCGGCCGGCGGCCACAGCGTGAAGCTGGTGTTCCAGCGGCGCGGCGACGGCGGCGACTGGGTGACGCAGCTCACGGTCGCGGCGGTGAACCGGGACGCCCCCGGCTCCGACGCGACGAGGTTCGTGGGCCACGCACGGCTCACTCCGGGCTCCTGGCGCGTGCAGGCGGTCCATCCCGCAGACGACGCGCACGCCCTCTCCGCGAGTTCCTGGCGTTCGTTCGCCGTCGAGTGAAGCTCCCGTGGGCTGTGGCCCACCGTGCACAGGTCTGTGGAACTTCCCGAGCAGCAGCGCACGTCTCCGCGCACGAGATCCGCGTGCTCCCGGTCCGCCTCTGCAGCAGAACCGGAACGTCCGCGAAGTTGACCCGCCGTCCGCATCGTGGTTTCCTGAGTGACCTCGGAGGAGGTCGAAAGGCCCCCTCCGACCGACAGCTCCATCGGGCGCGATTCTGGCGAATGCGCACAGGAGCACCCCGGCGCTGCGCGCCGGGTCCGCGGTCTCGTCGGGGGGTGATGACCGCGGGCGACGATGGCCGGCGGGGCTCTGTCCCGCCGGCCGTCATCTCTCTCCGTCGACGGTCTTCGTTTTTCCGCCGGTCCGGGCGGTGCTACAGTGGACCGGCTGAGCCGGTGCGAAGCAGCCCGGGCGAAAGCCGCGTGAGAGTCCTCCCCAAGGGGCGGACGCCGAAGGTGCAAGGCGCGAGGGATGCGCCGAAACTCTCAGGCCCACGGAACGCGGCCGGACGGGCCCCCGGATGACAGACGTGGCGCCGCCGCCGTGGCGCCGGCCGTCAGACAGGGTGGATACTCCACCCTGTCTTTTTTAGTGCCGGCGCAGGAGCGGCGGCTCCCCGGCCTTCGCGCGTTTCTTGCGCGCGCGGCCCGGGCAGGTTCGAAAGTCGACAGCGGGTGAGCGCGAATGGCGCCGACAGGGAGGCACGATGGCCGACGAGACGTATCCTCAGGATCTGCGGTACTACAAGGAGCACGACTGGGTCCGCGTCGACGGAGAAGACGCGATCTTCGGCATCACGTGGTTCGCGCAGGACGCGCTGGGTGAGATCGTCTACGCCGAGCTGCCGGGGGTCGGCGACGAAGTGACCGCGGCACAAGCCCTACGGCGAGCTCGAGTCGGTCAAGGCGGTGAGCGACGTGTTCTCGCCCCTCACCGGCGAGGTCGTCGAGATCAACGACGCCCTGCAGGACGAGCCCCAGCGCGTCAACGAGGACTGCTACGGCGAGGGCTGGCTCATCCGCATCCGCATGACCGCGCCGGGCGAGCTCGGCGATCTGATGGACGCCGAGGCCTACAAGAAGTTCCTCGACGAGGCCTGATCGCCGTGACGCCGACCCGGTACGTCCCGCACAGCGCCGGCGACGTGGAGGAGATGCTGGCGGCCGTGCGGGCCTCCAGCATCGACGACCTCTTCGCCGAGATCCCGGAGGAGGTGCGCCGGCGGGAGCCGCTGGCGCTGCCCGCCGGCCTCAGCGAGGCCGAGGTCGTCGCCGAAGCGCGGCGCCTGGCCGGCAAGGACGTTCCGGCGACGCAGCTGGTGAGCTTCCTCGGCGCCGGAGTCTACGACCACTACGTGCCGGCCGTCGTCGACGCGGTGGTCAGCCGCGGCGAGTTCCTCACCGCGTACACGCCCTATCAGCCGGAGCGCAGCCAGGGCGTGCTCCAGACCATCTTCGAGTTCCAGACGGCCATCTGCGAGCTCACCGGCATGGACGTCAGCAACGCCTCCATGTACGACGGCGGCACGGCGCTGGCCGAGGCCTCGTTCCTCGCCGGAGTGCAGACCCGCCGCGGCGAGGTCGTCCTCTCCGCCGGCGTGCACCCCGAGTACCGGCAGGTGCTTGCCACGGAGTCGGCCGGGTACGGGCCGCGCCCGCAGACCGTCGGCTCTGCTGGCGGGCGCGGCGACCGACCTGGACGCGCTTGCCGCCGCCGTCGGCGAAGACACGGCGGCGGTCGTCGTCCAGCAGCCGAACTTCTTCGGCGCGCTCGAGGACCTGCCCGCCGTCGCCGCGCTGGCGCACGCGGCGGGCGCCCTGCTCGTGGTGGTCGCCGACCCGATCTCGCTCGGCCTCCTCGAGGCGCCCGGCAGGCTCGGCGCCGACATCGTCGTCGGCGAGGCGCAGGCGCTCGGCAACGCGATGAGCTTCGGCGGCCCCGGCCTCGGCTACATGGCGGTCACGACCAGGCTGATGCGCCGCATCCCCGGTCGCCTGGTCGGCGAGACCGTCGACCTCGAGGGCCGGCGCGGCTTCGTGCTCACGCTGCAGACGCGCGAGCAGCACATCCGCCGCGAGAAGGCCACGAGCAACATCTGCTCCAACCACGCGCTCAACGCGCTCGCCACGCTCGTCTACCTGAGCTGGCTCGGCAAGGAGGGCCTGCCCGGAGCTCGGCCTGCACTGCGCGCGCAAGGCCGCCTACCTGCGGGAGCGCCTGCTGGCGCTCCCGGGCGTGGCGGCCTTCACCGAGGGCCCGGTGTTCCGCGAGTTCGCCGTGCGGCTGCCGCAGCCGGCGGCCGTGGTCGTCGACGCGCTGGTGCCGGAGGGCTTCCTGGCCGGCGTGCCCGCGGGCCGCTTCGCCGGCCAGTTCGCCGGCCACCTCGACGGCGAGTCGCTCGACGACGTCCTGCTCGTCGCCGTCACCGAGAAGCGCACGCGCGCCGAACTGGACGCCTTCGCCGATGCGCTCGGCCGCGTCCTCGCGAGCGGGGAGGTGGACCGTGGCTGACCGCAGCGAGGCGCCCGTCTGCCGCCCGGCCGACGTGGACCGCACGACGATCTACGAGAAGTCCAGCCCCGGCCGGCGCGCGTACACGCTGCCCGAGCTCGGCGTGCCGGAGGTGCCCGCCGCCGAGCTCGTGCCCGAGGCTCTCCGGCGCTCAGAGCTCGCGCGCCTGCCGGAGATCAGCGAGATCGACCTGCTGCGGCACTTCACCGGGCTCTCGACGCTCAACTACGGCGTGGACAGCGGCAGCTACCCGCTCGGCTCGTGCACGATGAAGTACAACCCCCGCGTGAACGAGATCGCCGCCCGTCTCGACGGCTTCGCCGGGCTCCACCCCTACCAGCCGGAGTCGCTGGTGCAGGGTGCGCTCGAGCTGATGCACGAGCTCGAGCGCTGGCTCGCCGAGATCTCCGGCCTGCACGCCACCACGCTGCAGCCGGCGGCCGGCGCCCACGGCGAGCTCACCGGCCTGCTCATCATCCGCGCCGCCCACCTGGCCGAGGGCCGCGACCCCAGGCGCATCATCATCCCGGACACGGCGCACGGCACGAACCCGGCCAGCGTCGTCATGGGCGGCTTCGTGCCGGCCCCGGTGCGCAGCGACGCGCGCGGCGGCGTCGACCTGGACCACCTGCGCGAGGTCATCGCCGGCGGCGACATCGCCGGGCTCATGCTCACCAACCCCAACACCCTCGGCCTGTTCGACGAGCACATCGTCGAGATCGCCGCGCTCGTGCACGAGGCCGGCGGCCTCCTGTACTACGACGGCGCCAACGCCAACGCCGTGCTCGGCATCAGCCGGCCCGGCGACATGGGCTTCGACATCGTCCACTTCAACACGCACAAGACGTTCAGCACGCCGCACGGCGGCGGCGGCCCCGGCGCCGGCCCGATCGTGGTCCGCGACTCGCTGGCGCCGTTCCTGCCGGTGCCGCTGGTGGAGAAGGGCGAGGACGGTCGCTTCTTCTTCCAGTACGACCGTCCCCAGTCCATCGGCAAGGTCCGCACCTTCTACGGCAACTTCGGCGTGCTGGTGCGCGCCTAGACGTACATCCGCAGCCTCGGCGCGGAGGGCCTGCGACGAGGTCAGCGAGACGGCCGTGCTCAACGCCAACTACGTCATGGAGGGCGTGCGCGGGCTGCTCGACCTGCCCTTCGGCGACCGCCGCTGCATGCACGAGTTCGTCGGCTCGGCGACGCCGCTCAAGCAGGACGGGGTGCGCGCGCTGGACGTCGCCAAGCGGCTGCTCGACTACGGCGTGCACCCGCCGACCACGTACTTCCCGCTCATCGTCGACGAAGCGCTCATGGTCGAGCCGACGGAGACCGAGTCGCAAGGACGCGCTCGACCATCTGGTCGACGCGTTCCGCAGCGTGGCTCGCGAGGCCAAGGACGACCCGCAGCTGCTGCACGACGCGCCGGTGACGCTGCCGGTGCGGCGGCTCGACGAAGCGCAAGCCGCCCGTCACCCCGTGGTGAAGCAGCAGTTCCCGGAGGACGCGGAGGGCGGCGCCTGAGGCTGCGCCCTGCGCCGCCCGCCGCCACCTCCGAGTCGCTGAAGCCCCGAGGCGCCGCCGTGAGCATCGTCAAGATCCTGCCGGACTTCCGCTCGGGCGGCGGCGCCCAGATGGCCCTGGACATCGGTCTGCTCGAGACCGTGGACGAAGTCATCGCGCGCAGGTACACGTGGGCGCCGCCGGCGCTCTCGATCGGCAAGTTCCAGGAGGTCGAGACCGTGCCCGGCCTGCCGTTCGAAGTCGTCCGCCGGCCGACCGGCGGGCGGGCGGTGCTGCACGGCGAGGGATTCGAGTGGTCGTTCGCCGTCGCGTTCCCGCCCGGCGTGCCGACCGAGGGTCCGCGGGCCGCGGTCGACGTCGGCGGCGCCGTACGGCATCGTGGCCGGCCGCGTTCGCCGCCGCGTTCCGGGAGCTCGGCGTGACGCTGGACGGCCGCGGCGAGACGCCCTACCAGCGGAGCGCGCTCTGCTTCGCCGGCGCGCTGCGCTACGACATCTGCTCTCGCGGGGAGAAACTGGTCGCCATCGCGCAGGCCAAGAAGGAGGGACGGACGCTGGTGCACGGGTCCGTCCTCATGCAGCGACCGCCGGAGGAGTACGTGCTCGCGGTCGAGGCCCTGCTGGGCGCGCCTTGGGAGGCCGAAGGCCTCGCGGGAGCCGGCGTGATGCTCGCGCCGGAGACGATCTGGAACTCGACGCTGCCGCGTCTCGAGGCCGCGCTGCGCAGGACGGCGGCCGGATGAGGAGGACCGCATGACGAAGATCCTGGTGCTCGGCGGCGGCCCCGCCGGTTACGTGGCCGCCGGCCGCGCCGCCCAGCTCGGCGCCGAGGTGACGTGGTGGAGGCGCGCGAGATCGGCGGCACCTGCCTCAACCGCGGCTGCATCCCGACCAAGGCGATGGTCGCCGGCGCCGCCCGGCTGCACGAGGCGCGCCGCGCCGCCGAGTACGGCGTCACGGTCGGCGAGGTCGGCCTCGACTTCCCGGCCTTCATGGCGCGCAAGGACGCCGTGGCCACGCAGCTGCGTGACGGCGTCGCCCACCTGCTCAAGGCGCGCAAGGTGCAGGTGGTGGCCGGGCGGGCTACGCTCGCCGGCCCCGGCCGCCTGGCCCTCGCGCCCGGCGCGACACTGCCGGACGGCACGGTGCTCGAGGAGGGCGGCGAGCTCGAAGGCGACGCCGTCATCCTCGCCAGCGGCTCCGAGCCCGTGCGCATGCGCCTCTTCGACTGGAGCGACTCGAGGATCATGACCAGCGACGAGTTGCTGCACATCGACGCTCTCCCCGCCAGCCTGGCCATCGTCGGCGGCGGCGTGATCGGTTGCGAGTTCGCCAGCGTGTTCAATCGCCTCGGGACCGACGTGACCGTGATCGAGATGCTCGACCAGCTGCTGCCGGGCGAGGACCAGCGCGTGGGCCGCACCTTGCAGCAGGCGTTCAAGAAGGCCGGAATCACCGCCCATGTGAAGACGGCGGTCGAGGCGGCGGAGGCCGGCGACGCCGGCGTGACGCTGCGTCTCGCCGGCGGCGGCGAGGTGACCGCCGAGCGCGTGCTCGTCGCCGTCGGGCGGCGTCCGCTGAGCGCCGGCCTCGGCTACGAAGAGGCCGGCGTGGAGATCGGCTCCGGCGCCTTCGTCGTCACCGACGAGAGCTGCCGTACGACGCTCGACGCCGTCTTCGCGGCGGGCGACGTGGCAGGCCCGCCGCTTCTCGCCCACTGGGCCTACCACCAAGGCGCCGTCGCCGCCGAGAACGCGGTCACCGGCTCCAACCTCCACTGCGACCGGACGCTGGTCCCGAACTGCGTGTTCAGCTCGCCCGAGGTCGCCAGCTGCGGCATCACGGAGGACAAGGCCAAGGCCGAGGGCATCGCCCACGAGGTCGCGCACGTGCGCTTCAACAGCAACTCCAAGGCGGTCTGCGATGGCGACGCCGACGGGTTTGTGCGTGTGGTCTGCGAGCCCGGCGGCGGCCGCGTGCTCGGCGCCAGCCTGATCGGGCCGCACGTCACCGAGCTCGTGCACGAGCTCGCGCTGGCGGCCCACAAGGGCCTGACGCTGGCCGACATCGCCGACACCATCCACGCCCACCCGACGCTGTCGGAGGCGATCGGTGAGGCCGCGCTCGCCGGCGTCGGGCGCGGCGCGCACAGCCTGTGAGGGTGACGGCCGCGGAGGACAAGCGGGACGAAGCGGCCGACCAGGGCGGCAGGGATAGTCCCGCCGGCGCCGGCACCGGCGCCGGCCGTAAGCCGGCGTGGCTGAAACTCAAGGCGCCGGCGCCGCGGCAGTACCGCGCCACGGGCGCGCTGCTCGACGAGCTCGACCTTCACACCGTCTGTCGGGAGGCGCGCTGCCCGAACAAGGGCGAGTGTTACGCGTCCGGCACAGCGACGTTCCTGATCCTCGGCGACGTGTGCACGCGGGCGTGCCGCTTCTGTGCCGTGGAGGGGGAGGGGAAGACCCGGCCGGCCGGGTCGAGCGGGGACGTGGCACGGAGGCCGGACGCCGCGGCCGGCGTCTGCGCGGTCGACGAGGACGAGCCGCGCCGGGTCGCCGAGGCTGCCCGGCGACTCGGCCTGCGGCACGTCGTCGTCACGAGCGTCACGCGCGACGACCTGCCGGACGGCGGCGCAGCGCAGTTCGCAGCGGCCATCGCCGCCGTTCGTGAGACGACGCCGGCGGCGACCATCGAAGTGCTCATCCCGGATCTGGGCGGCGACGGATCGGCGCTGCGCGCCGTGCTCGCCGCCCGCCCCGATGTGCTGAACCACAATCTCGAGACGGTCCCGCGCCTGTATCCGCAGGTGCGTCCGCAGGCGCGCTACGAGCGCTCGCTCGAGTTGCTCGCGCGCGCGGCCGCGTGGGCGCGCTCGCCGGCGCCGGACGGCCGCCGCCCGCTCGTCAAGACCGGTCTCATGGTGGGCCTCGGCGAGACTGCGGCCGAGGTCGTCGAGGTGCTTGCCGCCGCGGCTGAAGCCGGCGCGGACGCCGTGACCATCGGCCAGTACCTGCGGCCCGACGCGGGTTGCCTGCCGGTGGCCCGCTACGTCACGCCCCAGGAGTTCGAAGACTACGAGCGCCGGGGCGCCGCGCTGGGACTCACCGTCGTCGCGGCGCCCTTCGTGCGCTCGTCCTACCGCGCCGGCGACCTGCTGGAGCGGGACGCGTGAGTGCGGCCGAGCCTCCGGTCACGCCGCCCCGGGCTGCGCCGAGCCGCTCACGGCCCATCCCCGACGGTCCGCTGTCGCTCGTTCTGCCGCTGCCCACGCCGCAAGTCGTCATCTTCGATCTCGACTACACCCTGCTGCGTCCAAGCGACCAGTTCGAGGCGCCGGGGTACGTGCGCACCGGCGCCAGGTTCGGCCTCGAGCTCGACCCGGCCCGCTGGTCGCAGGCGGAGCGCGCCGCCTACGTCGCCGCCGCGGCGCGCAGGGAGGAGACCGGCCTCATCCACGACGACGGCCTGCTGCCGGTGATCGCCCGCTCCATCATCGCCGGCCTGGGCGGCGGACCGGCCGGCGCCGTCGAGCTGACGGCGCGGGCCATCATCGCCGCCTGGTCCGACGTCGAGAACTTCGGCCTCTACGCGGACGTCCTGCCGTGCCTCGACGTGCTTCGCGCGGCCGGGGTCCGCATGGCGCTGCTCTCGAATGCGCTCGGTCATGGCGTCGAGGAGATCGTCGCCCACTTCGCGCTGGCCGACTACATGGCGGCGGCTGTGTCGAGCGCCGAGACCGGTGCGGTGAAGCCCGCGCCGCGCATGTTCTCGACGCTGTTCGCGCTGCTCGGCGTCTCCCCGGCGGATGCGGTGATGGTCGGCGACAGCGTCGAAGACGACGTCAAGGGCGCCGTGGCCGCCGGCTGCCCGGCGATCCTGCTGGACCGCTCCGGCCGGCGCCGGGACCTCACAGTCCCACGCATCCGGTCGCTGGCCGAATTGCCTGCGGCGCTCGGCCTCTAGCGCGCGCCGCCGCTGATGACGGCGCCGTCCTCGCCGACGAAGAGCACCTCGGAGGCGCTCACCGCGGCGGCGTTGAGCGAGCCGTCCGTGCCTGTGTCGACCGGCGTCCATGTGGCGCCTCCGTCGACCGTGCGCAGCGCTGTGCCGCGTTCGCCCCAGGCCCAGCCCGAGCCTCCGGCGCCCATGCTCACGCCGAGCAGCACCGCCGAGGTGCCCGCCTGCCGGGTCCAGGTCGCGCCGCCGTCGCTGGTCGCAAGGATCGCGCCCTGCGCGCGGTCGCCGTCGATGCCCCAGTCCTCGACCGCCGCCCATCCGCGGTCGCCGTCGAGGAAGCTCAGGCCATGCACGCGACCCCAGACCGGCAGGTCCATCTCGGTCCAGGTCAGCCCACCGTCCGCCGTACGCTCGACCTCGGCGCGGGTCTCTCCGTAACTCGCCCCTCCTCCGGCCCATCCGTCGAGGCCATCGACGAAGTCGAGGCAGAGCACGTCGTCGGGGATCACGCCGCCGCCGTGCCAGGTGGCGCCGGCGTCAGTGCTGGTCAGTAGCGTGCCGTTCTTGCCGGCGACCGCCACCGTGCCGGGGCTCGGAGCCGCCACCGCCGTCAGGTCCTGTTCTGTCGGCGCCGTCACGCGGTGCCAGCGGTCGCCGCCATCGCCGGTAGTCACGACCGCGCCGTCCTCGCCCACCGCCCAGCCGCGCGTACCGGACCGGGCCAGACCGTAGAGGTCCGCGCCCTTCGCCAGCCTGACGGCCGTCCAGCGGCCGCCGGGGCTCTGAGCGCGCGCCAGTGTGCCCCCGTCCCCGGCAGTCCAGACCCCGCCGTTGAAGACGGCGACCGAATTCATCGTCCGGCGGATGCCGGTCCCGAGGCCGCGCCAGGTCTTCCCGAAGTCGGCGCTTCGGCACAGGGCGCCACCGGCGCCACCGGCCATCAGGCCCGACTTACCGACCGTGGCCAGCGCCCCACACGGGCCGGGTACGGGCAGCTTGGCGGTCGTCCAGCGCCCGCCGCTGTTCTTGCTCGACAGCACCGTGTCCGGACCGAGCGCCCAGGTGCGCCCGGACTTGAGCAGGCGCACGGCCCGGAAGGTGACCGTCGTGCCGCTGCGCGAATGCCTCCAGTCCCAGCCGCCGTCGCGGCTGGTGAGTATGAGGCCGCCGTCTCCGCAGACCAGCGCGCGCCGGTCGCGCAGCATGCTCGCCGAGTACAGGCAGCCGGAAGTCCCCGAGCGCCGTCGCTGCCAGCTGCGGCCGCCGTCGCGGGTACGCAGCAGCTCCCCCTTGATCCCGCAGGCGATGCCGTGCATCCGGTCGGCGAAGGCGACCCCGAGAAGCGTCTCGCCGTGTGAGGGCTGGCGGGACCAGGTCAAGCCGCCGTTCCGGGTGCTCAGGATGGCGCCGCGCTCGCCGACCACCCACGCGCGAGTCGCCGAGATGGCGCTGATGGCGAACAGGCCGGCGCCGGTGCCGCTCGGCTGCGACTGCCAGGTGGCGCCTCCGTCGGTCGTCCGAAGGATCGTCCCTCCTTCGCCGACCGCCCAGGCGCTGCGCCGGCCGATGGCCGCGACGCCGAAGAGGTCCGCCGTCGACGGCGTCCGCCGCGCGGTCCAGGTCAGGCCGGCGTCTGTGGTGTGGCGGACCGTGCCATGCGTGCCGACCGCCCACCCCGACCGGGCGCCGGAGAACGAGAGGCCGGTGAGCTGGTCTCCCTGGGGACGCGGGTTGTCCCAGCGCCAGGTGATGGCCGGCGGCGGCGTCTTGCGGGCGACGCGCACGGATCCGGCGACGGCGCCGGCCGACGGGGATTGCCGGCCGGGCGCAGCGAGGTCCGCGTCGGTGGCGAACCGCCACGACGTGCCCCCGTCACCGGAGACGAGAAGCATGCGGCCGCGGTACTTGCCCGGCCCGAGCGGCTGGCTGCGGCCGAGCACGGCGTACACGCTCCCGTCCGCCCTGGCCTGGTCCATCTCGGGTCCGCCCTGGTAGCTGCACGAGAGGAACAGCCGGTCCTGCTGATCCAGTGCCAGCTTGTGGAAGAAGACGCCGTAGCCTGCGTACGCACCGGCGACGATGATCGTGGGCTGGCTCCACGTCCCGCCCGAGGCCGGGCAGGACTGGTGCACGAGGGCCGCGTATCCCTGCCCGCCGAAGTAGGGGTCGACGCCTCGGCGCCACTGCCGCGTGATGAGGTGCAGGACGTCACGGCTGTCACAGGCGAAGGCGGGATAGGTCTGTCTGCCCACCTGCCCGCTCGGGTCGGATCCCGTGACCCAGCCGGTGCTGAGCACGGGCACCGGCTGGGTCCAGCCTTGGTCGGCGCTGAGGGGCGCAAGGGAGCGCAGGTACAGCGCGGGTGTGCCGTGTCCGCAGCAGACGACGTGCAGGTAGCCCTGGCTGTCCAGACAGATGCCCGGCTTGTCGTGGGGGTCGCTCTTGGAGGGCGACTTCGCGAGAAGCTGCGGTGTGCTGATCGTGCCGGTCGCGTGATCGTACGTGGCGATGTAGTGGGTCGTGCCTCCCTGGCCCCGGGGAGTCGCCTCGGACCAGACGAACCACGTCTTGTCGCCGCTGGTGGCGGCGAACGACGCGCCGCCGGAATCACGGCTCAGTCCGAGGCACCGGTCGGTGACGTGGACCAGCGGCGGGATGGCGAGGTGGCCGTCCTGCAGTTGCGGCTGCGTTACCCAGAGCGTGTTGACCTGACTGCCCGGCACATCGGGCTCGCCCGATTTGCGCCAGACGGCGAGGAACGGCGGCCCGTCGATCTCGTTGTGTCCCACCCAGTGCTCGACCGTGAAGGTCCCGGCCGGCAGGGGATAGACCTTCCAGGTGCGGCAGTGGTCGAGGGAGACGAGAAGGACGTTGCGTGTGCTGCCGTCGCGCAACTCGATGACGAGTGGGTCGTAGGCTCGATCCTCGCGGTCGAACACGATGCTGTCGTTGCGCAGACCCCCGGCGCCCACGGTCCCCTTGAACCCCGGGTACGCGAGACGGATCGCGGAGACGAAGTCGAGCCGCGCCCAGGAGCCGTCGACCAGTGTGTCGACGTAGGACGTGTTCTGCGGTGACGAGGTGCGGCTGCGGATGTACGCTCGCCCCTCCTCGTCGAAGGCCGGCACATTGCGGGTGTACGCGGGGGCGTAGCCGAACTGGTCGAAGAGGCCGGCGCCGGCCTCCAGCACGAACGGCGCCACGGCGGAGTCGGCACGCGCCGGCGGAGCGGCGGCCAGACCGGTCAACGCCACAGCCGCCGCGACGAACGCCAGGAATCCAAGCACGACACGGCGTGTCGCGATGCCGGTGAGGGTCTCCACAGGCTCAGGATACACGCCGCCTCAGGCCAGCGTCGCCTGCACGTTGCTGCGTCCGAGCGACCAGTTCGAGGCGCCGGAGCACGTCCGGGCCGGAGTCCGGTCCGCGCTTGACGAGTGCGCGACTGCCGCGCCACGAGGGTCCAGAAAGCACCGTCAAGCCACGGCGCGCGGCCGCGAAGTAAAAGATAGTTGACATAATGTCTGCCACGCTTTACAGTACGCGATGTCAAACATTTCTGACATTGCGTCAGTCGCAGCGAGGAGGCAGCCGTGCCGTTCGAAGAGAAGATAACCTGGGTCAACGCGGTGGTCGCGGTGGTCGTCCCCGTGGCGTACTTCGTCGATCATGCTGGGCCGGCTGGGTGACACGCCGGCAGCCGACCTCTCCTATCAGCGACCGCTCATCGTCGCCATCGTGGCGTCGGTCGTCCTTACGGTCGTCGGGTCGATCCTGGCCGGGATCGGCACCGGCATCTCGGCCGAGCTGCGTGGCAGGTCCGCCTCCGACGACATCGACCGCAAGGACGAGCGGGACAAGCAGATCAGCCGTCACGGCGACCTGATCGGCCTCTACGTCTCCTCCGCCGGCATGGTCGGCGTGCTCGTGCTCACCATGCTCGAGTACGAGTACTTCTGGATCGCCAGCGCGCTCTACCTGTCGTTCGTGGTCGGGACGCTGGTCGGATCGGTGGTCAAGATCGCCTCCTACCACAGGGGCTTCTGACGATGGGCAGGCCGACCAGGGTCACCAACCGCATCCGGGCGCTCCGGTTCGCCGCCGGCGAGATGACGCAGGCCGATCTCGCCGACCGGGTGGGCGTCACGCGGCAGACCGTGATCGCCATCGAGCAGGGCCGCTACTCGCCGTCGCTTGAGATGGCCTTTCAGATCGCGCGGGTGTTCGACGTCCCGCTCGACGACGTGTTCCAGTACCCGGAGGTGAAGTGATGAGACGTCCTTCTTCTGGGCGGCACCGGGCGGACCGGCGGCCGCGTCCTGCAGCAACTGCTGGGCCGCGGCGTCCAGCGTGCGCGCCGTGGTCCGGTCGGCCGAGCGACTCCCGGCAGGCGTCGGCGAGCGACCCGCGGCTGACGGTGGTCGAGGCCGACCTGCTCTCGCTGAGCGACGAGCAGGTCGAGGGAGCAGGTCGACGGCTGCGACGTCGTGATCTCCTGTCTCGGTCACACCATCAGCGCGCACGGGGTGTTCGGGCCGCCGCGCGACCTCGTCACGCCGGTCCGTCGAGAGGGTGTGCCGGGCGATCCGGGAGCTTCGGCCCGCACGGCCCCTGAAGCTCATCCTCATGAGCAGCGTCTCGGTGAACCGTCCCGGAGGGCTGGACACGCGTCGCGGGCGGTTCGAGAAGGCGATCGTCTGGACGCTGCGCGGCCTCGTCCCTCCGGCGAGGGACAATCAGCGCGCCGCGGACTTCCTCCACGATGTCATCGAGGCCGCCGACCCGTACGCTGGAGTGGGTGGCCGTCCGTCCCGACTCGCTGAAGGAGGGCGACGTCACGGAGTACGCGCTGCACGAGGGACTCGTGGACAGCCTGTTCCGCCCCGGCGAGACCAACATGGCCAACGTCGCGCACTTCATGTGCGAGCTGGCGACGGACCTCGAGGTGTGGGCGGCGTGGCGCGGCAAGCTGCCGGTGATCGTCAACGCCTCGCCGGCGTGACCGCGGTAAGGCTCAGGCCAGCGTCGCCTCCACGGTGATCTCGACGTTGCCCTTGAGCGCGCCGCTGATGGGGCAGCCGTCCTTGGCGCCTTCGGCGGCCTGCTTGAACGCAGCCTCGTCGATCCCGGGTACCGTGCCCTTCACCGTGATGTGCGAGGAGCCTGTCTTCCAGCCACCCTCGATCTCTTTGAACGTCACCGTCGCGCTGACCTCCAGCTTCGCCGGCGGCGTGCCGGCAGCGCCGAGGTCCGCCGAGAGCGCCATGCAGTAGCAGCTGGCGTGCGCGGCCGCGAGGAGCTCCTCGGGGCTGGTCTTGCCGTTGGAGCGCTCGGTGCGGGACGACCAGGTGACGGGCAGCGGGCCCGCCGCTCCGCTGGTCGCGAGGGAGACCTCGCCGGACCCTCCTCCGAGCGTGCCCTGCCAGACTGCGTCGGCACGGCGTGGTGCGTCGGCCATTGCGGAACCTCCTCAAGACGACGGTCTTCTGGTTACGGATACCGCGTGAGAGCGCGGCACCCGCCGTCAGCGGTGACTTGCCCGGGCTCGGCTCAACTTGAACCGAAGGCCGTCGTCGCTGGCCCTGCGCATTCCGGCGCGGGGTCTACATCGTGTCCGTGTACGCGACCGACCAGGCCGGCAACCGCCAGGCGACGGTCGGCTCCGCGCGTCTGACCGTTCGCTGACCACTGCCCGGGGCGCCACCCCGGACAACGGTTCCGCCCCTCTCCCACGGGGAACCCTCCGGGTGGCGGCGGCATGGCCGCTTCAGCTTCTCACGCTGTGAGGGACCGGCATGGCGACCAACATCGACATCGTTCGCACGGGCTACGAGAGTTTCATCCGCGGTGATATCCAGACCACGCTCGCGATGTTCGCCGAGGACATCGAGTGGCACGAGGCCGAGTGGACCTACGGGCCGGCGTCGGGCTCGTTCCGCGGCCGCGACGAGGTGCTGCGCAGGGTCTTCGCTCCCATCCCGGAGCTCAACGACGCCTTCGCGCTCGAGCCGCTCGAGTTCTACGGCGACGGCGACACGGTGATCGTCACCGGCTTCTTCCACGTGACGCCGAGGGGCGCCGCCGCGTCGGTCCGGGTGCCGTTCGCGCACGTCTGGACGGTCCACGGCGGGCGCATCGACAGCCTGCGCGCCTACAACGACGTGCGCGAGATCGTCGCCCTGCACACGGCCCGCGACGCCGACGACTGACGCCCCGCGCCTGCCCCGACTCGCGCGGTGTGCGCCGGCCGGGCCTTGCGCCGCCGCCTCTGCGGTAAGCTTGTCGTATGACCGAGAAGATCCGACTCACGCAGTTCGCGGCCAAGAGCGGTTGAGCGGCCAAGCTGGGTCCGTGCGACCTGGAGGCCATCCTCGACAGCATGCCCGCCGCCACCGGTGAGTTCGCGCGTCTCCTGGAGACGCGCGACGACGCCGCCGTGGTGCCGATAAGCGACGACCTCTGCCTGGTGCAGACGGTCGACTTCTTCACGCCCATCGTCGACTCGCCGCTCTGGTTCGGCCGCCTCGCGGCGGCCAACGCGCTGAGCGACGTCTACGCGATGGGCGCACGGCCGCTGACGGCCATGAACCTGGTGGCCTGGCCGTCGGACCTTGACTTCGGCCTCCTCGGCGAGGTGCTGCGCGGGGGCATGGAGAAGGTCCTTGAGGCCGGCGCCGAGCTGGCCGGCGGGCACTCGATCGACGACAAGGAGCCCAAGTACGGCCTGGCCGTCACCGGCGTCGCCAGGCCCGGCGAGATCGTCTACAACGGCGGCGCGAAGGTGGGCGACAAGCTCGTGCTCACCAAGCGTCTCGGCATCGGCGTACTCGCCAGCGCGCTCAAGAACGGCGTCATCAGCGAAGCGGACATGATGCCGGCCATCGAGGAGGCCGCCGTGCTCAACGCGGCGGCGGCCGCGGCCATGGCCCAGGTCGGCGTGCACGCCTGCACCGACGTGAGCGGCTTCGGGCTCGCCGGCCACCTCGGCGAGATGCTCGACGCGAGCGGCGCCGCAGCGGTGGTGCACCTGGCGGACGCTGCCCCTGCACGACGGCGTCCTCGACCTCATCGCCCGGCAGGTGTACGCGGGCGGCCTGCGCAACAACCGGGAGTTCCTGCTGCCGCGGCTGCACGAGGAGGGACCGGCCGGCGCGGCCGAGCCCATCCCCGCCGGCGTCGCGGCGGACGACCGGTTCGCCGGTCCCGTCGGCGAGCAGGATCCGCTCGTGCTCTCGCTGTTCGACCCGCAGACCTCCGGCGGCCTTCTGCTGGCCGTCGCGCCCGAGAAGCACGCGCTGCTGCTCGACGCACTCGAGCACGCCGGCGCCGGCGCCTGGACGGTCGGCGAGGTCGTCGCCGGCCCCACCGGCGCGCTCGTGCTCGAGGGCTGACGGCGTGTCCTTCGACGACCGGCAGAAGCGCCGTCCGTGGGGCGAGGACGGCCGCATCGATCCCGACGAGATCGGACGCGAGGACGAGGAGGAGTCCGCGGGGCCGGACGCGCCATCCCGCGGCCTCGTGACCCGCGCGCTCTCCGTCGTCCCGTTCCTGCTGGTCGCAGCCCTCGGTCTCATCGGCGTCGTGGGGTGGCTGATCATCGTGCTGTTCGGCGTGGGGACCGGCAATCCGGTCTGGAAGGCGGTGCAGGGACTCTCGCCCGCACAGGTGCTGTGGCAGCTGCTGCTGGTCGTGATCATCGGGGCCGTGCCGGTCCTCTTCACCCTCGCCGGTTCGTGGGCGACCTGCGCACGGTTTCAACGAGAACTCGGGTCGCATCTTCTGGGGAGTGACCGAGGCGCTGTGGGGTATTGCGGCTCTGGCGCTCGTGGTGATCGACCGGGCGCGGCACGTGTGGCTGACCCACCTCGGACTCTCGGCCCTCGACTGGTGGTTCCTGTTCGGCATGGTAGCGTTCGCGACGATCATGGCCGGCGTGCGCCTGCGAGGGGCGCCCGCGTCGGTCCTGCGGAGGTGGCGGAGGACGTGAGCGACGCAAGGCGGACAGAAGGACGCCGGGGGAGACGGCCGCCAGGAGCGGCTGCGCTCGCTGGCGGCCGTCGACGAAGTGCTGCGCGAGCCGGCCGTCGAGGAGCTGCTCACGCGGTACCCGCGCGAGCTCGTCGTCGACGCGGTGCGCGCGGTCATCGAGCGGCTGCGCGCGGAGATCCTCGCCGGCGGCGAGTCGTCCGCCGCGGAGGCGGCGGACCTCACGCCGGCCGCCCTCGTGCCCGTGGATCGCGCGGCTGCTGGACGCGGCGGTGACGCCGTCGCTGCGCCGCGTCATCAACGCGACCGGCGTCGTCGTGCACACCAACCTCGGCCGCGCGCTGCTCCCGCGGGCGGCGGTCGAGGCCGTCGTCACCGCCGCCATGAGCTACTCGGACCTTGAGTACAGCCTGGCGCGCGGCGAACGCGCTTCGCGCCAGGACCACATCCACGACGTCCTCTGCACGGTCACCGGCGCCGAGGACGCGCTGGCCGTCAACAACAACGCGGCCGCCATCCTGCTCGCGCTTGCGGCTACGGCGCGCGGCGGCGAGGTGCTGGTCGCTCGCGGCCAGCTGGTCGAGATCGGCGACGGGTTCCGCATCCCCGACATCCTGCGCGAGAGCGGCGCCGAGCTGGTCGAGGTCGGCACCACCAACCGCACCTATCTCAGGGACTTCGAGGCCGCCTGGACCGAACGCACGCGTGCGGTCCTGCGCGTGCACACGAGCAACTACCGCATCGTCGGCTTCACGGCCGAGCCGTCTCTGGACGAGCTCGCGACCCTCGCGCACGAGCGCGGCGCCGTGCTGATCGACGACCTCGGCAGCGGAGCGCTCGCCGACCTCGAGCTGTTCGCCGAGGAGCCGAAGCTGGCCGACAGCGTCGCCGCCGGCTGCGACATCGTCACCTTCAGCGGCGACAAGCTGCTCGGCGGTCCGCAGGCCGGCATCGCCGTCGGTCGCACCGCCGCCATCGAGGCGATGCGCCGTCACCCGCTGGCGCGGGCGCTGCGCATCGACAAGCTCGACCTGGCCGCGCTCGACGTGGTGTTGCGGCTGTACCTTGACCCTCAGCGGGCCATCGCTGAGGTCCCGACGCTCGCCGCACTGGCCTGCCCGCTCGAGGACGTGCGGGGGCGCGCGGTGCGGCTGCGCGAACTGCTTCTCGGCGCCGGCGTGCCGGAGGACCGCCTCGAGCTGGTCGAGACGGTCGGCCGCGCCGGCGCCGGCGCTCTCCCGGTCACTGAGGTGCCGAGCGTCGCGGTCGCGGCCGCGGTGCCCGCGGCCGAGGCCGACGCGCGCGCCGAGCTGCTGCGCCGCGGCGCCCCAGCCGTCGTCTGCCGCGTGCACGACGGCCGCCTTGTCTTCGATCTGCGCGCCGTGGGCGAGGACGAGCTCGAAGACCTCGCCGGCGCCATCCTCTTCGGCCTCGTCTGACGCGGTCGTGAACAGCCGCCGACTGCAGGATGTCGAGCGGGGCTCCGGAGACGCACCGCTCCGCGAGCGCCCGCCGCTGACTCTCGGCACCGCCGGTCACATCGACCACGGCAAGACCGCGCTCGTCACCCGGCTCACCGGCAAGAACACCGACCGGCTGCGCGAGGAGCGCGAGCGCGGCATCTCCATCGAGCTCGGCTACGCGGAGCTCGAGCTGCCGTCCGGCGCCCGGCTGAGCGTCGTCGACGTGCCGGGCCACGAGCGCTTCGTGCGCACCATGGTGGCCGGGGCCACCGGTGTCGACCTCTTCCTGCTCGTGGTCGCGGCCGACGACGGCGTCATGCCGCAGACCGATGGAGCACCTCGCGATCATCGAACTGCTGGGGGTGCACGACGGGGTCGTGGCGCTGACCAAGGCCGACCTGGTGGACGAGGAACTGCTCGAGCTCGCCGAGGCGGACGTGAGCGAGTTCCTCGAGACGCACGCCGTTCGCCGGCTGCGAGGTGGTCACTGTGAGCGCCAAGGACGGGCGCGGCCTGGACGACCTGCTGGCCGCGCTCGAGCGCGCGGCCGGCCGCGCGGAGGCGGGCCGCCGCGCCGGCCCGGCCCGCCTGCCCGTGGACCGCGTGTTCCCGCTCAAAGGCATCGGCACGGTCGTGACCGGCACGCTGTGGTCGGGCGAGATCCGCGCCGGGGACGCCGTGGTCGTCGAGCCCGGCGGCGCACGGGCCGCCGTGCGCAGCGTGCAGGTGCACGACCACGAGGCCGAGGTGGTGCACGCCGGCAGCCGCGCCGGCGTGAACCTGCGCGGCCTCGACAGGGACGACGTCGGCCGCGGGGACTGGCTGGTGGCGCCCGAGCTGGCCGGCGCGTCCGGGCGCCGCTTCGACGCCTGGGTCTCCGTGCTGCCCGGGCGCGCGGCCGCTTCGCTCGGGCGACCAGGTGCGGCTGCATCACGGCACGGCGCAGTACCTCGCCCGCGTGGCGCCGCTCGAGGGCCGGGAGATCACGCCGGGTACGGCGGCCGCGGCCGTCGTGCGGCTGGACGCGGACGCGCTGCGTGCTGCCGCACGACCGCTTCATCCTCCGCGCGCTCTCGCCGGTCGCCACCGTCGCCGGCGGCGAGGCGCTCCTGGCCGGCGCGCAGCGCTGGCACGCGCGGGAGCGGCACGGCGCCTTTCTCGCCGCGGTGCGCGGCGGCGATGCGCGGGCTGCGCTCGCGGCGCTCGCGGCAGACCGCGGCCACGCCGGCCTGACGCGGGAGGACCTCACGGCCGCCGGGTTCGGCGCCGGCGAGGCCGGCGCCGCGCTGGCGGCGGCCGTCGCCGCCGGAGAGCTCGAAGAACTGCCGGCGGCTCCGGGAGCGGCGCGCTGGTTCGGCGCCGGCTCCCTGGCCGCGCTGCGCGCGGCCCTCCTGGCCGGCGCCGCGGAGCGCGCCGCCGCGCGTCCGGAGCGTCCGTTCAGCGGCGTCGCCGAGCTGGCCGCCCTGGTGCCGGCGCTGCTCGGTCGCCGACGTCGGCCGGCTGCTCGAGGGGATGGTCGAGGCCGGCGGACTGGTCGCCGGCGAAGGCGGCTACGCGCCCGCCGGCGCCGGCGTGCTCGGCGACGAGCAGGCCGCGCTCGCCGGCCTCATCCTCGAGCGCCTCGGCGCCGAGCCGCTGGCGCCGCCGACGCTGGCGACGCTCGCCGAGGGGCTGCGGCGGCCGCCGCGCGAGCTCAGTCAGATCCTCGACGTGCTCGCGCGCCGTGGTGACGTCGTGCGCGTCGACAAGGACCTGTGGTTCGCCCGCGCCGCGGTGGACGGCGCGCGCGCCGTGCTGCTCACGCAGCTGGAGGACGGCGAGGTCACGCTGGCCGGCTTCCGCGACGCCGCCGGCTGCGGGCGCCGCAACGCACAGGCCCTCCTCGAGTACTTCGACCGGGAGGGCCTGACCCTGCGGCGCGGCGACGTCCGCGTCGCCCGCCGCCGCCGCTCCTGACAACGTCCGCGCCCGCCGACCGGCTCAGGATTCGCCGAAGCTCGCCACCTGGTCGCGCCCGCGGCGCTTGGCGAGGTACATCGCCCAGTCCGCCTTGTTCAGCAGGTCCTCGCGACGGTCCGCGTCGTCCGGGTAGCCGGCGACGCCGATGCTCACGGTGAGCGGCACGCCGTTGGCGGTGAACCCGGCCTCGTGGATGCGCGCACGGATGCGCTCCGCCACCGTGAGCGCTGTCTCCCGCTCCGTCTCGACGAGCAGCACCACGAACTCCTCGCCACCGTAGCGGCCGGCGATGTCGATGTTGCGCACCGACTGCTCGATCAGGTGCGCCACCTCGCGGAGCACCGCGTCCCCGGCGCTGTGGCCGTTGCTATCGTTGTAGCTCTTGAAGTGGTCGAGGTCGCAGAACAGCACGCTCAGCGGCCGCTGCAACTCGCGCGCGCGGTGAAGCTCCTCGCTCAGGCGTTCGTGCAGGTAGCGGTGGTTGTAGAGGCCGGTGAGGGAGTCGGTGATCGCGTCGATCTCGGCCCGGCTCAGGCGCACCGCCGCCGTCTGGAGCATCGCGGCGAAGGTCTGGCGGCCGTCGCCGCGCAAGCTCTCGTTCTCGGAGGCCGAGAGGGCGGGCAGGTCGGCCGCGACGGCCGCGACGATCTGTCCGGACGCGTCGCGGATCGGGGCGAGCCCGCTGATCCACACGCCGAACTCGTCGGCGAACACGGCGTTGACCTGCGGGCTCTCGCCGGCCAGTACGTGCGGCAGTTCGTCGTCGGCGAAGATCTCGTCGCCGAGGTGCGACTTCTCGGTCTCTTTCTCCTCCGGGTCGACGCCGATCACGTAGCGCTTCTCCACCCGCGCGTGCGTGGTCAGGAACCGGGTCGGCGGGTTGGCGTCTCGTACCTGGCGCAGCACCTCTTCGATCTCCCGGTAGGCGTTCGAACTCTCATCCTCGAGCGCAAGCAGTGCGGCGTGGGTCTCGCCGCGGATGCGCGATGCGGCCTCCGCGGCGATCGCGTTCGCCTGCGCTCGCCGCCGGGCCACGTCTTCGAGGACGCGGAGAAACGCGTCGACCATCTCGGGGTCGAACTGCGTGCCGCGGCAGCGCTGCAGCTCCGAGAGGCACTCCGCAGAGGTGAGGGCCGCCTTGTACGGCCGGCGGCACGACATGGCGTCGTAGGCGTCCACGACGGCCATCGCCCGGGCCAGGTGTGGGATCGCCTCGCCGGCGAGGCCGTCCGGGTAGCCCTCCCCGTCGTAGCGCTCGTGGTGGTGGCGCACGGCGAGCACGAGGTCCTTGGGGAAGAGCGGGCGGATGATGTCGGCGCTCACCGCCGGGTGCTGTCGCATCTCTTCCCACTCCTGCTGGTTCAAGCGGCCGGGCTTGAGGAGCACGCGGTCGGAGATGCTGATCTTGCCGATGTCGTGAAGGTAGGCCGCCTCTTCAAGCGGTGCAAGCACGTCCTCCGGCCAGCCGAGCTCCCGGCCGAGCATCACCGTGTAGGCGGCGACGCGGGCGGCGTGGCCGAGCGTGTAGTAGTCCTTGGCGTTCAGGGCCGAGCTCAGCGCCTTGAGGTTGCCGAGGTGCATGCGCTTGATCTCGTCGTACAGCTGGGCGTTCTTGATCGCCAGCGAGAGCTGCGTGCCTACGCGTTCGAGCAGGTGGCGGTCGACGGTCGCGAAGGCGTCGGGTTGTGCGCTGCTCAGGTCGAGCACGCCGAGCAGCCCCGTGTCTGACGGCAGCGCGATGATGACTGCGGAGGCGAGGCCTTCGATCGCGGGCGAGCCTGTGAGCGCCGGCAGGTCCTCCGGGAGGCGCGCGACGAGCACTCCCTCGGCTGCGATCCGCTCGATGAACCCCGGCTCGAACGAGTCGAGCTCGAGCCCGATGAGCGCCTCGGCTGCCGGCCGCGAGCCGATGACCTGCCCTACTTTTGCGCCGTCGAGCAGGAGCAGGCCGTACTCCTCGAACGCCATCAGCTGACCGAGCTCGTCCACGGCCGCCTTCACGACCTCTTCGAGGTCGAGGCTGGCGGCCGTCCGCGCCGCGATGTCGTTGAGCAGCTGCGTCTCGCGCGTCGTCTGCTGCTCGCGGGCGAAGAGCGCGGCGTTGTCGATGGCAAGCGCCGCGGCGTGACAGATGGCCGCGGCCGTGTCCAGCTCGGCTTGCCTGAACGTCCGCTCGGCGCCGCTCTCGACCAGCTCCACGGTGCCGATCACGGTGTCTTTGACGATGAGCGGCAGCGTGACCCAGCTCTTGAGCTCGCAGTCCCGGTTGATGTCCATGACGGCCGGCGTGAGGCGCGGGTCGCGCAGCGACGCGACCACCGTCGGCCACTTCGTCTCGATCACCTGGCGGGTCACGGCCGCGTCGGCGAGCGCCAGCCGCTGCCCCATCCACTCCTCGTCGACCTCGCCGTTGGCCACGCGCATCAGCGTGTGCAGCTCGTCGCCCTCGATGACGGTGATCTCGCACTCGCCCACGCCGATCGCCTCGCACAGCCGCTGGGCGGTGGCGAGCAGTGTGGCTTGGAGGTCGAGGCCGCTGGCCAGCTCGAGCGCCGACTCGCTCACGAGGGCCATGCGGCGCAGGTTGTCGTCGAGCTCGCGGTACAGCCCGGCGTTGGCGATCGCCTGGCCGGCGACCTGCGCGAGCCCCACCACGACCTCCTCGCGCGCGAACCCGCGGGCCTCCCGGTTCATGAGCGAGATGAAGCCGATGACCCCGCCGTGGGTGACGAGCGGCACGTCGAGGCTCGCGCGGTACTCCCACTGCTCCGCGTCCGCGAGCTCGCGCTTTGGCATGCCCGGCGCCGTGACGATGTCGAGGGTCGCGACCGGCCGGCGCGTCTCAAGGGCCTCGAGGAAGCTGGCGTAGTCGCGCAGCGGGTACCGTTGGCCCACAGCATCTTCCTTCCAATCCCCACCGATGGAGACGAGGATCTCGACCTCGCGGCCGTCCAGCCGGAGCACCTCGCACAGGTCGGCCTCCGACACCTGCACGATGCGCTCGGCGACCGCCAGCAGCACCTCGTCCACGTCGAGCGTCGCGCCGAACTCGAGGCCGGAGTCCACGAGCAGACGGAGGTCCACGTTGCCGCCCTCGAGGCGTTCGACCAGCATCGCCTTCTCGAACGATCCCGAGAGCAGGCGCCCGACGTTGCGGATGAGGTCCAGGTGGACGGTGAAGTCGCGCACCCGCGTGTCGAACACGTCGATGAGGCCGATGGCGCGGCCCTCCACCACCAGCGGCAGCGAGACCATGCTCTGGAAGCCCCAGCGCTGGTAGGCCTCCCTCTCCGGTTCAGTGATGTCGGCCTTCTCGAGGTCGCCGATGACCATCGGCTCGTTGGTCTCGAGGGCGTCGATGGTGGCCTCGTAGGTGGCGAGCTCACGCTGGGAGCCGACCTCGTCCGCGTCCCAGCCGCGGCTGTCCACACTGGCGAGGCAGCGCAGGACGGCGCCGTCCACCTGCCAGATGTCGCAGTCCTCTGCGGAGAGGATGGCGCGCAGGCGCTCGGCGACCGCTTTGGCGAGCTCCTCCAGCGTGCCGGCTTCGTTGAGGCGATCGCCGAGCTCCACCAGCTCCCGGAGCGCGCTGTTGCCGCGCCGCAGCCCGGCGAGGAGGTCGGCGTTGCGCAGGGCGTCCGCCACGGTACGTCCCGCCTCCGCGAGGAACCAGCGCACCTCGTTGTAGTCCCGCTCGCGGCCGTCGAAGACGTCGATCAGGCCGACGACCTGGTCGTTGCTGACGAGTGGTATCGAGGCGACGCTGCGGAAGCCCCACTCTCCGTAGTCCTCCCGCTCGTAGTCGGTGACGCGCTCGTCACCGAGCGAGCTGATGACGAGGATCTCGCGCTGTTCGAGCGCTTCTCTGGTGGACGGGTACTGATCGATGGCGAGGATGCGACCGCGCACGCTCTCGTCGACCCCTCCCTCGTCCACACTGGCGAGACAGCGCAGGTAGCCCTCCTCGAGCCACCAGATGTCGACGTCGCTGCAGGCGACGGCGCGGCGCAGCCGCGCGGCGGCGCGCTCGGCGATGTCCCCCTGAGCCTCCGCCGCGGCGAGGTCCGCGCCGAGGTCGACGAGCTCCTCGCGCAGGCGCGTGACGGTCCTCGACTCGTCGAGCAGCGCCGCGCTGTCGAAGACGCCGGCGACCAGCTGACAGACGCTGGTGAGGAACTCGATGTCGGCGCTCCAGTCCCGTTCGGCGTCGTCGTAGAGGTCCACCAGCCCGACGAGCTCCCCGCCGGCGACGAGTGGCATGCTGAGCGAGCTGGCGTAGCCCCAGCCGCGCATCAGCTCCGACTCCCCGGGTCCGAGGCGACCGTCGCTGAGGTCGGTGATGGCCAGCGGCGTGTGGTCGAGCAGGGTCTGTGCGAGCGACGGATACCGGCTGGTGTCGAGGATCGTGTTCGACATGCTGGGGTCGGCGCCGCCCCGCGTGAAGCTGACGACGTTGCGGATCACTCCGCCGGCCGCGCGCCACACGTCGACGCAGTCGGCGTCAGCGACGGTGAGCAGCCGCTCCGCGAAGCGCAGGACGAACCGCTCGAAGTCGTGTGTCTGGGCGACCTCGCGAGAGACGTCGACGAGCTCGCGCGCCATTTGGTCGCGATGCGCGAGCTCGTCCACCGTCCGCCGGATCGCCGACGCCTCGGCGCACACGCGCGCCAGGCTCTCGAGCACGTCGGTCTGGCGGCAGAAGTCACGCTCGCCGGCGTCGCTCAGCTCGATGGCGCCGACGAACTCGCCGCGCAGCAGCATCGGCGTCCAGGCCAGGGACCGGCAGCCACGCCGCTGCAGTGCGAGCCGGGCGCGGCGCCCGAGCCCTTTGTCGCCCGCCTGCAGGCACACCACCCCGAGTGCGGCCGGATCGCCCTCTACGGGCGACCAGTCGGCAGTCGTCCGGGCCGCTTCCCGGCGGCCGGGGTCGAGCTCGCCGCCGTCGACGGAGACGGCGAGCCGCAGCCTTTCGCCTTCCGCGAAGTAGACGTCGCAGCGCGGCGCGCCCGTCAGAGCACAAAGGATGCGCGCCGTCTCGGCAGGCACGGCGTGCGGGTCTTCGGCAAGGAGCGACATGAGGTCGAGCCCGGCCTGCAGCGTGGCGCGCAGGTCCTGTGTCTGTCGCCGCAGCTGCGCGAAGTCGCCGGGCTGGGCTGCGCCGTCGCCCTCGTCGTGCGGCAGGAGCGCGTGGACGTCGTCGGCGAGGTAGCGGCGGTGGCCGCCGGGGCTGCGGTGGGCGGCGATGCGGCCGGCGTCGGTCCAGCGGCGCACCGTGTTCGGACTCACGCCGAGGACGTCCGCTACGTCCCCTACGCGGAGCCAGACCGCCTCTGATCGCTGTCTTGCGGTGGCCACTCGTCCCCTCCTCAGCGCCCGCTGGTCTTCAGCGTATCGGCAGTTTCGCAACAAGCTTGACCAAAACTCCCATCACGTAGACCCGTTGGGAGAGGTTCGGGAGGATGAGGCGGCAGCGGGCGGTCGTGCGTGCCGCCACTCCAAAGCTGCGGGGGCCGCTCAAGGCCCTTGGCCTGCATCGGCGGGCGGCATAGCATTCCCGTCGACCATCATCGGCGGCACCCGCCGTCCGCAGTCCGAGCAGAGGAGCGAGACAGCATGGCACGCATGGGCAGGGTCGAGGGCAAGGTCGCCCTCATCACGGGAGTCGCGAAGCAGGACAGTATCGGCTTCGCGACTGCGAAGATCTTCGCCGAAGAAGGCGCGCTGCTCGCGATCTGCGACATCGCCGAGGCGGTCCACGATCGCGCCGCCGAGCTGCGGGAGTCCGGCGCCACGGTGAGCTCGCACACCGCGGACCTGACCAGGATGGACGAGGTCCGCGCCATGGTGGCCGAGGCCGTCGGGTGCCACGGCCGCATCGACGTGCTCGTCAACAACGCCGGCATGGTCGTCTTCGGGCAGGAGGAGGACTTCAAGGCCTTCCAGGACCTGTCGGAGGACGACTGGGACTTCGGCATCGCCATCAACCTCAAGACCCAGTTCAACGTCACGCGCACGGTGGTGCCGGGGATGATCGAGCGGGGCTACGGACGCATCGTCAACATGAGCTCGGTGACCGGCCCGGTGGTCGCCAATCCGGAGGAGGCCGCGTACTGTGCCGCCAAGGCCGGCGTGCTGGGCCTGACGCGCGGCCTGGCCCTCGACGTCGCCAAGTACGGCGTCACCGTGAACGCCGTCGGCCCCGGCTGGATCGCCACCGGCTCGCAGGCCGACGGGGAGGACGTCGGCGGCCTCAACACGCCGATGGGCCGGTCCGCGTTCCCCGAGGAGGTCGCCAAGCTCGTGTGCTTCCTCGGCAGCGACGACGCCAGCTACATCACCGGGCAGCTGGTCGTCGTGGACGGCGGCAACACGATCCAGGAGTACAAGGGGCCGAGCGACCTCTACTACTGAGAGGCGCCCGCGCCCAGCTCCTCCGCCGCGCGCCGCGCGCGGTGCACGGCATGGTCAGCCCCGGCCGCTGACGGTATGCTTGCCGGACGGTGAACGGCCATTCAGCATTCGTCACAGGGGGAGGCGTATGACGACCGGAATGAGCGGCAAGACGGTGGTCGTGACGGGTGCCGCGGGAGGTGTGGGAGCAGCGGTCGCGCGGCGGTTCGCCGAGGCCGGCGCGGCCCTGGTGCTCGGCGACCTCAACGCCGTCGCCCTGGAGGACCTGTGCGGCCGGGTGGCGGCCATCAGCGAGGTGCACGGCGTGACCTGCGACGTCACCAGCGTCGCCGACGTCGAGGACCTCATGGCCGAGGCCGTGACGGCGACCGGGCGTATCGACGTCCTCGTGAACGCCGCCGGCGTCTGGGTCGAGGGCCCGACGGAGGCGATGACCGAGGCGGACTGGGACCGGGTGGTCGACGTCAACCTCAAGGGCACGTTCTTCGCCTGCAGCCGCGCGATCCCCGAGCTCAAGAAGACCGAGGGGTGCATCATCAACCTCAGTTCCGATGCGGGCGTGGTGGGGACGCCGGAGACCGCGATCTACACGGCGTCCAAGGGCGGCGTGAGCCTGCTGACCAAGTCGCTGGCGCTCGAGCTCGCGCCGTTCCTCGTACGCGCCAACGCCGTGTGCCCGGCCGACATCATGACGCCGATGCTGCAGTACCAGGCCGACACCTACGGCGGTGGCGACCCCGAGGGCTACTTCAAGCGCCTGCTCGGGAGCTACGCGCAGGGCGCGAAGGCACGCTTCATCACGCCTGAGGAGGTCGCCGAGCTGGTCTTCTTCCTCGCCTCGCCGGCGGCCGCGCCGATCACCGGCGCCAACATCTCCATCGACTTCGGCACCTCGGCGGGCTACGGCTACGGCTGATGCGGCGCCGTGCCGACAAGGCCCGTCTCGCGGCGCCGGTCGCGGCCGTGCTGCTGGCTGCGCTCGGGGCGCTCGCGCTGGCCGGCCCGGCTATGGCGGCGTACCGGTCCGGCGACGACTGGAGGCACATCGAGTCCACGCTCGCGGCGCTGAACAGTCACCAGCCCAAGGTGCCGGTGGTCTACCTGCTCGGCGGCTCCGCGGCCCGCGAATGCATCACGCACCGAGCCTGCCTGGAGCGCGCAGATCGCCGCCCTGGGGGGCGGCAGCGTGCGCGCCCTCGACTTCGGCTCGTCCAGCCAGGCGTTCAAGAACGACCTCACCATCGTCCGTGCCGCGCCTGCCGTGCCCTCCATCGTGCTGATCGGGCTCAACGTCGGACGCTACACCTCGATCCCGCCCAAGCCGACGCCGGCCGCCGCCGGCGCGAGGTCGGCCGGCGTCTACGACCCGCATCGCTTCCAGGACGGCGACCAGCTCTCCGGCGCCGCCAAACGGGCGATCGTCTCCCAGTGGCTGCGCGTCAAGTACCCGCGCTTCAAGGAGCGGTACGCGGGCAACGCCGCGGTGCTCGGGGAGCTCATCGCTTTGTGCCAGGAGAAAGGCTTCCACCCCGTGCTCGTAGAGCTCCCGCTCAACCTGCGGGTCGTCCGGCACGCCTGGGATGGCGCGCGCGGCCGCTACCGCCGGGGCGCGCGCTCCGCGGCCACCGCCTACGGCATCCCCTACGTGGACTTCATCGCCCGCATCGGTCTCACCAGCCACGACTTCGTCGACGTCTCACACCTGGTCGAACCGGGCCGTGCGAGGTACCAGGCGCGGCTCTCCCGGCTCGTCGTCGCCAAGCTCAAGCAGTACGGCCTCACCGGGCGCGGGTCGGCTCTCGCCGCCGCGCCCGCGGCCGGATAACCACCGTCGTCCCACTCCGTCAAGGGAAGGAGCGCCCCGCAGACCATGGCTGACAAACCGTTCGTCCACCCTTACATCCCGAACTCGGTGCCTGAGACCAAGCAGGCGATGCTCGACGAGCTCGGGTTGAGCAGTGTCGAGGAGATCTACGCCGAGATCCCCGACCGCCTGCGCTTCAAGGGCACGCTGGACATCCCGCCGGCGATCCTCGAGCGAGCGGCAGCTGCGCAAGCACGTGCAGGGTCTGCTCGACACGAACACTTCGTCCGTCGACTACCTGAACTTCTGCGGCGCCGGCTGCTGGCAGCACCACGTGCCGGCGGTCGTCGACGAGATCATCAACCGCGCCGAGTTCCTGAGCGCCTACTGCGGCGGCGACTACAGCGACCTGGGCAAGTACCTCACGCGCTACGAGTTCAACAGCATGCTCGGCGAGTTGCTCGATCTCGACGGCGTGGCCAACCCGATCTACGACTGGGGTGACGTGGCCGGGCGCTCGTTTCGCATGGCCCGGCGCATCACCGGCCGCGACACGGTGCTCGTGCCGGCGCACATGAGCCCGATGCGCCTCATGGAGGCGCGCACGCTCTGCCAGCCGGAGTCGATGCCCACGAGCACCAGGATCCGCTTCTACGAGTGGGACCGCGAGACCGGCATGGCCGACCTCGAGGACCTCAAGGCCAAGCTCGACGACTCGTATCGCCGCCGTGTACTGGGAGAGCCCCGGCTACCTCGGCACCATCGAGGCCAACGGCGCCGAGATCGTGAAGCTCGCCCACGCGGTGGGTGCGCTCGCCATCAACGGCGTCGACCCGATCACGCTCGGCGTGCTCGCGCCGCCCGGCGCAGATCGGCGCCGACATCGCCTGCGGCGACATCCAGCCGCTGGGCATGCACATGCACGCCGGCGGCGGCTGCTCCGGGTTCATCGCGTTCCGCGACGACGACCCGGTCTTCGCCCAGGAGTGCCCGCTCGAGCTCTACACCTGCATGGAGACCGCGACGCCCGGCCAGTACGCCGTCGGCGAGGCGCTCCCCGACCGCACCAGCTACGGCGCCCGCGACCAGGGCAAGGACTGGGTCGGCACGGCTTCGGGCCTGTGGACGATCGCCGCAGCCGTCTACATGGCGCTCATGGGGCCGCAGGGCTTCAGGGAGGTCGGCGAGACCTGCATCGCCCGCTCGCACTACGCGGCCAAGAAGCTCGGCGAGCTGCCGGGTGTGCAGGTCAAGCTCTCGCCGAGCTTCTTCAAGGAGTTCGTCGTCAACTTCGACGGCACGGGCAAGAGCGTGGCCGAGGTCAACAAGGCGCTGCTCGGCCACCAGATCTTCGGCGGCAAGGACCTCTCGGCCGAGTTCCCCGAGCTCGGTCAGAGCGCGCTCTACTGCGTCACCGAGTACTACGACCAGGCCGACATCGACGCGTTGGTCTCGGCCGTCAAGGAGGTGACGGCATGAATGGCCGCCGCAGGCAAGCCGTCGACCGGGGCACCGGAGGAGCGCCGGTCAGTAGCCAGCAGCTCAAGAGCGCCGCTGAGGAGAAGCTCTCCGGCCTCGCCAAGCTCCGCCGTGACGGCGGCGTGCTGCACGACTACCGTGCCCCGCGCTGGGACGAGCCGTTCATCATGGAGCAGGGCTCGCCGGGCGAGCGCGGCATCATGGTGCCGCTCGCCGAGGACGCCGTGACCGCGGAGGTCGGCGCGGCGGCGGACTACATCCCCGAGGGGATGGCCCGCGCCGCCGCCCCCGAACTGCCGGAGATGGCCCAGTACCAGGTCATGCGCCACTACCTGCGGTACGCGCAGATGACGCTGGGCATGGATCTCGGCAGCGACATCAGCGAGGGCACCTGCACGATGAAGTACTCGCCCAGGATGCACGAGGAGCTCATCCGCGGCCACAGGGCCGCCGACGTGCACCCGTGGCAGGACGAAGACACCATGCAGGGCCTGCTGCAGATCGTCTACGAGACCGGGCAGTACCTGAAGTCCATCAGCGGCATGGACGCCTTCACGCTGCAGCCCGGCGGCGGCTCCCACGCGGTGTTCACCAACGCGGTCGTCATGCGCCGCTACTTCGAGGCGAGGGGCGAGCTCGGTCAGCGCAACGAGATGATCACGACGATCTTCTCGCACCCGTGCGACGCGGCGACGCCCATGGTGGCCGGCTTCAAGGTCATCACCGTCATGCCCGACGAGAACGGCTACCCGGACCTCGAGGCGTTCCGCGCGGCCGTCAGCGAGAAGACCGTCGGCTGCATGATCACCAACCCCGAGGACACCGGCATCTACAACCCGCAGATCGACAAGTACGTCGAGATCCTGCACGAGGCCGGCGCCCTGGCTTTCACCGACCAGGCCAACGCCAACGGCATCCTCGGGTTCGCGCGGGCGCGCGACGCCGGGTTCGACGCCTGCCACTTCAACCTGCACAAGACCTTCTCCAGCCCGCACGGCTGCGAGGGTCCGGCGACCGGCGCCTACCTGTGCTCGGAGAAGCTGGCGCCGTATCTGCCGGTCCCGCTCGTGGTGAAGGACGGCGACCGCTATCACCTCGACTACGACCGGCCGGAGAGCATCGGGCGCGTGCGCGGGTTCCTCGGCAACTGGATGGGCGTCATCCGCGCCTACGCCTGGATCCGCAGCATGGGTCCCGAGGGCCTCAAGGAGGTCGCGGAGATCAGCGTGCTCAACAACAACTACCTCGACAACCTGCTCATGGCGATCCCGGGCGTGAGCCGGCCGTACGCCGAAGGTCACCGCCGGCTCGACCAGGTGCGCTACAGCCTGGAGAAGCTCAAGGAAGACACCGGCGTCGGCACCGAAGCGCTGCGCGACCGCATGGTCGACTTCGGCGTCCAGAGCTACTGGATGAGCCATCACCCGTGGGTGGTGCCGGAGCCGTTTACGCCCGAGCCGTGCGAGACGTACAGCAAGGCCGACCTGGACGAGTGGGCGGCGGTCATCAAGAAGGGCGCCTCCGAGGCCTACGCCGACGCCCAGTTCGTGCTCGACTCGCCGCACGCCCAGCCCATCGACCAGATGCGGCGCCTCGAGGCCATGGAAGACCCGGACCAGTGGGCCTTCACGTGGCGCAAGTACAAGAGAAAGTTCAAGGACAAGGTCTGACGTCCGCGGGCGGACGATGAGGTGAGGGCGGGGCGGGGGCCGCAAGGGCTTCCGCCCCGCGCCTCAGGACGGGGGCGCCGCCGCACGCGGGCTCCGCGCCGGCACGCGGGCTCCCCACCCCCGCGCCGTCCGGTATCATGGTCAGGGCCAGCCGCGGAACGCGGCCGGCTTCTGTTCCAGACGAAAGGCGGACGGCGTGCCTCAGCAATCAGGGAGACCGGCGATCCAGGCAGGACATGCGGTCGGCCTCGCGGTGTACGTCGCCACGGCGGCGCTTCTCGCAGCCGTTCTCGTCAACCTGATCGTCAGCTGGCCGACCACCCTGCAGGAGATCAGCGTCGCGTTCGCCACGGTCTGCGCCCTGGTCGCCGCCGTCGGGATGCTCTTCGACGCGGTCGACCTCTGGGTCCGCGGCCGCACGATGACGCCGCAGGCAGTCAGGATGATCCGCTTCATGGTGTTCGTCGCCGTGATCGGCGCTCTTGCGACGGCCATGCTCGGCAAGAGCACCGCGGTGGTCATCTACCTCATGCCGGCGATGATCATCTACCTGCTCATCTCGCGCCGGCGTCCCGCCCCGGCCACAGCGGGCGTTCCGAGGAGCGGTTCCGTCGGCGCGCGCTCCGGCGGCTCCTCGTCCGGCGCGACGAAGTCCCGTCAGCGCAAGGGCGGCAAGAAGCACCGCTGAGGCGCTCCGTCTCGCGATGACTCCGGCGTGAAACGGCTCGGCCTCATCGTCAATCCCGTCGCCGGCGTCGGCGGACGCGTGGGCCTCAAGGGCAGCGACGGCGCCGAGGTGCTTCGCGCGGCGCTCGAGCGAGGGGCCGCGCGAGACGCTCCGCGGCGCGCACGGCTGGCGCTCGAGCGTCTCTCCCGCGTGCGCGGGCAGGTCGAGATCGTCACCTGGCCGGGCGAGATGGGGGAGGACGAGGCACGCGCTGCCGGGTTCGCGCCGCGCGTGGTCGGATCGCTCGGCGGCCGCCGCTCCTACGTGCTCTGCGAACTCGAGCGGAGCGGCCGGAGGCCGGCCATCTCGTGCGACGACTTCGTGCTCACGACTTCAGCCGACACCGAGCAGGCGGCGCGCGACCTGTGCGCCGCCGGCGTGGACCTCATCCTCTTCGCCGGCGGCGACGGCACCGCGCGCAACATCTGTAACGCCGTCGGCGACCGTGTGCCGGTCATCGGCGTCCCCGCCGGCGTCAAGATCCACTCCGCCGTGTACGCGACCACGGCCGCCGCCGCCGGCGACGTGGCCGCGCTCTACCTGCAGGATCGCGCCGCCGGCGTCCAGCTGCGTGAGGGCGAGGTCATGGACATCGACGAGGACGCGTTCCGCGAGAACCGCGTCTCCGCCCGCCTGTACGGCTTCATGACCGTTCCGTATGCCCGCGGTCTCACGCAGACCGCCAAGGCCGGCGGGGTCGCCGGCGAGGAGCGGGCGCTCAACGACATCGCCACCGAGGTGATCGCCGGCATGCGCCCCGGCGACCTCTACATCCTCGGTCCGGGCACCACCACGCGCACGGTGATGGAGCGCCTCGGACTGCCCAAGACGCTGCTCGGCGTCGACGCCGTCAGGGACGGCGCCCTCGCCGGGTCGGACCTCACCGAGGGCGCCCTCCTCGAGCTCATCGAGGTCGCCCCGGAGGCGTGGATCGTGGTCACCGTGATCGGCGGGCAGGGGCACGTCTTCGGCCGTGGCAACCAGCAGCTCAGCCCCGCCGTGCTTCGCCGCGCCGGCGCCGGCCACGTGATCGTCATCGCGACGCAGACGAAGTTGCTGAGCCTGGAGGGCCGGCCGCTGCTCGTGGACACTGGCGACCCCGCCCTGGACGAGCAGCTCTCCGGCTACGTCAAAGTGGTCACTGCTCTCGGCGAGCGCACGATGTACAGAGTCGGCGCCTGAGCTACGGGGCCGGTCTGACCGCCCTTGCCGGCCCGGCTCCTGCAGCCTCCGTGACGGACCGTCCAGACGGACGACCCACCCCCGGCCTAGACGCTCGTCCCATCCCTTTTCGCGGCCTCCGGGCCGATTCTTACAGTGCGCCGTTCCCCGCGGCGACGAGACGGAAGGAGGCGACCATGGACTACGCGAGCATGCTGATGGAAAGTGACGCGCAGGAGCCCGACGGCCTGGGCGCCGAGTTCTGGCTCGCCCCCAACCTGCCCTTCGCCTTGCGCGGCCGCATCGAGACCGTCTTCGAGGTGCTCGGGCACCTGCCCATGGAGCAGCCCCTCGCGGTCGTCGCGGACGCCGGCAAGACCGTGGCCGCCAACGCGCCGCTGCTGCGGCTGCTCGGCGGCGCGGACCCCGCGATGGTCGGCCAGATGTGGTCGCGGGTCATGCCGGCGTGGCCCGAGCGGGCGCGCAGCTTCCGCCGCTCCGGAGAGCAGGTCTTCGAGGACCAGCTGCTCGGGGCCGGCGGCGACGAGGTGTGGGTCCGTGTGTCGCTGGGCCCGCTGGCCGAACGTGGCGAGCAGCGGGCTATGGCCTACGTGCTGTTCATCTCCCGGCCGGACGTCGAGACCATCGATCACGAGGAGGTCCGGCGGCTGCGCAAGAGCCTGCAGCTGCTGGCCGACACGCAGACCGACTACGTGGTCGAGGTGGACCGCGAGGGAGCCATGAAGTTCGTCAGCCCGTCGTTCTGCCGGGCGCTGGGCGCGTCCGAACGGGATCTCATCGGCAAGCCCTTCGCCGGTCGTGTGCTGGCGCCGGACCAGGCCGCGGTGGCGGCTGCGCTCGCTCACGCCAAGCAGCCGCCGTTCGCCGGCGAGATGCAGGCGCGTCTGGCAGCCGCGCCCGGCGCAGTCGTCGACTGGCAGATCGACGCCGTCATCGGCGACGGCATCGTCGGGCTCGACCTCGTGGGGCGGCCGGTCCGTGCCGGGTCGGAGGCGCCGCAGGCGCCCGCTCCCCGCGACACGCCGGCCGCCGCCGCCGCGGACGACCCGCGACTGGCGCCCATCGCGTGCGCCCTCGCGGCGCTGCGGCCGGGCGACGCCGCCGGTCTCGAGGCGCTGGCCCGCGCCGTCGGCGACGCCGCCGGCGCCGAGTGCGTCTCGTATTCCGTGCGCCGCGGCGACGCGGTGGAGAAGGCGCTCGGCTGGCGCCTTGCGCCCGCCTGACGGCCCCTCCGGCGCTCGCCCACACTCCGGATCATGTTCGCCGCGCTCCGCGGTGCGCACCGCCACGCCCGGCCTCGCAAACCTCCGCGATTGCTAAGTTGACGTTGGCAATCGCAAATCAATCTTATACAATCCCGCTCACGGAATGCCTTGGAGGGGTCTCACAGGTGTCACCCGCGTCCCTTCCGGGCGGCGCGCCGTCCGGCGCGCACAAGCCTCGTCAAGGAGAGGGAACGTCATGAAGGCTCTGGTTGTCGGCACCGGCGGCGTCGGTCAGTCCATCGCGTCGATCACGAAGCGACGCGATCCCAGCGGTGAGTGGCTCGAGAAGATGGTCATGGCCGACTACGACGGCAAGCGCGCCGCCGAGTTCGTCGACGGACTCAAGGACCCGCGCTTCGTCGCCGAGCAGGTCGACGCTGGCGATGTGGACGCCGTGGCCGCTCTGGCCGCGAAGCACGGCGTCGACATCCTCATGAACCTCTGCGCGCCCAACTTCAATCCGCCGCTGCTGCAGGCCGCGCTCAAGGCGAAGGTGCACTACCTCGACACCGCCATGACGCTGAGCGAGTGGCATCCCACCGACCCGTTCCACAAGACCGGCAAGAAGCTCGGTGACGACGAGTACGCGCTCAGCCCCGAGTTCGAGAAGATCGGCAAGTACGCGCTCGCCGGCTTCGGGGTCGAGCCCGGCATGGCGGATTACTTCGCCCGCTACGCCGCGGACCACCTCTTCGACGAGATCGACTACATCGGCATCCGCGACGGCAGCAACCTCGAGATCCCCGGCGCCAAGGGCATCAGCTTCGGCTTCAGCGTCTGGACGACGATCGAGGAGTGCAACAACCCCGCCATCGTCTTCGAGAACGGCGACTGGCACACGGTCGAGCCGTTCGCCGAGCTCGAGAAGTTCTGGCTGCCCGAGGGCATCGGCGAGGTCGAGGTCGGCCACGTCGAGCACGAAGAGGTCGTCCAGATCGGCCGCTACGCCGACAAGCTCAAGGGCGTCAAGAAGGCCGAGTTCAAGTACGCGCTCGGCGACGAGTTCATGCAGGCCATGGAGGTCTTCCGCTCCATCAACATCGACAAGGCCGAGAAGATCAAGGTCGGCGACGTCATGGTCGCCCCGCGTGACGTCATCGCCGCCGCCGCGCCGGATCCCAACGAGATCGGCAAGCAGTACGTCGGCAAGACGGCCGCCGGCACCTACGTCGTCGGCAAGAAGGACGGCATGGAGCGCAAGGTGTACCTCTACCAGGTCGCCGACAACCAGGAGTGCCTCGACACGGTCGGCGTCCAGGTCGTCACCGCGCAGACCGGCTTCACGCCCGTCATCACCCTCGAGCTCCTCGCCACCGGCAGCCTCGGCAGCAAGCCGGGCGACCCCAAGAGCGGCGTCCACAATCCCGAGGCCTTCAACGCCGACGACTACGTCGCGCTCATGCCGAAGGTCGGATTCCCCGGCGGCCTCCTCGAGATGGAGTCCGAGTACAAGCTCGCCCAGGACGCGCAGGCACTGCTCGACCTGGCGAAGTAAGGCCCTTCACAAAGCCCCTGGTCAGCGGCCGGCCGCCCCCATTCTGGAGCGGCCGGCCGCTTCGCGTACGGCCGATTCTTGGCCAAACTTCGCGCCTCGCGTCGGAGGGCCGGGCGTTCCCTTGCTTGACCACCGGCCGCGGCTCATACTCCACGAACAGCACGGCCGGTCGCCGGGGGCGAGCCCGCAGGGCTCGTGGCGACCGGCCTCAGGGGTGGCGGCTGCGGGCCGCCGCGGGGGACAAATGAGGGGGTGCGTCGCATGACCCACACCACGTCGCAGTCACGCGGCCGCCGGCGTTCGCGGTCGCTTCTGCTCCTGCTCGGCGCGGTCGTTCTCTGCGCCGGGCTGGTGTGGGGGCTCGGGTCCGCGCTGGCGGCCGACCCAAGCGCCTCGCCGGCGAGCGGCAAGGTCGTCCTCCGCGTCGGCTGGACCAACGACCCGGACAACCTCAACCCATTCATCGGCTCCGAGACATCCGCCTACGAGATCTGGCTGCTCAACTACGACTTCCTGACCGGGTACTCGCTCGACCTCAAACCCACACCCGACTTGGCCACCTCGTGGGAGACCTCGCCGGACGGCAAGACCTGGACGTTCCACCTGCGCTCCGGGGTCAAGTGGCAGGACGGCGTGGCGTTCACGGCCAAGGACGTCGCCTTCACCTACAACTACATCGTCGACAATCAGATGGGGGCGCTCTCGAGTCTCACGACGTACATCACGAAGGCTGTGGCGGTCGACGACACCACGGTGGAGATCCACTGCAGCAGGCCCAAGGCCAACATGATCACCACCTGGATCCCCATCCTGCCCGAGCACATCTGGGGCAAGGTGAGCCCCAAGGCGGCGGGCGCCTCGTACCAGAACAAGCCGCCGATCATCGGCACCGGGCCCTTCCAGACGGTGGAGGTCAAGAAGGGCGACTACGTGCGCATGGTCAGGAACCCGAGCTTCTGGGGCCCCAAGCCGAGCATCGACGAGATCCTCTTCGTCACCTACCAGAATCCGGACTCGATGACGGAGGACCTGGCCGCCGGCACGCTCGACGCCGCGTGGGGCATCCCCGCAGCGCAGTTCCCCAAGTTCCAGAGCAACCGGGACTTCCAGGCGATCTCCTACAACCTGCTCACCTGGGACTATCTGTCCATCAACTGCTACGAGGGCGCCAGCCGCGGCAATCCTGTGCTCCGCGATGTGGCCTTCCGCCAGGCGCTGAACTGGGGGATCGACCGGCAGAAGATCGTGGACCTCGCGTGGGCCGGTCGTGGCCAGCCGGGGAGCACCATCATGACCCCCGACTCGTGGGTCGATCCCGACTACCACTGGCAGCCTCCGGCCGGCCAGCTGTACACCTACGATCCGGCCAAGGCCAAGGCCATGCTCGACGCCGCGGGCTACAAGGACACCAACGGAGACGGCATCCGCGAGGACAAGAACGGCAAGCCCATCAAGCTGCGCCTGTGGGCCCGCGCCGAGTCGCCCGAGAGCCAGAAGACGGGCAGCCTGCTCGTCGGCTGGTTCCGCGACCTGGGCCTCAAGATCGAGTACCAGGTCATGGACGACGGCATCTACTACGACAGCATCTGGGGGTACCAGGGCAACACCTACAGCCCCGACTTCGACATGTACCTGTGGAACTACGACGGGTACGCCGACCCGGGCGACACGCTGGCCAGCTTCACCACCGGGCAGATCGAGAACTGGAACGAGCCGTGCTGGTCGAACCCGGAGTACGACCGGCTGGTGAGCCAGGCCAACACGACGCTCGACCCGCAGAAGCGCAAGGACCTGATCTGGAAGGCGCAGCAGATCTTCTACGAGCAGTCGCCGGAGATCGCGACCGACTACCCGGACAAGCTCGAGGCGGTCAACACGGCCCGGTGGGACGGCTGGACGCGCATGTACGGCGGCACGGGCGCCGCCTTCTACACGAGCTACGTGCGCGACAGCTACCTGGACCTGAAGCCGAAGGCCGCCGTGGCCGCAGGCTCGAACGGCGGTGTGACCGGGACGACGATCGCCGTCATCGTGGTCGTGGCGATCGCGGTGCTCGGAGTGGTGGCGGTGCTTGTCCTGCGCCGCCGGCGGGGCGTGGCCGAGGAGGAGTGACCGGTCAGGCGGCGCCGGTATTCGCCGCCGCCTCAGTGTCCCGGCGCCAGTACACCTCGACGCGGTCCTTGCCCGCGCGCTTGGCCGCGTAGAGCGCGGCGTCGGCGCGCGCCACCAGTTCGTCCATGTTCCCGGCCATGTCCGGGTACGATGCGACGCCGATGCTCACGGCCACGCGCACCGGCGGACCGTCCTCCGTCACGGGGAAGTCCGTCCCGGCGATCACGCGCCGGAGACGCTCGGCGAGGGTCTCCGCGCCCTCCGGGTGCCCGGGCGCGCCCCCGTCGGGCCGCGCGCCCTGGTCGCTCCCCTCGTGTTCCGCCGGTCCGACCCCGGTGTTGGGGAGGACCACGGCGAACTCCTCGCCGCCGTAGCGCGCCGGCAGGTCGATGTCGCGGCGGAGATGCGCGGCGAGCAGCCGGCCGAGCCGGCGCAACGCCTCGTCCCCCGCCGGGTGCCCGTGGGTATCGTTCAGCTCCTTGAAGTCGTCGATGTCGATCATGAGGAGCGATACGGGTGTCTCGTACCTCTGCGCCCGGGCCAGCTCCTGGCCGAGCCGCTCGTAGAAGACGCGGTGATTGGCGAGCCCGGTGAGCCCGTCGGTGGTCGCGGAGCGCGCCGTGGTCAGCGCCAGGGTGACCTGCTCGCCGAAGGCGCCCATGAAGTCGAGTTCCTCGGCGCTGAAGACGCGTTCGCGCTGGTCCTCGATGAGCACCAGCATGCCCAGCGCATCGCCGCGCGAGCGCAAGGGGACGTTCAGGAGCGTCTGCTCGCCGAACGCCTCCATCAGCTCGCGGACCTCGGCGGGCAGCGCGGGGTCGGAGAGCGTCTCCACGAACACCTCGCCGGCGTCCAGGGCGCGGCGGTCCTGAGGCGAGTTCGAGACCGGGAACACGTCGCCGACCGCGTCGTCGCGCCGCACTCCGTCGGCGCACCGCGCCCTCGTCACCAGGGCGTCCTTCTCGCGGCTGAGCTCGTAGACGAAAGCCGCCGGCGACTGCACCGCCTCGGCGGCGAACCGGGCGACGTCGCTGAGCGCCGCGTCCGGGTCGGGCGCCGCGGATATCGCCCGTCCGGCCCCGACCAGTGAGCGCAGCCAGCGGTTCTGCTCCTCCTCACGGCGGTGGCGCAGTGCATTGTGGAGGGCCGCCGCCGCCTGCTCACCGATCACCCCCGCCATGCGCATCTCGTCGGGGTCGAAGCGGCGCTCCCGCTGGGTCTCGATCAGGATCATCACGCCCAGGAGCCGTCCGTCCATCACGAGGGGGACGTTCAGCCAGGTCTTCTCACCCCACGCGTCCATGTCCCCGGCGTCCGCGGCGGGGAGGTCCGGGTCTGATCGCGACTGCTGGACCACCAAGCCGGCGCGCAGGCCGTCGAGGCCGCCGGTGTGCGCCTCTATCTCGTGGCTCGCGCCCACGCGGTCCTCCGCGACGCCGGGCGCCGGGTCGCGCTCCCAGAGGCAGCGGAAGACGGCGAGGCCCTCATCCGGCGAGTGCTCCCAGATGGCGCACTCCGCCGTTCCCAGCGCCTCGCCGGCCGCGCGCGCGACGCGGCGCAGTACCTCGTCGTAGTCGATCGTCGCGGCGATCGCCCGGCCGGCCTCGAGGAGCGCCTCCAGCTCGATGGTCCGCTGGCGCAGCGAGTGTTCCATGCGCTCGCGCACGGTGATGTCCTTGTTCGTGCCGCGGAACCCGAGCAGTTCGCCCGCTTCGTTGACCATCGGCACACAGCTCGTGAGGAGCACCACCTCGTGGCCGTCCTTGTGGCGATTGCGGTTCTTGAGCTCCGAGCACTCGTGCCGTCCGCGCGCCAGACGTTGGAAGACGGGCGCGATGGCGGCGGCGTCCTCCTCGACCATGAGGTCGAACGGCGTCCGCCCGACGATCTCGTCCGGCGAGTAGCCGAGCACGTCCTTCACCCGGTCCGAGCAGGAGGTGTAGCGGCCCTTGGCGTCGATCTCCCAGATCCAGTCGGCGGATGTCAGCGCGAGGTCGCGGAGGCGGGCCTCGCTGTCGCGGAGGGCGATCTCGACCAGCCGCCGCTCGTGGACCTCTTTCTGCAGGGAGGCGTTGGCGACGTGGAGGTCCGCGGTGCGCTTCGCCAGCAGCGAGCCCACCAGGTCACGGATGGCCCGCTCCGCCTCCGGCGACAGGGCAACGCCCGCGAGGACGCGCGCGAACAGCGCCGACTCTTCGCCGGTGAGTGCGACCGTGTCCGTGAGAGGTTCTGACATAGGCTTCGGAGAAGGCATCCCTTCTCAGCTATCGACAGCGGCCGCCCGAGTCTGAAGCCGGCCGTCGTCACGGCCGGCCGGCGGCCGCCCCGTGCGGCCCGGTTCGACCGCTGTCCAACCGCCCGGTGGCCCATTCGCTTCGGCCCGGATCGGCCGCACGGCAGCCGGCCGGCCGGGCGCTCTCAGGTGCCGCCCGGCCCTCGCCGGGGTGACCCCGCTCCGCCGGCGTGACAAGATGGGCAGCGGAGCGGCTCGTGGTCCGGTGACTGCCGCGGTCTTCAAAACCGTTTGCGGGGCGATGATCTCGTCCTGGGTGGGTTCGACTCCCATGTCGCTCCGCCATCACTTTTTGCAGGGGCTGCGCCGGCTACGCAGCGGGGGCTTCGACTACGGCTGCGCGTGTGAGCCCTGACGGCTGGTGGAATCGCCGAAGTGGAGCGATTGATGAGCACTCTTCCAGCACCCCGCCACGCATCAGCCGGCGACCTCGAGCTCTCCTTCAGGGGCAGAGCTGTGGTCCGCCCCCTCTTCCTTGCCTCCGCGGAGGCCCTCCTCTTCCGGCGCTGGCTCGAGATCATGCGGGAGACCGGCGTTCCCTACGCGCTCGGGGGCGCCTACGCGCACTACGCGATCACCGGCGTCTGGCGCGACAGCAAGGACCTGGACCTGTTCCTGCGCCCGCAAGACGTGCGGCAGGCTCTGGATGCGTTCGCGAAGGCGGGCTTCCGGACCGAACTGCGCGATCCGCACTGGCTGGCGAAGGTCCACAGCCCCCCGCACCTGCTCGACCTGCTCTTTGCCGCGCGCCACATGACCAGGTTGCGGATCACCGACGGGTGGCTCCGGTCGTCGCTCGCGGCGCGGTTTCTCGGCGTGCCCACCCGGCTGCTGGGACCCGAGGAGACCATCGCCACCAAGGTGTACATCGCCAATCGGGACCGGTTCGACGGCGCGGACATCCTGCACATCATCCGCGCCCTCCAGGGAGAGGTCGACTGGCAGCGGGTCGTCGACCTGATCGACGGCGACGAAGAGGTCCTGCTCTGGCACCTCGTCCTCTTCGCCTTCGTCTACCCGATGCACCGCGACTGGCTGCCGCGGGATCTCATGGAACGGGCGCTCGAGCGCCTGCGGACGATGCCCGACCGGCTCGATGAGCGCGCGTTCCGCGGCCTGGTCCTCGACCCCGTGTCGTTCCGCCTGGACGTCGACACGTGGGGGTACCGGGACGCCGGAGCACTGCCGCCGATCCTTGATCTCGAGGGGAGGCCGCTGTGAGGGTGGCGGCCCTTGCCGACCTGCACTGCGGCGCGAACGAGGGCGCCGAGATGGGCCGCCTCTTGAGCGGCGTGCAGGACGCGGCGGACGTGGTCTTGCTCGCGGGCGACCTCACCAACCTCGGTCTGCTCGAGGAGGGAGAGGCCCTGCTGGAGGCGCTGGTCGCGCTGCGGCTGCCGGTGGTGGCCGTGCTCGGCAACCACGACCACGAGAGCGGTCGGGCCGAGGAGCTCGCAGCCCTGCTCCGGCAGGGCGGCGTCGTGCTGCTTGACGGCACCGCCTGGGAGCTGGACGGCGTGGGCTTTGCGGGCGTCAAGGGCTTCGGCGCCGGCTTCTTCCCTCATCGCCTCTCGGCGTTCGGGGAGGCCGAGGTCAAGGCCTTCGTCGACGTCGCCGTCGGCCAGGCCGCGGCGCTCGACCGCGCCCTTGCCGGTCTGGACGCCCAGCGCCGCGTCGTCATCCTGCACTACTCGCCGATAGCGGCCACGCTCGAGGGCGAGCCGCCGGAGATCTACCCCTTCCTGGGCGACTCGCTGCTCGAGGAGGTCATCGACCGGCGCGGGGCCGATGTGGTCGTGCACGGGCACGCTCACGACGGCGTGCCCGTGGGTTTCACCGGTGGTGGGGTCCGGGTCCTCAACGTCTCGCGCCAAGTCCTCGGCCGCGGCCCCGGCAGCCCGTCCTACGTCACCTTCGACGTCCCGAGTGGCGGCTGAATCGACGGCGCCCGCTGGAGCGGTTCACGCGGTTCGTCACGCAGCCGCCGTCAGGAGCGCGATGCGTACAACAGTGCCGTCGCCGAACCCACGGCGAGGTGGGTAGGCCTCGGATGATCCCCCACCACGGCCTCGAGGACTGAGAGGAAGAGCCATGAGCAACACAGATGCGACCCGCGGGTCCGCCGACGAGCTGCACCAGCACGCAGGGGGAGATGGCCACGTCCTGACGACCGATCAGGGCGTGCCCGTCTCGGACGACCAGAACTCCCTGCGCGCGCACACCATCGGGCCGACCCTGCTGGAGGACTTCGTCCTGCGCGAGAAGATCACGCACTTCGACCACGAGCGCATCCCCGAGCGGATCGTGCACGCGCGCGGCAGCGCCGCGCATGGCTTCTTCGAGCTCACGGAGTCGCTCGAGGAGTACACGACGGCGCGGATCCTGACCGAGGTCGGCGAGCGCACGCCCGTGTTCACGCGTTTCTCCACGGTGGCCGGCGGCGCCGGCTCCGTCGACACCCCGCGTGACGTGCGCGGGTTCGCCGTCAAGTTCTACACGAAGGAGGGCAACTGGGACCTCGTCGGCAACAACATCCCGGTCTTCTTCATCCAGGACGCGATCAAGTTCCCCGACCTCATCCACGCGGTCAAGATGGAACCCGACCGCGCGTTTCCCGCAGTCGGCGACCGCGCACGACACGTTCTGGGACTTCATCTCGCTGACCCCGGAATCGATGCACATGGTCATGTGGATCATGTCGGACCGCGCGCTTCCGCGTTCGCTGCGCATGATCGAGGGGTTCGGGGTGCACAGCTTCCGGCTGGTCGACGCCGAAGGTGGCTCGACCTTCGTCAAGTTCCACTGGCGGCCGAAGCTGGGGCTGCAGTCGACCCTCTGGGACGAGGCCGTGAAGATCGCCGGCGCGGACCAGGACTTCCACCGGCGCGACCTCTTCGAAGCCATCGCGAGCGGCGCCTACCCCGAGTGGGACCTCTGCGTCCAGCTCTTCACGCAGGAGGAGGCGGACGAGTTCCCGTTCGACCACCTCGACGCGACCAAGCTGATCCCTGAGGAACTGGTGCCGCTCAAGGTCATCGGCCGGATGGTGCTCGACCGGTGGCCCGACAACTTCTTCGCCGAGACGGAGCAGGTGGCGTACTGCCCGGCCAATATCGTCCCGGGCATCGACTTCTCCAACGACCCGCTGCTCCAGGGGCGCCTGTTCTCGTACCTCGACACGCAGCTGTCCCGGCTGGGGTCGCCCAACTTCCATCAGATCCCGATCAATGCGCCGAAGTGCCCGTTCGACAACCACCAGCGCGACGGGCACCTGCAGATGATGCAACCCAAGGGCCGCGTCGCCTACGAGCCCAACTCCCTGGCGGAAGACTCGCCGCGGGAGGCCGCGGATGGAGGCTTCGTCTCCGCGGTCGTGACGGAGACCGGGGAGAAGGGGCGCATCCGCTCCGAGACCTTCGCCGACCACTACAGCCAGGCGCGGCAGTTCTACGTCAGCCAGACGCCGCCGGAGCAGGCGCACCTGGCCTCGGCGCTCGTGTTCGAGCTCTCCAAGGTGGCGCATCTTCACATCCGGCAGGCGATGGTCGGCCATCTGCGCCACGTGGACGAGGATCTGGCCGGACGGGTCGCCGAGGGTCTCGGCCTGGCCGAGCTGCCGAAGGCGCCGGCCGCCGCCGCCTCCGTCCTCGATCTGGATCCCTCGCCTGCGCTGCAGCTGATCGGCAAGATGAAGGACACGCTCGAGGGCCGGCAGATCGCCATCCTGGTGGCGGACGGCTCGGATGGCGACGCCACGGACGCGTTGCGGCAGGCCGCCGCCCAGGCCGGCGCCACGGTGAAGATCGTGGCGCCCAAGGTGGGCGGCGCGACGCTCGCCGACGGGACGTCGCTGGAGGCCGACGGCCAGCTTGCCGGCACACCCTCCGTGCTCTTCGACGCTGTGGCCGTCGTTCTCTCGGACGAGGGCGCCGCGCTGCTCAGTGCCGAGAGCGCAGCCCTCGACTTCGTCACCGACGCCTTTGCCCATCTCAAGGCGATCGCCGTGGACGAGGGCGGAGAGGCTCTGTTGAGCGCCGCGGGAGTGGAGAGAGACTCCGGCGTGGTCGACGCCGCCGCCGTGGAGGACTTCATCGCCGCGGCCAAGACGCGTCAGTGGGAGCGCGAGGCCAGGGTGCGTTCGCTGGCATGAGGTGGAGGGGCGGACGCGGGGGTCGCCCCGCGTTCGCCCCGTTTGGTGCAGAACCCGACGACGGGGCCGGCGGATGCCGGCCCCGTCGTGTTAGGGGCATCTCCGGGGCGGGCGGGTTAGGATGGCGCAGATGGGTGAAGGGCCGACCATCTACGAGTCCGCGGCGCGCCGTCGCCGGCGCCGCGTCCGCGGCGCCCTGATCGGCGCGCTGGTCGTCCTCATCCTCGTCGCGGCGCTGGCCGTCGCCGGCGTCTGGCTGCGCGGAGGCGCTCGCGCCGGCACTGCTGCCGCGGCGGCGGCCGGCGCGACGCCGTCTTCTTCGCCCTCCCCGGCTCTGCGCCTCTCGCGGCTCGCCGATCTCGAGGTGCACCGTGGCGAGACGCTGACCGTCCGCTATCGCGTCGTGGGGCACGCCGGGACGGCGGCCTCCGTGACCCTGGTCGTGAGCGACGCCGGCGGGCAGCAGGTCAAGGCCCGGTGGCTGACGACCGACGCGCCGACGGGCAAAGGGCTCGAGGCGAAGGTACCGATCGATCTCGAGCCGGGCCGCTACACCTACGAGCTGCGGCTCGGTGACGCGGCGTCGCCGGCCACTGCCGGTGGCTCGTCGCCGGGCGCCACGACGCCGAGCCCGGCGCCCGTCGCCGCCTCGGCGTCGCTGCGCGTGCTCCCGCCGCTCCCGCCGGGGTTTCCCGGCAAGAAGGCCGTCGCGGCCGCCAGGGAGTGGATCTCCCAGCCGCGACGGCGACGTCGCGTTCGCCGTCGTCGACACCAACGGCGCGGACGCCGGCGGGTACCGCGAGCACGAGCCGTTCCAGCTCGCCAGCCTCTCCAAGGCGATCATGCTGGTGGCCTCGCTGCGCGACGATCCCACGCCGGACGCGACCACGGAGGCCACGCTCACCAGGATGATCACCGAGTCCGACAACGGCGCCGCCTACACCATCTTCGGGCAGGTCGGCGCCGAGGGCATGCGCGCCGTGGCCAGGGACGCGGGCATGCAGGACTACGAGCAGGGCTCGGGCTGGATCGACACGCGCGCCTCCGCGTGGGACGAGGCGCACTTCTTCTCGCGGCTCGAGTCGCTGGTGCCCGCCGCGGGGCGCAGCCTCGCGCGGCGGCTGCTCTCGAGCGTCATCCCCATCCAGCGCTGGGGCATCCCGGCCGCGGCCGGTCCCGCGGGCTGGACGAGCTACTTCAAGGGCGGCTGGCTCGGCATGGACAACAAGCTCATGGTCCAGGCCGCGTGGCTGGAGAAGGGCAAGCAGAGGTGGGCGCTCGCGGTGATGAGCGACGAGCAACCCCACGCGGTCCTCCGGCTGGGACACGCAGAAGGGCGTCACGGGGCTGCTGCTGGGCCAGGAGCCGACGCCGTCCTACCTGGCGGTCGTGCTGGAATGATCGGCGTAGTCGAATCATCGACGGGTGCGCCGAGGGGCACCCGTCATGATCCGTCAACCGCCGGTCAGCTCTCGGGGTAGTCGATCGCCTCGACGGTGAGCTCGATGTTGCCGGCCGGCCGTCGCCAGAGCACCTTGTTGCCCACGCGCGCGTCGAGCAGGGCCTCGGCCAGCGGCGAGACGTAGCTGATCTTGCCTTCCTTGAGCTCCGCCTCGTCCTCGCCCACGATCGTGAACGTCTGGCGCTTGCCGCCGGGCTGGCTCACGGTGACGGCGGCTCCGAACGCGACCTTGCGGCGCGGCTGCCGGGCCAGGTCCACGGGGATGGCGCTCTCGAGCCGCGCCGTGTAGTACCGCAGGTCGCGGTCGACGTACGCGAGCTCGTCGCCCGGGTCGTCCCCGTCCAGCAGTTCCAGCCGGCGCGTCTCGAGCTCGCCCACGTGGGCCTCGAGCTGGCGCAGACCGGCGGGCGTCACGTAGTTCGGCTGCTCACTGATCTGCCGCTCGGGAAGACCCTCGGCGGGCGCGCCCTCGTCCGGTTCCTTGACGAACGCTCTGTTCATTGCAGGCTCCGATCGGGGTTGACTCTCAGTTGTTCCCTTCGACGCCTGCGTCCGCACTCCCTCGCTATAGGGTAGACAGGTGACGAGACAAGCCTCGGGGCCAGGCCCCGAAACGGCGATGGAGGGTGACGATGCTGGACAAGCGGATGCAGGACGCCATCAACAGCCAGATCAACTGGGAGTTCTACTCCGGCTACCTCTACCTCTCAATGGCGAGCCAGTTCGCGGAGTCGGGCATGTCGGGAGGCCAGAACTGGATGACGGTGCAGTACCAGGAGGAGCTGGCGCACGCGCGCATCATGTTCAACTACGTGCTCACGCGCGGCGGGCGCGTGGTCCTCGAGGCGATCGAGCAGCCGCCGACGGAGTGGCCGAGCGGGCTGGCCATGTTCGAGGAGGCGCTCGCCCACGAAGAGAAGGTGACCGCGCGCATCCACGACCTGGCGTCGCTGGCGCTCGAGCTCAAGGACCACGCCACCTACAACTTCCTCCAGTGGTTCATCGCCGAGCAGGTCGAGGAAGAAGAGACCGCGATGGACATGGTGCAGAAGTTCAAGATGGCGGGCGAGCACCCGGCCGGCCTCTACCAGCTCGACAAGGAGCTGGCGACGCGCGTGTACAACGCCCCGTCGCCGCTCGTGGCGCTCGACGCCACTACCGCCCTGAGCGGATCCCGCGGCCGGCGAGCGGGGAGGCTGCCGTCCGGCCACGCACAGCGCAGCCTCGCCTACAGGGGCCGGACCAGCAGCAGGCACGGGTCGTCCGGCCCCCAGACCTCGGGGATCACCTCGAGCGGGAGGAAGCCCGCGGCTGCGTAGAAGGCGCGCGTGGCCGCGTAGCCCGAATCGGGGTGGCTCGGAGCGAGCGTCTTCACGTGCAGCAGCGAGAAGCCTTCGGCGCGGGCGTACGACGCCGCGTGCTCGACGAGCGAGCGGCCGGCCCCACGCCGCTGCCAGTCCGGCAGCACGCCCATCACGTGGAGCTCCAGGGCGTCGGCGCTCGTCTCCTTCAGCGTGACGAAGCCGACCACCCGGTCGGGCCGGACCTGCCGGCCGCCCGGGCCCTTCTCCCGCTCGCAAGCCGGATCGGGGAGGACGGCGACGAGGGTCGGCAGCTCGTCGGCCGCTCGGGCGTACCCGACAAGCGACGACTCGATCCCGAACCAGCCGGGGAGGGCGCGGAGGATGCGCTCGGCCGCCGCGCCCTGGCCGAAGCAGCGGACCGCGGATGCGGAGCGGAGGCTCGTCCCGCGTCACCCCCGCCGTCGCGTCGCCGTCCACAGCGACCTCAGGTCACGTCGCGGCGCAGGGAGATGAAGACCGCCGCGACGCTCACGATGGCGATGTAGACGAGGCTCACGATGAACGCCTGCGGACGCGTGAGCAGGTCCGCCGTGACGGCGTCGCGCCGGTGTCCGGCACTGGCCGGCGTTCACCGCGTTGAACACGGTGAAGGGCAGCCAGCGGCCGATGGCCGGCTTGAGGACGACGATGATGTTCTCGACGGCGAGCGCCCAGATGAGGACGCCGGCCACCGTGACGACCTGGGCGCGGAACAGCGCGCCCAGAGCGACGCCGAAGGTGGTGATCAGGCCGGCGACGACGATCTGCCGGGCGTAGTCGCCGAGCGTGGCCCCTCCGCTCGCGTCGATCTGCACGCCGCGGACGGCGCCGCCGACGCGGATGACCACGTACACCAGCGCCGACCGCGATCAGCATGGTCAGCGATGCCGACGACGGCGTACACGACCAGCTTCATGGCCATCAGCTGCCAGCGCCGCGGCGTGACCAGATACGAGTAGGTGATCGTGCCGTGGCGGTACTCGTTGGTCATGCCGAGGATGCCGAAGACGAGCAGCACCAGCGGCACGAGCGCGCTCGCGGTGGTGAGGAAGCCGGTCACGCCGTCCGTCTCGAGCCAGTCTTTGGGAACGGCGAAGATCAGCACCGTCAGCGGGACGAGCGTGACCACGAGGACGACGACGAAGAGGCCGAGAGCCGTGCGCGTGCTGCGCAGCTTGAGCAGCTCGGCGCGGGCGAGGGCGATCACTGCTCCCGCCTCGTGCCGGCGATCTGCAGGAAGAGCTCCTCGAGGCTGGGCTGCTCCGTGAGGAGCTCGTGGAGCGGCGACGCCCTGGACGTGGGCGATGTCGCCGACCTCGGCGGCGGACGGCCCGCGCACCGCGAGGGCGTCGTTCAGCCGGTTGACGGCCGCGCCGGAGGAGATGAGCGCGGCCTCCAGCTTCTCCGCCTGCGGACGAGCGCACGCGCACCACGGGCTGCGTCGACGCCGTGAGCTCGTGGATGGGGCCCTGGGCGAGCAGCTTCCCCTTGCTCATGATGAGGACGTCGTCCACGGTCTGCTCCACCTCCGCGAGGACGTGGCTCGAGACCACGCACGGTGCGGCCCTCCGTCGGCCAGCTTGCGCAGGAAGGTGCGCAGCCAGAGCATGCCTTCCGGGTCGAGGCCGTTGGCCGGCTCGTCGAGGATGAGTACCTCGGGGTCGCCGAGCAGTGCGGCCGCGAGCGCGAGGCGCTGCTTCATCCCGGTCGAGTAGCCCTTGACCGCGCGCCTGGCGGCTCCGTCCAGCTCGACCAGCCCGAGGACCTCGTCGACGCGGGCGGCGGAGACGCCGGTGCCCGCGGCGATGACGCGCAGCGCGTTGCGTCCGGAGCGGCCGGGGTGAAAGCCGGAGGAGTCGAGGAGCGCGCCGACCCTGCGCGGCGGGCGCACGCAGGTCCCGGTATCTGCTGCCGAGGATCGTCACCGAGCCCGCCGTCGGGCCGCACGAGGTCGAGGATCATGCGCAGCGTGGTCGTCTTGCCGGCGCCGTTGGGGCCGAGGAGCGCCGGTGATGGTCCCCGGCTCGATGGCGAAGCTCACGTCGTCGACGGCGAGTACCTTCTTGCCGAACCGCTTGCTGAGGTGCTCGGCCTTGATGACGGGCATGGTCCCTCCAGGTCGGTGAGGCGCGGCGCGCCCAGCTGGAGTCTACATGAGGCGCGCGGCCCTTCTCCTCGAAGGCCGCGCGCGTGCGGCCGTCACTGCTGGAGCGACTTGGCGTACAGCTGCCAGTGCCCGCTGCGGTCGTCCGCCCAGTACACCTTCCCGGCCACGATGACGGGGCTCGCCTGGCGGCTTTGCGAGCCGTCCACCGCAAAAGCCTTGCCGGTGTCGGACGCGTACGCCCACACCTGCGGTCCGGTGGCGTCGCGGGTCGTGACCCAGGCGACGTAGCCGCGGCTGAGCGAGATCGACGAGACCGACCCGGCCGGCTTGCAGAGCACGGTCGAGCGGCTCGAGCGGCGGTCCCACGAGACGATCGCGCTGGTGTGGCGGCCTGCGGTCGCGGCCCAGACGATGTGGTCCTGGTCCATCGCCACGGCCGTCCCCGCGGCGGCGAGACGGTAGCGCGTGGCGCCGCGGTACGAGCCGGCCCACACGGCGCCGGTCGTCCCGCGGCCGGATATCCACGCGGCCCAGCCGCCCGAGGCGGCGACGTCGCGGACGTGGCCGTCGGCGGTGATGGAGTACTCCGCGTCGGTGAGCGCGTTGCTGCCCCGGATGACGTCGTCGCCGCCGTGGCCGGGCGCGACCCAGACCACCGAGTCCCCGGCGGCGATGGGGGCGCGGCCCTTCCGGGCCACGGTCCAGCGCCGCAGGCTGGCGGTGTCGTAGGCGTTGATGGCCGGCGGCCCGTCTCCGCGCCGGCCCGTCCACGCCGCCCAGACGATCAGGTCGCCGGCGGCGCTGGGGAAGCCGGCGGCCTTGCCGAGGTCGGAGCGTCCGAGCAGCTTCTCGGTGTCGCCCGAGGGCACGTCGTAGGACCACAGGCCGGCGACGGTCTCGCTCGGATCGCGCTGTTCCCAGAGCACGGTCGTGTCGGTCGCCGTGAGGCCGAGTGCGTCCTGCGGCCAGGCCAGAGATGTGATGGCGCGGGCGCCGCTCGCCGGAGCGACGGCGGAACCGGCCGACGCCTGCGTCGGGCCGGGGAGCACGCCGGTCGTGTAGGCGAAGACGGCGGGCACGAGCGCCATGGCTGCGAACGCGGCCACGACCACGAGTCTCAGTCTCACGGCTCCCACCTCCCAGCGGCTCTTCAGCCATCCCAGCGCCCCTGCGAGTCCGCGCGTCGCCCGGCTCGCGCCGCTTGTGTTCCCCGTGCAAGCGGTCCGTAACGCCTTGGCCGTTCACGCGAGGTGCGCGCGAGGCGGCGGCACAGGGATGTCGGCCTTGGGTGGGCGCCGGCGTTGGCCGGTCAGGTCGTGGCGCCGCCCGAGGCCAGCTCGTCCAGACGCCGCCGCGTGGCCTCATCGAGGGTGAACGCGGGCCCGGCCGCACGGATCTCGGCGAGGCGCTCGCGCACCCGCTCCAGCAGCGTGCGGCTGCCGGCGCCGGACCAGCGGTCGTGGGTGCTCTGGTCGATCAGCGAAGCCCGCCAGAAGTCGCGGAAGTGCTTGCGCGTCATCTTCGTCCCGAGGTGGTTGCCGCCCGGCCCGACGGCCTCGATCTCGGCGAGGGCCAGGGCCTCCTCGTCCACCGGCAGCTCGGTGAGCAGGGCGCGGGCGTAGCCGACCACCTCGTCGCCCAGCACGAGCCCCTCGAGGGCGCTCTGCAGACCGCTCTCCAGGTAGCCGACGTCGTGCAGGAGCGTCGCGCGCGAGAGTGCGCCCATGACGGTGGCGATGCCCACCTCGAGCGTCCACTGCTCGTCGAGGAGCTTGCTGTCCGAGTGGCCGGAGTAGTGCCAGCTCGGCAGGCCGTACCAGCGGATCATGTCGAGTTGCGCCTGGTTGCCGAGGAACACGCCCGGCGAGTTGTAGACCTCCACGGCGTACTGCATGTTCATGACGCCGGTGCCGACACCCATGACGAACGGCGCCCCTGCTCTGCCCAGCTGGTGCACGACGAGGCCGGCGAGCACCTCGGCGTTGGCGACGGCCACGCACGCCGTGAGCGACGCCGGCCCCTGCGCGCCGGCCGAGACCGACGGCGCCAGCACCAGTGGGATGCCGAGGTCGGCGCAGGCCAGCGCCTTGGAGCAGGCCACGTCGTCGAGCATCAGCGGCGGCGAGCTCATGGCGAGGCAGGCGAAGCTGGCGGCCTCGCCGCAGGCCGCCGCCATCGCGTGCATGGTGTACAGCGTCTCGCCGCCGAAGGGGCTCGAGACGACGATCGGCTTGCGCGTGCCGCGCAGCATGGCGCCGAACTGGACGACGTCGACGACCTCGCTCGCGACGTCGTCCGGCAGTGCCATGCTCATGACGAAGTCGATGTTGGGCAGCGCCTCGGCGACGCTCGCGGCGGCCTCGACGTCGGCGAGGACGGCCCGGCGGCGCTCGCCCGTGTCCGGGTCGGCGACGTACAGGCAGTCGGGGCCGCTGCCGCTGTAGCCGGCGCCGTCACGCAGCTCGAGCGGCGCCGTCTCGCCGCCGCGCGGGCGCAGCGTCCACGAGCGCGGGGCGCTCGCGAGCGCGTCCTTCACCAGCGCGGCAGGCAGCCGGACGCGCCGGCCGTCCACGGCTGCGCCGGCGGCCGCGCAGAGGTCGCGAGCGCGCTCGTCCTTCACGTCGACGCCGGTGCGCTCCAGCAGCGTCAGCGATGCCTGATGTACGCGGGCGCAGGCGTCGTCGTCCCAGATCCTGAGTGTGGCTCGATTCACGGTGATCCCCTTCGCGACTGGTCTTGAGGCGGTGTGGTGCGGTGAGGAGCCGCCGGGCCGGCGCGCTGCGCGCGCCCCTCCGGCGGCCGGTCCTGCCTGCGTCAGCAGGGTCCGCGTTCGCTGAAGACCTTGAACCAGAGGCCGCCGAAGTAGCGGCCGCCGCGGGCGTGGCGAAAGAGGCTGCGCGCGGCCGTCAGCTGTTCACCGTGCAGCCGGCCTGCCGCATGGCGGCTGCCGGTCTCGACGACGAAGCTGTGCACCACGGGGCGTCCCTCCGGATCGCGCGCACGATGGTGCGCAGCCGCCAGTAGACGCTACCGGCCGGGAGCGAGTCAAGACGGGAGCCTGCGGAAGTGGACGCGTCCGGCCCGGCGGGGCGACCGGGTGCCGGCCTGGATCACGCTGAGTCGCGGCCGAGCCACTCCTCCTCGAGCATCGCCATGTAGTAGGCGTTCCAGTACTTGCCGCCGGCGCGGCGCGCCTCGACGAGGTGCCCCTCCGTCTTGAATCCGAGCCCCTTGTACATGCTGAGCGCGGCCACATGGAACTCGAGGACGTAGAGGTCCACGCGATGCAGTGCCATCTCGCCGAAGGCGACGTCCAGCAGACGGCTGACGATCTGTGCCCCGATGCCCTTCCCGCGAGCCGACGCCTCCCCGACGAGGAGCCTCGAGATGGACGCCGAGCGATTCTTGCGATCGATGCGGCTGAGCTCGGCGTGTCCCACGACTTCACCGGAGGCGTCGTCGACGGCGGCGAAGATGCGCCTCGTCGCCTCCGGGCCCTCGGCCTCGGCCAAGTGTGCCTCGAGCTGAGCTTCGGTCAACGGGTACTCGAGTGCGGTGCCTGCCCAGCGCACGAAGAACTCGGGCCCACCCGAGTTGACCCAGTCAACCAGTCGGGCGGTGTCGTCGCGGGTGAACTTCCTCAGGGTGATGTCCATGGCGACACTGTCCTCTCAGCCGATGGCGTCGACCCTGCAACTGCCGCCCGGTCCGGCCAGGATCAGCAGGGCGTCGTCCACCTGGATGCGCACGTCCTTGCCCGGCATCACCAGCTCGGTGCCGCGCAGGAGCGCTACCGGGTAGCAGCCCTCCGGCACGCCGAGATCGTCGAAGGTCTTGCCGGCCAGCGTGCCGCCCTCCGTCGCCGTCATCGCGCTCAGCGTGACTTCGCCCTCGCGCAGGTCGAGCAGGCGGACGAGGTCGGTGAGCGTCGCCTCCTCCTCGATGATGCGCGTCACGATCTGCGCCGCGTCGATGGCCACGTCCACGCCCCAGCTGCGGTTGTACAGCCAGCGGTTGCGCGGGTTGCGCACCGTGCCGATGACCCGCTTCACCTTGAACTCGTTCTTGGCGAGGAGGCAGCCGACGAGGTTGTCCTCGTCGTCTCCGGTCGCCGCGACGAAGACGTCGGCGCGGTCGACGCCGGCCTCGAGCAGCACGCCCGGTTCGTCGATGTCGCCCTGCAGGACGGTGACCTCGTCCCAGCCGGCGAACGCCTCGATCATGTCCTGGAAGCGCACAGGGTCCTTCTCGATCATCGTGACGTCGTGCTTCTCGCTGACGTACTTGGTGACGCGCCTGCCCAGCGTCCCGCCACCTGCGACGACGACCTTCATGCCTTCCACCCCATCATCTTCTGGAACTTCTCGACGGCGTCCTGGTGCACGAGCGCGTAGACCTGATCGTCCTCCTGGAACTCCGTCCCGGAGACCGGCAGCATGGCCCTGCCCATCCGCACGATGAGCCCGACGCGGATCTCGCCGGGGATGCGCAGGTCGTTGATCGGCTTGCCGACGAGGTGCCTCGGGACGAAGGCGGCGATCATGTCGACCTCGCCGTTGCCGTAGCTCTCCTCGCGTTCGACGTTGCCGCTCACGAGGAACTCGATGATGCGGCCGGCGCTCCACGCGGTGGGCGCGAACGTCTGGATGCCGTAGTGCCGGTAGATCTCGGCGCGCTGCGGGTCGTAGATGCGGCTCACCACGTCCGGGACGCGGTAGACCTCCTTGGCGATGCGCGCGCTCACGGCGTTGGTGTTGTCGCCCGACGTGGCGGCGACGAGAGCGTCGGCCTCGCCGATGCCGGCCTCTTCGAGGACCTGACGGTCGAACGCATACCCCTTGATGGTGCGGCCGCCGAAGCCGTGAGGCAGGAGGCGGAACGCCTGCGGATCCTTGTCGATCACGACCACCTCGTGGCCCTGCCGGGCCAGGCTGGCCGCGGTATACGCTCCGACGCGGCCGCAGCCGACGATGATCACCTTCATCAGGCTGTCTCCCTCCCGGTTGCAGTGGTTGCCGCCGCGACGGCGCGAGCGTCCCTGCGGCGCATGACCCATTTTCTCGCTTCCTCGGCGAAGAACAAAGTGACGGCGGCGACGACGAGGAAGCCCCAGTCGGTGAGCGTCAGCGGCGCCGTCTTGAAGATGTTCTGCAGGAACGGGCACGTAGGAGATGGCGGCCATGATCCCGATGCCGATGAGCTCGCCGATGACGAGGAACCTGTTGGTGAACAGTCCGACCTTGAACAGTGACTCGCGGTCGGTGCGGCAACCGAAGCCGTTGGCGACCTGGCCGGCGACGATCGCCGCCTGCGTCATGGTGAGCGCCTCGCGATAGATCATGTAGTGAGGGTTCGACGGGTTCATCCAGCTGGCGTCACCCCACGTCCAGCCGTGAGAGAGCAGGACGTAGAGGAACCCGGTCACCGCGAACACCGACTGGATGGCGCCGATGTAGGCGACGCGGCCGAGCGTCGCCCGGCTCAGGAGGCGCTCGCTGCGCGGCCGCGGCGGCCGGTCCATGACGTCGGCCTCGGGCTTCTCGACGCCCAGGGCCAGGCCCGGCAGCACGTCGGAGCCGAGGTCGATGGCCAGCACCTGCAGGGCGCCGAGGGGGACGAGGCCGAGGCCGCTGACCGTGGCGAAGACGAACGGGAAGAGCTCGGCCATGTTGTGCGAGAAGATGTACGTGATCATCTTCTTCACGTTGGCGTACACGCCGCGGCCCTGCTCGACCGCCTTGATGATGCTGGCGAAGCTGTCGTCGAGCAGGATCATGGTCGCCGCCTCGCGGGCGACGTCGGTGCCGCTGAGGCCCATGGCGACGCCGATGTCGGCCCTCTTGAGCGCCGGCGCGTCGTTCACGCCGTCGCCGGTCACGGCGACGATGAGCCCGAGGTCCTTGAGCGCGCTCACGACCTCCATCTTGTGCTCGGGGGCGACTCTCGCGAAGATCACGTCCTGGTCCTTCTGCAGCTCCGCCTGGAGGTCGCCCTCGTTCATCTCCTCGAGGTCGACGCCGGTGATCACGCGCACGTGCTTGTCGCCGCGGACGATGCCGATGCGGCGGGCGATGGCCTCGGCGGTGAGCCCGTAGTCGCCGGTGACCATGATGATGCGGATGCCGGCGCCGAGGGCCTCGTCGACCGCCGCGCTCACTTCCGGCCGCGGCGGGTCGATCATCCCGACGAGGCCGAGGAAGGTCAGGTCGGTCTCGACCGCGTCCGGCGTGTAGTCGATGAGCTCGTTCGGCAGGCTGCGCTCGCAGACGGCCAGCACGCGCAGCGCCTGGCGGGACATGGCGTCGTTCTGCGCCACGATCTGCTCGCGGCGCTCGTCGGTCATGGGGAGGACATCGCCGTCGACGCGCAGGTGCGTGCAGCGCCCGAGGGTCTCGGAGGGCGCGCCCTTGACGAAGGCGTGCTGGCCGTCTCCCTCGACGTGGACCACGCTCATGCGCTTGCGCACGCTCTCGAACGGCAGCTCGTAGATCTTGGGCCGCTCGATGAGCTCCGGCCTGCAGGTCGAAGCCGGCCTTCTGGGCGGCGACCAGGAGGCAGCCCTCGGTGGGGTCGCCGATCACGCGCCAGCCGTCGTCGTCCTTGGGCGGCAGCACCTTGGCGTCGTTGCAGAAGGTCATGGCGCGCAGGAACGGCTCCAGCCGCCGGCGCGCCTCGTCCTTGCCGCAGCGTGGTGTCGCCGACCACGAAGTCGCCCTCGGGCGCGTAGCCGGCGCCGGTGACCTCGAAGTCGTCGCCGTCGGCCCAGAGGGCCTTGACCGTCATCTCCGCCTTGGTCAGCGTCCCGGTCTTGTCGGTGGCGATGACGTTGGTGGATCCCAGCGTCTCGACCGCGCCCAGGTTCTTGATCAGCGCCTTGGCCTTGGCCATGCGCTGGACGCCGACGGAGAGCGCGACGGAGAGGGTCGCCGGCAGGCCTTCCGGCACCAGCGCGACCATGACGCCGAGGGCGAACAGCAGCGCCCCGACCCAGTCGAGTCCGAGTACCTTGCCCATGAAGAACAGCGCGACGCCGCAGACCACAGCGATGATCGACACCGTGCGCGCCATGCGGTCGATCTCTTTCATCAGCGGCGACTTGTCGTCGGAGACGCCGGCGGTAAGTGAGTAGATCTTGCCGAACTCGGTGTTGAGGCCGGTGGCGAACACGACTCGCCCGCCCGGTGCCCGAGGCCACGCTCGTGCCCATGAAGACCAGGTTGGGCATGTTGATGGTCGCGAGCTCCTCCTCGACGATCGCATCGGCGGTCTTGCGCACCGCGTCCGACTCGCCGGTGAGGGCGATGTTGTTGGTCGAGAGCTCGTACTGGCGCACGAGCCGGGCGTCGGCGCTGATGCTGTCGCCCTCTTCGAGGGCGATGACGTCGCCGGGGACCAGCTCGGCGGCGGCGACGATGGTCACCTCGCCGTCGCGGATCACCTTGGCGTTGGCAGGCACGAGCTTCTGCAGCGCCTCGGTCGCCTTCTCGGCCCTGTACTCCTGGAAGAAGCCGATAGTGGCGTTGAGCAAGACGACGGCGATGATGGCGATGGTGACGTTGATGTTGTCCTGGCGGCTCGCGCCAGTGGACAGCATGGCGGCGATGAAGACGAGGACCGCCGCCGCCTCGAGCATGATCGCGAACAGGCTCGTGAACTGGTCGACGAACTTGAAGATGATGGGGCGGCTGACCTTGGCCGGCAGCACGTTCTTGCCGTGCTTGGCCAGCCGCGCGAAGGCCTCGTCTTCGACGAGGCCTTGGGGCGAGGTGCCCAGCGCTCCGAAGACGTCGTCGTCGGCCAGCGTCCAGATGTCGGGAGTCGTTGTCGTCATGGCAGTCGAACGCGCCCCTTGCGAGGCGCGCTCACGACAGTGTAGTCCGGTCCGTGCAGCCTAGTCGAGGATCGGCATCAAGAGGCCGTTAATCAGGGGCGGCGCAGTGTATCAAGAATCCATAAAGACCCGCTCTGGAGCGGTGGCGGGTCTCCGCGGGGTCGACGCCGGGGGTGTTCAGCCGTCCAGCGGGACCGGCGGCGACTTGCTGGGATCTGCGACCACGAGCACGTCCGCGTGGTCGATCTCCCGCATGATGTGCGCGATCCGCGACCCGCGCACGATCTCGTCGATGCGGGAGCGGCGCGACTGGCCGAGGACGATGAAGGTCGCACGGTGGTCGCGCGCGAAACGCAGAACCTCCTCGCCGACCGAGTCGCCTTCGATCTCCACGGCCTCTCCACCCAGCTCCCGCGCGAGCTCGAAGAGCTGCTCCACCTGCTTTCGCCCGGAGCCGCCGATCTGCGCGTGCGTGCGCACGTGCAGCACCCAGAATCGGCCCTGGAAGCGCTTCGCGAGGCGGTGGCCCCTGCGGATCAGCTTGGCGGCCACCGGGCTTGGGCGGACGCAGACGATGACCCGCTCTTCGGTGGCCCAGGGATGCGGCGACTCCTCGCCGGCGTTCATGCGCTCGAGGTCCTCGTCGACCTCCTCCGCGGTCTTGCGGAGCGCGAGCTCGCGCAGGGCCACCAGGTTCTCGCGCTTGAAGAAGTTGGCGAGCGCGCCGGGGATCTTGTCGAGGTCGTACACCACGCCGCGCCGTAACCGGTTGAGGAGCGCCGAGGTCGTGAGGTCGACGAGGACGACCTCGTCCGCCTGGTCGAGGACGGCGTCCGGCAGCGTCTCCTGCACGCGGACGCCGGTGATGTCGTACACGCTGTCGTTGAGGCTCTCGAAGTGCTGCACGTTCACCGTCGAGATGACGCTGATGCCGGCCGCCTGGATCTCCTCCACGCTCTGCCAGCGCTTGGCGTGTTGCGTGCCGGGGACGTTGGTGTGCGCCATCTCGTCGATAAGCACCCATTCAGGGTTCCGTGCGATGACGGCGGCGGTGTCGAGCTCCTCGAACTCCTTGCCGCGGTACGTGAGGCGCTTGAGCGGCACCTGTTCGAGACCCTCGACCAGCTCCGCCGTCTCCTCGCGCCCGTGGGTCTCGACGAAGCCGATGACCAGGTCCTCGCCGCGAGAGCAGCGCCGGTGCGCCTCGCCAAGCATGCTGAAGGTCTTGCCCACGCCGGGGGCGTAGCCGAGGAAGATCTTGAGGCGGCCGCGCTTGCGCAGAGTCCGCAGCGAGTAGACCTCGTCGGTCGACTCCTCAGCGGACATGGTCAGCCTCCGTGGGCCGCGTCGAGCGCGAGATTCAGCCCGAGGACGTTGACACGCGGCTCGCCGAGGAAGCCGAGCGTGCGGCCGGTGGTGTGCGCGGCCACCAGCCGAAGTACCGCCGCGAGGCTCATGCCACGCGCGGCGGCCACGCGCGGCGCCTGGGCGCGTGCGTTGGCGACCGTGATGTCCGGGTCGAGGCCGCTGGCAGACGTCGTGACCATGTCGACCGGGATGGAGCCGGCCTTGAGGCCGGGATCCTGAGTCGACGAGCTTCGCGGTGTCACCTTTGACGCGGTCGATCAGCTTGGCGTTGGTCGGTCCAAGGTTCGAGAACGACGAGGCCATGGCGTCGTAGCCGTTTCCGGCCGCCGATGGCCGCGGCTGGAAGTACCTGGCCGAGGTGAACTGCTGGCCGATGATGCTCGAGCCCACGACGCGACCGTTCACCTTGACGAGGCTGCCGTTCGCCGCGCCGGGGAAGATGACCTGCGCGATCCCGGTCATCGCCAGCGGGTAGATGAGCCCGAACAGGACGGCGGTGACGATCGTCATGCGAATGGCTGTTCCCAGATACTTCATCTTCAGCTCTCGATCCTAGGCAGTCAGGTGGAGTGCCACCAGGAGCATGTCGATGATCTTGATGCCGACGAACGGCGCGATGACGCCGCCGAGGCCGTAGACGAGCAGGTTGTACCGCAGCAACGCCGCGGCGCCGATGGGCCTGAACTTCACGCCGCGGAGCGCCAGCGGGATCAGCAGCACGATGATGATGGCGTTGAAGATCACGGCGGAGAGCACGGCGCTGTTGGGCGAGTGCAGGCGCATCACGTTGAGCGCCGCAAGTGACGGAAACGAGACCATGAACATGGCCGGGATGATGGCGAAGTACTTGGCCACGTCGTTGGCGATGCTGAAGGTCGTGAGCGCGCCGCGCGTGATGAGCAGCTGCTTGCCGATCTCCACGATCTCGATGAGCTTGGTGGGGTTGGAGTCGAGGTCGACCATGTTGCCGGCTTCCTTGGCGGCGCTCGTGCCGGTGTTCATGGCGACGCCCACGTCCGCCTGCGCCAGCGCGGGGGCGTCGTTGGTGCCGTCACCGGTCATCGCCACGAGCTTGCCCTGCTGCTGTTCCCGCTTGATGAGCTCCATCTTGGCCTCGGGGGTGGCCTCGGCGAGGAAGTCGTCGACGCCCGCCTCCTGGGCGATCACCGCCGCGGTGAGCGGGTTGTCGCCGGTGATCATCACGGTGCGGATGCCCATGGCGCGCATCTGGTCGAAGCGCTCGCGGATGCCGCCCTTGACGATGTCCTTGAGGTGGATGACGCCGAGCGCCCTGTCGTTGCGCGCCACGGCGAGCGGGGTGCCGCCCTGCCTGGAGACGTCGCTCATGGTCGTCTCGAGCTGCGGCGGCGCTTCGCCGCCCTGCTGGCGGATCCACGAGACGATCGCTTCGCCGGCGCCCTTGCGGACCGACTCGCCGTCGACGTCGATACCGCTCATCCGCGTCTGCGCGCTGAACTCGATGAAGACGGCCTTCTCTGGGTCGATGTGGCGGCCGCGGATCCCGAACTCCTTGGCCAGCACCACGATGGAGCGGCCCTCGGGCGTCTCGTCGGCGAGCGAGGCGAGCTGGGCGGCGTCGGCGAGCTCCTGCTCGGTGACGCCGGGCATCGGGAGGAACTCGGCGGCCTGGCGGTTGCCGAGCGTGATGGTGCCGGTCTTGTCGAGCAGCAGCGTGTCGACGTCGCCGGCCGCCTCCACGGCGCGGCCGGACATGGCAAGCACGTTGTGCCGCACGAGACGGTCCATGCCGGCGATGCCGATCGCCGACAGCAGCCCGCCGATGGTCGTGGGGATCAGGCAGACGAGCAGCGCGATGAGCACGGTCACGGACACCGGGGCCTTGCTGTAGATCGCGAACGGCTCCAGCGTCATGATGACGATGATGAAGATGAGCGTCAGGCCGGCGAGCAGGATCGTGAGGGCGATCTCGTTGGGCGTCTTCTGCCGCTCGGCGCCCTCGACGAGCGCGATCATGCGGTCGAGGAAGGTCTCGCCGGGCTCGGACGTGATCACGATCTTGACCTGGTCGGAGAGCACGCATGGTGCCGCCGGTCACGGCGCTGCGGTCGCCGCCGCTCTCGCGGATCACGGGAGCCGATTCTCCGGTGATCGCCGATTCGTCGACCGAGGCGATGCCCTCGATGACGTCGCCGTCGCCGGGGATCATCTCGCCGGCCGAGACCATCACGACATCGCCCTTCGTGAGCGTCCCCGCCGCGACGTGGGTGATGCCTTCCGGCGTCACGAGATTGGCGAGCGTCTCCGTCTTCGTCTTGCGGAGCGTGGCGGCCTGAGCCTTGCCGCGGCCCTCGGCCAGCGCCGTCGCGAAGTTGGCGAACAGCACCGTGAACCACAGCCAGCCCGCCACGGCGCCGATGAAGGCAGTGTCGCTGCCGCCGCGGACCAGCCCAAGAGCGAAGTAGACCGTGGTGATGACGCTGCCGACCTCGACGACGAACATCACAGGGTTGCGTGCCATGTCGCGTGGATCGAGCTTGACGAAGGAGTTGCCCACCGCCGGCCAGATCAGGCCACGCATCGACGCTGCCTTGCGCGTGTGTTCGAGTGCTTCTTCGCTCATCCCGCGTCCATCCTCAGAAGAGCTTTCCGGCGTACATCAGTGAAGTGCTCGACGATCGGGCCGAGCGCCAAGGCTGGGAAGTACGTGAGCGCGCCGACGATGAGGATGACCCCCACGAGCAGCACGACGAAGATGACTCCCGTGGTGGGGAAGGTGCCGCTCGAGGGCGGCACCGACTTCTTGACTCCAAGCGAACTGGCCAGCGCGAGGCACGGGATGATGAAGAAGAAGCGGCCCCACATCATGCATAGGCCGCCGATCGTGGCCCAGAACCTGCCACTGGCGGTGAGACCGGCAAAGGCGCTGCCGTTGTTGCCGGTCTGTGAGATGCGTGCCGTAGAGGATCTCCGAGAGGCCGTGCGGTCCGGGGTTGAGGGCGGCGTTGTACCCCGCCGGCAGTACGCTGGCGAGGGCCGCGAAGCCGAGGGCGGTGACGCAGAAGTAGAGCACCGCGAGCACGGCAAGCTTCATCTCGCGGCCCTCGATCTTCTTGCCGAGGTACTCGGGCGTGCGGCCCACCATGAGCCCGGCGATGAACACCGCCAGGATGGCGTTGACCAGCAGGCCCATGATGCCGACGCCGACGCCGCCGAAGACCACCTCGCCGAGGGCGATGTTGAGCATCGCCATGCCGCCCGCCAGAGGCGTGAGGCTGTCGTGGGCAGCGTTGACGGCGCCGCACGACGTGTCGGTCGTGACGGTCGCCCACAGCACTGAGGCGCTGATGCCGAACCGGGTCTCCTTGCCCTCCATGTTGCCGCCGGCCTGCGTCGCGGTCGCGGCCTGCGTCACCCCGAGCTTGGTGAAATTGGGGTTGCCCTTCTGCTCGCTCGCGTACATCACGGAGACGCTCAGCATGAGCAGCACCATGGCGGCCGCGAACAGCGCCCAGCCCTTGCCGCTGGTTGCCCGCGAACCGTCCGAACGTGTACGTCAGGCCGACGGGGATCGCGAGCAGCGCGAGCATCTCGAGCAGGTTGGTGAACGGAGTCGGGTTCTCGTATGGGTGCGCGGAGTTGGCGTTGTAGGAGCCGCCGCCGTTGGTGCCGAGTTCCTTGATGCTCTCCTGCGAGGCGAACGGGCCCTGGGCGATCGTCTGCGTGATGCCTTCCACCGTCACGGCCTTGGTGGGCGCGTTGAGGTTCTGGACCACGCCTTGCGAGACGAGCACCAGCCCGAGCACGACGGAGAGGGGCAGCAGGATGTACAGGAGGCTGCGCGTGAAGTCGACCCAGAAGTTGCCGAGCTCGCGGCTCGACTTGCGCGTGAGGCCGCGGATGAACGCGACCGCTACGGCCATGCCCAGCGCCGCCGACACGAAGTTCTCGCGCGCGAGCGCCAGCATCTGGGTGAGGTAGCTCACCGCCGTCTCCGGGACGTAGACCTGCCAGTTGGTGTTGGTCGCGAAGCTGACCGCAGTGTTGAACGCGTCCGCGGCGCCCATGCCGGGCACGTGCGCCGGGTTGAGCGGCAGGTGACCCTGGAGTCGCAGGATCGCGTAGATGAAGAGCAGCACGACGAAGTTGAAGACGAGCATCGACAAGGCGTAGGCCGACGACGCCCATCTCGCGCGTCTCGTCGACGCCGCAGAGACGGTAGGTGAGGCGCTCGACCGGGCGGAGCACCGGGTGGAGGAAGGTGCGCTCGCCCTTGTAGACGTGCGCCATGTAGGCGCCGAGCGGCTTCGCGATGAGCGCGAGCAGAACCACGTAGACGACGATCTGCAGGATCCCCCACCCCATGGGCGCTACACCTGCACCGTCAGAACTTCTCTGGCCTGATAAGCGCGTACAGGAGGTAGACGAGCAGAGCGAGCGCGATGATCCCGTTGATCAGGTAGCCCCAGTTCATGGCTCGCCTAGAGGCGCGGCGCGATTCGCGCGTACGCGACCGAAAGCGCGAAGAACCCCAGGATGATCAGGACGAACACTACGTCAGCCACATCGTCTCCCCGTTGAATCCACCCGACATGCCGCTGCGAACACGAGCCGCTTACCCCGTCTATCTTCGTACGGAACTCGACAGCCGTTGCCGCCCGAGTCGCTTCGTTTGGCGAGCGATGCCCTGGATCGCCCGGCCGTCGCTCCGTTCGCTAGCCGCGATGCGCGAGCGCGTGCTGCTGCGGCGCCGAGCGCTCCGCACGCGCGTCTAGAGAGGCGGGGCGCCACGTCGATGTCTGCGCGCGCAGCGCGCGGTGCTCGAGTGCGAAGCCTGCGAGAACCAGGATCAGGATCGATGCCGCGGCGATCGTCGCGATGATGGCGGCGCCCTCCACGACGATCTCTTCGAGAAGGAACACCATCACGCGCCTCCAGTGATCTCTGCGTGCAGGCGAACGCCCGCACTTCGTATCTGGAGGCTACCCGGGGGGGTCTTAAGGACGGGTGAAGCGCCCCGGCGCCGGTCTAAAGAGTTTGCAAAGGCTCATGACGCCGTCTTGCCTCAGGCTCGAGCTCTCACTCGCCGTCCGGTTCGGCGGCGGCAAAGCGGAAGCCCACGCCCGGTTCGGTGATGATGAAGCGCGGGCCGCCGGGGCGCGGTTCGATCTTCTTGCGCAGGTTGCTCACGTGCACGCGCAGGGTCTGCGCGTCCTCGGCCCACTCGGGCCCCCACACCTGCTCGAGGATCATGCGCTGCGTGACCACGAGCCCGGCGTTGCGCGCGAGGAAGGCGAGGATGTCGAACTCCGTGGGGGTGAGCGCGATCTCCGCGCCCGCCCGGCGTACGCGGCGGCGGGCGATGTCGATCTCGAGGTCGCCGGACTTGACCACCGGCGGAGGCGACGTGAGGGCCGCGGCGCGCCGCAGCAGCGCGCGGATGCGCGCCAGGAGCTCGCCGGCCGAGAACGGCTTGGTGAGGTAGTCGTCGGCGCCCTCGTCCAAAGCGGTGATCTTGTCTGCCTCGTTGGAGCGCACCGAAAGGATGAGGATCGGCGCGGTCATCCACGTGCGCAGTTCGCGACAGACCTCGATGCCGGAGCGGTCGGGCAGCATGAGGTCGAGTACCACGAGATCGGGCGGCGAGTCGATGGCCTTGATCAGCGCCTCGCCGCCGGTCGCGGCCATGTCGAGCGTGTAGCCGCGCGTCGAGAGGATGGACCTGAGCGCGCGGCGGATCTGCTCCTCGTCGTCGACGACGAGGATGTGCGTCGGACGTTCCGGCACCGTCATAGATCCTCCTCAGCTTCGGACCGCTGCTGCTCGCCTTTCGCGGTCAGGGTGATCACGAACCGCGCCCCGTGGGGCACCACGTCGTCCACGGTGATCGTGCCGCCGTGGCTGCGCACGATCTCGCGGGTGATCGCCAGCCCCAGCCCGGTTCCCGACGGCACGTGCTGGCCCGACCGCCGGCCTCTGAAGAACTTCTCGAAGACGGCTTCGTGTTCGTCGGCGGGGACGCCCTGTCCTTGGTCTTCGACCCAGAGGCGCACGCCCTCGTTCCATCCGCGGGCGCCGACGGTGACCGGCCCGTCCGTGTACAGCAAGGCGTTCTCGAGCAGGTTCTGGACGACTCGCGTGAACTGCACGAAGTCGACGTCGACGACGAGCTCCTGCTCGGGCAGCTGCATCCGCACGCGCTCGCGGAGGTGCGCGGGCAGCGTGTCGATGCCGGCCTCGACGATCTCGCCGAGCCCGTACAGCTCGCGCCGTGGCTTCCACGCGTGGGCCTCGAGGCGCGACAGATCGAGCAGAGCGCCGATGCTGTTGTTGAGGCGCGCCACATCGGAGACGATGGCGCGCAGTTCGTCACGCACGGTCTCCTCGTTCCAGTCGACGTCGCTCTCGAGCAGGTTGCTCACCGTGGCCGTCAGCGCAGCGAGCGGCGTCTTGAGCTCGTGGGAGACCGACGAGAGGAGTGCTCGACTTGAGGTGGTCGGCCTCGCGCGCCGCCGCCGCGGCGGTCGCCGCGGCCTGGAGCCGCTCGCGCTCGAGAAAAGCGCCGACCATGTTGCCGAGCGACGTCACGAGCTTGTCGTCCGCTTCGCTATAGGGACGGCCGTCGGTGCGCGCCTGCACGGTGAGCACGCCGGTCACGCCCGACGGGCTGCGCACCGGCACGTAGAGGCCGCCGTCACCGGCCGCGCCTCCGTCTGCGGCATGGGCGTCGGCGCGGAAGGCGAGAGCGGCCTGCGCGCCGACCGACGGGTCCACGTGGGCGCCCGCCGGCACCTCCCGGTAGCTGACGAGGTCCTCGTCCTGCTGCACGAACAGCGCCGCCGACCGGGCTCCGAGCAAGGCCACGATCTCGCCCAGGCACGTCTCGGCCATCTGTCCGGTCGACGTCTGCGAGACGACCGCCGCGCTGAGGCGGTTGAGCGCGGCGGTCTCCTGCTCGCGGGCTCTGGCTCGGGCTTCACGTTCGCGCATGCGCCCGGCCAGCGCGCCGACGATCACTCCCACGACGAGGAATGCGACGAGCGAGAGCCAGTCCTTGGGGTCGCGGATCTCCAGCGTGTGGTACGGCGGCAGGAAGAAGAAGTTCCAGGTGAAGAAGGCGAGCACGGCGGCCAGCACGGCCGGGCCGGCGCCGGCGACGCTGGCCACCAGCAGGATGACGAGCAGATAGAGCAGCGCCCACTGCCCCTTGGCGAAGGTGCCGCGGCCGGGGAGGAACAGCGCGGTGCTCACGGCGATCGCCAGGACGGCGAGGATGTATCCGTGGCGCGAGAGCGCCTGCGTGATGCGTGAGGTCATGAGTCCCCCGATGAGCCGAGGCGATTGTAGCGCGGGAGGGCTGGTCCGCGCGGAGGGCGTTTGCGTGCCACGACGCCGAGGGTGACGATAGGTGTCGTGACGAGGTTCTGCGAAAAGTGGTGGATGACGGCCGGACGCGCGGTCGTGGCGGCAGCCTTCGGGCTCGCCGTCCTGTTCTGGCCGGGGTTCGACCACCGCACGCTGGCGGTCGCGTTCGGCGTCTTTGGTCTGGTCGACGGCCTCATGCTGGCCGGTCTCGCCGTCGTGGCCCGCGCGTCGCTCCAGCAGTGGTGGCTGGTGCTGGCGGAGAGCTGCGTGAGCTTCGCTGCGGCGGCGCTGGCACTGGCGTGGCGTCCCGCCGACAGCATCAGCCTTCTCCTGCTGCTGGCGGCGTGGGCCGTCGTGACCGGCGTGCTCGAGGTGGAGGCCGGCGTGCGCCTGCGGCGGCTGGCCGCCGGCGAACCGTCCCTGCTCCTCGCCGGCGGCCTCTCGCTGGTGCTCGGCATCACCCTTGTCGCGCTCTCCGAGGGCGACGCCGCACACGTCACGGCGGCGGTCGGCTGGTTCGTCCTCGCGTACGGCGGGGCGCTCGGCATCGTGGCCTTCCGCCTCCGCCGCCTGGCGGTCGCTGAACGGGCGCCGGCCCGCCGCTGACTCCACGCGGCCGCGCTCCGGCGCGCCGTGCCCGCCGGCTAGCTTCTTCCGACCCGCTTCTCGAAGAGGAGGATCGCGCCGCGCACGGAGCGGAAGCCGAGGGACGCGTGCAGCTGAAGCGCTCCCGTCGCATTGGCGGCGTCGACGCCGAAGAAGGCGGTCCGCATGCCGCGCCGTCTCAGCTCCGCGCACTCTTCGAGCATCAACGCCCGTGCGATGCCTCGCCCGCGCCAGGGCCGGCGCACCCACAGGTCTCCCATGTAGGCTCCGGAGGGCGTCTCGGTGGCCTCGATGCCGCCCACCGCCTCGTCTCCGTCCCAGGCGACGAGCCACAGGCCGAGGTCCGGGCTGCCGTGGGCGAAGCGGGACTGCAGCCATCGCTCCAGGTCGGGCTCACCGGACCCGTAGTGGTCGGCGAACGCGTCCTCGTAGGCCGCGTGGACCACGGCGTCGTCCACGCCGGTGCGGAACGAGGCGACCCTGATACCGGCGGGCCACGCCGGCGCGTCGAGGCCGTCGTCGAGGTCGCGTTCGAGCCGGAGGAAGGCGCGCTGCTCCCGGTAACCGTGCCGTTCGAGGAGCTCGAGCCGGCGCGCGTCGCTCTCATGCGCCCAGACCTCGAGCGAGACGTCGTCCGCGGGCGCGGCCGAGGACGCCAGCTCGGCCGCCCGCGCCTCGCACAGGCCGAGCAGGAGCTCGTCCAGCCCCCGCCTTCTGTGGGCGGGCTCGACGAGCTGCTCGGCCGCCGCTCCGTCCGGCGGCGCCTCCAGCCAGCAGAGTGCGTAGGCGACGAGCGCCCCCCCGCCGTCCTCGACCACCCAGACGTCGTCGCCGGGCGAGAGGCCCGGCAGAGACCACTCGTTGCGCACCTCGTCCGCGGTCACGTCCGATTCTCCGTAGAGGGCCCCCTCGATCGCGCGTTTGAGCGCGGCGACCGCCTCCGCGTCGGCGGACGAGGGACGGCGCAGCGTGTAGCCCCCGGGAACTGGTGGGTATCGGGGCGGCGTCGTCATGACCGGTAAAGGGGCCTCAGCCCGTGTGCATGAAGTTGATCACATCGCCGTCCTGGACGACGTACTCCTTGCCTTCGGTGCGCAGCAGCGCCTTCTCGCGCGCGGCGTGGAACGACTTGAGCTCGATGAGGTCGTCGATGTTGACCACCTGGGCGCGCACGAAGCCATGCTCGATGTCGCTGTGGATGCGCCCCGCGGCCTGCTTGGCGGTCCACCCGCGGGGCAGCTGCCAGGCGCGCGACTCGCTGCTTCGGAAGTCGCCGGTGAAGAAGGTGATGTAGCCGAGCACCTCGTAGGCGGCGCGCAGGACGACGTCGAGCGTGCCGGCCTCGTCGGCGCCGAGCTCGGCACGGAACTCGGCCGCCTCTTCGGGTTCGAGGTCGGCGAGCTCGGCCTCGAGGCGCGCGGCGACGGCGACCACCTGGTCGCCCCGGTCGCGCGCCCACGCCACGAAGTCCGCGTGCTGCGTCCAGCGCGCCGGCCGCGCTCTGGTCGTCGTCCGTATTCAGGACGAACAGCACCGGACGGTCGCTCACGAGGGCGAGCTCGCGGAACAGCGCCTCGTCGTCGGCCGGGCGCTCGACGCGCTTGGCCAGCGTGCCGTCCATGAGCGCCGCGTGCAGGGCCTCGAGTACCTCGAGCTCGTGCCTGGCCGCCTTGTCGCCGCTCCGCGCCGCCTTGCGCGTCTTGTCGAGGCGGCGCTCCACCAGCTCGGCGTCGCTGAGCACGAGCTCGGTCTCCACCAGGTCGACGTCCGCACGGGCGTCGAGCCTGTCTCTCACGTGTGCGACCTCGGGGTTCTCGAAGACGCGGACGACGTGCGCCACGGCGTCGACGCTGCGGATGTCGGAGAGGAAGCGGTTGCCGAGGCCCTCGCCGCGGCTCGCGCCCTCGGCCAGCCCGGCGATGTCGACCACGTCGATGGTCGCGTTGACCTTCCTGGGCGTCTCGAGCACCTCGTCCAGGCGGTCCAGCCGCGGGTCGGGCACGGCCACGACGCCGAGGTTCGACTCGGCCGAGGTGAACGCGTACGCGGTCGCCGCAGCCTGCGCGTGCGTGAGCGCGTTGAACAGGGTGGTCTTGCCGACGTTGGGCAGTCCGACGATGCCGAGCTTCACGGGTGCCTTCCCAGTTTGCTGGTGAGCAGGGTCTCGAGGAGGAGCGACATGTCGCGCAGCTGGTCGCGCACCCTCCCCGGATACTTCTTGTCCACGTACGCGACGGTGTCCCGCGGAGTATGCCAGATGGGCGGTCCCTGGGACGTCTCGGCCACGTGCCGTCCCTTGCTCGCCTTCCACGACACGGCGCTGAAGATGGCCGTGGCGATGTCGGCGTCGGCGAACGGCACGTCGTCGGCCGGCGCCGCGACGGTGCCCGCCGGCCGGCCCGGAGCTGCCGGGCTCGTGGTCAGCGGGATGCCGAGCGAGTTGGCGGCGCTGAGCGCGTCCTGGCGCAGCCAGGTGGGGCCGCCGAAGCGGCTGGCGACGCCGAGCTGGTCGCCGCCGGCCGGCGCGTCCAGGTCGATCATGCCGATGGTGGCGCGCCGCTCCAGGCCGCTCATGCTGCGCACGTAGAACTGCGAGCCGAGCGTCCCGTCCTCCTCGGCGCCGAACGCGACGAAGACGATGGTGTACGGCGTCGGCACGTTCTTGACGCGGGCCGCGACCTCGAGCAGCAGCCCGATGCCGGTGGCGTTGTCGACGTAGCCCTGGCCGACCGTCGCCGAGTCGTAGTGGGCGCCGACGATGAGGCGCTTGGCGGAGTCGCCCTCCTTGAGGGCGACGATGTTGGCCGAGTGGATGCGGCGCCCGCCCGAGTCCGCGATGAACTCGTCGGTGCGCGGGAAGTAGCCGTACTGCTGGAACGCGCCGGTGATGAACGCGCGCGCGTGGATCTCGCCCCACGAGTTCGCGGGGCGCTTGCCCACGCTCTGCGCCAGCACCTTGGCCGTGGCGTAGGCGACGCCGCCGTGCGGAGACGAGGACACGGCGGCGGACGGCCGCCCGCTCCTGGTGGTCGGCGCCGCGGCAGCCGTCGAACGCGCCGCCGGCGGCGAGGCCGATGACGACGACGAGGACGGCGGCCGCGGCCACGGCGAGCTGGCCGCCGCGCGTGCTCAGGGCGCCCACGTCACACCCGGCGCCGGGACGAGGAGGACCCAGGCGGCTCCCCAGACGAGCCCGTAGGCCAGGCCGCCGAGCACGTCGCCGAGGTAGTGCACGCCGAGGTACACGCGGCTGAAGCACAGCACCAGCGTCAGGACGACGAGCACGGGGATCCACTGCGGGTAGAGCGTCCCCAGCGTGAACGTGCCCACCACGGCCATGCTCGCGTGAGACGACGGGAACGACTTGCTCAGCGGCAGCGGGATCTGCTCGCGCCTGCGTGGGGTCGGCGACGGGCGGCCGGGCCCTGCCGACGTAGCGCTTGATCACGAAGCCCGTCGCCTCCACCAGGGTGACCGGCACCGCCACGTAGAGCGCCTTCCACAGCGGCTGCGGAGCGCCGAACAGCCAGGGCAGGAGGCACAGCACGTACCAGAGCACCCCGTAGTTGGCCGAGAGCGAGAAGCCGCCGAGCGGCCAGGCGAACCAGCGCGGGTGCGGCCAGTCCACCGCGGCGCGGCGCGACAGGGCGCGGTCGAGCCTGTCGAGGCGGCCGGGAGGAGAGGGCGGTGCGGCGGATGTGGAGCCGGGGTCGGAGGGCATCGGAATCGGGGTCTAGTATACTAGCCGCCTGTTCCCGCCCACCTTCTCCCCAGGGACGTCCCCGATGCGCACAACGGTCATCGTCACAGCTCTCGGCCCGGACAGCCACGGGCTCCTCGCCCAGGTCGCGACGACCATCGCCGAGCAGAACGCCAACGTCGACGACGTCAGCCAGACGGTCGCCAACGGCATGTTCACGATGATCATGTTCGTCTCGTTCGACCAGGGCGAGACGACCATCGCCGACCTCAAGGCGGCGCTGGAAGTCACGGGCGAGCGCATCGGGCTGCAGATCAGCGTGCAGCACGAGAACATCTTCAAGTTCATGCACCGCATCTAGGGGCGCGGACAGTGGTCTTCATCACCGCCGAGGAGATCCTCGAGACCGTGAGCATGATCCGGTCCGAGAACCTCGACGTCCGGGCCGTCACCATGGGCATCTCGCTCGCCGACTGCGCCGCCGGCGAGACGCGCCGCACGGCCGAGCGCATCCACGCCAAGATCGTGCGCCGCGCCGGCCGCCTCGTGGAGGTCGCCGCCGAGCTGCAGGAGAAGTACGGCATGCCGATCGTGAACCGGCGCGTCTCGGTCACGCCCATCGCCGACGTGGTCGGCAGCGACGACCCCGAGGCCTACGTCGAGGTCGCGCACGCGCTCGACGCGGCCGCCGGCGAGGTCGGTATCGACTTCCTCGGCGGCTTCAGCGCGCTCGTCCAGAAGGGCTTCACGCGCAGCAACACCGCCCTCATCGAGGCGATCCCCGACGCCATCGGCAGCACCGAGCGCGTGTGCTCCTCCGTCAACGTCGCCTCCACGCGCGCCGGCATCAACATGGACGCGGTGCTGCGCATGGCCGACGTGCTGCTCGCGGTGAGCAAGCGCACGGCGGACCGACGACTCCATCGGCTGCGCCAAGATCGTCGTGTTCTGCAACGCGCCGGAGGACAATCCCTTCATGGCCGGCGCGATGCACGGCAGCGGCGAGGCCGAGTGCAGCATCAACGTCGCCATCTCCGGGCCGGGCGTGGTGCGCAACGTCGTCGCCGCCCATCCGGACGCCTCGCTTCATCGAGCTCGCCGACCTCATCAAGCGCACGACGTTCAAGATCACGCGCGTCGGCGAGCTCATCGCCCAGGAGGCCTCGCAGATGCTCGGCGCCGAGCTCGGCATCATCGACCTCTCGCTCGCTCCCACGCCCGCGGTCGGCGACTCCATCGCCGAGATCCTCGAGTGCATGGGGCTGGAGGCGGTCGGCGCTCCCGGCACGACCGCCGCGCTCGCCATGCTCAACGACGCGGTCAAGAAGGGCGGCACGATGGCCACGTCGTCCACCGGCGGTCTCTCCGGCGCCTTCATCCCTGTGAGCGAGGACAAAGCGATGGCCAGGGCGGCCGCCGACGGCAACCTGCCCATCGAGAAGCTCGAGGCCATGACCGCCGTCTGCTCGCTCGGGCTCGACATGATCGTCGTTCCCGGCGACATCTCGCGCGACGCGCTCGCCGGCACCATCGCCGACGTCATGGCGATCGGCATGATCAACTCGAAGACCACGGGCGCCCGCCTCATCCCCGCCGCCGGCAAGAAGCTCGGTGACTGGGTCACGCTCGGCGGGCTGTTCGGCGAGGGGCCGGTGATGAAGGTCAGCACCGCCGGCAACAGCGCGTTCGTGCGCAGGGGCGGGCGCATTCCCGCGCCGCTTCAGAGCCTCACGAACTAGCGGCGCGGCTCAATAGGACTGCGTCGATTAGTCCCGCGCCGCTTCAGAGCCTCACGAACTAGCGGCGCGGCTCAATAGGACTGCGTCGATTAGTCCCGCGCCGCTTCAGAGTCTGACGAACTAGCGGCGCGCGTGGACCGCGGTCATCCGCTGCGGATCTCCTCCATCATGGCGCGGATGCGCTGCGCCGACTCGGTCATGCCGAGCGCCCGCGAGACCTTCTCGGCCTCCGTGAGCTGCAGCACCGCGTCGATCGTCTGACCCTGCCGGCGGAAGTCGGCCGCCTGGTCGATCTCGAACGTCACGAGCTCGGTGAGCATGCGGCGCACCTCGGGGTCGTCGAGGTCGACGGTCTTGGCGCTGGTGGTGACGATGATGTCGGAGAGCGGCACCAGGCGACCGCCCGAGCCGGACTCCGGTGCCGCCGCATCGCCGGCGGCGGGCCCGCCCTCGACGGGCCGCGCGGGCTGCGTAGCGGCCACCCGGTCGCCGCTCTCCTCCTCGGGGGCGGGGGGTGCGTCTCGCGGGGTGAGCGCCACCGGCTCGTCCGGTCGCAGCTCACCCGTGACTTCTGCTTCGTCGGGGTCGCGCCGCTGAGGCTCCGCCCGGTCGTCCTGCGGGGAGGTCGGCCGGACGCTCAGGTCCGGGCCCCAGTCGAGGCCGAGGCCGCCCGGCTGCGGCGGGCGCTCAGGCTGTCGCTGCTCGCGGTCCGCCTCGGCTGCCGCCGCGGCGGCGCGCTGGGCCGCGGCCGCGCGCTCCACCGCCGGATCGATGGTGATGTCCTCGACGGGCTGCTCGGCCTTGCCGAGCTTGGTGAACGTGTCCTGCGGCGCCTCGTCGAGGAAAGAGGAGCCGCCGGGGCGTGGCCCGTCCTGCGCGTCCTCTCCCCGGCGGCGTGTGACGATGAGAGCGATGACGAGCAGGAGCACCGCGAGGGCCGCGACGGCGATCCCGATGATCTGCACGGTCGTCATGGAGCTGAAGTCCCAGGTCGTTCGTGGCTGGCGTCTACCACTCTTCGCCTTCCTCCGCATGATTCCCTGCCCGGCGTAGAATGAGCCGGATGCTTGCTCCCGACGTCATCGCCGCCACGCTCGCCGAACTCGGTGAGCCCGCGTATCGTGCTCGCCAGATCTACGAGGCGCTCACGCGCGGGCTCATCACCGACTTCGCCGCCGTCACGACCCTGCCGCTCCCGCTGCGGCGAAGCGCTGTCCGAGCGGCTGCGCGCCGGTATCGCTCGACCGAGGTGGAGACGCGCGTCGCGCCGAGGGGCGCGGCGCGCAAGACGCTGTTCTCGACCGCGGACGGCCATCCGGTGGAGGCGGTCCTCATGCGGGTCGCCGGCCGGGCCACGGTCTGCGTCTCCACGCAGATCGGCTGCGCCGTGGGCTGCACGTTCTGCGCTTCGGGCAGACTGGGGCTGCGCCGCGACCTGACCGCCGAGGAGATCGTCGACCAGGTCCTGCACTTCGCCCGCCTGCTGCGCGACGACGGCGGCCGGCACGTCACCAACGTCGTCTTCATGGGCATGGGCGAGCCGTTTCACAACTACGACCAGACGCTGCGCGCCTGCCGCCTGCTCAACGACCAGGCCGGGTTCGGGCTGGCCGCGCGCCACATCTCCGTGTCCACCGTCGGCGTCGTGCCGGGCATCGACCGATTCTCCCGGGAGCCGCTCCAGCTCAACCTCGCGGTCAGCCTGCACGCGGCGACGGACGAGCTGCGCAATCAGCTGGTGCCGCTGAACCGCACGTATCCGCTGGACAAGGTGTTCGCCGCGTGCGAGCGCTACGTCGAGGCGCACGCGGCGCAAGCTGCTGTTCGAGTACGTCGTCCTGCGCGGGGTCAACGACACGCCGTCGCAGGCGGCGGCGCTGGCGCAGCGCCTGCGCCGCCCGCTCTACCACCTCAACCTGATCGCCTACAACGAGACCGGCGGCGAGTTCTCGCGGCCGGCCGCCGGCGAGGTCGAGGCACTGCGGGCCCGGCTGGAGCGGATGGGCGTGAGCGTGCACGGTGCGGAACTCTCCCGGCGGGGAGATCGAGGCCGCCTGCGGCCAGCTGGCGCTGCGCCACGACGGCGGCGGAGAAACCGGCAACGGCTGACGCCGGCTACGGTGGCCGCCTGTCACGTGGCCTGCGGCGGCCGCACAGGCGGGCGCGAGCGCTCAGGCGGGCGGCAAGGCCGCGCGGTACTCCGCGGCCGCGGCCACCGGGTCCTTGATCACGATCGCGATGTCGGTGCCGAGCTCGAAGCCGGCCAGCGTCGCGGTGCGGGGCGCCAGCTCGAAGTGCCAGTGGAAGGTACCGCGCAGGTCGGCCGGCGCCGTGTGGAGCCAGAAGTTGAGCGGCGCCCCGCCGATGCACGCCTTGACCGCGGCGAGCGCGCGCCGGAGCGCCGGCGCCACGTCGGCGGGGTCGGTCGTCGCGAAAGTCCGCCTCGTGTGCGACCGGGGCCAGCCAGAGCTCGCCGTTGAACCGGGTCGCCTCGGGCACCCAGCCGGAGACCGCGCCGTCGAGGACGAGCCGCCCGTCGGCCCGTTCCAGCTCGGCGCACACCACGCAGCTGCCGTACCGGTTGCTGTAGCGCTCCGCCTCCAGGAGCTCGTCGAGCAGGAGCGGCGGCACGACCGGCGTGGCGAACAACTGCTCGTGGGGGTGCTCCAGCGAGGCGCCCGAGCCGGTGCCGACGTTGACGATGAGCGTCACGGCGGCGGCGCCCGTGTCGAGCTGCGCCGCGATGCGCCGCTGCCACATGCCGAGGACCTCGGCCAGCGCGTCGTCCCCGAGGTCCTCCAACTCGGTCTCGTGGTCGGGCGAGTGGACGATGACCTCGTGCCGCCCGGCGAGCGCCGGGTACTTGTTGGGGACCACCCGGACCCGCCAGCCCGGTCCGTCCGGCTCGCCGCCGTCGGGACGCAGGGCGTCCACCTCGGGCGGCGTCAGCGCCTCGTTGCCGGCGCAGAAGGGGCAGGGTCGGAGCGGTATCGCCTCGCCCTGCCGCGCCTGCCGGACGCGTCGCCCGGGCCGGCGCGACGATGGTCAGCTTGCCGCTCGCCGGGTTGCGCCGCAGCTCGCCACCGGGCGTCACGTCACGCTCCCGGCCACGCCGCCGGGCTCGTCCCGCCCGCGGCGCTTGGCGCGGTACATGGCTGCGTCCGCGCGCGCGATGGTCCTGTTCGGACCCGCGACGTACACGCCGTCGCTGATCGCGTCGAGGATGTGCCTGAAGGAACCGTCGATGCCTGGGTCATCGGCCACGCGCAGTCAGTACCCCCGGGGACGCAGGCTCAAGCTTGGCGGGCGGCGCCCCACACGATGATCCATCTGCGGCGCCTGCGGCGCCTGCGGGGATCATGGTGCGGTGCACCTGCGGCGCCCCACACGATGATCCATCTGCGGCGCCTGCGGCGCCTGCGGGGATCATTCCGAATCGAGGGAGGCGTCGAGCGCTCGTCTTGGCGTCCTCGTCGCGGGAGCGGTACAGCTGGCGCGAGTCGCGCAGCCTGTCGTAGCCCTCGTCGAGGACCGCGCCCATCTCGCGCCACAGGCACACGTCCTTCTTCAGGTGCTTGGTGCGGATCTCGCCGGTGCACTCGTCCACGACCGGACAGGCGAAGCAGACCTCGTTCTCGACGACGTCGCGCGTCTTGCGCGCGCGCTCGCCCTCGTCGATGCGCCGGTAGGCGTCGAGCAGGAGGCCCTGCACGTCTCCCTCGATCGCCACCTGGAAGTGCGGCATCTGCTCGGGCTCGTCGTAGAGAAACACGCCGTTGTGTCCAGTGGGCGAGCTCGAAGACCTGGTCGAGCGTCTGCCGCTCCATGACGTGGCGGATCTCCTCTCGCTCGTGTAGCCCTTCTCGATGAGACGCTGGCCGAGCGGCTTGAGCTTCTTCTGGTCGTGCGAGAGCCCGGAGTCCTCCATGAGGGCCTCGGCGAGCTGCTGGTCGGTGAGGCAGCCGGCCTTGACGAGGCGCGTGCCGAGCTTCTCGTCGGTGATCGGCAGGGAGATCGCCTCGACCTGACCCCTCGACCAGGTAGATGAAGCCGTACTCCTCGAAGTCGCGGACCTCGAGCACGCCCGTGGCGGCGCCCTGCGCGAGGAACTGCAGAACGCCGGCGAGATTGAATCTGTGGATGGATCCTTGCAGCAGCATGGTCACTGCCCTGCGCCGGACGCCGGTCCCAGTACCCATATGCGGCAACGTGCTCACGTTGCCTGAGCGTCGGCGGACGGCCGGCCGGACCGTCATGGGCCAAATTGACCCAGCCTCCGCCGCGCCGCTATACTGCACGTTCTGACTATCGGCAATCGTGCGAGGAAGCTGTGAAGAGGACCTACCAGCCGAACACCCGTAAGCGCAGCAAGACCCACGGCTTTCGCAAGCGCATGAGCACGCGCGCGGGTCGGTCGGTGATCAAGAAGCCGCAGGCAGAAGGGGCGCAAGCGCCTCTCCGCATAGCCGCGGGCCCCGATGGCCGCCAAACGTTCCCGCCTTTCTCGCTCCTCCGACTTTCAGCGCATCTATCGGCAGGGGAGCTCGACGGCCTCTCGCTTCCTGGTGCTGTACTGGTTCAAGCGCCCGGCCGAGCCGGGTGACGAGGGACCGCGTCTCGGCCTCTCGGTGTCGAAGAAGCTGGGCGGAGCCGTCGTCCGTAACCGCATCAAACGGCTGCTGCGCGAAGCCTTCCAGGCCAACGCTGGGCAGCTTGCCGAGGAGTACGATCTGGTCGTGATCGCGCGTCCGCAACTCATCGAGCTCGTCACTCGCGAGGGCGAGGGCGAGAAGGGCCTGGTGGCCGGAGCCGTGCAGGAACTGCTCGATCGCTCCGGCCTCATTACCCGGGACAGTCATGAACCGCATCTTCGCGGCGGTGAACATCGGCCTGAACGCCGTGTTCATCGCCCTCATCAGGATCTACCAGTACACGCTGTCGCCGCTGCTCGGGCAGCGCTGCAAGTACTACCCGTCGTGTTCCAACTACGCCATCGGCGCGCTGCGCGAGCACGGTGCCATCAGGGGCATCGGCCTCGCGAGCTGGCGGCTCCTGCGCTGCAATCCCGTTCAGCAACGGCGGCTACGATCCCGTCCCGCCGCGGCACCACGACTGTGGGCACGCCCACGCGGATGTGAGCTGACGTGTACAACCTGCCCGTCTTCAGCCAGCTGATCCTGCTGCTCCACTGGATCCTCGTCTCGATCAACAGCTTCCTGGCGGCGCTGGGGCTGGGTCCGGACTGGTCGTGGGGCCTCGCCATCATCGGCCTCACCATCATCGTGCGCCTCATCCTGTTCCCGCTCACCTGGAAGCAGTACAAGTCGGCGCAGGCGATGCAGATGATCCAGCCGCAAGATCAAGGAACTGCAGAAGAAGTACAAGAGCGACCGCGGCAAGCTCCAGGAAGAGACGATGAAGCTCTACTCGGAGCATCGCGTCAATCCGTTCGCATCGTGCCTGCCGCTGATCCTGCAGCTGCCGGTGTTCATCAGCCTTTACACGGCGATCAAGGGCGTTGGCCCGCTCAGCGCGGCCGTCTACCAGCCGTCCGTCCAGGCGCTCAGCCACGCGAGCTTCCTGTGGATCCCCGAGCTCGGCAAGCCGGACCCCTACTACATCCTCCTGATCCTCTACGTCGTGACGCAGATGATCTCCACCGAGCTCATGGTCGGCGACGCAGAGCGACAACAACCAGAAGTGGATCATGCGCGCGATGCCGATCATGTTCGTGTTCATTCCTCTTCCGCTTCCCGGCCGGCCTGTTCGTGTACTGGGTCACGACGAACGTCTGGACGATCGGCCAGCAGCTGATCATCCGGCGGACGATGCCCAAGCCCGAGCAGCTCGCGGCGCAGGCAAAGGCCAAGCCCAAGAAGCGCAGCCGCTTCATGGAGGCCATGGTGGCGTCGCAGAACGAGGCCATGAAGCAGCGCGAGGAGCGGGTCAAGAGCGCGCCGGCCAAGCAGGGTTCCGTGGCCGCCGGCAAGAAGCCGGCGCCCGGCGCCAAGAAACCGCCGCCCGGCAAGGTCAAGCGCAAGCAGATCCCGTCGCAGGGCAAGCCGGGCCAGGCGGGCGCCAGGTCCGGCCAGTCGGCCAAGCCGAAGGGTACGTCCGGCGGCGGACAACGTAAGGCCGGGGCCGGGCAGGCCGACAAGCCGGCCGGCGACGGCGCGCCCGAGCAGGCCGATAGCGGAGCGACCACGAGCGCGGACGGTCCGGCGGACGAGTGACGCCGGGGCCGTCCCCGCCTTTCTCACCCGACCAGGGAGCAGGATCGATGGAAGAGCCGGACGACCTCCAGCCGATCGACGAAGAGGAAGAAGAGACCGAGTTCGCGACCATCGCCGGCGGGGCCACCATCGAGGAGGCCAAGCGCAAGGCGCTCGACCAGTTGCGCAAGATCGTCCCCTACGTCGATCCCGCCGACGTCGACTACGTCATCGTCGAAGAGGGCAGCAAGGGCGGGTTCTTCGGACGCGGCAAGATCGCTGGCGCAGGTCGAGGCGAGGCTGCGTCCGTCCCAGGAGCGGGTCGAGGCCGACCTGCCCGAGGGCGCCGAGACGCTGCGCGACTTCATCCAGAACGTCGTCGACCTCATGGGCATCGAGGCCCACGTCGGCGCCAGCGAGACGGCTGAGGGGGTGCGCGCCGAGATCAGCGGCGACGACCTCGGGCTGCTCATCGGGCGCCACGGGGCCACCATCGACGCCCTGCAGTACGTCGCTGCGATCGTCGTCAACGGCGACCGTCGCGAGCGCCGTCCGGTGGTCGTCGACGCGCGAGGGCTACCGCGACCGCCGGGCCGCCGCCCTCACCGCGCTCGCCGACCGCACCGCGCAGAAGGTCGCGCGCGAGTCGATGAGCATCGCCCTCAAGCCCATGTCCGCCGCCGAGCGCAAGGTCATCCATCTGCACCTCAAGGAGAATCCACGCGTCGAGACGGTCTCCGAGGGCAACGAACCATTCCGGGCCGTCGTCGTCTCTCCCAGACAGCCGTCGTAGAACCTGTGCGGGGCCTCTCCGTAAAGGAGCGGGCCCGGTAGGCCGAGAAGAGGAACGGGCGCGGTCCACGTGCCCGGCAGACGACAGGAGGGATTCCATGCGTGCGCTGATCTCCAGACGCGGAGCCGTGGTGCTCCTCGTGCTGATGCTCGTGCTGGCGGCCGCGGCGGGGTGCGGCAGCAGCAACACCGCGTCGAGTGGCGCCTCCGCGGCCGCGGCCGCGACCGTGGCCTCGGGAGTGGACGCCGCCCAGGTCGTGAAGGACAGTGAGGCGAAGATGGCGACCGTCAAGAGCGCCGCCTTCACCGCCGACCTGGGGCTGCAGGTCCAGGGCGACACCGCGAAGATGACGGATCCGACCGCCAAAGCGCTGCTCTCGCAGGGCGTCACCCTGCACGCGGAAGGCACCAGCGCCAAGGACCCCACCGCCGTCGACATGACCATGAGCCTGGGCATCGCCGGGCAGAACCTCGACTTCGGGATGAAGAGCGCCGGCAAGAAGTCGTGGCTCGAGTACCAGGGCACGTGGTACGCACTCGACGCCAAGAACGCCAAGGCGCTCGACAAGCAGGCGCAGACCGGAGCGGCGCCGACGGAGCAGCTCAAGAGCATGGGCGTAGACCCGTCGACTTGGGGCACGACCTTCCAGATGGTCGGCACGCAGGACTTGAACGGGGTGCAGGTCTACCACGTGAAGGGTGTGGCCGACGCGCAGAAGCTGGCCCAGTCGCTCACCAAGGCGGCCGAGAGCCCGAGCCTCGGTAGCAAGCTCGGGGGCTCCGGCAGCCAGCTCGGCCAGCTCAGCCAGGGCCTCACGCAGAACAAGGCGCAGGCGGAGCAGCTGGCCAAGAGCTCTCAAGGATGCCACCGTCGAGTACTGGATCGGCGTGGACGACCAGTACCTGTACAAGGCGCAGTTCGACGGCGCCATGGACACGTCGGGCCAGAAGAACATGCAGGGCGTGACCGGCGTGACCATGAAGGGCGCGGTCACGATGTCCAAGTTCGACGAGCCGGTGACCGTGACTCCGCCGGCCGGCGCGAAGTCGTTCAAGGAGTTCATGAACCAGCTCTTCGGCGGCATGCTCGGCGGAAGCAGTGGGGCGCTGAGCCTCTGAGGTGACGGCGGCGCGGGACGTGCCGCCGGCGCCGGAAGACCAAAAGGGCCGGGGCCGTCGAACGGCGGCCCCGGCCCTTTGTGCGTCGGGCGGCTTTGCGGCCGCCCGACGGTGACTCAGCGGCCCTTACCCTTAACGGTCCCAGTCGAAGTCGCGTGCCTTGGTCTGCTCCCAGGACGCCGTCTCGTCGTCGCTGCGCTGGCCGAGCAGCGACTTGCTGAGGAACTCCGGCGGCTTCTGCGCGGCTTCGCGCGGCGTCTCCCGTTCGGCTGCAGCCGCGGGTGCGGGAGCGGCGGCTGGGGACTGGCCCGTGAGCGGCGCAGCCTCGGGCGCGGCCTGGGCTCGCTGGGCGGCGGCGCGGCTGATCTGCGCCGGCGCCAGCTGCACCGTTCCGTCGGCGCGCACGCCGGCGTTGGGCTGCAGGTCGTGAGCTCCTCGTAGCCGCGGTCGTCCATGCCCACGTTGCCGCTGTCGAGGTCGACGTGGAAGCGGTACCAGCCCATGGTCCACATGAACGTGACGGCGACCGTCTCGCCGTCGAAGCCCACGTGGACGTGAGGCAGCCCCAGCTGCTCGTTGGTCTCGGCGATCTTGTGCGGCACGCGGCTCACGTTGAGCAGGTCGACGCCGCGCTGCAGGAGCGTGAGCGACGCCGCCGCGGCCTCTACCTCGGCCTCCGCGACGGCGGCCGAGACGGGCGGCTCCGCGGCCGGCGGCTCGCCCGGCAGGGCGCCACCGCCGGCGGCGACGGCCGCCGCGGCCTCGGCCGCGGCGATCTCGCCGGTGCTCTGGTCCTCTTCTGCGAGCATCTCCTCTGAGACGACGTCGATGGGCTGCGTGTCTTCGAACACGGTCGGTGACACAGCCGCCGGCTGCTCGGCTTCGTCGGGGGACGGGTTCTCGTCGGCGGAGTCCGTATCCTCGACCATCGCCGCCTCGACGGCCTCGTCGACGACGACTCCATCTTCGGTGGCCGGCGCGGCTGCGAGCGCCGGCTCCGGTGCGGGCTCGTCCCAGACCTCCTGAGGCTGTGCCTGGTCGGCTTCGGCGTCACGCAGCGCGGCCATCTCGGCGGCGAACTCGGCCGGCGTCTCGCCCCACGTGCGTTCGCCCGGCTCGGACGAGTCGCCGGTGAGCGAGCCGTGGTTCCGGCGCTGCTTCTGCGGCAGCGGCGGCCGTGCCGAGGCGCGCGAACCGGCCGGCAAGCTCCTGCCGCTCGGCCTCAGCGCGCGCCAGTTCGGCCTTGAGCCGTTCGATCTGGGAGTCCTTCTCCTTGAGGGCGTGCCAGAAGGCGTCGCTCTCGGCGTGATCGCTGCGCGCCGGCTCGGGCTCGGTGGCAGGCCCGGGCTCCGGCAGTGGCCGCTCCTCGTACCTGGCCTCGCTCCGCGTCTCGCGCATGCGGCCGTTGTTGGCAGGTGCGGGCGCCGCGGCTACCGGCTCCTGGCCGCCCGCGTAGGCCTGTCCGCACAGAGAACAGATGAGTCGCTCGTCGCCGTGCTCGTCGACGATGGTCTGGGTCCACTCGCCGGCGAGGAGTGTGCGGCCGCACTGGGCGCAGACGGCCTGGTCCTGGTCGTCCTTGTCGCGGCCGAAGATGCGTCCGAACATCCGTCACTCCCGTGTCAGGAACGCCCCGCAGGGCCGAAAAAACGCTGCAAGAAGGCACATGATAGCAGACGCCGGACGGCCCGGCCGCGGGTCACTCCTCGTCGTCGGAGTCGTCCGGCATCGTCTCGTACTGGTCGAGGATGTCGCGTGCCCGCGAGAGGTCGTCCTCGTTGACGAGGATGTGGAAGGGGTGGACGGAGGGCATGGGGTACACGTCCGGCGCGCCGGGTCCGCCCACCACGGCGTCCACGCCGGCCTGTTCGAGCACTCCGACGACGACGTTGGCAAGGCCTGCATCACTGACGGTGGTCACGGTCACCAGTTCCATCGCGTCACCTCCCAGTAGTCGGTGTGCCTGCGGCGCACCGCCAGCTGACCAGCCTTCGGGGTCAGTCCGGGTCGTTCGCCCTTCGTTGCGGGCGCAGCCCGAGTATACCCACGGACCGTGCGCGTCTCCCGGCGCGGCGGTGTCGGCACCCGGTTCAGTCTGCGACGAGGCCCCGCAGGCGCGTCAGGTTCTCCTCGTCCGGCCCCTTGCCGTCGAATCCGGGCACCTCGAGGATGCCGGGCAGGCCTGCGAACGCCGGCTCGTTGACGATCGTGCGGAAGCCGTCCATGCCGAGGTCGCCCTCGCCCACGTTCTCGTGGCGGTCGCGGTTGGACCCGAGCGGCGTCTTGGAGTCGTTGAGGTGCAGCGCGACGAGACGCTCGCGGCCGCAGCCGGAGTCGACGCGCTCGAGCGCCTCGGCCATGCCCGCGGGCGTGCGCAGGTCGACGCCGGACTCGAAGATGTGCGCCGTGTCGAGGCACACGCCGAGGCGCGGGTCGCCGCCGGCGGCGTCGATGATCTGACCGAGCTCGAGGAAGTCGACGCCCATCGTGCCGCCGGCGCCGGCGGTGTTCTCGAGCAGGAGACGCACCGGCGAGCCTTCGCCGGCGGCGAGCGCGCGCCGCAGGCCGGCTTGCACGCGCTCGAGGCCGGCCGCGAACCCGGCGCCCTGGTGCGAGCCGATGTGGGTGACGATGGCGTCGGCGCCGCAGTTGGTCGGCCGCCGCCAGGGCCCCGCACAGAGATGAGACCGACTTCTCGTAGAAGTCTTCGTTCTCGCTGGCGAGGTTGATCAGGTAGATGGTGTGGATGAGCACGAAGCGGATCGGCGACGCGGCGCGGGCCTCGCGGAACTGCGCCGCGTCCTTCTCCCTGTAGACGGTCGGCGCCCAGGTGCGCGGGCTGCCGGCGAAGAACTGCACCGCCTCGGCGCCGATCGCCGTGCCGTTCTCGATCGCGTGCCAGACGCCGCCCGACGACTTCACGTGTGCGCCGAAATACATCCTCAAGCCCTCCTTCTCAGACGAGGTCTCGCGGCGCCTGGTGCCACCACGACCTCGTGAAGACCTCGCGTTCGTCGCCCTCTTCGCCCTCGTAGACCGAGACCTCATCGGCGACGTAGAACGTGTCCGCGTCGCACGTCATCTCCCCGTGCGTCACGATGTGAAACCGGCCCTGAGCGCCGCGCAGGAGGACCGACTCGGCGTCCACCAGGACCTTCGCCGAGAGCGGGTCGCCCTCCCGGAGGCCATATGCCACCCTGTTCCACTCCTCGGTCTCCCAGCCGTTGGGGAGCACGACGTTGCCGCCGTCGACGTAGCGGAACGTCCAGGTGATGTCGTCGGCCGCGAGATCGCGGGTGTAGGCGCGACCGCCGCGGCCGCCGCCGAGCGTCTTCTCGCCGAGGCCCTCGGGGACGACCGGGGGGTCGAAGGGCCGGAGGTCCGCGTCCTCCGGCCGCTCCGGCCGTATCGGCAGCTCGAGGGAGCTCTCGCCGGCGACGACGGTGAGCGTGACCGGCTCGGGCGAGGGCCACGCCCACGGCCAGTAGGTCGGCGAGAGCGCGAGGCGCAGGCGGTGGCCCGCCGGGAAGCTCTGGGCGATGGCGTCGAGCGCGATCGTCGCCTCGTACTCCCGGCCGGGCTCGAGGCGCCTCGGCTTCTCGTGGCCGGCCAGGTGGGTCAGGTTGAAGATCTGCGTCGTGATCAGCCTGGAGACCCCGCCCGGCGCCACGTCGTCCAGCCGGGCGGCGACGAGCGCCAGCGGCCGGTCGCCGGCGAAGCGGAGCGTGAGCCGCGGGTGGCCGAGGATCTCGAGCGGCTCCGCGAGCGGCGCCGAGGTGAAACAGAGCGACTGGCCCTCCGCCGCACGCTGGTCGGGCGCGAAGTCGCTCGGCTGGCTCTCGGCGCACCAGGCCCCGGCGTCGGAGCCGCAGAGCTGGGCTCCCCGGATGCCGAGGCGGCCGCCGTCCGCGCCGTGCGCGGCGGCCGCCTCAGCAGCCGGCGCCGCCGGATCCGCTGCGGCTCGCAGGACGCCGTCGGCGTCGAGCCGCAGGCGCCGGGGCTCGATGCGTGGCGAAGGCCACGCGCTCTCCGCGACCCAGCGTCCCGGGACTTCGTCCATCCAGGGCGCCGGCGCCGTGGCCTCCTGCATCCACACGCGGAGCATCGGTTCATCCATCACGCCGGTGTCCTTGCCCTTGAGCCAGTGGTCCCACCAGCGCAGCGCATCCTGGAGGAACCCGATCGCGGGGCCGGGCGTCACGTAGTGCGGAAACGCGTGCGGCCACGGGCCGATCAGCCCCTTGCGCGGCCCCGGCAGGCTCTGGAGCAGGCGCAGGACGCTGTTGGTGTAGCCGTCGGTCCAGCCACCGATGGCGTAGACGGGGACCTCGATGGCGTCGTAGTCCTCGCAGACCGACCCGTGCTTCCAGTAGGTGTCGCGGCGCTGGTGCGCGAGCCAGGTGTGGACCCACGGCCGGTTGGCCTCCAGGCGCCGGTCCCACAGCTCACGCCAGCGCTCGCCGACAGCCGCCTCGTGCGGCGGCTGGCACTGCCAGTGCAGCATGCAGGTGCTCCAGTGCAGCAGATCGGTGGCCAGCACGCAGCCGCCCTTGTAGTGGACGTCGTCGGCGTAGCGGTCGTCGGTACTCATGAGCGTGATGATCGCCTTCAGCGCCGGCGGTCGGCGGGCGGCCAGCTGCAGGCTGTTGAAGCCGCCCCACGAGATGCCGGTCATGCCGACGCCGCCGGAGCACCACGGCCGGGCGGCGAGCCAGGCGATGACTTCGAGGAGGTCTTCCTGCTCCTGAACGAGGTACTCGTCCTCGAGGATCCCGTCCGACTCGCCGCTGCCTCGCAGGTCGACGCGCACGCAGGCGTAGCCGCGAGCCGCCCAGTACGGGTGGATGAGCACGTCGCGGGTGACCATCCCGTCGCTGAGACGGTACGGCACGGCTTCGAGGATGGCGGGCACCGGGTCCGCCTCGGCGTCCACCGGGAGCCAGATGCGCGCCGCCAGGCGTGCGCCGTCCTTCATCGGGATCCACACGTAGTCCACCTGGCGGACTTCGCGAAGCGCTTCGTCGCGCTCGGCCATCGTCGACCTCCACGTCGGCTGCGGGAAGGGCCCGAGTGTACCGGGCCGCCGCTTGGGGCGGCAACGGGCGTCCCGCGCCGGGCGGCATGGCAGGCAGGAGCCCGGCCCCGCGGCGTGAACAAGGAGGTCCGGACCCGCGTACAGGAGGAGAGATGGACCAGGAGGGCATGCAGCGCTGCCGCACCTGCCCGGCGTTCGACAAGATCGCGGGCGGCGGCGACGCGGGCCTGTGCCGCGCGGCTCCGCCCGTCCCGTTGCAGGACTCGTCCTACTTCCGCGGGTCGACGCGGGAGATGCCCTACGGGGCGTGTCCGGTCGTCGGCGCGTTCCCGCTGGTGACCGAGAACGACTACTGCATGTCGCATCCGGGGAACCGCTCGAAGCTGATGTGACCACCGGGCATCGGCGCCCGGACGTGGCCAGGTCCGCCTGCGGGGGCGCGGCCGGCCACGTCCGGGCGCCGGGGCCCCGGGGGCCCCTCCGCGCGCTCTCTCGAAGGCTCCGGCGCCGGTCCCGTGAAGCTTCTGCGCCCGCTCCCGTAAGCTCCGGCCCCCCCGCGCCTCACGCTCCGGTCCGGGCCTCCCTGCGGCCTGTGGTAAGGTTGTGCGGCGCGGAGCCCGGCAGAGCCGCCGCGCCGTCAACGGCCCAAACCCCAGGAGAGCTTGCGCTCATGTGCGGCATCTTCGGCTTCGCCGGCTTGCCCGACCGGCAACTTCTCGGGCGCATGGCCGCCGCGATCGTACATCGCGGCCCCGACGACGCCGGCGCCTTCGAGACGCCGTCCGTCAGTCTCGGCCACCGTCGTCTCAGCATCATCGACCGCGAGGGTGGCCACCAGCCGGTCGCCAACGAGGACGAGAGCGTCTGGCTCATCTACAACGGCGAGGTCTACAACTACCGCGAGCTGCGCGCCGAGCTCGAGGCCGCCGGCCACACCTTCCGCACCCACTGCGACTCCGAGGTCATCGTCCACGCCTACGAGGAGTGGGGGCCCGCCTGCGCGGCGCGCTTCAACGGCATGTGGGCCTTCGCCGTCGCCGACCTGCGCGACGCCGGCGAGGACGGGCGCGGCGGCAAGCTCGTCCTGAACCGCGATCACTTCGGCATCAAGCCGCTCTACTACGCGCGGTCGCCCAGGAGCGGCCGTCTGCTGTTCGCCAGCGAGATCAAGGCGCTGCTCCAGGACCCCGAGCTGGTCGCTCAGCCGGACGAGCAGATGATCTTCGAGTACCTCCAGCACGGGTTCCACGACCACCGCGCCGAGACGTTCTTCAAGGGCGTGTACCACGTGCCGGCGGCCACCTGGATCGAGCTGACGCTTGAGGTGGCCGCAGGAAGCCCCGACGCCGCCGCCGCTTCGGCCCCCGGCGCGCTCACCGCCCCGCTCGAGAGCACGGCCTACTGGACGCCGCAGCTGACTACGGGCGGCGGCGACGACCCGGCCGACTTCCGGCGCCGCTTCCGCAAGAGCGTCGAGCGGCGCCTCGTCTCCGAGGTCCCGGTCGGCTCCTGTCTCTCCGGCGGCCTCGACTCCACCACCATCGTCAGCTTCATGAGCGAGCTGCTGAAGGAGGACGCGCCCGACGCCGCCTCCCTGCGCGGCCAGCTCAAGACCTTCAGCGCCGTGTTCGACGGCGACCCCATCGACGAGCGCGAGTACATCGAGACCGCCGTCGAGAGCACCGGCGCCGACACCACCTACACCAACCCGACGTCGCACGAGTTCATCGGCGAGCTGCGCGACTTCGTCTGGCACCAGGAAGAGCCCATCGTCAGCACCGGCCCCTACGCGCAGTGGTGCGTGATGCGCTCCGCGCGCGAGCAGGTCACCGTGCTGCTCGACGGCCAGGGCGGCGACGAGCTGCATCGCCGGCTACGTCCCGTACCAGCTCGTCTACCTGCGCCAGCTGCGCAAAGAGGGCAAGTACAAGGAGCTTCGTGAGGAGGCCACCGCCTCGCGCGACGTACTGTGGCCGCTGGCCAAGCGGCAGCATCAAGCAGCGGCGCAAGCAGCTGCCGACGCGCAAGCTCCTGCGGCAGGACTTCCTCGCCCGGACCACCGACCCCGGCTACGGGCGCTCCCAGTCCGACCTCAAGGAGCGCCTGCTCCAGGATCTGCTCACCTACAGCCTCCCGTGCCTGCTCCGCTACGAAGACCGCAACTCGATGGCGTTCAGCATCGAGAGCCGGGTGCCGTACCTCGACCAGGAGTTCGTCGACCACATCCTGAGCCTGCCGGAGGACGCCATCGTGCGCCACGGCTGGAGCCGCTGGATCCTGCGCGCCGCGCTCAAGGGCACGCTGCCCGAGAAGATCCGCCTGCGCCGCTGGAAGGTCGGGTTCACGACGCCGGAGATGCGCTGGATCAAGGCGCGCCGCGCCGCGTTCACCAGCCTCTATCAGTCGCCGACGTTCCAGGCGCGCCCCTACTGGGACGGCGACGCCGTGGTGAGCGCGTTCCGCGCCTGCTGCCGCGGCGAGGTCGAGGAGAGCATGTTCTTCTGGCGCGCCGCCAACGTCGAGCTGTGGCTGCGCGAGTTCGTCGACGAGCAGCGTCGTGCTCGTGGACGCCGACGTGGAGGCGGCGCTCAGCGCGCCCGTCCCCGTCGGCCCCGTCCACCGCGGCAGCATCGCCGAGGCCGGCGACGCGCGGGTGCCGGCGCTGCTCGGGGCGGCCGCGGGCCCGCAGGGCCCCGCCGCGGCCGCCGAGGCCGAGCGCCTGCTGGCCGGGTTCGCGCCCAACGAGGAGAAGCACCTGTTCGGCGTCGCCGGCGGCACCGTCTACGCCCGCCTGCCGCTGCACACCGACCTGGTCGGGCGCGGCGACGACCTCGACGACCTCATGCGCCGGCAGATCGCGGAGCACGTCAGGCCCGGCGACCTCGTGGTCATGGCCGAGAAGCCCATCGCCGCCAGCCAGGGCCGCAGCTACGCGCTGGACGAGATCCACCCCACGCAGCTGGCCAGGGTCCTCAGCAAGGCCGTCACCAAGACGCCGCACGGCATCGGCCTCGGCATCCCCGAGACCATGCAGCTGGCCATCGACGAGGCCGGTGCTCCGCGCATCGTCGCCGCCGCGGCCGTCTCGGCCGCCGGCAAGGTGGTCGGCAAGCGCGGCCTCTTCTACAAGGTCGCCGGCGCCAACGTGGAGGCCATCGACGGCCCCACCTGGAACACGCTGCCGCCGCACAACACGCACGCCAAGCTGGGTCCCGCCGATCCGGACGGCGTCGCGGCCCGCCTCGCCGGCGTCCTCAGCGACGCCGCCGGCGGCCGCGTCGAGTTCGTCGTCATCGACGCCAACGACCTCACCGCCACGGTGCTCGGCGCCTCTCCGGGCGCCGATCGCGCCCTCGCCAAGCGCCTCATGCGCGACAACCCGCTGGGGCAGGGCCACGAGCAGACGCCGGTCTGCGTCCTGCGCCCGCTCGGGCCGTTGACCTAGCCCGGTCAACGAGCGGTGCGCAGCGCGCGCACCGCTCGATGCCCTCTCGGATGAAGCCTCCGGGGGCTCGCGTGTGCGGGCTCCACGAACCGCGTGTACGGGCGTTCACCCTTTGCGGGTGAGGACCGTCGCTCCCTCCTCCTCTACCGTGCATGCACAGGGCGCGCCCGAAGGCAGGCCGGCGCGCCGGGAGACTGCACAGGGAGGACCCGATGGCGACCATGGCCACCAAACTGAGGTACGAGACGACCGGTCCCGCGGTCCTGAGCCCGGTCACCGCGCCAGAACCCAGATGCGGCGACTGCCGCTACCATATGCCGCAGGCCACGCAGCCGGGCTGCTGGTGCACGCTGCCCACCGCCAGGCTCTTCGCGCAGCCGGTCACGCCGGTCCAAGCCGCCTGTGGGGACTTCTCGACGTGGCCGGAGGGCAGCCCGGTGCCGGCGTTCATAGCCGCCATGGGCTTCTGAGGCCGTTCTGGATCCGCACGTCCGCCGAGGGGCGGGCGACGGTCGTGGAGCACGTGACCGTCGCCTGCCCCTTGGTGTATAAGGGTGCTCTCAGGCCGAGCCTACGAGGGGGTCGCACCGGTGAGCATCGTCGAGGTCAAGGAACTGCGCAAGCAGTACGACCCGCCGAAGGGCGTGCTCGCCGTCGATGGGGTCAGCTTCGACATCGCCGAGGGCGAGATCTTCAGTCTCCTCGGCCCCAACGGCGCCGGCAAGAGCACGACCATCTCCATGCTGAGCTGCCTGCTCAAGCCCAGCGGCGGCGACGCCATGATCGCCGGGCACTCCGTCGTCAGTTCCGCGCAGGCCGTCAAGGAGACCATCGGCGTCGTCCCGCAGGACATCGCCCTGTACCCCGACATGAGCGCGCGCGAGAACCTCACGTTCTGGGGCAAGATGTACGGCTTGTCCGGCGACGCGCTCAAGCAGCGCGTGGACGAGGTCCTCGAGCTCATCACGCTCGTCGACCGCCAGAAGGACCGCATCGAGAAGTTCAGCGGCGGCATGAAGCGACGCGTCAACATCGGCGTCGCCCTGCTGCACCGGCCCAAGGTGCTCTACCTCGACGAGCCGACGGTGGGGATCGACCCCCAGAGCCGGCGGTCGATCCTCGACGGCATCCTCGCGCTCCGCGACCAGGGGATGACGATCCTCTACACCACGCACTACATGGCCGAGGCGCAGGAGCTCAGCGACCGTATCGGCATCGTCGACCACGGCCAGATGATCGCCATCGGGACGCACGAGGAGCTGGTCAAGATCGTCGGCGAAGGCGCTCGTGTCACCGCCCGGGTGGACCACTACCTCGAAGGCATGGCCGAGCGCTGGCGTGAGGTCGAGGGCGTGGACAAGGTCGACCTCGAGGAAGACGAGGCCGTGCTCCTCACGGAGGATCCGAACGAGGTGCTGCCGCGGCTCTTCGAGTCGGCGGCCGCGGCCGGTTCTCGCATCACCGAGATCAACGTCACCGAGCCGAACCTCGAGATGGTGTTCCTGCACCTCACCGGGCGCGCGCTGCGCGAATGACCAGCCCAGTCGGGTCATCGCCGAAGGCCGACGAACTAGACGAGGCCGTGATGGACACACCCGGATCGCCCACGGGCGCCCCGCAGGTGCACGCGACAGCCGCCGGCCGGCTCGGGTGACGCCGCCCGCCCGATGAAGAAGATCCTTGCCATCGCCTGGAAGGACCTGCGCAGCACGTCGCGCAACATGCCGGCGCTGCTCATGATGCTGGCCGCGCCGCTCGCGCTGGCCGGCCTGCTCGGCTTCGCCTTCGGCGGCGGCAACGGGTTCGACATCGCCGCCACCAAGGTCGTGGTGGCGAACCAGGACAAGGGCGCCGCCGGAGCCGGGCAGAGCGCCGGCGCCGCCATCCAGGGCGTCCTCACGAGCGAGGACCTCAAGGACGTGCTCGCGACGAGCACGACGAGCTCCTCGGCGGAGGCTCGCAAGGCCGTCGACGACGGCAAGGCGGCGGTAGCGGTCATCGTGCCGCCGGACTTCAGCGCCGTCGTGTACGGCGGTGACCCGACGGCGACCGCGCAGGTCGAGCTCTACGAGAACCCGACCAGCGAGATCGGCGGCTCCATCGTCGAAGGTGTGGTCGGGCAGGTGCTCGCGGACTTCAACGGCGCCCGCGCGGCCGCCGCCGGCGCCGTCGCCCTGCGTTCGCAGGGCGACCCACCGGCGGCCCAGCTCGCCGCGCGGGCCGCGGAGACCTTCAGCCACGCGGGCGGCGTCTCCGCCGGCCTGCGGTTCGACCAGCGCGCCCCGCAGGCCGGCAAGACCGGGAAGAGCGTCAGCGTCACCGGCCAGATCCTCGCCGGCATGATGATCTTCTTCATGTTCTTCGGCGCCGCCAATGTGGCGCGGACGATCCTCACTGAGGACCGCGAGGGTACCCTGCCGCGCCTGTTCACGACGCCGACGCGGCGCGGCACGATCATCGGCGGCAAGTTCGTCGCCGTGTTCGCGACGATCCTCGCCCAGGCGGTGGTGCTCCTGGTCGCCGGCCGCCTGCTCTTCAGCATCCAGTGGGGCCGGCTCGACGCCGTCGTCCTGCTCACGGTGGTCGCCGCCGGCGTCGCCGGCGGCCTCGCGCTCCTCGTCATCTCGTTCGCCAGGACCCCGGGGCAGGCGGGCGCCATCGGCTCCGGCATCTACCTCGTGCTCGCCCTGCTCGGCGGCAACTTCACGGGCACGGCGCAGTCGAGCGGTGCGTTCGCCACGGTGCAGAAGTTCACCCCCAACGGCTGGCTCATCCAGGGCTGGGACACCACGCTGCGCGGCGGCGGAGCCGGGGACATCCGCTGGCAGGTGCTGGTGCCCCTCGGGTTCGCCGTCGCCTTCTTCTTCTTCGCGGTGCTCCGGATGAGGAGGCGGTTCGCGTGAAGCTCGCCGCCCTCCTGGCGCGCAAAGACCTGCAGCAGACGATGCGCGACCGTCTCTCGTTCGTCTTCATCCTCGTGATGCCGCTGGCGTTCACGCTGTTCTTTGGGCTCCTGTTCGGCGCCAACAGCAGCAGCAACAAGCTGCCGCTGGCGGTCTGGAACGCGGACGGCGGCGCCGCGGCGCGGCAGCTCGTCGCCGCGCTCGAGAAGTCCGCGGTCGTGACGGTCGTGGCCAAGCAAGGGACCGGGTTCGAGAAGTGGATGGCCGACGACCGCGCCGCAGCCGGCCTCGTCATCCCCAAGGGCTACAGCGAAGCCGTGGCCGCAGGCAAACAGGCGTCCCTGACGGTCGTCTCCACTCAAGGCTCGAGCGGCGCCTCGACCGCGGCCGCCGAGGTGCGCTCGCTCGCCGGCGATCAGGTGACGGTCGAGCTCGCGTCGCGCGCAGCCGGACAGGCCATCTGGGCGACGCGCTCATACCCCGCAGGGGCACTTGACGGCATCGTCGCAGAGTCCGCCGCACGGGCTCGCCCGGTCGTCGCCCAGGCGCTTGCCCACCCTGCCCTGAGCACGAAGATCGTCGAGGCTGGGGCGGCCGCAGGCCAGACCCCGAGCGGCTTCGTGCTCAGCTCGCCGGGCATGATGGTCAACTTCATCCTCTTCAGCCTCATGACGGCCGGCATCGCGCTCATCGTCGAGCGCCAGAACGGCACGCTGCAGCGCCTCATGACGACGCGCCTCCGGCGCTGGGAGCTCATCGGCGGCAAGGCCGCGGGCATGTTCCTGCTTACCTTTGCGCAGCAGGTCCTGCTGATCGCCGTGGCGCAGCTCTTCTTCGGCGTCGACTACCTGCGCGACCCGGCCGCGCTGCTGGTGATGATGGTCTCGCTGTCGCTCGTGGCGAGCACGCTGGGTCTGCTGCTCGCCTCCATGCTCAAGAGCGAGCAGGCGCTGATCGCGACGACGGTCCTTGTGTCCATGGCCGTCGCCGCGCTCTCCGGCGCCTGGTTTCCGCTCGAGATCGCCGGCCAGGGTTTCCAGACCGTCGGCCACCTGCTGCCGACGGCGTGGATCCTCGACGGGCTGCGCGGCATCGTGGTGCGCGGGTTCGGCGTCGCCGACGTGCTGCCCGCGCTTGCAGTCTCGGTGGCGTGGGCGGCGGGGTTCTTCGTCCTCGCCATCTGGCGCTTCCGCCTCAGCGATTAGCCCGCGTGGTCGGGCTGGCGTGAGGGGCGCCGCAGAGGCGCCTCAAAGGCCAGCCGCCGGCAAAGGCTCAGCCGGCTCACCGCAGCCTCTCAGGAAGGGCTCAGCTTCCCCGGTCACCATTGACGCGAGTCCAGCAACACGACCAAAGAGAGGCGCGATGCCCGATCGACCGTCTCCGGGCGGCCCCTTGGAGGAGCCCGACAGCTCGACCACTCCCGACCTTCGCCGCGAGGAAACCGCGGTGACCGTCCACCCCACCGACCCGCGGGGACTGCCGCCGGCGCCCGCTGCGGGACCACCGCCGCCCCCTGGCCGCCGCCTGCGGCGGGTCGCAGCAGTAGCGGCGATCCTCGCCGCCGTCGCCTTCACGGGCGCGGCGCTCATCCACCACTTCTCGTCGGCCGGCGCCTCCACCACAGCCCTGACGCAGCTCGCGGCGCCCGGCACGACCGGGCAGGCGCCGTCGGTCCCCGGCGGCGCCCCCGCTCCGTCCGTCACCCAGCCGGGCGCCGGTTCCGGCGGCTCGACCGCCTCGGCTGACCTCAGCGCGATCGCGTCCAAGGTCGGCCCCGCGGTCGTGGACATCACCGTCAGCAACGACTACACGTCGTCGGGAGGCGCGGCGACCGGGCTCGTGCTCAGCTCGGACGGTCTCGTGCTCACCAGCAACCACGTCATCCACGGAGAGACGGACATCAGCGCCACAGACGTCGGCAACGGCCAGACGTACTCGGCCACCGTGGTGGGGTACGACACGACGCACGACATCGCGCTCATCCAGTTACAGGATGCCTCAGGTCTGGCGACCGCCGACATCGGGGCTTCCTCGTCTCTCGCCGTCGGCGACGTCGTGGTCGGCGTCGGCAACGCCGGAGGGCAGGGCGGGACGCCCGCTGTCGTCGGTGGCACTGTCGTCGCGCTCGACCAGCAGATCGTCGCGACCGACCAGGCCAACGGCACGGCCGAGCAGCTCAGCGGCCTGATCCAGACCGACGCCGCCATCCAGTCCGGCGACTCCGGCGGTCCCCTCGTGAACGCCGGCGGACAGGTGATCGGGGTCATGGCGGCCGCGTCGAGCGGCTACTCCTTCGACCAGTCCGGCAGCGAGGGGTTCGCGGTCCCGATCGACACGGCCATGCAGATCGTCGACCAGATCGAGAGCGGCCAGGGATCGTCCTCGGTACACATCGGGCAGACCGCGTTCCTCGGCGTCCAGATCGCGTCCTCGGCGCAGGGCGCCTACGGCGACGGCAACGGCAGCCCCTACGGCGGCGGAGGACAAGCGGGCGGGTCGAGCAGCGGAGCGACGGTCGCCGGCGTGGTCTCCGGCTCGCCGGCCGCGCAGGCGGGCTTGACCGCCGGCGACGTGATCACCGCCGTCGACGGCGCCGGCGTCGGGTCGGCCACGGAGCTCACCGACCTGATCGCCGCGCATCACCCGGGAGACAAGGTCACCCTCACCTGGACCAGCGCCTCAGGCGCCGGGCACGCGACGTCCGTCACGCTCATCGCCGGCCCGGCCGGCTGACGGGCGAGGCGGCGCTCCCCGGCGGCACGAGGGCCGGGCAGCACGAGGGCCGGGCAGCACGAGGGCCGGGCAGCACGAGGGCCGGGCAGCCCAAGCACGGCTGCCCGGCCCTCGCGGTGTCGGCCTTCTTCCGGGGCGTCCTCCGGCCGGGATCAGTCCTTTGAGGGCTTGATGCTGGCGTCCTTGGGCAGCGCCAGCCCTGCCGCCACCTCGATGGCCTTGATGATGCCGCTCGGTACCGGGCAGGCCGGGTGCACGAGGTGCTCGGCGGCGAGCTTGAGGGTGACCGGTCCCTCACCGCGGTAGCTGATCTCCTTGTACGGGTCCACCTCGGTGAGCGCCTCCGCAAGCTGTTCCACGTAGCCGCATTCCGTCTCGAACTCCACGCGTACGGTGCGGCCTTCAGAAGTCGTCCTGACGGTGGTGCAGAACCCGCAGATGCCACTCTCGATCTCGGCTGAAGCCATCGGTCCTCCCGGTCTGGGGCGCGAACAAGTCATTCAATAGTACCCCACGGGGGTATTTCTCGAGCCTGCGGCTTGTCGGGCCTCCCGCTGCGCGATCCCGTTTCCCGCGCTGAATGGGAACGGATACCCAGTTCCGTCGGGACGCTTACCTCAGGGGCGGCCGGGTCCTGATGCCGAAACCTCCAGGATCCTGAGGAACTGGAAGCACGGGGGGATGATGGCGCCACAGCGGGATGACCGAGACGAGCGCACGACGCGGGTCGGCGCGTGCCAGACGGATCCGGCTCGCGGCCCGGCCGCCTACGGCCAGGGCAGCGTCGAGACGGCGTGCTCTACGAGCCGCAGCACCGGCGCCGGGTACACCCCGAACGCGAGCACGAACGCGGTGAGACCGGCGAGGACCGTGATGGCCGCCGCGCCTCCCCCGGCCGCTACCCGCACGCCCGCACCGGCGCCGGCCAGCTCGAGCTTCTCAGGCCGGCGCACGTACATCACGACGATGAGGCGCGTGTAGTAGTAGAGGCCGATCGTGCTGGTCAGGACCAGGACGATGACCAGTGCCCAGAGCGCCGCTCCCGCGCCGGCCGAGACGATCACGAACTTGCCGATGAAGCCTACCGTCAGCGGCATGCCCGCCAGCGAGAACAGCGCGACGGCGAAGATGGCCGCCAGCCCGGGGCGTCTCGCTCCCAGACCGCGGTAGTCGGCCAGGGCGCCGGCGTCGCGCTCGCCGGTCGAGAGCACTGTGACGACGCCGAAGGCCGCCAGCGTGGTCGCGAAGTAGGCGATGAGGTAGAAGCCCACGGCCACACCGGCGCGCTCGCCGGTCGCGAGGAACGCCACCAGCAGGTAGCCGAGGTGGGCGATGGAGGAGTACGCCAGGATGCGCTTGACGTTGTCCTGGCGCAGCGCCAGCAGGTTGCCGGCGATCATGGATGCGATGGCCACCGCGGTGAGCGCCAGGAACAGGGTCGAGCCGGTGTCGGAGCTCAGCGGCAGCAGATAGCGCAGCAGCAGGGCGAACACGGCGCCCTTGGAGACTGTCGCCACGTAGGCGGTGACCGGCGCCGGCGCTCCCTCGTACACGTCCGGCGTCCACATGTGGAACGGTACGACGGCGAGCTTGAAGCCGACGCCGACCAGCAGCATGACGATGCCGACGGTGACGATGATCGGCTGCGAGCCGAGGCCGGCGGAGACCAGAGCGGCAAGACCGGCGGCCGTCATCGTTCCCGCCTCGGCGTAGACGAGCGCCATGCCGAAGATGAGGAACGCGGAGGTGGCGCCGGCGAGCACCAGGTACTTGACCGCCGCCTCGACGGCGTCCTCGCGGTGCACCGGGTAGACGATGAGCGCGTAGAGCGAGACGCTCAGGATCTCGAGGCCGAGGAAGAACGAGGCGAAGTGTGTGCTGGCCACGAGCGCGGCTCCGCCGAGCGTGGCCGTGAGCAGGAGCACGTAGTACTCCTCGGGGCGCACCTGCAGGTTGTCCAGGTAGCGCCACGAGAGGATGGCGACGATCGCCGTCGCCACGGTGAGCAGGCCGATGAAGAAGAGTGCGTAGGCGTCCATCGTCAGCAGCGGCGTGACGCGCGCGCGGTGCGCGAGGCGGAGACGAAGAGCGTGCCGAACGTCGCCGCCAGCCCGGCGAGCGTCAGCCCGAGAGCAAGGCCGTGCGAGCGCCAGAAGGCGGCCGCGAGCATCACGACCACGGACGAGAGCGTCAGCGCGATGAGCGGCGAGATGGTGAGGAGGTCGCCGGCCTTCACTGCCGCGCTCCGTTGTCCGCGAGGGCGGCCGGGCTGGCCGCGGCGCCGGCGGCCGTTGGAACGGCCTCGCCTGCGGCCGGGCCGGCATCGCCGGCGGCCGGGCCGCCCGTCTCAGCCGCCGGCTGCGGCTGCGCCAGCGCGCTCTGCGCCGTCATCTGCTGCAGCCCGTCGACCGTCTGGCGCGCCGTCGTGATCAGCGGCTGGGGCCAGAAGCCGAGCAGCACCAGCCCGGCGATCATGGCGCCGAACACGCCGACCTCGCGCCTGGTGAGGTCGGCGAACGACCAGCTGTGGGTCTCCTCGCCCTGGAAGGCGCGCTGCATCATCCACAGCGCGTACACGGTCGCGAACACGAGGCCGACGGCGCCGAGCACGGCCGCCCAGTGGCTGACCTGCCACACGCCGACCAGGATGAGGAACTCGGCGACGAAGTTGCCGAGGCCCGGCAGGCCGAGCGAGGCCAGGGCGAAGAACATGGCCGTGCCGCCCATCCGGGGCGCCACCTGCCAGAGGCCGCCCATGCGGTCCATGTCGCGGGTGTGGATGCGGTCCTGCAGGCCGCCGACCATGATGAAGAGGGCGCCCGTGGAGAGGGCGTGACAGACGACCTGCAGGATCACGCCCTGCAGCGCCAAGCGAGTTCCAGGCGAAGACCCCGAGGAGCACGAAGCCCATGTGGCTGACGCTCGTGTAGGCGACCAGCCGCTTCATGTCCTTCTGGCCGTAGGCCATGACCGCGCCGTAGATGATGCCGATCACGGCAAGGACCAGCGCCACGGTCGCGGAACTGGTGCGCGGCGTCCGGGAACAGCGGCACCATGAAGCGGAGCATCCCGTAGGCGCCGATCTTGATGAGCACGCCGGCCAGCAGCACGGAGCCGGCGGTCGGCGCCTCGGTGTGCGCGTCCGGCAGCCACGTGTGCAGCGGCCACGCCGGCAGCTTGACGGCGAAGGCGGCGAAGAACCCGAGCATGAGCACGAAGGCCGTCCCCGAGGCCATCTGCGTGCCCAGCAGCTGCGTGAAGTCGAAGGTGTACACGCCCGTCGCGCGCCCGTGGATGACGCACCAGCGCGATGATCGCGACCAGCATCAGCAGGCCGCTGACCTGGGTGAAGATGAAGAACTTGATCGCCGCGTACACGCGCTTCTCGTGGCCCCAGACGGCGATGAGGAAGTACATCGGGATCAGCATCATCTCGAAGAAGAAGTAGAAGAGGAACAGGTCGAGCGAGAGGAACACGCCGGCCAGCCCCGCGACCGTCCAGAGGATCATGAAGTGGAAGACGCCGACGCGCTCGGTGATGCCGCGCCACGAGGCGCAGCACGGCGAGCAGGCCGAGCGCGAAGGTGAGCAGCAGCATGATGACCGTGAGGCCGTCGGCGGCGAGGAAGAAGCTGATGCCGAGCGAGCCGATCCAGGTGGCCTGGACGTGGGCGATCCAGGACCCGGCGACGAGGCCGGACGGGCCGGGCCCTCTGGCGGCGAAGGCGGCCTGCATGGCGCTCGCCTTCGCGATCCACTGCGCGGCCAGCAGGACCAGCGGGATGGCCGTGCCGGCGACGGCCGTCCAGCGCGCGAGCGCCGGGCTGCGGCGCGCCGAGCAGCCAGGCGAGCGGCGCCGCCACGGCCGGGATCAGGATGTAGCAGGAGGAGGATCACCGGCGTCACCTCAGCACCACGACGGCGAGGACGAGGACGACCCCGAACCCGGCGACGGCCACGTAGGCGCGCAGGCGCCCGTGTCTGGCCGGCGCTGAGCGCGCGCCAGGCGGCGACGTTGAGCCAGGCGATGCCGTCGACCACGTAGTCGACGAGGTCGTTGCGGGCCACGTGCGCGAACCACTTGACCGGGCGCACGAAGACGCGCTCGTAGAGCCAGTCGAAGCCCCAGCCGCCGAGCCAGTACGCGGTCGAGCGCGCCGGATGCCGGCGACGCGGCGAACGCGTGCGTGCGCTCGCGCCAGCGGGATCCAGAGCAGCCAGGCGATGCCGATCGCCGACGGCGACGATGAGGATGGTGACGAACGCCCCGCCGTCGCCGTCGGCGAACGCCGGCACCGGCGCTGGTCATGCTCACCTGCGGCAGCGCCGTGTCGAGGAAGTTCGCGAGCGGGTGCAAGCCGCCCATCCAGCCCGGCAGCCAGACGAAGCCGCCGACGATCGAGAGGGTCGCCAGCACGTACGAGCGGCACCAGCTGGCGCCAGCGCGGGCGCCGGCGTGACCTCGGTGTGGCGCTCGCCGAAGAAGACGAGGAAGACGAGCCGGAACGAGTACAGGCGCGGTGAGGAACGCGCCGACGAGCGACCCGACGCCAGAACCACAGGCTGCCGTCCACGGAGCCGAGGCTCGTAGCGATGATGAGGTCCTTGCTGTAGAAGCCGGCGGTGACGAAGCGGCAGCGCCGCAAGGGCGGCGGCGCCGATGGTGAAGGTCCAGAACACGCCGGGCAGCTCGCGCCGAGCCCGCCCATCTTGAAGATGTCGTGCTCGTCGGCCAGCGCCTCGATGATCACGCCGGCGGCCGAGGAACAGCAGGGCCTTGAAGAAGGCGTGCGTCATGAAGTGGAAGACGCCCGCCGTCCCAGCCGGACGACGCCGAGCGCCAGGAACATGTAGCCGATCTGGCTGATCGTCGAGTAGGCGAGCGCGCGCTTGATGTCGTGCTGGACGAGCGCGCTGAAGCCCGCGAAGAGCAGCGTCACGGTGCCGACGATCGCGACCACCAGCCGCACGTCCGGCGCGAGCGTGAAGAGCACGTTGGTGCGCGCGATGAGGTACACGCCGGCGGTGACCATGGTGGCGGCGTGGATGAGCGCGCTGACCGGCGAGGGGCCGGCCATCGCGTCGGGCAGCCAGGTCTGCAGCGGCAGCTGCGCCGACTTGCCCACGGCGCCGCCGAGGATGAGCAGGGCGGCGGCGACGGCCACCGCCGAGCCGGGCACGAAGCTGTGCTGCGCGGCGGCCAGCAGCGGCTGGATCTGCAGGGTGTGGAGGTGCGTGAACAGCAGGAACAGCCCGACGATCAGCGCCGTGTCGCCGACGCGGGTGACGATGAAGGCCTTGCGCCCGCTGTACACGTTCTGCGGGTCCTTCTGCCAGAAGGCGATGAGCAGGTAGCTGCAGAGGCCGACGCCCTCCCAGCCGAGGTACAGGAGCAGCAGGTTGTCGGCGAGCACCAGCACGAGCATCGAGGCGACGAAGAGGTTCATGTACATGAAGAAGCGGGTGAAGCCCTCGTCGTGCTCCATGTGCTCGGTGGAGTACAGGTGGATGAGGAAGCCGACGAAGGTGATGACGAGCACCCAGAGGACGCTGACGGCGTCGAGGTAGAAGCCGATCGTCGGCGCGAAGCCGGCGACGTCGAACCAGGTCCAGAGGACCTGGTGGTAGCTGTCGCCGGCCGGCGGCGAGACGATGAAGCTGCCGCAGACGAGGAGGGCGACGAGCGCCGAGAGGCCGACGGAGCCGGCGCCGATCCAGGCGGCGGCCGTGCGGCTGAGCCGCCGGTTCAGCAGCGTGAGCAGCACGAAGCCGGCGGCGGGGAGCGCGGGGATGAGCCAGAGCAGCCCGAGCATCGTCAGCCCTTCATCTCGTCGGCGTCGTCGATGTCGAGGCTCTTCGAGCGAGGCTGGCGGAAGCGGATGGCGAGCGGCGAGGCCGACGGCGACCTCGGCGGCGGCCATGGCCAGCACGAAGAGGAACATGACCTGGCCGTCGGCCTGGCCCCAGCGCGCGCCGGCGACGACGAAGGCGAGCCCGGCGGCGTTCAGCATGATCTCGATGCACGCCAGCATGACGATGAGGTTGCGGCGCGTCAGGAGCCCGGCGAAGCCGATGGCGAAGAGGATCGCCGCCAGCACGAGCCCGTGGTCGAGGGAGACGGAGGCCATCAGGTGTCGCCCTCCTCGGCCGTGAGGCCCGCCGGGCGGCGTGGTCCGGCTCGGGCGCGCGCGCTGCGCCGGCGGCTGTCGCGCGCCGGCGCTCCATGGACTCCGCCGCCTCCTCTTCGTCGCGGGCGCGCGCGGCGACGTGGCGCGCGCCGATGAGCGCGGCGAGGAGCAGCATCGAGGCGAGCTCCACGCCGAGCACGTAGGGTCCGTAGAGCGCCGTGCTCACCGGCCTGCGGCCCGACCTGCACGCCGGCCAGCGCCTGCGACTGCCGGCGTGATGCCGTAGATCACCTCGGCCAGCAGGACGGCCACGAGGATCACCGGCCCCAGCCAGGCGCGCGCCGGCACGCGGAGCGGCGACTCGGCGCTCACGTTGAGCAGCATCACGGCGAAGAGGAACAGCATCATGATCGCGCCGGCGTAGACGATCACCTCGAGCGCCGCCACGAAGGGCGCGCCCAGCGTGTAGAAGACGACCGCGACGGCGAACAGCGAGACCACCAGGTAGAGGAGCGCGTGCACCAGGTTGCGCCGCGTGACGACCATCAGCGTGGCTCAGCACGGCGACCACGGCGGCGATGTAGAACAGCGCTGTCATGTGCGCCCCTCCCGGAGCGGTGTCTCTTCGGCGCCCCGCGCGATGATCAAGTCGGTGCGCTCCCGCACGCCCGCTCGCTGGCATTGCGCTGCGTCAGGAGGAGTCCCTGACGTCTGCGGGAGGCGCCTCGTTCTCGGCCTCGCCCTTGCCCTTGCCGCCGATGGCGAGGCCGGCCACCCGGTAGAAGTCGTACTCGTGGTACTTGCCCGGACCGGCGATCAGCAGGTCCTCCTTCTCGTACACCATGTTGGGCGCGCTCGTACTCGCTCATCTCGACGTCCGGGGTGAGCTGGATGGCGTAGGTGGGGCACGCGTCCTCGCAGAACCCGCAGAAGATGCAGCGGGAGAAGTTGATGCGGAACCACTCGGGATACCGCCGCCCGTGCTCGTCGGTCGTGGCCTGGAGGGCGATGCAGTCCACCGGGCAGGCGGCGGAGCAGAGGTAGCAGGCCACGCAGCGCTCCTCGCCGGCCGGGTCGCGGGAGAGGATGATGCGCCCGCGATACCGCGGCGGCAGGTACACCATCTCCTCCGGGTACTGGATGGTGTCGCGGCTGCGCCAGGCGTGGCTGATGACGACGCCGATGCCGACGAGGGTGGACCACACGGTGCGCCCGATGCGCGGCACGAGCGACTGGCCACGCCGCGCCAGGTGGCCGGTGACGACCACGTCGGTCGTGAGCGGCGGGTGGGTCTCGGCAGGCTCTGCCGGGCGGTAGGCGTGTGGGCGGTCGGACGTCATGCGTTCACCCCGCCCTCGCCACGACGATGGCGCCGGTGATCAGCAGGTTGAGCAGGCTGAGCGGCAGCATCGCCTTCCAGCCGAGCGCCATGAGCTGGTCGTAGCGCGGCCGCGGGAACGTGCCGCGCACGATGATGAACAGCGAGATGAAGACGAGGGTCTTGATGCAGGAACCACACGACGCCGGGCAGCCACGGCCCCAGCCAGCCGCCGAAGAACAGGGTGACGATCAGCGCCGAGATCAGCGTCACGCGCCACGTACTCGCCGACGAGGAAGATGCCGAACTTCATGCCCGAGTACTCGGTGTGGTAGCCGGCGACGAGCTCGCTCTCGGCCTCGACGAGGTCGAACGGGATGCGCCGCGTCTCGGCGAAGCCCGGCGACCAGGAAGACGACGAAGCCGACGAACTGCGGGACGACGTACCAGACGCCGCGCTGCTGCGCCTCGACGATGTCGCGACAGGTTGAAGGAGCCGGCCATGCGTCACCACGCCGATCAGCGAGAGGCCCATGAAGACCTCGTAGCTGACCATCTGCGCCGCGGCGCGCAGTCCGCCGACCAGGGAGTACTTGCTGCTGCGACGACCAGCCGGCGAGCACGACGCTGTACACGGCGAGCGACGACATGGCGAGGAAGAAGAGCAGGCCGACGTTGAGGTCGACGACGACGATGCCCTGGGCGACCGGCACGACCATGAAGGAGAGGAGCGCCGTGATCAGCACGATGCGACGGCGCGACCACGAACACCCGCCGGTCGGCGAACGGCGGCGTCCAGTCCTCCTTGAAGAGGATCTTGAAGGTGTCGGCCAGCACCTGGAGCAGGCCGGCCGGGCCGACCCGGTTGGGGCCGTAGCGGTCCTGCACGAGGCTGAGCAGCCGCCGCTCGTACCAGATCAGGCCGGCGGCGATGGTGAGCACGACGATGAGCACGCAGCAGCACCGTCAGCAGCTGCCAGTACCAGGCGGTGACGGCGACGAGGCGGCCGGCGGCGAGCGCGGCGTTCACGACTGGTCCTCCGCGCGGGTGAGGCGCGCCCGCGCCGGGCAGCGAGATGAAGGGGAGGCCGGGGAGGCCGACGGGCACCCCGGCCGTGCCGGTCACGAGTGACGGCAGCCGGCGCGTAGCGCACGCGCGCGTCCAGCCAGGGCAGCCAGAGCTCGAGCCAGTCGCCCTCGTGCAGTCCGAGCCGTCCGGCGTCTTCGTCGTTGAGGCCGACGAACGGCGCCGGCGCCCGTCCGGCGATGCCCGGCGTGTACATGCTCAGCGGCTCGGAGCCGTAGATGAGGTGCAGCGCGACGAGCGTCACGTCGCCGCCCTGCGGCGCGAAGCGCGCCGGCGCGGTGACGGGCGGCAGCCTGCCGCCCGCCGTGCCGGCGTCCAGCAGGCGGACGCCGGTGGGCCGGGCCGGACCCAGCGCCTCGAGCTCCTCGCCGAACTTGTGCAGCCCGTTGCCCGAGTTCCAGCCGGGCCACCAGGTGCGGGCGCGGAGCTCGTCCGGCGACTCGGCCGGCTGCAGGCCCTCGAGCGAGAAGGCGAGCGGCGAGTCGGCGTCCGGCGGGGGTCCGGGCTCGACCACGGTGCGGTCGGCGTCCATGGCGGTGCGGCCGCTCCAGCGGAGCGGCTGGCGGGCGACCTTGCGGCCGTCGCGCCGCCAGGAGGCGGCGGGCGCGGCGTCGCTCGCGCCGCGGAACCGCGGCAGCTCCATCTCGAGCGCGGCCAGCACGTCGTCGGGAGTCGTGCCAGCTGCGCGCCTCGCGGCTCCCGAGCCGCACCAGCAGCTCCCGCAGCCAGCGCCAGGCCGGGCGCACGTCGCCCCGGGCCGGCAGGACGCCGAAGTAGCGCTGCGCCCGTCCCTCGTGATTGACGTAGGTGCCGGTCTCTTCGGCGAAGGTCGCCGCCGGCAGGACGACGTCCGGCCTGCGCCGTCAGCCGGTCCTCGAGCGTGGGCAGCACGATCGTCTGCGGGCGCCGGCGCAGGAAGTCGTCGACGATCAGCGCCGGCGCGCGGCGGTCGAGGTCGTTGTCGAGCACGATCACGACCTCCGCCTCGCGCGCGCGCCACGGCGGCGAGGCCCTGGACGAGCTTGCCGCCGTCCAGCAGCCTGAGCCCCAGGCTGTCCGGCTCGGGGACGGTGAGCACGATGGGCGGCCGGCGCGGCCGCGCCGGCCTGTCCGGCCCTGCGCGCGGCGCCCTGCAAGGCGGCGGCGAGCTGCCCCGCGGCCTGGACGAGCTCCACCGACCCGCTCGAGCAGCCGGCCACCACGAGCGGCGAGGGTCCGGCGCTCAAGGCGCCGGCCCAGCGCCGCGCGACCTCGAGCTCGTCGTCACCGAGGCCGGGGACCGCGGGCGCCTCGGCGTCCACCTCGTGCGCGATGGCCAGCGCGAGGCGCACGAGGTCGTCCGGCGCCGCCCGGCGCGTCTCCGCGGCGACCTCGTCGAGCTTGGTCGCGTGCGTCGTCGCGATCCACAGGGCGCTCGGCTCGCGCCGCTTGATGCGGCGTGATGCCCGCGTCGTTCCAGCGCCGGATGTGGTTGCGCTCCTCCACCGTCGTTGGGCCGCAGGTGCAGCCAGGTGCGGATGGTGAGGTCGAGCATCGGCGCCGTGTTGGTAAGGTCCTCGCCGAGGACGAGTACGGCGTCGGCGTCGTGGACGTCGGCCGCCGACCCCAGCCGCAGGCGCGGGTCGGCGGCGATCTCCAGCACGGCGCCGGTGAGGCGGTCGTCCGCGTCGGACATGCCGAGGTAGAAGTTCGCCGGGCCCACCAGCGCGCGGAGTGCGTAGTTGGCCTCGAGCGAGGCGCGCGGCGAGCCGAAGCCGATGGCTCGGCGGCCGCGCAGCAGGCCCGCTGCGGCGTCCAGCGCGAGCTCTCCGGCCCTGGCGGCGGCCTGCCCTCCGGCCGCGCCGCCCATGAGCGCCGGCGTCACGCGCGCCGTCCGCACCCGCTGCGGCGCGTTGACGAACTCGAACCCGAAGCGGCCGCGGTCGCAGAGGAACATCTTGTTGACGTCGCGGTTGAAGCGGCCCTGCACGCGGCGCAGCTCGCCGTAGCGCGCCGACAGGGTGGTCGTGCAGCCGAGGCCGCAGTCCGGGCACACCGAGGGCGCCGTCTGCAGGTCCCACTTGCGCGAATACCGCTGCGAGAACGGCTTGTCGTCGAACACGCCGGTGGGGCAGACCTCGATGAGGTTACCGCTGAACTCGCTCTCCAGCGTGCCGCTCTCGGCGCGGCCGAAGTACACCTGGTTGCGCAGGCCGAACACGCCGAAGTCGCGGCCGCCGGCGTACTCGTTGTAGAACCGCGTGCAGCGGTAGCAGGTGATGCAGCGGTTGAGCTCGTGGGTGACGAACGGCCCGAGGTCCTGGTTCTCGAACGTCCGCTTGCGGCCGCGGTAGCGCCGGTAGCTGTGCCCGGTCATGACGGTCATGTCCTGCAGGTGGCACTCGCCGCCCTCGTCGCACACGGGGCAGTCGTGAGGGTGGCTCGTCATCATGAGCTCGATCATCTCGGCGCGGAACTTGACCGCCTCAGCGTCGAAGATGTCCATCTTCGTGCCTTCCAGCGCCTCCGTCATGCAGGCCATGGCGATCTCGCTCTTCTCCTTGCCCTCACGGTCGGTCCAGTACAGGCGCACCGCGCACTGGCGGCAGGCGCCGACGGACCCGAGGACCGGGTGCCAGCAGAAGAATGGCAGGTCGAACCCGAGGGAGAGGGCGACGTCGAGCATGTTGCGGCCCTCTTCGGCATGGTACTCGGCCGCCGTCGATGATGACGGTGACGAGCTTGGGCGGGGCTGCTTCGCGGCCGCCGCTCACCACGTCGTCCCCTTGAGCGCCGGCGCGTCCGAGCCGTGGCGCCGGTGATCGCAGCCGCCGCCGGCGATGTGGCGCGCGAAGTCGTCCGGGAACAGGCGCAGCGCGCTTTCGAGCGGCTGCGTGGCGCCCGGCGCGAGGTCGCAGAAGCACTTGTCCGACGCCATGAACCAGACGCTCTCGCGGAGCACCTCGATGTCCCCCGGCTGGGCGCGCCCGTACTCGATGTCCTCGAGCAGCGCGGCCGCCCACTGCAGCCCCTCGCGGCACGGCGTGCACCAGCCGCACGACTCCTGGGCGAAGAACTGCATCATGTTGAGCGTCATGCCGATGGGGCAGGTCTGGTCGTCGAGGAGCACGAGCGTCCCGGTGCCGAGCCGGCTCTGGACCTCGTCCATGGTCGAGAAGCCGAGGGGCACGTCGATCTTGTCGGCCGGCACGAAGAAGGTCGAGGCGCCGCCCGGGCTGACGGCGCGGAGCTCGTAGCCGGGCAGCATGCCGCCGGCGTGCACCTCGATGAGCTCCCGCATCGGCACGCCCATCGGGAGCTCGAAGCAGCCGGGGTTGGCCACGCGGCCGGCGACGCCGAAGATCTTGGTGCCGCCCTCGTCGATGACGGACAGGGCCTTCCACCAGTCCACGCCGTGCCTCACGATGGAGGGCACGGCCATGAAGGATCTCGACGTTGTTGACCACGGTCGGCCGGGAGAAGAGTCCGGCGCCGGTCATGTGCGGCGGCCGCGCGCGCGGGTTGGGTCGCTGGCTCTCGAGCGCGTTGAGCATCGCCGAAGCCTCGCCGCAGATGTAGCGGCCGATGCTCGTGTGCAGCTCGATGTCCATCGAGAAATCCGAGCCGAGGATGTGGTCGCCGAGGTAGCCGTGCTCGCGCGCCTCGGCGATGGCGCCCTTCAGCGCCGCGTACGACGCGTCGTACTGCGCGCGCAAGAAGATGTAGCCCTCGTCCGATTCGGTGGCGAATCCCGCGAGCAGCATGCCCTCGAGCAGCAGGTGCGGGTTCCGCTCCATGAGGAACCGGTCCTTGAAGCTGCCCGGCTCCATCTCGTCGGCGTTGCAGACGATGTACTTGGGACGCGGGGCGTCGGGGCCGAGCGGCATGGTGCTCCACTTGCGACCCGTAGAGTAGCCCGCGCCGCCGCGGCCGCGCAGGCCCGAGTCGGTCACCATGGTGGTGACCTCTCTCGGCTTCAGGCCGCCGACGGCTTGCTTGAGGCCCTCGTAGCCGCCGGCGGCGACGTAGTCGTCGAGCGTCGCCGGCCGGCCGTCGGCGCGCATCGCGCGCGTGAACGGCCGGTCCTCGGCCGGGTAGCCCGGGAGTCCCGGCCGGCTGGTCACGAGTAACCTCCAAGGAGCTCGGGCACCTGGTCGGGCGTCACCGGCCCATGCAGTTCGTCGTCGACCATCATCGCCGGGCCGCGGTCGCAGGCGCCGAGACAGACGATGGGCAGCAGCGTGAACCTGCCGTCCGCGGTCGTCTCGCCCATGCCCACGCCGAGCTCCGCCTCGATGGCGGCGCGCAGCTCGGCGTACCCCAGCGACCAGCAGGCGAAGCTGTCGCAGACGAGCACGACGTGCCGGCCGACCGGCTTGCGGAAGACCATGTTGCCGAAGGTCGCGATACTGTCCAGCTCCGCGACCGTGAGGCCGAGGTACTCGCCGAGGTCGGCCACGGCCTCCTCCGAGAGCCAGCGCCGCCGCGCCTGCACGATGCGCATGGCGGTCGCGGCGGCCGCCCGCCTGTCCGGGTAGTGCCCGAGGATCCCGTCCAGCTGGCGGATCTCGTCGTCTGTCAGGCTCATGACGCGCCCTCTTCCGGCGGGCACGAGCGGGACGCCGTAGGCATACCGCTCATCGGTCCACGTCCGCCATGACGAAGTCGATGCTGCCGAGCACGGTCACCAGGTCGGCGATCTCGTAGCCCGTGACCAGCAGCGGCAGCACCTGCAGGTGCGGGAACGACGCGCGTGCGGATCTTGATCCGGTACGCCGAGTTGGAGCCGTCGCTGATCGCGTAGTAGCTGTACTGGCCCTTGGTGCCCTCCGTGTAGACGCTGGCCTCTCCGGGCGGCACGACCGGTCCCCAGGTCACGCCGAGGAAGTGCGTGATGAGCGACTCGATGTCGTGCATCGTGTTCGGTTCCTTGGCCGGCGGCGTCGCCAGGGGGTGGTACGCCTTGTACGGACCGTCGGGCATGGCGTCCGCGACCTGGCGGATGATGCGCAGGCTCTGGCGCATCTCCTCGATGTGGACGGCGGCGCGGTCGTAGCAGTCGCCGGTGGTACCGACGGGGACGTCGAAGTCGAACCAGTCGTAGTGGCTGTAGGGGCGCTGCTTGCGCCAGTCCCAGGGCAGGCCGGCCGCGCGCAGCATCGGGCCGGTGAGTCCCCAGGCGACGGCGTCGTCCGCGGAGATCGGCGACACACCTACCATGCGCGCCTTGACGATGCGGTTGTCCATCACCAGCTTGTCGTACTCGTCGAGCCGCGGCGGCAGGTAGTCGCAGAAGTCCAGCACGCGCTGCTTCCAGCCTTGCGGCAGGTCCTCCGCCACGCCGCCGATGCGGAACCAGTTGGGGTGCATGCGCCCGCCGGTGATGGGCTCGATGACGTCGTCGAAGAGGATCTCCCGGTCTTCGAACATGTAGAAGACCGGGGAGAGCGCGCCGATGTCCTGGGCGTAGGTGCCGTAGAAGACCAGGTGGCTGGCGATGCGGTAGCACTCGCACAGCAGCACGCGGATGAGCTGTGCCCGGTCCGGCACCTCGATGCCGCAGAGCTTCTCCACGGTGAGGACGTACGGCAGGTTGTTGGTCACGCCGCCGAGGTAGTCGACGCGGTCGGTGTACGGGATGTACGTGTGCCAGCTCTGGCGCTCGGCCATCTTCTCGGAGCCGCGGTGGTGGTAGCCGATGTCGGGGACGAGGTGGACGATCTCCTCGTCGCGCAGGCCGACGACGACGCGGAACGGCCCGTGGGTGGCGCCGTGCTGCGGGCCGATGTTGAGGTACATGAGAGTGGGGTCGTCATCGGTGCGTCGGCAGACCCCACTCCTCGGGCTTGAAGCGCAGCTGCTCCTGCATCTCGTCGACGAGCTGGTCGGGCAGCTCGAACGGGCCGTACTCGGTGCCGCGGGACGGGTGCTCCTTGCGCAGCGGGTGCCCCTCCCACCACGGCGGGTTGAGGAGGCGCTTGAGGTGGGGGTGGCCGGCGACGCCGACGCCGAACATGTCCCAGAGCTCGCGCTCGTACCAGTCGGCGGCGGGCCACACGCCGGCCACCGTGTCCACGCTCGGCGCGTCCGCCGGCAGGGCCACCTTGAGGCGCAGGTCGGCGTTCCGGCCGTAGGAGACGAGGTGGTAGAAGACGCTGAAGGCGGCGTCCGGCTGGCCCTCGCGGTGGAGCCGCTCGCGCTCGTCGACGCCGCCGAGGTCGTAGAGCATCGCGAACGGCTCGGCGGCCTCGCGGCCGAGGTACGCGAGCACTTCGGCGACGTGCGCCGGCGGCACCCACGTGGTCGGGATGCCGTCGGCGGTCGGCTGCGCGACGAACGGGACGTCCGGGAACCGCTCGTGCAGCTCCTGGAGCACGGCCGGCGGCGGGGCTTCGCCTCCGCCGGCCGCCGGCTCCGGCCACTGGGACGGCTGCGGAGCGCCGGGCTCGCTGCCCGGCTCGGCCGGACGGTCAGCTTGTGCGGCTCGTCGTCCACGTCACATCTCGTCCGGGGGCCGCAGCTTGTCGGTCGCTACCACGTCGTCGTGGCGCAGGTCGCGCATCGAGATGCCGCGCGGCTTGACCACGCCCTGGTCGCCGACGACCCAGCTGAGCGGCCGCTTCTCGATCGGAGACCTGGGCCGAGAGCAGCAGCAGGCCCTCCATGAGCGCGGTCGGCGGCGGCGGACAGCCCTCCACGTACACGTCCACCGGCAGGAACGAGTCGACGCCCTGGACCACGCTGTAGACGTCGAACATGCCGCCGGAGTTGGCGCACGAGCCCATCGAGATGACCCAGCGCGGCTCCATCATCTGCTGGTGTAGCTGCACGACGACCGGCGCCATCTTCTTGAACACGGTGCCGGCGACGATCATCACGTCCGCCTCGCGCGGCGAGATGCGCAGCACCTCCGCGCCGTAGCGGGCGATGTCGTAGCGCGGCCGTGAGGCTGGTCGCCATCTCGACGAAGCAGCAGCTGAGGCCGAAGCCGAACGGCCACAGGGAGTTCTTGCGGCCCCAGGCGATGAGGTGCTCGAGGCTCGAGGTGACGACCGGGATGGCGGCGCCCTCCTGCGGCATGCCCTGGACGTCGAGCAGCCGGCTGAGGGCCCCGGCGGTGCGGGACGGCTCCGGATTGCGGCGCGGCCTCACCGGGCGCCCCCGGCGGGTCCGCGCGGCCGCCGCGCCGTCAGGCGCTCCGGCCGCCGGCGCTGTCGCCTGCGGGGCGGCGGCCTGCGCCGACTTCGTCTTGGCCGCGGTCCGCGCCGCCTGGCGCCGCCGTCCCGCGGCGCCCCAGTCCAGCGCGCCGGCCTTCCAGAGGTAGACGAGGCCGGCGAACAGCAGCAGGACGAAGAACAGCAGCTCGAAGTAGCCGAGCCAGCCGAGCTGGCGGGCCGCGACCGCCCACGAGAAGATGAACACGGCCTCCAGGTCGAAGATCACGAAGAAGAGGGCGACCTGGTAGAACTCGACCGAGAGCCGCGTCGGGCAGCGGCCCTGCCGGCTTGATCCCCGACTCGTAGCGCTCGGCGTCCGCACCAGTGGTACTGGCGCTCGCCCAGCACCCACGACAGCGTCAGGATGAGCCCGGCGAGGACGAGCACGAGCGCGGCGTACAGCGCTGCCGGCCACACCGCCATGGCTGTCAGGTCCGTGCTCACCCTCACCCCCCATCGTTGCCGATTTGCCCCCGGGCAACGTCCTTTATGCCAAAACGTTCCCATGGTAGAGAACAATCAGTATCAAGGGGAGTCGTCCGTGTCTACGGCGGTCGCCGTATACGGCGACGCCGTAGACAGTCGTTCGCCATGGTCTATGGTAGTCGGCGTGGGACCACGGCACCGGGACGGCGACAAGACGCGAGACGAGGGGGACCTGGGGAGTGAGCCGACTGCTCGCTCAGCCGTGGGTGATGGGGCCGCAGCCGCGGGCCGTCGCGCCTGCAGCAGGCTCGCGGCCCTCTGCGTCCTCGCGCTCGCTGTCTTCGCGACCCTCGCGCCGTCGGTTCGCGCGTCGACGTGCGTCACCGCCGCCGCCCGCAGGCCACGGCGGCGACCGGCTGCCGGCCGTTCACGCCGGCGCCGACGCCTGAGCCGCTGCCGTCTACCACGTACGCCGCCCGGCACGGGCGCCGCCATCTTCGCCCAGAACTGCGCCGGCTGTCACGGACCGCGCGGGGCGAGGGCTTCGTTCGGCCCGCCCCTGGCGCCCGCCGGCTTCGCCAGCCTGGTCTCGCGGAATGGTGCAGCAGGGCGGCATCCAGATGCCGTCCGTTCGCCAACGCGCTCACCACGCAGCAGATCGACGCGGTCGCCGCCTACGTGTCGCAGGAGCTGGCCGATCCGGCGGCGCGCACCGCGGACGTGGCGTACGGCGGGCAGATCTACCGGCTGTACTGCGCCGGCTGTCACAGCGCGACCGGGCGCGGCGGGGCGCTGACCCGGGGCCGCAACGCCCCGAACATCGCCCTGTATCCGCCCGCCGAGGCGCTGGCCGCGATGATCCTCGGCCGCGGCAACATGCCGGTCGTTCGCCGGGAACGCGCTGGACGTGCGCCAGCAGACCTCGGTCGGGCTGTACGTCGAGGTGCTCGGCGATCCGCCGTCACCCGGCGGACGGGGACTCGGTACCTCGGCCCCGTGCCCGAAGGCGCGGTCGGCGCGGTCGCCCTGCTGATCCTCATCTTCCTCGCCGTCTGGCTGGCCTGGAAGTCGCGGGAGGCCGCGCCGTGAGCCCCGTTCCTCAGCCGCGAAACGACGGCTCCCGCGGTCGCGGCGCCTCCCGTATCCCGAGCTGGCCGGCCACCATCGGCCTCGTCGCGCTAGTGGTCGGCGCGGTCGGCTTCGCCTGGTCCTTCGTGCGTCGACCTGAGCACGCCGTGGCTGGGCGGCTTTCTCGCGGTGGCGCTGCTCGGGCTGGGCCTGGCGCTGGCGTACTGGGGCCGCGACCTCGCGGGCGACGAGGTCATCTCCGGCCCGTACCCCGTCCCGTCCCGAGGACGAAGAGGGCCGCGCGGCGTTTGCCGACGCAGCTCGACGAGGACGCGCAGGTGATCACTCGCCGGCAGCTTCCTCGCCAAGCTGCTCATCTTCGGCGGCGGCGTCTTCGCGCTCAGCCAGGTCGTGCTGCTCGGCGCGCTCGGACCGCGCCCCGGCAACAGCCTGCGCACCACCTCGTGGCGTCGCCGGGAGCCGGCTCGTCACCTTCGACGGCGTGCCGGTCACCCGCGACACGCTCGCCTCGGGGACCTTCCTCGTCGCCTTCCCCGAGGGTCACACCGGCTCGGCCGACTCGCAGGTGATGCTCCTGCGCATCGCCGACGACCCGGCGGTTCAAGACGCAGCCGGGCCGCGAGACCTGGAGCCCGGACGGCTACGTGGCGTACTCGCGCGTGTGCACGCACGCCGGGATGCTCCGGTGGCCCAGTACGAGGACGAGGCGCAGGTGCTGGTGTGCCCCTGCCACCAGTCGACGTTCGACCTGCTGGACGGCGCGCGGCCGGTGGCGGGACCCGCCGGCCGGCCGCTGCCCGCAGCTGCCGCTCGCCATCGACGCGCAGGGCAACCTCGTTGCCCAGAGCGACTTCACCGAGCCCGTCGGCCCCGGCTTCTGGAACGATGTGATGAGCGACCGACGGCTCAGAGCAAGCCTGCGTCGGGCCTTCGGCGTGGCCCCGTCGCCCGCGCGCCGCGCAGCCGGCTGGCTCGACCGCAACCTCGGCGGCAGCAGCGTGCTGCGCGACGAGCTGCGCCACATCTTCCCCGACAGCTGGGCCTTCTTCCTCGGCGAGATCGCGCTCTACTGCTTCATCGTCCTGGTCGTCACGGGCGATCTTCCTGGCGCTCTTCTTCCACGCCTCCGAGGCCCAGGTCGTGTACCAGGGCAGCTATCAGCCGCTGGTCGGCGTGCCCATGTCGGACGCCTACAGTTCCGTCGTCGACCTGAGCATGAACGTGCGCGCCGGCCTGCTGATCCGCCAGGTGCACCACTGGGCGGCGCTCGTCTTCGTCGCCGCCCTCATCATCCACCTGCTGCGGATGTTCTTCACCGGCGCGTACCGGCGGCCGCGCCGCATCAACTGGATCATCGGGCTGTCGCTGCTGCTCCTGGTCGGCTTCAACGGGCTCATGGGCTACTCGCTGCCCGACGACCTGCTCTCCGGCACCGGGCTGCGCATCGCCTACTCCATCACCGAGTCGATCCCCTTCGTCGGGCCGCCGCTCGCCTCGCTGCTGTTCGGCGGCGACTTCCCGACCACCGGGATCATCGCGCGCATCTACCCGGTGCACATCTTCCTGCTGCCGGCGGCCATCGCCGGGCTCCTCGGGCGGGCACCTCGGCCTGCTCTGGCTGCAGCGCCACACGCGAGTTCCCGGGCATCGGGCCGCGACGACCGCACGATCGTCGGCACGCCGATGGTGCCGGCGTACGCGCTGCGCACCACCGGCTACTTCATGCTCATCGCCGGCGTGCTCACGGCGTTCGGCGGCCTCGTGCAGATCAACCCCGTGTGGCTGTACGGTCCGTTCCTCGCCACCGACGCCACCACGTCCGCCCAGCCCGACTGGTACATGGGCTGGCTCGAGGGCGCGGTGCGCATGATGCCGGGCTGGGACATCCACATCGGCGGCTTCACTGCTGCCGGCGATCTTCTGGCCGGCGGTGATCCTGCCCGGGCCTCATCTTCACGCCGATGTTCCTGTGGCCCTGGCTCGACTGGGTCGCGATGCGCGACGACCAGTTCCACAACGTGCTGCAGTACCCCGGCCAGCGGCCCGGGCGGCATGGCGATCGGCGCCGGCTTCGTGACGTTCCTCTCGCGTGCTGCTGGTGGCCGGCGGCGACGACGTGTTCGCCAACGTGTTCGGGTGGAGCCTGCCGACGTCTGCTGCGCACCCTGCAGGTGCTCGTCATCGTGCTGCCGCCGCTGGTGGCCGCTGGTGACCTACGCCATCGCTCGCCGGAGGGCCGAGCGGTGGCTCGTCCCGGGCCGCTAGAGCAGGTGGCCGGCCACGGCCGCCGCGACGAGCGCCGCCAGATAGGGGCCCGACGACCTTGAACAGCGCCCAGGCGGCGCGCCCCGTCGCGCCGCCTGAGCAGTCGCGCGGTGAAGCCCCAGAGGATGACATCCGCGACGAGCGCGACCGACGACGTAGACCGCGGCGAAGAGCCGGCGACCACAGGGACCAGTGTCAGCGACCGTCACGGCCGCCACGAACCAGGCGATGAGCCGCCGGCACGCGGCGTCGCCGTAGGCGACCGCCGGCGTCGGGATGCCCGAGGCCCGGTAGTCCTCCTCGCGCGCGAGGGCCAGCGCCCAGAAGTGTGGCGGCGACCAGACGAAGACGAGCGCGCAGAGGAAGAGGAGGCCGCCCGACCACGCCTGCGCCGGTCGCCGCCCAGCCGATCAGCGCCGGGAACACGCCGGCGACGGCGCCGGGGATCGAGCTGAGCGCCGTGCGCGGCTTGAGCAGCAGCGTGTACGACGACGCACGTAGTACGCGGCGCCGAGCAGGGCGAAGACCGCCGCGAGGCCGCCGGCCGCGGCCCACAGGGCCAGGCTGCCGGCGGCCACCAGCACCAGTCCCGCGACGAGTGCTCGCCCGGCCGGGATGCGGCCGCTCGCCGTCGGCCGCCGGCGCGTGCGCTCCATGCGCGTGTCGACGTCGCGCTCGACGACAGTTGTTGAGCATCGCCGCGCCGGCCACGGTGAGCGCGGTCGGCGACGAGGACCGCGACGACCAGCGGCGCGCCGGGGCCGCCGGCCAGCAGCATGGCCGCGAGCGACCGTGACGAGGAAGAGCGCGACGATGCGCGGCTGCGCGGCCTGGAGGTAATCCATGCGCGCTATTCTGCCGCATAGGCGTTGGCTCGTGCGACAGATGGGCTGGCGAAAGGCTGGGAGGCGAGCGTGGGATTGAGGGCGGCGGAACGAAGAGCCAAGGAGCGTGCGCGAGTCGCGGCGTCGCCGTCGCCTGACGGTCCGCACCGCTGCTGATCATCGCCACGTGGGTGATCACGCTGGCGATGGCCGGCGCCGCCGCGGCCGCCAGCCGACCCAACGTTCTGCGTTCCGGGCGGCTCGGCGGCCAAGACATCAAGACGCTGACGTTCGAGGTCTTCGCCATCCTGAGCGTCGTGCTCCTCACGGTGTGGGTCCTGCTCGCCTATCGTGATCATCCGCGGTCGCCGTCGCCCCGAGTCGAAGGCCTCGCGGACCGCCGGCAACCTCGCGCTCGAGATCGTGTGGACGGTGATCCCGGCCATCATCGTCGGCGTGGTGCTCTTCTTCCTCACCGTACGCACCACGATGCAGTTCGTCGTTCGCGCGATCCCGGCGCGTGCGCTTCGGCGTGGTGGCTCACCAGTGGTGGTGGGAGTTCGACTTCACGCCGCAGGGCTTCAAGACGGCCAACGAGGTCTACGTGCCCGGACGACCATACGGTCTACGCCGATCTACGCTCGGCTGACGTGATCCACTCGCTTCTGGGTGCCGCAGATGGGGGGCAAGGTCCAGACGATCCCCGGCCGGTCAACCACATCGCGTTCACGCCGCTGCAGACCGGCAGTTTCCTCGGGGAGTGCGCCAACTTCTGCGGGGTGCAGCACGCCAAGATGCGCTTCGTGATGAAGGTGGTGTCCGCCGTCGGAGTACGTCGCCTGGGTGCAGCACCAGCAGCAGCCGGCGGCGACGCCGACGGGCGCCGAGGCGATCGCCGGCGGGAAGCTCATGCCGACCATCGCCTGCGGCGGCTGCCACACGGTGCGGGGCACGACCATGCAGGGGCACGTTCGCCCCCGACCTCACGCACTTCGGCAGCCGCGGCGGCATCGGCGCGTACACGCTGGCCAACACGCCCCAGAACCTGCTGAAGTGGCTGCAGAACCCGCAGGCGGTCAAGCCCGGCTGCAAGATGCCGCAGATCCCGCTCCCGCTGCAGCAGCAGCAGGAGCTCGTCGCCTACCTGGAGGAGCTCAAGTGAGCGACGCTGTCCTGACCGCAGACGTGGCGGCGGAGGCCGCTGCGCCCGCGCGGCGTCGGCGCCTGGCTCACGACGACCGACCACAAGAGGATCGGCATCCTCTATCTGGCTGCGGGCTTCCTGTTCTTCCTCGTCGCGGTGAGCTTCGCGATGCTCATGAGGACGCAGCTCATCAGGCCCGGCATGCACGTGCTGACGCCCGAGGAGTACGACCAGATCTTCTCGATGCACGGCACGACGATGATCTTCCTGTTCGCGATGCCGATGCTGATCGGGCTCGCCAACTACGTCGTGCCGCTGCAGATCGGCGCGCGCGACATGGCGTTCCCGCGCATGAACGCCCTGAGCTACTGGCTGTTCCTGTTCGGCGGGCTTCTTCTCTACAGCAGCTTCGCGTTCGGCGGCGCGCTCGACACCGGCTGGTTCAGCTACGCGCCGCTCACTGAGATCGCCTACTCGCCCCACGACGGCGTGACCTTCTGGACCGTCGCGCTCGCCCTGCTCGGCGCCTCGTCGATCATGGCGCGCGATCAACTTCATCGTCACCATGCTGCGCTTCCGCGTCCCCGGGATGGGGCTGTGGCAGATGCCGATCTTCACCATCGCGACCTACATCAACTCGTTCCTCATCCTGTTCGCCTTCCCGAGTCTCACCGCCGCGATCGCCATGCTTTACCTGGACCGCCAGTACGGGACGGTCTTCTTCAATCCGGCCAGGGGCGGCGAGCCGATCATCTGGCAGCACCTCTTCTGGTTCTTCGGGCACCCCGAGGTCTACATCCTCATCCTGCCGGCTTCGGGATCATGAGCGAGGTGGTGCCGGTCTTCTCGCGCAAGCAGGCTCTTCGGGCGCAACACCATGATCGTCATGCTCGCGGCCATCCTCGTCCTGAGCTTCATCGTGTGGGGGCACCACATGTTCACCACCGGCCTGCCGACGGTGTTCAACACCGTCATCGCCGGTACCACCATGGCTGATCGCCATCCCGACCGGCGTGAAGATCTTCAACTGGCTCGCGACGATGTGGGGCGGTTCGCTGCGCTTCAAGACCGCCGCTGCTCTTCGCCTGCGGCCTGATCGCGTTGTTCACGGTCGGCGGCATCAGCGGGGTCATCCAGGGCGCTGTGCCCTTCGACTGGCAGGCGAACGACACCTACTTCATCGTCGCTCACTTCCACAACGTGCTCATCGCCGGCACGGTCTTCGGCGTGTTCGCCGGCGTCTACTACTGGTTCCCCAAGATGACCGGCCGCTTCCTGAGCGAGCGCATCGGCAGGGTCCAGTTCTGGCTCGCGATCGTCGGCTTCAGCGTCACCTTCCTGCCCATGTACGCGCTCGGGATCATGGGCATGCCGCGCCGCGTGTACACCTACGCGCCGGACGTCGGCTGGAACACCCTGAACCTGGTCTCGTCGATCGGCGGCTACATCCTGGCGACGTCGTTCGTGCTCTTCATCTACAACCTGGTGCGCAGTGCGCGCTCGGGCGAGGAGGCAGGCGACGACCCCTGGCGCGCCTGGACTCTGGAGTGGGCGACCACCTCGCCGCCGCCGCACGGCAACTTCCGCTGGCTGCCGCCCATCCGCAGCCCGAGGCCGCTGTGGGACCTCGAGCATCCCGAGGCGCCGGACGTGGGCCCCGGCCCAGGCCCCAGTGAAGCAGCCGCCGGCCTGGTCACGACGATGAGCGCGCTGCCGGGGCCGGAGCCGGCGCTCGCCGGAGCCGCTATGGCCGGCGCCGAGCCGGGCACGGTGCTGTCGCCCGAACCGGAACAATCGACGATCGTCCCGTTCTTCATCGCCGTGGGCATCCTCATCATCGGCATCGGGCTGCTGAGCACCTGGGTCGTCAGCCTGCTCGGCGTGCTGCTGCTGCTCCTCGTGTTCGCCGTGTGGATGACGGCGCCCTGGACGGAGCCGCAGGTGGAGGACATGACGGGCCACCGCTTCTCCTTCATGGGCGCCGGCACCCTCGCGTTCATCGGCTCCGAGTCGGTCTTCTTCGCCGCGCTCATCGCCGCCGACATCCACCTGCACATCCACAACAACAGCCTGTCGGCGGCGGGTCACCTCCACGCCACGTTTCCCGCCATCAACACCATCAACCTCGTGCTGAGCGGCGTGACCGCCCACTACGCGCAGGTCAGCTTCCGCAAGCGGCGGATGGCCTCCTTCAACCTCTTGCTCGTGCTCACCATCCTCCTGGGGGCCGCGTTCATCGGCGGTCAGGCGTGGGAGTACTCGCACCTGGGGTTCGGGCTCTCGGCCGGGCTTCTGGCCTCGACCTTCTACACGCTCACCGGGTTCCACGGCCTGCACGTGTTGCTGGGTCTCGGCAGCGCTCGTGTTCCTCGTCCGTGCGCGTCAACAGGGAGCGTCGGCTGGGGGTCACGGAGCCTTCGTTCGGCACCGGTGGGATGGTGGACTCCGTCACGTACTACTGGCACTTCGTGGATGCGGTCTGGGTCGCGGTCTTCGTCACCGTCTACCTGATGTGAGGGGCGCATGGCTGTAGCACGACGATCCCTGGTCCTGGGCGCCGTAGCCGCGGCGCTGATCGTCGGCGCCCTCGCGGTGTGGGCGCCACAGGCGCAGGCCCATGCCTCGCTCAAGACCTCCGACCCGGCGGCGAACGCCTCCCTGGCCACGTCGCCCAGCCAGATCCTGCTGACCTTCACCGAGCCGCCGGATCCCTCGCTCTCGATCGTCAAGGTCGTGGACGCGTCGGGAAAGCCGGCCCCCGGCGTGGGCGCCGCGCAGTCCGTCTCGGGTCAGTCCGCCGAGCTGTCGGTCCCCGTGCGCAAGCCGCTCCCGAAGGGGGTCTACACGGTCAACTGGCGGTCGGTGTCGGCGGTCGACGGGCACGTCGAGGTCGGCGCCTTCGCCTTCGGTGTGGGCGCGAAGCCCAAACCCGGCAGCGTGGTGAGCGTCAGCCTGCAGAACTCGTCGCCCGGCCTCTCCGCCGCCTCAGCGGTCGGGCGCTGGCTCCTCTACATCGGGCTGGCGCTGCTGGTAGGGGGCGCGTCCACGCTGCTGCTCGTGTACCGCGCGAAGCTGCCGCGCGGTGGGCTCACGCTTCTTCGCGCGGCGGTCGCCGTCGCTGTGCTCGGCTTCGTCGTCATGGTCGCCACCGAGCGCGCGATCGTGGGTGTGCCCTCGTTGCTGCCCCTGTTTGTGACCCGTGAGGGCCTGTTTCTGGTCGCGCTCGGCCTGGCGCTCGCCTTCTGCGGACTGGCCGTCGCGGCCGTCGACCTCTACCCGGGGCGTACCTCGCTGATCGTGGTCGGCGCCACGGGGGCGCTGGCCGTGTTCGTCCACGTGCTCGCCGGCCACGCGGACGCTCCTTCGACACTGCAGCCCCTCAACGTCCTCGCGCAGTGGGTGCACATGACCGCCATCGGCGTCTGGACGGGTGGCCTGGTCTGGCTCCTTCTCGGGATCCGCGGCCTGGACCGCGGAGAGCGTGCCGCCGCCGTAGTGAAGTTCTCGCGCATCGCGACCGTCACGCTGGTCGTCGTGGTGGTCACGGGTGGGCTGCGCGCGCTCGCGGAGATCCAGCCGCTGTCCAACCTGTTCTCCACCAGCTACGGACAGACGCTGCTGGTCAAGGTCGGCCTCGTGGGGGCGCTCGTCATCTTCGCGGCGTTCAACCACTACCGGTTCGTGCCGGCGCTGTCCCGCACCGATGCGTCCGGCGATGTCGCCGGACGCCACTTCAGGGTCGACTCGCGCGCCGAGCTCGGCATCGTGGTGGTCGTGCTCGCGGCGACGGCCATCCTCAGCGGTCTCGCGCCCGCGAACACCGGCGCCTCGGGCACATCCGGCGGCTCGGCGCAGCAGACCGTGACGAGCGGCAGCGACTATGCCACCACCGTGCGCGTCACGCTGCGCGTCACTCCCGGGTCGGTCGGATCCAACGAGTACGACGTGGCAGTGGACGCCTACGACACCGGGAGTCAGCTCCCCGGGGTCTCGAGCGTGACGCTGAACTTCACGATGCCGACCCGGCCGAACGTGAACCCGTCGACGTTGTCTCTGACCCGCGCCAGCGACGGCTCGTGGCAAGGCAGCGGCCTCGAGTTGTCGATCGTCGGTACCTGGTCGGTCGCCGTCCTCGTCCAGGAGGCGACCGGAGGTGTCGAGGTGCCGTTGACCCTGGTGATCACGCGCTGAGCGGTCGTCGGCTCGCCGGAGCCCGGCGGCATCGGCACTGTCGTTTTGCGGGGCAGCAGCGCGGGCAGAAACGGCGCGACTGAAGACGCGACGAGGGAGGTCTCGTCGCAGATCCGAATGGGGGTGCCGGCATGACCCGGACGACCGGCAAGCTGGTGGTCACGTTTCTGTTCGCGCTCGCGGTCCTGCTCGCCGCCGCGGCGCCGGCGTCGGCCCACACGATCAAGAACGTGGGGGCCTACCGGTTCACCGTGGGGTGGAGCATGGAGCCGGCCTACGCGGGGCAGCTCAACAGCGTCCAGCTCGTGCTGGCGACGCGCAGCAACGGCAAGCCGTACACGGCCCTGACCGACACGCTCGAGGTCACCGTGATGTACGGCCAGCAGAGCGTCAAGTACGCCTTGACCCCGACCTTCGACCCGGACACCGGGTTCGGCACGCCGGGAGACTACCGGGCGTGGTTCTTCCCCACTGCTCCGGGCAACTACACGTTCCGCTTCGTCGGCACGATCGGCTCGCAGAAGGTGGACGAGAGCTTCACCAGCGGCCCTACGACCTTCGGGACCGTCCAGGATGCGACGGCCGCCCAGTTCCCCATGAAGGCGCCGAGCAACGTGGATCTTGCGGCGCGCATCGGCGCCGGCAGCGCGCGGACGGCGACGCGGAGCTCGGTCTCCAGCGCGCTGACGGTCGGCTACATCGGCATCGCAGTCGGCGCCGTCGGGGTCGGGCTCGCGGCGTTCGCACTGCTCCGCAGACGCACGTAGCGGCGCCGGCGCCAGATGTGACCGCGGCCGCATTCAGACGGACGTGGCGGTGCCTCCGCTGAGCTGGATCACGGCGCCGCCGCCGCGGCCGTAGCCGATGAGCTTGTAGGCGCCGCCATCCGGGCTCACGTCGTAGCGGAAGTTACCCAGGCCGCCGCCGTCACTCATCGGCAGGTCCGTGTACGGGTTCTGTGGCCAGGCCGGGATGTAGCGGCTCAGGGCCAGGGCATTCACGTCGCCGGGCGCCGGAAACTGCCCGCCGTGGTCGGCGGCGTAAGACTTGACGCCTGCCTGGATGTCACGCACGCCCGAGCGCACCACGGCGTCGTTGGCCAGGGTCTCTGTGGTGTGCATGACGAACGACGGGATGAGGGAGGCGACGATCACGCCGCCCACGACCACGACGACGCCGAGGACGATGAGGACGATGGCCCAGGTGGGGAGGCGGCCGGGAGACCTGACGCCGCCGGCCGGGCCGCGCGTTTGGGCTGCGGCGCCGTATCCCGGCGCCGGGCGGCCACCGGTCTCCCACCGGGCGACTTCGGCGACCCAGGCGCGGAGCTCGGGCCGGGCCCAGACAAGCTGCCCGAGCCGGTCGTAGTCCAGCACGCCGGCGGCGGGAACGGCGCCGTGGCCGACGAGGATGAAGTGGTCCACGTCCCAGATGATCTCGCGTCCGTGCCACCCCGTGGCCGGACCGAACGTCGCGACGAGCATGCTCCCTCCCCGATTCGTGCCGCGCGAGCCTAGCACGAGGGCCAAGCGCTGGGGAGGGGGACTGAAGCGCAGGAGGTGGACCGTCAGCGCCCGCCCGGGTCCGCCTCGAGGTCCCCCAGCGCGGTGAGCGCGGGATCGATCCCCAGTGCGGCTCGACTCATCGTCTCGAATTCGTGGTCGCTGGGGAGGCGTCCGCCGAGCAGGGCGTCGACGACCCACGCGGTGGCGCGGCACGTGTCGAGGGCGATGCCCACGAGCTCAAGTTCGCCCTCGGGCGTCCGGTAGCCCTTGTACCTGCCTGCCACGAGAAAGGCGACGCGACCGCGGAGGACGGTGTCCAGGACGTCCAGTCGTTCCGACGCCTTGGCGAGGAGGCGCCGCTGCCACGGGGACACATCCGCCCCCGGAGCGCGGGACTCCCCCAGCGGCCCGTCGTCGGCGGTGAGGTAGGAGACGATCGCCAACAGCTCGCCGGCGCACTCCGTCGCGTCGAGCCGTTGCCGGGTGGCATCCCGGCCGGCGGCTGCTTCGTCCCGCGCCGGGCCGTACTGCGGAGCTGCTGTACCGGCGTCCGTCATCTCGTCCCCCTCGAGAAGGTTGTACCACGAGAGCCGAGGCGTGCAGTGTTGCTGCGGCGGCTACCCCTCGCCGTCCCAGTAGTCCGTGGTCTCGAGACGGCCGATCACGCCGATGCCGGTGAACCAGATCTTGCGCGAGCGCGGGTACCAGATGTGGTCGTTGGTGTCCCGGTTGCCGTAGGCGAGGTAGGTGAGACCGGCGAGGCCGGCGCGGAAGGCGTGCGCGGCGCCGGCGCCGGCGAGGCAACTCACCACGTCGCCGGCCCTGACGGGGAGCTCCTCCGGCTCCCAGCCGGACGCGCCCACGCTCTGCTCGAGATATACGCCGTCGCCTTCCAGGACGACGAAGAGCTCTTCGCTGCCGCTGTGACAGTGCGGCGGCGCGCCCAGCTTGCCGGCGGCGAGCGTGAAGTGCCGCAACGTCGTGCGCTCCGCGCCGGCTGCGGCGGCAGGTGCGCGGCGCGTGAACCCGCAGTCGCCGCGAGCCACTTCGGCGGCGGGTGCGTCGTCGAGGTTGACGATCCCGGCCGGCCGCGGCGACGGCCCGGCCGCCGGCAGCTCGAGCTCTCCGACCGCCGCCTCCTGCTTGAAGGGGTGGTCGGACTCGCCAGCCTTGACCCAGCTGCTGCCCAGCCACGCCACCCGGGCGCGGGGGAGGTAGCAGGCCTCCGAGGCGGTGCGCTCGCCGAAGGCGAGGGCATCCAGGCCGTCCGGGCCGGCGACGAGGGTGTGGGCCGGCCCGTCGATGGGGTGCACCAGGCAGTCGCCGGCGGCGACCTCATACGTGGCGCCGCCTTGCCAGCTAAGGCCGGAGCCGGCGAGGACGAAGAAGAGTTCCTCCTCGCCGCTGTGGGTGTGCGCCGGGGTGGAGCGCTTGCCCGGCGCGAGCTGCATGCGGCGCAGCCCGAGCAGTCGCGCCCCCGCCGCTGTAGCGAGGTCTCGCCAGGCGCCGGCGATGGGGCCGACGGCGACCTCCCTGACCGGCACATCGTCCCAATTGACCGGCGCTGCGCACATGACTGCACTCCTCCCGTTCGGCTGCCGCGCCGAATGCTAACACCGGCGACCGCCAACGTCCGGACGTCCCGATAGACTGGCTCCGGCCGTGACGCTCGATGAGGAGATGCCGCATGACGCTCAAGCTGGCCGACGAGACCGAAAAGCGCCTGCTCGAGTCCATCAAGCGCTTCTTCGACGAGGAGATGGACGAGCCTGTCGGAGATCTCAAGGCGACGCGCGTGCTCGACTTCTTCGTGCGCGAGATCGCGCCCAGCGTGTACAACCAGGCCATCGCCGACGCGCAGGGGTACTTCACGACCAGCGTCGCGGACCTCAGCGGAGCCCGCTACGAGGCCGAGTTCGACTACTGGAAGAAGAAGAGCCGCCCGTCTAGCTAGCGGAGAAAGGTCCCGCGTAGCCGGCCTTCTCGGGCCTGCGGACTACAGATGGCGACCCCGAGCATCTCGCCGGAGCCGCGCCTGATTCCAGTGCACCGTTATCACCGTGCCACCCCCGACCTCGGTCACCAGGCCGAACCGCGCCCCGGCCTTCTCGGCGCGTTCTCGCATCGATCTCAGGCCCACGTGGGTGGGATCGAAGTCCGGGGCCTCGAAGCCAGAGCCATCGTCGCCAACGACCAGATGGACCTCCTCGGGACCTGCGCCCAGGTCTACCCAGGCCTGCGCGGCGCCGGCGTGGCGAGTGACGTTGTTCAAGGCCTCCTGCGCGATGCGGTAGATCGGCTCGTGCAGCGTGGGCGGCGTCTGCTCGTCGTCGCGGAGAGTGAGCCGTATCTTGACGCCGGAGCGGCCTTCCGCAGCCTCGACGAGGTGCCGCAACAACTGGTCGATGGGGACGTCTTCGAGCGCGTCCCCGCGCAGCTCAAGGAGCAGGGTGCGCATCTCCGCCAGAGCGCCCCGGTTCAGACGGCGTACCTCCTCAGCGATCTGAAGGATCGTGTCGGGGACGGAGTCACTCGACTGCGTCAGCGCCTCGGCCTTCAAGGTCGCGGCGAAGAGCGCCTGGGTCACCGAGTCGTGCAGGTCCCGGGCGAGGCGGCTCCGCTCCTCCCGGGCGGCCAGCTCCATCTGCGCGGCGGTCTCCGCTTCGTAGAGCCTGGTGTTCTCGATCGCGACAGCTGCCTGAGAAGCGAGCGCGGCAGCGAGCTCGATATCGCGAGCGCTGAACGGCAGGTACGAGCATGGTTCGTCGATCGTCACGACGCCGAGAAGGCGATCCTTCAACATGATCGGGACGTACAAGACGATCTCGACCTGTAGACGCTCGCGTTCGCGGACGGCCAGGTCCGACATGCCATCCTGGGTGTAATCGACGATGGTCGGCTCGCGCGCCGTCGCTGCGTTCTGCAGTTCGACCGAGTAGTGGTCGAACGGCTGCATCTGCCCGCGGCGAAGCACACGAAGGTCGGTCGCGGCCAAGGTCCGCACCTCGCGTTCACCCTCGAAGAGATGGATCACGACCCGGCTTCTGCCGAGCTGCTCCGCCATGATGTCGACGAGCCGCAGAAGCACGGTGTCGAGATCGAAAGCCGCCGTGGCGGTCGCCGCCTCCAGAAGCGCGCGTGTGGTGGCCAGCTGGTCCAGCATGCCCTGCTCTGCGCGCACCGATTCGCTGACGTCACGGTTCGTCTCGACAACCCGCTCGATCCCGTCGCCGCCGCGGATCAGCTGGTGTCGCGATGAGACGATGACCTGACGGCCGTCCTTGGTGTGGTGACGGACCTCGCCCTCCCAGCGACCGCGCTGCCGTAGTTGCGCCTCGATCTGAGGCCAAGGCTGCGGGTGCACCGTGGAAAGCAGCTCGTGGCTCACCTGGCCGAGAGCCTCCGCTTCGGAGAAGCCGTAGAGCTCCTCGGCGCCGTGGTTCCAGCTCTCGATCGTGCCCTCAAGCCGCCAGACCACGATGGCGTCGTGGGAGAGGTCGAGCATCTCCGCGTGGCGCTTGAGCGCCTCTTCGGCCTGCCTGCGCTCGGTGACGTCGTCGAACACCGTGTAGACCTGGTACGGCTTCCGCTCCCCGGGGCGGAAGAGCGGCACGGCCTGGATGTCGATCACACGGTACCGGGCCTCACGCGGGTTGTAGATGTGCATGAGCACGTCGGGCACCTGCTTGCCGGTACGAAGGGCGACCATCGCCGGGTGCTCGAGCCCCGGGAAGGCTGTGCCGTCCTCGCGCAGCGTCTCGTGTTCCACAGCGACGGAGCTTGAGCCCAGGAAGTCCTCCGGCCCCTTCCCGAGGATCCGCTCAGCCGCGGGGTTCATCGAGATGATGGTCCCGGCGGCGTCCTGGTAGACGACTCCCTGAAGCATGGTGTCGTGTAGCAGGCGGAAGCGCTCCTCCCGCTCTCGCGCCGCTTCCTCGGCCTGCTTTTGCTGCGTGATGTCGAGCAGGATCATGGCGATCTGCCCAGGCCAGGGAGAGAAGATGGACGTCGTGTACCAGCGGCCGAGCCGGACTGAGTACTCGGTGAACTGGGTCGGCTCACCGGTCAGGGCGACGCGGCGGAAGGCGTCCATGGACGATCTCGTCGGGGAGCCGCCCAGAAGCTCCGCGGAGGTGCGGCCGATCAACTCAGCGCAGGTCTTGCCGACAAAACGCTCCGCCGCCGCGTTGCAGTCGAGATACCGGGCGTCGATGATGCGGCCGCCTTGGTCCGTCACCGGTTCGTAGAGGAAGAAGGCCTCCTGCATGGTCTCGAACAGCGCACGCGAGCGCTCCTCGCTCTCGCGCAGCGCCGCCTCGGCCTGCCTGCGCTCGGTCACGTCCTCGAAGATGGTGGCGAAACGGCCGGGAGCAGGGCGGATGACGCCGATGCGAAAGTGGCGGTCCATCGGGGCGAAGTAGGTCTCGAAGGAGATCGAGTGGCCGCTTTCGGCAACGGAGGCGTACTCGCCCAGGTACGGCGGCTCGCCGGTCCCGTAGAGCTCGCTGGCGAGGCGGCCCTCAGCCGCTTCCGCGGAGATCCCCGACTGCGCCTCGAACGCCGGATTGGCCTCGAGGATGCGGTAGTCGACCGCCCGCCCGGCCTCGTAGACGAGCTCGTGCAACGCGACGCCCTCCGTCATGCTCTGGACGAGCTCGCGAAAGCGCTGCTCGCTCTCGGATAGTTCGGTGACGTCGATCACGTTCATCAGGATGCCGACCGTGCGGCCGTCTCCATCGGTGTCGGGCACGTAGGAGACGTGGCACTGCAAGGTCCGCGTCGAGCCCGGCGGAGTGAGCTCCAGCGTGCCCGAGCACGGCCCGCCGCTCTCGAGCACCCGGCGCAGCAGGGTGACGACCTCCGAGTCCGCGCCCGCGATCGAGGCCACGGTCTTGCCGATGATCTGTTCCCGGGTCAGCCCGACTGTGGCCGCTGCCGCCGCGTTGCAGCACCGGTAGACGAGGCCGGCGTCGACGTAGGAGACGGGGTAAGGCAATCTCTCCAGGAGCCGGGCCAGGAAGGCCTGCTCCTGGTCCGGCCAAGGCTCCCTGTCCTGTTCGACCGTCCTGGATGACCTGCGCTCTGGTCTCGAGGGCGAGGGGCCGGGCGGTGCGTCGGACATGCGTCTCCCATGTGCGAGATCGGCGGGACAACTGAACGTGACTACAGCTCATCATCCTACGAGAGGCTGGACCCTCTGACGGCGCGAACCGTTGACTGATTGACGCCGTGCAGGCGCGTGGCGAGCAGAGCTTCGCGCTCTCGCCCAGCGCCCGGCCCTTGCCATCTGCGGCCGGCCGGCGCACACTCGGGGGGCGTAGTCGCACGACTTCGCGCGGGCTTCATGCCAAGCCTGCGGCCTCTCCGATCGGCGTCAGGTTCCCCGAGACTACAGCCCCAGAGGCGTAGCAGAACGGAGGCCCCAGCGATGACTGAGTGGCTCACCATCTCAGCCCGGGATGCGATCCAGACGCTCCGCACGAATGCGGTCTATGCGCTCGAGACGCCCGACGGCGGCTGGGGCGAAGTAAGGGCCATCGACGACGTGCTCGAACAGGGCCTGCACGTACCGGCCTACAGGATCCGCTTCGCCAGCGGTCACGTCCGGGTCGCGACCGGAGACAGTATCTTCCGGGTCGAGCGGGATGGTCGCGCGCCGTGACGGACGCCGCCTCGCTGTCAGCCGAGGGTAGCGGCAACGATGACCGGGCGGCGGCTGCCTAACCGGGGACGGCACAGTAGCGGCAGTCACAGTCATCATCATGCCGCCAGCCACGACGCGGGACCTCGCGGAGCAGCGACAGGATTCGGGCTCTCTTGCCGAGGTGACGTGGGGCGACGCACCCCCGATAAGGTGACCCCGCGCCCTCCACGTCACCCGGGGGCCAATCGTCGCGTCTACAGGAGGGCGCAGGCAATCAAGGTGCAGGTGATCGCCATGAGCGACAGTGCTGCGAGGAAGATGTAGTCGGCGATCCGTTCCGAGACCGGGTGGCCGGACGTAAAGGATGCACAAAGCGCCGGGGCCGACGCCGCCCGCAGGTCACGTCTCCGGGTCAGACGCCAGCCGGGACCATATCCTTGCTCGCCTCGAACAGGTTGCCGTGGATGTTCGCCTCGCCGATGCGGTCGGCGACGCCGTCGCGGCGCAGCACATCCAGGACCTTCGGTTTCACGCGCGCCAGACGCAGCTCCGCCGAATGGGATCTGAGCAGGTCGAGGATGTCGCCGACCTTCCCGGCCCCCTGGGAGTCGATGTAGTTCACACCTTCAAAATCGAGGACCACCACCTGGAGCTTCGGGTCCGCCTCGTGAGCCAGCTCCCGGACCCTGTCCTCGAGCGCGCCGGAGTCGATGAAGAACAGTCCTGCGTCGAAGCCCAGCACGAGCAGGCCCGGATAGGTCTCGCCGTCGTCAACGTCATCAGCGGGCCGGAAGGCCTGCGTACCCCGCAGACGGACCAGCACCGGCATCGCCGGAGTGGCGGAAACGTAGACCAGCCAGCCGATCGAGAGCGCGATGCCGATGATCACGCCGGCCAGCACGCCGGCGCTGAGCACGCCGAGCAGCGCCGCCACGGCGATCCAGAAGTCGGGCCGCTTGACGCGGAACAGGCGGCGCATGGCGGGGACGTCCATCATGCCCATCACCACCGCCTCGATGATGATGGCTGCGAGGACCGCCTGCGGGAGCTGCGAGAACAGCGGCGCCAGGAACAGCATCGTGAGGACGACGATGGCGCCGGTGGTGAGCGAGGCCAGCGGCGTCCTGGCTCCCGTCTCGTTGTTGAGCGAGCTCGCCGAGAGGCTGGTCGAGACCGGGATGCCCTGCACCAGGCCGGACCCGATGTTGGCCACGCCCTGGGCCAGGGACTCCTGGTTCACGTCCACCTGATAGCGATGCTTGGCGGCGAAGGATCGGGCGTCGCCTGCCGTCTGCGAGAAGCCGATCATGAGCAGCGCCAGCGCGGCCGTGAGCACGTCCGCCAGGTGGTCGGCGATGTAGCTGAAGTCGGGCAGGACGATGGCCGGGAAGCCGCTGGGGACGTCGCCGACGAGCGCCACGCCTCTGCCCTCCAGCCCGAGCAGCCAGGTGGCGAGGAGGCCCCCCACGACCAGGACGAGCGCCCCGGGGACGCGGGGGGCGAGGAAGCGCAGGCCGAAGATGACGACGAGCGCGACGGCGCCGACGACGACCGTCGTCGCCGTGAGTGTCGGCGAGGCTGCCGATCCAGCTCGCGGCCTTCTGCCAGCTGTTGTCGCCCGAGGCCTCGGTGCCGGTGATCTTGGCCAGCTCGCCGATCGTCGTCTGGATGCCCGCCCCGAAGAGGAAGCCGACGATCACGGCCTTCGAGAGGAAGTTGGAGATCCAGCCCATCTTGAACAGCGCGAGGATGGCGAAGAGGACCCCCGAGACGAAGGTGATCGACGCCACCATCGTGATCGCCTGCTCGCCGGATGCGGCGGCGCCGAGGACGGCGCCGGCGGCGACGGCCGACAGCGCCGCGCTCGGACCGGTGGAGATCTGGCGCGACGTGCAGAAGAGCGCGTACAGGATGGTGCCCGCGGCGGCCGCGTAGAGCCCGTACTGGATGGGCACTTCCGCGATCCCCGCATAGCCCAGTGCTTTGGGCACCACGAGCGCGGCCACGGTGAGGCCCGCGATGAGGTCAGGCCGAAGCCAGCTGCGCTGATAGCGAGGCGCCCATCCCCAGATCGGCAGGACGCGGGCAAGTCCGCTCCGCAACTCGCCGTCCGGCTCGTCGGCACCTGCGCCCACCTGTGCGGGCTGTTCTGGCGGCTCGTTCACCCTGGCGACCTCCGGGCGGCCTACGGACCTCGTGGGCGCGGCTCTGGCGCCTCCATGAGTTCCTTCATCCTACCCGCAAGAGGCGCCCAGTCAGGGGGACTGCGAGCTGCAATGGTCGGCACGGGCACTGCATCCGGGCGCGTCAACGAAGTTCATGGCCGAGGTGCAGGGCACCAACGCCAAGGTGGTGCGCACGAACCTCACCGAGGAGCAGGAGGCGCAGCTCAAGGAGGCCTTCGGCGCCAAGAAGCACCAGAAGTAACGTACCGGGCTCCAAGGAAGGGCGGAGCGGCCGGCGTGCCACTCCGCTCTTCGTATGCTCCTGGGAGCGCCGCTGCACGCAGCACCTTCGTTCTCCCGCCCTCTCAGCTTCTCTCATCCGAGGCGGGTCGCTTCGGCCAGTTGTTGCCGATTTGGGGCTGATTGCCGGGGGGTGTGGCAACAGACAGGGCACCAGCGCGCAGTCCTGAACCGCCATCGTCGCCAGTCGAGAGGACCATGGTCTGGCGGCGGTGCCGGCGTCGCTGGGGCTGGATGCGTCCACCTGAAGGTGAGCTCTGCTGGCGCGCGCCTCGCCCTTGCGGGTGCGCACTGCTGGTGCCTTGATCGTCAGACGCCCTCGGTCGCCTCCAGCCGCCCGGACTTGACCGCCTTGGCGAAGGCCTCGTAGTCGCGCTCGTTCTGGTCGGCGTACCGCTCCGAGAAGTCCGTCATCGACTGCTCGAACGCATCGCTCTTGCCGAGGTACGCGGCGATCGCGACGGGATCGCCCGAGCGCGCGTGTGCGCGGGCGAGGGTCCACCCGCACTGGCGCGCATAGAAGGCCAGTCCCAGGGGTGCCATGGCCTCGACCACGACCGAGCCCTTCATGTCGCGTAGCTGGCGCCAGTAGAGGTAGCGGCCGGCCTGCACCCCCTTGGTCCAGCCCAGGTAGATGTCGCTCGCGGCCTGCATCATCCTCTGGCCGTGGACGACGCGCGAGCCGGGCTGATGCCGGCTCTTGGGCAGGTGGTCCTCGAGCACCGAGCTCGTCGCCTCCTTGACCTGCAGGAACAACGGGTCCTGCTCGTCGCGCCCCTGGAGCAGGACGATGAAGGCGCGCGTGCCCACGCTGCCGACGCCGACCACCTTGCGCGCCACGTCGACGATCTCGAACTTCTCGAGGAGGTGGCGGCGGTCGCTCTGCAGGGTCGCCCGGTAGGCGCGGAACTCGGCGTGGATGTAGTGCTCGAGCTCATCCGAGGAGAGGCCGTAGTCGCTGAGGTCGAGCTCGCGCAGCGGTACGACGATCGGGGGCTGACTCACGATGCGGTGTTTGCCGTCCACGACCTCGGCCAGCTTGCTGAGCGCCTGGAGGCTGTCGCGAGTATGCGCCTTGGCGGCGATCTGCTTGGCGCGCCCCGCGGCTGCCTTGGCCGCCTTCTTGTTCGCCCTGCTCTTCTGGGCGCTCTCCGCGGTCTTGATGGCCGCCATCAGCTCGGCCTCGGAGAGGTGGGCGTACCAGATGTCCATGGTGTCCATCGGCGCGAACGCGGCCATCGCACTGCGGTAGGCGGCGACCGAGGTGCTCGTCACCTCGCGCGCGTCCGCCTTGCTGAAGCCGTTGTTGCGCGCCGCGATCGTGAAGCTCGCGGCCATGCGCGCGACGTCGTACTCGAACGGTCCCGGCAGCGTCTCGTCGAAGTCGTTGAGGTCGAAGAGCAGGGTCCGCTCGGGCGAGGCGAAGACGCCGAAGTTGGAGAGGTGCGCGTCGCCGCAAAGCTGCGTCGTGAGGCCGGCCCGCGGCGTGTCCTTGAGGTCGGCGGCCATGATCCGCGCCGCGCCGCGATAGAAGGTAAACGGCGAGACCAGCATGCGCCCGTGGCGCACGGGCACGAGGTCCGGCTCGCGTCTCGCGTCTTGTTCTGCCAGAAGCGCGACCGGATCGGGGCGGTCAGCTGCTGGCTTCCAGCCGGCGTGGCTGGACGGCGGCGTCTGCGCGCGCAGCTCCTTGCCCAGCACGCGACGTTCCTTGACGCTCGGGTGCGCTATCTTGGTCGCGTCCGCCGGCATGAAGTCCTCCTCTTCCACTCAGGCATCGCCTGAGGCGGGGTGAGATGGTCGAACTGGTCCTACCCGTTCTGCTCGTTGCTGCTCAGCATCTGGCGTAGCGCGCCGAGCTCGCAGCAGATCGCGCTCGACACAGCCGGCCTCGCGCTGAGTGCCGTGGACGTCGCGCACGACCCGCCGCAGGTAGCCGGCTTCGTTCTTGACGGCGGCTTCACGCAGACGCGGTACGTCCTGTCTCCGACCTTGGTGACGCTCATGACCAGCTCCTTCCACGGTGCAACCGGCTCCAATTGTGTCGGGACGAGCGGAAAGCGCAGGTGAGCAGGGGCACCTGACGGGGGCACCTGACGTCGAACTCCGGCCCAAGTCCGCGAGCGCAGCGTCAGAAAAGGCCTGCAAAAAGGGGGGAACGGCTCGCTGTGGTGCCAGCCGGTTCATCGTCCTTGCTTGGTCGCTGCCAGATCAATCCGAGAGGTCCTCTTGACTTGCAGCGGGGTGTCGTCAATCCGGGCGTCGGCATCTTGCCGGCGCCGGGCCCTGAAGTGCTGCACGCTCTGCGTCTAGTTTCGAAGTCTTGATCTCAGGACCTTTGGCAGCCTGGCCGGCGAACCAGCGTGTCGATGTCCACCACGTGGAGGCTTGGCCGACCGTCGGCAAGCTGCGACGCCGGCACGGGCTCGTGATGATCGGGGAGCGGCGGGCGCCAGGCTACCGGGTGGTGGATTGGACGTGTGAGGCGAAGAGGGTTAGGAGTTCGGTGAAAGGGCGGGCGACAGCAGGTGGATACAGAGCGATTCCCCTCTCGATCTCATGGCCTGCCAGCTCCCCCTGGCCCATATCACCAGGTCGATGAAGGATCCGCGCGCGGCCGCGGTTGACGTAGCCCACCTTGCTACGACAGCGAAGTCAGGCCTCATCAGGCTGGCGTGCGCCGCCGGCCAACGTTGCCGCGCACCGGGCGGTCACATAACAATGTGCCGAGCGCGGTGCCTGCGGAGGGCGCTCGTCCCGAGGGCGGAGCGGAGGTCTGGAGGAAGCGCCCGATGAGAAGAGTCATAGTGCTGGGCGGCGGGTTTGGCGGGGTCGCCAGCGCCCAGCATCTGTCCAAAGACAGGTCCGTCGAAGTCCTGATCATCAGCCGGACCGACTTCCAGACGTACACTCCTGAGCAGCGCGCCCTGGGCACGCTGATCGGCGCCGTCGTGGCCGCGGTCTTTCTGCTGGCGGTCAGCAGCAAGCACGTGCTGGTGGCGGTCATCGTCATCTTCTTTGCCGCCATGGCGTGGCTCTTCAAGGTCAACTACGCGCTCTTCTGCTTCGGGCTCGCCGTGGCCGTGCTGATCGCCCTCGACCTGCCCAACCCGACCAACCTCAGCGATGAGGGCCGGCGGGTCCTCTACACCTTCGCCGGCGTGGCCCTGGCCGTGATCGTCACATTCCTCCTGGACCGGCTGAAGAAGCGCAGCGCCAAGGCCGCGCCCGCGGCAAGCTGAGCCGGGAGTGAGCATGAGCGACGAGCAGCCCGCAGCGGCGGCGGTAGAGGCGACAACCGAACCGACCGAGGGGCTCCTCGGCCGCCGCCGCCGCTTCGCCGACAGCTACGGGCTGGTGCTCCTGCTGCTCGTGGTCTCGTACTTCTGCGACGCGGCGCTCGGCGACTACACCTGGGGCCGCGTGGTGGTCGTGTTCGTGCTCGCTGCAGCCACCTGGCTGGCCCTTCGCGCCTCGCAGGTGGAGCGCCGCCCGATGCGCATCGCCGAGGCCCTGATCCCCCTGCTCTGCGTCGTCGCCGTCGCGTCCCTGCTGATCGGGCAAGAGAACGTCGCTCACGCGGTGACCGGGGCGATCAGGTTGGTCCTGGTGATCGTCGCCCCCATCGCCATCGGCTGGCACCTCGCCCACAAGCTGGAGCTTACGGTCGAGACCTTCCTCGGGGCGGTGTGCATCTACCTGCTCATCGCGCAGCTGTTCGCGACACTGTTCGCCCTGACCGCCGTCGCCGCCGGCCAGGCGTTCTTCGTGCAGACCAGCCACCCGACGGCGATCGACTACATCTACTTCAGCTTCGTCACCATGACCACGGTGGGCTACGGCGACTACACCTCGGCACTGAACGTCGGCAGGATGCTGGCCGTGATGGAGGCCATCTTCGGCCAGCTCTACCTCATCACGGTGGTCTCGCTCGTGGTGCAGAACCTGAGCACGAAGCGCCGGCGGGGGCGAGATGATGGCGGCGCTCCACGCGCCTGACTTGGCGGTGCCCTGAGCAAATAGGCACCATCGCAGCCTTCGCGAAGGAGCAAGAGGACGTTGAGAAAGTGCCTTTTTTGCAGGTGAAACATTGGTGCCCCCAACGGAATTCGAATCCGTGCCGCCGGCTTGAAAGGCCGGTGTCCTAGGCCACTAGACGATGGGGGCACGTGGTGCCGCCGGGGAAGTATACCTGCAACAAGACGGGGCGGCCGCCCGAATGGTGGCCGCCCCGTCCGCTCGCTCGATCAAGGTGGCGCGGGCTCAGTAGTGTTCGCGCCGTAGCGCCGCGTTGCGAACCACCCTGTCGGGCGCCTCGCCTCGCGGCGTCGCGACGGCGTCGCCCAGCGCCCTCGCCGCGTCGCCGACCCGGCGCCACATCGTTGTCCGTGCGTTCTGCGTCATCGCGCTCACCTGCCCTGCGTCTCGGTGCCGCGCCTCTTGCGGGGACGGGCCTCGCGCACCAGCCGGGCCCGCTCGGCCTGGCGCTCCACCTCCCGCTGGCGCTGCCTTGCCATGTCCAGTGCTACGAAGTCGTACATGATGCGCACCTTCTCCCTCGTCTCACTTCTCCGGCGACACCCGCCAGTCCATCACCACTGAACTCATTATACCGGTGATGCGTCACTAGTAAACCCATTTTGGTGGTATAAGGTGCTTGGGCCGTGCTCAGCGCGGTGAGCGGAGAGGCGGAGACGATGGCGACGATGTCCAAAGAGGTGCCCGGGCAGCTGGCCGAGGTGCGGGAGTTCGTCAACACGCTGGACAAGGACCACGGGCTGGAGGAGCTCGCCGGTCCGGACGAGCTTGTCGCCTGGCTTGCCGCCCACCACCTGCTGAGGCCCGACGCAGCGGCTCGCCCGGGAGACCTGCGACGAGCCGTCCTCTTCCGCGAGGCCTTGCGCGAGCTCCTGCTGAGCAACAACGACGGCCGCCCCGTACCGCGTGACGCGGCGCGGACGCTCGAGGACGTTGCCGCCCGTGCCCGCCTGCGGCTGCGCGTGGACGAGGCCGGCTCCGCGCGGCTGGAGACCCAGGGCGACAGCGTCGACGCTGCCCTGGGCCGCCTTCTCGTGAGCGTCTACCGGGCGATGGAGAACGACACCTGGCCCCGCCTCAAGGCCTGCCGCGACGACACCTGCCAGTGGGCCTTCTACGACCACTCCAAGAACCGCTCCGGCCATTGGTGCTCGATGGAGGTCTGCGGCAGCCGCCACAAGGCGCGGCAGTACCGCGAACGGCACAAGACCGGCTGACCGGCGCCGCCACCCGAGGCCGGCGGCGTCGGGTCACTCGGCCGTTGCCGCTGCAGGCTCCGGCCGGTCGAGTGCCGGTGCCCGCTCTTCCACCGGCTGCGGCTCGGGCCCTCTGGTCCGCAGCACCCCGAAGAGCGCCGCGCCGGCGATGCCGAGGGCGATGATGACGGCGCAGGCGCCGGTGGCTCCCAGCGCGGCGAGCATCACGCCGCCCACGAGCGGGCCGATCGCGCTGCCGCCGGCGATCCAGACCAGCGTCCACATGCCCATGTAGCGCCCGCGCAGCTCGACCGGCGCGAGCCCGGAGACGACCGTGTTGGCCAGCGGCGCGAACATCGCCAGCCCGGCCGACAGTACGACCACGGTCATGAGCAGCGGCCAGCCGAGCGGCACGAAGGCGGCGAGGCCGATCCCGAATCCGAACAGCAGGCTGCCGACCCCCACGGCGTGCAGCGGGTGGAGCCGCCGGACCGCGCTCACCACCGGGTACTGCGCGACGACCATGACGAGGCCGATGAACGAGACCAGGAGGCCCCAGCTCGCGGTCGACAGGTGACGGTAGCTCGTCAGCATCACCGGATAGGTGGTGTACGTCTGGCCGAAGATGAAGAGCGGCAGCAGCGAGATGGCGCAGAAGGCGATGAAGCGGCGGTCGCGGAGCAGCCGGCCCCATCCGCCGCCGGCACTCGCCCGACGCCGCTGCCGGGCGTGCAGGCGCCCCGACCTGGTGAACAGGCTGAGGGCGCCGAAGGGCATGGGCCCGTCGCTCACGTCGGTCGCGGGCCTTGCGCGCGTCGCCCTCGGGTGGGTCTCCTTGAGGGCGACGAGCACGAAGATGAGGTAGAGGAAGCAGCCGGCGCCGGCGATGACGAACAGGGCGGCGATGGGCGCGCCGAGCGCGAGGATGGCCGCTGCCAGCAGCGGCCCGATCACGTAGCCCGCGCCCATCATGAGGCGCACGAGGCCGTACCCCCGCGTGCGCAGCTGCGGCCGCAGGAGGTCGGCGGTCATGGCGTTGCTCGCGGTGAGGAAGAGCGGCCAGCCGACGCCGCGGTCGAGCGCCATGAGCAGGCAGAGCGGCCAGAAGCCGTGCACGACGGCCAGCCCTGCGTAGGCGACCGCCTCGCAGCAGGCGCAGCCGAGCATGATCGCGCGGCGCCCGTAGCGGTCGCTCAGGCTGCCCGCCAGCGGCTGGAGCGGCAGCCCCGCCAGAGCGCTGCCGCCCATCACGATGCCGATGACCGCCGTCGACAGGCCGAGCCGCCGCTCGAGCAGGATCGGCGTGTAGGGGAAGGCGAGGCTGATGGCGACGAGGTAGAGCAGTGTCCCGCCGACCAGGAGCCAGAATCGGCGGGGGAAGACTCGCAACCGGTGATGCAGGGTCTGCAGTCTGCGTTGCCGGGATGGTGCTGCCTGCTGTGATGCCACGTTCGTTCCACCGTACCCGATGCCGCGTCACCCGGCATCCCGACCGTCGACCACAGCGACGTGGAGTCCGGCGATCACCTCCCCGATGCGCGCGGCGGCGGCGCGCTGATCGGCTGCGGCAATGGAGAGCGGGTCACCCACAGTCATGCGGACGAGCGGACGCGTCCGCCAGCTTCGCGGAAGTCCGCGACGCCAGCGGCCGCGCTGGAGTTCGTCGGTGCCGTGGAGGGCCACGGGAAGCACCGGAACGTCAGCGGTCTGAGCCAGAAACGCGACACCGGCCTCGAAGGGGAGCATGGCGGCCTCGCGCAGATCTCCATCCGGGAACACAGCGACCACGTGGCTGCGGCGGAGCAGGTCGAGAGCGGGTCCGAGCGCGCCGCGAAGGTCTCCCCGACGGTCGACGGAAACGGCGGCCAGCCGGCGCACGCACCAGCCGACGAACGAGCGGTCGAAGTGGTCGGGGCTGGCCATGAAGTGCAGCGTGCGACGGAGCGCGACCCCCACGATGAGCGGTTCGAGGTCGCTGGGGTGGTCGGCGACGATGAGGGCCGGGCCCGACGCCGGCAGGCGCCCGGCCCCGCTGATCTCGATACGGCCGTAAAGATGCGCCGTGGGGACGAGGACGAGGCGCGCGACCTTGTACAGCCACGGATCCCCGGCCACGGCCAGCGGGAACTCACCGCCGCGGATGCGACGTCCTGCCATGCTCATCGTCCCCTCGTCGACGTGCGAACGATTCCCGCCCGCGGCGCGCTCTCACATCCGATGCCGTTCCCGGCGCAGGTGGTCGTGAGAGGGAGGCCACTCACCGTCAACTGCTCACCGTCAACCGCCGAGCGCCAGCCGCAGTGCGACGATCCGCTGCACGGACGCCTTGAACGAACCCTTGCCCAGGGCGCCATCGCCGTAGGCCTGTTGAAGGGCAGATCTGGCCTGCTCGCCCTCACTGACGTGCCCGACCGAGCAGAGGACGAGGTCCATGCCCGCCTTGGCGGCCAGGATGCTGCGGTGGGCGATCGTTCCGAACGCCCGCAGCGCGCCGGCCTCGAGAGCGTCGGTCACCGTCACCCCCGTGAAGCCGAGCCGTGTACGCAGCTCGCCGCCGACGATGACCGATGAGAGTCCCGCCGGCCGCTTCGCATCGAGCGACGGGTAGGTGGCCCACGAGACCATCACCAGCCGCACTCCCCGCGCGATCGCGGCCCGATAAGGGAGTTCGTCAACGGACCGCAGCGAGCTGAGGGACGGGTTCAGGGTGACGGCCCTCAGATCCGTGTTCTGCGAGCGCGTGGCCGCCCCCAGCCCGGGGAAGTGCTTGGCCGTGGCGGCGACGCCCGTCTTCTGCTGCGCGCCGATGAAGTCGGCGCCGAGCTCAGCGACGAGAGCCGGGTCCTTGGAGTAGGAGCGCCCGTACTGATCGTCGAAGTCGCCCGCGGTGCGGTAGACGTCGAGCACCGGCGCCAGGTTCACGTTCATGCCGACGCCGGCCAGGTTGTGCCCCGCGCCGGTGCCGGCGCTTGTGGCCGCGGCCGTGGGGTCGACCGAGGCGCCGATCTGCTTCTCGGAGGGCCGCGGCGCCCCGGAGAGCCGCCGCACCTGCCCGCCCTCCTGGTCGGTCATCAGCAGCAGCGGGGCCCGCACCGGGTTGGCCGCGCTCCTGTCGGCTTTCTCGAGCTTGTCGATGACGGCGCGGATCTGTGCGTGCCCCGTGATGTTGTCGCCGAAGAAGATGACCCCGGCGGCCTGGCCGTGGCTGATGAGCCACAGCAGCCTGGCAGGCGGGGTGAGGCCGGCGTAGCTGTAGATGACGCGCTGGCCGGCCAGCTGAGCCGGCGAGAGTGCGGGCGCCGCGGCCCGGACGTTCGCTGAAGCCGCAGCGAGACCGAGCCCCACAGCGATGGTGAGAACGAGACCCGTGCTCATCAGCCGGAGGTGTGAACCGCTCACGATGGTGACCTCTCGGTGCCCATGTACGCAGTATGCGCTTCGTGGGCAAGGGCGAGCTCCGACGACGCCGGCCTCGACGCAGGCCGGCGATTGACTCAAACCTATGCAGTGCTAGCATGAAGCGCAATCTGGGCGCTGGGGGAGCGGCGCCCGCGGCGCCTGAGCTCCGAGTCGCAGGTCCCAACCGAGTGCGGGGAACCGCAGACGAAGAGAGCGATGCGCGTACGGCCAAGGTTGTCGGTCGTGCGGCGCTTCACGGGTGTCTCGACTCGGGGCCGCACGCATCAGGGGGTCCACGCTCGCCGAGTGTGAGCCGGAAGACCCAGGGGGGTTACTTGCAGCGTCGACTGCGACTGCAGCGGTTTCTGATCGTCTTGTGCGTCGTCCTGGCGGTGCTCTTCGGGCTCGTTGCGGCCTTCGACGAAGATGGTGACTTCAGTGTCGCCGTCTGGCCGGCCGCTACCCCTTCGTGCTCACAGGACGAGACCTCACGCGAACTGTCCGGGGCAGACTTGCTCGCGCTTCTCTCTGGACCCGCCGTGCGGATCGGAATCCGTGCCCCGGGTCTGCTCGCCGCCGTTCCCGGCGGCCTCTGCCTGCTCATTTGACGCCTCCCACTGAGCGCGCATCCGCACGGGCGTGGCCCGCGAGGGCTCGTTGCGACTGCGCCACAGACACCGTTCACAAGCACCAGTGAGTCATGGAATGGTTCTAGGCACCTGGATCAGGTGCACAGGGGGGGAAATGCGAAAGCAGAGATTTGTCTTTGCGGTCCTATTGGCGTTGCTCGTTGTCCTCAGTTTCGCGGGGACCGCCGTGGCCCAAAGTGGGCGCGTCGTTCAGGACGATCCGAACAATCCGATCAAGTTCTCCATCGACGCAGGTATCGCCACCGGCAGCGTCTCCACGCAGAATCTCTACATCGGCACTCTTGCGTCGTATCTCGGCGCTCGGGCGGACGGGAAGACGTCCGCATTCCAGGGCGGCTTCGGCAAGAACCCGAACGACATCCTCATCATGAACGACAAGGTGGGCATCGTCCTCGCAGTGGGGACTGCGGATCCTTGGGGATATCCCGGCGGCTCCATCCTTGATGCCGGGCGCATCACCTCTGTGCCGTCAGGCGCAACGGATCTGAAGGGGGCCACGTTCGGCGAGGACACCGTCCTCACGGTGCAGTTCCTCTTCAACGCCTGGGATGCCTGGGCCCCGTCAAACGCCGGGATCGTCTACTTCGACCTCGTGCGCTACAACTTCGCGACCAAGTCCATCGACGACGTCGATGGCATACCCGCGGTCAAGGTCACCAGGAAGTTCGCCGTTCCCTACAACCTCGCCGGCGTTTCGACCGCGAGGGACCTGGACGTCGTCTCGTACTACAGCATCGCACCGGGCAGGGACTACGCCTACATGTTCGACACGGTCACCAACAACGGCGTGGCCTTCTCCGCTTCCACGAACAATGAAGTCAGCCTCTCGAACAAGGGCGGCGACGGCATCGACACCAAGACCGTCGCCGCACTCACCGCCGCAAACACCTACAACTGGGTCGCAGACGCCGCCGGCAATCCGGTACGTCAGTTCTCCACGACGATGATCTCCCCCGGCGCGAACCTGGGGTCCGATGGGCGAACGCATCCCTATGCCAGCTTCACCGGCGCCACGGGCTACCGGGAGCTGCGCTTCGCCAATCTCCCGTACGTCGTAGGAGAGAACAGGCTCTACGAGTCGTACCTCATGATCGATGATCAGTGCTCCTGGCAGAAGGTCTTCGATTTCTGGGCGGACTACAAAGGCCTCAGCACCTTCCACGTTGCCGGTGCCGTCACCGACGAGGCCGGCGACCCCGTACCGTACCCTGTGGTCATCATCAATAGAGGCGCCACGCTCTATGGGTGGGTCATGGGTGACAAGGCCGGGAACTACGCCGTCGACCTGCCCAACGAGAACGAGACCCAGGAGTACAGCCTTCGCGTGGAGAAGTCGGGCACGGCGCGCGGCGCTGCGAGCGCGAACTTCACGAGCGCCAGTGCTTCGCTCGGCGCCATGGACCTGAAGACGGGCCCCTCTCTGGTTCCGGTCACGTTCCAGTTCCAGGACCAGGCCGGGAATCCCGTATGGGGCAGGCTCTCCGTCGGAAGCACCCCGACCATCCCCTTCACCGGAAAGTCCTACTTCTTCTCCGACAACGCTCCTGATGGGTCGGTCAGCAAGGGAGTCGTGACCGCCCTCATCGCTCCCGGCCCCTACTCCGCCACCTGCTACGGGGAAGGCTTCGGCTTCTACTCCTACACCTCCAACACCTCCACGTTCTCGCAGACCATCGCCGCCGACACGGCCACCTCGACTCAGACCGTGACGATCAACAAGACGCTCAGCGCCCCGACCGACTGGTTCGGCATCGACAACCATCATCACGGGGTGCGATCCGACGCCTTCTCGCCCCCTGAAGTCGTGTCCAAGGCGCAGACGACGGCCGGGCTGGAAGTCCTGACCCTGGATGACCACGAGTACGTCCTGGACAACGCCCCCATGTACGACTGGTCGAGGAAGCTGGACGCCACCGGCTACATGCCCTCCGAGGAGGTCACCGCCAGCTGGGCGCATTTCGACATCATGCCTCTGACGACGAGCGCCTACACCCGGTTCCTGGACCGTGATCAGACGAACCCGATCGTCAACACAAATGCGTCGCTGCAGGGGATCATCGATGACGCCCACAATGCGGGCGTCTCGATCGGGGCGAACCACCCCAACAGCTCCTACGGACTGTTCCTTGCCGACGACAACAAGACGGTCCCGGGTGGCATGACCGACGACTTCGACGGCATCGAGACGCAGCTCAACAACACCACGCTCAATGAGGCAATCAGCTTCTGGAACGCCTACCTTGTGGGCGGGACCCACCGTGGCGTCACCGTGACGAAGCCCCACTACATCTATGCCAGCACCGATATCCACGACTCGGGAAACGGCACCGGAAGCGGCGCCAGAAGGTCGTACGTGTATGTCGAGGACGGCGCTGCCAAGAGCAAGGCCGATTTCGACGCCTTCAGCCTGGAATTCGCGAAGAGCCAGGCCGCCGGACACAGCTACAACTCGAGCGGAGTGTTCGTCACCCCGACGAGCGGCAAGATGTTCGGGAACACCTACTGGACCGATGCATCGGGCGCCTTCACCGCGACGTTCAAGGTCTCGGCGCTCAACAACATCACCGACATCTACGTCTTCGGCAGCACCGGAACGGGCACCGCAACAGGCACCTTCACCTGTAAGAACCTTGTATCCAGGACCACCTATACCGGTTCCGACCTGAGTCCTTCCAAGGACTTCACCCTGGCGGTCAGCAGTACCGCGAGCAAGCAGTGGTATGCCATCGCCGCCGTCGCCAAGGGCGGCCGGGCCGCGTTCACCAACCCGATATGGGTCAATGTCGACCCCACCGGCCCCGGCAGTTCTATTGACGGCGTCCCCGGCAGCTGGGTGAGCCACTCCGTGCCACTCTCCTTCAGTGCCGACGACGCCAGCGGTGCGGGCGTCGACTTCATCGAGTACAAGATCGGTGACGGCGCCTGGATCAAGGGTGGCGCCGCGACCGTCGCCGCCGAGGGCACCACAGTCGTCGCCTGTCGTGCGACCGACAAGCTCGGCAACGTCGGGCCAGAGGCGACCACGTCAGTCTCCATCGACGCCACCGGTCCCAAGAGTTCCATCGGTGGCGCTCCGGCCACTTGGGTGACCCACCCCGTGTTGCTCTCGTTCGCGGGTGATGACGGGAACGGCTCCGGCCTCGACTTCGTCGAGTACAAGGTCGGTGACGGCGCCTGGACCAAGGGTGACGCCGCGACCGTCGCCGCCGAAGGCACCACGGTCGTCGCCTGTCGCGCGACCGACAAGCTCGGCAACGTCGGCCCAGTGACGAGCGCTTCGATCTCCATCGACACCTCGACGCCCAAGCTGACCCTCAGGCTGAGCGGCCTGACGAGAGGCGCCATCAAGCACGGCAGGCGGGTGACGGCGAGGTGCACGGTAGCGCCCACCAGGCTCGCAAGCAGCAAGGTGACGCTCACCGTGGAGCAGAAGCACGGCGCCAAGTGGGTCAAGGTGCAGTCGGCCTCCGTTACCATCAGGGCAACGGCGGCCTACGGCTGGAAGTACAAGACCGCCGCGAGGGGCACCTACCGCGTGCGTGCAAGGCTCGATATGACCGCGGCGAACGCTGCCGCCAAGACCGCGTGGCACACGTTCACAGTGAAGTAAACGCTGCGACGAGATCTGCGCAAACGGACCGAGGCCCCCGCCGGCAGCTTGTCGGCGGGGGCCTCGGCCTTCAGAAGCCGAGTCACTGTGTCGCAGATCCTGAAGATCAATCCTCGGCGGAAGACGGCCACCTCTGACTCGGACCTTGGGGCCAGACACGAGGGCGGCATGAGGTTTGCTGGACGGGGAGAGAACTTGCGCGCTACGCAGGGACTGCATGGTGGTGGGCCGCACAGGGATCGAACCTGTGACCTTGGGATTAAAAGTCCCCTGCTCTACCAACTGAGCTAGCGGCCCGCGGGGAGGGATTGTACCACCGGCTCGGGCGGCGCCGGGTCGGAGCGCAGGCGCACGAACTGCACCTGGTCATCGCGAGGCGGGAGGCTGCCGTCCGCGGACGGCACGACCCGCCCCTCACGGTCCTTGCCCGGCTCGGTCGCGAGAAAGCCGCGCAGCAGGCACTCGCGGCGTGAAGCCGAGCCTGCCCGCAAGCGCCTGCGAGGCCTCGTTGCCCGGGTACGTGAGGATCTCCAGTCGTTCTACTCCGAGCGTGTCGAAGGCCCACTCGACGACGAGCCGCACGGCGGCCAGCGCCACGCCGCGGCGGCGTGACTCGCGTCTGACGAGATAGCCGATCTCCGCCGCCTGCCGGCCCGGGAAGAGGTCCAGGCTGACGCTCCCCAGCAGTCTCGCCGCTCGTCGCATCTGTGATCGCCATGCGGGCGCGGTCGCCGGCCACAAGGCGACGGCGCGAGTCGGCGATGAACTCCTCGGCGTCGGCGAGCGAATACGGAGACGGCACGAGATGGAGCCACTGCGCCATCTCGGGCTGGTCGCAGATCGCCTGCTCGGCCGGGGCGTCGTCCGCCTCGTAGGGGCGGACGACCAGCCGGCCGTCGGTCAGTCGTGGCCAGCCAAGGTCGCCCGGTCGGCGTTCTCCGGCCGGCGGCCGCGGGTCGCCGGGCAGCATGGCGAAGAGCACGTCGTCGGTGCGCCGTCCTCGGGCCGTGAGGTAGCCGCGCATCACGCCCTCGCGCGTGAATCCGGCCCCGAGCGCCACCCGCTGCGAGGCGATGTTGTCCTGATGCGTCGTGATCTCGATACGTTCGAGACCCAGGGCGTCGAAACCCCAGTCGCGCACCAGCCGCACCGCTGCCTTCATCACGCCCCGCCCGCGCGCCCACGGGCCGCACCAGTAACCGATCTCGCCGGTCTCGCGCTCCTCCTCGAGGCCGATCGAGATGGCGCCCAGCACGGAGCCGTCGCCGGCGTCGGTGATCGTCCAGAACGCGTTGCGCCCTTCGCTCCATGCGGTCGGCTGCATGGAGTAGAACTCGTCGAAGTCGGCGTCGGTGTACGGGTAGGGCGGCTTCCAGAGGAATCTGCCGCACTCGGGGTCATTGAGGCCGGCGACGACGGCCGGCTGGTGCTCGGGCCGCAAGGCCCGCAGCCTGAGCCGGCCGTCGCTGAGCTCCGGCAGGTCGGTGATCTCGCTCAGGTCTCTCATCGTCTTCTCCTCGGCCCGCTGGCCGGGGCCTGGGCGCGCGGCCAGAGCGGCGGACCCGTCCTCCTCAAAACGCCGAAGGGCGGGGCGGCCCCGCCGGCCTCCCCGCCCTTCGCCGACGTGCGCTGTCTCAGTGCAGGAAGTGGCGCCGCCCGGTGAACACCATGGCGGCGCCTCTGGCGTCGCACGCGGCGATGGCGGACTCGTCGCCCTTGGAGCCGCCGGGCTGCATGAACGCGGTGATTCCGTTGTCGATGGCCAGGTCGACGGCGTCCGGGAACGGATAGAAGGCGTCCGAGCCGACCACGGCGCCCTCGAGGCTCGAGCGCGCCTTCTCGATGGCGACCTTGGTGCTGTCGACGCGGCTCATCTGGCCGGCGCCCACTCCGATCGTCGCCAGGTTCCTGGCCATCACGATCGCGTTGCTCTTGACGTGCTTGGCGACCCGGAAGGCGAAGATGAGGTCGCCCCACTCCTGCTCCGTCGGGTGCCGCTTGGTGGCCACCGTCATCTCGTCGCGCTCTTCGACGTCCCCGTCCTTGTCCTGGACCAGGATGCCGCCGCTGACGCGCTTGTAGTCGAACTCGCCGGGGTTCATCTGCCGCCGCTCCTCGTTGCGGAGGATGCGGATGTCGGCCTTGCGTTGCAGGATCTCGAGCGCCGCAGGCTCGTAGCCGGGCGCGAACAGCACCTCGACGAACAGCTCGGCGAGGCGCTCGGCGAGCGGGACGTCCACGGTGCGGTTGACGGCGATGACGCTGCCGAACGCGCTCGCGGGATCGCACTCGAACGCCTTGTCGTAGGCGGCCGCGAGGTTCTCGGCGAGCGCGCAGCCGCACGGGTTGTTGTGCTTGACGATCGTGACGCACGGCAGCGTGAACTCGCCGCAGATCTCGCGCGCCGCGTTGAGGTCGTAAAGGTTGTTGAAGCCGAGCTGCTTGCCGTGCAGCTGTGTCACCTGTGAGAGCAGGTGCTGGCGCAGGCCCACCTCGGCGTAGTACGCGGCGCGCTGGTGCGGGTTCTCGCCGTACTTGAGCTCGAGGACCTTTTCGTAGTCGCGCATGACGTAGTCGGGGAAGTCGCCCTCGGCCTCGCTGAACCAGTTGGCGATGACGAAGTCGTAGTGCGCGGTGCGGTGGAACGCCTTGGTGGCGAGCCCGCGGAGCGTCTCGTAGCTGAGCTCGCCCGTCGCCTTGAGCTCGTCGAGGATCGAGTCGTAGTCGTCGTGGCTGGTGACGACGGCTACGCCGGCGTGGTTCTTGGCGGCGGCGCGGATCATGCTCGGTCCGCCGATGTCGATGTTCTCGATGACGACCTCGTCCTCGACGCCGCGCCGTCCCGCGACCTCCTCGAACGGGTACAGGCTGCAGACGACCATGTCGATGGGCTCGATGCCGTGCTGCGGCGATGGTCTCCATGTGCGCCGGCACGTCGCGGCGCGCGAGGATGCCGGCCATGAGGCTTGGGTGCATGGTCTTGACGCGGCCGTCGAGCATCTCAGGGAACCCGGTGACTTCTTCGACCAGGGTGACCGGGATGCCGGAGTCCTTGAGCAGCTTGGCCGTGCCGCCGGTCGAGATGACCGTGACGCCCATGTCGGTGAGGCCCCTCGCGAACGACTCGACGCCACTCTTGTTGAACACGGAGATAAGTGCTCGCTTGACCTTCACTGTCTCTGCTCCTTCTGCCGGACTGCCCCGTACGACGCGCCGCCCGGCGCAGCGCCTTGCTCTTCGTGCGCAAGCCTACAAGAAAGGCCCGCCGCGAGGAATGGCGAAACGGCGTAAGGCCGAGCGAGCAGCCCGGTGAGACCGTTGGTGGGCGGTCGGCGAACCGGGCGCCGTGGGCGGTCAGGCGAGCCGCGCGGTCGCCGCGAGCTGCTCCAGCTCGACCGCGCCGCGGACGCAGCAGCCTGCGGCGTGGTCGTTGACGATGCCGCCGCCTGCATCAGCGAGTAGGCGGTCGTCGGCCCGACGAAGCGGAAGCCGCGCTTCTTGAGCTCCTTGGCGAGCGCGGCGGACTCGGGGCTCGCGGAGACGTAGTCGGCCCGCGAGCGCGGCGCTTTGTGCACCTCCGGCCGGAAGCGCCAGAAGAACGCCGCCAGGGAGCCGTGCTCTTCGATCACGGGCAGGGCGGCGCGCGCGTTGGCCATCGTCGCGTCGATCTTGAGCCGGTTGCGCACGATGCCGGCGTCGGCCAGGAGGCGTTCGCGGTCGGCGTCGCCGAACGCCGCGACGGCGGCGACGTCGAAGCCCGCGAACGCCTCCCGGAACGCCGGCCGCTTGCGCAGTATCGTCAGCCACGAGAGGCCGGACTGGAACGCCTCGAGGGTCAGCCGCTCGAACAGGCCGTCGTCGCTCACGACGGGACGGCCCCACTCCTCGTCGTGGTACGCCGACGTACTCCGGCGCCCCGCCGACGGCCCAGATAGCAGCGCGGCCGGCCGTCGGGGCCGGCCGCCAGGGCGTCGCTCTCCGGGCGGCTCAGTTGCTCTTGCCCTTCGCTCTCGCCAGCAGCTCGTTGGCCTGCTTCTGCGCCTTGTCGAGCAGCTCGGCGGCCTGCTTCTTGGCCTTCTCCAGGTACTCCGGCCCCTGCGTCTTGGCCTTCTCGATCAGGTCGGCGCCCTGCTTCTTGGCCTTCTCGATGAGGTCGGCGGCATCGGCCTTGGCCTTGTCGGTCGTCGGCTTGGCCTTCTCGCCCAGCTCGCCGGCCTTGACCTTGGCCTTGTCCGACCACTCACCGGCGGTCGCCTTGGCCTTGTCCAGCGTGGGGCCCGACTTCTCTTTGGCGTCGGCCGCGACCTGCTTCGCCTTGGCTGTCGCGTCGTCGGCCATCTTCTTGGCGTCGTCCATGAATCCCATGAGCACCTCCGTCCCTGCGTCGTGTTCCCGCCCACTGAGTCTACCCATCTGGTCGTACCTTGCTCATCGGCGGGCCGTGCGGCAGTCGCCGCTCACGCGCGGCCGCACGGGTGACGACAGGGACCGGCAGGCCAGCCGCCGCTTCGGCCGGCGGGCGCAGCCGGCCCGGCATGGCTCCTCCGCCGCTGCCGAAGCGGTCGAGGATCGTCTCGAGCAGCGGCAGGAAGCGGTGCACCTGGCCGCTGCGGATCGCCCAGTCCCACATGGGCTCGAGCTTCTTCCAGCCGCTGGTGTACGCGAGGTGGCGGGCGTGCTCGCGCAGGTCGCCGTGGGAGAAGGCGGAGCGCCAGATGCTGCTCCAGCGGTAGAAGTCCCGGTAGGCGCCCCAGTAGCCGGTCTCGAGCTGCGTCCGCCGTCATGCCGGCGGGGCGGAACACGGCGTGCCGCGTGTCGTAGCGATCCCAATCGCGGCTCGTGATGCGGCCCTCGGCCGCGAGCCGTCTCTCCAGCCGGGTGCCCGGGTACGGCGTCATGATGTGGAAGGTCGCCGTCTCGACGCCCCGGCTCAGCGCCCACTCCACCGTGCGCCGGAAGACCGACGGGTCGTCGTGGTCCATGCCGAACACGAAGCGCGCCGTTGACCATGACGCCGAGGTCGTGCAGGCGGCGGACCGCGGCGTCGTAGGGCGGCGCGCCGGAGGCCCTGCCGCCCGGACCGGCTGCCGTGCCCGCCGGCCAGGTTCTGCGTCTTGCCGGCGCCGCGCAGGTTGACGCTCGTCGAGCGTCTCGAAGCCGATGAACAGGCTGCGCAGCCCGCTCTCGACCGCCTTCTCGAGGAGGCCGGGCCGGAGGACGGCCTCGACCGTGCCGGCCGCCTGCCACAGGCGGCCCATCCCGTTGAGGCCGTCGAAGAGCGCCTCGGCGAACGGCGGGCTGCCGAAGAGGTTGTCGTCGAGGAAGTAGAGGTGGCGCCCGGGGAGGCGGTCGATCTCGGCCAGCGCATCGTCGACCGCCTGCACGTAGAAGGACCTGCCGCCGCGGAAGAACGCCTCCTTGTAGCAGAAGTCGCAGACGTGCGGGCAGCCGCGGCTCACGACCAGCGAGTTCGGCACCAGGTACCGCTCGCGCTTGATGAGGTCGCGGCGCGCCGGCGGGAGGCCGGCCAGCGTGCGCTCGGTCGAGCGGTAGAGCGGCTTGGGGCGGCCGGCGCGGAAGTCGGCGAGGAACGCCGGCCAGATGTCCTCGCCGGGCCCGCAGAACACGCTGTCGGCGTGCCGGGCCGCCTCCTCCGGCAGGCTCGTCGGGTGCAGGCCGCCGAGGCAGACGTACGCGCCACGGGCGCGGTAGTGGTCGGCGTAGCGGTAGGCGCGGCCGGCCGACGTGATGTACGCCTCGATGACGACGAGGTCCGGCTCGTCGTCGAGGCGCAGCTGCTCCACGTGTTCGTCCTGCAGGTCGACCTCGTCGTCCGGGTCCAGATAGCCGGCCAGGGTGGCGAGGCCGAGCGGCGGGAAGAGCGAGTACTTGATCGAGCGCCAGTGCCGGCTGTCGGCGGCGGTCTTGGCCGGGCTGATCATCTTGACCCGGAGCGGCCGGCCGGACGGCGGGCGGCGCAGCGGTGCCCTGCGGGCCTGCGCCGCCTCAGCCGCTCGCCCCATCACGCGCGCCCTCCCGGCCGCTCGGCGAAGTGGGCGAGCAGAACGTCCAGCCCCGTCTCGAACTCGCCCGGGCGGTCCCACACGGCGAGCCGCATGCCGACGCGCATCATGCTCGGGTAGTCGGCCCAGTGGCCGATGAGCTGGGCGACGATGTCGGTGGTCTGCACCTCGTCGCCCAGCATGCGCGCGTAGCCCAGGCCCAGCGTGTACGCGCCGAGCACGTGGTACACGGTCGCGGCGCGGTCCTCGCTGAAGCCCGCATCCAGCAGCGTGGTCATCAGCTCCTCCATCCAGCGGCGGCCGCTCGGCGTGCGGACCACGGCCGCCGAGATGAGCGGCAGCGCGCGGGGATGCGCTTCGGTGAGCGCGTGCAGGCCCATGAAGAGCTGGCGCACGCGCCTCTGCCAGTGCGGGTTCGGCGGCGACACCCCGAGCGTCGCCGCGGCGATCTTCTCCGCGACGGCGTCCAGGATGGCGCGCTTGTTGGGGAAGTGGTGGTAGAGGCTCATCGGCTTCACGCCGGCGTCCGCGGCGAGACGGCGCATGTTCATCGCCTCGAGGCCGTCTTCATCGATGATGTCGAGCGCAAGCGCGACGATGCGCCCGCGATTCAGCGTGGCGCGCGGTGGCGGGATCTCCTCGGCGACGGGCATGACGTCCTCCTCGCGGTCCGGACACGTACAGCGTGAACCTTACAAAGTACGGTACGAGTACCGGCAGGGCTGGTCAACGTACGGGTGTACGGGTCAGGGCAGGGAGGGCGATGCCGGGACGGTTCTCATCGCTGATCGTCCGGACTGCACGACGTCGCCAGGGAGGCCTGCGTCGAGCTGAGCCGGGCCTTCGAGTCGCCCGGCGTCGGCTACCAGCGGGGAGTGGCGCGCGCGGCCCAGCGGCCGCCCGCGCGCGACACGGTCACCGGCACGCCGAAGCACTCGCTGAGCGGCTCGTCGGCGAGGACGGCGGGCGCGGGGCCGGAGGCGACCGCGCGCCCGCTCTTCAGCAGCAGCGCGTGCGTGGTCGTCGCCGGGAGCTCCTCGAGGTGGTGCGTGACGAGCACGACGGCCGGGGCCGGCTGCTCGCCGGCGAGCGTGGCGAGCGCCGCCAGCAGCGCCTCGCGGCCGGGCAGGTCCAGCCCGTCGGCCGGCTCGTCGAGCAGCAGGAGCGGCGGGCGGCGCAGGAGGGCGCGAGCCAGCAGGATGCGCCGCCGCTCGCCCTGCGAGCACGACGCGAAGGAATGTGCGGCGACGGCGGCGCAGCCGAACTGCTCCAGCAGCCGCACCGCCCGCTCCCGGATCGCTTCATCGAGGCGCTCCCGCAGCACCTGGATCGTCCCGGTCGCGCCGGTCAGGACGACCTCCAGCGCCGTGCGCCGTGGAGAGAAGGCCTCCTCGGTCTTCACGTCCACGTGTCCGATGCGTTCGCGCAGGGCGCGCAGGTCCACCCGTCCGACGGTCTCGCCGAGGATGTCGGCTCGGCCACGGCTCGGATGGCGCATGCCGGCGGCGATGTCGAGCAGCGTCGACTTCCCGGCGCCGTTGGGTCCCAGCACCGCCCACTGCTCGCCTTGGCCGACGCTCCAGTCGATGCCGGTGAGGATGGGCTGGCGCTGACGCGTGCGCGCGTCCCATTCCCAGACCGTGACGCCGGTGAGGCGGAGGGCCGGGCCGGTCGAAGCGGAGCCGGCCGGAGAGGGCGCGGAGCTGGACGCGGAGCCGGCCGGGTCGTGCGTTGCGCCGGCAGGAAAGGGCGTCGAACCGGTGGGGGCGGGCGCTGACATCGCGACCGGCCGGGTCAGCCGAGGCGCGCGGCGCGCTCGCCGCGGACGCTCAGGCGCGCCGCGGCGGACGCTTGGGTGAGCGTCTCGCGCGCCTCGGCGACGAGGCCCACGGTGGCGCGCGCCTTGCCGCGCGGGCGGGCGTCTTTGCCGGGCGTCGGCCAGGAGCGGATCGCGGCCTCGACGCCGTCCCGGCCGCCCTCCGCGAACGCCTTGGCCAGGTGCAGCTGCACCCCGGCGTCCGGGCTGGCGGCGGCGAACTCGGCCGCGGCGATGGCGTAGCCGTTGCCGTTGAAGCTCAGCGAGACGCCGCCCCAGGCCTTGACGGCCTCGAGCGGAGGCGCGTCCGTGATCGAGTCGCCGACGTACATGACGCCGCCGCCTTCAACGCCCTCGGCGGCGACGATCTCCTCGAGGGCGGCGAGCTTCTGGCCGCCGCCGACGGGGTGCACGGCGGCCACCATCTCGCCGCTCACGCGGCCTTGCATCTGATTCCAGAACAGGTCGTCGAGCGCGGCGACGGTCTCACGGTCCCGGGGCGAGAGGTCGGTGGCGGAGCCCGCCCCGTCGGGAATGGCGATCACGGGGTGCGTGAGCACCTGCGCCGCCACCTCGCGCAGCCACGCCGCCTCGTCCTCAGGCATCGCCCAAGCGTCGAGGCTGAGCTCCGTGCAGCGCACGTGCTCGAACGGGAACCCGGCGAGCTCGCAGAGCGCGCGCAGGTACGGCGTGTACGACGTGGAGATGATGAAGGCCGGCATGAGGGCGCTCACGGCGTCCAGCGTCTTGAGCGCCTCCGGCACCAGCAGCACCTGCTCGGCGCTGAACAGCTCGACGTCCTCGTCGCTCACGTAGAAGGCGCGCAGGAACGGCGGCACGAGGCGGAGGGTGTCGCCGGCGTTGTAGCCGGCCTTGTGGACGACGTCGGCGAGGAAGTCGTCGTATCTGCTGAGCCGCGCGAAGACCTCGGCGCCGTCGGGGAGGAACCGCTCCGCGATCTCCTGGGCGTTGTCGTTGCGGGTGAGCGGGCCCTCGCAGTCGGTGACGTAGATGCGGCCGGCCGGGTCCGGAGCGGAGCCGGCCGGCGACGCGCCGCCGGCGGTCATCGTCCTTCCACCTCCGCATCGACCTCCGCCGTGAGGTCGAGCGGCAGCCGGGTGGACTCGGCGAACACGCAGCCGTCGGCGGTGTTCAACCGGCCCTCGGCGAACTGCCGCAGCGTCTGGTAGAGCAGCGGGATCTCGCGGACCTCTCCGCGGCGGCGGATCTCCGCGAACAGCGGTTCGTCCTCGCCCTCGGCCGCGGCGATCTCGTCCACGCTCATGGTCCTGCGCTTGGCGCGGTACTGCCGCCACAGCGGGTCCCAGTCCGGGCCGCGCAGGGAGAAGCGGAAGCTGCTGACCACGGGTCCACGGTCCAGCTGCGCCGTGGCGAGGTGGATCATCGCTCCGGTCTCATCGGCTTCATTCTCGATCAGTTCCCAGATGACCTTTTGCCACATGCCCTTGGGACCGCCCGGCAGCGCCGGGTGGAGATTGAGGATGGCGAACTTTCGGCAGAGGGCCGGGCTGGCGATGAGCATGTAGCCGGCCAGCACCAGGACGCCGATGCGGTAGGGCACCAGCAGTTCGGCGACGCGGCGGTGGTAGTCGTCGCGCCAGGCGGCGCGCGAAACGCCCTGCTTCTGGGCCTCGTCCCAGCTGGTGCGGCTCGAGAGCGTGACGGCGGGGATGCCGAGACGGTCGACGAGGTCGAGGAAGTGGTCGCTCACCGGCGCCTCGCCGCCCTCCCGGTTGCAGAAGACGGCGCCGATGTCGAGGGGGACGCCGTCCTGCTGCGCGCGGGCGACGACGTCCGAGAGCAGGTTGCTGGCCGCCTGGTCGCGGCCGGTGGACAGCCAGCCGACCCTCACCAGCTGCCTGCCGGTCTGGTGACGTTCTCGTCCTCGCCGCGCTCCTCCGCAAGGCGCTCGCGCCAGGCGGCCGCGTCCGGGTAGGCGCTGCGGCCGAGCCCGGAGATGCCGCGGCTCGCCGCCCAGGCGGCGAGTCGGCCGGCGCTCTCGATGCCGGTCTGCTCGACCATGGCGGCGAGGAACCCGGCCGCAAAGAGATCGCCGGCGCCGGTGACGTCCACGACCTCCGTGGGCACCGGCGGGACGTAGAGGTCCACGCGGCGGCCGACGAGGCGCGCTCCGCGGCCGCCCATCTTGACGATCACGAGGGCCACGCCGGCGTTGAGCAGGAAGTCGAGCGACTCCGGGAGCGAGAGGCCGCAGAGCATCTCGAGCTCCGTCTCGGTGGAGAACAGGTAAGCGCAGCGCTGCAGGACCGGCATGAAGCGCTTGACCCCCTTGCGCGCGTAGATCTCGCCGGGGTCGAAGGCGACGTCGACTTCGGCCGGCAGCCGCTGGAGCAGCGCCAGCTGGGCCTCGAGCGGCCTGTCGCCGACGAAGCTCGAGAAGAGCGCGAAGCGCGCACGCGGCAGGCGCCGGGGCAAGTCGGCCGGCGTGAACGCGTCGTTCGCCGCCGGCCACACCAGGTTGCGGCGCTCGCCGTCCTCGTCCAGCAGCACGTAGACACGCCCGGTGTCGCCTTCGCGATGCACGAGGCGAGCGTCGGCGGGGGCGAGCTCGCCCAGCAGGAACTGGCCGTCGCCGTCGGCGCCGACGCGCCCGACCATCGCGGCGTTGTAGCCGAGCCGCGCGAGGGCGTTCACGGTGTTGGCCGCCTGGCCGCCGCCGGCGCGCACCGGATCGACGTGCGCGAGGGCCTCGTCCACCGCCTTGCGCACCGCGGGCTCCATGAGCTGCTCGGTGCCGGGCGGTCCCAACTCGTCCCAGAGCGGGAAGGACCGGGGGAGCCGGTAGATCAGATCGAGGTTGAGGGCGCCACAGCCGATCAGGTCGACCGGCTTCATATACGGAGCTCGCCGCGGTAGCGGACCGCCTTGCCTTTGCCGCGCGCGACGACCTCGCCGACCGCTCGCGCGGCGAACTGGGCCTTCTCGATGACGGCGAGGTTCTTGTCCACGTGGGCCGGGTCCATGGCGAGGACCATCCCCAGCCCGCAGTTGAACGTCTTGAGAAGCTCTGGGCGCTCCACGCCGAGCCCGTGGAGCCAGCCGAAGAGCGGGCTCGGCGTCCAGCTCTCGAGGTCGATGACGGCGGCGAGGTCGTCCGGCACGGCGCGCCCGACGTTGTCGGGAAACCCGCCGCCGGTGATGTGCGCCGCCGCGTGCACGCCGCCGGCATGGCCGAGGTCGTGGAGCACGGGGCTGTAGATGGCCGTCGGCGTGAGGAGCACGTCGCCCACCGTCGAGCGCGGGTCGTAGCAGGGACCGAAGCCCTCCCCGGGCGTGATGCACAGGCCGACGCCCCCGCCCTCGCTGATGAAGTTGCTGGTGAGGTCGATGGCGTGCTCCGCGAGCAGATGGCGGATGAGGCTGAAGCCGTTGCTGTGGACGCCGGTGGAATCGATGCCGACGAGGATGTCACCCTTCTGGACGAGCTCCGGGCCCCAGAGGTCGCCGCGCTCCGCGACGCCGACGGCGAAGCCGGCCATGTCGAAGTCGCCGTCCGGGAACTGCCCGGGGTGTTCGGCGGTCTCGCCGCCGAGGAGGACGCACTGGGCGCGCAGGCAGCCCTCGTCGACGCCGGCGACGATGTCGGCGACCACTTCGGGCACGACCTTGCCGACCACGAGGTAGTCGAGGAAGAACAGCGGGACGGCGCCGCAGGCGGAGACGTCGTTGACGCTCATCGCCACCAGGTCGATGCCGATGGTGGTGAGCCTGCCGACGCGCCGGGCGATCTCGATCTTGGTGCCGACGCCGTCGGTGCCGGACACGAGCACGGGGTCCTCGAGGCGCGGCAGGCGCATGGCGCCGCCGAACCCGCCGAGGCCGCCGAGGACGAGAGGGTTCTGCGTGCTTCTGAGCCGCTGCTTCATGAGCTCGACGGCGCGGTTGCCGGCCTCGACGTCGACGCCGGCCTTCTTGTACGTGAACCCGTGTTCTTCCGTCATGCCGCTCCCAGTCCGGTTGTCCATCAAGTCTACGTCCTGCCTCGGGCTGCCTGCCAGTACCCCGCGAGCCGGTCGTTCTGGCCGGTGGTACGGCGCCGGCTCGCTTTCGCCGACGCGGACGCCGTCGTACCATCTGTCCATGGGGCCAGGAGTGAACCTGACGCGCGTGGCCGCGGCTGCGGCGCTCGTCCTCGCCGCGCTCGCGGTGTTGCCGGCGGCGTGGACACCGGCGGCGAGCGCGGCTCACGTCGGCGCCGCCCGGCTGGGCGCTGTCGGCGTGCTCTACGACCGTTCGTACAAGGTCGACCTCCTCGAGCGATTGCCGTCCCCGCCGGAGCTCGTGATCTTCGGAGGCTCGCGCGCGCAGCGCTTCGAGCCGTCCGTGGCCGAGAAGCTCACCGGCCTTCCGGCGTTCAACTTCGCCGTGCAGAACAGCCGGCCGGAGGACGTGTACGCGATGGCGCGGCTGCTCTTCTGGCGCGCGCCCAGCGTGAAGCTCCGCTGCATCTGGGCGCTCCAGGCCACCACACTCGCCGATTCACCGCTGCACCCGGGCCTCCTCGCGGAGCCGCGGCTGACCCAGTTCCTGCCCGATTATCTGGTCGCCGGCCAGCGTAAGGTGAGCGTGAGCAGCGAGGGTCGTGAGATGCAGAGCGTGGACGAGTACTCGGCCCGTGGGCAGCTCCTGCACAACGGCTACGACCTGCGGCTGGAGCGCGGCGTCTCCTTCGAGAGCACGCTGCTCGGCTACCTCAGCGAGATGGTGCCGCGCGCGGGCTCGGCCGCGCCGTACGCGCAGACGCGCGCGAAGCAGTACTTCGAACGCACGCTGGAGCTGTTCAACCTGCACGGCGTGGAGCCGGTCCTCGTGATAATGCCGTATCACCCGGATGCGCTGGCCGCGTTCCGCGCAGCGGGCTGGGACGCCAAGGAAGCGGCGTTCAAGTCGTACCTCGAGAGTCTTCAGGGCCGGTACAGCTTCCGCCTGCTCGACTACACCGATCTCGCCGCGTTCCACGGCAGTGCGGACGAGTTCTACGACGGTGCGCACGTGACCGCCGTCAACGCGCGCCGCATCCTGGTGCAGGCGGTCAAGGACGCGCCGCACGCGTTTCGCTAGCGGGGCGGCTTCGCCGCCTCACTCGAGCGGACGTTCCGAGCGTCGCCGGGCTCACCCGGAGCCGGCTCGGGCTACCCCGCCGGCTCTGCGGCGGCGCTCGCCGCACCCGGCGCGCCGTCCGGCGGTCCCGAGCCTGTCTTGCCCGGCGGGGCCGCTTCAGCGCTGCCGGCGGGACCACTCGAGAACAGCCCGGCCGCCTTGAGCTTGAGCCGGGCGTCCAGAAAGATCTTGAGGAACGGCGCCGCGAACACACCGCCCACGGCGCCGAACAGCAGGCTCCCCGCCGTGGTCGCGAACAGCACGGCGAGCGGGTGCAACTTGAGCGCCGACCCCAGGGCGAACTGCGAGACCAGTGTCTGCAGATAGCCGTTCGAGATGATCACGATGATCAGCATCGGCACCGCCTTGGACGGTCCGCCGGACCCCCAGGCGATGAGCACGGCGAAGGCGCCACTGATGATCGCGCCGAAGAACGGGACGTAGTTGGTGAACCAGCCGACGATGCCGATGGTCGCGGCCAGCGGCACGCCGATGATCAGCGCGCCGACGAACATGACGCCGCCGTTGAACAGGCCCACCAGCGTGCTTCCGTAGATGTAGCCGCGGAAGAAGCGCGCGCTGCTCGCCAGGATGTCGTAGGCCACCGGCGCCGGAACCGGTCCCATCCGCCGGGACGCCCACCTGCTCAGCTGCCGTCCCTGGATGAGCACCCACACGAGGATGTTCAGGCTGATGAAGATGCCGAAGATGAGGCCGGCGATGCCGCCGGCCAGGGTCGCGAGCACGCCGGCCAGCCCGCCGGCGGCGTTCTTGGCCACGGAGTGGAGACTGGACTTGAACGAGTCGATCTGCGACTGGGACATACTCGTGCTCTTGAGCCACGACTGGATGTCCGCCCACGCCGAGGTCAGCTTGGCGTCGATGGTCGGCACCTGCTTCACGACGCTGTAGAAGATGACCACACCGATGGCGACGCCGAGCAGCACGAGCCCGACGGCGGCGATCATCGCCGCCAGCCCGCGCTTGACGTGGTGTCTGGTGAGCCAGTCCACGACGGGCAGGAACGTGCCGCCGAGCAGGACCGCGAACAACGCCGCGAGGACGAGCACCCTGGCCGCCGCGAGCACGACGAACAGCAGCACGATGACGATAGCGACCAGGACGACGATGCCGCTCCAGCGGCCGATGTCGTTGGCCCAGGGAGCGACGGCGAAGCGGCTTGCGCCGTCGCCGCGGGCTCCCTGCTCAGGCTGCGTCGCCGCGGGGCCGGTCACTTCCTGCTCGGTCATGCCACTCCTGTCGTGGGTCGTGGGCGCGGTCGTTGGCGCATGGTAACCCAGCGGTAAGAGAGATGCGATAGCGCCGGAGGCTATTCTCTGGCGCGGTACTCGGCGACGATGTCCGCGGGGGCGCGATCGTGGCGGAGCAGGTCGCACATGCGTCGCATCGGCTCGTCGACGTGGTGGAAGAAGTCCTTGTAGCCGGGGCAGAGGTAGTTGAGCCCCGGCTCATCGAGCGGCGACTGGACGAAGCGGTCTTTGGGGCAGCCGCCGTGGCAGGCGAAGCGCACGTCGCAGTGGACGCAGTAGCGCGGCAGGCTGTTGAACTTGTCGTTCCCGAAGCGGACCTGCCTCTCCGAGCCGACGATCTCCGAGAGGTGCTGCTCGGTGATGTTGCCGCGCAGGTAGTCCGGCTCGACGAAGTGGTCGCACGCGTACACGTCGCCGTTGAACTCCATGGCCAGCGCGGTGCCGCAGGACGCGGTGTGGACGCAGAGGCCGGAGGGCTCGCCGTACCAGTTGGCCAGCGAGACGTCGAACAGCTGCACGAACACCCGGCCGACGTCGCGCCGCACCCACTCGTCGAAGACGCCGATGAGGAACCGGCCCCAGCCCGTGGGGCTGACCGAGCGCTCGGTGACCTCGCAGCCGACCGGCAGCCCGCCCTCGGAGGGCAACTCGACGATGGGGATGAACTGGACGAATTCGGCGCCGCAGTCGTCGCGCAGGAAGCGGTAGACCTCCTCCGGGTGCGCCTCGTTGGCGGCGTTCACGGTGGTGAGGGCGTTCCACTCCACCTCATGCTCGCGCAGCGCCGCGAGACCACGCATGACCTTGTCGAAGGTGGGCTTGCCGGCCTTGTCACGCCGGTAGGCGTCGTGGAGCTCGCGCGGCCCGTCGATGCTGAGCCCGACGAGAAAGCCGTTCTCCTTGAAGAACCGCGCCCAGTTGCCGTCGATCCTGGTGCCGTTGGTCTGGATGGTGTGGACCACGGTCGTGCCGGCGGGAGCGTACTTCTTGCCCAGCTCGACCGCCCGGCGGAAGAACTCGAGCCCCATGAGCATGGGCTCGCCGCCCTGCCAGGCGATGTCGACCTGCGGCGTGCGGTGCGACTCGATGAGCTGCCGGATGTAGCGCTCCAGCAACTCGTCGCTCATGTGCGGCTTCACGCCCGGGTAGAGCTGCTCCTTCTCGAGGAAGAAGCAGTAGGCGCAGTCGAGGTTGCAGGCTGAGCCGGTCGGCTTGGCCAGCAGGTGGAACGACCTCGGCGTGGAGTTGGGGATCTGGCTCGCGGCGCCGTCGCCGCGTTCCGGCAGGTTGTCGCTCAGGGTGACTCCTCGTCCGGGGCGCCGGCGGGCGCCGGCGCTGTGAGGTCTCAGTGTAGCCGAACCCGGCGGAGTTCTCCGAGGGGTGTGAGATGATGCAGGTGCCGCTTGGTTGCCGGGCGGTCACTTGACCCACGTTCTCACCGGGTACGGAGAGCGCATGGCGGCACACACACCTCGAGAGCCGCGCCTGCGTCACAGGACAGCGGCGGAGCGCGGGCTCACCACGCCGCGGGCGGCCGGCGTCGCGGGGATCATCTTCGCCGTCCTCTTCGTCCTCGCGCTCTCTCTGCTGCGCGGCGCGGTGGGCGTGGGGCTCGATACGCAGGCCGTCCTGGACAACCTGAACAGCCAGGAGACGACCGCCGCGTTGATCGGCCTCTACATGGTGCCGTTTGCGGGCATCGCCTTCCTGTGGTTCATCGGCGTGATCCGCGACCGGATCGGCGACCGCGAAGACCGGTTCTTCGCCACAGTGTTCCTCGGCAGCGGGCTGCTGTTCGTCGCCATGCTGTTCGCGGGCGCGGCAGTGCTCGGGGGCCTCATTGCCGGCAATCGCTTTGGGACCGCCTCGCCGACCGACCTTGCCACCGTTGGGTTCGCGCGCTCGGTCGGCTACTCGTTCCTGTTCACGTTCGCGGCCAAGACGGGAGGGGTGTTCGTGCTGGCCACGTCGACTCTTACGCGGCGGGCGAACTGGCCGCGGTGGACGTCGCTCGGCGGCCTGATCGTCGCCGCCGTGCTCATCCTGAGCGTGGCCTTCTACGAGCCGATCGTGCTGCTCCTGCCGGCCTGGGTGGCGGCGATCAGCGTCTACATGCTGGCCACGGGCGGCCGGAGGTCGCCCGCCGACATCGCGCTCTGACCGGCCGGCGCCCGGCGCCACGCGCACGGCGTGACCGGCGCCGTCAGCTCTCCGGGTCGATGCGCAGGCCGTGCCGAAACGCGCAAGGGGCGGCCCGGCGGGCCGCCCCGTGCGCGTTCTTCGTGACGAGCGCGACAGCGCCCGGCGGTCAGGCCGCGATCAGCGTCCGCGGCGCCGGGAGCGGCGGTTCATGCCGGCCAGCGAGACCGGCGAGAGCGGCCGGCCGAACGGGTCGATGAACACGGAGACGAGCTCGCCCTTGGGCGGCAGGCTGCCCTCGAGCATATCGACCGTGTAGGTGAGCGAGTCGCCGTCGATCTGCGGGTCCTTGAGCACGACGATGGCGTCCTCCGGCTTCTCGTCGCCGGTCTCCACGAACGAGATGACGGCGTTCGGCGGATCGTCGGCGAAGCTGTTCTCGCCCTTGCCCCACTCCTCCACGAACTGCTTCGTGGTGAGGTGGCCTACGATGCGCTGCGGGCGGTCGGCGAAGAACAGCGTGGCCGGCGCGAGACCGTGGAAGGTCACCTTGTCACCCTCGTGGGTCATCTCGCGGGCCGTCTGCGCGAACAGGGCCTCGATGTCATCAAGCGTCTTCTCGATGTCGTCACTCATGTCGTTCCTCTCGTTCCTCTCGATGCGCGGTGTCGGATGGTTGTTCCCGGCGCCGAAACCGTTCAGCCGGCCGCGCCGTGCGCGACCGCCTGGATGGCATGGTGCTGATGCAGCGCCAGCTCGTCGCCATGATGGTGCGGCGCGAGGTCGAAGGTGACCTTCTTGACTGTACCGGTGAACGCGTAAGGCGCCTTGGGCTCGTAGTCGAGGTCGACGACACCGCCGTTGTCGCGGCCGATGTCCATGCCGGAGTAGCTGGTGAACATCATTGGCACCGTCTTCGGCATCTGGCCCTCGCCCACCGCCTCGTCGCCGATGAACAGCGTCACCTTGCCGCCGCTGCCCGGCTTGGGCTCGTCCGACTCGAAGAGCATCTTGACGCGGACGTCCCCGGCGGGCAGCTTCTCGGTCGCGACCTGCTTGTAGGTCTCGACGCCGAGCAGGGAGTAGGTGTGGCGGAGCAGGCCGTCGTCGCCCACCCACAAGGCAAACCCCCCGATGAAGTCGGCGTCGGCGACGATCACGCCCTCCGCGCCGCCCTCGGGAACGGTGAGCTCTGCCTCGATTGCATAGGAGCGGCCCTGGATGCGCGGCACCATGCCGCGCTGGACGTTCTGCACGTCGCCCGCGAACTCGAAGCGCGCGACCGTGGGCAGTGGCGGCAGCATCCCGTACATGACACACAGGCCGCCCATCAGCGGCAGTACCCGGTTCCGCTCCGCCTCCTGCCACCACAACTTCTGGAGCTCGGCGGCCTTGTCGGGATGCTCGGCGGCGACGTCGTGCGCCTGCGAGAAGTCCGTCGTCAGGTCGTACAGCTCCCAGCCGACGTCGCGGTCCGGGTCCCAGTCGGCGTCGGGCCCGAACCTGGCCAGCGTCGCGGGGGAGAGGTCCCACGGCAGGCGGTCCGGCCGCGACGCCGCCCACCAGCCGTCCTTGTACATGGCGCGACCGGCGAACATCTCGAAGTACTGGCTCGTGTGCCGCTCGGGCGCCTTGGCGTCGTCGAGCGTGAACAGGAAGCTCGTGCCGTCCATGGGCTCCTGCTCGATGCCGTCGACGGCCTTGGGCTCCGGGATGCCGGCGGCCTCGAGAATGGTGGGGCCTACGTCGATGCAGTGCGTGAACTGCGAGCGCATCTCCTTGTCGGCCTTGAGTCGGGCCGGCCACGCCACGGCCATCGGGTCGCGGGTACCACCGAGGTGGCTGGCCGACTGCTTGCCCCACTGGAACGGGGCGTTGCAGGCGTGCGCCCATGCGGCCGCGATGTGGGGCGCCGTGTGGTCGCCGCCGAGCGCCTCGATGCCGCCGTACTTGTCGATCAGCGCGAGCTGTTGCTCGGCGTCGAGCACCATGCCGTTGAGGAAGGTCATCTCGTTGAACGAGCCGGTGGTCGTGCCCTCGAGGCTGGCGCCGTTGTCACCCCAGATGTAGATCACGAGCGTGTTGTCGAGGTCGCCCATCTCCTCGATGGAGTCCAGCAGGCGGCCGACGTTCCAGTCGGCGTTCTCCTGGAACCCGCAGTAGACCTCCATCTGGCGCACGTAGAGCTTCTTCTGCTCGTCGGTGAGCGAGTCCCAGGCGGGGAAGGCGTCGGGGCGCTCGGTGAGCTCGGTGTCCTGCGGCACGACGCCGAGCTCCTTCTGCCGCGCCAGCGTGCGCTCGCGCAGCGCGTCCCAGCCGTCGTCGAACTGGCCCTTGTATTTGTCGGCCCACTCCTTGGCTACGTGGTGCGGGGCGTGGGCGCAACCGGTGGAGTAGAAGAGCATCCACGGCTTCTGCGTGTCCTGGGCGCGGACCGCGTGCAACCACTCCACCGCCTTGTCGGTGATGTCGTCGGGGAAGTAGTAGAGCTTGCCGTCCTTGCCCTCCGGCACGCCCAGCGTCCAATCGTCCTGCGTGATGATGGGGTCGTACTGGCCGGCCGCGCCGCTGAGGAAGCCCCACCAGTGGTCGAAGCCCCAGGACTTGGGCCAATGGTCGAAGGGACCGGCCGCTCCCTGCACGTTGTCCGGCGTGAGGTGCCACTTGCCGAAGCCGCCGGTGACGTAGCCGTTCTCTTTGAGGATGCGCGGGAAGGCGGCGCAGGAGCGCGGCTTGCTGGCCGAGTAGCCGGGGAAGGGCCCCGGGAACTCGGCGACGGAGCCGAAGCCCACACGGTGCTGGTTGCGCCCGGTGAGCAGAGCCGCACGCGTCGGCGAGCACACAGCGGTGACGTGGAACCGGTTGTACGTGATGCCCATATCCTGCACGCGGCTGAAGGCGGGCGTGCTGACCGGCCCGCCGAAGGAGTCGATGGAGCCGAAGCCGGCGTCGTCGATGAGGACGAGGAGGACGTTGGGAGCGTCCTCCGGAGCCTTGGGTCCGGGAATGAACGACCAGTCGGCGACCGAGTCCTTGAGCGTCCGGCCGGCGGTGCCGCCGAAGGTCTTGTCAGGGATCGGCAGCACCGTGCGGTCGGGCACGAACTTGCCGGCCGCCTCGGCGAGGGCGTCCTTGAGCCCCCGGAGACCGTGCTTGTCCATCGGCGCGACGGACTTGGCCGGCGAGCCGGCGAGCGCGCGCTCGGCCTCGAGCCGGTGCTCCTCGTCGACGATGGCGATGATCGCCGCCGTGCCGGGCTTGAGCTTCTCGCCCAGACCCTTCTCGAGCCCGCTGTCGACCTTGTGCTTGGCGAACTTGCCGACGATGCCGCCGGCGGCGGCGCCGACGGCGATCGAGGCGAGCAGCGGCGGAGCCGCCAGCCCGACGAGTACGCCCACGCCGCCGCCCCAGCCCATCCCCTTGCGGCCGAGGTGGTCGCCGGTCTGCGCGACGCGGACCTCGCCGCTCTCGTCGTGCTCGACGAGGATGAGACCTTCACTCTTGAGCTTCTTGTCCTTGACGAGCTCCACCAGCCCGTCGAAATCCTTCTGAGCCGACTCGACGGCCGGATATGCGGCCATGACGATGGAGAACGCGTCGCTCACGGGTCCCTCCTTTGGCTCTCACTATGGGCTCGCCGGCGTGCCGGCAGGGATTGTGGGGCACCAAGTTACCATGCGGTAACGGCAGCGGAGGCCGTATGCGGTAAGGTACCGCCCACGGAGTGGGGACATCGTCTGGCGACGACAAGGACGGATCATGGGCCAAGGCAAGTCCGAGCGGCGGCGCGGCGGCAGGGAGCAGACGACGACGGCCATCCTGGACGCCGCCGAGAAGCTCTTCTCCGAGCGCGGTTTCACCGCGGTCACCGTCCGCGATATCGCCGCCGAGGCCGGCGTGAGCCACGCCCTCGTCCACCGGTATCTGGGCTCCAAGGAGCAGGTGTACCGCGCCACGCTCAGCCGTCGCGAGATCACGATCCGCGACGCGGCGCCGGCAGGGAACGACCTGCTCGAGGCCACGCGGCTCATGCTCCGGGAGGCCGTTCTTCACCAGCGGGACTACGTCCGTCTGATCGCGCACTCTGCCCTTCACGGCCTCGCCTACGAGCGGACCGTCGGCCGGTTCGCGGCCACGGAGCGGCTCGTCGCGATCGCCGAGCAGGCGGCCGCGGCCGAGGGCGAGGCGCGCGACCCGGAAGCTCCCGATCCGCGCTTCGTCATCGCTTCGGTCGTCGCCATGTTGATCGGCTGGTCGGCGGCGCGAGAGTGGGTGCTGCGGGCCAGCGACCTCGAGGGGATGAGCGACGAGGAGTTCACCGACAGGTTCGAGCGTGTCGCCCTCGACATGGAGCGCCTCTACTTCCCCAACCTCAGCCGCGAGCAGCCCGGCTGAAGCGAGCAGCCCGATGAAGCTGGCTGCGAGCGTGTCGATGGCGTCGCCGTCAGAGGTGACGGGACGGCGCAGCTTGGGTAGGACTCCGGCCGACTGGAGCCGCCCGGGCGCGCGCAGCCCGGGGGCTCGACCGCAGGAATGAGGAGGGCACATGAGTGAACTGATGGTTCTGGGCTTCGAGAACGAGGCCGAGGCCGACGCCTTCGGCCTCACGTTGGCCCAGATGCAGAAGGACATGATCGTGCAGTTGCAGGATGCGGCCGAGGTCGTGCGCGACCCCGACGGCAAGCCGCACGTCAAGCATGGCCACGGCATGGTCGGCGCGGGCGCCATGGGCGGCGCCTTCTGGGGCATGCTCTTCGGCCTGCTCTTCTTCGTGCCGTTCCTCGGCCTGGCGATCGGCGCCGGCATGGGTGCGCTCTTCGGCAAGCTCGGCAAGACGGGCATCGACCAGCGGGTGCTGGAGCAGATGGGCGACGCCGTGCCGCCGGGCAAGGCCGGCTGGTTCCTGCTCATCGGCCAGCTGACGGAGGACAAGTTCATGGCCGCCGTCGAGGGCACGAACGCCAAGCTCGTGCGTTCCAACCTCACCGAGGAGCAGGAGAAGCAGCTCAAGCAGGCGTTCGGGACCGAGAAGCACTCCAAGGACTGAGGTCCGGCGAGCAAGCGAGTACGACGCACGAGGGGCGGCCCCACGGGCCGCCCCTCGTGGTTCTCGGTCTACACTGGGGCGGACCGTCGGGGCAAGAAGGGGGTGGAGATGGCGACTGAGGAGATGGCGACCGAGGCCGAGCTCGAGACGTACGGCGCCATCCCGCGGTGGTCGCCGGGGAGGCCGAAGCTCCGCGCCCGGCGCCTGCTGCTGCAGTGGGTGACGAGCGCGCTCGCGCTGTACGTCGCCGCGGCGCTCGTGCCCGGCGTCAAGATCGAGGGGCTGCTGGGCGCGCTGATCGCGGCGGCGCTGATCGCCGTCCTCAATGCCCTGGTCCCTCCGCTCGTCGCCGCGCTGCGGCTGCCGTACATGCTCGCCGTCGGCTTCCTGCTCGTGCTGCTGCTCGACGCCTGGATGGTCGAGGTGGCGGCGAGGCTCTCTGACCACACCTTCAGCGTGAGCGGCTTTTTCGCGGCGCTGCTCGTCTCGCTGGTCGCGGCGGCGGTGACCGTGGTGCTCGAGGTGCTGCTCGGCACCAACGACGACGACGTCTACTCGCTGCGCGTCACGCAGCGCATCGCGCGGCGCTCCCGTCGACCGGGACGTCGACCGACGTGCCCGGGATCGTCTACCTGGAGGTCGACGGCCTCGCCCGGCCGGTGCTGCAGCGCGCCATCCGCGACGGGCATGCGCCCGAGATGGCGCGCTGGCTCGCGTGCGGCTCGCATCGCCTCTCCGAGTGGGAGACGGACCTCTCGTCGCAGACCGGCGCCTCCCAGGCGGGCCTGCTGCTCGGCTCCAACGACGACATCCCCGCCTTCCGCTGGGTCGAGAAGGAGTCGGGGCGCATCATGACCTGCTCCGCTCCGGCCGACTGCGCCCTCATCGAGGAGCGGCGCTCCAGCGGCAACGGGCTGCTGGCCGGTGGCGGCGCCAGCCGCAGCAACCTGCTGTCAGGCGACGCCGCCCAGGTGATCCTCACCGTCAGCCGCATGGAGGCCGAGAAGAAGGCCAACCCGGGCTACCGCGCCTACCTCGCCGACGGCTACAACGTCACCCGCACTTTCGTGCTCTTCTTCTACGAGGTCATCCTCGAGCTCTCCGGCGGCGGCGCGGCAGCGCCGGCGAGACGTGCGTCCGCGTGGGCACCGCTCGCTGAGCTACGCGTTCATGCGCGCCGGCCTCTCCGTGTTCGTGCGCGACTTCACGGTGCACAGCATCATCAGCGACATGATGATGGGCGTGCCGGCGGTCTACGCCTGCTTCGCCGGCTACGACGAGGTCGCGCACCACTCGGGCCTCGAGCGCGCCGACACCATGGAGGTGCTGCGCAAGCTCGACCAGCAGTTCGGACGCATCGAGCGCGCCCGCAAGTACGCCGCGCGCCCCTACGAGCTCGTCGTGCTCTCCGATCACGGCCAGACGCAGGGCGCGACCTTCCTGCAGCGCAACGGGTACGGCCTGGACGAGCTGGTCGAGCGCAACCTGCGCGGTACCGGCGTGGAGAACCTGCGCGGCGGCGACGAGAACGACTCCGCCGTCGTCCAAGGCGGTGCGCGAGGCGACCGGACGCAAGCAGAAGGACGTGGACAAGCACCAGGTCGGCGACCGCAAAGTGATCGTCATGGGGTCGGGCAACCTCGGGCTCATCTACCTCATGGACGAGCCGCGACGGATGACGATGGAGGAGATCGACGAGCTGCACCCCGACCTGCTGGGGGCGCTGCGCGCCCATCCGCACGTCGGCTGGCTGCTCGTCCGCTCCGCCGAGCACGGCGCCGTGGCGCTGGGCGCCGGCGGCGCCAACTACCTGAGCGAAGGCCGCGTGGAGGGCGAGGACCCGCTGGCCGGGTTCTCGCCCACGGCCGCGGCCCACCTGCTGCGCACCGACGGCTTCGCCCACGTCGCCGACGTCATGGTCAACAGCTTCTACGACGAGCAGCTCGACGAGGGCTGCGCGTTCGAGGAGCTCATCTCGTTCCACGGCGGCATGGGCGGCCCGCAGACGCGGCCGTTCCTGCTGCACCCGGTGGAGCTGGCCGTCCCTGCCGAGGCCGATCATCGGCGCCGAGGCGGCGCACCGGGTGCTGGCCGGCTGGCGCCGCGAACTGCAGGGCGGCGCGGCGCCAGCTGCCGAGGCCGCCGCCGGCGGCGCGCCTCCGGCGGCCGAAGCGACCGCCCCGGCGACGGGACGGGCCGGGAGCTGACGATGCGCCTGAGGCCGCGACGGCTCAACTCCGCCATCGCGGCCCTCTTCATGATCGGGTCGTTCGGCTTCGCTCTCGGCTCCTTCTCCGTCTACGCAGCCGCTGTGGGGCCGACGGCCGACGCGGTCACCTTCTTCGTCTCCTCGATCTTCTTCACCAGCGCCTCGTTCTGGCAGCTCGTCCAGAGCCAGACGCCGGCCGCCGAGGCGACCGGGACGGCGTGCGACGAGGAGCGGCAGCGCGTGCGCTTCCTGGCGTGGCTGCCGCACGACAAGGCCTGGCTGGCCGCGGCCAGCCAGTTCCCCGGCACACTGTTCTTCAACGGCACGACCTTCTGGGCGATCACCATCGCCGTTTCAAACAGCCACTACGACAAGGTCGTGTGGCGGCCGGACTTCTACGGGTCGGTCCTGTTTCTGGTCTCGAGCGCGTTCGCCCTCCTTGCCGTCGGGCCGTGTTCTCACGTGGCGACCGCGCGAGGCCGCCTGGTGGGTCGCGTGGCTCAACATGATCGGGTCTGTCGCCTTCATGGCGTCGGCGATCGGCGCGTTCGTGATCCCGAGGACGGACTCGGCGGTGGACCTGACCCTGGCGGACAGGGGCACGCTGGTGGGCGCCGTCTGCTTCTTCGTCGGCGCCCTGCTCGCCATCCCCGCTTGGCGGCAGGCCGGGGAGGCCGCCGCTCGGGCGGGTGGCGGAGAGGCGGCCGCGCGCACCTCCGGCGGCGCGGCCGCCTGACGACAGGCCGGCCTCAGGCCTCCTGCTTCTTCTCCTCCGCGAGGGCCTTCTTCAGCTCGCGAGCGGTCTGCTTGTCGGCCTCCTTGACGGCCTTCTTGTCGGCCTTGGCGAGCTGGCGCTCGACCTCGTCGACCCAGATCTCCTCGAAGACGGCGACGATGCCCGAGGTGCCCGGCGGCACGACCTCGTCCACGTCCTTGGCGATGCCCTTCTCGTCGTGGTGCTTGACGAGCTTGCCGGTGAGGCCGCCGATCACGCCGCCGACCACCATGGCGCCGAGCAGCGGCGGGGCGAACAGGCCGACCACGAGGCCGCCGGCGACGCCGATGGTCGCGCCCTTGAACACGTCGTGGTCGCCGGACTCCTTGACGTGCAGCGTGCCGTCGGCGTCACGGGCCACCAGTACCATGCCGTCGATGAAGACGATGCCCTGGCGCTGAGCCTTCTTGAGTGCGTCGAAGTCCGCCTTGGCGGCGGTCGGGTCGGTGTAGCCGGCGATGTAGAGGTCGAGCGGTGCGTCGTTCATTGGTACCCTCCTGTGCGCGTGCCTGTGGCACGCGCCTGCTGTGATGGTCCCGCAGGTCTTGCCCGTCCGGGCCGGAGAGCGGAACCTTGATGGGCGCGGACGTCAGTCCTCGACGAGTGAGATGGCGTCCGCGGGGCACTCGTCGGCGGCGTCCTCACAGCAACCGGCCTCCACGCACTTGCCCGGGGCGATCACGTGCGAGACGCCGTCGTCGCCGAGCTGGAACACTGCCGGGCACGTCTCTTCGCACCGTCCGCAGCCGATACAGAGGTCTTCGTCGACGGTAGGTCTCATGGTCGCCTCGCGAGGTCGGTTTGCCTGACTACCGAGGGTGTTCCCGGCCGGCGGGGCTCGCGCACCAGGGATGCGCCGCGTCGCCGGCCGCACGCCCTGTCCCTCATCCATCGACCATGACTCCCGCCGGCCGGCGGGCGTCTCGCCTTCCCAGAGTCTCAGACCTCACCCAGACGAGTCTCAGCAGATTCCCAGCTTGCCGCGGTACAACCAAGAGCAATGTGAGGGCCGGCCCCCCCGAACCAAATCCGGCCCCGACGTTCCTGAGCTACCCGTGAGTCCCGTCCGGACCGACGGGCACAGGAAAGAAAGGCAGCGGAGTATGAACAAGTTCCTCGCCACCATGGTCGCCGGGTTCCTCGGCGCGGCCCTTTTGCTGGGCGTTGCTTACGCCACGGGCATCGTTGGCGGCACGTCCCCGACCAAGACCGTCGTCAAGGGCCAGCCAGCCTCGTTCACGACCACAGGCTTGAGCGCACAGCAGGTCTACCAGCAGAACATCGGCGGCGTCGTCGAGATCAAGTCGACGTTCCCCGGCACCACCGACATGTGGGGCCAGTCCACCGGTGCGCAGCAGGGCATCGGCACCGGGTTCGTCGTCTCCAAGGACGGTCAGATCCTCACCAACGCCCACGTGGTGGTGGACAACGGCGTGACGGCAAGTAACGTCACCGTCGTGTTCAAGGGCACCGGCGGCTCCACGGGTACTGAGATCCCGGCGACGATCGTCGGCGCCGACGAGTCCACCGACGTGGCCCTGCTCAAGATCGACCCGAGCCAGGCGCCGGCGCTGACGCCCGTCAAGCTCGGCGACTCGTCGCAGGTGGCCGTGGGCCAGGAGGTCGTCGCCATCGGCAACCCCCTCGGCCTCGACTTCTCGCTCTCGAGCGGCGTGGTCTCCGCGACCGATCGTCAGCTGCAGTCCCCCAACGGCGCGACGATCACCGGCGGCATCCAGACCGACGCGGCGATCAACCCCGGAAACTCCGGCGGTCCGCTGTTCAACGCCAGCGGCGAAGTGATCGGCATCAACGAGCAGATCGACTCGCAGTCCGGCGGCAACGAGGGCATCGGCTTCGCCGTCCCGATCAACACCGCCGTCAGCGTCATGAAGCAGATGCAGGACGGCTCGTTCCAGCCTCAGACGCAGACGCAGAGCCAGGACAGCACGGGCGGCTACCTGCCGTACTGAGCCGGCAACCAGACTTGGACCGGCTGAGGGCCGGGGCGGCGATGCCGCCCCGGCCCCACTGCGTTTCATCGTCCGCGTACCGGCCGCGAGCCCTTGCCCTCCGGCACCGGCCACTCCCGAAGGCTGCGGCGGGCCGTGCCGTCGTTCCCGAGCTGGAAGACGGCGACGGCCGCAGCGCGCACGTCGAACGGCTCGAACGGCTCGGCCTCGAGAGCCTCGAGATCGCCACGCCGGCCCAACCCGATTGAGAGGTGGGCCTCGTAGTTCGAAGCGCAGCGGTCGGGCACGAAGCTCGCGACGTAAGCGATGGTCGTCGCGTTGACGCCGGGCTCGTCCGGGTCCGTCATGAAGGCCTCGCCAGTTCCCTTGGCGGACGCGAACGGCGCGACGGCGGCAATCAGTCTGCCCTGTAGCGCGAGCAGTCGCGGGTCGCGTCCCAACATCAGACTCGCCATACCGGTCCCCGGCGTGTCCCACTCCGCGTGGGAGATCGCCGTGGCGTGGAGGTCGAGCACCGTGAGGTCCACGCCGGCGACGACCGCGCCGACGGCGTCCAGGACCTGCTCGAGCTCCGGCGTGCGCACGTAGCGCTGGAGCACGGTGATGTGCGGGGCGTGCGTGGCGTCGAGCGCGAAGCCCGCGGGCATCGTCTTGTGCAACCGTGCGTTGAGGTCGCGGGCACGACGGCGGGTCGCCTCGTCGGGCTCGATCAGCACGTTGATGGCCGTCACTTCTGTCGCGGGCGCTTCCATGACCACTCTGTACCCGCCTTGTCGCGCAACGAAGAGAGACCGAGGGCCGGGGCGGCGGTGCCGCCCCGGCCCTCGGTGCTCGCACGACGCGTCTCGCGCTCGCGAGCGCTCGCGCATCCCTCAGAGGTTCACTCGCGCGCCAGCATGGCCTGCGCCTGGCGCTCCAGGTCGAGGTACGGCTCGCCGCTGACGTCGACCGCGACGCGCTTGATCGTGCCGCCGGTGAACGCGTGCGGCGACGTGCCGGGGTAGTCGTCGGTCACCGCCTCGCCGCTGTCGCGACCGACGCACAGGCCTTCGCCGGCGAGCGAGAAATAACCGGGCTGCGTCTTGATGCGGCCCTCGCCGACCTTCTTGTCGCCGTGGAACAGCGACAGCATGCCGGTGGCGACTCCCGGAGCAGCCTCGCCGTCCTTGTCGAACGAGGCGGAGAGAATGAGGTCCTCTCCTGTCGGGATGTCCTCCGTGGCATCCACCTTCTGTTCGACTATCCCGACGAAGCTGTTCACGTAGTGCAGTCGGCCGCCCTTGACGTAGAGGGCGTGCCCCCCGAAGCGCGCTCCGTGCGCGAACAGGACGCCCTCAGCGCCGGCGGCCGGGATGTCGACGAGCGCCCCGATCGAGAAGGAGCGGTTGCGCACGTTGACGGCCTGCTGTTCCGGGACCTCAGCGGTGTCGGGGAAGTACGTGTAGCGATCCCGCGGCGGCGCGAGCAGCGGCCGCGGCGTCAGGATGATCTCGAGTGCGGAGCGGTCGTCGAGCGGGAACGCGCCGTTTCTGCCGGCCTCCGCGAACCACAGGCTCTGCAGCTCCCTGAGCTTGTCCGGGTGCTCCCTGGCCAGATCGTGGAGCTCGGACCGGTCCACGTCGGTGTGGTAGAGCTCCCAGGTGTCGTCGTTGAAGTTGCTCCATCCGGCGATGGTGGGATGGGTCGTGACGGCCTTCCAGCCCTCATGCCAGATGCCCCGCGAGCCCAGCATCGAGTAGAATTGGGTCGCGCGTGCGCCACCGGCCGCAGCGTCGTCGAAGCTGTAGCGCATGCTCACGCCGTCGAAGTCGCTCTGGACGTGCCCCTTGATCGCTCTCGGGGCTTCGACGCCGAGGCAGTCGAGAACGGTGGGCACGAGGTCGATCGCGTGGTGGTACTGCTGACGGATCTCGTTCGTGGCCTTGATGCCCGCCGGCCACGAGATGATGCACGGGTCGGCGGTGCCGCCGTTGAACTCGTAGCGCTTCCACATCTTGAACGGCGTGTTGAAGGCCATCGCCCAGCCGTTCGCGTAGTGGTTGTACGTCTTGGGGCCGCCGAGCTCGTCGAGCATCGCGAGCGCCGAATCGAGGTCATCCGGCATGCCGTTGAAGAGCCGGTTCTCGTTGACCGACCCGTTGGGGCCACCCTCGCCGCTGGCGCCGTTGTCGGACACGAGCATCACGAGGGTGTTGTCGCGCTGGCCGGTGGAATCGAGATAGTCGAGCAGCACGCCGATGTAGTGGTCGGTGTGGGCGAGGAAGCCCGCGTACACCTCGGCCATGCGGCAGAAGAGTTCCTTCTCGCCGTCCGAGAGCGTGCCCCAGGGCTTGGTCACGTCCATCAGCGGGAACGGCTTGTCCGTCGGGGCCCGTGCGCGTCTCGGGTGTGCCGATGGGGTTGACCTGCGGCAGCTCGGTGTCCTGCGGGACGATGCCCATCGCCTTCTGCCGGGCGAGGGTCTGCTCGCGCATCGCCTCGTAGCCCGTGTCGAACTGACCCTTGAACTTGTCGATCCACTCCTTGGGTGCGTGGTGCGGTGCGTGGCAGGCGCCGGGTGCGTAGTAGAGGAAGAAGGGCTTGTCGGGGGCGATCGCCTTGGCGTCCTTGATGAACTCGAGCGCCTTCTCGGTGAGGTCCTCCGTCAGGTGGTAGCCCTCCTCCGGGGTCTTCGGCGGGTCGACCGGGTGGTTGTCGTAGACCAGGTCGGGATACCACTGGTTGCTCTCGGCGCCGAGGAACCCGTACCAGCGCTCGAAGCCGCGGCCCGACGGCCAGTTGCGCCGCGGCGCCGCCAGGTTCATCTCGTCGGTGGGACAGAGGTGCCACTTGCCGACCATGTAGGTGTTCCAGCCGAGCTCGCCGAGGATCTCGGGCAGCATGCCGTTCTCCGGCGGGATGGTCCCGCTCGCGTTGGGGAACCCGACGGCGGCCTCGGTGATGCAGGCCATCGAGTTGCGCGTGTGGTTGCGGCCGGTGAGGAGGCACGAACGCGTCGGCGAGCAGAGCGCCGTGGTGTGCCACTGCGTGTAGCGCACGCCGGCGGCCGCGATCTTGTCGATGTTGGGCGTCGGGATCGGGCCGCCGTAGCACGACATCGCGGAGAAGCCGACGTCGTCGAGCACGATGTAGACGACGTTGGGCGCCCCGTCCGGAGCCTTCGGAGGCTCGAAGGGCGCCCAGTCCGGCCTGGAATCACGGATGTCGACGTTGATGAGTCCCTTGAATGGCTCCGTCATGTGGCATCACTCCTTGAGAGCAGGTGAGTGGTCTGAGTCTGGGCTGAGATGCGGCCTCGTCAGAAGACGGTCGCGAAGTCGTCCTTCATGCTGACGACCGTCCAGTTCCTCCCGGTTGCCGCGGCCAGGGCCCGCTCCGCGCCCGTGTCGTACGCGAACTCGCGCGCGGCGTCGTCGTGATGCAGGAGCAAGCCGAAGCGGGCGTACTCCAGCATCTGCAGGTCGCCGTCGGCGTTGCCGCCGGCGAGCAGGGGTTTGCGGCCGGCGCGCATCCAGATGTGCATGGGCTTGCCCGGTCCATCGTCGATGGGCTGCTCGATCGCCGCGGTGCGATAGAGATCGCCGTCGCGGTACTCGAGCGTGGTCGACGACCCGATCACTCGCTCTCGCGGGATGCCGTAGAGCTGCGCCGCGACCGGACGCACGAAGTCGCGTCCGCCGGCCGAGCAGATGTAGACGCTGAACCCGTTCTGCTCGAGCCAGGCGATCAGTTCGCGCATCGGCCGGTACGTGGCCTCGGTGTAGGGCACGTCGAGGCTGGGATGGCGGGCCGTCCGGAAGAAGTCCCGGACGGCCGCCTCGAAGGCCCCGACGGTGATGCCCTTGAACGCCGCGCCGACGCCCATGATCAGCTCCGGCGCGTGGCCGTAGAGATCGGCGAGCCAGGCCATGTCGCCGTCGGCGAGCGCCTTGTAGGGCTGCTCGTCAGCCAGCGACGGCTCGTCGCGGATCATCTCCTTCCAGCGCCGGAAGACGAAGTCGGCCTGCGGGTAGAGCGGTTTCTCGCACCAGAGCGTGCCGTCGTTGTCGAACGTCGCGATGCGCTCCGGCGGGGGGACGAACGAGTCGCCGGGTGCGGTCACCGAGCGAACGAAGTCGACGAGGGCGCCTCGCGCCGCGCCGTCGGTCCAGCTGGGAAGGGTGTCGGCGGTCGTCACAGCGCGTCCTCCGTCTTCGTGGTTGTCAGACAGCCTACCCAGCATCGGGAGCGTCTGATGGCCCGAGGCGTTTCGCTCCACGCGACGGCGGCTGTGTAGGATTGCTGCGGGCGGCGGAGGCGGGGACGAGGAGCGGGAGGCAGGAGTCGCATGGTGGCAGCAGCGACCATCGTGGCGATCATCATCGTCTGGAGTGTCGTCTCGGCGCCGCTCGACCGGCGCGGGATCACCTCGGCGCTCTTCTTCACCGTCGCCGGCTTCGTCATCGGCGCCTCGGCCCTTGGCTGGCTCGATGTGTCCGTGGAGTCCGCGGCGGCCGAGCGCATCACAGAGATAGCGCTCGTCCTGCTGCTCTTCAGCGACGCGGCCCGGCTCGACCTGCGGGCGCTGCGCCGCGAGCTCGGCTGGCCGAGCCGCCTCCTGCTGATCGGCCTGCCGCTCACCCTGCTCGCCGGGGCCGGGGTCGGCTGGCTCGTGTTCCCCGGTATGGCGTTCGCGTCGGTCGCGCTGCTCTCGACGATGCTGGCCTCGACCGACGCGGCGCTCGGCCAGAAGGTCGTCACCGACCCGTCGGTCCCGGCGCGCGTGCGTCAGGCGCTGGATGTGGAGAGCGGCCTCAACGACGGCCTCGCTGTGCCGTTCTTCCTCGTCGCCCTCGACATCGCCAACGCCGAGCTCAAGACCGGCGTCACGACGGCGGTCGTCAGCAACGCCGCCGCGCAGATCGGCTGGGGGCTCGTCGCCGGTCTCGGCGCGGGCATCCTCGGCGGGTTGTTGTTCCGCTTCGCCGATCGTCGCGGCTGGATCGGTGGCGAGTGGCGGCAGATCGTGCCGCTGGCGGTGGCGATGCTCGCCTACTTTCTGGCCGTCCTGCTGGGCGGCAGCGGCTTCATCGCCGCCTTCGTGGGCGGCATGGCGTTCGGGCGCGCCTCCGGCGCGCGTGGCTCGGTGGTCACCCTGTTCACGGAGGAGACGGGAGGCTTCGTCGCCGCCGTCACCTGGATCGGCTTCGGGGCCCTCGCGCTCGCCCTGGCGATCCCCCACATCACCTGGCAGATCATCCTGTACGCGGCGCTCAGTCTGACGGTGGTGCGCATGGTCCCCGTGGCGATCGCCCTGGCGGGCCGCGGGATCAAGAGGCCGACGGTGGCGTTCATCGGCTGGTTCGGCCCGAGGGGGCTGGCCTCGCTCGTCTTCGCACTGCTGGTGCTCGAACGCGGCGTTCCCGACGGCAGGGTGCTGCTGACGACCGTGGTCGTCACCGTGGCCCTGAGCGTCGTGCTCCACGGCCTGACGTCCGCGCCGCTGGTCACCGCGTATCACCGCTGGTACGAGGCCCACACCGCCACGAATCCCGCGGCGGAAGAGGCGACTCCCGCCACCATGCCCAGGCAGCGGCGCCAGCTGGGCGGCGTGCCGGAGCGGCTCTCTCGAACCAGGCGGGGCTGAGCCGGGACTGCGCCGGCTAACGCTCGTTGCCGGGCGTGCGCAGCCTGCCCAAGCGGCCCTGCGCGGCCGCGTCGGCGCTCGTGTCGCCGCCACGCCCGCGCAGGACGTACGCAAAGCCCACTGCGATGAGCGCCCCCGCGATCGGCCCGACGACGTAGGCCCAGTAGTTGGTGAAGTCCCAGTTGGCGAGATCGGGACCGAACGAGCGTGCCGGGTTCATCGAGGCGCCGCTGATGGGGCTCGACCAGAGTCCCGCGAGGATGATGTAGCCGCCCACGCCGAGAGCGCCGAAGACGCCGACGTTCTGCGCGCCGGATGCCGTCCCGAGGATCACGCTGACGAGGCCGACGGTGAGCACGAGTTCCATGAGCATCGCCTGCCAGGCGCTGATCCCGGGGCCGGGCTCCGTCGCGCCCAGCATGCCGATCTTACCGAGCAGGGCCCAGAGGAACAGGCAGGCCAGCGTGGCGCCCAGCAGCTGGACGATGACGTAGCCAGGCACGCGCCGCCAGGGGAAGTCCCCGCGGGCCGCGAAGGCGATGCTGACCGCGGGGTTCAGGTGCGCGCCGGAGACCGCGCCCATGAAGAGGATGATCGCCATGACCATGAGCCCGGGCGCCGTCACGGCCGCCGCGCGGCTGATGGCGCCGTGGGATTGCGCGTTGACGACGGCGCCGCCGGCGCCGACGAGCACGAGGAAGAAGGTGCCGAGAAGCTCGCTGAAGAGCCGGCGCCACTCGTGGCGCGGGTCGTCGAAGGCGCCCGTTGCGCCGAACTCGAGCTCGATGAGCCGGTGGCCGCGGCGCCGGACCTCTTCGTCTTCACCCACGGTCGGCGGGTGGCTCAGGTGTTGTTCTTCCATCTGCGCTCCTCCCTCGCCCGTATTCTCCTTCCGATGTGCACTACCCCGAACACGCGCGGTGGGTACCACGCTGCCGTGGCGCAGCCTCGTCTCGAGCCTAGGTCAGCACGTTGACCGCGCGGGCGATCACGAGGCCCAGGAGCGTGAGCGAGATCGCCGACTGCGCCATCATGGCGATCTTGTTCCACGGGCGTAGTGGCATGGCGTCGGTCGGGCTGAACGCGGTCGCACTGGTGAAGCCGAGATAGAGATAGTCCACGAACCGCGGGCGCCAGTTCGCTGGCGCGATCTCCGGGGAGAGTTGCTGTGGGAAGGCGAAGTCGGGATGGGCCGGCAGCCCGTGCGCACGCACGGCCGGCCCGCCGCTGTCCAGTTCCCAGTACAGGAGGCCGAAGGCGATGCAGTTGGAGACCCAGACGATGCCGCCGGCAGCCAGCAGTGCCCCGCCGGACTGGGTGGCAGGCCCGCCGGCGATGAGCTGCCGGAGGAGCTGGGTCGTGCACCAGAGCGTCGTCGCAACGAGAATCGCAATCAGTGTGATCGAGAGGGTGCGCACCGGCCGGGAGCGCCGGTCGATCTTCCCAGGATCGCCAATGATCACGGCCACGAGCAGCAGGGCCTCGACGATCGGGACTCCCCAGCGCGGGTGCACGATGAGCGTGCGCGGGAGCAGCAACGTGAGGATGATGACGGCGACGACCGCTGTGGCCATCGGCCACCGGGCCTCGCCCACGACATTCTGTCGGCCTGCCTCCATCGCCGTGCGGCTCACGCGGCCTTTGCCGCCGCCCTCTCCGCCTGCCGCGCGGCCATGAGCTTCTGCACCGGCGGCGTGACGATCATCACGGTGGCGATGGCCAGCACGATGAGCGCCACCATGGTCGGGCCAGCGTCCAGCATGAACCCCGTGAGGAGGACCACCATCAGCGGGGTCCGGAAGAGCGCGTAGACAGCCCCGGCCATGACGCCGGCCACCAGGATAGCCACGGGCACGCCGGGAAAGGCGATGTTGATGGCCAGCGCCACACTGGTCGAGGCGAAGATGAGCGGGAACGTCGGCCCGCCGAGAAACCCGCTCTTGAACCCGACGCTGAGCAGGGCGAGCTTGCCGACAGCCATCACCAGCAGGAGCGCGATGCCGTAGCCGGCCGCGCCGCTGATCACCGTCTTCGCCTGCGTCTCACCGGAGAACATCACGACCGGGGCGAACAGCCCGACGATGCTGAAGATCACGCCGGCCACCAGCGCCCGCAGGACCACCCGGTCCTTGAGGCGGCCGAAGAAGCCGGCCGAGGCCCTCATGAAGACGGCGGTGAGGAGCGCCAGCACCAAACCGAGGAGGGCCAGCGGCACCATGAGAAACGCGTCCCAGACGGTGTAGTGCTGCACCGGCGGCAGGTGCAGGAAGTTGACGAACCCGGTCTCGTGCAGCAGCAGGAAGACGGCGTAGCCGACGCCGCCGCCGATGAGGGCCGCCGGCAACGTGGAGAGGCCCTGCTCCCTGGTCTCCGCCACCTCGGTGCCGAGCACGGCGGCGAACACCGGGTTCTCCAGCAGGCCGTTGTAGCCGGACGCCACGCTGGCGAAGACGAGCTTCGGTCGCCTGTCCACGGGGATGCGGAAGAGGTCACAGTAGAGCGCGGCGACCTTGCTGGCGATATTGCCTATGGCGCCCTCGGGGCCGAGCACGGCGCCGGAGAACAGCGAGGCCAGCGAGGTGGCCACCGTCGCCGGCAGATCCTTCCACCGCAGGTGGCTGGTATCGCCGGTGAGGCTGTCAAGGATCGAGCCGTCGAGGTTGCTCGGGGCATGAGCGTACTTCACCAGCAGCCCGACGAGCAGCGAGAACGGCAGGCAGATCACGGGGAACATCCAGGCGTGGCCGGTGACGTAGCTCCCGTCCCAGATCAGCCTGTTCAGCCATTCGTAGAGGACGAACCAGAGGAGGACGCCGAAGCCGCCGATGACCGACACGACGACGACGTGGAGGTACAGCCCCCACGGGTAGGCGTCGGTGGCGGCGCCCGCGCCGGCCGCCGTGCTCTGCGCCGGCGCCCCGGGCGCCGGCACGGCTTGCGACGCAGGCGCTCCTTCAGACACGGCAGTCATGGCGATCGCTTCCCTTCTCAGCCGGGCCAGCGCCTTCCGGCGCGGCCGGAGCCGGAAACGCCGATGGCCGGCGACAGAGCCGCCGGCCATCGGTTCTTACCCGCTACGTAGGATGCGGCAGTCCTGGAGCGTCAGTCGTCGAGTGCGAGCCCGAGCTCCTCGCCGACGGCGAGCAGATCCTGCGGATGCAGCCACCTGTCCGCCAGCGCGAAGCCGCCCGCGTCCGCGATGGCGTTGCGCAGGGGGATCGCCCAGCGATGCTCGAGGATGACGATCGCCGCGGTCGTCCCTGGAGGGATCGAGTCGGCGATGTACCAGACCTCCGCGTCGTCGTAGAGCTCGTCCTCGTCGCCGAGCTCCGCGCCGGCCTCCGCTCCGGCCTCGGCACCCTCTTCGCCGGCCGCGCCGAAGCCGATGAGCGCGCCGGCGATGGCGCCGAGCTCCGCGAGCTCCTCATGGTCGGCGAGCTCTACCTTCTCGATCGTCCCGTCTTCGTTGTGATGCACGACGAGCAGGTCGATGACTCTCACGATGTCGTGCTCGCGCAGCCGCTTCAGTTCGTCGAGCGCTGCGCCTTTGAACTCGGCGTCCTCACCGAAACCGACGATGAGGACCTGCACCGGTCCCATTGCCATGTAAGTCTCCTTCTGTCGTCAGCCGAGCCCCGCCCTTCTACATGCTCTGCAGGATCTTGGTCTTCTGGAAGTCGAACTCGGCCTGGGTGAGAATGCCCTGGTCGAGCAGGCTCTTGAGCTGCGTCAGCTTGGCCATGGGGTCTTCCTCGGCGGCCGGCGCGGGCGCGGCCTGCGGCGGCGGCGCCTGCTGCTGCTGCGATTGCAGGTCGGCGATCTGCGCGTTCTGGTCCGCTTCCGCGTCCCGACTCTGCTGGCCCTTCTTGCCTACGTGGTATGCCACGCCGCCGACGACGGCCGCGCCCAACAGTGGCCTTCTTCTCCTCATTGCCTACCTCCCTCTCTCCGATCGGTCCGGACGGGGCCGACTTCAGGCTTACCCGATCGTAGACAGCGCCCATCGGCGGCGCAATGTCGACGGCGTCTCGACCGCGTTCATTCCCGACTGGCGCGGTTCTAGAGCAGCCGCGAGAACAGCCGGTAGCACGAGTTGCGGAACCGCTCGCCGCGGGTCAGCTTGGCGAGGTCCGCCTCCGTGATCTCGATGCAGTCCTGGATGTCGCGTTCGTACTGGTCGCCGTAGTTGGTGGCGACGCCGCGGTCGTAGAAGACCGAGACCACCTCGTCGTGCAGGATGAAGCTGCGGATGTCCCAGTTGCAGGTGCCGATGATCGAGAACTGGTGGTCCACGGTGACCGTCTTGGCGTGCAGGAACCCGGCCTTGTACTGGTACACCTTCACGCCGGCGCGCAGGAGCTGCGGGTAGTAGGCGTACGCCGCGTAGAACGGGATCTTCTTGTCCGGGACGCCGGTCATCATGAAGCGCACGTCGATGCCGCTCGCCGCGGACGCGCACATCGCGGTGATCAGCGGCTCGTCGGGCACGAAGTACGGCGACTGGATCCAGATGCGCTCGTGCGCGTTGGCGAGCGCGGTGATGAACACGTCGCGGATGGTCTTGAACGTGGTCTGCACGCTGGAGTGCAGCACCTGGACCGGAGTGCCCTCATGCCGATGGTGCTCCGCCACCGGCGGCATGAAGTCGGACGCCAGGTCCTCCTTGCCGCCGTTGTTGAGCCACGTGGAGGCAAACAGCATGAGATAGGGCGCGACCACGGGTCCGCTGAGGCGGAACGAGGTGTCGCGCCACACGTCGAAGCGCGGGCCGCCGTCGATGTACTCCTGTCCCATGTTCATGCCGCCGCTGTACACGCTCTTGCCGTCGATGATCACCATCTTCATGTGGTTGCGGTAGTTGAGGTGGGGCAGGCGCTTGAAACAGGGGGCCACGACGGCGCCGGCGGCGGCGAGCTCGTTCAGCTCGTCCTTCTTGTAGCTGATGCAGGAGAGCCAGTCGTAGAGGATGTGCACCTGGACTCCGGCCTTGAGGCGATCGAGCAGGACCGTCTTGACCTTGGCGGTCAGCTCGTCCATCTCCCAGATGAGGTACATGAGGTGGATGTACTTCTCGGCCGTCGCCATCTCCGCGAGCAGGGCGGGGAACTTCTGGGAGCCGGCCGTGTAGATGTCCACGGTGTCGGCCGGCAGCGGCGTGACGCCGCCCTCGGTGCGTCCGAGGGCCTCGACGCGCGCCGCGGGGGTCGCCACCAGGTCGGCAACGGCGTCGTCCGTGAACTCCGTGTTCGCATCCTGCACCGGTGCTAACGACTCGGCGGCGACGGCGTCCATCTGCGCCATGATCTTGCGCCGGCGCGGTGAGTCGCGGCGGAAGTTGCGCCCGATGAAGAAGTAGGCGATGAGGCCGAGGATAGGCAGCAGCAACACGACGAACAGCCAGGCGAGCACGGTGCTCGGGTCGCGGTCGTCGGTGGCGAGCACGATGACGACGCCGGCGATAGCCAGCAGGAGGATGAGGTCGATGAACCAGAAGCCGAAGCTGAAGAACCGCTGCGTGAAGAAGGACCCCACCAGGATGGTGGCCGAGCTTCCCATCATCGTTCCCCCTGCGTCGTGCGTCAGTAAGCACGGATTCTTTCACACTTGGTTACCGTCTGGTCAGCCCACCGTCGACCTTCGTCGGCGCAGGTAGTGGACCGCCCAGATGATGAAGCCGGGGATGGCGGAGGCGGCCACGGCGATCGCCAGGGCGACGGCCAGGTAGTCCCGCACCCACTGGATGCTGCCGAACAGGTAGCCGGCGCCCAGGAAGGTCGTCACCCAGAGGACGGCGGCGAGTGCGGCGAACGCCAGGTAGCGGTGAAATTCCATCCTGGTGACGCCGGCGACGAACGGCACCAGCGTGCGACACGATGGGGAGGAAGCGGCAGGCGACTATCGCGACGCCGCCGTGCTCCTCGTAGAACTCGTGCGCCTCCTGCACGTGCTCGGGCTTCAGGAACTTGCGCGGTCTGCTCAGGAGGTGCCCGCCGAGCCATCGGCCGATGAGGTAGTTCACGACGTCGCCGAGGAACGCCGCGGCCACGAGCAGCGGCCACAACGCGGCGATGTGCAGGACGCCGGCGCCGGCGAGCGTGCCGCTTGTCAGCAGCAGGGACTCGCCGGGCAGGAAGGGCGCGACGACCAGGCCGGTCTCGCAGAAGATCGTCAGGAAGATGGCGCCGTAGGCCCACAGCCCGAGCGCCTGGGCCAGGTACTCGTCGAGGTGGATGATGTAGTGCAGGAGCTGGTCCACGAGGGGACCCGGCCGGGATCAGGCCGGCGACGCGACCGGCCCCGCCGGCCCAGTCACCTCAGCCTGCGCCGCCTTCTCCTCGGCCCGGTACAGCCGCCGCGCCTTGTACACCGTGCGGTACCTGTCGTAGAGCACGATGATCAGTGTCAGCAGGTACGAGAAGAACAGCGTCATGCCGAACGGCGTACGTGCGCTGCGGAGGCCCAGGAAGCGGTCGAGCGCCTCCAGCACGAGGACGATGACGAGATTCACGATCAGCATCGTCACGAGCTCGCCGGCGAGCCGCCGCCAACTGCGGCCGCGCAGCGCCATCCAATGGCTCACTGCCGCGTTGATCACGGTGAAGATCGCCACACCGATGACGATACGCAGCGGATCGGCCGTGCCTCCGGTGAGCATGAGGCCGAAGATGACGCAGATGATCGCCGTGAGCGCGACCTTCTCACGGAGTGCCCAGCCGAAGATGCTGGTGTCGGCGCGGACCCTGCGGTACGGTTCCGCGCCGTGCAGCTCAGGAGGCAGCGGGTCGGCCGCGATGTGCGCCTTGTGATCGAACTTCGGCGCCTTGCGCGTGACGATCCAGTAGACGATGGCGGCGAGGACCGCGAAGAACGCGATCGCCGCGATCAGCACCCACGGTCGGTTGGCGATCGCTTCTCCCCAGCTCGCCGTCTTGTCCACGCCGAACAGTGTCTCCTTGATGAAGTCGGTCATGTCGAGCTGGGCGATGTGGATCCACCACTCCTGCGGCAGCTTGATGAAGATCCAGATTCCGGCCGCGGCGAGGATGACGGTCCATTTGCCCATGCGGCTGGTGTTCCATCCGAGCCGCACGAGCTCGACGAAGAGGAAGAAGTACTCGAAGGTGTTCGGGAAGATGAAGAGGACCGCTCGCACCTGGGTGAGCTCGAAGCCGATCACGCCGATCATCCGGTGGTAGTAGAGGAACTGGCTCATGCGGAAGGCGCCCTGGTTGGTCCAGTTGCGCAGGGTGGAGAGATAGGCGACGGAGAGGTAGTAGACGTCCAGCGCCTTGTCGTAGGACTGGTAGCCGTCCAGCGGGATCTTCGGGAAGTGCTGGAAGATGCTCTGGTCGGCCGAATCCAGGACCAGGCACGCGAGCAGTGCGGGCACCGGGAAGTACGGGATGAACAGCGGCAAGGATCAGGCGCCCGCCGACGACGGGATGACGACGATCCACTCGGTGGTGCCCACTGGCTGCCTCCGGTCAGCTCTCGGACCGGACTCAGACCTCGTCGTCCGCGGCCGGCTGTTCGTGGCCGAGGTCGTGGATCTCGTCCTGGAGAAGGGCTTCGAACCCGGCGTCGTCGCGCGCCGGCTCCGGCGCTTCCTCGGACGCGTGGATCGCACGCCCCTGCTCGTCGGTCCCGACCACGAGGTCGTGCTTCGGCGTCGTCCCTGTCGGTGACCTGGGACACGGTCTCCTGGCTCCGGCGCATCATCCTGAAGATGAGGTAACCGAAGGCCAGGACGGCCAGAAGCACCACGATGATGACCACGACCAGTGTCACGCCGACCTCCCGCTCGATGTGCTCTGCCTCGGGGTAGCCTAGCCCGGCGTCGATGCCGCTGTCCATGCCGGCGCGTCGCGTGTCGCGACAGACGCGGACGGCCTCGCTCCTGCGCTTGACGTCGGGCCGGGCACCCTGAAGAATCCTCGGTGACCGCTCGGTAACCTCGGCCGCAACGCGTGCCGTGTCGCGCGCCGTGAAGCATGACATACTGTCGATTCTGGCGACTCTACTACCCGGTTCACCACCGAAGAGGAGAACGTATGAGCGAGATGATGGTCCTCGGTTTCGAGAACGAGATGGAGGCCGACCGTTTCGGCGTCAAGCTCGGCGAGCTGCAGAAAGACATGATCGTGCAGCTCAGCGACGCGGCCGAGGTCGTGCGCGACCCGGACGGCAAGCCGCACGTCAAGCACGGCCACGGCCTCGTGGGCGCGGGCGCCATGGGCGGCGCGTTCTGGGGCATGCTGTTCGGCCTGCTCTTCTTCATGCCGTTCCTCGGCATGGCGATCGGCGCCGGACTCGGCGCGCTGTTCGGCAAGGGCGCGAAGACCGGTCTTGACAAGGAAGTGCTCGAGCAGATGCACGACGCCGTGCCGCCGGGAAAGGCCGGCTGGTTCCTCATCATCAACCAGATGACCGAGGACAAGTTCATGGCCGCCATCGAGGGTACGAACGCGACGCTCGTGCGCTCCAACCTCACCGCCGAGCAGGAAGAGCAGCTCAAGCACGCCTTCGGCGCCAAGAAGCACAAGAAGGAAGCGACCGCCTGATCGAAGGGCGATCGCGTTCGGAGTGAGTGATGGCGGGCGGGAGGCCGGAAGGGCCGCCTGCCCGCCATCAGTTGGACAGGGGATCGGCGCCGGCCCCGTGGGGAGTCGGCCGGCGCAGAGGGGGAGCTGTGATGGCTGAGTCGCAGAGGCCGGCGAAGATCAAGCACAAGAAGAACCGCCTGGAGGCGTTCAGCGACGGCGTGTTCGCCATCGCCATCACGCTGCTGGTCCTGGAGATCGCTGTGCCTGCGGTCAGAGACAGCAGCACCGACACCCTCCGCGACCTCGGTCACGAGTGGCCGGTCTACCTCGCCTACTTCGTCTCGTTCATGACCATCGGCGCGGTCTGGATCGAGCACAGCGCCCTTGTCGACGCGCTCGACCACGTCGACGGCGTCTTCATGCGCCTCAACCTGGTGCTTCTGTTGTTCTGCGCCTTCCTCCCGTTCCCGACGCGGATGATGAGCGAGTGGGCAAGCCACGTGGCTGCCGAGCGCGTCGCCGTTGTGTTCTACGGCATCGTGCTGCTGGTCATGACGCTCATGCTGATGATCCTCGGCCGGCACGCCGAGCGCGAAGGGCTCTTCGGCGAGGACATGGCCGACGAGCGCAAGGAGGAGGCCCGGGTCAAGTACCAGCTCACGCCCAGCCTCATCGCCTACGTCGTGGCGGCGATCCTCGGGTTTCTGTCGCCGCGCCTCGGCATCAGCCTCTACCTGCTCATCGCCATCTACCTGGCGATCCCGCTCCGTGACGTCCGCAAGATGCTGCGCAGGGGAGCCTGAACCGGCAGCGGCATTGCGCCGTCCTGACTGGTGGGTAACACTGACCCGACTGGCGAGAGTCTCTCGGGGGGGAATCGATGGCGGAGAACATGGCGGCTGCATCCGGCAAAGGCGGGGTCGCGGCCGCCGCCAAGGCAGGCGCGGGCCTCATCCTGTTCACGCTGGCCACCGGCCAGTTCCTCATGACCCTCGACACGTCGGTGATGAACGTGTCCATCGCCACCGTGGCCAAAGACCTCGGCACCACGGTGACCGGCGTGCAGACGGCGATCACGCTGTACACGCTGGTCATGGCCAGCCTCATGGTGCTCGGTGGCAAGATCGGCAGCATCATGGGCCGCAAGCGTGCGTTCGCCATCGGCTGCGTGATCTACGGCTGCGGCTCGATGACCACGGCGCTCTCGCCCAACCTCACCGTGCTCATCATCGGATGGTCGTTCCTCGAGGGCATCGGCGCCGTGCTGATCATGCCGGCCATCGTCGGTCTCGTGGCCGGCAACTTCCCGCCTGGCGCCCGCGCCAAGGCCTACGGGCTGATTGCCGCCGCCGGTGCGATCGCCGTCGCCGTCGGCCCGGTCATCGGCGGCTTCATGACGACCTACTTCTCCTGGCGCTACGTCTTCGCCGGCGAGGTCGTCATCGTCATCGCCATCCTGTTCCTGGCGCGCCGCGCCGCCGACGACAAGCTGGGCGAGCGGCCACACCTCGACCTCATCGGCGCCGTCATCTCGTCCGCCGGCCTCGCACTCGTCGTCCTCGGCGTGCTCAAGTCGTCCACCTGGGGCTGGCTGCTGCCCAAGGAGGGCGCGACGTCGCTCTTCGGCCTCTCGCTCACGATCTGGTTCATCATCGGGGGGCTCTTCCTGCTGTGGCTGTTCCTCCGCTGGCAGAACCGCCTGGAGAACGGCGGCAAGGAGCCGCTGATCTCGCCGGCGCTCCTGCGTGTCAAGCAGCTCACCGGCGGGCTCATCACGTTCCTGTTCCAGTTCCTGATCCAGGCTGGGCTGTTCTTCATCGTGCCGCTGTTTCTCTCGGTGGTGCTCGGGCTGTCGCCCATGGCCACCGGCGTGCGCCTGCTGCCGCTCTCGCTCTCCCTGCTCCTCGCCGCGGTCGGCATCCCGAAGCTGGTTCCAAAGGCCAATCCGCGCCGCGTCTCGCGCATCGGCATGCTGGCGCTCATCGCCGGCATCCTCGTGCTCATCGCCAGCCTCGAGGTGGGCGCCGACTCGTCCATCGTCTTCATCCCGATGCTCATCATCGGGTTCGGCATCGGCGCCCTGGCGTCACAACTGGGCAACGTGACCGTATCCTCGGTGCCGACCGAGAAGAGCTCCGAGGTCGGCGGCCTGCAGAACACGGCCAGCCAACTCGGCGCCTCGATCGGTACGGCGCTGGCCGGCTCGATCCTCATCGCGGCGCTGACGGCCTCGTTCCTGTCCGGAATCGAGGCCAATCCCAACGTGCCGCAATCGATGAAGACGCAGGCCAACACCAACCTCGCCGCCGGCGCACCGTTCGTCTCGGACAGCGAAGCCCAGGCGCAACTGGAGAAGGCCGGAGTGCCCGCGGACGTGCAGGACGAGGTGCTCACCACCTACAAGGACTCGCAGATCGCCGGCCTGCGCACGGCGCTCTCGATCCTCGCCGTGATGGGAGTGATCGCGCTCTTCTTCACCGGACGGATACCCAAGAAGCAGCCGGGCTCCGAGCCGGCCGCGGCCGGCGCCGATCCGGAGGGAGAACCGGCTCCGGCCTGATCGCCGGAGGGCACGCGCTGAGCGCCGGAGGCCACGCCCGCCAGGCGGGCGGCCGGTCGCCTGGCGGGCGCAGCCCCGTGCCACCCGCCTGGCGGGTGCGGCCAAGCCCACGCGCCTGGCGGGCGCAGCCAGCCGGTGCAGTCAGTCCAGGCTAGACGGCCGTCTCCTCGGCGGGGACGGTCCAGTCGCGTCGGCCGTCTCGGCTTCGCGGCGGGCGACCAGCTTGCCGACCTCCCAGAGGAAGAACAGCGCGATGGCCGGCACCAGCGCGAGCAGCCACTGCTTGCCGGTCAGCTGCTCGGTCCCGAAGATGCGGCGCATGACGTCCATCTGCGTGATGAGGACGGCGAGGACGATCTCCGCCAGCGCCGTCCAGTTCAGGTTTCGGTTGTCGAACGTCTCGCCGGTGAGCGCCGTGGCCGTCACGCTCCTGGCCTGGAAGGCCGAGGCCACGATGAGCAGCGAGAAGGCCGTGAGCCCCATCGAGCTGCCGATCGCCGCGCTGCCGTAGTGCGTCGACCCGTAGCTGATCAGTGCGAGCGTGCACGCCGCCATGAACACCCCGACGAGGCCGGCCGTGGTCAGCAGGCCCCTCGTCATGATCGTCGCGTCGCGAGGCCGCGGCGCGCGGTCCATGAGCCCGGGCGTCTCCTTGTCCATGCCGAGGGCGATGCCGAGCGGCGCGTTGACGAGGAAGTTGACGTAGAGGATCTGCGACGCCGAGAAGGGCTGTCCGGCGGCGATGTTGAGGATGCTCGCGCCGAGGAACGTGATGATGTACGCCGCCAGTTCGAGCATCACGAAGCGGATGAACTTGTTGAGGTTGTCGTAGACGGCGCGGCCCTTCTCGACCGCCTTCACGATGGTCGCGAAGTTGTCGTCGGAGAGGATCATGCGGCCGGCGTTCTTGGCCACCTCGGTGCCGCTGCCCATGGCGATGCCGATGTCGGCCGCCTTGATCGCCGGCGCGTCGTTGACGCCGTCGCCGGTCATCGCGACCACCTGGCCCTTTTTGCGGAGCGTCTCGACCAGAAGCACCTTGTGCTCGGGCGCCACGCGGCCGACGACGCCGATGTCGTCGATGCGCCGCAGCCGCTCCGGCTCGCTCATCGCGGCGAACTCCGTGCCCAGCATCGCCTCGCCGGGGATGCCGAGCTGCCTGGCGATGGCGGCGCCCGTGCTGACGTCGTCGCCGGTGACCATGCGCACGCGGATGTGGGCGCGCTGTGCGTCGCGGACCGCGACCTTGGACTCCTCGCGCGGCGGGTCGACCATGCCGACGATCGACGTCAGCTGGAGGTCGGTGACGTAGCCGAGGAGGTCGCCCGCGGGGTCGAACGCGGCCGGGTCCAGGTCGCGGACGGCCGCGGCCATCACCCGGTGCCCTTCGCCCGCCATGCGGGCGACGGCGTCGTCCGCCTTCTTCTTGAGGGCGTCGTCCATTGGCATGGTCTCACCGGCGGCCGAGCGCGGTAGCGGTGCGGTCGAACACAGCCGGCGCAGCGCCCTTCACGAAGCAGCGCACGACGCTCTTGCCCGAGGCGTCGGTGGCGGAGCAGAAGGTGGCCATCAGCTTGTAGACGGGGTCGAACGGTAGCGTGGTCAGGCGCGGGAACCGCTCGCGGCTGGCGTCGATGTCCAGCTCAGCCTTGTGGCCGAGCACCAGCAGGGCGCCCTCGGTCGGGTCGCCGACGACCTTGCCGTTCTCCAGCTTGGCGTCGTTGGTGATGATGTACGGCAGGATGGCGTCGTCGATGGAGAGTGACGTGCCCGCCGCGTGATGCACGTGCCCGTCGAGGCCGTAGCCGATGCCCGAGACGGTGTAGCGGTCCACCGCGTCGAGCACCTCGACGACGGTCACCTGGTTCATCGTGAGCGTGCCCGTCTTGTCCGAGTTGATGGCCGACGTGGAGCCCAGCGTCTCCACCGAGACGAGGTCCTTGACGATGGCCTTGTCCGCGGCGAGCTCCTTGGCGCCGGCGGAGAGGATCACCTGGAGCACGGTCGGCAGCGCCGTCGGGATGGCCGCGATGGCCAGGGCGATGGCGGTGATGAACAGGCTCTCGGCGCTCTGGCCCCGCGAGAGCCCCAGCACGAACATGAGGATCATCGTCACGAGGGCGGCGGCGCCGATCCAGAGCGTCATGGTGTTGAGCTGGCGGGTGAGCGGCGTCTGCTCCTTGGCGGTCGCCGCCAGCATGCCGGCGATCTTGCCGACCTCGGCGTCGGCGCCGCGTCGCCGTCACGATCATCATGCCGCTGCCGTGCGTGACCGGCGTGTTCATGAACGCCATGTTGGTCCGGTCGCCGGGGCCGAGGTCGGTGTCGGCCAGCGGGTCCGTCGTCTTGGACGCCGGCAGGCTCTCGCCGGTGAGCGCCGACTCGTCGATGTCCAGCGAGTGCGCCTCGATGATCCGTCCGTCGGCGGCCACGTCGTCGCCGGCGGTCAGCAGGACGACGTCGCCGGGGACGACCTCCTCGGCCGGGATCTCGGCCTCGGCGCCGTCGCGGCGCACGCGCGCGGTCTGCTTCATCAACGACTTGAGCGCGTTCATCGCGCTCTCGGCCTTGCCCTCCTGGCGCAGGCCGGTCACCGCGTTGAACACCGTGAGCGCGATGAGCACGAGCCCGGTGCTCCACTGGCCGATGGCCAGCGAGATCACGGCGGCGATGAGCAGGATGATCTGCATGTAGGCCCGGTACTGGTCGAGGAACCGCTGCCAGCCGGGTTCGCCCTTCTCGACGGGGAGCTCGTTGGGGCCGTCCTTCTGCAGCAGCTCCCCGGCCTTCGCCGCCGACAGTCCGCTGGCCGGGTCGACGCCGAACCTTGCGGCGACGTCCCCGGCCGAGAGGGCGTACCAGCGCTCGGCCGTCCCTGCCACCGTAGTGGCCGTCTTGTCAGTCGTTGCCATCGCTGCCCCCTCGCCGACGTCGCTGCCGGGTCACTTCGAGTTCTTGGCCTTCTTGCCGCCCTTCTTCCCGCCCTTCTTGCCGCCCTTGGCGTCCGCCTTCCCGGCTTCCTCGAGTTCGGCCGCGAACGGGTCGGCCTCGGCGCCGTGGGGAGCCTCCGCCTCCAGCTGCAGCTTCGTCTCCTGGAGGGCCGCATGCGCCTCGGGCGCCACCTTGGGGAACCTCGGATCGATCTTGATCAGCGCGTTCGCGATGATGGCCGAGGCGCAGGCGCGCGCGAACCACTTGTGGTCCGCGGGGATGACGTACCAGGGCGCCCACTCGGTGCTCGTGCTGGAGAGCATCTCGGAGAACGCCTTCTGGTAGTCGTCCCAGTAGCTGCGCTCCTTGACGTCGGCGGCCGAGAATTTCCAGTTGTGGTCGGGCAGGTCGATGCGGCGAAGGAAGCGGACCCGCTGCTCCTCCTTGGACAGGTTCAGGAACAGCTTCACGATGGTGAAGCCCTGGTCGGTGAGGTAGCGTTCCCAGTCGTTGATGTCGCGGTAGCGCTTCTTCCAGATGCCCCGTCCCCGTGCCTGCCGGGGCAGTTGCTCGTTCTGGAGGATCTCGGGGTGCACGCGCACGACCAGGACCTCTTCGTAGTAGGAGCGGTTGAAGATGCCGATCTCGCCGCGGCGAGGCAGGTTGGTGGCGAAGCGCCACAGGTAGTCGTGGTCGAGCTCGAGCGGAGAGGGCGCCTTGAACGAGTGGACCGAGACGCCCTGCGGGTTCACGCCGCTCATGACGTGGCGGATGGTGCCGTCCTTGCCGGCGGCGTCGAGCGCCTGGAGCACGACGACGACGCCGTGCGTGTCCTGTGCGGCCAGCCGCTCCTGGTACTCGCTCAGCAGCTCCACGCCCTGGGCCACCAGCTCGACGCCCTGCTCCTTGTGCAGGAACCCCGCCTTGTAGCCGGGGTCGAAGTGCTTGGCCAGCGTCACCCTGCGGCCCGGTGCTACGCGTAGCGGCTCGACGAGCTCTGCGATCCGCTTTGCTCTCTGGTCTGCCATGTCTCGACCCCCTCCGGTCGTGAAGTCCCGCACTGCGTGGCGTGTGACCGCCAGTCTACTGCGCTCCCCAACGACGGCGGGGGTGAGGGTCGTTTGACCCTCACCCCCGCGCATGAGCCCGTCCGCGCCTTACGGCAGAGAGAGCTCAGATCGTCGGAGCGCTCGTCACGCGGTCGCGGACCTGCGGTCGACCCCGGACTTGGCGCCGCCGGACCACGTGGCGACATCGAGAGCTATGGCCAGTCCGATCCAGAGGTAGTCCAGCCCGCGGACGCCTCCGGGCGCCACGATGACCCACATCAGCGTGGTCCACGGCGCGATCAGGAATCCGATCACGGGCCACAGCCAGCTGCTGAAGGCAAGGTTCCAGCGTGTCGGATCGAGGATCCACCAGATGACGACGGCGGCGCGAGGCCCGAACAGGAACAATGACGAGAATAGGCAGCACATAGGTACTCCGTTCAAGTGGGCGGCGGGGCCGGCTGATGTCTCCCGGTCCCGCCCGCCGTACCCCCCAAAAAGGGCTTCATCAGATGCGCGTAAGTTACCAGACGGTCATCACGCGACACAATGACGAGGTCGCATGCTACCCAGCCGGACGCTCTCACCCCCGGGAGCCGTCACCCCCGCCGATCACGTCGATCGTCTCGCCGGTCGCCGCGTCGGCGAACGCCGTGCGCCACCACAGCTGCCGTGCCGACCACTGCGGCCGTTCGCACGACCGGCCGCCCGATCACGCCGGGTCCTCTGCGTCCTCTGCCAAGCGGCATGTCAGACTCCTTCCATCGCTGCGACGTCGTCGCCCGCCTCGACGGCCGCGATGATCGCCTGCATGGGGATGCGGCCGTTCGCCACAAGCTGGCCGCCCGAGTGGCGGACCGATGAGGCGAACGGGGCGGCCCAGACGTTCTCGTACACCAGAGCCGCGGCGACGGTGCCGGGCTCCAGCGCCGCGGCGATGTGGCCGACATCCTCGTGGGAGAGCAATTCCGCGAGTTCGGCTCCGAGCTCGCGGAGCTCCCCGACCTGGTCATCGTCGAACTCGTGCAGCTCCGACGCGTCGACGATCCCGTCGACGTCCTTGGTGATGATCAGCAGGTCGAGGATGCGCACGATACCGCGCTCGACCAGCCTTCTGAGTTGGGCCGCCATCTGGCCGGAGAAGTCGGCCTTGCCCGCCGGGAACTCGATGACCAGATAATCGATCGGGCCCAGTTCGTCTACGGAGTCGACACTCATGAGCGCTCCGCTGGTCTCGCCATCACGAGTCCGATGATGACGAAGGTGTAGAGGACGACGAGGAGGATCGACCAGATCGGATAGAGCGGGATCCACATGAGCTCTGAGACAAGCGCGATGCTGACGGCGACGACCCCGACGACCCGGCCCCACGTCTTGCCGTTCATCACCGCATAGCCGGCGAGGAGCAGAATGACGCCGATCACGATGAACCACCACGCCAGCGCGCTGACGTCGACGAAGTAGTAGCCGCCCCCCAGGGAGCGCACGAGCCACTGATCATTGAACAGGCCGACGATGCCGCTGAATACCCTGAAGGCGCCTACGACCACCATGAGGACGGCTCCGGCCGCCGCCCAACCTTGCCACTTGTCGTTCATGTTTCTCCTTTGGTTGCTGGAGGCCGCCGAGGTCCCGGCGGCCGATCGTTCTTCGCTCCCCACCCACCAGATCCGGGTGGACTCGCAGCCCTGAGGGCGACCTGGAGCGCCTGGGGCCGTGGAGACGATCTCCACGGCCCCAGGCGGCCGGGCAGCCACCAGGTTTGCTGGTGTGTCCTTGCCTCCTACCCGAGCCGCGTGCCTTCGACCTCGAGCCCGCCGCCGTGGGGCAGCTTGGTCCAGCTCCGGCGCTCCCACTCCTCCTTGAGCACTTCCTCGGCCGCCTTCTCCAGGAACTCCGGCCGCGCCCACGCGTCCACATCGAAGTCGTGCTTGATGTAGCCGTGCTCGAACATGAAGTCCTTGCCGATCTTGACGCACTCCAGGTTGCGCGCGCTCAGGCTGGGCACCATGTCGACGTCCTTGATGCCCTCGTAGGTGTCCTCGGCGTCCAGGTAAAACGTCTGGCGGTTGAGGATCGCGCCGGCGGCGTGCTTGTTCTCATTGGCCCAGCGGCCGACCTTGATCATCGCCTTCATGTAGGCCATCACGAGCTCGGGGTGCTCGTCGGCCATCACGTCGGTGCAGGTGATCACGGCGGGCGTGTTGGCGACCTGGATCGTCCAGTCCGGGTACTTGGAGAGGTCCTCGATCATCTTCATCTTGCCGGTGGCCTCCTGCAGGTGCTGGAAGACCTTGCTCTGCGTGTAGATGGCGTCGACCTTGCCGGCCAGCAACGCCGTCTCGAGCGGCCGGAAGGCGAGGTCATGCTTGTGGTCGCGGCGCATCCACAGCTCAGAGGGGTTGTTCATGGTGACCTGGAGCATCTCCGGCTTGTCGTACCAGTCGTCAGGATAGGGGAACTCGACGAGTTCGATGTCATCCATGGTCATGTCGTTGAGCTTGAGCATGTTCAGGATGCCCATGTGCTCCTGGATGCGCCACCAGTCGTTCTTGATGGTGTTGAGACTCTTCGAGATGCCGATCTTCTTGCCCTTGAGGTCGCTCATCTTGAAGAGGTCGTCGCGGGCGCGCACGGCCATGCAGCCGCCTTCGTAGACCCACGTCGCGCCGAGCAGCACGGTGCGGCGAAGGTCCGCATTCACGTGGATCGGCGGGTAGAGTCCGCCCATGCGGATGAGGTTGTCGAGGTTGTGGATGTAGTGCGGGTACCAGTTGTTCTCGGGGGCGTGGCGAAAGTAGGCGTACTCCACGCCGATCTTCTTGTACTCCTCGCGGCACCAGCCGAGCTCCTGGTCCACGTTGTTGGCCGACACCATGGGGCAGTTGGTGAACCAGACTTCGTTCCAGTCCAGCGGCACCGTGGTGGCGATTCGTTCTGTCTGGGGCATGTCTGTCCTTTCGTGTGTGATATCGAGACGGAAGCGTCACGCGGGCGCCGTCTCGTCTGATGCGGTGGGCCTGTCTTCCCCCGCGTTGCCCCTCTTGCCGATCAGCCGCGCCGCGGGCAGCAGGATCAGTGGCAGGACGATTGACGCGACGAGCACGTAGGGCAGTGTCTCGGTGCCTGCGAAGTTCAGGCTTGCGACGAGGATCGCGGCCGCCACATTGCGTTGCGCCGTGCCCAGCCCGAGTGCGCTGCGGACCTCGGCGTCCCGGCCGCCGCAGACGTAGCCGATTGCCAGCGATCCGACGACGAAGACGACGAGGGCCAGGAAGCCATACGAACCGACCAGATCGATGATGTTGGAGATGTTCAGCCCCAGCCCGGTCACCAGCATGAGCAGCAGTGCTATGCCGGAGACCCGGTTCATCACCGGCGCCCAGCGCTTCGCGCCTTCTGCCGAGTGCGATCTGAAAAGGAGGCCGATTACGAGGGGGATGAGCATCGTCACGATGAGCGACTTGGCGATCTCCCCCGCGTTGACAGCCACGCCGGGCAGCAGCAGCGGCAGGACGAGCGGCACGTAGAAGATGGTCACGACCATCAGCAGGAACATCAGCCCGACTCCCAGGGAGAGCTTCCCCTTCGAGGCTTGGACCTCTTTGATCAGGAAAGGCGCGCCGGCGACCGTCGACAGTACGATCAGGCCGACCTTCAGCGGCTCGTCGAGCGGGATCACCAGCGTGATCACGTACCCCAGGAGCGGCACCAGTGCGAAGTTCGCCATGAGCGCCAGGATCACGAGGCGCGCGTTCTTCAGCGGTTCGATGATCTGGCCGACGGTCAGGCTCAGGCCGGTCGCGAACATGCTGCCGACAACGAACGTCAGGCCTGCCAGCGTGGCGATCGTGGAGACGAACTGGTTGACCGTCATCGATTACCTCGGTGCTCAGAACCCGTCGTGGTGCTCGTGGGTGGGCAGGCCGGCCTCCTGCCAGGCGGCGAACCCGCCCTCGAGGTTGGCGACGTTCTCGTAACCCATGTCAAGCAGCGTCGCACAGGCCAGCGAGGCGCGAATGCCGGAGCGGCAATACACGATCACGCGGCCCGCCGAATCCAGCTCCGGCCTGTGCTTGGGGCTCGCAGGATCGGCGGCGAACTCGAGCAGACCACGGGGGATCTGCACCGCGCCCTCGATGTGATGCTCCCACTCGACGGGCTCGCGCACGTCGAGGAACACGACCCCCTCCGAGACTCCCTCGACTGCGGCGTCCTTCGGTGTCACGTCCTTCACCCTGGCCTTCGCCTCGCCGACCATCTCAGCGACTGTCTTGGACATGACACCCCTCCCTGTACGGATTTCACGACGTAGATCTGATTGGAGGCTAGTTGGAGCCGGGAGAATTGTGACCTCGGGAAACTACGGGGCTGGCCGCTCGGGAAATACGAGGTGTTCCCTGGGGTGGTACCGTTGTCGACGTGGGCCAGACTGAAGACACGCCGCGCTCCACGGAGAACCTGGGGAGTCGTCTCGAGTTTGAGACGCTCATATCCGACATCTCGTCGCGATTCATCAACCTGCCCTCCGGAGCGGTGGACCGCGAGATCGAGGACGTGCAGCGCCGCGTCTGCGAAGTCCTCGGCGTCGATCTTTCGGCGCTGTGGGAAGGCGCCGCCGAGGGCCCCCTCACGCTTACGCACTTCTACAGCTCTCAGGAGGATCTGCTGCCTCCGATGCGCGGCATGAGCGCCGGTGACTACTTCCCCTGGCTCCAGCAGGAAATGATGGCCGGCCGCGTCGTCGCCGCTTCATCGCTCGAGGAGCTCCCCGAGGAAGCCACATTCGACCGTGACAACCTCCGCCTGTTCGGGGTCAGATCGAACCTCACCGTTCCTCTGCTCGTGGGGGGCACGTCGAACATTGGAGCCATGGGTCTCAACACCACCCGGACGGAGCGCGACTGGCCGGATGCGCTGGTGAAGCGGCTGCAACTGGTCGCGCAGGTCTTCGCCAATGCGCTGGCTCGAAAGCACGCCGACGAAGCCTTGTGGGAGAGCGAGGAGCGCCTGACCCTGGCGGCAGATGCCGCAGAAGCGGGGTTGTGGGCCTTCGACTACTCGGCGGGGCGCTTCTGGGGCACGGAGAGGACCCGGGCCATCTTCGGATTCTCGCCGCACGAGATCGTCACGCTTGAGCGTCTGGAGGCCTCCGTGCATCCCGACGACTGGGACCTCGTCCGCGAAGTCATCGAGCAGCCGCCGCGGGCGGGCGAAGCGACACACATGGAGTACCGCATCTGGCCCGCTGAGGGCGGCGTGCGCTGGATCGCATCAAATGGGCGTCCCCGGTTCACGGCCGCCGGTGAGCCGGACCGCTTCATGGGCGTCGTCGTCGACATCACCAAGAGGAAGCAGGTCGAGGAGGCACTTCTGACCAGTGAGGCAAGGCTGGCCGCGGGAGCCGAGCTCGCCGGCCTCTCCTTCTACGAGGTCGACTTCGGCGATGGGACCACCTACGTCGACGACTGTTTTCGCGATCTCATCGGCCTGCCTCCCGACCGGGAACGGGAGCTGCAGCCTCTGGAGTTCTGGATGGACCATCTGCATCCTGAAGACCGCCCCCGGGTGCTGGACGCACGTCAGCAGCTGCACGACGGGCTGCTTGAGCGCCTGTTCCTGGAGTACCGCTTCCTTTGCCCGACCCGGGAGCAGAAGTGGATCCAGCACATCGGCCGCGTCGCCACGCGTGATGTCGACGGACATGCGGTCAAGTCGTACGGCGTCCTCCGCGACGTGACGGAGCGCAAGCAAGCCGAGCAGGAACTGCACGATCTGAGCCGCCGCTTGATCCGAGCCCAGGAGGAGGAGCGCGCGCTGCTCGCGCGCGAGCTGCACGACGACGTGAGTCAGCGGCTCGCCGTGCTGGCAATCGACGTCGGCCGCAGTGAGCTTGGGGCTGCGGACAAGGCGCAGGCGGCGGCGATGCAGGCGGTCCGCGAGGGCCTCATGAGCCTCAGCGAGGACATTCACTCCTTGGCCTACCAGCTTCATCCGTCGGTCTTGGAGGAGCTCGGTCTGGGCGAGGCGCTGCGGGCGGAATGCGAACGCCGGGGTCGCCGGAGCGAACTTGAGCTCTCCGTGGACCTCGGCCCGCTGCCTCACGTCCTTGCCGAGGACGTCGCGCTTTGCTTGCTCAGGGTCGCGCAGGAAGCTCTGAGCAACGTGGCTCGACATGCGGCAGCGAGCCGCGCGACGGTCACGCTGCGGCAAATCGGTGACGGACTGGTGCTCGCCGTGTCAGACGACGGCGTCGGGTTCGGGCCCGAGCATTCTCAAAAGGGGATGCACCTCGGTCTGGCCAGTATGCGTGAGCGCGTGCAGCTCCTGCACGGCACGCTCGACATCGAGAGCGCCCCCGGCGACGGCACGAAGGTCATCGCCTGGGTACCCGTCGGGAAGCCGGGCTCGTGATGGCCTCCAGCCGCCGTCCGCGCGTCCTCCTCGCCGACGACCACCTCATGGTCGCCGAGGCGCTGACGAGTCTGCTCAGCCCTGAGTTCGAGCTGGTGGGCGTGGTCGAGGACGGGCGCCAGCTGATCGAGGCGGCCAAGACACTGCGCCCCGACGTCATCGTGGCCGACATCACGATGCCCCACCTCAACGGCATCGACGCCCTGATTCGCTTGAGGGAAGAGGGCGATCGCGTGCCCGTCGTGTTCCTGACGATGCAGAAGGACGTGAGCTTCGCCCGGCGTGCGCTGGAGGCAGGAGCCTCGGGCTTCGTGCTCAAGCACTCGGCCTCGGTCGAGCTGATCGCTGCTCTCCACGCGGCCCTCCAGGGCAAGACTTACCTCACTCCGCAGCTTGCCGGCGAGGTCCTGCAGGCCATGAAGCAGGGGCCATCACAGGACAACGACCCGGCTGCCTCCCTCACGCTGCGGCAGCGCGAGGTCCTGCAGCTCCTGGCCGAGGGTCGATCGGCGAAGGAGATCGCGGCGAGCCTGTCGATCTCCACCCGGACCGTGGAGTTCCACAAGTACCAGATGATGGAGACGCTCGGCCTGAGGACCAACGCCGAGCTGATCCACTTTGCCATCAAGAGTGGCCTTATCGAGTTCTGACCGTTCCGTCCGGCGGTTGCAGGACTGCGCCCCGGATTCGACCTCGTGGTTCCTCAGCCCAACGCCCCGTACTTTCCCGAGGTCACAGCATTCTCAATGCCAAGTAGTCTCAGTGCATCTGACAAGGGGGCGCGCGTCATGGGAACACTCAGCGGACACGAAAGACGCGAGGCTGAGGAACTTGCGAGATGCTGGGGATGGCGTATCTGCGACCGCTGCGGCGAGACCATCCTGCTGGGCGAGCCGACACTCCTCCTCCGCCTCGGCGAGAGCACTCGGGATGTATGCTCGGATTGTGGCGGCTTGCCACGGACAAGTCCGTTTAGGGTGAGCTCCCGGACGATTGCCTCGGCACAGTTCTGAGGGGGTAGCGGGGGCCCTCCCCGGACAGGTCCCGGCGCCGGTAGGGCCGTTTCCGCGAGCAGATCCGCGGCCTACGTGCGCGCGGGGCGGCCGTCGTGGGTCGTGCGGTGATCTGAGGCGATCGCCAACATCGACCTCACCCGGACCGACATGCTCAAGCAGTTGGACCGGGAACTCAACGGATCAGGGGTCCGTCTGGCCTTTGCAGAGCTGCGTGGGCGACTCCAGGGCCGCGTGCCGCGCTACGGGCTCCACGGCACCATCAAGCGCGACCACTTCTACGCGATTCTCACGGCGGCGCTAGCTGCTTTCGACGCTCTCGGGTCGCAAGGTCGCCCGTAATTCCTCAGTCGCTGTCCTCGTAGTTTCCCGAGGTCACAGCACCCCCGATACGCACTAGGCTCCAAGGGAACCCAAGGCTCTCATACCGCGGCAGGAACGGCCGCAGAGGGGAACTTGTCCCAATGGCCTACGAGCACCTCAGTTGTGTCCTCCTCGCCGACAGTCACCACCGCCTCACGGAAGGCGTGCGCGGACTGCTCGAAACCGCCTTCGGGACGGTCATCATGGTCGCCGACGAGGCGTCACTGCTGGAAGGGGCGCGAAGGGTGCAGCCCGACATGGTGGTGGTCGACCTGTCCCTGGCCCGCCACGGCGACCTGGACTGGCTGCGCGCCCTGCGTGAGCGGTGCCTCGGTACGAAGGTGATTGTCCTCAGCGTGCACGACGAGGAGAACGTGCGACAGGCCGCGATCGAAGCCGGAGCCGACGCCTTCGTGCTCAAACGCGCGATCGCGACCGACCTTCTGCCTGCGGTCGCGCGCCTCAGGGCGAGGTAAGGCGGAACACGCCGTCATGTCAATCGGGTTGGATTCTCTTAGGAGGTAGTTGTGGGACTCTGGTATTGGATGATGTGGATGTTCTGGGTGTTCCTCGCCATCGTCTGCGCCATGTGGTGCGGCGCGATCGCCGACGGCAAAGGGTACAGCCGCGTTCTGTTCACCATCCTCGGCTTCTTCTTCATCATCTTCACGCTGATCGTGGTCTTCGTCTTGCCGACGAGGCGGACAGCCTGAGTAGCCAAGTCCAAGCCCAGCGCATTCCTCACAGGCCGGACGGTCCAGCCGCCGGCCTGTGAGTGACTCCAGCGTCGAACAGCACTGTCTGAGTGCCCACCGCCGACATGGGCGGCTTGGGCTGAGCAGCCAAGGAGGAGTAATGAAGGTCATCATCGTTGGAGGCGTCGCCGGAGGCGCCTCATGTGCGGCGCGCCTGCGCCGCCTCGATGAGAACGTCGAGATCCTCATGGTGGAGCGCGGACCCTACGTCTCCTACGCGAACTGCGGGCTGCCCTACTACATCGGCGGCGTGATCGAGCAGCAGTCAAGCCTTCTGGTCGCCTCCGCCGACACCTTTCGCGACATGTTCAATGTGGACGCACGCATCAACTGCGAGGTGGTGGGCATCGAGGCCGCGGTCAAGACGGTCCAGCTCAAGGACCGGCTGACCGGCGAGGTGACCACCGAGCGCTACGACAAGCTCGTGCTCTCGCCCGGAGCCGCTCCCATCCGGCCGCCGCTGCCGGGGATCGACCTGCCCGGCATCTTCGGCGTGCGCACGGTGCCGGACGCCGGCCAGATCCGCGCCTGGATCGACGACCGCCGCGGCAGGGCGTGCGGCATGGACACCTACACAGGGTTCCAGACGCTCAAGAGGCAGCTGCGGGCGGTCGTCGTCGGCGGCGGCTTCATCGGTATCGAGACGGCTGAGAACCTGGTCGGCCTCGGTTTCGAGGTCACGCTGCTGCAACGCGGCGGGCAGATCATGTCGCCGCTCGACCCCGAGATGGCGCGCTACCTGGAGCGGCACCTCGATAAGCACGGGGTGCAGGTCAAGCTCAACGCCGCGGCGTCGGAGTTCCGGCAGGCGGAGGGCGGATCGCTCGAGGTGCTCACGGCTTCCGGCGAGGCGTACCCGGCCGACGTCGTGATCCTCGGCATCGGCGTGAAGCCCGAGACGGCGCTCGCGGAGATGGCCGGCGTAGCAGTGGGCAAACTCGGCGGCATCCGTATCGACGACCAGATGCGCACCAGTGATCCCGACATCTTCGCCGTCGGCGACGCCGTCGAGAAGATCGATTGCATGAGCGGCGAGTCCTGCCTCGTCGCCCTCGCTGGACCGGCGAACCGCCAGGGCCGCATTGCCGCCGACGTGATCTGCGGACGCGACTCGCGGTTCCGCGGTACCCAGGGCACCGCCATCCTCGGCGCCTTCGGCGGCTCGGTCGCCTGGACTGGACTGAGCGAGAAGACCCTCCTGCGCATGGGCGACGACGACTTCGAGAAGGTCTACCTCTACCCGAACTCGCACGCGGGCTATTACCCCGGCGCCACGCTGCTCGCCATGAAGGTGATCTTCCGCAAGTCGGATGGCCGGCTGCTCGGCGCCCAGGTCGTGGGCAGGGAGGGTGTGGACAAACGTATCGACGCACTCGCCATGGCCATCCAGCTGCGCGGCACTGTATACGACCTCGAAGAGTGCGAGCTCTGCTACGCGCCGCAGTTCGGCATGGCCAAGTCGCCACCCAACTTCGCCGGCATGGTCGGGGCCAACCTCCTCCGTGGAGACGTGGGACTCGTCCACTGGGACTCCTTGGGAGACGGCTTCCTTCTGGACGTTCGCCATCCGGAGGAACTCGCCGTCGAGCAGCTGGCCGGAGTGGTCAACATACCGGTGGACGAGCTGCGCGGGCGTCTTGACGAACTCCCGCGCGACCGCGAGATCCTCGTGATCTGCCGCTCGGGCCAGCGCGCTTACTACGCGACGCGGATCCTTCTGCAGAACGGGTTCAAGGCCAAGACGGTAGCCGGTGGCATGCTCTCGCACGAGATATTTGCGACGCTCTGAGATTCAAGGAGGCACCTCGTCATGGATACGATCATCCCGCGCTGGGAGTGGCGCACGTTCGGGACGGACTTCGGGGCGGCCGAAGCGACCTTCGCCGCCCTTGAGCCCGAGCTGACGCAGGAGAGCGACGAGGTCTACCTGCTCTCGCCGCGCACGGACGCTGCCGTCAAGATCCGCGCCGGCCTGATGGATGTCAAGAAGCTCAAGGAGGTAGACGATGCCGGCCTCGCAGCAGTGGCGCCCGGCTATCAAGGAAACGTTCCCGCTCCCCCGCAGCGAGGCCAGCAGAGTCTGCTGCGGAGCTGCGCGTGAGCGCGCCGTGGCCGGGGACGGATCCCTTCTCGTGCGATGAGTTCCTGGCGCTTTTGGCCGCGCCGGAGCGCGGGGTGCGTGCGGTGGCGGTCCACAAGCATCGCCTGCACTACACGCTCAACGGCTGCATGATCGAGGTGACCGAGGTGGTCGCGGCAGGCCAGGCGGTGCGCACTTTGGCAGTGGAACTCGACGACGCCGTCCAAGTCGTGGATACCGTGCGGGAGCTCGGCCTTGCCGACCGCGAGAACACCAGCTACCCGCGCTGGCTCAAGGCCGCCGTCGGCATGGAAGGCTGAGAGGCCGTCGTGCCCGTCTACGCGGTCATCGACGTCGGGACCAACTCGGTCAAGTTCCACATCGCGGAGCGGCGCGCGGACGACTCGTGGGTCACGCTGGTCGACCGCGCCGAGGTCACACGACTCGGCGAGGGCATCGCCGAGACCGGCGACATCGCCCCGGCGGCGATCGAGCGGACCGTCGAAGCGATCGCCGCTATGGCTGCCGAGGCGCAAAGCAGCCGGGCCTCAGCGCTGGTCGCCGTCGGGACGATGGGGATGCGCAGCGCCGGGAACAGCGACGACTTCATCGCTCGCGTGCGGGAGCGCACAGGCGTCACCATCGAGGTCCTCCCGGGGGAGCAAGAGGCGCGCCTCGCCTACCTCGCGGCGGTTGAGGGGCTGGGCCTCTCAGGCGGCCGCCGCGTCGTCTTCGACACAGGCGGCGGCAGCACGCAGTTCACGATCGGGGACGGCCGCACCGTCGAGGAGCAGTTCAGCGTGAACGTCGGCGCCGTGCGGCTGACCGGCGAGTTCGGGCTGGGCGGCCCCGTCTCACGGGAGCGGCTGGATGAGGCGCTGGCGGCCGTCGCCGGCGAGTTCGGCCGTCTCGACGGCGTGCCCTCGCCGGAGGCGCTCGTCGGCATGGGCGGCGCGATCACCAACATGACGGCGGTGATGCTCGGCCTCGCTGCCTACGACCCCGAGGTCGTGCAGGGCAGCCTCCTCAGCCGCGCCGCCGTCGACCGCCAGATCGAAGTCTACCGGGGTTGCGACGTGGAGGAGCGCAGGCAGATCGTCGGACTGCAGCCCAAGCGAGCGGACGTCATCCTCGCCGGCGCCTGCGTGGTGCGCACGGTGATGGACAAGCTCGGGCAGGACGCCCTGACCGTGAGCGACCGCGGGCTGCGACACGGCGTGCTGCTTGAGCGATTCGGATGATCGACTCGTCAGCGAGAGGAGACCGACCATGACGCCTAAGGAGACCACAGGCGGGCTCGATACCGAGCAGTTCGCCGAGCTCATGGAGCTCGTCAAGGGTTCGAAGAGCGTCGAGCTCAAACTCACCATCCCTCAGGAGAGCACCCGGGCGGCGATCGATACCCTCGGCCTCGATCCGCTCGACGGGGAGATCAGGCTGGTCACGTTCTTCGACACGCCCGACCTCGCCCTCAACAAGGCCGGCGTCGTGGCGCGCTGCCGGCGCATCCAGGGCAAGGGCGCCGACTCGGTGGTCAAGCTCCGCCCGGTCGTTCCCGCGGACCTCCCCGCCGAGCTGCGGAGCCTCGACACCGTGGGTATCGAAGTCGATGCGATGCCGGGCGGCTTCGTCTGCTCGGCGTCCTTCAAGGGCGTCGCCGACGCCGCCAAGACGAAGCTGGTCAGTTACGGGAAGGCGCCCGTGCGCAAGGTGTTCGACAAGGATCAGCGCGCCTTCTACAAGGCGCACGCGCCCGAGGGCCTCGAGCTCGACGACCTCTCGGTCCTGGGGCCGATCTTCGTGGTGAAGGTGCGATTCGTGCCGCCCGAGCTCGCTCACAAGCTCGTCGCCGAGCTGTGGCTCTACCCGGACGGGGGCCGTATCTTCGAGCTGTCCACCAAGTGCGCACCGCCGGAGCTGATGGACGTCTACACGAACGTGCGCCGCTACCTGATCGAACACGGCATCGACCGTCACGGCGAGCAGCAGACGAAGACCAAGCGTGCACTTGAATTCTTCACGAAGGGCCTGCAGGACGCGACGTCCGCCGGTTCGCCTGTCGGCAGGAAGTGACCGTCAGCCACGGGCACATCGGCCGAACGGAAGGTGCGGCGGATGACTCGACCGAACGCACTAGAATCGATGGACCATGACTGGTAGTCCGCTGACTGAGTTCGACGTCGCCGTCGAGTCCCGTGCGGAGCTCGGCGAGGGTCCGCGCTGGGATGCGGCCTCCGCGGACCCTGCTGTGGGTCGACATCCCCGGGCATCGCGTGCACCGCTACGACCCCGCGACCGGCCGGGACACGGCCGAGCTCGTCCCGGGCCTCGTGAGCCTGGCGCTGCCGCGGTCTCGCGGCGGGGCCGTCATCGGACTCCCGGACGGCCTGCACGCTCTGGACGGCGAGCGGTCGCCGCTGCTCGTGCCGATCGACGCGGAGCGGAGCGGCACGCGCACCAACGACGGCGCCTGCGACGCTGCCGGGCGGCTGTGGGTCGGCACCATGGCGCTCGACGAAGCGTCGCCGCTCGGCGGCCTCTATCGGATCGGCGCCGACCTTTCGGTGACGACGGTGCTCACCGGGACGACCATCTCGAACGGGCTCGGCTGGAGCCCGGCGGGCGACCTCTTCTACTTCATCGACAGCCCGACGCGGCGCGTCGACGTGTTCGACTTCGATGCGGAGACGGGGGTCCTCGAGGGTCGGCGGCGGTTCGCCGCCGTCGAGGTCGAGGGCGCCGTGCCCGACGGCATGGCCGTCGACGCCGAGGGTGGCGTCTGGGTGGCGCTCCACGGCGGCTGGGGCCTGCACCGCTACGCGCCGGACGGCCGGCTGGCGGCGGACGTCGATCTCCCGGTCGCGCGCATCACGAGTTGCTGCTTCGGCGGCGACGAGCTGCGCGACCTGTACGTGACCACGAGGCGGGACGGCCTGAGCGCCGGCGAGCTGGCGGAGCAGCCGCTCGCCGGCGCGCTGCTGCGCCTGGACGCCGGCGTGGCCGGACTGCCCACTCACGCGTTCGCCGGTTGAGCGCGGAAAGACGAGGTGACGATGAGGCTCCAAGGCAAAGCAGCGCTCGTGACCGGCAGCTCCAGCGGCATCGGCGAGGCGATCGCCCTGCGCTTCGCGCGCGAGGGCGCCGACGTGGCCGTGCACTTCCACCGCGAGGAGGACGAGGCGCGGCGGGTCGCGGCCGAGATCGAGAAGCTGGGCAGGAAGTCGGTCGCGCTGGGCGCCAACGTCGGCGTGGCCGCGGAGGCCGAGAAGCTCGTGCGCGATGCGCACGCGGCGCTCGGCCGCCTCGACATCCTCGTGAACAACGCCGGCGTCGAGATCCGCGAGCCGTTCGTCGACGTCAGCGAGGAGCACTTCGACCTCGTCCTCGGCGTCAACCTCAAGGGCGCGTTCTTCGCCGCCCAGGCCGCGGCGAAGCTCATGATCGACGCCGGCCGCGGCGGCCGCATCGTCAACGTGTCCTCGATCCACGAGGACATCGCCTTCCTCCAGTACGCCACCTACACCGCGTCCAAGGGCGGCATGCGCATGTTCACGCGCACGGTCTGCCAGGAGCTGGCGCCGCACGGCATCACCGTCAACGACATCGCCCCCGGAGCGATCGCGACGCCCATCAACAAGCGCACGCTGGGCGACGGCGAGCTGCTGCACGAGCTGCAGGAGGTCATCCCGGCCGGCCGCCTCGGCGACCCGGACGAGGTCGCCTCGGTGGCGGTCTTCCTCGCCTCGGACGAGGCCGCCTACGTCACCGGCAGCACCTACTACGTCGACGGCGGCATGGCCCGCTGGAACAAGGGACTGTAGAACACCCGCGACCGCACGCGACAGGAGCGGCGACCATGACAGAACCCACACGAGACGTTCTTCGCCAGGCTCTCGGAGCAGCATCAGCCGACTACTCGAGAGTATGACCGGCACCGTGCGCTTCGACCTCGTCAGACGGCGAGCGCACCGAGCACTGGTACTTGCGGATCCGCAAGGGGGACGTGTCCGTCGCGCACGAGGACGGCGAGGCCGACTGTGTGCTCAGCGCCGACATCGGCACGTTCGACGAGATCCTCGCCGGCCGCATGAACGCCATGGCCGCCCTGCTGCGCGGCGCGGTCGCGCATCGAGGGCAAGCGTCTTCCTGCTCACCGCGCTGCAGCGCCTGTTCCCCGGCGCGAGCGATGTGCCGGACGAGCCTCGCCGCCGGCTACGCGAGGAGGCAGTCATGAGCGATGAGGTCAAGATCCTCGACGGCAACACCTTCGTCGTCAGCGACGAAGCGCGGCGACATCGAGGCGTCGCTGACCGATCCGACGGGCCTGTTCTCGTTCGACACGCGGTTCCTCTCCACGTGGGTGCTCACCGTCGACGGCCAGCGGCTCAACCCGCTGTCCGTGGACGACCTGCAGTACTTCGAGACGCGCTTCTTCCTCGTGCCGGGCACCGGGACCGTCTACATCGACGCCAAGCTGTCGGTCATCCGCCAGCGCGCCGTCGGCGGGGGCTTCCACGAGGAGCTCACGATCCTCAACCACGACGAGAAGCGCGGCCGACCTCGAGGTGCGTATCGAGGCCGGCTCGCGACTTCGCCGACCTGTTCGAGGTCAAGGACGCCCTCAAGAAGAAGGGCGAGTACTACACCCAGCGTCGACGACGGCCGGCTGGTGCTCGGCTACCAGCGCGAGACCTACGTGCGCGAGACCTGGATCTCGGCGACCGCAGCGTGCGCCGTCGACGAGCACGGCCTGACGTTCAGCGTCCACGTCGAGCCGCACGGCGAGTGGACGACCGATCTGCACGTGACGCCCGGGCGCGGCGTCGCCGGGCTGAGCATCGCCCAGCCCAAGTACGAGCGCCACGCGAAGGACGCGCTGCCCATCATGGAGCGCAGCCTGGAGAAGTGGCTGGACGAGGCGCCCACGACTGGCCTGCGACTGGGACCCGCTCAAGCGGACGTACCAGCGCAGCCTCGTCGACCTGGCGGCGCTGCGGTTCTCGCCCGTGTCGCTGCCCGGCCACTACCTGCCGGCGGCCGGGCTGCCGTGGTTCATGACCATGTTCGGCCGCGACAGCATCTTCACCAGCCTGCAGGCGCTGCCGTTCACGCCCGAGCTCGCGAAGACGACGCTGGTCGCGCTCGGCATGTGGCAGGGGTCGCGGCTGGACGACTTCCGCGACGAGGACCCGGGCCGCATCCTCCACGAGCTGCGCTTCGGCGAGATGACCGCCTTCGAGGAGCGGCCGCACTCGCCCTACTACGGCTCGGTGGACGCGACGCCGCTCTACGTGGTGCTGCTCGACGAGTACGAACGCTGGACCGGGCGACGTGAAGCTGGTGCCGGTCGCTCGAGCAGCACGGCGCGCGCGGCGCTGGCCTGGATCGACGACTACGCCGACCTGCAGGGCAACGGCTACATCGCCTACCAGCGGCGCAACGAGGAGACCGGGCTCGAGAACCAGTGCTGGAAGGACTCCTGGGACTCGATCTCCTACCGTGACGGTCGCCTGCCCGGCTTCCCGCGCGCCACCTGCGAGCTGCAGGGCTACGCCTACGACGCCAAGGTGCGCGGCGCCCGGCTGGCGCGCGAGGTCTGGCACGACCCGGCGTTCGCCGACCGGCTGGAGAAGGAGGCGGCGGAGCTCAAGCGCCGCTTCAACCGCGACTTCTGGGTCGCGGACGGGCAGTACTACGCGATCGCCCTGGAGGCCGACGGCAGCAAGGTCGACGCCCTGGCCTCGAACAACGGCCACCTCCTGTGGAGCGGCATCGTCGACAAGTCCAAGGCCAAGGCCGTGGCGCGGCACCTCATGTCGCCGGCGATGTACTCCGGCTGGGGCGTGCGGACGCTGGCCATGGGCGAGGCGCGCTACAACCCGATCGGCTACCACGTCGGCACGGTGTGGCCGTTCGACAGCTCGATCGTCGCCTGGGGCCTGCGGCGCTACGGGTTCAAGGAGGAGGCGGCGCGGATCGCCGCCGGCATCCTCGACGCCGCCGAGTTCTTCGACGGCCGCCTGCCGGAGGCGTTCGGCGGCTACCCGCGGGAGCTCACCAAGTACCCGGTGCAGTACCCGACCGCCTGCAGTCCGCAGGCCTGGTCCACGGGCGCGCCGCTGCTGCTGCTGCGCACGATGCTCGGGCTCGAGCCGGTCGGCGACCACCTCATCGTCGACCCGGCCCTGCCGGTCGGCATCGGCCGCCTGGAACTGCTCGACATCCCCGGCCGCTGGGGCCGGATGGACGCGTTCGGGCGCGGCCGCGTGGACGTCGAGAAGCGGCCGCGGGCTCGCACCCAGCTGGGCGTGCTCGAGCCGGCGAAGAGCGGAGCCGACCCCAAGAAGAAGAACGGCCGGTGACCGGGGACCTGTACCTTGGCCTGGACGTCGGCTCCTCGAGCACCAAGGCGGTGCTCGTCGATGCTGGCGGCGAGGTGGTGGCCGACGCACGGCTGGAGCACGCGATCTCCCGGCCGCATCCCGGCTGGGCCGAGCAGGACGCCGAGCGCGACTGGTGGGGCGACGTCGTCGAGGCCTGCCGGCGCGTGCTGGAGGGCCGGGCCGGGCGGGTGAGGGCCGTGGGCGTGAGCGCCCTCGGCCCGTGCGTGCTCCCGGCCGATGAGGACGATCGGCCGCTCAGGCCGGCGATCCTCTACGGCATCGACTCGCGCGCGAGCGGGCAGGTCGAGCGGCTCAGCGCCGAGCTCGGCGCCGCGGAGATCCTGGCGCGCTGCGGCTCCCAGCTGTCGAGCCAGTCGGCGGGGCCCAAGATCCGCTGGGTCGCCGACCAGGAGCCGGAGGTGTGGTCGGCGACCCGGCGCATCTACGGCGCGAGCTCCTTCATCGTCTCGCGCCTCACCGGCGAGTACGTCCTCGATCACCACAGCGCCAGCCACTGGGCGCCGCTCTACGACGTGCACCGCAACGCGTGGATCGACGACTGGAAGGACAGCGTGGCGCCGGGAGTGCCGCTGCCGCGGCTGGTCTGGCCGCAGGAGCCCTGCGGGACGGTGAGCCGCGAGGCGGCCGCCGCGACCGGGCTGCCCGAGGGCATCCCGGTGGCCGGCGGCAGCATCGACTCGTGGTGCGAGGTGGTCGCGTCCGGACTGCGGGGGCCCGGCGAGGGCCTGCTCGTCTACGGTACGAGCATGTTCCTCGTCGAGGTCCACAGCCCGGCTCGCGCCGACGCGCGGCTGTGGACGACCGTCGGGTTCACGCCGGGGTCGACCAACCTCGCCGCCGGCGTCGCCTCCGCCGGGGCGCTCACGGCGTGGCTGCGCGACCTGGCCGGCGACGTGGACTACGACACCCTGTACGCCGAGGCCGCCGCGGCCGGCCCCGGGGCCGGCGGCCTGCTCGCCCTGCCCTACTTCGCCGGCGAACGCACGCCCTTGTTCGACCCCGACCTGCGCGGCGCGATCGTCGGTCTGACGGCCGCGCACGGACGCGGGCATCTCTTCCGCGCGCTCATGGAGGCCGCCGCGTTCGCCGTCCGGCAGAACCTGGAGACGATGGGCGAGGCCGGCGCCACGATCACCGCTGTCAGCAGCAGTGGCGGCGGTGCGGGCGACGCGCTGTGGCCACGCATCGTCAGCGATGTCACCGGCCTGGGGCAGGACGTGCGTGAGGGCCCGTCGCGCGCGGGCGTGGGCGCGGCACTGCTGGCGGCCATCAGCGCCGGCGCGGCGACGCTCAAGACGACCTGGCCGCAGCCGGTGGTCCGCGTCGAGCCCGATCCGCAGACGACCGCCCTGTACGATGGCTTGTACCGGCGGTTTCGGAAGCTCGCGGCGGCCGTCCGTCCTCACGCGCACGCGCTGGCGGCGTGGCAGCGAGACCCCTCTCATGACACGATATCGCCGGCGGCCGAGCAGGATGGTGAACAGCCGGCCCAAGACCAGAGGAGGTGGCCGTCATGACGGAGCGCGGTGCGCAGGCGAGACCCGGCGTCGTGCGACGCCTTGCCGCGATCGCGGCGACCCTCATCGTCGTGGCGGTCATCGTGGACACCGTGATCGTCGTCTTCAACCGCCCGCTCGAGATCCTCGTGCAGCTCGTCCTGCTGGCGGTCGTGCTGCTTGCCGTGTGGAACGCGCTCACGAGAAAGCACGTTGCGCGCGCGGTCTGGATCGTCATCGCCGCTGCGGCGGCCGTGGCCGTCGTCGCCATCCAGATCGCGAGCGGTCATGGCTCCGTCCTCTCGCTGGTGATCCGCGTTGCGCTCCTGGCTGTGGCGATGCTGCTCGCGCGCTACGCGCTGGCGCGCGACGTGCGCTCACTCAAGCAGATGGAGACGCCGGGCAGGCCCGTGCCGGCCGCGCGCCGCGGCGTGCTGATCATGAACCTCAAGTCCGGCGGCGGGAAGGCCGAGAAGTTCCGCCTGGAAGACGAGTGCCGCGCGCGAGGGATCGAGCCGGTCGTCCTGCAGCGCGGGGACGACCTGCTCCAGCTCGCGCGCGACGCCCTGGACCGCGGCGCCGACGTGGTCGGCATGGCCGGCGGCGACGGCTCGCAGGCGCTCGTCGCCAGCGTGGCCGCCGAGCGCGGCGTGCCGATGGTCGTCATCCCGGCCGGCACGCGGAACCACTTCGCGCTCGACATCGGCCTCGACCGGGACGACGTCGTCGGCGCGCTCGACGCCTACGGCGAGGCGCGCGAGCAGACGATCGACCTGGCCGACGTGAACGGCAGGGTCTTCGTCAACAACGTGTCGCTCGGCCTCTACGCCACCATCGTGCGGTCGCCGGAGTATCGCGACGCCAAGCGCGAGACCGCCCTGGCCGCGCTCCCCGAGATGCTCGGTCCCGGGACTGAGCCGTTCGACCTGCGGTTCAGCACGCCGGACGGCGTGCGCCACGAGGGCGCGCACGTGATCCAGGTGTCCAACGGCCCCTACGGCACCACCGTGGGAGGGATCACCTCGCGTCCCCGCATGGACACCGGCCAGCTCGGCGTCTTCTCGCTGGTCGTGCCGGACGCCCTCGCCGCGACGCGCGCCATCGCGGCGCTGACGACCGCCCGGCCGGCGCTCTACGAAGGCTATCTCTCGTGGGCGACGCCCACGTTCGAGGTCGCCTCGGCGTCGCCCATCGCGGTCGGGTTGGACGGGGAATCGCTCGAGATGGACCCGCCGCTCGTCTTCTCGTCCCGGCCCGGCGTGCTCCGCCTGCGGCTGCCGCTGCGGCGCGATCGGCTACTCGCCGGCCGCGCGGGCCACGGGCGTCAAGGGCCTGTTCGGCCTGTGGCGCGTCCTGCTGGGACGGCCGGTCGCCATCGGCGACTGACGTCCGCGTCGCCGGCGGCTCAGCCCCTGAGACTCAGTCCGGCGGCTCATCGGGCGGCTCCAGGTGCCGCAGGCCCTCCGGATCGCGGGGGCCGCCGGGATCGAGCGCGTCGACCCAGCGGTGCGGCGCTCCGCCCGAGTCGGGGTCGTGCGCCTCGATGTCCCTGAGCGCCGGCTTGATCTTGGCGAAGAAGTGCTCGCGGTCCAGCTCACTGAGCAGCCCGTAGGTCTCCACGCGTTCCTGAAGGCGGGTGCGCAGCTCGACGAAGGCGATGTGGATGCCACGCTCGTTAAGCTCGTGGTCCAGGTCCTTGAGCATGTCCGCCGCGGTGACGTCGATGTCGGTGATGGCCTCGCACTGCAGCACGATCCAGCGCGGCTTGTGGTCGACGACAAGCTTGCGGATCTGCTGCCGGAAGATGCCGGCGTTGGCGAAGAAGAGCGGCGCCTCCCAGCGGTAGATAAGGACGTCTTTCTGTTGTTCCGCGTCGGGATAGCGCTTGACGTCGTGCCACCCCTTGAGGTCGTGCACGTAGCCGAGCACGGCGCCCGGCGGCCACCAGCTGCGGCGGAAGAAGAGCAGGATCGAGAGGATGGCGGCGATCAGGATACCCTGGAGGACGCCGAAGAAGACGACGCCCAGCGTCGCGACGAGCGACAGGAACAGAGCCGTCTTGCGCACGCGAGCGAACCGGCGCAGGACGGCGACGTCCGCCAGCGAGATGGCCGCCATGATGACGACCGCGGCCAGCGCCGTCTGCGGCAGACGCCTTGAGCAGCCCCGGGACGGCCACGAGCATGAGAGCCACGAGGCCGGCGCCGACGAGCCCGGTCACCTGCGTCCTGGAACCGGACTGCTCCGAGACGGCCGTGCGTGAGGCGCTGACGGAGATCGCGAAGCCCTGGAACAGCCCGGCCGCCGCGTTCGAGGCGCCCACGGCGATCATCTCGCGGTTGGCGTCGACCTCGTCGCCGCGCCGGGCGGCGAAGCTCGAGGACGTCGCGATGGTATCGGTGAGCGAGACCAGCACGATGCCGGCCGCGGCGGCGGCAAGCGTCGCGAGGTCGCTCGCGCTGGTCCAGGGGAACGACGGGGTCGGCAGCCCGGACGGCAGCGTGCCCACGGTCTTCACGCCTTCGGCCGCGAGGTCGAACACGGCCGACACGACCGTGGCTGCGACGACCGCTACCAGAACGGCGGGGACCTTCTTCGAGAGCCGTGGCAGGCCGAGCAGCAACGTGAGGGTACCGAGCCCCACCAGCAGCGCCGTGGTGTTGGTCTGGTCGAGGCTGGAGAAGAAGGCGCGTACCTTGTCGACGGACGACTCCGCGTCTGTGGAGAAGCCGAACAGCTTGGGCAGCTGGCCGATGATGATGGTGATCGCCAGCCCGTTCATGTAGCCGACCTGGACCTCCTTGGAGAGCAGGTCGGCGATGAATCCGAGCTTGCCGAGTCCGAGGCCGATCTCGATCAGGCCGACCATGAGCGCCAGCATCCCGGCCATGGCGACCGCACTGGCGGTGTCGTTGGCCACGATCAGCGGCAAGATGGCGGCGAAGATGAGCGGGGAGACCGCCGAGTCCGGGCCGAGGACGAGCACGCGCGACGGCCCGAGGAGCGCGTACACGACGAGGCAGACTATCGTCGTGTAGAGGCCGGTGACGGGAGGGAGACCGGCCAGTTCCGCGTATGCAAGGCCCTGCGGGACGAGGATCGCCGCGAGGACGATGCCGGCGACGAGGTCGAAGCGCAGCCACGCCGGCTTGTACGTGCGCAGCATGCCGACGCCGGGGACCGCTGCGTCCAGCCGGTGCCTCTTCGCCCCCTCGGTCGTCGCCACACTGCCCCCTCGCCCGCGCTGTGGTGACGAATGGTAGCATCTGGCCGTGGCCGAGACAGCGGACAGCCGTAACTTCGAGAGCATCGCGCGCGAGGTCTATCAGGAGCTTCTGGAGCTCGACACCGCCGTGTACCAGGCGATCGAGGCCACGCCGACGCCCCTTATCGACGCGTCGCTCCGGCGCCTCTCCAACTCGGCCAATCACGCCAGGCTGTACATGGCGATCGCGGCGGTGCTGTTCGCCGCCGGCGGCAAGAAGGGGCGCCGCGCCGCCGTCACCGGCATGGCCGCCGTGGGGCTCAACTCCTTCGTCGTCAACGTGCCGATGAAGTTGCTGGGCAACCGGCCGCGGCCGGAGCGCGGCGCCGTCCGCTTCGAGCAGGCGCGGCACGTCAAGATGCCGGCGTCGACGTCGTTCCCGTCGGGTCACTCGGCGTCGGGCTTCGCCTTCGCCGCCGGAGTCGCCGAGGCCGTCCCTGCGCTCGGCATCCCGCTGCGCGGTCTGGCCACCGTGGTCGCCTACTCGCGCGTGCACTCCGGGGTGCACTACCCCGGCGACGTCGTCGTGGGGTCGCTGGTCGGCATGGCGGTCGGCGAGAGCACGGCGCTCGCGTCGCGCGCGGTGCGCAGGCGGTTGCCGGGTCGGTCCGCCGGGCTGACCGTCGCGCCGGCTGTTCTAGCGGCTCAGGGCTCGCAGGTCGCGGCCGCCGCGCCCTTCTCGAAGCGCATCTTGCACATCGCGTACTCCTCCGGCACCTCGATCGGGTACTCCCCGTCGAAGCAGGCGCGGCAGAACTGCTCTCGCGGCAGCCCGGTGCTGGCCTGGAGGCCGTCGAGCGTGAGGTAGTGCAGGCTGGTGGCGCCGACGTGGTCGCGGATCTCGTCCACGGTCTTGTTGGCCGCGACGAGCTCAGCTCTGCTCGCCATGTCGATGCCGTAGAAGCAGGGCCACTGGATGGGCGGCGAACTGATGCGCAGGTGGACCTCTTTGGCGCCGGCGCTGAACAGCATGTCGACCAGCCGGCGCGTCGTGTTGCCGCGGACGATCGAGTCGTCCACCACGATCAGCCGCTTGCCCTTGATCACCGAGGTCAGCGGGTTGAGCTTCATGCGGATGCCGACCTGGCGCAGGTTGTCGTCGGGCTGGATGAACGTGCGGTGCACGTAACGGTTCTTGATGAGGCCCTCGGTGTAGGGGATGCCGGAGGCGGCGGCGTAGCCGATCGCCGCCGGCATGCCCGTGTCCGGGCACCGGGACGACGAGGTCGGCCTCCACGGGGGCCTCCAGCGAGAGCTGCCGCCCCATGTTCTGGCGCACCACGTGCAGCGTCTTGCCGCTCATGACGCTGTCCGGGCGGGCGAAGTAGATGAACTCGAAGATGCAGAGGGCCGGGCGGGCGCCCTCGAGCTCGACGCGCTCGCTGCGCAGGCCGTGCTCGCTGTCGGCGATGACGATCTCGCCCGGCTGGATCTCGCGCACGAAGTCGGCGCCGATGATGTCCAGGCCCGAGGTCTCGCTGCTGAAGACGGGGTGGCCCTCGTAGTCGCCGAGGCAGAGCGGTCGCACGCCGTAGGGGTCGCGGAAGCCGACCACGGCGTCGCCGCTCATGACGGCGGCGGAGAACGCCCCGCGGATCTTGCTGACCGCGGTGCGCACCCCCTCGAGCAGGTCGCCCTCCGCCTCGTGCGCGATGAGCGCCGTGATGACCTCGGTGTCGGTGGTGCCGGAGAACTTGACGCCCTCGGCGAGGAGCTCGTCGCGCAGCTGCGTCGTGTTCACGAGGTTGCCGTTGTGGCCCAGGGCGATGACGTCGCCGTTGCGGCTGCGCACGAGCGGCTGTGAGTTCTGCCAGTGGCTCGCGCCGGTGGTGCTGTAGCGCACGTGGCCGATGGCGTGCTGGCCGCTGAGGCTCTGGAGCATCTGCTCGTTGAACACCTGGCTGACCAGCCCGAGGTCCTTGATGACGGTGACCTGCCCGTCGTCGGACACGGCGATGCCGGCGCTCTCCTGGCCACGGTGCTGCAGCGCGTAGAGCCCGAAGAAGGTCAGGCGCGCGACGTCGTGTCCCGGCGCGTGGATGCCGAAGACGCCGCAGCTGTCGTGGAGACGATCGTCGTACAAGAGCGCTCGAATCGTTCAGGCGAGCCGCTGCGGAAGCGACTCATAAGCAGAATGGAGCTCGCTCACCGGGACGGCGAAGAGCTCCTTCGCATCCATGGTACACCGCAGGTCCGAGCCGGCAACCCGTCCGGCCGTACGGTGCGGCAGGTCGCCGAGGACGGTCTCCAGCTCGGCGACCTTATCGGGCGCGCACGTCGACGATGACGCGCGTGGGCGCTTCGCCGAAGAGCGCGAGGTCCGGCCGGCCCGAGGCGCCGGTCACGGCCGCGGCGGAGCCGAGGTCGACGTCGGCGCCGAGGAAGCGGCCGGAGCGGCCGGGCCGCGACCCGTCGGGGTCCTCGAACTGGGCGCCGCCGTTGGAGCCGCTGAAGACGCAGCACTCGGCCAGCGCTACGGCGAGTCCGCCTTCGGCGCAGTCGTGGGCGCTCTTGAGCAGGCGCGCCTCGATGGCCGCGCGGAGCCGGGCCTGCAGCTTCGACCTCGAGCGTCCAGGTCCACGTCGGGCACGCGGCCCTCGACCCTGCCGTAGGCGACCTTCTGGTACTCGGCGCCGTCCATCCAGGCGGCCTCGTCGCCGAGGAACACGATGACGTCGCCCTCGTCCTTGAAGGCGGCGTCGATGTGCACGCTCACGTCGTCGAAGATGCCGAGCATGCCGACCATCGGCGTGGGGTAGATCGCCTGGCCGAAGCTCTCGTTGTAGAAGCTCACGTTGCCGCTGACGACCGGCGTGTCGAGGGCCTCGCAGGCCTCGGCCATGCCCTCGATGGCCTGCTCGAACTGCCAGTAGATCTCGCCCTTCTCCGGGTTGCCGAAGTTGAGGCAGTCGGTGACGGCCACGGGCAGCGCGCCGGAGCACGCCAGGTTGCGCGCCGCCTCGGCTGTCGCCGCCTTGGCGCCGCGGTACGGGTCGAGGTAGCAGTGGCGGCCGTTGCAGTCGTTGCTGAAGGCGAAGCCGCGGTCGGTGTCCTTGATGCGCAGCACCGCGGCGTCGCTGCCGGGGATCTGCATGGTGTTGGCCTGGACGATGTAGTCGTACTGCTCCCAGGCCCAGCGTTTGCTCGCGATGTTGGGCGCGGCCAGGAGCTGCGTGAGCGCCGCGCCGAGGTCCGCCGGCTGCGGGTAGCTCGCGTCGTCCACCGCCACCGGCTCGTCGACGATGTAGTCCGGCTTGACGGAGGGCGTGCGGATGACGGGGCTCTCGTCCGCGAGGCGGCGGGCCGGGATGTCGGCCACGCGCTCGCCGTGCCAGTAGATGCGCAGCATCTTGCTGTCCGTGACCTCGCCGATGACGGTGCAGTCGAGGTCCCAGCGCTCGCAGACCTCGCGCACGTCGGCGATCTGCTCGGCGGTGACGATCGCCAGCATGCGCTCCTGGCTCTCGCTGATCATGATCTCCCACGGCTCCATGTCGGCCTCGCGCAGCGGCACGCGGTCGGCGTGGATGTCGAGGCCCACGTGGCCCTTGCTCGACATCTCCGAGCTCGAGCTGGTGAGGCCGGCGGCGCCGAGGTCCTGCATGCTCACCACGAGCTTGCGGTGGATGAGCTCGAGGCAGGCCTCGATGAGCTTCTTCTCGGTGAACGGGTCGCCGACCTGGACGCTCGGGCGCTTCTCCTCGAGCGTCTCGTCGAACTCCTGGCTGGCGAGCACGCTGGCGCCGCCGATGCCGTCGCGGCCGGTCTTGGAGCCGATGAGCACGACGTGGTTGCCGACGCCGCTGGCGATGGCGCGCACGATGCCGTCGGTGCGGATGAGGCCGGCGCTGAACGCGTTGACCAGGCAGTTGCCCTCGTAGCTGGGCTCGAAGTAGATCTCGCCGCCCACCGTGGGGATGCCGAGGCAGTTGCCGTAGTGGGCGATGCCGCCGACCACGCCGTCGAGCAGGAAGCGCTGGCGCGGCTCGGTGAGCTCGCCGAAGCGCAGCGAGTCCATGCTCACGCACGGGCGCGCGCCCATGGTGAAGATGTCGCGCACGATGCCGCCGACGCCGGTGGCCGCGCCCTGGAAGGGCTCGACGGCCGACGGGTGGTTGTGGCTCTCGACCTTCATGGCCACGGCCCAGCCGTCGCCGACGTCGATGATGCCGGCGTTCTCGCCGGGGCCCTGCAGGATGCGCGGCCCGCTGGTGGGGAAGCGGCCGAGGATGGGCCGCGAGTGCTTGTAGCTGCAGTGCTCGCTCCACATGAGCGAGTAGATGGCGAGCTCCACGTACGTCGGCTCGCGGTCCTGGATGCGCTTGATGTGCTCGTACTCGTCTTCGGTGAGTCCGAGCTTGATCGCCGCGGCGAGGTCGGCGGTGCGGTTCACGTACGGCGGGCGAGTCATGCCGTCACCTCCGCGCCGCGCAGGGCGTCGATCATGGAGCCGAAGAAGACGCGGCCGTCGGCTCCGCCGGCCAGCGCGGCCTCCACGGAGTTCTCCGGGTGCGGCATCATGCCGAACACGTTGCGGGTCTTGTTGCAGACGCCGGCGATGTCGTCGAGGGCGCCGTTGGGGTTGGCGCCCTCGGCTCGCTCGCCGGCGGCGTTGACGTAGCGCACGACGATCTGGTCGTTGGCCTTCAGCTTCTCGAAGGTCGCCGGGTCGACGGTGTAGTTGCCCTCGTTGTGCTTGACGACGATGCGCAGCACGTCGCCCTTGTCGCAGGCGCTGGTGAAGGGCGTGTCCGTCGTCTCCACGCGCAGGTTGACGTACCGGCAGACGAACTTGAGGCCCGTGTTACGGATGAGGCCGCCGGGCAGGAGGCCGGCCTCGATCAGGATCTGGAAGCCGTTGCAGATGCCCATCACCAGCCCGCCGTCCGCGGCGAAGTCGGTGATGGACTGCATGATGGGGCTGAAGCGGGCGATGGCGCCGCAGCGCAGGTAGTCGCCGTAGCTGAACCCGCCGGGGATGACGATGCCGTCGACACCCTTGAGGTCGGTGTCCTTGTGCCACAGGTACTCGGCGGTCACGCCGGGGAACGTCTCGAGAGCGAAGTGCGTGTCGCCGTCGGTGTTGATGCCGGGGAAGACGACCACGCCGACGCGCAGGGGAGAAGCAGCGGTCATCGTTGCGTCACCCCTCGAGCTCGAAGGTGTAGTCCTCGATGATCGGGTTGGAGAGGAGCTTGCGGCACATGTCGTCGACCTGCGCGCGGGCGGCCTCTTCGGTGAGGCCCGCGCCGTCGATCGTGAGATCGATGATCTTGCCGATCCGGACGCCGCTCACACCCTCGAAACCGAGGTTGGGGAGCGACCGCTCGACGGCTGCTCCCTGGGGGTCGAGGATGCCCTGCTTGGGGACGACGTAGACGCGGACGTTCATCGATTCACCTGCCCGGAGAATGTGTGCGGGGACAGGCCCGAGTCTATCGTAGATGCGGGCGGGGCGGGGCTCCGGCGCCGCCGCCCCGCCCGCCCGTCCTGGCTTCAGGCCGCCTGCTCGCGGATGTCGCGCAGAGCGCACGCGGGGGCAGGCAGCGGCCCGCTCGCGTGCGCTCCGCGGCCGTCAGGTGGAGCGAGTGTGCTCCAGGATGAACTCGACCGTGCGCCGGTCGTAGTCGATGCGGTTCTGGAGGCCGCTGATCTCGTGACCCTCGTCCGGGTAGACGACGTAGTCGCACACGCGGCCGTGCTCGCGCAGCGCTTCGGCGACCTCGCTGATCTGCCGCGGTGGGCAGCGGGGGTCGAGGGCGCCGCCGAGGAGCAGGAGCGGCGCCTCCACGCAGGCGAGGTGGTTGATGGGCGAGTAGTACTCGGAGCCTGGCCGCGTCGCGCTCGATGTCCCCCGTGTTCTCGCGGTCCCACCAGCGCAGGTCCTCGCGGATGGTGGGGTCCAGCTGGCTGTCGATGAAGTCGAAGAACGGTACGCCGGCGACGCCCGCGGCCCAGAGGTCGGGGAACTGGGTGACGGCCGCCATGGTGTGGAAGCCGCCCCAGCTGCGGCCGGTGATCGCGATGCGCGCCGGGTCGCAGCCGTGCCGCACGAGGAACTCGTGTGCGGCCGCCACGTCGAGCACCTCGCCCTGGCCCATGAGCCAGCGATTGGCGAGCTGCCAGCGGCGGCCGTAGCCGTCGCTGCCGCGGTAGTTGGGGTGGAGGACGGTGAGGCCGGCGGCGACGAAGGCCTGCCGCAGCGGGTCCCACTCGTTGGAGTGGTGCCAGGTCGGGCCGCCGTGGACGATGACCACGGCGGCTCCATTGGGCTCGTCCGGCTCGACGAGGATGCCCGGCACCTCGGCGAGGTGGTCCCAGCTCGTGAACCAGACGCGGCTGCCGGATACGAACGGCGTGTCGCGGAGCTCGTCCGGCAGGGAGTCGGTGAGCGCCGTCACGTCGCCGTCGTCCAGGTCGACGCGGTAGAGGTCGGCCGGGGCGTCGGGGGCGCTGAGCACGCAGAGAAGCGCGGCGCCGTCCGGAGTGAAGCTCGGCGCGTAGTGGTTGCCGGGGCCGATGCTGTACTCGGTCACGGCCCCGTCGCGCAGGTCGACGTGGAGGAGTCCCGTCTCGCCCTCGACATCCACGAGGAAGGCGAGCGCGGCCCCGTCCGGGGCCCACACCGGGTGGTGGGCGTCGACGTGGTGGTCCTCCCACGCCCACGTGACTGATCCCGTCGCCAGCTCGAAGATCCCGATCGCGGGATGGTCGCCCGGCCCGCCCGAGAAGGCGATGCGGCGGCCGTCCGGCGACCACGCCAGCTGGCCGGCGAGGAACTCGTCGGAGCCGCCGATGAAGCGCGTCTCACCGGACTCCACCTCGATGACGACGATGGCGGTGTCCTGGCCCCGGGTACCGGTCGTCACGGCCAGGCGGGCGCCGTCGGGCGACCAGCGTGGCGAGCACTCGGTGTAGGGGTGCTCGGTGAGGCGCCGCAGGGCACGGCCTCCGGAGCTCGGCTCCGCCGGCATCACGGCGACCGCGTAGCCGGGGCCGTTCGAGACCGTCATCGCCAGGCGGGTGCCGTCCGGCGAGAGGTCGGGGTCGGGCAGCGGTGCGAGGTCCGGCGTGTCGGGGAGCAGGTTGACCAGGACGCCGCTGTCGATGTCGTAGCGGTAGATGTCGTAGCACTCCGAGCCGCGGTCGTCACACGTGAAGTAGAGCCGGCGTCCGTCGGGCGAGAACTGCGGGCAACCGCACCGGTCGGCGAAGTCGCCGACACGCACCGGCAGCCCGTTCGGCAGGCTCTGGACGAAGATCTGCCAGTCTCCGTCCCGATACCACTCGAACGCCACGGCGTCTCCGCCGGGCGAGAGGGAGTAGGGCCGGTAGTCCTGCCCGACCGCCGGCGCCGCCGCCAGCTGCTCGATGAGCCGTCTTCTCACGGGTGAGCCCTCCGATCGTCTCGCGTCCGACGTCAAAGGGGCCGCCGCACTGGGCGCAGCCCCGTGGCGCCCAGTCTATCGCGGGCAACGTCCACCGGCACTCGGCGGGCATCTCCACCCCTGGTATGACGACATGCCCGGCGACCGGGTCTAGGCTGGCTGCGCCACGATCACCTTCCCACCGCGCGCTGCGCAGGCGGCGATCAGGGCCGGCCTTTCAGGCGGCCCGGCGGGTCCGGGAGGTGATGTCGCTGTGGTCTGTTTCTGCGCGCGCCGGCTGGCGCGTCTCGACGAAATCCTTGAACAGCTCAAGGTCCCGCTCGAGGTGTGCCGCCACCTTGGTCTCGTCGCCCTCGAACTCCACCGTCGCGCTCACGCGCGTGCGGTCGTCGTTGAGCGCCTCGAATCTCACCGTACCGTCCTTTTCAGCGTCGTCCGCCGGCGTCCACTCGAGGTCGGTCTCCGGGACGTCTTCTTCGTGGCCGACGAGGGTGCGGAACATGAACTGCGTCCACTCCTTGTCGGCGTCGCCGATCGAAGCTTCCACGTCGATCGATCGGCTGATCTCAGCCATGAGTCAGTCCTGCTTTCTGTTGGTCGTTCTTACTATGACGCTGCCCCGCTTTGGGCGGCCCAAACCCCATGGTGCCCATGACGGCCGAAGCCCCCACCCCCTACCTCCCCAGGGGGGCCGGCGGCCCGCTTCCGCGGGCCGCCGGCCGGGTCTCAGCGCCGCCGTTCAAGGCGGCCTGGACAGAAGGCCCGGAGCCGGGAGGAACGGCGCCGGCAGCTCCGGTCGCGATCCTCTTCGAGCCCGACCCGCTGGCGCGGCTGCTCGCCGCCTCTGCGGTCGTGGCGCTCGGCTTCAGAGTCGCTCAGGGCGCGAGCGTCCGCGCCGCCCCCCTCGCGCCCGCCGCCGTCTTCATCTCGCTCGAGCGCGTGGACGACTGCCGGCGCGCCTGCTCGGAGGCGCGCGCGTGCCGGCGGGCTCCGGCTCCGCTCGTGGTCGGCTACGGCGCCGGTGCGCCGGCGCTGCTCGCCGCTCACCGCGCTCACCGCTGCGTCGACGTGGTGTTGCGGCTCACCGCTACGGCCGCCGGCGCGCCGGGCTTCGCCCACGTGCCGGCGGCCGGCGTGGTCACCGCCGCCGGCCTCTCCGAGCGCGAGGCCGACGTGCTCGTCCTGTTGCTGCGCGGGTTCACCACGGCCGCCATCGGGGCGCGTCTCTGCGTGGCGCCCAGCACGGCGCGCACTCACTGTCGCGCCGTGCTGCGCAAGCTCGGGGCCGGCGACCGGCGGGTGCTGCGCGCCCGGCTCCTCGCCGGCCCTCCGCCCGTCTGCCGCGACGCCGGTCCCGAGGTTTGTCCAGTCGCCGCCGCCAAGTTTGCCGAGGAATCGGCCGTGGCGGCGCCTCGCCTGCCCGCCCATACTTGACGCAAGGTCGCGGACCCGCCGGTTCACAGACGGTCCGCGACCGTTCGCGAGTACCACAGCGCGGGGGGAGCGCATGAGCATCGAAGCGACCACGGGCACGTCGGTCCGCAGCCTCAAGCGGGCGCAGGTCCGTGTCATCACCGTCTTCTTCATGATCTACATCCTCGTGTCGGGCGGCTCGTTCGGCATCGAGGACATGGTGTCGTCGTCGGGCCCGGGACTCACCTTGCTGCTCCTGGTCCTGCTGCCGATCTTCTGGGCGCTGCCCATGGCGCTCATCGCCAGCGAGCTGGGCTCGGCCATCCCGGGCGAGGGCGGCTTCTACGTCTGGGCGCGTCGAGGTCTGGGCGACTTCTGGGGCTTCCAGACGGCCTGGTGGTGGTCGCTCTCCATCTTCGTCGACTCGGCCGTGTACGTCGTGCTGGCCATCCAGTACCTGCAGAACTGGCTGCACTTCAGCAACCTCGTCGGCTACCTCATCGCCTGGGCGGTCATCATGGTGTTCACGATCATGAACATCCTCGGCGTCAAGTTCGTGGCGCTGAGCTCCACGGCGTTCGCGGTGCTCATCCTGCTGCCGTTCTTCGCGCTCATCGCGGTAGGGCTGGTCAAGTGGCGGTTCGACCCGTTCACGCCGGTCGCGGCGCCCGGCGTGCCGTTCTTCGGCACCGGCGGAGTGTTCGCCCTCGGCCTCGCCATCGGCGTGTGGATGTACTCCGGCTACGAGTCCATGTCCACGCTCTCGGGTGAGATCCGCAACCCGCAGCGGGTGATCCCCCGGGCCCTCATGCTGGTGGTGCCGTTCATCATCCTCATGTACGTGCTGCCCACGCTGGCGAGCCTGGCGGCCTACGGCCACTGGGACACCTTCGCCACCGCCGCCGGCGACGGCTACCTCTCGTTCGTCGAGATCGGCAAGAAGATCGGCGGCTCGGCGCTCGGCTACGCGCTCCTGGGGTCGGCGCTGCTCGGCAACCTCGCGCTGTACCTCGACTACCTGGCTTCGGGCGCGCGGCCGTTGTTCGCCATCGCGCAGGACGGGCTGTTCCCCAGGGGCATCTCGCGCGTCAGCCGCTGGGGCACGCCTGCCGCCGCCATCGTGCTCATGGCCGTCATCAACGCGGTGCTCGTGGTCGGGCCGTTCCAGAAGCTGGTGGTCATCGACGTGATCCTCTTCATCTCCGCCTACGTGCTCATCTTCATCTCGGCCGTGCGCCTGCGCGTCACGGAGCCGGACCTCAAGCGCCCGTTCCGTGTGCCGCTGGGGACGGGCGGGATGGTCGCCATGGTCATCCCGCCCATCCTCATCGTGATCTTCACCATCTACGTCAACGCCATCGACCGCAGCACGAGCATCTTCGGCGTCACGGGGTTCCGGCTGCTCGGGCAGGACGTGGGCTGGTACGGCATCGCCGGGTTCGTCGGCGCTGTTCTCGGGCCCGGTGCTGTTCTTCCTGTTCCGGGCCATCTATGGTGGGCCGAGCACGCCGTCGTACGAGGCCGGCGACGAGGCGATCGCCCTCGCCGAGGCCGAGGCAGCGGAGGACGCGGCCTGATGCACACGCAGATCCAGGTCCTCTCGGAGGACGAGAAGGCGCAGGTCCACGAGCGCACGCTCAAGGTGCTCGGCACGGTCGGCATGCGCTGCGACACGGCCGAGGGCCGGCGCATCCTCGCCGCCGCCGGCGCGGACGTGGACGAAGCGGCGCGCCGGGTGCGCTTCCCGGCGGAGCTCGTCGAGAGCCTGCTGGCGCAGGCGCCGCGGTCGTTCACCGTGCAGGGCCGCCGGCCCGGCTGGAGCTTCCCCGTCGGGGCCGGCGAGTTCACGCTGCTGGCGGACGGCGGCGCCACCTCGATGGTGGACGCCGTCACCGGTGAGCGTCGTCCGACGAGCGTCGACGACTGGCGTGCGGCGACCCGGCTCCTGGACGCGCTCGACGATGTGGGCTTCTACTGGTGCCCCACGGAGTACGCCGCCGACTACGAGCAGCCCGCCGGGTTCGTGCGCTACTTCTCGGAGGTGTTCGCCACGTTCGGCAAGCACGTGCAGGACTCGTTCGGCACGCCCGGGCTGGCGCCGTGGCTCAAGGAGCTCCTGGACATCGTGTTCGGCGGGCCGGAGCAGGTGCGCGAGCGCCGGCCCCTGTCGTTTCTCATCACGCCCACGTCGCCGCTCACCATCGAGCGCGACTACACGCAGACGTGGCTCGAGCTGCGCGAGTACGGCCTGCCGGTGGCGGTGATGCCGATGCCGCTGCAGGGCGCCACGGCGCCGGGCAGCCGGCTCGGCACCCTGCTGGTGGCCAACTGCGAGACGGTCGGCACGATCTGCCTCGTGCAGGCGGCCGCTCCCGGCACGCCCGTGCTCTACTCGCCGGTCGTGGCGAGCATGGACCCGCGCACCGGCCTCTACGCCGCCGGCGCGGTCGAGCACGCGGTGCTCTGCGTCGCCGGCACCGAGATGGCCCGGTACTACGGCCTGCCGGCCGAGTCCTCGGGCCTCTGCACGCAGACCTACCGGCCGGACCTGCAGACCGCCTGGGAGAAGGCCGACGGAGCGCTGCTCGTGGCTCTCGCCGACCCCGACGTCCTCGTCGGCCCCGGCCTTCTCGGCGGCGCCACGGTGCTGTGCCTCGAGCAGATCGTCATGGACGTCGAAGTCATCCGCCGCGCCCGCCGGGCGCGAGCCGGTATCCCCGTGCGTGACGACCTCTGGCTCGACGAAGTGCTCGACAGGGTGGGTCCCTGCGGCTCGTTCCTCGGCGAGCGCTCGACGCGCACAGGCGTCCGCGCCGGCGAGTGGTCCCTCAGCGACTTCGGCGTGCAGGGCAGCTGGGACGCGTGGCGGCAGGCGGGGTCGCCGACCACGGTCGCCGCCGCCCGTGAGCGCGTCGACGACATCCTGGCCGAGCAGGTCTCGCTGCCGTACAGCGACGACCAGGCGGCGGCCCTCGCGGCGCTGCAGCGCCGCGCCGACGCCGCCACCTGACCTTGCAGCGCCGCGCGGCCGGCCGGCTCAGTCCCCGAGCGCGTCGTAGACGAGCCCGGTCAGCAGCTTGGGATAGAAGTACGTCGACTTCTGCGGCATGACCTCACCCTGGTCGGCGATCGCGCGCACCTGGTCGACCAGGGTGGCGTTGAGGAACGCGCCGAGCTCGTAGTCCTCCGTGCTCAGCGCGTCCAGAGCGTCGGGCACGTTCTTGGCGTAGTCGACGTAGCGCTCGGCGTCCTCGTGCTCGAGGCCGAGCGCCTCCCGGAACAGCAGCTCGTGCAGCATGGTCACGGAGAGGCCGGCTTCGGCGGGAGAGAACCCGCCGGCCGTGAGCCGCTCGGTCGCGGCGGGCTCGCGCGTCTTCACCGTGATGCACGTCTGCTCGCGCGGCAGGTACAGGCCGAAGGTCCTTGCGGCGTCGGCCTGCTCCGGCAGCGCCTCGAGCGCCGCCCGGCACGCCTCGAGCCCGCTCATCGGCTCGCCGACGACGTCGAAGAACGGGCGCACGTGCTCGACCAGCGCCGCGAGCGAGAGCGGCGCGACGCCGCGCACGAGGCGGTGAGTCGGGAACACCGTGAGCCCGGGGTCGCTCAGGCTGCAGAGATAGACCATGAGGGTGTCGGCGCTGGAGTCGCCGGCCGCCCGCCGTTCGTCACGGTAGGCGAGGGCGGTCTCATAGCGATGATGGCCGTCGGCGATGTACACGGACCGGCCGCGGAGCGCCTCGGCGACTGCCTCCGCGGTGGGCCCCGTGAGAGCCGCGGCCACGTGCCGGTTGCCGTCGGCGTCGTGCGCTTCGCGCCAGGCCGCGGCGGGAAGCTCCGCCGCCGCCGCGGCGAGCCTGGCGCCCACGGCGCCGTCCTCGTCGGGAAAGAGCAGGAAGATCTGGCTGACGTCGGCGTGAGTCGCCCGGTACAGGCGAAGCCGGTCGACCTTGGGGCCGGCGTGGGTGCGCTCGTGCGGGAGGACCACCCGCTCGTCGAGGTCGGCGAGGCGCAGCCGCGCCACGAAGCCGCGGCGGGTGCGCTCGAGGCCGTCCGGCCCCGCGTAGGTCTGATCGACGACCACGATGCCGGGCCGCTCGTCGCGCACGAGCACTCCCTCGTCGCGCCACTCGCCGAGCGTCTCTGCAGCGCGCAGGTAGGCCTCCTCGTCGGCCGCCGCTCCGGGCGGGACGGGGAGGTCGACGTGCACGGCGTTGTACGGGCTGCGCGCCCGGAGCTCGGCCGCCTCCGCCGCCGAGAGCACGTCGTAGGGCGGCGCGACCACATCGTCGAGCGCGATGTCCTCGCGGTAGCGGATTCCTCTGAAGACGGAGATCTCGGCCATCGTTCTCCCGGGAGGCGGCGGAGGCGGCGGGCGCCGCGACCGCGGTCAGTCGTGCGACAAGTATAGCGGGGGGGCGATCTGGCCCGGAGGCCGGTGCGTCGCCTACTGGCGGATGATCACCGGCATGCCGATGACGACGCGGCCGAAGAGGTCGACCGCGTCCCAGTTGTGCATCCGGATGCAGCCGTGGGAGGCGTAGGTGCCGATGGAGCTGTCTTCGCTCGGCGGCACGCCGTGGATGCCGACGCCCGGTGCGCTCGTCCCCATCCAGCGGGTGCCGAGCGGGTTCTCGGTGCCGGGCGGGATGGGCTGCGCGTCCTTGGCCCAGTCCGAGTTGGGCGGCAGCCAGGTGGGGTCCTTCGTCATGTTGACGATGGAGTACGTCCCAGTGGGCGTGGGGTAGGCCGGCTGGCCGCTCGCGACCGTGTAGCTCTTGACGAGCACGCCGTCGCGGTAGAGGTAGAGACGCAGGTCGCCGAGGTCGACGATGATCTGCCCGGTGAGGGAGTTGAGCACGTTGCCGCCGACGATGCCGTCGACCTCGAGGCCGTACTTGGCCTCCAGGGTGCGCACTGCCGTTCTCGGTGGCGTCGTCGTAGAACCCGGTCTTCTTGCCCGAGTAGACGCCGGCGTCGGCGAGCTTGGACTGCAGTTGCTTGACGTCCTTGCCGCGCGCTCCCGGCCACAGCGTGGCGGAGCCGAAGTGCTCGGTGCTGTCGACGGTGAAGACCTGCTTGTTGGTGACCACGTTGCCGCCCTTGTCGGCGGCGGTGACGACCAGCACGTGCTTGCCCTGGGCCAGGTTGGCCGCCTTGTACTTGGCCTTTGAGGCCGGGCCGGTGAGATCGCGCTGCTCGCCGTCGAGGACGAACTTGACGGTGGGCACGCCGAGCTGGTCGGTGGCCTTGACGCGCACGGAGACGCCTGCCTTCTTCCTCGTCTTGTCGAGGTGCGTGACCTTGAGCACCGGCGGCTGCGCGTCGACGAAGACGTGCAGCGTCTTGGTCGTCGCGTTGCCCGCGCGGTCGGCGGTCGTGATGCGCACGGACGACGCGCCGTCGGGCAGCTTGGCGCTGACGGCGTAGTTGCCCGGAGGCGTCCGCCGTGCCGCTCGCCGTGATCGCGCCGTCGACGACCGTCACGGTCGCGTAAGGCTCGGTCTTGCCGCTGAACTTGGCCGGGTCGGTGTTGATGCGCCCTTCGTCGGCCGCGCCGTCGAGCTTGAGTGTCGGGATGCTCGTGTCGACGGTGAAGTGCCAGTCCTTGCGCACCTCGTGGCGGAAGAGGTTGGAGCTCTGCGCGCTGAACGCCACGGCGTGCTCGCCGTCGGCGAGGTCGCTCGGTGGCGAGCGTGAGTGTGTCGCCGTCGCGCCTCGCGGTGGCGGTGACGTCCTTGCCGTCGAGGGTGACGGCTACGCCCCGCAGCCTGGGCAGGCCCTTGACGTCGAGGACGAGCGTGGTCGACGGATTCTTGACGTACGCGTCCGGTCCCGGCGTGACCGCGGAGACTCGCGGGACACCGTAGAGCTGCCAGCCGGCCACGGCCGCGAACACACAAACCGCCGCGATGACGATGTACGGCCAACGGCGGCGGCGGCGTTGTTCGGTTCTATAGACGTGATACGTGGCGTCCGGCACGGGCCCCTTCTTGGACGAATCCGCTCCGTATTATACAGCAGGTGTCGACAGTATCCTCGTTGACTTGAACCGTTGCCATGAGGACAAGCGTCCGTATAATCTCGCTCCATGGACCATTCCCTCGACGACCTCTTCGCCGACGTCGCTGCCGGCCGGCTCTCCGCCGCCGACGGCGCCGAGCGGCTGCGCACGCTCGGGCTACGTCTCGGTGGGCGACTTCGCACTCCTCGACGTGGCGCGCTCGGCGCGCAAGGGCGTACCCGAGGTCGTCTACGCCGAGGGCAAGTCGGTCGACCAGGTCGTCGCCATCACCCGGAGATTCCTCGAGCACAGCCCCGTCGTGCTGTGCAGCCGCGTCACTGACGAGCAGGCCGTCGCGCTGGCCGGCGGGGTGGAAGGCGCCGTGGAGCACGACCCGCGCAGCCGCGTCGTGGTCGCGCGCCGCGCGGACGCGCCGCCGCCGAAGGTGCGCGGCGCGGTCGGCGTGCTCGCGGCCGGCACCAGCGACGTCGCCGCCGCCGGCGAGGCCGTCGCGATGATCCGCGCCATGGAGGTCGACGCCCTCACCGCCTTCGACGTGGGCGTCGCCGGCCTGCACCGGCTTTCGGCGCCTCTCGAGGAGATGCGCGCCGCCGGCGTCGGCGCCCTCGTGGTGGCCGCCGGCATGGAGGGCGCGCTCCCGTCGGTCGTGGCGGGCCTCGTCCGCGGTGCCGGTGATCGGCCTGCCGACCTCGTCGGGCTACGGCTTCGGCGGCCGCGGCGAGGCGGCGCTCATGGGCATGCTGCAGAGCTGCAGCCCGGGTCTCGCCGTCGTGAACATCGACAACGGCGTCGGCGCCGGCGCCACCGCCGCGCTCATCGCCCGCGCCGCCGCGGAGTGACCGCCGTCCCCTTCATCCTGCGCGACCATCGCGAGCAGCTGTGGCGCCGCTGGGCCGACTCCATCGGTGAAGACGTCGCCGCGGACTACCGCGAGCTGATGAGCAGCCCGCTCGGCGAGCGCTACGTGCGCGCCTTCGTCGACGACCTCATCGCCTGGAGCGAGGCGGAGGAGTACGAGGCTGCCGGGCAGCTCCGCCAGGCCTGCGAGCGCGTGGCCGCCGACGCCGCCTACAGGCTTTCGCTCGGGTTCACCGCTCTCGACCTGCTCATGGCGCTGCAGGTCCTGCGCGGCGCCATCGTCGACGTGCTGCTCGACGCGCTGGTGCTCGGAGAGCTGCCCTCGTTCGCGGAGACCCTCGAGCAGCTCAAGGCCGCCGACGCCTTCATCGACCAGCTCGGCGCCGCTGTTCTCACGGCTACGCCGGCGGAGACGGACGACCGAGTGAACGGCGCCTCGCGCCGGTCACGCCGGCGCCGGGCCGCGGGGTTGCAGCCCCATCGGCACGCCACTAGGCTTCCGGCATGCTGAGGCTGGCACTCATCTTCGGCGGGCGCTCCGCGGAGCACGAGATCTCCCTTGCCTCGGCTCGCTTCGTCCACTCCATGCTCGACCGGGACAAGTACGAGGTCGTCCCCGTCGGCATCACGCCGGCGGGCCGCTGGGTCTCGCCGGCCGACTTCGACGCCGCCACCACCGAGGGCCTGGACGCCTCCGAGTCGCAGGCGGTGCACCTCGTCTCCGACCCCACCCGTCCCGGCCTGCAGTTCGCCGACGGCACGTTCACTCCGCTCGACTTCGCCTTCCCGATCATGCACGGCACCTTCGCCGAGGACGGCACCATCCAGGGACTGCTCGAGATGGCCGGCATCGCCTACGCCGGTTCCGGGGTCCTCGGCAGCTCGGTCGGCATGGACAAGGAGCTCATGAAGGCGGTGTTCGCCAACGCCGGCCTGCCGCAGATGGACTACCTGGTGCTGCGCGACGGCGCGGCCACGGGGCCGGCCGCCATCGCCACCGTCGAGGCGCGTCTCGACTACCCGGTGTTCGTCAAGCCGGCCAACCTCGGCTCGAGCGTGGGCATGACCAAGGCCCACGACCGCGCCGAACTGGGGCCGGCGCTCGAGCTGGCCGCCGTCCACGACCGCAAGACCATCGTCGAGGCGACCTGCGACGGCCGCGAGCTCGAGTGCAGCCTGCTCGGCAACGACGACGCCGCGCGCGTCGATCCCCGGCGAGGTCATCCCGGCCAACGAGTTCTACGACTTCGAGTCCAAGTACACCGAGGGCAAGATGGCCTTCAAGATCCCGGCCGCGGTCTCGGACGCGCACCTGCGGGAGGTGCAGGAGCTCGCGGTGGCCGCCTTCCGGGCCATCGACGCGAGCGGCTTCTCGCGCTGTGACTTCTTTCTCGAGGCGGCCACGGACAGGGTCATCCTCAACGAGATCAACACGATCCCCGGCATGACGGCGATGAGCGGCTTCCCGCGGCTGTGGGCGGCGTCGGGCGTCGACGGCCCTGCGCTCATCGAGGAGATCGTGCGGCTGGGACTCGAGCGCCACGAGCGGCTCGCCCGGCTCAAACTGGCGCGCTAGGCGCCGCTCCGGTCGTTACTCCGCGTTGCCCACCCGCACCGGATGCGTCGTGCGCTGCACCCAGTCCTTGAGCTGAGGGACCGACCCCAGCAGCCGGAACGCGTAGGTGTCCGCCGTGGCCTTCGCGGTCACCGTGAACTGCACGGTGCCGTCGGTGGCCGGCACGGCCTTGAAGCGGACCATCTCCAGGCCCTTCTTCGCCAGGTACGCGTCGGCGGCGAGCTTCGCCGCCGGGACGTTGACGGACTGGGCGTACTCGTTGCGCGCCGCGTCGGCGGCGTTGGTCGCGCTGTCACCGGCGGACTGGTAGGCGGAGAAGATGGCCATGCCGTCGAGGATGACGACGGCGATGATGGTGAGGATGACGACGATCCAGATCGCCTCGCGGATGAAGCCGTCCTGACCGCGCAGACGCGCGCGCTGCGTCACCGTTCCTCCTTGGTCCGCCGGGCGAGATACCTCCCTTATCGGCGGGAGGCGCGAACAGTTTACTCCAGCGGGCCGGTGAGGCCGATGCAGAGGACGGCGAGGTCGTCGCCGGGCGGGCGCGCCGAGAAGCGCTCGCCCGCCGCCACGAGCTCGGCGACCACGTCCGCGGCCTGCTCGTCCGTGGCAGCCGGCGAGCACGTCGCCCATGAGCGGCTCGAAGAACCGCCCGTCCGCGTCACGCAGCTCGGTGATGCCGTCGGTGAAGAGCACGACGAGGTCGCCCGGCGCGAGCTGAAGGATCTCGGTGGGGTACGGCTCAAGGGCCGCGTCGAGCTCGATGCCGATGGCCGGCTCGGTCATGAGCAGCGGGCGCTCGACGCCGCCGGCGCGCACGACGAACGGCGTCGGGTGGCCGGCGGAGGCCAGCTGCAGCAGGCCCGTGCGCGGGGTCAGCTGGCCGAAGAGCACGGTGACGAAGCGCTCGGTGTCCGCGCCGAAGTCCGGCTGTTCGAGCAGCCCGTTGCGGAGCTCCTGCAGAGCCTCGCCGGGGCGCGTCGGCCAGGAGAGCTGGCCGCCGTGGACGGCGCCGCGCAGCATGAACTTGGTGACGAAGGTGGTGGCCATGGCGTCCACGCCCTTGCCGGCGACGTCGCCGATGGCGAACGCGAGGCCGCTCGAGGGCGGCCGGGTGTAGTAGTCGACGAAGTCGCCGCCGCTGAGGACCCCGGTGCTGGCGGAGCGGTAGGTGAACGCGATATCGAGGCCGGGGAGCTCGGGCGGCGCGGGTGGGCAGCAGGCGACGCTGCAGGCGTTCGGCGACGTCGGCGAGCGCCGCGAGCGCGTCGCCGTGAGGCGCGGGCTGTGAGGTCACCGTCGCCGGCCCGCAGCCGACCAGATCACCAGCGCCTGGATCGCAAGCGCGCCCATGGCGACGAGGACGACGATGTCCACGCGCAGGCCGACGATCGTGACGAGGAAGACGAACACGAACGCCCACAGCAGCGCGCCCGGCAGGACGCTGCGCGAGGAACCGCCGCCGGAAGCTGAGCAGCAGCAGCCGGCGGCGCATCCCGCTCCCGCGCTCGTTGTCGTCGAGGTAGCTTGACCCGCGCGAGTGCAGGGTGCCCGTCAGCTCGTGGCCGTCGGCGGCGTACACGCGGCACTGGAGCGGCAGGCCGGCGCGCCGGCGCAGCACGCTGTCCTGAGCGCGCGCGTAGTACTCGACGAGGGAGAAGAAGCGGTCGTCGGCGGACAGCTTGGGGTTCGCGAGGCGGACGTCGAGGTACAGGCGGTCCTCCGCCGGGTCGTACTTGATCTCACTGCTCCAGCCACGACGGCTGAAGAAGTTGCCGAGGAACCTGTCCAGGTCCCCGGGGATGTTCTCGACGTCCGGTCGTTCCATCGTGCTCATGCCTCGATTCTACCCATCGCCTCCTCCATCGGCAGCCGGGCCGCCGGAATCGAGCCCTGCCTCCCCTCACGCGTTCGAGCCGTCCGGGCGGGTGCGATAGAATCCCGTACTCGATGGCACGGCCGGCCGGCCGCGCCGCGCGAACGCACGAGGAGCTCCACGTGAAGATCGCAGTCATCGGTCTCGGCTACGTCGGCCTGCCGCTGGCGATGGTGTTCGCCGAGTCCGGCGCCTCAGTCGTCGGCATCGAGGCGGTGGCCGCACGGTGCGACGAGGTCAACGCCGGCCGCAGCTACATCCAGGACGTCACGAGCGAGGCCCTCAAGGCGATGGTCGACAAGGGCCTCATCCACGCCACGACCGACTACGCCGCCACCGAGGACTGCGACGCCGACATCATCTGCCTGCCGACGCCGCTGAACGCCAATCGCGAGCCGGACCTCACGCTGGTCAAGGACGCGACGCGTGAAGCTGGCCGGCCACCTGCGGCGCGGCCAGCTCGTCACCCTCGAGAGCACCACCTACCCGGGCACCACGCGCGACGAGCTGGCGCCGATCCTCGAGGCCGGCTCCGGGCTCACCGCCGGCGTCGACTTCCACCTCGCCTTCTCGCCGGAGCGCGTCGATCCCGGCCGCACCGACTACACGACCAAGAGCACGCCCAAGGTGGTCGGCGGGCTCACGCCGGCGTGCACGGCGCGGGCGCTCGAGGTCTACGGGCCCGCGCTCGACAACGTCGTCCCGGTCAGCACTCCCGAGGTCGCCGAGATGACCAAGCTGCTCGAGAACATCTTCCGCAGCGTCAACATCGCGCTCATGAACGAGCTCGCCATGCTCTGCGACCGCATGAAGATCGACGTCTGGGAGGTCATCGACGCGGCCGCCACCAAGCCGTTCGGCTTCATGAAGTTCCAGCCCGGCCCGGGCCTCGGCGGGCACTGCATCCCGATCGACCCGTTCTACCTGAGCTGGAAGGCGCGCGAGTTCGACTTCTGGACGGAGTTCATCGAGCTGGCCGGCAAGGTCAACGAGAACATGCCGTACTTCTGCGTCGAGAAGCTGCACCGCGCGCTGAACACGCGCGGCAAGAGCCTCAACGGCGCCCGCGTGCTCGTCCTCGGCGTCGCCTACAAGGCCGACATCGACGACCTGCGCGAGAGCCCGGCGCTCAAGGTCATCCGCCTGCTGCGCGTCCACGGCGCCGAGGTCGACTACCACGACCCGTACTGCGCGGAGCTGCCCGAGTTCGACCTCGAGTCGATCGACCTCGACGAGTACCGCGCGCCTCGCCGCGCTACGACGCGGTCGCCATCGTCACCGCGCACTCGGCGCTCGACTACCGGACCGTCGTCCAGCAGTCCGACCTCGTCGTCGACTTCCGCAACGCCACGGCCGGCATCCCGAGCGCCGGCAACGTCTGGAAACTGTAAGAGGGGAGACCCAACTCGTGAGTGAAAAGGTCCGCGTCGGCGTGGTCGGGCTCGGCTACTGGGGTCCCAACCTCGCCCGCAACTTCGACCGTCTGCCCGGCGCCGAGCTCGCCTACTGCTGCGACCTCGACGAGGCCAACCTCGCCAAGGCGCGCACCCTGTACCCGGGCGCCATCATCACCGACGACTACGCGCAGCTGCTCGGCGACGACGCGCTCGACGCCATCGTCGTCGCCACCTCGGTGCCCACGCACTACGCCCTCGGCAAGAAGGCGCTCGAGGCCGGCAAGCACACCTTCATCGAGAAGCCCATCGCGCTCAAGGCCGCCGACGCCCAGGACCTCCTGGACACGCCGACGAGTACGGCGTCAAGCTCATGGTCGGCCACCTGCTCGAGTACCACCCGGCCGTGCGCCAAGATGAAGGAGCTCATCGACTCCGGCGAGCTCGGCAAGGTCTTCTACGCCTACTCCAACCGCCTCAACCTGGGCAAGGTGCGGACCGACGAGAACGCTCTCTGGAGCTTCGGTCCCGCACGACATCTCGGTGCTCAACTACCTCACCGGCGACGAGCCGGAAGAGGTCAGCGCCCGCGGCGAGTGCTACCTGCAGGACGAGGTCGAGGACGTCGTCTTCGGCTACATCAAGTACAAGAGCGGCGTCGTCGGCCACCTGCACGTGAGCTGGCTCGACCCGCACAAGAGCCGCAAGATCACCGTGGTCGGCGAGAAGAAGATGGTCGTCTTCGACGACATGGAGTCCGAGCGCAAGATCACCGTCTACGACAAGGGCGCCACCACGACGCGCACCAAGTTCGAGACCTACGGTGAGTTCGTCACCCTGCACTTCGGCGACATCCACATCCCCAAGATCGGCAACGACGAGCCGCTGCGGCTCGAGTGCCAGCACTTCATCGACTGCATCAACGACGACCTGCAGCCGCGCAGCGACGGCCGTGACGCGCTCAACGTGGTCAAGGTGCTCGACGCCATGGAGGTCAGCCTGCGCGAGGGCGGCCGCCCCGTGAAGACCGCGGAGCTGTGACCGTGGCCGCTGCATGCCAGCGACCGTGGGCCACAATCTGCTCCTCGGCGACGGCGTCGTCCGTCGGCGAGGACGTCGTGTTCGGCGCCAACGTCGTCGTCTACGAGGACACCGTCATCGGCGACGGCTGCTTCATCCAGGACGGCGCCGTGCTCGGCAAGGTGCCGAGCCTCTCGCCGACCAGCACGGCCAAGCGCGGCGAGCTGCGCGCCGCTCGTGCTCGGCCCCGGCTGCGTCGTCAGCACCGGCGCCGTGGCCTACCGCGGCACCACGCTCGGCGCCGGCTGCATCCTCGGCGACTACGCCGGCGTGCGCGAGCGCTGCACGCTGGGCGAGAAGGTCGTCGTCGGGCGCGGCAGCGTCGTCGAGAACGACACCGTGATCGGCGACTTCACCAAGATCCAGACCAACGTCTACATCACCGCCTACATGACGATCGAGGACCGCTGCTTCATCGCGCCCTGCGTGCAGACCACCAACGACAACTTCATGGGGCGCACCGAGAAGCGGCACAAGCTGATCAAGGGTGCGACCATCCGCCGCGGCGCCCGCGTCGGCGGCGGCGTGGTGCTCTGCCCGGCGATCGAGATCGGCGAAGAGGCGTTCATCGCCGCCGGCGCCGTGGTCACCAAGGACGCGCCGGCCGGCAAGGTCCTCATGGGCGTGCCGGCGCGCGTCGTGCGCGACGTCTACGAGGACGAGCTGCTCGAGAACCAGTAGAGCGAGCCCGGGCTCAGAGCGGCCGGTCGCCGCGCCGGCTCAGTCGCGCGTCATCGCCTCGAGGTACGTCGCCAGCCGTGGTCCGTGCTTGGGGATGCCCAGCTTGCGGCGTAGGTTGGCGCGGTGGAAGGCCACGGCGGCTCTGCTCACGTGGAGGGCCTCGGCGATCTCCGCGCTCGTGCGGCCGTGGCGCACGAGGTTCGCGACCTCCCTCTCGCGGCGCGTCAGCGCCGGGCCGCCGGCGCCGTCCTCGGTGAGCCGCTGCCCGAACGGGCCGACGATCTCGCGCAGGTTCGCGCGCAGGGCGTCGATCTCGAGCCGCTCCGGCCGGTGGCGGAGGGAGCGGCTGAGGCGCTCCAGCGTCGGCTCGATGAGCTGGTCGACGTTGGAGACGATGCGCTGCTCGAGCTCCCGCTGGTCCTGGTCCCGCTGCTCGAGCAGCACCTTGAGCGCCGTGTTGCGCTCGTCGAGGATCGTGGCCTGGCGCCGCAGCGCCCGCTCGGAGCGCGCCAGCGCCTCCTGCATCGCCTTCTGTTCGGTGATGTCCGCGCCGAGCAGGAAGCAGTCGCGGCCGCCGGAGATGCGCGTCGGCACGATGCTGAGCAGCAGATGCCTGGTGGTCTCGCCGACGTCGCACGAGACCTCGAGCTCGCCTGCCTGCGCGCCCGCGTCACCGCCGGCGATCGCCTGGACGACGGCGTCGGGGAAGTCGTCGGCTACGTTCCGGGCCAGCATCTCCTGCCGCGTCCTCCTGAAGAACGCGAGCGCGTGGTCGTCGGCGTCCACGTAGGCGCCGCGCTCGTCCACCTGCATGGCTGGGCCGGCAGGCGGAAGAGCACGCGGCGCAGTTCGTCGGCCTCGCGGCGGACGGTCTGGGTCGCCCGCTCGCGGGTCACGTCCCGCATGGCGCCGATCATGTTCGTCGCCCGGCCGCCGCGGTTCTTGAGCAGCACGCCCTGGTCGCTCATGGTCGCCCAGGAACCGTCGCCGCGGCGCAGGCGATATTCGCAGCTGAACGGAGAATCGCCGAGGATGCTCTGTGACAGGGCCTCCATCGTCGCCTCGTGGTCGTCCAGGTGAATGCGTTCGAGCCACCCTTCGATGCTGCGGGGAACCGGCCCGCGGGCAGGCCCAACAGCTCGTCGATCCGGTCGGCGAAGGCGATCGCGCCGGTCTCGATGTTCCAGTCGTAGAGCACATCGAACGTGACGTCGAGAAAGGCCTGCAGGCGTTTGTCGCGGGAGGTGATGGGCGGCTGAGGCTGAGTACCTGCGTAGCCGGGTGACGCGACCGAGACGTCTGTGCCTCGTGCCGGCAGGATGTGGCGCAGCGGGGGAGGGATCCTGAAGCTAGGCATAACCTGTCAATAGCCTCGCATTCTCCTCGTCTTGCTCGCCCGCATTCTGCCGCTAGAGTCGGCCTTGAGTCAACGTGTCCTGTCCTTGTCGCGACGAAGGGGGGCGACAGGAAAGACCGTCCGCTGCCGGCGATCCGCCGGCACTACCTCACGCAGCCGGGTGCGCGGGTGCACCGCATTCGCACGATCGTCTCGATCCAAGGAGGTAGAGATGGAGTTCCACCACGTGGCGGCGGCCGACATCGCCACGGCTCCGCTCGACGTCGGCGACGACAGCAAGCTCAGTCTCGTCGACGTCTTCGACCGCACGCAAGGCGCGCCGTTCTGCGCCGGGATCTGCGAGGTGTTTCCCGGCGCTCCCGTCGACTTCGACTACGACGACGACGCCGCGGCCTGCTACATGATCGAGGGGGAGATCACGCTGACGGAGAACGGCGCCACGCGGTCGTTCCTGCCCGGCGACGTCGTCTACATCCCCCAGAAGAAGGGACTGGTGGTCTTCTGGAGTACAACGACCTACGGCCGCTTCTTCTACGTCACGTACCCGCACTGGAGGTGAGCCGTGGCACCGGAACCTGAGCATCATCGCCACATGTTCCACGACGAGATGGACGCGCAGCACAAGCGCGACACGGAGCAGCTGGCCAAGTTCGGCTACAGCCAGGAGCTGAAGCGCTCACTCGGCTTCTTCAGCACCTTCGCCATCGCCTTCAGCTTCATCTCGGCGACCAACGGCTTCTACGCACTCTTCTACTACGGGCTGGACATCGGCGGCCCGGCCGGCCTGATCTGGCAGTGGCCGATCATCGTCGTCGGCCAGTTCATGGTGGCGCTGGTGTTCGCCGAAGCGGCCTCGCACTACCCGCTGGCCGGCGGCGTGTACCAGTGGGCCAAACGCTTTATGGGCGGCGACTACGGCTGGTGGGTCGCCTGGGTGTTCGCCACCGCGCTCGTGGTCACGGTGGCTGCCGTCGCCTTCGGCGTGGCGCCCATCGTCTGCTCGCTCATGGGCTGGAATGCGAGCAACACGACGACCCTGCTGATCATCGCGATCTGCTACGCCGTGGGGCCGATGATCCTGAACGTCCTCAGCGTCAAGGTCACGGCCTTCTTCAACAACATCGGGACCGTCACCGAGATCATCGGACTCGTCGTGATCGCCATCGCGCTGTACGCCGCGGTCATTTTCGGCAAGGGCGATCACCAGAGCCTGAGCGTGCTGTTCGACACCACGCCGGGCGCCGGATCGGGCGCCCTCTTCGGCTACGGCAGTATCTTCCTCGCCTCGATGCTCACCGGCGCCTGGGTGCTGTACGGCTTCGACGCGGCCGGCGGCCTTGCCGAGGAGACGGTCAACCCCACCCGCGAGGTGCCGCGCGCCATGCTGTTCGCGATCGGCATCACCGCCGTCATCAGCGCGTTCTGGCTGGTGGCGATGGTCCTCGCCATCCCCAATGTGGCCAAGACGCAGGCGCAGGGCACGGGGGCGATCGCGTACATCTTCAACGCGCACTTCCCGACCTGGGTCACGGACGTCTTTTTGGTCTCCGTGTGCGTGGCGATCTTCGTCTGCTGCCTGGCCATCCAGGCGGCGACGACGCGGCTGCTGTACGCCTACGGCCGCGACAAGATGATCCCGGCCTCGAAGTTCTTCGCCTACGTGCACCCGAGCACCAGGACGCCGATGACCTCGGCGATCTTCGTCGCCGCGGCGGCCATCGTCGTGCTGCTGTACGTGAACCTCGGCGGCAGCGACCCCTTCATCGCCATCGCCCGCGTCACCGCCTGGGCGACGGCCGGCACCTACATCGCCTACCAGATGGTGGTGTTCGGCGGCCTCATGGCGCGGGGCAGGGGCTGGCCGAAGGGCAAGGCCTACTTCAACCTGGGCAAGTGGGGCTGGCCGGTCAACATCCTCGCCTTCGTCTACGGCGTGTTCATGATCATCAACCTGGTGTGGCCGCGGACGCCCGACGCCGCCTGGTACGACAACTACCTCGTCATCGTCTCCCTGGTCGTCGTGGTCATCGTCGGGCGCCATCATCTATGCGATCCAGAAGGCCCGCGGTCTCGACCTCAGCGCGACCATCCACGAGATCGACGAATCGCCGGCCGAGGCCGGCGCGATGGAAGCCATGGCCGCCGGCGAGGCAGGCAAGGTCCTGCCCGGCGGCGTGAGCGAGATGACCGCACGCGACGACGAGAGAAAGGGGGGTCCCACTCTCTGATGTTCTGACCAGCGACAAGCCGTCCGTCGGGGCGGTGGGACGGAGGTGCGGGGGCGGCGGCCGGCGAGGCCGCCGCCGTCGCGTACGGGGCGGATGCCTCGCGCTACACAGAAGCGGTTGCTCAGACGCCAAAGGGAGGGGGCGGGCTTGAGGCGCTTGGATCGGCTGGGCCGGGCATCAGTCTCCGTTGCCCAGCACGGCCCCATGCACGCAGCCATGATGGTCGCTCTGATCTAGCCGAAGTTGCGCTGCGCCACCGCGGTACGCGGCGTCCCGATCGGGATGAATCTCTCTTCGGAAGACCGCTTAGCGCTCGTCGCCCGCCACCGCTCCTCATGGCGGGCGACGCGGTGCCGTGCGACGTGGGTCTTCAGTTCCCCGACGTCCGGGAAGACCGCTCCGCAGCGCCAGCATGTGAACACAACGGGCGTGGCGTTCGCGACCGGCTTCCACACCGCTGCCAATCGGTCTTGATCGACCACTTGCGCGACCGCGACGCTGATGCCCGGGAAGCGCGGCGCTCCGACGCCGAACGGCCGCAACTCGGCGCCTGCTTCGGCGAATAGCGAGGGCGGGACGGCGCCTGGCGCAGGTCGCGCCGCTGGGCGCCTCACGGCCGCCGAAACCTGCGCTCGCTGCCGACCCTTGGTGGGCAACTCCGTCGCTCGCTGCCGCAGTTGGGTCGCGAGCGCTGACGCTTGCTGCCCAAACCGGGCCGCCAGCGCGGGCGCTCGCTGCAGGGACTTGGTAGCCAGTGCCTGCGCCCCCTGTCGGCGCTCGGCCATCTCCACCGTGACGGAGTACACCAGCGAGAAGCAGACTATGAGCATGAAGAGTGAGGCCAGGCCGGCCGGGTCCTTGAGGTATTGGAGCCAGTAGCCCAACATGCGTGGGGCCGCCACGACCCCACCGATGACCCGGGCCGGTTCGAGGGTCCATGAGTCGGCGGTGCGGTTTGCATCGCCTTTGGTCATCAGCGTGCCGTCCCCCTTGCGCTTGATCAGGCGGTGCGTGACGACGCCGTTCTGTTCGTGGAACGCAATCACTTGGCCGAGACTGTAGGCGCCCTTCTTGACGATAACAGCGCTCCTCGAGGGGATCGTCGGCGACATCGAACCGGTGTGCACGATGTACATCTGGTAGGGCAGCCTGCCCGAGGCTAGCAGGGCGGCCGGCACGATAAGGGCGAGGCAGAGGAGCACGAGCAGTGCGTCCTTGAAGATTCTAGACACGGGAGCCTCCCTCCGAATAGTGGTCGGAGGCTAGCGAGGGAGTCGGCGCCGAATTGGCCGCCGCTACCGGACCGGCTGCCGGCGTCGCGGGAGGCGTCGCCGGGGGCACGGTTGGGTCCGTGCTCGGCATGGGCGAGGGAGCTTCGCTGGGCGTAGATGTGGGGTCTTCGCCGGGCGTGGAGGCTGGTTCCGGCGTTGGACTCTTCAAGGGCTTGGTCACGGGGGTCGTGATCTGCGGCGCGTTCTGGATTGTGATGATCATGGGAAGTCTCGGGTCCACGCTCCAGCCGTCGACATGCACGGTGAGCGTGCCCGAGTAGGCCCCCGGTTGTGCATCGGCAGGTACGTGGATCTTGACGAAGACCGACGCCATCGACCGCCCCGCGAGGATCGAGCCACCGTCCCTCAGGCGTACCTCGGCGACGAAGGCCGCCATCGCGCCGCTCACGCTGAAGCTCACTGCGCGCGAATCGGTGGTTAGGGAGACGAAGCGGAAGACGTCGGGCGAGGCGTTCCCGTTGCCGGGTACCTCCACGCCGAAGTCAAGGTAGAGGGCTTCAGTGGAGTCGTGTAGGGCGATCGGGAGGACCCGTGGGTTGCGGGCGTCGTTGCCGTGCCAATGGCGAGCTTTGGAGGTGCCGGGGTCGAGACGGTACGGGCACTGGGCCGAAGAGCCGAGCGTACCGCCGACTTGTCCTGCGTGCACATCAGCGAAGTAGGCCTCGGTGTCGCGGCTGGCCACCGCCGTGAGGCTAGCGCTCGCGGCCAGGGCGAGCGCCAGAACGAGCAGTCTCAGCCTTCTTTGGGAACTCATGCGTTCCCCCGGCGTAGTCTGCGCCGACTGAAGAGGCCTGGCTCATGTTGTCGATCTCGCGATCAGTCATCAGAAAACCGCCGTGCCGGGAGCCCGGCGGCGTATGCCGCCGGGCTCCCGGGTAGCAAGGTTCCGTGAGAGCCTCTCAGACTCCGGTCACTTCCAGTCAGGAGCAGGAGACAGCGGCGGCGCGACGAGCATGCCCGGATCGTGTCCCACCTGTGTGGCGACGACGTTGTACGGGAGCCCGTTGTGCTGGCCGACGGTCTCGTCGCTCGGCGTGGTGTACGTATGGCCGTTGTGGCTCTCGGTCGCGATCGGGTAGAGGTTCCAGAACCCACCGCCTGTGCCGCTCAACTTGCTCGCCCACGCGAAGGTGAAGGTGAACGAACCGGTGGCTCCCGGCGCGAGGTTCGACTCGAGGAGCATCTGGCTCGGCACGTGGTAGAGGGTGGCGACGCCCGCCTCGCCCGGCGTGCCCGAAGGGTAGAAGTCGGTCAGGTTGTCCGACTGCCACGTACCGAACGCGCCGGTGATGGTCACCGAGGCGTAAGTCCCGTAATTGTTGAGCGCCTTCAGTGCGTCAGCGTCCGGGAACACAAGGTAGACATCCTCGGGGTTGTTGCCCGTGTTCTGGTAGTGGACGGTGCCCGACTGTGGCTCGCCGGGGAGCAGGTTGGTGAACCCGAAGTTCAGGCCGCCGCCGGTGTCGGCGTTGACGCCGGCGCTGATCAGGATTGAGCCGTTCGTGCCCGTGATGGTGCCGCTGTGCGAGTCGCTGAAGTACGCACCGGTTGCGCGTGCGGCGACGGCGACAAGGCCGGCAACGACGATGAGTGCCACCACCAGGCCGATGAGCTTGAATTTCATAGTGAGATTCCCCCTCCAAGGCATGAGCAAGATCCCGGCTCAAGTCTCACGCTTGGGTTGCCGATACTGCTGATGCCACATCTTCCGTAGCGGGGGGAGAGCAGCTTGGCAGCGGCGTGCCCAGGCAGGTTGCCGGGTCGCACAGTGGATCAGGCAGTCACCCCCTCCGCTGTCTACGCGACGAGTGCTCGCACTTCGTCGCGCACGCAAGTGCGACGCGACGCCTCATGCGGCCCGGCCATGGTCGGGTACCGATGACGACGACGCAATGCAATCGCGTTACAGTCCGCTTGCGACTCCTATCCGCATACGTTTGCCCGCGCAGCGCATACGCAGAAGAAGCCCCTAGATCGTCGCAAGTAGACTGGACCCTACATCCGTCCGCAGGAAAATGGGATAGTCGCGGCGAAAGAAATCCATTCACCGTTGTCCGAGCGGCATACAGAGGTCATGAGGCGTCGTGGCGCCGTCATGCCCGCAGATCCTCCCGCCAGGCTCCGTGCCGCACTGCCGACTCGGCATGCTCGCCTCTCGAACGCATATCTCGGGGCGCGATCTTCCCCGTGTCGTTCTGGTTTGCCTGAGGGTGACCGGCAGGCGCGAGCGCGGGATGAATATCTGGCGAGGCGACGAGAGGGCGCGGTCGGAGTTCGACTCGGCCGCGGGCTTCCTGCGAGTTTCGGCATGGGAAATCTCCCCACAGAACACTCAGGGGAGAGCAGTGTGCCGGACGGGCCGACAAGACCGAGTGAGCCAGGGAAGCTAAGCGCGCCAGAGGATTCGCAGGCTGTTCCGAGCGATTCGGGTCCTGAGAAGCGCGATGCGGGTGATGCCCGCAAGGAAGGCGCTGCTGAGGGCGTGGCCGCTGCCGCCGACGGTGCGCCGCGCCAACTAAGGTTCACGCGCCGCCGCCTGCTGGTCCTGGGCGGCGCGGCGGCGGCCGGCGTCGCCGCCACGATCGCCGGCGTCAGGGGCTGGAGCAGCTCCGGCGGGTCGTCGGGCGGCGGCGCTGCGGGGCGGCGGCTCTGCCGGGAGCGGCATCGCCGACTTTCCCGTGCTCAGCGTCGAGTCTCCTCCGGACGTGCGGCCCGCCGACTGGGTCCTCAAGGTGGACGGGCAGGTCGAGCGGCCGCTCACCATCGACCGCGCGACGTGGTCCGGCCTGCAGCGGCTCAACGAGACCAGAGACTTCCACTGCGTCGACGGGCTGGACGGTCGACGACGTGAGGTGGGGCGGCGTGGCGCCGTCGGTGCTGCTGGACCAGGCCGGCGTGAAGCCCGGGGCCGAGGTACGTGGTCTTCCATGCCCTGGGCCACGACGGCACGGAGTACCTGAGCAGCCTCCCGATGGACCTGGTGCTGGCGCCGGACACGGTGCTCGCCGACACGCTGGACGGCGCTGCCGCTGCCGGCCAAGCACGGCGGGCCGCTGCGCCTGGTGGTGCCGCAGCAGCTCGGCTACAAGAACGTCAAGTGGGTGGTGCGCATCGAGGTCACCGAGCAGCTCGTGCCCGGGTACTGGGAGCAGCGCGGCTACCCCGAGAACGCGCCGGTCCGGGGCGGCTGAGCCGCGCGTCCGCCGCCGCCCGCCTCCGGCGACGCATCTCTCTCAGACGACTCCCGTCACCTTGAGGATCAGCGCCGGATCAGCGCAGCGCGTGTGAGGCTGATGGTTTCGGCACCCACGGCGCCGTGGGCACGATTCCCCGCGGGCGGCCTCTGGCCCGCCCGGCGCGTTACACTGGAGCCCGCGCCGCACCGTCTGCGCTCCCGACCATTCGTGCCATCAGGAGGCCGAGGATGACCAAGTACATCTGCACCGTCTGCGACTACGTCTACGACCCCGAGGTCGGGGATCCCGACAACGGCGTCGAGCCGGGCACGGCGTTCGAGGACCTGCCTGACGACTGGGTCTGCCCTGAGTGCGGTGTGGGCAAGGACGAGTTCGAGGCCGTCGAGGACTGACGGCCTCTGGCCCTACCGGCTCGCGTTCGCCGGTACGGGCTTCAGCCCCTCGGCGAACGCGATCAGCTCCTGACGGGTCAGCGCGCCGGTGACGAAGACGGCGCGGCGCGCTCCGCGCGACGAACAGCGACGGCCCGCTCTCCTGATACCAGGTCGAGGCCGTCGCTCCCTTGAAGGCGCCGTACTGCAGCGTCGTCTGCTGGTAGGACAGCCTGCCCGGCGTCGCCTGACCGCGCCAGTCGTGGACCGAGGCCCAGAAGTGCATCGTGGCGGGTCCGACCTGCTCGACCGTGAACTGCGACAGGCCACGCGTGTACAGCTCGAGGACCGCCGTCCCACGCGGGCCGACCGGCAGGCTGAGCACCTTGTCGCTGATCCAGCTCAGCGGGCGCATGTCGGCGCGGCTGGTGGCCACGGCCCTGAGGACGTACCCGTCGGGCGCCAGGTCCGACACGAGCGGAGCGTAGCCGGCCGTCTGCTGCGCCGCGGCCGGCGAGGCGGCGTAGGCATAGGCGTCGTCCTTGACCGTCTTCGCTTTCGTCCCCGCCGGAACGTCGACCCGGTAGGTCGTGGCGGCCGGCGGCGGCGCTTCCCAGCCCACCTTTGCCGTGAAGGTGCTCCTGCCGTCGCTGTACCAGGTGACCATCCCGGTCTGCTGGTCGACGACGACCTCGATCTGCCTGCCGCCCATGGTCATGGCGGCCCGCCAGACCGCGCGGTCGCCCTCCTTGAGCGGCTTGATGCCGACCGTGTCGTCGCCGTCCTCCACCGCCGTGCGGACGATGGCCGCGAGGCCCTGATAGTCCAACGGGCTGTGGGTCGCCACTCGCCAGACCGGCGGCCAAGCGCCCACCGTGCGCGTGAACGTCGCCGTCGGGCCGAGGCCCTGCAACGTGCTCTCTGTGCGCTGCGCCGCGTCGTAGGCCGACTCGGGGGGGATCCGGCTGGACGCGGGCTCTCCCTCAAGGACCCTCATCTCACCGCCTGCGTTGCCGGCTGCGACGGCGCTGAAGGCTCCGTCCTGGACGACGCCGCCTCCCGTCCGCCAGGTGTACGTCCCCTGGATCCCGTGGACGACCGGCGCGGACGTGGACGGGCCCGAGCGCAGGAAGAACGTCCACGCGAGGGCGAAGATGATGGCGAGCGCGACCAGGGTGACGACGAAGCTCGGGGGCCGGCGGTTCATCCGCCCCGAGCGGATCGCGCGACTCGTGCGCTCCGAGGGCAGGGTCATCTGTCGTTCCACGCGTGAGAAGACATGCGCCTAGCCTGCCCGGCCCGCTGCCCGGGCGCAAGCGGGCTCGTCTTGCCCTTGCCCTCACGCGCACGGACAATGGGGCCCGGCCTCACGGTCCATCCTTGGAGGGGAACCATGCTGTCACGCCGGGCGCCCGCCGCCCTTCTCATCCTGCTCGTGGCCATCACCGCCGGCGCGGCGCTGCGCACGCCGGCCGCCCGCGCCGCCACCACGCGCGACGAGCTCATGAAGACGAGCCTCCTCGCGCTGCAGTGCGCCGTCGAGAAGAGCGGCGGCGCGCACATGTACGTCTACCCGCGGTCCGGCGCCGTCTCGCCCACCGGCGGCCTGGTCTCGGACTTCTGGCCGCGTGACCCCTGGACCGGCACAGCGTCTGACGCCCGGCGCCACACAAGGGCACTACGTCTACACGCCCGCAGCGGACCGCCGCAGCTACCGGCTGACCGGTCACCTCGGCGGCGGGCGGACCTTCACGGTCACCGGCCGCATGACCCACACGCCCATGCTCGCCTACGACCACCGCGGCAAGGAGGGGCTCAACCTCCTCTTCCAGTATGTGAAGATGTGGTCGCGCGCCCACGACGGCCTCCTGCCCACGGTGGACATGGTGACGCGAGAGGGTGCGGTGGGGCAGCAGCAGCGGATCCTCCTCTGGCCGAGCAACCCCTGGGACCACGGCGCGATGCAGCAGCGCGCCGACCACGGCTCGTTCGCCTACACGCGTTCGGCCGACGGCAAGACGTTCACCCTGAGCCTGCATCAGGCGCTCAAAGACGACTACGTCCTTCAAGGTACGGCATCCAAGACGACTGCGGGAGACAGACCGTGAAGCGGAACCTGTTCGCCGGCCGGCGCCGAAGCGGCGGCCTCAAGTTAGACGTGTTCACCGACGACGAGATCCAGGACATCCATCTGGCCACGCTCGAGGTGCTCGAGCGCACCGGCGTGTGGGTGGAGCTCGACGAAGCGCTGGACATCTACAGCGACGGCGGCTGCGTCGTCGACCGGGAGACGCACATCGTGCGCATCCCGCCGCACGTCGTGGAGGCCGCGATCGCGAGCGCGCCGCCCACCGTGGTGCTCTGCGGCCGCGACCCGAAGAACGACATCTGCCTGGAGCCGGGCCGCGTGGGCTTCAGCAACTTCGGCGAAGGCATCAAGGTCATCGACCCGCGCACGGGCGAGCTCAGGGCTTCGACGAAGAAGGATCTCGGGGAGATCGCCCGTCTGGTCGACGCGCTGGACGAGGTCGACGTGTTCGAGATGGCCGTCGTCTCCAGCGACCAGCCGCCGGCGTCGTTCTCCCTGCACAACCACGAGGCGGCCATCGTCAACCAGACGAAGCCGATCTCCGGCGGCGCGCAGGACGGCGACGCCGTCCACCGCACGGTGGACATGCTCGCCGCCGTCCAGGGCGGCAAAGACGCCGTGCGCGAGCGCCCGATGATGGTCATGGGCACCTGCCCGGTCAGCCCGCTCAAGCTCGTCAAGGACTTCTGCGAGATCGTCATCGAGTCGGCGCGCGTCGGTCTGCCGAGCTGCGTGCTCAGCATGGCGATGGCCGGCGGCTCGAGCCCGGTGACGCTCGCCGGCACGCTCGTCACCCACAATGCCGAGGTGCTCGCCGGCATCACCCTCGGGCAGCTCACGGTGCGCGGCAGCAAACAGCTGTACGGCTCGTCGACGACGGCCATGGACCTGCGGCTCGTCGCGGCCTCCGTCGGCACACCGGAGTGCGCGCTGATCAGCGCCGGCGCGGCGCAGCTCGCCAGGCAGTACCGCCTGCCGAGCTACATCGCCGGTGCGTAGGGGGACAGCAAGCTCAGTGACGTGCAGACCGGTCACGAGAAGACCCTCACGGCCCTCATGGCAGCGTTGGCAGGGACCAACCTGATCTACGGCCTGGGAATGATCGAGTCGGGCGTCACTTTCGATTACGCGCAGCTGGTCATCGACAACGAGATCGCGCGCATGGTCAAGCACGTCGTCGGCGGCGTGCGCGTCGACGACGAGTCACTGGCGGTGGACGACATCGCCGCCGTCGGATCGTTCGGCGACTTCCTCAGCCTGGACGCGACGATGCGCCACATGCGCGACACGTCACAGCCGGAGCTCATCGACCGCCGCGTGCGTGAGGACTGGGAGCAGCGCGGCTCCACCGACATGTACCAGCGCGCGATGGAGAAGGCGCGCGGCCTCCTGGAGACGCACCAGCCGGAGCCGCTGCCGGACGACGTGCTGGGGCAGGTGCGCAGCATCGTCGACAAGGCGGACCGCGAGCGGGCGACGGACTGAGCGGGGCCGCCCGCGGCCTGGCCGGGGCCGCCCGCGGCCTGAGCCCCGGCCGGAGTGGCGAACGAACCCGGCCGCGGCCGGCGGCTGAGGCTTCGCCTCCGCCGGCCTGGTACCAACGAAACGGGGCGGGTGGCCCTCACGGCCGCCCGCCCCGTTTCGAGTCTCGCAGCCGGCGCGCGAGGCTCCGCCTCCGCCGGCCCGTGCGCTTTGGCTCAGCCGCCCGGCGTCGTGGTCAGGCTGCTCAGCACCGAGACCGGAATGGAGGTCCAGCCGGTCGTCAGCTTCACCCTGAGGACGTAGCTCGAGCCACCGCCCGTGTAGGCGAAGTCGCCGAGTGCGGCACTCTGGACCATGGCGACCCCCGTCCATGGGTTCGTCGGCCACGAGTACTCCGCGAAGCCTGCTGCGGTCACCTCTGCCGCAGCTGGGTAGACGCCGCCGTGCGCCGCCGCGTAGGCGTCGAGATAGCGCTGCAGCAACCAGCCGTTCTGGGTCGCGGCCGTGTCGCGTTCCTTCTTCAGCCACGGCGGCATGGTCCCCTTGAAGACGTACTTGCCGCTCGAGAGATGCATCGTCAGGCTGTAGGCCGTGCCTGCGTTGCGCAGGGCATACGTGTAGGTGCCGCGGGACGTGCCGGGGCCCATGAGCTTGCCGGACCACGGGTTGGACGGCCAGATGCGCGTCGCGTCCTCGAGCCCGCCGGCCTTCTTGACCATCGACGGGGCCGGAAACGCGAACCCGTGCGTCATCCCGTAGGCGTTGACGTAGTTCTGGATCAGCAATCCTCCGGCCTCCACCTGCTTGTCGACGAAGCCGACCGTGGCGAGCGCGCGCGGCGGCGCGGCGGCGGCGAACGCAAGGGCGAGGATGGCGGTCGCCAGGGCGACCACGAGCGTGCGTCTGGTCACGGTGCCTCCTGTGGTCAGGACCCCGGGGAGCCGGCGCTGCGCGCCGGCGCCGCAGGCGACGGCGCCGTGCCGCCGGCCTGGAAGTCGCCGGAGTGGAGATGGACGGTGAGGGTGTACGCCGCGGCGTCGCCGGGCGCGTAGGTGTACGAGCCGGGGCCCGTGCCCGGCCGGATGGCGTCGCCGCCGCTCGGGTCTCGCGGCCAGTCGGCGTGCGCGGATCCGGCGGCGGCGGGGGCCGGGGCGAGCTCGGCCACCGTGGGGAGCGTGCCGGCGTGCTGCAGCTCCCACTGGCCGACGTAACCGGCAAGGATGCGCCCGCTGCGGCGCAGGATCTCGTCCTCCAGGCTGGTGAGCAGCTGCTGCCAGGGGCTGGTGGCGGTCGTCCCCGTGAGCACGTAGTCGGACTTGAGAGCGCGGTGCAGGCGCAGGGTGTACGAAGTGCGGTCGGCCGCTACCTGGTAGGAGAACGAGCCGTGGTCGGATCGCTGGGTCATGTTGTGGTGGTCCCAGGGGTTGCTCGGCCAGTAGCGGTGCCGGGGCTGGCTGCCCACCGGGCCGGTGTCGCTCACCTCGGCAGGCAGCGGGTAGACGCCGCCGTGGGCGGCTGCGTAGTCCTCGACGTACTGGCGGATCAGGTTGATGCCCTCTTCGCTGCGGTGGTCGTACGCCAGCATGATCGTCCTGGGCATGCCGCCCTTGAGGACGACGGTCCCGCCGTCGAGGTGACCGATCAGCCGGTAGTGACGACGGTCGGCACTGACCACGTAGCGGTAGTGGCCGCGGCTCGCGCCGGGTCGCATGCGCCCTCCCGTCCAGGGATCGACCGGCCACCAGGGGTCGTCGAGGTGGCCGGCGCGGACGTTCGACCTGGTGGGGTAGGTGAAGTAGTGGGCCGCACCCACGCGGTCGATCAGCCCTCGGAGGCCCATGACGGCGTCGCGCATCTGGGCGTTGGCGGAGGCGCGGGCCGGCGCAGCGGCGCCCGCGCCGAGCCAGATCGCGGCGAGCAGCGCGACACCGAGGATGAGTGCGGTGCGTCGGATCATGATGACTGGTCGGCCCCTTCTTCCTCTTCCAGTGTCCTCGTGCGTGCGAGACCGGTCAACCGCGCCGGGCGTTCGCGGCGGGCGCCTCCTGATACGATTCGCCCCGGACGCCGCGGAGCCTGCGGCCGGTTTGTCACGCTGAGCAGGGAGTTGCCGGTGGAAGCGAAGATCCCGACCCGCATGGGTGACGGATTCATGGTCGAGTTGACGCGCAGCGAGCTGCGCGCCGACCTGGAGGCGGCCACCGAGGAGGCGGCCCGCAAGGCCAAGGTCCCGCCGCTCTCGCAAGATGAGCTCGACCACCTGCTCGACATCTACGCCTCGCGAGCGGCGTTCACCGCCGTCGACATCGGGGACCAGGTGGTCCTCAGCTGCGACGGCGGCGGCAGCAAGATGACCGGCACCGACCTCCTCGACCTGCTCGAGAGCGAGCAGCGCCTCGGCCAGGACATCCTCGAGCTCTGGCACATCGAGTACAGCTACAAAGCGATCAAGACCATCCTGCCGTTCCAGCAGCAGGTCATGCAGAACTGCCAGCTGATGATGACGGCGCCGGTGCAGTACGGGGCGCAGCCCAACCTGGCCTTCTACAGCAAGCCCGACGGGCCCGCGGACAACTGGTTCGAGCTGCTGCCGCGGGGCGACATCGCCGGGGCCCGCGCGGCCATCGACGAGGCCATGGACCACGCCACCAAGGACTTCATCTACGTCGGCGAGGGGATGCTGGACGCCGGCGCCGACGGCATGGACTTCGACACCACCGGAGGGGCCGGCGACGCCGACTTCTTCAGCACACTGCGTGCGGTCAGACACCTGCGCGAGAAGTATCCGGACGCCGGCATCGAGGTCGGCATGGCCGGCGAGTTCGTGATCGGCGTGCACGGCGAGCTCGAGTGGGAGGGCCGGCGGCTCGCCGGTCTCTGGCCCAGCGAACAGCTGGAGGTCTGCCAGGACGCCGGCGCCACGATCTTCGGGCCGGCGGTCAACATCCGCACCGGCAAGAGCTGCGCCTGGAACGCGGCGTACTCGATCACCGTGACCAAGCCGTGCATGGACGTCGCCCGCATCCCGGTGCACCCCAACGTCGGCGAGGGCGTGGGCGGCGTGCCCGTGAACGGCTACCCGCCCGAGGACGCCGCGTCCCGGGCGGCCAAAGCGCACGTCGACATCCTCAGCTGCGACGGGTTGTAGGTGGGCTCGGGTGACTCCAGAGGCATGGACGTCACCCACGCGCTCGCCGCGGGCATGGGCGGGATGCGCACGGCCGGAGACCTGGTCGCGCGCATGCAGATGGCCCGCGGGATGCGCCTTCCGGAGGCGAAGCAGTACGTCGCCGACAAGCTGGGCTGCACGGTCCGCGACCTCAGCGACAGCTACGCGATGGAACAGATCAGGGGAGAGAAGGGCCTGGGGAGGATCCTGGACCACTCCAACCTGCACCCGGGCGAGCCCAACGCGATGATGGCCAAGTTCCGCATCGCCGAACTGCTCGGCGTGCCGATCAGCTCGGTGGAGCGCTTTCGGGATCTGGCGGGGCTGTAGGCGGAGGCGTCGTGGAGGCGGGCGGGTCGTCGGAGGCCCGCCCCTCCGCACGTGCGAGCACCAGCGCCACCAGGGCCGCCGCGATACCGATCGGGACGAGCAGCACGCCGACGAGCGTCGTGATGTACATGCCGACGCCGGGGTCGTTGTAGCCGATGTGGGCCGCGGCGTCCTGGACGATGCCGAACACGGCGACGCCGAGGACGGCGACGAGCGCGCCCAGCCAGATCGAGACCCGGCGCGGGCGCGTGAACAGCATCACCGCGCCGGCGACGAGCACCGTGGCGGCCAGCCCCAGGGCCGGCCAGCCCCACGGAGTCTGCAGCACTCCGTTGAATTCCACCGCCCCGTGAAGGCTGAAGTTCACGCGGCCCGGAGCGTCTTCGTTCACCCACGGGAGGAAGACGGCCGCGAGCAGGAGGGCGCCGGCGATGAGCGTGAGCACGGCGTCCCCGATCCAGTCGCGGCGCTGGAGGCGGGGCTGCTTGGACCGGCTCGGGCGCTTCATGGTCCCAGTATCGCCCAGACCGCGCCCCGACTTGAACCACGAGGAGCGCTTGAGCGTGCGTCGAACGCTGCCGATACGTGCAGAGTCGGTCGCCGCGGCGGCCGAGAGGGTCGCCGCGGCGACCGCACCCGGATGGCGGAGGCAGGACATGAAACGGACGATCGCCCTGGCGCTGGTCGCCCTGGTGGTGCTCGCGGCCGCGGTGGCGCTTTCCGGTTGCGGCCTGCAGAAGCAGGCGGTGGAGAACACGACCGGCAAGATCGACGTCGCCAAGGATGCTGCGGTCAAGGCGCAGATCATGTCCATCCAGACCGGCATCCAGGCCTCCATCGCGACCAGCGGCTCGGCGCCGGCCGACGCGTCGCAGGCGACGCTCGGCAGCTTCGTGAACCCTTGGCCGACCAACCCGTTCACCGGTGCTCCGATGAAGCCCGGCACGGCCGCGGGCGACTACGTCTACACGCCCGGCGCCGGCGCCGCGTACACGCTGGCCGTGAACCTCTCCGACGGGAGCCAGTACACGGCCCCCTGATTTGTTGCCCCCGCCGCGGCTTGGTACTGTGAGACGGGAAGGGGGACGACGTGGCGGGATTCTCGGGGAAGTGGCGCATCAGGCTGGTGCTCGTGGCGCTCGGCGTCGCCTGCCTCCTCGGCGTCTCCATCCCCCTCGCCCTCGGCAGCGACTCCACCCCCACCTGGCAGCTCAAGAGCTACTACAGCCGCGGCTACGACCGCAGCTTCAAGTGCGACCTGTACCAGGAGATGCCGCGCGTCCCGCGCGTGCTGGTCTACGGCGGCTCCCGGAGCCTGCGCATGGATCCGGCGACGATCGAGAACAGGACCGGCCTCGTCGCCTTCAACTTCGGTTTTCACAACGGCCGTCCCGAGGACGCCTGGGCGGTCACCGACTGGGTCCTCGACAGCCATCCGGACGAGCCGCCGGCGGTCATCTGGTGCGTGCAGGCGACCACGCTCGCCGACGTGCCCATGAACCCCGGCCTCATCGTCGACCCGCGGCTGTCGCAGTCGTTCCCCAAGGCGCTCATCGACGCCAAGACGCCGTGGGCGATGAAGCAGCCCAAGCGCAACATCCTCAGCGGACGGCGCTACGGCTACGACGGCATGCTCTGGTGGAACGGCTACGACACCAGGCGCAAGGAAGGTCTCACCTTGCAGCGGGCACTCAACGCCTATCTCGACCCCAAGATGCTCGCCAAGGCCGGCAACCATCTGCTGCCGCACCACACCCGCGCCATGGCCTACTTCGTGCAGACCATCCGCCTGCTCAACCAGCACCACATCAAGCCGCTGATCGTCATCATGCCGTACCACCCGCGCGTGCTCAGCACGTTCCTCTCCGTGGGGTGGGGCGTCAAGGAGAAGTGGCTGCGCAATTACCTCACGAAGCTGTCGGAGCACCTGAACTTCAAGGTGCTCGACTGCCTGAACATCAGGACGTTCGGCGGCACGCCGGACGGGTTCTACGACGGCGCGCACCTCAACGCGAAGAACTCGCGGCAGCTCCTCCGCTACTGCATCGCGCACGCACCGTCGTGCTTCAAGCTACCGCCGTCGCCGAGTCCGTCGCCGAGCCCGTCGCCGAGCCCGAGCGCGAGCCCGTCGCCGAGCCCGAGCGCGAGCTCAGGCGCGAGCCCCGCGCCCTCGCTGGTGCCGGCGCCCGGGTACACGCCGGTGCCCGAAGAGACGAGCGTCCCGGCGGACCTGCTCGAGTGATCTGAGGCCTCCGGGGGCTTGCCCCGGAGCGGTCGCGCGCCGGGCGCAGGCTCAGGCGCCGATCATCCGCTTCACAAAGGTGGCCCGCCTGCTCGGGCGGCCGGTGCGCAGTTCCGTCTCGTCCGCACTCGCCATGGCCTGCAGCGCGGCGTTGACGCCGACCCAGCGCAGCGGCTCCGGCTCCCACGGCTTGGAGCGGTGGTTGACCCACGGCAGGCCGGTCAGCTCGGTCTCCTCGCCGAGGATGAGGTCGCGCAGCGTGCGGCCGGCGAGGTTGGTCGTCGAGACGCCGTCGCCGACGTAGGCGCCGGCCCATGCCATGCCCGTGTCCCTGTCGAGGCCGACCGAGCGTGTACCAGTCGCGCGGCGCGGCGATCGCTCCGCCCCAGTGGTGGGTGACCTCGAAGTCGCCGATGGCGGGGAAGAGCTCGCCGAGCAGCGCGCGCAGGTGCTCGCGGACCGCCGGCTCGCGCTCGAACTTCTCGCTGAGGCGGGAGCCGAAGTGGTACGGCGCCCCGCGGCCGCCGATGGCGATGCGGCCGTCGGCGGTGTGCATGGCGTAGAAGATGAGGAAGCGGAAGTCGCCGAAGACCTCGTGGCCGCTCCAGCCGACCTCGTCCCAGAAGGCGTCGGGGAGCGGCTCGGTGCCGATCATCAGCGAGTAGATCGGCACGACGTGGCGCTCGTAGCCGGGGAGCTGCGGGCGTGAACGCCTCCGTGGCGCGGACCGACGACGTCGGCGCTGCACGTCGCCGAACACCGTCGGTCGCGACGTGCGGCTCGAGGCGGGTGACGGGGGTGCGCTCGTAGATGGTCACCCCCATGGCCTCGACGACGTCGGCGAGCCCGCGGGCGAGCCGGGCCGGGTCGACGGCGGCGCCGTGCGGCGTGTACCCGGCGCCGAGGCACCCGGCCACCTTGATGCGCGCGCGCATGTCCGCGGCGCCGAGCAGCGCGTAGTCGTCCTCGCCGAAGCCCCAGGAGCGCTCGTACTCGACCGCCTCGCGCAGGCGCAGCAGCTGCACCGGCGTGAGCGCGAGGTCGAGCTGGCCGCCGACGACGAAGCGCGCGTCGATGCCCTCTTCGTCGACGACGCGCGCGATCTCGTACACCGTCTGGTGAAGCGCGCGCTGCTGGTCGATGACCGCCTGCCGGCCGTGCGTCGCGGGCCGCCGCGCTCGCGCGAGCCGGGGAACGTGGTGTGGCACCAGCCGCCGTTGCGCCCGGAGGCGCCGAAGCCGGCGATCTCGCGCTCCAGCACGACCACGCGCAGGTGCGGGTCGGCCTTCTTGAGGTAGTAGGCGGTCCACAGCCCCGTGAAGCCGGCGCCGACGATGGCGACGTCCACATCGATGGGGCCGGGGAGCGAGGGACGCGGGGTGAGCTCGCCGGGGAAGCCGTCGAGCCACATGCTGCGGGAGCGATAGTCGGTCATGCTGGGCTCCTTGGTGGTTGGGCCGATGCTAGCAAACCGGCCCGCGACGCGCCAGCCGGCCGGGTTTGCCCGGTGGAACAAAGACGGCGACGACGATGGTCCCGGGAGGTGAGCCGTATGCGTGCGGATCGGCTTCGAGGAGGCGTACAAGGGCACCCCGCCCTGGGACATCGGCCGGCCGCAGCCCGCGTTCGAGCGCATCGCCGGCGCCGGGCCGCTGACCGGACCGGTGCTGGACGCCGGGTGCGGTACCGGCGAGAACGCGCTGCTGTTCGCCGCCCGCGGGTTCGAGGTGGTCGGCGTCGACGCGGTGGCGGCGGCGGTGTCGGCCGCGCGCGCCAAGGCCGAGGCGCGCGGCCTCCAGGCGGAGTTCCTCGTGCACGACGCGCTCGCCCTCGGCGAGCTCGGGCGGCGGTTCCGCACCGTCGTCGACTCCGGGCTCTTCCACACCTTCGACGACGACGAGCGGCGCGAGTACGTGGGTTCGCTCGCTTCCGCCACGGCTCTCCGTGCGAGGCCGTGTTCATCCTCTGCTTCAGCGACCTGGAGCTCGGGAACGGCGGCCCGCGCCGCGTGACACAGGCGGAGCTGCGGGAGGTGTTCGACCGGCCGCCGTTCCGCGTCCTGAGATCGAGGCGGCCGAGATGGCGACCAACCTCGGCAGCGGCCGCAAGGCCTGGCTGGCGAGCATCGAGCGGGTGGCCTCGCCGCAGCCGTGAGGGCCCTGACGGCGAGTGAGGGCGGGCGGCAGGCGGTCCGGGTGGCCGGCCCGCGGCCATCAGCCGCCGGACGTCAGGGTACGAGCACCAGCTTGCCCAGCGCCGGCCGGTCCATGATCAGCTCGTGGGCCCGTGGAGCGTCCGCGAGCGGCAGCTCGCGGCCCACCACGGGCTTGAGCACACCGCTCAGCAGGCCGGCGTCCACGGCGGCGCGCGCGGCCGCGAGTTCTTCGGGCCGCGCGTTCGGCGTGCGCATCCCGAGCACCGTGCCCTCCGCGTTCATGAGGTCGCGGGCGTCGACCTCCACACTCCCGCGGCTGCCGACCACGACCACGCGGCCACGCTGCGCGAGCAGCTTGAGGTCGCTCCCCGAGGTTCGCGTTGGCGAGGAACTCGATGATGATGTCGAACCCCTTGCCGCCGGTGAGCTCGAGCGCCGCGTCGACGTGCGCCGGGTCGCGGTGGTCGAGCACCCGGACGCTGCCCTGGGCGGCCACGAGGTCGCTGCCCGCCTCGCTCCCGGCTGTGCCCACGACCTCGAGGCCGGCGGCGACGGCGAGCTGCACGGTGGCGATGCCGACCCCGCCGCTGGCGCCGTGGATCAGGACGCGCTCACCGCCTGGTGGGGACGGCGCGCTGCACCAGCGCCCGGTAGGCCGTGAGATAGGGCACGCCGATCGCCGCGCCCTGTGCGTACGAGAGGCGATCGGGGAGCGGGCGCACGTCTCTTCCGGGGCAGAGCGCGAACTCGGCGTAGGTGCCGCTGAGAGAGTCCGTGACGTACACGCGCTCGCCGGTGTCGACGCGGACGCCGGCTCCGTCGCAGCCCGGAGTGTAGGGCAGGGCCGGGAGCTCGGTGTACCAGCCGGCCCTCACGTACGCCTCGAAGGGGTTCACGCCCGCCGCCTGCATGCGCACGAGCACCTCGCCCTCGACGGGCTCGGGCTGGGGCACATCCTCCAGGCGGAGGACATCGGGGTCACCGAACTCGTGGACGCGGACGGCGCGCATGGCTCACTCTCCTATGGGATGGAGGGAGCCGGCGATGCGCGCCAACTCGTCCCTCGTGAGATCGCCGGCCACGCTGACGGAGACCTTGTGGCCGGCGCCGGTGCTGACGTAGAGGTGCGGCCAGTCGGGAAGGCCGAGGACGAGACTGGCCGTCTCGCCGCGCAGGCTCCCGGATGCGAGCTGGATCCGGGTGGATTCGCTGAGCGCCACCGTGTCCTCGTCGAACGGATCGTCGGAGCCGGGCGGGTTGTCGCTGCGCCAGCGGTTCACGATGCAGAAGCGGTCGAACCCTCGCCGATAGGTGAGCACGACCGTGAGCGACCCGAGCTGGCCGTTGCGGAGAGGCCTGTACGCGCCCATGAAGGCGCCGTTGACGGCTCCGGTCACGCCGCTGAGGCGGTAGCCGCGCGGGACCCAGGTCGTCGCGTAAGGCGTGAAGCTCGTGGTCGCGCGGCGGCCGAGGGCCGCCGCCTGCGGCAACGTCATGCGCCGAAAGCGTTCGCTCATCGGCAGCAGTCTGTCCTGAACGTGTACCGCGAGGGTGAACCGGCTGCGCGGCACATCGCGGCCGACGCGCACGTTCTCGATGCGGGTGCCGCTGACCTCGCCGTCGCTCGTCCAGTGCTCGACGGCGAGCGGATAGCCCGACTGGGCGTCGACGACGATGCGGGCCGTGCCGTCGCTGCCGCCGCCGGCGAGTGGCTCCGGCACGGTGATGGACCACGCCGTGCGGCCCTCCCACGTGACGGGCGTGACCGGCACGTTCGGGTCGAGGTCGGCGATCACGGCGCGAGCGTACGCGGCCACGCTCCGGTCGAGCACCTGTGAGGCTCCCATCCAGGGGCTGAAGAAGGGGCCGGGGTCAGGGAGGTTGCGGGCGACTTCTGAGTACAGCGCCTTGCCGTCCCGGAAGACGTAGCGGCGAGCGACGCGCTTCTCGGCGTCGTAGGTGTAGGTGACTCCTTCGCCGGTGCCCTCGCCGCTCTGCTCGATGCGGTAGTCGCCCCGGGACGTGAATGTGAACGAGCCGACGCGGTGCGTGAAGGGACGGCCGCGCGCGGAGCCGTAGTCGACGACGTCGCCGCTGATGGTGCCGAGATGTGCGAGCGCGTGCTGGACGCGCGCGAGGACCGTGTCGGCGGTCGCCGGCGACGGGGTGGCCTGACGGATGCCCGGCACGCCGGCCCAGGTGACGGCCACGGCTACGGCCACCGCAGCGGCGACGACGGCGACCGCGGCGAAGCGAATCCCGCGGCTTCGCCGCGGGGGCGGCGGAGGCACGCGCCGCGCACGGAAGCGGGCCGGCGGCTCCGGCGGGCGTCCATCCGCGCCGGTGAGCTCGCGCACACGCTCGCGGATGCGTTCGAAGTGGTCCGGCGCGTGTGGCGGCACCGGCGACTCGCGCAGCTCGCGCCCGAGGTCGTCGTCCCAGCAGCGGCCGCTCACGAGGTCTGCTCCTCGGCGTAGGCCGGCGCGCGCAGCAGGCGGCGGAGCCGGGTCCGCGCGGCGGCGAGCCGCGACGAGACGGTCCCCTCGGGGACGCCGACGACCTCGGCGGCCGTGCGGTAGTCATAGCCGTACTGGTGCACGAGGACGACGAGCACGCGCTGTTCGACGGTGAGCTGGTCCAGCGCGTCTTCGAGCTCGGCCCAGCGGGTCACCAGGTCGCAGGGGTCGTCGTCGACGCAGGCGAGGTCGGCGAGTGCGTCCTCGCTGGTGAAGAGCTGGAAGCGGCGCTCGCGGCGAAGGTAGTCGAGGCACGTGGTGTAGGTGATGCGGTACAGCCACGTGCCCACCTGGCTGTCGCCGCGGAAGCTCGTGAGAGCCTGGTACGCCTTGATCGAGGCGTCCTGGAGGGCGTCGTCCATCAGCACGGGGTCGCGGAGCACGCGGAACGCGAGCGCGCGCAGACGGCTGTCGTAATGCTTGAGCAGGCGCACGAACGCCTCACCGTCGCCGCGGCGCGCGGCGGAGATGGTCTGCTCGTCGATCTCTCGGTCTGCCGGATCGTAGGTCACGGGCTCGCATCCTGGCCCCCGCGTGGACTGTGGGCCTGTTCTCGAGATTAGACGCGTCTGTGCAGGCGATCCGTCGTCGTCGCCGTCGCGGCGCTCCGTGCGGGGCTGATTCTATCGCCTCGGCGAGCGGGCCGCCTGCCGGAAGGCAAGCGGCCCGCTGGGCGCGTCGTCGGAGCAGGCCGCCGCAGGCAACGCGGGGCGGCCCTCGCCGGTCACGGCACCGAGTAGGTCAGCCCGTTGCTGAGGTAGCCGGTGAGCTTGTAGGCCTGGCCGCCGCTGAGCTGTTCGTACACGTAGCTGCCGGGCGCGGTGCCCGGAGCCATCGGCTGGCTGGTGAACGGATTCGTCGGCCACGGGTTGACGTACTGGGCGATCCCGCCGCCATCGACGACGTCCTGCGGCGCCGGGTACAGGTTGTTGTTGTCCGCGGCCCACGCCACGATGCCCACCTGCAGCTTGGCGATGGCGGCGACCACCTGCTGGTCGGCGGTGGGGGAGCCGGACGGCGAGACGCTCGGGCTCGCCGTAGCCGTCGGCGACGGCGAGGGGCTGGGCGACGGTGTGATCACCGGCGAGGGCGTCGGGCTCGCGCCAGCGGGCAGGAGGACGTCGACGCGCGTGTAGACGATCGGCTCCATCTGCAGGCTGCCGGAGGAGAACTGCAGGGTGAGCGTGTCGTTCGCCTGGTCGTGCGTGAGCGTCCCGTTCACGCTGCCGGTCACGCCGGTGAGGCCGAGCGCGGATGCCTTGACCGACAGCTGCAGCTGGTCGCCCGAGAGGCCGGCCGTGGTCGACCCGACCGGCTGGAGCTGCGGATCGTACTGGGTGATCTTGAACTGGTCGCCGACTCTCTTGATGACGAGGCCGCCCCCGGCGCCGGTCTGCGGCGACCAGCTGCCGATGAAGTCGTCGCCGGCCGTGGACGTCGTGTTCTGCGGCCGCAGCAGGAAGAACCAGGCCGCGGCCGCCGCCGCGGCGATGGCGAGGATGATGAGGAGCCAGCCCCACCACGGCATGCCGCCTCCGCCTCCGCCGGCGCCGCCACCGGAGCTGCGGCCGTGCGTCATGAGGAGCGTGGGCTGGCTGGGCGGCGGCCCGCCCTGGCCGGCCGCCGGCATCACTCGGGTGGCGCCGGTGTCGGCGCCGGGCATGACCTGAGTGGCGCCGGTGTCGGCGCCGGGCATGACCTGCGTGTCGCCCTCACCGGCCGCCGGCATCTTCTGCGTGGCGTCGGCCGGTGGCGTCACCCTGGTCAGCTCGGTGTCTTCGTCGGGCAGCTTGCCCGTGGTCTCGTCGTCCATGCTCGTCCTCCCAAGCCGGGTGACGCTCGTCCGCGGTCGATGGTTCGACTCTACTACTTTGCCCTGTTCAGCCCGTTCCCTGTTCCAGGGTCGTCCAGAGGTCGAAGAAGGTGGGGCAGGTCTTGGCCACGCAGCCGGGATCTTCGACGACCACCCCGGGGACGCGGAGGCCCAGGACCGAGAACGCCATCGCGATGCGGTGATCACCGTGCGGGTCGATGGATGCGCCGTGCGGCGTCGCCGGGAAGACCCGCAGCCAGTCGGGGCCGGACTCCGTCTTCACCCCGGTCCGGCCCAGGTTCTCCTCCATCGCGGCGATGCGGTCCGACTCCTTGAGCCGCACGTTGCCGATGCCGGTGATGGTCACTGGGGATGTGGCGAACGGAGCGATCGCCGCCAGCGTCATGAACGTGTCGGAGCTGTCGGCCATGTCGACGGTGAGGCCGGCGAGCGCGGCGGGGCCGGCCACGACCACGCCGCCGGGGTCGTCGGCGACCGTGCAGCCCATGCACTCGAGTACGTCGAGGAAGGCGAGGTCGCCCTGCAGGGCGCCCGCCCGGCGCAGGCCGAGCACCTGGACGCGGCCGCCGGTGGCGGCCGCGGCGAAGAAGTACGAGGCCGTGGAGGCGTCGGGCTCGACGTCGTACTCGCGCCCGGCGTAGCCGCCCGGCGCGACCACGAAGCGGTCGCCGGCCTCGAGCTCCGCACCGGCGCCGAACTGCTCCATCATGCGCAGGGTCATGACGACGTATGGCCGGCTGACGAGGCCGTCCACGCGCAGGTCGAGCGGCGCCCGGCCGAGCGGGGCGGCCATGAGCAGCGCGGAGACGAACTGGCTCGAGGTGTCGCCGGGCAGGCGCAGGCTGCCCCCGGCGAGGCCGCGGGCCAGCAGCGTCAGGGGCATGCCGCCGGCGTCCGCCGGCTCCGTGCCGGCGCCCTGCGCACGCAGCGCGTCGAGCAGCAGGCCGAGCGGGCGGCGGCGCAGCTGGGCCGCCGCGTCGAAGCGGTAGACGCCTTCGCCGGCCGCGGCCGCCGCGAGCAGGAACCTCGCGGCCGTGCCGGCCTCGGCGCAGAAGACATCGGCCGCGGCCGCCGGGAGGCGGCCGCCGGCGCCGGTCACGTGCAGGTCGCCGCCGCGCCGGTCTACGTCGACGCCCAGGCTGCGCAGGCCGGCGGCGAACGCGTCCGTGTCGCCGGCCTCGAGCGCCCCGCGCAGCACCGAGTCGCCGGCGGCGAGGCCGGCCAGCAGCAGTGCCCGGTTGGTCACGCTTTTGGAGCCCGGCACGCGCACGCGTGCGTCGAGGCCGGGCCGGGCGGGACGGATGCGGCGGGGGCTGCTGGCGCGGGCGGCGTTCATCGTCCGCATGATACCGCAGCCCCTCGGATAGACGGCGCAGGGCCTTGACTGCGCGAGAAACGGGAAGATACTCGGCGGCATCGTTTGGGCTGGAAGCGTCGCCATCCGTTGTGGGGGTCTACGTGACTCGGAGGGGATTCCTCAAGTGGCTCATCGCCGGCTTCGGCGCGCTCTCGCTCGCCGGCGTCCTCTATCCCGTGGTCCGCTTCCTCAAGCCGCCGCCCACGGTGTCCGGCGCCATCGGGCAGGTGGCCAACATCGGCGCCCTCAGCTCCTTCCCGGCCGGGCAGCTCACCGCCGTCACCGTCCACGGGCAGCCGGCGGCCGTCCAGAACCTGGACGGCAAGTACACGGTGTACTCGCTCATCTGCACGCACCTCGGCTGCGTCGTCGGGGTTACCGGCGACACGTTCGCGTGCCCGTGTCACGGCAGTCAGTTCTCGGCCACGGGCACGGTGACCCACGGGCCGGCCACGCTGCCGCTGCCCACCTATCACTCGCAGACGCAGAACGGCTCGCTGCTCGTCGGCCCGATCGATCTGACGGGCGCCAAGTATCCCGGCCTGGTACACGGGGGAGTTCGGAGCATGAGCACTTCGACCGAAGGCCGCCGCGCCGGCGGCGGCTCCCGCGTCGGCGCCCGAGAAGCGCGGCCTCGTCGACTGGCTCGTCGGCCGCCTCGGCCTCTCGGCCACGATGGAGGACCAGTACAACCGCATCGTGCCGCAGCACGCCACCAACTACATCTACTGCTTCGGCGGCATCGCCCTCGTCCTCTTCATCATCCTGGCCGTCACCGGCATCCTGCTCGCCGTGTACTACCAGCCCACACCCGACACGGCGTACCAGAGCGTGCTCAACATCTCGACGCACGTGCAGTTCGGCTGGTGGGTCCGCTCCATCCATCGCTGGTCGGCCGGCGGGATGGTGCTGCTCGTCTTCATCCACACGCTGCGCGTGTTCTTCACCGGCGCCTACAAAGCGCCGCGCGAGCTCAACTGGCTCACGGGCGTGCTGCTCCTTCTCATCACCCTCGGCTTCGGGTTCACCGGCTACCTGCTGCCGTGGGACCAGAAAGCGTACTGGGCGACCAAGGTCGGTACCGACATCGCCGGCTCGGTGCCGCTCATCGGCCACTTCCTGCTCGTCACGCTTCGCGGCGGCGAGCAGATCAGCGCCGCCACGCTGGGCCGGTTCTTCGACCTGCACGTCCTGGTGCTGCCGGCCGTCATCGTGGTGCTCCTCCTGGGGCACTTCTGGATGATCCGCCGCCACGGCATCTCCGGACGGCTGTAGGAGGGCCATGGCGACGAAGGCGAAACGGCAGGTCCCGACCAACGAGCCGCCGCGCTTCTACTGGGAGATCTGGCGCGACCCCGGCCAGGGCTACATCCCGTACTTCTGGGAGGAGCTCACGTCGCAGGCGATGATCTTCTTCCTGCTGCCTCGGCGTCATGGGCGGCATCGCCCTGCTGTGGCCGGCGGACCTCGCGCCCCAGGCGAACGTGCTCGTCACCCCGGCGGGCATCAAGCCGGAGTGGTACTTCCTGGGCCTCTTCCAGCTCATCAAGGTCATCCCCGAGATCGCCGGGATCGTCGTGCCGGGCGTCGTCGTCCTGCTCATGCTGATCCTGCCGTTCGTGGACCGCAGCGCCGAGCGCAATCCGCTGCACAAGCCGGTGACGACGACGGTGGCGCTCATCATCATCGTCGCCCTCGTCGTGCTCACGATCTGGGGCGCGGTGACGCCTTGAATACCCGACGCAGCGAAGGTATCGAGCGGGGCGCCGAAGGAGCACCGCTCACCTCCCGAGGAGGGAACATGAAGCGAGTCCTTCTTTGGCTGACTCCGGCGCTGGTGGTCGTGGGCGCCGTGGCGGCCGCGGGGTGCGGTAGTCTCGCCACGCCCGAGGCGCCGAGCACGGCGACGCCCGTCCGCCAGCGGCAGCGCGGTCGCCAACGTGAGCCAGCAGGTCAAGGACGGCGCGCAGCTGTACGTCGACCTCGCCTGCATCCGCTGCCACGCGCCGAACGGCGTCGGGCGGCATCCCCAACCGGCTCAACGTCGGCGGCGACAGCACCATCCCGCCGCTCAACAACCAGTTCCGCGACCAGAGCGAGCAGTTCCGCGCCGCCCCGGCGATCACGCAGATCCTCATGGACGGCAGCATCCTCAGCAAGAAGCCCGGCGTGATCAACATGCCGTCGTGGAAGGGCGTCATCAACGACGCCCAGGCGAACGCCATCGCCGCCTACATCCTGGCCGGGTTCCCGAACACCGGCGCGACCTACGATCCCGACCCGGCCAAGGCCGAGGACATCTACAGCGCCTACGCCTGCATCGACTGTCACGGCCAGGTGGGCGGCACGTCGTCGCCGTCGCCGGCGCCGAACCCCAAGACCGCCGACAAGGCCGTGCCGGCGCTGCGCAACCCCGGCGACAACGTGTCGCTGAGCGAGTTCCGCTCGGTGCTCATGGACGGCTCGATCCCGGCTCCCGGCACCAAGGGCGTCATCTTCATGCCGGCGTGGGGTCAGATCCTGTCCGTCGACCAGGTGAACACGATCCTGCCGTACATCGTCGACGGGCCGGCGGCCAACAAGCTGCCGCCGCCGCCGGCCGCCTCGCCGCTGCCGCTCGCCGGCGGCGTCCTCGTCGCCCGCCCCCTCGAGCTCGGCGTCGCCGTGATGACGACCGCGCCGTCGCCGCCATCGTCGCCCAGGGCATCCCGCTGGCGCCCTCGCTCGAGAGTGCGCCTGATCGCGCTCGCCGTGGTCGAGGTCGTCCTCCTCACCACGGCCGTCCTGCTCTACGTCCGCTGGGCGCAGTTCAAGCACGAGCCGCTCGACGAGTGGTGGGCGAAGCGCAAGCAGAGCGGGGTTCTCGGCGCGCACCCGGGCGCTCATGGAAGAGGAGGAGCGCGAGCGGCTGGCCGCCGAAGGGCAAGCGATCGGACACGCCGGCGCAGGCGCGGCCGGGGTCGCAGAGACGGGCATCGCCGAGGCCGAGCGCGGCTCGGGCCCATCGGACTGACCGCGCGCAAGCGCGGCCGGCTCAGCCGTCCAGCCGCTCGGCTGTACAACTCGTAGGCTGAACTCGCCCGCATCCCCGCGCGCTCGTACAGGCGCAGCGGCCGCGTCTCTCCCTCGGCGTCGACGCCGAGGTCGACCCGGAGCTGCCCGCGGGCGGAGAACGCGCGCGAGGGCGTGCGCGAGCAGGGCGGCGCCGAGACCGCGGCGCCGCCAGTCCCGGCGCACGCCCAGCCCCTGGATCCAGCCCAGGTCGCCGTGGTCGTAGGCGATCAGGGCGCCGACGGCTTCGTCTTCGTCGTCCCAGGCGAGCCACCAGAGGTCCGGGTCGAAGCTCGGGTGCCGCAGCAGCCGCGTGCGCCAGGCCTCGAAGGGCTCGCTGCTCTGGCGGAAGTGGTCCCTGAACGCGTCGTTCATCACCTCGTGCATGGTGTGCTCGTCGACGTCGAGCCGGAAGCGCCGGATCTCCAGGCCGCCCGGCGCCTGCGCCACCGGCGCCTCGCCGGCGAGGTCGATGGTCATGCGGTAGACGGTGCGCCGGAGCTCGTAGCCGTGCCGGCGCAGCAGGTCCCGCTTGGCGTGGTTCGCGGTGATGCAGAAGACGTCCAGGCGCACGTCCTCGTAGCCGCGCTCCAGTGCGAGCCGGGCCGCGCGCCGCTCGGCGAGCCCCAGCAGCCGCCCGCCGAGCTCCGGCTCGTGGTGGTCCGGGTGGATCCAGAGGTCGGCCTCCAGCTCGCCGGTGCGGAACTGGTCACCGGCGTAGGCGTAGCCGACCAGACCACGAGGCCCTTCGGCGACCCAGGCGTCATGCCCCGGGTCGAAGCCTTCCATCGACCAGTCGTTCTCGAGATCCTCGAGCGTGCTGTCCGGCTCTCCCGTCTCCGCCACGTCGCAGGCGTTGAGGAGGTCGACGATCTCCGGGGCGTCTCCCCGCGTGGCGGGCCGGATGCGGCTCGGTGCGCTCAATGCGCGGACGGTGAGGGTCCGGTCTTGTCGGTCAGTGCCTTCATAGTGCTGCGGCGGCGCCCTTCGCCATGGGGAAGGTCTGATCGTAGTCCTGCCCCGAGGGAGAGGTCCCGACGATGCGCAGGCTGAGGTTCCCGGCGTCGACGCTGCTGAACACCATGCGGAAGTCGCCGGCGAGGGCCTTGAGCGCGTCCTTGAGCTGGTCGGCGTTGGCCTCTCCGGCCAGCTTTGAGAAGTCATCCAGCGTGATCACGAGATCGAGGCCGTCGAGGTGCGCCGGAACGGCCACCTTCTGGCCTTGTTGCGACCCACTGAGCGTGACCGCGAAGGCATCGCCGGTCTTCGCGATCGTGGTGGTGGCGATGCCCGACTGCGTGCTCGACGTCCACGTGCCGACGAACTCGTCCCCCGTGGTGGTCGGTCCGCGGAGGGCGAAGAACCAGACCGCGACGACTGCCACGATGGCGATGGCGGCGGCGACGAGGACGAGCCGCAAGGTGCCGGACGATCCCGACTTCGCGGGAACTGCCGCCGCGGGCTGCGCCCTGTACTCGGGCAGGTAGCCCTCTTGAGAGGGCGCGGCGCCGTACCCGCCGGCACCGGGAGATCCCGCCGCGCCGTAGGCGGCATGGTGGTCGGCTGCGCCGGGCGCGGCCACGCCGGCGCCGGCGACGGGAGCGCCGCAGGTGCCGCAGGTCCAGTCTCCGTCCTTCAGCGGCGCGTCACAATTCGGGCACTTCGCCATCGGCCCTCCCTCGGGCTGCTGGTGTTCAGTGGCCGTGCACGCCCGGCCGGCCTTGTGCCACTGTATCGGCCGGATGCCTGCGGCCTTGAAGCGTCGTGGCCCCGGCGCTCAGAACTCGAGCTTCTCCAGCCGGCCGAAGATCACGTCGCGTCCGGCCCGGTACTGGTCCGGGTCCATGGCCGCATCGATCTCCTCAGGCGACATGACGGCCATGGCCTCGTCGCTCGCCTTGATGAGGTCGCCGAAGTCGACGCCGTCGCGCCAGGCCTGCATCGCGGCGTCCTGCACCACGCGGTAGGCGTCCTCGCGCAGCATGCCCTTGTCGACGAGGGCCAGCAGGACCGCCCCGCTGAAGACGAGGCGGTAGCTCTGGCCCAGGTTCGCCAGCATGCGCTCCTCGTCCACGACGAGGTCGTCGATGAGCCGGGTGAACTTCTGCAGCATGTAGTCGAGGAGGATGCGTGCTGTCGGGCAGGACGATGCGCTCGGCTGAGCTGTGGCTGATGTCGCGCTCGTGCCAGAGGGCGACGTTCTCCATGCCGACGAGGGCGTTGCCGCGCAGCACCCGGGCGCAGCCCGGCCATGCGCTCGCTGAGGATGGGGTTGCGCTTGTGGGGCATGGCCGATGACCCCTTCTGGCCCTTGCCGAACGCCTCCTCGGCCTCGCGCACCTCGGTACGCTGCAGGTGGCGCACCTCGGTGGCGAACTTCTCGATGCTGGAGCCGATGATGGCGATGGCGGCGAGGAAGGCGGCGTGCCGGTCGCGCTGCACGACCTGGTTGCTGATGGGCTCGCGGCCGATGTCGAGCTCCTCGCAGACCAGGTCCTCGACGCGGGGGTCGATGTTGTTGTACGCGCCGACGGCGCCGCTGATCTTGCCCACCGACGGCGTTGACGGTGACGGTGCGCATGCGCTTGAGGTGGCGGCTGACCTCGAAGGCCCAGATGCCGAGCTTCATGCCGAAGGTGATGGGCTCGGCGTGGATGCCGTGCGTGCGCCCGACCTCCACCGTGTCGCGGAACTCGAGGGCGCGCCGCTTGAGCACCTCGCCGAGCGCGATGAGGTCGCGCTCGAGGAGCAGGCCGGCGCGCTTGATCTGCAGCGCCGAGGGCCGTGTCGAGCATGTCGCTGCTCGTCATCCCGTAGTGCACGTACTTGCTGGCGTCGCCGACGTGCTCGGCGACGTTGGTGAGGAAGGCGATGACGTCGTGGTTGGTCGTCGCCTCGATCTCGTTGACGCGGGCGACGTCGAAGCGCGGCCTTGGCCACGATCTCGCGGACCGCGTCGTCGGGGATCTTGCCGAGCTTGTTCCAGGCCTTCACGGCGGCGATCTCGACGTCCAGCCAGGCCTGCATCCTGGCCTCGTCGGTCCAGATCGCGCCCATCTCGGGGAGCGTGTAGCGCTCGATCATCGGTGTCCTCCGCGCCGCCGCGTCACGGAGCGGCGCGGCGGCGCCGGCCCCTCCGTCTGTCGTCGCCGCGATTCTCTCACACCGAGGCGGGGAGTCCGCGGCTCGGCATGGAGGGGCGGACGCCGGCGGGGCCGTACCGGTCCGGCGCCGTCACCAGTCCTGGCTGATGACCATCGGACCCTGCCCGTCAGGCATCGTCCCACTCAGGCGGTAGCCGTGGGCCAGGGGGCGATAGACGTACTGGCCGCGGCCGGCGCCCGGCGTGAGCAGGCCGTCGTCGCTCAATCGCGGCCAGGACTTGCCGGCCGCCCGCAGCGCTTCGTCGACGGCGCCTCCGGGTCTGACCGCGTCCACCGGCGGCGCCTTGCCGTGGCCGTGCACGTCTTGCCACGCCGTGATGCCGTCGACGATCGTGTTGAGCGCCTGGCCCCACTTGTCGCTGGCGCGCTGCTCCTCGAGGTTCCTGTTCATGCGCGCCGCGAAGGCTGCGTACTTGGCCTGCGAGCCGCGCACGAAGTGGATGGTGACGGGGATGGCGGCGTCGACGCCCGTGACGTGTGTGGTCGTCGCCATGTCGAGGCCTCCACTGCTCGTCAGCCGGCCGGTGTAGGCGAGTTCGCCGTCTGTCTCGAGATCCACGGCGACGGCCGCCGCCTTGAGAGTGCCGTCGCCCTGCACGACCGCCGGCTGCGTCACGGGCTCGCTCCACTCACGCTCCCAGCGCAGGGTGACGGTGTCGCCGCTCGCCGTGGCGTGCAGCCAGATCTCGTTGTTGAACTCGGGGTTGACCCACAAGCCGGCGTAGTCGGCCGCGGCGCTGGTCGCGGGGGGCGACGCGCCACCGCCGCAGGCACTGGCGGCGGCAACCATCAGCGCCGTAACCAAAACGACGAATGCGGCCCTGAGGGCTCGCGGCATGGCTCCCTCCATCGCTGCGTGGTCTCTGACAACAGCCTACGCCCGGTCGGCCCAATGGCAAGGAGCCCGGCGCCTCTGGCGCACGCGGCCCCACGGGTACACAATCTCAGCGGCGGGCTCGATCCCGCCGCCGACGAGGAGGTCCAGGAGATGCCGACGGAAGAAGAACTGCGAAAGCAGGCGATCAAGGCGATCAAGCGGAAGCGCGACTTCTGGAACCACCTGATCGCCTACGTCATCATCAACGCATTCCTGATCGTCATCTGGTACTGGAACGGCAGGGGTTACTTCTGGCCGGGATGGGTGCTTGCGGGCTGGGGCATCGGCCTCGCCTTCAACGCCTGGGAGGCCTACGGGCGCGGCCACCGCGCGATCGGCGAGGACGAGATCCAGCGAGAGATCGACCGGCAGCGGCGCGGCTGAGCCGAGGCTCCGCCGCGCCGCTGCGTGCGATGAAGGCCGGCGACGCGTCGCCGGCCGGCCGTCACGTGCCGACGGTGCTGCCGTCCGAGAGATGGCCGACGAGCGAGTAGCTCTTGCCGCCGCCGACCTTGCCGTACGTGTAGTCGCCCTGGCTCGTGCCCGGCTGCATGGGCTTGCCCGTGAACAGGTTGACCGGCCAGCGGATCATCTTCGCGAGCATCCCTGTGGACGTGACTTCCTTGGCCGGCGGGTAGGTCTTGCCGCCGCCGGCCTTCCACATGGCGAGCCCCTGCCTGATGGCAAGGACGCCGTAGGCGGTCGCGGCGTCGGCGTAGCCCGCCTCGTCGGTCCGCTTCAGGGAGAGCGTCACCGGCTTCGTGAACATCTGGCCGGTGAACTGCAGGTCCATCGTGTCGCCCGAGGCCGGCGTGAACCGCATGACCACCGCATGCGTGTCCACGATCAGGCTCTCGCCCTCCTTCTTGGGAACGTCGGTCGCCACGTTCGGGTTGGACAGGACCTTGTACGTGTCCCCGTCCTTCTGGATCTGCACGAGCGTCATCTGGCCGCCCTGACCGCCGCCGACCCAGTAGCCGACGAGCGGGTCCGTGGACGTGGTGGACCCGCCGCAGCCGGCAATGAGCGCCGCGAGCAGCCCGGCGGCGACGAGGGCGAGGATGGTGACGGAGGCGCGGCGGACACGGTTCGTGCCCCGAGACGTGCTACCCACGGTGCGCGACCGCCTCGATCTCGACGTGGAGGTCCTTGGGAAGGCGCGCCACCTCGACGGTGGAGCGCGCCGGGTACGGCTCGGCGAAGAACTCGCCGTACACGTCATTGACGGCGCCGAACTCGTCCATGTCCTTGAGGAAGATGGTCGTCTTCACGACGTTGTCGAGGGTCAGTCCCGCGGCCTCGAGCGTGGCGCGCAGGTTCTCGAGGGCCTTGCGCGTCTGGTCCTTGGGCGTGTAGCCGACGATCTTGCCGCCGGTGTCGAGCGCGATCTGGCCGGAGATGAAGACGAAGTCACCGGCGCCGACGGCCGGCGAGTACGGGCCGACGGCGGGCGCGCCGTCGGGGGACACGAAGACCTGCTTCTCCATGGGGGTCCGTCCTTTCGGGTGGGGCCGGTCAGCCGAGCAGGGCGCGCACGGCGACGTAGGCGAGGGCGACGGCGATGACGAGCACCACGACGTAGAGGACGCCCGAGATGGTCCTCGGGCTGGGCGGCTGCTGGTTTCTCGGCATGCGTCTCTCAGTAGCGTTGCGCGATGGCGGCGACCTGGAGCCGCGCACCGCCGGGCAACCATGGTACACCGGAGAGCGTGAGGGCGGGATACGGGGGGATGAACCGGGCCTCAAGGGCCGCGTCGACGGCGGCCCTGTCCGCCTCGTCGACCAGGTGGATCTCGAGGCTGACGACGTCGTCCAGCGAGAGTCCGGTGGACCGCAGCTGGTGGGCGAGGTTCTCCAGCGCACGGTCGGCCTGCTCGGCGGCCGTGACGCCGGCGACCTCGCCGTGGACGTCGAGCGGCAGCTGCGCCGAGACGAAGACGAAGTGACCGGACGAGATGCCGGGAGAAGCCGCGCCGAAGGGCCCCGGCGCCACGGACGATCTGATCGCATGCCTGCTCATGCGGGGACTGTTCCCGCTGAGCGGCGGGGATGCACGGACGCGCGGGAGAAGTGTCTCCGCGTTGCGAGTCACCGGGCCTTCTGCGATGCTTGGGGCAGCCATCGGGGCGGGGGAGGGCCGGGGTCGCTACGCCCTCCCCTGCAGGACAAAGGGGACCAGCATGGCATTCCGTTCAAGCCGGCTCGCGTGCCTTGTCGCCGCGATCTCGCTGATCGTCCTGGGCGCGGTCGCCGCGCCTCAGGCGCGCGCAGGGACGCGTCAGGCGACGGCCGTCGGCACCAACCAGGTCATCGCCGTCCCGTACCGCGCCTGGAACAACAAGGTCCGCTACGCCACCGTGGTGCTGCCGCGCGACTACGTCCCCAACAGCGAGGCCCTGCCGTGCATCGTGCAGCCGCACGGCAGGGACTCGACACCACTCGGGCCGGCCTCGCGGTGGGGCGATCTGCCGACCACGCAGCACTTCATGGTCATCTGCCCGGACAGCTCCGGGAGGCGCGACCCCGAGAACTCCTGGGCCGTCGCCGGGCAGTTGCAGGACATCGCCGAGATCGCCGATGTGGTCGAGAGCAGCCTCCCGTGGGTGCACATCGACCATCAGCGGCTGTACCTGGCCGGTATCAGCATGGGCGGGCAGGAGACGCTCTGCACGCTCGCCCGCTACCCGGACCTCTTCGCCGCCGGCTTGTGCGTCGACGGCAACGCCGACCTGGCGGCGCGCTACAGGGAGCTGTCTCGCGTGCACATGGCCGACACACGACCGCTCATGCGCCGGGAGGTCGGCGGCACGCCGGCCAAGGTCCCGTGGCTGTACGAGCGCCGCAGCGCCACCCCGTTCGCCGCGACGCTGGCCACCTGCGGGGTGCCCATCGCGATCTGGTGGAGCTCGGAGGACAAGATCGGCTTCAACCAGGCCAAGACCCAGACCGGTCACCTCTGGAGCAAGATCATGAGCCTGGCTCCCGGCGCGCCCGTCGTCCAGGTCATCGGCAAGGGCGCGCACGGCACCATGCTCTCGCAGCACCCGCAAGCCGGGCTCGACTACTTCCGCCCCAACGGTGTCTGGCGCACGCTGCCGGCGGCGCCTGCCACCTGGGACTACGGCAGCTGGCTGCCGTCGGCCGGCGCCTGGGGCTACGAGTTCAGCACGACGGCCGGCAGCCACAGACTGTGGCGCGTGCACGTCGCGCCGGGCAGCCTCGCGGTCTCGTGCCCGGCGCCCCTGACTGCCAGCGTGCCCTATGAAGCAGCCGGGCCCGCCACCGTGTTCGTCAATGGTGCGTGGCTGGAGATCATGCCGGTCGACGGGCACATCAGCATCCCCTTCCCGGCGGGCAAGTCCACGGCGACCTACGCGATGGAATGAGAGCAGGCCGACCCCGCCGGACGAGACGGGCGCGGCACCTGCTGCTGGCCGCCGCGCTCATCTGCCTGCCGGCCGCGGCGGCCGCCGGCGCCTTCGCGGCCCGGGCCGGCGCGCAGCCTGCACCCACGGTCGCTGCCAGGTCCGGCATCCTCATCGACCGCGTCACCGGCCGCGTCCTGTGGTCCAAGCGTCCCGACCTCCGCCTGCCGATGGCGTCCACGACCAAGGTCATGACACTGCTCATCATCCTGGAGCATCGCCGTGACGTGCTGGACGACGCGTTCGTGGTCTCGGACGCCGTGGCCGGCAGCACCGGTGTGGGGCTGCAGCCCGGCGACACGATCACGTACCGTGAGGCGATCACCGGCATGATCGTGCGCAGCGCGACCGACTGCACGCTGGCCCTGGCCGCCGACGTCGCCGGCACCGAGGACCGCTTCGTCCTGCTCATGAACCGGCACGCGAGGGCGTGGGGTCTGACGCGGACGCACTACACCAACGCGTCGGGCGCCCCTGAGGACCCGGCGCACGTGACCACGGCGCGCGACCTGGCGTCACTGGGCAGGCGCGCCATGCGCGACGCGACCGTGCGCGAGTTCGTCACCATCAAGGACGCGCTCGTGACCTGGGAGAGCGGCAGCTTCCGGTGCCACTCGCAGAACTGGATCCTCGACTACCCGTGGGGCGAGGGCATCAAGCCCGGGTACACGCCCCTCGCCAAGTACTGCCTGGCGGCCGCCGGCCAGCCCGGGCTGCGACCGCTCATCAGCACGACCCTGCACGAGCCGTCGCGGCCGCGCAACATGCGCGACAGCGCCGCCCTGCTGCTGTACGGCTCGTCACTCTACGGGCGGCGCGACCTCGTCCGGCGCGGCGACGTCGTCGCGCGGCGGACCATGCAGGACGGCGGCGCGCTCTCCTGCGTGGCCGGCGGGTCGCTGGCCGGCGTCGTGGTGCGCAGGGGCGCCGCGGTGAAGCGGACCGTCTCGCTCGCCTCAGGACTGACGACCGTGCCGGCGGCGGGAACCTACGTGGGCACCGCGAGCTATAGCGCGGACGGGGAGTCTCTCGGGACGGTGGACCTGTACGCGACGGCGCTGCCGGGGACGTCCGCGGCCCTCACGGCACGGGACGTGCCGGCCCTCGCCGCGGCGGCCGGTTTCTGAGGGACCCCCCGGCTGCTCCTCACGGCGCCAGGCGCAGGATCAGCGCGTCGGCGCCCGCGCCCGCGGCCCGGCTCCAGCCCACGACGACGGCGCCGCCGCCGGCGGTGGCCTGCAGGTCCAGAGCCCGGCCGGCCGGTCTGGCCGTGTAGTCGTAGCGCCAGCCCAGTCCCGAGGCCGGCAGGTAGTGGAGCGCGGAGAAGACCGCGCCGGTCTTGCCGGCGACCCACGCCCCGTCGCCGGGGGTCGCGGCCACGAGGTCGCCGCTGCACCCGCGGGCATCGGTCCAGACGAGCGGCGCCGCGACCGGGACTCCGCTCGCGTCGAGACTCACGAGGATGCCCTGGTCCGTGCCGCCGGAGCGCTCGCGCCCGACGGCGATCGCGCCGCCGGCCGCCGTGCCGCCGACGTCGTCGATCTGGTAGGGCGGCGTGAGTCCGAGGGCGCCGCCCCACTGCTGGGTGAACGGCGCGTGCGGCGAGGCGAGCACCGATCCGTGCCCGGGCGCGGCGGCGTCGCCCGAGGAGTCCATCGCCCAGACGATGCCGCCGGGAGCGGTGCTGATGGCGTTCGCTCGTGTGAAGGGCCCGTCGCCCGGCAGGCGGGCCGTCCAGCGGCGCTTCCCGCCGGGGGAGTAGGAATCCAGCTCGGCCTCCGAGCCGGTCGCGGAGCCGGACCAGCCCGAGAGATAGAGGTCGTCCGCGGCGTCCGTCGTGACATCGGTCACGCGTGTCCCCGGCGCCAGCGCCGCCGTCCACACGCGGGCGCCCAGGCGGGAGTACCGCAGTACGCGTGTGCGGTACGCGGTGCCCGACCAGCTCTCGACGACGACGTAGACACCGCCGCCGGCGAGGCCCTGCACGAAGCGGGCGTCGTCCTGCCAGCTCGTGCCGTAGTCGACGCGGCGCGACCACGTCCGCTTGCCGTCCGGCGAGTACCGAAGGACCGCGGCGTCGCCGCCACGACCCGCCGTGCGGCCGGCGAGATAGAGCCCGCCGCGGCCGTCGCGAGCCAGGTCCCAGCACTGGTCGCTCCCCGAGAGGGGGCCGTTCCATTGGCGCGTCCACGAGGTGGCGCCGCTCGCCGTGTAGCGCACGAGCAGCATGTCGGAGCGGGCAGCGGCGCTGACGGCGGTGTATCCGGCGGCGTAGATCGCTCCGCCGGGAGCCACGACGACCGAGGTGAAGGCGTCGCCGCCGTGCAGCCGGCCGTCGTAGACCCGCTGCCAGCTCACGGCTTCGGCGGTGGCGGCCCGCGCCGTCGCGAGCCCCGCGGCGAGCGCGAGTGCGGCGACGATGACGACGAACGCAACGGTCCTCACGCGCGAGTCCTCCCTGCTGGTGCCTCTGCGTCCGTGCCCGCGCGGCTCAGACGTCGAGGATCTTCGCCGCGAGGATGGCCGCGTTGCGGGCGCCGTTGATGGCGACGCAGGCGACGGGCACGCCGGGGGGCATCTGCACGATGCTGAGCAGCGAATCGAGTCCGCCGAGGTCGCTCGTCTTGATCGGCACGCCGATCACCGGCAGGTTGGTGTAGGCGGCGAGGACGCCGGGGAGCGCCGCCGCCTTGCCGGCGCCGCCGATGAGCACCTTGAGGCCGCGGCTCTGCGCGGTCTTGGCGTAATGCGCGACCTTGTCCGGGTCGCGGTGGGCGGAGAGCACGCTGATCTCGTACTTGATCTTGCGCTCGTCGAGCTCGGCAGCCGCCTTCTGCATGACCTCGCGGTCGCTCTCGCTGCCCATGACGATGCCCACGAGCACCGGCTCCATCTGGATCCCCTGCAGGATCGTCTCGACCTCGGTCCTGGTCTCTTCCACGTCGTCTCTCCTTTGGCGGCCGGCCGGCGGAGCCCGCCCGCGCCGCTCGTCTCTCAGCCGGCGAAGCCCGCCGGGAACAGGTCGAGTTCGCCGGCGCGCGCCTTGACGGCCCGCTCGGCGATGTCGGGACGGATCTGCATGCCGTCGAACGCGATCTTGCCGACTCCCTGGTAGGCGCGCTCGCGGGCGGCGGCGAAGCCGTCACCGAGCGCGCTCACGGCGAGCACGCGGCCGCCGGCCGTGACGACGTCGCCGTCCTGCAGCGCCGTGCCGGCGTGGTAGACGGTGACGTCGTCCAGGGCGGCCGCCTCGGCCAGGCCGCTGATGACGTCGCCCTTGTGGCTGCTCGCCGGGTAGCCCGCGGAGGCGAGCACGACGGTGACGCAGTCCTGCGGCTTCCAGAGGACCTTGGCGCCGCCGAGCTCGCCGCCGGCGGCGGCGGCGCAGTGCTCCAGCAGGTCGGAGTCGAGCCGCGGCAGGACCGCCTGCGTCTCGGGGTCGCCGAAGCGGCAGTTGAACTCGAGCACCTTGACGCCGGCCTCAGTCACGATCAGGCCGGCGTACAGCACGCCGCGGTACGTGACGCCGCGCTTGCGCAGCGCCTCGACGACGGGCTCCACCACGTGCTCCATCGCGGCGTCGATGGCCTTCTGCTCGAACCCGGGCACCGGGCAGTAGCTGCCCATGCCGCCGGTGTTCGGCCCCTGGTCGCCGGCGAAGATGCGCTTGTAGTCCTGCGCCGGCGCGAGCGGCACGGCGGTCGTGCCGTCGCAGAGCACGAGCAGCGAGACCTCGGAGCCGGTGAGGTACTCCTCGGTGATGAGCACGTCGCCGGCGTCGCCGAACTCGCGGGAGACGAAGCACGCCTGGACGCGCCTCGCGGGCCTCGGCCTTGTCCTTGCAGATGAGCACGCCCTTGCCGGCGGCGAGGCCGTCGGCCTTGACCACGAGCGGGTAGTCGTCGCGGCCCTCCACGTCGGCGATGCGCCGACTCCAGGCGCTCGTGCCGGCGATAGGCGCCGGTAGGCACGCCGCCGGCGGCCATGATCTCCTTGGCGAAGACCTTGCTGCCCTCGAGCTGCGCGGCCTCGCGGTTGGGTCCGAACACGGCGAGGCCGTGCTCCTCGAACAGGTCGGTGAGGCCCAGCGACCAGCGGCGCCTCCGGCCCGATGACGGTGAGGTCGACCTCTTCGCGGCTGGCGAAGTCGAGCAGCGAGGGGAGGTCGTCGGCCGCGATGGGGATGTTGTCGGACTCGGCGGCGGTGCCGGCGTTGCCCGGGGCGCAGAAGATGCGGTCCGCAAGCGGGGACCGGGCGAAGGAATGGACGAGGGCGTGCTCTCTGCCGCCGCCGCCCACCACGAGGACGCGCATGAGGCCTCCGTCTGCTGTTGGCGTTGCCGCCGGGCGGCGCGTGCGCCAGCCCGGCCCGACGCCCGCAAGTGTACTTTGGTCGGGCACGGCGGGGAAGGGTCGGCGGGCTTCGCCGACACGATCGTCACTGAGAAGAGATGGGGCGGGCCGTGAGGCCCGCCCCATCCTGTTCTCATCGCGCCGCCGCGGCGGGAGGCGCAGCTCGCGCCCGCCGCCGTCAGATCGACCTCTGGTACACCCGGAACGCGCGCGTCGCCAGCCACGTGCAGACGATCGTGAACACCGCGAGCCAGCCCATACGCGTGAAGACCAGGCCCCAGTCCGGGCTGGCGGCGAGGCCCGCCCTGCCCGCCTGCACCGCCCAGTTCACGGGGTTGTACCGGGCGACGCTCTGCATCCAGCCGGGCATGAGCGCCTGGGCCATGAACACCGAGCTCAGGAACACGAGCGGCAGCAGCACGAAGTTGCTGACTGCGATCATCGTCTCTTCCTTGCGCGAGAGCAGCGCGATCGCGTTGCTGAGCGCGCCGATGCTGGTGCCGAGCAGGACGGCGCAGATGGTGAGCGCGACGATGCCGGCGATGCCGCCGGGGTACTGGGCCCCGATGATCAGGCCGAGGACGATGATGATCGCCGACTGGATGACGCCGACGATCGCCCCCTGCACGAGCCGCCCGGAGATGAGGGAACCTCTGCTCGCCGGGCTCACCAGGAACCTGTCGACGACGCCCCGGTCGATGTCGTCGATGAGGCCCATGCCGCTCCAGCCGGCGCTGAAGAGGCAGGTCATGACGACGATGCCCGGCGTGAGGAAGTCGATGTAGCTGCCGGAGCCGAACCCGGGGATCTCGACGATCCTGCGGAACAGGGCGCCGTACAGCAGCAGCCAGACGATCGGCTGCACGAGCGAGATCAGGATCCAGGCGGGCTGCCGGAAGAGGTTCCGGAGGTGCCGCTGGGTCATGAACCAGGTGTCTGCGAACACGTTGCTCATCGCTTCTTCTTCTCCTGTTCGTCGGCCTCGCTGAAGGCGCGGCCCGCGTAGCGCAGGTACACGTCGTCGAGCGAGGGGCGTGACACGGTCACCGAGGCGACCTTGACGCCCTCGGATTCCAACGCCGCGAGGACCGCCGGGACGGCGCGCGCGCCGCTGTCCGCCCGCGCGCGCAGCGCGCGGGCCTCCACGGCGACGTCGTAGAGCTCGGGCACCTTGTCCACGGCGCGGTGGACCTCGCCGTCGAGCGGCTGGTCCTCGAGCTCGACGGCGATGGCGTCGCCGCGCAGTTCGCCCTTCAGCTCGTCCGGCGTGCCCTCGGCCACCACGACGCCCTGGTCGACGATCGCCAGCCGCTGCGCGAGGCCGTCGGCCTCTTCCAGGTAGTGCGTCGTCATCAGGATCGTGAGGCCCTCGTCGCCGGCGAGCCGGCCGATCTCGTGCCACATGTCGACGCGCGCCTCCGGGTCCAGCCCGGTGGTGGGCTCGTCGAGGAACAGCACCTGCGGCCGGTGCATGAGGCCGATGGCGACGTCCAGCTTGCGCTGCATGCCGCCGGAGTAGGTGCGCACCGTGCGGTCGCCGGCCTCCTCGAGGCCGAAGCGCTCGAGCAGTTCCTGCGCCCGCGAGCGCATGGCCGCGCCGCGCATGCCGTACACGCGGCCCTGCAGAACGAGGTTCTCACGGCCGGTCATCTGCGGGTCCAGCCCGGACTTCTGCGCCACCGAGCCGATGGCGAGGCGGACCTTGCCGGGCTGCCTGACGACGTCGAACCCGGCCACGTAGGCCTCGCCGGCGTCCGGGCGCGAGAGCGTCGTCAGGATCTTCACCGTCGTCGACTTGCCGGCGCCGTTGGGGCCGAGCAGACCGAACACAGTGCCCTTGGCCGCGGCGAGGCTCACCCCCCTGAGCGCCTTCACGTCGCCGCGGTAGGTCTTCTCGAGACCCCGGGCTTCGATCGCATTGTCCATGTCCTTCGTCCTTCCTCCCGCTCGACGCAGGACCATCCCGGTCACGCGCCGCTGTTGTTCGAGCAAGAGTGAGTGTAGCGCTGATAATTAGATTGTCAAACCATTAGGTTGTGGTATCATCTCCGGTGTGAACGAAAGTCGCGGCGCCGTCCTGGTGGGACGCCGACCGGACCTTGAGGGAGTGTTCCCGCTTCCATCGGGAGGTAGAGATGACCAAGGATGAGACCCAGCACGCCCAGCTCGTCGACGAGGTGGGGATCGAGCTCGACGAGCTGCGCAGGGCGGGCGACCAGCTCGACGAGGCGGTCGCCCTGCAGTTCGGACTCAACCGTACCGACCTCCGCTGCCTCGGCATCCTGTACCGGCGCGGCCGGGTCACCGCCGGGGAGCTGGCGGAGGAGAGCGGCCTGACGCCGGGGGCCATCACCACCGTGCTCGACCGCCTCGAGCGCGGCGGTTACGCCAACCGGGTCCCGGACCCGGGGGACAGGCGCCGCGTGCTCGTCGTCTCCACGGTCGCGACGCGCGAGATCGGCGCCCGCATCCAGGGCGAGGTCGAGCTCGCGACGCGGCAACTCCTCGAAGGCCACGAGGCGGCGGAGCTCAGTGTGATCCGCGACTACCTGCGCGGTACGCGCAGCGTGTACGAGGGGCAGATCGCCTCGCTCACGGCCGAGGCGGCACCGGGCGCCGGCGAGGCCACCACCGGCGCCGCCGACGACGTACAGAGTCACGCGCCGCTCGAGGGTGTGACGGCAGGGCGCCTCGAGTTCACCAAGGGCGCCGCCAAGGTCACCCTGCGCGGCGACGGGTCACTGACCGAGCTCTACCAGGCGAACTTCGTGGGGCCGGCTCCCGAGATCACCGTGAGCGGAGGCATCGTCACGGTGCGGCAGCGCCGGCGCTTCCGCCCGTTCGACTGGCGCAGCCAGTCGGTGGACTTCGCCCTCTCCACCGCGGTGCCGTGGGACATCTCGCTGCGCGGCGGCATGTGGAAGCTCGTCGCCGACTTCAGCGCGCTGAGGGTGACGGCGCTCGAGATCACCGGCGGAGCCAGTGACATCGAAGTCACGCTGCCTGCCCCCGTCGGCATCGTGCCGGTGCGCGTGTCCGGCGGCGCCAGCGAGGTCGTCCTGCGCCGCCCCGCCGGCACCGAGGCTCGCGCGGAGCTCAACGGCGGCGCGAGCCAGCTCATCTTCGACGGCCAGCGCCTGGGGGCCGTCGGCGGCCGTATGGTCCTCTCCTCCGGCGGCTTTGCCGAGGCGGCCGACCGCTATGAGATCCGCTTCACCGGCGGGGCGAGCCAGGTGATGGTCGCGACCATCTGAAGCAGATCGGGCCGCCCGAGGCGCCGGCGCTTCAGCGAGCTCGGATGAGTGAAGACGCCGAAGGCCGCGGCGACGCCGGAGGGGCGCCGCCGCGGCCTTCGCGCTTGGGAGGCTAGACCGCGCCGCCGCGGCCGATGCTGCGCGGCAGGATGATCGTCTCGTCGCGGCCGGGGCCGACGGCGATGAACTTCACCCGCGTCTTGGTGAACTCCGCGATGTACTGGACGTAGTCGCGGGCCGTCTGCGGCAGGTCCTGCCACGTCTCGCAGTCGCGGAGGTCCTCGGTCCAGCCGGGGAGCTCCTCGTACACCGGCCTGGCGTGGTGGAAGTCCTTCTGCAGAAGCGGGAACTCGTCGAGCACCCGGCGCCCGGCCTTGTACCGGGTGCACACCTTGAGCGCCGGCAGGCCGGTGAGCACGTCGAGCTTGGTGAGCGCTAGGTGGGTGATGCCGCTGAGGCGCACGGCGTACCTGAGCGCCACCAGGTCGAGCCAGCCGCAGCGGCGCTGGCGGCCGGTGGTGGTCCCGAACTCGTGACCGATCTCGCACATCGCCCCACCGACGTCGTCGAAGAGCTCGGTGGGGAACGGCCCCTCGCCGACCCGCGTCGTGTACGCCTTGGCGACGCCGATGACGTGGTCGATGCGCGTGGGGCCCACGCCGGCGCCGGTGCACGCCGCGCCGGCGATGGTGTTGCTGCTCGTGACGAAGGGATAGCTGCCGAAGTCGATGTCGAGCAGCGCGCCCTGGGCGCCCTCGAAGAGGACGTGCTTGTCCTGGTCGAGGGCGGTGTTGACGAGGAGGCTCGCGTCGCAGATGAAGGGCTCGAAGCGCGCGGTGTAGCCGAGCAGCTCGTCCGTCACCTGGTCCGGGTCGAGGACGCCGATGTCGTAGCGCTGCAGCAGGAAGTTCTTCTCCTGCAGCGCCGTCTTCACCTTGCGGCGCAGGATCTTCTCGTCGAGTAGGTCCTGCACGCGGATGCCGATGCGCGTGTACTTGTCCACGTAACAGGGGCCGATGCCGCGGCCTGTGGTGCCGATCTTGTACTTGCCGAGCTGCTGCTCGTTGGCGCCGTCCAGCAGCAGGTGGTACGGCATGATGAGGTGGGCGTCGCCGCTGACGCGCAGGTTCTCGCAGCCGATCCCGCGCCCGCGCAGGGCCTCGATCTCGCCGAACAGGATATGCGGGTCGATGACGACGCCGTTGCCGATGATGCAGGTCTTGGCGTCGTAGAGGATGCCGGACGGGATGAGGTGGAACTTGAACTCCTCGCCGTCGCGGACGATCGTGTGGCCGGCGTTGTTGCCGCCCTGAAAGCGTGAGACCACGTCGGCCTTTTCGGCCAGCAGGTCGGTGATCTTGCCTTTGCCCTCGTCGCCCCACTGGGCGCCGACAACGACGGTACCGGGCACGGTGACTCCCTCCGTCTCGCTTGACTGCTTCGGCCGCCTGAGGGTCGCGCGTCAAGACGCGCGCAGCCCAGCGGCGGCCGAGGGGGGTCGGTGAAGAAAAGGATGGTCCCTTTTCGAAATCATAGGAGGACGGCCGCGCTTTGACAATCGCGCGGGGGTGGTACAGCTGCTGCCGTCCCCGGGCGGCGAGGAGCGCGCCGGCCATCCCGCCGCCCGGTCCGAGCGCCTGTACAATCGAGCAGAGACCACGATGGATGAGATCCTCACCGAGACACTCGAGTTGCTGCAGGCGGCGCGCGCGTTCGCCCTGGTCACGCTGATCGCGGACCAGGGCTCTACGCCTCGCGCCGCCGGGGCGGAGATGCTCGTGCGCGACGACGGCTCGATCGCCGGCTCGATCGGCGGCGGCCTGCTGGAGCACGCCATGATGCAGGCCGCCGTCGAGGCGCTTGGGGAGCGGCGCTCTCGCCGCGCGAGCGCCGATCTGAACGGCACCGACCTGTCGAGCGCCGACCAAATGGTCTGCGGCGGAGCGGCGGAGGTGCTGATCACGTACGTGCCCCCCGGCGACGCGGGCCTGCTCGCCGTGTGCGCGGGGCTTCTTGAGGCGCGCGACGCAGGGCGCCGCGCGTGGTACGTCACCGTACTGCCGGGCGGGGACGACGCGGATGTCGAGCACTGCCTGCTCGACGAAGACGGCCGGCCCGCCGGCTCGCCAGCCTGTGAGGCCGTGGTCTCGCGCGGCCTCACCGCCTCCGCCGAGGTTCATGGGACGGCGGTGCTTCCGGACGGTCGCACCGCCGTGCTCGAGCGCGTCGACCCGCCGGCGCTGGCCGTGATCTGCGGCGCCGGCCACGTCGGCGCGGCCGTCGCTCCGCTTCTCGCGCGGCTCGGCTTGCGAGTGGTCGTCGTCGACGATCGCGAGGCATTCGCGTCGCCGGCGAGGTTCCCGGACGCGCGTGTGGTCGCGCGCCCGTTCGAAGGAGCACTGGCGGCGGTCGGTGTGGACGAGCGCGCCTACGTCGTCATCGTGACGCGTGGTCACGTGCACGACCTCGGCGTGCTCGAGCAGGCGCTGCGTCTGCGCGCCCGCTACGTGGGCGTCATGGCAAGCCGCTCCAAACGGGCGCGCATGCAGTCCTTTCTCAGGGAGGCGGGGTTCGGCGACGCTGAGCTTGCGCGCATCCACTCGCCGATCGGCCTCGCCATCGGCGCGGAGACACCCGCCGAGCTCGCGGTGAGCATCGCCGCCGAGATCGTGCAGGTGCGGTCCGGCGCGGAGGCCTGACTTGTGGAGCGCCTTGCGGCCATCGTGCTGGCGGCCGGCCGTTCCTCGCGCATGGGTGAGTTCAAGCCACTGCTCGACGTGGAAGGCCGCACCCTTCTGGAGTGGACGGTGGCGGGATTCCGCGACGCGGGCGTCGACGAGGTGCTCGTCGTGACCGGGCATCGCGCCGGCGAGGTGGGTGCGGTCGCCGGGCGTGCGGGCGCGCGGACCGTGGCGAACCCCGAGTTCGACCACGGGATGTTCTCCTCCGCGCGCGCCGGCGTCGCGGCGCTGGACGCCGCCGTCTTGCGGTTCTTCCTGGTGCCGGCCGACGTACCGCTGGTGCGGCCGGAGACCATCGGGCGGCTGGCTCGGGCGGCGCGGGATGCAGCCGCGGCTCCTCGCGGGGCGCCCGACGTGGTGTATCCGGCGGCCATGGGCGCTACCGGTCATCCCCCCCTCATCTCGGCCACGCTCCGCGAGGAGATCATCGCGGCCGGCCCCGACGGACCCGCCGGCGGTCTGCGCCCCCTGCTCATGGAGCACATCGCCCGGTCGGCCGTCGTCGACGTCGGCGACCCCGGCATACTGCTGGACGCGGACACGCCGGACGACCTTGCCGGCATCCGGGAGCGTGCGGCCGGGGAGGGCCTGCCCGACGAGTCTCGCTGCCTCGAGCTGCTCGGGGAGAGCGGGCTGCCGGAGACGCGGATAGCGCACTCGCGCGCGGTGGCGGCAGTGGCGACCGCGCTCGCCGCCGCCCTCGATGCGCGCGGCCAGCACCTGTGCGAGCCGCTCGTGCTCGCGGGCGGGCTGCTGCACGACATCGCCCGCGAGCAGCCGCGCCACGCCGACGCCGGCGCGGACATGCTGACACGGCTGCGCTACTCGCGCGTGGCCGGCGTCGTGCGCCGGCACATGGAGTTCGGCGACGGCGCGGGGGTCGACGTGGACGAGGCGCAGGTGGTGTTTCTCGCCGACAAGCTGGTCCAGGGGGACCGTACCGTGGGTCTGGACGAACGCTTCGCCGTCCGATTCTTCCGTCATCGCGATGACCCGGAGGCGCTGGCGGCCGTCCGACGGCGCAAGGCGCAGGCCGAAGCCGTGCGCGCTGCTGTCGAGAAGCTGCTGGGCCGGCCGGTCGCGGACGTGCTGGACGAGGCCCGGCGCGGCGGGGCCGGGACCCGCTAGACCGTCAGCCCGGCCGGCGCGTCGCCGGCCGTGTCCTGCTCCGTGGCGCCGGCGATATCTCCATTCTCCGTCGCTCCGTCGTCCGTGATGCCCAGGATGCTCCGCGCCGCGATCACGCCGGCGGCCGAGGCCTGGATCAGGCCTCGCGTGATGCCGGCGCCGTCGCCGACGGCGTACAGGTTCTTGACGGGCGTCTGCAGTCCCTGATCAAGCTCCGGCCGCGCCGAATAGAATTTGACCTCCACGCCGTACAGCAGCGTGTCGCGGCCGTTGACGCCCGGCGCGAGCTTGTCCATCGCTTCGAGGAACTCGAGGATGTCGGTGCAGGTGGCGGTACGGGAGCACGAAGGCGAGGTCGCCGGCGGTGGCTCCCTTGAGCGTGGGCTGGACCGTGCCCCTGCGGATGCGGTCCATCGTGCTGCGGTGGCCCTGGTGCAGATCGCCGAGGCGCTGCACGATGATGTCCTCGCCCAGGACGTTGGCCAGCCGGGCGATGCTCTTGCCGTAGGCGATCGGGTCGTCGAACGGCTCGGTGAAGTCGGTGCTGACCAGCAGGGCGAAGTTGGTGCGGTCGGTCTTGAAGTCGGCGTAGCTGTGGCCGTTGACGGTGACCACGTCGCCGTAGTTCTCCAGTGAGACGGCGCCGTAGGGGTTCATGCAGAACGTGCGTACCGGGTCGTCGAACCTCGGCGTGTAATAGATCAGCTTGCTCTCGTAGAGCCAGTTGGTGAGCGGCTCCATGATCGAGGCGGAGGTCTCGACGCGCACCCCGATGTCCACCGGGTTGGTGCGCATGCCGATGCGCAGCCGCTTGCACTCTTCGACCAGCCAGGACGCACCGTCGCGGCCGGGGGCCGCGATGACCGCGTCGGCCGTGAGCCGGGTGCCGTCCTCGAGCACGACGCCGGTCGCCCGCAGGTCGCTCTCGCCGGCGAGCTTCTCCGCCAGGATGCGTTCCACGCGGCTGCGGGTGATGACCTCGACGCTGGACTCGAGCTCGGCGCGCATGCGCGTGAGGATGTCGTAGGAGCGTTCGGTGCCCATGTGCCGCACCGGCGACTCGACCAGGGTCATGCCGTGGAGGAGGGCCTCCTTGCGGATCCGGTCGAACTTCTTGCCGCCGCCGTGGACCTCCTCGGGCGCTCCGTACTCGCGCCACACTCCGTCGACGTACTCGATGAGCTCCGCCAGGCGCTCCCGGCCGACGAAGTGGTCGAGCCAGCCGCCGACGTCGGGGGTGAGGGTGAGCTTGCCGTCGCTGAAGGCTCCGGCTCCGCCCCAGCCGCAGGTGATGTCGCACGGCTCGCAGCCGGAGCACACGCCGGTCTTGCGCGCCGGGCAGGCGCGGCGGGAGATGTCGGGGCCGCGCTCGACGATGAGCACCTTGGCGCCGTTGCGGCGGACGAGCTCGAGCGCGGCGAAGATCCCGGCGGGGCCGGCGCCGACGACGATCACGTCATAGTGAGAACGTGCGGTATCCATAGGCAGTATGGCGGGGGAGGGTCGACGAAAGGGCTGGTAGTTCCCTTTCTGAGATGATAGCCGCGGCACGAACGCCTGACAAACGTCGCGCGTCTCACAGGCCGGGAGCCGGCCCGGGGATCGCAGCCGGCGCGAGCGACGGAGGACGGCATGGAGAGTGGCATGCGCAGAGGGTTCACGGCGGGTGCGGCGGCGCTGGCGCTGGCCGCGCTGGGCGTCGCGCTCCTCGCCGGCTGCGGCAGCAGCCGCGCCGCGACGACGGTGCGTTTCACGCCGCCCTCCAAAGGGTCCACGAGCGTCGCAGCCAAGGTCGGCGACACGGTGGTCCTGGTGTTCGAGGCGAACCCCACGACCGGCTACGAGTGGACGTTCACGCCCGGTGACACGTTCACGATCGAGAGCAGCAAGTACGTGCCGGATCCGAACCCGGACAACCTGGCCGGTAAGGGCGGCACACAGGTGGTGACACTCAAGGTGACCAGGGCTGGCGGGTCCAACCTGACCGGCGTCTACGCGCGGAGCTGGGAGACGCCGAAGGGCGGACACGTCACGCCCGACGTGACGGTGACGGTCAAGAGCGCGGACTGAGCGACGAAGACGGGCCGGCGAGCGGTGCGCCGCCGGACACCGCTCACCCGTTCCCGCCGGGAGGCCCGGCCGCGGCGCCGCCTTGCCAGCCGGGCCGCCGGGTGGATACGCTCGCGGCGAGGCCCTTTCGCGATTCCCCGAGGTGAGTATGGATGACCCTGTCCTCAGCCGGCGCAGCATCCGCAAGTACACGGACCAGCCCGTCGACGACGCGACCGTCGAGCGGCTGCTCCGCGCCGCCATGGCGGCGCCGTCCGCCGGCAACCAGCAGCCGTGGCAGTTCGTCGTGGTGCGCGACCGCGCCACGCTTGCGCAGGTCGCCGAGTGGCACCCGTACGCCAAGATGCTGCCCTCCGCCCCCGTCGCGATCATCGTCTGCGGCGACCCCGGAGACGCCAGGTGGGCGGCGCTCTGGACGCAGGACTGCGCCGCCTGCACCGAGAACCTGCTCATCGAAGCCGAGCTTCTCGGCCTGGGGGCCGTGTGGCTCGGCGTGCACCCGCTGCCGGAGCGCGAGGCCGCGCTGCGCGGGTCGCTCGGCATCCCGGAGACCGTCGTGCCCTTCGCCATCGTCCCGTTCGGCTGGCCGCAGGAGCGCAAGGAGCCGTCCGGCCGCTACGATGAGGCGCGCATCCACCGGGAGCGCTGGTAGTCGACAGTTTGTCCGCTCTCCGGCACGGGTAGTCTTGCGACTCGACCCGTGCGTGGCGGGCGCCGCCCTCCGGCCTGGCGCCGGCGAGACAGGCTCCGCCCCTCGGGTCCCCTGCCAAGTCCAAGGCGGAGCGAAGGGGTGTGCAGTGACAGGACCTGTCTGGGTCCCCACCATCGACGATGCAAAAGTCCGTGACGGCGCGTACGTCGCCGTCTACCCCAAAGGGCTCGGGGTGCTGCTGGCGCGCATCGACGGCGACCTCTTCGCCGTCGGCAACAAGTGCGCGCACATGGGCTGTCCGCTCGACGGCGGCAAGCTCGAGGGACCCATTCTTACGTGCCCGTGCCACGACTGGCGGTTCGACCTGCGCAGCGGCGTGTTCCTCGACGCGCCCGAGCTTGCGCTGGCCACGTACCCGGTCAAGGTCGAGGAGGGCAAGATCCACGTCGAGGTAGGGGGAGCGTGACCATGGTCGACGAGGTCATGGTGTACGCCCTGAGCACGTGTCCCTGGTGTCGCAAGACCAAGCAGTGGTTCGACGACAGCAAGATCCCCTACGAGTGCGTCGACGTCGACCAGCTCCCGGACGAGGAGCAGGACGCCGTCGCCGACAAGGCCTACGAGCTCAGCGGCGGCCGGCGGTATCCGGTCGTCGTCATCAACGGCGAAGTGATCGTGGGCTACAGCCCCGACAAGTTCCTGGAGCACCTCAAGGGCTGGGGAGGTGGAGCATGAGCATCGAGGCCCGCAAGGAGTCGCTGCGGTATCTGTTCGACCGCGTGGTGCAGCCGCTCGGCTACAAGTTCTCGCCCGACGCGGAGCTCGTCGACGAACTGCTCGAGGCCGAGGCGAAGACCGAGCGGGACCTCGGCGCGCCATTCTGCCCCTGCCAGGGGCGCACCCGCGTGCGCGCCGAGGACATGCAGATCTGCTGTCCGTGCATCCCGTTCCACCGCGAGCACTTCGACGCGATGAAGCGCTGCTGGTGCGGCCTGTTCGTCCACCTGGACGTCACCGACCCCGACAGCCTGCCCCAGTTCCCGCCGGACGAGGTCTGACCATGTGGCACGAAGTAGCGAAGCTCGACGACATCGCCCCCGGCGGCATGAAGTACGTGCGCGCCGGCGAGGACGACCGCGAGATCTGCCTGTGCGAGTACGACGGCTCGATCTACGCCGTGAGCCGCCGCTGCGGTCACGAGAACGCCCCGCTCGCCGACGGCGCGCTCGAGGGCTGGATCGTGACCTGCCCGCTGCACAACGCGCAGTTCGACATCCGCAGCGGGGTCAACCTCAGCTGGCCGATCGACCACGACATGGGCCCCGAGGACGAGATCCCCGAGCCCATCAAGCGCTGGTTCAAGCTCGAGAAGCGTCTGCAGTGGAAGACCAGGGTGCACGACCTGCACACCTACCCCGTGCGCGTGCAGGACGGCGCCATCGAAGTCGACGTGTGACCTGATGCCACCACCCGGCCCCGCGGGGCCGTAGCAGCACCGTAAGAGATCTCACCCGACCACAGGAGGAACGATGGCGTTCGAACTGCCGCCGCTCCCGTACGCGGAAGACGCGCTGGAGCCTGACTACTCGGCTCGCACGATCAGCTTCCACTACGGCAAGCACCACAAGACCTACGTCGACACGCTCAACAAGCTCGTCGCCGGCACCGACCTCGAGAGCAAGAGCCTCGAGGACGTGATCATGGCCGTCGCCGGCAAGCCGGACAAGCAGCCGGTGTTCAACAACGCGGCCCAGGTGTGGAACCACACCTTCTTCTGGAACTGCATGAAGCCGGGCGGCGGCGGTGCGCCGACGGGCGCCATCGCCGAGAAGATCGAGGCTCTGGGCGGCTGGGAGAAGTTCGTGGAGGACTTCAAGGCCGCCGCCGTGGGCCGCTTCGGCTCCGGCTGGGCCTGGCTCGTGCTCGACAACGGCGAGCTGCAAGATCGTGAGCACGCCCAACGCCGAGATGCCGGCCGCCCCGGGCGTCACGCCGCTGCTGGTGGTGGACGTGTGGGAGCACGCCTACTACCTCGACTACCAGAACCTGCGTCCGGTCTACGTGCAGGCGTTCTTCGACAAGCTCGTGAACTGGGACTTCGTGAACGCGAACCTGACGAACGCGAAGTGATCGAGCCCGCCTGACGGCGACGAAGCAGCCGGCGGGAGGAATCTCGCCGCGCCGGGGTACGGCGCCGCGCGGGTCGGAGACCCGAGGGCCGGCGGATGCAGCGCGCATCCGCCGGCCCTTTGCGCGCGCCGGGCCGGACTGCTCCGTACCGGCCCGGCGCTTCTAGATCGGCCCGAAGCCGGGCGTCTCCAGCCAGCGAGGCGCATCGCCGTCGCCGCCGAGCAGCTTGACGTAGCTCTCGTAGCGGCTGCGCGGTATCGCGCCGTCCTCGACGGCGCGGCGCACGGCGCAGCCGGGCTCGTGTACGTGCGTGCAGTCGCGATAGCGGCAGCCGGCGGCGAGCGGCGCGAACTCGGTGAACCCGGCGGCGATGGCCGCCGGGTCGTCGTCCTCGACGCTGAAGCGACGGATGCCCGGCGTGTCGATCACGCGGATGCCGCCGGCGAGGTCGTAGAGCGCCGATGACGTGGTGGTGTGACGGCCGCGGCCGTCGCGGTCGCGCACCGTGCCGACCCGGGCCTCGGCGTCGGCGTCGAGCGCGTTGAGCAGCGACGACTTGCCCACGCCGCTCTGCCCGACGAACACGCACGTGTTGCCCGAGAGCGCGGCGCGGATCTCCTCGATCCCCTCGCCGCGCTCGACGCTGCACGGGAGCACCGGCATGCCGAGCGAACGGTACGGCTGCAGGCGGGCGAGGAGCTCGTGCCGCCCCTCTTCCGCCAGCAGGTCCATCTTGTTGACGACCAGCACCGGCCGGGCGCCGGAGTGCTCCACAGCGATCAGGTAGCGGTCGATGAGCCGCGGGTGCAGCGGCGGCGCCTCCGCGGCCACGACCACGACCACGACGTCCACGTTGGCGGCGATGGCGCGCCTCCGCTGTGCCACGTGCGGGTCGGCGCGCGCGAGCAGGCTGCGGCGAGGCAGCACCGCGATCACGCGGTGGCTGTCGTCCCGCCGCTCGACGAGCACTTCATCGCCGACGGCCAGGTCGCTCTGCTGATGTCCGGCGAGGCCGGACGGCAGCGTGGCCGCGACCTCGCCGTCGGCGAGCAGCGCGGTGCACGCGCCGGCGACGATGCCGGTCACGATGCCTCGTTCGGCGCCGGCTGCGGCGGCAGCCGTCAGCTCGGCATCCTCGTGCCCGGCGCCGAGCTCGGGCGCGAGCAGCTCGAGCAGGATCTCGTCGAGCTCGGGCGCGCGGGCGCCGGACTTCTGCGTCCGCATCGCCGCCCGGCGCAGCTTGGTGGCTCGTCTCTTGAGTTTGAGCCGTTCGCCGTTGTCGAGCTCGGCGAGCATGGTCTCCAGTCTTCTGCGTTGCTTCTTGTCCATCGCTGGATGAGTCCTTCCGGTGAGGTCCGTCACGACCGGGCGCCGGGAGGGCGCGACGCTGGGTCGCGCCCGGGCCGGCGATGCGCGCAGCAGCGCCGGCGAGCGCCTGGGGCGTCACCCACAGCGAGGGGAGAACGAAGACGGCCGCCTCGCGGGCGGCCGGGCAACCGCGACGTTCAGACGATCCTGGACGTTACGAGAGGGCCCTCACGAGGGGTGACGCGAAGATGCCGTTGACGGACTGGGCAGTCATCGGTTTCCTCCTCGTGGTCGTCGTACAGGGCATCTCGAGTATGGCCGTCCGGCGCTCAGGGCGCAAGGCCGGCTGAGCGCCGGGCGGCGGGCGGGCTCACCGCCGGCCTGCGCCGAGCGTGTTCATGGCGCGCAGGCCGGCCGAAGCCTTGCGGGTCGCGGCGGCGCGCTCGAGCTCGATGCTCTCGTCGCCGGCCGGGCCCGCCGACCGCCGGAGGCGGCCGGCGAAGGCTTGAAGCCGTTGCCGTACGTGTGCGTGATCCATCGCTGGTGTGTCCTTTCGACTGGTGAGAACGGGTGTGCGCGCCGGCACATGCCGGGCCTCGTCCGGCACCGGGCTCGCCAAGGCGAAGGAAGAGATCAGGAGAGGCCGGCGCCGCGAGGGCGGCCGGCCGGAGCGCCGCTCAGAGAGAGCGAGTGCTCGGGACAGGAACCCTCACGAGGAACGATGCGGTCATGCCGCTGGCGGTCTTGGCTGTCATCTGTTCGCCTCCTCGTGAGTCGTCGTGGTCGTGAGCCGCGAGAGTCTAGCGAAGTGCGGCCCGCCACGCAATTGTTTCTTCTCCCGCTCGTTTCCCTGACGCCGCCCGGACCAACCGTTTCGGGGCGTCGGGGTAGACTCAGCGCAAAGACACGCCGGGTGCGGCGCGACTCCACAAGAGGAGGTTCCATGTTCAAGGGATTCCGTGCGTTCATCATGCGCGGCAACGTCATCGATCTGGCCGTCGCCGTCGTCATCGGGGCTGCGTTCGGCGCCGTGATCACCGCCTTCGTCGCCGATATCCTGACGCCTCTGATCGCGGCCATCTTCGGCAAGCCGGATTTCTCGGCCCTCACCTTCACCATCAACAACAGCAAGTTCCTGTACGGGTCGTTCATCAACGCGGTGATCTCGTTCTTCTTCATCGCCGTGGCGATCTACTTCGCCGTCGTGATGCCGTTGAACAAGCTGGCCGAGCGCCGCGCGCGAGGCGCCGACCCGACCGTCAAGGAGTGCCCGGAATGCCTGAGCGAGATCCCGCACAAGGCGCGCAAGTGCGCGTTCTGCGGGTCCGAGCAGCACGACGCGGCCGCCACCGCACCGGCGGCGTGACGGGACCGGGTGTGAGCAGCGGCGGCAGCCGACACGCGCGCCCGCCTGTGGTAGTCTCCGGGCTCGCCCGCCGCTAGCTGGGGCGAGCCCGAAGACCCCCGGAGACCGAGATGTCCCTGCAGCGACTGGACCTCGACGACCGCCAGGCCGTCATGTATTCGGAGGGCTCCGTGTGCGCGAGCACTCAGGAGCTCGTCGAGAGCAGGACGTTCGCGCGCGTGCTCGGCCTGTACGTCGACCACCTTGAGGCGCGCGACCCGCAGACGCTTGCGGAGCTCGGCGTGTCCGATCGCGGGCGGCTCCTCGACCTGATCAGGCTGCTGGCCAACAACCCGCTCGAGCGCGTGTCCATCACGGCCTGCCCGCCCGGCGACGTCCTGGCGCGGCGCGAGCAGCTGCACGAGTTCGTCGAGGGCCTCTACGACTTCTGGCGCCGCTGGGACCGCTTCCTGGTCGTCCGCGCCGAGACGCCGCCGGCGCCGGGCGACAAGCGCCCGCTGCGCGGGTTCACGGAGGCGGTGGAGGCGCTCGCCCGGCTGGTGCGCGCGCTCTATCGCGACGTCGCCGAGAACATCACGGGGAGGCGGCCGCGCGTGCTGCGCCAGGTCGCGGCCGGCGCCGAGGTCGGCGTGTACGCCGTGCGCGCCAAGTGGCCGGTGCCGGCTCGCTACCGCGAGCTGCTCACCGGCATCCCCTTCGTGCGCGACCTGCTCCTCTACCCGCCTCTGTTGCTGGACCCGCCGATGAACAAGCGCACCGGGCAGTTCACGGAGGTCGAAGAGAACCCATTGAGCGGGCTCAAGCTCGACCATGAGGCTTGGCTCTGCTATCCGGCGCTTGTGGGGCGCACGGTCGTCTTCGTCTACTTCCACCGCTGCTTCATGGGCCTCGGGCTGAGTCTCGCGAACCTCTTCGAGCTCGCCTCGGAGGAGGAGATCGCCGCCGGCCCCGACGCCGTGTACCTCTACGGCGTCCCTCCGGCGGCGCTCGCCCGCTTCGGCGACCTGCCCACCGTGTTCCACGACGACCGCGGCGGCCGCCTGCTGGTGGCCGCGGTCCCGCTGGAGGACCGCTTCGGCTACTTCGGCTACCTCAAGAAGATGGTGCTCACGCTGCACAACATCGCCGCCATGGACCGCGGCGTGATGCCGTTCCACGGCGCCTACGCCCGGCTGACCCTGGACGACGGCAGCCGGGCCACCGTGCTCCTCATGGGCGACACGGCGACCGGCAAGAGCGAAACGCTCGAGGCGCTGCGCGTGGTCGGCGACGGCCGCGTCCGCGAAGTACGCATCGTCGCCGACGACATGGGCTCTCTGGAGGTCGGTTCCAGCGGTGAGCTGCTGGGGTTCGGCACCGAGATCGGCGCTTTCGTGCGTCTCGACGACCTCCAGCGGGGCTACGCGTTCGGTCAGCTCGACCGCTCCATCATCATGAGCCCCAACAAGGTGAACTCCCGCGTCGTCCTGCCGGTCACCACGCTCGACGACGTGCTCCGCGGCTACCCGGTCGACTTCCTGCTGTACGCCAACAACTACGAGCCGGTCGACGAGGAGCACCCGGTCGTCGGCCGGCTCGCGGACGAGGCGGCCGCGCTCGCCGTCTTCCGCGAGGGCGCGGCCATGAGCAAGGGCACGACGACGTCCACCGGGCATCACCAACAGCTACTTCGCCAACCCGTTCGGCCCGGCGCAGCGCCAGGAGCAGCACGAGGCGCTGGCCGCCTCCACGTTCGCGGCGGCGTTCCGGGCCGGCGTCTTCGTCGGGCAGCTGCGCACGCAGCTGGGGCTGCCCGGCAAGGAGTCCGGCGGCCCCCGCGCCGCCGCCGACGCCCTCCTCGACCTCATCGCCTCAAAAGGAGCGAGCCGACCATGACGACGCTGTACGAGTCCAACGAGACCGCCTGGAACCTGCTCAGCCGCGGCAAGGTGCGTGACGTCTACGAGTACGCCCCCAACCAGATGCTCATCGTCACCAGCGACCGGCTGTCGGCGTTCGACGTCATCCTGCCGACGCCGATCCCCGACAAGGGCGTCGTGCTCACGCAGATCGCCAACTTCTGGTTCGAGCGGACGAACGACATCATCCCGAACCACCTCGTCGATCCCGACCCGTTCAGCACCGACCCGGAGCGCAAGCACCTCGCCGGGCCGCTCGATCGTGGTGCACAAGGCCGAGGCGCTGCCGGTCGAGGCGATCGTGCGCGGCTACCTCACCGGCTCCGGCCGCAAGGACTACGAGAAGACCGGCATGGTGTGCGGCATCGAGCTGCCGGCCGGCCTCGTCGAGGCGAGCCGGCTGCCCGAGCCCATCTTCACGCCGTCCACCAAGGCGGCCATCGGCGACCACGACGAGAACGTCTCGTTCGACAAGACCGTGGACCTCATCGGCCGCGAGATGGCGGAGAAGGTACGCGACATGGCGCTGGAGCTGTACAGGTTCGGCGCCGGGTACGCGCTCGAGCGCGGCATCATCATCGCCGACACGAAGTTCGAGTTCGGCGTGCTGGACGGCGAGCTCATCCTGATCGACGAGATCACTGACGCCGGACTCGTCGCGCTTCTGGCCGGCGGACGGCTACGAGCCCGGCAAGAGCCAGCCGAGCTACGACAAGCAGTACGTGCGCGACTACCTCGAGACGCTCGACTGGGACAAGACGGCGCCCGGCCCGGAGCTGCCGCCGGAGGTGGCGGCCAGGACCTCCGAGAAGTACCTGGAGGCGTGGCGCCGCCTGACGAAGTCGTGAACAGCCGCCGGAGGCGATCTGTCGAGGGGGGCGCCGGAGCGCTCGGGCGGCGGACCCTTCGGCCCGCCCGAGCCCGACATGCCGCAGGCCTCGCTGCACTGGGACCGGCGGTACGCCGCGGACGAGCGGGCGTGGGGCGACGGACCCAGCGAGCTCGCTCGCCTCGACCGTCGCCCGCCTGCGCCCCTACGCCTCGCCGGAGCTCAGCGATCCTCGACGTCGGCTGCGGCTACGGCCGCGACACGCGCTACCTCGCGGCCGAGCTCGGCTGCCGCGCACTCGGCATCGACGGCTCGCCGGCGGCCATCGAGGCCGCGCGCAAGGAGCACGCCTCCGCCCTGCGCCGTTCGCGCGAGGCGCAGTTCGACGTCGAGTACCTCATGAGCGACGTCGCGTCCCTGGCGGCCGGCGAAGAGCACGCCGGCGCCTTCGACATCGTCTTCACCTTCAACGTCTACCACCTCCTGGGGCCGATCGGCCGCCGGGAGTTCGCGGCGGCCTCGCCGCCGTCACCCGTCCCGGCGGCCTCCTCTTCCTCAGCACGATGTCGCCGAGGGACCCGCAGCACTACGCCGTCGGCGAATCGGTGTCGGGCGAGGAGCGCAGCTGGGTCGACAAGGTGTACCTGCACTTCTGCACCGCGGAGGAGCTCAGGCGCGACTTCCCGGCCTTCGAGATCCTCGATCTCGACGAGCGCAGCTACGAGGAGCCGCACCCCGGCGCGGCGACGCACCACCACACGGGCTGGTTCCTGGAGGGGCGCCGGCGCTGAGCCTGCGGCTCGTCGGCGCCGCCCGCGCCGGCCTCAGCGTGGGACGATCTTGTAGACCGATCCGGTCAGCGAGACGATGTACAGCTCGCCGCTCGCGTCCTGCCCGAACGACGAGATCTGGCTCACCTGCCCGTCGGCCCCGGAGAGCCTGTGCGGCGTACCGCCGGGTCCCTTCATCGCCCACACGCGGCCCGAGCCGAAGTCGGCGAAGAGGTAGAACCCGCGCAGCGCCGGGATCGCCGTGCCGCGGTACACGTAGCCGCCCGTCACGGCGTTGCCGACGCTGTGGCTGTACTGCGTCACCGGCCAGGTCAGCGACGACTTCTTCACGGTGGCGGCGATGGCGCTGTTGTAGACGTGGGTGCCCTCATAGGCGCTCCAGCCGAGGTTGGCGCCTGCCGGAGCGCCCGGCCTCAGGTAGTCGATCTCTTCCCACTTGTCCTGGCCGACGTCGCCGATCCACAGCGCTCCCGTCTTGCGGTCGAAGGAGAAGCGCCAGGGGTTCCGCAGGCCCATCGCGTACTTCTGCACTCTCACCGGAGACACGTTCACATTGAGGCGCAGGATCTTGGCGAGCAGAGTCGAGCGGTTCTGCCCGTAGTGGTTGGGATCGCCTTCACTGCCGCCGTCGCCGAGGCCCACGTAGAGGCGGCCGTCGGGGCCGAACTGCAGCTGGCCGCCGTTGTGGTTGGAGTAGGGCTGGTGGACGCTGAGGATGGTCCGCGCGCTGGCGGCGTTCGCCACGTTCGGGTCGCCCTTGGAGACCGTGTAGCGCACCACGCGCGTATCGCCATTCACATTCGTGTAGTCGACGTAGAAGCGCCCGTTGGTCGCGTACCGCGGGTCGAAGGCCAGGGAGAGGAGCCCCTGCTCGCCTCCGGTCGACACCTTGGAGGTGAGGTCGAGGAACGGCGTGGCGAGCCTGGACCCGTTCCGCACGACGACGATCTTGCCGGTCTTCTCCACGACGAAGAGCCGCGAGGTATCACCGGGGGGCGCCGTGACGAAGACAGGCTGGCTGAAGGTCTGGGGGAGCTTCTGGAGACGGACGGCCGGCGGAGTGGCGCCGCGGACAGGCGTCGTGGTCACGGCCGACGTCGAACCTGCGGCCGCCGTCGGCCCGGCGGCCGGCGTCGCCGACGGCGACGTCACCTCGGCGTCGCGCGACGACTTGGCGCTCGCCTTCTCCGGGGCGGGCGCATCGACGATCACGAGGACGGCGAGGCCGACGAGGACCGCGACGGCGACGATGATGGCGACGAAGCGTTGCATGGTCGGGTCTTTCCGCACGTCGCCGCATATATAACCCCGGGGCGGGCCAGGCCGGGCCGGCTTCGCCCGCCGGCCTCAGGCTCGGCCGGGCCGGCGGCAGAACGACGTCAGAGGTCAGAGATAGGTCGCGCGGAAGCCCGCGACGCTCGCGGCCTCGGCGCTGGCGATGAGCGCGCGCAGCTTCGTCAGTTCCTGCTCGTGGACCAGCAGATCGACGCCGTCAACGCGCTCCACCGGTACGACGCCGCGCACGCTGCTCGTGAGCAGCACGCCGTCGTCCGGGCGCAGGTCGGCGACGCGCGCCCACGCCTCGACGACGGGGATCCCGGCGCCCGTTGCGAGCTGCTCCACCTTGGCGCGCAGCACGCCGGGGAGGATGTCGCCCTCGGCCGGCGGCGTGATGAGGCCGCCGGCGCGCACGACGAACACGTTGGACGTCGCGCCCTCGAAGATCCTGCCCTCGCCGTCCACGAGCAGCGCGTCGTCCACGCCGGCGGCCCTGGCAGCCTGCTGCGCGAGGTACGACTGCATCACAGTCATCGCCTTGTACTGCGCGCTCACGCGCACGCCGCGGTAGGTGATGACGCGCAGCGGCCTGTCCGGAAACGCGCGCTGGTCGGTCTGCACCAGCAGGTTGGGGGCGCCGTCGGGAGCGCCTGCCGTGACGAGCAGGCGGCAGGCGCCGTCGGGGACGGCGCCGGCCTCGCTCAGGCGGCAGATCTGCTCGGCCAGCTCGGGCTTGTCGATGGGCTTCTGGAGCCCGAGCGCGGCGATACCCTGCTCCAGGCGGGCGAGGTGCTCGTCGAAGAACACCGGCACGCCGCCGACGAGCTTGAGCGTCTCGTAGAGGCCGAGGCCGTGCGTGAGCGCCCGGTCGGTGGCCGGGAGCGTCGCCTCGGCCTCGGTCAGGAGCACGCCGTTGAGGATGAGCATGGTCACGGCGCTGAGTCTATCGCGCCGGAGGCCGTGCTTCAGCCGGCGCGCTCGGCGATGCTGGCGCTCACGGCGCGCAGCATGCCGGCGGCCTTGTGCAGCGTCTCGCGGTACTCGCGCGCCGGCACCGAGTCGGCGACGATGCCGCCGCCGGCCTGCAGGAACAGCCGGTCGCCTTTGCGCACCAGCGTCCGGATGACGATGTTGAGGTCGAGCCGCCGCGCCGCGATCCAGCCGAATGACCCCGTGTAGGGCCCGCGGCGCACCGTCTCCAACTCGTCGACGATCTCCATGCAGCGCACCTTGGGGCAGCCGGTGATGGTGCCGCCGGGGAACATCGCCTTGACGAGGTCCACCGCGTCGCGCGAGGGGTGCAGGCGGCCGCGGACGTTGCTCACGATGTGGATGACGTGGCTGTAGAACTCGTTGACCATGAGCTCGTTGACGCGCACCGTGCCGTACTCGCAGACCTTGCCCAGGTCGTTGCGCTCGAGATCGACCAGCATGATGTGCTCGGCGCGGTCCTTGGGGTCGAGGTTGAGCTCCTCGGTGAGGTCCTCCGGGCGTGAGAGATCCGCGGGGGCGGGTGCCGGCGATCGGCCGCGTCTCGGCCCAGCCCTCGGCGTCGAGCGAGACCAGGCGCTCCGGTGACGAGCTGATCAGCTCGTAGTCGCCGCAGTGCAGGTAGCCGGCGAAGGGACTGGGGTTCACGGTGCGCAGCGTGTCGTAGAGGTGCAGGCTCGGCAGGGCGTAGCACAGGTCCAGTCGCTGGCTGAGGTTGGCCTGGAAGATGTCGCCGGCGAACACGTACTCGCGGGTGCGGCGCACGACCTCCTCGTACTCCGCCTGCGTGAAGGTGCTGCGGAACACGGGGAGGTCGTTGCCGTGGAGCGCGGCGGGAGAGGGATGGCGTGCGACCCTCAGGGCCTGCTCCACGCGCGCCGCCTGGCGCTGCCGCCGCGCCATCGTCTGCGGCGAGCCTGTCGACGAGCACCGCCTCGCCGGAGACGATGTCGTAGCGCAGCAGCCTGCCCGGCAGGAACACGTCGATGTCGGGGATGCCGAGGTCGTCGCGCACCGTATCGGGGAGGACGCTCGAGGTAGCGCACGGCGTCGTAGCCGAGCAGGCCGACGAGGGCCTCGGCCTCGGGGAGGTCCGCGCCCGGCGAGCCGGCCGGCTCGGGCAGCGCCGCCAGGCCGGTGGCCTGCCGCAGAGCCTCGAAGGGCGCGAGTGTGGTGAGCGCGCCGGCCTGGTCCGCGAGGGCGCGGGCCTGCGGCCCGCCCTCGCGGCGGACGCCGGCCCCGGTGCTCACGCTCACGACCCCGCGCCGCGCGCGCAGGCGGAAGACGGGGTCCCACGCGAGGTAGTGCCGGCGGGCGAGCTGCGCTGATCCGCCGGCCGAGTCGAGCAGCGCGACGGGCGCCCGGCCCTCCAGCCCGAGGGCGCGGATGAGCGCGACCGGGTCGAGCGCGGGCGTGTGGAAGGTGGTGACGACCGGGGTCATGGTGGCCCCAGTCTACTCGTCGTCGCCGTACCCGAAGTCCTCGGTCTGGCGCAGCGTGCGGAACTGCGTGTAGTCGCGCACGAAGCCGAGGCGGATGAGGCCGGTGGGGCCGTTGCGGTGCTTGGCGATCTTGACCTTGACGACGCCCTTGGAGGCGGGGTCGCTCGGGTCTTCGTAGATGAACATGACCATGTCGGCGTCCTGCTCGATGGCGCCGGACTCGCGCAGGTCGGCGAGCTGGGGCTCCTTGTCGGCGCGCGCCTCGGGCGAGCGGTTGAGCTGCGAGACGGCGATGACCGGCACGGAGAGCTCGCGCGCCAGCTGCTTCATCGAGCGCGAGATGTTGCTGACCTCCTGCTGGCGGTTGTCGGCGCGGCCGTCGCCGGCCATGAGCTGCAGGTAGTCGACGATGACCAGGCTGAGCGGCTGCTTGGACTGCAGCCGCCGCGCCTTGGCGCGGAGCTCGAACATGTTGATGCCGGCGGTGTCGTCGATGAAGATGTCGGCCTTCTCGAGGACGCCGGCCGCCTGCACGAGCTTGGCGTGGTCGTCCGGCGAGAGGCTGCCGGTGCGGAGCTTGTGGGAGCTGACGCGCGCCGAGGAGCACATGAGGCGTTCGCCGAGCTCCTCGGCGCTCATCTCGAGGCTGAAGATGGCGACCGCGCGCCTGCCGCCGCCGGGCGCGACGCCCTCGGTGGCGATGTGCTGCGCGATGTTGAGCGCGAGGCTGGTCTTGCCGACGCCGGGGCGCGCGGCGAGGACGATGAGGTTGGCCTTCTGGAAGCCGCCGGTGAGCTTGTCGATGCCCTCGAACCCGGTGGCGACGCCGGTGACGCCGCGCTCGCCGTCCAGGGTGGCAAGGTGCTCGAAGTTGCGCACCAGCACCTGCTTGATGTGCTCGAACTCGGCGACGCTGCGCGACTGCTGGATGGCGAAGACCTTCTGCTCGCAGCGGTCCAGCAGGTCGGCGGGATCGCCGGGGTGCTGGTAGCCGAGCTCGGCGATCTCGTTGCCCACGCGGATGAGCGAGCGCAGTACGCTCTGCTCGCGCACGATGCTCGGCGTAGTGGGCGGCGTTGGCCGCGGCCGGCACGAACTCGGCCAGCGTGTGGACGAAGTCGCGCCCGCCGGCGCGCTCGAGCATGCCCTCGCGCTCGAGCTGGGCGCTGATGGTGACGACGTCGACCTCCTCGCCGCGCTCGAACAGCGTGAGCACGCCGCGGTAGATGAGCCGGTGCGTGTCGCGGTAGAAGTCGTCGGCGGTGAGCAGTTCGGCGACCGCCGTGATGGCGTTGGGGTTGACCAGCATGGCGCCGAGCACCGACTGCTCCGCCTCGAGGTTGTGCGGCGGCAGATGCGGGCTGGCAGGTGGCTCGATGCGCTCGACGGCCATGGCTCCCCCGGGGCGGTCGGTGGTGACGTGGGGTACGGAGTCTATGTGACCCGGCTGGGCGATGGTAGCCCCGCGACCGGACGGCAGACGCGGCCGCGAGACTGGCCGCGAAGGGCGAACCAACAGCCTCAACTTGAGGGTGAGAGTCCTGACGGCCTCTGGGAGCGGCGGCGTCCGCCTCAGTCGTCGCCGCGGTACTGCCGCGCCCACTCCTTGCCGTCGCTCCAGGTCTGGGCGCCGCTGCCGGGCGTGTCGCCGCTGATCTGCGCGCCGGCGGCCGCCAGAAGGTACTCGCGCAAGCCGTTCTGGTCGCTCGCCTCGATCTCGGCGGCGATGGCCGGCAGCGCCGGCTTGCCCAGCGCGACGAGCTTCGTGAACACGGGCGAGACGCCGACGTAGTCGTACGGGTTCGAGCTGTCGCCGACCGGCACCCCGTCGACGACGTCGCCACGCTGCTCGGCCGCCTTGATGTCGGCCATCATCCGGCGCGCTGTCGGCGTGTACCGTCTGCCGCAAGGTCGGGAGAAGCGGCGGCAGCCGTCGCCGGCGTGCGGCGTCGCGGTCCCGGCGCCGGTGGCCCGCGGCGTGGATGCCGCTGTGGCCGGCTGCTCCGTCTTCGTCCCGCAGCCGGCCCCGAAGGCCGCCGCGGCGAGCACCAGCGTGCAGAGCAGGACGGTCTGGATGGCCCTGGACATGTGCGCTCCCCGGATCATGGCTCTGCAGACGAGACTACCAGCTACGCGTGGCCGTGTCGAACGGTGGGCGTATCCGGCCACTGAGTCCTCCCGCCGCCCTCCGCACGAAGCCCCGGGAGAGGCGCTGCGCGCCTCGCCCGGGGCTTCGGGGACTTGGGTCTTCAGGCGCGCGCCGTCAGGCGGGCGCGACGATCGTCTTGACGGTGGCGACGAAGCCCTCGGCGACCTCGACGTCGACCATGAAGGTGCCGAGCTCCTTGATCGGCTCCTCCAGCAGGACCTTGCGCTTGTCGACGGTGATGCCGCGCGCGTCCTTGATGGCGTCGGCGACGTCGGCGGCGGTGACGCTGCCGAACAGCCGGTCGCCCTCGCCGGCCTTGGCGGCCAGCGTGATGACGGTCTTGTTGAGCGTGGCCGTGAACTCCTCGGCCTGCACGGCCATGCGCGCCTCGCGCGCCTTGCGCTCTTCTTCGCGGCGGCGGAACTCGACGATCTTGCCCGGCGTCGCCGGCTCAGCCAGCTTGCGCGGGATCAGGTAGTTGCGCGCGTAGCCCCGGGCCACGTTGGCGAGCTGGCCCTTGTCGCCGAGGTTCTCGACGTCCTGGAGCAGGATGATCTCCATGGCGTCCTCCTCAGCGGTTGACGTAGGGGATGAGTGCCATCTCGCGCGCGAACTTGATCGCCGACGCGAGCTGGTTCTGATGGCGGCGGCAGGTGCCGGTGATGCGGCGCGAGCGGATCTTGCCCTTGTCGGACATCATGCGGCGAAGGGTCGTGTAGTTCTTGTAGTCGACCTCTTCGATCTTCTCCTTGCAGAAGTAGCAGTAGCGGCGGCGGGCCTGGCCGAACCCTCCGGCCTTACCCTTCTTCTCGCGCCGCGGCTTTGGCTTGGAGCTGGGCATGCGTGTTTCTCTCCTTATGGCGCCCGGAGGCGCATTCTCATTGCGCTCAGAACGGGATGTCGTCGTCGCCGGCCTCGACGAAGTCGCCGGCCGGCGGGCCATCGAGGCCCTGGCTCGTTGAACTTGGGACCCTGGCGCTGACCGGCGGGCTGCTGTGGCCGGCCTGCTGGTAGCTGCCGCCCCGCCTCCACCGGAGCCGCCTTCGCGGGGGCCGATGAACTGGACGTTGTCGGCGACGATGCTGACGGCCTGAGCGCTTCTGGCCGTCCTGCGTCTCCCACTCGCGCCAGCGCAGACGGCCGCTCGACGGCGACCTGGCGGCCCTGGGTGAGGTACTGCGCGCAGCGCTCACCCTGGCGCGCCGAAGACGTCGACGTCGAAGTAGTTGGGCTTGTCGCCCCACTCGCCGGTCGTCGGATCCTTGACCCGGTCGTTGACGGCCACGCGCAGGCTGCACACGCTGGTGCCGCTCGGCGGTCGCCCGCAGCTCGGGATCGCGCGTGAGGTTGCCGACGACGACGACGACTGTTGATGGACCCTGCCACGGTGGACTCCCTTCCCTCAGTCGTGCCGCTAGGACTTCAGCCGCTTGGTCCCGTGGCGCAGGACCTCATCGGTGATGCTGAGCACGCGTTCGACCTCGCTGAGAGTCTGGGGTGTCGCCGTGAACGTGATGACGGTGTAGACGCCTTCGGATTCCTTCTTGATCTCGTAGGCCATCTTCTTCTTGCCCCACTCGTCGATGCCGGCGATGGTGCCGCCGTCGTTCTCGACGTTGGTGCGAAGACGGTCGACGATCTCCTTCTGGCGATCCTCGTCCGCGTTCGGGTTCACGATGAGCATGAGCTCATACCTGTTTATCCCAATCACCTCCTATGGTCTGTGCGGCCCCAGCCCGTGTGGCTGGAGCAGGGGTGAACAGTCGCCTTGCGGCGCTCGTGAACGGGCACTGTACCAGCCCGGACCCTGCGAGGGCAACCGTAGCGCGGGGGCCGGACGGCGGGAAGGTGACGGAAGCCGCGAGGCGGTGACGTTGACCCGGGGCCGGCGGAGGGCTGCCCCGGCGGCGCTGCGGCTCAGGTCTCCGCGACCAGCTCGCTGGCGGCCGGCGCGGCCGGTGCGCGACCTCGCGCAGAAGCAGCTCGCCGTCCTCCATGCCCTCGACGCTCCAGATCGCCGCGAGGCGCGGCCGGCCCTTCTCGTCCGAGTGCATGTGGACGAAGACGGGCTTGACGCGCGCGATGAGCTCGCGCGCGTAGACGTCGTCACCGCCGAAGGCCGCGACGACCGCGTCCAGGGCGCGGTGCACCGTCTCCGCGCGCAGCGTCGCGAGGCCGCCCACGCGCGGGTCCGCGGCGAGGAAGCTGAAGAACTCGCGCACCTCCTCGGCGTGCATCTCGCCGATCACGAGGCGGCCCGGGTCCATGCGTCGCGCCTTGCCGAACAGCGCGGGGATGTCGGTGTCGCCGTCCACGCCGAGGCGCACGCAGAACGATCGCTCCTTGAGCGACGGCAGGTCGGGGCCGCGCTCGATGGCGACGAAGCGGTCGTCCACGGAGACGAGCTCGAAGAGCGAGTTGAGCAGCGTCGACTTCCCGGTCGCCCGGTCGCCGAAGATGATCAGCGTGCGCCGGTCGCTCAGGAACTGGCCGAGCTTGGCGCCCTGGCCGCCGGTGAGCGTGCCGCCCTCGAGCAGCCCGCGGAAGGTCGTGGAGAGCACGCCGGGAGAGCCGACCTCGCCGGCGTACATGACCGAGGTGTGCGAGAAGAGCGTCGCGCGCCGCGCGACGAAGTGCTCGAGGTAGGCCGTCACCTGCGCCTTGAGCAGGCTGCGCAGGATCTCGAGGTGCTCGCGCGTGCTCTCGCCGATGCGCGCGCGCTCGAGCTTGCTGATCGAGGCGTCGATCTCCTTGATGAGCGCGACCTGTACGGCGCGCAGCGCGGCGTCGCGGCCGTCGGTCGCGACGCCCTCCTGCGCGCCGCTCTCCTGCGCATCGCCGTCCAGAGCCTCGGCCGTGGCTGTGGCGCGGTCCGGCGGCGCGCCGGCCGGCTCGCCGGCGCGGGGCGCGTCCGCTCCTCCCCGAGGGGCGGAGCGGCTGGGATGTCGTTCTCGGTCACTGCCATGTCGATGCGCGCGCGCAGGCGTCTCGCCGGCGCGCTCGCCCTCCGTATCGGCAGAGTGAGGTGTCGGGATGAGTGGTATCGTGCCGGGCATGGACGATGCGGCCGGCACGATCAGCGTCAGGCTCTTCGCGGGCCTCGAACTGCGGGCCCGCGAGCCGCGCACCGCCTACGAGTTCGATCCCCGCGAGACGGCCACCGTGGCGGCGGTCATCGAGGCCGTCGGGCCTCGCCCCCGGCGCCGCCGGCACTCATCCTCGTCAACGGCGCCCACGCGGCCGGCGACCGGGCGCTCGTCCCGGGCGACGAGGTCGCGCTGTTCCCTCCGCTGGGGGGCGGGTGAGCCTCCAGGGGCCGGGGCATCCGGACCCGTTCGACGGCGCGGTGCGGCGTGCACCGGCGGCCGCGCCGCCCGCGCGCTCTGCGCCGGTGGGAACCTCCGTCCCGCCCGACGTGTCCGCGCCACCGGCCGGCCGGCCGGCGGCGGTGCGCTACCGAGCCACGACGACGGCTCGCGACGCGCCTTCGCCCGGCCGTCACCGCTTCGCGTACGCCATCATCGGCCTTCTGCTGGCGGCCTCGCTGGTCTGCGTCGGCCTCATGCGTCGCGCGCTTCGAGTACTCGCACACCTACCACTACTGGTTCCTGCTCTGGAACCTGGTGCTGGCCTGGGTGCCGTTCGTCTTCGCCGCCATCGCCTACAGTCTGGCCTCCGCGCGCCGCGCGGTCCTCACCGTGCTCGTCGTGGCGGCGGCTGTGCTGTGGCTCGCGTTCTTCCCCAACGCGCCGTACATCCTCACCGACTTCCTCCACCTGGGCAGCATGGGGGACATCGTGCCCGGGTGGTTCGACGTGCTCATGCTCTACTGGTTCGCCTGGACGGGGCTCATGCTGGGGATCGTCTCCCTCTACCTGATGCAGGAGATCGTCGCGCGCGGGCTGGGGATGAGCGGCCGGCTGGGTCTTCGTCGTCGTCGCAGCCGGCCTCGGCAGCTTCGGGATCTACCTCGGCCGGTTCCTGCGCTGGAACAGCTGGGACATCGTGCGCCGGCCGGGGCCTCTCGCCGACGAGCTGCTCGGTCGTGTCACCGACCGCGCCTCCCAGCCGCGGCTGCTCGGTTTCACGCTCCTGTTCGCGCTGCTGTTCCTCTTCATCTACGTGGCGGTGTACATCTTCGCCAAGCTCACCAAGCCGCCCGGAGGCCGGGAGCGGGCTTGACGGCGCGAGCTGAGGAGAGGCGCGTCCCGGCCGGGCGCCGGCGGTCCGGGCGTCCGGCGTGCTTGCCGCCCCGTCTCGCGGTGCGTAGACTCGCTGCATGACTCCGGGCAACATCCCACGGCTGATCGAGACGCTCAAGGCGCACGCCGGCGACGACAAGCACATCGCCTGCGCCGACGCCTTCAAGATCGCTCACGACCTCGACGTCCCGCTCGCGGACGTCGGGAGCACCTGCAACGAGCTGGGCATCAAGGTGATGCAGTGCCAGCTCGGCTGCTTCTGAGCGACCGCCGCTGAGGCGAGCGCGCCCGCGCTCGCTCACCTTCCGTACGCCTCGCTCGCGGGGTCCCGCAGCTTCGGCCGCCTCACCCCGTCCATGGTTATCCCCACGCAAATGGTGGAATCTTCTGACCGTAGGTTTTCAGGAGGGGCGTACACGTGCGCACGCACCTCGCTTCATCAAGGAACCGCGTCCGGCGCCGGCCGGGCGCTCGTGAGGTGAGAATCATGGCGACCGTGGTACCCAAGACCGAGGTCAGGCACTACCAGATGTACATCGACGGCCGTTGGACGGACGCCGCCAGCGGAGAGACCTACGAGGTCATCGACCCCGCCTCCGAAGAGGTGATCGCGCGAGTACCCAAGGCCGGAGTCGCCGACGCCGAGAAGGCGGTCCGCGCTGCGCGCGAGGCCTTCGACAACGGCCCGTGGCCCAAGATGAAGGCGGTCGAGCGCGCGGAGATCCTCAACCGCGCCGCGGGCCTCCTGCGCGAACGCGCCGAGGACTTCGCCCGCCTCGAGAGCATGCAGATGGGCAAGCTTCTCGAAGAGTCACGCGTCGACATGCTGGACGCCGCGCACACGTTCGAGCTGTACGCCGGCATGGTCCAGGACCAGCACGGCGAGACGCTCGAGGTGCCGGGCGAGACCATGAGTCTCGTGGTCCGCGAGCCGATCGGCGTCACCGTCGGCATCACGCCGTGGAACTACCCCATGCTCATGGCCGCGTGGAAGGCAGCGCCTTCGCTCGCGGCCGGCAACGTGATGATCCTCAAGCCGGCGACCCTGAGCCCGCTCACCAACCTCGAACTCGCCCGGCTCTTCGAGGAGGCCGGGCTGCCCAAGGGCGTCTTCCAGGTCGTTACCGGCCCGGGCGGCGAGATCGGCGACTACCTCGCCGGCCACCTGGACGTCGACATGGTGGCGTTCACCGGTTCCGTCGAGGTCGGCAAGCACATCATGCGCAGGGGCGCCGAGAACGTGAAGAAGGTCGGCCTCGAGCTCGGCGGCAAGAGCCCGAACATCGTGTTCGCCGACGCCGACTTCGAGGCGGCCATCGACGGCGCGCTGATCGGCATCTTCGCCGGCACCGGCGAGGTGTGCTCGGCCGGCTCGCGGCTCCTCGTCGAGCGCTCGGTCCACGACCGCTTCGTCGGCGAGCTCGTCAGCCGCGCGATGGCGATCAAGGTCGGCGACCCGCTGGACGCGGAGAGCGAGATGGGCCCGCTGGTGAGCAGGCAGCAGCTCGACACCGTCGAGAAGTACGTCGCCATCGGCAAGGAAGAGGGCGCGACGCTGGCGACCGGCGGCCACCGGTTCGAGCGGCGGCGGCTTCTACTACGAGCCGACCATCTTCGTGAACGTCGACAACTCCATGCGCATCGCCCAGGAGGAGATCTTCGGGCCGGTGCTGGTGGTCATCCCGTTCGACAGCGAGGAAGAGGCCATCCGCATCGCCAACGACACGATCTACGGGCTCGCCGGCGCCGTCTGGACCAAGGACGTCACCCGCGCGATGCGCGTGATCAAGTCGCTGCGCGCCGGCATCACCTGGGTCAATACGTATCACCCGACGTACAGCGAGGCCCCGTGGGGCGGCTACAAGCAGAGCGGCATCGGCCGCGAGCTGGGCAGCTTCGGCCTCGACGAGTACACCGAGGTCAAGCAGATCAACATCGACCTCACGGACGAGCCGATGGGCGTGTACCCGCGCGGCAAGAAGGACGCGTCCGGCAAGGCCGGATCGTCCGGCAACGGGCGCGGCAAGGTAGTGCCCCTGAGCGACCGGCGGCCGTTCCGTGAGGGTGAGTCCGCCAAGGACGAGGCCTGGGTGCGGTTCTGCGAGAACTGCAGGCCCTGACGCAGGCCGACGAAGGCGGGGCGGCCGCGGATAGGGCGCCGGGAAGCCGGCGCACGAGCGCCGTCCCGCCTCTGGAGGGCGTGGCCGAGGCCGGCCGCAGGCGCGCCGCCATCGGCGGCGCGTGAGCCGGCCGGCCCGGCCGGGTAAGCACGGCGGCAGAGGCGCGAGCAGGACCTGCCGGCGCGAAGACGGCGGAGGGGGAGGATCGGCATGAACAGCCCACGTGGCCAAGCTATCGAACGGAGCGCCGAAGGGGCGCCGTTCCGCACCACCGCACGAGATGCAGCCGGGATCCGGGTCAGCGACATCGTCGCACCGGACCTCGTGATCAAGGGGCCGTATGGGAGCGGAGAAGAGATGACGCTGCGGGCGCCGTGGGACGGCGCCGAGCTCGCGCGGGTCCCCACGGCCACGCTCGAGGACATGGACGTCGTCCTGGACAGGGCGCGAGCGGCCGCCGCGGCGTACCGCTGGACCCCGGCCTGGAAGCGGGCGGCGATCCTGGAGCGCACGTCGCACCTCATCGAGGACAACGCGGAGCAGATCGCGCACATCATCGCGGCCGAGGGCGGCAAGCCGCTCAAGGACGCGCGCGTCGAGGCCAAGCGCGGCGCCAGCACCTTCCGCTGGGCGAGCGAAGAGGCCAAACGGACGGCGGGCGAGCTCATCGAGATGGACGCCGACCCGAGCGGCGAGAACCGCTTCGGCTGGACCATCCGCGAGCCGCGCGGTGTGATCGCCGCCATCTCGCCGTTCAACTTCCCGCTCAACCTCGTCTCCCACAAGGTCGCGCCGGCGCTGGCCGGCGGCAACGCCGTCGTGCTCAAGCCGGCCTCCAACACACCGCTCACCGCCTTGCGGCTGGCCGAGCTGCTGGCCGAGGCCGGCCTGCCGGACGGGGTGCTCCAGGTGGTCGTCGGCCCGGGCCGCACCATCGGCAACATGATGGTCACCGACGAGCGCACCAACATGGTGAGCTTCACCGGCAGCCCGCCGGTGGGGCGGCAGATCGCCGGCGACGCGGGCATGAAGATGGTCACGCTCGAGCTGGGCAACAACTCGGCCACGATCGTCGACAACGATGCGAACCTGGAACTCGCGGTGCAGCGCATCGTGGCCGGCGGCTTCGCCAACTCCGGCCAGATCTGCATCTCGGTGCAGCGCGTGGTCGTCCACCAGGCGGTGTACGACCGCTTCATGGAGTTGCTCGTCCCCGCGGTCGAGGCGCTCGTCGTCGGCGATCCGCTCGACGAGACCACCGACGTGGCGTCGCTGATCAGCGAGGACGAGGTGGAACGCGTCGCGGGCTGGATCGAGGAGGCGGTCGAGCAGGGCGCCACGCTCGCCACCGGCGGCGTGCGCGAGGACGGCCGCCTGCTTCCGACGGTCCTCATCGACGTCACGCGGGAGATGAAGGTCTGCGCCAGGGAGGTGTTCGGGCCGGTGCTCAGCATCCTCAAGGCTCGCGACCTGTGCGAGGCGATCGACATCAGCAACGACAGCGAGATGGGCCTGCAGGCCGGCGTGTTCACCAACGACCTCAACAAGGCGATGTACGCCGCCCGCCGGCTCGAGGTCGGCGGCGTGATGATCAATGAGGTCCCGACCTTCAGGGTTGACCACATGCCGTATGGTGGTATCAAGGGTTCGGGCATTGGCCGTGAAGGATTGAAGTACGCCATCAGGGAGATGACCGAGCTGAAGATGGTGGCCATCCGAGAGATGGATTGGCAGACCGGCGGAGCACCCACGGACGCCTGCCTGCGCGAGCCGCTCGGGCCGTGAACACGGCCCACCGGGGCTCGGACGGGCAAGCGGCCGGAGTGCGGCAGGCGTCATGGCTGCACGCGTCACGGCCGGGAGCCACGAGGAAAGGAGGAACGCGACATTGACTGACTTACGAGGTGCGGCGCGCTAGACGCCCCGCACGCGGTGCATCCGCGCGCCGCGCCAAGCATGGGGCGGCGGGCCTTCGGGCCCGCCGCCCTCTTTTCGTTCCGGGTTCCTACTATGGGGTTCTTTAGCGCGCCTGCCGGGGTACCGGAGAAAGAGGACGTCGCCGCAGTGGGCGGCCGACGGCAGGCGAACGAGGTGGCAGCCATGACGCTCAGCGCGCGCAATCAGCTCCCGGGTACCATCAAGACCGTCGTGCTCGGCTCGGTCATGGCCGAGGTCGTGGTCGACGTCTCCGGCAACGAGGTAGCCGCAGCCGTGACGCGGCACTCGGCCGAGTCGCTCGACCTCAAGGCGGGCGACGCCGTCAAGGTCGTCATCAAGGCGACCGAGGTCATGATCGACAAGTAGCCGGCGCACGCTTGCGCGGCGGCCGGGCCGGAGGCGTGGACAGGACAACCTGTCCACGCCTCCGGCCCGGCGTTGTTCTGCGCCGGACTTGCCGGGACGCTAAGTGATTCCTTAGAATGGCGGCGCTTCTCCGAGCGCCGGCCTCCTACGGGCACAGCCTATGGAGCCGGATGCCGGCAGGGTACAGCGGGAAACCGCCGTGTCTCCCAGAGCGGAAAGGAGAAAGCGACCTTCGGGCCTTTCCGCGTGCGGACGGCCCTTTTCTTGTGCCTCCGCCGCGGAAGCCTCGTGCATGAGGCGTGCGCCCCGGGCCTCCTTTCCAGCCGAGGGTCCAGAGGCAGCGCATGGGCGAAAGGGGGAGGAGCCGACGATGAAGTACGCCGCACCTGATTGTCTTCGCGGCCTGTTCGACGGCGCCGGCTCACACCCATCCGCAGGGAGAGTGGGTCGTGGCTGCGGCTGTCCCGCAGCCGAGCACAACAACTATCTGGAGGCTGGAATGGTCAAACGTGTCTTCTCACTCGCAACGGGCGCGGTCGGCCTTGTGCTCATCGCCGTGCTCCTCATGGGCCTGGCCGGGCCGGTCTCCGCGTTCGCGGCGACGAAACGGCCCGTGGTGAAGTCGATCAGTCCCGCCTCCGGCGTCAAGGCGGGCGGCGTCAGGGTGACGATCTCGGGCAAGTACTTCAAGATCAACGGCAAGAAGGTCGTGCGGAAGGTCATGTTCGGGGCAAAGGCCGGGACGAAGGTCCGCGTGACCTCCGCCACCGTGCTCAGAGTGACTGCGCCCGCCGGTAAAGGCCGGGTGAACGTCCGCGTCTGCACCGCCGGCGGCACGAGCGCGCGGGTCGCGGCCGGCAGGTTCACCTACGTCGGTCCGGCCACCCAGATGGCCCTGAAAGCCGGCGACAGCCAGACGGCTTCGCTCGGCGCAGCCGTGAAGGTCGTCCCGAGCGTCGTGGTCAAGGACGCCGCCGGCAACCCCGTGCCCGGAGTGAGCGTCGCGTTCGACGTGGCTTCCGGCGGCGGCTCGGTCACCGGCTCGCCGGCCAAGACTGACGCTTCCGGCGTCGCCAAGGTCGGCAGCTGGAAGCTCGGGACCACTGCCGGCGCCAACACCCTCACGGCGACGAGCGCGGGCCTCGCGGGCTCTCCCGTGACCTTCACCGCCACGGGCGACGCCGGCCAGCTCCTTGTCAAGCTCGACGGCGTGGCGGTCCGGTCCTACAGCATCGACGAGTTGAAGGCGCTTACGCCGTTCGCCGGCTGGGCGGGCCTCAACAAGACTCCGGCCCTCGGCCCCGACGCCGTGACCGGCGTGAAGATCACGGACATCGTCAACAACGCGCTGGGCACGCCCCTGAAGGCGACCCAGTCGGTCGACGTGGCCGAGGTCGATGCCACTCCCTACGACAAGACGATGACCTACGACCTGCTCGTCAACTTCACGGGCATCACGATGTACGACGCAACGACCAAGGCGATCGTCGCGAGTCCTGCAGGACCGCTCGCCGCGGTGCTCGTCTACAGCGACCCCGCGGGCATCGTCATGCCGGCGGTGGCCAACGGCCCGCTGCGCTTCTTCATCGCGGACGGCACCAGCGAGAACCTGGTGTTCGGGCCTACCAATCTCAGCGTCTCCAAGGTGAACGAGCTGAACGTGATCAACCCCTGAGCCGGGGCGTAGTCCGAGGTCAGTTCTGGGAGGGAGGGAGACCATGAGAGGACGCTCGGTCGCCGTGGCCGCGGCAGTGGTGCTGGCGGCGCTTGCGACGCCGGCACTCGTGAGGCAGGCGGCCTCCGCTGAGGCGTGGGCCGGTGCTTCCGGTGCGTCACCGTCGCCGTCTGCCAGCCCCACTCCACCGGCCGGAGGCTGGACGCTGACCCTGCAGGGCAGGCTGACCAAGGTCCTGCCGATCGCCAGGGTGTCGGACGCGGTCATCTGGGACGGTACCAGGGCCGGCGACATCAACCCGTCGCTCAAGTACGTCTACAGGGGCCAGTCCTTGTACAAGCTCCTGGGCAAGGTGGACGACGCCAGGCCGGGTTCGTTCAACCTGGCTCTGGCCAAGAAGGGCTACACCATCCAGTTCGTCTGTCGTGACGGCTACAAGCCGAAGCTCTCGAGCAAGCTGGTCCTCAAGCACGGCAAGCCTCGGGTGCACTGGATCGTCGCCAAGGTGAAGGCCGGCCAGCCGCTGCAGGGTGACGAGGCCCCGTTCCGCTTCGTAGGGGGCCCGCCGATCACCCAGCCGTTCAACAACAAGCTGTCGGCATTCGGAGTCATCAAGATACGGCTCAGGTTCTGAGCCGGCGGAAGCTCGGCACCGGTGCGGCGCGGCGGGGGTTTCTCGCCCATTCTCCCCGTCGCGCCGCCGCCGAGCACTCGGGCGCCGGCCTCTGCCGGCGGCGCTACGACAGTGAGGGGTCCAGATCATGAGACATCGCAGCTTCATCGCCGGCGCCGCGTTCCTGCTCCTCGGCGCCGTCGCGGCCGTGTTCTTCGCCGGGGCGATCCTGCCCGGCGGCACACCTTCCGCCAAGGCGGCCGACTCGGTCGTGCTCACGGTGGCCGGCAACGGTCAGACGAAGACGTTCACCATGACCGAGCTCCAGGCGCTGCCTGCCTACACAGGATGGAGCGGTCTGAAGAACAGCGCCGGGACGATCACGCCGCCGGCCCCGGTCAAGGGCGTCAAGCTCACCGACCTGCTGGCCCTGGTGGGCGGCCTGACGTCGCAGCAATCGGTCGACGTGACCGCGAGCGACAACTACGGCATGACCTTTCTCTACGACCAGGCGGCCAACGGCGCCGGCATCACGATGTACAACGGTGCGACCGGAGAGGTCGAGGCGGCCAAGTCGCCGGCGTCGCTCGTCGTCACCTATGAGTACGACGGTCAGCCGATCGGATCCGGCGACGACGGCGGACCCATACGGCTGGCGGTCGCCCAGACGACCGACGAGAACCAGGTCGCCGACGGCCATCTGATGGTCAAATGGGTGAGCAACGTGACCATTCGCAGCGCGGTGGTCGACTGGACGGTCAAGATGTCGGGGTTGAAGAAGAACGGCAAGCGCCAGACGTACAAGCTTGACCGCGCCTCCTATGACTCCTGCGCCACCCCGGGCTGCCATGGGGCGACCTGGGTGAACCCCACCACGACGAAGACCTGGAGCGGCGTGCCGCTGTTTCTCTGCATCGGCAAGGTGGACGGGGGCAAGAGCCACGGCGGCTACGGAGCCTACAACGAGGCCCTGGCGCGCAGGGGCTATCGCATCAAGCTCACATCCGCTTCGGGCAAGTCGGTGATCATCGGCTCTCGCACGATCATCAACAGGGAAAGGATCGTCCTCGCGAACAAGCTCATGGGTTCCGAGCTCACCGCGAAGTACTTCCCGCTCCGGCTCGTGGGGCCGCGCATCGCCACCAGGAGCTTCCTCGGCGGGATCACCCGGATCCAGTTGCTGCCCAAGTGAGGCTGCGCGTGTGGAACTGCAGGGCGGGGGCGTGACGGGCGACGGCCGGCGCCGGATGGGCCACGGCGCCGGCCGCCGCCGTCCCGCACGGCCGTGGGCCGCGCGGGTCGCGGCGGCGGCCGGCGTGCTCGTCGCCGTGGGCCTGGTCGCGCTGGCCGCCGCCTGCGGCGGCGGCTCCGGCGGCCAGGCCTCGTCCTCGCCGGCGGCGGCGGGTCCGGTCGTCCTCACCGTCAAAGGCGAGAAGGGGAGCCGCACGTTCACGATGGAGCAGCTCAAGGCTCTGCCCTCCTACGAGGGTTATGCGGGCATCAAGAGCAGCACCGGCACGATCACGCCGCCGTCCCGGTTCAAGGGCGTTCCCCTGGCGGACCTCGCCGGCCTTGTCGGCGGCATCACCAAGGCCAACGGGGTCACGATCGTGGCCAAGGACGGCTACGGCATGACCTTCTCCTACCGGCAGATCATGGAGGGCGGGTTCACCGCCTACGATCCCGCCACCGGGGACGAGGAGCGGCCGGACGGCAAGCTCCACGTGATCATCGCCTACGAGCACGACGGCAAGCCGGTCGGCGCCGACGACGGTCCGCTCAGGCTGGCCGTCGCCGAGGACACGCCCGGGCAGGTCGTCGACGGCCACTGGGCGATCAAATGGCTGACCGCGGTGTCCGTGACCAGGGCGTCGGCGGCGTGGAAGGTGCAACTGACGGGCGCGGTGCCCGGCGAGCTCACCCGCGCCTCCTACGTCAACTGCGCCTCGCCCGGCTGCCACGGCTCCGGCTGGGTCGACGCCCAGGGCCGGCGCTGGGAGGGCGTCCCGCTCTACCTCGTCACCGGCCTCGTGGACGGCGGCAAGAACCACGACGCCGGCGCCTATGACGCCCGGCTGGCCAAAAAAGGCTACAAGATCCAGATCGAGACCAACACCGGCAGAGTGGTCACGATCGACTCCCGCGACATCGCCGGCAAGAACAGCATCGTCCTCTCGTCCAAGGTTGACGGCGGCGAGCTGCCCGACGCGTACTTCCCCTTGCGACTCGTCGGCCCCGGCCTGAGCGAGGCTCAGATGCCCGGCGGCATCGCACGCATCGTCGTGCGGGTGAAATGAGACGGCGGCGGTGAGGTGGTCACTGCCCCGCCCCTCGGTCTCGGGCGCGGCGGCGCCCCGGGGCGCCGCCGCGCTCGTCCTCCTTCTCTGTCTCGTCGTCCTCGCCGGCGGCTGCGGCTCGGACCGCCGGCAGGTCAAGCTGATCTACGCCGGCAGTCTCATCGTGCCCTTCGACAAGCTGGCGGCGGCCTTCGAGCAGAAGCACCCCGGGGTGGACGTGCTCACACAGGCGCAGGGCAGCATCCAGGTCCTGCGCCACGTGACGGAGCTCGGTGACCGCATGGACTTCGTCGCGACCGCCGACGAGCAGCTCATCCCGCCGCTCCTCTACGACCGGAACGACCCGGCGACGGGCAGGCCCTGGGCGAGCTGGTCCTGCACCTTCGCGACCAACCGCGTGGTGCTCGCGGTGTCACCCAGGAGCCCGCTGGCCGGCGAGCTCACGGCGAAGACGTGGTATCGCCTGCTCGCCCAGAAGAACGTGCGCTTCGGGCTCGCCGATCCGCGCTTCGACCCGGCAGGCTACCGCGCCCTCATGGTCCTGCAACTGGCGGAGCGCGAGTATCACGACCCCTATCTCTTCGAGGACGTCCTCATGGGGCGTTTCACCACTCCCATCACGGTGACGCGCACCGGCCAGACCGACGTGATCGAGGTGCCAGAGATCATGGAGACGCGCTCCGGCTCCAACGTCGTGCTGCGCGACGCGAGCATCGAGCTCGTCGCGCTGCTCGAGTCCGGGGACCTCGACTGCGCCTTCGAGTACGAGAGCGTAGCCCGGCAGCACCACCTCAAGTACGTGCGGCTGCCGGCGTCCATCGACCTCGGCGAGCAGCGGTACGCACAGACCTATCACAGCGTCGACGTGAAGCTGGACTTCCGCCGCTTCGCCAGCGTCCGGCCCGATTTCCGGGGGGACGTGATCGGCTACGCGTTCACGATCCCCGCGAACGCACCGGACCCGGAGCTGGCACGGCAGTTCGCCGCCTTCCTGCTGGGGCCGGAGGGGCGGCGGATCCTCGAGGCCGACCACCAGCCGGTCGCTCACGCCGCCCCGGCTGGACGACGCGGCCGCCGCGCCCGGGGAGGTGCGGCGGGCGTGCGCGGGCACCGGATGAACAGCCTCCCGCGCCCGCCTCACCTGCTCTGATGAGCGGCCGCATCTCCCCGTTCTGGGCGCTCTGCGCCGCGGCCGGGGTCGTCCTCGTCACCTTCGTCGCCCTGCCGGCGGCGAGCATGATCCTGGGCGCCGGCGCCGGCCTGCTCGGGGAGGCGCTCCGTCAGGACGACGTGCGCCGCTCCCTCGTGCTCACCGTCACGGCGGCGCTCATCGCGACCGTGATCGGCTTCATCGCCGGCGTGCCCATGGCGTACCTCCTCGCTCGCCGCGACTTCCCCGGCAAGCGGACGATCGAGGGCATCATCGACTTGCCGATCGTCTTTCCGCACACGGCCGCCGGTATCGCCCTGCTCACCGTCTACGGCCGCCAGGGCGTGGTCGGGCGGCTCCTCGCACCGCTCGGCATCACCTTCACGGAGACCGTCGCCGGTATCGTGCTCGCCATGCTGTTCGTGAGCCTGCCGTTTCTCGTCGACGGCGCGCGCGAGTCGTTCGCCCTGGTCGACGAGCGGTACGAGCACGTCGCGCGCACGCTGGGCTCGTCCCGCTTCGGCGCCTTTGCGCGCGTCACGTTCCCGCAGGCCTGGCGCGGCGTGCTCGCCGGCGCCGTCCTCATGTGGGGCCGCGGCATCAGCGAGTTCGGCGCCGTCGTCATCCTGGCGTACAACCCGAAGGTCATCTCGGTGCTCACGTTCGAGCGCTTCGAGGGCTTCGGGCTGCACGCCGCGCAGCCGCCGGCGGTGCTCATCGTCATCGTCGCGTTCATCGTGTTCCTGCTGGTGCGGACGTTCCTCGTGCCGCGGCGCCGCTCGGGGAGGGGTGCCGGGTGATCGCTCTGCGCGGGCTCCGCGCCGCGGCCGGCGGCTTTACGACGGGGCCGGTCGACCTCGACGTCGGCGACGGCCGCTACGTCGTGCTTCTCGGACCGAGCGGCGCCGGCAAGAGCCTCCTGCTCGAGGCGGTGGCCGGCGTGCGTGCGGCTGCCGGCGGGGCCGTGACGATCGAGGGCGCCGACGTCACGGCGCTCCCCGCGGAGCGCCGCCGCGTCGGCCTCGTGTTCCAGGACGGCCTGCTCTTCCCTCACCTCACGGTGGCGGCGAACATCGCCTACGGGATGCGGGCGGCGCGCAGGGACGGCGCCCGTGAGGCGCCGTCGGGTCGCGCCGCCAGGGACGCCGAGGTCGCGAGTCTCGCCGAGGCCGTGGGCGCAGCCGGGCTGCTGGGCCGCCGCCCGGCGACGCTGTCCGGTGGCGAACGACAGCGAGTGGCGCTGGCGCGGGCGCTCGCCGCCCGGCCCCGCGCCCTGTTGCTCGATGAGCCGCTCAGCGCCGTCGACCCGGAGGCGCGCGAGGCGCTGCAGGAGGTGCTGCGCCGGGTCTGCCGCGAGCGGCGCCTCCCGGTGCTGCACGTCACCCACGACCGCGACGAGGCCTTCGCCCTCGCCGACGAGTGTGCGGTCATGATCGCCGGCCGTCTGCACCAGACGGGCCGGCCGCTGGACGTGCTGCGACGGCCGGCCGACGCCGCCGTCGCGCGGTTCCTCGGCGCGCGCAACGTGCTGCCTGCGCGCCGCGACCCGCGCGACCCGCGGGTCGCCCTGCTGGACGCCGGCGGGTCGCTCCGCGTCGCGGACCCGCTCTCCACGGAGACGGTGGTCGTGGTCGTGCGGCCGGAGGACCTGCGGTTCGCGGCCTCCCCTTCGCCGCGCACGCTCGCCGCGACCGTCACCAGACTCACGCTTCAGGGCGGCTACGTGCTGGTCGGCCTCGAGGCGCCGGGGCCGCTCGAGGCGCTCGTGCCCGCCGCCGACCTGGACGCCACCGGCATCGGCGTGGGCCGGCCGGTCGCGGTCACGGTACGGCCGGCCGACGTGCACGTCCTGCCGGCCGGCTGAGCGGTCTCGCGGCCGGTCGCACACGTCCTGCCGCGGCCGGCTGTGCGGCCTCCGCGGCCGGCTGAGCTCCCGAGCGCCCGCTGCGGCGCCCACGCGCCGGCCGAGGCGTTGTCCTCTCGTGTGACGACCGCGAGCGCCGGCGGTACACTTGGAGTCCATGGACGCCTCCCCCCGTGAACAGGGCAGGGTCGACTACCTGCGCCTCTCCATCACCGACCGCTGCAACCTGCGCTGCACGTACTGCATGCCTCCCGAGGGCGTGAAGGCGCGCGACCACGGCGAGATCCTGAGCTACGAGGAGCTCGCCGCCTTCGCGCGCGTCGCCGCCGACGTCGGCATCACCAAGGTGCGCATCACCGGCGGCGAGCCGCTCGTGCGGCTCGGCTGCGCCGACTTCGTCGGCATGCTCAGCCGCACCAGCGGCATCGACGACATCTCGATCACCACCAACGGTGTCCTGCTGCCGAAGTACGCCGCGGACCTGCGCCGCCGCGGGGCTCAAGCGCGTCAACATCAGCCTCGACAGCCTCGATCCGGAGCGCTTCAGCGCGCATCACGCGCGGCGGCCGACTTGACGACACCCTCGCCGGCCTCGACGCCGCCTTCTCCGCGGGGTTCGCGCCGGTCAAGATCAACACGCTGCTGCTGCCCGGCGTCGAGGACGAGCTCGACGCGTTCGTCGGTCTCACGCGCGAGTTCGACGTGCACGTGCGCTTCATCGAGTTCATGCCGCTCGACCGGCGCGTCGCCGGCGATGACGAACTCGGCGGGGAGGGCCGCCTCGTGGCCGCCGGCGATGCTGCTGCGCCGACTCATGGAGCAGCTACGTGCTCGATCGCCCACGACGGCCCCTACGGGCACGGCCCGGCGCAGTACTGGAAGGTCGCCGGCGCGCGCGGCACCATCGGGTTCATCGCCGGCGTCTCCGAGCACTTCTGCGCGACCTGCAACCGCCTGCGCCTCACGGCCGACGGGCGCCTGCGCACCTGCCTGTTCTCGGGTCGCGAGATAGACGTTCGGCCGCTGCTCGGCGACCCGGCGATCCTGCGCGGCGCGATCGAGACCGCCGTCGCCGGCAAGACCTACGACCGCTGCAGCGAGGCGCTCGCCAACGACCGGTCGATGTCCCAGATCGGAGGGTGACGATGAACAGTCACCGCGAAGAAGCTGTCGAGCGGGGCGCCGCAGGCGCGCCACTCCGGGAGCTCAGCCACCTCGACGAGCGCGGCCGCGCCGCCATGGTCGACGTCGGCGGCAAGGACGAGACCGAGCGCGTGGCCCGCGCCGAGGCCGCCGTGGTCATGGCGGCCGAGACGCTGGCGATCATCGTTGACGAGGCCGCGCCCAAGGGCGACGTCATCGCCGTCGCGCGGCTGGCCGGCATCATGGCCGCCAAGCGCACGCACGAGCTCATCCCGCTCTGCCACCAGCTCAACCTGACCAAGGTCGCGGTGGAGATCGAGGCCGACGAGCAGCTGCCGGGGCTGCGCATCACGACGGAGGCGCGGCTGCGCGGCCGCACCGGGGTCGAGATGGAGGCGCTCGTGGCCGCGTCGGTGGCCGCGCTGACCGTCTACGACATGTGCAAGGCCGTCGACCGCGGCATGGAGGTCACCGGCGTGCGTCTGCTCGAGAAGAGCGGCGGCCGCAGCGGGCACTGGCGCCGCGAAGGCGCCGGCGACCCGGGCGAGCCGGCCGGCGGCGCCGCCGGAGCATCCGGAGGGGGACGGTGAGCGTCCACAACTGCGACGGCACCGTCGTCTCGGTCAACGTCGCCGACACGAAGGGCGTGCGCAAGCAGCCCGTGGAGTCGATCACCCTGGTCGTGGATCACGGCGTCGAGGGCGACGCGCACGCCGGGCCCTGGCATCGTCAGGTCAGCCTGCTGGCCAACGAGAGCATCGAGAAGATGCTCGCCGCGTGCCCGACGGTGGACCCGGGCGCCTTCGGCGAGAACATCACCACAGAGGGCATCGTGGTGTACGAGCTGCCCGGTCGGCGCGCGCTTCTACGCGGGCGAGGCGCTGCTCGAGGTCACCCAGATCGGCAAGGTCTGCCACGATCGCTGCGCGATCTTCCATCAGGCGGGCGACTGCGTGATGCCGCGTGAGGGCATCTTCGCCAAGGTCATCGAGGGCGGTGAGATCACGCCGGGCCAGGGCATCGTCCTCCTGAAGAACAGCCTCATCGTCGCCGCGGTGCTCACGGTGAGCGACAAGGGCTCACGCGGCGAGCGCGAGGACACCAGCGGCGACGCGCTCGAGGAGGCGCTCAAGGGCCTCGGCGCCGCCTCCGTGGAGCGGGCGATCGTGCCCGACGAGGCCGACCAGATCGCCGCCGAGCTGCGGCGCTGGGCCGACGAGACGCCGGTCAACCTGGTCCTGACCACCGGCGGTACCGGCATGACCAGCCGGGATGTGACGCCCGAGGCGACCCTCGCGGTGCTCGACCGTCAGGCGCCCGGCTTCGCCGAAGCGATGCGCGCCGGCTCGCTGGCCTCGACGCCGCACGCGATGCTCTCGCGTGCCGTGAGCGGGGTACGCGGCAAGACGCTGATCATCAACATGCCGGGCAGCCCGCGGGCGTGCACCGAGCAGTTCGGGATGATCGCGAAGGCGCTGCCGCACGGGGTGGAGAAGCTGCTCGACCTGGGCGGCGACTGCGCTCCGTTCACGCCGCCCGACGCCCGCTGAGCCCGCCCGGGGCGTCCGTCAGGCGCCGGCCGAGCCGGCCCGCAGCGGCGTCCGTCAGACGCCGAACCGCTGCCGGCGCTGGTAGCTCAGGTAGGCGGCGATGGCCGCGTCGGCCTCTTCGACCGCGCGCCGGTTGCCGGCCGCGAGCCTGTCGCCGACGCTCTGCCGCGTGACTCCGAGCTGCTCTGCCACGTCCCGCTGGTGGCCGAGCTCCCTGTACGCCGCGATCGCCTCCCACTGCTTGGCCGTGCGCGCCCGGATGAGCGGATCGACCAGCCGGCAGAGCGCGCCGAGGAGCACGTCGCCGGCGTCGCCGGTACCCAGGTAGCGGGTGAAGCCTTTGTCGCGCACGACGAGCTGGAGGGCGCGCCGGGCGATGGAGTAGGCGTCACGGTCGGTGGCGGTCGCGTCGCGCAGCGAGTCGACCGTGCCGATGCCGACGCCGGCGCGCAGCGGCAACGGTGCGATCAGCTCGCGCAGCACGCTGATGCAGAGCGGGGTCTGCGCCGGGTCGGCGAGCGCGCCGTCCAGCCGGTCCTCGCCGGCGAGCCCGAAGGGCTCGGCGATCGCCGGCATGAAGATCTGGTTCACGCGGTCGAGGGCGCCGCGCAGTCTGTCGCGGTCCGCGGCGCCTGCTCCCGGGACGTCGGCGAACACTACGGCGATGACCTTCGTCTCGCGGCGTCTGTCGATGGGCATGCTGCTAGCTACGCCGCCGTCCGGGACTTTTCCTGCCGGCGGCGACCGCGTGCTCCGCAGCGCACCGGTCGCGGGCGGCCCCCCGGCTTCTCCGCGTGAGGTGGCGAAACCGAGCGCGGCGGCCCATACTCACCTACACGTAGTGCAAATGGCAACAATGCCGTTCGTCGGCTACACTAGTCGAGCTCCCGATCATACAACCAGGGGTATTCCGCTTGAACAAGAAATCCCGCACTCGTCTGCTCGTTGCCACCGGTGTCATCGTCGCCGTCTTCATCGTCGGCGTCGTCTTCCTCATCCAGAAGCAGGGCGCCTACTACCGCCAGGTGTCGGACCTGACCACCGGGCAGTACAACGGCGAGAACGTCAAGGTCGGCGGCAAGGTGCTCGACGGCAGCATCAAGCGAGACGCCTCCGGTATCCACTTCACCATCCAGGACCTCACCGGCAAGCAGGCCACGGTCAACGTGCTGTACAGCGGCCAGATGCCGAACACCTTCAACTCAGGCGTCGACGTCGTCGTGGTCGGCAAGTACGCGTCCAGCGGCCCGCTCATCACCGCCGACCAGCTCCAGACCAAGTGCCCGAGCAAGTACAAGGGGTCGGCTTCGCCCGCAGCCCAGACGACCAGTCAGTGAGGTTCGTCTGTGCTCGTCCTCGGTAGGCTCTCGCTCGACGCTCGCGCTCGTCTTCTCGCTGGCGAGCGTGTCTCTTCTGGCGCTCGGCCTGCGCTGGGACCGCAAGGACCTCATCCGCAACGGCTACTACGCCGTCTACGCCTTCTTCCTGAGCACCGTCGTCGCGTCGGCGGTGCTGCTGCAGGCGTTCCTCAACAAGGACTTCAGCTTCGGCTACGTGGCCGAGAACTCGGACTCCACGCTCTCGGTGTTCTACCGCATCGCCGGCTTCTGGGCCGGCCAGCAGGGCTCGTTCCTGCTCTGGCTGCTGCTGCTGGCGGTCGCCGCCATCATCATCGCCGTCGTCGACCTCAACCGGCTCGAGCGGCTGACCGGCGGCGCCGTCGCCGTGCTGGGCGTCATCTCCGCTGTGTTCGCCGCGCTCATGGTGTTCGACACCGGATCGAACCCGTTCGAGAAGGCCGCCGCCGGCACCGTGCCGTTCGGCCTCAACCCGCTGCTGCTGCACCCGGCCATGGTGCTGCACCCCCCGTCGCTCTTCATCGGCTACGTGGGCCTCGCCGTGCCCTTCGCCTTCGCCGTCTCGACGCTGCTGCTCGGCCGCGGCGACAAGCTCTGGGTGCAGCGCGCGCAGAAGTGGGCCGTGTTCGGCTGGCTGTTCCTTTCTCTCGGCATCGGCCTCGGCGCCTGGTGGGCCTACGTGGTCCTCAGCTTCGGCGGCTACTGGGGCTGGGACCCGGTGGAGAACACCTCGCTGGTACCGTGGCTCACGGCGACGGCGCTGCTGCACTCGTTCACGCTGTACAAGTCGCGCGGCCTCTTCAAGCGCTGGGCGCTCGGCCTCGCGGCCGCGACCTTCTGGTTCACGATCCTCGCGACCTGGACCACGCGCACCGGGCCTCATCCAGTCGGTGCACGCCTTCGAGAAGAACCAGCTGCTGGTCGTCATCCTCTCGAGCTTCCTCGTCGTGACGGCCGTCGTCAGCATCGGCCTTATCGCCTGGCGCTGGCGCCGGTTCGACAGCCACGACGAGGTCGAGAGCTGGATGTCGCGCGACTTCCTCTACTACGTCACCAACCTGCTGCTCACGCTGTTCGCGGTCGCGGTCGCGTTCGGTACCGTCGCCGTGCCGCTGCTCCTGGACCGGTCCGTCGGGGCGAGCACCTACGACGCCGTGGCGCGCCCGCTGGGCGTCGTCATCCTCGCGATGATCGCGATCTGCCCGCTGCTCGCCTGGCGCAAGACGGACGGCGCGCAGCTTCGCAAGACGCTCATCCTGCCGGCGGTGACCATGCTTCTCTCCGTCCCGCTGTGGCTCTACCTCGGCTTCCAGAGCAACCTGTGGGGCTTCATCGGCCTCATGGTCTGCGGCTTCGCCTTCGGCGCCGTCATCCAGTTCGTGCTGCACTCGGCGCGGCGGGCGGCCGGACCCGAGAGGAGCCTCTGGTCCGGCATGGGCCGCGCCTTCACCGGCAGCCGCACGCGCACCGCCGCCTACATCGTCCACTTCGGCATGGTGCTGGTGGTAGCCGGCCTGCTCGGCTCTACCGTGTACAAGGTCGAGCAGTCGACCATCGTCAAGGTCAAGCCCGGCGCGACGGCGAGCCTGAATGGCTACACGCTCACCTACAAGAGCATGAGCGACGGCACCGGCCCGCAGAACTCGACCACGAGCAGCGCGACGTTCGACGTGACCAAGGACGGCAAGTCGCTCGGTACTGCTGGCGCCGCACACCGACGTGTATCCCGCGAGCGGCGCCGCCGTGCGCGCCGTGATCCTCGGCCGGCCGTTCGAAGACCTCTTCGTGGTGGCGGACCAGCCGTTCGACTCCACGTCCAAGAGCATCGCCTTGCGCATCGTCATCTTCCCGCTCATCCGCTGGGTGTGGATCGGCTCGATCCTGCTCGTGCGCCGGCGCCGTCGTCTCCCTCTGGCCCAAGCGCCGGAAGCAGGAGCAGGAGGCGCGGGTCACCGAGCGAGCCGAGGCGGACGGCGCGGCAGCCTGACGGAGGCCGAGCCGATGTCGGACGAACACGACCGGCAGGACGGCGCGGCCCCTCTCGAGATCGAGGTCGAGGGCCTGCGCAAGACGTTCGGTCGCCGCGAGGTGCTCAAGGGGCTCTCGTTCGGCGTGCCGCGCGGCGGGTTCCTCAGCATCTTCGGCCCCAACGGGGCCGGCAAGACGACGACCCTGCGCGTGCTCGCCACGCTGCTCACGCCGAGCGGCGGCAGCATCAAGGTCGCCGGGCCACGACGTCCGTGAGGACCCCATGCCCGTGCGCCGGTCCATCGGCTTCATCTCGCACAACGCCATGCTCTACCCGGACCTCACGGCACAGGAGAACCTGCGCTTCTACGCGCGACATGTACGGCATCGAGGACCGCGACGCGCGCATCACTGAGCTGCTCGAGCGCCTGGAGCTCTCCACCGCCGCCACGACGTGGTGCGCACGTACAGCAAGGGCATGCGCCAGCGCCTGGCGATCGCGCGGGCCATCCTGCACCGCCCGCGCGTTCTTCTGCTCGACGAGCCGCACTCCGGCCTCGACCCGCGCGCCGTGGACATCCTCGACGGCCTGCTCACCGAGATCCGCGCCGAGCACACCTTCGTCATGGTCACCCACAACATCGGCAAGGGCCTTGACTGGGGGACGGACCTCATGATCATCGAGGGCGGCCGCATCGCCTACGAGCACGCGGCCGGCGTGGACCACGACGCGTTCAGCGCCGTCTACCGCGAGCACGTCCTCGACGGGAGTGTCGTTTGAGCGGCTGGGCCCAGTTCAAGGCCATCCTGCGCAAGGACCTCATCCGCGAACTGCGCACCCGCGACATGATCGTCAGCATGATCCTCTTCGTGCTGCTGGCGATGGTGATCTTCCACTACGCGTTCAGCGTCAAGGACAACGCCGACCTCACCTACTTCACCGGCGGCATGCTCTGGGTGACGTTCATCTTCGCCATGCTGCTGGGGCTCAACCGCTCGTTCGCCCAGGAGAAGGACGAGCACTGCCTCGACGGCCTGCTGCTCTGCCCGGTCGATCGGGTGACGATCTTCTTCGCCAAGACGGCCGGCAACCTTGTGTTCCTGCTGATCATCCAGGCGGTGGCCGTCCCCGTGTTCGCGCTGTTCTTCGTCCAGCGCAGCTTCGTCGGCGACCTCCTGCCGTTCCTCGCTCGTGCTGCTGCTCGCCGACATCGGCATCTGCGCCCTCGGCACGCTGCTCGCCACCATCTCCATGAACACCCGCTCGCGCGACCTGCTGCTGCCCATCCTGTTCCTGCCGCTGATCGTGCCCGTGCTCATCGCCGCGACCGGAGCGACCACCCTCGTCTTCGCAGAGGGCGTCGGATTCGGTACTGTGGTGGCGCGGCTTCTGTTTCTCCTCGGCTTCGACGCCGTGTTCCTCGTCGCGGCCTGGGGTACCTACGACTTCGCCATAGGAGAGTGAAGTGAAGAAGCTCGTCAGCGCGCCGGCGCTGTTTCTCGGCGGCCGGCGCCTTCCTCATAGTCGGTGTGGTGCTCGCCTTCTGGTACTCGCCCGTCGACGCGTCGATCGATGGGCTTCAGCCAGAAGATCTTCTACTACCACGCGCCCATCGCCGAGACCGCCCTCGTGGCCTTCGGCATCTCGTTCGTCGCGGCGATCGCCTACCTGCGCACGCAGGATCTCAAGTGGGATCGCCTCAGCGTCGTCTGCGTGCGCCTCGGCCTCCTGTTCAGCATCCTCGTCATGGCGACCGGGCATGATCTGGGGCAAGGCGGCCTGGGGCAGCTGGTGGGACTGGGAGCCCAGGCTCACCACGTTCCTCCTCGTCTGCTTCCTCTACGCCGCCTACTTCGTGCTGCGCTCCGTCGTCGACGAGGAGCAGCGCCGGGCGACCTACGCGGCGGTGTTCGCCGATCATCGCCTTCATCGACGTGCCGATCACGTTCTTCGCGACGCGGTTCCTGCCGGCCGGCATGCACCCCGCGGTCATCACCTCGGGCGGCACCGGCATGCCCGGCAGCATGTTCGTGAGCTTCTTCCTGAGCATGATCGGCATGACCCTGCTGCTCGCGGCGCTCATCCGCCGCGACCTGCAGATCGAGACCCTCAAGGACCGTGTGTCCGACCTCAAGACCGCCCTGGGAGGCTGACTCCATGACTATTGCAGAAGGCGCCAAGTACGTCGCCGCGGCCTACGCGATCATCATGGCCGTGCTGATCATCTACTACTTCATGAGCGCTCGCCGCGTGGCGACGCTGCAGCGCGACATGCAGCTGCTCGAGGACGAGGCGAAGCGCCTGAAGGCGCCCGCAGCCGGGTCCGCCGCGGAGTGACGCACCGGCCCGACAACCGGCGCCGGGTGGGCTGAGCCCACCGATGGCGCAGGCCTCCGCCATCCTGATCTGGCTCGCGTACCTTCTGTACGCGGCCGCCTTTGCGGTGTTCCTGATCGGCTTCTTCACCCAGCGGCCGTGGATGAACCGGCTCGGCATGATCGTCGCCGCGATCGGCCTCGTCGCGCAGACGCTGGGCATCGTCTTCCGCGGCGTCGATGCGGGCCACTTCCCGTTCGTCGGCCTCTACGAGTCGCTGGTGCTGGTGTCGTGGGCGATCGTGCTCGTGTGGCACGTGCTCGAGTCGTTCACCAGGATCAGGGCCGTCGGCCTCTACGTGATGCCGGTGGTGCTCGCTGCTGCTCACGATCGCGCTCGTCGAGTACGACCCGCCGAGAGGGCTGGCGCCGGCGCTGCGCGGCGACATCGTGGTCGTGCACGTGAGCGTCATGCTGGTGGCCATCGGCTGCCTGTACGTAGCCGGTGGCGCGGCGATCATCTACCTCATCGAGGAGGCGCTGCTGCACCGCCGCAAGACCGGCGGCGTGCTCGGGCGGCTGCCCTCCCTGGCTTCGCTCGACCGGCTCATCTACCACGCCACGGCCCTGGGCCTGCCGTTTCTCACCATGGGCATGGCGGCCGGCGTCATCCGCGCCGAGACGTTCAAGGTGCCGGGGTGGCCGACCGACCCGATGGTGCTGCTGTCGGCCGCCGCCTGGGCCGTCTATATTGCGCTGATCGCCGGCCGCGTCCGCGGCGACTGGTCCGGCCGCGCCGTCTCGTGGCTCGCCGTCACCGGCCTCGTCCTGCTGCTCGTCATCCGTTTCGCCGCGATACCGTATCTGAGCGGCTTTCACACCTACGGGGGCTGAGCGCATGCACGTCGTCGTCGCCGGCATCTCCCACAAGACCGCCTCGCTCGAGCTGCGCGAGCGTCTCGCCCTCGATGAGGAGGCGGCGCTGCACGTGAGCCGGGACCTGCTGGACGAGGGCGTCGCCTGCGAGGCCGTCGCGCTCAGCACCTGCAACCGCACCGAGCTGTACCTGTACGGGCGCGACTCGCTGGCGGCGCGCCAGGCGGCGCTGTCGCACCTGGCGCGTCACGCCGGCGTCACGCCGGGCGAGCTCGAGCCGTCGCTCTACAGCTACTCCGGCGATCGCGCCATCTCTCATCTCTTCCGGGTCACCTCGAGCCTCGACTCGATGGTCGATCGGCGAGGCGCAGATCGTCGCGCAGCTCAAGGCCGCCTACCAGCAGGCCTGCGACGGCGGCTGCACGGCCGTGGTCTTCAACCGGCTGTTCCGGCACGCGCTCGAAGTGGGGAAGCGCGTGCGCACCGAGACCGCCATCGGCGAGCGGCCGGTCAGCGTCAGCTCGGCCGCCGTCGAGCTCGCCCTGCAGGTGTTCGGCAAGCTCCGCGACCACACCGTGCTCATCGTCGGCGCCGGCGAGACCAGCGAGCTCACGGCGACGCACCTCAAGGCGCACGGCATCGAGAAGATCCTGGTGACCAACCGCACGTTTGCCGCCGCCGAGGAACTGGCGCGGCGGGTCGGCGGCAAGGCCGTGCCCTTCGAGGACCTCGAGGGCCACCTTGCCGCGGCCGACATCGTCATCAGCTCCACCTCGGCGCCGCACTACGTGATCACTCGCGAGCACGTGGAGCGGGCCTTCAAGCACCGCCGTCACCGCCCGATGTTCCTCATCGACATCGCCGTGCCGCGCGACCTCGACCCAGAGATCAACCGCGTGCGCGACGCCTACCTGTACGACATCGACGACCTGCAGCACGTGGTCGAGGCAGAACCGCAGCGAGCGCGAGAAGGAGGCGCTGCACGCCGAGCGCATCGTCGAGCAGGAACTCGAGAGCGTGAACGACTGGCTGCGCAGCCTCGAGGTCGTGCCGACCATCGCGACGCTGCGCGAGGCCGTGGAGGAGATCCGCCGCGGCGAGCTCGAGCGCCTGAGCAACCGTCTGAGCGACCTCACCGACGAGCAGCGCGCCCAGGTCGACATGCTCACCACCAGCATCGTCAACAAGATCCTGCACGTGCCGACCGTGAAGATGAAGGAGGTCGCCGGTCGCGACCAGTGCTACCTCTACGTGGACGCGGTGCGCACGCTGTTCGACCTCGACGCGGGAGAAGACGGGGCGCAGCCGGCCGCCGGCGACGGCGCCGCGCAGTCGCCGGCCGCCGCGAAGGCGGACGGCGGCGAGCCGCCCGCCACCGCCGGCGGCATCGTCCATCACCTGCGCGGCACCGGGACGGAGGACGCGTGAACAGCCGCCGCAGAGACCTGGTCCGCATCGGCTCCCGTGGCTCCCGCCTCGCGCTCGTGCAGGCGGAGTGGGTGCGCGACCGCGTGGCGGAACGCCACCCGGAGCTCACCGTGGAGATCGAGATCATCAACACCAAGGGCGACAAGCTGCTCGACGCGCCGCTCGCCAAGATCGGCGACAAGGGCCTCTTCACCAAGGAGCTCGAGGCGGCGCTGCTGGACGGGCGCATCGACGTGGCGGTGCATTCGGCCAAGGACATGCCGACCGCCGTGCCCGAAGGCCTGGCGATCATCGCCTTCACCGAGCGCGAGGACGTGCACGACGTGTTCGTCGCCAACCCGGCGCTGCTGGAGGGCCGCGGCGGCCGCAGCCTCGGCATCGACGACGTGCCGCAGGGCGCGCGCGTGGGCAGCTCGAGCCTGCGGCGCCGCTCGCAGCTCCTGGCGCTGCGGCCCGACCTCGACGTGGTGGACATCCGCGGCAACGTGGAGACGCGCCTGCGCAAGGTCGTTGAAGAAGAGATGGCGGGGACGATCCTTGCGGCGGCGGGGCTCTCGCGCCTGGGGCGCTCGGACGCCGTCGCCTTTGCGTTCGACTTCGACCAGATGCTTCCGGCCGTCGGGCAGGGCGCCCTGGCCATCGAGGCGCGGTCGGACCATCCGCGCCTCGGCGACCTGAAAGCCGCCCTGGACCACCCGCCGACGACGCTGGCCGTGTTGGCCGAGCGCGCCTTGCTCGGCACGCTCGAGGGCGGCTGCCAGGTACCCATCGCCGCGCACGCCCAGCGCGAGGACGGCGGCGACGGGACGGGCGCGCTCTCGCTCACCGCCTACGTGGGTTCGCTCGACGGCACGATCTCGGTGCGCGGCGAGCGCGCGCGCGCGGCCGACGACCCCGAAGCACTGGGGACCTCGCTCGCCGCCGAGCTGCTCGAGCGCGGCGCCGGCGAGATCCTGGACGAGATCCGCGCGCTGTGAGCGCGCCCGGCGAGCACGCGCCGCCCCGCGGGGACCGGCCGCTCGCCGGCCGCACCGTGGTCGTGACGCGGCCGCGGGAGCAGGCGGCCTCCCTGCGCGAGCCGCTCGAGGCGCTGGGCGCCGAGGTCCTGCTCGTGCCGACGATCCGCATCGTGCCGCGGCCGCTGGACGACGCCGTGCTCCGCGTCCTGGGCGAGCTCGCCGCCTATCGGCTGGTCGTCTTCACGAGCGCCAACGCGGTGCGCGTGTTCGCCGGCTACCTCGCGCGCGGCACGGACGACGGCGCCATGCCGGCCGGCCCCGTGGTGGCCGCCATCGGCCCCGCCACGGCGGCGGCCCTCGAGAAGCACGGCCTCGGCTGTCATCTGGTGCCGGACGAGTACGTCGCCGAGGGCCTGCTGGATGCGTTCGAGGAGCAGGCCGCCCCTGTCTCCGGCGCCCGCGTGCTCATCCCGTGCGCGGCCGGCGCCCGCGACGTGCTCCCCGAGACGCTCCGCACGCGGGGAGCAGTGGTCGACGTGCTGCACGTCTACGACACGGTGGCCGCCGCCGAGCTCGCCGTGCCGGCGGCGCGCGTGGAGGCGGCCGACTACATCACCTTCACCTCCGCCAGCACCGCGAGGAGGCTGGCGGCGCTGCTGCAAGCCGCCACGGACGCGGCGCCCGCCGGCAGACCGCTCGCGGAGCGGCTCGCCGGCGCCCGCTTGTGCTCCATCGGCCCGATCACGAGTGAGGCGCTGCGCGACCTCGGTCTCGAGGTGGCGGTCGAGGCCCGGGAGTACACCGCCGCGGGCCTCGCCGAGGCCATCGCCGGCGACGCGCGGGCGCGCTGAGCCTCGTCACGATCTGAGGTCTCTGCTCACCACAGTCGTGGCGAGCCGGCGCCGGCCTGTCAGGCGGCGATGCTGCGTCTGTGGCCGCGAGTGCGGCGCAGGCGCGCAGGAGCCTGGACCGCGGGGCCGGTGGCGGCGCGGTCACGGCGCGTGCCGAGCAGTGCGAACAGCAGCAGAGCGACGGCGCCGAAGACGGCGATGACGGCGACGGCGATGATGCCCGGGACCGACAGCGCCGCGCCCGACACAGGAGCGGCGTGCGCCGGCTTGGCGACTGCCGGGCCGGCGACGACGAGGAAGACGAGGGCCACGGCGGCGAGCAGGAACGCGGTGGTCCAGCGCCTTCTGCGGAGCTTGCGGCGGGTGGTCGGTTGCATGACGGCTCCCTTCTGCGTTGGCTGTAGTCGGACTCTAGGGAGGGGCGGGCGCTGTGTCCTCACCCCACGAGGGTGATTCGGCCCGAGCCGTAACTGTTGCGCCGGGCCGGGCTTCGTCGTAGGTTCGCCGCATGGACAGGCCCATCTGCTTCTTCAGCGACTACGGCTATGCCGACGACTTCGCCGGCGTGTGCCGCGCGGTCATCGCGCGGCTGGCGCCGGAGGTGCGCGTCATCGACGTCACCCACGGTCTGCCCGAGCGGGACGTCCTCGCCGGCGCCGTGGTGCTGCGCAACACGCTGCCCTACATGCCGGACCGGGCCGTGATCCTCGCCGTCGTCGACCCGGGAGTGGGCGGGCCGCGGCGGCCGGTCGCCCTGCGCAGCCACGGCGACCACTTCTTCGTCGGCCCGGACAACGGGCTGCTGATGCACGCCGCGGACGCCGACGGCGGCGTGAGCAACGCCTACGAGCTGAGCAACCAGGAGCTCTGGCTCAGCCCGCTCTCGGCCACCTTCCACGGCCGCGACATCTTCGCGCCCATCGCCGCGCGGCTCGCCGCCGGCCTCGACCTCGCGGCGGTCGGCACGCCGGTGGATCCCGACGAGCTGGACCGCATCGACCTGCCGGAGCCGCGGCGGCACCGCGACGGCCTCACGGCGATCGCGGTGCTCGTGGACCGCTTCGGCAACGTGGCGCTGAACCTGCGCGCCCGCCACCTCGAGAAGGCCGGGCTCACCGACCAGGTCGAGCTCCTCACCGGCGGCGAGCGCTACCTGGCGCGCGTGGCGCGCACCTTCACGTCCGTGCGCGCCAGCGACATCGTCGTGCTCATCGACAGCTACGGCCAGGCGTCCGTGGCGGTCAACGCCGGCTCGGCAGCCGAGGTGCTCGGCCTCGACGCCGGCGACGAAGTCCGCCTCCGCCGCCTCGGCTGAGGCCGGCCCCGGGCGCCCGCCCGGCGGCGCAGGCGCCGCGTCGACGGCGCCCGTGTTGCGCGGCCCGCCCGGATTCGCTATAGTCCCCTTTCGCGCGTCCGAGCCGGGCGTGCTTCCTGCTACCGAACGAGTGAGCGCATGAAGACTTACGTCGCCAAGCCTTCCACGATCGAGAAGAAGTGGTACGTCGTCGACGCCAAGGGTCACACCCTGGGCCGCCTCGCGACCGTCGTCGCCGACTGCCTGCGCGGCAAGCGCAAGGCCATCTACACGCCGAACATCGACACCGGCGACTTCGTCGTCATCATCAATGCCGAGAAGATCGTCGTGACCGGCAACAAGCCCGAGCAGAAGATGTACTACCACCACTCGGGCTATCCCGGTGGCATCAAGAGCGAGTCGTACGCCAAGCTCCAGGCCCGCCGCCCCGAGGAGATCATCCGCCACGCGGTGCGCGGCATGCTCCCCCACAACAAGCTCGGGCGCGCCCAGCTCCGCAAGCTGAAGATCTACGCCGGCACGGAGCATCCGCACGAGGCGCAGAACCCCGAAGTGCTCGAGATCAAGGAGTAAGGCGTGGCTGATGCAGTGACCTATCGCGCGACCGGCAAGCGCAAGACCGCCGTCGCCCGCGTGACCCTCACCCCGGGTGTCGGCAAGGTCGTCATCAACGACCGCGAGATCGACGTCTACTTCGGCCGCAAGGTCCTCGAGACGATAGCGCTCATGCCGTTCGAGACCACGCGCACCGCCGGCAAGTTCGACGTCAAGGCGAACGTGCACGGCAGCGGCATCTCCGCCCAGGCCGGCGCCGTCCGCCACGGCATCGCCCGCGCCCTGTGCGAGGCCGACGAGACCCTGCGCACGCCGCTCAAGCGCGCCGGCTTCCTCACTCGCGACGACCGTCAGGTCGAGCGCAAGAAGGCCGGCTTCCACAAGGCGCGCAAGAAGCCGCAGTTCAGCAAGCGCTGACGCTGCGCTCATCCAGCTTTTCTCCGACGGGCCGCCGCGAGGCGGCCCGTCGTCGTTCACCGGCCTCATACTGTCTTCAGACGAGCCGCCCTGTTTTCACTGTCACGACAGTGTGAAATGATGCAGGCGGACGAGCGGATGAACTGACGGCGCAGGGAGGAACGAAATGGCGAAGGTAGCCATCATCGGCGCGGGGTTCGCAGGGCAGACCGCCGCGCTCTATCTCGGCGACGCGCTGGGCGCGGACCACGAGATCACCGTCATCAACCGGCTCAAGGACTTCTCCTACGTCCCCTCCTGGGTCTGGGTGGGCATCGGGCGCATGCCGGTCGAGAAGACCCGGTTCCCGCTCGAGCCCGTCTACGGCAGGTTCGGCGTGCGGTTCGTCCACGGCCGGGCGACCGAGGTCCGCGTGGACGAGCGTGCGGTCGTCGTGGAACGCGACGGCGGAGCCGGCACGACGATCGTCGACTACGACCACCTCATCATCGCTACCGGTCCCAGACTCGACTTCGAAGGCACCGAGGGCCTGGGGCCCGAGGGCGGCTTCAGCCAGTCCATCTGCACCGGGTCTCATGCCGTGCAGGCGCGCGACCGCTATCTCGAAGAAGTCGCGCGCATGGAGAAGGGTGAGCGCCGCCGCTTCGTCATCGGCACCGGGCACCCCGGGGCCACGTGCCAGGGCGCGGCGTTCGAGTACATCACCAACGTGCACAAGGACCTGGTGCGCCGTGGGGTGCGCGACAAGGCCGACCTGCTGTGGCTCTCGAACGAGCAGGCGCTCGGAGATTTCGGCGTCCGCGGCGTGAGCGTGCGCCAGAAGGGCCGTGTCCTCACGAGCGAGGAGTTCATCGGCGCGGTCTTCCGGGAGTACGGTATCGGCTCCCGAGTGCGCACCGGCGTGCTGGGCCTCAGTGAAGACACGATCGCCTGGGAGGATTTCGAGGGCCGCAAGGGCGAGACGGGCTTCGACTTCAGCATGCTGATCCCGCGCTTCCTGGGGCAGCCGCTGGCGTTCGTCGACAAGGACGGCGCCGATGTCTCGGCCGACGTGCTCGCGCCGAACGGCCTCGTCAAAGTGGACGCGAAGTACGGGCTGCCGTACGACGATCTGACGCGGCAGCCCGAGGCTTGGCCGTCCGTTTACCAGAATCCGGCGCACCCCGAGATCTTCGCCGCCGGCATCGCCTTTGCGCCGCCGGGTCCGATCTCGGTGCCTCATACCACGCCGAACGGCACGGCCATCGCCGCCGCGCCGCCGCGCACGGGTATGGTGTCGGGCATCATCGGCCGGGTCGTGGCGCTGAACATCATCGACCTGATCAAGACGGGCACGATGACGCACGGCCAGCGCATGACCGAGATGTACGCCGCCTGCATCGCCTCGATGGGTGACTCGCTGTGGGACGGGTCCGCGGCTGTGATCATGATCTACCCCGTCGTGCCCGACACGCAGCGATACCCGAACGACCAGGGGCGCGATCTGTTCGTCACGCACATGGAGATGGGCCTGGCAGGCGCCTGGATGAAGCGCATGATCCAGACGACCTTCATGCACAAGCTCCGCGGCCGCCCCGGCTGGCGGTTCATCCCGGAATGAGAGGACTCCCGATGCAGATCACCGACAGAGACCGCTTCTGGATGAACAACAAGGCCTTCCAGTTCTTCCGCTTCGTGGTCCTCAACCTGAAGATCCTCAAGGGCGTGGACGCAAGCAAGCGCGCCTGAGCCGCGGCCGGGCGGGCGCCGCCGGCCGCGGCCGATCCGCTGAGAGGAACTTGCCTGCCTCCCGGGTGCTAGGATGACTCGAGGCGAACCGCGAGGAGTCCTCGATGGCACGAACCACCACCCGGCTGGGCCCGCGGCGCAACTCGGCGCCCGCGTGGAAGAAGATCACCATCGTCCTGTCGGCTCCGGTCGCGATGATCCTCGCGATCGAGTCGCTGCACATCAACACCTGGAACCCCTTCCTGTTCATCGTCGCGCTGATCGTGATCGTCGTCGGGGTCGTGTGGGCCGTGTCCAGGCTCCTCGGCGTGCACCTCAGCCTCGGCAGCTGGGACTAGGGTCCGAGAGACGGGGGCTGTGATGGGCGCGTACTTCGGCACGGACGGCATCCGTGGAGTGGCCGGCGAACTGCTGACGCCTGAGTTCGCCGTGCAGGTGGGCCGGGCGGCGGCCGTGGTGCTGGCGCAGAAGGCCGGCCCGCACCCGCTGTTCGTGATCGGCCGCGACACGCGGCTGAGCGGCCCGATGCTCGAGGCGGCGCTCACGGCCGGCCTCACCAGTGGCGGCGCGCGCGTGGAAGTCGCCGGTGTGATCCCGACGCCGGGACTCGCCGCGCTCGTCCAGCGGCGCGGCGCGCGACGCCGGCGTCGTCATCAGCGCCTCGCACAACCCTTTCGCCGACAACGGCATCAAGTTCTTCTCGAGCGCCGGCATCAAGCTGAGCGACGAGGAGGAGGCGGAGATCGAGGCGCACATCCAGCACCACGACCTGCAGTCGCTGGCCGGCGCCGACTTCGGCAGCGCGGACCAGCTCGAGGGCGCGGTGGAGGGCTACGTCTGGGACGTGGTCAAGCGCATCCCGCTCGACCTGAGCGGCCTCAGGATCGCCCTCGACTGCGCTCACGGCGCCATGCATCTGGCCGCGCCGCTGGCGCTCGAGGAGTCCGGCGCCCACGTGACCGTGCTCTTCGACCGGCCGGACGGCACCAACATCAACGCCGGCTGCGGCAGCACCCACATCAGCGCCCTGCAGGAGGTCGTGGCCGGCGACGGCTACGACCTGGGCCTCGCGTTCGACGGCGACGGTGACCGCGTGCTCGCCGTCGACGCCGGCGGCAACCTCGTCGACGGCGACTTCATCATCGCGATCCTCGCGAGACACCTGAAGGCCCAGGGCAAGCTCCGCGGCGACACGGTGGTCACCACCGTGATGACCAACCTGGGCTTCCACCTCGCCATGGAGCGAGAGGGCATCGAGGTGGTGGTCACGCCGGTGGGCGACCGCTACGTGGTCGCCGAGATGCTCAAGGGCGACTACCTGCTCGGCGGCGAGCAGTCCGGTCACATCATCAACCGCGACGTCAGCACGACCGGCGACGGCCTCGCGACGTCGCTGCTGCTGCTCCAGGCGCTGCGCCAGATGGACGTGCCGCTCGCCGAGGCCGCCAAGGTCATGGAGCGGCTGCCGCAGCGGCTCGTCAACGTGCGCGTCCGCGACCTGACCGAGCTGGGCGGGGCCTCCGCCGTGTGGGCGGCGGTCGATCAGGAGACCCGCCGCCTCGAGGGCAGCGGCCGCGTGCTCGTGCGGCCGTCCGGCACGGAGCCGCTCGTGCGCGTCATGGCCGAGGCGCCCACAGACGACGACGTCGACGCCGCCTGCGCGCGCATCGTCGCCGTCGTCGAAGAACACCTGGCCTGACGCGCCCCGGCCGCCTCCCGCGCCCACAGTGGCATCGGCGCGACGAGCGGCGATTCCTCGCAGGCGAAGATCAGCGCGGGTTGCGCACCGGTGCGCACCGTGAGGGATACGGTCGCGCCGGGGAAGTCCATGCACTCGGTCGTGCCCACGTGCGGGCGCTTGGCTTGACAGCGCGCATGCCCGCGATACGATGCCCGTATGGTGGAAGGTCCGTTCCGCATCGTGGGACAGCGCCGCAGGGGGTAGATCGCCGGTGAGCCGGGGCGCGGAGCTGCTTGAACGGGCCGTTGAAGCCGCCGCGCAGCGGGACGCCCTCTGCTTCGAGGCGAAGGCGGCGGCGGCGTTCGATCCCCACGATGCAGACGACGGCATGTATCCGACGTCGGCGCTTCATCCCGGCGCAGACGGCGCCGATGGGCGGTGGAGTCGGCGGGACACGGTGGAGGTGTGACCACGATGGACGCTGACAAGGATGGAGAGATGTACTCAGGCGGCTACACCGGCAAGGTCCTGCGGGTCGACCTCTCGAGCAAGACGTTCTCGGAGGAGGCCCTTCCCGTCGAGGTGGCCCGCGACTTCATCGGGGGCGCCGGCTTCACGGTCAAGTACCTCTTCGACGAGGTGCCGGCCGACTGCGATCCGCTCGGTCCCGAGAACAAGCTCATCTTCGCGCCCGGCCCCTTCACCGGCACGAAGATCCCGTGCGCGAGCCGCATGGCCATCAACGCCAAGAGCCCGCTGACCGGCGCCATGGGCGTCGGCCTCACCGGTGGCCACTTCCCCGTGGAGATGAAGCGCGCCGGGTACGACGTCATCATCGTCGAGGGCGTCGCCGACCAGCCCACGTACCTGTGGATCAAGAACGGCAAGGTGAGCTTCCGCTCCGCCGAGGACATCTGGGGGATGCAGAGCAGCGACGCCCAGCAGTCCATCAAGGACAAGCTGCACGACCAGAACGTGCGCGTCTCGTGCATCGGTCCGGCCGGCGAGAAGCTCTCGCGCCTCGCCTGCATCGTCAACGAGCGCCGCGTGGTAGGCCGCAGGGGCCTCGGCGCCGTGATGGGCGCCAAGAACCTCAAGGCCATCGCCCTGAGGGGCGACGGCGACGTGGCCATCGCGGACCAGGAGAAGTTCAAGGCGGCGCGCAAGCGCATGCTCGACGCCATGAAGGACAGCCCGGTGCTCTACTCGGAGTTCGCTCGCGTGGGCACCTCCGGCAACGTCGACAACTGCACGGCCCTCGGCATCTTCCCCTCCAACAACTGGCAGACGACGGGAGACGGGAAGTACCCGCAGAGCATCGGCGCCGAGGCCGTCGCCACGCGCGGCGCCGGGCGTACCGCCTGCGCCGAGTGCCCGGTCGCGTGCAGCCAGATACGCCTCGCGCAGGCCGGCCCCTACTCGGGCATCATGACCGAGGGCCCCGAGTACGAGACGCTCTACTCGTTCGGCGGCGTCACCGGCGTCACGGACCCCGACGCCATCATCGCCGCCGACCGCGCTGCCGACGAGTACGGTCTCGACACGATGTCGGCCGGCGTCACCATCGCGTTCGCCATGGAGCTGTTCGAGCGCGGCATCATCACGCTCGAGGACACCGGGGGCATCGATCTGCGCTTCGGCAACCACGAAGCCATGGTCGGCCTGGTGCGCATGATGGCCGAGCGCGAGGGCTTCGGTGACGTGCTCTCCGACGGCGTGCGCATGGCTGCCGAGCGGATCGGCAGAGGTTCGGAAAAGTACGCGATGCATGTCAAGGGCCTCGAGTTGCCGGCCTACGACGTACGCGGCGCCAAGGGCCACGGCCTCGGCTACGCCACCTCGTACACCGGCGCCGACCACAACAAGGGCTACGCCATCCAGGAGATCTTCGGACTGCCGTTCCCGTATGCCGTCGACCGCTTCGCAGTGGAGGGCAAGGGCGCCCTGACGATGTGGAACCAGGACGCGCGCACCTCAGTCGGCGACTGCCCGACGATGTGCGTCTTCATGCTCGACACCTCCGTCGCCCCCTTCCTGTTCGAGAACACGGCCGGTCTCATGGTGGGCACCACCGGCCTCGACTTCACGGCCGACGACGTGCAGCGCGTCGGCGAGCGCGTCAACAACCTGGCGCGCGCCTTCAACACGCTGGCCGGCCTCACGCGCGCCGACGACGACCTGCCGGAGCGCCTCAAGACCGAGCCCATCCCTCAGGGGCCCGCCAAGGGACACATGATCCCGCAGGCAGATCTCGACCTGATGCTCGACGACTACTACGAGGCCCGCGGCTGGACGGCCGACGGCGTCCCCACGCGGGCCAAGCTCGAGGAGCTCCACCTGGGCGCGGCCGCCGACAGGCTGGGTCTCGCGTGATCAAGGTCCAGGTGCGGACCATCGGCCTGCTGAGGTCGCTGATACGGCAGGGCGAGTTCGACGTCGAACTGCCCGAGGACGCTTCGGTCGACGATCTGCTGGCGCGGCTGGCCGCCACCTACGGTGGTGAGGTTGCGGCGCACCTCACCGCCCCGGCCGACGCGGGCGCTCACCCACCGCTGCGCGTCATGGTCAACGGGCGCGACATCGGCGCCTTGGACGACCGGCGCACGCTCCTTGTCGACGGTGACGACGTGCTCGTACTCACGCCCATCGCCGGCGGCTGACCCGCGGCCGGCGCAGTTCACGAAAGGACGTCATGAGAACGCTCGACTTCGAGAACCACTTCATCACCCAGGGATGGGTCGACGCCCTCCTTGCGAACGACGGTCATCCACGACTGACGCACGACGACGGCAAGTGGCGGCTCTACTATCAGGCCGACGCCTTCGAACCCTTCGGCGTGATCGACAGGCTGCTCGATCTCGGCGAGGGGCGCATCGCGGCGATGGACGCGGCCGGTGTGGACCTCGCCGTCCTCTCCCTGACGGCGCCCGGTTGCGAGCAACTCAGCCCGGACACAGGACGCCGGGTGGCGCGGGAGTCGAACGACGAGGTGGCCGCCGCGGTCGCGGCGCACCCGGACCGCTTTCTGGGGTACGCGGCTCTGTACCCGAAGGATGTCGACGACGCGGTCCGGGAGTTGGAGCGCGCAGTCCGCGACCTCGGCCTCCGGGGCTGGAAGACCCACTCGAACTTCGGCGACTCGTTCCTCGACGAGAAGCGATATTGGCCGATCCTCGCGAAGGCCGAGGAGCTCGGCGTGCCGGTCTACCTGCATCCGGCCGCGCCGATGATCCCCGAACTGCGCACCTACGGCCTCGCGCTGGCCGGCGCGGCCTTCGGCTTCGGCATCGAGACGGCGACGGCGATGGTACGCCTCATCCTCTCGGGCGCCCTCGACGCGTTCCCGCGCCTGCAGATCATCCTCGGGCACTACGGCGAGGGACTTCCGTTCATCATGCAGCGCATCGATCACCCGTTTGTGCGGCCCTACATCAAGGCCGACGGCGCCGCCGTGCCGGATCTGAAGCACCCGCCGAGCTACTACCTGCGCACGAACGTGTGGGTGTCGACCAGCGGCAACTATCTCAAGGCCGCCTTTGACTGCACTCGCGAGGCGCTTGGGCTCGACCGGATCGTCCTCGGCACCGATCACCCGTACGAGGACATGAACGAGTGTATGGAGTTCCTCGGCGGGCTTGGGCTGAGCGAGTCGGACGTCACGCAGTTGTACCAGGACAATGGGGCCGCACTCGGCGTCACGCCATGAATTGTGCACTTGGCCTTGACAGTGCGGGCGCTCGCGATACGATGCCCGTATAGTGGAAGGACCGTTCCGCATCGTGGAACGGAGCCGTCTGTGCCCGTTCGACAGCAGGAGCCTGTCCGGGGTCGGGGCACGTGGTGAGCGACTCGCTGGGGGCGAGCGCGACGGCAGCCGGCAGGCCGACCGTGGGGAATCTCTGTCTGGGAGGTAAGATGGATTCTGAAGAGCAGCCGTCCACGAAGGGTTTCAGCGGCGATCGCCGCTTCAACCGTCGTGATTTTCTGAAGACGGCCGGTGTGGGGGCCGCGGCGCTTGGGGCCGGCGGCGGGCTGGGCGGCGTGCTGGCGGCCTGCGGCAGTTCGAGCCCCAGCAGCGACAGCAGCGGCGGCGGCGGCCGCGCGATCAAGATCGGCTTCGTCTCACCGCAGACGGGCGCACTGGCCGCGTTCGGTGAGGCGGACACGTACTGCGTGAAGCGCTGGAACGAGGTCGTCAAGGACGGCATCACGACCGCAGACGGCGTGAAGCATCCCGTCCAGATCATCGTCAAGGACTCGCAGTCGGACTCGAACCGCGCCGCCCAGGTCGCCGGCGACCTGATGACCAACGACGCCGTGGACGTCATGATGGTGACGTCCACCTCGGACACGGTGGTCCCTGTGGCCGATCAGGCCGAGGCGTTCGGCGTTCCCTGCATCTCGAGCGACAGCCCGTGGCAGCCGTTCTACTTCGGCCGCGGCGGAACGCCCGACAAGCCCTTCAAGTGGACGTACCACGCCTTCTGGGGCATCGAGACCAATGCGGCGTTCCAGCTCGACCTGTGGTCGAAGCTCAAGAACAACAAGGTCATCGGCGCCATGTGGCCGAACGACGCCGACGGCCTGGCTCTCTCGGATCCGAAGACCGGTCAGCCAGCCGCCTGGAAGCCCGCCGGCTACAAGATCATCGACGGCGGGCGCTATCAGGACGGCAGCGAGGACTACAGCACGCAGATCGCCAAGTTCAAGGCGGCCAACGCTGAGATCTGCTCCGGCGTGATGATCCCTCCGGACTTCGTCAACTTCTGGAAGCAGGTGCACCAGCAGGGCTATCAGCCCATCTTCGCCACCATGTCGAAGGCGCTCCTGTTTCCCTCCGAGCTCGAGGCCATGGGCAGCATCGGCGAGGGTCTCACCGCCGAAGTCTGGTGGCACCCGACCTTCCCCTACAAGTCCTCGCTCAGCGGCCAGACCGCGCAGCAGTTCGCCGACGACTGGGAGACGTCGACCGGCAAGCAGTGGACGCAGCCGCTGATGCACTACATCGTGTTCGAGATCGTGGCCGACGCCCTCAAGCGCACCAAGGACATCGAGTCCAAGGACGCCTTCGTGACGGCACTGAAGGCCACCAACCTCGACACGCTTGCCGGCAACATCAACTTCTCGATCGGCGGCGCCACCAACCCGGTCCCCAACGTTGCCACGACGCCGCTTGCCGGCGGGCAGTGGGTCAAGGGCGCGAAGTACCCGTTCGACCTCATGATCGTGTCGAACGCCGTGGCGCCGGACGCGACGATCCAGCAGGACGTCACACCGCTCGTCTGGAGCTGACCGCGGCAGGCAGAGGCCGGAACGTCCGGCCTCTCGCCCGACGGCCGGACCTCAGGGGCTTGCCGGTGATGGAGCCGGCGGCGAGGCGCTTCGCCTCGCCGCCGGCGCTTCTCTCGTCCGCGTCACCTCACGACCTCACCCGGTCTGCAGCCGGCGCCGGTCTCACAGACGCCGGGTCCCGGCGAAAGGAATGCAAGTGGATCGCGACAGCATGACGCCTCAGGAGCGGTGGCAAGCGCTCGTCCGCGGCGAGCCGCTCGACCGCGTCCCGTGCCTCCAGTTCATCCTCGGCCACGCGGCGGTGATCGCCGGCAAGCCCATCGGCGCCGCCTACGACGACGCACGGGCGAGCATCGCCTGTCAGCGCGACGCGATGGAACTGTACGGCTACGACGGCTTGATCCTGCACGGGTGGGCGAACGCGGGCGGCGCCGAGTTCGGCGGCGACGTCGAGTACCCGTATCGCCACTACACCGGCGCGCCGATGATGAAGCGGAGCCCCGTGCAGAACGAACAGGACGCCCGGGACCTGCGCGTGCCCGACGATGTCGCCGGCGCCGGTACCGTGCCCATCGGCCTCGAGTTCTCCCGGTTGCAGTCGAGGCTCGGCATGCCCTGCACGGTCCAGGTAGGCTCGCCGCTCACCTGGGCCGGGTCGGTCTGTGGTGAGGAGCGGCTGATGCTCTGGCTCATCAAGAAGCCGGATGTCGTCCACCATGTCCTTCGGGTCGTCACTGATTTCATCCTCAAGAAGGCCGAACTCTGGGTACGGGAGTTCGGCCCCGAGAACGTGATGGCGTTCGACCTCTGCATCGAGACCAACAAGCTCTACTCACCGCGGCAGTTCGAAACCTTCTCGTTCCCCTACCTGAAGGAGGTGCACGAGAAGGTCAGCGAGATGGGCGTGGCGATCTTCCTCAGCCACATCTGCGGTGAGCAGAACCGCAATCTCCCCCTCTGGTCGCAGCTCGAGTACGGGCGTCGCGGCATGGTGAGCGTCGGCCGCGAGATCAGTCTTCGGGCGGCGTGCGAGGCGTTCCCCCAGAACGTGGTCATGGGGAACGTAGACCCTGTGACCATCCAGGAAGGGACGGCCGAGGAGGTGCTGGCTCTGTGCGGCGAGTGCATCGCCGAGGGCAAAGACCACGCGGCCGGCTACGCGCTGATGTCCGGCTGCGAGATCCCTCCGCAGGCGCCCCCGGTGAATGTATCCCAGATGGTCAAGGCGTGTCGCGAGTACGGCAGGTACTAGTCGGTCGATGGAGGCACCACGTGACGGATGAACAGGCAGTCCTCGAGCGGTTGAAGCTCGCCGTGGAGGACGGTGACGAAGTGGTCGCGGCCAGTGCCGCCAAGGAGGCGCTGGCCGCGGGCATCGACCCCCAGCGAGCGATCATGGAAGGCCTCGTGCCGGGCATGAACGAGCTCGGCCGTCTCTACGAGGCTGAGGAGTGCTTCGTGCCGGAGCTGCTGGTCGGGGCCGAGGCGCTCTACGCCGGCCTCGAGGTGCTGCGCCCGCTGGTCGCGGCGTCCGGAGCGGACGCTCACGGCGAGGGCGTGGTGGTCATCGGTGCGGTCCAGGGGGACGTGCACGACATCGGCAAGAACCTCGTCAGGCTGATGCTGGAGGTGGCCGGGTTCGAGGTGCACGACCTCGGGCGCGACGTGGAGATGGAGAAGTTCATCGAGGAGTCGCGCCGGCTGGACGCGGATCTCCTCTGCCTGTCGGCGCTCATGACGACGACCATGGTCGCCATGAAGGACTTCATGCCCAGGTTCAAGGAGGAGCTGCCCCGGACGAAGATCCTCGTCGGCGGCGCCCCGCTCTCGCAGCACCTCGCCGATCTGTGGGGCGCCGACGGGTACGGCGAAAGCGCGATGGCGGCCGCCCGCGAGGCGAAGAGGCTCCTGGGCCAGGCCCAGGACGACTGAGCTGGATCGGCCAAGGAGGCTGCGAACCATGTGGCAGGAGACGATGACGAGCCCCGAACGGATGGGCGCCCTCATGAAGGGAGAACGGCCAGACCGGGTCCCGGTCATCCCGTTCGTCTTCGGGCACACCGCGCTGGTGTGCGGCGAACCCCTCGCCAGCGTCTTCGACGACGCTGCGCGGAGCTTCAGGTGCCAGGTACTCTGTCAGGAGATGTACGGATACGACGGCGGACCGCTGTACGTCTACGCCTCCGCCGGAGGCTGGGAGTTCGGCGGCGAGATCGAGTTTCCGTACAAGAAGTACTCGGGCGCTCCGGTGGTCACGCGGCATCCGGTGACGAACGAAGCGGAGGCCCTCGCTCTGGAGGTGCCGGGGGACGTGTCCAAGGCCGGAGCGCTGCCCATCGCCCTCGAGGTCGCCCGGCTGCAGGCGGAGCACGGGATGCCGGTGACGTTGCAGATCGGGTCTCCCTTCACGTGGGCCGGCGCGGTGCTCGGCGAGGAGCGCATGATGATGTGGATGCTCAAGAAGCCCGAACTCGTGCATCGCGTCCTCGAGAAGGTGTCCGAGTTCGTCGTCAAGGTGGCGGAGCTCTACGCCCGCGAGTTCGGCGCGGCGAGCCTCATGGCCTTCCATGGCGCCGCGACCGAGTCGAACAAGCTCATCTCCCCCAGGCAGTTCGAGTCCTTCGCGCTGCCCTACTACCAGCGGATCAACACCCAGGTGATCGACCTCGGCGTGTCCTCCATGTTCATCCACATCTGCGGCGAGCAGAACAAGAACCTCGAACACTGGCGCAAGGTGCCCGTTCCGGAGCGCACGATCATCAGCGTCGGCAGGGAGGTCGCGCTGCAGACCGCCATGGCGGCGTTCCCCCGCCAGATCATCGCCGGGAACGTCGATCCCACGCTTATCCAGGAGGGGAGCCCCGAGGAGGTGCTCGACCAGGCCAGGGAGTGCATCGAGATCGCCAAGGATCACGAAGGTGGTTACGTGCTCATGGCCGGCTGCGACGTGCCGCCCCTCGCGCCGCCCGTCAACGTGTTCCAGCTGGTGAAGGCGGCGCGCGAGTTCGGTCGCTACTGATCCGCCACACGAGCCGCGCTCGCGCCCTGGCCAGCCGGCCGGCGGCCGGTGGACGCGGCCGAGATCGACGAGGAGAGGAAGACCCGTGTTCACGAAGATCCTGAAGCCCGAGATCATGCGGACCTTGCTGCCGGAGGGCTTCCCGGCCGGCGACCTGAGCCAGCCCCGCTACAAGATGGTCGTCGAGAAGGACGTCTTCGTCACCATGCGTGACGGCACGCGCGTCGCGGTCGACATCTTCCGGCCCGACGCCCCCGGCGAGTTCCCGTCGCTGTACGCCACGAGCGCCTACAACAAGGACCTCGCGTATCTGCCGCAGATACCGGCGTTCCACTTCCGCGAGACGAACGACATCGAGTACTTCGTCTCGCGCGGCTATGCCTACGTCCACCAGGACATCCGTGGCAGCGGGAAGTCCGTCGAGGGCCAGTGGCAGTTCTTCAGCCGCGAGGAGCAGAACGACTTCTACGACACGGTCGAGTGGATCGCCGCGCAGCCGTGGTGCAACGACAACGTCGGCATGATCGGTGAGTCGTACCTGGCGTGGGTCCAGTGGTTCACCGCGGCCACACAGCCGCCGCATCTCAAGTGCATCGTGCCGTTTGACGGCGGCGCCGACATGTACCGGGATGTCGCCTTCCACGGCGGCATCATGTCGGTCGGGTTCCCGACCGCCTGGCACATGTGGGAGATCCGCGCCAACTACCGTCTCGGGCGTCCCGGTCCGGACCCGAAGCTGGGCGACTGGGACATGCCGTGGCACATCATCAACCACCCCACCTGCGACGACTTCTGGAAGCTTCGCTACGCCGACTTCTCCAGGATCCAGTGCCCCGTGTTCAGCGTCGGGATCCTGCACAAGGTGGGCATCCACCTGCGCGGCAACATCCGCGGCTACGAAGAGCTCACGGCGCCCAAGAAGCTCCTGCTCTGCCACGGGGACTTCGAGGGCGACGAGATGGCCATCTTCAACTCCGACGAGATGCGCCTGCTGCTGCTGCGCTGGTACGACCACTGGCTGAAGGGCAACGACACCGGCCTCATGGACGAGGATCCGGTGACGCTGTTCGTGCGCGGCAAGGACGTGTACCGCGCGGAGAAGGACTGGCCGCTGCCGCAGACCGAGTACCGCCGGCTCTACCTCGGCGCGGGTCCCAGCGGCGCAGTGGAGTCGCTCAACGACGGCAGGCTCACGTGGGAGCCTCCGGAGGAGGACGACAGCTCGTTCACGTACGCCTATCCGGATCCCGACTGGTCACACTTCTCCGGCATGGGCACCGCCGTCATGGAGAACGGGGTCCCGAACCCGGTGCGCAAGATCCTCACCTTCACGACCCCGCCGCTCGAAGAGGACCTCGAGGTCATCGGCAGCATGGTGCTCGTGCTCTACGCCTCATCCGACCAGACCGACACCGACTTCTTCATGCGCCTCACCGACCAGCTGCCCGACGAGGAGCAGGCGCCCGGCATGCCGCCGCGAGGCCTGATGCTCACGCGGGGGTGGCTGAAGGCGTCGCACGCGGTGACGAAGGACGAGGCGCGCAGCCTGCCGTACCGGCCCTACTACCGCCACGACGCGCCGCAGCCGATCGAGCCCGGTGAGGTCTACCAGTTCGAGATCGAGGTCTGGGCGACGTCCTGTTGCTTCCGCAAGGGCCACCGTGTCCGCATCGACCTCGCCTGCTACGACTCCAACGCTTTCGACTTCGGCGGCCACTACTACGGCCTGAAGATGGGCAATGACACCATCTATCACGACCGCGAGCGTCCGTCTCACATCGTCCTGCCGGTGATCCCCTCGGCCTGAGCCGGGCGCGGGCAGCCCCGCCGACGCACAAGGAGCGACCAATGTTCAGCAAGACGCTCGACCCCAAGATCATGGGCACCATGCTGCCGCCGGACTTCCCGGCGGAGAAGCTCAGTCAGCCGCGGTACAAGATGATCGTCGATAAGGACGTCATGATCCCCATGCGCGACGGGGTCATGATCGCGGCCAACATCTACCGGCCGGACGCCCCGGGCGGATTTCCGGCGCTGCACGCCGCCGACTCGTACCAGAAGGACATGGTCAACCTGGTCCCGACGCTGCCCATGTTCCACTGCGTCGAGGTGAACGACATCGAGTACTTCGTTTCTCGAGGCTATGTGTTCGTGCACACGGACTCGCGCGGTACGGGCCATTCGCTCGAGGGCGAGTGGGCGTTCTGGAGCCAGGAAGAACAGACAGACCTCTACGACATGATCGAGTGGATCGCCGTGCAGGACTGGTGCACGGGCAAGGTCGGCATGCTCGGCGAGTCCCTGCTGGCCTGGGTGCAGTGGTTCGCCGCTTGCCAGCAGCCGCCGCACCTCGCCTGCATCCTCCCCTGGGACGCGGGCGCCGACATGTACCGCGACGTCGCCTGGCACGGCGGGATGATGTCGGTCGGGTTCCCGACTGCCTGGCACATGTGGGAGATCCGCGGGCACTACCGCCTCGGCCTGCCGGCGCGCTTCGGCACCGAGCCGGCCAACCCCGACTCGGGGCGCTGGGACCTGGTGTGGAACGTGATCAACCACCCCACCTACGACGACTTCTGGAAGCTCCGGAACCCCGACTTCTCGAAGATCCAGGTGCCGGTGTTCACCGTGGGCGCGCTGCACAAGGTGGGCCTGCACCTGCGCGGCGTGGTGCGCGGCTACGAAGAAGTGTCGACGCCCAAGAAGATGATGCTCATCCACGGCGTGATGGACGGGGATGAGATGGCCATCTACAACTCCCCGGAGATGCGGCTCCTGATGTTGCGCTGGTACGACCACTGGCTCAAGGACAACGACACCGGGTTCATGGACGAGCCGCCGGTGTCGATCTTCGTCCGCGGCGCGGACGAGTACCGGCCCGAGGACGACTGGCCGATCCCTCGCACGGAGTACCGCAAGCTGTACTTCCACCCCGGCCCCAGCACCTCGAGCCACGAGTCGCTGAACGACGGCCGGCTCTCGTGGGAGCCTCCGGCCGCCGCGGCCAGCTCGTTCACGTACTCCTATCCGGACGAGGACTGGACCCACTTCACGGGCGGGGGAACGGCCCCGATCGAGGACGGGATCGTGCACTTCACGCGCCGCATCCCGACCTTCGTGAGCGAGCCGCTCGAGGACGACCTCGAGGTGTCCGGCAACATCGTCCTCGTCCTGTACGCCTCGTCCGACCAGAGCAACACCGACTTCTTCTGCCGCCTCGTGGACCAGGCTCCGGACGCGGAGCAGGCGCCCGGCCTTCCGCCCAAGGGCTACATCCTGACGCGCGGCTGGCTCAAGGCGTCGCATGCGGCGACCAAGAGCGAGGAGCTGAGCAGGCCCGACCGGCCGTACTACCGGCACGACGAGCCCAGGCATATCGTGCCGGGCGAGGTGTACCCGTTCGAGATCGAGGTCTGGCCGACGTGCAACGTCTTCAAGAAGGGGCACCGCATCCGCGTGGACGTCGCCTGCGGCGATTCACCGGCAGTCGACTTCGGCGGCCACTACTACGGCGTCAAGGTCGGCAGCGACACCTACTACCATGACGCCGACCATCCCTCACACCTCGTGCTGCCGGTGGTGCCCCGGCCGTGATCGGAGGCGAGAAGCTTGTGGATGCACACGTGAACGACCGGCCGGCGACGCTCAAGGCCCGTCCCGAGCCCGTCGCCGTCGACCTCGCGCGGACGGCGCTCGTGGTCGTCGACATGCAGAACGCCTTCATGTCGCCGGGCGGCATGTTCGACGATTCCGGGTGGCCCATCGTCGGCGCCCAGGCGGTCGTCGCCCCGAGCCGGCGGCTGCTCGAGGGTCTGCGCGCGGCCGGCGTCCGCGTCGTCTACGTGAAGATGAGCTACGACGCGGACCTGTCCAACGCCGGCGGCCCCGACTCGCCCAACTGGCACAAAGAGACCGGCATGGTGCTCATGCGGCAGCGGCCGGAGAAGTGGGGCAAGTACGTCACCGAGGGGACGTGGGACGAGCAGATCGTGGACGAGCTCGCGCCCGTCGCCGGCGAGCCGGTGGTGCGCAAACAGCGCTACAGCGGCTTCGCCGGCACGAGCCTGGACCACGTGCTCAAGACGATAGGGGCGAAGTACCTGCTCTTCATCGGCGGCGCCACCAACATCTGTGTCGCCGCGACCCTCATGGACGGGTTCTTCCTGGACTACTGGCCGATCCTCGTCGAGGACGCCTGCTTCTCGCAGTGCCCGCCGGTCACCGTCGAGGGCGCCGTCTGGAACGTCGAGAACCTGTACGGCTGGGTGACCTCCGTGGACGACGTCCTTGAAGTCGTGGCGCACGCGTGATGATGGGCGGCCGATCTTCGACTGCGCGGTCCCGGTCGATCTCCGGGAGCGGTTCGAGCGGTCGGCGTTCATGGACGTCGATCTCGATACGTACTTTCCCGGTCAAGGAATGGAGTGACGATGGACTTCAGCGAAGCGACACGCCTTCTCTCGCCTGACCCTCTTCCGCTCGAGATGGGCGTGGAGCGCCTTGCGAGCGGTCAGCTGCACGTCGCGGTGCGCACGTACCTGATGGGCTGCACCGGCGCCATGTTCCAGTGGTGGTTCGGTACGGGACCCAACGCGCGCGAGTACGCCTGGTGGAACCCGGTCGACCACGTGGGCTCCGAGTGGCTCGACCTGCCTGAAGATGGCAGCGGCATCGGCTCCACGCACGTGGCCGATGAGCGTCTCGCCGACGACGTCGTGCACAGCCTCAAGATCCGCTTCTACGACCCGGTCGAGACTTTCGGAGACGAGTTTGCGGCGGCCAAGCAGCGTGGTGACATCTCTGCGGCGGTGCTGGCCGATATCGGCCTCGGCGCCAACCCGCCGCTCGACGAGCGCGGGCGCCCGCTCGGCGGCAAGCTCGTCCATCTCGGCCGCGATACGCCGTTCGGCATGGTGCTGCGGAGCAACTTCTGGCTGGGCCACGGCCTGCCGCTCTCGCCGGAGGAGCTGGAGGTCGAGATGCCGCTGCAACTGGGGCTCAACCTCATGAAGCACTCGTCGCAGGAGTGGTTCTATCTCGCGCGCTTCCTGCCCGCGCTGTACATCGCCGAACGTCGCGACGAGGAGCCCGCTCCGGTAGCGTGGTGAAACGGCGGCCGGGACCGGCGCCGCGACCACCGGACCTGCCCGCGTGCCCCTTGGGGGTGACCCCGGGGGGGCTTGCGGTCCGACAACGGGGTAGAATACCCGGGACATAGCAGACCGGTGGTGCGGACACCTGTCAGCAACCTGAGCGCCTGGCCCGCGCTGGGCTCCCTTGTGAGTGGCACGCGCGGGTGACGAGGTGGAGGTTCATCGAAAGACTCGGCGGATGCCTCCCGGCCCGGCACGGTCGTCATCGAGTCGACAAATCCCGCTGGCAACGGCGGAGACAAAGCGACTCGAGGGTGCCTGTCCGCAGCCTGCCCATCTGCGCCCTGACCTACCGAAGGGAGCACGCATGTGCGGCATCGTAGGCTACGTCGGGCGACGTCCCGGCAAGCCCATCATCCTGGACGGCCTCAGGCGCCTGGAGTACCGCGGCTACGACTCGGCGGGCATCGTCCTCGTCGAGGACGACGGCCTCGAGACCGTGCGCGCCGTCGGCAACCTGGACGCCCTCTACGCGGCGGCGGGCGAGAACGGGTCCGACGCCTGTGTCGGCCTCGGGCACACGCGCTGGGCGACGCACGGCCGGCCCAGCGAGGAGAACGCCCACCCGCACAGCGACTGCAGCGGGCGCGTCTCCATCGTGCTCAACGGCATCATCGAGAACTACAAGGAGCTGCGCGCCCGTCTGGGCGAGCGCGGCCACACGTTCACCAGCGAGACCGACGCCGAGGTCGCTGGCGCACCTGATCGAGGAGCACATCGGAGAGGGCCTCACCGCCGCCGTGCGCGCCGCGCTGGGCGAGCTCGACGGCCACTACGCCTTCTGCGCCATCTCCGCCGACGAGCCCGACATCGTGGTCGGCACGCGGCACGAGTGCCCGCTGGTCGTGGGCGTCGGCGACGACGAGATGTTCTTCGCCTCGGCGATCCCGGCGTTTCTCACGCACACGCGCCGGATCGTCGTGCTCGAGGACGGCGACGTCGTCACGCTCCGCGCCGGAGGCGCGGAGTACACCGACGTCGCCGGCGAGCCGCTCGAGCGCGAGGAGACGGAGTTCCCCGGCGACGACGACGCGGCGGAGAAGGCCGGCTACGAGACCTTCATGCTCAAGGAGATCCACGAGCAGCCGGCGGCGCTCCGCGACACGCTCGCCGGCCGGCTCCGCGAAGACGGCACCGTCGACCTCTCCGAGGTCGGGATCGGCGACGAGATGCTGCGCCGCCTGCGGCGCGTCTTCATCGTCGCCTGCGGCACGTCCTACCACGCCGGCCTGATCGTCAGCTACGCGATCGAGCAGCTGGCGCGCGTGCCGGTGCAGATCGACGTCGCCAGCGAGTTCCGCTACCGCGCAGCCGGTCTTCGACCCGGACACGCTGGTCATCGGCATCACGCAGTCGGGCGAGACGGCCGACACGCTCGCCGCGATGCGGCTCGCGCGAGAGGCCGGTTCGCCGGTGCTCGCGCTCACCAACGTCATGGGCAGCCAGGCGACCCGCGACGCCGACTTCGTCCTCTACACGCGTGCGGGCCTGGAGATCGGCGTGGCGGCGACCAAGACGCACACCGCCCAGGTCGCCGCCCTGCTCCTGCTCGCCCTGCGCCTTGCCTGGGCGCGCGGCGTCCATGGCCGAGGACGAGCTCAAGGCGCTCGGCCACGAGCTCCGCGCAGGTGCCCGAGCTGGCCGAGCAGCTGCTCGCGCGCCCGAGCGCCATCAAGGAGATCGCGCGAGCGCTACCACGACGAGCGCTTCTTCCTCTACCTGGGCCGCGGCATGGGCTTCGCCGTCTGCCTCGAGGGCGCGCTCAAGCTCAAGGAGATCAGCTACATCCCCACCGAGGCCTACGCCGCCGGCGAGATGAAGCACGGACCGATCGCGCTGCTCGACAACGAGTCGCCCGTCGTGGTCGTCGCCGACGACGGGCCCGTGTTCCCCAAGCTCGTCAGCAACATCGAGGAGGTCCGGGCCCGGGGCGCCGACGTCATCGCCGTCGCGACCGACGGCAACGACGTGATCGGCGAGCTGTCGCGCGACGTGCTCTGGGTGCCCAAGACCGACCACCACCTCGCGCCGATCCTCACCGTGATCCCGCTGCAGCTGCTGGCCTACCACATCGCCGGCATCAAGGGCCTGAACGTGGACCAGCCGCGGAACCTGGCCAAGACCGTGACGGTCGAGTAGGGGCGCGGCCGAGGCATCAGGTAGTGCCGCGCACAGTGACGTCAGCCAGGACGCCACGGATGACGCCGTGGACGACGTCGCGGATGACGCCACGGATGACGCCACTGCCGTGTCGGGCACCTCGCTCCGGACGGGCCTTGGCGGGTCGTCCGGGCAGCGGCGCGGCGCCGCTGGGTGGACGGATACAATGGCCCGCGTGACCGGCGAACGCACAGAACAGACGGGCGGGGGGATGGGGTTCCCCCAGATCCCGCCCGGCGGCCTGCTCTACGGCCTCGGCATCGACGTGACCGAGGCCGCGCGCATCCGCAGGCTGCTCGAGCGGCTGCCGCGCGCCTACGAGCGGCTCTTCAGCGAGCAGGAGCGCGCCTACTGCGACGGCTTCTCCGACCCGTGGCCGCGCTACGCCGCCCGCTTCGCCGCCAAGGAGGCGGTCGGCAAGGCGCTCGGAATCGGTATCATCGGGTTCGTCTGGCGCGACATCGAGGTACTGTCCGGTGGAAAGCCGCTGATCGCGCTGCACGGCGGCGTCGCCGATATCGCGCGGCGCCTGGGCGTGACGCGGGTCGAAGTCTCGCTGAGCCACACCGGCGGCATGGCATACGCCGTCGCCGCCGCCCTCAAGGAGGACGCGGATGGATGAGTCCCTGCTGCTGGGCCTGTACACGCGCCGACGGCATGCAGAAGGTCGACGGCCTGGCGATCCACGGCATCGGCATCCCCGGCGGGCACCTCATGGAGCGCGCCGGCGTCGCCGTGGCGACCGAGATCCTCGAGCGGTACGCGCCCGAGGAGGCGGTCGTCTTCGCCGGCAAGGGCAACAACGGCGGCGACGGCTTCGTCGTCGCGCGCGAGCTCTTCGACGCCGGCGTGCGAGGTGACCGTGTTCATGCTCGCCTCGCCCGACGAGTACAAGGGCGACGCCAAGCTCAACCTCGACATCCTCGGCAAGCTCGGAGTGGACGTGCGCCCCGCGACCGGCGAGGACGGGGCGCTCAGCGAAGATTCCATGGTGCTCACGGAGATGGCCGACGTCGTCGTCGACGCCATCTTCGGCACCGGCTTCACCGGCGCGGCCAATGGGCCGGCCGCCGCGGCCATCGAGCTCATCAACGAGGCGCCCGGCGCCGTGGTCAGCGTCGACATCATGAGCGGCGTCGGCGCGAGCACCGGCGCCGTGCACGGGCCGGCCGTGGACGGCCGACCTCACCGTGACGCTGCACGCCGCCAAAGTCGGCCACTTCGTCACTCCCGGGCGGCGCGCTCTCGGGCGAGGTCGTCATCGTGCCCATCGGCATCCCCACGCTCTGCGATCACGATCCCGACGTGTGGCTGCTCTCCGAAGAGGCGGTGGCCGAGCTCGTCGTGCCCAAGGGCTCGCTCGACCACAAGCGCTCCGTCGGGACCGTGCTCGTCGTCGGCGGCTCGAAGGGCATGGAGGGCGCCGCCCACATGGCCGCGATCGCGGCCCTCAGGAGCGGCGCCGGTCTCGTCCACGCCGCGCTGCCCGACGGCGCCGGCGCGGAGAAGCCGTTCGCCGAGGTCATCACGGTGACCGTGCCCGGCGGCGACGGCCAGTTCGGTCTCGCCGCCCGTGCGGCGCTCTTCGAGCAGGCGGCGCAGCTCAAGGCCGTCGCCGTGGGTCCCGGCCTCGGCCGCGCGGACGAGGCGCAGCTGCTCGTCCGCGAACTGCTCGCCGTCGACCGGCCGCTGCTGCTCGACGCCGACGGCCTGTACGCGCTCGGCGACAAGCTGGAACTGCTCGCCGGCCGCACCGAGCCGACCGTGCATCACGCCGCACGAGGGCGAGCTGGCCCGCCTCATCGGCCGCTCCGCGGCCGAGCGTCGCGGCCCGAGCGTCTCGAGTGCGCCCGCGCCGCCGCCGCGGCGCGCGAACGCCACGGTCGTCCTCAAGGGTGAGGCGACCATCGTCGCCGACCCGTCGGGAGCTGGCCTACGTGGTCCCGACCGGCAATCCCGGCCTCGCCACGCCGGGCACCGGCGACGTCCTGACCGGCGTCATCGTCGCCCAGCTCGCCAAGGGCCTGCCGGGCACCGAGGCCGCCTGCCTCGGCGCCTACCTGCACGGTCTCGCCGCCGACCTGGCCGCCGAGGACGTGGTCGGCACCGAGGGCATGGTGGCCAGCGACCTGTTCCACTACCTGCCCGCCGCCGTGGAGCGGCTCAAGGCCGGTCCACAGGAGGAGAGCCATGAGCACCACTGACGCCCCGACCGAGGGGGAACCGCTCGTCCGCGACATCATGACCACGCCCGTCATCACCGTGCCGCCGTCGATGACCGTGAAGGACCTCGCCGCCCTCTTCCGCGACAAGCGGATCGGCGGCGTCCCCGTGGTCGACGAGGACAGGCTGGTCGGCATCGTCACCGAGGGCGACCTCATGGCCATGGACGCCGACGTCCAGATGCCGCACTGGTTCGAGCTCTTCGACAGCATCATCTACCTGGGCAGCCAGAAGAAGTTCAAGGAGCAGCTCGAGAAGGCGTCCGCGGCCACCGTGGAGCAGCTGATGACCGACGAGGTGCAGACGGTGGCTCCCGACGACGAGGCCCGCGTGGCCGCCACCCTGATGCACAAGCACCGCTTCGACCGCGTGCCCGTCGTCGAGAGGCGAAGCGGTGGTGGGCATCGTCACGCGGCACGACATCATGAAGATCCTGGGGCTCTGAGTGCTCGCCGGACGACACCGCGCCGTCGCCGAGGTCGACCTCGAGGCGATCCGCCACAACGTCCGCCGGCTCATGCGAGACCTCCCGGACGGCGCGGTCCACTGCGCGGTGGTCAAGGCCAACGGCTACGGCCACGGCGCGGTGCCCGCGGCGCGCGCCGCGCTCGAGGCCGGGTCGACCTGGCTCGGCGTGGCGACGGCGCCCGAGGCCGAAGAGCTGCGGGCGGCCGGCCTCACCGCGCCGATCCTGATCTTCGGCCCGCTCACCGGCACCGGGCTCGAGCGGGCCGCGACGTGCCGGCGCCGAGGTCGTGGGCTGGTCGGCGCCGTTCATCGCCGAGGCCGCCCGCCTCGGTGTCCGCGTCCACGTCAAGTTCGACACCGGCATGGGTCGCTTGGGCGTGCCGGCCCATGAGGTCCGCGACCTCTGCGAGCAGGCCCACGTCGGCGGCGTCCTCTCCGGGCCTCATGAGCCACTTCGCGACGGCCGACGAGGCCGACACGAACTTCTTCGAGCAGCAGCTGGCGCGGTTCACCGAAGCTGGCCGCGGAGCTCAAGGAGCAGTACCCGGGCCTGCTCTGCCACACGGCCAACAGCGCGGCGACCCTGCGCGGGCCGCAGCGCCCACTTCGACATGGTGCGCACCGGCATCGCGATGTACGGGCTGGCGCCGGCCAACGACGACCCGTTCAAGGACGGGCTGCGGCCGGCGATGAAGTTCATCTCGTACGTCGCCGGCGTCCGCGAGGCCGTACCCGGCGAGTCGGTCGGCTACGGGCGCACGTGCGTACGCGGTCGAGCTCGACGCGCATCGGCATCGTTCCCGTCGGCTACGCCGACGGCGTGCGGCGTGCGCTCGGCAACCGCGGCGAGGTGCTCGTCGCCGGACGGCGCTGTCCCATCGTCGGACGCATCAGCATGGACCAGATGCTCGGTCAGACTCCCGGACGACTGGGGAGCGGCGGGCGACGAGGTCGTGCTCTTCGGAGCAGCCGGCGACGGCGTCGCCGGAGGCTTATCCGTGGCCTGGACCGAGCCCGAGGGACCGCGGCTGGATGCTCCCGAGACGCCTCGGATCCTCTGCGAGGAGATGGCGCGCATGCTCGGCACCATCAACTACGAGATCGCCTGCGACGTGGCGGCGCGGGTCGCGCGCCGCTATCGCGGCGAGACCTCCGCGCCCTGACGCGTCATGACCCGCTACGCCGTGACGCCGCCGACCCCCGACGAGGTCACCCGGGCCGCCCTCACGGCGCTCGGCCCGGGCGAGGCCGGCTGGCTCGTCGGCGGCTGCCTGCGCGACGAACTGCTCGGGCGGCGCATCCGCGACATCGACGTCGCCCTCGACGGCGACCCCGAGGCGCTGGCGCGTGCGCTGGCCGACCGGTTCGGAGGTGGGCGTCTACGCCACCTCCGACACGTTCGGCGGCTGGCGCGTCGTGGTCGGCGACCTGCACATAGACGTGGCCGCCCTACGCGGCGGGCCGCCTGGCGGCCCCCCGGACCCGGCCACGCGCGCCCTCCGCCTGGAGGCGGACCTCCGGGCGCGCGACGTCACCGTCGACGCCCTCGCGCGCCCGCTCGACGGCGACGACCATCGTCGACCCGCTCAGCGGCCTCGACGACCTCGCCGCCGGCCGGCTGCGCCTGTGCTCGCCGGCGTCGCTCGACGACGACCCGCTGCGCGTGCTCCGGCTGGCCCGGCTGGCGCGCGTGTTCGACCTGCTGCCCGATGCGGCGGCCACGGAGGCGGCCATCCGCGCGTCGTCCGGCCTCTCGCGCGTGAGCGGCGAGCGCGTCCGCGACGAGTTGTGCTCGCTCCTCGGCACGCGCGCCGCGCCGGTCGCGCTCCGCGACCTCGCGGTGTGGGGCGCCCTCGCGGTCATCCTCCCCGAGGTCGACCGCCTCCGCGGCGTCGAGCAGAATCCCTACCACCACCTCGATGTCTTCGAGCACACCCTCGAGGCGCTCACCTACATCGTCGGCGTCGTCGCCCAGCTCGGCGGCCGCCGCTTCCTGACCTCGCCGGCCGAGGCGGGCATGCCCGGCGTCGAACCACTCGTCCCGGTCTCGTGGGCCGTGCTGCTGCACGACATCGGCAAGCCGGTGGTGCGGGTCGTCGACGATCAGGGCCGCGTCATCTTCTGGCACCACGACGAGACCGGCCGTCAGATGTGCGCCGACATCGGCCGGCGCTTCAACTTCAGCAACCGCTTCGTCGAGTACGTCGGGCACCCTCGTGCGCCAGCACCTGCGGCTCGGGTTCCTGACGCGCGAGCAGCCGCTGACGCGCCGGGCCCTGGCCCGGTACCGGCGCGACGTCAGCCCCTGGGTGTTCGAGTCCGTGGTCGTGTCCCTGTGCGACCGTCTCGCGACGCGGGGAGAAAAGACTTCGCTCGAGTCGATGGCGAGGCACTACCGGCTTGCGCGCACCGTCTGGACGGCTGTCAGCAAGGCCCCGGCGCTACAGCTGCTGAGCGGTGCGGACGTGATGGACCTGCTCGCCATCGAGCCCGGGCCCGCCGTCGGCCGGGCGCTGGACGCGCTCGAGGAAGAGGTCGAGGCCGGGGAGGTCACCGACGTCGAGGGCGCGCGGGCATTCCTTCAGAAGTGGTGGCGGCAGGACCGGGCGGCCGGCGGCGGTGAGGCCGGTGGGACCGGCAGTGAGGCCGCCGGGACGAGTAGTGAGGCCGCCGGTGCGGACGGAGAGGCCGCCGGGACGGACGGTGAGGCCGGGGCGGGCCCGGCTCCCGCGGCGGGCGATGCCTGAGCTTCCAGAGGTCGAGACCATCCGGCGGCGCCTTCTCGCGTGCCTGCCGGGCCTGCTGCTGCGCGAGGTCGTGGTCAACGACTGGACGGTCGGTGTCCAGACTGAGCAGGAGCTGAACGAGTACCTCGCAGGCCGGCGCGTGACCGGGCTCCGCCGGCGTGGCAAGTACCTGCTGGTGGACTTCGGAGAGGTCGAGGAGACGGCCGGGAACGTCAGCCGGCCGGCCGGCGATCCCGACGGGCCGTTCGGCGATCCCGTCGGGCCGGCCGGCAGTGGCTACGCCGGCCCCTCCGTGGCCGTCGTCCACCTGCGCATGACCGGCCAGCTGATCTTCCGTCCGAAGCCGGGCGAGCGGCCGGCGCGGTTCGAGTGGCGCCTGGAGCCGGCGACGACGCTGTTCTTTCAGGACGTGCGCCGGTTCGGCCGCCTCTGGGCGCTGGAGCCGGCGGCCGAGGACGAGTTCTTCGGGTCGCGCGGCCTGGGCCCGGAGCCCTTCGGCCCGGAGTTCACACCGGAGTATCTGCGCGGCGCGCTGCGGGACAGGCGCGCGCCGCTCAAAGCGTTCCTCCTCGACCAGCGGCGGATCGCCGGCGTGGGCAACATCTACGCCGACGAGGCGCTGTTCCGCGCCCGGCTGCATCCGCTCCGCTCGGCCGGGAGCGTCGGGCCGCGTGAGGCGCAGCGCCTGCACGCAGCCATCCTCGAGACCCTGCAGGCCGGCATCGACCACGAGGGCTCGAGCATCGAGAGCTTCATCGACCCAGCCGGGCAGCGCGGCAGCTTCCAGGAGATACTGAACGTCTACCAGCGCACCGGTGAGCCCTGCCGGGTCTGCGGCACCACCGTCGAGCGCGTCGTCGTCGGCGGCCGCGGCACGCACTACTGTCCGCACTGCCAGCCGCGCCGCGGCGGCATGTCGGCCGGCTCCCGCCGCCGACTCGGCGGAAGCGTCGCTCCTCGCTCGGCCAAGCCGGCCGGCTGGGAGGCGCCGGACCGGTGAGCGGCCGGGCGCCGGCCCAGCCGCCTGAGCCGTCCTCCGTCCAGCCGTCCGCTGCGCGCGCCGAGGGCCTGTCCGCCCGGCCGCGGCTCTACATCGTCCTCACCCGCGTGCCTCGTCGCTCCGCGCTCGCCGTCGGCTCACTCGGCACGGTGACGCTGGACCGCGGCTGGTACGCGTACGTGGGGAGCGCGACGCGGGCGCGAAACGCGCGCGTCGCGCGTCACCTCACCCGCGAGAAGCCGCTCCGCTGGCACGCCGACTACCTCTTCACGGCCTTCCCGGCGGAGCGCGCCTGGCTGGTCGACGGCGCGAACGGCGAGTGCGAGCTGGCCGCCGCCCTGGCGGCGCTGCCCGGCGCGGAGCGCCGCCCGCGCCGCTTCGGCGCCGGCGACTGCCGCTGCGCCGGCCACCTCGTGTACTTCACGCGCCGGCCCTTGCGCCGCGACCTCGCGGCCGCGGCGCACGCCGCCGGCGCGCCTCAGAGCGGGGCGGTGCGGCGCTTCGCCCCCCGCCCCACCTCCTCCGCCCATCATCGTCCTGCCTAAGCAGGGTTTCCCGTTCAGTACCTAGGTATCTGAGTACGGATACCCAGTACATCCGTCTAGCCGAGGCCAAATTAGTGCTCAAGGCCTAGGTATCCCTGCCGATACAGGTTCTCGCGCACGGATGTTGTCCACCATGGCGACACCTGGGCGTGGATCAGCAAATCGGTAAGGGATCGGCTCCCGCATTCTCAAGCAGCCGACCGAAGGGCACTCGCACCAGAGGCACAAGACGGAGGAAAGACAATGAAGCGCTTCAAGGTCCTGTTCGGCAATCGGCGCGCGATGGTGCTCGTCACCCTCGCAATCCTGGTGCTTGCGGCTGCTGCTCTCGTCGCCTCGAGCGCGAGCTTCACGGCCTCGTCGGCGAACATCAACAACACGTTCACGACCGGCAACCTCACGATGACCAACGGCACGGTGAGCTTCGCCGCCGGCAAGCTCATGCCAGGCAAAAGCCTCGCCGGTACCGTCAACCTCACGGCGACCGCCGACGGCGGCACCGCTTCGCTCTACATGAAGCGCACCGCCCTGACGGGCGACGCGACTCTGGCCGGCAAGCTCACGCTGGCCGTCACCGAGAGCCATTCTGTCGACGGCACGACGTGGAGCACGCCGACCAACGTGTATGGGGGGACGCCGACGACCCTCGACGCCACAGCTCTGGGCACTGGCAATGGCGCCCTCATGGTCACCGTCCCGAACTCCTCGGCTGGCATGCAGTATCGTTTCGCCTTCACCGTGACCTTCCCAGACGGCGGCGTCCCGACGGGTCCCGCCAACGGCGACAACCTCCTCAAGAACCTGAACGCGACTCCGACCTACGTGTTCACCGCCATCAGCGACTGATCGCCTGAGCTGACTTGAATTCGGAGGGGCAGGGCCGGGTCTTGGCCCGGCCCTGCCCCTCCCGTTTCCTGCCCCCTGATCCCACACCGCAGAGGAGCCTGACCGTGACCACCAAGCAGTTGACGAGGACGAAGGCCGGCAAGGCCCTCCTCTCGCTGCTCGTGCTGGCCGTCCTGGGGGTCACGCTGCAGACGCTGGTGTTCTCGGACGCGAAGTTCACGACTGCCAGCTCCAACGCCTCGAACATCTGGGCCAGCGGAACACTCACGCACACGAACTCCTTGGCCGATCAGGTCGTGGTGAACGGGGCCAACCTCCATCCCGGACAGACCGCCACCGGTACTGTGACGATCACCGCCGGCGGCGACGGGTACGGTGCCTACACGCTCGCGAAGGCCAACCTCGTCGACATCCCGGCGTCACCGGGGCTCTCGAACACGATGCAACTTCTCATCCAGGACATCACCAGCGGGTCCACGATCTACACGGGAACGGTCGCGGCCTTCACGTCTTCTTCGCTCGGCACCATCGCTCCGGGCGTCGCCACGACGTACCGGGTCACGCTGACATATCCGAGCAGCGCCAGCTCGAATCTGCAGGGGGCGGCCCTGAGCCTGACTCTTCGGTTCACGGGGGTCTCCCAGTGAAACGGGCCTTCGGCAAGCTCCTCACGATCGGCTGCGCTGCAGCCCTCATGTTCGTACTGTTCGCGATCCTGCTGCCAAGCCTGCTCGGGCTGCAGCGCTACATCATCACCGGCGGATCGATGACCGGGACGATCACGAAGGGGTCGGTCGTGTACGCGAAGGTCACGCCGGCCGACCAGCTCAAGGTGGGCGACATCATCACGTTCCATCCGCCCGGGTGTGCGACCGCTGTGACCCACCGCATCATCGGTATCGACACGGACTCGAGTGGCGCACGCGTTTATAGCACCAAAGGCGACTTCAACGAAGCTTCCGACCCCTGGAGCCCCGTCGCGCTCAACGAACCGGCGCAGGCCCGCTACGTGTTCCACATCCCGGTGCTCGGTTACGTGCTCGCCGGGCTCGCCCTGCGCAGCGTGCGCATGATCCTGATCGCCGTCCCCGCCGCACTCATCGCCCTGTCCCTGCTGTGGTCGCTCTGGCGGGAAGCAGGGGACGAGGTGGTGCGGCGGTTCGAGGTACAGGGCGATGGCCTGCCGCACGATGCGAGGAGCCGGGCGTGAGGCGCCATCTTCGTATCGGTCTCCTCGCGCTCTTGGCGCTGGTGATCGTCCTGGCGTTGGCTGCGGGCTCGGCCAACCACTCCGGCGCGTCGTTCACGACGACGAGCCAGTCGACCGCCACGGCGAGCGCGGACACGATCTCCAGATGGATTCACCTCTGGTCGCAGGGCACAGATCCCAGCCACCTGACCGGGTATGCCACACAGCGCGTGCAGAGCGGGACTGCCCCCCTGTGCGCGACGGGCTCCGATCAGGCTCTCGTGTGCAACGTGGGCGGGATCCGCAGGGGCACTACGACGTACACGTTCAGCCGCGCCTTCACGCTCGAGGGCATCATCCCATTCCCGGACTCGGGGATCACCACCGTCAACATCGAGTACTCCCTGATCGCCGACACTGCGACGAGTCGCCAGCCGATCTCGAGTGTGACGTTCACGTCCGTCAACGGTTCGTCGAGCAAGTACAGTGTGAACGTCCTCCTCAACGCGCCGACCGCATCCTTCACCGTGGGGACCACGTACACGCCCAAGATCCGGCTGACCATGACGTTCACCGGCAGTCCAACCACCTACTACATCTACGACGTCCCTGTGTCCGTGACGGTCGTCACCTGGTAGCGGTTGCGCCGATGCGATCATCATCGCGCACATCGGGATGAGGCCACGTTCTTGTCGGTCCGCCCAGCGCGCGTAGACAGATATCCTTGCGACTGCACGCCGTTCTGCCGATAGCATGCAATGCGGGCGCGAGGGAGCCAGCGCGGTGTCGCACCCTCGAATTGCGCACGCCACGTCGAGAGAGAGGCGTCACGGAACACAAGAGCGGACAGATGTTGCTGTCGAAAGGCCGTCGTTTCGGTGGCCGCGGCGTCAGCCTGGTCGTGGCGACGGTCGTCATTCTGGCGCTCCTCGGCACGGTCGCCTACGCGGCGGTGAGGCCGGGCAGCGACGATGTCGCCAAACAGTTCCTTCAGCGCAGCGGCCGCGTCCGCATCTCGAACAGTCGCGGCAACAAGGCTCTCGTCGGCATGCAGGGCATGCTGCCCGGCGACCACACCAGCGGGACGGTGATGATCGGCAACGCGAGCAGGCTGCGCGCTCGCTTCTATCTGGGCCTCTCCAGGCTCGTGGAGACCCAAGGCGCGGCTGGCGGGCGCCTCTCCGACCGTCTCATGCTCACCGTCAAGCGGCTCGCCACCAACCGCAGGCCGCAACTCGTCTACACCGGCCCGCTGCGCCAGATGCCGCTGGTCAAGCTCGGCGTCTTCAGGCCCGAAGCGACACGTACCTTCCGCTTCTCGGTGCTGTTCCCTGCCGGGGGGGCCAGCGGGGACGACCGCTTCCAGGGCGCGTCGACCAGCCTCCAGTTCAGCTGGTACGCGCGCCGCGCGCGCTAGCCGCTCTCACCGCCGCCTCGCGTGGCAGCAGGGCCGCTGTGAAGTGACGCCGCGTCCTTTCCGACGTCCGACCTCAGGCGCGCCGGACGTCGGCCGGTCAGCGCGCCTTCTCCCACTTCTGCAGGTAGGCGACCTCGGCGAGCGTCTTGCCGGCGTCGATCTCGCCGCGCAGGCGGTTCTCCTTCTCGAGCACGTCCATGGCGCGGTTGGCGAGCTCCACGGCCTGCTCCTTGGGCAGGACCATGACGCCGTCGTCGTCGCCGACGATCCAGTCGCCGGGGCGCACCGTCTGGCCGGCGATGATGCATCGGCACGTTGATCTCGCCGAAGCCCTTGGGCTCGCCGGCGTTGGCGCAGACCTTGCTGCTGAAGGCGGCGAAGCCGAGACGCGCGATCTCCGGCGTGTCGCGGATCGCGCCCCAGACCACGAGACCCGCCACGCCCTTGACCATGGCGCTGTGCGTGGCCAGCTCGCCCCACATGGCGGGCGTGGCGTCGCAGGCGTCGACGACCAGTACGTCGCCGGGCTTGCAGAGGTCGATCGCCTCGACGGGCTTGGCCCAGTCGCCGGCGTAGGTGCGCACGGTGACCGCCGGGCCGCACAGGTGCGCGCCCGGCAGCAGGGGCTTGATGCCCGGCAGGCTCGGCTGCCGGTGCCAGGCGTCGCTGATGTTGGCCGTCGAGACCTGGTCGAGCACGGCGCGGATGTCGGCCGCGCCGGCGCGCTTGTACAGCGTGGTCTCGATGCAGACGCGCTCGTCCACGGCGCGGCGGATCTCCGCGGTCGCGGCGGTGGCGTCGGCGGACTTGGTGATGGCGCCGCCGACCACGACGATGCCGGCGCCGGCGTTCACGGCCGCCGCCGCCGTCTCGCTGTTGATGCCGCCGGCGGCGGACACGGGGATCACGACCGCCTCGGCCACGGCCCGCAGCGTGTCGAACGGTGCCTCGCCGCGCATCTGCTGGTCGATCGCCGTGTGGATGCCGATGTAGTCGGCGCCGAGCTCCTGCGCGCGCAACGCGCGCGCCACCGGGTCGGCGACCTCGATCATGTCGACGATGAGCTTGCAGCCGTAGTTGCGCGCCGCCTCGGCGCACTCCTTGATGGTGCTGTCGGACGCGGCGCCGAGCACGCCGACCACGCCGGCGCCGGCCTTGGCGGCGTACTCCACCTCGGTGCGGCCGGCGTCCATCGTCTTCATGTCGGCGACGATGGTCTTGTCCGGGAACTCGGCCTTGAGCGCCCTGACGGCGCTCAGGCCCTCGGCCTTGATCAGCGGCGTGCCGGCCTCGATCCAGTCGGCGCCGCCGGCGACCGCCTCACGCGCGACTTCGAGGGCTCGCGGCAGGTCGACGAAGTCGAGCGCGACCTGGACGAGCGGGCGCTCCTTGCTCGGGTCGCAGCCGCCGACCGGCGGGCCGCCCGCGGCATCGGCGGCTCATACGCCCATCACCTGCACGACGATGCTCCGCTCGCGCGGGCGCGCGTCGAAGTCGCAGAAGACGATGTTCTGGTAGATGCCGAGCGTGAGGCGGCCGTCGACGAACGGGACGACCAGCGACGGCCCGACGAGGCCGGCGCGCACGTGCGAGTGGCCGTTGCCGTCGCCGAGGTTCACGTTGTGCTGGTAGAAGCGGTCGGCCGGCGCGACGACGTCGAGCGCCTGTCTGCACGTCCTCCACGACGCCCGGCTCGAACTCGAGCGTCGTCAGGGCGCCGGTGGCGCCGGGCACGAACAGGGTGACGGTGCCGTCGGTCAGGCCGGTCTGGCGCACCGCCTCCTTGACCTCGTCGGTGATCTTGACCATGTCCGCGTCGCCGTTGCTCGGGAACTCGATAGAACCGGTGATGACGCGCACGAGGCCCTCGCGCACGTGTTCCTGCTGCTTGCCGTTGACGAAGACGGTCGCCATGGTGGTCCTTCCTTTCATGCGGTCGCGTCCTTGGCGGGGTACGCGCTGGCTGACGGTGAGTCGGTGCAGTCGTCGCCGGCGGGGATGGCGACGGAGATGGTGTCGATGAGCCGGGTGGAGCCGAGACGGGCCGCGACGACGAGTCTGGATCGCGGCCCGAGCGCGCCCTCAGGGACGAAGGTGTCGTCGTCCACGACGGTGAGGTAGTCGAGCTCGAAGCGCGGGCGGGAGAGAGCGTCGTCGATCGTGTCGGGGTCGAGCGGCCCGCCGGGGAGGAGCAGGGCGCTGGTGGCCGCGACGACGACGTCCTTCGCGGCCGCGCCCGGAGCGCCGGCGGCTTCGGCGCCGGCGAGGAGCGCGTGGTACAGGTCCGGCGCGGCCGCGCGCTGCTCCGGCGTGAGGTAGACGTTGCGCGAGCTCATGGCCAGGCCGTCCGGCTCGCGCCGCGTGGGCACGCCGGCGACCTCGACCGGCAGGTCGAGGTCGCGCACGAAGCGGCGGACGACGGCGAGCTGCTGTGCGTCCTTCTCGCCGAGAAACAGCACGTCCGGCTGCACCACGCCGAGCAGCTTGGTGACGATGACGGCGACGCCGTCGAAGTGGACCGGCCGCGAGGCGCCCTCGAGGCTCGCGGTGAGCGGGCCGCCGACGTGGACGGTGGTGGCGAAGCCCTCCGGGTACATCTCGTCGGCCGTCGGCACGAAGACGACCGCGACGCCCGCCTCCTCCAGGAGGCGCAGGTCGCGGGCCTCGTCGCGCGGGTACTCGTCGAAGTCCTCGCCGCGGCCGAACTGCGTCGGGTTGACGAAGATGGAGGCGGCCACGCTCGCGCAGTCCGCCCGCGCCGCCTCGACCAGGCTGAGGTGCCCGGCGTGGAGGGCGCCCATGGTCGGCACGAGGCCGAGCGGGCGCGGGAGCTCGCGCAGCGCGGCCCGCGCCTCCGGCGATGGTCCGGGCGACGATCACGGCTGGCCTCCGGCCCAGTGGCTGCCCGCGTCCGCCTCCGGGCCGGCGGGGCCGGCGGCTCCGCCGCCGGCTTCTCCGGCCCCCAGCAGTGCGTGGAGCGTCGCGACCTGCTCGTCGTCCAGGCGCGGCGCCGCCAGCGTGAGCGCCTCGAGGCTCAGGGCGCGGTAGGTGCCCGCCAGCCGGGGACTCTCGCGGTCGAGCAGGCGCAGGTGCGCGCGCACGGTGCCGACGTCGCCGCGGGCGACCGGACCGGTCAGCGCGAACGCCGGCTCGCCGCTCTGCAGCAGGTTGCGCATCGTCGTCTCGAGCAGCACCGAGAGGTGGTCGAGGCCGTGCGGATCTCCCGTGGCCTCGTCCATCAGGCGCCTGGCCTCGCTCTCGAGGGCCACGAGCAGGTTGCAGCCGACGACGGCCGCGAGGTGGTAGAGCGTCTTCTGCTCGTCGGCGCAGCCGGAACGGGCGCATGCCCAGGCGGCCGGCGAGCTCCTCGCCGAGCTGCAGGTCGCGCTCCTCGTGCGCCGTGACGGCGCACGGGACGCCCTGCAGCAGCTCGGCGTCCGGCTCGCCGGCGAATGTCTGCAGCGGGTGCAGGCACAGCACGCGCACGCCCTGCTCGAACAGCGGCTTGAGCAGGTGGATGGAGCCGAGCCCGCTGGAGTGGATGGCGAGCGGCTGCGGCGCGCCCTGGCGGCGGATGGCCGGCAGAGCCTCGGCGAGCCTGCCGGCCACGGTGTAGATCTCGTCGTCCGGCACCGCGAGCCACCAGGCATCGGCCTCGAGCGCGGCGTCGCGCACGCGCACGTGCGGGACGAAGTCGAAGAGGCTGGTGTCGTCGTCGGCGTGTACGCCGACGGCGCTGACGGTGAGCTCGGCCTCGAGCAGGCCGGCGAGCACGGTCGATCCGAGACGTCCCGGACCGATCACGCAGAAGCGATACGCGTCGATCGTCCAAGCCTACGACCTCTCCGGCTGCGGTCCGCCCGGTGGGGGAGGTACCGCGCCTGCCGTAGGCCTGTGCAGCACAGGCGGTGTCCCGGTAGCCTGCCGAAGCTGGGCGCCGGGCCATGGTGAGCGTAGGGCCTCGCGAGCGCGCGTGTCAATCGAACGCTCGTTGGCCGGTCCCTGGCACGACTTGCGCCACGCTCGGGCGGGAGGCCTGCGCGGCGGTGCCCGGTGGTACACTACCGCCATGCCGATCTACGAATTCTGCTGCAACCAGTGCGGAACCGCTTTTGAGGAGCTGGTCCGCAACGGCAACCGGCCGGAGTGCCCGTCGTGCCACTCCGGCGACGTCTGCCGGCTGCTTTCCACGTTCGCCGTCCACTCATCGTCGTCCAACCTCGGCGGCAAGGGAGCGACCAAGAGTTGCTCCACATGCGCCAGCGGCTCCTGTGCCACCTGCCACTGACGACGTCATCGCCCAGCTCGACGCTCTTCGTGAGGAGGTCGAGTGCTGCTCCAGCTGCGTGCTCGCCGAGACGCGCACCAGGGCCGTCTTCGGCGAGGGCGACCCCGGCGCCGACCTCATGTTCGTCGGCGAGGCGCCGGGCTACCACGAGGACCAGCAGGGCCGGCCGTTCGTAGGCCAGGCCGGCAAGCTCCTCGAGCAGCTGCTCGCGTCCATCGGCATGACGCGCGAGCAGGTCTACATCGCCAACGTCCTCAAGAGCCGGCCGCCCAACAACCGCGACCCGCGGCCCGAGGAGATCGACGCCTGCCGGCCGTATCTCTGGCGGCAGATCGAGATCATCAGGCCCAAGGTCATCTGCACGCTCGGCAACTTCGCGACCAAGCTCCTCACCGGCGACCCGCGCGGCATCACGCAGGTGCACGGGCAGCCGCAGGTCACGGAGATCGCCGGCCACGAGCTGTACCTGTACCCGATCTTCCATCCGGCGGCGGCGCTGTACACGCCCGCCAAGCTGGCGACGCTCAAAGAGGACTTCCTGCGCCTGCCCGACCTGCTGGCGCACGCGGCGCCGCAGGCGGTGAGTGAGCCCGAGCGTCCGGCCTGGCGGCCGCCCGAGAGCCTGCGGCCGCAGCCGCCCGCGCCTGCGGCCGCTCCGACGTTGGCCGACGCGTCGCCGGAGCCCGGCGAGGAGCCGCCTGCGGTCAGCGACGCGCAGCCGCCTGCGGTCAGCGACGAGCCGCCTGCGGCCGGCGACGCGGCCGGCCTGACGCCGACGCTCGCAGAAGCGGCGGTCGCGGCGCTCGACGCCACGCCCATGGAGCCCGAGCCGGTCGAGACCGCGTCCGTCCACGCCGCGCCCGCCGCGGCCCCGCCCCAGGCGACGACCGATGCCGCGCCCATCGCCGGCGCCGGCTCCGCGGCGCCTTCGTTCGCGGCCGTGCCCGCCGACGCCGCCTCCGAGCCGGCCGGCGCGAGCCTCCACGACGCCGGCCCGCCCGCCGAACCGGAGCAGCTCGGCCTCTTCTAGATGATCGCCTTCACCCTCGCCTCGCCGGCCCAGACGCGGAAGCTCGCTCGTGTGCTGGCCGTCCTGCTGCGGCCGCCGGCGCTCGTCACCGTGGAGGGCGACCTCGGCACCGGCAAGACCACGCTGGTCCGCGAGGTGCTGCGCGCCCGTGGCGTGCGCGGGGCCATCACGAGCCCCTCGTTCACCCTGGCGCAGAGCTACCACGGGCGCGACGGCGAGCTGCTGCACCACCTCGACCTGTACCGGCTCAGCCGCGGCGCCGACGCTGAGCTCTTCGCCTGGGACGACTACCTCGGGCCGCACGCCATCACGTTCGTGGAGTGGCCGGCGGCCGGCAGCGACGCGCTGCCGCCGGCCGATCTGCGCATCGAGCTCGAGCACCGCACCCGCACCAGTCGCGCGGCGCGCATCACCGGCGAGGCGGCGTTCGAGCGCGAGGTTGCTGGTCGCCGCGGCGGAGGCCGGCATCGCAGAGGCTGCAGGGGTGACGCCGTGATCCTGGCGCTGGAGACGGCGACGACGGCGTGCTCGGCGGCGCTCTGCGCCGCCGACGGCTCCGTCGTCGCCGACCGCCTCGCCCTCGAGCGGACCCGCGCACTCGCAGCTGCTGCTTCCCTTCGTGCACGAGATCTTCGCGGAGGCCGGCGCCGGCTGGGACGACGTCGACACCGTCGCCGTCGGTCTCGGTCCCGGCGCCTTCACCGGCCTGCGCATCGGCATCGCCACGGCGCGCGCCCTGGCGCAGGCGGACGGGCGCGCTTCGCTCGCCGGCGTGCCCACGCTCGCCGCGCTCGCGCTTGCCATGACGGAGGCTCCTGAGGCGGCCGGCCGCAGGCTCGTGCCGCTCATCGACGGCCGGCGTCGCGAGGTCTTCGCGGCCGTCTTCGAGAGCGCCGGCGGCGGGGTGCGGCAGCTCGAGGACGTCGCGGTCGTCCCGGCCGACGACCTCTCCGAGTGGCTCGCCGCGCGCGGCGACGTGGTCACGGGCGGCGACGGCGCGGTGCTCTACCGCGACCTGCTGCCCGCGTCGGCGCTGCCGGCCGCGGGTCTCGTCGCGCCGACGGCCGCGATGGTGGGCCGGGCGGTCGCCTGCGGCGCGCCCGGCGTCGTCCGCGGCCCGGACGCGGTGCTGCCCATCTACGGCCGCGCGCCCGACGCCAAGCCGCGCGCGGCCGCCTCCAGCCCTGGGGGCACGGCGGCAGGAGGCGCTCCATGAACCTCCAGGTCGTCCCGGAGCCGGTCCGGCACGAGCGCGTCGTGCGGCCGATGCACTTCACCGACCTCGAGGCCGTCGCCGCGCTCGAGGCGCGCACCTTCACGCTCCCCTGGTCGCTGGCCATCTTCAGCGGGCAGCTGGCGCGCGAGAGCGGCATCTGCCTCGTCTGCGAGGACGACGGCCACATCATCGCCTATCTCATCGCCGACATGTTCGTCGACGTGTGGCACCTCATGAACCTCTGCGTCGCAGTGGAGGTCCGGCGCCAGCACGTCGCCTCACGCCTGCTCGAGGCGTACTTCGCCATCACCGAGCGCCAGGGGCATCGCGGGCACACGCTGGAGGTGCGGGTCTCCAACACCTCCGCCATCGAGCTCTACCGCAGCTTCGGGTTCGTCGCCACGGGCGTCCGTCCGGGGTACTACAGCGACGACCGCGAGGACGCCGTGATCATGTGGAAGGACTGGGAAGGGGACTCGGCGTGACTGGCCGATGGAGTCAGGTCGTCGAGCGGGGCGCCGGAGGCGCACCGCTCCCCGCCGGCCTCATCCTCGCCGTCGAGACTTCCTGCGACGACACCAGCGCGGCGGTGGTGCGCGGGCGCGAGGTGCTTTCGTCGATCGTCTCCTCGCAGAACGAGCTGCACGCCCAGTTCGGCGGCGTGGTGCCGGAGGTGGCCTCGCGCCGCCACACCGAGCTCGTCAACGAGGTCGTGGCCGAGGCGATGACCGAGGCCGGAGTGGACTGGGACGACCTCGGCGCCGTGGCGGTGACGCAGGGCCCCGGGCTCATCGGCGCCCTGCTGGTCGGTCTCGCCACGGGCAAATCGCTGGCGTACCGACGCCGGCTGCCCCTGATCCCGGTCAACCACCTGCAGGGGCACATCGCCGCCAACTACGCGCTCGGCGTCGAGGCGCCGTTCATCTGCCTGGTCGCCAGCGGCGGGCACACGCTGCTCGCCGTGGTCGAGGAGGGCGTGCAGTACCGCGTCGCCGCCAAGACCATGGACGACGCGGCCGGCGAGGCGTTCGACAAGGGCGCCCGGCTGCTCGGGCTCGGCTACCCGGGCGGCAAGGAGCTGGACGAGCTGGCGGCGCGCGGCGACCCGGGCTTCGCCCGCTTTCCGCGCGCCGTGCCCCGAGGCCGCGGCTTCAGCTTCAGCGGCCTCAAGACGGCGCTGCTCTACGACCTCAGGGACCGGGACGAGGCGGAGGTCGCGGCGCACCGCGCCGACATCGCCGCCTCCTATCAGGCGGCCATCGTCCGCCAGCTCGTGGAGAAGACGATGGCCGGCGCCGCCGCCGAGGGGCTGCGCAGCGTCGCCGTCGCCGGCGGCGTGGCCGCCAACTCTGGGCTGCGCCGCGCGCTCGCCGAGGCGTGCGAGGCCGAAGGACTGCGGCTCTCGCTGCCGCCGTTCAGCCTGTGCACCGATAACGCCGGCATGGTCGGCCTGGCGGCCGGGTTCCTGCCGGCGCTCGCCTGGCCGGACTACCTCGGCCTGGATGCCTTCGCCAGCGACGCCGAGGCCAAGGCGGCCAGGCCGCGCAAGCGCGCCGCCGGCCCCCCCGGCGTGTCGTAGGGTCTCCCGCCCCGCCCTGCCGCGTCCAAGGACTCGGCGCTGGCCTCCACTTCGCCATCCTGTCCGTCCGAACAGGCGGGACTACGGCGCGCGGCCACGGTTCGGACAGTCCGGGAATGCTAGACTCGATTGGTATGACACACCGTCCCGACTCCGTCTTCCCGCCCGCGCCCATCGGAGATGCCGAGCGCACCGCCGCCGACCTCTTCGTCGACTGCCTCGAGAACGAGGGAGTCGAGTTCGTCTTCGGCATCCCCGGAGAGGAGACGCTGGACCTCAGCGAGGCGCTCGACCGCTCGCAGCTCATCACCTTCGTGCCCACCCGCCACGAACAGGGCGCGGCGTTCATGGCGGACGCCTACGGCCGGCTCACCGGCAAGCCCGGCGTCTGTCTCGCGACCCTCGGCCCGGGGGCGAGCAACCTGGCCACCGGCGTCGGCGACGCGACGCTGGACCACGCGCCGCTGGTCGCGCTCACCGGCCAGACGGGCCTCGCCGGCATGCACAAGGACACGACCCACCAGTTCATCGATACGGTGGAGATGCTGCGCCCCATGACCAAGTGGAACACGCGCCTGCATCACCCGCGCATGGTCCCCGAGGCGGTGCGCAAAGCGTTCAGCATCGCCGCCTCCGAGAAGCCCGGAGCGACCCACCTGGAGCTTCCCGAGGACGTCATGGAGAGCGTGGTCACCGGTTCGCCGCTGCCACGCGGCCCGGAGCCGATGATGGAGGCCGACCCGGTCAGCCTGCTGCGCGCCGCCGAGATCATCCAGGGCGCCAAGCGGCCGGTGGTGCTGGCCGGCAACGGGGTCGTGCGCCAGGAGGCCGCGCCGGCGCTGCGCGCGTTCTGCGAGCAGACCGGCCTCCACGCCATCACGACCTTCATGGGCAAGGGCGTGCTCGACGCTTCGGACCCGCACTTCCTGTTCACCGCCGGGCTGGCCCGGCAGGACTACCCTCAGGGCATGCTGGGCCGGGCCGACCTCGTCGTGGCCGTCGGCTACGACATGATCGAGTGGCCGCCCTCCGCCTGGAACCCGGAGGGCCGCCAGCGCATCCTCTGCATCGACACCGTGCCGCCGGAGATCGATGCGCAGTTCATCCCCGAGGTCGAGCTCATCGGCGACCTCTCGCGCATCCTGTTCCAGCTCACCGGGCTGCTCGAGGGCAAGGCCGTCTCGAACGTCGAGGAGCGTCCCTACCGGCGCGCCTTCCGGCGCGTGCTCGACGCCGGCACCGACGAGGACTTCCCGATCAAGCCGCAGCGCGTGCTCCGCGACCTGCGCGAGCTGCTCGCGCCGGAGGACGTGCTGGTCAGCGACGTCGGCGCGCACAAGCTGTGGGTGGCGCGCTTCTGGGAGGCGCGCGAACCCAACACCGTCCTCATCAGCAACGGGTTCGCCGCCATGGGCTTCGGTCTGCCGGCGTCGATCGCCGCGGCGCTGGCGCGCCGCGGCCGCGCGAAGGTCGTCTGCATCTGCGGCGACGGCGGCTTCCTGATGAACGTCCAGGAACTGGAGACGGCGCGCCGCCTCGGCTTGCCGTTCGTCGTCCTCGTCTGGAGCGACGGCGGCTACGGCCTCATCGAGATGCACCAGCGACGCAAGTTCGGGCACATCGCCGGGACCCGGTTCGACAACCCGGACCTGGTCTCGCTGGCTCGCTCGTTCGGCATCGAGGGGTTCCGTGCCGAGAAGGCGGGCGACGTCAAACCCCTCCTCGCCCGCGCTCTGCGGCACCCGGGACCCGTTGTCATCGACATCCCGATAGACTACGGTGAGAACGACAAGCTGGCGGTCGACCTCTGGCAACTTGCCCCTGAGGCGCTGTCTTAGAAGTTGGTCAAACGTGTTCCTGGGGGGGTCCAGATGACGGAACTGCTTCGTAACGAGGGGCTGAAGCGGGTTCGGATGCGGCTGATCACGGCCGTCATCTTCGTGTTCACGCTCACGTGCTCCGGCTCGTTCGGCATGGAGGACGTCGTCTCGTCGTCCGGCCCCGGCATGACGCTGCTCATGATCCTGGTGCTGCCGATCTTGTGGAGCGTGCCTCTGGCGTTCGTCTCCTCCGAGCTCGGCTCGATGGTCCCCGAGGCCGGCGGCCTGTACCGCTGGATCCGCCGGGGCATGGGCGAGTACTGGAGCTTCCAGGCCGGCTGGTGGTGGAGCCTTTCGCTCTACGTGGACTCCGCCGTCTACGTCGCGCTCGCGCTCGACTACATGCAGGCCAAGTGGGGCTTCGGGGGGCGGAGCGAGCCGCCATCGGCATCGCCATCGTGGCGGTGTTCACCTTCATCAACATCCGCGGCCTGGAACTCACCGGGTGGTCTCTGACCATCATCCAGGTCGGCGTGATGGTCCCGCTGCTCGTGTTCACCGTGTGGGGCATCCTCGCCGGCTCGGGCAACCCCTTCAGCCCGGTGATCGTGCCGGGGGAGAGCGTGCTCACCTCGCTCAACCTTGGCCTGGCGATCATGATGTGGATGTACTCGGGCTGGGAGTCGATGTCCACGCTTGCCGGCGAGATCGAGAACCCGCAACGGGTCATCCCAAGGGCGCTCATGATCGGCACCCCTCTGGTCATCCTCACCTACTTCATCACGGTGTTTGCGGCGATCCGCGTGGCGGACATGGGCGACCCGAGCGGGTGGCAGAACATGTACACGGGCGGCGGCGGACTCGACTTCGTGCAGCTGGCCCAGAACCTCAGCGGTACCGTCTTCGCCTACTTCATGCTGATGGCCGCGATCCTCTCCAATATCGGCCTGTACGCCGGCTACCTGGCGGCGGGCGCGCGTCCGCAGTTCCAGATGTCGCGTGACCGCCTGCTGCCGCGGTGGCTCGGCCGCACGCACGCAAGCTGGGGCACACCGTGGGTCGCCATCCTGCTCATGGGCTTCGTCAACGCGGTCCTGATCAACTTCAACTTCGACGCGCTCATCACCATCGACGTGTTCCTGCTCATGTTCGCCTACGTGCTCATCTACCTGACCGTCGTCATCATGCGCTACAAGGAGCCGGACACGCCGCGGAGTTTCCGCGTGCCCATGCCCACGTGGGGCCTCGCCGTCTGGGTGGCGTTCCCGATCGCGATCGCCATCATCGCCCTGTTCGTCAACGGCACCGACTACCTCATCGGCGGTCTGGTCGGCGTGCTCACCGGCCCGGTCGCGTACCTCATCTTCAAGAACATCTACAGGGGCACGACCGACGAGGCTCTTGAGGGCTCGACCCTCACGCCGAGCGGCCAGGTCACCGAGTTCGACGCCAAGGTGGAAGGAGTGGGGGCATGAAGGGTCAGAAGATGGCCAACCTCACCGCCATCACCGGCATCCTCGCCGGCGCCGCGGCGATCGGTGGCGGGCTGTACGCGCACTCGGCCAAGCCCGTCTTCGGCATTGCGCAGTTCTTCGGCATCTACTCGCAGTACCTCTCGGGAGTGCACCTGCTGATCGGCCTCGGCATCATCATGGTGATCGGGGGGGTGCTCGCCTTCTGGTACCCGAGCATCGGCGGCGCCATCGTCTGCGTGGCCGCCATGATCGGTCTGATCTACACGTACAACCGCGGCCAGTACCGTTGGACCCCGCTGCTCTACTACTGGGGCGCCCCGTGGGTGCTCGCCTGGATCAGCGGCATCTTCGCCGGCTATGCCGCGTACAAGAACGTGCCGCAGAGCAGCGAGAAGCTCAGCGATGCGCGCCACGCGGAGGGCTACGAGGTCTGACGCGACGCGCCGACGCGTCGTGGACGCCCGGGCCGCCTCTGGAGGCGGCCCGGGCGTCGTCGTCTCGGGACTCAGGGGCTGCTCACCCCTCGAGCAGGATCGTCACGGGTCCGTCGTTGAGCAGCTCGACCTGCATGTGCGCGCCGAAGACGCCGGTCTCGACCGGCACGCCCTCGGCGCGCAGCGCCTCGACGTAGGCCTCGTACACGGCCTCGCCGTGCTCGGGCGGAGCCGCGCCGGTGAAGCTCGGCCGGTTGCCGCGCCGCGTGTCGGCGTACAGGGTGAACTGGGAGACGGCGAGCACGGCGCCGTCCACGTCGCCGAGCGCGAGGTTCATGAGACCGGCGTCGTCGGCGAACACGCGGAGCCGCGCCGTCTTGGCGGCGAGCCGGCGGGCCGCGGCCGCGTCGTCCTCGTGGGTCACGCCCACGAGGGCGAGAAAGCCGCGGCCGACCGCGCCGACCTCCGCGCCGTCCACCGCGACCGCGGCGCGGCTCACGCGCTGCAGCAGCACTCTCATCCGGCGGCGTCCGCTTCCATGCCGCCATACTAGCGAGGGCGCTCCATGCTCGCCAGACTGCGTGGCACCCGGCGAACGGATTGACAGTCCAGCCGCGCTCGCCGATGAGCGGGAAACGCCCTGCAAAACGGCACATTGAGCTGGTCGCCGGCCATCCTCTCCGTGCCTCGGACGTTGGTTTGACATCTCCCGGGACCGGTCATACCATGTGCAGCTGTGTGGACTTAGCACTCTCCCCCAGAGAGTGCCAGAACCAACTCCAAGGAAACCACGGTGTACACACCAAGGAGGGTTGCTGCATGAAGCTCAAGCCGCTCGAAGACCGCGTCATCATCAAGGCGGTCCAGGAAGAGGAGAAGACCGCCAGCGGCATCGTTCTCCCCGACACGGCCAAAGAGAAGCCGATGATGGGTGAGGTCGTCGCTGCGGGCGACGGCAAGTGGGACGAGGCGGGCAAGAACCGCATCCCCATGGACGTCAAGAAGGGCGACAAGGTCATCTACGGCAAGTACGCGGGCACCGAGTACAAGACCGCCGATGGTGACGAACTGCTGATTCTGCGCGCCAGTGAGATCCTGGCCGTAGTCGCAAAGTAAGAGGGGAGGCTGACGAATCTTGGCTAAGGAACTCAAGTATCACGACGAAGCCCGGCGCTCTCTCGAGCGCGGTGTGAACGCGCTCGCCGACGCCGTGAAGATCACCCTCGGTCCCAAGGGCCGCTACGTGGTGCTCGACAAGAAGTTCGGCGCCCCGACGATCACCAACGACGGCGTCACCATCGCTCGCGAGATCGAGCTCGAGGACGTCTTCGAGAACCAGGGCGCCCAGCTGGTCAAGGAAGTCGCGACCAAGACGAACGACATCGCCGGTGACGGCACCACCACCGCCACCCTGCTCGCCCAGGCGATCGTGCGCGAGGGCCTGCGCATGGTAGCCGCCGGCGCCAACCCGATGGCCATCAAGCACGGCATCGAAGAGGCCGTCGACGAGGCCGTCGCCTCGATCAAGAAGCAGTCCAAGGAGATCTCCGGCAAGGAGGAGATCGCCCGCGTGGCCACCATCTCCGCCCGCGACCGCGCCGTCGGCGACGTCATCGCCGACGCCATCGAGAAGGTCGGCAAGGACGGCGTGGTCAACGTCGAGGAGAGCAACACCTTCGGCCTCGACCTCGAGTTCACCGAGGGCATGCAGTTCGACAAGGGCTACCTCAGCCCGTACATGGTCACGGACCCCGATCGCATGGAGGCCGTGCTCGAGGATCCCTACATCCTCATCGCCAACCAGAAGGTCGGCGCCGTGCAGGACCTCCTTCCGATCCTCGAGAAGGTCATCCAGGCCGGCAAGCAGCTCCTCATCGTGTCCGAGGACGTCGAGGGTGAAGCCCTCGCGACCCTCGTCGTGAACAAGCTCCGCGGCACGTTCACCAGCGTCGCCGTCAAGGCCCCCGGCTTCGGCGACCGCCGCAAGCGCATGCTCGAGGACATCGCCATCCTCACCGGCGGCGAGGTCATCACCGAGGAGATGGGCCTCAAGCTCGACAACACGCAGATCACGCAGCTCGGCCGTGCCCGCAAGGTCGTCGTGACGAAGGACAACACCACCATCGTCGACGGCGCCGGCGACACCGACGCCATCAAGGGCCGCATCAAGCAGATCAAGAGCGAGATCGAGAACACCGACTCCGACTTCGACCGTGAGAAGCTCCAGGAGCGTCTCGCCAAGCTGGCCGGCGGCGTGGCCGTCATCAAGGTCGGCGCGGCCACCGAGGTCGAGATGAAGGAGACCAAGCACCGCGTCGAGGACGCCCTCAACGCCACGCGCGCCGCTCTCGAAGAGGGCATCGTGCCCGGCGGCGGCGTCGTGCTCGTCAACGCCATCTCCGCCATCAAGGTCGACAAGAAGTCCGACGACGTCGACTTCCGTTCCGGCAAGCAGATCATCGCCCGTGCGCTCGAAGAGCCACTGCGTCAGATCGCCGAGAACGCCGGCCTCGAGGGCTCGGTCGTGGTGAACAAGGTCAAGGGTCTCAAGCCCGGCGAGGGCCTCAACGCCGACACCGACAAGTACGAGGACCTGGTCAAGGCCGGCATCATCGATCCCGCCATGGTCACCCGTTCGGCGCTCCAGAACGCCGCGTCGATCGCCAAGAACATCCTCACCACCGAGTGCATCGTCGCCGACAAGCCTGAAGAGGGCGGCGGCGGAATGGGCGGCGGTATGCCGGGCGGCGGAATGCCCGGGATGATGTGATCGTCACCCGCTAGAAGACATACGAAAGAGCAAACCTCTTTCGCGTCGGCGGCGGGTGGGCCTCAGGGCCCGCCCGCCGCTTCTTTGTGGGCCGGCGGTGCGCATGCACCGCCGGCCCTCGCGCTTGCGGAGACGCGCGGGCCCAACAGCCCACCCGTCGGCGCCCCTGCGCGGTCAATCGTCCGCCGGCAGGGCCGCGTACACCCGCCACCTGTCGGGCACGCCCTTGAGCTCGTAGTCACCACGGTCCTCGAAGACGAGCCCCGATCCCGCGACGAGGTCCTTGACGGTCGAGCTGACGAGCACGTCGGAGGGGCCGGCGAGCGCGGCGACGCGGGCGCCGATGTGCACGGCGATGCCGCCGACATCGGCGCCCAGCAGCTCTATCTCGCCCGTGTGGCAGCCGGCGCGGACTTCGAGTCCCAGTGGCCTGACCGCCTTGCAGATCCCCTGTGCGCACTTGACTGCCCGGGCCGGGCCGTCAAACGTTGCCAGGAAGCCGTCCCCGGCAGTGCTCACCTCGGTGCCGCGGTAGCGGGCCAGCATCGCCCGTACAGTCTGGTGGTGGCGCTCGAGGAGTCCGGCCCACCTGCGGTCGCCGAACTCGCATGCCTTCTCGGTCGAGCCGACGATGTCGGTGAACAGCACCGTCCCCATCATGCGGTCGAGTTCGGCCTGCTCGTCTCTGACCGACGCGAGGAAGTCATGCTGGTGGGCGATGGAAGCACCATCGTCCGTGGTGGCCCAGCGCGTCTTCGGCATGGCCATCATCGTCAGCCGTCGTCCTCTCGCGGTGCCGCGACGCCGTCAGGCCACCGGTTCGGCGGCCTGCTGCATATCGCGGACGATTGCGACGAGGCCGTCGAGGAGGCCGACGGCGATGACGGGCTCGGCCTTGAGCAGTCTGGCGAAGTCGGACCGGGCGAGCTTCGCCGTCGTCAGCTCTCCGACCGCCGTGACGGTGGCCGAGCGAGGCGCGCCGTCGATGAGTGCCAGCTCGCCGAAGCTGTCGTCGGCGCCCAAGGCACGCGTGTGGCCACCTGGCGTCCGCACGCGCGCCCGCCCATTCAAGACGATGTGGAGCGCATCGCCGCGGGCGCCGGCCAGGACCACCGTGTCGCCGTCCGCATAGCGCTCGATGGTGAACAACCTGGCGACGTGACGGAGGTGCTGTTCGTTCAGCGCCTCGAAGACGCCCACGTGGCGCAGCATCAGCAGCCACCCGAGCGCGTCGCGACCCTCGAGCTCTTCACCCTTGGCTTCGGCCAGCGCTCCGGAGTCGTCGCTGGAACGCCACTCGCCGAGCTGGGCGTGATCAGGCAGAGTCTCGGCGTCTGCGCGCAACAGATCGCGGGCGATCAGCGCCACGCCCGGGAGGAGGCCGGCGGCCAAGGTCGGCTCGTCGGAGAGCAGCGCGCGAAAGTCCTTGCGGCCGATGCGAGCCACTGTGACCGGACCCGCCGCGGTCACGGTGGCCGCCCGGGGCGCCCCGTCGATGAGGGAGAGCTCGCCGAAGTACTCCTCCGATACGAGGAGCCGCTCGTCGCCCGCGTTGGGGGCGACAAGGACGTCGCCACTCAGCATCACGATGAACGAATCACCAGGCTCACCCTCCCGCATGATGGCCTCGTCGTTGCCGTAGCGCTTCACGGTGGCGAGCTCCGCGACCCGCTTCCGGTGTCGTCGCGGCAGCGTCTGGAACAGCGGCGTGCGCTCCAGTGCCTTCCGGTCGGCAGGTGTCATCTCGCTCATCGTCCCTCCCTCCACGATCGCTGGAGAAGCCGGCGATCAGGTTTCCTGCTAGCTGGAGTCCGCGGCCAGCGCGTACAGTTGCCACGCGTCAGGCATGCCCTTCAGGTGGTGTGCCCCCCGATCGATGAAGGCAAGACCGGAGCCCGCCACGAGGTCTTTCACAGTCGACGTGACGAGGACCTCCGAGGGTCCGGCCAGGGCGCCGACCCGGGCGCCGATGTGCACGGCGATGCCGCCGACGTCGGCGCCCAGCAGCTCGATCTCCCCCGTGTGGCAGCCGGCGCGCACCTCGATGCCCAAGGGCTTCACCGCCTCGCAGATGCCTTGGGCACATTTCACCGCTCGGGCGGGCCCGTCGAAGGTGGCGAGGAAGCCGTCGCCGGTCGCCTTGATCTCTTTGCCGCGGTATCTGGCGAGGAAGGCGCGCACGGTGGTGTTGTGTTTCTCGAGCAGTCCTGTCCAGCCGACGTCGCCGACCGCACAGGCTTTGTCCGTCGAGCCGACGATGTCGGTGAACAGGATCGTGGCGAGCATGCGGTCGAGCTCCGCCTCCTCCCGGCGCACCGAGTCGATGAACCGTTCGATCCCCACGACGATCGCCTCGGGCTCGGGAACCCAGATGACTTCGGTCGTGGTGGCGACGGGCACTGCCCGCGCTCCCGGGATCAGGCCTGCCTGATGGCGAGCGAAACTCTCGTCCTCCGGCTCATCTTCGGCGAAGAAGACGGCGGTCGGCGCGGAGATCGCCCGCAGCGCGGGGCGCACATCGGTGCCGAACCACATGCGCGAGAACTCCTCGTAGCTCGCCGGCGTGGCCGCGTAGCGGGCGAGCTTCGCGTTCCATCTCAGGAACTCCTGGTCGTTGTAGGGGGGCGAAGCAGGGGGCCCGTCCAGGTACCCGCTGCGCACGAAATCGGCGGCCCCGGCGAGGGTGCCCCAAGATCTGAGATCGCGGGCCAGGCCCTCCTCGAATCTCTGCGGGGTCTCGCCCCACGGGTAGTCAGGCTCCTTCCGTTCGTGGAGGTCGCCGAAGAGGGACAGGCAGACGGTGCGCTCGGGGTAGGTCGCGGCGAAGAACGCGGCGAGCTCCGGACCCGGCCCGCCCCAGCCCAACAGGGCCGCTCTCTCTACGCCCGCGGCGTCCAGCACGGCGCGGACATCGTCGAGCAGCACGCCGAGGTCCGGCGATCCGGCCACTCGGTCGGACATCCCGATGCCGCGCTTGTCGAACACGAGCACCCGCAGATTCCGCGACAGTCGCTTCAGGAAGCGCACGTAGCGTGGCTGCTCCCAGTACACCTCGAGGTGCGAGACCCAACCATGGACGACGAGGAGCGTGACGGGACCCGAACCGAGGTCCTGGTAGGCGATGCAGGCGCCGTCGACCGTCCTGGCCCAGCGGGTCTCGGGAACGTCCGTCATCTCGCGACCTCCTGCGGAGCACATGCCATTGTCCGGCTCCCTCGATGGATCGCACGCGTAGCGCCTCCACCATAGTGATGCCCGGCACTGAGGACAACGTAGGCGAGTGGTCTTGACGACGTGCGCCCGCCCGCATAGCGTCCCGGCATCTGGAGCGCCGCTCCGGCTTCGTCCGCCGGCGCGACACGCAGCATCTGGGGGTTCGTCACATGGGCACCAGCCACATCGCCGGGCACGGGCGGCAGAAGGTCGTCCTCGCCGTCATCGCCGCCGCCGTCCTGGTCGTCCTTCTGGCCGCGGGCGCCTCGTTCGCCGGCGCCAGCAGCTCACCGTCGCCGGATGCCGGCAAGGTCGTCCTGCGCCTCGGCTGGAACGAAGGGCCGCTCAACCTCAACCCCTTCATCGGCTACAGCACGTCCTACGAGATCTGGATGCTGAACTACGACACGCTCGTCGGCATCGGTTCCGACGGCCTGCCCTCCAAGGCGACCGGCCTGGCGCAGGACTGGCAGCTCTCGCCCGACCAGAAGACGTGGACATTCCACCTCCGGCCCGGCGTCAAGTGGCAGGACGGCCGGCCGCTGACCGCCGCGGACGTCGCCTGGACCTTCAACACCATCATCAAGGACGACCTCAGCCCTGCCGTCTACCTCAAGGGCGTGTCCAGGGCGGTGGCCGTCGACGACACGACGCTCAAGGTGTACTGCACCCAGCCCAAGGCGAACATGCTGACGACGCAGATCTACATCTACGTCCTGCCCGAGCACATCTGGGGCAAGCTGAGCGCGAGCCAGCTGGCCAACACCTTCCGCAACCCCACGCCGATCGTCGGCTCCGGGCCGTTCCAGACGGTGGAGTTCAAGAAGGATGACTACGTGAAGATGGTGCGCAACCCCACCTACTGGGGCACGCAGCCGACCATCGACGAGGTGATCTTCGAGTACTACACGAACGACGACACCATGGTGCAGGACCTCAAGAGCGGGACCATCGACGGCGCCCAGGTCATCCCGCCCGAGCAGTTCAAGCGCCTCGAGGGCGAGCCGGGCATCGAGACGATCGCCTACCCGCTCTACAACTGGGAGTACATCGACGTCAACTGCTACGACAGCCCGGACTCGCTGGGCAATCCGGCGCTCAAGGACCCGAAGTTCCGGGTCGCGATGGCCTGGGCCATCGACCGCGCGAAGTGCGCCGCGCTGGGGTGGAGCGGGTACGCGCAGGCCGGGTACGGCATCTTCCCCCAGAAGGGCTGGCCGGCGAGCGCCGACCCCTACTACCAGCCGGATGCGGCGCAGGCCATCGGCTTCGACCCGGCGAAGGCCAGCCAGCTCATGGACGCCGCCGGCTACAAGGACACCGACGGCGACGGCGTGCGCAACGACCCCAAGAACGGCGGCAAGGACATCTCGCTGCGGCTCTTCGCGCGCGACATCTCGCCGGAGAGCCAGGTCCAGGGCAAGCTCATCGCCGGCTGGCTCAAGCAGCTCGGGCTCGACGTCAAGCTGTCGGTGGTCGATGAGGGCGCGCTGGGCGACGCCATCTGGAACTACAAGGGAAGCACGTACGCGCCCGACTACGACCTCGCCCTCTGGGACTTCATGGGCTACATCGACCCCGGCGACTCGGCCGCCTGCTTCACCACCGACCAGATCGGCAACTACAACGAGATGAACTGGTCGAACGCGGAGTACGACAGGCTCACCGCCGCCCAGTACCGCGAGATGGACACCGCCAAGCGGATGGACCTGCTCAAGCAGGCCCAGGCCGTGATGTACGCCGAGCAGCCGATGATCGTCATCGACTACCCATCGGTGCTGCAGGCCGTGGACACTTCGCGCTGGGACGGCTGGCGGCCCTACGTGGGCGGCAGCGTGTGGGCCAGCATGATCGACCGTCAGAGCTACATCGAGCTCAAGCCCAAGGCGGCCGCCGCGGCCGCGAGCGGTGGCGGCGGCATCTCCAGCACGATGTGGTACGTCATCGGCTTGGTGGTGGCGTTCGGCGGCGCCCTCGTCGTGGTGCTGCTGAAGCGGCGCGGCGACGGGCGCGCGGTGGAGGAATGACGACCGCGGCCGGCCGGACCCACGACGGCTCGGCCGGCGTCGGCGCTCTTCCGGGGGACTACCACGTGCACACCGTCTGGTCGGACGGCGCCGGGACGGTGGAGGAGTGCGTGCTCGCCGCCGTGGCCGCCGGGCTGCCCGAGATCGGCATAGCCGACCACATCTCGCCCACGCCCGGGCCGGACGAGCACTGGTGGGTGCAGCCCGGGCGTATGGCGGCCTACTGTGAGGACGTCCTCGCGGCCGCCGCGCGGCACCCGGAGATCACCGTGCTCCTCGGGCTCGAGGCCGAGTACGAGCCCGGTCACGAAGCCGAGCTGGACCGGCTGCTCGACGCCTGGCCGTTCCAGTTCGTGGTGCTCGGCGTGCACGTCGTGGACGGGTTCGTCTTCGACGATCCTTCACTGCGCGCCGATCCCCGCTGGGACGACGTCGGCGCGCTGCTCGCCGCCTACTACCGCGTCCTGCGCGCGGCGGCGGAGTACGGCCGCTTCGACATCCTCGCCCACTTCGATTACATCGGGCTGTGGGGTCACCGCCCGGGTCCGGCGGTGCAGCCGGAGATCGGCGCCGCCCTGGACGGGCTGGCCGCGTCTGGCGCCGCGATCGAGCTCAACAGTGACCGCGTCAGCGACCCCGCCGGGGTGATGTATCCGTCGGTGGAGATCCTTCGCGCGGCACGCGAGCGCGCCATCCCGCTGACCATCGACTCAGACGCGCACGAGGCCGCTCACGTGGGACGGCTGTGGGACGAGGCCATCGCGCACGCGCGGGCCGCCGGCTATCGCGAGACCCTGCGGATCTCGGACCGGGCGCTGGTCCCACTCCCGGGCTGAGGCACGGGCGGGCCTCGTCCGCCGTTCGCGTCCCCGGCCGGCATCCGCGGCCAACACGGCCGCGGCGCGTGAGGTCCGTAGTATCGTTGCGCCACGTGGGTTCACGACATCAAGACGGCGGGGTGGACGATGGAGACGTGCAGGAACCTGATCGGCGGCAAGTGGGTCGGTGCGAGCGACCACGCGAGCTTCGAGACGAGGAACCCGGCCTGCGCCGAGGAGGTCCTCGCCGTGTTCCCGAGCGCGACCGCCGCGGACGCGGCGCAGGCGGCCGCGGCCGCCGCGGAGGCGTTCCCCGCGTGGGCGGCCACGCCTGCTCCGGCGCGCGGCGCCATCCTCTTCAGGGCGGCCGAGCTGCTCACCGAGCGCCTGGACGAGGTCGCGCGCACGCTCACGCGCGAAGAGGGCAAGACGCTTGCGGAGGCGACCGGCGAGGTCGTCCGCGCGCGCGACATCCTGCGCTACTTCGGCGGCGAGGGCTGGCGGCTGGGCGGCGACGTCCTGCCGCCCAACGCGCCGAACGCCATGCTCTTCAGCCGCCGCGAGCCGCTCGGCGTGGTCGCGGCGATCACGCCGTGGAACTTCCCCATCGCCATCCCGGCCTGGAAGATCGCGCCGGCGCTCGTCTACGGCAACGCCGTCGTCTTCAAGCCGGCGTCGCCGACGCCGCTCACGGCCCTGCGCCTCGTCGAGTGCCTCGTGGACGCCGGCCTGCCGGCCGGCGTCCTCAACTTCGTCACCGGCTCCGGGTCGGTGGTCGGCGGGGCCCTCGCCGGCGATCCGATCGTGAGCGGGCTGACCTTCACGGGCTCGCACGATACCGGCACGCGCATCTACGCGCGGGCGACGGAGCACTTCGCGCGCGTCCAGCTCGAGATGGGCGGCAAGAACCCCACCATCGTGCTCGACGACGCCGACCTGGGGCTGGCCGTCAGGCTGGCCGTCATGGGCGGCTTCGGCCTCACCGGCCAGAGCTGCACCGCCACCAGCCGCGTGATCGTGGAGGATGGGATCGCCGACCAGGTTCGCCGCCGCGCTCGCCGAGGCCGCCAACGCCCTGAACGTCGGTGACGGTCTCGAAGAAGGCGTGCAGATGGGTCCGGCCGTGAGCGAGGAGCAGCTGGAGACCGACCTGGACTACGTGCGCATCGGCAGCGAGGACGGCGCCGAGCTGCTCGCCGGCGGCGGCCGCGCCGGCGACGGCGGTCACTTCCTGCGGCCCACCGTGTTCGACGGCGTCGACGTCCACAGCCGCCTCGCGCAGGAGGAGATCTTCGGCCCGGTGGTCGGCATCGTCCGGGCGAGGGACCTCGACGACGCCATCTTCAAGGCCAACGCCGTCGGCTACGGCCTCGCCGCCGCCGTCGTCACCAACGACCTGCGGCGCGCCATGACCTTCGTCGACCGCATCGAGGCCGGCGTGGTCAAGGTGAACGAGCCCACCACCGGCCTCGCCCTGCAGGCGCCGTTCGGCGGTTTCAAGCAGTCGAGCGCCAACACATTCAAGGAGCAGGGGCCGGCGGCGCTCGACTTCTACACGCGCACCAAGACGGTCTACGTCACCTACGGCTGAGCGCGCCGTGTGGCGAGCCCCAGCCACGCCCGATCCCGTGCCACCCCTCCGTTGCCGGGGGTACACTGTGTGTATGGCCGGAGACCCGGATTCAGAGCGGCACGTGCTCTTCGTGACGGGACCGCTGCGCGAGCGGCTGTACCACCGATTCATCGGGCTCTTCGACGGGCGCGACGGCGTCGAGGTCCGCATCGACCGGCGCGTGGGCGAACGGCGCCGCGACCCGCGTGGCCCGGGCGAGCGCGAGCGGCGCGCCTCCGACCGGCGCCGACGCCGTCCCGACTGGATCGTCCCGCCCCCCGAGGGCGTCTGACCGTCCGCCCGGCCGGCTCGCCCGGCGCCGTCCGCCCCTCGTCATCCCTGATCCACCGCCCAGGTTCCTCGGCGCACAAAACTTCGCATATACTCACAGTCGTCCGTCCCGGGAAACCGTCGTGGAGGTTGTTCAAATGCTGTTGATGGGTGAATCGATCAACGGGACGCGCAAGCAGGTCGCCGAGGCGATCCAGGCGCGCGATGCCGAGTTCATCAAGACCCTGGCCAAGGATCAGATCGACGCCGGCGCCGGTCTCATCGACGTCAACGGCGGCGTCGCCGGCGGCGACGAAGTAGCCGACCTGCTCTGGCTCATCGACATCGTGATGGGCGTCACCGACATGCAGCTCATGGTCGACTCCGCCAACCCCAAGGCGCTCGACGCCGGCGTGCAGGCCATCGTCGACGCGGGCGGCAAGGTGCCGTTCATCAACTCGATCAGCGGCGAGCAGCCGCGCATCGACGCCGTGCTGCCGCATGATCGAGAAGTACAAGTGCCCCGTCGTCGGCCTGTGCCTGAGCGATGAGGGCATCCCGCCGACCGCCGAGGACCGCTTCGCCGTCGCCAAGCAGATCTTCGACCTCTGCATCGGCGCCGGCCTGCCGGCCGAGGACCTCTGGATCGACCCGCTGGTCATGGCCGTCTCGGCCGACCCGAGCGCGCCCGGCATCACCATGGAGACGCTCAAGCTGGTCAAGGAGCGCCTGCCTGTGCGCACCACCGGCGGCCTCAGCAACGTGAGCTTCGGCCTGCCGAACCGCGCCCTGCTCAACCGCACCTTCGTGGCGATGTGCGCGGGCCTCGGCCTCGACGGCCTGATCGTCGACGTGCGCAACAAGCAGATGATGGCCACCATCAAGTCCATCGAGGCGCTTCGCGGCGAGGACAACTTCTGCGGCGCGTACCTCAAGGCTCACCGCGCCGGCATCCTGGAGTAGACGAGTGGCCGCGCCGGAGCGCTGCCGCCTGCGCGACCTCGGCGTCGCCGTCGGCGGGCTGCCGGCCGGGCCGCTCAACGCGATCACCGACGTGCCCGGCGTGCGCGTCGGCCACTGTACAGTCTCGTGGGGCGGGCTCGGGCTGCCGAACGGCAGCGGGCCCGCCCGCACGGGCGTCACCGCGATCTTCCCGCACAATGGCGACCTCTGGCACGAGCGCGTCGTCGCCGGCGCGTACGCCGCCAACGGCGTCGGTGAGCTCATCGGCATCAGTTCCGTGCGCGAGTGGGGCCTTCTCGAGACGCCGGTCCTGCTCACCAACTCGCAGAGCGCCGGCGCCGTCTACGACGCCGCCGTGCGCTGGCTGCTCGAGCGCGAGCCACGGGGCGGCGTCGAGGACGCCGTGATGCCCGTCGTCGGCGAGTGCGACGACGGGTTCCTCAACGACCTGCGCGGCATGCACGTGCGCGAAGAGCACGTCCGGGCCGCGCTGGACGGCGCCTCGGACGGACCTGTGGCCGAAGGCTGCGTCGGGGCCGGCACCGGCATGTCGTGCTTCGACTTCAAGTCCGGCATCGGTACCTCGTCGCGGGTCGTCTCTGCCCACGGGCGTGACTGGACCGTGGGCGTGCTCGCGCTGACCAACTTCGGCGTGCGCCACCGCCTGAACATCGACGGGGTGCCCGTCGGGCGCGAGATCACCGACCTCATGCCGCTCGAGAACCGCGAGGGTTCGTGCATCGTCGTCCTCGCCACCGACGCGCCGCTCAGCGCCCGGCAGTGCGAGCGCATGGCCAAGCGCTGCGCGCTCGGCCTGGCGGCGACGGGGTCGTACGCCTCGGACGGCAGCGGCGAGATCATGCTCGCGTTCAGCACCGCGCTCCGCGTGCCGCGTGAGTCCGCCGAGCCTCTGGCGCTCACCTCCGTCTCCAACGACCACATGTACGGACTCTTCGAGGCGGCCGTGGACGCCACGGCGGAGAGCGTCGTGCAACTCGCTCACCGCCGCCACCACCACGGTGGGTCGCAACGGCAACGTCGCCTACGAGCTGCCGCTCGACCGCCTGGTCGGCGTCCTGCGGCGAGCCGGTCGCGAGGCGCGGCTCCCCGGGGCGTAGCCCCTCCTTGCCGCGCCTCCCCGCGCCGACTATCCTGACTCCCTAGCCCGGCCTTCGCGCTCCGCGAAATGGCCGGGCCGGCTGGGGGGTCAGTCACGGCGAGTCGCCCGTCCTTCAGGCACATCGTCACCGCCACGGCCGCCGATTCCCGGCGCGGCCGACGGAACGGCGCGCCGGTACCGTCTAATCTCCCGAGGCTCCGTTCGGAGTCGTCCACCACGGCGTCAGCACCACAGGTTCGAGGGGTCCGGCAACGACGGATGTGAGAAGGAGGCAAGGGTCCGCACGCGCTCGGGGCCGGGCGCGCGGGACCCGCGAATGCAGTGGATAAACGAAGGTACTTCATCCGAAAGGTCCTGAACGCGGTCCTCACGATCATCCTCGTGGCCTCGTTCAACTTCGCGCTCTTCCGCATCCTCCCGGGCGATCCCGCCCGGCTCCTTCTCCCCAAGGGGAAGACAGACCCGTCGGTCATCGAGCGTCAGCGCAAGACGTTCAACCTCGACAAGCCGATGTGGCAGCAGTTCATCTACTACTGGCGCGACACCGTGCAGGGCAAGTTCGGCATGTCCTTCTCCGAGAAACGCCCCGTCACCGAAGTCGTCGCCGAGCGCATCTGGCCCACCCTCCTTCTCGTGGGGGTGGGGACGGTCTTCGCCACGGTCGTGGGCATGATCATGGGGGTCTTCGCGGGGTGGAGACGCAACGGCACCTACGACGTTGTGAGCACGAACTTAGGGATGATCCTGTACGCCATGCCGACGTTCTGGTTCGGCCTGCTGATGATCATGCTGTTCGCCACCAAGCTCCGCTGGTTCCCGACGGGGCGTATGGAGGAACCCGGTGTGGAGCTCAGCGGCTTCGCCTCCTTCGAGTCGCTGATGAGGCACCTGTTCCTGCCGGCGTTCACCTTCGCCATCGCTTACGTGGGTGAGTACCACCTCATCATGCGCAGCTCCATCACCGGTGTGATGAAGGAGGACTTCGCGCTCACCGCCCGCGCCAAAGGCCTGAGCGAGAACGCGGTCCTCTGGCGCCACGTGGTCCCCAACGCGATGCTGCCGACGGTCACCATCGTCATGATGAACCTCGGCTTCGTGATGTCGGGCGCGATCCTCGCGGAGAGCGTGTTCAACTGGCCCGGCCTGGGGCTGCTCTCCTACGACTCGATGCAGAAGCGCGACTACCCGGTGATGCAGGCGGTGTTCCTCATCGCCAGCATCGCGGTGATCGTCGCCAACCTCATCGCCGACATCATGTACTACTACCTCGACCCAAGGGTGCAGGCATGATCCCCCGTCGCTTCCGGAACTGGGTCATCTTCTGGACGATCGTCGTCTGGGTCGTCCTCGAGCTGCTCACGTATCCGAAGACAGTGCCGATCACCAGCGGCTTCTCGGCGGTGATCAAGGGCTTCTTCTCCGCCAGCGTAGGCGGCTACCCGGCCTGGGTGATGCTGCTCCTGGCGGTCATCTGCGCGGCCGCCGGCATCGTCGGCCTCGTGCGCAGGAGCAAGGCCGTGCTCTTCAACGTCATGCTCCTCGTCGAGGGCTTCGTGCTTCTCGTCTGGGGCGTGCTCGCCGGCGGCGGCTTCGGCGGCTTCTCGGGGAGCACCAACTCCATCAGCTACAACTGGGCCCTCCAGACCGTCGCCGTCATCATCGGCGGGCTCTGCGTCTGGTTCTGGGCGGTCGGGCAATCCCGAGCGGGCAGAGCTCACCACGTGGAACACGCACCAGGTGTGGAAGCTCTATCGCGGCAACTGGCAGGGCATGGTCGGCCTCAGCATCCTCGTCTTCTTCATGCTGATGGCGCTGCTGGCTCCGTTCCTCGCCGACCACGCGCTGCTCGACCCCAACGCGCAGACCAAGGACCCCGCCACGGGTCAGCTCTACGGCCCGTACCACCCGCCGACCGTTTACTACTACAACTGGTTCGGCACCGACCAGGTGGGCCAGAGCGTGCTCGCCCAGTTCATCTGGAGCGCGCGCATCTCGCTCATGGTCGGTCTGCTCGCCGCGTTCATGTCCACCGTCCTCGGCGCCGGCATCGGCATCGCCGCCGGCTTCTACGGAGGCTGGCAAGGCGAAGGATGGATGCGCTTAACCGACGCGTTCCTGGTCATCCCGTGGCTGCCGTTAGCGATGGTGCTTGCCGCCGCCTGGGGCCAGAACTACTGGATGATCATCCTGATCATCGGCATCACCAGCTGGCCGGGCACCGCACGCGTCGTGCGTTCGGACGTGCTGCGCGTGCGTGAGCTGAGCTTCATCGAGCGCGCCAAGGCGATCGGCTCGAGCAACCGGCACATCATGACCAAGCACGTGCTGCCCAACGTGATGCCGCTCATCTTCGCCAACCTGGTGCTCGTCGTGGCCATCGCCATCCTCTCGGAGACGACGCTCTCGTTCCTCGGCCTCGGCGACCCGCTCAACTTCAGCTGGGGCACCATGCTCCACTACGCCTGGGTGAACGGCGCCGCCGGTCTGCCGGCGTGGTGGTACCTGCTGCCGCCGGGCATCGCCATCATCCTCGTCGTGCTCGCCTTCACCTTCATCGGCACGGCGTACGACGAAGTGCTCGATCCCAAGCTGCGCAAGCGCGAGGACAGCACCAGCGAGAGCCGCTTCTCGGCTCGCAATCGAGCCGGCCGTCGCGGTTGCCGGCGGCGCCGGCATGGGCGGCGGCGCGGGCATCTTCACGCCCGGTCAGCAGACCGACGACGCCATGCCCGACTTCGACAAGCCGGCCGGCGGCTCCATCGGCCGCCCCGAGGGCGGCGGCTGGGTCGGCGGCCACATCGCCGACGACGAGGAGGGGGAGGACTGATGGCCACCACCGCCCCCAAGCCCAAGGGCAAGGCCAAGCCGAAGGTAAGCCCGCGGGCGAGAAGAAGCCCGTGGAGCGCATCGAACACGAGGGCCTGCTCGACGTGCGCAGCTGACGACCTACTTCAAGCTCGGCGTCGGCGACGTCAAGGCAGTGCAGGACGTCTCGCTTCGTGCTCGAGCCCGGCGAGAGCCTCGGCCTCGCCGGCGAGTCCGGCTGCGGCAAGACGACCGCCGCGCTCAGCCTGCTCAAGCTCCTGCCGGAGAACGGCCGCATCGTCAGCGGCGAGGTCCTCTTCGACGGCAAGCAACCTCGCCAAGCGCACCGAGTACGGCATGAGCAAGATCCGCTGGAAGGAGATCAGCATCATCTTCCAGGGGGCCATGAACGCGCTGAACCCGGTCAGGGAGACCGGCAAGCAGATCGCCGAGCCCATCCAGCTGCACGAGGGCCTCAGCGAGAAGGCAGGCTATGGTACGTGCCCGCGAGCTGTTCGACCTCGTCGGCATCAACCCCAAGCGGGTGATGGACTTCCCGCACCAGCTCTCGGGCGGCATGCGCCAGCGCGCCATGATCGCCATGGCGCTGGCCTGCAACCCCAAGCTGGTCATCGGCGACGAGCCCACCACGGCGCTCGACGTCATGGTGCAGGCGCAGATCCTCGAGCTCATCGGGCGCCTGCGCAAGGAGCTCGACCTCTCGTTCATCCTCATCAGCCACGACCTCTCGGTCATGGCCGAGACCTGCGACAAGGGCGTCATCATGTACGCCGGCGAGGTGGTCGAGAGCGGAACCACCGCCGACATCTTCAACGACGCGACGCACCCGTACACGCGCCAGCTCATCAAGGCGTTCCCGAACATCCACGAGAAGCGCGAGATGGTGAGCTCCATCAAGGGCGACCCGCCCAACCTCATCAACCCGCCGGCGGGCTGTGCCTTCTGCCCGCGCTGCGACGAGAAGACCGCGGACTGCGAGACGGAGCACCCGGCCTCATCGAGGTCGAGCGTGGCCACTTCGTCCGCTGCCTCCTCGCCAAGAGCTTCCGTAGCGACGCTTTCGTCCAGGGCGACGAAGCGACGCCGGACCTGAAGGGGGTGTGACGATGGCCACCGAGCAGGCCGAGCGTCCGGAGCTCAAGCTGGCGCCGGAGACCGGCGAGGTCCTCTTCGACATCAAGGACCTCGAGGTCTACTTCCCGATCCAGCAGGGCTTCTTCAAGAGCATGGTCTCCACCGAGAAGAAGTACGTGAAGGCGGTCGACCACATCTCCTTCCAGGTCATGCAGGGCGAGATCCTCGCCCTGGTCGGCGAGTCGGGCTGCGGCAAGACGACCACCGGCCGCACCCTCCTGCGCCTCGAGGAGGCCACCGGCGGCGAGATCATCTACAAGGGCATGCCGGTCGAGAAGTTCAGCGGCAAGGAGCTGCGCGAGTACCGCAAGAAGGCGCAGATCATCTTCCAGGACCCGTACAACTCCATCAATCCCAAGCAGACGATCTTCGACATCGTCGCCGAGCCGCTCGAGGTCAACGGCATCTGCTCGAGCGAGCGCGAGAAGGAAGAGCGGGTCATCAAGGCGATCAACGAGGCCGGCCTGCGGCCGGCGACCGAGTACCTGTACCGCTACCCGCACGAGCTCTCCGGCGGGCAGCGGCAGCGCGTCTGCATCGCCGGCGCCACGGTGCTCGAGCCCGACGTGATCGTCGCCGACGAGCCGGTGGCCTCCCTCGACGTCTCCATCCGCAACGACATCCTCAAGCTGATGGTCGAGCAGAAGGAGAAGCTCGGCGTCACGTACATCTTCATCACCCACGACCTCTCGCTGGCCTGGGTGATCAGCGACCGCATCGCCGTGATGTACCTCGGCCGCATCGTCGAGATCGGCGACACCGAGGAAGTCGTGGCCAACCCGCAGCACCCGTACACCAAGGCGCTGATCAGCGTGATCCCGGTGCCGGACCCGCTGGCCAAGCGCGAGCACGTCATCCTCAAGGGCGAGACCCCGAACCCGGTCGACATCCCCTCGGGCTGCCGCTTCCACCCGCGCTGCCCGGAGGCGATCGACGCCTGCAGCGAGATCGACCCGGAGGACGTCCACATCGGCGGCGACCACTACGCCGCCTGCCTCAGGATCAGATAGAGAGAGGGCCGGCCGGGGCGGTGGGGCCGCAAGGCGCTCACCGCCCCGGCCGGCCTACGTTCGGACATGCGAAGGAGCGTGCACATGAGAGTCAGCGGCGGCGTGACGGCGCGCAGGCGCGTGTTGCCGCCGCCGTCCCTGGCGGCGGTCGCGCTCGCCGTCGTGCTGCTGGCCGGCGTGCTCGCGGCGCTCGCATCGTCTCCCGCCGCCTCGACGCCGCCTCGCCGCTGCTTCTGCGGCTCCGGCTGCGGCCGGTTCGCCCGAGACGCTCGGCTACCGCATCGGCATCTCGCAGGACGTCGACGGCGTGAACCCGTTCAGCTCGTGGAGCTCGGTCTCCTGGGAGAGCTTCCGGCTCGGCTATGACTTTCTGACCTGGTACGACGCCGACTACCATCCGGCCCCGGACATCGCGACCAGCTGGGAGAGCTCCGATGACGGCCTCACGTGGACCTTCCACATCCGGCAGGGGATGAAGTGGCAGGACGGCGTGCCGCTCACGGCCGGCGACGTCGCCTTCACGTACAACCTCATCCTCGACACGCGGCAGCCCGCGTACATCCAGTACCTGACCGGCGTCACGTCCGTCACCGCAGCGGACGACGCGACGCTGGTGATCACGACCAGCAGGCCGAGCGCCGGCATGCTCGCGCTCGCCATCCCGATCCTGCCCAGGCACATCTGGGAGAAGGTCGACCCCGACCGGCTGGGCGAGTTCAGCAACCTGCCGTTCGTCGGGTCGGGGCCGTTCCGCGTCGAGAGCGTCGAGAAGGGCGTGCAGGTGCGGCTGGCGGCCAACACCGACTACCCGGCCGCCCTCGGCGGCGCGCCGAACCTCCGCACGGTCACCTTCGTCGTCGGCCGGACGGCCGACGAGCTCGCCGAGGAGTACCGCTCGGGCGCGCTCGACGCCGTCGTGGGCTTCCCGGCCACCTATGGACAGCGCTACGCCGCCATGCCGGGAACGCGTACGGTCGCGGCGCCGGCGATCGGGTTCCACGAGCTCGGCTTCAACTGCTGGGACAGCGCGCGGAGCAAGGGCAACCCGCTGCTGCGCGACGCGTCCATCCGTCGGGCCGTCCACTGGGCCATCGACAAGCGTCAGATCGTCGAGACGGCCATGGCCGGGCTGGTCGAGCCGGCCACTTCTCTGATCTCGACCGCTCAGGCCGACTGGCACTGGGACGTCCCCAAGGACGCCCAGTACCGCTACGATCCGCAGCGCGCCAAGCAGATCCTCGAGGACGCCGGCTACACCGACCGCGACGGCGACGGAGTACGCGAGGACGCGGCCGGCCACGAGTTGTCGTTCCGGCTGGCCGCCCTGGACGAGTACCCCGAGGACCTGACCGCGGCCCGGATGATCGTCGGCTGGTGCCGCGACGTGGGTATCCGCCTGCAGTTGCAGGAGATGGACGAGGCCGCGTTCAGCGCTGCGATCTTCGACGACGCCGACTACGACCTCTTCGTCTGGAGCTGGGGAGGGGACGTGGACCCGGGGTTCATCCTGAGCACGTTCACCACCCGGCAGATCATGGGCTGGAGCGACAGCCAGTACTCCAGCGCCGACTACGACCGCCTGTACGTCCGTCAGGCGAAGGCGGTCGACCCAGCTCATCCCGACGACGTCACGCAGCGCAAGGCGATCACCGACGAGATGCAGAAGATCCTGTACCGCGACGACCCGTACGTGGTCCTCTGGTACAACGTGAACCTCCAGGCGTTCCGCACCGACCACTGGACCGGGTACACTCCGGCGCCGTCCAGTGACGGAGCCCCGTTCTGGAACCAGCTTCGCACCACCTACATCGACCTGCGCCCCCTGCGTGGGGCGCCCGTTCAGCCCCCGGCGTCCAAGGCCTGGGTGTGGGCGGTGGTGTTCCTGCTGGTCGCCGCCGCCGTCGCCGGCTTCGCGCTGCTTCGCCGGCGACCGAAGATGGTGGATGACGCGTGACGATGCACCACACACGAGAGAGACGAGAGGATGACGCTGCATGACCGAGCCCGCCGCGATCTGGCCCGACGAAGCGATCGAGGCGATGCACCTGGCGGCGCTCGCCTTGCTGGAGCGCGCCGGCGTGCGCGTCGAGTCGCCGGCCGCGCGCGAGTTGCTGCTCGCGGCCGGCTGCACGCCCGCCGGTGAGGATCGCCTGGCGATCCCTCGAGCGGCGGTCAACGAGGCGCTGGCCGTCTGCCCGCGCGAGTACGTGCTGGCCGCGCGCGACCCCGAGCGCTCGCTCACCATGGACCCGGACCCCGGCGTGACTTACGTGCACAACATGGGCGGGGCGCGCGACGTGAGTCGACCCGCGCACCGGCGCCGGACGCAGGGCCACGCTGCGCGACCAGGTCCTCGCGACCCGCATCATGCACAACCTCGTGCACCAGCAGCAGGTGACGTCACTCTGGCAGCCGGAGGACGTGCCGGACCTCCTCGAGCCGCTGTACTCGTACCTGATCCTCGCGCACGAGACCGACAAGGCGATCGGTGGCCCCGGCATCTCGCATCCGTTCCAGGCGCTCTACCTGCAGGAGATGGCGCAGGCGGTCACCGGGGCCGACGGCGAGGGCGGGGTGTACCCGATCGACCTCGCCTTCTCGCCCGTGAGCCCGCTGATCCTCGGCGGCGACGTCTCCGACGCGCTCACCTCACAGGTCCGCCGCGGCGGCGTCGCCGTGGAGATCCTGCCGTGCCCCGCCGCCGCCACCACAGCACCCGGCGCGCTCTCGGCCGCGATCGCCCAGCAGCACGCCGAGGTGCTCGCCGGCGTCGTGCTCACCCAGGCGGCGGCTCCGGGAACGCCGGTCTACTACGGGCCACGGCTCAGCGCCGTGGACCCGCGCAGCGGCGTCGTCGTCAGCGGCACGCCCGAGACCGGCGTGGCCTCGGCCGCCGCGGTGCTCCTCGCGCGCCGCTGCGGTCTCGCCTGTGACTGCTACGGGCCCTGCAGCGACAGCAAGGTCGTCGACGCCCAGTTCGGCTACGAGCGCGCCGTCAACGCGTTGCTCGGCTTGGCGCCCAAGCCGCGCCTCCTGTCGGGCATCGGCGAGATCCAGGCCGGTGTCGCCAGCTGCCTCGAGGTGCTGGTCATCGACGACGAGGTGCTGAACAACGTGCGCTACGCCCTCACGCCGCGGCCGTGGGACGTGGACGCGCTCGACGTCGACGCCATGGTCGACGGCGCGCTCTCCGGGCGCGGGTTCCTCGGTACCAAGCACACGCGCCACTACATCCGCCGCGAGTTCGTCAGCCCGCTGCTCAGCTACCGGGGCGGGCTGGGCGACTGGCTCTCCTCCGGGCGCGCGGGGCTTGTCGACCTGGCCTCCGACAGGGCCGCGGAGCTCGCCGGCCGCGAGCCGGTCGGGCTTCCCGGCGGACACCCTGGACGAGCTCGTCGGGCTCATCGACCGCTGCGCCGCCGAGCTCGGCATCTCCGGCCACCCCGACCCGCGCCGCGTGCTCGGACTGTAGACTGTGCCCATGGCCATCCCGTTCGTCCACGTCCAGGCGCGGGGCTCGCACAGGGAGCTCGGGCGCGCCGTCGGCGAGTCGGCCCGCGAGCAGGTCCGGGCCTCTGTCGACTTCTTCCGCGAGCACTTCATTTCCATGACCGCCGGGCGCCTCACGTTCGCTGAAGCCGAGCGCCAGGCCGGCGCCTACGCCGAGCAGGCGCGCCGCTGGCTGCCGGACTACGTCGCCGAGCTCGAGGGGCTGGCCGAGGGCGCACGCGTCGCCGTCGGCCAGTTGCTGGTGCTCAACTGCGGTGAGGAGTTCACCTCCGCGGAGCAAGTGGGCGAGCGCCCGCCGGCGCCGCGCTCGCCCCGGTCCGGCGACCACTGCACCGCCGTCGCCGTCGTCAGCGGCGGCCGCCACATCGTCGGGCACAACATGGACTGGTACGTCATCGACGCCGTCAACAACGTGCTCTTCGACCTCACCGTGCCGGACGGCACCCGCATCATGGGCCTGGCCGGCGCGCCGTACCTGCTCATGCTGGGCATGAACAGCCACGGCATCGGTAACGTGAGCAACTCCGTGCACTCCACCGACAACTGCATCGGCGTGCCCAACGTGTTCGTGCGCCGGGCGACGCTGGAGGCGCGGACGCTCGAGGATGCGCGGGACCGGGGTCTGCTTGCCGCCCGCGCCCGCGGCACCAACCAGTTCTTCGCCGACACCGGCGGCAGGCTGTGGGACCTCGAGACGTCGGCGACCGCCCACGCCCTCATGGATCACACGGCGGCGGGGTTCATGGCGCACACCAACCACTACGACTCCGCTGACATGAAGTCCTACGAGGGCTACGGCGGCGGCGAGTCCGTCGTCCGGCTCTCCACCGCGGAGCGGCTCGCTCGCGGAGGGCATCGCCGCCGGCGAGGACCCGCTCGAGCTCGTGGCGCGCGTGCTGCGAACCCATGAGCCGTCGCTCCAGGAGTGTATCTGCGGCCACCCGGAGCCGGGCCAGCCGCCGGCCGACCAGGGCATGACCGTCGGCAGCATCATCTGCGACCTCGACGAGCGCCGCGTGTACGCCTGCGCCGGACCGCCCTGCGAGAACCCCTACCAGGTGTTCGAGATGGGGGAGGCATGACCGTGCACGATCTCGTCGTTTCGCGGGGGCGCATCGTCGACGGCTGCGGCAACCCGTGGTACCGCGGTGACGTCGCCGTGCGCGGCGAGCGGATCGCGGCCATCGGGGCGCCGGGGACGCTGCGCGGCCGGCGCGTCGTCGACGCGGCGGACCGCTACGTCACCCCCGGCTTCATCGACCCGCACACGCACTCCGACCTGACTATCCTGCTGCGTCCTCGCGCCGAGACCGCGGTGCGCCAGGGTGTGACGACGCACGTCACCGGCAACTGCGGCATGTCGGCGGCGCCGCTCACGGCTGCCGGCCGCGACGACGCCATCCAGAACTGGGCGCACTACGCCTGGGGGCTGGAGGCGGTGGCTTGGGACTGGCGTACCTTCGCCCAGTACCTGGCCGCCGTGCGCCGCGCCGGGCACGCCATCAACATCGCTCCGCTGGTCGGGCACGGCGCGCTTCGGCTCGCCGTTGTCGGGTTCGCCGAGCGAGCAGTCACCGAGCGCGAGCTGGCGCGCATGGAGCGCCTGCTCGACGCCTCCATGCGCGCCGGCGCGCATGGCATGTCCAGCGGCCTCGTCTACCCGCCCGGCTGCTTCGCGAGCACCGAGGAACTGCTGCGCCTGTGCAGGGTGGTGGCGCGTCACCAGGGCATCTACACCTCGCACGTGCGCGGCGAGCGCGAGACGATCCTCGCCGCGGTCACCGAGGCGCTTGAGCTCGGACGCGCCGCCGGCTGCCCCGTCGAGGTCTCGCACAACGCGCCCAAGTGGGGAGCGCCCGACGACGCCACCGCCAACCTGGCGCTCATCGAGGAGGCCCGGCGGCGCGGGCTCGACGCGACCACCGACAACGACGTGCACACCGATCTCGCCCCGCGCCTGTCCCGGGCGCTGCCGCAGCCGGTCCTCGACCTCGGCCACGACGCGCTCATCGCGCTGCTCTCCGACCCGGGATCGCGCGCAGCGCTGCGCCGCGAGGTGCAGGAAGACGTACTGCCGGGGGCCGGCTACGCGGGCGTCGTGCGTCACGGCCGCTTCGACCGCGTGGTCGTGTTTCACGCCGGCCGCCACCCGGAGCTGCGCGGCCGCTCCGTCGCCGACATCGCCGCCGAGCGCGGCGCCGACGGCTTCGACACCTTCCTCGACCTCATCGTCGAGGAGGACGACGACGTCATCGGCCTCTTCGACTACATCGAGGAGAAGAACATCCGCACCCTGCTTCAGAGCCCCATCGCCATGATCTCGTCCGACGGGCTCGTGATGGCGCCGCCGGAGGAGCAGGACGACCCGTCCCTCTACTGGCCCTGCAGCTACGGAGAGTACCCGGGCGTGCTCGAACGCTACGTGCGCGACGAGCCGGTGCTGCGCCTCGAGGAAGCGGTCCGCAAGATGACCTCCTTCCCGGCGCAGCGCTTCCGTCTCTTCGACCGGGGCGTCCTGCGGCCCGGCCTCAAGGCGGATCTCGTGATCTTCGACCTGGACCGCGTGCGCGATCGGGCGACCAATCTGTTCCCGCACACGTTCCCCTTCGAGAACATCCCCCACGCCTCACCCGAGGGCATCGACTGGGTCCTCGTGAACGGCGTGCCGGTGCTCCAGGAGGGCGAGCACACGGGGGAGCTCCCCGGCCAGGTGCTGCGCCGAGCCTGAGCCGGCCTGCGGACAGCCGTGGTCCCGCATTGGAGTGGCGGGATCGTCGAAACTGATAAGGTGACTGCGGCTGGGACGGGGTGTCCCGGCCGATCCGTTCGTTCATGGGAGAGGGGATGGCTATGCAGAGTGGTGTGCTGAGGAGTGGGCGCAGGAGGTACGTGCTGTGCGCGCTCGCGTTCCTTCTGGCCGGTGGCGTCGTCTGGGGGACAGGGAGTGCGGTGGCCTTGAGCCCCTCTCCTTCACCCGGAGCGGCCAAGGTGGTGCTGCGGATCGGTACCACGCAGGACGTCGACAACCTCAACCCGTTCATGGGGTACTCGACGACGGCCTACGAGGTCTATCACCTCAACTACGACCTCCTCGTCGGCTATCGGGCGAGCGACGGAGCGCCGCAGCCTGAGCTGGCCGACAGCTGGAGCAGCAGCCCCGACGGCCTCGAGTGGACGTTCAAGCTGCACCCCGGAGTGACCTGGCAGGATGGCCAGCCGCTGACCGCCAAGGACGTCGCGTTCACCTACAACTACATCATCGACAACCAGCTGGCTGCGTACACGAGCTACACCACCAATATCAAGAAGGCCGTCGCCGTGGACGACACGACGGTCAAGTTCATACTTACCAAGCCCAAATCGGACATGTTGCGCCTCTGGATCCCGATCGTGCCCGAGCACGTGTGGGGCAAGGTCCCGGGCAAGAGCGCCGGCAACGACTACCAGAACGAGCTTCCGATCGTCGGGAGCGGGCCGTTCCAGGTGGTCGAGGCCAAGAAGGGTGAGTACGTCCGCCTGGTCGCCAACAAGAACTACTGGAAGGGCGCCCCTCACATCGACGAGATCCTGATCGAGGTGTACACGAACCAGGACACCATGACCATGGACCTCAAAGCCGGGAACATCGACGCCGCCTACGGCCTGCCGGTCGCGCAGTTCAACGCCCTGAAGAGTGAGCCCGGGATCAAGGCCGTCGCGGCGCAGTACCGCTACTTCGACCATCTCTGCTTCAACGTGTACGGCAAGCCGGCCTCGCTCGGCAATCCCGTGCTCAAAGACCCCAAGTTCCGTCAGGCGGTCAGCTGGGCGGTGGACAAGCAGAAGATCGTCGACACGTGCTTCGGCGGCTACGCCGCAGTCGGGCAGTCCATCCTCACGCCCACGACCGACTACGCATGGACGCCGCCCGCGGACATGACCTTCGGCTACGACCTCAATAAGGCGAAGCAACTCCTGGACGCCGCCGGCTACAAGGACACCAATGGCGACGGCATCCGCGAGGACAAGCAGGGCAAGCCCATCAAGCTTCGTCTGTGGACGCGCAACGAGTCGCCCGAGCAGCAGCGCGCCGGCAAGCTGATCGCCGGGTCGTTCCAGTCGATCGGCATCGACATCGAGCTCACGGTCATGAACGACGGCTCGATCAGTGATGGCATCTGGAACTACAAGGGAGACACCTACGCCCCCGACTACGACATGTTCATCTGGGGCTGGGGCGAGTACGCGGACCCGGACTACATGCTCGGCGTGGAGACGACGAGCCAGATCGAGATGTGGAACGACTCACTGTACTCGGACCCGGCCTACGATCGGCTGTACGCGCAGCAGTCCTCCGAGATGGACCCGGCCAAGCGCGCTGCCGAAGTCCAGCAGATGCAGCAGATGTTCTACCAGGCGGCGCCCTACGTCGTGATCTGTTATCCCAAGGCGCTGGTCGCCTACAACACGGCGAAGTGGACCGGTTGGGTACCGTATCCTGCCGAGGATGGTCTCGTGGTGATGTCCACGGACAACGTCGACAGCTACCTCAACCTTCGTCCGCAGACGGCCACGCAGGATCAGAGCAGCAGCTCGTCCTCGTCGACGACGGCGATCATCATCATCGTCATCGTCGTGGCGGTCGCCGCCGCCGTCGTGGCGCTGGCGCTTCGCCGCCGCCGCGGCCGCGCGATCACAGAGTGACAGGCGGGCCGGGCGCCGCGAAAGCGGCGCCCGGCCCGGCGTGGCTCGTTCGGGTCTCGCTGACGGTCGCGAGACTCCTCACGACGCACCAGGTGCCGAAACGTACAAACCCGGCGAGGGCCGGACGGCCGTCGCCGTAGCCTTGTACTAGGACATCGTGTAGAATCGCGACGATGATCACTGTCCAGGACATCCTCGAGATCTCCGAGCTGAACCTGCGTCTGCTGGCCGGTCACAAGTCCACCAGCAACCCCGTGCGATGGGTCCACATCACCGAGGTCCCGGATCCCACCAAGTGGCTCAAGGGCGGCGAGCTGCTGCTTACCACCGGCTACAGTTTCGTCGGTGACGAGGAGCAGCAGGTGGCGCAGATCAAGCGCCTCATCGACCACAACATCTCCGGCCTCGGGTTCGGCACCGGCTTCAGTTTCGACAAGGTGCCGCCGGCGATCGTCGCAGTGGCCGAGGAGTACGGCTTTCCGCTGTTCGAGGTGCCCTACCACGTCCCGTTCCTGGCCATCACCGAGGCCGTCGCGTCCAAGATCGTCAACGAACAGTACTCGCTGCTGCAGCGCAGCCTGGCCGTCCACGAGAAGCTCACCAAGATCGTGCTGGAGGAGAAGGGCCTCGAGGCCATCCTCTCCACGCTCTCGGCCCTCGTCGGCTGCTCGGCCGTACTCTTCGACTTCCACGGCGTGGTGCTCTGTGAGGCGGCGTACCGCCGCCACCTCGGCGCCGAGCTCGTCGCCGACCTGTGGGGCATGATCAGCGACCGTCGCGCCGACCGCCAGAACTTCGCCCTCAGCATGGAGGGCGTGGGTTCGGGCGTACAGGTCTATCCGGTCGTCGCCTCGCACCGCATCGGCGCGTTCCTCGCCGTGGTCAAGGACAGCGGCGACTTCAGCGAGTACGACCGCATCATCCTGCACAACGTCGTCACGGTGACGGCGCTGGAGCTGGTCAAGAAGAAGGCCGTGGCCGAGACCGAGAAGCGCCTCGCCGGCGACTTCTTCGACGAGCTCATCGCCAGCGACCTCTACGAGGAGGAGATCGCCCGCCGGCTCGCTTTCTTCGGGCTCGAGCCGCAGTCGCCGCACCTCATCGTCCTCGTCGACATCGACGAACCCGAGGGCGACGCGGCGGAGCGCACCGAGGCCGCCGCGCAGGACGTCAAGGAGCGGCTGCACTGGACCGTCGACGAGTTCATGGCGAGGCGCGACGTGCTCTGTATCAGCGCGTCGCGCAGCGACTCGGTCGTCATCCTCGTCCAGCCCGGCAAGATGGACACGGAGGAGATCATCAAGCTCGCCGGCGAGCTGCAGGCCATCATCGCCGAGATGCTGCCGGAGATCTCCGTGTCGGTCGGCATCGGGCGGCCGCACCGGCAGCTCATCGACCTGCGCCAGAGCTACTACGAGGCGAGCTACGCCATCAAGATCCGCAAGCTCAAGGGCGAGCCCAGGGTCATCGCCAGCTTCGACGACCTGGGCTCCTACGGCCTGCTGCTCGGGCTCCAGGACACGCTGTCGCTGGAGGTCTTCTACGACAGCGTGCTCGGCAAGCTCCAGGAGTACGACGAGCAGAACTCGAGCGATCTCGTCAAGAGTCTCGCCTGCTTCCTCGAGGCCAACGGCCACTGGGGCGACGCCGCCGAGAAGCTGTACGTCCACCGCCACACGCTGCGCTACCGCATGAAGCGCGTGGAGGAGATCACCGGCCGCGACCTCAACCAGTCGCAGGACCGCATGGAGTTCTGGCTGGCCCTCAAGGCCAAGGAGCTCATCGACCAGTCCAAGAAGGGCAAGCCGGCTTCGGCCTGACTCCCCGGCCGGCGCAGCCGCGCCGGCCTCCGCCGCGCCGTCCGGCGCGGCTCACCTCACGACATGACCAGCGAGCCGTTGTCGACGGCGATGTTGACCCCGGTCACGCCGTCCGTCTCAAGGCAGAAGCGGACGGCCGCGCCGACGTCGCCGGGCGCGACGAGCCGTTCGGTGGCCACCCTGGCGGCCGCCCGCAGGGTGGCGGCCCTATGCTCGTCGTCGTCGAGGTCCACGGGGCCGGGCGCGACGCCGCAGACGCGGAAGCCGTCCGGCGCCCACGCTCGCGCGAGCTCCTTGACCAGGTGGATCTCGGCCGCCTTGGCGGCGCCGTGGGCGGCGAACGTCGCCCACGGCTGCAGGCCGAGGTAGTCCGTGATGGCGACGACGACGCCGCCCGGGGAGAGCCGCTCGCGGGCGGCGCAGGCGGTGAAGAAGAAGCCCTTGGCGATCGTGTCCATGGACGCGTCCCACGCCTCCTCGCCGATCGCCTGCGGGAGCTGTGGCACGAACGGGCCGCTCGCCGCGTAGACGAGCGCATCCAGCCCGCCCAGCGCCGCCGCGGCGGCGCTCACGAGATCCGCGGCGCCGGTCGCTCCGCGCACGTCTCCTTCGACCACGGCGGCTGCCGCTGCCCCGGCCGCGCTCAGCGCGGCCACCTGCTGGTCAGCCGCGCTCGTGCGCGCGCGCGAGGAGACGACCACCGCGGCGCCCCCAGCGGCGAGGTCGAGCGCGATGGCGCGGCCGAGGCGGCGCACGCCGCCGACCACGAGCACCCTGGCGCCGGCGACCCTCATGCCGGCTCTCTGAGATGCTCGTACAGCACGGCGGCGATGTCCGCGATGGCTTCGGCCGCGCGGCCTGTGGCCTCGTAGCCAAGTCCCTTCCAGAATACGACCATGACCAGTGGTGCCCCGGTGGGCGTGTAGACGATCGCGGCGTCGTTGCTGGTGCCGCTGACGCCGCCGGTCTTGTTGGCCACCATGAGGCCGCCGGGCAATCCTGCCGGGATCTTCTCGCGCCACTCCTGGTGAGCCAGCACCTCCAGCATGAGCCTGCAGGACGGCGCCGTGGCGCACTGGTTCTGGACGATCATGCCGAGGAGCTGCGCCATGTCGCGCGGCGAGCCCATGTTGTCGAGCGCCTGGTCCACCGCGAAGGAGTCGTCGTAGTCGAGCGACTCGTCGCGGCCCCAGCGCCGTTCGTAGAGGTGCAGGAACCCGGAGCCGCTGAGGCGTTCGTTCTCCTCGAGGATGCGCCGGAACGTGTCCTCGCGGCCCCTGCGAGCTTCGAGCTCCCGCCAGCGGGCGACGATCTCCGGCCCGCTCAGCCCCTCCCATCCTTCGCCCGCGCCCGACTCGATGAGGAAGTACTCACGGTTGGGCATGAAGCAGTCGATCGTCTCCAGGCCGAGCAGGCGCATGGTCTGGTTGACGGACACGAGGCCGACGAGTCGCCAGAGCATGTCCGTCGCGGTGTTGTCGCTCAAGGTGATCATCAGGTAGAGGAGGTCGCGCACGCTGGGGCGCAGGCCTTCGTGACAGTGGATGAGCGTGCTGCCGGGGCTCTTGTCGGCCTCGGTGACCGTGAGCCGGTCGTCCAGGCGGAGGCCACCGGCGTCCGTCTGCCGCATCACCTCGACCATGACCGGGATCTTGAAGCAACTGGCCATAGGGAAGAGGTCGTCGGCGGCCACGTGCAACTCGGCGCCGCTCGCCAGGTTACGGGCGGCTACGCCGACCGTGCCGCCGAGCGGCTCGGCGATGGCCGCGATGCTCTCGTGGACGCCCCTCGGATCGGTCATCACGCCGGCGCTCCCTCCAGTGACCTCACGCTACGATATAGGAGCGGCGCTGGTATGGTCCAGACGGCCCGGCGAGGTCCTGGTCGCCTCGAGCCCGGTCAATGTGGTATTCCCATATCGCACAGTACAAAGGAAGGCACCACGAAGCGCCGGATCGGCCTCTTACGGATAGTTCAGTAGTGGGCGCTTCTTTTGGGTTTTGGGCTTTTCTGCGCGCTCCGTTGTTGGTAGACTGCCGCCGTGCACAGTGGTGCACATCCGAGTCTTGAGCCAATGTACGGCATGAAGAGCGAGGAGGAGTCATGATCGTCGGTTGCCCCAAGGAGATCAAGAACGAGGAGTACCGCGTAGGCATGACGCCGAACGGCGTCAAGGACTTCGTGAGCGCGGGCCACAAGGTCATCGTCGAGGCCGGCGGTGGCGTGGGCTCCGGCTTCTCCGACAAGGAGTACAAGGCCGCAGGCGCGACCCTCGCTCCCGTCGAGGACGTCTTCGCCAAGTCGGACATGATCTACAAGGTCAAGGAGCCGCTCCCGCAGGAGTGGCCGATGTTCAAGCCGAACCAGATCCTCTACACCTACCTGCACCTGGCAGCGGCCTACGCCAAGGACCTGACCAAGGGCATGCTCAAGGCCGACATCCGCGGCGTCGCCTTCGAGACGGTCGAACTCCCCAGCGGCGCCCATCCGCTTCTCTTCCCCATGAGTGAGGTCGCCGGCAAGATGGCGGTCCAGGCCGGCGCCACGCATCTCCAGAAGGAGAACGGCGGACGCGGCGTGCTCATCGGCGGCGTCACCGGCGTCCCGCCGGCGAAGGTCGTCATCATCGGCGGCGGCACCGTCGGCACCAACGCCGCCAAGGTCGCCGTGGGCATGGGCGCCCGCACCGTCGTCATGGACAACAGCGCCCCCCGTCTCACCTACCTCGACGACGTCTTCGGCGGCCGCATCGAGACCGTGCTGAGCACCGAGGCAGCCATCGAAGAGCAGATCGTCGACGCCGACCTGGTCGTCGGCGCCGTGCTGCTCCCCGGCGGCGCGCAGGCTCCTCACCTCATCAAGAAGCGCATGCTCAAGACCATGATGCCGGGCTCGGTCATCGTCGACGTCGCCATCGACCAGGGCGGCTGCTTCGAGACCTCCAAGCCCACCTCGCACACCGAGCCCACCTACGTGGTCGACGGCGTGATCCACTACTGCGTCGCCAACATGCCGGGCGCGATGGCTCGCACCTCCACGGTGGCCCTCGCCGGCGCCACGCTGCCCTACGGTCTTGCGATCGCCAACAAGGGCCTCGAGCAGGCGTGCAAGGACGATCCGGTCCTCGCCCTCGGCGTCAACGTGTACCGTGGCAAGCTCACCATCCCGTCCGTGGCTGAGGCGCACAACATGAAGTACACGCCGCTGGACAAAGTGCTCGCCTAGAACAGCATTCGGTTACGCGGCGGCCACTGGCCGCGGCTGAACCAAGCTGGTTGAATGGAGCCGCGCCCGGACGTAAGGTCCGGGCGCGGCTCCTTCCGTTCGGGGCGCGTTCCCTGCGCACCTCGCCACGGCGAGCTCCGCCGACCAGGGGTGGCCGCGGCGCAGCGGAAGGAGGCCGGGCTGCGGCTTTCACGGCACAAAGGAGCATGAATGGGCGACCTTCTCCGCATCGACCTGACCACGCGCACGACCTCTGAGGACACGGTCCCGCCGGCGCTCATCAAGGAGCTCATCGGGGCCAAGGGCATCGGCACGCACTACCTCATGCAGGAGGTCGGCCCGGAGGTCGATCCGCTGAGCCCGGAGAACAAGCTCATCTTCGTGGTCGGCCCCATGGGCGGCACGTCGATGCTCGGCAGCAACCGTTATGCGCTGTACTTCGCCTCGCCGCTCACCGGCGGCTACGGCGAGTGCTACTCGGGCGGCAACCTCACGCCGCAGTTCGCGCGCACCGGCTACAAGGTCGTGATCGTCGAGGGCAAGGCCGACACGCCCGTGTACCTCGAGATCAGTGAAGAAGGCGCCGCCTTCCACGACGCCTCCGACCTGTGGGGCATGGACGCCTTCAAGGCCGAGGACGAGATCCTCGCGCGCACGCCGCACAAGCGGGCACAGGCCTGCGTCATCGGCCCGGCCGGCGAGAAGCTCGTGAAGTTCGCCTGCGTCAACAACAACTACTGGCACCAGCTCGGTCGCGGCGGCCCCGGCGCGGTGTACGGCTCCAAGAACCTCAAGGGCCTCGTCTGGCACGGCGAGAAGAAGGTCGAGGTCGCGCGTCCCGACGACTTCAAGGTCGTCGTGCGGGACCTCATCGAGCGCACCAAGGACGACGCCGGCGTCGCTGCGTACCAGCGCGGCGGCACGCTCAACATGGTGCGCATCATGAACGGCGCCAACGCGTTCCCCACGCGTTACTGGCGCAAGGGCACGCTGGAGAACTTCGAGCGCATCACCGTCGAGACCATGCTCGCCGAGCACGGCACCGTCAACCAGACGTGCCCGCCGTGCGTGTTCAAGTGCGTCAAGCGCAACACTGTGTTCAAGGGGCGTCACGAGGGTCTCGTGATCGAGGGTCCGGAGTACGAGACCGCCTACGTCTTCGGCGGCCTCTGCGAGATCGACGACTTCGCCGAGATCATGTGGCTCAACGACATCTGCGACCGGCTCGGCGTCGACACCATGGACGCCGGCAACCTCTGCGCGCTGGCCATCGAGTGCGCCGAGCGCGGCCTGATCGACGAGAAGCTCACCTGGAACGATCCCGTCGGCGTCGGCGCGTTCCTCGAGAAGCTGTGCCTGCGTGAAGGCATCGGCGACCTTTGGGCGGAGGGTGTCGCTGCAGTCGCCAAGGAGTACGGCCTCGAGGACGTGGCCGTGCACGCCAAGGGCATGGCGCCTGCGGGCTACGAGCCGCGCAAGATGAAGGGCATGGGCCTCGGCTTCGCGACCACGGCCCGCGGCGCCTGCCACCTGCGCGCCACGATGTACAAGCCGGAACTGCTCGGCGTCACGCCGTACGGCGAGACCGAGGGCAAGGCGGCGATCTACTGCGACTGGGAAGACCGGCTCACCATCATGGACACGCTGGTCTACTGCCGCTTCTACCGCGACATGGTGCAGTGGCCGTACATCACCGCGGTCGTCAACGCGGTCATCGGCACCGACTACACCGAAGAGGACCTGCACAAGCATCGCCAACCGCATCATCACGATGACGCACGACTTCAACGCGGCGCGCGGCATCGGCCGCGAGTCCGAGAAGCTGCCGGACTGGGTCACCGAGAAGCCGATGGAGGACGAGGGGGCGCTCACCTTCCCGCAAGAGGAGATGACCGCGATGCTCGCGCGACTACTACGCGATCCGCGGCTGGGGGGAGCTTGCCGCCGCTCGAGAGCTGAGCAGGGCGGCGAACGAAGACGGGCCCGGGACTCTCGCTGAGAGGGTCCCGGGCCCGTCTGCGTACGGACGAGCTCGTCAGAAGCGGCCCAGGTCGCCCCACTCGCGGTCGCCGGAAAGCCACCCCGAGATGATGTAGTAGGGGCGGAGGGCATCATTGATGCTGAGCGTGATGACCTGCAGGCGCGCCAGGGAGTACTGCAACCTGGTGACGCTGGCGCCGAGTTGCTGCGCGTTCGCGGAGAGGCGCTCCGCTGCCGCCGCGGCTTCGTCGGCCCGCCGGCTGAGGCCGTCGACCAGCGGGGTGACGCGGCCGGTGACCGCGGCGCCGTGCTTGGCGAGCCGCCACGCCTTGAGTGCGATCCACGCGAGCCCGCCGATGACGACGGCGAGGCTCGCGAGAGCGACGATGAGGATGACGTACCAAGGCATGACGGCAGTGTACCGTGTCGCGCGCGGCGGCGACAGTGCGCGCCGTGCGCCCGTGCGTCAGGGCAGTCTGATCGGGTAGCGGCAGATGAGCGAGCAGCCGCGGCCGGCGAGCTGGCTCACCTTGACGACGTCGCCGGTGTGCGGCGCCTCGATGAACAGGCCGTTGCCGATGTAGATGCCGACGTGGTGGTAGAAGGCCGGGTAGCCGAAGAAGACGAGGTCGGCCGGCTGCGCCTGCGAGAGCGGCACCGGAGTGCCCATGTGTGCCTGCATGGTGGCGCCGTGCGGGAAGTCCACGCCGAACCTGGCGTACACGTAGAGGACGAGGCCCGAGCAGTCGAAGCCGCCCGAGGGCGTGGCCCCGGCCCACACGTAGGGGATGCCGAGGTACTTCATCGTCTCCTTGACGACGGCGATCTGCGCCGGCCGTGCCGGAGATGGTCGCGAGGTCGACGCCGGCCGCGCTGGCCAGGCGCGCCGAGGCGGCCGCGTCCAGGCGCGCCTGCTGGGCGAGGAGCTTCTTGACCCGCGCGTCGAGGTCGGCGAGCAGCGTCTGGCGCGCGGCGAGCTCGTCTTCGATCGCCGCCTGCTGCCCGCGCAGGCCCATCTCCTTCTTGAGCGCGTCGGCGCGGTCCTCGTCGATCTGCCGCGTGAGCGCCTCGACCTGATGCTCCATGGTGGCGATGCGGTCGACCGTGTCCTCGTCCGCCTCGTTGATCGAGCGGAAGTAGCCGAGCTGCGTGTCGGCATCGTCGAGGCTGGTGAGGTTGAACAGGACGTCGAGCACGCTGTATGTCGCCGCTCTTGTACATGGCCGCAAGGCGCGCGCCGCGCAGCGCCTGCGCCGCGTCCAGTTGCTGCTGGGCGCGCGTGAGGTCGCTGCGGGATCTGCTCGAGGCGGATGTTGAGTGCGTCGAGCTCGGCGCGCGCGACGTTGTACTTCTCGGTGAGGATCTCGGCGCGCTGGTCGAGGCGCGCGACCTCGCGCTTCACGCTGCGCGCCTGCGCCTGCAGGTCGTCCACGGAGCCCGGAGATGCGGAAGACGGTGCGGGGAGGAGAGCGCCGGCGGCCAGCGCGGCGGCAAGCAGGCAGAGCAGCGCGCCCGCGGCGAACGCCGCGGCGCGTGTACCGTGTCCCCTGCCTGTCGCCCCGTTCCCGGCCATCTTCACTGGAGTGTATCGGAACATCCCGCCCGCCCTTTACGCCACGCATGGAGGGAGTCCCTGCCGGGAACTTTACAATCGAGTGTCACTACGTATACAATCTGTCGTCCAACGTCGCGGGGTGGAGCAGTCCGGTAGCTCGTCGGGCTCATAACCCGAAGGTCGCAGGTTCGAATCCTGCCCCCGCTACCATCACCTTCATGGGCGCCCATTCGGGCGCCTTTTTGTTGGCCTCGTGCCGGCCGGCGAGCCTCATGTGCTTCTCAGCCACGCCCGTGGGTAGGAACCGCAAGCGCCGGGTAACCACCCCCTCGATAACGAGTAGGCGACTCCTGAAGTTGGGTGGTGGGCACATGAACACAGGCAAAGCCGCGGTCGCCGAGTTCTTCGGCACGTTCTGGCTCGTCTTCGGAGGCACCGGCGCGGCCGTCCTTGCGGCGTCGGTGGGGAACAGCGGCATCGGCTGGCTCGGAGTGGCGCTCGCGTTCGGACTCACCGTCGTGACCATGGCCTACGCCGTCGGCCATATCTCAGGGGCGCACTTCAACCCGGCGATCACCATCGGCCTCTGGGCCGGCGGACGCTTTCCCGCCGGCAAGGTCGCGATCTACGTGGTGGCCCAGGTGATCGGCGCCATCTGCTGCCAGCGCCGTCCTGTACGTGATCGCCAGCGGCAAGGCCGGCTTCAGCCTCTCCGACGGTTTCGCCGCCAACGGCTACGGCGCGCACTCGCCGGCCGGCTACAGCCTCACGTCGGCGATCGTCATCGAGATCCTGCTCACGCTCATGTTCGTGCTCGTCATCCACGGGGTCACAGACCGTCGCGCGCCCGTGGGGCTCGCGCCGCTGGCCATCGGTCTTACGCTGACCCTCATCCATCTGATCGCCATCCCGGTGGACAACACCTCCGTGAACCCGGCTCGCTCGCTCGCCCCCGCCCTGTTCGTCGGCGGCTGGGCGCTCAGCCAGCTCTGGGTGTTCATCGTGTTCCCGATCGTCGGCGGCATCATCGGCGGGCTCCTGTACCGGTACCTGCTCGAGGTGCCCGCCGCCGAGCGCGACAAGACGACGGGCCCGGGCGAGGCGACGGAGTAGAGCTCGCCGCTTCGTCCGCAGCGCGCGACCCTGAGGGCCGGGGCGCCGGCGGGGCCGCCGACAGGCGGCCGCTCCGGCACCCTCTGCTATGCTCGCCGCATCCCCGGCGCGCACCGCGCGCTCGCGTCAAGGAGGCCATCATGTCCGTCCTGCTGGTCGTCGACCTTGCCGAGGCCGCGGTCCGCACCGACCGCGTCGTCTCCCGCTGAGGCGGTGTGATGCGCCTGCCCGCCACCTGCCTGCGACTCCAGCGCCGGGTCGCCGAGTCCGTGGCCCGGACGGCGACGCTGCGCGCCGGCGAGCACGCCCTGCTGCTGCTCTCGGGGGGCGCCGACTCGATGGCGCTGCTCTCTCTGGTGCGCGCCGTCGACCGCCTCCTGGGACTCCGCCTGCAGCTCTCGGCGCTGCACGTCGACTACGGTCTGCGCGGCGCCGACTCCGACCGCGACCGCCTGATCGTCGCGCGTGGCTGCGCCGGCGCGGAGGTGCCGCTGTACGTCGAGCGTCTGCGCGGCCGCCTCTCCGGGCGGGACTTCCAGGCGCGCGCGCGCGATCAGCGGTACGACCTGGCGAGGAAGATCGCAGAGGCGCACGGCTGCACCGTCATCGTCACCGCCCACAACCGCGACGACCAGGCCGAGACGATCCTGTACCGGCTCGCCAAGTACGCTTCGCCGCGCGGGCTCGTGGGGATGCGGCCGCGGGAGCGCGACCTCGCGCGGCCGCTGCTCGGTCTGGGGGCGGCGGAGATCAGGGAGTACTGCCGCGCCGCCGGCATCGAGTACGGCGAGGACGTGACCAACGCCGCGCCGCTGTACGCGCGCAACGTCCTGCGCCTCGAGGTGCTGCCCCGGCTCGAGGCGCTCAACCCGCGCCTCGCGGAGACGCTGGCCGCGTCGGCCGAGCAGGCGGCGGCCGAGGCCGACGTGCTGGCCGAGGCGGCGGCCGCGGCGCGCGCCCGCGTGGCCCGGCCGGCGGGCCGCGGCGAGGTCGCCGCCCTCGACCTTGCGGCGCTGGCCGCCGAGCCGCCGGCGCTGCGGGCGCTGGTCCTCCACGACCTTGTGCGCGACGCCATGGGCGGGGAGGCGCTCGTCGAACGGCGCCTGGTCGAGGGCTCTCGAACGTCTGGCCACGCGCCCCGACGACGCCGGCCGTTTGAGCCTCGGCCGGGGCCTCGAGGCCGTGCGTGCCCGGGGCGCGCTGCGCCTGCGCATGGGCGCCCCGGCACACGTCTGCGCCCCGGTGGTCCTCGATGGCGCCGAGCTGGCCGCCGCCGGCTCGGCCGGCCTCGTGGCCGGCTTCTGCGGCGGCCGCTGGAGGCTGCGCCTGCTCCCGGGCGCGGCCTTCGACCGTGAGGCCGCGCTCGCCGGCGAGGTCTTCGCCGGCCTCGCCGGCCGGCCGCGGCGCGTGACGCTGCGCCACCCGCGCCGCGGCGAGCGCTTCGCCCCGCTCGGCCTGGGCGGCGAGACGACGCTGGCGCGCTACCTGGCCGCGGCGCGGGTACCGCGCCGAGCGGCGTCCGCTGACGCCGGTGCTCGACGTCGACGGGCGCGGGGCCTGGGTCGGCGGCGCGCCCGGCAGGGTTGCGCAGGCCTTCGGCGTGGAAGACAGTAGTGTTTTGACACTGCACGTCGTCCAGGAGGGAACGTGAACGTGCCGATCGAGGAAGTACTCGTCGCCCGCGAGGCGCTGGCCGCCCGCGTCGACGATCTGGCCGCCCAGATCACCCGTGACTACGAGGGCAAGGAGACTGCTCCTCGTCGGCGTGCTCAAGGGCGCCGTGTTCTTCATGGCCGACCTCGCCCGGCGCATCGACGTGCCGGTGGCGCTCGACTTCATGGCGGTGTCGAGCTACGGTTCCTCGACCGACTCGTCGGGCGTGGTGCGCATCCTCAAGGACCTCGACCTGGAGATCGCCGGGCGGGACGTGCTCATCGTCGAGGACATCATCGACTCGGGCCTCACGCTCAGCTACCTGCTCAAGAACCTGCGCAGCCGCAAGCCGGCGTCGCTGGAGATCTGCGCGCTGCTCACCAAGCCGTCGCGGCGCCGCACCGAGATCCCCTGCCGCTACGTCGGCTTCGAGATCCCCGACAAGTTCGTGGTCGGATACGGCCTCGACCTCGCCGACCACTTCCGCACGCTCGACTACATCGGAGTCCTGACCCCCGAGGCAGCCGCCGAGATCGTCGACCAGGCGGGTTCTTTGCTGTAGCCAGGAGGGTATGTTACCGTCACCGGACGGTCGATTTGCAGGCACATCGAGGCGTCGAACCGGCCCGGGGCCAGCACCCGTCCAGAAGGGTCACCGTGAGCAGATTCATCCGTAGCGCGCTGTTCCCCATCCTCATCGTCATCATCGTGGCGATGTTCATCGAGTGGGTGATCTCGGGGAACAAGGCCAACAGCACGCCGAAAGCCATCTACTCGGCGCCGTTCGTCACCACCCAGACCGTACTGCAGCAGCGACCTTCAGAACGGGCTCGTCAAGACCATCGTCATCGACACGGGCAACCCGTCGACTGCCAAGGTCACGCAGACGAGCGGACAGCAGTACTACGTGACGGGAATCACCGAGACCGCGCTGCAACCGGCCCAGATCAAGGCCGGCGACCCGACCGTCGCCGTGACCACGGGCGCCGTCTCTCCGCCGACGACCGTGGCGCCCAGCTTCACCAACGATGTCGTCAACGGCAGGGTCCAGCAACGCGGTCCTCAACGTCAAGAACCAGACGATAGAGGTCACGCTCAAGCCGGACGAACGGCAAGCAGACGCAGTACACCGTCGCCTACACCGACCCCGCCGCGACGACCGCGCTGCTCAATCAGTACAACGTGCCCTACGACGCCACGAGCCCCAGTTCGCCGTGGTGGACGAGCGCCCTGTTCACTCATCCTGCCGATCCTGCTCATCATCGGGTTCTGGTTCTTCATCATGAACCAGATGCAGGGCGGCGGCTCCAAGGTCATGAGCTTCGGCAAGAGCCGCGCCAAGCGCGTCAGCGTCGACTCGCCCAAGGTCACCTTCAAGGACGTCGCCGGCGCCGACGAGGCGGTCGAGGAGCTGCACGAGATCAAGGAGTTCCTCGAGAACCCCAAGAAGTTCCAGCAGCTCGGCGCGCGCATCCCCAAGGGCGTGCTGCTCTTCGGCCCGCCCGGCACCGGCAAGACGCTGCTGGCGCGCGCCGTGGCCGGCGAGGCGGGCGTGCCCGTTCTTCAGCATCAGCGGCTCCGACTTCGTCGAGATGTTCGTCGGCGTCGGCGCCTCGCGCGTGCGCGACCTGTTCGAGCAGGCCAAGCAGAACGCGCCCTGCATCATCTTCGTCGACGAGATCGACGCCGTCGGCCGCCACCGCGGCGCCGGCATGGGCGGCGGCCACGACGAGCGCGAGCAGACCCTCAACCAGCTGCTCGTCGAGATGGACGGCTTCGAGATGAAGGACAACATCATCCTCATCGCCGCCACCAACCGCCCCGACATCCTCGACCCGGCGCTGCTGCGCCCGGGCCGCTTCGACCGGCAGATCGTCGTCGACCGCCCGGACCGCCCGGGCCGCAAGATGATCCTCGAGGTGCACTCGCGCGGCAAGCCGCTCGGACAAGGACATCGACCTCGACGCGCTGGCCGCGCAGACGCCGGGCTTCACCGGCGCCGACCTGGCCAACCTCGTCAACGAGGCGGCGCTGCTCGCGGCCCGCCACGGCAAGAAGCTCATCGACGATGACCGAGCTCGAAGAGGGCATCATGCGCGTCCTCGCCGGCCCGGAGAAGAAGACGCGCATCATCAGCGAGAAGGAGAAGGCCATCACCGCCTACCACGAGATGGGCCACGCGCTGGTCGGCCACTTCCTCGAGTTCACCGACCCGGTGCACAAGATCTCCGTGGTCAGCCGCGGCCAGGCGCTCGGCTACACCATCTCGCTGCCGACCGAGGACAAGTTCCTGACCACCAAGCAGGAGCTCATGGACACGCTCTCCATGACGCTCGGCGGCCGCGCCGCCGAGGAGGTCGTGTTCGGCGAGATCACCACCGGCGCCGCCAACGACCTCGAGAAGGCCACCAGCACGGCCAAGCAGATGATCATGCGCTACGGCATGAGCGAAGAGCTCGGTCCGCGGACGCTCGGCCACGACCAGTCGATGCCGTTCCTGGGCCGCGAGTTCCAGCAGCAGGCCGACTACTCGGAGGAGATCGCGAAGCAGATCGACGACGAGATCCGGCGCATCATCGAAGAGGCTCACCAGCGCGCCAAGGACCTGCTCACCGAGAAGCGCGAGACTGCTCGACCGCATCAGCAAGATCCTGATGGTGCGCGAGACCATCGACGCCACGGAGTTCCAGGCCCTGGTCGACGGCGTGCCCGAGGACGAGGTGTTCCGCGAGCGCGACGAGAAGGAGGCGGCACGCCGTCGGAGCCTGCCGCCGGAGGCCGAGAAGCGCCAGCGCGCCAAGCAGCCGCCGGTGCCCAAGCCGGCTCACGTCAACCCGGTCAATCCCGAGGCGACCTGACCGCCGGCGACGGCTACCTTCTCACACACGTGGACAGCGAAAAGATCAAGACCGGCGTGCGCCTCATCCTCGAGGGGATCGGCGAGGACCCGGACCGTCCGGGGCTGCAGAAGACGCCTCAGCGGGTCGCGGACATGTACGTGGACATCTTCTCCGGCATCGGCGCGCCCGATCCGGCGGAGTTGCTCAAGGCGATCCCGGGCGACCACCATCGCGAGATGGTGCTCATCAAGGACATCGACTTCTACTCGATCTGCGAGCACCACCTGCTGCCGTTCCACGGCAAGGCGCACGTGGCCTACATCCCGAGCGACCACGGCCACATCGCCGGGCTGAGCAAGCTGGCCCGCGTGGTGCGCCAGGTGGCGGCGCGGCCGCAGCTGCAGGAGCGGATCACGAGCGAGGTCGCGGACGCCATCGAGTCGTCCCTGCAACCCGACTGGTGCGCTCGTGCTCATCGAAGCCGAGCATCTCTGCATGAGCATGCGCGGGGTGCGCACGCCGGGTTCCAAGACGGTCACCAGCGCCGTGCGCGGGCTCATCCAGACCAGCGAGGCCACGCGCGCCGAGGTGTTCGCCCTCATCAACGCGCCGCACTGACGCACACGGCCATGCAGCCGGCCGCGCCGACGTTCTCGCTCGACCTGACGTTCCCGGCCATCATGGGCGTGGTGAACGTCACGCCCGACTCGTTCTCCGACGGCGGCAGGTTCCTCGCCGCCGACGCCGCGCTGGAGCAGGCCCTCACGCTGGTGCGTGAGGGAGCCTCCATCGTCGACATCGGCGGCGAGTCCACGCGGCCGGGCTCCGAGACGGTCTCCGTGGACGAGGAGCTGCGCCGCGTGCTGCCGGTGATCGAGGCGCTCGCCGGCAGCGTCGGCGTCCCCATCTCGGTCGACACCATGAAGGCGGAGGTGGCCCGCCGGGCACTTGCCGCCGGGGCGGCCATCATCAACGACGTCAGCGCGCTCCGCTACGACGACGAGATGGCCTCCGTGGTCGCGGAGAGCGGCTGCCCCGTGTGTCTGATGCACATGAAGGGGCAGCCCAAGACGATGCAGGAAGACCCTCGCTACGACGACGTCGTCGACGAGGTCCTCCGCTTCCTCGAGGAGCGCATCGCCTTCGCGCTGGCGCGCGGGGTGCGCGAGGAGCAGATCATGATCGACCCGGGCATCGGGTTCGGCAAGACGGTGGCGCACAACCTGGCGCTGCTCGACGGCCTCTCCCGGTTCACCGCGCTCGGCCGCCCGATCCTCCTGGGCGCCTCACGCAAGCGGTTTCTCGGCGCCATCCTCGGCGTCGAGCCCGCCGACCGGGTCACCGGCACTGTGGCCACCACGGTCATCGGCTACCTCGCCGGCGCGCACGTGTTCCGCGTGCACGACGTCAAGCCCAACTTCGAAGCCCTGCGGGTCGCGCTCGCCGTGCGCGAGGGCGTCACCGCCCCGTGACCGGCCGCGGGCCGGCAAGGAGGCCGCCCCATGACGCGTCGTAGTCTCTCCATCATCCTCGAGGGCATCGAGCTGCGCGGGCGCTGTGGCGTCACCGTGGAGGAGCGCGCGATCGGTCAGACGCTGGTCGTGGACGTGCGCCTCGACCCGCAGGAGCGGGGCTCCGGCCAGAGCGACGACCTCCAGGACACCGTGAACTACAGCCAGATCGTCAACTACGTGCGGGGGGTCGTCGAGGGCGGCGAGTTCAACCTGCTGGAGCGGCTCGCCACCGTGATCTGCGACGGGTTGTGGGATGAGTTCGATCCCGTCCTGGTGGAGGTGGCGGTGAGCAAGATCGCCCCGCCGGTCTCGCTGCCGCTGCACGCGGCGCGGGTCGAGGTGGTGCGGACCTCATGAATAGCCCCAGGCACGCTGTCGAGCGGGGCGCCGGAGGGGCGCGGCTCCGCGCCTCGTCGGGCCGGCGTGTCTTTGTGTCGCTCGGCTCGAATCTGGGCGACAGGGTCTCGTATCTGGGCGTCGCGCGCGACGCCCTCGACGCGCTCCCGGCGACGAGAGTCGTCGCCGAGTCCCGCGTGTACGAGACGGCGCCGCAGGACCTGGCCGACCAGGAGGCGTTCCTCAACCAGGTCCTCTGCCTCGAGACGGCATTGCAGCCGCTGGACCTGCTGCGCGAGTGCCAGCGCATCGAACGCGAGCACGGCCGCGTGCGCGAGCTTCGCTTTGGGCCGCGCACGCTCGATATCGATATACTGCTCTTCCAAGACGCCGAGTCCGACGATCCCGAGCTCACGCTTCCGCACCCGCGTATGGTCAAGCGGGCGTTCGTGCTGGTACCTCTCGCAGAGATCTGGGAGCAGGCCAGGGGCATGCCGGACATCGACGTCGCCGGGCTGGGCCGGGAGACCACTCGTACCCAGCGCGTGAGGCTGTACGACGCCACGGAAGGGTGAGCGGTGACCGATGACGATGCGCTGACGGGAGCGCCGTGACGCGTCCGTACGTCGCTACCCGTTCCGGTGAACCGCTGCACCGACGGAGCTTCGACGTCCTCGTCCTCGGCGGCGGCATCGCCGGCCTCACCGCGGCCATCGGCGCCGCGCGCCGCTGGCGCGTGGGCCTGCTGACCAAGTCGACGTTCGAAGAGACCACCACGTTCCTTGCCCAGGGCGGCATCGCCGCGGCGATCGGCGAAGAAGACTCACCCGAGTTGCACTTCCAGGACACGATGGGCGCGGGTGCCGGCCTCTGCGACGAGGAGGCCGTGCGCGTACTCGTGAACGAAGGCCCGGACCGCGTCCGCGAGCTCATGGAGATCTGCCCGCGGTTCGACAAGGTCGACGGGCAGATCGTGCTCGGCCGTGAGGGCGCGCACTCGCTGCCGCGCATCGTGCACGCGGGCGGCGACGCCACCGGGAGCGAGGTCTCCAGCGCCCTCGCCGAGGCCGCCCGCCTCGGCAGCCGCGTCCAGCTCTACGAAGACGAGTTCGTCATCGATCTGCTCACGGTGGACGGCCGCTGCGTCGGCGCGCTCACACTCAACCTCGCCGACGGGGGACTGACCCTGAACGTGGCCATGGTCACGATCCTCGCGACCGGCGGTGCGGGACGGGTGTACGGGCGCACCACCAACCCGCCGGTCGCCACCGGCGACGGCGTCGCCATGGCCTACCGCGCCGGCGCCGCCATCCGCGACCTCGAGTTCGTGCAGTTCCACCCCACCGGGCTGGCGGTGCCTGGGCAGCAGACGGTGCAACTCATCACCGAGGCGCTCCGCGGCGAGGGCGCATACCTGCGCAACGCCGCCGGAGAACGGTTCATGACCGAGTACGACTCGCGAGCAGAGCTGGCCTCCCGTGACATCGTCGTACGCGGCATGGTCGCCGAGATGCGCCGCGAGGGCGCAGACCACGTCTACCTCGACGCTACGCACCTCAAGAGTGCGTGGCTCGCCGAGCGGTTTCCCAGCGTCACCGCGGGGCTGCGCGACCACGGACTCGACCTCGCGACGGAACTCATCCCGGTCGCGCCGGTCTGCCACTACTTCGTCGGCGGCGTCGTCACCGACGTGTGGGGACGGACTACGGTGCCCGGCCTGTACGCGAGCGGCGAGGTGGCGAGCACAGGCGTCCACGGCGCCAACCGGCTCGCGAGCAACTCGCTGCTCGAGGGTCTCGTCTTCTCCGACCGCGTGGTGCGCGACCTCGACCGGTACATCGGGCGGCTGGGGGAGGACGTGCGCAGGCTGAGCTTCGACATCCCCGAGGCGGCCACAGGCGGCGGCAGGACCGACGCGGCCGCCGCACGCAGCCGCCTCACCGGCATCATGCAGGAACAGGTCGGCGTGCTGCGCAACGCCACCGGCCTGCAGACGGCCCTGGACGAGCTCAACGGCCTCACGTCCGAGCTGCGCTTCGCGCAGCCGGGTGAGGCCGAGTACGAGGTGCTCAACATGCTCACGCTGGGGACGCAGATCGCCAAGTGCGCGCTCCTGCGCGAGGAGTCACGCGGCGTGCACCTGCGCGACGACTTCCCGGAGGTGGACGATGCCGGCTGGCGCCGGCACATCACCTTGCGGCTGCCGGCGCACGAGCGCGAAGAAGGTGTCGGGCGGGTGGGACCACGATGAGCGGCCGTCACTGGCAAGCCGCCGAGCGGGGCTACCGGCAGGCGGCGCGTGCGGCGGTCCGGCGCGCCCTGCGCGAGGACCTCGCCGGCTACGGAGACCTCACCGGATCGGTCTTCAGCGGCGACGGCGTCGCCCGCGTGGTGGCGCGCGAGGCCGGTGTGCTCTCCGGCGTCGCCGCGCTCGAGGAGACCGCGCGCCAGGTGGACGGGGCGCTCGCCGTGGAGGTCTTCATCCACGACGGCGAGCGCTTCACCGCCGGCGACGCCGTCGCCGAGCTCCGTGGCCCGCTGGCGGCGATACTCGCCGCCGAGCGCACGGCGCTCAACTTCCTCTGCCGGCTGAGCGGTGTGGCCACCCTCACGGCGACCTACGTCGCCGAGACGGCGGGCACGAAGGCGCGCATCGCCGCCACGCGCAAGACGACTCCGGGCCTGCGCGCTCTCGAGAAGCAGGCCGTGGTGCACGGCGGCGGCACGCCGCACCGCTTCGGCCTGTTCGACGGCGCGATGATCAAGGACAACCACGTGGCGGCGGCCGGAGGCGTCACCGCCGCCGTCGCGCTCGTGCGCGCCGGGGCCGCGCACCTGCACGCGCTCGAGGTCGAGGTGGACACCCTCGAGCAACTGGACGAAGCGCTCGCCGCCGGCGTGACCATCGTGTTGCTCGACAACATGGACACCGCCACGGTGCGCGATGCCGTCGCGCGTGTGGCCGGGCGCGCCGTCGTCGAAGTCTCCGGCGGCATTCGGCTCGAGCGCGTGCGCGAGCTCGCCGAGGCTGGGGTCGACGTCATCTCAGTCGGAGCGCTCACCACGCGCGCTCCCTGGATCGACCTGGCCCTCGACCTGGAGGTCTGACCGTGCTGCTCGTCGTCGACGTCGGGAACACCCAGACGCACCTCGGGGTCGTCGACGGCGGCGCCGTGGTCGACGAGTGGCGCATGGCCACCGTACGGCATCGGACCAGCGACGAGATCGCCGGGATGCTGCAAGGGCTCTTCTCTCTGCAGGGACGCAGGCTCACCGAGGTAGTCGACGAGGTCGGCGTGGCTTCGGTCGTGCCGAGGCTGACGCAGCAGTGGGAAGAGATGTGCGAGAAGCACCTCGGCATCCGGGCGTTCGTGGTCGGTCCCGGCGCACGTACCGGCATGCGCATCAAGACGCGCAACCCCTCGGAGGTCGGCGCCGACCGCATCGTCAACGCGGTGGCCGCGTTCGAGATGTACGGCGGGCCCTGCATCGTCGCCGACTACGGCACGGCCACCACCTTCGACGTCATCTCCGCCGAGGGGGACTACCTCGGCGGCGCCATCGCCCCCGGCATCGAGGTCTCGCTCGAGGCGCTCACCACGCGGGCGGCCAAGCTCATCAAGGTCGAGCTGATCGAGCCCGAGCACGCCATCGGCAAGTCGACCACCGAGGCGCTGCAGTCCGGCGCCGTGTACGGCTTCGCCGGCGAGGTCGAGGGCGTCGTGCACGCCATCTGGGCCGAGCTGGGCGCCAGGTGCCCGGTGATCGCCACCGGCGGGCTCGCCGAGATGATCGCGCGGCACACCGACGTCATCGAGAAGGTCGATCCGTTCCTCACGCTGCGCGGCATCGAGATCGTGATGCGGCGCCAGCAGCGAGGGTGAGGCGGCGGGCGTGACCGCGCCCGGCCTCGCGTCCGCCGGGACCGCCCGGGCGGGGGATCCGCTGCTCCGGCCGCTCGCTGTCGGCTCTCTCCGGCTCGAGCGGCGGCTCTTCATGGCGCCCATGGCCGGGCTCACGACGCCGGCGTTCCGGCGCAGCGTGCGCCGCTGGGGTGCCGGCCTCGTCTTCACGGAGATGATCTCCGCCTACGGCGTCCACTACGACAACCGGCGCACGCTCGACTACTTCGCCCACGGCGAGGACGAGTACCCGCTGGGGTTCCAGCTGTTCGGGGCCGACGCCGACGTGCTCGCCGACGCGGCCGGGCGGGCGGTGGAGGCCGGCGCCGACGTGGTCGATCTCAACATGGCGTGCCCGGTGCGCAAGGTCGTCAAGACCGGCGCCGGCGCGGCGCTGCTCGCGGAGCCCGACCGGGCCGCCGGCATCGTCGCCGCGGTCGTGCGCGCCGTGGCGGTCGCGGCGCCGGGGCGCGGCGTCCCCGTCACCGTGAAGATCCGCGCGGGACTCCGGGACGGCGACGAGCTCGGGCGCCGGACGGCGCCGCGTCTCGTCGAGGCGGGCGCGGCCGCCGTGTGCATGCACCCGCGCACGGCGGCGCAGCTCTATCGCGGCCGCGCCGACCACACGGTGACGTTCGCGCTCGCCGCCGAGCTGCCCGTCCCCGTCATCGCCTCCGGCGACGTGGACGGCCGGGAGGCGGCGCTGCGGTTGCTGGACGGCGGCGCCGCGGCCGTGATGCTGGCGCGCGGCGCCGTGGGCGCACCGTGGCTGTTCGCCCAGGTGCTCGGCGCAGCCGAGCCCTCGGCCGCCGAGAAGCTCGGCGAGGTCCGCCGTTTCGCGGCGGAGGCCGTCGCCGAGCTCGGCGGCCGCGCCGCCGGCCATCTGCGCCAGTTCTGGCCGGGATTCCGCCGCCACGGCGCCCTCGACAAGCCGCTGGCTCTGGAGCTCATGCGGGCACGAGACGAGGCCGAGGTACGCACGCTTCTCGGCCTCTGACGTGCCCTGTCGACGGCGATCCTGCTCCGTTTGCGCAAACGCCGGGCATGCCCTATACTTGCTCGCCACTTCGGCACGCGGCCTCGAACGGGGCCGCGTTGCCGCGTTGAAGAGGAGGAATCTGTGGTCGACCGTGAGATCATCCTCACGCCTGAGGGCTTCCAGCGCCTCAAGGAAGAGATCGAGTATCTCTCGTCCGTCAAGCGCGACGAGGTCGCCGAGCGCATCCGTGCCGCGCGCGACTTCGGCGACATCTCGGAGAACTCCGAGTACGACGACGCCAAGAACGAACAGGCGATGCTCGAGGCGCGCATCTACGCTCTCGAGGAGCGCCTGCGCAGCGCCATCGTCATCGACTCCGACGAGCATCTCTACCGAGGCAGTCGGCGTGGGCACCAAGGTCACGCTGCAGGACATGCAGCGCGGCGACGTGGTGCAGTACTCAATCGTCGGTTCGGCCGAGGCCGACCCGGGCGCGCACAAGCTGTCCAACGAGTCACCGGTCGGCCGCGCCATCATCGGCCACAAGCCCGGCGACAAGGTCACCGTAGCGGTCCCGCAGGGCTCCAAGAAGTTCAAGGTCCTGGCCATCGAGAAGGCCTGACCGCCGCCGTGGACGAGCAGCCCGTCGAACACGGCGACGTGTTCGCCGAGCGGCGGGACAAGCTCGCCGCGTGGCGCGAGACCGGCGCCGCCTATCCCACGAAGTTCCAGCCGCGCGACGAGATCGCGTCGGTGCAGGCCGCCTACGAGTCCCTCGAGCCCGGGCAGGACTCGCCGGACGTCCGCCGCGTCGCCGGCCGCGTCGTCGCGCGCCGCGTGCACGGCAAGCTGACCTTCGTCGTCGTCAAGGACACGAGCGGCGAGCTCCAGCTGTTCTGCCAGCTCGATGCGCTCGGCGACGAGCGCTACGCGGCCCTCGAGAACGTCGACCTCGGCGACTTCGTCGGCGCCGAAGGCACCGTGATGCGCACCCGCCGCGGCGAGCTCAGCCTGCGCATCACCTCGTGGCAGCTCCTCAGCAAGTCGCTGCGCGGCATGCCGGAGAAGTACCACGGCCTCACCAGCGTCGAGACGCGGTACCGCAAGCGCTACCTCGACCTCGCCGCCAACGACGACTCGCGCGAGGTGTTCATCAAGCGCGCGAAGGTCATCGCCGCGGTGCGCAGGTTCCTGGACGGCCGCGGCTTCATCGAGGTCGAGACGCCCGTTCTTCAGCCGCTCTACGGCGGCGCCCTGGCCAAGCCGTTCGTCACGCACCACAACGAACTCGATCGCGACCTTTACCTGCGCATCGCCACCGAGCTGTACCTCAAGCGCTGCATCATCGGCGGCATCGACCGCGTGTACGAGATCGGCAAGGACTTCCGCAACGAGGGCGTGAGCTTCAAGCACAACCCCGAGTTCACGATGCTCGAGACCTACGAGGCCTACGTCGACTACAACCACGTCATGACGATGGTCGAGGAGATGACCGCCGGCGCGGCCGCGCCATCGACGCCGCCACGGTCACCTTCCGCGAAAACGAGATCGACCTCACGCCGCCGTGGCCGCGCCTCACCATGCGCAAGGCCATCGAGAACGAGACCGGCATCGACATCGGCGCCGACGACGCGCGCACGGTGACCGGCCTTCAGGCGCGCATCAAGGAGAAGGGGCTCGAACACATCGTGCCGCTCGCGCCCGCCTGGGGCGCCCAGGTCGACGACCTGTTCAGCGAGTGCGTCGAGCCCAAGCTCATCCAGCCGGTGTTCATCACCGAGCACCCGCTCGAGACCAGCCCGTTCGCCAAGAAGACGCCGCACGACCCGCGCTTCGTCGAGCGCTTCGAGGGCTTCATCGCCGGCATGGAGCTGAGCAACGCGTTCAGCGAGCTCAACGACCCCGACGACCAGCGTGAGCGCTTCATGCAGCAGATGCAGGACCTCGCCGACGGTGACGAGACCGCGCACCGCCTCGACGAGGACTTCCTCGAGGCCATGGAGCACGGGCATGCCGCCCACGGGCGGCCTCGGCATGGGCCTCGACCGCCTCGTCATGGTCCTCACCGGCGCGCCCAGCATCCGCGACGTCATCCTGTTCCCGGCGCTGCGCAACTAGCGCCCGGCGCGCCTCGCGCGCTCCGGCTCGTGACCGCCTGCGTCTAGGCTTCGTCGCCGAGAGGTTCGCCGCTCACTGTGGACGGCCGCGGGCCGGCGATCGCCTTTGCCGCCGCCCCCTTCTTCGTCCACAGCGGACCCGGCCACCCGGCCTTGGGCCCGATCCAGAGCGTGAGACCCGGCACCAGGGCGGTGCGCACCAGGAACGTGTCGATGAGCACGCCGAGCGCCACGCCGATGCTGATCTCGGCGAGGTCCTTGACCGGCTGGGAGAGCAGGATCAGGAACGTGCCGGCCAGGATGATGCCGGCGCTGGTGAGCACGCCGCCGGTGGCCGACAGGGCCGTGACCGTGCCATCGCGCAGCCCTCTGGCCATCGCCTCGCCGCGGATGCGCGTCGTGATGAAGATGTTGTAGTCGCTGCCGAGGGCCACCAGGAAGATGAACATGTACAGCGGGATGCGGTAGCTGATGTGCTCCCACCCCAGCAGCTTCTCGGTGATGACGATCGTCAGTCCGAGGGCGGCGAGGTACGAGAGCACGTTGGTGAGCAGCAGGTAGACGGGCGCCACCACGGCGCGCAGCAGGAGCATCAGGATGACGCCGACGACGATCAGGGCGGCGACGGCCACGACGATCGTGTCGCGGTTGCTCTGCGCCCAGGTGTCCGCCTGGATGGCCGTGGGGCCGCCGACGAGAGCGGTGCCGCCGCCGACCGAGCCGCGGTCCGTGCGAGCCACCTGCCGGATGTCGCGCACCTGCTGCAGCGCCTGCTGAGAGTAGGGATCGCCCGTCAGGATCACCTGGATAGCCGAGCCAGCTTGCCGCCGTCGGACGATCGGCCCGTGGAGAAGGCTGCGGCCACCCCCGGGCACCTGCGGAGACGCGCCGGGATCTCGTGCTCGATGACCGTGGGCGGGACCTTGCCCTTGAGGGTCATCAGCACCGTCGTCGGCGCCAGCGCGCCCTTGGGGAAGTGCTGCTCCAGCAGCGCATAGCCCTGCTTGGAGGGCATGTTCTTGAGGAAGTCCTCGGTGAAGCTGAAGCGTGGGCTGTAGAAGAGGCAGCCGAGCGCGAGGACGACGAGGATCGCGAGGACCCCGAGCGCGGCCCGGCGCGGCCCCGCGGCGACCCACGTCGGCGACGCGACCCCACGTCCTGTGCTGCGTCGCCTCGCCCTGCTTCGGTACGCGCGGCCAGAAGGCCCGGCGCCCGAGCAGCGCGAGCAGCGCCGGCATGAGCGTCAGCCCGGCGATGAGGGTCACGAAGACGCCGACGCCGAGCACCGGCGCGAACGAGCGGTAGTCGCCGTACTGGGCGAACAGCAGCGTGAGCACCGCCAGAGTCACCGTCAGGCCGCTGGCGGCGATCGCCTCCCACGTCTCGCCCAGCGCCGTGGCCAGCGCGACGCGCGCGTCGCGCTCGCGGCGCAGGTCCTCGCGGTAGCGCGAGATGAGGAGCAGGCCGTAGTCGGTGCCGGCGCCGAACAGCAGGATCACCATGAGCGACGTCGCCTGCCCGGAGAGGGTCGTTCCCGTGGCCTTGGCGACCAGCGCGAGGATGCCCGCCGGCGACGAAGTAGCCGAAGCCGACGGCGATGAGCGGCACGAAGGGCAGCACCGGCGAGCGGTAGATGAGCAGCAGCAGCACCAGCACCAGGACGACGGTGCCGATGAGCAGCTTGACGTCGGCGTTGAGGAAGATCTCGTAGACGTCGGTGATGAGGCCGCCGGGCCCGGTGACCTCGACCTGCATCCCGTTGACGCTGGTCGCCGAAGTGGTCGCGGATGGTCTGTACCGAGTCCCGGAAGGACGCGTCGCCCGGGTTGCCGTTCAGGCTCGCGAAGATCAGCGCTCCCTTGCCATCCGGCGAGTACTGGACGCTGGCGCTGTTGATGGGCTCGGCGCCGCTCTTGAGCCATGCCTCGCCCTGCGCGATCGCCGCCTTGTCGGCGGCCGTGAGCGCCGCGTCCGAGCCGTAGACGACGATGACGGGCGTCCCCCTGGCGTTGGGGAAGTACTGCTGCTGCAGGGCGTCGGCGCGCTTGCTCTCGACGGCGTTGGAGAGACCCTTGGAGGCGTCGTTGGTGGTCACGCTCTGGAGCTTCGGTCCCATGGAGAGGGCGCCGGCGACGACGATCCAGACCGCGATCACGATCCACGGATGTTTGCCTCTGACGGACCAGGTGATAATCCGGCGCATGGGTGGGTCTCCTCTCGTCGCGCGACGTGTCGTGGGGCGAGTTCCCGAGGCGTCATCATACTGGCTCCGGCAACCATGAGGCGCGGGTCGCGTCATCGCGGTGAATCGGGTACCATAGACTACGTCGTGTCTCCGGCGGGGCGAGAGTGGGTATGCCGGAGACTGAGAGTAAGCACCGGAAGCCGTCTCCGTCCCCTCGACGGCTCGAGCGGCTCCCGTATCGTGAAGGAGTGGCCGCATGTTCGAACGCTTCACCGAACGCGCCAGGCAGGTCGTGGTCCTCGCCCAAGAAGAGGCCCGATCCCTCAAGCACAACTACATCGGCACCGAGCACCTGCTGCTCGGCCTGCTCCGCGAGGAGGAGGGCGTGGCCGCGCGCGTCCTCGACGGTCTCGAAGTCTCCGTCGAGGAGGTCCGCGCCGCCGTGGTCCGCATCGTCGGCTCCGGCGAGGAGTCGCCGCAGGGCCAGATCCCCTTCACGCCGCGCGCCAAGAAGGTCCTCGAGCTGGCGCTGCGTGAGGCCCTCAGTCTCGGTCACAACTACATCGGCACCGAGCACATCCTGCTCGGCCTCGTGCGCGAGGACGAGGGCGTCGCCGCGCGCATCCTGCTCGACCTGGACGCCGAGCCCGAGAAGATCCGCAACGAGGTCATGCGCGCGCTCAGCGGCCCCGGCCGCCGCAGCTCGCAGGCGAGCGGCGGCGGCCCCGAGAGCAAGCGCGCCGCCAAGGTCCTCGACCAGTTCGGCCGCAACCTCACCAAGCTCGCCGAAGAGGGCAAGCTCGACCCCTGCATCGGCCGTCAGACCGAGATCGAGCGGGTCATGCAGATCCTCAGCCGGCGCACCAAGAACAACCCGGTGCTCATCGGCGAGCCGGGCGTCGGCAAGACGGCCATCGTCGAGGGCTTCGCCCAGCGCATCGCCAACCACGAGGTCCCCGAGCTGCTCAAGGGCAAGCAGGTGTGGACGCTCGACCTCGCCGCGCTCGTCGCCGGCAGCAAGTACCGCGGCGAGTTCGAGGAGCGTCTCAAGAAGGTCATGAAGGAGATCCGCGAGACGGGCGACATCATCCTGTTCATCGACGAGCTCCACAACCTCGTCGGCGCGGGCGCCGCCGAGGGCGCCATCGACGCGGCCAGCATCCTCAAGCCGGCGCTGGCCCGCGGCGAGCTGCAGACCGTCGGCGCCACCACGCATGGACGAGTACCGCAAGTACCTCGAGCGCGACGCCGCCCTCGAGCGGCGCTTCCAGCAGATCAAGGTGGCCGAGCCGTCGGTCGAGGAGACCGTCGAGATCCTCAAGGGGCTCCGCGACCGCTACGAGGCCCATCACCGCATCCGCATCACCGACGAGGCGCTCAGCTCGGCGGCCGAGCTCGCCGACCGCTACATCAGCGACCGGTTCCTGCCCGACAAGGCGATCGACCTCATCGACGAGGCCGCCAGCCGCATGCGCATCCGCACCATGACGGCGCCGCCCAGCTACCGCGAGCTCGAGGAGGAGATCTCCTCGGTGCGCAAGGAGAAGGAAGCGGCCATCGAGGCGCAGGAGTTCGAGAAGGCGGCCAACCTGCGCGACAAGGAGCGCAAGCTGAGCCACAAGAAGCTCGAGCTCGAAGACGCCTGGAAGACCAGCGACGAGGGCATGCGCGCCAGCATCGGCGAGGACGAGATCGCCGAGATCGTCAGCATGTGGACCGGCATCCCGGTGGTCAAGATCACCGAGGCCGAGAGCAAGAAGCTCCTCCGCATGGAGGACGAGCTGCACGCGAGGCTCGTCGGCCAGGACCCGGCGGTCCGCGCCGTCAGCAAGGCCATCCGGCGCAGCCGCGCCGGGCTCAAGGACCCGCGGCGGCCCACGGGCTCGTTCATCTTCCTCGGCCCCTCCGGCGTCGGCAAGACGGAGCTCGCCCGCACCCTCGCCAACTTCCTCTTCGGCGACGAGGACCACCTCGTGCAGATCGACATGAGCGAGTACATGGAGAAGCACTCCGTGTCCCGCCTCGTCGGCTCGCCGCCCGGCTACGTGGGCCACGACGAGGGCGGCCAGCTCACCGAGATCGTGCGCCGCAAGCCGTACAGCGTCATCCTGTTCGACGAGATCGAGAAGGCGCACCCGGACGTGTTCAACATCCTCCTGCAGATCCTGGAGGACGGGCGCCTCACCGACTCGCAGGGCCGCACCGTGGACTTCCGCAACGCGATCCTCATCATGACGAGCAACATCGGCGCCGCGATGATCACCAAGGACACGCCGCTCGGCTTCACGCAGACGGCCAACAAGGGCATGACCTACGACGACATGAAGGGCCGCATCACCGGCGAGCTCAAGCGCGTCTTCAAGCCCGAGTTCCTCAACCGCGTCGACGAGGTCATCGTCTTCCACAAGCTGGAGCGCACCGAGATCGGCGCGATCGTCGACCTGATGATCGACCGGCTGCGGCAGCAGCTCAAGGTGAGCGGCGTCGACATCGAGCTCACGGACGCCGGCCGCGACGTGCTCGTCGAGAAGGGCTACGACCCGATGCTCGGCGCGCGTCCGCTGCGCCGCGCCATCCAGCGGTACATCGAGGACAAGCTCAGCGACGCGATGCTCGAGCGCGCGTTCCCCGAGGGCACCGTGGTGCTGGTCGACGGGCAGAACGAGGACACCGTGCTCACCGTCAACGGCGAGGTCGTCGGCGGCAGCGTCGAGCTGCCCATGGTCGGCCTCGACGAGCCGGTGTCGCAGGGCGTGGGCCCGTCCGGGCCTCCGTCGGGCGGCGAGAGCGAAGGTCCCGACGCCGGCGGCGCGTCCGCGGGCGTCTGAGGAGTCGTGACGGCGACCGGGTACCGCGGCAAAGGCCGCTGACCGTGGCGAGGACCCAGACCGTCTTCACCTGCGGCGAGTGCGGTCGCCGGGAGGCCAAGTGGCTCGGGCACTGCCCGGACTGCGGCGCCTGGGACTCGTTCGTCGAAGAGGTGGTCGCGGCGGCGCCCAGAGGGCGGGGCCGCGGCGCGAAGACCGGAGACGGGGCCGGCGGCAGATGCGCCGCCGGCCCCGTTCGCCTCTCCGAGGTCGTCTCGTCGGCCGCCGAGCGGTTCTCGAGCGGCATCGACGAGCTCGACCGCGTGCTCGGCGGCGGCATCGTCCCGGGCTCGCTCGTGCTGGTCGGCGGCGAGCCCGGCATCGGCAAGTCCACGCTCCTGCTCCAGGTGCTCGACAACGTCGCCGCCGACCGCCCGGCGCTGCTCGTCTGCGGCGAGGAGTCGGCGGCCCAGGTCAAGATGCGCGCCGAGCGCATCTGCAAGGGCGCCGCCAACATCGACGTCCTCGCCGAGACCGAGCTGGAGCTGGTGCTCGAGACGGTCGCGGCGGCGCGCCCGGCGCTGGTCGTCGTCGACTCTGTGCAGACGCTCTACAGCGACTCCTTCACGTCGGCGCCGGGCAGTGTGAGCCAGGTGCGCGAAGCGGCGGGCCGCTTCCTGCGCCTGGCCAAGGACACCGGCGCGGCCGTCTTCCTCGTCGGCCACGTGACCAAGGAGGGCGCGATCGCCGGCCCCCGGGTGCTGGAGCACATGGTCGACACGGTGCTCCAGTTCGAGGGCGACCGCTACCGCTTCTACCGCACCCTGCGCGCCGCCAAGAACCGCTTCGGCTCCACCAACGAGCTGGGGATCTTCGAGATGACCGGGTCGGGCCTCAAGACGGTGCCCGACCCCTCGGCTCTGTTCCTGAGCGAGGCGGCGCCGGCGCCGGGCTCGGCCGTGCACGTCGCCGTCGAGGGCACGCGCTGCTTCCTCGTCGAGGTGCAGGCGCTCGTCAACCAGACCGAACTGGCGATGCCGCGCCGCGTCGCCGTGGGCTTCGACCGCAACCGCCTGGCGATGCTCGTCGCCGTCCTCGGGAGGCATGCAGGGCTGAAGTTGTCTAGTTCGGACATTTTTGTTACAATTGCAGGCGGAATTCGCATCGACGAGCCCGCGGCGGACCTCGCAGTCGCACTCGCTGTCGCCTCAGCGCAGCGCGATGAACCGCTTCCCGCCGGGGCGGCGGCGTTCGGGGAGATCAGCCTGACGGGCGGACTTCGATCCTGCAGCCAGAGCGAGCGACGTATCGCCGAAGCTGGTCGTGCCGGCTTCGACAGGGTAGTCGTTCCAGCTGCCGATGCTCGCCGGGCCGACGGTCGTGCCGCAGGCGCGGCCGACCTGCGTGGGGCGTTCGCCGTCCTCCTGGGCGACGGGCGCGTCGGCGGCAGACCGTCCGGGGCCAAGAACGACGAGTGGGGGGTTTGATGTATTCAGTCGGAGACAAGGTCGTGTATCCGCACCACGGCGCCGGCAAGATCATGAAGATCGAGCAGAAGGACGTGCTCGGCCAGCAGCGCGACTACCTCACCATCCAGATCCTGCACAACGACATGACCGTCATGGTCCCCGTCGAGAACGCCGACCGCGCCGGCCTGCGCAAGGTCATCGAGTCCGACGTCGTCGAACAGGGTCCTCGAGGTCCTGCGCGGCGACCCCACCAAGATGCCCAAGAACTGGAGCCGTCGCTACAAGCACAACCGCGACAAGCTCAAGACCGGCGACATCTTCGAGGTCGCCGAAGTGGTCCGCAATCTCGCCATCCGCCACGCCGACAAGGGGCTGTCGACCGGCGAGAAGCAGATGTTCTCCAAGGCCAAGAAGATCCTCGCCAGCGAGCTCATGTACGCGCGCGACTTCGACGAGGACGAGGCGAACGCGTTCCTGGAGACCGTGCTCGAGGACATCCACGTGGACGGACCTGCTCTTGCCGACGACTCCCGAGAGCCCGCTCCCGTCGTCTGATCCCGGCCCGACGGGCCGCCAGCGCAGGCCGCGCGGCGTCCTGCAGCCGGCCATCCGCGGGTTGCTCGCCCTGCTGGGCGCGCTCGCGGGGTATCAGCTCGCCGACCGCATCCGCGCGTCGTCGTTCGCTCCCGTCCTCGACCAGGGCGGCAAGGTCATCTGGCTCGTCGTCTTCACCTTCGCCGGCCTCGGCCTGGGCTACCTGTTCGGCGTCGTCGTCTCCCGGCTCATACGCCGCGGCCTCGACCGCGTCGACGAGTTCATGGTGCGTGCGACGGGCGCCGAGGTCGTCGTCGGCATCGGCGGCGTCGTGGTCGGCCTCTTCATCGCCACGCTCATCAGCATCGCCCTGATACGCATCCCCATCGTGGGCCCCTACCTCACGGTGCCGATCTACCTGCTCTCCGGGTACTTCACCGCCTACCTCGCCGCCAAGAAGCACATCGAGATCCTTCGTCTGCTCGGCGTGCGCGGCGCGTTCGAAGTGATCCCGGGCCTCACGCCGGCCAAGCTGCTCGACTCCAGCGCCATCATCGACGGGCGCATCCTGGAGATCATCGACACGGGGTTCGTCGAGGGTGAGCTCCTCGTGCCGCGCTTCGTCGTCGAGGAACTCCAGCGGCTCGCCGACTCCGCCGACGCCGAGAAGCGCGTGCGCGGCCGCCGCGGCCTGGACTTCGTCAAGCGTCTGCAGAACAGCTCCGGGGCGGTGCGCATCGACGACAGCGACTACCCGGACATCGAGTCCGTCGACGCCAAGCTCGTCCGCTTTGCCAAGGACACCGGCGCGCAGATCGTCAGCACCGACTACACGCTCAAGAAGGTCGCCGAGATCCAGGGCGTCAAGCTGCTCAACGTCAACGACCTCGCCAACTCGGTCAAGCCGGCCGTGCTGCCGGGCGAGCTCATCGAAGTCAAGATCCTGCGAGAAGGGCGCGAGCACGACCAGGGCGTCGGCTACCTCGACGACGGCACCATGATCGTCGTCGAAGCCGGCAGCAGCCTGGTCGGCTCGCGCGTCAAGGCCGAGGTGACCAGCGTCCTGCAGAGCCCCTCGGGCAAGATGATCTTCAGCCGCGTGAGCGCTCCGCCGCCGGCCGACAACTGACCGGGAGGAATGGACATGGAGGATCAGCAAGCCGGGGAGACCTGGGTCATCGTCGCCGCCGCCGGCGAAAGCCAGCGGATGGGGCTGCCCGACGGCGAGTCCAAGCAGTTCCTGCGGCTCGGCGGCGAGACGATCCTTGCGCACTCACTGCATCGGCTGCTCGAGATGGACTGCGTCGACGGCATCGTCGTCGTGCTGCACCCGTCGCACACGGTACGCTTCGCCAACGAGCTCACGATGTTCGACGACGCCAAGCCGCTGCTCGTCGCCGAGGGTGGGGCCACGCGGCCGGACTCGGTGCGCGCGGGCCTCGTCGAGGTGCCGGACAGCGCCTCTGTGATCGCCGTCCACGACGGCGCCCGGCCGCTCTTCTCCAAGCACGTGTTCGAGCACTGCCTTGCGGCGCTCGAGGACGCCGACGGCGCCGTGCCGGCGGTCGAGGTCAGCGACACGCTCAAGCGTCAGGGCGAGAAGGGCACGGTGGCGGGCACCGTCGACCGAGGCGGCCTGTGGGCCGCCCAGACGCCGCAGGTGTTCCGCGCCGCCGCCCTGCGTGACGTGTACGCGCGCACCGATCTGAACGGCGCGACCGACGACGCCATGCTGCTCGAGCGCGGCGGCTACCCCGTGCGCCTCGTGCCGTCCACGCCGGCCAACGTCAAGATCACCACGCCGGCGGATCTGCCCCTGGCCGGCGCGCTGCTCTCCTGGGAGGTCGAGACCGACGTATAGGATCGGCGGCGGCTACGACGCGCATCGCTTCGCCGACGAGCGGGAGCTCGTGCTCTGCGGCGTATCGCATCGACCACGCGCAGGGTCTCGCCGGCCACTCCGACGCCGACGTCGCCGTCCACGCGCTCATGGACGCGCTGCTCGGCGCCGCCGGTCTCGGCGACATCGGCGAGCTGTTCCCCGACACCGACCCGGCGTTCGAGGGCGCCTCGAGCATGGTCCTCCTCGAGCGCGTGATCGCCTGGCTCGCCAACGCGGGCTGGAAGGTCGAGAACGCCGACGTGACCATCGTGTGCGAGCGCCCACGGCTCTCGGGGTACCGCCTCGAGATGCGCGAGCGCCTGGCCGGCGCCCTCGGCGTGGCCAGCGACGCCGTCAGCGTCAAGGCGACGACCACCGAGGGCATGGGGTTCGAGGGGCGTGGGGAGGGCATCGCCGCCCACGCCGTCTGCCTGCTGAGCCGCTGAGGCTCGCTCGCCGCGTCCGTTAAACGACGACGGCCCGCCAGTGGCGGGCCGTCGTCGTTGGCGTTCTTGCGGAGCTCAGGAGGCCTTGGCGTCGTCCTTGGGCTCCGCTGTGGCGTCGCGCTTGACGTCCACGATCTCGTCGTCTTCGGAGCCGTCGTTGAGCCCGTCCTTGAACCCCTTGATGCTCTGGCCCATCGACTTGCCGAGCTTCGGCAGTCGCGTCGCGCCGAAGAGCAAGAGGATCACCAGAGCGATGATGATGAGTTCTGGTGCACCGAGGTTTGGCATGTCCTAGTCTCCCGTCTCTCTACGCGCCGCGGCTGCGGTCCGCGCCTGCCGTTGACGCTGTCGCACTACCCACTGTAGAGCCTGCCCCCGAGGCAATCAAGTGGAGGGCCTCGGCCACGGTACTTTCAGCCACGGAACACAGGAGGGCCCGGCCCCCCTGCGGGAGCCGGGCCCTTTCCCCCGAACTTGCTCAGGCCTTCCAGACCGCGATGTCACCGATGTTGATGTCGGCGTTCGCGTCGACGGGGCCCATCTTCTGCGGGAGGTAGCCTTCCTTCTCGACGAGCACGGTGTACTCGCCGGGCTCCACGTCGCGGAGCCAGAAGTCGCCGTAGCTGTCGGTGACGGCCTCGTACACCTTGCCGTTGCCGATCTTCATGGCGGTGACCTTGGCGCCCTCCGTGCACTCGTCCACTTCCGGCTCGAACACGGCGCCGGCGATGAACGGCTTCGGGAGCCCGATATAGAACACGCGGGGTTTCACGTCCAGCTCGGGCTTGAGCGGCTCGGCCTTGGCGACGAGTTCCATGATCTGCGGATCGTCCTCGTCGCCGAACCGGAACGCTCCCGTCGGGCAAGCGTCGGCGCAGCGCGGCTCGGTCCAGCCGTCGTCCAGGAGGTGGGCGCAGAACGTGCACTTCTGGGCGATGTTCAGCGAGTCGTTGAACCAGATGACGTCCTCATACGGGCACGCCTCGAGACACAGCTGATTGCCGCGGCACTTGTCCGGGTCGATGATCACGGCCCCGTCGTCGCGCTTGTAGATCGCGTTGACGTTGCAGGCCGGGATGCACGGCGCGTCGTCGCAGTGCTGGCAGATGCTGTGCATGTAGGTGACCTTGACCTTCGGCACCTGGCCGCGTTCGAGGTCGGTGACCTTGTTCCAGAACTGGCCCGTGTCGGGCTGCGGCTTGGCGATGGGCGACCAGTCGTTGGCGACGTGCTCGTCCTTGCAGGCCACCTGGCAGTTGTAGCAGCCGTTGCAGATGTTCAGATCGACGACGAGGACCTTGCCCATCACGCCCTCCCCCAGATGCAGGCTTCCAAGCCGGGACCAGCACAGGGGTGGAACGGCTTCTCGAACGCCTCCGGATACTTGGCCTTCAGCTCTTCCATGTCGGTCTTCTCGCAGTCGGCGAGGAAGCCGCTCACGGCGTGGCCGACGGCGTTCTTGGAGGTGGTGCCACGCGGCACGATGGTGTTGATGGCGCCGCCACGGTCGATCTCGCCGGGGACGATCGGGTCCCACTTGGCGCCGTGGTCGATGTAGATCACGCCGGGCATGATGCGCTCGGTGATGTACGCGCCGGCGAGCACGACGCCGCGGTCGTTGAAGATGCTGACCACATCGCCGTCCTTGATGCCGCGCTTCTCGGCCTCGGTCGGGTGGAGCCAGATCGGATGGTACTGGTAGCCGTCGGGACCGGTGACCTTGCAGGTCTTGATCTCGCGGAGCCAGGTGATGTCGTCGTGCTGGCTGTGGACGCTCCAGCGCGGGTGGTTGGAGCACACGAGCAGCGGATACTTCTTGGAGCGCTCCGTGCCCACGGTCTCCTCGTGCGTGACGCCCTGCGCGATCCACTTGGGCACCGGCGGCCGCTCGCGGTCGTCCGGGAAGTTCTCGACGAGGCCGGACGCCTCGAACTCGAGCTTGCCGGTCGGCGTGGTGAGCGGGTACTTCTCCGGGTCCTTGTAGAAGTTGTAGAAGCCGGCGGGGATATCTTCCCAGCCTTCGTCCGTCGGGACCGCGTAGTAGCCCTTCTCGTTGAGCTCCTCCCAGCTGATGAGGTCCTCGCAGCGCGAGGTCTCCCAGCCGTACTTGATGAGCTCGGGGATGGTCTTGCCGCCGGTGTACTCCTCCTTGAGGCCGAGGCGCTCGGAGAGCATGACGACGATCTCGTAGTCGCTGAAGCTCTCGCCGAGCGGCTCGATGCACTTGTGCTCGGGGAAGAGCAGGTTGGTCTGGCCGCTGAAGATGTCGCCGGCGATGTCGTCCTCTTCGAGCTTGGTGTTGACGGGGAGGATGATGTCGGCCATCAGGCAGTCGTTCTCGAGCCACGGGTGCTGCGCGAACATGAACTCGATGTCCGGGTGGCGCATGGCCTTGACGTAGTCGTTGCCCGAGTTCCAGCAGGTGATCCAGCTCGGCGAGTCGGTCCAGACCATGTGGATCTTGGAGCAGCCTTCGGCCGGGTACTTGTAGTGCTCGAACTGGTTCACGCGGTCGGCGGTCTCGGACTCGCAGCCCCACCAGTCGCACTCACCCTCGAGGATCGCCTTGGGGATGTAGGTCTTGGGGATGAACGACGGGTGGTTGCTCTCGTCCGGGTGGCCGCCGGTGTAAGCCTTGCGCAGGTACGGCACGCGCAGCGGCTTGGGCTGGGCGTACTGGTCCGGCTTGTCGAACAGGCCCCACTCGATCATCTTGGCCTGGTTCTGGCCCGGCTTGCCGAGGCCCTGCATGGCGAGGCAGATGCCCTGCAGGCGGGCCGGCTCGGTGGCGTAAGGGCCGCGGATGCCGGGGCCGCCGTTGCCGATCACGACCGTCGTGCGCTTGCTGGCCCACTCGTCGGCGAGGGCCTTGATGACGCGCGCGGGGACGCCGCAGATGGGCTCGGCCCACTCCGGCGACTTCTCGACGCCGTCCTCTTCGCCCATGACGTAGGCCTCGTACTTGTCGACGCCCACGGCGTGGGTGGCGAGGTACTCCTTGTCGTAGGTGCCCTTGCTGAACCAGCGGTGCGTGATCGCGATGTAGAGCGCGGCGTCCGTGTTGGGGAGCACCGGGATCCAGCGGTCGGCGTGCACGGCGGCGGCGTAGTTGAGGTCGGGGCAGACGTAGATCTGCTTGATGCCGATCTCACTCCACCAGTAGCTCAGGCGGCTCGGGAGCTGACCCTGCCAGCCCCACGGGGTGGTCTCCTGGTCGCAGCCCCAGAACAGCAGCAGTTCGGCGTTCTTGGAGATGTCCCAGAGGAGGTTGCTCTGCTGGCCCTGGCCGACAGGCTCGCAGCCCCAGAAGTGCTTGTTGCCCCACCACCAGCCTTCCCAGCTGTCCGGCTGGCGGATCTGGAGGGTGAAGCCGCCCCACTCGCGCAGCAGCTTGCGGCCGGCGCCGTGGCAGGCCTGCACGACCTTGTTCTCGCCGTGCTGGTCGCACTGGTAGAGCAGGGCGGTCGGACCGTACTTCTCCTTGATGCGGTTCATCTCGCTGGTGATGACGTCCAGAGCCTCGTCCCAGGAGATGCGCTTGTACTTGCTCACGCCGCGGTTCTGCGGGTTGCGCTCGCCGTTGGGATCGAAGTCGACGCGCATCATCGGGTAGCGGATACGTGCGGGCGAGTAGACGCGCTTCTTGTACGCGATGCTGTACGGCGGGATCAGGGTCTTCATGCTGGGCTCGAACGTGCTGCCGCGCACCTCGAACTTCCAGGGGTTGAGATCCGCTTTCTTGTACTTCCAGTCGTAGTGCATCGGGCGGATGCGGACGATCTTGCCGTCCTTCACGTCCACCATCGATGCATTGGAGCCGTTCTCCGGGACGCCGCAGAAACTGATGTCTCTGATCAGCGTCGTTTCGCCGGAGGCACCAGTCTTGCTCATGTCCTCCGCCATCCCCACACCTCCCCATGGTCGCTGAAATGGGGCCGCGCGCGATGGCCGACGCACGAGGCTCCGAAGCTGTTCCACGATGCGGATTAGGTGGACCGCATCACGGGCATCGTCTATCCGAGCAGGGGGAAAGTCAAGCGGAGGACACCGTTCAGGAGCGGGTGCGACGGCCCGGCCGGGCGGCGCTCGCCGAGCCTGTCACGGCCGTGAGACGAACGTTCCCGGCGCACGCCCGCGGGCCTTGCTCCGCAGGTCAGTGAGCGGTGCACCTGCGGCGCACCCCTCGTTGACCCCGCTTCGTAGGTCAATACTCTCGCAGGGCGTCGAGGCGGGCGGCGAGGAACGCGGCGATGCCGGCGCCGTCCTCGAGGCCGAAGCGGTGGTCGTGCTCCAGGTCCGCGTCGGTGACGAGAGCGATGGCCTCGCCGGGCGCGCACAGCGGCTCGGTGTGACCCGCGCCGACACGGAAGAGCTCGACGCGGTGCGGGGCGGTGCGCTTGTAGCCCTCGGCGACCACGATGTCGAAGCCGTCGTAGTAGCGGCGGACGATCTCGGCGAGCTCGAGCTCGCCGTCGAGCTTCGTGATGAACGCGAGGCGCGACGGCGAGGCGATGACGTAGGCCTCCGCGCCGGCTTGGCCGTGCCGCCACGAATCCTTGCCGGGGTGGTCGATCTCGAAGGAGTGCGCGTCGTGCTTGACCGTCCCGACGCGCAGTCCGAGCTTGACCAGTTCGGGCACGACCTTCTCGATGAGGGTCGTCTTGCCGGAGTCGCTCTTGCCGACGATGGCGACGAGGGCGGGCTTGCCCGCCGCGGCCGTGTGCCCGTGATCGCTCATGGCGTGGAGCGTAGCGAAGAAGTCACCCCGAGGAAACCCGCACTCACGCCTCGTAGACCTCGATCTCCACAGCCTTGATGGCCACGTACACCGGACCGCCGTCGTCCAGGTTCATGGAGGCGACGGCGCCGGGGGTCACCTCCGCGATGATCGGCAGTTCGCCGCTCACGTGCGCGCGCACGTGGTTACCGACGATGTCGAGATCATCGACGACGCCCTTCCAGACGTTCCTCGGCGAGCCTTCGGGCAGCACGCGGTGCAGGGCGACGGCGCGCGGCGGGATGACGGCGAACACGTCCGCGGCGTCGGGCAGGGGATCGGCGGCGATCAGGCGGTGGCCGCCGGCCAAGCGGACCGAGCCCTGGTCGATGCGGCCGCGGTAGAGGTTGAGGCCGAGCAGGTCCGCGACGTAACGCGAGCGCGGGTGCGCCGAGAGCTCCGCGGGGCTGCCGGCCTGCACGACGCGGCCCGCCTCCAGGACGACAAGCTGGTCGCCGAGCGTCATGGCCTCGATGGGGTCGTGCGTGATCACCAGGCAGGTGCCGTCGTAGGCGGCAAGGTGCCGGGAGAGGCCGCGCCGCAGTTCGGCCCGAGCCCCAGCGTCCATGGCGGAGAGCGGCTCGTCCAGCAGCAGCAGCCGCGGCTCGGTCGCGAGCGCGCGCGCGAGGGCGACGCGCTGGGCCTGGCCGCCGGACAGCGCCTTGGGCTTCGCCGCGGCCAGGTCCGCCAGGCCCATGCGGGCGAGCACGGTCAGCGCGCTCTCCCGCGCGGCGGCGCGCCCGGCGCCCCGGGAACGCAGGCCGAAGGCGACGTTCTCGAGTGCCGTCATGTGCGGGAACAGCAGGTAGTCCTGGAAGACGACCCCGACCGGTCGCCGCTCGGTGGGCACGCGCACGCCCGCCGCCGTGTCCTCGAGGACGACGCCGTCCAGCGACACCCTGCCGCGCTCCAGCGGCACGAGCCCGGCCAGTGCGCGCAGCAGCGTCGTCTTGCCGGCGGCGTTGGGCCCCAGGAGCACGACGACCCCGCTGTTCCCCACGCTGAGCTCGACGTCGAGATCCAGCGTGCCCCTGCTCAGGCCCACGACTGCTTCGAGGCTCATGCCCGGCCCTCGGTGCCGTCTGGCGCGCGGCGGCAGGTCATCGGGATGGGAACCAGTGGCTGCGCAGGCCGACGAGCACCGCCAGGGAGATCGCCAGCATGATGAGGCTGAGCGTGATCGCGGCGTCCACGTTGTCCTGCAGCGCCAGGTAGACGGCGAGCGGCATGGTCTGGGTCGTCCCCGGCAGGTTGCCGGCGAAGGTGATGGTGGCCCCGAACTCGCCGAGGGCGCGCGCCCAGCAGAGCGCGCCCCCCGCGAGGAGCGCCGGTGCGATCAGCGGGAGCGTGACCAGACGGAAGGTCCGCCAGCGGCCGGCGCCCAGCGTCGCGGCTGCGTCTTCGTAGCGCCGGTCCATGGCGCGGATGCCGGCCTCCACGGTGATGACGAGAAACGGCATGGCGACGAACGTCTCGGCCACCATCGCCCCGGCGGTCGAGAACGGCAGCGTCACGCCGAAGAGGCGGTCCAGCCACTGCCCGGCGAGGCCGTTGCGGCCGAACGCGAGCAGCAGGGCGACGCCGCCGACGACCGGCGGCAGGACCATGGGCAGCAGAACCAGGGCGCGGACGAGGTTGCGGCCGCGAAAGCGGACCCGCGCGAGCAGCCACGCCAGCGGCACGCCGAAGAGCAGCGACAGGCACAGGGCGCCGAGCGAGCAGACGAGAGAGAGGCGCAGCGCCGTGAGCACGCCGGGGGCCGTGAGGTCACCGGGCAGGCTGCGCCACGGGGCGCGCACGACGAGGGCGACCAGCGGGAGCGTGAGGAAGACGACCGCGACGACGGCGAGCGGCACGAAGCCGAGCGGCGCGCGGTCGTCGCCGGCGCGCGCGGCGCGTGCGGCGCGCCCGGTGTCCGCGGCGGGCGCCGCCCACGGAGCCGGTTCAGGCCGCTTGGGCGGAGCGATCGCGTCTCCGGCCACCACCGCCAGGTTGCCGGTGGGCTTCCTGTCGCGCGGATGCCTGGTCACGGCGCCGGCAGGAACCCGTTGTCGGCAAGCACCTTCTGGCCTTCGTCCGACAGTACGTAGTCCATGAAAGCCTTGGCGTCGCCGGGGTACGTGCTGTCGTTGAGCGTGGCGATCGGGTAGCTGGCGATCACGTTCAGGCCATCGGGGATCGCGACGCCGTCGACCTTGTCCTTGGCCGCGTCGACGTCGCTGACGTAGACGATGCCGGCGTCTGCCTCACCCAGGGACACCTTGGTGACCACGCCCTTCACGGAAACCTCGAGGGAGACGGGCGTCACGGAGACGCCGACCTTGCCGAGGGCCTCCTGGGCGTACTTGCCGGCCGGCACCTCCGGCGCCGCCAGCACGACCTTGAGGTCGTTGCGCGCGAGATCGGCGAGGCCGGTGATGTGCCGGGGGTTGCCGGGCTCCACGGCGATGATGAGCTTGTTGCCGGCGAACGCCTGCGGCGCGCCGGCCAGGCTGCCGGCGCCGTCCATGCTCGCCGTGTCGGCGGTGGCGAGCACGTCGGCCGGCGCTCCTTGCTGCAACTGCGTCACCAGGTCGTTGCTGCCGGCGAAGTTGAAGACGACCTTCACGCCCGGATGGGCGGCGCTGAAGTCCGCGCCCAGAGTCGTGAAGGCGTCCGTGAGCGAAGCGGCCGCGAACACGCTGAGCTGGTGCGGCTGGTCGGCGGCCTTGCCCGTGCCGGAGCCGCAGGCGGTGACCGCGAGGGCGAGCACCACGAGCAGCACGACGAGGCAGAGGAGGCATCGCACCGGGACGGCGGCGCGCGTCACTGCAGGCATGTCCCTGGCTCCTTTCCAAGCACGGGGAGGTCCGGGCGTTTCCGCCCGGGCCCACGGCGGCGACCACACATCGCCGCCCCACGGTCTGTCCGTGGTACGGCCCGACGCCCGTAGCTGCCGCCGTAGGGCGAAGGGCTTGGAGATGGACGCTCCGAGAGTACCACCGGCGGTCGCGACGGCGCCACTGGGCGCCGTCCTTCCCGCCGGCCGGGGCAGTGCCTGCGTCCGTCGGCGTCTCCGGCCGCGGCCGGGCTCGTTGACAAAGCGGGGACCCGGGCCGAGACTCCACGTCGACCGACCGACCCCATCCGGTTCTCTCGAGAGCGGCTCCACCCACCTTCGGGATCCACACGGCAGCAGGAGGCACGTATCGTGGCGACCACGGCGACGGCGTACAAGGCGTTCATCAACGGCGAGTGGACGGACAGCTCCTCGGGAGAGACGTTCTCCGTGACCAATCCGGCGACAGGAAAGGTCATCGCCCAGGTCTCGCTCTGCGGCCAGGCAGAGGTGGACCTGGCCGTTCAGGCCGCTGCCGCGGCCGGGCCCGGCTGGGCCGGCAGGCCGGTCTCCGAGCGTTCCAAAGTGCTCCTCAAGCTGTCACGGCTGATCATGGAGCACCAGGAGGAGCTCGCCGAACTGGAGACTCGCGAGCACGGCTCGCCGCTGCGCAAGACCATGAACTTCGACGTCCCGCTCTGCGCGGAGCAGTTCGAGTACTTCGCCGGTGTGGCTCGCGCCCAGACGGGAGAGACGCTTCCCGTGGGCCCGTGGGCCACGTCCTACACGGTCCGCGAGCCTCTCGGCGTGGTCGGGTTGATCACGCCGTGGAACTTCCCGGCCCTGATGGTCGTCTGGAAGCTCGGCGCGGCGCTCGTGACGGGCAACACGTGCGTGATCAAGCCCCCCACCGTCGCGCCGCTCACCACGCTGCGGCTCGCCGAGCTGGCCACCGAAGCCGGCGCGCCGCCCGGTTCCGTCAACGTGCTCACGGGTCCCGGGGAGACGGTCGGCGAAGCGCTTGTCCGTCATCCCGGGGTGGCCAAGATCGGGTTCACCGGCGACACCGAGACCGGCAAACGCATCATGGCCGTCGCGAGCGAGTCCGTGAAGCCCATAGGGCTGGAGCTCGGCGGCAACAACGCGTTCATCATCATGCCGGACGCCGACATCGACGGCGCCGCCGAAGGCGCCGCCTTCGGCGCGTTCTTCAACTCCGGGCAGGTCTGCGCCTCCGCCAGCCGCTTCTACGTCCATGACTCCGTGTATGAGGAGTTCGCCGAGAAGTTCGTCGCCGCCGCGAGCCAGTTGCGCATGGGTGACCCGATGGACATGGCGACCGTCATCGGGCCCGTGGTCTACCCGGCCCATCGCGACAAGGTCGAATCGTACATCGAGGGCGCCAGGCAGGAGGGCGCCACGCTGCTGCTCGGCGGTGAGCGGCCGGACACGCCCGAGCTGCGTGACGGGCTCTACGTGGCGCCCACCATCTTCGGTGATTGCCGTCACGACATGGCGATCATGCAGAATGAGATCTTCGGTCCGGTGATCGGCCTCTGCAGGTTCTCCACTGCGGAAGAAGCGGTGGGCTACGCGAACGACACGAAGTATGGGCTCAGCGCATCCATCTGGACGAGGGACGTCCGCGCCGCGATGGCCATGTCGAGCCAGATCGAGGCGGGGACGGTCTGGATCAACGAGCACCTCATCGTGTTCTGCGAGACGCCGTGGGGCGGCTGCAAGCAGTCGGGCTGGGGCAAGGACCTCTCGACGATGGCGCTCGACGAGTACACGCACACCAAGCACGTGTACATCGACCTCACCGGAGAGGTCGTCAAGCCCTGGTATCAGCTCCTGAAGTAGCCTTCAGGAGCGGGGTGGAGGAGCGGCCCGGGGCCGGCGGCGTGGAGAGCCGGCCCCGGGCCGCGTCCCTTTTCACGCCCGGCCACGTTCGCTATGGTGACAGCGCTCCCCCGCGAAAGAGAGGCAGAAAATGGCGCTGTTGATCATCGACCACGTCGTTGGCGACTACGAGACGTTCAAGGAAGTGTTCCTGGACGACCAGGAGCGCCGGCGCCGTATGGGCTCGCAGAGCGCGCGCGTGTACAAGGTCGACGACGACCCGAACAACATCCGCGTCGTCCTCGAGTTCGCCACCACGCAGCAGGCTCGCGACCACGCCGAGGGGCTGGAGCTGCACGAGGCGATCAAGTGGGCCACGGGCAACGTCTCCATGCCCCACTTCGAGGTCCTCGAGCCCCTCATGGAGACCGAGGCATAGGAGCCGGCGCCGGGCGCCGAAGGCCAGGCTAGGCGCTTGCCGCGATGCCGAGGCGCTCGACGAGGAACGCGGCCAGGGCGGCGCCGTCGTCGAGCCCGAAGCGGTGCTCGTGCGCGAGATCCGCGTCGGTGACGAGCGCGAGCGGCTCGCCGGGCTCGCACACCGTCGACTCGTAGCCGGCGGCCGCGCGGAACACCTCGACGACGCCGGGCGGTTCGCGCCGGTACCCTTCGCAGACCACCACGTCGTACCCGCCGAAGTAGCGGGCGACGATCTCGTCGAGGCTCGCCTCCGCGTCGCGCCGTGCGACGAAGGCGAGCCTGGAGGCCGACGCGACCGTGTAGGCGGCGGCGCCGGCCTGCCCGTGCCGCCACGAGTCCTTGCCGGGCACGTCGATGTCGAACTTCGCCACCCGCTTCACGGTTCCGACCCGGAGTCCGCGGCGCGTGAACTCGGGGATGAGCCGCTCGATGAGCGTCGTCTTGCCGCTGTTGGGGCGGCCGACGACGCCGAGGACGACCGGCCCGCCCGCATCGCGCGCCGGCTGCTCGGCGGGATCCGCCTCCGCGCCGCCGCCGAGCCGGCGCTGTGCCTCGACCCAGTCGGCCGGCGTGTTCACGTTGAAGAACGGCGCGGTGTCGGCGAAGGGCACGCGCGCCACGCGCACGAGAGGGAAGAGGTCGAGGATGCTGTGCGCTCCGGCCGCGAGCAGCGCCTTCATGTGCGGCAGGCAGCGGGGGCCGTAGACCGCGTGCAGCGGCTCAAGGTGGTCTTCGGCGACGGGGAGCGCGACGTCCACGCCGGAGAAGGCCTCGATGACGCGGCCGACAGCCTCGCGCTCCGGCGCGATGAGGTCGGCCGCCATGGCGAACACGGGCTCGTCGAAGCGCTCGAGGACCGACGCGAGCCCGCCGAGCGGCGAGCCCGGCACCTCGTCGGGGATCACGACCACTCCCGCCGGCAGGCCCTTCGGCGCCTGCGCGGCGCTGCGCACGGACAGGCCGAGCACGGGGAAGACGCCGCCGAGGAAGTCGAGGTTGCGGCGCAGCAGCGTCTCGCCGCCCAGGCGCAGCTCGCGCTTGTCGCGGCCCATGCGCCGTGACTCGCCGCCGGCGAGCAGGACGCCGATCCGCACCGGTCCGCGGTCTGTCTCGTGAGGGCTCATGGCGACGTGGAGTCTAGCTCATGCGGCGCGGCGGGCCGAAGCGGCGGCCGCGCTTGACTTGCCGTCCCGCGACGATACGATGCCCATGATGCGGGCGAGCCTGTCCGCATCGTGGATTAGTAGGCGTCCGGGGGAGCGCGGCGGCCTCGGTCGGTCGCCAGGTTGCATCTGAGAAGCGAGGTCTTGGACTATGGGTGAACTGCAGCGGCTCACGAACTGTACGACCGGCGGCCCGGTCTTCGTCGACGTCGAGGACGGCAAGATCGTCCGCATGACGCCGATCGACCTCGACGACGACGACAAGGGTGACTGGGTGATCGAGGCGCGGGGCCGCACGTTCATGCCGCCGCGCCGCACGACGCTCGCGCCGCACGCGCAGGCGCAGCGGTCCATGGTGTACTCGCCCAACCGGATCCTGCACCCCATGAAACGCGTCGATTGGGACCCCGAGGGAGAGCGGAACACGCAGAACCGCGGCGTCTCCGGCTACGAGGAGATCAGCTGGGACGAGGCGCTCGATCTTGTCACCACGGAGCTCATCCGCGAGAAGCGCGAGAACGGGCCCGGCGCGATCCTCACGACCTGCAGCTCTCACCATCTCTGGGGCAACCTCGGGTACCGCCACAGCGCCTACTACCGCTTCCTCAACCTGATGGGCATGGTCCACACGGCCCACAACCCCGACAGCTGGGAGGGGTGGCACTGGGGCGCCATGCCCATGTGGGGCAACAGCCACCGTCTGGGCATCCCCGAGCAGTACGACCTCCTCGAGGACGCCCTCAAGCACACCGAGATGGTCGTCTTCTGGTCCGCCGACCCGGAGAGCACCGGCGGCGGCATCTACTCCGCTTTCGAGAGCACCTCGCGCCGCTTCTGGATGAAGGAGCTCGGGATCAAGATGGTGTTCGTCGATCCCTACTACAACCCGACCGCCGAGCTCTTCTCGGACAAGTGGTTCGCGCCGCGGCTGGGCACAGACGTGGCCTTCGGGCTCGGCATCGCGCACACGTGGCTCGCCGAGGATCTCTACGACAAGGAGTACGTCGCCGAGCGCACCACCGGCTTTGACGAGTGGAAGGACTACGTCCTCGGCAAGACCGACAATGTCCCCAAGACGCCGGAGTGGGCCGAGACCGAGTGCGGCATCCCCGCCCGGCAGATCCGCGCCCTGGCGCGCGAGTGGGGCGCCAAGAAGGTCATGCTTGCCGCCGGCGGCCTCGGCGGCTGGGGCGGCGCCTGCCGCTCGGCCACCGGTAACGAGTGGGCGCGCACCATGGTGGCGCTCGCGGCGATGCAGGGCTACGGCAAGCCGGGCAGCAACATCTGGGGCACCTCCCAGGGCGCGCCGTCCGATTGCTCGTTCGTGTTCCCGGGCTACGCCGAGGGCGGCATGTCCGGCGACCCGGAGAAGTCGGCGGCCGGCTACCGCATGCTGTACCGCATCTTCGCGCACAGCACCGGCCTGCATCCCACGGTGAACGCGCACGACTCCACCGAGGGCATCGCCATCCCCCGCCTGCGCATCCCCGAGGCGATGATGCACGAGAAGTTCGAGTGGCGCGGCAAGGGCTTCTGCGGCCCCTCGATCCAGAGCCAGATGCAGAAGTACCAGTACCCGGCGCCGGGCTACCCGTTCGTCACCATGTACTGGCGCTACGGCGGTTCGTTCTTCGGCACCATGCAGCAGACCAACCGCTACGTGAAGGCCTACCGAGAGGGCGGTGTGCGCACCGTCGTCAACCAGTCCATCTGGATGGAGGGCGAGGCGAAGTTCGCCGACATCATCCTGCCGGCGTGCACCAACTTCGAGCGCTGGGACATGAGCGAGTTCGGCAACTGCTCGGGCTACATCCCGGACAACCACATCCAGACCAACCACCGTGTGATCGTCTTCCAGAAGAAGTGCATCGAGCCACTCGGCGAGAGCAAGTCGGACTACGACATCTTCGCCGCCGTCGCCGAGCGCATGGGCCTGGGCGACGAATTCACCGAGGGCGGTATGGACGAGCTCGACTGGTGCAAGGCGTACTTCGACGCGACCGACCTCCCCAAGATCACCACGTGGGAGCAGTTCGAGAAGAAGGGCTACGTCGTCGTGCCGTTCCCCGACGACTACAAGAGCACGCCGGCCATGCGCTGGTTCGCCGAGGGCCGCAAGCGCGACACCCCCGACTGGGGTCCGCGCCCCGGCGACACGGTGGGCATGGTCGGCCTGCAGACGCCGTCCGGCAAGATCGAGTTCGTGAGCAAGACGCTCAAGAACCTCGAGATGGACGTCATCGACCCCGAGCGGCCGGCCATGGGCCCGCAGTTCATCGCCAGCTGGGAGGGGCATCACACGACCGAGCTGTACGGCAAGTACCCGCTGCAGATGGTGAGCCCGCACCCGCGTTTCAGCTTCCACACGATGGGCGACTCCAAGGGTACGTGGCTCAACGAGATCGACGAGCACCGCATCCTGCACGAGGACGGGCACCGCTACTGGATCATGCGCCTCAACAGCGTCGACGCGAAGGCGCGGGGCATCGCCGAAGGCGACCTCGTCCGCGCCTTCAACGATCGCGGCGCCGTCATCCTCTCGGCCCAGTTGACGGAACGGGTGGCCCCGGGCACGGTACACTCCTACGAGAGCTGCGCAGACTACCTGCCGACCGGCGAACCGGGCGCGTCCACGGACATCGCCGGCTGCGTCAACATCCTGACCAACATGCGGACGATCACTCCGACGTCCCAGGCAATGTCCAACAACTCCTGTCTGATCCAGATCGAGAAGTGGGAGGGGGAGGCCTCATGAAGAGCTGGCACCTGATCGTCGACGTCGCCCGCTGCCACGACTGCAACGACTGCTTCCTGGCGGACAAGGACGAGTTCGTCGACAACGAGTTCCCGCCGTACTCGGCGGCCCAGCCGTGGCACGGCCACCGCTGGATGAACATCAAGCGCAAGGAGCGCGGCCAGTACCCGATCGTCCAGACCGCGTACCTGCCGATGCCGTGCATGCACTGCGACGAGGCGCCGTGCCTCACCGCCGACGGCGCCGTCTACAAGCGCCCCGACGGCCTCGTCATCATCGACCCGGTCAAGGCCAAGGGCCGCAAGGAGATCGTCGCCAGCTGCCCCTACGCGGCGATCTACTGGAACGAGGAGAAGGAGCTGGCGCAGAAGTGCACCGGCTGCGCCCACCTGCTCGACGACGGCTGGACGGAGACCCGCTGCAGCCAGGTCTGCCCGACCGAGGCGATCAAGCTCGTGCTCGCCGAGGAGGACGACGTGGAGCGGATGGTCGAGGAAGAAGGCCTCGCGCGCTACCGTGACTCGCTCGGCACCAGGCCGCGCGTGTACTACAAGAACCTGCATCGCTGGACCAAGGCCTTCGTCGGCTGCAGCGTCGTCTTCGGTGACACCGACGAGTGCGCCGAGGGCGCCGCGGTGACGGTGCTTCGCGACGGCAGCGTCGCCGGTCAGGGCGCCACCGACATCTTCGGCGAGGTCGCCATCGACCATCTCTCGCCGGGCCACGAGTACCACGTGCGCATCGAGGCCGACGGCTACAAGTCGGCCGAGCTGACCGTGCAGGTGGACGCCAGCCTCAACGCCGGGACGGTGGTGCTGGAGAAGGCGTAAAGGAAGCGGCCGGCGCCCGCCGCTCTCGAGCGGCGCCGGCCCCCAGATCGCTGCGGGCCCCCTGGAGGGCCGACCCCCCGCCTGCCCTCCAATCCCGCAGCAGCCCGCGGCGTTCTGCTGCTGCGAGGCGTGTGAGGGGCGCCGCCCGGCCTAGCTGGGCGGCGCCCCTCTTCTCGTGCCCTCGCGGCTCCGGCAACGCGCGGTCCGCAGCGCCGATGTCGCAGGTCCTTGTCCCGATGTGGTACTAGTGTTAAGAAAGGCGGCTCGCGATTGGCGCCGCCAGGGCCCCATCGTTCGAGTGATCCGATCCATCGGAGACGCGAAGTGACCGACGAAGTGACCGCAGAAGCTGCCGGCCGGCCCTCCGACCGGCGTATGGGCGTGCAGGTGATCGCCCGCGCGGCCGAGATCTGCCGGGAGCTCGCGACGGCGACCGACGGCCTCTCGACGGCCGAGCTCGTGGAGCGACTCGGCTTGTCCCGTCCGACCGTCTACCGCATCCTGCGTGCCCTGATGGACGAGGACTTCGTCCGCCAGGTCGCGGCCGGCCGCTACGCCGTCGGGCCGGCCTTCCTCGTGATTGCCGGCTCATCCTACGGAGGGCTGCGCCACGACATGCGGCCCTTCATGAAGGAGCTCTCCAACGAGCTCGGCGAGACTATCGACCTCGCCGTGCTGGACAGCGGCGAAGCGCTCTTCGTGGACCAGTTCGTCGCGGTGCAGGGACTGCGCGTGGTGGCGCACATGGGCGCGCGGCTCCCTCTTCACTGCACGGCCAGCGGTAAGGCGTTGCTCGCGGGACTCTCGACCGACGCCGCCGAGCGTGAGCTGCCGGAGATGCTGAAGGCGTATACCCCGAACACCGGGACCGACAAGGCCCCCCTCCTCCGCGAACTTGAGGAGGTACGTCGGACCGGGGTCGCTTATGACCACGAAGAGTACGTGATGGGGGTCTGTGCCGTGGCGACGCCGGTCCACGACGCCCTCGGCGCCGTCGGCGCCCTGACCGTCGAAGTGCCCGCGGCCCGCTTCAACGGGCACGAGGAACTGCTCGCGAGCGCCGTGTTGCGCAATCGCGACCTGGCCCACCGCGCGCTGCTGGGCTCCGAGCGGGCTCTCCCTAAGTAAGGCCCGCTCTTCCCGGCCCGCGGGGCCGCTGTTCTGCCAACCCCCTCACGGTTCTCAGGCCGAGCTTGTCCGCCATGCGGATGCTTGACGTCGTCACCCTGTCACCCTACCATGCGTCGTAATGTGAGCACAGTGTCCGCATTGTGAGCAGCCGGGGAGGCCGAGATGAATAAGGAGAACGACGGTCAGATGGGTCTGACCACAGGCAGCGTGGCCGACAGCAAGGTTGTCGCGCCGCGACTTCCTGAAGTCCCGACCCAAAGCGCGTTGCAGCCCATCAAGTACTGAGAACGAAGCGGCACCGGCGGCCGCGGCCGTCGGCGCCGCCTGAGACTCGATTCGCTCTCACGTCGATCCTGGGGGATCACATTCCCTGCTCAGCAGTCAGAGGCTGGGCGCACGTGCCGCAGAACCTAGGAGATACCCAAATGGGAGAAGTAGTCCGCTTGACGAATTCATCGACCGGTGGTCCGGTCTTCGTCTATGTGGAGGACGGCAAGATCGTCCGCATCACCCCTATGGACTTCGACGACGCAGTCGATGCGCCATCGTGGAAGATCGAAGCGCGGGGGAAGACGTTCGCCCCTCCGCGCAAGACGACGTATTCGGTGTACACGGCCGGCTTCAAGTCCATGATCTACTCCGACAGGCGCATCAAGACGCCGCTCAAGCGCGTGGACTTCGACCCCGACGGCGAGCGCAACATCCAGAACCGTGGCATCTCCGGCTACGAGCCGATCTCCTGGGACGAGGCCACCGACATCGTGGTCAGCGAGATCAACCGCGTGAAGCGCGAGGCAGGTCCCGCGGCGATCCTCTCCAGCCCCAGCTCCCACCACATGTGGGGCAACGTGGGCTATCGCCACAGCACGTACTTCCGCTTCATGAACATGACGGGCTTCACCTATGCCGACCATAACCCGGACAGCTGGGAAGGCTGGCACTGGGGCGGCATGCACATGTGGGGTTTCAGTTGGCGCCTGGGCAACCCCGAACAGTACGACCTGCTCGAGGACGCGCTCGAGAACACCGAGATGATCGTCTTCTGGTCGTCCGATCCCGAGACCAACACCGGCATCTACGCGGCGCACGAGTCCACCACCGCGCCGCTACTGGCTGAAGGACCTGGGCGTCAAGATGGTCTTCATCGACCCGTTCTACAACCACACCGCCGGACTCATCGGCGACAAGTGGTTCTCTCCCAAGATCGGCACCGACCACGCGCTCTCCTTCGCCATCGCCTACACGTGGCTGACCGAGGGCACCTACGACAAGGAGTACGTGGCCACGCACGCCCACGGCTTCGACGAGTGGGCCGAGTACGTGCTCGGCAAGACCGACGGAGTGCCCAAGACCTGCGAGTGGGCCGAGGCCGAGTCCGGCGTCCCGGCCTGCGAGATCCGCGCGCTCGCCCGCGAGTGGGCGCAAGACGCAAGACCATGCTGGCCGCCGGCGGCCTGGGCGGCTGGGGCGGCGCCTGCCGCGCCTCGCACGGCATCGAGTGGGCCCGCGGCATGATCGCGCTCGCCACCATGCAGGGCATGGGCAAGCCGGGCACCAACATCTGGTCGACCACGCAGGGCACGCCCGTCGACTACGACTTCTACTTCCCCGGCTACGCCGAGGGCGGCATCTCCGGCGACGCGGAGAACTCCGCCGCCGGCTTCAAGTTCGCCTGGCGCATGTTCGACGGCAAGACGACCTTCCCGAGCCCGTCGAACATCAACACGGCCGCCGGCCAGCACATTCCGCGCCTCAAGGTGCCCGAGTGCATCATGGACGGCGAGTTCAAGTGGGCCGGCAAGGGCTTCGCCGGCGGCGACATCCAGCACCAGATGCACCAGTACCAGTACCCGGCGCCCGGCTATCCCAGGATCAAGATGCTGTGGAAGTACGGCGGCCCCTGGATCGGCACCATGACGGCCACCAACCGCTACGCCAAGATGTACGCCGACCCGAGCCTGGAGTTCGTCGTCAGCCAATCCATCTGGTTCGAGGGCGAGGTGCCGTTCGCCGACATCATCCTGCCGGCGTGCACCAACTTCGAGCGCTGGGATATCAGCGAGTTCGCCAACTGCTCGGGCTACATCCCCGACACCTACGGCCAGTGCAACCACCGCGTGATCTCGCTGCAGGCCAAGTGCATCGAGCCTGTCGGTGAGTCCAAGTCGGACTACCAGATCTTCGCGATGATCGCCGAGAAGCTCGGCATCGGCCCCATGTTCACCGAGGGCAAGGACGAGCTGGCCTGGGTGGAGCAGTACTACAACGCCACCGACATGCCCAAGCACATGACCTTCGCGGAGTTCAAGGAGAAGGGCTACTTCATCGTGCCGGACAACCCGGACCGCAAGAAGACGCCGGCACTGCGCTGGTTCGCCGAGGATCGCGAGAAGGACACGCCCGACTGGGGCCCGCGCCTGAACAACCAGGTCGGTCGCAAGGGCCTGCAGACCAGCACCGGCAAGGTCGAGTTCATCGCCACGAGCCTCAAGAACTTCGAGGACCAGGGCTTCATTGACGAGCACCGTCCCTCCATGCACACCTACGTGCGCGCCTGGGAGGGCCCGGCCTGCGAGCTCGCCAAGAAGTACCCGCTCGGCATGCTGTCGCCGCATCCGCGCTTCTCGTTCCACACCATGGGTGACGGCAAGGACAGCTTCATGAACGACATCAAGGACCACCGCGTCCTGGTGGACGGGCACTACTACTGGATCATCCGCATCAACAGCGTCGACGCGGCGGCACGCGGCATCGAGAGCGGCGACCTCGTCCGCGCCTTCAACGACCGCGGCTCGGTCATCGTGTGCGCGCAGGTGGGCGAGCGGACGCAGCCCGGCACCGTACACACCTACGAGTCGTGCGCCGAGTACGACCCGCTGGGCAAGCCCGGCAGGTCCGCGGACCGCGGCGGGTGCATGAACATCCTGTCGCCCGACCGCTACATGTCCAAGTACGCCTCGGGCATGGCTCCCAACACCGCCCAGATCGAAGTCGAGAAATGGGACGGCGGCATCTACGAGACCGAGTGAGTCAGGGACACCGACCGCTCTGCATGACTGAGAAGGAGTCTGCGAAGTGAAGCAATGGTACAAAGTCATCGACGTTGCCCGGTGCCATGACTGCAACAACTGCTTCATGGCCGACAAGGACGAGTTCGTCGGCAACGACTGGCCCGGGTACACCGCCGCCCAGCCCCGCCACGGCCACCGTTGGGTGGACATTCTGCGGCGCGAGCGCGGCCAGTACGCGCGCAACGACGTGGCGTATCTCCCGGTGCCGTGCCAGCACTGCGAGAATGCGCCGTGCATCGAGGCGTCCGACGGCGCGATCACGAAGCGTGACGACGGCATCGTGATGATCGACATGGTGAAGGCCAAGGGCAACAAGGCCTTGGTCGACTCTTGCCCCTACGGCTCCATCTGGTGGAACGAGGAGCTCGAGATCGGCCAGAAGTGCATCTTCTGCGCCCACCTCATCGACGATCCCAGTTGGACGCCGCACACCACCCGCTGCACGCACAGCTGCCCGACCGAGGCCATGGCCACGTACTTCATCGAGCCGGACGAGGCGGAGAAGATGATCGCCGACGAGGAGCTCGAGGCCTATCTCCCGGGGCTGGGGACGAAGCCGCACACGCTGTACAAGAACTTGTACCGGTTCACGAAGAACTTCGTCACCGCCGGCGTGCTGGTGGACGGCGACTGCTTCGAGGGAGCGACCGTCACCCTGAGCTCGAAGGACGCCGCCCTCGGCACGCAGACCACGAACTTCTTCGGGGAGTTCAAGTTCGACGGCCTCGAGAATGGCGAGTACAAGCTGGAGGTCGATGCCGATGGCAAGAAGTACGCCGCCACGGTCACCATCGACAATGAGTCTCAGAACCTGGGCTTCATCAAGCTGTAGGCCGTAGCTGTCAGCTGGGCCCCTGGGCGGCTCACGGAAAGGCGACCGCGTGTCATGAAGGAAATCGTAGTGTTCAACGGCAGTCCTCGCATGGACGGCAATACCGTGACGATCCTGGATCTGATCGCCAAAGGTGCGCGCGACGAGGGGGCCGAAGTCAAGTACTACACGCTGTTCAAGATGAAGTTCATGGCGTGCCAGAGCTGCTTCGCCTGCCGTATGAAGGACGACTGCATCATCAACGACGAACTGCACGAGGCGCTGCAGAAGGTGAAGTCCGCGGACGCCATCGTGATCGGCTCGCCGATCTACATGATGCAGATGACCGGTCCCGTCAAGAATCTGTACGACAGGCTCTTCCCGCTGATAGACGTCGAGGGCAAGCCGAGGTTCGGGACGAAGAAGATGGTCACCATGTACTCGCAGAGCATGGACGACGTGCACACCTACGACTCGTACTTCGAGTACACGGCCGCCATGTTTCCCTCGTTCGGCTTCGAGTGGGTGGACAACATCGTGTGCGCAAACGCGAACGACCCGGAGAGCGCGGACCAGGACGGAGAGCTGAAGATCCGCGCCTACGAAGCAGGCAAGGCACTCGCGCAGTGAGCGCTTCGTTGGCCGACACCCTCAGGCGGCTCGGCGACATCGACCCCGAGCGCTCGGATGCGGAGCCCACACCCGCGTCAGTGCGGAACTCGATCAGCGTCCGTCAGGACAAGAGCGCGAACCTCGGCCAGGCGCTGCTGGACCGCGCCTGACGCAGCCGAGTCGAAGAGGCGTCTCGCAGGCGCTTCCCTCGCGAGTCGCACGGGCGCCCGCCCTCCCCCAAGGGCGGGCGCCCGATCCTCCGCGCACGCGTGTGTGTCCTCACGCGCCTCTCGAGCGACCAGCAACGTTTGACCTGCGCATCGTCGTCCGGTAGCGTGCCATTACGTGGAATAGTGATTCCGCACAATGGAACGAGCCCAAGCGCCACCCCCGCGCGTGCTGCTTGGCACGGAGGACTCAGATGGCTGGCAAAGACGGGCGCCGGACGGCGCGGATGACCAGGCAGGCGAAGGCCGCCTTGGCGGAGACCCAGTTCACGGCGACCCTTGCGGGACTCGAGGTCCTGCTGCGGACCACGGCCCTGCGCCAGCCGATCTTCGCCGCCAGACTCTGCGAGCGCGACCTCGTCGCCCAGATCCGTCTGGCCGGCAAGACCCGCGGGCGCGCGTACACGATCCGTGGCGGCAAGGTCCGGTCGCGGGCCGGACTGCACCCGGCGCCGGACCTCACCATGATCTTCGACTCCGCTGAACTCGCGGTCCGTGTGATGAAGCCCGGCCGCGACTACCTCGAGTTCATCAACGCGCTCAAGAACTTCCAGATGCGCGTCGAAGGGCCCGACGAGCTCGCCGTGTGGTTCTCGGAGACTCTCCAGCTCATGATGACCGCCGGGCTCGAGTACGGCGTCGACGCCGGCGCGGGCGTGCGCCGCTACACGAGCAACACCAACGGGGGGCCCGTCTTCGTGTACGTCCGGGACGGGCGCATCCTCCGCATCACGCCCATCGAGCTCGACGAGGACGACGCCGAGTCGTGGACGATCGAGGCGCGCGGCCATCGGTTCACTCCGCCGCGCAAGACCACCGTGAACTCTCACACGCTTGCCTGGAAGAGTCTCATCTACTCGCCCGACCGGCTCCTTTACCCGATGAAGCGCGTGGACTTCGACCCGGACGGCGAGCGCAATCCCCAGAACCGGGGCACCTCAGGGTACGAACGCATCAGCTGGGACGAAGCACTCGACCTGGTGGCCGCGGAGATCAGGCGGGTCAAGCGGGATCACGGCCCGGGCGCGATCATGAACGGCAGCGGCTCGCACCACACCTGGGGCGTGCTGGGGTACTGGCTCAGTGCCCGCATCCGCTTCTTCAACATGATCGGGTGGACGCCGGTCGTGCACAATCCGGACAGCTGGGAGGGCTGGTTCTGGGGCGCCTCGCACCACTGGGGGCAGACCGCGCGCAACGGCGGCGGTGAGACCTACGGCACCGTCGAGGACCTGCTTCAGCACGCCGAGATGGTCGTGTTCTGGTCCTCGGACCCGGAGGCGACGAGTGGCGTCTACGGCGCCCACGATGGGACCGTTCGCCGCTGGTGGCTCAAAGAGCTGGGCATCCCCTGCATCCACATCGACCCGTTCCACAACCACACCGCGCAGATGCTGGGCGGCAAGTGGATCGCGCCGCGGCCCGGCACCGACAGCGCCATGGTGCTCGCCATCGCGCACGTCTGGATGACGGAAGGGCTGTACGACGCGCAGTACGTCGCCGAACGGACGGTGGGCTTTGAGAAGTGGCAGGCCTACGTCCTGGGCGAGGAAGACGGAGTCCCCAAGACGCCGGAGTGGCAGGAGTCCGAGACCGGCGTCTCCGCGCGCGACCTGCGCGCCCTCGCGCGCGCCTGGGGCCGGCGCAAGACCTATCTGGCCGCCGGGGGCCTCATCGGCTTCGGCGGCGCCTGCCGCACGGCCACCGGCAGCGACTGGGCGCGCGGCATGGTCTGCCTCATGGCCATGCAGGGCCTCGGCAAGCCCGGCGTCAACATGGGCTGCCTGCAGCAGGGCACGCCGCTCGACACGCACTTCTTCTTCCCGGGCTACGCCGAGGGCGGCTACTCCGGCGACCTGTACGGCACCGCGCTCAGCATCAACATGTACCAGCGCATGCCGCAGCTCCCAACGGTCAACACGGTCACGCAGGCCGTGCCGCGCCTCAAGATCCCCGAGGCGATCCTCGACGGCCACTGTGAGGGCTATCCGACCGACTCCAAGTCGATCGAAGGCCAGTTCCAGCGCTTCGAGTATCCGGCGCCGGGCCACAGCGAGGTCAAGATGTACTACAAGTACGGCGGCTCGCACTTCGGCACCATGACCGACACCAACCGCTTCGCGCGGATGTACCGCTCGGACAAGCTGGAGTTCGTTGTGAACCAGGGCATCTGGATGGAGGGGGAGACGAAGTTCGCCGACGTCATCCTGCCGGCCTGCACGAACTTCGAACGCTGGGACATCAGCGAGTTCGCCAACTGCGGGGGCTACATCCAGCACGCGTACACGCAGTGCAACCACCGTGTCGCGGTGATGCAGCACAAGTGCATCGAGCCGCTCGGCGAGTCCAAGTCGGATCACCAGATCTTCCTCGACCTGGCCATGCGCCTCGGGCTGGGGACGATGTACGCCGAGGGTGTCACCGAGCTGGACTGGTGCAAGCGCCTGTTCGACGCCACCGACCTGCCGCGCGCGATCTCCTGGAAGGACTTCCTCAAGAAGGGCTACTACGTGATCCCGCCCTCGCCGGTGGACCGGCGAGACCCGGTGTCGTACCGCTGGTTCGCGGAGGGTCGCGCCAAGGACACGCCGGAGCTCACACCGTTGCCGGCCGATTACACGGAGGAGTTCGGCAAGGGGCTGCAGACCCAGTCGGGCAAGCTCGAGTTCGAGTCGTCGAGCCTCATGCGGTTCGATCCCGACGACCCGGAGCGCGCGCCGATCATGCGCTACGTCCCGGCCTGGGAGGGACCGCACGCCTCCGAGCTGTACGGCAAGTACCCGCTCCAGCTCATCACGCCGCACCCGCAGGCACAGCTTCCACACGCAGAGCGACGGCAAGCACGCGATCGTGAATGACGTGGCCGACCACCGCGTCCTGATCGACGGCCGCTACTACTGGATCGCGCGCGTGAACCCGCAAGACGCCCTCGCCCGCGACCTCTCGCAGCACGACCTCGTGCGCGTCTTCAACGACCGCGGCGCCGTGATCTGCGCGGTCCAGCTGACGGAACGCGTCCCGGCAGGTACAGTGCACTCATACGAGTCGTCCGCCGTCTACGAGCCTGTGGGCGAACCGGGGGACTCCCCAGACAGAGGCGGCTGCATGAACCTGCTCACACCCAGCCGCATGATGATCCGCAAGTCGCACGCCCTCGCGGCGAATTCGTGCCTCGTGCAGGTCGAGGCGTGGCAGGAAGGCGAGGCGTGACGCGAGAGGGGACACATGGCAAAGCAGCAGTCTGACGAAGCCGGCGCAGACGGCGGCATGCAGGTCATCAGGCGGGCGGCGGCGATCCTGGGCGCGCTCGCGGAACCCGACGGCGGCCGCAGCCTGGCCCAGCTCGCGGCGAAGACGGGTCTGCCCAAGACCACGGTGCACCGCATCTGTACGGCCCTCGAGCAGGTCGGCTACGTGCACACGGACGTCGCCACCGGTCACCGGGAGCTCGGCCCGGGTCTGCTTCGCCTGGCGGTGATCGGGCGGCGCGACCTGCGCACGATCCTCGAGCCCTTGGTCGAGCAGATCTCAGTCGAGCTCAATGAGACCGTCGACCTCGCGGTGCTCGACGGTGGGCACGTCCTGTTCGTGGCTCAGCACCCGGCGCCGCAGCGCGCGCTCATGGCCATCGCCCGCGTGGGCGCGGTGTTCCCGGCGTACACGATGGCCAGCGGCAAGGTGCTGCTCGCGCAACTGCCGCGTGAGGACCTCTTGCGGCGCCTGCCCCGGCGGCTGGAGCCGACGCTGGGCGGGCGGCCGCGCACGCGCGAGTCGCTGCTCCGCGAGCTGGACGAGACGCGCGCCACCGGGCTCGGCTACGAGCGCGAGGAGATGCGCCACGGCATCTGCGCCGTCGCCGTGGCGATCACCGACATCGACGGACGCGCGGCATCCATAGCCGTGCCGATGCCGGCGGCGCGGTTCGAAGAGAGCCACGAGCGTATCGCCGCCCTGCTGCTGGAGATCAAGCGCTCGACCGAAGCCAGATTGGGCGGAGCCTGAGGAGACTGAGATGAACGAGTTCGACTTCTCGGGCCGGCGCGCGATCGTCGTCGGGTCCGGCGGCTTGGGCGCCGCGATCGCCGCCGGGTTTGCGGCGCACGGCGCCGCAGTGGCCGCCGCCGACCTCGACGGCGCACGCGCCAAGGCGCTCGCCGGCGAGCTCGCCGGCACGCACGGCGTCTCTACCGCCGGCCTCGCCGTCGACGTCACCGACGAAGCGTCCGTGGGCGCCATGGTCGCGTCCGCCGTGCGCGAGCTGGGCGGCGCGGACATCCTCGTCAACGCCGCCGGCGCCACGGTGCGCACGCGTGCGGAGGATCTCGCGCCCGACGACTGGCGCCGCATCCTCGACATCAACGCCACCGGCACATTCCTGTGCTGCCAGGCCGCCGGCGCCCACATGGCCCGGGCCGGCGGCGGCGCCATCATCAACCTCTCGTCTGTCCGCGGCCGCTTCGGCGCCACCTTCGGCCAGGCGGAGTACTCGGCCAGCAAGGGCGCCGTCGACTCCCTCACGCGCTCGCTCGCCGCCCAGTGGGCGGAGCTCGGCATCCGCGTCAACGCCGTGGCCCCCACCTTCGTCGAGACCGACCTCACGCGCGCCGTCCTCGCCGACGCGTCCTTCGCCGCCGGCCTCCGCGCCAGCATCCCCATGGGGCGCTGGGGGGAGACCGCGGACGTCGTGGGACCGGTGCTGTTCTTCGCGTCTCCGGCCGCGCGCTTCGTGACCGGCCAGATCCTCTACGTGGACGGCGGACTCACGGCGCGCGTCTAGTGCTCGCGCGGTCGGCCGCGCTCCTCTCGTCGCCTGGCCTGCCGCGCCTTGGGCGTGCTCCCGCGCATCGTTCGTCCGTGGTGCTTGACCTGTCCCGACCCCTGCACTAGTGTTCGCATCATGGATTAGTTGTTCCGCATCGTGGACACTGTGCCGCGTGCCGGAACAGGTGTCGAGGGGCCCGCCGGAGGGTGACCCTGCGGCGGCCGGCTCTGCCGGACCGGGCCGCGGGGCCAGACAGATGCCAGGACCGGGCCTACAGAACGTGAGAGGAGAACTGCGATGGCTGAGCGTGAGATCTGGGGCGTCGACAAGATCCGTAACCTGTTCGACCTGACCGGCAAGGTCGCGATCGTCACGGGCGGCTCCGGGGCCCTCGGCCACGACGCCGCGAAGGGTCTCGCCGCCTTCGGCGCCGACGTGGTGGTCACCAGCCGCCGCGCCGAGAACCTCGAGGCGGCCGCCAAGGACATCGCCGACGCCACGGGCGCCAAGGTGCTCCCAGTGGCGTGCGACGCCGTCGACCCCGAGAGCGTCGAGGCCATGGTCCAGAAGACCGTCGCCGAGTTCGGCAAGGTCGATATCCTCGTCACCGCCGCCGGCCAGGCCGACCGTCACCCCGCCGAGGAGTTCCCGATCGACTCGTGGCAGATGGTCATGGACTCGCTCGTCAAGGGCACGTACCTCTGCTGCCAGTCCGCCGGTCGCCAGATGATCAAGCAGGGCGGCGGCAAGATCATCACCATCGGCTCCGTGCGCGGCGAGTTCGGACACCCCGGCGGTTACTCCGCCTACGGCACCGCCAAGGGCGCCGTCCACCTGCTCACCAAGCAGCTGTCCACCGAGTGGGCCAAGTACCACATCAACGTGAACAGCATCGCGCCTTGCATCTTCTGGACCCCGCTCACGCAGCAGGTCATCGAGGACCCGGAGCTCAAGAAGGTCTTCCTCTCGCGCATCCCGTGGGGCCGCGTGGCGGATCCCCAGGACTTCATCGGCGCCGTCGTCTACCTCGCGTCCGCCGCCTCGGACTTCTGCACCGGCGAGATCATGGCGGTCGACGGCGGCAGCACCGCCGGCTGACCGCAGGCTTGCGAGGAGGTAGGTCGTGAATAGCCACCGCAGGCAGGCTATCGAGCGGGGCGCCGGAGATGCCCCGCGCCGCGGCGAGAACGCTGAGCGCGTCGCCGTCATCGGCGGCGGCATGATGGGCGTGGGCGTGGCCCAGGTCTTTGCCGCCGCCGGCCACGAAGTCGCGCTCCAGGACGTGTACCAGGAGGCCCTGGAGCGCGCCCCCGGCACGCTCACGGCGAACCTGTCCTTCCTTGCGGAGCATGGTCTGTTCCCGGCCGGCGGCGTCGAGGACGCCGTCGGCCGGGTGCGCACCACCACCGACCTCGTCGAAGCCGTCGCCGGCGCCGACGTGGTCGTGGAGTGCGTGTTCGAGGACCTCTCCCTCAAGCAGGACGTCTTTGAACGGCTGGACGCCGCCTGCCCGCCGGAGACCATCCTGTGCACCAACACCTCGGTGATGAGCATCACCGAGATCGGCGAGAAGGCGACGCACAAGGAACGCGTCGTCGGCACCCACTTCTGGAACCCGCCGTACCTCATTCCTCTGGTCGAGGTCGTGCGCACCCGGCAGGTGGACCCCGGCGTTGTGGACCGGACCATGGATCTGCTGCGGCGCGTCGGCAAGCGTCCCATCGACTGCAAGAAGGATGTGCCTGGATTCGTCGCCAATCGCCTGCAGCACGCCCTGTGGCGCGAGGCCATCTCGATCGTGGAGCACGGCATCGCCGACGCGGAGACGGTCGACGAGAGCATCCGCTTCGGCCCCGGCCTGCGGCTGCCCATCCTCGCGCCCATGGAGAACGCCGACATGGTAGGGCTGGACCTCACGCTGGCGATCCACGACTACATCCTGCCGCACCTCGAGGCGTCGGGAGAGCCGTCGCCGCTGCTGCGCCAGAAGGTCGAGGCGGGCGACCTCGGGTTCAAGTCCGGCCGCGGGTTCGCCGAGTGGACGCCCGAGGCGGCCGAGGCATCGCGCAAGCGCCTCGTAGCCTATCTCGTGCACGTGCTCGGCGACCCGGAACGAGGGTTCTGATCCCCGCCCTCGCCGGAGAACGGCATGGCTGAGAGACGCGACGGCGTGCAGGTGCTCTCCCGCGCCGCTCTGCTGCTGCGCGAGCTCTCGATGGCTCCGGAGGGCCTCACCCCGATCGCGCTCGCCGACAGGGTCGGGCTCCCGCGCTCGACCTGCTACCGCATCGTCGGGGCGCTCTGTCAAGAGGGGCTCATGCGCATCACGCCGTCGGGCAAGCTGCACATCGGGGCCGGCCTCATCGGCATCGCCGCGGCCGGCCGCCGCGAGCTGCGGCACGAGGCGGGGCCGTATCTCAAGCGCCTGTCGCTCGAACTTCACGAGACCGTCGAGCTCGTGGTACTCGACGGCGACGAGGCGCTGTTCACCGACCAGTACGTGCCGCAGCGCTCCCTGCGCGTGGTGGCCGAGATCGGCGACAGGTTCCCGCTGTACTGCACGGCGTGCGGCAAGGCGCTGCTTGCGGAGTTGCCGCCGGCAGAGGCGGAGCGGCTCATCCCCGATCCGCTCGAGCCCCTCACCCGCTTCACCCGGCTCGACCGCCGGGCGCTGCTGGAGGAGCTCGAGGTCGCTCGGGTCACCGGCGTCGCCTTCGACCACCAGGAGCACACGCTCGGCGTCTCGGCGGTCGGCGCGGCTGTGCGTGACGCCGGCGGCTCGATGGCCGCCATCACCGTCGCCATGCCGGCCGCACGCCTCGAGAACCTCGAGGAGCGCGTCGCAGAAGAACTGTTGCGCGCCCGCAGGGACATCGAAAACGCCATCAAGGACGGCTGAGCCGGGCGTCCGAGTCAACACCGCGGGTGTATTGACACCACCTTCCCGCGGCGGATAGCGTATCCACGATACGGCATCTGAGTTCCGAGATGCGGACACGGCGAGTACCGGGTGTGCGTTCCCGGCGACGAGCAGCCGAGCGTCCGAGCCGCCGTGAGCCCGGTGCGTCGGCGAGGCTCGTCGCTGTCAACTGACCGTCCGGGCACGCAAGTGCCCGCCTGACCTATGAGCAACGAGACCGAGGAGAAGAAGGCAATGGGGAAGAAAGTATTCGTCGACCTCACACATCCGTTCAGCGCGGAGATCCCTCGGTGGCCGTACTTCGTGAAGCCGGTCATCGACTCCATGCACACCCTGGCGAAGGGCGGCGTCCTCACGCAGCGCATCGACTGCGTGCAGCACACCGGCACCCACGCCGACGCTCCTCGCCACGTCATGGAGCGCGAGTTCAACGGCAAGCGCGCCCGCTACACGCACGAGATGCCGGTCGACGCCTACACCGGCGACGCCGTCTGCCTCGATATCCAGATCGAGAAGTGGGGCCTCATCCTGCCGAGTCACATCGAGGACGCCTGCGAGCGGGCGAGCATCAAGCCCGAGGAGCTCAAGGGCATGGTCGTGTGCCTCAACACCGGCATGCACCGCAAGTTCGACGACTCCATGGACTACTACCAGTACTCCTGTGGTACCGGCGTCGAGGCCGGCAGGTGGTTCGTCGAGAAGCAGGTCAAGGTCGTTGCCATGGACATGCAGGCCCTCGACCATCCGCTCCACACCGCGATGGGCAAGAACGGCCCGCCGCAGATGAACCTCCCGGGCGCCTCCGGCCGTCCGATCACCGAGGAGTACATCGAGAAGTACGGCGTCGAGGCCTACGCCGAGTTCGAGAAGGCCGTCTACATCGAGGTGCACGGCCAGGACGCCTACGACGCCAAGTTCGGCGACCTCGAGGCCATCGGCTGTGAGGGGACCTGGGAGCCCTGCCACAAGCAGATGCTCGGCCACGGCATCGTCGGCGTCGAGAACCTCGGCGGCGACCTGGACAAGGTCAAGGGCAAGCGCTTCCGCTTCTTCTGCTTCCCGATCCGCTGGTACATGGGCGACGGCTCCATGGTCCGCTGCGCCGCCGAGATCGACGAGGACGACCTGAACGACGTGCCGGATCGCACGTACACCTACGCCGGCACGGGCTACGGTCCCGGAGCCGGCTACTGATCCGCCTGACAGCGTTCGTTTTCGTTCACAGAAGCCGGACACGACTCGAGAAGGAGTGAGGCATGGAAGTCACGCGCTACGACGAGGCCCCGAGCTACGAGGCCCCCGGGCATTTCGATGTGTACGGCCTGCGCCTGCAGGGCTTCGAGGTCAGCAAGACCCGCAACTTCTGGATGAGCATCTCGCACTTCCTCCCCGGGGGCGGGTGCGAGTACGTCGCCACGCCGATCGAGAAGGTCTACTTCGTGCTCGAGGGTGAGGTCACCGTCAAGACGGAAGAGGGCGAGGCCATCCTCAAGAAGTACGACTCCATCTACCTGGCGCCGGACGAGGCTCGCTCCATCTTGAACCACACCAACTCGCCGGCGACGATGCTCGTCGCCATCCCGTATCCGGAGCCCCGCGAGTTCTGAGGCCGCCCTTCCGGCGCGATTCCCCCCGGGCTTCCGGATGAGGCACCGGCGGCGGGAGACGTGATGGGGACGGGCGGCTGAACCGCCCGTCCCCGCCCGTCCACCGTTCCGGACGGCGGCGGCAAGGCCGCCTCTCGCACCGGCCGCCGTTCTGCCCTTTCCCCGCTCGCGACAGACAACGACTTACCAGACGACCTCCGAGGAGGCCACATGCCCAGCCCGATCATCACCGCCGCCCTCACCGGACCGGTGGCAACAAAGGCGGACAACGCCGGCATGCCGGGGAACGTGGCGGAGATCGCCGCGGATGCCAAGGCCTGCTATGACGCCGGCGCCGCGGTCATCCACATCCACCTGCGTGACGACCAGGGCAACATGACCGCCGACGTCGACGTCGCGAAGCGCACTGTGGACGCCGTCCGCGAGGTGTGCCCCGGCATCACTCAGCTGTCGACCGGCGGCCTGCAGTTCACCTACGAGCAGCGTATGGCGCTTGTGGAGTCCAGGCCCGCCATGGCGACCCTCAATCCATGCACCATGACCTTCGGTGCTGCCGAGTTCAAGAACCCGCCCAAGCAGATGATGGAGCTCGCCGCGCGGATGATCGAGCTCGGCGTCAAGCCGGAGGTCGAGATCTACGACACCGGCCATCTCGACATGATGCTGTATCTGGTGCACAAGGGGCTGCTCGTCGAGCCGCTGCAGGTCTCCTTCGTCATGGGCGTCCGCGGCGGCATGCGCGGCGACCCCCAGCTGCTCTCGTGGCTCGTGCGCGAACTGCCGGCCGGCACCAGCTGGCAGGTCATCGCCGTCGCCAAGGCCAATCTCCCGATGACCACCATCGGCCTGGCAATGGGGGGGAACGCACGTACGGGCATGGAAGACACGCTGACGCTCAGCAAGGACGTGCCTGCGGACTCCAACCTGCAGCTCGTGGAACGTCTGGTCGGCATCGCCCACTCCATGCAGCTCGAGCCGGCGACGGTGCCGGAGGTCGTCGAGCGGCTGAAGCTGCATCCGGAGCTCGTCAACAGGTCGTGACGGCTTGTGTCCAGCGGTACAAGCGGCTCCGCGGCGAGCTCCCGTGCCTGCTTGACACTGCTTCACTCGGCTATATGATGCCCGTATCGTGGGAGAGAACATCCGTATGGTGGATAGGCAGGGAGTTGGCCCACACCGTACTGACGACGTCGACAGGCGCACGATCGCGGAAGCAACCAGTACGAACAGGTGTTCGTAGCGCTCGAGATACCAGAAGGCCATCGGGGGGTCCCGGCCGTCTGCGTCACCCAAACGGGTAGGCGGGGCGGCGAGACCACGTAAGGAGGCGGTATGAGTTCTGACGAGAGCAAGACCGGAAAGGCCGCGGAGGGCATCAGGTCGCCCATCACGCGTCGCGACTTCCTCAAGACGGCCGGCGTGACCGGCCTCGCCATCGGCGCCACCAGCGGCCTCGGCGGCGTCCTCGCCGCGTGCGGCACCGGCAGCAGCAGCACCGGCGGCGGCAGCGCCGGTGGCCGCACCATCAAGGTCGGCTTCGTCAGCCCGCTCACGGGTCCGCTCGCCGCCTTCGGCGAGACCGACCAGTGGCTGGTCAAGCAGTGGATGGATGCAGTCAAGGACGGCGTCAAGTGCGGCGACGGCCAGGTCCACCCGATCGAGATCATCATCAAGGACTCGCAGTCGGACTCGAACCGCGCCGCCACGGTGGCCGGTGACCTCATGACCAACGACGGCGTCGACATCATGATGGTCGCCTCGACGCCGGACACGGTCAGCCCCGTCGCCGACCAGGCCGAGGCGCTCCAGGTCCCGTGCGTCTCCAACGACTGCCCGTGGCAGCCGTATTACTTCGGCCGCGGCGGCACCCCGGACAAGGGCTTCACGTGGACGTATCACGCCTTCTGGGGCCTCGAGGACGTCACCGCCGTGTTCACCGGCATGTGGGACCAGCTCAAGACCAACAAGAAGGTCGGCACGATGTGGCCGAACGACGCCGACGGCCTCGGCTGGGCCGACCCGAAGACGGGTCAGCCGCCGATGCTCAAGGCTGCCGGCTACACGGTCGTCGACGGCGGCCGGTTCCAGGACGGCACCGAGGACTACACGCCGCAGATCAGCAAGTTCAAGGCTGCCGGCTGCGACATCCTCAGCGGCGTCTTCATCCCGCCGGACTTCGTCAACTTCTGGAAGCAGTCCTACCAGCAGGGCTTCAAGCCTGTGGCCGCGACCGTCGGCAAGGCGCTGCTCTTCCCGGCCGAGATGGAAGCCATCGGCTCGATCGGTTACGGCCTCACGACCGAGTGCTGGTGGTCCCCGTGGCACCCGTTCAAGTCGTCGCTGACCGGCCAGACCTGCCAGCAGCTCTCTGACGCCTGGACGACCGGCAACAACAAGGAGTGGAACCAGACGCTCCTTCACTACGCCGTCTTCGAGATCGTCGTGGACGCGCTCAAGCGCGCCACCAACGTCGACGACAAGCAGACCATCCTCGACGCGATCAAGGCCACCGACATGCAGACGATCCAGGGTCACATCACCTGGACGGCCGGCGCCCCGCTGAACCCGGTGCCGAACGTCTGCCGTACCGTGCTCGTGGGCGGTATGTGGACGAAGGGCACCGACTATCCCTTCGAGTTGCTGCTCGTCGACACCGCGCACGCCGCGGAAGCGCCGTTCGACGTCACGATCCCGACGAACGGCAAAGTCGCACCCATGAAGTACTGAGAAGTGCAGGACTCGACCCAATGCCCGATGTCCCTGCGCACGAGGAGGTCGATGTGATACGGGGCGGTGAGCACCGATGACCGTGGTCCTTGAGACCGCCGGTCTCATGAAGTCGTTCGGCGGCGTGCAGGTGATCGACGACCTGAGCGTCAAGCTGAACGACGGAGAAGCTCTGGGCATCGTCGGGCCGAACGGCGCCGGCAAGACAACGTTGTTCAACCTGATCACCGGCGTGTATCGGCCCGACGGGGGTCGGGTCACGTTCCAGGACAAAGACATCACGCACATGCCCAAGCAGGACCGATGCCGCGTCGGCATCGGGCGGACGTTCCAGATCCCCAAGCCGTTCTCCGACATGAGCGTGTTCGAGAACGTGCTTGTCTGCGCCGCCTACGGGCGGAACATGAGTGAGCGCGCGAGCTACGAGCGTTGCGTCGAGACGCTCGAGCTCACGCGCCTGTCTCCAAAGGCGAACCAGCAGGCGGGCACGCTCCCCCTGCTGGACCGCAAGCGGCTCGAGCTCGCCCGTGCGCTCGCCGGGGATCCCAAGGTCCTGTTGCTGGACGAGATCGCGGGGGGGCTCACAGAGGGAGAGGTGGACATCCTCATCGCCACCATCAAGGACCTCCACAGCGAGGGCATCTCGATCATCTGGATCGAGCACATCGTCCACGCCCTGCTCGCCGTCGTGCAGCGCATCGTCGCCATCAGCTTCGGGCGCAACCTCATCGAGGGCGACCCGAACGAGGTCATGTGCAGCGACGAGGTGCAGGCCTGCTACATGGGGGGGACGCCGCTATGAGTGTCGTCCTCGAGCTCCAGGACGTCGACGTCTTCTACGGCGACTTCCAGGCCTTGTTCAACGTCTCGTTCGAAGTCGAAGAAGGCATGACGTTCGCCTTCATCGGCGCCAACGGCGGCGGCAAGTCGACGCTGCTGCGCACGATCGCCGGCCTGCAGCGTCCGCGTTCCGGCCACGTGTTGTTCCACGGCGAGCCGGTCGACCAGTTCGCCGCGCACAAGCGCGTGGGCATGGGCATCGCGCTCGTGCCTGAAGGACGCCGCGTGTTCCCCAGCCTCACCGTACGCGAGAACCTGATCATCGGCGCCTACGGCGGCCGCAAGGGCGACTGGAACGTCGAGTCGGTCGTGGAGCTCTTCCCACTGCTCAAGCCGCTCATGAAGCGGCAGGCCTCCAGCCTTTCGGGCGGCGAGCAGCAGGCGCTGGCGATCGGCCGCGCGCTCATGTCCAACCCCGAGCTCCTGTTGCTCGACGAGGTATCACTGGGGCTCGCCCCGGTGGTCATCAAGCGTATCTACGAGGCGATGGTGCTGCTGGTCGGTAGCGGCCACACCATCCTCGTGGTCGAGCAGGACGTGCAGCACGTGTTGACCGTCGCCGACTACGTCGCCTGTTTCCTGGAGGGCAAGATCTCGCTGGAAGGTAAGCCCGGCGACCTGTCCTCTGAAGCGATCACCGCAGCGTACTTCGGGATGTGACGCCATGATCTGGGCCAATGTAGCAATTCAAGGGATGCTCCTGGGCGGACTTTACGCCCTGTTCGCGACCGGTCTGGCTCTGGTGTTCGGAGTCATGCGTATGGTCAACCTGGCGCACGGCGACCTCGGCATCCTCGCCGCGTTCGTCGCGCTCTTCATCATCCAGTCGTTCGGGCTGCCCCTTCTCTGGGCAAGCGTAGTCACGATCATCATCATGTTCCTCGTCGGCTACGTCCTGCAGCGCGGCCTGCTGAACCGCACACTCGGGTCAGACGACACGCGGCCGATCGTGGTCACGTTCGGTCTGTCGATCATCATCCAGAACGCACTGATCATGAAGTTCTCCGCCGACTCGCAGGGTCTGGACGCCGGCAAGATCGAGAACATCAGCGTGAAGATCACCAACCAGCTGTCGATCGGCTGGTTCCCGCTGATCGTGTTCGTCATCGCGATCGTGGTGATCGCGGTCCTGCAGTTCTTCCTCGCCCGCGCCAAGCTGGGCAGGGCGTTCCGCGCCACTTCGGACGACCGCGAGGCCGCCGAGCTGATGGGCATCAACAACAAGCACATCTACTCGCTGGCCATGGCCATCGCCCTGGCGATCGTCGCGGTCGCCGGCATCCTGCTCGCGATCCGCACCACGTTCGATCCGACGCAAGGATCGTTCCGCCTCATCTACGCCTTCGAGGCGGTCATCATGGGCGGCATGGGCTCCATGTGGGGTACTCTGCTGGGCGGCATCGTCCTCGGCATGTCGCAGACCATCGGCACCCAGGCGTTCGGCGCCGGATGGGGGCTCGTGGTGGGCCACCTGGTGTTCCTCACGGTCCTCGCCGTCCGCCCGAGCGGCTTCTTCGCGAAGACGGTGACGGCATGAGCACGCCCGACGTGACTGCTCCGCCTGAGGCCACGCCGGCCTTCCGCATCGCGCGCTCGACGCGCATGCACAGGTACGTGCTCGGCGTGAGCGTCCTCATCGTCGCTCTCCTGGCGGCCGGGCCGTTCATCCTCCAGTTCGTCAACGGCGTGCAGCCGGTGTCCACCATGCGCAACCTGGTGACGCTCTTCACGCTGCTGGCCCTCGCCCAGATGTGGAACCTGCTGGGCGGGTACGCCGGTCTCATCTCCGTCGGTCAGCAGGCCTACATCGGCCTCGGCGCCTACGGGCTCTGGCTGCTCGCCGACGTGCTCCACCTGCATCCGTTCGTCGCGGTCTTCCTCGCAGGCCTGCTCGCTGTAGCCGTCGCCCTGCCGGTGGCTCCGCTGATCTTCCGCCTGCGAGGCGGCTACTTCGCCATCGGTACGTGGGTCGTAGCCGAGGTCGTGCGCCTCATCGTCTCCAACATCCAGGCGACGGGCGGCGGCTCCGGAAAGACCATCATCTCCGCCGCCAGGCTCCCGATCGACACGCGCATCACCGGCACCTACCTGCTGGCGCTGTTCGTCGCCGTCGGGTCGATCCTGCTCGTGTACTTCCTCCTGCGGTCGCGCCTCGGGCTCGCCCTCACCGCGATCCGCGACAACGACCTCGCGGCGCAGAGTTCGGGCGTCAACGTGTTCCGCTCCAAGCTGCTGGTCTGGGTCATCGCCGCCTATGGCTGCGGCGTCGTCGGAGCTGTGGTCGCCATGAACCTCCTGCGCATCCAGCCGACGGCCGCGTTCACCGTCAACTGGACCGCGTACATGATGTTCATCGTCGTGATCGGCGGCTTCGGTACGATCGAAGGCCCGATCATCGGCGCGGTGATCTACTTCGCGCTGCTGCAGACGCTCAGCCAGTACGGGACGCTGTACATGCTCCTGCTCGGCATCGTGGCAGTGATCATGGTGACGGTGGCTCCCAAGGGCATCTGGGGCTACGTCGCCAAGCGCTGGAACCTGCACCTGTTCCCGGTGAGGCGACGGCTTGTCCTTGAGTCGTCGCCGGCGACCGAAGACGTCAAGCCGGCCGATGCGCCGGACCCCGCCGTGGCGGAGTCCGTGTAAGGCTGGGGACGTGTGGGCGGGACGTGCCGGGGGCCACGCAGCTGGCCCCCGGCACGCCGCCCGCGATCGCCGGCCCCTGACGGCCGGCCAGAGAGGCGACTCGTCTGAGTCGCAATGAGTTTCGCCCCGGGGCTCTGGGCGATGAGGATGGAGGAGACGTGAGCGACACGGTCCGCGATGACGACAGAGAACAGCGAGCCGGCGTCCAGGTGCTGGCCCGGGCCGCCGAGATCCTGCGGCTGCTGGCGGCCGACTCCTCCGGTGGGCTCACCTTCAGCGAGCTGGTCTCCCGCTCCGGCCTCCCGCGCACGACCGTCCACCGCATCCGCGGGCGCGCTCGAGCAAGAGGACTTCATCTTCACCGACACCGCGACCGGCCGCCTGCATCTGGGTCCGGGCCTCATGCGCCTGGCGATGGCCAAGCGCGATCTGCCCACGGTGGTCCGCCCCTACCTGGAGCAGCTTGCGCGGGAGCTCAACGAGACGGTCGACCTGGGCGTCCTGGACGGCATGCACGTGCTGTTCATCGCCCAGCACCCGGCGCCGCAGCGCTCGCTCATGGTCGTCTCGCAGGTCGGCGCCCGGTTCCCCGCGTGCTGCACCGCGAACGGCAAGGCGCTGCTCGCGCAGCTCCCCGTCGACGAGCTCAGGCACCGGCTGCCGAAGCGGCTGGAGATGCCGTCCACGCACACGCCGGTCAATCGCAGGAGCCTGCTGGCCGAGCTGGAGCAGGTCCGCGCCTCCGGCCTTGCCTTCGATCGCGAAGAGCATCACGCCGGCATCTGCGGCGTGGGCGTCGTGATCACCGACATCGACGGCAGCACGGCGTCGATCTCGGTGCCCATGCCGGCGGCGCGCTTCCACGAAGACCCGGACACCGTTACGGCGGCGCTGCTGCGCGTCCGTGACGAGGTCCAGGTCGCGCTCCACAACAGCTGAGCGCGAGGCGTCACCTCAGGCGTCGCTTCTCGAACGCCGTGGATCCCGCCGCACCGTCGGCCGTGGTCGTCGTCGGCAGTCCGGGTTCGCACGGCGGCACCTCGGCGCTCGGCGACGAACCGGTCGCAGAGGACCGGCGTCTCGGCGCCGACCTCGCCGGCGCGCCCGGCCTCAGCCGGGCCTGATCACCCGCCGCTCGGTGACGATCGCCGTCACCGGCAGGTCGTGCGACTCGCTGCAGATGCCCGCCACGATCTGACCCTCGAACGCCAGCGCCACCCGGGGCGTGCCCGGGCGCGTGCGCGGCAGGTAGCTGTCGTAGAAGCCGCCGCCGTAGCCGCAGCGGCGGCCCTCCTCGTCGAACGCCGAGCCCGGCACGAACACGAGGTCTATCTCATCCGGCAGGACCTCGGGCAGCCCCGCGCGCGGCTCGGGGATGTCCCACGTTCCCGGCGCCAGGTCGGCGGCGAGGTCGGTGACGCGGAACGACGCCATGCGCCGGGGACCGAGTATCCGGGGCAGGCAGAGGGCCTTGCCGGCGCCCAGCACCCACTCGCCGATGGGGCAGCGTGTCCAGTTCGGTGCGGAACGATGCGAAGAGCATGACGGTGCCGGCCGCGTCCAGTTCGGGCAGCTGAAGGGCTCGGGCGCAGATCAGCCCGGCAAGCCGTTCGCGCTCGGCGGGAGACAGGGCGTTGCGGGCGTCGAGCCCGCGACTGCGCGCCGCCCGCTTGCCGAGCTCGGCGGCGCTTCCGTCAGGCTCCCTCTGAGGCTGGTCAGGGCTCATCTTCGCTCCCGTACGTACACTGGGTTGGCAACGCTTGAGGCGCCGCCCTAGGAGTGGGTGGCGGCCCCTTCGCCTATAGTATAGGCAGAGCCGCCCAGCGGGCATGCGGGCTGCTCCGTGGAGGGAGAGTGGCCGCGCTGTGGGTTCTTTCGCCCGCGGCGGGCTGCCGAGAGGACAGATATGGCGCTGCGTTCCCAGGAAGAGGTGTCGCTTGCGACGGTGTTCGCGCGCGCTCTCCGCGGCGTGATCGCCCTGACCACATCGGAGGAAAAGCGCGTTTGGCCGGACGCCGGCGAGGTCCTGCGCGCGACGCCGGCCGAGGCGGTGGCGCCGGCGTCTCTCGTGCGCCTCCTGCAGTTCGCGATCTTGCCGGAGATCCTCGGCGAGAGCGCAGGCCCGGCCATCTACCTGGCCAGCAAGCGCACCAGCCGCGGCCTCGGCATCACCTCGATCCAGGGCCTGAAGGACTGGTTCTCGCAGATGAGACTGGGCGACCTCGAGGTCGAGCTCGACGAGGAACGTGTGCTCGTCAAGCTCAGCCGCTGCCTGAGCTGCCAGCATCTGAAGCCCACCGGCACGCCGGTGTGCGACGTCGAGCGCGGCATCATCGACGGCGTGCTCGAGGGCATCACCGGCACCGAGGTCCTCACCAAAGAGACCATGTGCTGGGGCCTGGGCGACACCGTGTGCCAGTTCGAGGGCTACGCGGGCCCGCAGGCTGTCGGCTACCTCTACCACGAGAACGGGTTCCACCCGGACGAGCAGCGCCGGCTCCTCTCGCAGCTCGCCGACCAGGCCGACGTCGCGCTGGACAACCTGCGCCTTCTTCACGAGCGGCGCGAGCACGAGACGCACGACCCGCTCACGGGGCTGCTCAACTTCCGCCAGCTGCGCGAGCGCGCGGTGTTCGAGCTGGCCCGCGCCGAGCGACACGGGCGGCAGGTCGCGTTCGTCATGATCGACCTGGACGACTTCGCCGCGGTCAACGAGACGGCCGGCCGTGAGGCCGGGGACGAAGTGCTTCGCCACTGGGCGGCGGCGCTCACGGCGCAGCTGCGCAGCTGCGACATCGTGTGCCGCTACGGCGCCGACGAGTTCCTCGCTCATGCTCCCCGAGACCGCCGACCAGGAGGCCGGCGTGGTGCTCGCGCGCGTGCTCGGTGCGATGCGGGAGCTGGCCGTCGAGACCGCAGGCCACGCCATCGCCCTTTCCGCCTGCGCCGGCATCGCCAGCTTCCCCGAAGACGGGCGCAGCGCCGAGGATCTGGTCGCCAAGGCGGCGACGACGATGTACACGGCGCGGACCTCGGGGCCTGGGCGCGTCGCGTTCTACTCCGGTCCGCCGCGCCCCTGACGCGCGTCGTGGCGGCGCGCGTCGAGCTCCTCGTCGTCGGGTCGCTCCACCGCGACCTCGCGTCCGCCGCGCAGCACTACGTCGACCTCCTCAAGCCGCACATGACCGTGAGCGTGCGCGAGGTCAAGGAGGTGCCTCTGCGTGGCCGCAGCGAGGCCGAGGTGCTGCGCGAGGAGGGCAGGCGCCTGCTGGCGGCGTGGCCGCAGGCGCCCGCCGTCTCGGCGCTCGCCATCGACGGCGCGCGCGCCGGACTCCGAGGCCTTCGCCGAGCAGCTGCGGCGCGCGTTCGAGCGCGGCGGCGCCGGTTTCGTGATCGGCGGCTCGCTCGGCCTCGCGGCCGAGGTCCGCGCGAGGGCCACCGGGACGTTGTCGCTGTCGGCGCTCACTCTGCCGCACCAGCTGGCGCGGGTCGTCCTCCTGGAGCAGCTGTTCCGCGCCGGCAAGATCCTCCGCGGCGAGCCGTACCACCACTGACGCGCGCGAGACCGTTCCGCCGGCGCTGCCCGTGCGAGGTCCGACGCGACCGCGCGGCCCGTCGCGCGCGTCGCGCGGCCGGGTAGAATCATCGGGCGCCGGCCGCCCGGCCGGCGCCGACACGGCTGATGGTGGACGATGAGCGACGATCTCTACGACCTGAACGGACTCGCGGCCTCCCTGCAGGCCGCGCTCGAGCAGGAGCTCACCGCGGGCGGCGCGGAGGCTCGCAGCGCCCGTCGTGGAGCTCGTCACTACCGGCGCGCCCCGAGCACGGCGACGTCACGACCAATGCTGCGCTCATCACCGCCAAGCGCGCCGGCCGCGTGCCGCGTGAGCTGGCCGAGGCGCTCGGCGCCCGCTGGCTGGCGGGGCCCGGCGCCGGCGTCTGCGACCGCTTCGAGGTCGCCGGGCCCGGCTTCCTCAACCTGTTCCTGAACGACGCCTGGTACCGGGGCGCCCTCGACCGGCTCCTCGACGAGGGCGGCGACTACGGCCGCGGAGCCCTGCCGGCAGCGCGGCGCCAGAAGATGAACGTCGAGTTCGTCAGCGTGAACCCCACGGGGCCGCTGCACGTGGGTCACGCGCGCTACGCCTCCTACGGCGACGCGCTCTGCCGCATCCTCGCCTTCGTCGGCCACGACGTGACGCGCGAGTTCTACGTCAACGACTACGGCACGCAGATGCTCCGCTTCGGCCAGTCGCTCGCCGCCCGCTACGGGCAGCGGCTCGGCCTGGACACGCCGGTCCCCGAAGAGGGGTACCTGGGCGACTACCTTCTGGAGTTGGCCGACGAGCTCATCGCCGTCGTGGGCGACCGCTACAAGGCGGCGCTCGAGGCGGTCGCCCCGGACGTCACCGCGCTGCCCGGCCGAGGTGACCGGCGAGTTCAAGGTCTGGGGCCGCGACGCGATCCTGGCGCAGTTCCGGACCACGCTCGAGCACCTGCGCGTCCCGTTCGACGTGTGGACGCCGGAGAGCTCGCTCTACGCCGGCGACGGCGAGCACCGCGGGTTCGGCGGCGAGGTCGGCAAGTCGCTCGCCGACCTGGACGGCGAGCACCTCCTCTACGACGAGGGCGGGGCGGCCTGGCTCACGACGACCCGGTACGGCGACGACAAGGACCGGGTCCTCATCCGCCAGACCGGCGACCCCACGTACTTCCTCAGCGACATCGCCTATCACCGCGACAAGATGGACCGCGGGTTCGAGCACATGATCGACATCTGGGGCGCCGACCACCACGGCTACGTGCCGCGCATGAAGGCCGCCTTCACGGCGCTGCCGCCGCACGATCCGGACAAGCTGGAGCTCATCATCGGCCAGCTCGTGAACCTGCTCGAGAGCGGCGAGGCGCGGCGGATGAGCAAGCGCCGCGGCGACATCGTCACCGTGGACGACCTCATCGACGCGATCGGCGTGGACGCGGCACGGTTCCTGCTCGTCGGGCGGCTCACACGACACCACGCTCGACCTCGACATCGACCTCGCCGTGCAGCAGAACAACCAGAACCCGGTCTACTACGTGCAGTACGCGCACGCGCGCATCTGCAGCATCCTGCGCAACCTGGCCGGGGGAGGGGAGGCGGCCGGCGGGCGAAGCCGTCCCGGCCGTGACGGTGGGGCCGCACGAGCGCGCGCTGCTCCAGGCGCTCGCGCGCTTCCCGGACGTGCTGCTGAGCGCCGCCGACGCACGCGCCCCGCATCGCGTGCACGGGTACCTCGGGGAGCTGGCGGCGGAGTTCCACGTGTTCTACCGGCACTGCCGCGTGCTCAGCGACGACGCCGACGTGACGGCGTTCCGCGCCGGCATCTGCACCGCCGCGCGCGGACCACGCTCGCCGCGGGACTGGGCCTGCTCGGCGTCAGCGCGCCCGAGTCGATGTGACCGGGGCCCGGGCCGGCTTGCGCCGCCGGCCCGGGCGCCCTCAGCCGCCGGACTTGTCGCGTACCCAGGCGCGGAGCTCGTCGAGCTGCTCCGGCGGTGAGGTCCGTGTCGAGGCCGAGCAGCATGCGAGACGGCGAGTTCCCGTCTTGTCGTCGATGAGCTTGTGGACGACGCTTTCGAGCACCGTCTGCGCCACCTCGCGACCGGGGATGGCCGGCGTGTAGACGTAGGCGATGGCCGTCTTGTCCTGCGAGAGCAGGTGCTTCTTGACCAGGTTGTTCATGACCGTCATGACGGTCGTGTAGGCGATCGTGCGTCGCTCGCGCAGCGTCTCGTAGACCGCGCGCACCGTGGTCTCATCCTTCTCCCAGACGACCGCCAGAATGTCGGCCTCGAGAGAACCGATGCCCGTGAAGGGCGCGCCCTTGGTACTGCGCAGCCACTTCGGTCTTGCGTTCTTCCATCACGACTCCCTCCGCCGTGTGGCGTTTTACGTACGCCCAGCGTTGCCCCCCGTCGCAGTGCAGTACGTATGACAGACTACGTATTCCCTTTAACCGCAAACTCACGCGCGCCCTGACGTACACTGACTACTCCTCAGTGAGCGGGCGTCGGCGGATCAGGGAGGGAACGGTGGCTGCGGACATCGATTTGCTGCGTGACCTGAGCCTGGCGCCCGGCCCGACGGGGTTCGAGGCGCCGGTGCAGGACGTCGTCCGCCGCCGCCTGACGCCTCTCGGCGAGGCCGGCGGCGATCCGCTCGGCAACGTCTGGCTCGGGGTAGGGCCGGAGGGCGGCCCGCTCGTCGGGGTGGCCGCCCACGCCGACCAGATCGGCCTCATCGTCACGCACGTCGACGAGCACGGCTACGTCTCCGTCGAGCGCATCGGCGGTCTCGCGCCCGCTGCTCGTGCCCGGACGGCACTTCGTCATCCACGGTCGCGGCGGGGACGTCCAGGCCGTCGGCGGCCGCAAGCCGGGTCACATCGTCCCGATGGAGGAGCGGCGCACGGCGCCCGGAACTGCACGAGCAGTTCCTCGACATCGGAGCCGGCAGCCGCGACGAGGCGCTCACGCGCGTCGCCGTCGGCGATGCCGTGACCTTCACGCCGGACTTCGTCGAGCTCTCGCCCGGCGTGGTCGCGACGCAGGCGCTGGACGATCGCGCCGGGGTCTACGCCATGATCCGCGCGCTCGAGCTGTACGCAGAGCGCCCGGGGACGGCCCGCCTCACCGGGTACGCCACCGTCCACGAGGAGACGACGCTCATGGGCGCCAAGGCGCTCGCGCGGCGGCTGCGCCCGGACGTGCTCATCGTGCTCGACGGCGACTTCTGCAGCGACACGCCGGCGGCGGACGCCAAGGCGCTCGCCGGCGAGGTCAGGCTCGGCGCCGGGCCTAGTCCTCAGTCGCGGCGCAGGCAGCAGCGAGTCGCCTGGTGGCGCTAGCGCGCGAGGTGGCTTCGGCAGAAGGTATCCCGGTGCAGCTCAAGGCGTATCCCGGCGCGACGCAGACCGACGCCGACGAGCTCATGGCCGCCGGCACGGCGGCCACGCTCACCGTCGGCCTGCCGATGCGGTACATGCACTCACCGTTCGAGGTCGCGCACCTCGGCGACCTGGAAGCGGCGGCGCGCCTGGTCGCCGCCCTGGCGCGCCGCGCCGGTGAGGTCGTCGCGCCCGTGAGCGGCCTGTCCTGACGACGCCCGAGGGAGGCGCCCTGTGAAGCTCTTCATCGCCATCGACCTCGAGGGCATCTCGGGCGTCGTGTCCGAGGCGGACACCGCGCGGGACGGCGCGGCCGCGAAGCGCGCCCGCGCCCACATGCGCGCCGATCTCGACGCCGTCATCGAGGGCTGCGAGGCCGCCGGGGTCGATGAGGTCGTCGTCTGCGACGCCCACGACGACGGGCGCAACCTCGACCCGGGCGGCCTGCCCGGGTCCGTGACGCTCGTGAGCGGCTCGCCGGCCCCGCTCAGCATGCTCCAGGGGCTCGGCCCGGACTGCGCCGGGGCGGCCTTCGTGGGCTACCACGCCATGGCCGGCACCGCGGGTGCAGTGCTCGAGCACACCTGGAGCTACAAGGTCTTCTCCGCCAGGGTCGGCGACCTCGAGGTGGGCGAGTTCGGCGTGGCCGCCCTGCTCGCCGGCGAATACGGCGTGCCGGCGCTCTATCTCTCCGGTGACGACAAGGTCGCCGCAGAGGCGCAGGCGCTCGTGCCCGGCATCGTCGCGACGGTGGTCAAGACCGGCGTGCGCCGGGAGGCCGCCGCGCTCTGTGTGCCCGACGAAGCTCGCGCCCGCCTGCGCGCGGACGTGGAGGCGGCGCTGCGTGCCGAGATCAAGCCTGCGCCGCTCGCCTGGAGCGGCGAGCCGCTGCGCCTCACCTTCACACGCGCGACGTTCTGCGACCTGGCCGAGGCCTGCCCCGGCACGAGCCGGCTGGACGGTCGCACGCTGGAGATCGGCGGCGCGACGTTCTCCGAGGTCTACAGGGCCTTCCTCGCCTGCCTGCGGCTCTCGGAGACAGAGGGCTAGGAGACGTGCTCGGCGGGGCGGCCGCGGCTGCTCCCCGCCGCTTGCGGCCTCGCCGCCGCTGTGGTCAGATAAGCCCCTCGAGCGGATGTGGTGCAGCTGGTAGCACGTCAGCTTCCCAAGCTGAAGATCGCGGGTTCGAGCCCCGTCATCCGCTCCACTCCTTCTCCCGCGCGCAGCCTTGGCTTGGCCGCGCTTGCCGTCGCCCCGCTCCGATGAGGAGCTCCTCCCGATCCCGTTCCGGATGTCCTCTTGACTAAAGTCAGGATTCCCTCACGCCGATGAGTAGGTTATCCTAATCAAGAGCTTGGGGGCGGGCGCCCGGCAGGGCCTCCCGCCGCTTCACCGTCTGGACTGGAGACTCGAGTGAGCACACGCACGCAGAGCGCCGAGGAGTATCTCGAGGCCATCTTCAAGCTGCAGCGCGGCCCGGAGCGCGTCACCGTCAAGCGGCTGGCCGACGAGCTCGGCGTCGCTCCGCCGTCCGTCTCCGAGATGATCGGCCGCCTGCGCGCCGCCGGCCTGGTCGCGGAGCCGGGCGAAGGCCGCGGGATCACCCTCACCGAGGCCGGCGATGTTGAGGGCGCCAGCCTCGTGCGACGGCATCGCCTCAGCGAGCGGTTCCTCGTCGACTACCTCGACATGCCTTGGGACGCCGTGCACGACGAGGCCTGCAAGCTCGAGCACGTGCTCAGCCCGGAGGTCGAGGCGCGCCTCGCCGAGCAGCTCGGCAACCCGCTCACCTGCCCGCACGGCCACGTCATCCCGGCCGAAGACGGCTCGCTCCCGGATCGGGACCTGCGCCCTCTGTCGAGTCTCGAGCCGGGGGAGGAGGCTGTCATCGGCTGCATCTCAGAGGAGAAGAGCGACCTGCTCCGCTACCTCGCCTCGCTCGGTCTGCTCCCCGACACGCCGGTGGCAGTGGAGAGCGTGGCGCCGTTCAACGGCCCCCTGCTCGTGCGCGTCGGCGGCTCACAGTACGCCCTCGGGCGCGAGGTGACCGACAAGATCATGGTCCGAGGCTGACGCCCGTGGCCACCACGCTCCGTCAGAGCCGCCGCAAGGTCGCCGGCACGTCTCCGGCACCCGAAGCGCTCGTCGTCTGCGTCGCCGGCAACCCCAACGTCGGCAAGTCCTCGCTCTTCAACTCACTCACCGGTTCGTCCCGCGAGACGGCCAACTGCGCCGGCGTGAGCGTCGACGCCTGCGCCGTCAGCACGAGCTGGGGGGGGCGGCCCATCGAGGTCGTGGACCTGCCCGGCAGCTACTCCCTGGACGGACCGGGCGACGACCAGCAGGCCGCGCGCCGCGCGCTGCTCGAGTGGCGCCCCGGGGTCGTCGTCGCCGTCGCCGACGCGACCAACCTCGCGAGGAGCCTCTACCTGCCGCTCCAGCTGCTGGACCTCGGCTACAGCGTCGTCATCGCGCTCAATCTCTCCGACGAAGCCAAGCGGCGCGGCCGCGTGGCGGACGCCGAGGTGCTCTCTCGCGACCTCGGCGTCCCCGTGGTGCCCACCGTCGCGCCCCGGGGCGAGGGCCTCGTCGAGCTGGAGGCTGCCGTCCTGCGCGTCTCGGGCGGAAGCGGGGTCGGCGCCACGGCAGTGACGGCGGGGACGCCGCTGCCGCCGTCAACGGAGGAACGGCTCGAGGAACTCGCCTTCCACATCGCGACGCGCGCCGAAAGCCCCGGGGGGATCCCCCCGGGCGGGCTCGGCGCACGGGCGGCCGCGTTCTCCGTCCTCGAGGGTGACGCCGACGTCACCCACGAGCTCGGCTTGGACCTCGACGGCTTTCTCACCGATCACGACGAGGGCCTTGCCCTCGAGATCTCCAAGGCGCGGCACGCGGAGGCGCGCGCTCTCGCCGCCGCGGCTCAGGACACCCGCGCGGCGGCCGACCGCTGGTGGCGCCTCACGACGGCGCCCCGCACCGGCATCCCCATCATGCTCGGGGTCATCGTCGCGGTGTTCGCCACGCTCTTCATCGTCGGTGACCTGCTTGCGCGCGTGCTCACTGCAGGGTGGACGGCGTGGGTCTCGCCGGCGGTCGTCAGCGCCGTGACGGCCATCTTCGGCGCCGGCACGGTGGGCAAGGTGGTCCTGTGGGGGGTGGACGGCGGCATCCTGGCCACGCTCGCTGTGGGCATCCCGTACATCCTCACGTTCTACTTCATCCTCGCGCTGGTCGAGGACACCGGCTACATGAACGCCGCCGCGTTCCTGAGCGACCGCATCATGCACAGGGTCGGGCTGCACGGGCGGGCGATCATCCCGCTGATCGCCGCCGGCGGCTGCAACGTACCGGCGATCGTCGCGACGCGCTCGCTCAGCAGCAAGCGCGAGCGCACCATCGCCGCCGTCCTTGCGACCCTCACGCCGTGCAGCGCGCGCACGGCGGTGATCATCGGCGCCGTGGCCGCGGTGGCGGGCTGGCAGTACGCGGTGTTCACGTACCTGGTCATCATCGTCGTCATCATCATCGCCGGGCTCGTGATGAACCGGATCATGCCCGGCGACAAGGGCGTCCTGGTCATGGAGATGTTCCCCTTCCGCCGCCCCGTCCTTCGGCAGGTGGTCCGCAAGACGTGGCGCCGCTTCCGCGAGTTCGTCTGGGACGCCGCCCCCATCATCCTGCTGGGCAGCATGGCCCTGGGGGTCCTCTACGAGACCGGCTGGGTGTGGCATCTGGGGACGATCCTCGACCCCGTCGTCGAAGGATGGCTTCTGCTGCCGATGGTCGCGGGGCTGACGCTGGTCTTCGCGATCCTGCGCAAGGAGCTGGCGCTGCAGCTGCTGCTCGTGTTCGCCGCCGTTCAGGCCGGGGGTGCGGTCGTCGGCATATCGTCCTTCATGTCGACGTCGCAGATCGTCACCTACGCGCTCGTCAACGCGATCTACGTACCCTGCGTGGCCACGATCGCCGTGCTCGGAAGGGAACTGGGCTGGCGGCGCACGGCCGTCATCTGCGCCAGCACGATCGGGATCGCGCTCCTCGTCGGCGGGATCGTCGCACGGGTGCTGCCGCTCTTCTCCTGAGGCGTGCTCCCGGTGGCCCGAGCCGGGGAAGTCTCATCGAGGCAAGGCGGCGGAGCTTCGTCGGGACCGCGGTTGGACGTCCGGGCCCGGTGGTAGTATCTGCCGCGAGGAACCTGGTGAGTCATTCTTCCGCCGACATCCGTCTGCAGGCCACCCGCCTGCTGCAGCGCGCCGGCGTCTCGCGCGAGCCCGTCTCGCTGCGCGACGTCGTGAGCGCGCTCAACCTCGAGGTCGTCCAGACCACGGGCGAGCCTTTCCGGAGCGAGGGCGCCCTGCAGCCCATGGGCGACGGTCACGCCATCGTGGTGCGCGGCGCCTCAACCGAACGCCGCCGCCGGTTCACGATCGCACACGAGATCGGCCACTTCGTGCTTCACCCCGGGCGTCTCGCACCCGAGCGCGGAGGGGTCGTCAACGAGGCGTGGCAGGGGCAGGAGCGCGAGGCGGACCAGTTCGCCGCCGAGCTCCTCATGCCGGAGGACCTCGTGCGCGAGGCCGTCGTCGAGCACGGCGGCGACGCGGCGCGGCTCGCGGCTCGCTTCGACGTCAGCAGTCAGGCGATGCAGGCGCGTCTCCGGCGGCTCGGGCTCAGCGGGCACCACTCCGGCCTGTCCGCGCAGCGCCGGGTCTAGCCGCGGCGCGGCACTGCCCCGGTCAGCCTCGCGGCGCTACCTTCGCTCTTCGCCGTTCCACAGCGCCCAGTCGATGGTCGCGCGCGCGACCATCGACGAGCGGCCGGGACCGTGGTGGCCGCCCTCGCCCAGGCAGATGAACTCCGTGGGCGGCGCGAGCACGGCCGCCAGCCGCTCGCTGTGGGCGAAGGGCACGACGTTGTCGTCGCGCGCGTGCGCGAGGAGCACGTGCTGAAGGCCACGGGCGGCCTCGACCAGGTCCAGGCGCTCGAGAAACGGCCGCAGGGCCTCGTCGTCGAAGCGGGCCGAGTACTCGTGCCCTTGCGGCCCGCCCGGCGACGCCTGCGGGTCACTCTCGAGCTCGTCGAGCCCGGCGAGCAGCGATGCACCGTCCGCGGGGCAGAGCAGCACGAGCGCACGGAAGAGCCCGGGGCGGGCGCGCGCCGCGAGGAGCAGCATGCACCCGCCCATGCTGGCGCCGCGGGCTGCGAGCCAGGGGGCGCCGGACTCCTCGAGCAGCCGTTCGCCGGCGGCGACGGCGTCCCGCCAGCCGTCCGGCCCCATCACGCCGCCGCTCTCGCCGTGGCCGCGGAAGTCGAACGTCAGCGCGGCCAGCCCGGCCGTCGCGGCCTGCTCGCCCATGAGTTCGTGGTTCTCCTTGCGGCTGCCGGCGCCGTGGCATACGAGCAGGGCGCCGCGAGCCCGGCCGGCCGGCCGGAAGAGCTCGTCCTGCCAGCTCGGCGCCGCACGACGCGATCGTCACCGGCTCCGGCGTCGCCGCGGCTGCCGACGAGGGGGTCACCGGTGGCGCCACGCCACCGGCGTGACCTTGTGAAGCGAGAGGCGCGTTCTCATCGTCCCCCGAGTTTAGCGAACGGGTACGGTGTGATGTACTACGCTGCACCCTTTTACGGAGGTCTCATGCATGAAGTCAACGTCGGCCGCAAGTCCCTGGCCGACTACAGGAGCATCGTCCCCAAGGACCTGATGGCCGAGATCGACGAGCTCGCCGAGCGGCTCCAGGGCCGTCAGGTCCTGCACGTCAACGCCACCGCCTTCGGCGGCGGCGTCGCCGAGATCCTCTACACACTCGTGCCGCTCGTCAGCGACATCGGACTGGAGGCGCACTGGCAGATCCTCACGGCGCCCCCCGAGTTCTTCAACGTCACCAAGAGCTTCCACAACGGCCTCCAGGGGCACGCGGTCGAGTTCCCCGACGAGTCGCGCGCCCTGTACGAAGAGGTCTGTCGCGCCAACGCGGCCGAGCTCACGCGGCCCTACGACTTCGTCGTCATCCACGACCCGCAACCGCTCGCCATCCGCGACTTCGTGACGCGCAGCCAGGACCGCTCCACCTGGTGGATCTGGCGCTGCCACATCGACACCTCGACGCCGGACCAGGGCCTCTACGACTACCTGCTGCCGTCCATCAACCGGTACGACGCCGCCGTCTACACCCTCGCCGACTACGTGCCCAAGGGCCTGACGGTGCCGGTGCGCGAGATCGCTCCGACCATCGACCCGCTCGCGCCCAAGAACATGAAGCTCTCGCCCGAGGACGCCACCTACATCGTGCGCCAGTTCGGCATCGACGTGGACCGGCCGCTGCTGCTCCAGGTCTCCCGCTTCGACCCGTGGAAGGACCCGCTGGGCGTGGTCGACGTGTACCGCACCGTCAAGGCGAGGCACCCAGACGTGCAGTTGGCCCTGGTCGGCTCCATGGCCAGCGACGACCCCGAGGGCTGGGACTACCTCGAGCGCGTCATCGCCTACGTGGGCGGCGACCCTGACGTCTTCATCCTCTCCAACCTCGACAACGTGGGTTCGGTGGAGATCAACGCGTTCCAGAGCCACGCCGACGTGATCCTGCAGAAGTCCACACGCGAGGGCTTCGGGCTCACGGTGGCCGAGGGCCTGTGGAAGGGGCGGCCGGTCATCGGCGGCGACGTGGGCGGCATCCCGCTGCAGATCGAGGACGGCGTGACCGGCTACCTGGTGCAGTCCGCCGCCGAGTGCGCCGAGCGCTGCCTGGAGATCATGGCCGACCCAGCCAGGCACCACGCGATGGCGCTGCTCGGCAAGGAGAAGGTCCGCCGCGAGTTTCTGACGCCGCGGCTGCTGCGCGACGACCTGCGGCTCTTTGCCGACCTCGAGGAAGGTAAGATGAAGGCCTGACCAGCCGACGGAGGGGGACCGGCGTGGAGGGTGTCGAGCTCGCAGAGCGCCGCCTCGTGGTGGCCGCCAACCGCGGCCCGGTGTCGTTCCACGACGACCCTTCCGGAGAGCCGGTCGTCACCCGCGGGCCCGGCGGCCTGGTCACGGTCCTCACCGAGGTCCTGCGCCACCACCCCGGCACCTGGGTGGCGGCGGCCCTGAGTGACGCCGAGCGCCGCCTTGCCGCCCGGAACCGTGCCGTGGAGGTGGGCCTCGACGGCGAGGAGTACCGCTTGCGCTACGTCGCGCCGTCCCCCGAGGCCTACCACAAGTACTACAACATCGTCTCCAACCCGATGTTGTGGTTCATCCAGCACTACCTCTGGGATCTCGGCCGGCACCCGGACATCGGCGCCCACGAGATGGACGCCTGGCACAACGGCTACATCGTGGTGAACGAGCAGTTCGCCAAAGCCGTCATCGACGAGGTGCGCCGGGGCCCCGACGGGCGCCGGCGCCGTGGCCCGGACGGCGACGGGGGCGACGCGCTGGTGCTGCTGCACGACTACCAGCTCTACTGCGTCGCCCCGGACGTGCGGGCCGCCTGCCCGGATGCGTTCCTGCACCAGTTCATCCACATCCCCTGGCCGCAAAGCGACTACTGGCGCGTCCTGCCGTCGCACATCCGCGAGGCCGTGTTCCGCGGCCTGCTCGGCAACGACATCGTGGCCTTCCACACGCGTCACTACGCGCGCAACTTCCTGCACTGCTGCGCCGACCTGCTCGATCTCAAGGTCGACTCCGAGAGCGACTCGGTGGACGTACGAGGGCCGTCGCGTCTGGGTCCGCGCCTACCCGGTGAGCATCGACCCGGCATCGCTGCGCGCCGCCGCAGACTCGCGCCGCGCCCACACGGCCGAGCGCGAGCTCCTCGCCAAACGGCGCGAGTTCCTCCTCGTGCGCGTCGACCGCCTCGACCTCAGCAAGAACATCATCCGCGGCTTCGTCGCGCTGGACCGGTTCCTGGAACTGCACCCGGAGTTCAAGGAGCGCCTGACGTTCCTGGCTCTTCTGCAGCCGTCACGCGAGGACGTCGAGGAGTACGTCACGTACCGCGAGCGCGTGGAGCGCGTGGTCGCCGACGTGAACACGCGCCACGGCACGACCGACTGGATGCCTATCGACCTGCGCATCCAGGACGACTTCCCGGTCACGCTCGCCGCCTATGCGCAGTACGACGTGCTGTTCGTCAACGCGATCGCCGACGGCATGAACCTGGTGGCCAAGGAGGGGCCGGTCCTCAACCACCGCGACGGCGTGCTGGTGCTCAGCGAGTACGCCGGCGCCTTCGAAGAGCTGGGGGCGTTCGCCATCGGCGTCAACCCCTTCAACATCGAGCAGCAGGCGGACGCGCTTCACCGCGCGCTCACCATGGACGCCGAGGAGCGCGAGTCGCGCGCCGGGATGCTGCGCCGCGTGGTGGAGGAGAACAGCGTCGAGAAGTGGGTGCAGGCGCAGTTCGTCGACATCGCCGCCAAGCTGGCCGCCGGCGCCTGACGCAGGTCGTGCCGGCGGCCGCCGCCGCGGCCTCTCACCCGGGCGCGGCGGTCACCCCCGGACGAGGTGCGGGTAGATGAAGAACAGGTAGAGGCTGTAGGCGAGGAAGATCCCGGCGACGATATTGACCGCGTAACGCACGCCGCGGATCTTGAAGCGTTGTCCGATGGCGATCAGGAACAGCACCGCGGCGAGGACGACGGTGATCCGCACGTACTTCTCGGCCGTGACGCGGTCTTCCACGCCGAGGTCGAAGGCGTGCGACGCCTCATTGCTCAGCTCGATCGATCGTGCGGTGAGCGGGTCCTTGTACTGCGGCATCTTGCTGGGCCCAGCCGGCGCGGCCGGGTTGGTCAGCGGGTGGGTCTTCACCCAGGCGTCGAACGCGGGCTTGAATTCCGGGGTGAACCGGTTCGCGAGGATGCCGGCGAGCTTGGTGTTGCCGGATTCCAGCGCCTGGATCCAGGCCGTGACGTTGCCGGCGTTGTAGGCGAGCGTCTGGTTCGCGGTGAGTTGCGTGGTGTTGGATTCTGCGCGTAAACGCGACGAGGTGGCGTACTCTTTGGCGCTTTCGCCGTCCCACCGCGCCGCCTGGTAGCCGCTCAGAGCCGTCACGATCGCCACGATGGCGAGCAGGATGGCCTCGAGGATCTCGACCGTCTCGACGCGACGTCTGCTCGGCTGGTGGGCTTCAGGCTCGTCGCGCGCCGTGCTCGCGCAGATGCTCGGCGATCTCGGCGTTGATGTTGCCCTCGGGCATGGCGCAGACCCTCCTGGTTTGTCGCCCACTGACTGCCGGCCGATGCTACTACAGGCGCTGACCCATCGATAATAGGGCCGTAGGTGGCCACTCGCGAGTGACGGCGCCGGCCCGCGGGCCCTCGGGAGGAACGGTAACGGCGGTCGCCGAAAACTCACAGACCGTGCAATGATTAGCCTATGCACGAGATTGATGTGACGACTACCGACCGGGACGCGATGGTAGACGCCGTGCTCACGGCGAGCCGCGTGCTCGTGGCCATCGCGGCTCGCTCCCTCGCCGACGCCGGCGAAGAGGTCACTCTCACGCAGTACCGGTCGCTCGTCGTACTCGCCTCCCGCGGCCCGCAGAGCGTCGCGGCGCTCGCTGAGGCACTCGCCGTCACGCCGCCGACTGCCTCGCGCTCGCTCGAGCGCCTCGTGCGCAAAGGACTCGTGAGGCGCCGGGCCGACCGTCACGACCGGCGCCAGGTGCGGGTAGCGCTCACCGAGAGCGGGCGCCGGCTGATCGACACGGTCACGCAGCGTCGCCGTGAGCAGATCTCCGGTCTGCTCGCGCACATCTCTCCGGACGCGCAGCGCTCGGTCGTCGCCGCGCTGCGCGAACTCGCGAACAGCGCCGGCGAGGTGCCCGAGCAGCACTGGAGCAGCGGATGGGACCTGTGAACCGGGACGACCTCGGGCACCGGCCGGCCCTCTCGGTCAGGGCTCGCGCCCTGGGCGCGCGCGCCGGCCGCTGGCTCTCCGGCACGTCGTACCTCAAGAAGTGGGTCGTGCTCGGCGCCGTCATCGGCGTGATCGCCGGGCTCGGCGCCGTCGTGTTCTACGAGGCCCTGGTGCTGAGCACGCGCTTCTTTCTCGGCTTCCTCGTCGGGTACCACGTGCCGGCGCCCATCGGCGAGAACGGTTTCGTCGGCGACGTTTCCGCGGCCCGCCTCTGGCTCCTGCCCATCGTGACCGGCGTGGGCGCGCTCCTCGGCGCGCTCCTCGTGTTCAAGATCGCCCCGGAGGCGGAGGGTCACGGCACCGACGCCGCCATCCACGCCGTCCACCACAACCCGCGCGGGATCCGCGCGCGCGCCGTCGTCGTGAAGATCGTCGCCTCGGCGCTCACCATCGGCTCCGGCGGGTCCGGCGGACGGGAGGGACCGGCGGCGCAGATCAGCGCCGGCTTCGGCTCGCTGCTCTCCCGTGTGCTCGACCTGGAGCCCGCCGACAGTCGCGTCGCGGTCGCGACCGGCATCGGCTCGGGCATCGGCGCCATCTTCGGCGCACCGCTGGGTGGCGCCGTGCTGGCGAGCGAGATCCTCTACCGCGACGACTACGACTCCACGGCGCTGCTGCCCTGCTTCATCGCCTCCGTGGTCAGCTACGCCATCTTCGGGGTCTTCGTCGGGTGGTTGCCGCTGTTCGGGTACGTCGGCGGCTACGAGTTCTCCGATCCGGTCCAGCTGTTGTGGTTCGCGCTCATCGGCCTCCTCGGCGGCCTGCTCGGGCTGCTCTACGCGAAGAGCTTCTACGGGATCGCCGGTCTCTTTCTCCGTCTGCCTCTGCCGCGCTGGCTTGGTCCGACGATCGGCGGCGTCCTGGTCGGCCTCCTCGGCCTCGTCATCCCGCAGGTGCTCGGCACCGGCTACGGCTGGGTACAGAAGGGTCTCGGCCTCGAGCTGCTCACCATCCCGCTGTGGATCGTGATCATCCTGCCACTGGCCAAGATCCTCGCCACGGGACTCTCCATCGGCTCCGGTGGGTCGGGGGGCATCTTCGGACCGGGGATGTTCATCGGTGCGTTCCTCGGCGCCGCCGTGTGGCGCGTCTTCGAGCCCATCGCGCCGTCGATGGGGCACAATCCCGCGCCCTACGTGATCGTCGGCATGATGTGCTGCTTCGGCGGCATCTCAAGAGCTCCGCTGGCGATCATGATCATGGTGGCCGAGATGACCGGGAGCCTCTCGATGCTGGCGCCGGCGATGATCGCCGTGGGTATCTCCTGGCTCATCGTCCGCCGCAGCGACGCCACCATCTACCGCAGCCAGCTCAAGAGCCGCGCGGAGGCTCCGGCGCAGCGCGTGCTGGTCGGCCTTCCGCTGCTCTCGCGCGTCCCGACGAAGCGGGCCATGGCGCCGCCGCAGCTGGTACTGGCCGCGGACCTGCCGGCCGGCGAGGCGCGCGCCACCCTGAGCAGCGCCGGCCTGGCCGGGGCTCCGGTGGTGGACGAGGAAGGGCGATTCGAGGGCGCCGTCCTTCGGGAGAACCTGGAGGCCCATCGGGACAGCACACGCGCAGTGGGCCGGATGGTGGACCCAAGCGCGCCGTCGGTGCCCGCCTCGAGCAGGCTCGACGTCGCCCTGGAGGCCATCAACGAGGGGTCGTATCCCTGGGTCACGGTCCTCGACGCGGACCGTGAGGTCGTCGGCACGCTGTCCATATCGGATCTCGTGCGCGCCTATCGCCGCGAGCTCACGGCGAGCTTCTCGCGGCTCATGGACCTCGATGCGGGAACGGCGGCGTTCGACGTCGAGATCCCTGCGGATTCGCCCGTGGTGGGCATGAGGCTTCGCTTCGCCGGGCTGCCCAGGGGCGTGCTCGTCACGTCCATCACTCGCGCCGGCGACGTCGTGCTGCCGACGGGTGACACGGTTCTCCTCACAGGCGACCGTCTCTCCGTGGTGGGCGGGCGCGAGGGTATGGACAGGATCGGCGCGGTCGCGCCGGCCCGGCCCGCGACTTCCTGACTGCGGGTGGCAGCTCCTTCAGGTCGCACGGCAGGGGTCAGCCCCCGGCCGCCGTCCAGCGCCGCGCACGCTCCTTTGCGACCGCGAGGTACTCCTCCGCCAGGTCGATGCCGACCGAGCGACGGCCGAGCTGGGCGGCGACGAGCATGGCCGTGCCGGTGCCGCAGAACGGGTCGAGCACCACGCCGCGCGGCGGGCAGGTGGCGAGGATGGGGATGCGGCACAGGTCGGCCGGGAACGGGGCGAAGTGCAGGCCCCGGCCCTGCGTGTCTTCGGGGAGGATGTCCCACACGTCGCCGGGCTTGGCGCCGCCGGGGTGGTAGCGGAGGAAGTAGAAGCCGCGCTCCTCGAGCTCGCGAGCGCGGCCCGACACGGCCCCCACGTCCGAGTGCGTCGCCCGCTGGCGGCCGCGGATGACCATGCGGAAGTCGGCGAGGCGGCCGGCCGCCACCTCGCCGAGCGTCGCCTCGAGCGCGGCCAGGGCCGCTGCCTTCTCGAGCTCGTCGAGCGACGTCGAGAGCTGGATCTGGCGGCGGTACCGCACGCCGCTGACGCCGGTGGCGGAAACGACGGCGCCGTTCTCCACGCGCGCCGCACGCGGCGCGCGCCGGACGGCGTCGGCGTCGTAGAAGTAGCCCTTTGGCCGGCGCACGAAGTGGAACAGCAGTTCGTGCACGTTGCGCAGCTTGTCGCGGCTGGTGTCCGGCCCGCCCTTGACCTTGTGCCACACGACGCTGTTGCGCAGCGTCCAGCCCTGCTCGTCGGTGAGATGGAAGGCGACGCGCCACGGGATGCCCAGCTGGCGCTTGCCGCGGTAGGTGTCGCCGAGATTCAGCCAGAGCGAGCCGGTGGGCTTGAGGACGCGAGCGCAGCTCGGCGGTGACGGCGCCGAGGGCGGCCACGTAGTCCTGCCAGGTGCCCTCGGCGCCGATGCCGCCGCCGGCGTACCGCCGGTGGCCGAAGTAGGGCGGGCTGGTGACGACGCAGTCGACGGACGCGGCGGGGAAGAGGGGCAGCACCTCGACGGCGTCGCCCTGCAGGAAGAGGGGGTGCGGATGGGCTTCGTCGTCCGCATCGGACTGGCGCGCGTCGCTCAGGTAGGCGGAGAGCCCGCGGTGGCCGGTCACCTGTCCAGGAAGCGCCGGTAGATCGCCTCGTAGTCGGCGACCATGCGCTCGACGGTGAACCGCTCCTCCACGGTGCGGCGGCAGACGGCCGGGTCGATCTCGCCGACCCGTTCCACCGCCGCCACGAACTCGTCCAGGTCGTCGACGACGAACCCGGTGACGCCCTCGTCCACGACCTCCGGCACCGATCCCTGGCGCATCGCCACGACCGGCGTGCCGCACGCCATGGCCTCGATCATGACCAGCCCGAACGGCTCCGGCCACGTGATGGGGAAGAGGAACGCGTGCGCGTGGGCGAACAGCTCGCGCTTGCGCGCGTCGCTCACCTCGCCCTCGTAGACGATCTGCTCGCCGTCGATGTGCGGCGCGACCTTCTCCTCGAAGTAGTCGCGGTACGGCTCCTGCAGCACGCCGGCCATGATGAGCTTGCGGCCGAGCCGCTTGGCCGTCTCGATGCTGTGATGGAAGCCTTTGGCCTCGCAGACGCGGCCGAACGCCAGCAGGTAGTCGTCCTTCTCCGGCGTGTACGGCCACTGTTCGACGGCGATGGCGTTGTAGGCCAGGCCGGCCCAGTCCATGCCGGGCGGCCCCATCGAGCGCTGGTACTCGCTGATGCCGATGTAGCCCACCTCGCGTGCGAACTGCTCGTAGAAGCCGTAGGCGTGCTCGTCGAAGGCGCAGTGGACGGTGTGGACCATAGGCGTCGCCAGGTAGCGGCTGAAGGCGACGCCGAGGAACCCGGAGTGGTCGTGCACGAGGTCGAACTCGCCCTGCTCGATGTCGGCGAACGCGAACGAGACCTGGCGGGCGTCGTAGGGCGTCACGCCGATCCTGTCGGGCATCTGCTTGGGGAACAGCGCGCACAGCTCGGCGGTCGTGTGCGAGTCGCCGGTGGCGTACAGGCGCACCTCGTGGCCGCGCGCGGTGAGCCCGTCGCAGAGTTGCTGGACGACCCACTCCGTTCCCCCGTAGCCCTCGGGCGGGACGGTGATCCACGGCGGTGCGAGCTGGGCGATGCGCATGGCGGCATTGTAGTGGACGGGGGACGATGGCGACAGGTCTCATGCATCGCCCGCGACCTGCCGATGGGGAGCGCACACCCGGATGTCCGGCATCGGACCACCCGGCAGAGTCACTGTCCGACCTGACAACGCGATAAAGTGACGGCCATGATCCTCTACCTCGACTGCTCCAGCGGCATCAGCGGCGACATGCTCGTGGGCTCGCTGCTCTCGCTGGCCGGGGCGCGCGAAGCCGACCCCGGCCCCATGGACGACGTGGTGCGCCCGGCGCTGGCCGCGGCCGGCATCGACCCGCGGCTCGTGCAACTCGAGGACGTGCGCCGCGGCGGTTTCGCCGCGCTGGCGTTCAAAGTCGCGGACCAGCCCGGCTTCGCGACCTTCGACGAGCTCATCATGTCGCTGTACGCGTCGGACCTGGAGCAGCCGGTCGCCGACGCGGTCGCATCCGTCGCCGAGCGTATGGCCGCGGCGGAGGCCGAGGTCCACGGCCGTGACGAGGAGCACCTGCACGAGCTGAGCGACGTCGACACCGCGGTCGACCTCATCTGCGCGGTGACGCTGCTGGCCAGGCTCGCGCCGGAGAGCATCGTCGCCTCGCCGCCGGCGCTGGGCAGACGGCGAGATCGAGACCGCGCACGGCCGGCTGAGCGTGCCGGCTCCGGCCGTGCTCTCACTGCTGTCGGGCCTGCCGACGGCCGGCGGCGCGCCCGCCGTACCGGCCGGCGAGACTCCGGCGGCTCAGCTGGGCGAGCTCACCACGCCCACGGGCGCGGCCCTGCTCGCCCACTACGCCGGCGCCTTCGGCGGCGTCCCCGCCGGCCGCGTCGAGCGCATCGGCTACGGGGCGGGCCGCCGTGAGGTGCCCGGCCGGCCTAACGTGCTGCGCGCGATCCTGGTCGACCCCGCGGGCATGCCGGACGAGCCCGCCACTCCTGCGGCGCCCGCGTCCGACGGCGGCCACGGCCCCGGCGACCACGTCGTGCTCGAGGCCAACATCGACGACATGACGCCGGAACTGCTCGCGCACGCCGCCGATGCGCTGCGCGAGTCCGGCGCGCTCGACGTGTGGATGAGCCGGGCGCTCATGAAGAAGGGCCGCCCCGGCGTCGTCCTCCACGTCCTCGCCGCCGCGGCCGACCGCGAGCGCCTCGCCGAGGCTGTGTTCTCCGAGACCACTACCTTCGGCCTGCGCGTGGTCCCCTGCGGCCGCGAGTACGTCGAGGAGCGGCGCGAGAGCGTCAAGATCGGCAAGCTCAAGGTGAGCGTCCGCCTCAGCTTCGTCGACGGACGCCTCGCCACCGCCTCGCCCGAGTACGAAGACGTGCGCCGCGTCGCGGCGGCCGTGAGCCGTCCGGCACGCGTCGTCTACGAGGCCGCCCAGTCGGCCGCGCGCAGCCGCTTCAGCGGCTCCTGAGCTCGCCCCGGGCTCGACCTCCGTCCAGGCTCTCCGGACAGCCCATGTTCGAAATTGACCGCTTTTGTGCCCTGCTAGTAGAATCCGGCACAAGATGCCCGACTTCGCCACCCGCGACGGTCCGGCCCTCACCACCATCGAGACGCGCGGGAGAGTGGAAACAAAGGAGGACGCGTTGAGTTCGATCGTTCGCAAGTCCCCGGTGCCGAGCGATATCGAGATCGCCCAGGCCGCCACCATGCAGCCCATCCAGGCGATCGCCGAGAAGGCCGGCATCCTCGAGGACGAGCTGGAGCTCTACGGTCGCTACAAGGCCAAGATCGACTACATGGCCCTGCTCGACCGTCTCAAGGACAAGCCCGACGGCAAGATCATCGACGTCACCGCCATCACCCCGACGCCGCTCGGTGAGGGCAAGACGGTCACGGCCGTCGGCCTCTCCGAGTCCATGAACGCGCATCGGCATGGACACGATGCTGGCGCTGCGCGAGCCCTCGCTCGGCCCGGTCTTCGGCATCAAGGGCGGCGCCGCCGGCGGCGGCTACTCGCAGCTGCTGCCGATGGAAGACCTCAACCTGCACTTCACCGGCGACATCCACGCCGTCGGCACGGCCAACAACCTGCTCGCCGCGATGGTCGACAGCCACATCATGCACGGCAACGAGCTCGACATCGATCCGCTCACCATCTCCTGGCGGCGCTGCGTCGACCTCAACGACCGCGCCATGCGCGAGATCGTCAACGGCCTCGGCGGACGCCTCAACGGCCTTCCGCGCCAGACCGGCTACGACATCACCGTCGCCAGCGAAGTCATGGCGATCCTCGGCCTCGCCACGTCGCTCAAGGACCTGCGCGAGCGCCTCGGCCGCATCACCTTTGCGTACACCAGGAGCGGCACGCCGCTGACGGCCGACGACATCGGCGCCGGCGGTGCCATGACGGTGCTCCTCAAGGACGCCATCAAGCCGAACCTGATGCAGACGCTCGAGGGCAACGCCGCGCTCATCCACGCCGGCCCGTTCGCCAACATCGCCCAGGGCAACAACTCGATCATCGCCGACAAGGTCGCCATGAAGCTCAGCGACTACGTCGTGACCGAGAGCGGCTTCGCCGCCGACCTCGGCGCCGAGAAGTTCATGGACATCATCTGCCGGTACGGCGGCTTCGCGCCCAGCGCCGTGGTCATCACCTGCACCATGCGCGCCCTCAAGATGCACGGCGGCCTGCCGGTCGACCCCGAACTGCTCAAGGCCGAGAACAACGCCGCTCTCGAGAAGGGCTGCGAGAACCTCGCCAAGCAGATCGAGAACATGAAGTACTTCGGCGTGCCGGTCGTCGTGACCATCAACCGCTTCGCCTTCGACCGCGACAGCGAGGTCGAGATCGTGCGCAGGGAGGCCATCGCGGCCGGCGCCGAGGACGCGGTGCCGATCAACGTCCACGCGATGGGCGGCGACGGCGGCCAGGAGGCGGCCGAGGTCGTCAAGGCCGCCGCCGACAAGGGCGGGGACTTCAAGTTCCTGTACCCGCTCGAGGCCTCCATCAAGGAGAAGATCGAGACCATCGCCACCAGGATCTACGGCGCCGACGGCGTGGACTACCTGCCCGAGGCAGAGGCCAAGATCAAGCAGTTCACCGAGCAGGGTCTCGACAAGCTGCCGCTCTGCATGGCGAAGACCCACCTGTCGCTGAGCCACGACCCGGCGCTCAAGGGCCGTCCGCGCGGCTTCCGCGTGCCGATCCGCGACATCCGTCCCGCCACCGGCGCCGGGTACCTGTACCCGCTGCTCGGCGAGATGCGCACCATGCCCGGCCTGGCCAAGCGCCCGGCCGCCGTCGACGTCGACATCGACGTCGAGACCGGCCGGATCATCGGCCTGTTCTGAGAACCTGAAGGAGCGACCCGGGGCGCCGGCCGTCCGACGGCCGGCGCCCCGCGGAGCCCTTCGGGCTCCGCCGTCCGGCCGGCGCTCGTCCGGCCTCTCAGGTCGCTCCCCGTTTGCGGCGCCACCGGCGCCGTGCTGGAGGTACACGGTGAGCGACGCCCCCACCATCTACGCCACTGAAGCACTGCAGGTCTACCTCGACGACGCCGCGAGCAAGAAACCGGCGCCCGGCGGCGGCAGCGTCTCCGCCTGCGTCGGCGCCCTGGGCGCAGCGCTCGTCGCCATGGTCTGCAACCTGACGCAGGGGCGCGAGAAGTTCGCCGACGTCGAGGCTGAGATCGTCGCCCTCGTCGCCAAGGCGGACGCCGACCGCAAGCAGCTCGAGCAGCTGCTGCAGGACGACACCACGGCGTACAACGGCGTCATCGACGCCTACAAGATGCCCAAGGACACGGACGAGGAGAAGGCGGCGCGCAAGGCGGCCGTGCAGGCCGGCCTCATCGTCGCCGCCGACGTCCCGCTCGAGATCTGCCGCGTGGCCGTGGATGTCTGCCGCCTCTCCAAGGTCGCGGCGCAGCTCGGCAACCCGCACGCCGTCACCGACGCCGGCATCGGCGCGATCCTCGGCGAGGCCGCCGTGGTGGGCGCCGCGCTCAACGTGCGCATCAACCTCGGCTCCATCGAGGACTGCGACTACACGCAGGCCGCGGCCGCCGAGATCGACAAGATCCAGGCGGAGGCCGCGTCGCTGCGCGAGGAAGTCCTCGCGATCACGCTCTCCAAGCTCTGATCAACCCCTGACGACGCACACGAGAGGGAAAGCCATGGCAGCTCAGATCATCGACGGCAAGGCGATCGCCGAGCAGGTCCGCGAAGAGATCAAGGCCGAAGTCGCCAAGCTCGCGACCTGCGGCGTGAAGCCCGGCGTCGCCACGATCCTGGTCGGTGAGGACGGCGGCGCGCAGTTCTACCGCGGCCAGATCGAGAAGAACACCGGCACGGTCGGCTTCAACTACTTCAACAACAGCTCCCGGCAGGAACGAGCGAGGCCGAGATCCTCGACCTCATCGCCAGGCTCAACGCCGACCCGGCGGTGCACGGCATCCTCGCGCTCATGCCGATGGACGCCGAGATCGACCAGAACACGGTGTTCAACGCGATCGCGCCCGAGAAGGACCTCGACTGCGTGAACCCGGCCAACATCGGCCACGTGCTGCTCGGCGACCAGCTGTTCGCGCCGGCCACGCCGAGCGCCTGCATCGAGATCCTCGACCGCGAGGGCATCGAGCTGTGCCCCGGCGGCAAGGGCCTGAACGTCACCATCGTCAACCACTCGAACATCGTCGGGAAGCCGGTCGCGCTGCTCTGCCTCAACCGCAACGCCTCGGTCCACGTCGTGCACGTGTTCAGCAAAGACGTGCCGGCGGCCTGTCGCGAGGCGGACGTGCTCATCTGCGCCGCGCCGGTGCAGAACCTGATCAAGGCCGACATGGTCAAGCCGGGCGCCGTGGTCATCGACGTCACCACCATCCGCGTGGACGGCAAGCAGGTCGGCTCGCTGGAGTTCGACGCCGTCTGCGAGGTCGCCGGCCAGGGTCACCCCGGTCCCCGGCGGCGTCGGGCCCGTCACCAACGTCATCCTGCTCAAGAACGCCGTCGCCGCCTGCAAGGCGCAGACCGGCGTCAAGTGAGCTGAGGCACCTCGGGCGGGCGGCGGGCGCGGCGGCCCCTGGGCCGCGGTACCCGCCGCCCGCCAAGTGTGGTTCACTAAGGGCTCAGGCACGAAACCGGAGTTGATGCGATGCCCAGGCGAGAAGCCACCCCCGCGCCGGCCGAGCAGGCCGCCGCAGCCTCCGAGCTCGACGTCGACCTTTCCAGGGTCCGCGAGCTCGTCGGCGAGATCGACCCGCACGGCAACCTGATCGCGCTCCTGCAACGCACGCAGGACCACTACGGCTACCTGCCCGAGCCGGTGGTCGACGAGATCGCCCGCCTCAGCGGCGTCCCGGCCTCGCGCATCTACGGCATCATCACCTTCTACGCGCAGTTCACGACCGTGCCCACGGGGCGCCACAAGTGCCTCGTCTGCCACGGCACGGCCTGCCACGTGGCCGGCGCCACGCGCATCACCGAGGCCCTCGAGCAGGAGCTCGCGGTCGACCGACGGAGAGACCCGCGCCGACCTCGAGTTCACCCTCGGCTCGGTCGCCTGCATGGGCGCCTGCTCGCAGGCGCCGGTCATGCGTATCGACGACGACACCTACGGCAACCTCAGCGCCGACGAGACGCGCAAGATCGCGCGCAAGCTGCTCGAGCGGGTCGCGGCGGAGCAGGGAGGTGGCGCCGATGTCTGAGGCCACCACCGCGCCCGAGGGCGTCAAGGTCGGGGTCTCGGCCGGCTCCGACGGCCGGCGCCGCGTCTCGGTCTGCGCCGGCACCGCCTGCGTCTTCGCCGGCTCCATGAAGATCCACGACGAGTTCGTCGCGCAGATCGCCGCGGCCGGCATCCAGGACCAGATCGAGGTCAGCATCATCGGCTGCCACGGCCTCTGCTCGCAGGGCCCGCTGGCGGTCGTGTCGGACGGCGACACGTACTATCCGCGACTCAAGCTCAAAGACGTGAAGACCGTGGTCGAGGAGCACCTCGCCGGCGGTGAGGTCGTCGAGAAGCTGCTCTACGTCGATCCTTCCACGGGCGAGCGCATCGCCTGCGCCCACGACATCCCGTTCTACAAGGCGCAGCACCGCATCGCCCTCCGTGACGTCGGCGTCATCAACCCCGAGAGCCTGGACGAGTACCTGGCGCGGGGCGGCTACGAGGCCGCGCGCAAGGCGCTCACCACGATGACGCCCGAGCAGATCCGCGAGGAGGTGCTGGACTCCGGCCTCCGCGGCCGCGGCGGCGCCGGGTTCCCGACGGGCATGAAGTGGAAGTTCGCCGCAGCCTCGCCCGGCGAGACCAAGTACATCATCTGCAACGGCGACGAGGGCGACCCCGGCGCGTTCATGGACGCGTCCATCATGGACGGCGACCCGCACGCCGTGCTCGAGGGCATGCTCATCGGCAGCTACGCCATCGGCGCGCACGAGGGCTACATCTACGTGCGCGCCGAGTACCCGCTCGCGGTCAAGCGCCTGCGCCTGGCGATCGCCGCCGCCGAGGAGCGCGGCCTGCTGGGCGACGACATGCTGGGCAGCGGCTGGAGCTTCCACCTCAAGATCAAGGAGGGCGCCGGCGCGTTCGTCTGCGGCGAAGAGACGGCGCTCATCGCCTCCATCGAGGGCAAGCGCGGCATGCCGCGCACGCGGCCGCCGTTCCCCGCGGTCAGCGGCCTCTGGGGCAAGCCCACGAACATCAACAACGTCGAGACGTGGGCCAACGTGCCCTGGATCGTCGCCAACGGGGCGGCCGCCTACGCCGCCTTCGGCAACGAGACGTGCAAGGGCACCAAGGTCTTCAGCCTCGCCGGCAAGGTCGTCAACGGCGGCCTCGTCGAGGTGCCCATGGGCTCCACCCTCCGCCACGTCATCTTCGACGTCGGCGGCGGCATCAAGGACGGCAAGAAGTTCAAGGCCGTGCAGATCGGCGGCCCCTCCGGCGGCTGCGTGCCGGCGCACCTGCTGGACACGCCGGTCGACTACGAGAGCCTCGCCGCCACCGGCGCCATCATCGGCTCGGGCGGCATGGTGGTCGCCGACGACAGCACCTGCATGGTCGACCTGGCCAGGTACTTCCTGCAGTTCACCCAGAACGAGAGCTGCGGCAAGTGCGTCCCCTGCCGCCTCGGCACCAAGCGCATGCTGGAGATCCTCGAGCGCATCACCGAGGGCAACGGCGAAGAGGACGACATCGAACGTCTCGAGAGCATGGCGCTCAACATCAAGAAGACCAGCCTGTGCGGCCTCGGCCAGACGGCGCCCAACCCGGTGCTCACGACGATCCGCTACTTCCGCGAGGAGTACGGGCAGCACATCGACGAGCACCGCTGCCCGGCGCTCTCGTGCGAGGCGCTCATCGCCTACGTCGTCGATCCCGACGCCTGCACCGGCTGCACGCTCTGCGCCAAGAAGTGCCCGGTGGACGCGGCGACCGGCACGAAGAAGGCGCCGCACGTCATCGACCAGGCGCTCTGCATCCGTTGCGACGCCTGCCGCGCCGCCTGCAAGTTCGACGCGATCAAGGTCGTGAGCGGCCCGGAAGAGATCGCCGCGGCTGTGCGCGCACAGCACACCTGAGACGACCCACTCCCGGGGACGGGGCCGGCGAAGCCGCTTGCGGCGTCGCCGGCCCCTTTTTGCGTCCTCTGCGGCTCTTGCCCCCCGTCGCTCGATGTGCGTATCGTCTGGTTGGCTGACCAGGCAACGACCGGCGCGACCGGTGAAGGAGGTGGATCACACACCACGAGACCCGAGCAGAGCACTACTTAGCGCGGCGTGCCGTCCGGGGTCGGCGGGCGTCCGTACATCAGGGGGGTAGTGTGGCAGAAGAACTCGCATTCGCACGCAAGGCAAGCGGCCTCGTCCGCGGCCTCTCGATGCTCGACGCCTTCGGCGTCGGCTTCATGAACCAGGGGCTCACGCCGAGCATCTGGTTCGCCATCACCTTCGGCCTCGGGGTCTTCCTCGGCGGCAACCTCATCATCGCCTCCATCATCTCGGTCGTGTTCGCCGGCATCGGCTTCCCGATCGTCTGGGGCGTGCTCGGCGGCTCCATGCCCAGGTCGGGCGGCGAGTACATCTACAACTCGCGCATCATCCACCCGATCTTCGGCATCGCCCAGAGCTTCGGCGACGCCGCGATCGCGATGGTCTGGATCTACGTGCTGGCGCCGCTGGCCATCGACCCGGGCCTTACGATGACCTTCCGCTACCTCGGCCTCTCGGGCGCCGCCGACTGGGTCGTCAGCAGCAGGTGGATCGAGTTCGGCCTGGCGAGCGCCTTCAACCTCGCCGGCTGGCTGTTCGTCGTCTTCGGCATCAGGATCTACGCCGTCACGCAGAAGGCCGTGATGTTCTTCGGCATCGGCGGCTGCGCCGTCATCACCCTGGTGCTGCTCTTCTCCAGCAAGGCCAACTTCATCGCCAAGTGGAACGCGGCCGCGGCCGCCGGCCACTCACAGAACTACCAGCAGTTCATCGCCCAGGTCGGGAAAGAGGCCGGACAGCTCATGCCGACCACCTGGCACTGGGGCGCCACGTTCGGCTGCATGGTGGCCATGTCGTGGCTGTTCGCCTACGCCTACTACATCGCCTACATCGGCGGCGAGGTGAAGCGCCCCGACAAGACCATCATCCTCGTCCAACCTGTTCGCCATCCTGGTGCCGTTCGTGTTCATGTTCGCGACCGCGATCGCGCTCAACAGGACCGTCGGTTACCAGTTCCTGAACGCCTCGGCCTGGAACGACCAGAACGGCCCCGTCCAGGGCTTCAACATGCCCTACGGCAGCAACTACGTCGACCTCGCCGTCTACGCCATCGGCACCGCCACCTGGTACACGAAGCTGGCCGCCGCCTACATGGGCTTCTCCTACGTGGCCTTCACGCTCTGGTGGCTGACGCTTTCGTACCTCGCGTTCCCGCGCGTGCTGTTCGCCTGGGGCATGGACCGCATGGGTCCCAAGTGGTTCACGGACATCAGCCCGCGCTGGGCGAGCCCGATCAAGAACTACCTGCTCGCCTTCGCCCTAGGCGAAGGCCTCATCTTCATCTACTTCGCCTGGCTCTCCGACCAGATGCAGAACATCATCGTCACCGGCATGCAGGTGACCTCGGTGTTCATCCCCACGGCTATCGCGGCGCTGCTCTTCCCGTACATGAAGCGCGTGCGCGGTGTGTGGGACTCCTCGCCGTACAAGACGTGGACGCTGCTCGGCCTGCCGGTGGTCGTCTGGGGCGCCGTGGTCAACCTCGTCTACGCGTTCTTCCTGCTCTATTACTTCATCTTCAACGAGGCCGCCAAGCAGTTCACCGGCCCCTCGGTCGTGGTCTTCTGCCTCACCTGGGTGCTGGGCATCGCCTGGTACTTCATCTGGAAAGCGCGTAGCAAGAGCGTCGGCATCGACGTCTCGCTCACCTACGGCGAGCTGCCGCCGGAGTGACTGCGGCCTGGCGGTGGCGTCCTTGCGGCCGCCACGCCATTGGCCCCGGGGCGCCGCCGCGCAGGCGACGTCCCGGGGCTTCCGCACCCCGCTGCGCGAGTCGGACGGCAGAGGTCAAGGCCGGCGCGGATTCGGTTGAACGACCGAAAGCAGCTGCTCGCCGACGATTCGCCTACTTTGCCGACGTTTCCGGCGAAATGTAGGATTCGGCAGTTTACGAATTTCGCACGGTGCCGAATCCTACGCACCCAGCGGTACCCTTGACATTTTCCGACAGGAGGTATCGAAATAGCGGGGCGAATGGGCCGGACCAGGGGGACGAGTTGCCATTCACTCTCGACGCGATCGACAGACAGATCGTGTCACTTCTCATCGATGATGGTCGAATCTCGTCGGCCGAGATCACCCGGCGCATCGGGCACGTGTCCGAGCGTGCGGTGCGCTATCGCATCGAGCGGCTCATCCGCAGCGGCGTGATCCGCATCAGCGCCGTCGTCATGCCCCAGGCCGTCGGCTTTCCCGTCATCGGCGACGTCCTTGTCGACGTCGCCCCGGGCAAGCTGCAGGACGTCGCCGCGCAACTGGTGGAGTTCCCCACGGTGAGCTACGTGGCGGGGTCCGTCGGCGAGGGCGACCTCAGCGTCCAGGTGTATGCCCGCGACACCGAGGAGCTCCTGCGCTTCGTCAACGAAGTCATCGGCCAAGTTCCCGGAGTCACGCGCACCAAGCTCGCGATGGTGCCGTGGAAGCTCAAGGATGTCTATCAGTGGCACGTGCCGTCCGAGGCCGCTGAAGAAGGGAGGCCGATCGGCTGAGGCACTCGCGTTCACTGTGTTGTGGACCGTCAATCGCAGTCTGCCGGCGTGGGGTCGCGCCGGCGGGTCATTCGTAAGAGCAAGGGGGGAAATGTGGCTGAAGAACTAGCCTTCGCCCGAAAGGCCAGCGGTCTCGTCCGCGGGCTCTCGATGTGGGACGCCTTCGCTGTCGGCTTCATGAACCAGGGGCTCACCCCGAGCATCTGGGTCGTCGTGAGCCTCGGCGTCGGCACCTTCCTCGGTGCCAACCTGATTGTGGCGACGATCATCTCCGTGATCTTCGCCGGTATCGGCTTCCCGCTCGTGTGGGGAATTCTTGGCGGCTCCATGCCGAGGTCCGGCGGCGAATACATCTACAACTCGCGTATCCTGCATCCGATCGTCGGCATCGCCCAGAGCTTCGGCGACGCCGTCATCTGGTTGATGTGGATCTACGTGCTCGCACCACTGGCTGTCGACCCGGGGCTGACCATGGTGTTCCAGTTCGTGGGCTGGTCCGCAGCGGCAGACTGGCTCATCAACAATACGTGGGCGGCCTTCTTCGTCGCGACGCTTTTCAACATCATCGGCTTCATGTTCGTGGTGTTCGGCATCAAGATCTTCGCCAAGGTGCAGAAGATCGTGATGGTCTTCGGCATCGGCGGGTGCGCCGTCATCGGCATCGTGCTGTCCGTCACTTCACGGGCCTCTTTCATGGCGAAGTGGGACGCATGGGTCTCGGCCAATAACTCGGCCGACCTCATCTACAGCAACTTCGCGAACGTCGTCGCCAAGTCCGGCGCAGGGCCGATCCCCGCGAGCTGGAACTGGGCGGGTACTTTTGGCGTCATGGTCGCCATGTCGTGGCTGTTCGCTTACGCCTATTCCATCTCGTTCATCGCCGGTGAAGTCAAGCGCCCGGACAAGACCATCATCATGTCGAACCTGTTTGCCATCCTTGTCCCGGCGGCTTTCATGCTGTGGATGGCGGTCGCCATGTATCACTCCATCGGCTTTCAGTTCCTGTCAGCCTCGGGTTATGCGGACAACAACGGCATCGACGCCATCTCCAAGCTGCCATGGTCGACGCACTTCGTCGGGCTGGCAGCCGTCATGGCAGGCGGCAGCGCGTTCGGCAAGGTGATCAGCGCGATCATGGGCCTGTCCTATGTGGCTTTCACCATGTGGTGGATCGCGCTTTCCTACCTTGCTTTCCCGCGCATTCTCTTCGCCTGGGGCATGGACCGCATGGGTCCCAAGTGGTTCACGGACATCAATCCCCGTTTCGCTTCGCCCGTGAAGAACCACGTTCTCTGCCTTGTCATTGGCGAGGGACTTCTCGCCCTGTACTTCTTCAAGCTGAACAACACCATGCAGAACATCACCGTGACGGGCATGCAGATCACGTCCGTGTTCGCAGTCACCGCGCTCGCCGCGGTCATGTTCCCGTACATGAAGCGTTCCAAGGGTGTTTGGAACTCCTCACCGTACAAGACATGGAAGTTCCTGGGGCTGCCGGTGGTCGTCTGGGGGGGCGCCGTCAACCTGATCTACCTGGCGATCCTTCTGTACGAGTTCATCTTCAAGAAGGCAGCGGGAGCTTTCACCGGAGGGTCTACGATTCTCTTCGTGGTGGTGTGGGTCCTCGGTGTCGGTTGGTACTTCTTCTGGAAGCAGCGCAGTAAGACCGTGGGTGTCGACGTTTCGCTCACCTACGGCGAGTTGCCGCCCGAGTGATGTAGCAGTACTTTGAGGGGGCGGAGGCTGTCGCCTCCGCCCCCTCCCTTTCTCTGGAGTGTGCAGATGATCAAACTGTTCTTCGTCACCGATATCCACGGCTCGAACGTCTGCTATCGGAAGTTCCTGAACGCGCTTCCGATCTACGGCATCGATGTGGCCGTGCTCCTAGGTGACCTCACCGGTAAGGTCCTCGTGCCGCTCGTCGACAAGGGCGGGGACCAGTGGGAATGCACCCTCATGGGGCAGCACCGCGACGTCAACGGCAACGAGGAGCTCGCGGAGTACAAGAAGGTCATCGAGAACGCCGGCTACTACTGGGTCCACCAGTCGCGTGACGAGTTCGAGGCCACGCGCAGCGACCCCGCCAAGATCGATGCCCTGTTCAAGAGCCTCGTGTTCGCGCGCGTGCAGGAGTGGCTCGATCTCGCCGACGAGCGTCTCGAGGGCAAGCCGTTCCAGATGTACATGGCGCCGGGCAACGACGACTGGTTCGTCATCGACGACATGATCGACAACGCCAAGCTCGTGCACCCGTGCGACAAGCGCGTCGTCGAGATCGACCATCACGAGATGATCACCTCGTCGGCTTCCAACCCCACGCCGTGGCAGACGCCGCGAGAGATGAGCGAGGAAGACCTCGAGAAGCACCTGCGCGAGCTGTGCGTCAAGATCAAGAACCAGGACACGGCGATCTACAACTTCCACGTCCCGCCGTACGGCTATTCGCTCGACCTGTGCCCCAAGCTCGACGAGAACCTCACGATGGCCGCCGAGGAGAAGATCCACGCCGGCAGCATCGGCGCCAAGCGGGTCATCGAAGAGTACCAGCCGCTGCTCGGCCTGCACGGTCACATCCACGAGTCCCGTGGCGCCCAGAAGGCCGGCCGCACCCTGCTCATCAACCCGGGCAGCGAGTACTCCGAGGGCATCCTGAAGGGCGTCATCATCATGCTCGACAAGAAGAAGATCAAGGACTACGTCTTCACCTCCGGGTGAGCCTCGCGTAGACTCCGGACCTTCTCACGACGCCGGACCCGGAAGGGGGCGATAGGAACATATGGGACAATTCATCCTGCCGAAGGACATCCCGCTCGACCGCTATCCCAAGCCTGAAGTCTTCCTCGACGAAGGCAAGCGGATCGCGGAGGCCGCGCAGCAGCAGGGCATCATCATGCGCGTGATGGGCCCGCTGGCGCTCCACTACTACTTCCCGGATCAGATCGACCTGTACGCCAAGCTCGAGCGGCTCGGTGACCGGTACTTCACGGACATCGACTACGCGACGTACAGCAAGACCCGCAAGCACCTGGTGAAGTTCATGGAGTCCGTCGGCTACGAATGCGACCTGCAAACGATGGCGATGACGGGCACCACCCGGCACATCTACTTCGGCGGCAAGGTCCCGATGATCGATGTCTTCATCGACAAGCTCGACTACTGTCACGAGGTCAACTACGCGGGCCGGCTCGAGGCCGACCCCTGGAGTGTCTCACTCGCCGACATCCTCCTGCAGAAGCTGCAGATCTGGGAGATCAACGACAAGGACCTCAAGGACATCGAGTATCTCTTCACGGTGGCCGACTTCGGCGAAGACGACGAGAAGAAGGTCAACGTCCGGTACATCGCCGAACGCTTCGCCGACGACTGGGGCTTCTGGTACACGGCGACGACCAACCTCGACCGCGTCAAGCAGCACGTGGACGGGGTCGACGCGCTGAGCGACGACCAGAAGACCAAGATCAAGCAGGTCGCCGACGAGGTCAAGGCGCGCATCGACCGCGAGCCCAAGACCAAGAAGTGGGACAAGCGCGCCAAGAAGGGCACCAAGAAGATCTGGTACAACACCGGATTCTCCGACTGGTGATCCGTGGGGCGGCCGGCCGCAGCCGGGGCCGCCACCGCTGAGATGACGAGGGCCGGGATGCCGATGGCATCCCGGCCCTCGCTGCGTCCGGCGGCGGCTCATCGGCGCCTGCGGCGCCTACGGGCGTCAGTCCGCCGCGCGCGGGGCCCTTGCGGGCCGCGCGGCGCTCAACAGCGCTACGGCGCCTGCGGCGCCTACGGGCGTTAGTCCGCCGCGCGGGGGCCCTTGCGGGCCGCGCGGCGCTCAACGGCGCTACGGCGCCTGCGGCGCCTACGGGCGTTAGTGCGGGATGAGCTCGCCGTGCTCGGCGAGCTTGCGCACGTCGGCGAGCGTGGCCTCGAGGCGCTCGAGCACTTGGGCCATCTGTTCGTAGGTGATGATCGCCGGCGGCTGCATGCGCAGCGTGAGCGAGTTGAACAGGGTGCCGCCGATGAGCACCCCCCGCGAGAAGAGGCCCTGGCTGACCGCGTAGCCGATGTCGGAGTCCCTGAACTGCATGCCGATGATCACGCCCATCCCGCGGATCTCCTCGAAGAGGTCGGGATAGGCGGCGGCCAGCTCCTCCAGCTTGCCCTTGAGGTAGGCGCCCTTCGTCGCGGCCTGGCCGGGGATGTCCTCCTCGAGCGTGGCGTGCAGGGCGCCGATGGCCGCCGACGTGGCCATGGGGTTGCCGCCGAACGTCGTCGAGTGGATGTACGGGTTCTCGAAGAACGCCTCGAACACCTCGGGCGTGGCGATGAAGTTCCCGATGGGGATGACCGCCCCGCCGAGCGCCTTGCCCATGGTCATGATGTCCGGCGCGACGTCCCAGTTGTCCATGCCCCAGAGCTTGCCGGTGCGGCCCATGCCGGTCTGGACCTCGTCGGCGATCATGAGGATCTTCCACTTGTCGCAGATCGCGCGGACCTTGGGGAAGTAGTCGTCCGGTGGAACGATGGCCCCGGCCTCGCCCTGGATCGGCTCGACGATGAAGGCGGCGATGTCGAAGCCGATGGCCTCGCAGACGGAGAGCTCCTTGTCGAGCGCGTCGGCGTCACCGTAGGGCACGAACCGCACGCCCGGGACCAGCGGGTAGAAAGGCTCACGGAACTCGGCCTTGCCGCTCACGCTGAGGCTGCCGATCGACTTGCCGTGGAAGGCCTTGGTCGTGCTGATGATGCCCTTGTTGTGATCCTTCTTGCGGCGCCACGCATAGAGCTTGGCGAGCTTCATGGCGCCCTCGTTGGCCTCGGTGCCCGAGTTGCAGAAGAAGGAGTACTGCAGGTCGCCTGGCGTGACCGTGGCGAGCAGGTGGGCGAGGTGGCCGCGCATCGGGTCGAGGAGCTCCTGGGAGTGCAGAGCCTGGTGCTCCAGCTGGGCGCGGACCGCCTTGACCACGGTGGGGTGGCGGTGCCCCAGCATGTAGATGCCGAAGCCGCCGAGGCAGTCGATGTACTCCTTGCCGTGGATGTCCCGGTAGAGGCAGCCCTCATCGGACCACTCCACGGCCGTGTAGTCGGTGGAGACCGACTTGCGGTACTCGAGGATGCCGGGGTTGACGTAACGGTTGAAGTTCGTGACGCAGTCGGCCACGACCTCCTCCTGCTCCTCCGGCGAAAGCACGGATTTCGACATCAGGTCGAGCGCCTTGCGCGATTCTCGTAGCGCCTCTTGCTTGGTCGCGTCCTGCATTCGTTCCCCCAGTCACTCTGTCGTCTGCTGCATAATCCCCTGATTTGCAGTATAGTTCGGACGACCGACCGAACTCTGACCCCCAATCTACCGCTCCAGCGGTGACGGCGCAACGGGTCAAGAGGGCGTCCTGAACCGCCTCGGCGGGTGGTAGGCTCTCACGCAACGAGGGGCACATGACCGGCCACGACAGGATCACAGAGGACCCGACCGCCCAGCTGTCGCCGACGGCGCGCAAGCTGGTGGCCGCCGCGCGGCGCCTGCTGGCTCGCGGCGGCTTCGAGGCGCTCACGGTCGAAGCGGTTGCGGCGGAGGCCGGGGCCTACCGCGATTCCGTGCGCTACTACTTCGGGAGCAAAGCGGCGTTCATCGCCGCCGTCGTCGACTCACTTGCCCACGACCAGAGCGTGAGCGCCGTCGCCGAGACGCAGGCGCAGGGCGGCGACGCGCGCGTGCACGGCCTCGTCGCCGGCGACCGCCGCCTGGTGGGCGACCGCGCCGCCTTCCGCGACTTCTTCGCGATCTTCCCGCACGTGGTGCTCGACACCGACCTGCGGGAGCGGGTCGCGGCGTTGTACGAGTGGTACCGCGACCTCTACGTGGAGGGCCTCGGCGGCACGACCACGGTCGAGGAGCCGCGACTGCGCGCGTTCGCCTCGCTCATGGTCGCCATGACCGACGGTCTTGCCGTGCAACGGCTCCTGGACCCCGACGGGATCGAGCTGGAGCCGCTGTTCGAGCTCTGGGAGAGCATGTTGCGCCGGGCGCTGCTCCCGGCCGAAGGCTGAGCCCGGCCTTCCGGGTGCTGCGAGCGCGGGGGGGGACCCGCGGTCGTCTCCCTAGCCTCTCCCGGCGTCCATTTACACCTGCCAAACCGTGTTGTACTCTCGCTCACGTGCATGGCGGTACCTTGGGGGGTCCCGCCGGGCCTCACGGCCGGCACGTGGCTTCAAGTAGGAGGCAAGGGTTTTGGCTGCAGGGGACGGTCAAGTGGTTCAGCAACGAGAAGGGGTACGGGTTCATCGAACGGGAAGACGGTGACGACCTGTTCGTGCACTACTCCGAGATCACCATGGACGGCTACAAGACGCTGGTCCAGGGGCAGCGCGTAGAGTTCGATATCACCGAAGGCGACAAGGGCCTGCAGGCCTCAACGGTGAAGCCGGTCGTCTGACCGACGCACGTGCGCACGAGGGGGCCCGCCGTCGTTTTCGCCGGCGGGCCCCCTTTCTTGTCGGTCATCTGAGGCTGGAGTACGATAGCCGTCCCGCTTCGGCGGCCCAGCAGGAGGAACGCGACATGATCTCCGAAGACGACGTCCGTTACGTCGCGAAGCTCGCCCGTCTCCGCATCGAGCAGGACGAGGCGGCGCGCATGACCGGTGAGCTGGCCAGCATCCTCGCTCACATCGACAAGATGAGCGAGCTCGACCTGGCCGACGTGCCGCCGACGGCGCACGTCCTGGACGTCGTCAACGTGACGCGCGAAGACCGCGCGCGCCCAAGCCTTCCCAGGGACGAAGCGCTGCGCAACGCACCGGCCGTCAGCAACGACTGCTTCCGCGTGCCGAGGATGAGCTGACGTGACCGGGCTCGATCCCCTGCGCCTCACCGCCCGCGACGCCAAGCGGCTGCTCGTGGACGGGGAGGTCTCGTCCGCCGAGCTCACCAAGGTGTACCTCGACCAGATCGCCGCGGTGGAGAGCAGGGTGCGCGCCTACATCCTCGTGACCACCGACAACGCGGCCAAGTACTCGACGAAGGTCGACCGCGAGATGCAGGCGATGCGCGGCCCGCTGGCCGGCCTGCCCATCGCCATCAAGGACAACATGGTCACCGAAGGCGTCACGACCACGTGCGCCTCCAGGATCCTCCACAACTACCAGCCGGTCTACACCGCTACGGCGGTGCGGCAGGTGTGGGAGGACCACGTGGTCATGCTCGGCAAGACCAACCTGGACGAGTTCGCCATGGGCTCGAGCACCGAGAACTCGGCGTACCAGGTCACGGCCAACCCGTGGGACCTGAGCACCGTGCCCGGCGGCAGCAGCGGCGGCTCCGCCGCCGCCGTGGCCGCCGGTGAGGCTCTCTGGGCGCTCGGCAGCGACACCGGCGGCTCGATCCGCCAGCCGGCCTCCCTCTGCGGCATCGTCGGCATGAAGCCCACGTACGGCGCCGTGAGCCGGTATGGGCTCATCGCGTTCGCCAGCTCGCTCGACCAGATCGGCCCGCTCACGCGCTCCGTGTACGACTGCGCGCTCCTCCTGCAGCACATCGTGGGGCGCGACCCGCGCGACGCGACCAGCGTCGACCTGCCGGAGCCGGTGGCCCTGCCGTCGGCGGAGCGCCTGGACGGGCTGCGCGTCGGGGTGCCGGTCGAGTACCTCTCCGTCGGCATCGAGCCGGGCGTGCGCGCACGCTTCGACGAGACGCTGGCGCGCGTGGAGGAGCTCGGCGGCACCTGTGTCGAGATCAGCCTGCCGCACACGGAGTACGCCCTGCCGGCGTACTACATCATCGCGCCGGCCGAGGCCTCCGCGAACCTCGCCCGCTTCGACGGAGTCCGCTACGGCTACCGCTGCGCGGACCCCGAGGACCTCATCGACCTCTACGAGCGCACGCGCGGCGAGGGGTTCGGCCCGGAGGTCAAGCGCCGCATCATGATCGGCACCTACGCGCTCTCCGCCGGCTACTACGACGCCTACTACGGGCGCGCCCAGAGGGTCCGCACCATGGTGCGCCGCGACTTCGACGCCGCCTTCGCCGCCGTCGACCTGATCGCGGCGCCCACCACGCCGACCGTCGCCTTCAAGGCTGGGTCGCGCACCGCCGACCCGCTGGCCATGTACATGAGCGACATCTGCACGATCCCGGCCAACCTCGCCGGCCTGCCGGCGATCAGCATTCCCTGCGGCCTCAGCGACGGCCTGCCGGTGGGCTTCCAGCTCATCGGCCCGGCGTTCAGCGAGAACCGCATGCTCGAGGCCGCGCACGCGCTCGAACTGGCCATCGGGTTCGAGACGGCGCCGACCTTCCGCGACACCGGCGCAGGGTCCGACGCCGGCTGGAACCCGAGCGGCATCACCTATCGTCCTGAGGACGCGCAGTCATGAACAGCCGGCGTAACGACGCTGTCGAGGGGGGCGCCGGAGGTGCACCCCTCCGGTGGGAACCCGTCATCGGCCTCGAGATGCACGTCGAGCTCGACACGCAGACCAAGATGTTCTGCGGCTGCGCCGTGAGCAAGGGCGACGAGCCGAACGTGCACACCTGCCCGGTCTGCCTCGCGCACCCGGGCGCGCTGCCCGTGGTCAACAAGCGCGCCGTCGAGTACGCCGCGCGCATCGCGCTGGCGCTCAACTGCACCGTGCAGCCGCGCAACATCTTCCACCGCAAGAACTACTTCTATCCCGACCTGCCCAAGGCGTACCAGATCAGCCAGTACGACGAGCCCCTGGCGACCGGCGGCTGGTTCGCGTACTGGGTGGACGGCGAGCAGCTGCGCTGCCGCATCAACCGCGTGCACATGGAAGAGGACGCCGCCAAGCTCGTCCACGCCGGCGGCGACGCCGGCCGCATCGCCGGCTCGGACTACTCCATGGTCGACTTCAACCGCGGCGGCACGCCGCTCATCGAGATCGTCACCGAGCCGGACATCCCCTCGCCGGAGGCGGCCCGCGAGTTCCTCCAGCAGCTGCGCAACCTCGTCGTCGAGCTGGGCGTGAGCGAGTGCAACATGGAGGAGGGCCAGATCCGCTGGGACGCCAACGTCAGCGTCCGGCCCGCGGGCAGCGAGGAGCTCGGCACGCGCACCGAGCTCAAGAACATGAACAGCTTCCGCTACCTGCAGCAGGCGCTCGACGCCGAGATCCCGCGGCAGATCGAGGTCCTCGAGGCGGCGGCACGATCGACCAGGAGACGCTGCACTTCGACCCGGACACCGGCACGACGACGCCGCTGCGCAGCAAGGAAGAGGCGCACGACTACCGCTACTTCCCGGAGCCCGACCTCGTGCCGCTCGAGATCGACCCGGCGTGGGTCGAGGAGCTGCGCGCGACGCAGCCGGAGCTGCCGGCGGCGCGCGTGGAGCGGTTCATGGAGCAGTACGGGCTGTCGCGCGCCGACGCCGTCGTGCTCGGCTCCGCCGGCGCGCTCGCCACGTTCTACGAGGAGGTCGTGGCGGCCGGGGCCGGCGCCAAGCCGGCCGCCAACTGGACGATGGGCGAGTACCTCGCCCATCTCAACGCGGCCGGCCTCGAAGCCGGCCACGGCCACGTCACCTCCGAGCGCCTCGCCAAGCTCGTCCGGCTGGTCGAGGACGGCACCATCTCGACGAGCGCCGGCAAGGAGGTCTTCGCGCGCATGATCGAGGAGCGCGCCGAGCCCGAGGTCATCGTCGAGAAGCACGGCCTCGGCCAGATCAGCGACACCTCGGAGCTCGAGGCGATCGTCGCCGAGGTCGTCGCCGCCAACCCCGCCCAGGTCGAGCAGTACCGCGGCGGCAAGCAGCAGGTCATCGGCTTCTTCGTCGGCGCAGGTGATGAAGGCCAGCGGCGGGCGCGCCAACCCGCAGGTCGTCAACGACCTGCTGCGGCGCGCCCTCGACGCGTGACCTGCGCGACCAGCGTGACCACCACTACCCTCCGAGGCAGGTGACCATGACCAGCGACCTCTCCAGCTTCGTCATCGCCCCGCGGGCTCGGCCGACGGAGCCGGCGGTCCGCATCGACGACACCACCCTGCGCGACGGCGAGCAGACCGCCGGCGTCGTGTTCAGCAACCACGAGAAGATGCGCATCGCCAGGCTGCTCGACGAGGTCGGCGTCCACCAGATCGAGGTCGGCATCCCGGCCATGGGCGGCGACGAGAAGAAGACCATCAAGGAGATCGTCGAGCTCGGGCTCGACACGTCCATCCTGGCCTGGAACAGGGCCGTGGTGGACGACATCCGCCACTCGCTCGACTGCGGCGTCGACGCCGTGGCCATCTCCATGTCGGCGAGCGACATCCACATCGAGCACAAGCTGGCCAAGTCGCGCCAGTGGGTGCTCGACCAGATCCGCGAGTGCGTGGCGTTCGCCAAGGACAAGGACCTGTACGTCTCGGTCAACGCCGAGGACGCCTCGCGCGCCGACCTCGAGTTCCTCCTGCGCTTCGGCCAGGCGGCCAGGGAGGAGGGCGCCGACCGGCTCCGCTTCTGCGACACGCTCGGTATCCTCGACCCGTTCGACACCTTCAACGTGATCTCGTTCCTCAAGAAGGAGGGCGGGCTCGACATCGAGATGCACACGCACGACGACTTCGGCATGGCGACGGCCAACGCCCTGGCCGGCATCAAGGCCGGCGCCACCTACGTCAACACGACGGTCAACGGGCTCGGCGAGCGCGCCGGCAACGCGGCGCTCGAGGAGGTCGTGATGGCGCTCAAGTACCTCGGCAAGGTCGACGTGGGCCTGCACACGAGCCGCTTCCGCGAGCTCAGCGAGTACGTCGCCGCCGCGTCCGCGCGCACCATCCCGGCGTGGAAGAGCATCGTCGGCACCAACGTGTTCGCCCACGAGAGCGGCATCCACGCCGACGGCGTCATCAAGAACCCGCTCAACTACGAGGCGTTCGCGCCCGAGGACGTCGGCCTCGAGCGCCAGATCGTCGTCGGCAAGCACTCCGGCTCGCGCACCATCTACCGCAAGTTCCAGGAGTTCGGGCTCGAGCTCTCGCAGGAAGACTGCGACGGCGTGCTCGAGCTGGTGCGCAAGACCGCCGTCGAGCTCAAGCGGGCGCTGTTCGACAAGGAGCTCATGTACATCTACCAGGACTACCTCGGGCGGCTCGGCGACGCCGTGCCCATGGGCAACAGCGGCGGCGGCCGAGGCCGGCGCAGGCGCCGCCGCCCCGGCCGCCGGGAGCAGCCACGTGACGGCGCTCACCCTCGCCGAGAAGCTCCTGGCCGCGCACGCCGGGCTGGACGCGGTCGTGCCCGGCCAGATCGTCGTCTGCGACGTCGACGTCGCCATCGCCCAGGACGGCACGGGCCCGCTGGCGATCCAGCAGATCGAGGAGCTCGGCGCCGGCAGCGTCAAGGCGCCGGAGTGCGTGTTCTTCATCGACCACGCGGCGCCGGCGCCGCGCAGCGAGCTGGCCAACGCGCAGAAGACGATCAGGGCGTTCTGCGCCGCGTCCGGCGCGACGCTGAGCGACGTCGAGATGGGCGTGTGCCACCAGCGCGTCGCCGAGAGCTACGCCAGGCCCGGCGACCTCGTGATCGGCGCCGACTCGCACACCTGCATGGCCGGCGCGCTCGGCGCGTTCGCCACCGGCATGGGCAGCACCGACGTCGCCGTCGGCATGGCCAGCGGCAAGACCTGGCTGCGCGTCCCCGAGACGTTCCGCATCGAGGTCGACGGGCGCGTTCGCCGACGGCGTCGAGGCCAAGGACCTGATGCTCACGCTCATCGGGCAGCTCGGCGCCGACGGCGCGACCTACAAGGCGCTCGAGTTCGGCGGGCCGGGCATCGACGCGCTGCCCATGCCCGGCCGCCTGACGCTCAGCAACATGGCGGTCGAGGCCGGCGCCAAGTGCCGGCCTCATGCCGAGCGACGAGACCACGCGGGCGTTCCTGGCGGCGCTCGGCCGCGAGGAGGCCTGGCGGCCGCTCGCGGCCGACCCCGGCGCCGCCTACGAGCGCGTCGTGCGCTTCGACCTCGGCGCCGTCGTGCCGACCGTGGCGCGGCCGCACACCGTGGACAACACCGCGCCGGCGGCCGAGCTCAAGGGCACCAAGGTCGACCAGGTCCTCATCGGCACCTGCACCAACGGCCGCCTCGAGGACCTCCGCTCGGCGGCGCGCATCCTGCGCGGGCGCCGCCGCGCCCCCGGCACGCGCCTCATCGTGACGCCGGCGTCGCAGGCCGCGGCGCGGGCCGCCGCCGCCGAAGGCCTGTTCGACGTCTTCTGGGACGCCGGCGCCGTGGTGACCAACCCCGGCTGCGGCGCCTGCGTGGGCATCCACGAGGGCATCCTCGCCGACGGCGAGGTCTGCCTCAGCACGGCCAACCGCAACTTCCACGGCCGCATGGGCAACCCTGAGGCCTTCATCTACCTGGGCTCGCCGGCCACCGCGGCCGCTTCGGCCGTGGCCGGCGAGATCACCGACCCCCGCGAGTTCCTCTAGAAAGGAGGACGCTGTGGCCAAGCAGTACGACGCACCGCCGGCGATGGTCATCGATCCGAGCAAGCGCTACACGGCGACGATCAGCACCGACAACGGTGACATCGTCATCGAGCTGTTCGCCGACAAGGCGCCGCAGACCGTCAACAACTTCGTCTTGCTCGCCCGCGACGGCTACTACGACGGCGTCACGTTCCACCGCGTCATCAAGGGCTTCATGGCCCAGGGCGGCGACCCCACCGGCAGCGGCAGCGGCGGCCCCGGCTACAAGTTCGGCGACGAGTTCCACCCGGCGCTCAAGCACGACGGCCCCGGCATCCTCTCCATGGCCAACGCCGGGCCCGGGCACCAACGGCTCGCAGTTCTTCATCACCTACACCGCGACCCCGCACCTCGACGGCCAGCACACCGTGTTCGGCCGCGTCATCGAGGGCATGGACGTCGTCGACGCGATCCCCGAGCGCGACCCCATGCGCGCCCGCGAGCCCGGCGTCGCCATGAACACCGTCACCATCCAGGAGGAGGAGTGGGTCACGTGAATAGCCGCCGCAGGCAGGCCATCGAGCGGGGCGCCGGAGGGCACGTAGTGACGAGCTCCTGCACGGCCGCGCCTGGCTGTTCGGCGACGACATCTGCACCGACCACATCGCGCCCGGCCGCCTGTTCCACCTGCGCACCGACCTGCCGGAGCTGGCCAAGCACGTGCTCGAGGACGCGCGGCCCGAGTTCGCCGCCGGGATGCGCCCGGGCGACTTCGTCGTCGGCGGCCGCAACTTCGGCCTCGGCTCGAGCCGCGAGCACGCGCCGCGCATCATCAAGATGGCCGGCGTCGGCGCGGTGCTGGCGCAGAGCTTCGCGCGCATCTTCTTCCGCAACGCCATCAACGTCGGCCTGCCGGTGCTGCAGTGCGACACCAGCGGCATCGGCGAGCAGGACGAGCTCGAGGTCGACCTGGACGGCCGGCGAGGTGCAGCGACCTGACCACCGGCGCCGTCATCCCGTTCGTCCCGCTGCCGCCGGTGATGGTGACCATCCTGGACGACGGCGGCCTCGTCGCCCACGTCAAGAAGCACGGCGGCTTCGCGCTGCCCGGAGGGCCCGCCATGACCTACACCGTGACCCTGATCCCCGGCGACGGCACCGGCCCGGAGCTGGCCGCCGCGCTCGAGACCGTCATCGCCGCGACCGGCGTGCCCATCGTGTGGGAGGTCCACGACGCCGGCCTCGACGTGATGGAGGAGTACGGCACGCCGCTCCCCGAGCACGTGCTCGACTCGATCCGCCGCACCAAGGTCGCGATCAAGGGTCCGATCACGACGCCGGTCGGCGAGGGCTTCCGCAGCGTCAACGTGGCGCTGCGCAAGGAGCTCGACCTGTACGCCTGCCTGCGCCCGTCCAAGATCGATGAAGGGCGTGCGAGACGCGCTTCGACGACATCGACCTCGTGATCGTGCGCGAGAACACCGAGGACCTCTACGCCGGCATCGAGCACATGGTCGGCCGACGACGCCGCCGAGAGCATCAAGATCATCACGCGCGCGGGCGACGCGAGCGCATCGTGCGCTTCGCCTTCGAGTACGCGCGCCGGCACGGCCGGCGCAAGGTCACCGCGGTGCACAAGGCCAACATCATGAAGTGCACCGACGGGCTCTTCCTGCGCGTGCGCCGGCGAGGTCGCGGAGCGGCTATCCGGACATCGAGTTCGAGGACCGCATCGTCGACAACATGTGCATGCAGCTGGTGCAGAAGCCGGAGCTCTACGACGTGCTCGTGCTGCCCAACCTGTACGGCGACATCGTCAGCGACCTCTGCGCCGGGCTCATCGGCGGGCTCGGCGTCGCGCCGGGCGCCAACATCGGCGACGACGCGGCCGTGTTCGAGCCCGTCCACGGCAGCGCGCCCAAGTACGCGGGCCAGGACAAGGTGAACCCCACGGCCCTGCTGCGCTCCGGCGTGCTGCTGCTCGAGCACCTCGGCGAGGACGAGGCGGCGCGGCGCGATGGAAGACGGCGATCGCCGCCGTGATCGCCGAGGGCAAAGACGTGACCTACGACCTCGGCGGCTCGGCCGGCACCGCGGCATGGCCGCCGCCATCGCCGCCCGCATCCGCCGGCTGAGGCAGAGGAGGCTCGTCATGGACGAGCGACGAACGACACATCAACCTGCACGCCACGCCGGAGATGATGGCCGGCGTCTACGCCAACTTCGCCAACGTGAGCCACTCGGACTACGAGTTCTCGATCACGTTCGTGCGGCTCGACCACGAGAGCGAGGAGACGGCGAGCTCAACGGCGTCGTCGTGAGCCGCGTCAACCTCTCGCACGCGCTTCATGAAGGAGCTGCTCGACGCGATGAACGACAACTACAGCAAGTGGCAGCAGGCGGAGAACATCAAGAACCTGCCCGAGGCGCCGGGACGCGACCAGCCGGGCTGACGGCCGCGCCGGTGCCCGGCGCGACCGCATGGGCGCGCCGCGCGGTCCACTGTCGGGCGAGAGGCGGCCCGGCGCCGCGAGGCGCCTCGGGCCGCCCGTTCGCGTTAAGCGTGCCTTAGGCTCCCGGCCGCGAACGGATGTTCGCGACGACGCCGGCCCGGCGCGCCACAATGGCCAAGCGGGCGCGCCTTTCGGCTCCTGTTTTGCCCTGCATTCGCAGGCATTTCTCGCGTTGCCGCGGCGGGGCCCGGTCGGCTAGAATGGCTGGAGCCTGTACTCCCTCGTTTCCTGGACACTCGCTGGAGCCGCGTGCGGTCCGCCGGGAAACGGTGGCGACTCCGATCGCACGTCTTCAGGAGGACGCATTGGACTTCTACCAGGGCAAAGTGCTCAGGATCGACCTGAGCGCGGGCACCTCCACCGTCGAGCCGCTCAACATGGAGTGGGCCGAGAAGTACATCGGCGGCAAGGGCCTGCTTCTGCGCTACCTGTGGGACGAGGTGCCGCCCAAGGTCGACCCCTGGGCGCCCGAGAGTCCCGTCATCCTCATGACCGGACCCTTCGCCGGCACCGGCGTCAGCACGGCGTCTCGCCTCGTCGTCGGCTGCAAGAGCCCGGCCACCGGCATCCTCAACGACAGCTACGTGGGCGGCTCGTTCGCCCCGGAGATGAAGTTCGCCGGCTACGACGCGATCATCATCACCGGCGAGTCTCCGACGCCGGTCGTCGTGACGATCAAGGACGACGTCGTCGAGTTCGTGCCGGCGGAGCCCAAGTACTGGGGCCTCAAGACCGTCGGAGATCGAGCAGGCCCTGCGCGACGACTTCGATCCGGACGCCAAGACGCTCTCCATCGGTCCGGCCGGCGAGCAGCAGCTCGTCTGGGCCTGCCTCTCCACCGACCAGTACCACAAGGCCGGGAGGGGCGGTCACGGCGCCCTCTGGGGCCACAAGAAGCTCAAGGCGATCGCCATCCGCGGCACCGGCTCGGTCACCGTCGGCGACGCCAAGGCGTTCCTCGACGACATGTACCGCATCCACACCGAGTACGTGCTCACCGAGGACAACCTCTGGGCCAACGAAGAAGGCACGCCGGTCCTCGGCCAGATCATGAGCGACGCCGGCGTGATCCCGACGCGCAACTGGTCGACCGGCAGCTTCGACGAGATGGAAGGCATCAACTCCGACGCCTACCTCAAGATCCGCACCAAGAACCGCGCCTGCTACCAGTGCGCCATCGGCTGCCGCCAGTTCCACGAGGTCGACGGCATCGCCGGCGAGGGCCCCGAGTACGAGACCATCGCGATCTGCGGCGCCAATTGCGGCATCGGCGACATCGGCGCCCTCGCGAAGTTCAACCAGGAGTGCGACGAGCTCGGCCTCGACACCATCTCCACCGGGGCCGTCGTCGCCCTGGCGATGGACCTCACGGAGAAGGGCGTCCACGACTTCGGCCTGCGCTTCGGCGAGGTCGACACCTACGTCGACGGCACCCGAGCTTATCGCGAAGCGTGAGGGCATCGGCGCCGAGCTGGCGCTGGGGACCCGCGCCCTGGCCGCCAAGTACGGCCACCCCGAGCTGGCGATGGAGGTCAAGAACCTCGAACTGCCGGGCTACGACCCGCGCGGCTCGTTCGGCATGAGCCTCGGCTACGCCACCTCCGATCGCGGCGGCTGCCACATGCGCACGTATCCGATCGCCGACGAGATCGTCGGCGGCACGCTGCCGCCGGACACGCTCGAGGGCAAGGCCATGAAGGTCGTCTGGGGCAATCCGGCCGAGGGCATGATCGGCGAGAACTTCAGCTCCGTGAAGTTCACCGGCATCTGGTGCGACTTCTGGGCCGTCACGCCCGACCAGATCGCGCAGATCTTCAAGCACGCCTGGAAGCACGAGTTCACCGAGGACGAGGTCGTTCCAGATCGGCGAGCGCGTCTGGAACCTCGGCCGGCTCTTCAACCTGCGCGAGGGCGTCGAGCCCGACGACATCCCGCACAAGCTGTACATGGAGGAGGGCGCCCACACCACCGGCGCGTCCGCCGGCCGCGCCATCGGCACCGAGACGTTCAAGAACGCACTGCAGGAGTTCTACCAGATCCGCGGGTGGGACGAGCACGGCGTACCCAGCGAAGCCAAACTCGCCGAGCTCGGCGTCGACGTGCGCCTCTAGGCGCCACGCCGGACGAAGGAGAACCGATGCCTCACGTGATGATCAGCAGCAAGAAGTGCACCGGCTGCCACATGTGCGAGCTGGCTTGCTCGGCTTACCACGAGGGCGCCTACCGCCCCTCGGTCGCTCGCCTCTTCTGCGAGTGCAACCCCACGACCGCCGAGATCAAGGGCCACACCTGCCTGCAGACCGCCTGCGCCAAGTGCCAGGAGGCCTGCCCCAACGACGCGATCGTGACCAAGGAGATCACGGTCACCGTCACGGGCGACTTCGCCGGCAAGGAGAAGGTCGGCGACTCGGTCAAGGGCTACGTCCTGGTCGTGGACGAGGAGAAGCCTGCACCAACTGCGGCGAGTGCTACGACGTCTGCCCCACCGACGTCATCCACGAGCACCCGGACCGCAAGGTCGCCTTCAAGTGCGACCTGTGCGACGGCGAGCCGCAGTGCATCGCCTTCTGCCAGAACCCGCACGTGCTGGCCGTCGACCTCAAGGTCGACAAGAAGGACCGGGACCTGGCGCAGGTCTGAGAGCTGTGGCCGTCGTCTTCGTCAAGCTCCCCGTCGGCATGACCACGCCGGACGGGCGCAAAGAGGTCGAGTGCGACGGCGCCACCGTGCGCGAGGTGATCGAACAGGCCATCGAGGCGGAGCCGCGCATGCGCGGCCGCATCTTCCGCGAGGACGGGCGCATGTTCGCCGGCGTCTTCCTCAACGGACGCAACGTCAATGCGTTCGACGGCTTGGACACGCCGGTGAAGGACGGCGACAAGATCAGCGTGCTGCCGCCGATGTCCGGCGGCTGACGCAGGTCGCCGAGAGGCTGGACCGGACGGGGCGGGGGCTCGCGAGGAGCGCCCGCCCCGTCCTCGTTGGTACACTGGACGCATGAGCGGCCACGGCAGCAGATCGAGACTCGAGACCACCGGGCTGGCGGACGCCGTGTACGGGCGGACGAGCGTGCGCAAGTACGCGCCCGACGCGGTGCCGCGCGAGGACGTCGAGGCCATGGTGGGTCTCGCGGTGCGCGCCGCGAACGCCGGCAACGCGCAGTCGTGGCGGTTCGTCGCCGTCCAGGACGCGGCGTTGCGTGCAGCGATGAAGGACGCCGTGGACGCCGCCATCGACGTCGTGGCGGCGTGGCCCGAGGCCGAAGGCCTCGACAAGGAATTCAAGGCCTACCGCGCCTACGCGACGTTCTTCGGCGAGGCGCCGCTGGTGATGGCCGTGCTCGGCGTGCCCTACCGGTCGCTCGCCGACGCGCTGCTCGAAGGGCACGACGTGCCGCGCGAGGAGCGCGACCGCCTGCGGCAGCGCCCGGACATCCAGAGCATCGGCGCCGCCGTGCAGCTCCTCTGCACGGCGGCGCACGCCATGGGCTACGGCTCCTGCTGGATGACCGCCCCGGTGCTGGCGGCGCCGGCCATCGAGGCAGCTGCTCGGCGTGGAGCCCCCGGCGCGGCTCGTCGCGGTCGTGCCCATCGGCCGTCCGCTCACCACCTCGCAGGCGACGAGCAGGCTCCCGCTGGGCGACGTCCTCGAGTTCAGGTGACGCCGTGACCAGCCGAGGCGACATCGCCGGCCTCTGCGCCGGCGTCCTCGAGGGAGCCGTCCCCGGCGAGCGGGACCTGGAGGCGCTGCTGCGCGCCGGCGACGAAGCGCCGCTGGTGTTCGCCGCCGCCCGCGAAGCGCGCGCTCGCCACTCGGGCGACGCCGTCTTCCTCTACGGGTTCGTCTACTTCTCCACCTACTGCCGCAACGAGTGCGCCTTCTGCTTCTACCGCGCGGACAACGACGAGAGCCCGCGCTACCGCAAGACCGCGGACGAGGTCGTCGCCATCTGCCGCGATCTGGCCGCCTCCGGGGTGGTCCTCCTCGACCTCACGATGGGGGAGGACCCAGTCATCCACGACGACCCCGGGCACGCCGCGCTGGTCGACCTTGTGAGCGCCGTCGCCGAGGCGACCGGCGCGCCGGTCATGGTGTCGCCCGGCGTGCTGCCCGAGGCGTCGCTGCGCGAGCTCAGGACCGCCGGCGCCGACTGGTACGCGCTGTACCAGGAGACGCACACGCAGGAGCTGTACGAGCGCCTGCGGGTGGGCCAGCCGTTCGCGGCGCGCGCCGAAGCGCGCAGCGCCGCCCGGCGCGCCGGCCTGCTGGTGGAGGACGGCCTGCTCACCGGCATCGGCGACACGCGCCGCCGACCGGGCCCGCTCCATCGTGGCGATGCGCGAAGCCGGCTGGGAGCAGGTCCGCGTCATGACGTTCGTCCCGCAGGCCGGCACGCCGCTCGAGGACGTGCGCCCGGGCGGCGATGCCGACGAGCTGCTCACGATCGCCGCCATGCGCCTCGCCATGCCGGACCGCTTCATCCCGGCCTCGCTGGACGTGGACGGCATCGCCGGCCTGGAACGCAGACTGCAGGCCGGCGCCAACGTCGTCACCTCCATCGTCCCGCCCACGGTCGGCCTCGCCGGCGTCTCGCAGGCCGAGCTCGACATCGACGAGGGCCACCGCACAGTGCACGGCGTGCTGCCGTACCTCGAGCGCCTGGGCTTGCGGCCGGCCGGCGTGGATGAGTACCGCGAGCGGATGGCCGTGCTGTCCGCGAGCGTCCCCGGGTGAGCGCGTGCGGCTGCTGATCGTCGGCGGCAAGCTCCAGGGCACCGAGGCCGCCTACCTGGCCGGCAAGGCCGGGTGGGAGACGGTGCTCGTGGACCGGCGCGAGGCTCCCCCCGCCGCCGGTATCGCGCACGAGTACGTGCAGGCCGACATCACCGCGGACGAGTCGGTCGCGAGGAGCCTCGTCACGGCGTGCGACGCCGTCCTGCCCGCCTGCGAGGACGAACCCACCCTGGCGTGGCTCGCCGAGCGGGTCCCAGCATGGGACGTGCCCTTTCTGTTCGACCTCGACGCCTACCGCGTCACGCAGTCCAAGCTGGCGTCGCGGAGGCTGTTCGCCGAGCTTGGCGTCCCTCGGCCGCGCGAGTGGCCGGACTGCGGTCTTCCGGTCGTGGTCAAGCCGAGCACGGCCAGCGGCAGCGAGGGCGTGACGATCGCTCGCGACGAGGGCGAGCTGGAGGCCGCACGAGGTGAGCTGGAGCGGGCCGGCCACGAGGTCGTCGTCGAGGAGTACGTGGCCGGGCCGTCGCTGTCGCTCGAAGTACTCGCCTGGGATGGGCGCGCGGTGCCGCTTCAGGTGACGGGACTGGAGTTCGACGCGGCCTACGACTGCCGCCGCGTCGTCGCGCCGGTGGGCGAGGCGGCCGGGCAGCCTGCGGCCGCCGGCCCCGGCGGCGCCTGCGCCTGGGACGCCGCCGTGCCCGGCGGCGTGCTCGCCCCCTTCGACGCCGCTTCCGTGCGGGTCGCCGAGGGTCTGGGGCTCAACGGCCTGATGGACGTCGAGGTCATGGTCGGCGGCGCGGAACCCAAGCTCCTCGAGATCGACGCCCGCCTGCCCAGCCAGACGCCGACGGCCGTCTTCTGGTCCAGCGGGCTCAACATCGTCGAACTGCTCCTGAGGACGGTGCTGGATGGGGCCCTCCCGGCCGTGGACAGGACGCCGCGGCGCGCCTGTGTGTACCAGCACGTGCGCGCCTCCCGAGGTATGCTGGACGTCCTCGGTGAGCACGTCATGGGCAGGCGCCGGTCCGCTGCAGCTCGTGCCCGGATTCTTCGGCGCCGACGAGGCGCTCACGGACTACGCGCCGGGTCGCGACCGGTGGGCGGCGACGCTCATCGTGACCGCCGCCTGCGTGCGCGAAGCGCGAGAACGCGCGGCTGCGGTCGTCGCCGAGCTCGCGCGCTTTGAGGGACTGCGGGCCGCGACCGATGACGGACTCTGCGTGGCCGACGAGGGAGGCGCCCGATGACACGACTGACCGAGACCGACGTCACCACGCTCACGAGGGACCTCGAGGCCGTTCGAAGCTCGGCTGCTCGAGGCTCACGGGCCTCGGCCTTCGCGACCTCGCCCTGCGGACTGTCGCCGACGACCGCTGCGTCCAGCTGCACGGCGCGCGCTATCGCCGCCGTCCCCATCGACGACCGGCGAGGGCGTGATCCCCGGGTTCTGCGTCTGCGTGGTCGCGACGCTGCTGCACCTGGGCTGCGACGCGTGGACGACCACGCAGCCCGACGTGCGCGGCATCCAGGCGGCGGTGGCCGCCGGCGCCGGCGTACTCTTCCTCGCCGACGACCACCGGTTCATCGCGCTCAACGTCACCCGGGGATTCAGCGTGGACGACGACGCGGCGACCGCAGACGGCTACGTCACGGCCCTCGAGGCGGCCGCAGGCGGGCTCGAGGGCCGTGACGTGCTGGTGCTCGGCCTCGGCCCGGTGGGCAGGGCCGCGGTGCGCCGGCTGGCGGCCCGCGGCGCGACGCCGCTCGTCGTGGAGCCGGACGCAGAACGCATCGAGGCGGCCCGGGAGGTCGGACTCGAGTTCGAGCACGGTGAGTCTGCGCCGACGGCCTCGTCCGCTGCGACGACCTCATCTTCGACGCCTCGCCGGCGGCAGGCATCATCGACGCCGGCGACTATCCGTCCAGGGACCATCGCCGCCGTGCCCGGCATGCCGTCGGCGTTCACGCCGGCCGCGCAGGAGGCGCTCGGCGTGCGGCACATCCACGAGCCGCTCGCCATCGGCGTCGCGGTCATGGCGGCGCGCGCGCTGCTCTGACGTCCGCGCTCCTGGCGCTCGCCGCCCGCGCGCTGCTCCGACGGCCGCGCCGCGGGCCCTCGCGACGTTGTACAATCGCGGGGCGCGGGGGGTCGATCGAAAGGATCAGCGTGGGCTCTAAACCCACGTAGGCGGGTGTGACTCCCGCACTCCCCGCCATTTCTTTCTCTGCCGGGCGACCGACGGGCCTCGCGCCCGGCGGCGCTCAGTCCGCGGCGAACGTGACGGGGATCTTCACCTCGTCCTGGCGCGACCCGTCCTCCATCGACTGGTCGAAGACGAGCAGCGTGCCGCTCTTCGCCGAGGTGGAGAAGGCGACCTCCTTGGAGAAACGGCCGCGGCCGGGAGCGCCGCGGCTCGCCTGCACGACGACGTTGACGATGCGCCTGCCGGACGAGTCGACGAGGCGCGCCTGGAACGACCCTTCGAACACGCTCGCCGTGCCGGTGAGCACGAACGGGCTCTGGACCAGCGCGCCGACGCCCGGCGACTCGACGAAGATGGCAGGCTCGAAGTCGCGCCAGTCCGCCCGGGTCTGGGGATCGGCGAGCACGATGCCCTCGCCGCCGAGCGCATCGATGGGGCTTCCTTCCACCAGAAACTGGACGGAGTGCACGGTCGGATACCGCGTCACCGTGTAGACGACCTCGGCGACGCGCGCCGTCATCGACAGGCTGCCGCCGCCGGAGGCGAACCGGCTCGAGAGGTCGACGCGCGCAGTCGAGCCGTCGAGGGTCAGGCCGAGGAGTCGCGTGCCGGCCGGAATGGCGCTCGTGAGGCCCGCGGCCGACTCGGCGGAGGTCGGTCCGGCGAGCAGTCCCTTCATGGCTGCCGTAGCCGGCATGGTGGTGTGGGCGACGCGCCGCTCGGCTACGCCGAGCTTCTCGTCGCGCAGGAAGTAGACTCGCAAGGCGGTCGGCGCCGGCGAGGCGGACGGCGACGGCGAGGCCGGCGATGCGGTCGCACTCCCCGGCGCCGTGACGGTCACGGTGGCCGTGGGCTGAACGGTGGAGGAGCCGCCGGACGAGCCGCCGCAGGCGGCGAGCAGGGCGGCTCCGGCGACCACGACGACGGCCGCGGCGATCGGCAGGAGCGGTTGCAGGCGGCCGGGACCGGCTGCGGCGCGACGAGTCATCGGGCACACCTCGTGTCGGGATGGGTCGGAATGAATCCTTCGACGCGGCGGCGGCGGCCTCCTGCCCCTCGCGCGGGGGGGCTCCCCTGCGCCGTGCTAGACTGGCTTCCCGATGCCGACCGACCCCACCAAAGCGCGCTACTACCGCAAGCAGGTCCCGCTCTTCCGCCTGGTCGAGAAGATGAAGCTCTGGCCGTCACGCCGGGGCATCCTCCACGGGATCAAGGAGTTCGACGAGCGCGGCTCCTACGCGGTGCTGGTGACGCACTGCAACAAGCACATGGTCATCCACGATTCCAAGACGAGCCGCGCCGCCCGCTGGCTCCGCAACAAGTGGTACGCGGAGGCTTGCCCGCAGTGCCGCATCCCCGACTGGAAGCTGCAGAAGTACGCCTCGACGCAGTTCAAGCGCGGGTACGGGTCGCACCTGCACGACCTGTGAGGCCGGCGCGGCCGCTCCGCGGTCGCCGGCTCATGGGTAGCCGCGCGTGAGCCGGCCGGTCTTCACGTCGTACTGAAGAGGCAGAGCCTCGGCGGCGGCGATGCGCCAGCCGGCGCCGGTCTTCGTCAGCCGGTACTCCATGACGAGCCCTGTCGGCCACCAGTTCCTGCCGAGTCGCTTCAACTTCCCGGTCCGGAAGTGCCAGTTGGCTTTGTCCTCGTAGCGCTGGACGAGCGCACGGAGGATGAGGTCGCCGGACAGGGTGCGGCGTACGAAGTCGTAGTACACGATCCGTCCGCCGGTCCCGGTCGTGAGCATCCTCGGGTAGGAGGACCGTTGCTTCTGTAGAGACCGCCAGGGCTGCATCCCGAGGTCGTTGCGCAGCGCCGTGCCGGTGGCAGACGCTTGGAGGGCAGCCTCGTACCGCGCCTGCATCGCCGTCTGCTCCGCCGCGGTGAGCCGGGTCCGGCCGTAGGCGCCCTCGGGCCACGACACGGCGCCGGCGAGCCCGTACCGGAGGACGGCTCGCCGGAGATCGGCGGTCGTGGCCGCGGCCGGTGCGAGCCCTCGCCACGCGAGCGCGCCGGCAGCCGTCGTGATCACCGCCGCGACGGCGATGAGAACGATGATCCTTGCTCTCCGGGACATGGCCGCTCCTTGCGGGGCTTGCGCCGCCCGAGACTACTATCGTCCTACAGCAGGCGCCAGCTCTCCGGCCGCAACTGGGTCGCGGCCGGGGCTGCGAGCACCTTGTCCAGCGCCGCGAGGATGGCCGCCCTGTCGCCGGGCAGGCGGCCGCCGATCGGCAGGTAGTTCGAGGCGTGGTTGCAGCGGAAGAGGCAGTCGGTCACCTCGAGGTTCGCGACGATCTCGCGCAGCTCACGCAGGATCGCCGATGGAGTCGGGCAGGACGACCTGGCCGGTCGCCACCTTGCGCTCCATCGCCGTGCCCGGCGTCAGCATGAGGGTCAGCAGCCCGATGTACTCCGGGTCGATGGCCGAGAGGGCCTCGCCCGTCGCCGCGGCGTGCACCAGCGACCGTTCGCGGCCGGCGAGGCCCGAGGATCGCGGTCACGGAGAGCTGCATGCCGGCGTCCGACGCGCGCCGGCAACCCTCGATCTGCTCGGCCACGGTGATGCTCTTGTGGATGGAGGCCAGCGTCTCTTCGTCGCCCGACTCGAGGCCGAGGTAGAGAAGCTCGATGCCGCGTTCGCGCAGCGCCGTCAGCTCCTCGACCGACTTGCCGAGCAGGTTGCGCGCGTTGGCGTAGCTGCTCACGCGCTCCAGGTTGGGCAGGGCGCGGTGCAGGAGGTCGAGGATCGCGTCCAGCTTGCGCGAGCTGAGCGCCATGGCGTCGCCGTCGGCGAGGAACACTCGGCGCACGCGCTGGCGCACGGCCACCGGCAGCCCGGTGACGTCCTCGACGACCTCGTCGAAGGGCCGTACCGCGAACGGCTTGTCCAGGTAGGTGCCGCAGAAGTCGCAGGTGTTGTTGGAGCAGCCGTACGTGACCTGCACGATCAGGCTGTCGGCCTCGCTTGGAGGGCGGATGACGGCGCCGTGGTACCTCACGCATTCGATGCTAGCATGGGCGCCGGTACGGCGCGTCCCGTGGGAGCGACCGGGCGGTGCGATCGCCTCCGATGTTCGACACTGTGCACTTGTGGTAGCGAGTGCGAGCGGCTGATATACTCCCCGCACGTGCAGAGGAAGGGCGTCGGAGGAGCGTCCGGCCGGATCCATCCGGTCCGTTCTCTCTTCCGGCTTGCGGTGTCACCGCCCGCTCTCCGCACCCGCCATACCTAGTTGCGCGGGATCAGTTGTGAGCAAAAGTCGGGAGGAGTCCAGGGTCATGGCAGACATCTACCAGGAAGCAGCCGAGAGCATCGTGAACGCCGACCGGGCGTCGGCCGAGGAGGTCGCGCAGCGCGCGCTCGACTCCGGCCTCGCCCCGGCCGACATCATGCAGAACGGCTTCGTCAAGGGCATCCAGGAGGTCGGCGAGCTGTTCGAGAGCGGCGAGGTCTTCCTCCCCGAGCTGATGATGAGCGCCGACGCCATGGCCGGCGCCACCGAGGTCACCAACGCCGCCCTCGAGGGCGAGGCCGCCGAGGCCAAGGGCGTCATGGTCATCGGCACCGTCCAGGGCGACGTGCACGACATCGGCAAGGCGATCGTGATCGCCTACCTGAAGGCCAACGGCTACGAGGTCACCGACCTCGGCCGCGACGTGTCCGCCGACAGCTTCATCGCGCGCGCCAAGGAGCTGAACGCCGACGTCATCGGCATGAGCGCCCTGCTCACCACCACCATGGAGGAGCAGAAGAAGGTCATCAAGCGCGTCAAGGACGAGGGCCTGCCCTTCAAGACCGTGGTCGGCGGCGCCCCCTGCACGCAGCGCTGGGCCGACCAGATCGGCGCCGACGCCTACGCCGAGGACGCCAACGACGGCGTCAAGAAGATCGACGCGCTGCTCGGCAAGTAAGACCGCCGCACAGCTGGAGAGTCTGGAGGGGCGGGCCGTGAGGCCCGCCCCTCGCGCGTACGGAGCCGGCCGGAGAACTGAGCGGTGCACCTGACGGCGCCCCGCTCGAAATCCCCGCTTGCGCTGCTCGCCGCGCTGCGTCACATATTGAGGCGCACGCCGTCGACGTAACTCAGGCTGCGGCCGGCGCGCTCGATGTTGGGGTAGCCCTCGCGCGCCATGATGAGTCGCTCGAGGCCGAACCCGAGGCCGACCCATGGGTCGACGATGCCCCAGTTGCTGTCGAGCGGGTGCGGGCCGAGGCCGGCGGAGCACACCTCGGCGCCGCCCACAGTGACGTCGATCATCTCGCCGTACACCTCGGACTCGGTGACCTCGAGCTCGTAGTCCTTGACGCCGGCCGCGCCCATGACGAGGGCGGCCAGCTCTTCGAGCCGGCCGCGGCCCTCCTCCTCCGGCCGGCCCAGCTCGACGAGGTTGAGCATCGTGAACTCGTTGAGGTGGCTGGCGCCTTTGCTGTCGCGGCGGAAGCAGGGGCCGATCTCGAAGATGCCGAACGGCTTGCTCCAGTTGCGGTCGAGGCGCCGCATGAGGGTGTACAGGTTGGGCGCCAGCATCGGCCGCAGGCAGCGGCCGTCGTCGAGCCAGAACACCTGGTCGCGCAGCGGGTGCCCGTGCTCGATGCCCATCTTGCGGAGCGAGTCGGAGGCGATGATCAGCGGCGTGACCACGCGGACGAAGCCGACGTCCGTGAGCGCGTCGCTGAGCACGCGCTCGAGCTCGACGAGCTGCGGCGCGCGCTTGCCGGCGCGCAGTTCGCGCAGGCGCCGGCGGCCGTCCTTCACGAGCTCGCCTTCGAGGTCCTTGAAGGCCGCGTCTCGCGCCGGCGGGTCGGCGAACAGCGCGTCGAGGACGAGCGGGTCGGCGCCGAGTTCGCGCAACCGCTGCGACTGGGTCGCCGTCAGGCGGATGCGGAGGGCGTCTGCCTCGTCGGGTGTCACGGTGTCTCCTTGTCGTCGGCGAGCGGCACGCGCGCCAGGTAGTCGGCGAGACCGCCGGCGATGGCGCGCGCCAGCTTCTCGATGTGCTCCGGCCGCCGGGCCAGCGCCTCGTCCTCCGGGCTGCTGAGGAAGAGCGGCTCGATGACGAGGGCGATGCCGCGTGCCTCGCGCAGCAGCGCGAAGTTGCGCCCGAACCGGCCGAGCCAGGGCACTCCGGCGGCCTCCATGCGGGCGCCGATGGAGCCCGTGAGCCGGCGGCCGTGCTCGGAGTAGTAGTGACTCCGCTGGAAGTAGTAGCCGGCGCCGCCCCGGGCCGCCTCCGACGGCGCCTGATTGCAGTGCAGCGACAGGATGAAGTCGGAGGCGGCTCCGTTGGCGGCGTCGGCGCGCACGTACAGCGGCACGCGCTCGTCCGTCTCGCGCGTGAGGTGCACGCGGCAGCCCTCGGCGCGCAGGAGCTCGGCCAGCCGCAGGCCGAGCGCAAGGGCCACGTCCTTCTCCGCGAGCCCCCGTGGGGAGACGCAGCCGAGGTCGGGGCCGCCGTGGCCGGGGTCGACAGTGACCGACAGGCCGGTCAGGCTGCGTGCCGCCGTGTAGCCGCGGTCGCGCTCGGGGATCTTCTTGCCCTCGCGCCCCGACTCCGCCTTGCGTACCGCCTCGAGCTTCTTGAGCGTGCTCGCGCCGACGATGCCGTCGCCGGGAAGGCCGGCGTTGCGCTGGAAGTCGAGGACGGCGCGCTCGACGAGCTCGTCGTGCACGCCGCGCTCGGGGCCGGCGTTGAAGCCCAGCAGGTTGAGCTTGACCTGGAGCTGCAGGACGTCGTCGCCGCGGAACGGCGGCTCGCGCAGGTAGAGCAGCCGGTCGCCCAGCGCGTAGCCGGACTCCACCATCTCGCGCCAGGTATTGGCGCCCACGCGCCCGTCGGCGAGGAGTCCGCGCTCCTGCTGGAACGAGAGGACCGCGACCTCGGTGTGCGGGCCGAAGAAGCCGTCGACGCCTTCTCGGCCCAACTCGAAGCCCTGCCCGCGCAGGCGGGTCTGGACATCGAGGACTTCTTTACCGCGGTCGCCGCGTGAAAGGTCGCGCACCGGTGACTCCTGGTCGCATGGCCGGGGGCGTTTGGGCCCCCGATTCTATACGAATGACCGCCGAAGACCCGTCATCGGGTGGTGCGCCGCAGGAGCACCAGCCAGTCAGACCCCCATGCCCGCGCGGAAGCCGGCGACGATGAGGATGAGAACGGCGACGCCGACGACGATGCGGTACAGCACGAAGAGGTTGAAGTTGTGACGCTTCAGGTAGGCGAGCACGAACCAGATGGCGACGAGGCCGCTGAGCGCCGCCGAGAGCATCCCGACCAGGAACGGGGTGGTGGTGCCCGCCGGCAGGCCGTTCCTGGCCACCTCGAGCGCCTTGTAGGCGGCGGCGCCGCCGATGACGGGGATGCTCATCAGGAACGAGTAGCGCGCCGCCGACTCGCGGTCGAGCCGCAGGAGCAGGCCGGTCATCATGGTGATGCCCGAGCGCGAGACGCCCGGAAGAAGAGCGAGCGCCTGGGCGATGCCGATGAGGAGCGCGTCGAACCACGTGAGGCCGTCGAGCTCGCGGTCGAGCTTGGCGATGTGGTCGATGAGGTACATGACCCCGGCGAAGAGGATCATCGCCACGGCGATGATCCAGGGCTTGCCGAGGCGGTCCTCGATGAAGCTCTCGAGCAGTACGCCGACCAGGGCTGCCGGGATGGTGCTGACGATGAGCAGCCAGGCGAGCTTGGCCATCGGGTCGGCCAGACTGCGCCGCCCGATGCTGCGCACCCAGGCGGCGATGAGCGTGCCGACCTCCCGCCAGAAGTACACGAGCACGGCGACGAACGTGCCGAGGTGCAGGGCGACGTCGAACGTCTTGTTCAGGTCGGGGTTGTCGAGCAGGAAGTGCCAGTTGAACAGCCAGGGGACCAGGAGCAGGTGGCCGGAGCTCGAGATGGGCAGGAACTCGGTGAGCCCCTGGACGATGCCGAGGATGATTGCCTGGATGATGGTCATGGCGCTCCTTCGCGTCGGCCGACACCCCGGCGCAGATCCCGGTCGGGCGGCGTTTAGCGCACGGTATACCCTGTCGGAGATACAGGCGACCGCGGCGATGACCGCGACGAGGGAGGCCGCATGGCGCGCAGCAATCCGGTGAACGTGGTCTGGAAGAACGAGGGGCTGCTCTTCGAGGCGACGACGGCTCACGGCCGCGTAGACCTGGCCTCCGGGCTCGACGAGCCCGGCAAGGGCGTGACGCCCATGGAGTTGCTGGCGACCTCGCTGGCCGGCTGCACCGCCATGGACGTGGCCTCGATCCTCGTCAAGATGCGCCAGCCGCTCGAGGCGTTCAGCGTCGAGGTGAGCGGCGAGAGGGCGGAGGACCACCCCAAACGCTTCCTCTCACTCGAGGTCGTCTACCACCTCAAGGGCGACCTGGACGAACGCAAGGTGGAGCGCGCCATCTCGCTGTCGGAGGAGCGCTACTGCTCGGTGGAGGCCACGCTCAGGCCGGCGGTGCCGGTCACGTCGCGGTACGTCATCGACCCATGACCGCGGGAGTGGCCGGTCCGACGGTGTTCGCACTACCGGCACCGTGTTTACAGGAGTAGAGCCCGACGATAGTATCTGGGCCAGGGTACTTCTGCCGAGGGGAAGGTGCGTGGACCGCGATCACGAGCTTTCGGCCGTGCTGGCCGACGACACCCGCTATCGGGTCTACAGATGGATCGCCGAGCAGCCGGGGACGGACGTCACCGTCGCCGACGTCGCCGGCGAGTTCGGCCTGCACCCGAACGTCGCCCGCATGCACCTCGCCAAGCTCGAGCAGGCGGGCTTTCTGGCCACCGGCTTCCGGCGCGCGGCCGGCGGCGGCCGGCCGGCGAAGCTGTACCGGCTGAGCGACCTGGTGGTCACCTTCGGCTTCCCGCCGCGCCGCTATGAGTTGCTGTCCCGGCTCGCGCTCGACGCGCTCGCCGCGGGCGGCACGCGCGCCGACGCACTTCGCGTGTGCCTCGAGGCAGGCGCCGCGGAAGGCCGGCGGGCGCTCGCCGGGCAGTCGGAGCCGCGGGACCATGCCGCCGCCGGTGCTCTCGTGGCGCGGATCACCGAGGACCAGGGCCTCATCCCCGAGGTGGCCTGGCGGGACGGCGCCCTCAGCGTCGTCGTCAACAACTGCAGCTTCCGCGAGCTCTCCGGCGCCGACCCCGACCTCGTCTGCGCCATGCACCGCGCGTTCCTCGAGGGGATCCTCCAGGTCGCCACCGCCGGGCTCGGCCGCCTCTCCATCGGCCCCGATGACTGCCGCATCAGCTGCGGCGGCGAGCGCTGCGAGCTCCTCTGCTCGTTCGCATCGGGCGGGGAGTGACAGAACCTCTCAGTCGGGTAGGGTACGAGCGCACACGCATCGTACGGAGGACACCCTGACTATCGACGAAGCCATCCGCGACCTGCTCGACGTCTCCACCGACATCTCGTCCGTGGCGGTCCTCGATGCGTCCGGTGCGGTCGTGGCCGCCGGACCCGCCGCCGCGGGCGAGCGGGCATCCCACGCCATCGGCCTGCTCTGGGACGCGGCGAGCCGCCGCGCCGGGCAGGCCGGCGACGCCGGCCTCGAGCACGTCGTCGTCCCGTTCGCGGACGGAGTCGTCGCCGCGGTCGAGGCGCACGGCCACCGCGCCGTGGCCGTCACCGGGCCTCGCCCGGCCGTCGCCCTGCTGCTCTTCGACCTGCGCACCTGCCTCGGTGACGTCTTTGCCGGCGGGGAGGGGGCGCCGTGAGGGCGCGCACCCTCGCGCCGCTGGTCGTCGCGGCCGGCGCCTTCGCCGGGCTCGTCTGGTGGCGGCGGCGCTCCGCGAGTGCGCCGGAGCCTGCCGTCCAGCTCGGCTTCAGCGACGGCGTCGTGCGGACGCTCGACCCATCCGATCCCTCGACCGCGGAACTCGAGACGCTGGCCGCCGGCGTCCGTGACTCGCTCACCGGAGGCGCCTGATGGACCTCGCCACCTTCGACATCGGCCTGCTGCACGCCACCATCGAGAGGGCGTTGCGTCGCGGCGGTGACTTCGCCGAGGTCTTCGTAGAAGACCGCGACAGCCTCGGCCTGCGCCTGGAGGACGGGCGTATCGAACAGACCAGCGGCGGCCGGGAGACCGGCGCCGCCGTCCGCCTGCTCTCCGGCGAACACACGTACTACGCGTACAGCGACGCCGTGGACGAGGCCGGACTCACGGCGGCGGCCGACGCCGTGGCCGCCGCGGTGAGCGCCGGAGCGGAGGGCCCCGAGATCGTGAATCTCGGCGCGGTCCGCTCCGACCCGGGCAAGAACCCCGTGCGCGTCCCGCCGGGCGACGTCGCCATCGCGCGCAAGGCCTTGCTGGTCCGCGCCGGCGACGAGGCCGCGCGCGCGGCGTCATCTGAGGTCGCGCAGGCGACCATCGGCTACGGCGACACCCGGCAGCGGGTGCTCATCGCCAACTCGCTCGGCGACCTGGTCTACGACGACCGCACGCGTACGCGGTTCATCGCCCAGGTGGTGGCCCGCCGCGGCGACGTCATCCAGACCGGCCACGAGACCGTGGGCGGCAGCGCCGGGTTCGAACTGGTCGACGAGGACATCGCCCGCCGCGTGGCGCGGACGGCCGCCGAGAAGGCGACCATCATGCTCGACAGCAAGCCCGCGCCGGTCGGCGCCATGCCGGTCGTGCTGGCCAACGGGTTCGGCGGGACGCTCTTCCACGAGGCCTGCGGCCACGGGCTCGAGGCCGACGCCATCGCCAAGGGCGCCAGCATCTACGAGGGCAAGCTCGGCGAGATCGTCGCCGCCTCCATCGTGAGCGCCTACGACGAGGGCTCCATCCCCAACGGCTGGGGCTCACAGGCGTTCGACGACGAAGGCGTGCCCACGCAGAAGACGCTGGTCATCGAGGACGGCCGCCTCACCGGCTACCTCTACGACCGGCTGCGCGCCCGCGAGGCGGGCGCCGCGCCGACCGGCAACGGACGGCGCCAGTCGTTCCGCCACGTGCCGATCCCGCGCATGACGACGACCTACATCGCCCCGGGCGATGCGACGCCCGAGGAGATCATCGCGGCGACGTCCAAGGGCTTCTACGCCAAGAGCCTGGCCGGCGGGCAGGTCGAGCCGGCCAGCGGCAACTTCGTCTTCGGCGTCGCCGAGGGCTACCTGATCGAGGACGGCAGGATCACGACGCCGCTGCGCGGGGCCACCCTCGTCGGCAACGGCATCGACATCCTCATGAAGATCGACATGATCGCCGGCGACTTCGACGTCAAGACCGGCGTCTGCGGCAAGGACGGCCAGGGCGTGCCGGTCGGCACCGGTCAGGCCACGCTTGCGCATCGCGGAGATGACGGTGGGAGGGACGGGCTGATGTTCGACATCCTCGACGCCGTGCTGGAGCGCGCCCGGGCGCGCGGCGCGGCGGACGTTGAAGTGTTCGGCGAGCGCTCCACCTCGCGCCGCATCAAGGTGTACCGCCAGGAGGTCGAGCAGCTCACGGCCGCGCAGCGTCGCGGCGTGGGCGTGCGCGTGTTCTCCGGCGGAGCCGTGGGTCACGCGTACACCTCGGACCTGAGCGACGGCGCGCTCGACGAGGTCGTGCAGCGCGCCGTCGACAACGCCGCCGTCAGCGACCCGGACGAGTACGCGGCGCTGCCGCAGCCGGGCGGCGAGCCGGCCGACGTGCATCCCGTACGACCCGCGCCTCGCCGCGGCGACCGACGAGCAGCGCATCGCCGTCGCGCTGGAGGTCGAGGCGGCCGCCCTGGCGGCCGACCCGCGCGTCAAGACCGTCGAGGACACCATGTACGTCGACGGCGACGGCGAGGTCTTCATCGCCAGCACGGCCGGCGTGCGCGGCAGCTTCCGCGCCGGCCAGTGCTACGCGTTCGCCTACGTGCTCGCCGAACAGGAGGGGCAGGTCGAGACCGGCTACTCCTACAGCGTCGGGCGCGCCGTCGAGGATCTGGACGCGGCCGCCGTGGGCACCGAGGCCACCGCTCGCGCGACCCGCCTGCTCGGCGCCAAGAAGTGCCCGTCGATGAAGGCGCCGGTCATCCTCGACCCGTTCGTCTCGGCGGCGTTCTTCGGCGTGCTGAGCTCCGCGCTCACCGCCGACGCCGTGCAGAAGGGCCGGTCGCTCTTCGCCGGCCGAGAGGGCGAGCGCGTGGCCGGCGAGCTCCTCGAGCTCGTCGACGACGGCACGCTCGAGGACGGCCTCGACAGCGCGCCGTTCGACGGCGAAGGCGTGCCCTGCGGCCGCACGCCGCTGATCAGCGGGCGGCGTGCTCCAGGGCTTCCTCTACGACACGTACACGGCGCGCAAGGCCGGCCGCGCCAGCACCGGCAACGGTATGCGCGGCGGCTACTCGAGCCTGCCCGGCGTGCGCCCCAGCAACCTGGTCGTCACCGGGCCGGCGACGCCGCTGGGCGACATCGTCGCCGGCATGGAGCGCGGCGTGCTGGTCACCGACGCGGTCGGCATCCACTCGGGCGCCAACCCCATCTCGGGCGAGTTCTCCGTGGGCATCAGCGGCGTCCTCATCGAGAACGGGGAGTTCACGACGCCGGTGCGCGAGGTCACGCTCGCCGGCGACATCGTCGGCATGCTCACCGGCATCCGCGCGCTCGGCGACGACGCCCGCTGGGTCCCCGGCGGCAGCATCTACACGCCGTCGGTCGTCATCGACGGGATGGCCATCGGCGGCACCTGATCGACCGGCGCAGCCGGGGTCAACTGGGGGTGCGCCGCAGGCTCACCGGCTATAGGGTCTGTCCGGCGCGGCGCGCCGGGCGCGCCGCGGGCCATCAGACCAAGGAAGGGAGCCCCGTGGACAGCCACCGGAGGCAGGCCAGCGAGCGGGGCGACGAAGGGGCGCCGCTCCACGATCTCGGCCGGCGCCTGCTCGACGCCAGCTACCTCGAGGGCGATTTCGTCCTCCGGTCGGGCCGCCGCAGCAAGTTCTACCTGGACAAGTACCTGTTCTCCACGCGGCCGGACCTGCTGCGCGACATCGCCGCCGGCCTCGCGGAGAAGCTGCCGGCCTACGAGCCCTTCGACCTGCTCGCCGGCCCCGAGCTCGGCGCCGTCGCCATCGTCGCCGCCGTCTCGCTGGCCAGCGGCAAGCCGTTCGTCATCGTGCGCAAGGGCGCCAAGGGCTACGGCACCGACAAGGCGATGGAGGGCAAGGCCGAGCCCGGCCAGAAGGTCGTCATGATCGAGGACGTGGTCACCTCGGGCGGCGCCGCGCTCATGGCCGCCGACAAGCTGCGCGAGGCCGGCCTCGACGTCGGCGCGCTGCTCTGCGTCGTCGACCGCGAAGAGGGCGGCCGCGAGCAGATCGAGGCCAAGAGCCTCACGTTCGACCCGCTCTTCACGCTCACGTCGCTGGGCGTCAAGAAGCCGGAGTAGCGCCGCCGGGCGCCCGCCTCGCGGCCGCGCCTCCGGGGTCGTCGGCCGCGGCCGGCCGGGTGTCCCCGCCGTTTGTCGCGGGTCGGGGCGAAGGCCGCCGGCGGTCTCAGGAGACGACGCGCAGCGAGCGGAGGGTGCGGTCCTCGGGGCCGTGCACCTTGAGGCCGGTGGCCGAAGCCTCCTGCAGGTAGGCGACGATCTCGGGAGAGATCTCCTCGCCGGGCCCCAGCACCGGGATGCCCGGCGGGTACGGCGTGACCATCTCGGCGCTCACCTCACCGGCGCACTCCGGCAGCGGCTTGGCGACGGCGGCCGCGAACGTGGCTTCGCGGGGCGAGAGCACCTGGCGCGTGAACGGCGGCGTGTGGGAGAGGAGGCCGGCGCAGGCGGCGAAGCCGCCCTCTCCGGCCTCCTCGCCGTACCGCGCCGCCAGGTCGCGCAAGCGCGCTCACCAGCAACTCGACGTCCTCGCGCCTGTCGCCGAAGGTGACGTTGAGCACGATGTTGAGCGGATCGGCGGCCTCGACGGCGATGCGGTACTCGTCGCGCAGCACGGTCTCGAACTGGTAGCCGGAAAGGCCCGAGGCCACAGGCCGAGATGGTGAGGCGCGTGGGGTCGAACTCGACGACCCCGTCCCGCCCCAGCAGCTCGGCGCCGAGGCAGCGCAGGCCGGGCAGCTCGCCGATCGCGCTCCCGCGCCCAGCCGGCGAGCTCGATGGCGCCGCGCCACAGCTCGGCGCCGTGCACGGCCATCTGCTGCCGCGCGGCGTCGATGCTCGCGTACATGAGCACCTGTGGACTGGTGCTCTGCGTCAGGTGGACCATGCCGTCCAGGCGCGCGAGGTTGACCCGCTCCGCGCGCGCCAGGAGCACCGAGGACTGCGTGATGCCGCTGATGAGCTTGTGCGTGCTCACCACGGCCGCGTCGGCGCCGGCGGTCATGGCGTCGATGGGGAGCTCGGGGCAGAAGCGCACGTGCGGTCCCCAGGCCTGGTCGGTGACGAACGGCACGCCGGCGCCGTGCGCCAGCGTGCCGATGGCCGCGAGGTCGGCGCCGAGGCCGTTGTAGGTGGGCGACGTGACGAACACGGCGCGGGCGTGCGGCGCCTGCTCCAGCGCCTTGAGGGCATCCGCGGCGCGCACCTGGAGCGGGATGCCCCAGAGCGGGTCGATGGCCGGCTCCATGTACAGGGGCATGGCCCCGGTGAAGATCAGCCCCGCGAGCATGGACTTGTGGGCGTTGCGGGGCACGATCACCGTGTCGCCGGGGCCGCACAGCGCGAGCAGCAGGGCGTGGACACCGCTGGTGGAGCCGTTGACGAGGAACCAGGCGCGGTCCGAGCCCCAGGCCTCGGCGGCGTAGTCCTCGGCCAGGCGGATGAGGCCCGTGGACTCGCGCGTGTCCTCCACGCCGCCGGCCATGGCGAGGTCGGCCTGCGAGGCACGTGTCGCCGAGCATACTCGCGCAGGCCGGCCGGCGCTCCCTTGCCGAGCTTGTGGCCCGGCGTGTGGAACGGCGTGTAGCCGATCGCGCGGTAGCGCATCGCGGCGTCGAGGTAGGGCGTCTCCCGCTGGTCGTGCGGCACTCGGATCCTCCAGCAGCTGGGGCGGGCCGGGCGGCCCGCCGGCTCGTGGCCGTAAGCATACCAAGGAGGGGTGATAGACTCGACCTGTTTGCAGGAGAAAACGCCTCTTGGCAGGAGCAGGGATAACCCTCGGCCAGACAGTGAGAGTACGCTTCGCGCCGAGCCCCACGGGCACGTTGCACATCGGCTCGGCGCGCACCGCCCTCTACAACTTCCTCTTCGCCCGTCACACCGGCGGCAGCTTCGTGCTGCGCATCGACGACACCGACGCGGCGCGCTCGGACGCGGCCCTCGAGGCGAGCATCATGGCCGACCTGCGCTGGCTCGGGCTCGCGTGGGACGAGGGGCCGGACCGCGGAGGTCCCTCCGGCCCCTACCGGCAGAGCGAGCGGCTCGACCGGCATCGCGCCGCGGCCGGCGAGCTGCTGGCGGCGGGGCTCGCGTATCGGTGCTTCTGCCCCGAGGAGCGCCTCGAGCAGCTGCGCCGCGAGGCGCTCGCCGCCGGCCGCACGCCGCGGTACGACCGGCGCTGCCTCGGCGCTGTCGGCGGACGAGGTCGATCGCCGGCTGGGACGCCGGTGAGCCGGCGGCCGTGCGCTTCAAGGTGCCCGCGGGGGACGTCGTCGTCGACGACCTGATCCGCGGGCAGGTCGTGATCGGCGCCGACGCGCTCAGCGACCCCATCATCGTCCGCTCCGACGGCGTGGCCGGCTACAACTTCGCCACCGTCGTCGACGACCGCGACATGGGCATCACGCACGTCATCCGCGGCGACGACCACCTCACCAACACCGCCCGCCAGCAGTTGCTGTTCGAGGCTCTCGGCGGTCCGCGTGCCGCGCTTCGCTCACCACTCCATGGTCCTCGGTCCCGACGGCGGCAAGCTCAGCAAGCGCCACGGCGCCACCGCGGTCGGGCGACTATCGCGACCTCGGCTACCTGCCCGAGGCGATCGTCAACTACCTGTCGCTGCTCGGCTGGTCGCACGGCGAGGACGAAGTGCTCGACATGGACCGACTCGTCGCCGAGTTCGTGCTCGAGAAGCTCTCGCCGAGCCCGGCCGTGTTCGACCTCGCCAAGCTGGACTGGCTCGACCACGAGCGCATCATGGCGCTCGCGCCGGAGGAGCACGAGCGCCGCTTCGCGGAGCGGCTGCCGAGCGGGACGCCGCCGCAGGCGGCGGCCGCGCTCGCGGCCGCCTTCCAGCCGTCGCTGGTGCGCTACGGCGACGCGGCCGGCCGCATCGGCGGAGGTGCTCGCGCCGCCGCCTCCGCCGGCGGGACTGCGCGCCGCCGCGCTCGCGGCCGCACCGCAGCTCGCGCGCGTCCGTGCGCTGCGCGCCGAGGCGCCGGACTGGCTCGCGCCCGCCGGCGCCCGCGACCTCCTCGCCGCCTACCGCGCCTGGGGCAAGGAGCACGGCATCGGCGCCCGCGATCTGCTCATGCCGCTGCGTATCGCGCTCACGTCCGCCGAGCACGGACCCGAACTGCCCTTCGTGCTCGCGGCGCTCGACCGCGAGACCGCCCTCGGGCGACTCGACCACCTCCTCGCCGGGGACTCTGCCGGCGAGTCCACGCCTACGCCAGGAGACCAGCCGTGATCCGCCTCTTCAACTCTCTGACCCAGCAGAAGGAGCCTCTCGAGCCCCGCGATCCCGGCAAGGCGGGCGTCTACTGCTGCGGCCCCACGGTCTACAACCTGGTGCACATCGGCAACGCGCGACCCTACGTCACCTTCGCCGTCCTGCGCTCGTGGCTGGCGAGGCGCGGCCTCGACGTCACGCTGGTCACCAACATCACCGACGTCGACGACAAGATCATCAACAAGGCCAACGCCGAGGGTCGTGACCCGGCGGCGGTCGCGGAGGAGTACACCGCCGCCTACGTCGAGGACACCGACCGGCTGGGCATCCCGCGCCCCGACATCGAGCCCAAGGCGACGGAGACGATCGCCGAGATCATCGACCTCGTGTGCCAGCTCATCGACTCCGACCATGCGTACCCGGCCAACGGCAGCGTCTACTTCCGCGTGCGCAGCTTCGCGGACTACGGCAAGCTCAGCAAGCAGCGCATCGACGAGCTGGCGGAGGGCGTGCGCGTCGACATGGAGCCGGGCAAGGCCGACCCGCTCGACTTCGCCGTCTGGAAGGCCGCCAAGCCGGGCGAGCCGGCCTGGGACAGCCCCTGGGGCATGGGCCGGCCGGGCTGGCACATCGAGTGCTCCGCCATGGGCCTGCGCTACCTGGGCGCCGGGTTCGACGTGCACGGCGGCGGCCGGGACCTCATCTTCCCGCACCACGAGAACGAGATCGCGCAGAGCGAGGCGGCGGGCCTGCCGTTCGCCAAGGTCTGGATGCACAACGGCATGATCCGCAGCGACGGCGAGAAGATGGCCAAGAGCGTCGGCAACATCTTCCTGCTGCGCGAGGTGCTCGACCGCTACGACCCCGCGGTCGTGCTCACGTACTTCCTCACCACGCACTACCGCAGCCCGCTCGAGTTCAGCACCGAGAAGCTCGACGAGGCGAAGGCCGCCTACGGCCGCTTCGACGGCGCCTTCGCCGATATCGACTTCCGCGTCGCCAACGCCGGCAAGGCGGCGGTGCGCGGCGAGTGGCCCGACCTCACGCTGCGCGCCGAGGCGGCCCGGCTGGCGTTCGGCGAGCGCATGGACGACGACCTCAACACCGCCGCCGCCATCGGCGAGCTCTTCAGCCTGGTCGGCGAGATGTACCGCTACCTCACGGCCGTCGACAAGGGAGAGGCGCCGCTCGACGCCGATGCGCTCGTCACCGTCGGCGAGGTGCTGCGCGAGTCGCTCGACGGCGCTGCTCATCCCCGTGCCGGGCGCCGGCGCCGCTCACCGGCGTCGGGACGTGGCCGGCGCCGACGCCGCGGCCTGCGTCACCGGCGGCGTCGCGCTGCTGCCGGCGGCCCGGCTCGCCGAGGAGGCACGCTGGGACGACGTCGCGCTCGTCTACGCGGACCGGCTCGGCTGCGAGGACGCCAGCTACGCCTGCGTACTCCGCGACCACTACCGCGCCGAGAAGCAGTGGGCCGACGCCGACCGCCTGCGCGACGAGATCCAGGCGGCGGGCTTCGAGGTGCGGGACACGCCGCAGGGCACCCAGGTCGTGAGGAAGTAGGGCCGCCGAGCGCGGGGAGGACGAGGGTGGACGGCCAGTCCGCGGCGGGTCAGCCGAACAGCAGCGCGCTCACGAGGGCGGCGGAGCCGACCGTGCCGCCGGCGGCGAACGAGCCTGCGGAGATGTCGATGGGCATGCGGGAAGTCTACAGGCGTGACCCGGCTGCGAGCCGTGCCGCCGCCGGGGCGGTGAGGTGACGGCGTGGAGTGGATCTACGGACGCAACGTGATCAGAGCGGCGCTCGGCGCCGGCGCGCGGCGGCGAGCCCACAGGCTCGCCGCGACCTCGCCGGCCCTGGACGCGCTCGCCGCGCTCGTGCCGGAGGAACTACCGGTCGACACCGTGAGCGCCCATCAGCTGGACGAGCTGCTGGGCACGCGCGAACATCAGGGCATCGCCCTGCAGGTCGACGGCTATCCCTACGCCGACCCGGACCGCCTCCTCGCGGCCGACGTGCTCGTCGTGCTCGACGAGGTCACCGACCCGCACAACCTCGGCGCCGTGGCGCGGAGCGCGCTCGCGGCCGGCGCCGGCGGCCTGGTGGTGCCGAGGCATCGCTCGGCGCACGTGACGCCGGCGGCCGTCAAGGCCTCGGCCGGCACGCTCGAGCACCTGCAGGTCGCGCAGGTCACCAACGTCGTCAGCTTCCTGCTGCGCGCCAGGGACGCCGGCTTCTGGATCTACGGCGCCGCCGGCGAGGCGACGGCCTCGTACCTCGACACCGACCTCACCGGCCGCATCGTCATCGTCGCCGGCGCCGAGGGCAGCGGGCTGCGACCGCTCGTGGCCCGCACCTGCGACGCGCTGGTCTCGATCCCCATGGACCCGGTCGTCGAGAGCCTCAACGTGAGCGTCGCCGCCGCGCTTCTGCTCTTCGAGGCGCGGCGCCAGCGAGAGGCCGCCGCGCAGACGTGAGGGCGGCGCCGGTGAGCAGCACTCTCTACATCGTCGACGGCTACAACGTCCTGCACGCCATGTTCCGCGGCGCGGAGAAGGAGGAGATCTTCGCGCGCCGCGACTGGCTCGCCGACCGCCTCGCCAGCTTCGCCGCGCTGCGCGGCGCGCGGGTCGTGCTGGTCTTCGACGGCAGCGGCCCGCGCAGCACCAGCAGCGAGCCGATCAAGGGGGCGCCCGTCGAGGTCGTGTTCGCCGGCGGGCGCTTCACGGCCGACACGCTGATCGCCCGGCGCATCGCCGAACAGCCCGCCGACGTCGAGGTCGTGGTCGTGTCGGCCGACCAGGAGGTCCAGCGCACGGCCTCGCGCGCGGGCGTCAGTCGCATGACGCCCCCGGAGCTGGCCGCGGAGCTCTCGGGCGACGACCGTGACGGGCAGGCTCTTGACTCTGCCTCAGACTCTACTAGAATGCCCTCACGGCTTGAGGATAAAGTTGACCCTGAGACTTTGCGTCGTCTCGAGGAGATTGCGTCACAAGCCGCAGTAGGCGTTCCGGAGGGGCGTTTCAGCGGAACGTGCAGGGGCAAACGAGCGGAGGTGGGGATCACGTATGGCTCGCCAAGCCGACCACAGCCGCAGCACCGGGTCATCCCGTAACCCTCAAGTCTTCAGCGAGAGTTCTGACTTCGCCCTCGTGCAGTCGTACCGGCGCGGTAACCAGGAGGCGCTCGACGCGCTCATGGTCCGCTACCACCAGTTCGTGCGTCTCAAGGCGAGTTCGTACTTCCTGGCCGGCGGCGACGCCGAGGATCTGATCCAGGAGGGCATGCTCGGCCTCTACAAGGCGGTCCGCGACTACCGTGACGACCGCCTGGCCAGCTTCCGCAGCTTCGCCGAGCTCTGCATCACCCGGCAGATCATCACCGCCATCAAGACGGCCACGCGGCAGAAGCACGTGCCGCTCAACGGCTACCTCTCGTTCAGCCAGTCGCCGAGCGACTCGTCGGACGACGGCGACTGCTCTCTCGCCGACGTGCTGCCCGGGCCCACCACGCACGACCCGGTCAACCAGGTCATCAGCTCGGAAGAGGTCGACAGCCTCACGAGCTGTCTCACGAACATGCTGTCGGACCTCGAGGGCAAGGTGCTCCGCCTGTACCTGCAGGGATTGAGCTACGAGCGCATCGCCGGCGAGCTCGGCTGCGACTGCAAGACCGTGGACAACGCGCTGCAGCGCATCAAGCGCAAGGTCGACCTCCACCTCGAGGGGCGGCGCGTCCCCACCTGACGCGCGCCGCCGGCGCAGCCCTGCGGCGCGCCGGCCTCGGGGACGGAACAGAAACGGGCGGGGCGGCCGTGAGGCCGCCCCGCCCGTTCTCATCGTCTGGGCGTTCGCCTCAGAAGGTCATCAGGCTCACGTCGTGCCCCTGCGACTGCACGAGCAGCTTGAAGTCGTGCGGGTTGCTCGCCACCTGCGCCGCGTCGGCGAGGGTGATGAGCCCGTCCTCGTACAGGGTGAGCAGCGCCTGGTCGAACGTCTGCATGCCGTAGAAGTCGCCCTCTTTGATGGCGTCGCCGATGAGGCTCGCCTGGTCCGGGTCGAGGATGAAGTCGCGGATGCGGTTGGTGCACACCATGATCTCGATGGCCGGCACGCGGCCCTGGCCGTCGGCGCGCACCAGCAGGCGCTGGCTGATGATGCCCTTGAGCGTGCCGGCGAGCATGATGCGGATCTGCTTCTGCTGGTGGAGCGGGAAGAAGTCGATGATGCGGTTGATCGTCTCGGTCGCGTCGATGGTGTGCAGCGTGCTCATCACGAAGTGGCCGGTCTGGGCCGCGGTGAGCGCGGCGGACACCGTCTCCGGGTCGCGCATCTCGCCGATGAGGATGTCGTCCGGGTCCTCGCGCAGCACGTACTTGAGCGCCGTGGCGTAGCTGTCGGTGTCGAGGCCGATCTCGCGCTGGTTGATGATCGACTTCTTGTCCTTGTGGAGCACCTCGATGGGGTCCTCGACGGTGACGATGTGGCGCCGCATCGTGTTGTTGATGTGGTCGATCATCGCCGCCAGCGTCGTCGTCTTGCCCGAGCCGGTGGTGCCGGTGACGAGCACGAGGCCGCGCGGCTCGAGCGCGAGGCGCTTGATGATCTCGGGGAGGTGCAGCTCCTCGAAGCTCGGGATGCGCGTCGTGACCTGGCGCATCGCCACGCTGATGCTCCCGCGCTGGCGGAAGACGTTGACGCGGAAGCGCCCCAGGTTGGGAGCCGAGTAGGCGAAGTCGATCTCGTTGTGTTCGCTGAAGCGGCGGATCTGCTTGTCGGTCATGATGGACGCCGCCACGTCCTTGGTGTCCTCCGGGGTGAGGGGCGGCTCGTCCAGCAGCAGCAGCTCGCCGTCCACGCGGATCACCGGCGGGCTCCCCGCCTTGATGTGCAGGTCCGACGCGTTGCGCGCCATCATCTCGCTGAGCAGGTCATCGATCGGTTTCATCACGCCGCCCCAGTCGTCGGGTTCTCTCTCCGTGTCCTTGTTCGGCAGAACCACGAAAAAGCTTACCTCCCGGGCATCCGTATTCCTATGGCAGGCGACGATAGGCCGGAAGCGATGACGCCCGGCGGCACCGCCGCCGGCCTTCATCGCCTGCGCACGGTCTCGACGGCGCCTAGAAGCGGCCGCCGATCCAGGCGTCGCGTCCGGTCCACGTGCCGTAGCGGACCACCGCGCCTGTGTACGGCGCCTCGATGATGGTGGTGCCGCCGACGAAGATCGCCACGTGGTGGCTGAAGCTCGCGTTGCCGAAGAACACGCAGTCGCCGGGGCGCAGGTCGCTGAGCGGGACCGGGATGCTCGCCGCTGCTGGTCGGTCGCGCCGTGCGACATGCCGATGCCGATCTGCGCGTAGCAGTACATCACGAGACCGGAGCAGTCGAAGCCGCTCGGGCTGGCGCCGCCCCAGACGTAGGGGACGCCGAGGTAGCGCTGGGCGATGGCGACGATCTCCGGGTGGCCCGGGCTGTTGGGGTCGACGGTGGGGATCACGCCCGAGAACCCGGTGAGCGCCAGCTGCGCGCGCAGCTTCGCCTGGTGCTTGAGCTTCTTGATCTCCTTCTTGATCTTGCCGGTGAGGCCCTGCAGGTCCGTCTGCAGGGCGAGCAGCCGGTTCTTCTGCTGCTCGCGCTGGGCCACGAGCCTGGCGGCGGTCTGCTGGTCCGCCTCGAGCCTGATGCGCCGGTCCTTGATGTCGCGCTTGTAGGCGCGGATGGCGTGGACGGTGTCGACGTCGCTGTTGCCGAGCCGCTCCATCATGTCCAGCTCCATGACCAGGTCGTCGAAGTTGTCGGCCTTGAAGATGACGTCGACGACGCCCACGTCGCGGGACTTGTAGATGTCCTGGGCGCGCTGGACGAGCTGGTCGCTGGCTTGAGCGAGGTTCCGCTGCGCGGTCTCGAGCTGTTTCTGGTTCTCGTCGATCTGCGCCTGGACGGTCTGCAGCTGGCTGGTGGCCTGGTTGTACTTCTCGACGGCGATCTCCGACTGTGTGGAGACGTCGCTGAGGCGCGCCTGGACGGCCTGGAGGCGCGCCTTGGCCTTGCTGACCGAGCCGGCGGCGGGCGCCGCCGGGGCGGCGACGAGCATGACCGCGACCACGCCGAAAGCGGCGAGGAGGGCGACTTTCATGAGGCTGCTGCGGTGGTTCACTCGGGCTGTCCTCCGGCGTCGCGTCTGGTGACGCGCGGTCGCTTCCCGCGGTTCGGGGTGAGAACGTATTCGAGCCTGAGGGCGCGTTCCCTACGCACCGGCGGGAACGCGCCCTCAGGCTCGCGGAAGATCAGGGACGGCCACCGATCCAGGCGCCGCTGATGGAGCCGTAGCTCACGACGGCGCCGGTGTGCGGGGCGTTGATCATGCTGCCGCCGCCGACGTAGATGCCGACGTGGTAGCTGTAGCGGCGCTGCCGAAGAACACGAGGTCGCCCGGCTGCAGCGCGCTGATGGGCACCGGAGTGCTCGCGTGCTGCTGGTCGGTGGCGCCGTGCGAGAGGCCGATGCCGATCTGCGCGTAGCAGTACATGGTGAGGCCGGAGCAGTCGAAGCCGCTCGGGCTGGCGCCGCCGTACACGTACGGCACGCCGAGGTAGCGCTGGGCGATGCCGACGACGCTCGAGTGGCCCGAGCCGCCGGGATCGACGACGGTGCCGCCTCCGCTGCTGCTGCTGCCGGAGCCGCCGCTGTTCTGCGCGGCGGCTGCCGCGTCCGCAGCGGCCTTGGCCGCGGCGGCCTGCTGCGCCTGCAGACGATCGATCTGGGACTTGAGGCCGGCCGTCATCTGCTCGAGCTTGTTCTGCAGGCCGTCGACCTTGGCCTTGTTCTGCGCCGCCGTGTCGACGAGCTTGGCGGCCGCCTTCTTGTCGGCGTCGAGCTTGACGCGCCTGTCCTTGATGTCCTGCTGGTAGGCGGCGATGCTCTTGACGGTGTCGACGTCGCTGTTGCCCAGCCGCTGCATGACGTCGAGCTGGGTCACGAGATCGTCGAAGCTGTTGGCCGCGAACAGGACGTCGACGACGCCGACGTCGCGTGCCCGGTACATGTCGTCGGCGCGCGCGGAGAGCTGCTGGTTGGCGACCTGGAGGTTGTACTCGGCCACCTTGAGCAGCCGCTCGTTCTCCTTGATCTGCGACGTGACCGTGTCGAGCTGGGTGGTGGCCTGGTTGTACTTCTCCACGGCCACGTCGACCTGGTGGTACACGGTCTGGAGCTTGGCCTGCACCTGCGCGCAGCTGCGCTTTCTTGCTGGCGACGGGGGAGGCGAAGGAGGAGGTGGCGAAAACGAGGGAGAGAAGGAGGGTGCCGAGGAGGACGACAGAGAGTGAGAATCCGTCGATTGCCGTTCACTGCATCGCCTCCTTTTGGGCGTCCGCCCTTGCGAAGCGCCCTCGTTGAGGTGAGCCCGTCGCGTGCTCTGCACTCACCAAACTCAAGGCGAGACCTTAACATCCGACCGGCGGCCTGACAACCTTCGCGGCCCGCCCTGCGGAACTGTTTGGAGCGGGCCGGCCCGCTCATCCGGCGGCGGGAGCGTGTCGTCCGCCGCCGCTTCCGCCCTCAATGAGCCGCCGGCGAGCGGTGCGCCGTGCAGCGCACCGCTCGCCGGCGCGGCCACGTGGGTCAATCGTCGCGTGCCCCCTGGCGCACGGTGCCGCGCGGCGTCGGACTCGGCCACATCTGCTTGAGCGCCTTGATGAACGCCTTGTTGCGCTCGTCCTCGCCGCCAGTTGCGGATGATCGCCATGCCCCACCAGTGGAAGAGCAGCTGCTTGGTGAACTGCAGCGTGAAGATGTAGCCCAGCCAGGTGCGCAGCGAGTAGAAGCGCATGTAGCCGCGGAGCACTTCGATCTGCAGCTCGTAGGGCGTCATGCGCGCCGGCTCGAAGACGACGTGGTGCGCGTCGTAGAGCTCCCAGCGCTTGTCGAAGATGCGGTCCGCGTCGTCGAACTCCTGGAACTGCGAGCGTCCCGGGGAGCGGCGTGAGGATGTTGAGCATCACCGTGTCGATCTTGTTCCTGATGGCGAAGGCGACGGTGTCGCGCACCGTCTGCACGTCGTCGTCGTCGGCGCCGAGCACGAACATGCCGTGGCTCTTGATGCCGTAGTCGTGCAGCACCTTGATCGCCTTCTCGATGTCGGCCACCGTCTGCGACTTCTCGAACCTGTCGAGCGTCTCCTGGTTCACGGACTCGAGGCCGAGGTAGACGAGGTTGCAGCCGGACCGGCGCATGAGGTCGAGCAGCTCCGTGTCGCGGACGACGTCGGTGCGCACCTGCGCGGACCACGGGATGACGAGGTCCTCGTCGATCATCATCTGCAGCAGCCTCTTGAGCCGCTTGCGGTTGGCCGCCATGTTGTCGTCGTAGAAGAAGATGCGCTGCGGGCGCTTGTCCTTGAGCTCGGCGATGACGCTCTCGGCGCTGCGGAAGCGGTACTTCTTGCCGAACATCGCCGTCACCGAGCAGAAGGTGCAGTCGAAGGGGCAGCCCCAGCTGGTCATGATCGGCATCGTCGTGAGCTTGTCGCTGCCGACGAGCAGGCGCAGGTCGGGGAACGGCAGCTCGTCGAGGTCGGCCAGGGCCTCGCGCGGCGGGTTGTGCACCGCGAGGCCGTCGCGCTTGAACGACAGGCCGGCGATGGTGTCGAGCTCGCGTCCGCCGCCCAGCGCGTCGATGAGCTCGAGCATGAGCTGCTCGCCGCCCTCGCCGCGGGCCACGTAGTCCACGTGCTCGAGCGCCTCGTCGGCCATGAAGGTGACGTGCGAGCCGCCGATGACGACGGGGATGCCCTTCGCGCGGAGCTGTTCGGCGAACTCGTAGGCCGTCGTCGCGGTCGACGTCGTGCTCGACAGTCCGACGAGGTCCGACGTGTTGACGTCGTCCCAGTCGATGGGCGCCATGGTGGGGTTGTACACGAGCACGTCGTGGCCGTGCTCCTTGAGGGTCGCCGCGATGATGGGCAGTCCCAGGCGGGGAAGCAGGACCTTGGCCCAGACGTGCATCCCGGGCGGTTCGGGCTCGATGAGGCGGATCTTCATTGCGCTCCTTGCAACAGGGAGTGCGCCCGCGCCCGCGAAGCGGCGGGCGGACCGGCGATCATGTCGGGCTGGTGACCGGACGATGATGGCCGCGGGTGCTCCCAGTGGACGGTCGATGAGACGCCGGCGTGCCGGCGTGCCGTACACGACCATAACGTAACACTTACGTTCACTCAACCGGTCCGGTCGTCACGGGACCGCTCGCGGTCCTTCTGCCGGCGTTCCTGCTCCTCCCGCTCGAGCAGAATGTCCTCCGGGCTGCGGAGCACGAAGGCGAAGGCGGCGTGGGCGACGACGACGATGCCCCACGCCCCGACGGCGATCACGAACCAGGGGAACCCGCCTCCGGCGAGCCACCAGATGACGAACAGGAAGACGCTGATGGCCGCCCAGACGAGGAGGTCCATCCAGAACCACTGGCGCCGCGCGATGCGTACGGCCTCACGCTCGCGGAGAGCGGCCTTCCCGAACTCATCCATGTGCTGCTCCTTCATCCAGGATCGCGGCGATGTCGCTGCGCGTGCGCGTGAGCGCCGCGTCGATGCTCTCGGCTTGCTCGGGGCTGAGGTCCGCGCGGCGCGGGAGGCCCAGTTCGAAACGGTCGAGGAGCCGGCCCAGGGTCACGCGCGGGCGCCGGGCGTGGGCGCGTCGGGAGATGTCCCGCCAGCTCGGTCCCACGTCCTGCCCGTCCAGCCCCGCGGTCCCTGCCGGCGTGAGCCGGTAGACGCGCAGGCCCTCGTGTTCTTCCGAGGCGATGAGGCCGGCCTCCTCGAGGGCGACCAGCGCCGGGTAGATCGCCCCCGGGCTCGGACGCCACTGGCTGCCGACCCGGCGCTGCAGTTCCTGCATGATCGCATAGCCGTGCCCTCCGCCGAGCGAGGCGATCACGGAGAGGAGAGCCAGCTTGAGCTCTCCGCGGTTGAACACGCGGGCCAACTAGGGCGTCCTGGGTCGGGGCGGGCGGGAGCGGCGCAGCCACACGCTGTGGCCGGGCCTGTCATGACGGTAACGTAACAGTTACGTTCGGTCAATCGCCCGCCAGGCGCGGGGTCGCGCCCCCGGCTCAGAAGAGGGAGTTGATCGCGACGCCGGCGAGGTACACGCCGCCGGCGACGAGTGCCGCGGCGGGCAGGGTGAGCACCCAGGCCGTGGCGATGTTGCCGGCGACGCCCCAGCGCACTGCCTTGAGCCGCCGAGTGGCGCCCACGCCCATGATGGCCGCCGTGATCGTGTGCGTGGTCGAGACGGGGAAGCCGAAGTGGGTGGCGATCTCGATCACCGTGGCGGCGCTGGTCTCGGCCGCGAACCCGTGGATCGGATCGAGCTTGATGACCTTGGCTCCGAGCGTGTGCATGATGCGCCAGCCGCCGGAGTACGTGCCGAGCGCCATGGTGAGGGCGCAGGCCAGCTTGACCCAGAGCGGGATGGTGAAGGTGGCGAGGTGGCCGCTGGACACGAGAGCCAGCGTGATGACGCCCATGGTCTTCTGGGCGTCGTTGCCGCCGTGCGCGTACGCCATGAACGCGGCGGAGAAAGGCTGCAGGCGGCGGAACGTGCGGTTGACCGGCGCGAGCGGTCGCTTGCGCACGACCCATATGAGGATCGTCATCAGCAGGTACGCCGCGGCGAAGCCGATGACCGGCGAGAGCACCATGGGGAGGACGATCTTGTCGACGACGCCGCCCCACTCGACGCCCGAGACACCGACAGCGGCGATCATGGCGCCGATGAGGCCGCCGAACAGCGCCTGGGAGGAGCTGGACGGAAGGGCGAAGTACCAGGTGATGAGGTTCCACACCACGGCTCCGACGAGCGCGGCGAGCACGAGCGGCAGCGTCACCAGGTTGGTGTCCACGATGCCCTTGCCGACCGTGCTCGCCACACTGGTCGAGACGAGGGCGCCGACCAGGTTGAACCCCGCCGCCATGAGGACCGCGGTGCGAGGCGAGAGCGCGCGCGTCGAGACCGAGGTAGCGATCGCGTTGGCGCTGTCGTGGAAGCCGTTGGTGTAATCGAAGACGAGCGCCAGGACGACGATCGTGATGAGGATGACCACGGCCTGTGCTCAGGTCAGTTGTGCTTGAGGACGATGCTCTCGATGACGTTGGCCACGTGCTCGCACTCGTCGATGGCGGCTTCGAGGATCTCGTAGATGTCTTTCCACTTGATGATGTCGGTGCACTGCCACTCACCATCGAACAGGCTCGCCATGGCCTCGCGCAGGATGCGGTCGCCGTCGTTCTCGAGGCTGTTGATGGCGATGATGCGCTCGTCGAGGCCCTTGGGCTTCTCGAGGTTGTCCATGCACTCCTTGAGGAGCGGCGTGGCCTTGGCGATGACGTCGGCCTGGCGGCGCGCCTGCTCGGTGATGTCGCCCACGCGGTACAGCATCACCATGTCGGCCGCCGCCTCGATGTTGTCGAGGATCTCGTCCGTGGTCGCCACGAGGTCGTAGATGTCCTCGCGGTCGATGGGTGTGATGAACGACTTGTTGAGCTTGCGGATGATGTCGTGCACGATCTTGTCGCCGACGTGCTCGTGCTCGAGGATCCCAGCCGCGATCCCCTTGCGGTCACCGTCGTTCATGAACTTGACCAGCAGTTGAGCGGCGGAGTCGAGGTTTGCCGCCAGCTCTGAGAACAGCCTGAAGTAGTCGTGTTCCTTGGGAACGAGACTGAGTTTCACACGGGCTCCTTTCCCCATCCTGCCCTGTGCCGCGCGTAATGCTATACGGATTGGAAAGGGGCGCAACCCCCCGCGAGCGGCGCGGCCGGGGGCGGCGTCCGGCGGCCGGGTCCGTCGCACCCCCCGTTGCGGCCGGCCCGCGTAGCCTGCGCCGACGACGGCGGCTGGTGCGGGCGTGGAAGGTTCCGCTGCTCCCGTCCGTTATGGGTGCACAGGACCACACAAGTGGCCCACCGACGACCAAGGACCCGAGGAGGTCGTGCACGTGAAGAGACTGCTCCTGATCGTCGCCGCCGTCGCCCTCGCGCTGACGCTCGCGCCGCTGGCTCTCGCCGGCGCGCCCGGCGGCGGGGGATGGAAGCACGGCAAAGCCAAGTTCAACCTGGTCGGCGTCGTCAAGGTCGTGACCGTCGCCGACACGACCCTCGATCCGGCCGCGGTCTCGACCGTCACCATCAAGGTCAAGGCCGGGACGAAGACCGTGCGCGCGTTTCGAGAGACGGATGCGACGATGACCGTGGCCGCCAACGCGAAGATCCGCCTGCTCACCAGGCACGGCGCGGTGACGATCGCCTTCGCCGACGTGCCGGTGGGCGCCAGGGTGAAGGTGCGCGGGACGATCGACCGCACCGGTCCGGTCGCGGTGTTCACCATCAAGGACCTGAAGGTCCACCCGCTGCCGGCGGAGGTCACGCCGCCGCCTGCGCAGTAGGCGCGGCGGCGCTCTCGCGCATCCGCGCGGGGCAGGACCGTGGCCGCCGGGCCGGCTCGTGACGAGCCGGCCCGGCGGCCCTTCTTCGTGCTCCGCCGGCGCCCTCGCGCCGCGGCGCGTGTGTCAAGGTCGCGCGGTTTCGGTAGAGTGCTCCTCGATGGGAGCCGACCACGACGCATACTTCGAGGAGGTCGAAGCGCGCTTCGAGAACGCGCACGACCTGGACCTCGGCCTCGAAGAGGAGTTCCAGATCCTCGACCGGGACACGCTCGCGCTCACGGGCGCCTTCGAGACGCTGCGCGACTCGGCGTCGCCGCGCCTGCGCGAGCGCATCGCCGGCGAGCTGCTCACCTCGGAGATAGAGGTCAGCACGCCGCGCACGCTGCACTTCGGGCAGGCGGCGAAGCAGCTCCTGCTCAACCGCGCCGAGCTCTTCGCCCACGCCGACGAGCAGGGCTACGCGCTCGGCAGCACCGGTACCCACCCTTTCTCGAGCTGGAAGGACCAGCAGATCATCGACACGCCGCACTACCGGCTGGTCGAGGACCGGCTCAAGTACGTGGCGTGGCGCAACAACACGTGGGCCGCGCACGTACACGTGGGCGTGCGCGGCCTCGACAGGGCAGTGGCCGTCTGCGACGCCCTGCGCACCTACCTGCCGCACCTCCTCGCGCTCTCGGCCAACTCGCCCTTCATCGAGGGCGTGTGGACGCAGCTGCACTCGGCGCGCACCCAGACGTTCATGCGCATGTTCCCGCGCTGCGGCATACCGGATGTGTTCGGCACGTGGGCCGAACACCGCGCGCTTCTACGAGGAACTCATCGACACCAACTGCATCCAGGAGTTCACGCAGATCTGGTGGGCGGTGCGCCCGCACCACCGGTTCGGCACCGTGGAGGTGCGCATCTGCGACGCGCAGGCGGAGGCGATGGGAGAGCCTGGCCATCTCGTCGCTCACCGTCGGGCTCATCGCGCACCTTGCGCGCGTCTACGACGAGGGCCTGCCGCTGCCGATCCTGCAGACGCGGTACGTGGAGGAGAACCTGTGGCGGGCGATCCGCTACGGGCTGGACGGCAAACTCGTCGACTGGGCGATGGGCGAGGAGTTGCCGGCGGCGGACGCGGTCCGGCATCTCGTCGAGCTTGCGGCGCCGAGCGCCGATGCGCATCGGCCTCAGCCCGCACCTCGCCGACGTGGAGCGCATGCTGCGCGACGGCAACGGCGCCCAGCAGCAGGTTCGAGCTCACCTTGAGGGTAAGAGTCTGCGGGAGGTGTTCGCCGGCACCGTGGCCGACGCCCATCGCAGCTCGGTAGTACAGACCGCGGGACAGCCAGGGAGAAGAGCGATGAGTGATCCGACCGACAAGGAGCGCGTGGTGAGCGACGAGCAGCGCGCTCGCGCGATGCTGGACCAGCTCAAGAGCGTGCACGCCGTCGACATCGGCCGCGACATGGTCATCGCGGCCGTCAACTATCAGCTATCCCAAGCTCGGGCTCTCGGACGAGACCCACGCCGTTCGCGATCTGGGCGACGTGCGCGTGTCCATCGAGCTCGTCCGCGCGATCCTCGAGGTGCTCGACCGCGAGGCCGGCGCCCAGGTCACCAGCGACCTGCACGACACGCTGGCGCAGATGCAGCTCGCTTACGCGCACGCGGTGCAGCTCGCCAACGCGGAGCGTGCGGCCGGGGCGGAGGAGACGGCCGCAGACGCGCCGTCGCCGGAACCGCCGCAGGCGCCAGAGCCGGAGGCGGCTCAGGCCGCGGCGGCGTCAGGCGAGGCGGACGCGGCTGCCGCCGAGGCCGAAGCGGAGGTCGCAGATGCCGCCGCTGCCGCACCCGGCGAGGCCGAGGCCGCGCCCGAGGAGGCGCCGCAGTCTCAGGCGAAGCCGGCCGGCGCCGGGCGGACGGCCGGTGCGAAGAAGGCGGCGGCCAAGCCGGCGAGCAAGAAGGCGCCGGCGAAGAAGCCTGTGGCCAAGAAGAAGCCGGCCGCCAAGAAGGGGCCGGCGCCGAAGAAGAAGCCGGCCGGCGAGAGCTGATCAGTCCGCGTGGCCGAGCTGTCGAGGGAGCGCCGACGAGCCGGTGAACCGGCTCGGATGTCGGAGACCAGGCGCACGGCCCCGCCAGGCGTCAGGCGCTCGAGAGCTCCCAGAAGCGTGACTCGTCGAGGTGGTCGCCGGGCTCGACGCAGATGAACTCCTCGTCGTGCGGCCCCGCCACCAGCTTCTCGAGGAAGCGCAGCGAGCCGGTGAGGTGCTCGAGCGGCAGATCGTAGAAGCGGCTCACCGTCTGCAGGTACTCCCGCTTGTCCTCGAGCCCCTTGACGCCGGGCGTCTCGATGATCGCGAGACGCGTGTAATTCTCCATGATCAGCCGGGCCACGTAGGCGGCCTTCTCCTCGCCGTACTTGGGGAGGATGTGCGAGGTACTCCTTGTACGGGTCGTCGATGAAGTCGACCCAGCCTCGCGTGTAGTAGTAGGTGCCGGGCTGGGCGCCGTGCTCCGCGAGGTAGCGGGCGCGCGAGCCGAGCAGCAGGGAGATGCAGTCGTCGGCGGCCGGAAGCACCAGGCGATGCTCGCCGCCCTTCAGGCCGACCGTGCCGTTGCTGCAGCGGGCGCACGAGAGGCAGATGTCGCAGTCGCCCGGCGTGGCGTCGATGCGCTCCTGGAGCGCGGCGCGCATCCTGTCCGGGTAGTCGTGGAGCGCGCCGTCGACGAAGTCGACCTCGGAGGCCGCGGCCGTCGCGTTCGACGACGGCCTCGATCTCGTTGCGCAGCACCTCACAGCTGATGATCCTGGGCGCGTCGGTCATTCCTGCATGGTAACAGGACCCATGTGGTCCTGTCTTCCGCGACGTGTACTCCGTCGGGCGCCCTGCGGTAGCATTGTCCTCTCTCGTCCCGAGGGGACAGCACCGCGCGGCGGCCACCTGATGGGCCACGCTGCAAGCACAGGAGGATCGCCGTGAGTGTCAACAAGCTGCTCGTCGCCGGCGCCGGACAGATGGGCGCCGGTATCGCCCAGGTCTCGGCCGTGGCCGGCATCGACGTGGTCATGATCGACGTGGCCGAGGAGTTCATCGCCAGAGGCATGGCCGGCATCGAGAAGGGCCTCGGCCGGATGGTCGAGAAGGGCCGCATGGAGGCCGGCGCGCGCGACGCCGCCCTCGCGCGCATCACGACGAGCACGGACATCGCCGCCGGCGCCGACGCCGACCTGTTCATCGAGGCGGCGCCCGAGTCCATGGAGATCAAGCAGGGCCTCTTCGAGAAGGCCGCGGCCACGCTGCGTCCGGAGGCCATCATCGCCACCAACACCTCGAGCCTGTCGGTGACCAAGCTGGCCGCCTTCGTGACCGTCCCCGCGCGCTTCGTCGGCATCCACTTCTTCAACCCCGTGCCGATGATGGCGCTGGTCGAGGTCGTGGCCGGCGACCAGACGACGCGACGACACCGTCGCCGCCGCCAGGGCGTTCGCCGAGGCCGTCGGCAAGACGGCGATCACCGTCAAGGACTCGCCCGGCTTCGTCGTCAACCGCATCCTCTTCCCGATGATCAACGAGGCCGCCAACGCCTGCGTACGAGGGCGTGGCCAGCGCCGAGGACATCGACACCGGCATGAAGCTCGGCGCCAACTGGCCGATGGGCCCGCTGGCGCTCGCCGACCTCGTCGGGCTCGACACCACGAAGGCGATCCTCGAGACGCTCGAGCAGGAGCTCGGCGACGGCAAGTACTCGCCGAGCTCCGTCGCTGGTCGAGCTGGTGGAAGCCGGCAAGCTCGGGCGCAAGACGCGGCTCCGGCTTCTACGACTACGAGAAGTGACGCACCGGTGACGCCGCTCGAGCACGGCTACGTCCAGCTCTACACGGGCGACGGCAAGGGCAAGACCACTGCCGCGCTCGGCCTGGTGCTGCGCGCGCTCGGCCAGGGGCTGCGCCCGGCGCGTGCTCCAGTTCATGAAGGCCGACCCGAGCTGGGGCGAGATCGTCACGCTCACGCAGGCTGGGCGTGCCCGGTGCAGCAGTGCGGCCTCGACCACTGGGTGCGCGCCGGCAAGGTCTCCGCCGAGGACCGGGCCGCGGCGGCCGAAGGCTTCGACCGCGCGCGAACGCTGGTCGAGAGCGAGGACTACGACGTGGTGGTGCTGGACGAGCTCGTGACCGCCGTGTTCTTCGAGCTCGTCCCGCTGAGCAGCGTCCTCGAGCTCATCGCCGCCAAGCCGGCGGCCGTGGAGCTGGTGATCACCGGCCGCCGCGCGTCCGGACGAGCTCGTCGCGGCGGCCGACCTGGCCACCGAGATGCGGCCGCTCAAGCACTACTACGACGCCGGCGTCCAGGCGCGGCCGGGCATCGAGTTCTGACGGAGGCCGCACCGTGACGCACACGCTCATCTATCCGCACACGACGGTTCACAACGCCGCCGGCCACCTCGAGATCGGCGGCTGCGACGTCGTCGACCTGGCGCGCGACTTCGGCACGCCGCTGTTCATCTACGACGAGCAGACGCTGCGCGACCAGTGCCGCGCCTACCGCGCCGCCTTCGGCGCGCGCACGGACCTCTACGAGATCGTGTACGCAAGCAAGGCGTTCAGCTGCCGCGCCATGGCGGAGCTGATCGCGCAGGAGGACCTCTCGCTCGACGTCGCGACCGGCGGCGAACTGGCTGCCGCGCGCGCCGCCGGCTTCCCGGCCGGGCGCATCTACTTCCACGGCAACAACAAGTCGGTGGCCGAGATCGAGTCCGGCCTGGACGCCGGTATCGGCCACTTCGTCGTCGACTCGTTCGAGGAGATCGAGCGGCTGGAGGCCGCCGCGGCGGCCCGCGGCCGCTCGCAGGACGTGCTCGTGCGCGTCACGCCGGGCGTGCGTCCCAACACGCACGACTTCGTCCAGACCGGCCAGCAGGACAGCAAGTTCGGCTTCGGACTGGCCGACGGGCGCGCGCACGAGGCGGTCCGCCGCCTCGGGGAGGCGCCCCATCTGAGGCTCGTCGGCGTGCACGCGCACATCGGCTCGCAGATCTTCGAGCTCGACTCGTACCAGCGCGAGGTGGAGGTGCTCTTCATCGCCATCGACGAGTGGCGCCGCGACTTCGGCTTCGAGTGCTGCATCTTCAACATCGGCGGCGGCCTCGGCATCCGCTACATCCCGTCCGACCAGCCCAGTTCTATCGGCGAGTTCGCGGAGATCGCCGTGACCGCGGTCCGCGCCGGCGCCGAGAAGCACGACATCCCGATGCCCAAGCTGTTCGTCGAGCCGGGGCGCAGCATCGCCGGCAAGGCGGCCGTCACCGCCTACACCGTGGGGACCGTGAAGGTCATCCCCGGCGTGCGCACCTACGTGGCCGTGGACGGCGGCATGAGCGACAACCTGCGGCCGATGCTCTACGACTCCAAGTACGAGGCCATGCTGGCCAACAAGGCCGAGGAGGCGGCGACCGACGTGGTGACCGTCGCCGGCAAGCACTGCGAGTCCGGCGACGTGCTGGTGCGCGACGTGTACATCGCGCCGCCCCAGCCGGGCGACATCCTCGTGACGCCCAGCACCGGCGCCTACGGCTACGCGATGGCCAACAACTACAATGCGCAGCCGCGCCCGGCCGTGGTCCTTGTCGGTGACGGACGCGCACACGTGATCATCGAGCGAGAGACCTGGGACGACGTGGTGCGCCTGCAGCGGCCGCTCGCCCCATGACCCGGCGGACGCGGGGGGGACCACAGTGGACAAGGTAGGCATCGGGCTCCTCGGGTTCGGCACCGTCGGGTCCGGCGTAGGCAAGCTCCTCAAGAAGAACGCCGGCGACATCACGCTGGCGACCGGCAAGCAGGTCGTGCTCAAGCGCGTGCTCGAGAAAGACCCGGGCTTCAGCCACCCGGATCTCGAGCCCGGTCTCGTGACGACGCGCATCGAGGACATCCTGGACGACCCGGAGATCTCGATCGTCGTCGAGCTCATCGGCGGCACGGGCGCGGCGCTCGACTTCCAGCTCCGCGCGCTCAAGGCCGGCAAGGACGTCGTCACGGCCAACAAGCAGCTCCTTGCGCAGCACGGCGCCGAGCTCTTCGCCGCCGCCGAGGAGACCGGCGTCCACCTGCGCTTCGAGGCGAGCGCCGTCGGCGCCGTCCCCGTCATCAAGGTGCTGCGCGAGTCGCTGGTCGCGGCCGAGGTGAACACGGTGTTCGGCATCGTGAACGGCACGACGAACTACATGCTGAGCGAGATGGCCGCGACCGGGGCCGGCTACGACGACGTGCTCAAGGAGGCCCAGCGGCTCGGCTACGCCGAGGCCGACCCGACGGAGGACGTCGGCGGCAAGGACGCCGCGGCCAAGATGGCGATCCTGAGTTCGATCGCCTTCCACAGCCGCACCGGCCTCGACGATGTCCCCTACGAAGGCATCACCAAGGTGTCGTCCACCGACATCGCTCACGGCGTGCGGCTCGGCCTCGTCGCCAAGCTGCTCGGCGTGGCCAAGCTCATCGACGGCCGGATGAACGTGCGCGTGTACCCGGCCTTCCTGCCCAGGGCGCACCCGCTGGCCGGCGTCACCGGCGCCTACAACGCCGTCTTCCTGACCAGCGACGCGTTCGACGAGATCATGCTCTTCGGCCCCGGCGCCGGGAGCGTGCCGACGGCCTCCGCCGTGATCGGCGACATCATCTCGGTGGTCAATACGGTGAAGGGCAGCTTCGTGCAGAACTGCCTCTGCTACAAGGACGTCCCGTTCTTCCCGGACGCCGAAATGGTCTCAAGGTTCTACCTCAGGTTGAGAGTGAACGACCAGCCGGGCGTGCTCGCCAAGGTGAGCGCGCTGTTCGGCGACCACGGCGTCAGCATCCGGAGCATGGTCCAGGAGGGCGGCGGCGACGAGGCCGAGCTCGTGCTGCTGCTGCACCCGGTCCGCGAGGAGCAGTTCTTCGGCGCCCTCGACAGGATCAGTGCGCTGCCGGACGTGCACGGCGAGCCGGCCGTCATCCGCGTAGAAGGCGATGCCTGAACAGCGATCGAGGCGGACTTTGGAGCGGGGCGCCGGAGCATCACCACCTGCGGCGCCCCCAGAGGAGAGGAGACAGCATGACTGAGAAGAAGGGCCGCATCGGCATCCTCACGGGCGGCGGCGACATCCCCGGCCTCAACCAGGCCATCCGCGGCGTCACGCTGCGCGCCCTCAGCGAGGGCTTCGAGGTCGTCGGCATCCGCCGCGGCTGGGCCGGACTCATCCAGCTCAAGCGCGACGCCGGCGCCGACAACAGCGAGTGGGTCGTGCCGCTCGACAAGGGCATCGTCGAGCGCTACGCGTACTCCGGCGGTACGTTCCTGCACTCGTCGCGGACGCGCCCGAGCACGGTGCCGCCCAAGGACGTCCCGGCGCACCTCAAGGACAAGTACACGGCCGAGAAGAACGACCTCACCGATGAAGTGATCGCGAACCTGGAGTTCCTCGGCATCGACTACCTGGTGCCGGCCGGCGGCGACGACACGCTCAGCTACGGCGTCGAGCTCGGCCGCCGCGGCTTCCCCGTGGTCGCCATCCCCAAGACCATGGACAACGACGTGCCCGGCACCGACTACTGCATGGGCTTCGGCACCTGCGTGAACCGCACCATCGAGATGGCGCGCCAGGTGACCAGCTCGGCCGCCTCGCACGAGCGCATCGTCGTGCTCGAGGTCTTCGGCCGCTACGCCGGCTTCACGGCGCTGCTGCCGACGTTTGCCGGCGCGGCCGACCGCTGCGTGATCCCCGAGGCCGAGTTCGACATGGAGAAGCTCACCGAGCTCCTCGTCGCCGACCGCAACGGCCGCCCCGAGGGCTACTCGGTCTGCATCGTCAGCGAGGGCGCCATGCCGTCCGGTGGCGAGATGGTGTTCATGGGCGGCGAGAAGGACATGTTCGGCCACGCCAAGCTCGGCGGTATCGGCCAGAACGTGAGCAACAAGATCAAGGAGCTGGCGCCGCAGTACAACGGCGGCAAGAAGATCGACATGATCAGCATGAACCTGAGCTACCTGGTGCGCAGCGGCGCGCCGGACGCGATCGACTGCATCGTGCCGACCGCCTACGGCAACCTCGCCGTCGACCTGATCCTCAAGGGCGAGACCGGCCGCATGGTCGCGCTGGCCGGCGGCCACTACGGCTCGGTGCCGATCGAGGAGGTCGTCTCCACCAAGAAGGTCGTCGACGTCGCGCGCTGCTACGACACCGAGCGCTATCGTCCCAAGTACGACGGGCTGGCCGGTCTGCCGCTCATGGTGCTGGGCGGCTCGGCGTGAGCGACGCCGGCCGCATGACCGGGCGACGTTCTCAGGCGGGGAGGACCTGATGCGCAAGCGCGTGCTCCTCGTCCCCGACGGCATGGCCGACGAGCCACAGGCGGCGCTCGGCGGCAAGACGCCGCTGGAGGCCGCCGACACGCCGGTCATGGATTCGCTCGCGCGCGGCGGCACCTGCGGCCTCGCGTGGACCGTGCCCGACGGCATGTCGCCGGGCAGCGACGTCGCCAACCTGGCCGTACTCGGGTACGACCCGGCCGCCGTCTTCAGCGGGCGCAGCCCGCTCGAGGCGGCCAGCCATCGGCGTCGAGCTCGGCCCGGACGACGTCTCCTACCGGCTGCAACCTCGTGACGATCGCCGGACGGCGTGATGAAGGACAACACGGCCGGCCACATCTCCACCGACGAGGCCAGACCGTGCTATCGAGGCGCTGCAGGCCGAGCTGGGCGGCGACGCCTACGAGTTCCACCTCGGGCGTGAGCTACCGGCACCTCTTCGTGTGGCGCGGCGGCGCGGTCGTGCCGTGCACGCCGCCGCACGACATCCTCGACCAGCCGGTCGCCGGGCATCTGCCCGGCGAGCAGGCCGGCGTGGCCGGCGAGGGCTCGCCGGCGGCCGAGCTCACCGCGCTCCAGGCGCGCGCGGACGAGGTACTGGAGCGCGTCCGCGCCCGGACACGAGCGCGTGGTTCTGGGGTGAGGGCACGGCGCCGAAGATCTCGCCCTTCCGCGAGCACTTCGGGCTGAGCGGCGCCGTGGTCGGCGCCGTCGACCTCGTGCGCGGGATCGGCCGGCTCGCCGGGCTCGACGTGATCGACGTGCCCGGCGCCACCGGAGGTCTCGACACCGACTACGGAGCCAAGGCCCGCGCCGCCCTGCTGGCGCTCGAGGACCACGACCTCGTGTGGATCCACGTCGAGGCGCCGGACGAGGCCGGCCACATGGGCGACCTGCGCGAGAAGGTCCGCGCCATCGAGCGCATCGACGCGGAGGTGCTCGCGCCCATCATGGCCGTGCACGGCCCGCGTCCCGGCGTGCTGGTGGTCCCCGACCACCTCACGCCGGTGCGCACGCGCACGCACGCGTCCGGCCCGGTACCGTTCGTCATCAGCGAGTCGCTGCCGGGCGCCGGCGGCGGTGGCGCCATGGACTACGGCGAGACGCAGGCGGCCGCGACCGGCCTCGTCGTCAGGGACGGCGCCGCGCTCATGCGGCTGTTCCTCGAGGCGACGGGGTAAGAACCCCGGCGGCGGCGTCGCTGCGGCGTCCGCCGGCAGGAACGAGCCCGAAAGGATACGGCCGAGCCGATGAGCGCGTCCCAGGAACCACCAGATCGGCAGCCCTCGGGGCGCGAGCGCCCGGCGGAGGAACCCGTCGTCACCACCACGAGCGCCGAGCGCTACGTGATGAGCGGCGGGCGCGCGTCTCGCCTCGCGATCAAGGAAGGCGACCTCTTCCTGTACACCGACGAGCTCGGACAGGTGCCCGGGACGCGAGAACTCGGTGCTCGGGCTCTACCACCGGGACACTCGCTACCTCAGCCGCTACGAGCTCACCATCGCCGGCCGCCAGCCGGTGCTCCTCAGCGTCGAGCGCCGACCGCGGGTACGCGGCGACCATCGAGCTGACCAACCTCGAGTCGCGCACCGTCGCGACGGGCACACACTGCCGCAGGCCAGCGTGCACGTGCGCCGCACGCGCTTCGTCTCCGACCGCCTCTACGAGCTGCTGCGCGTGCGCAACTACCACCAGCGCGAGGTCGAGCTCGTCGTCGACCTGCACTTCGACGCCGACTTCGCCGACCTGTTCGAGGTCCGCGGCAGTCGCCGCCGGCGCCGCGGCTCGCGCCTCGCACCGAGCACCAGTGACGGCGCTCTCACGCTCTCGTATCTCGGACTGGACGATGTCACGCGCCAGACGATCATCCGCTTCCACGACCACCCGGAATCGCTCAAGCAGGGACGGGCGCGCTTTCGCCTGCGCCTGCCGCGCCGGCGAGCGCGCCGTCATCAGCTACGACGTCCAGGTGGTCGGCCCGGAGGCGCCGGGCGAGGCCGGTGGCGAGTTCAATGCGCGCATCGGCGCGCTCCGCCACGAGCACGAGCGCTGGGAATCCGAAGCCACCGACATCTTCACCGACAACGACCAGCTGAACCGCGTCCTGCGCCGCGGCCAGGACGACCTGCGGCTGCTCTCCACGGTGGTCAGCGGGGAGCGGGTGCCGCTCGCCGGCCTGCCGTGGTTCGTGGCGCCGTTCGGCCGCGAGATGGCGTTCGTCGGCCTCGAGACGCTGCTCCTCGACCTGCGCTGGGCGCGGTCGGCGGTCTCGTTCCTCGCCCGCCACCAGGGCACGCGTCGACAACGCCTTCCGCGAGGAGCAGCCCGGCAAGATCATGCACGAGCTGCGGCGCGGGGAGCTCGCCGCCCTGCGCGCCGTGCCGCACACGCCGTACTTCGGCTCTGTGGACTCCACGGCGCTCTGGCTGCTGCTGGTCGCCGAGCTGGCCGTGTGGACCGGCGACCTCGACGGGTTCGAGCTGCGCGCGGGTGCCGTCGACGCCGCGCTCGCCTGGATCGACGGGCCCGGCGACCCGGACGGCGACGGCTTCGTCGAGTACGAGCGCCGCTCCCGCGTCGGCCTGCGCAACCAGGGGTGGCGCGACTCGCTCGATGCGGTCATGCACGCCGACGGCACGCCGGCCGAGGGACCGATCGCGCTCGCCGAGACGCAGGGCTACGTCTACTACGCCAAGCGCCGGCTGGCCGCCGTGTACGGGCAGCTCGGCGACGTGGAGCGCGCGGAGCAGCTGGCGCAGAGCGCCGCGCGCCTCAAACGCTCCTTCAACGAGCGCTTCTGGATGGAGGACGAGCAATACTTCGCCATGGCCCTCGACGGGGCGAAGCGCCAGGTGGGCTCCGTCTCGTCCACCATCGGCCACGCGCTGTGGTCGCGGATCGTGGCCGAGGAGCACATCCCGGACGTTGTGCGCCGCCTCATGGCGCCGGACATGTTCACGGGGTGGGGCATCCGCACGCTGAGCAAGGACTCGCGCTTCTACAACCCCGTGAGCTTCTACAACGGGAGCGTGTGGCCGTTCGACACGGCGCTCATCGCGAACGGCTTCAAGAAGCACGGCTACGTGCAGGAGGCCAACCGCCTCGCCTGGGGCCTGGTCGAGGCGGCCGCCGCGCACGAGTACGCGCGCCTGCCGGAGATGTTCTGCGGCTTCACGCGGCAGGCGGTCGACCGGCCGGTCTCGTTCCCCATGGCGTGCTCGCCCGACGCCAACTCGGCCGCGGCCCTGTTCCTCGTCCTGCAGTCCATGCTCGGCATCTACGCCCAGGCCGAGGAGAACATCGTCTACGTGCACAACCCGGTGCTGCCGCGGTGGCTGGGAGAGGTGACCCTCAGCAACCTGCGCGTCGGCCGCACCACCATGCGCCTGCGCTTCCGTCGCGAAGGCGGGCAGACCGGCTTCTCGGTGCTCGACAAGCAGGGGCCCGCCCGCATCGTGGTGGTAGAGTAGCCGCCTCAGCGAGCCTAGGGGGACGAGCGCCGTGACCGAGCTCACCATCGCCCACATCAGCGACATCCACGCCGGCTCGCCGTACTTCGTCCCGAGCCTCATGGACCGCGTCGTCATCGAGCTCAACGAGCTCAAGCCGGACATCGTGCTGTGCGCCGGCGACCTCACCGAGATGGGCTTCCGCCAGGACTACATGACGGCGGTCGAGTACCTGCGGCGCATCGAGGCGCCGATGGTCGTCGTGCCGGGCAACCACGACTCGCGCAACGTGGGCTACCTCCACTTCGAAGAGCTCATCGGGCCGCGCGTGCGGACGCTGATGATGGACGACGTAGCCATCGTCGCGCTCGACTCGAGCGAGCCGGACCTGGACTACGGTCAGGTCGGCCGGGCGCGCTACGACTGGCTGCGCGAGCAGTACGCCCGGCCCGCCGCGTTTCGCATCTTCATGCTGCATCACCACCTGCTGCCGATCCCCGGCACGGGGCGCGAGCGCAGCATGGTCCTGGACGCCGGCGACCTGCTCGAAGTACTGCAGGAGTGCGGCGTTAACCTCGTTCTCTCCGGCCACAAGCACGTGCCGTACGCGTGGCGGCTCGAGCACCTCTTCGTCGTCAACGCCGGGACCTGCTCTTCGCTGCGTCTGCGGGGCAACACCAAGGCGTGCTACAACCTCATCCGGATCGAGGACGACCGGGTGCAGGTGGCGCGCAAGTATCCGTTCCATGGGGAGGAGACGCTCATCGACTTCGTGCCGTCCACGGCTTCGTTCGACAAGTACATCTGTCCCGTGCCCGAGGAGGAGAGCCGATAGGCGGTCGTCTGCCGCGGGCCGTCGTGCTCGTCGACGGCGAACACTACCCGCCCGTGGTCGCCGCGGCGGTCGCGAGGCTCGGCCTCGCCTACTCCGTGGAGGCCGGCATCTTCGCCGGCGGGCGGGAGAAGCTGCGCGGCGACGCCGGCTCCGGCGACGCGGGGCGCGAGGCGACGCAGGGGCTGGCCGCGCTGGCGGCCGAGATCGGGGTGCCGCGGCTGGACGCAGTCGAGCCGCGGTCCACGTCCGCGCACGAGGTGCTCGAGGGCGTGCGCGCCGCGCTGCGCGCGGCGCGGGCCGAAGCACTCGTCGACCTCTCGGACGAGCCGGTCGTCGGGTATCGCGAACGGTTCCTCCTCATGAGCGCGGCCCTCGCCGAGGGCGCGGCCTACGTGGCCGCGGACACCGAGGTGCGCCCGCAGGAGTTCGCCCGGCTGGAGGCCACGCCGTCCCTCGCCGTGATCGGCACCGGCAAGCGCGTCGGCAAGACCGCCGTGAGCGGCTGGCTGGCGCGGCGGATCGACGCCGCCCGGCGGGCGGACGGCGGCGTCGTCGTGCTTGCCATGGGCCGTGGCGGGCCGCCGGAGCCGGAGCTCATCCGCGGCGGCGACGGGCTCGGCCCCGCCGAACTGCTCGCCGCCTCCCGCGCCGGCCGTCACGCGGCCAGCGACTGCTACGAGGACGCGGTGCTCGCCGGCGTGACCGCAGTGGGGTGCCGGCGCTGCGGGGGCGGGCTCGCCGGCATGACGTTCGACGACAACGTCCGTGAGGCGCTGCCGCTGCTGGACGGGCGCGCCGCCGCGCTGGCGGTGATCGAGGGCAGCGGCGCCGTGGTGCCGCCGGTCCTCGCCGACGCGACGCTGTGCGTCGCGGGAGCGGGCCAGCCGGTGGACTACGTCGCCGGCTTTCTCGGCACCTACCGGCTGCTGCTCAGCGACGCGCTGGTGCTCACGCAGTGCGAGCCGCCATTTGCCGGGCCGGGGAGTGGTGCGCGCCATGACCGCGGCGGCCAAAGCCGTCAGGCCCGGCCTCGAGGTGGTGCCGACGGTGTTCCGGCCGCGGCCGGTCGAGCCGGTCCGCGGCCGCCGCGTCGCCTTCTTCACCACGGCGCCGGAGGCGGCCGCGCCGCGGCTCGCGGCCGCGCTCGCCGAGCAGCACGGCGCCGAGGTCGTGCTCGTCTCCTGCGACCTTGCCGACCGCCGCCGGCTGTCGGATGCGGTGGCGCGCGGCCGCAACCGAGGCCGAGGTCTTCCTCACCGAGATCAAGGCGGCGGCGGTGGACGTCGTCGCCGAGGGCGCCGCCGCCGCCGGCCGCGAGCTCGTGTTCTGCGACAACGAGCCCGTGGCGCTCGAGGACGACCTCGGCGCCGTCGTCGACCGCCTCGCGGCGCTGGCGCGCGAGCGGTTCGCGGCCGCGCGCCGCGCACGCGTCCGACGGCGCCGGCGGCGGGGAGTGACCGTGCCGGAACACCGCGACATGCCGCTCATCGACGAGGGCGACCAGGCGCCGTTCAGCAAGGGCCTCATGGCGCAGACCCTCATGTCGACCGGCCTGGCGCCCGAGCGCGCCTACAACATCGCGGCCGCCGTGGAGCGGCGCCTGCGGCGCCGCGGGCCGGCGGCCCTCACCCTCGCCGACCTGCAGGAGATCGCCCGCGACCAGCTCGGGCCGGCGCAAGGCGACGTCCTCATCGAGCGCTTCCGCCAGTGGCAGAAGCTGCGCCGGCTCGAGACGCCGCTGATCATCCTCATCGGCGGCGCCACCGGCGTGGGCAAGAGCACCCTGGCGACGCAGCTGGCGCACCGCCTCGGCATCACCCGCCTGATCGGCACAGACATGGTGCGCCAGACCATGCGGGCCTTCTTCGCCCCCGAGCTCATGCCGGCCATCCACACCTCGTCGTTCGACGCCGCCTCGGCAGTCCGCGTGCCGGTGCCGCGCGAGACCGACCTGAGCAAGATGGGATTCATCGAGCAGACCAAGGCCGTCTCGGTCGGCATCGAGGCGCTCGTCCAGCGCGGCGTGGACGAGGCCCAGCGCATGGTGATCGAGGGCGTGCACCTGGTGCCGGGCTACCTGGACCGGTCGCGCTGGGGCGAGGCGATCGTGCTCGAGTTCCTGCTCGCGATCTCCGACAAGGAACGCCACCGCAGCAACTTCACCGTGCGCGAGTGGGAGACGGGCGGCATCCGCCCGCTGCGCCGGTACCTCGAGCACTTCGCCGAGATCCGCCGCATCCAGAAGTACATGGTGGGGAGGGCGCAGGCGCTCGGCGTGCCGGTGATCGACGGTCCGAGCCTCGACGACAACCTGAGCGAGGTGCTCGGCATGATCCTGCGTCGCGTCGAGGAGGAGGCGCCGATGTGCAGGGCGACGAACGGGCGCCTCAGGCGGGCCGGCGCCGAAAGCAGGCCGGCGCACGGCGCCGGCCCAGGGGCCGGCCTGCGCCGGCGTGAGCCCGGCCTTCAGTTCCGGCGCCACCATCCGATAGAATAGGCGTATCCCCGGTCGCCGCCGCCGGACTGCTCGTGCGCGGCGGGCCACGTCCCACACTCACGCCACGAGGTTACTGGGAATCTCTTGCGCGGTATGACATACTCTGCAACTGGAGCCCGCACGGGTTCCGTCTTCCATCGCACATCCACCTTACTCGTACGGCATCTCCCCGCCGCGACCGCGTTCTGCGGCGCACACCGGATGCCAGGAGTCCCGGGAGCCCATGAGCACTGAACAAACAGACCAGATCACCATCCCGAGCGAGCCGGCCGTGGAGACCGCCGTCGCTCCTGCGCCTGCAGCCAAGGCGCCGGCCGCCGACAAGCCGGCGGCCAAGCCGAGGGCCCCGAGGGCCCCGCGGGCAACGAAGGCCTCCAAGGCGGCAGCGGCCGAGGCCGCGGCGGCCGCCGCGCCGGCGCCTCCGGCCGAGAAGCCGGCCGCGCCGCGCCTCCGGCCGACAAGCCGGCCGCCGCCGCGCCTCCGGCCGAGAAGCCGGCCGAGGCCTCCGCCGCCGCGGCGTACAGGCCCGCGGAGACTCCGGCAGCGCCTGCCGCGCCGGCGGACAAGCCCGCCGCGGCGCCCGCGGCGTCCGTCGACGCCGCTCCGCCGGTCGCCGCCGGCGCGCCGCCGGCCGAGCAGGCCGCCGGCCGAGCGCCCGAGGCGCCGGCCGTCGAAAAGCCCGCCGGTGACGGCGACCGCCCGCAGCCGCAGCAGGGCGGCGGCCAGCAGCAGGGCGGCGGCCAGCAGGGCCAGCAGGCCAGCAGCAGGGCCAGCAGCAGCGTCAGGGCAAGGGCAAGAACCGCCGCGGGCGCGACAAGCAGCGCCAGGGCGGCGAGCGCCAGGGCGGCGAGCGCCAGGGCGGTGGCGAGCAGGTGCGCGACGACCGCCCGTCCATCCCGTGCACCGGCATCCTGGACGTCCTCCCGGACGGCTTCGGGTTCCTGCGCACCAACGGCTTCAGCCAGGGCGACCGCGACGTCTACGTGAGCCTCAGCCAGATCCGCCGCTTCGGCCTGCGCCGCGGCGACGAGGTCGCCGGCCAGGTCCGTGAGCCCAAGGACAACGAGAAGTACAACGCGCTCCTCAAGATCGACGGCATCAACGGCCTGGACCCGGACGCCGCGCGTCAGCGCCCCGTGTTCGAGAAGCTCACGCCGCTGTACCCCGAGGAGCGCCTGCGTCTCGAGACCGACGAGCACGACACGGCGGCGCGCATCATGGACCTGCTGTGCCCCCTCGGCAAGGGCCAGCGCGGCCTCATCGTCTCGCCGCCGAAGGCCGGCAAGACGACCATCCTCAAGAAGCTGGCCAACTCGATCGCCATCAACAACCCCGAGATCGACCTCTTCGTGCTGCTCGTCGACGAGCGTCCCGAGGAAGTCACCGACATGCAGCGCTCCGTCGTAGGCACCGTCGTGGCCAGCACGTTCGACCAGCCGAGCGAGAACCACGTGCAGGTCACCGAGCTGGTGCTCGACCGCGTCAAGCGCCTGGTCGAGATGGGCCGCGACGTCGTCGTCCTGCTCGACTCCATCACGCGCATGGCGCGCGCCTTCAACCTCAACACGCCGGCCAGCGGCCGCATCCTCTCCGGCGGCGTCGACAGCACGGCGCTGTACCCGCCCAAGAAGTTCTTCGGCGCGGCCCGCAACATCGAGGAGGGCGGCTCGCTCACGATCCTCGCCACGGCGCTGGTCGACACCGGCTCGCGCATGGACGAGGTGATCTTCGAGGAGTTCAAGGGCACCGGCAACATGGAGATCAGGCTCGACCGCAAGCTGGCCGACAAGCGCATCTTCCCGGCCATCGACATCGAGCTGACCGGCACCCGCAAGGAGGAGCTGCTCATGGAGCCGGCCGAGGCCGCCGCCGTGTGGAAGCTCCGCTCGGTGCTGCACAGCCTCGATCCTGCCGCGGCCATCGAGCTGCTCATCAAGAAGACCCGCGAGACCAACAACAACGCCGAGTTCCTCAACGCGCTGATCAAGAACTCGCGGTAGCCGGCGGTCGCCGGCGAGTCAGGCCGGCGCCTCGTCTCCCCAGATGAGGCTCAGGTCGGGCGCGAACGCGACCCGTGGCCTCGGGTCGTCGCAGGTGACACCGGTGAGCATGCTGCGGTCGCCGATGACCTCCACGGCGTCTTCGATGGTACCGTCGCCATTCGCCGCGGCGGCGATCGCCTCGAGGCAGCGAGCGGTCTCGGCCGTGGCCGCCTCCAGGATCTCGCGGAAGGTCACCGTCTGGGGCTCGTCCGGCACCGACGGGTTGTACCAGCGACGCTGTGTGGCGAAGAGGTCCGCGGCGACCGGCGACGGCGTCTCGGGGTAGATCTGCGTGCGCAGCGCCCCGCTCCGGTCGATCAGCGGCGCGGCGGCGGCGAGCAGCCGGGTCGGGAAGGCGTACGGATCGGACATCGTCCCGTAGACGCGGTCCATGTTGCGGAAGGCGGCGCGGCACTCCTCGGGAGAGAGCGTCAGGTCGAAGACGTCCCGGAGCATGGCGCTCAGCTGTCCGGCGACGATCTTCCTCTGCCGCGCGGAGAAGCGCAGGAGGCGCCGTCTGCGCAACCAGTCGGGGCCGCCCCCCTGCTCCTGGCGCAGGATGACGTCGATCGACGCCTCGAGCACCCAGTGCCGGCGAAACGCCTGAGCCTTGCCCTCCGCGCCGGCCCCTTCGTGTGATGTCGCCGGTCCAGTAGAGCACCCACGGGTGCGCCTCGGCGTCCAGGCACAGGTGCGCCGCGTAACCGGCCACGAAGGCGAAGGCGACCCGGCGCTCGTCCGCCGGCAGCGCGATGGCCCGGCCCAGCAGGCTGCGGAAGGCCGCGCTCATCCGGTGGCGGTGCGCGAGGTGGGCGATGTCCGAGCGCCCGCGCCGGCGCAGGAGGTTCGCGTAGAAGAACACATCCGGGCCTTGAGCGCCCACCTTGTACGCGTCCCAGGCGCCCGTGACGAGCCGCGCGGCGCCGGTGCCGTCAAGCCGCTGCGCGGCCCGTTCGGCGACGAGGTAGTGGGCGAGCATGTCCGGCATCCGGTCCTCCTTGGGCAGTCTCGCTCGCACGCGCTGGCGCGTCCGCGGTGTGGTCGGCAAGGAGTATAGGGAGGAATGCCGCGCCGCTGCATCCGCGCCCTCGGGCGCGGCTCCCGGGCCCATGTTTGCTTCCGGGAACGATTCGAAGCGGTGCGCTGGTTCATGGTATCATCCCGCTTCGGCCCTCGCGGCCGTTCGCGTCAGCACCGGGTTTGCTCCCAGAAGGGATCCGTTCAGATGAAGAAAGACATCCATCCGCAGTACGAAGAGGCGACCGTGCACTGCAGCTGCGGCAACACGTTCACCACGCGCAGCACCAAGAAGGAGCTGCACGTAGAGCTGTGCTCGCAGTGCCACCCGTTCTACACCGGCAAGCAGAAGCTCGTGGACTCGGGCGGCCGTGTGGACCGCTTCAAGAAACGTCTCGAGAAGAAGTCCGACGAGCCGGTGAAGCCGAAGGCCAAGGTCGCCGCCAAGGCTGAGGCTCCCAAGCCGGAGCCCGTGGCCGTCGCCGCCCAGGCCGCACCCGAGGCCGAGCCGACCGAGTCCTGACGGGCCTGGCATGAACAGCCCCCGTAGTCACGCTGTCGAGCGGGGCGCCGGAGGGGCACCGCTCCGCGCCGAGCTCCGCGTCAGCCTCCTTCAGCACACACCCGACCCGGATCGCGCCGTCGCGATCGCGGGTCGGCTCTGTTATGCGCCGGTTTCCGCCGCCGACCTCAAGCAGGACATGACGCGACGAGGACGTCGCCAAGCTCGTGCGCATCCTCGTCCGCAGCGGGCACCACTCGGCGCTCGAGCACGCCACCTTCAGCTTCGCCGTCGACGGCGTGAGCCGCGCCTGCACGCACCAGCTCGTGCGGCACCGCGTGGCCAGCTACAACCAGCAGTCGCAGCGCTACGTGAACTTCGGGGCGGCCGACAGCTTCATCGTGCCGCCCAGCATCTCCGCGAACGAAGAGGCCCAGGCGATCTTCCTGCAGGCCATGGAAGACGCGCGCGTCGCCTACGACAAGCTCGTGGAGCTCGGCCTTGCCGAGGGCCGCAAGCGCGAGAGCGTCCAGGAGGACGCCCGCTTCGTGCTGCCCAACGCCGCCGAGACCAAGATCGTCGTCAGCATGAACGCGCGCGAGCTGCGCCACTTCTTCCAGGTGCGCTGCTGCAACCGCGCCCAGTGGGAGATCCGCGACCTCGCCTGGCAGATGCGCGGCATGGTCAAGGAGCTCGCCCCCAACCTCTTCGAGGGCAGCGGCCCCGGCTGCCTCTACGGCGCCTGCCCGGAGGGCAAGATGACGTGCGGCAAGCCATACAAGCCCGAGGACGTCGACGGGCCGGCCGCCGAGCGCCGCTGAACGCGGCCACGCGGCCCAGCCCCGGCTCCCACCATGACCCGACGCCTCGTCCTCATCGCCCTCCTCCTGCCCGCTCTGGCCGCGCGCCGCGCGCAGGTCGGCGGCCAGGCCGTGATCGAGGGCGTCATGATGCGCGGCGTCGACTAGTGGTCGCTCGCCGTGCGCCGTCCGGACGACACCATCGGCCTGCACCACTGGCCGCTCGTGAGCTGGATGAAGCGCTACCCGATCCTCAAGCTGCCGATCGTGCGCGGCGTCGTCGCCCTGGTCGAGTCGCTGGTCATCGGCGTCCGCGCCCTCACGATGTCGGCGAACGAGTCGCTCGGCGAGGAGGAGCAGGAGCTCGGCAAGAAGGAGATCGGCGTCACGCTCGTCATCGCCTTCGCCTTCGCCGTCGGGCTGTTCTTCATCGCGCCGCTGTTCCTCACCGGACTGCTCGACAGTGTGCTCGGCAAGGGCTTCTGGTTCTGGCTCGTCGAGGGCTGCATCCGCGTCGGCATCTTCCTCGCCTACCTGGCCATCGTCACCCAGATCAAGGACCTGCGCCGCGTGTTCGAGTACCACGGCGCCGAGCACATGAGCATCCACGCGCTCGAGCACGGCGACGAGCTCACCGTGGCCAACGTCGAGAAGTACAAGACCCTGCACCTGCGCTGCGGCACCTCGTTCCTGCTCATCGTGCTGGTGGTCTCGATCTTCGTGTTCGCCGGCGTGGGCCGGCCGGCGTGGTACCTGCTCATCCTGAGCCGGGTCGTGCTCATCCCGCTCATCGCCGGCATCAGCTACGAGATCATCCGCTTCGCCGGCCGCCACGAGACCAACCGCGTCATCCGCGTCATCATGGCTCCCGGCCTGGCCTTGCAGTGGATGACCACCAAGCACCCCGACAGCTCGCAGGTCGAGGTCGCCATCGCCGCCCTTGAGAAGATCATCGAGCTCGAACCGCAGGACCGCCCGCCGGTGAAGGGCGTGGAGGTCATGGCGTAAGCTGGGTCCATGGCGACCATCGACGACCTCATCACCGAGATAGAACGCTCCTACGACGAGCTCACCACGCAGCTGCCGACCCGGAAGTGCTCGGCGACCGCGCGCGCTACACGGACGCCGCGCGCGCCCACGCCGAACTCCAGCCCGTGCACGAGCTCACACAGCAGTTCCGCGAGGCGGAGCGGACGGTCGCCGACGCCGAGGCCCTGCTCGGCGACGACTCCTCGGACGGGGAGATGCGGGAGTTCGCCCAGGAGGAGCTCATCGAGGGTCGCCGGCGCGTCGAGCAGATCAGCGAGGAGATCCGCGTGCGCATGCTCACGCGGGACCCCAACGACGGCAAGGACGTGATCGTGGAGATCCGCGCCGGCACCGGCGGCAACGAGGCCTGCATCTTCGCCGCCGAGCTCGCGCGCATGTACACGCGCTACGCCCAGGCCAAGGGGTTCGAGGTCGAGATCCTCTCCGCCAACGAGAACGACGACGGCGGCTACAAGGAGGTCACGCTCGAAGTCAAGGGCCGCGGCGCCTTCTCCATGCTCAAGTACGAGGGGGGCGTGCACCGCGTGCAGCGCGTCCCCGTCACGGAGGCCGCCGGCCGCATCCACACCTCCACCGCCACCGTGGTCGTGCTGCCCGAGGCCGAGGACATCGAGGTCGACATCCACGCCGGCGACCTGCGCGTCGAGATCTTCCGCGCCCGCGGCCCGGGCGGGCAGAGCGTCAACACCACAGACTCCGCCGTGCGCATCACGCACATGCCCACGGGCGTGAACGTCAGCTGCCAGGACGAGAAGAGCCAGCTCCAGAACAAGGAGAAGGCGATGCGCATCCTGCGCGCCCGGCTCTTCGAACTCGAGCAGGCCAAGCAGGACCAGGAGCGCGGCGCGGCCCGTCGCAGCATGGTCGGCAGCGGCGACCGCTCGCAGAAGATCCGCACCTACAACTTCCAGCAGAACCGCGTGAGCGACCACCGCATCGGGCTGACCAGCCATCGCCTCACCGAGGTCATGGAGGGCGACCTCGACGAGTTCACCGAGGCGCTGGCCGCCGAGGACCGGCGCAAGCAGCTGGCGGCGGCCGGCGGGGACTGACCGTGCCGGGGCCGGCGAGCGTGGGCGAGGCGCTCCGCGCGGCGGCGCCGCGGCTGCGCGCCAGCGGTTCGCGCTCGCCGCGCCTCGACGCCGAGCTGCTCCTGGCGAGCGCGCTCGACGTCCCCCGAGGCGAGCTCTTTCGCGACCCGTCCCGGGTCCTGCGCCCGGACGAGGCCGAGCGCTTCGAGGAGCTTCTCGGCCGGCGGCTCGCCCGCGAGCCGGTGGCGTACATCCTCGGCCGGCGAGCCTTTCGCACCATCGACCTCGAGGTGACGCCGGACGTGCTCATCCCTCGCCCCGAGACCGAGACGCTCGTCGACGTCGCCCTGGAGGCCCTCGCGGCGATGCCGATCGCCGGGCCCGACCCGGAGGACGAGCCGCTGGCGCTCGACATGGGTACGGGCTCGGGCTGCGTGGCGCTGGCGCTCGCCGCCGAGGACCCCTTCGTGCGCGTCGTCGCCACCGACATCGAGCCGGCGGCGCTGGCCGTGGCGCGGCGCAACGGCGCCCGTCTGGGCCTCGGGCGCCGCGTCGAGTTCGTGCTCTCGGACCTGTTCGCCGATGTCGGCGAGCGCCCGTTCGATCTCATCGTCTCCAACCCGCCGTACATCCCCGCCGACGAGTACGTGGCGCTCGAGCCCAACGTGCGCGACTACGAGCCGCGGGGCGCGCTCTACGGCGGCGTCGACGGCCTCGACGTGTACCGCCGCCTCATCCCCGGCGCCGCGCTGCTGCTGCGGCCCGGCGGCACGCTCGCCGTCGAGGTCGGCGCCGGGCAGGCGGACGACGTGGCGGCCATCATCGACGCGGCCGGCGCCTTCGAGGCGCCAGAGCGGCGGGACGACCTCTCCGGTATCACCCGGGTGGTCTTCAGCCGCCGCCGGGGCGCCAGGGGCGGCGGCTGACGTGCGCGCCGAGAAGGCCCGCGCCGTCGTCCTCGCCTCGCGCCCGCTGGGCGAGGCCGACCGCATCCTGCGCCTGTTCACGCGCGAGCTCGGCCGCGTGGACGCGGTCGCCAAGGGCGTGCGCAAGACGACGTCTCGCTGGGGCGGCCGCCTCGAGCCCTTCAACGTCTGCGACCTCGTGCTGCACCCGGGCCGCTCGATGTACACGGTGACGCAGGCGCAGCTGGTGGACGTGTTCGCGCATCTGCGCGAGGACCGCGAGGCGCTGACGGCGGCGGCGATCGTCTGCGAGGCCGCCGCCGGCCTCACCCCCGAGCACGAGCCCGAGGAGCGCGTGTTCGCCCTGCTGCGCAACACGCTGCGCGAGCTCGACCGCGGTATCTCCGGGCGCGCCGTCCAGTCTCCGCTCGTGCTCGGCGCGCTGCTCAAGCTCCTGTACGAGGCCGGCTACCTGCCGGTGCTGGACCACTGCGCGGCCTGCGGGTCCGACGGCCGCGCCTTGGGATTCTCCGCCGCCCGCGGAGGGCTCGTGTGCTCCGACTGCGTGGGGGAGGCCGTGCCGATCACACCGGAGGCGATAGAGGCGCTCGCGCGGCGCTCTCGCGGCCGCTGGCGGAGCTCCGCGGGGAGGCGCCGTCCGACGCGACCGGCGAGGCGCTGCGCGACGTGCACCAGCTGTACGCGTACCACACCGGCTCGCGGCTGCGCGCGCTGCGGATCGCGGGAGGGATCTGAGGGCGGACCGGCCGGCGGGCTTTCTCGCGGAGGCGCCGGCCGTAGTTGAGCGGTACGGCCGGCGCACCCCTGGCGGGCGGGCGCTCGCGTCGCAAGCGACCCGCTTTCGCGGGCCTCGCCGCGTCGCCGTCACGCCGCCCTGACCGGCTCCGCTCGCGCGGCGTCGGCTGCTATGGAGTGTACCCGCGCCCGCCGGCGATGAGCATGGAACATCCGTCAGCGTCTCGGTGTCATCTGTTTGTTCACTTCTGCGTGAGACTGGTAGAATCGCGCTTCCGACCGAAAGGACACGTGACGAACCACGCCCAGACCGCAGACGCCGCTCCCCCCACGTTCCAGCAGATCATCGGCCGCCTGCAGGCCTTCTGGGAGGGCCAGGGTTGTGTCGTCGTCCAGCCGTACCACACCGAGGTCGGCGCCGGCACCTTCAACCCCGCCACGTTCCTGCGCTGCCTCGACGCCCGTCCCTGGCGCGCCGCCTACGTGGAGCCGTCCATGCGCCCCGCCGACGGGCGCTACGGCGAGAACCCGTACCGGCTCGGCCACTACTACCAGTACCAGGTGGTCATCAAGCCGTCGCCGGCGGACATCCAGGACGTGTACCTGCGCTCGCTGGAGGCCCTCGGCATCGTCCTCGCCGAGCACGACGTGCGCTTCGTCGAGGACAACTGGGAGGGCCCCACTCTGGGCGCCTGGGGCCAGGGCTGGGAGGTCTGGGTCGACGGCATGGAGGCCACCCAGTTCACGTACTTCCAGCAGCTGGGCGGCTTCGACCTCGACCCCATCACCATCGAGATCACCTACGGCCTCGAGCGTCTGGCCATGTACCTGCAGGGCGTGGACAGCGTCTACGACCTCGTGTGGTCTCGCTGGGAGGAGGACGGCGCCGAGCACGTCGTCACCTACGGCGACGTGTACCGCGAGAACGAGCGCGAGTTCAGCCGCTACAACTTCGAGGTGGCCGACACGGAGATGCTCTACCGCCACTTCCGCGAGCACGAGGCCGAGGCGCTGCGCACCATCGAGGCGCGCCTGCCCATCCCCGCCTACGACCACGTGCTCAAGTGCAGCCACGCGTTCAACATGCTCGACGCGCGCGGTGTGATCAGCGTCACCGACCGCACCGCCCACATCGCCCGCGTGCGCGACCTCGCGCGCAAGGTCGCCGGGCTGTACCTCGAGGTCGTCGGCGACGGGCGCGAGAAGGCCGGCGGCGAAGCCGCCCCGGCCGGCGAGGCGGACGCATGACTACCCTGCTGGTCGAGATCGGGACCGAGGAGCTGCCGTACAAGGTCTGCGAGTCGGTCATCCGCCAGCTCGAGGGCACGCCCGACCAGCCCGGGCTCGCGCTCGCGCTGCTCGGCGGCGAGCGCCTGCTCGAAGAGGGCGCGGCGGCCAGGGTGCTGGTCTCGCCGCGCCGCATCGCCGTCCTCGTCGACGGCGTGCCCGGCGGAGCAGCTCGCCCAGGTCGCAGGAATTCCGCGGCCCCAAGGCCGAGATCGCCTATCGCCGCGGACGGCGCCGCTCACCAAGGCCGGCGACGGATTCGCGCGCTCCAAGGGCGCGGCGGCCGAAGCTGTGCGCCGCGAGGTCGTCGACGGCACCGAGTTCGTCGTCGTCAGTGTCGAGGCCGAGCGGCGCGCGGCGCGCGACGTCGTGCCCGAGCTGGTCGCGCGCCTCATCACCGGCCTGCAGATCCCGCGCGGCATGCGCTGGGGCGCGAGGCCCGAGGGCGCCGGCGACTACCTGCGCTTCTCGCGTCCCATCCGCTGGCTCGTCGCGAAGCTCGGCGAGCGAGACGCTGAGAGGGGAGTTCTACGGCCTCCCGCTCGGCGACGTCTCGCGGGGCCACCGCGTGCTCGGCGGGCCGGTCACGCTGGCGAGCGCCGGCGACTACGAACGCGTGCTCGAGGAGCAGAAGGTCGTCGTCTCGCAGGACGAGCGCCGCCGGCGCATCACTGCGGGCCTCGACGCCGCCGCCGCCGAAGCTCGGCGGCGAGTGGTCGGATCCGGGCGACGTGCTCGCCGAGGCCGTGTACCTCGCCGAGTGGCCGAGCGTGGCCCGCGGCGGCTTCAAGGAGCGGCACCTGCGCCTGCCCGCCGCAGTCCTCGTCACCGCCATGCAGAGCCACCAGCGATACTTCCCGGTGCGCGACGCCGCCGGCGATCTGCTGCCGGCGTTCCTCTACGTCTCCAACGGCGACCCGGCGGCGGCCCCGCTGGTCACGCGCGGCAACGAGCGCGTGCTCGACGGCCGCCTCGACGACGCCGAGTTCGCCTACGACCGCGACCTCGCCGAGGGCCTGCCGGCCATGGCCGAGCGCCTCGGCGCGGTGGTGTTCCACGAGAAGCTCGGCTCGCTCGCCGACAAGGCCGGGCGGCATCGGCGGCCTCGTCGCCGCCCTCGCCGCCGGCCGGGGCGCCGGCCCCGCGGCCGGCGGCAACGGCTCCGGCGACTCGCTCGCCGAGACGCTGCGCACGTCGGCGCGCCTCGCGAAGGCCGACCTCGTGAGCCAGGTCGTCATCGAGTTCCCGGTGCTCCAGGGCGTCATGGGCGGGCTCTACGCCGAGGCCGGCGGCCTCGGCGACGCGGTGGCCCGCGCCGTCGGCGAGCACTACCGGCCGCTCTCGGCGACGGCGCCGCTGCCGGCCACCGTGGCCGGCGCCCTGCTCGCCGTCGCCGACAAGCTCGACAACATCGCCGGCGCCTGGGTCGCCGGAGAGAAGCCCTCCGGCTCGCGCGACCCCTACGGGTTGCGGCGCGCCGCCATGGGCATCGTGCGCATCGCCCTCGAGTACAGCCTTCGCTTTCCCGCTCGCCGGCCTGCTGGCGTCGGCCGTCGACCAGTTCGAACTGCAGGGCATCGAGGGCCTGGACGACGCGCGCCGCGCGACCATCGTCGCTGAGACGGCGGCGTTCGTCCGCGAGCGCCTGCAGGTGCTGCTGCTCGACGAGGGCCTGCCGTTCCCGAGCGTCGAGGCCGCCATGGGCGCACCGGCCGGCGACCTGCCGGCGCTGGCGGCGCGGGCGCGCACGTTCGCGGCCATGGCCGGGCGGGAACTCTTCGAGGATGCCGTCATCGCCTACAACCGGTGCGCGGCGCTGGCGGCCAAGGACCCAGCGGCCGGGTCACGCGCCGTCGACCCGGCCCTCTTCACCGACGACGCCGAGCGCGAGCTGGCGGCGGCCTGCGACGCTGCGCGCGGGCCGCTCCTCGAGGCTCTGGGCAACCTCGAGCTCGAGAGCGCCATCGAGTCCGCGGCCGGCCTGCGGCCGGCCGTCGACCGCTACTTCGAAGCCGTCCTCGTCATGGACCCCGACGACGCGGTGCGCGCCAACCGTCTCGCGCAGCTCGCCGCCGTCACCGGCCTCATCGGCCGCATCGGGGAGTTCGGCCGCCTGCCGCTCACGCAGGCCTGACGCACAGGAGATCCGACCACATCCCACGCCACCGCCGCGACACGGCGGACCAATGCACGGAAGAGCTATTGAGCGGCTCTCCGCACACGTATCGCAGAGAGTCGGACAAGATGCCAGGGGAGGCAACCAGCATGAGTGACAAGCACGTCTACCGCTTCAGCGAGGGAAACAAGTCCATGCGCGAACTCCTCGGAGGCAAGGGGGCGAACCTCGCGGAGATGACGACCATCGGGCTGCCCGTGCCGCCCGGGTTCACCATCACCACCGAGGTGTGCAACTACTACTCGGCCCACGGCGACTACCCGCAGGGCGTGGACGCCCAGCTGGAGGACGCGCTCAAGGGCGCTCGAGTCCGACACCGGCAAGACCTTCGGCGACGCCTCCGACCCGCTGCTCCTCAGCGTCCGCTCCGGCGCCCGCGCCTCCATGCCGGGCATGATGGACACGATCCTCAACCTCGGCCTCAACGACGAGACCGTCGCAGGGCGTCGTCGCCTCCACCGGCAACGCGCGCTTCGCCTACGACTGCTACCGGCGCTTCGTCAGCATGTACGGCGACGTCGTGCTCGGCTGCAAGCCGGAGAGCGACGACGAGGGCGACGTCTTCGAGGAGCGCCTCGAGGCGATGAAGAAGGCCAAGGGCGTCGCCGTACGACACCGAGCTCACCGCCGACGACCTCAAGGAGCCTGGTCGCGCGAGTTCAAGGCGGCCGTCAAGGAGCGCACCGGCAAGGACTTCCCCGACGACCCGCGCGCCCAGCTCTGGGGCGCCATCAGCGCCGTCTTCGGCAGCTGGGGCAACGACCGCGCCGTCGCCTACCGCCGCATGTACGACATCCCCGACGACTGGGGCACGGCGGTCAACGTCCAGACCATGGTCTACGGCAACACCGGCGACGACAGTGGCACCGGCGTGGCCTTCACGCGCAACCCCGCCAGCGGCGAGAACGAGTTCTACGGCGAGTTCCTCGTCAACGCCCAGGGCGAGGACGTGGTCGTCCGGCGTGCGCACGCCGCGCCAGGTGATCGAGCTCAAGGACGTCTGGCCGGACGTGTTCGACGAGCTCATGGCCGTGCGCCAGACGCTCGAGTCCGAGATGCGCGACATGCAGGACTTCGAGTTCACGATCGAGAAGGGCCGCCTCTTCATGCTCCAGACGCGCAACGGCAAGCGCACCGGCCTCGCGGCGATCCGCATCGCCGTGGACATGGCCGACCAGGGGCTGATCACCCCGGACGATGCGCTCATGCGCATCGAGCCCGAGCAGCTCAACCAGCTGCTGCGACCGATCTTCGACGCCCGAAGACAAGCTGAAGGCCGTGGATGAGGGCCGGGTCAAGGCCAAGGGCCTGCCCGCCGGCCCCGGCGCCGCCACCGGCCGTGTCGTCTTCAACGCGCAGGACGCCGTCGCCTGGGCGGCCAAGCGGCGAGAAGGTCCTGCTGGTCCGCGACTTCACGAGCCCGGACGACATCCGCGGCATGGACGCCGCCCAGGGCATCCTCACGGCGCAGGGCGGCATGACCAGCCACGCCGCGCTGGTCGCCCGCCAGATGGGCAAGGTCTGCATCGTCGGCTGCGGCGCGCTCGACATCGACATGAAGACGCGCAGCTTCAAGGTCGACGACGCCACCGTCAAGGAGGGCGACTGGATCAGCATCGACGGGTTCACCGGCGAGGTCATCATCGGCGCGCTCGACACGCGTCCGCCCGAGGTGCTCCAGGTGCTGCTCGAGAAGAGCATGAAGCCCGAGGAGTCCGGCTCGTACCGCTACTACAAGGAGATCATGGAGTGGGCCGACGAGGCGCGCACGCTGGGCGTGCGCACCAACGCCGACCAGCCGGACCAGAGCGCCAACGCCATCGCCTTCGGCGCCGAGGGCATCGGCCTCTGCCGCACGGAGCACATGTTCTTCGAGGGCGAGCGCATCATGAGCGTGCGCGAGATGATCCTCGCGGAGAGCCGCGAGGCCCGCGAGGCCGCGCTGGCCAAGCTCCTCCCGATGCAGCGCGACGACTTCGCCGGCATCTTCCGCGTCATGGGCGAGCGCCACGTCACCATCCGCACGCTCGACCCGCCGCTGCACGAGTTCCTGCCGCACGGCGAGAAGGACACCGCCGAGACCGCCGCCGCCCTCGGCGTCCCCGAGGACGTCGTCCGCGCCAAGGTCGAGGACCTGCACGAGAGCAACCCGATGCTCGGCCACCGCGGCTGCCGCCTCGGCATCGCCTTCCCGGAGATCACCGCGATGCAGGCGCGCGCCATCCTCGAGGCTGCCTGCCTGGTCAAGAAGGAAGGCCTGGACGTCCACCCCGAGATCATGATCCCGCTCGTGGGCACCAAGAAGGAGCTCGAGCACCAGGCGGCCATCGTGCGCTCCGTGGCCGCCGACGTGTTCGCCGAGCAGGGCGTGGACAGTCGCGTACCTGGTCGGCACCATGATCGAGATCCCGCGCGCGGCGCTCACCGCCGAACGAGATCGCCGAGGTCGCCGAGTTCTTCAGCTTCGGCACCAACGACCTCACGCAGATGACGCTTGGTGTCAGCCGCGACGACGCCGGCAAGTTCCTCCCGCTGTACACCAGCGAAGCGCTGGAGATCTGGCCGGCCGACCCGTTCGCGACGCTCGACCAGAGCGGCGTGGGTCAGCTGGTCGAGATCGGCATCGAGCGCGGCCGCAGCACGCGGCCGGACCTCAAGGTCGGCATCTGCGGCGAGCAGGGCGGCGACCCCGAGACGGTCAAGTTCTGCCACCGCGCCGGGATGGACTACGTGAGCTGCTCGCCGTTCCGTCTGCCGGTGGCACGCCTCGCCGCGGCGCAGGCCGCGATCGAGGAGCGTGGAGAGCTGCGGCTCGAGAAGTAGCGGACGCGGGCGACGACGGGCGCCGGTCCCGGCCGCCGCAAGGCGCGCCCGGGCCGGCGCTTCTCGCTCGCCGGACGAAGGAGCGACCCGTGGCCAGGCTTGGACGAGAGATCGAGGTGAAGCTCGCCGACGGGCGGGCGCTCGTCGTGCGCGACGCGCACAAGCGGGACGCGCGCGGCATCACCAGCATGCTCGACGCGGTGGCGGCCGAGCCGCAGGCCACGCTGGTCCTGCGGCCCGGCGAGGCTCTGCCGGCCGACTGGCGGCGGCGCATCGTCCAATCTCTGCCGCGCGCCGCGCGGGCTCTTCCTCGTCGCCGACTCCGGGGGCGGCCATCGTGGGTAACCTTGGACTGTGGCCCGACGGCAACCCCGCCTCGGCGCACGTCGCCTGGCTCGGGATGTCGGTGGCCGACGGCTTTCGTGGCGTCGGCGCCGGCGGCGCGCTCCTCGAGACGGCCGTCGAGTGGGCGCAGGTCGCCGGCTTTCGTCGCGTCGTGCTCGGCGTCTTTCCGGACAACGCCCGCGCGATGCGGTTCTACGAACGCCACGGGTTCGTCCGCGAAGGGCTCCGCCGCGAACAGTACCGCCGCGGCGACCGCTATCATGACGAGGTGCTCATGGCTCGTCCCCTCACAGGCCGGTGATCGTCGCGATGCATCGCCGTCACGGCGCTCATCGTGCTGGTCACGGCCGGCCTCATCGTGCTCGCCTGCCTCCCGGCCGTCGTCACCTTTGGCCTGGGCTGGCTGCGGCTTCCCCACATCCAGCCGTCGGGGGCGCCGGCGGCCAGGGACACGACGTCGGTCGACGCCTGGGCGTTGTTCGCCGTCTTCTACCTCTTCTGGATGATCGGGGCTGACCGTGCTGCTCATCTGGACCTTCGACCGCATCGGCCACAACTGGCGGTTCTACGAGAGCACGCCGCGGCGGCAGAAGAAGTCGCGCCGCCGCGCGCGGGCGACCATGCAGGTCATGAGGGCCGAGCAGCAGGCGACGCTCCAGGCGATGCGCCGCCGCGAACAGCGCGAAGCGCAGCGGCGGCGTGACCACGAGAGGGACGACGCGCGTAACGAAGGCCGGCAGTAGGTGGCCCGCATCGCGCAGAGCACCATCGACCAGGTGGTGGCCACCGCCGACATGGTCGAGGTCGTCGGCCAGTACACGGATCTCAAGAAGGCCGGGGCCAACTTCAGCGGGCGCTGCCCGTTCCACGAGGAGCGCACGCCGTCGTTCTCCGTCAACCCGGCCGAGAAGCTCTACTACTGCTTCGGCTGCGGCGCCGGCGGCAACCTCATCGGGTTCGTCATGGCCAAGGAGAACCTGGACTTCCCGGAGGCCGTCGAGTACCTGGCGGACAAGTACGGCGTCGCCGCTCGAGTACGATGAGTCGAGCGCTCGCGGCGACGCCGACCGGCGGGCCCGCGAGCGCCTGCGCGCGCTGCTCGAGCAGGCCACGACCTACTACGAGCGCGTGCTACCTCGAGGCCAAGGCGGCCGCGCCGGCGCGCGAGTACCTCGAGCGGCGCGGCCTCTCCGCAGAGGTCTGCCGCGCCTTCCGCGTCGGCTACAGCCTGCCCGGGCTGGGAGAAGCTCCGCGAGGCAGCGCTCGCCAAGGGCTTCAGCGAGCAGGACCTGCTCGACGCGGGCCTGGTGATCCCCGGCAAGCGCGGACGCCCGTACGACCGCTTCCGCGGTCGCATCATGTTCCCGCTCGGCGACGAACGCGGGCGCACCCTCGGCTTCGGCGCCCGCACTCTCGGCGACGAGAAGCCCAAGTACCTCAACTCGCCGGAGACGCCGCTCTACCACAAGAGCGAGGCGCTCTTCGGCATCGACAAGGCCAAGGCGGCGGCGCGCCAGGAAGAGCGCGTGTACGTGGTCGAGGGCTACACCGACGTCATGGCGCTCGCCCAGGCCGGCGTCGCCAACGTCGTGGCGAGCATGGGGACGGCCCTCACCGAACAACAGCTGGGCCGTCTCGCCCGCCTCACCCGCAACGTGTATCTCTGCTACGACGCCGACGCCGCCGGCATCGGCGCGATGCAGCGCGCGCTCACGCTCGGCCGCCGGATGAACCTTTCCCTGCACGTAGTACGCATTCCCGACGGTCTGGACCCGGCCGACTACGTGCTCGCGGGCGCCGGGGGCGACGGATTCCGCGCACTTGCCGACGACGCGCAGACGCTGCTACAATTCCACGTCCGCTTGGCGCTCGCTACTCACGACCTCGACCGGCCCGACGGCCGGGCTCGCGCATTGGCGCAGACTACGCGAGGTCCTCTCAGATGAGGCGACGCCGAACGAGCGCGACGACGAGTTGGCGTACGTGTCGAATGCTCTCGGGCTCTCCGATGAGGCGTGCGCTCTACCTGCTCCGCACATCAGGGGGATCGTCGAAAGCGCGCGTGTCGTCGAGCGGCTCATCCGCACCGAGGTCTTCGACGGGTGTACCGGCCCGTGACGTCGCCGCGGCTGCCGTAGGCGGCGCCCACGAGCTCGAGGTCAGGTTCCTGGCCGGCTGCCTCGCGCAGCCCGGACCGGGCCGGGACGCGCTCGCGGGAGTGGACGAGGGCTTCTTCGCCACCGCGGAGACGCGCGCCGCGTTGCGCCGCGTGAAGGCGCGGTTGGCTGCCGACGGTCACGGGAACGCCCCGCCGCCGGCGGACGACGGGGCCGCGGGCGAGGGCGCGGAGGCGTTTGCCGAGGTCATCGTCCGCGCCGGACGGGAGCGGTTCACCGCCACCGTCGTGGAGGAGTTGTTCCTGCGGCTGCAGGAAGCGCAGGTGGGCCGGCTCATCACGCGGCTCAAGGTCACGATGAAGGGTGACGACACTGGGAGACAGGGCGAGGAGCTGGCCAGGCTCGAGGGTGTGCGCCGCAGCTTGCGCGAGGCCCTTCGCGCCATCCCCGTGGACGACGACACCGAGTAACGGTGAGGACGACTGACGTGACGGACGCAGCCGAAGAACGCAACAAGCCGGTGGACGCCGCTGAGCTGGGCATCGAAGAGGTTCGCCTGCTCATCGAAGAGGGTCGCGAGCAGGGCTACCTCGCGAGCGACCACATCGCCGATGCGCTGCAGGACGTCGAGCTCACGCCCGACCAGATCGACGGTATCTACAACCTGTTCTCCGACCTTGGGATCGACATCCTCGAGGGCGAAGGCGTACTGGTGGAGGCGGCGCCGGGCGACAAGCCCGAAGAAGAGGTCATCCCCAAGCTCGACCTGTCGGTCAAGACGCCGACCAACGACCCGGTACGCATGTACCTCAAGGAGATCGGCAAGGTACCGCTGCTCACCGCCGAAGAAGAGGTGTCGCTGGCCAGGCGCATCGAACGCCGCGACATGGACGCCAAGCGCAAGCTCATCGAGGCCAACCTGCGCCTCGTGGTGTCCATCGCCAAGCGCTACGTGGGCCGGGGCATGCTGTTCCTCGACCTCATCCAGGAGGGCAACCTCGGCCTCATCCGCGCCGTCGAGAAGTTCGACTACCGCAAGGGCTACAAGTTCAGCACCTACGCCACCTGGTGGATCCGCCAGGCGATCACGCGGGCCATCGCCGACCAGGCCCGCACCATCCGCATCCCGGTGCACATGGTCGAGACCATCAACAAGCTCATCCGCGTGCAGCGCCAGCTCCTTCAGGACATCGGCCGCGAGCCGACTCCTGAGGAGATAGCCGCCGAGATGGGTACAACTCCACAGAAGGTGCGTGAGATCCTCAAGATCAGCCAGGAACCGGTGAGTCTCGAGACGCCGATCGGGGAAGAAGAAGATTCCCAGCTGGGCGACTTCATCGAGGACGAGGACGCGACCATGCCGGTCGAGGCCGTGAGCGAGATCATGCAGAAAGAAGAGCTCAACGCGGTGCTCGGCACGCTGACGCACCGCGAACGAAAAGTCATCGAGCTGCGTTTCGGACTCAAAGGAGAGCACCCGAGGACGCTCGAGGAGGTCGGCCAGAAGTTCGGCGTCACGCGCGAGCGCATCCGCCAGATAGAGGCCAAGACGCTGGCCAAGCTCAAGGCGTACCGCGACTCGCAGCGGCTGCGGGACTTCCTCGACTGAGGGTCCCGCAGGCCCGGCGCAAGACCTCCACACGGTACCCGGCAGGTACGGAGGCCCCGACAACGAAGACGACCGCGGTGCCGGGAGCGGGGCGGCCAGGCCGCCCCGCTCCCGACGCCGCTACAACAGAGGAGCGCTGAACAAGTCAGTGACAGAGTCAGCAGCAGACCGGCAGTCCGACGACTCGATCCTCAGCACGGTCGAGGAAGTCCGAGTGCTGCTCGATGAAGGCAAGGAGCAGGGCTATCTTGCCGCCGAGCACATCCTCGAGGTCCTCGCGGACGTCGACCTCACGCCCGAGCAGATCGACGACGTGTACGTGGCCTTCCACGACCTCGGCATCGACGTGGTCGGGGCCGACGGCGTGCACCATGCCGGCGCCGGCCAGTCAGGCACGGGAGACCAGGAGGCCGAGGGCGAGGGCGACGTGCCCAAGCTCGACCTCTCCATCAAGACGGCGAGCAACGATCCCGTGCGCATGTACCTGCGCGAGATCGGCAAGGTGCCGCTGCTCACGGCCGAGCAGGAGGTCTCCCTGGCCAAGCGCATCGAGCGCGGCGACATGGAGGCCAAGAACCAGCTCATCCAGGCCAACCTGCGCCTCGTCGTGTCCATCGCGCGCCGGTACGCCAACCGCGGGCTCACGCTGCTCGACCTCATCCAGGAAGGCAATCTCGGGCTCATCCGCGCCGTGGAGAAGTTCGACTACCGGCGCGGCTTCAAGTTCAGCACCTACGCCACGTGGTGGATCCGCCAGGCCGTGAGCCGTGCGCTCGCCGACCAGGCGCGCACCATCCGCATCCCGGTGCACATGGTCGAGACCATCAACAAGCTCATCCGCGTGCAGCGGCAGCTGCTGCAGGACCTGGGCCGGGAGCCCACGCCTGAGGAGATCGCCACCGACATGGGCCTCACGCCCGACAAGGTACGCGAGATCCAGAAGATCAGCCAGGAGCCCGTCAGCCTCGAGAACCCCGTCGGCGACGAGGGCGACTCGCAGCTCGGCGACTTCATCGAGGACGAGCAGTCGGTCGCCCCGAGCGACGCCGTGGGCGAGCTCATGCAGGGCGAGGACCTCGGGCGCGTGCTCGAGCTGCTCACGTCGCGCGAGCGCCGCGTGCTCGAGATGCGCTACGGCCTCACCGACGGCCGTCCGCACACGCTCGAGGAGGTCGGCGTCCAGTTCGGCGTCACGCGCGAGCGCATCCGCCAGATAGAGGCCAAGACGCTGGCGAAGCTCCGCGCGTATCGCGAGGCGCAGCAGCCTGCGCGACTTCGTCGAGTAAGCAGTCCGGTGCGGCGGGCCCCGGCCGGCCGCGGCCTGTTCGCGGCCGGCCCGCGTCTGCGGCGGCGGCTCAACGTCCCGTACGCCGCGGCCGAGCCTGACGACCGCCGCGTTTTCGGGCTTCTCGCGGCGTCCATAACCCAGTGAGACCCTATCGTGACGCCGCGGCCCCGGCCGCCCACCACAGGAGGCGACATGCAGGAGACGCGCGTGCTGCTCGTGTTCCCCGGCTCGCTGTACGGCGGCCGCTGGGCGGACGGACCACGGGTCAAGCCGGAGATGGTCCAGCTCTTCACCGAGCTGCGCCGCGCCGGGTTCGCCACGGACGTGCTGGACCTCGAGGCCGAGCTCGGCAATCCCGCCGACGACGTCGCGCGGGAGAGCTTCTTGCAGATCGGCGAGGGCCTGCTGGCGGAGCGCGAGGCCGACCTCGTGGTCGTCTCGTGCTGGTCCGCCCTGCAGTACTCGGCGGCGCTGGCCGTCGCCGAGCGCGTGCGCCGGCCAGTGGCCGGACGCCGTGATCGCCGCCTGCGGGCACCACGTCTCGGTGCGCCCGGACGACTTCAACGATCCGGGCGCTCCGTTCGACTGGCTCATCGCCGGCGAGGCCGAGACGGCGGTAGTCACGCTCGCCGCCCAGGTCGCGGCCGGCGAGCGCGAGAAGGGCGCGTGCCACTCGCTGGAGGGCACGCCGCTTCCGCTCGACGCGCAGCACCTGCCCGACTACGCGGCGTATCCGTACTCGGCGGAGGGGCTGCCGGAGCTCGGGCTGTTCCTCAGCCGCGGCTGCCCCTACAACGCGCCGTCCTGCCTGCTGCGCCCGGGCGGGGCCGGCTGGCACGCCTATCCGCCGGACACCGCCGTCGCCGCCGTCGACGCCGTCGCCGCGCTGGACCCGGAGACCGTCCTGGTGCTCGATCCGGCGTTCGGCTACGACGCCGGCTGGCGTCGCGCCGTGCTCGACCTGCTCGCGGCCGGCGACCGGCGCGACCTCGCGCTCAGCGTCACCGGCCGGCCGGACGCGCTCCAGCGGCTGGACGTCGACAAGCTCTACCGGGCGCGGGCCGGCCTCGTTCTCGAGGTCGGCACCCTTTCGCCCGCCCTGCTCGGCCGCACCGGCCAGGCGCCGTACCCCAGGAAGGCCGTCGCGCACACGCTGGAACTGCTCGAGTACCTGAGCGCCAAGGGCGTGGTCACGCGGGCGCGCTTCGAGTTCAACCAGCCGGGAGAGACGGAGGAGTCCGCCGCGGAGACGCTCGACGCGCTCGAGCGCTTCGTCGCCGCGGCCCCCAACACCTCGGTCACCATCGACGCGCAGCCGTGGGCGTACCTGCCCATCAGCGAGGAGGGCGCCGACGTGGACGCGCCGGCGTCGCGGTTCGGCACGCGGATCGAGCATCCCGAGTGGTGGAAGGAGCGCGCGGACGCCCACGCCGCGGCCACGGCGGTCGTCGCCAGCAAGGAGCTGTCGGGCAGAGCGCCCGGCGACGAGAGCTACTGGCGGCCGCGCTTCGAGGAGCTCAGGGCGGCCCTGGCGGCCAAGCTCACCGCCGACGCTCGCCGCGGCCTGCGCAGTCACGAGACGGTGGGGTCGGAGGCCTACGGCGTGCCTCACGGCTGGTGGACCGAGCCGCGCTGGCACTGACGCCGTCGTTTGTCCGTGCCGTGGCCATCGCCTATACTTTCCCGGCCGGAGCGGTCCTCGGTAGCTCAATCGGTAGAGCATTCGGCTGTTAACCGAAGGGTTGTAGGTTCGAGTCCTACCCGAGGAGCCAGTCATCAGTGGGGCGTCGTGGTCCACCGGGCTGCGGCGCCCCTTCTGCCTCGGGGGTATCGCGCCTGTGAACGTCAGATGATCACGGTCCTCGTCGTCGCCGGCATCATGGCGGTGACCGTCGCCGTCGCCATGCTCTTCATGAAGCGTGCGGATGCCCGTGCCCAGGCCGCCGCCGACGAGCTTCGCGACGAGGTCGCGGTCCGCGGCGAGGAGTGGATCGTGCCCTTGCGCGGCGCGGGCGGTCTGGGCGTGACGCCCGGCCGCGGCACCGCGCACGGCGTGCTCGGCCTCACGGGCCGCCGCCTCGTCTTCCAGCCGATCACCGGCGCGCGCGTGAACGTTCCGGTGATGAGCCTCACCGGCGCGCGCCTCGAGTCGCGCCGGCGCGAGGCGCTCACGGAACACAGGTACCACTTGGCTTTGACGCTCGACGACGGCTCCGTGCGGGAGTTCGTCGTCGACGACCCGGCCGTGTGGGCGGATGGGCTCGCGTCCGCCGGCGTCCCGGTGGCGGAGGACGAGGCGATCTGAGCCTTTGTGGGGCGCGCGGAGGTAGACTACCGGCGCACGCTCACTCCCCTACCTGGAGGCCCACCGATGAGCCTGACCGCTGCCCTGGAGGCCGCTCTCGACAAGGCGTTGCGAGACGCCGACACCGTGGCCGACGACGTCTTGCTCTCGCGGGACCTCAAGACGGTGGCCGAGAACATCTTCCAGCGGCACGCCGTCGAGCCGGTGAGGCTGCATCACGTGTCGTCTCGACTCGCCGCGCCCGACCAGGATGGCCGTCGCGGGTGACCCCGGTCACGAGGAGCCCGGAGGCTCTCCGCTGGTCGTGCGCGGCACGGCGGTCGAGTTGTTCGTGACCGTGGACGGTGCGGCGACGCTGGCGAGCGCCATCGGCGACGACGAGGACCTGCATCACGCCGGCGTCACCGTGGACACGGAGAAGAGCCGGGTCATCGTGCGCTACGCGGCGGAGCGCCCGCTGGCCAACGCGGCCAACCGGCACTTCGACGAGTCCCTGCGGTACATCGAGTCGCAGGTCGAGATCGTGAACCAGCAGGTCGCCGAGTTCAACGAGGCGCTCGAGCCGGCCATCCGCGAGGAGCTCGAGCAGTGCAAGGTCCACGCGCAGGAGCGCAAGACCTTCGCCAAGGGGCTCAAGCTGCCGGCTTCCTACGAGCGCTGGTGGGGTCGCCCGTAAGCTCGGCCGGGAGTGTCGTACGGCCGAGGGGCGGGGCCGCTCCCTTCCGGCCCCGCCCCTCGGCGCGTCTGTCTGGAGGGCGGCGCGAGCTTCGGGTCTGCGCCGCCCGGTCTGTCACGTCAGGTCGTAGGCGGTCTCTCCGAACTCGGTCTCGTCGAGGCCCCTGAGCTCCACGGAGTCCGGCACCCGGATCGTGCCGAACAGCCTTGATGAGCTTGAGGATGAGGAAGGTCGCGACGAAGGCGTAGGCCGCGCAGACGACGGTCGCGAGCACCTGCCAGCCGAAGAACGTCCAGTTGCCGGTGATGAGGCCGTCGGCGCCCGCGGGGTTGACCGACTTGAGGGCGAACACGCCGAGCAGGATGGCGCCCATGAAGCCGCCGACGCCGTGGGCGGCCCACACGTCGAGCGCGTCGTCCCACTTCATGCTGCTTCACGAAGATCACGGCGGAGTAGCACACGGAGCCCGCCAGCAGGCCGACGATGAACGCCGCCCAGGTGGGGACGTAGCCGGCGCACGGCGTGACGCAGGCGAGGCCGGCGACGGCGCCGGTGAGCGCCCCGACGAGGCTCGGCTTGCCGTCGTGCCGCCAGCTGATCGCCAGCCACGTGCACATGGCGATCGAGCCGGCGATGTCGGTGTTCACGAACGCCTGTGCGGCGATGCCGTTGGCGGCGAGCGCCGAGCCGGCGTTGAAGCCGAACCAGCCGAACCACAGGAGGCCGGTGCCGAGGGCCACGAAGGCCACGTTGTGCGGCAGGCCGCGCTCGCCCGGGCCGAACTTGCGCCGGCCGACCACGAAGACCGACGCGAGGGCGGCGAAGCCGGCGCTCACGTGGACCACGAGGCCGCCGGCGAAGTCGAGCACGCCGTGCTGCGTCGAGCCAGCCGCCGCCCCAGATCCAGTGCACGAACGGGATGTACACGATGATGCTCCAGAGCACCAGGAACCAGAGGTAGCTCTTGAACTTGACGCGGTCGGCGAACGCGCCGGTGATGAGCGCCGGGGTGATGATGGCGAACATCTCCTGGTAGACGAAGTGCGCCTGTGCCGGGATGTTCGGCGCCCACGGACCCGGCAGGTGGCCGACGCCGGTGAGCATGGCCCAGTGCAGGTTGCCGAACACTCCGCCGATGTCGCCCGAGAACGCGAGCGAGTAGCCGAAGAACACCCAGATCGTGGTGACGACGCCCATCGAGATGAACGACTGCATCATGATCGCCAGGAAGTTCTTGCGGCGAACCAGGCCTCCGTAGAAGAACGCCAGGCCTGGCGTCATCAGCGCCACCAGGGCGGCGCAGATGAGGACGAACGCGGTGTCGCCCGTGTTGATTCCGCCCATGCGAAATCCTCCTATGACCCTGTCCGGCGCCCCGGGCTCGGAACCCTCAAGGGAGTACGTCGGCGAACCGCACCCGCAGGCCGGACGTGTGCCGGGCAAGATGGGGATTCCCTCGACCCACCCGCCCGATTGGCGCGATTCTCACAGCTTGTGAAGCCGGCAGCAAGCTGACTCTTGGGCCTGTGGCCGACCGGCCGCGCGCCACTATGGCGAGCCCCGACGAGGAGGGGCGCGGCAGCCGTGCGGCCGCCGCGCCCCTCGCCTGCGGCCGCGGCTCGCGGGCCCGGCCCGAGGAGCTCCCTGGAGGCTCAGTCGAAGGCGTACGCCTTTTCGCCGTGGAGCTCCTCGTCGAGCCCGCGCGCCTGCACCTGCGCGGCGACGCTGAGGTTGCCGACGACGTCGATCACCTTGAAGATCGCCCAGGTGACGGCGAACGTGTAGGTGAGGGTGATGCCGACGGCGGCCAGCTGCAGGCCGAACTGCTTGGGGTTGCCGTCCATGAGGCCCCTGGCGCCGTTGACCGCGCCGTAGGCGAACCAGCCGACCATGAGGCTGCCGAAGAGGCCGCCGACGCCGTGCACGCCCCACACGTCGAGCGAGTCGTCCCAGCCGCGCTTCTTGCGGAAGAGCAGGGCGCCGTAGCAGATCCAGCCGGCGGCGAGGCTGATGAAGACCGCCGCCCAGGTGGGCACGTAGCCGGCGCACGGCGTCACCGCGACGAGGCCGGCGAGCACGCCGGTGAGCGAGCCCACCATGCTGACCTTGCCGCTGCGCACCCAGTCGGTGAACATCCAGACGACCATGGCGCAGCCACCGGCGATGAAGGTATTGACGAAGGCCTGCGCCGCGACGCCGTTGGCGGCGAACGCGCCGGCCGGGTTGTCGCCGAGCCAGCCGAACCACAGCAGGCCGAGGCCGATGGCGATGAGCGGGATGTTGCTCGGCTTCTCCTCTTCGCCCGGTACGAACACCCGCTTCTTGATCACGTAGATGGACGCGAGCGCGGAGAAGCCGGCGGCGCCGTGCACGACCATGCCGCCGCCGAAGTCGAGCACGCCCCACTGCTCGAGGAAGCCGCCGCCCCAGATCCAGTGGGCCAGGGGGACGTAGACGAGCAGGCTCCAGGCGGCGAGGAAGACGAGGTAACTGCCGAACGGCACGCGGTCGGCGAAGGCGCCGGTGATCAGCGCCGGCGTGAGCGCCGCGACCGTGAGCTGGAAGACGAAGAAGGCGAGGAAGGGGATCGTCGGCGCGAAGTCCGGGTTGGGCGTCTGGCCGACGCCGTTCAGGAAGATGTAGTTGAGGCCCCCGATCACGCCGTGGACGTCGTGGCCGAACGCCAGCGTGAACCCGAAGGTCACCCAGATCAGCGTGACGACGCCGAGCGAGGCGAAGCTCTGCATCATGATGGTGATGACGTTCTTGTGGCGCACGAGGCCGCCGTAGAAGAACGCGAGTCCGGGCGTCATGATCGCGACCAGGGCGGCGCAGATCAGGACGAACGCGGTGTCGCCGGGGTTGATGTGGCTCATGCGGGCTGACCTCCACGGTGTGGGCCCGCCGCGCAGGCAGAGGAAACCGCACGTGAAGGCGTCCCCCCGGAAGCCTGAAAGCGGGCCGGTCCGGCGAGTCTGCCCCCTCCGGCCGGCTCGCCGCTGGCTCTGCCCCTGAGCCTCCGGCCGGGAGTCAGCGCGGTCAACCCCCGCCGCGGCCAGACAAGGGCCGACCGGCGCGCCGTTTCGGCGCGTCGTCCGACCGGACGCTCTTGCTGCCGCCCCCGGCGGCCGTCAGCCGAGGATGAGGCGCTGCGGGTCGACGTCGTCGCGCAGGATCCGCAGCTCCTCCGCCGTGGGCGGTGTGGCCACCGTGGCGCGGGAGACGTCGAGGGGGAAGCCGGTGTGCTCCTGGACCGTCTCCGGCGACACGCCCTCGTAGCGCTCGGCGAGGTACATCTCGTGCGTGTCGTCGGCGAACTTGAGTACGCACAGGTTGGTGACCACGGCGATCGGCCCGCCGCGCCGGTACCCGGCGCGCCTGCGCGAGTCGCCGCCCTCGAGCCAGCCCGGCGTGGTCAGATAGTCCAGCTTCTCGACGAACTTCTGCACGCCGTGCTGCATGAAGACGATGTAGCCGCTCGCCAGCGAGCCGGCGTCGCAGGCGCCCCCGCTGCCGCTGAAGCGGACCTTGGGCGCCAGATAGTCGCCGATCACCGTCGAGTTCATGTTGCCGTACCGGTCGATCTGCGCGGCGCCGAGGAAGGCGATGGTGTGCAGGCGCCGGTTGGCGACGTAGCTGAAGGCCTCGACCAGCCCCGCGTTGAGGTTGCTGAACGCCATGACGCGCGGGTCGGCGACCGCCATGGGCAGTTCGTCCAGGAGCGGCCCGATGCCGCCGGTCTCGAAGAAGATGTGCGCGTGCGGGGCGTGGATGCGCTTGGCCACGGTGGCGGCCAGCATCGCCACGCCGGTGCCGGCGAAGAGCACGTCGCCGTCCTTGATGAACCGCCCGGCGGCGATCGCCATCATCTCGCGCGGGGAGTAGGCGGGCGCGGTCGTGTCCGGGGCGGTCGCCGGCGACGTGGCCGCTCCGTGAGCCGATGTGGACTCGGTCATCTCGCTCACCTCCGGTCCAGGCCGGGCGCGTAGCCGGCGACGGTGTTGGCGCGGATGCGCGCCAGCTGCGCGCCGCCGACCTTGTCCAGGTAGTGGTCCCGGCTCTCGATGCCGTACACCCACTCCTCCATCCAGGCGTCGAACTGCTCGTCGTCCTTGGCTACGGCCTTGTACCGGTTCAGGTGCGCCGGATCGTAGTCGTAGAAGAAGCGGCAGGCGGTGGGGTGGGCGCCGTAGGGCACCGGAACGACGGCGTCGACGAGGAACGGCGGCAGGGCGTTCTGGTCGGGGTCGAGGCGCAGGTAGTGCTCGGGGACGATCTCCTCGCAGGTGACGATGACGGCTGTCGACGCCTTGCACTGCTCGAGGTCGGCGAAGGTGAGCCCTTTGATGCGCACGGTGCCGTCGGTGCTCACCTGTTGCGCGTGGATGACGGAGACGTCGGGCGTGAGCGCGGGGAGGAGCACGACCTCGTCGTCGGCGTGTCCGAAGGGGTCGTCGATGACGATGACCTTCTCGCGCGGGACGCCGTTCTTGCCGCGCAGCTCGGGCGGGAAGCCGCTCTTCTCGACCACGTCGGTCCCCAGGCCGGACTTGCTGGGGATGAACGGGACGCCCAGCGCGCCGGCGAGGAAGCGCAGGCTCATCATGTTGTTGGTGTAGTCCTCGACCTGCAGCTCGCCGCGCTCCACCGCCTTGCGGAAGCGGATGCAGGTCGGGGCGAAGCGGCCGTTGCCGCCGTAGGCGATGTCGAGGCGGCGCCACGCAGCCGGCCCCGACGAGCACGTCCAGCGCCTGGCCGTTGGAGTGCGCCACCAGGTGCAGGTCCTTGATGCGGCGGCGGGCGATCTCGTACACCGCCGCCATCGGGTTACGGGTGATGGTGAACCCGCCGACACAGATCTGGTCGCCGTCGTGGACGAAGCGCTCGACGGCTTCGCCGATGGTCATCAGCTTGCCGTCCAGGCCGTCGTGCTCTGCCATCGCATCCCCCTTCTCGAGTCTGCCGGGGTTCCTTAAACGCGAAAGCCCCAGCGAGCACGGTGCGTCTCAGCTGGGGAGCAGGGCCTGACGAAAGGGCCGGTGGGAACGCCGCCGGCCCGGGCCTTGCGGCAGCGGCACCATGATACACGCGGGCGGCGGCGGCACAACAGTCCCGCCACCCTCGCGCGGACGCAAGCCTGTGCTAGCATGCGCGCATGAGCGAGCCGATGTCCTTCCTCTTCTCCGGCTATGCGCGCCTGCCGCAGGACGTGAGCCACCAGGCCATGTACAAGCGCGTCGGCGTGGTCGTCGAGGTCGACGCGGAAGGCGTGGTCACCGCCTGCAGCACCACCCTGATGATGGTGGCGGCCTCCGCGTTCTTCGAGCGCCTGCTGATCGGCCGCAACGTGCTCACCGAGCGCGCGGAGATCGAGGCCCTGGTCCGCTACCGCTACCGCGGCCACTCCCAGGGCGCGCTCGTCTCCGCGCTCCACAAGGCGTTCGAGGCCGTCGACCAGAGCCCGCTGGTGCTGGGCGAGGCCGCCGGCCCGCTGCCGAGCGCGCGGCCGGACGGCACCGCGCGCGAGCGCGGCTAGTTCCGGCCCGCTGCGCGAGCGCGGCCACTCCGGCCCGCTGCGCGAGCGCGGCCACGTCGGCCCCCCGCCGTGTCCCGGCCCCGCCGTGTCCCGGCGTGCGGCCCTTTCTCCGGCTGTACCGCGGACCACCCGAATAGGGTGAAGCTTCGCCACTCCCCTCGCCGGTACTGTTGGTGGTGTGGCAGAGCGCGAGGTGATCGGAGGCGTCATGGTCAGGCTCACGGGAGCGCGGCGGCAGGCGAGCCCCGTTGCCGGAGAACTCCCGTACGTGGCGCGCGCCCACCTGGTGTGCGCCGAGTGCCGGTACGCCCAGTTGTTCGCCGTGCAGCCCCGCGCCGTCTGCACGTGCCGCGGGGCGGCGCTGGAAGGTTGCCTTGTGTACTCCGGCCGGCCCGCCTGCGACCACGTCCAGGCGCGACGCGGTGACGACAGGACCCTGGCCTGGTGCTCGTTGCGGGCAGCGAGCACGCGACTGCGCTTCGCCCAGGTCCGACCCCACCTGTATTGAGCCCCTGGCCGACAGACCGTGGCGGGCGGCTGGACTCTGGTGAGTCACCGTTGGGTGACGTAAACTGAAGGTCCACTGTCGTAAGGTCGCCTGAGGGGGAGGAGAGGTGACTTCGCGCGAGGGGCCATCTTCGGATACCGCATCCCGTTTGCGGGCGCGCTGGCTTGCCTCGGCACCAGCCCAGCAAGGGCGCCCGCCGGCGGACACGCTGCCGGCCAAGCTACGGCCGCCACAGGCCCGCGTCCGGCTGGTCGAGCGCCGTGCGCTGCTCGACGAGCTCAGCGGCACAGGCGCGCCGCTGGTGGCGTTCTGCGCACCCGCCGGGGCCGGCAAGACGACGGTGCTTCGGCAGTGGGCCGAAGCCGACGGCCGGCCGTTCGCCTGGATCCAGCTCGACGATGCCGACTCTGACCCCGTCGTCTTCCTCACCTACGTCGCGCTCGCGCTGGAGTGCGTCACTGAGCTGGACCCGTCCGTGCACAGTTCGCTTTCGCTGGCTGCGCCACCGGTGAGCGAGCGCATCCTGCCTCTTCTGGGCGAGGCGCTGGCGGCGGCGCCGCCGTTCGTGCTCGTCCTGGACGACGCCCACCTGTTGCGGGGGGACAAGGTCTGGGACCTCGTCGCCACAGTGCTTCGCGATCTGCCGGGCGGCGCGCAGCTCGCCATCGGGTCGCGCACGGACCCCACGCTCCCGCTGGCGCGCATGCGCGCCAGCGGGGAGGTCGCTGAGTTCCACGCCGCGCGGCTTTCACTGGACGCCGAGGAGGTCGCTCAGCTGCTGCGCATCCACGGCTGCGACTTCGACGACGAGACCGCCGGCGCGCTGCTGGCGGCCACCGAAGGCTGGGCCACCGGCCTGCAGCTGGCCTGCCTCGCCGGCGCCGGCCGGCCGGCGGCGGACTGGGTGGGCGGGATCCGTGGCGGGCGCCGGGAGATCGCCGCGTACCTCACCTCCGAGGTGCTCGAGGCGCAGCCGGACGACGTCCAGGAGTTCCTGCTGCGCACCTCGGTGTTGCTCGAGCTCACGCCCCGCCTGTGCGCACTCGTCACGGGCAGGGATGACGGCGGCGAGCTGCTGGCGCGGATCGCTCGCGACGAGCTCTTCGTCGTGCCCCTGGGCGAGGACGGCTGCCACTACCGCTACCACCACCTGTTCGCCGAGATGCTGCAGGACGAGCTGGAGAAGCGGCACCCGGGGATGCCCGACACCTTACACCGGACGGTGGCGGACTGGTACGCGCACGAGGACCTGCCGGACCAGGCGGTGCACCACCTGCTTGCCGCCGGGGAGGCCGTGGCCGCCGGCGAGCTGGTGGCGGCGGCCTGGCCCGGCATGTGGAACCGCGGCCAGGCTGAGACGGTCCGCCGCTGGCTCACCTCGTTCACTGACCGCCAGATCCTCACGCAGCCGCCGCTGACGCTCACCGCCGGCTGGGTCTACTCCGCCCTCGACGCCGGCCGCCTCGGTGAGCGCTGGTGCGAGGCGGCCTGCTCGGCGCCGATGGACGACTCGCCCTCGCCGGACGGCGCCGCATCGCTGCGTTCGTCGCAGGCCCTGCTCCGCGCCACGGTGGGCGCTCGCGGCGTGCGCCAGATGCGCGAAGACGCGGAGCTCGCCGCCCGCCTTGAGGCCACTCCGGGCACCAGCTGGTACGCCGATGCCCAGGTGGTGCTCGGCGTGGCGCGCTGGCTCTCGGGGTCCACCCAGCGCGCACTCCACCCACTCGCGGTCGGCGCTCGAGAGGGCTCGGTCTGCAACCAGTCCGCCGAGCTCGGCGCACTCGGCTACCTCGCGCTGATCGCCGCGGACGAAGCCGAGTGGGAGGTCGCCGGGGAGTACGAGGGGCGCGCGACCGACCTGCTGACCAGTCTCGGATTCGGCACCCACCGGCGCTGCCTGCCGATGCTGCTGACGCGCGTCAAGCTGCGCTCGCGCGCGGCCGGACCCGAGGGCGAGGAGGCGGCTGCCGACGTGGCGCGGCTGCTGCGCCACATGGTGTCTCACCCGTGGATGGCGCTGCTCGCCGACGTGGTGCTCGGCGAGGGCGCCGTCGAGCGCGCCGACATGACCGCCGCTGAGGCGCACGCGCTCGCCGCCCAGATGCTGCTCGAGCGGTACCCCGACGCGGGCATCCTGCGGCGCCGCGCCGAGCGGCTCCTCGAGGCCGTGGAGCGCAAGCGGCTGTCCGAGCCGCTCACGCCGGCCGAGCGCCGAGTGCTCGAGCTCCTGCCGACGCACCTCACGGACGCGCAGATGGCCGAGCAGCTGTTCGTCTCGCGCAACACGGTGAAGACGCACGTCAAGAGCCTCTACCGCAAGCTCGAGGTCTCGTCGCGCGCCGACGCCGTCGCCAGGGCGCGCGAGCTCGGTCTGCTCGTCCGGGACTGACGCGGGGCGCACATCGGCTCGCCCAAGGCGCGGCCTCCTCATGAGTCCACAGGCCGGGCCGCTTCCCGCGCTTCGGCATCGCCCCAGGCTGGGGTGCGGTCCTCTCGAGGGCTGGGAGATCAGCATGGCGGCGCGCGTGCTTGCGTCGGCGCCGCCGGGATGCGTCGCCGTGGGCGCTCTGACACAGAGACTCACCGCCGGCGTTTTCGAGTACGAGGCGCTGCCGGTCATGAGCATCCGGCGCGACTCGGACCGCGTCGCCGCGTGGCTCGCGAAGGCTCCGACCGCCTCCGCGCAGGTGCGGTGGACCGCGGTCGGCCCCGCAGTCGGCCGGCACGCGGTCCGAGAAGACGCTCGCAGGGCTGACTGACCACACCTCGCAGGCCTTGCGTCGGCCGCCGTCCGCGCGCCTGGGGGCCGGCGGGCTTGGCGGCGGCCGGGCCGCGTCGCCTCAGGCTGCGTCTGCCGTCGCCTTCGCTGGCGACAGTTCTCGCCCCAATCTCACCCAAACCGGGTGAGGCGGTCGCCCCGAACCCACTTATAGCCTAGTGGCCAGTGGGTGGGACTCAGATCGCGGCCGACCGCGGGTCCCACGGAACTCCGGGCTCGGCGACACACATCGTGCGACTAGCCTGCATCCCGGATGGGGGCATGTGAAGGTCATCACAATCAGGTCGTTGGAGTCTATCGCGATTCTTGGTTCATCGCGCCTCGCCCTGAGGCGCTTCGCGTCGTTCACCGCCCAGAGTCACAAAGGGCCAGCCGCTTGATTGGGGGAGTCATGCGCACGTCGACACGGCCGTATCTGTTCCTGATTGTCCTGACCGTTCTCGCACTCGGTGGTGGCCTCGCGGGCGCCGCGACGCAGACTGCATGGGCGGATGATCTCGGGATCCAGCCCGGCTGGCTGTACGTGACCACACCCTCGACCACGTGCGACTGTCCGGCAGCGTGGCAGACGACCGCGTCGGTCACGGTAAGGTTCACGGCCACCGACGTCGGCGGCCCGGGCGTCGACTTCACGATGTACTCGCTGAACGGCGGCACGTCGTGGCAGACGGGATCGTCCGTGACGGTCACCATGCCTGGCGTGTATCCCATCAGGTACTACTCGGTCGACAAGAACGGGGTCGCCGAGGCGCAGCATTCCGACGCGACGCTGAAGATGCGCGGTGTGGCGCTCTGGGTCGGAGGCAACGCGAGCGTGGCCGGCACGACCAAGGTCACCAGCCCGCTCTACGGCGCCGACCCGACTGCCGCCCTCTACGTCAAGGGTAAGCTGACCACCGCGAAGACCGCCAACGTGAGCACGGTGTCGCAGGCGACCGGCGCGAATGTTCCCCCATTCGCGCAGTATCTGCCCGACTCGCGCATCTCCGCGCTGACGGCCGCTGCCAAGATCGCCCCTTACGACAGTACGGTGGCCAAGAAGAATGTCGTGTACAGCGGGACCCAGAACGTCACCGTCACGACCCCCATGACGGTCAACGGCAACCTCTCCATCTCTGGCTCCGGCATTTACACCTTCAAGTCCCTCTACGTTACCGGCAGCATGTCGATCTCGGCCTCCAACGCCAAGTTCAGCATCGGTTCGCTGTATGTCGGCGGCAGCCTCAGCATCTCCGCCGGCACGGCCCTGCAGTGGGGGCCGACGTACGTCGCCGGCGACACGTCCCTGTCAGGCACCGGCCAGTGGAACGTCGGCCTCTTCGTCGCGGGCGGCAACGTAAGCATCAGCGGTGTCCAGACGATGGCGGGCGACGGCGTGGGCGCAGATCCCAAGCCGGCGCTCTTCCTGATGACCGGCGCGAGCAAGGCGCTGTCGATCAGCAGCACCTCGACTTTCTACGGACTCCTATGCGACAAGGCCGGCGCGATCAGCATCTCGAGCTCGGCCGTCATCAAGGGCACGGTGCTCTGCGGCGGCGCATTCAGCTCTTCAAGCGGTGCGACGATCGCCTACGAGCCCAATGTCGCGGCGTACGCCTACGATGTCGTCGCGCCAACGACCACGGCCACCCAGAGCCCCGCGGCGAACCCAGCCGGTTGGAACGACACCGCCGTGACGGTGACGCTGGCGGCAGCCGACGAACCGGGCGGCTCCGGTGTTGCCGGAACCTATTACAGCCTCGACAGTGGCGCGACGACGTCCGGCGCAAACGTGACTATCCGTGGTGACCTCAAGAACCATCAGCTCGAGTACTGGTCGACGGACAAGGCCGGCAACGTCGAGGCCCACAACAGACTGTACTTCAACATCGACACCACCAAGCCGACCCTCGCTCCCACCAAGTCGCCGAGCGGCGAGTGGAGCGACCAAGACGTCACCGTGAGCGCCGGCGCGAGCGACGGGCTGTCGCAGGTGGCCGGGGTCAGCTACGTGGCGAAGGAGGAGGATGGCTCGACGTACGCCTCCGGCATCACCGACACGTTCAAGATCACCGACGACGGTGCCTACACGGTGACCTTCACCGCGACCGACAAGGCGGGCAACAGCCAGACCGCCGTGATCCAGGCGAAGCTCGATACCGAGGACCCGGTCACGGAGGCATCGACCACGTCCGTCGACAGCGATGGCTGGTATGCGACCGACGTGACGTACGACTTGAGCGCTACCGACATGGGTGGCAGCGGGGTCATGGAGACGTGGTATCAGATCGACGGCCAGGCTCCGCAACAGAGTGAGAGTGCCAAGGTCATCGACGACGGGACCACCAGAGAGCGCACGTTGACCTACTGGTCGGTGGACGCCGCCGGCAACAAGGAAGCCGACAACACCATCACGTTGAAGATCGACTCGGCCAAGCCGATCGTGTCCCTGCGGAACGTCAATGCGGGGACGGTGGTCTACAACGAGCCCGTCTTCGAGTTCGAGGCGCAGAAGCCGGGTGGCAGCCCGCTCACGGGGCTCGAGGTCACCCTCGCCGAGTACGATATTTCTGGCCATCTTGGAGTTGGCCGCGCGGTGAATGCAGCATCACGAAAGCCGATGCCGGATCCCCTGGCAGACGGCGATTACCAGCTGGCCGTGACCGCGACTGACAGCGCAGGCGTCAGCACGACGAAGACTTGTGACTTCACCGTCGCCGCGCCACCCATCACGATGAAGCCGTCGGCGCCCAACGCGGGAGACATCGTGGGGCTGTACGCCGACGACGCGTGGAGCCCCGACGGCGACTGGGGCAAAATGGGCTGGGACTGGCAGATCGACTACGTCGATCCGGACCGGAACTGGGTGAGCTTCAACGACCCGCTCGGCTTCATCGTGCCGGACACGAAGGGCAGTTACAGCGCCGTGCTCACCGTCACGGACGACGTCGGGGCCAACGCGAGCGGCGCCCGGTGCGTCGTGGAGCAGCCGATCCAGGTCGGCGAACTCGATCCGCGCGTGCATGCCCTGAACGTGGACGTCCTGAACGGTCAACCGGCCGAGTTGGTCGGCCGCTTCATCGACTCGGCATGGGCCGAGACGCATTCCGCCTCCTGGCACATCGTCGGCGACAGCGTCGACGCGCGGCCCGAAGCGTACGTGACCGAGGACAATCTTGCCGCGCTGGATTCGGGCATCGTCGAAGGCGTCACGGAGCCTCTGTTCGGCGACGACGGCGATCAGCTCAACGGCAGTCTCACCGTCACCGCCGACAACGGCGGCGCCGCGACAACGGTGCCCTTCACCATCACCATCCACAACGACGCCATGTCGGCCGACGAGGGAGAGAACGGCAACGACCGCATCACGGAGAGCACACCGCAGATCCGAGGCAATGGAGACCTCCGCCAGTCCTACATCCAACACACGGGAGACGTGGACATCTACGAGGTCACGAAGACCGACGGCAGTCCGCTCGACGCCGGGACACAGGTCCTGGTGACCCTGAGGAACCTGCCCGCCGACTACGACGCAGCCGTCATCCAGGATTACAGCAACCAGCCGGAATACGTGATCCCGAAAACCGATCTGGCCGGCACGTCCTTCATCACCGGCGGCACAGTCGATGCGGGCCGCGTGCAGTTCGTCGGCGCTCGGCTTGCCACCGGCGGCGGCGGCAGGCTGATCACCGGCGGCGGCGGGCGCTTGGCCACCGGCGGCGGCGGCAGGCTGATCACGGGCGGCGGCGGCAGGCTGATCACCGGCGGCGGCGGCAGGCTTGCCACCGGCGGCGGCGGCAGGCTTGCCACCGGCGGCGGCGGCAGGCTGATCACCGGCGGCGGGGGCGCGATCGACGAGGGCCTCTACGACACGTGGACGAGCAACATGACTCCGCTCGAGGGCCAGTCCATTGCCAGGACGATCAGTCTCGGCGGCGGGCGCCTGGCCACCGGCGGCGGCGGCAGGCTGATCACCGGCGGCGGCGGCAGGCTGGCCACCGGCGGCGGCGGCGACTTCGAGGCCTTCTACCGCGACCCCGACGCCACGACGCTCTACACGCAGCTCGGGCCCAGCCTTACCGGGGACCAGACGAAGCTCCTCGACGGCTATCCGCTCTCCGATCTGAGCTTCACCCAATTGGACGACACGACCACGTCCGGCGGCGACATCACGTTCGAGGAGCTGGGATTCAGTCACGAAGAGATGCAGATGCGGACGATCAGCGATTACTCGGCCGCGTCAGGGACGCAGAACGAGGTCATCCTTGTCACCGTCGAAACGGTGAACGGCAAGACGTTCATCGCTGTGAAGGGCGCGAACGGCGCGTACTCGGACGTCGCGCCGTACACGCTCCAGGTGGAGACGACCCCTGAGCTCGACTACTCCGCCCTCCTGAACGAGGGCAAGAGCGGCACCGAGAAGGTCAAGAGCGGCGTCACGACGCAGCCGGCCATCCTGAACCCGGCGACCGTGACGGATCCGCAGACCCTGTTCGTCACGCAGCCGCAGCGCATTGACGCGTACTACGGCCTGAATTCCTGGTCGAACACAGTCCAGCCTGCTCTCGATGCGGCTTGCGGCAGTGACCTGACCGGCAAGGGCGTGATCCTCGCGGTACCCTCCAGCATCTATGACCCTTGGGACCGCACGCCGTGGGACACCGACCTCGCCAATGGCGTCGCTGAGGACATCAGGGCGGAGATCGACGACTGCATCTACGGGGATCCAGCGGATCCGAACGACCACGGTCACCCTTCGATCAAGTACATCGTGCTGGTGGGCAGCGACGAGGTCGTCCCCCAGCGCCGGGTGATCGACCGGACGTCGTTCGACAACGAGCGCCTCTATGCCGACGAGTCTGCCCTCGACCTCACCAGCGTGCTCGAGAGCGGGCTGTTCAAGTCCCAGGTGCTGACCGATGACTACTACGCAGACAAAACCCCCATCCCGTACAGCAGCCGCTGGCTCTACGTCCCGGATGTCGCCGTTGCGCGCCTCGTCGAGACGCCTGCCGAGATCGCCGGCACCATCGACAAGTTCCTCAATGTGGACAAGGGCGTCCTGACGGGCGGAAGCTCCGTCGTCACCGGCCAGGACTTCATGACCGACGGCGCCCAGCGGGTGAACCAGATCCTCACCAATGCAGGCTTGGATGCCCAGATGGAGACGCCGGACACGTGGAGTCTCGACGATCTGCGGACTGATCTTCCCGACAGCGATGTAGGCAACCTGAACTCTCACTACACGCACTTCGGCACCATCTCGGGCGCCGGCTACCAGACGATGATGGCCGGCGACGACTGGAGCGATCAGTTCCTCTCGAGCACCGAGATCGCCTCGTCTCCGGCGTTCGCCGGCAAGCTCATCTTCACGATCGGCTGCCATGCAGGGCTCAGCGTCCCGGACGATCAGGCGAACGACCGCTGGGCCGACATCGACCCGTCGCTCGACGTGCCGCAGGCCATGGCGCGACAGAAGGGCGTGCTCGTGGCCAGCACCGGCTACGGGCTCGGTGACTGGAGCGGTATCGCCGGTACCGAGGAGTTGATGGGCCGGTTCGCCGACCAGGTGACCACATCCACCGACGCCGCCCTGGGCCAGCCGATCGGCCTGGCCTTGACCACGGCGAAGCGCCAGTACTTCAACGACCTGACGGCGGTGACGGCCTACGACGAGAAGTCCAGCATCCAGTACACCATGTACGGCATGCCGCAGTACCGCCTGTCGTGCACGACGCACGAGCCGGCCGGGATCGGCGAGGTCCAGTGGCCCGTCGTTCAGACGGTGGACGTCGAGGGCACGCCGACGCTGCAGCCGGTCGATCCGCCGGCCGCGACGTTCGACGGCGCGTTCCCGACCACCGACTTCAAGCTCACGGTGTCCGGACTCTCGGCAGACGGCACCGAAGGCAGCAGGACCTACGAAGCTAAGCTCATCGAGCCGGCGGCAGACACGCGGACGGCCCGGTACATCACGGTGGACGGGGACTCGCAGTCCACGCCGGACAGGCCGACCCAGCCTCGGATGGTGATCAACCTGGGGCCAGCGGGTGATACGCCGGTCACGGCGGCAATCGTGACCGACGGAACGTACATCGACATCACCGACTTCAACCCGTCGATCACCTCGGTCACCGCAGGGGGGACCACCGACGAAGGCGAATCCCTCGCCTACGCCGATGGCTTGTCGCCGTCGTCCCCGGTCACCGTGTCGACGATCGACACACCTCAGGGCAAGGAGCAGGAGCTCATCGTGACTCCGGCCCAGTTGCTCGCCACCGACGCGGGCGACGACGGGATCACGGGCACGGAGAAGGTCTGGACGAGCCTCGAGGTCGAACTCGTAGAGGCCGATTACAGCCAGGCGCCCGACGGGGCTCCCGCCGACGACACCCTCAGGCCGACGGTCAACACGGTCACCCTGTCCAACGTGCGTCACGACTGGACGGCGACGGTGGATGCCGCGGACGAGAGTGGCATCTCCCGCATCGACGTCGTCCAGATCGGGGACGACGAAGCGCAACACTTCACGCAGACGTTCACTCCGGATCCGGATCGCGCCGATCCGTATCTGGTGCAGTTCTCGCTGCCCGACGTGAGCCGGGGAGACGTGGCCGTCATGGTCGAGGTCCACGACGGTGTCAACAACGTGACGGCCACGACCGCCAAGGGTTCCCTCATCACCGGCCCGCCGACCGGGCACATGACCCTCAACCACGGTTCGGCCACGACCTTCAGCAGGCTGGTCACCCTCGACTCGGCCAAGGTCGACGATGCCGACACGATGCGTGTGAGCTTCGACGACGGCACGACGTGGACGGGCTGGCAGCGATATTCGGCCTCCAGCATGGTCACCTTGCCGGCGGGCATCGGCCAGAAGGACATCCTGGTCCAGTACGGCAACGCGGATCCCACGCAGCAACTGACTCTCCCGACCTCGATCACGCTGCAGGCGCCGCCCATGGCCGGCGGCACCGATCACACAGCGGCGGTGAACCACGCTGGCGAACTCTGGACCTGGGGATTCAACGACTACGGCCAACTCGGGTTCACGTACGACTACACTCGGCATGGGACACCCGCTCCGGTCGCGGGGTCCACCTGGACGGCACTGGCGGCCGGCTACCTCTACACCCTCGGACTGCAGCCCGATGGCACGCTCTGGTCGTGGGGCTACAACGGCTACGGCCAGCTCGGCCGCACCGTCGACGCCGCACACCCCGCTGACGCCCCTGGACAGGTGACCGGTCACACCTGGAAGAGCATCGCCGTGGGATGGGGGCACAGTCTCGGCATCAGAAGCGACGGGACTCTGTGGGCATGGGGCCAGAACAACCTCGGTCAGTTGGGCCTCGGCGGCACCGACAACCAAAGCACCCCACAACAGGTGGGTAGTCGCACCGACTGGGTCGCCGTCTCGGCGGGCTCGTACCACAGCCTTGCCCTGAGCTCCGACGGCACACTCTGGTCGTGGGGCGTGGTCGACTCCGGCCGTCTCGGGCGTGATGCCGACGCCGCACATCCTGCGGACGAGCCCGGCCAGGTGGGGACGGACGGCGATTGGGTCTCCGTCGCGGCCGGTGCCTATCACAGCATGGCTCTGAAGGCGGACGGCAGTCTCTGGGCGTGGGGCGACAATACGTCCGGCGAGCTGGGAGACGGCACCACGATCGGCAGAAGTTCGCCGGTCCACATAGGCGATGCAGCCTGGACAGCAGTCGTCGGCGGAAGTGGGTTCACGCTGGCCCTGAAGGCCGACGGCAGTCTCTGGACGTGGGGCTATCACACGCACGGAGAGCTGGGGCGTCCGGTCGATTCATCGAATCCGGCGGAGTCGCCTGGACGAGTCGAGGGTGCAGCGGATTGGGTCGCGATCGCGGCTGGCGAGTCCCATTGCCTCGGCGTCAGGGCCGATGGAGGCCTGTGGACCTGGGGCTACAACGACTTCGGGCAACTCGGCAACGGCGGCACCAGCGGCACGGTGACTGAGCCTCAACCGATCAGCCTTCAGCTCACGGACGTCGATCCGCCTGTGACGACGGCGACGCCGAGTGCGCAGCCGAACGCCGACGGCTGGTACGACGCCGGCATCACGCTCGGCCTCTCGGCGCTGGACGACATCGACCCCACGGTGCCGGCGACGTTCTACAGCCTGGATAGTGGGTCGGCTCAGCTGTTCAGCATGCCTATCACGGTCATCGGCGACGGCGTTCACACCCTCGACTACTGGTCCGTGGATGCCGCAGGCAACGTCGAACCGGCACAACGGCTGACGGTGCGCATCGACACGACCTCGCCGGCGGTGTTCCTCACGTCACCGGCCAACGGCGCGACGGTCACCACATCCACTCCCGAGCTTGACTTCACCGCGAGCGATGCGCATCTCGCCCAGGTCGTCGTCCTGGTCGACGGCATGACGGTCGGGAAGCAGACGGGTCAGAACCTGGACGCCTTGGCCGATGGCCCGCACGGTGTCGTGATCACAGGGATCGACAAGGCAGGCAACCAGGCGCAGGCCGTCTCCTCGTTCACGGTCTCGACCACGGTTCCACCCACCGTGCTGATCCCGAACGGCGGCGAGCACTGGGCCATCGGCTCCGCACAGACGATCACCTGGACGCCGGGAAGCGGCGGCCCGGTCGACATCTTCATCTCCTATGGAGGAGGCACCGACTGGCAGGAGTTGTTCCACGCCACGGCAAATGACGGCTCCGAATCCTGGAGCGGCGTCGTCGGCCCGGCCACCTCTGATGCACTTCTGCGCATCGCCAACGACCGAGGCTCCGACTACTCAGACGCCCCCTTCTCGATCACCGCCACGGACCAGCTCACGGTCTCGGTCACCGCGACCGGCAACGGGACGGTGACGCACGGCGGAGTCGGAGGCGATGCAAGCGTGAGCCCGGGTGCTGACGTGACGTTCGCCGTCACGCCCGACACCGGCTATCGCGTCGCGGACATCGTGGTCGACGGGACGTCCAAGCTCGCGAGCCTGTCAGTGCCGCCTGACCTCAATCTGGTGGCGAACGCCGATGGCTCGTACGCCTACACCTTCCCGAACGTCTCAAGCGACCACACACTGGCGGCGACGCTCATGGAGATCAGTGCGGCGACCGAGGTCGCCAGTACGAGTCTGCCGTTGGAGGCCAACGGCACCAGTGGTGAGGCCGGCCATGCTTCTCCCGTTAGCGGCGACAACCGCTATGTCGCCTTCGTTTCGGACGCCTCGAATCTGGCCCAGAACGACACCAACCTGGCCAAGGACGTATTCGTGCGCGACCTTCAGACCGGCGCCGTCGAGCGAGTCAGTGTGGCGAGCGACGGCGAGCAAGGCAACGGCGACAGCACGCAGCCGGCCATCAGCGCCGACGGTCGCTACGTCGCGTTCACTTCAGCTGCCGCGAACCTCGTCGACGGCGACCAGAACGATCATCTCGATGTGTTTGTCCACGATCGAACGACGGGAGACACGGTCCTTGCAAGCAGCGCACCGGGCGGCGCTCCCGCCGACGGCGATAGCTACGACCCGTCGATCAGTGTCGATGGACAAGTGGTCGCCTACACGTCCGAATCCACCAACCTCTGCCCGGTCGATCACAATGACGTGAGCGATGTGTTCGTGCAGCAGGTGGGTTCGCCCACTCCGGCCGAGCTCGTGAGCGCGGCTTGGAGCGGTGACTCCGGCAACGAGAGGAGTTACGATGCCTCGATGTCGGAGGACGGCGTGTTCGTGGCGTTCTCGTCCAGCGCAACCGATCTGGACCTCACCTTGCCCGACATGAACGACGCAATCGATGTCTTCGTCCGTGATCGCGGGTCGGGCACGACTACTAGGGTGAGTCTGACGAACGAAGGGTCGGAGGCGGACTCGAGCTCGAAGGACGCCTCAATCAGTGATGATGGCCGGTACGTAGCGTTTGATTCGGTCGCTTCGAACCTGGTGACCGACGACACGAACTTCTCGCGCGACATCTTCGTTCGGGACTGTGTGAGTGGCACCACGACCTGCGTCAGCCGCTCCATGGCCGGGTCCGCCGCGAACGGTTCGAGCTACTATCCCTCGATCAGCGGCAACGGGACCCACGTGGCCTTCAGGTCCACTGCCTCCAACCTCGTGGCCGACGACACCCACGGGTACGAGGCTATCTTCGTGACCGCAGGGCAGTCATGGGCACCAGGCGACACGTACCTGTTGTCCCACTCGACAGTGAGCGACGGCGGCGGAGCGAACGGTGCCAGCGACATGCCGTCGATGAGCCACGACGGCAACCTTCTCACCTACACGTCGGCCGCCAGTGACTTGGTGACGGGTGACACGAATGGATTTGCAGACGTCTTCTGCGCCGATACGGAGACTGTTGCCCCCACGCGGGTGAGCGCGCCTCCAGGCTTCCCTGGCGACAAGTTCGGCGAGACCGTAAGTGCAGACGGTCGCTACGTCGCCTTTGCCTCCGACGCTTCGAACCTGGTGTGGTCCGACACCAACCGCGCGACCGACGTCTTCGTGAAGGACCGACTGACCGGCGACGTGGAGATGGTAAGCGTCGACAGCGACGGCGAGCAGGGCAACAGCTGGAGCGACAAACCCTCGATCAGTGAGGATGGGCGCTACGTAGCATTCGCATCCGGTGCCTCCAACCTTGTCGCGGGCGACTCCAGCGGGACGTACGATGTCTTCGTTCACGATCGTGTGACGCATGCGACCCGGCGAGTGAGTGTGGCCGTCGGCGACGGAGACCCGAACAGCTGGAGCGATGGTCCCTCGATCAGCGCAGACGGAAGGTACGTCGCCTTCGAGTCGGAGGCATCCGATCTGGTCGCCGGAGACACGAACGCGAAGATCGACGTCTTCGTACGCGACCTGACGGCTGACGCCACTGAGCGGGTCAGCGTCCCGGCCGCCACGTTGACGGTTGCCATCGGCGACGGCGTGCACCGGATTCAGAACGCCATACAGACATACGCCGCGGACAACAACGACACGTATCCACCCGTCCCGCAGGTCTGCCGGGCCGGGCTGTACCCCCAGTACACTGATGAGTGGCCGGCCAACCCCTACACGGGCGCGGATATGACGCAGGGCACTTCGGCGGGTGACTTCCAATACACGACCGACGGCACTTCCTTCACGTTGACTGCCAATTCCGGTGAATCCAGCCGCGACAGCTGGACTCCTTTGATCAGTGCGAACGGCAGATGTGTCGCGTTCACCTCTGACGCATCCAATCTGGTCGCCGGGGACACGAACGGGACCAATGATGCCTTCGTGTACGACCGATCCACCGGTGAGACCGAGCGTGTGAGTCTTGGGGCCGACGGTGCCGAGATGGACGCCTACGGCAGCGCGACCGCTATCAGCGCGGATGGCCGCTACGTGGCCTTCAACTCTGATGGAGGTGTGTTCGTCTACGACCGCGTCGGCGATAGTCCCGCCCAGGTGAGCGTTGCCAGTGATGGCAGTCCCGCCACCGGGGGCTGGCTCGGCAGTTGGTCCGCGGTGGGCTGTATGAGCCAGGACGGACGCTACGTCGCGTTCACGTCCGATGCCGCAAACCTGGGCGCTCTTGCCGGACTGACCTGGGTCTTCGTGCACGACCGATGGACCGGCGTCACCGAGCGGGTGAGCGTCGACAACGACGGTGGCGACCTTGGCGGAGAGTGCTCGGGGGGCGAGATCAGCTCTGACGGGAGTGTGGTCGTCTTCTCTGCAGGCAGCGGGGGCGATCAACCCACGGTAGACATCATGGTCCGTAAGCGGTGGTGACCACCCTGCGATTTGACCTGGAGCGCAGGCAGTAGCAGAAGCGGCGGGGGACGGCCCCGGTGAGCGCGAGATGGGAGGCCGGGTGATGGGCGTGAGTGGTACTGATGTAGCCGCCTATCTGCCGGCCTTTCTCGAACACGCGCTGGCGGAACGGCCGTCGGCCGACTTGCCGTGGCATCGAGAGGTCGACGGTACCATGGTGATGGCCGACCTCTCGGGCTTCACGGCGCTCTCCGAGCGCCTGGCGCAGCTGGGCGATGAGGGCGCGGAGCGCCTCACGGGCATCATCAATTCGTTCTTCGAGCTGATGCTTACGACGGCGTCGGCGTACGGCGGTGACACACTCACCTTCGGCGGCGACGCCATCCTTCTGCTCTTCGACGGCCCCCGGCACGCGACACGTGCCGTCGCGGCATCGCTTGCCATGTTGAGGCAGGTCGACCACGTCGCGGCCGTCGACACAGGTGACGGCAAGGTCAAGATCGGGATGTCGGTCGGGGCGCACAGCGACACCTTCGTCCTCGCCGCGACCGGGCTCGAGGACGCTCGCGCGTGCTTGACCGTACTCGGCCGGCCCGCCGAGATGACGGCGCTGGCCGAGGCGCGGGCAGAACGAGGCCAGCTCGCCGTCTCATCCACGACGAAGGCCCAGCTGCCGCCCGGTCTGGCCCTGACGGCGACCGGCGACTTCTGGCTGGTCCACGAGTCGCCGTCGGAGAGTGGTGTCAAGGCGAGCCTCCGGCGACCACCTGTCTCCTCCGGCAGCGCCGCGCGGCTGCTGCCCTTCCTGCCGCCCTACGCCCGGGGGTGCGGGGAAGGTGGAGAGCGGCGAGTGGAGCATTCGCCGGAGCATAGGCGGACGGTGATCGTCTTCGTCGACGTCCTCGGCGTCAGCGAGCTCATGGCTCGGGCGGGCACTGAAGAGGCAGTCCGCCAACTGCAGGTCTACTCGGCTCTCCTGACCGGCCTCGTTGCGCAGCATCAGGGCTTCGTCGTGAGCACGGACATCGCGACGCAGGGCCTGAAGTTCGTGCTCACCTTCGGCACTCCGGTCGCCCACGAGTATGCGCCGACAAATGCCGCGCGGTTCACGCTTGGTCTGCTTGACGGCCTGGAGGAGTCCGGCCTCGACCTGCGCCACAAGATCGGGCTCCACGGCGGCCACGTGTTCGCCGGAGAGCTCGGCCCGGCCTCGCGCCGGCAGTACACGGTGATGGGAGACGCTGTGAACCTCGCCGCCCGGCTCATGGCGGCGGCCCCGCAAGGCGGGATCTACGCGAGCCGGGCCTTGTTGGACTGCGCTGGCCCGAGCCTCTGCGCCAGGGAGCTGGAGCCCATCAAGGTGAAGGGCAAGTCAGCGCCGATCGACATCTGCATCCTGGAAGAGGAACGACTGCAAGGAGACGTCGCCCAGTGGCAACAGCCCGCCTCTGTGGCCGAGCGCCTGTTCGGTCGGGATGCCGAGCGCAAGGCGATCTGCGATGAATGGGATAGGACGGCGGGCGGTAACGTGCGGACGGTCCTCGTCGAGGGTGATCCGGGGATCGGCAAGACCCGGCTTGTCGACGAGGCACTGGCGTTCTCTGCCAATAAGGCGCTGGTCACTCGCGTCGCCTGCTATGAGCATCTCCAGTCCGCGCCGTTCACGCCATGGATCGACGCGCTCTCATCGATCATGGGGTTGTCACGGGAGATGTCGACGGACGACCGCACTGAGGCCGTAAGCGCGTATATCGAGGCCCACCTTCCCAGGTATCTGGAATTGTCGTCGCTGCTCAACCCGCTGCTCGTTCTCTCGCTACCGCAAAGCGATGTTGTCGGTTCGCTTGACTCGGCCGCGCGGCGACAGCGCTTGTTCGAGCTGGTGGCCGAACTCCTCGCGGAGGTTGCAGGCGATCGCGGCCACATCGTCGTCGTCGAGGACGTCCACTGGGTCGACGAGAGCTCTCTCGCGCTGGTCAAGTACCTGGGCCTCCGCGATATCGGCGCACGGATCCTGCTGTTGCTCACCGCTCGACCGACGGGACTTGCGATGGATGTCGGGGACACCGAGGGCCTGCTGATCCGGCTCTCAGAGCTCGATGAGGAGGAATCGCTCGCGATGGTGCGAGCAGCCCTGGCGGTCGACGACCTGCCGGGCGCTGTCGGCGACGCCATCTACAGCAAGACCAGGGGCAACCCCCTGTTCCTCGAGGAGGTCGTGCGTGCGCTGCAGGCGCCGGGCGTCCTGACGCGCATCCTCGGCGCCTCCTCGGTGATGCAGGCCGCCGAGCTGGCGACGCTCGAGATTCCCGACCGGGTGCAAGGGCTGCTGATGTCGCGGATCGATCGCCTGCGCACGGATGTGCGCGAGGTGCTCAAGGCCGGAGCCGTCGTCGGCCGCTCTTTTGATGAACAGCTCCTCGTGGGGATAGAGGACGAGTTGTTGCAGTCGATCGAGCTCGGTCCTGCATTCGCCGAACTGGTGGGCGCCGCGCTCGTGGTGCGGGTGCGCGGTGAGGGGGAAGACGGTGCCCCCGCGCTCTCCTTCCGGCACGCGCTCGTCCAGGACGTCGCGTACGAGAGCCTGCCGTTCTCGCGCCGGCGGGAACTCCACGGGCGCATCGCGACGTACCTCGAGGCCACCCAGAAGCAGCTCGACCATGGCCTCCTGGTCCATCACTACCGGCACGCGGGCGATGTGGAGAAGACGCGTCTGCACGCGGTGCGCGCGTCCGAGTCGTCCGTCGCTGCCTACGCCAACCTCGAGGCCATCGACTACCTCACGCTCGCGCTGGAGACGGCGGATGGCCGTTCCACGGCTGACGCCTCGCTGCGGAGCCGCTTCGAGGAGTTGATCGGGGACAGCCTCCAGACCCTCGGGCGGCATGCGGAGGCGGTGGAGAGGTTCGTGACCGCGCGCAGACGCTGGGCAGCCGCTCCGGTGCGCGCCGCGTCGTCCAGGGTTCTGGAGGATCTGTCACCCATCGACGACGGGGACGCCCGTGACAGCCTGCTGTGCTGGAAGGTCTCCGTGTCGCTGCAGAGGGGTCCCGCGGCATATCGAAGAGCCATCCGCTGGCTCGACATGGGCATACGAGCTCTTCCGAAAGACAGGACAGAGCTCTCTGCGCGGGTCCTCATCGCCAAGAGCGTCTGTCTCAGCAGGCTCGCAAAGTATCGTGAGTCTCTCAGTCTGAGCGAGGACGGCCTGCGTCTTGCCCGCGAAGTGGGGGACGCTGGCTTGGTGGGCTACGGATGCACCGTTCGCAGCCTCGCCCTCTCACAGCTCGGCCGGTTCGGTGAGGCGATCGAAGCAAGCCGCGAGGCGATCGAGGCCTATGCGCTGGACGGAGACCTCGTCGGTCAGGCCCTCGGCCACCTGAATCTTGGGCTGGCCTACCAGCTGTCGGACGATCCCCGGCGGGGCCTGGAGCAAACGGAGCTGGCGCTGGCCATCTACGTCAAGCTCGGTGACGCCAACGGCGTTGTACAACAGCACCACAACCTCGGCGCCATCCTTCTTCAGCTGGGCGAGCTGGACGAGGGGATGAGGCATCTGCAGGAGACAGTCTCCGCGCGCCATCGCCCCGGCTGCCCTCCGCTCCCTGTCGGCTGGGCGTACGTCCTGCTCGCGCAAGGACATCTGCTCAAAGAGCAAGTGGAGGCGGCGGGTCCTGCGTTGGCGGAGGGGCGCGCGATCCTCGAGAGCATCAATGCGAGCTCCTTCCTTCTCGACACCGACATCGTGGAAGCCCAACTGGAGCTGGCACGCGGCAACCTCGATGAGGCGGAACGGCGGTGCAACGAGGTCATCGAGGCCGCGCACAGGGCCGAAGCTGCGCCGTTGGAGGGCGAAGCGCTTCGCGTCCTCGGCCAGGTGCTGATCGCCCAGGGCCGGCCGGAGGCTGCCGTGGCCGGCCTGCAGGACTGCATGAGGCTGGCCGACAAGACGGAATCCACTTACGCTCGCGCTCAAGGACTCGCCGTCCTCGCCGAGGCACAGGCTGCGTGCGAGGAAGTGAGCCCGGCGTGCGAGGACGTCCTGAACGAAGCGATCCGGCTGTTCCGCAAGATGGGGACTCGCCTCGACCTCGCCAAGGCGCTGGAACTGCGCGACCGGCTGGCCGCGGAAGTGGTCGACGGCACGGACGGAACGGCGGCATCCGCGACTGAAGTCGAGGGCGCCGCATGAGCCGCCCGGGCGAGGCATCCGTCGCCTCCGTCTTCGCCACCACCATGCGCAACCGCGCCCTCCTGCGGCTCGAGCTCGCCTGGGCCGCGTACAACGGCGCCGAGTGGGCGGTATGGGTGGCGCTGCTCGTCTATGCCTACGGAGTCGGCGGCGCCACGGCGTCGGGCCTCATGGCGCTGGTCCAGCTCATCCCGTGCATGTTCCTTGCGCCGTATCTCGGAGCGCTCGCGGACCGGCGGCGGCCCGGCAGGGTGCTGCTGGCCGCCTACCTGCTTCAGGGGGTCGCGATGGCCGGCGCGGCGACCGCCATGGCGCTGGGCGCGCCGGCTCCGGTCGTCTTTTGCCTGGCAGTGCTCGTCAACATCGGCATCACGATCCCGAGGCCGGCGCAGTCGGCGCTGCTCCCGAGCGTCGTGCGCTCGCCGATCGAGCTCACCGCGGCCAATGTCGTGAGCAGCTGGATGGACAACGGCAGCGCCCTGGTCGCGCCGGCGCTCGGCGGCCTGCTGATCGCCGTCGGCGGGCCTCAGCTCTCCATCGCCGTGCTCGCGGTGCTGACGCTCTGCGCCGCGGCGCTGGTGTGGCCGGTGGCGGGGCCGCCGCCCATGGAGGGGTCCGGCGGCGGCTCCCTCACGCGCCAGGTCCTGCATGGATTCAAGGTGGTGTGGGCCCAGAAGGACATCCGCGTGCTGGTCGGGGTCCTGGGCGCACAGTACATCTTCGTCGGCGCGCTCGACGTCCTCTACGTCGTGCTGGCGATCTCGGTGCTCGGCATGGGGGAGCAGGGGGCCGGCTACCTGAACTCCGCGTTCGGCGCCGGGGCTCTGATTGGCGCGTTGCTGGCGGCGCTCCTGGTGGCGCGCCGCCGGCTCACGCCGGCGCTGGTCGCCGGGATGGTCACGGCGGCACTCGCTCTGGGCGCCCTCGGCGCGTACCCGACCGTCGCGGGGGCGTTCCTCCTGCTCGCGATGGCCGGCGTGGGCCGGGCCGTCATGGACGTCACCGGCCGGATCCTCCTGCAGCGAGCGGCCAGCCCGGAGGTTCTCGCCAACGTGTTCTCGGTCCTCGAAGCGCTCATGAACGCCGGGCTGGCCGTCGGCTCCATCCTCGTGCCGCTGCTGGTCGGTCTCAGCGGCGCTCCGGCCGCGCTCATCGGCACCGGCGTCGTGTTCGGGCTCATCCTCCTGCTCACATTCCGGGGCCTGCGCTCGGTCGACTCGAGCGCCGACGTCCCGCACGTGGAGATCCGCCTGCTCCAGTCGATCCCGCTGTTCTCGCGACTGCCCGCGCCCAAGCTTGAGGGGCTGGCGCGGGCGCTGCGGCCGGCGACCTACGCCGCCGGTCAGACCGTGATGTGCGAGGGGGAGGAGGGCGACTTCTACTGCGCAGTCGCCCGCGGCGAGGTCGAGGTGTCGCACGCGGGGCAGGCGGTCGCCCATCTGACCAGGGGCGAGGGCTTCGGCGAGATCGCCCTCATCGAGGACGTACCGCGTACGGCCACGGTGACCGCCGTCGAGCCGACAGAGGTCTACTGCCTCGAGAAGCAGCCGTTCATCCTGGCGCTCACCGGGCACCCCGCGGCGAAGACCGTGGCCGACGGGGTGGTCGCGCGGAGGCGTGACGAACTTCGGCTGGCGGAAGACGGCCGGCCGCCGGGAGGGGACCACGTGGCGGCCGGCAAAGGGATATGACGTGACCATCGGGGAGGCGACGACGTGACGCTCACCGGCGCGTTCGACAAGGTCTTGCTGATCGGCTTGGACTCGGCGGTGCCCGGGCGCTGGCGCAGGTACGCCGAGGCGGGCGACCTGCCGGCGGGCCGTCGCCTGCTGGAGCACGGCGCGTTCGCGACGGCCTGCCTGCCGGCCTTCCCGACCCTGACGACGACCAACTGGGCCACGATCGCCACGGGCGCGTGGCCGGGCACCCACGGCGTCACCGACTTCAACCCGCATCGACGCGGAGACGGCATCGGCACGAGTCCCCAGGGATTCGACGCGCGCGACGTCCGGGCGGAGTTCGTGTGGGAGGCGGCCGTCCGGGCCGGCCGCGACAGCGTCGTTGTCAACTGGCCGGGCGCGTGGCCGCCGCGCACCTGGCCGCCGATCGCCGGTGCGGGCGACGAACCGCGCGGCGAGCTCACGCTTGTGGGCGGGGCCGGCATCGAGCTCAACGAGTGGCGCATCGGCCTGCCGCGCATGGACCGGCGCGTGGCGCTCGCCGCGGAGCAGCGCTTCTCTACGCTGCCCGAGCCCGGCGCCGTTCGGGTCGACCTCCCGGAGGCCGGGCTGCCCTTCAGTCTGCCGCTCGCGTTCCGCGAGGCCTACGATGAGGTGGAATCCGCGGCGGAGCTTGGCGCCTGCATCGCCCGGCGGCACGGCGCGCCTGCGCTGGTGGTCACCGACGCGGCCGGCCGCCGGCTCGCGGTCCTTGAGCCGGGCGAGTGGAGCCCAACGATAAGCCTCAGGTTGAAGGTGAAGCATGAGGCGTTGGAGGGCCTCCTCCGCCTCAAGCTCCAGGATCTGGACCCGGAGGCGGGCCTTCTGCGTGTGTACGTGACGGACATCTGCCGACGGACCTGGCTCGAGCAGCCGGCCGGCGTGATCGACACCGCCGGCTTCGCCGGTCTTCCTACCCCCGGCGTAGGCTGGGACTCGCTGGGCTGCGGCTGTATCGACCTCGACACCTTCGTCGAGCTGACCGCCATGTCGACGAGCTGGCTCGGCGAAGTCTGCCTCAGTCTCCTCGAGGGCCGCCCGTGCGACCTGCTGAGTGTGCACCTGCACGCGGTCGACTCCTTCTACCACCTGTGCGCGCGATTCCTGGACCCGCGCGCCAATTCCCCCGAGGTCGTGCAGCGGCATGAGGCCGCGGAGCGCGCCATCTACCGTCAACTGGATGATGTCATCGCCGGGCTGACGGATGCCGCCGGACCGCGGGCGCTCGTCGCGCTGATCTCCGATCACGGCGCCAAGCCCGGCGGCACGCGCGTTCCTCTGCGTGAGATCCTCGGCCGCGCCGGCCTGCTCGCCGACGGCGAGGGCGCCGACGGAGCCGGCCAGACCGACTGGTCGCGCACGCTGGCGGCGCCACAAGGCAGCTGCTACGTGCGCGTCAACCTCCTCGGGCGCGACCCGGATGGGGTCGTCCCGCCTGACGACCGCGAGGAGGTTCGCGACCGCGCTGTGCGAGCCATGCTCGGCTATCGCGACGAGGCCACGGGCGTGTGTCCCTTCAGCCTCGTCGTGCCGGGAGAGGACGCGGCGGACCTGGGGCTGTATGGGGACGGCGTGGGAGATGTCGTGTACGCCGTCCGCGAGGAGTTCGCCGAGGAGCACGGGCAGGCGCTGCCCCAGGACATGCGTTCGCAGGGGTCTTGGGGCATGCGGTCGCTGTGCCTGCTGGCCGGAGAGGGCGTGCGCCCCGGTTCGACCATCGACGAGTCGGTCCGGCTCACCGACGTCGCGCCGACGGTGTGCGATGCGCTCGGGATCGATCCTCCGGCGCAGGCAGAGGGCAGGTCGCTGCTGCCGCTCGTGCAAGACGCGGAGGGGCCGGCCGTCTAGCTCCGCGTCCGCGTCCGGCCCGGCCGGCCGCCGTCAGGTCCCTGCGCCTCGGGTCAGTCGTCGCACTGCATGTCGCGGATCATCACGACCATGCCGCGCGCCAGGCCGACGCCGATCTCCGGCTGCTCCTTCAGCAGCCGCAGGAAGGACGAGCGCGAGATGCGTGCGGCGGCGAGCGCCTCAGTGGCCGTCACGGTCGCCGCTCGCGGGGCTCCGTCCAGGAGCGAGAGCTCGCCGAAGAAGTCACCCTCCTCGAGGGTCCTTCTGTGCCCGGCCGGGGTGACGACCTCCGCCCGGCCGTCCCTGATCACGTAGAACGCGTTGCCGATCGCTCCCTCGCGGACGATCTGCGTGTCTCGCTTGAAGCGCCGCAGCTGGGCGATGTCGGCGACGTGGCTCAGTTGCCGCTGCGAGAGGGCCGCGAACAGCGGCACCCGCGTCAGCACCGGCAGCCAGCCGCGGTGCAGCGGCGTCTCCCCGCTGCGTACGGTCCCCGCTTTGAACTCGGGGAGAGGCCGGCTCGGGTTCGGTGTGCGCATCGCGTGCAGTGAGATCATCGCTGCTCCTCCGTCTCAGGGATAGACGTGCAGTGTCAGGTCGCGTCCGCGTGCGGATTCGTGAAGTGCGCATGCGGCTTGCCAGACGTAGAGCTCACGGGAGAAGTTGGGGGCCCGGGGGTCCGTGCAGATCAGTCCCGGCTCGAGGGCGCAGTTGTCGGCGTGGGCGCAGTCTTCACACACGTGCCGCACCCGCTGGGTGGAGTGCGCGATGGTAGTGATGGGGCCGCTGAGTCCCACGGGCGCCTCCTCATCCGACTCCGGTGGTCGGAGAGGACTGTAGTGAAGGCGCGGCGCCGCGGCCTCACCCCATCTGGGTGATTCCTCGGCCGCGCCCGGCAGCGTCGTGGATCCCCGTGCTGCGAAGACCACCCGATTCGGGTGACGCCTCTCTGCCCCGGACTGCGTAGGTTGCGCTCGAGCAGGTCGTCGAGCGCAGCGAGGAGGGGCCATGACCACCGCCCGGATGGAGGTCGCGACGAGCGAGGTCGGAACGGGCCGGATCGCCGTCCCCGGCGATCACCCTCCGCCCACCGAGAGCTTCATCTGCGCCGAGTGCCGGTTCGCCCAACTCTTCGCCGTGCAGCCCAGGGTTCTCTGCACCTGCCGGTCCTCGGAGCTGGCCGGCAAGGTCCTGTTCGCCGGCCAGCCTGCGTGCCTGGACATCGCCCCGCGCAGAAACGCCGAGCCACGTGATGGCCTGGTGCTCTCCCGGACCCAAACGGATGGGCTGTCGCTCCCCGTCCGGCCGGACGAGAGGGCGGCCGCGGAGATGCCTGGTAACCGTGTGGAGGCCAGAGGTAGACTGCGGGCATCCGGCGGTCACTCTGCGAGGGGGACGTGACGGTGCGTTCAGGGCCGACACCAGAGGCCACGCCCGGGGCAGGCGTTCGCGGGCGTGCCCGGACGGGACTGAACGGCGGCTCGGGGCGTTTCCACCCACCTCCCGCGCACGTCGACATGGTGCCGCGCCATGCACTGCTTGACCGTCTCGCAGCGACGGAGGAGCCCCTCGTCCTGTTCTGCGCGCCCGCGGGCACCGGCAAGACCGCAGTGCTGCGGCAGTGGGTGGAGCGCGACGAGCGCCCCGCGGTCTGGGTGCGCCTGGAGCCGGCCGACGACGACCGCATCGTCCTGCTCCTCACGCTCGCCGAAGCGCTCGGCACGTTGTTGCCGGTCGACCCGGACGTCGGTGTCTCGCTGAGGCGCAAGGTCCCGCCGCTGCGTGAGCGCGTGCTCCCCCTGCTCGGCGAGGCGCTTGCCGCGGCCGAGCCCTTCCTCCTCGTACTGGACGACGCTCACCTGATGGCGGGTGAGGCGGCCTGGGACGTCGTCAACTTCGTGCTGCGCTACCTGTCGCCCGGCGCGCAGGTGGCGGTGGGCACGCGCACCGATCCGCCCCTGCCGCTCGCGCGGCTGCGCGCGGCCGGCGAGGTGGCCGCATTCCACCTCGCGGACCTGGCGTTCGACGAGGAGGAGACGGCCGAGCTCATCAGGCGGCGCGCCTGCTGTGACCCGACCCCCGGCGTGGTCAAGGACCTTCTCGTCGTGACGGAGGGGTGGGCGGTCGGCCTCCACCTGGCCTGCGTCGCCGCCGCCGACGGACTGGTCGAGCGCTGGCCGCCGCAGATCTCCGGGAGCCGGCGCGAGATCGCCGCCTACCTCTCGGCGGAGGTGTTCGACCGGCAGTCGCCCGAGATGCGTGAGTTCCTTCTGCGCACCGCGGTGCTGCGACAACTCACGCCCGCGTCGTGCCTGGCTGTGACGGGGCGGGAGGACGCGGGCGAACTGCTCGAGCTCGCGGCGCACGACGAGCTCTTTCTCGTCCCGCAGGGCAATGACGGGCTGCGGTACCGCTATCACTCTCTCTTCGCGGAGGCGCTGCTCGATGAGCTCGAGCGCCTCCACCCGGGTGAGTCGCGGCGGCTGCACCGCAGGGCCGGGAACTGGTGCGCGACGCAGGGCGACTACGACGGAGCCGTGTACCACCTGCTCAGGGGCGGAGATACTGCGAGCGCCTCCGACGTCGTCGCCTCGTCCTGGCCGGTCCTCTGGGACAAGGGCCAGGCCGAGACGGTGCGGCGATGGCTGCTGTCGTTCACCGACCGGCAGATCCTGGCCCACAAGGCGCTCACGCTCACTGCCGGATGGGTGTTCACCGCCCTCGACGCCGGTGAGCTCGGCGTGCGCTGGGGACGTGCGGCGTGCGAGGCGGTCGTGACGGATGAGAGGTCGCTCGACGGCGCCTCGTCTCTCCGGTCGTCCCAGGCGCTGCTGCGCGCCACGGTGGCGCCAAACGGGGTCAGCCGCATGCGCGAGGACGCGGAGCTGGCGGCCGAACTGGAGGCGACCCCGGGCACCAGTTGGCACGCGGACGCGCAGGTGGCGGTCGGGGTCGCTCGCTGGCTCTCGGGCTCCACGCAGCGCGCGCTCCACCCGCTGGCGCTCGGCGCGCGCGAAGGCTCTCTGTGCAATCCCTCGGCCGAGCTGGCCGCCCTCGGGTACCTGTCCCTCATCGCCATCGAGCAAGAGGAGTGGTCGGTGGCCGAGGAGTACGAAGCGCGAGCCGTCGCGCGCCTCGCGGAGCTCGGCTTCGGCACGAGCCGGCGGTGCCTGCCGATGCTGCTCGCGCGCGTAGCCCTCCTCGTGCGGGACCCCCACTCCGACGTGGCCGGCGCCGCCGCAGACGTGCACCGGCTGCTGGAGCACATGGTGCCGCACCCCTGGATGGCCCTCCTCACGCACATCGTGCTCGGCGAAGCCGCTCTGGCGCGTGCGGAGGGGCTCGAGGCCGAGGCCCGCAGCGCCGCCATCTCGGCACTGCTCAGGCGGTACCCGGACGCGGGCGTGCTCCGTCAGCGCGCCGAGCATCTGCGCCGGGCGGTCGAAGTCGGTCGCCTGAACGAGCCGCTCACTCCGGCCGAGCAGAAGCTGCTGGAGATGCTGCCTACGCACTTCACCGAGGTGCAGATCGCGTCGCAGTCCTTCGTCTCCCACAACACCGTGAAGACCCATCTCAAGAGTGTCTATCGCAAGCTTGGCGCGTCATCGCGGGCGGAAGCCGTCCAGCGCGCCCGGGACGTCGGATTGCTGCCACCCGGGTGACACGGGGTGACCCAGCCGATGTCCCCGGGGAGCCCCCTCGTCCGGCGGCGCCCTGCCGAGTAGAGTAGGGATATCGCGGCAGGAGGGGTCGGATGAGCACCGGGCGCGAGGACCGGCTGAGGACTGCGGTGGGAGTCTTCAGCGCAGCCTTCGGCAACAGGCCGCGGGCGGGCCGCGTGCTCTTCTTCGGGATGCTCGTCACCGGCGGGGCTATGGCCGCGGTCGCTGCCTTCAGGCTCTCAGGTGACGTGGTAGCTCCGCGTGCAGAGAGGAGACGGGGAGGATGAGTCCGACGGAGCCGAGGGTGGTCGTTTGCCCGTCGTGCGGCTCGGGACTACCCGGCGGAGCGCGCTTCTGTCCTGCCTGCGGCGCGCGCCTCTCCGAACCGGCCGCCCTCCCCGAAGAGCGCAAGACCGTCACGATGTTGTTCTGCGACCTCGTCGGCTTCACCGCCGTGGGGGAGCAGGCGGACCCGGAGGACGTCGACGCCTGCCTGCGCTCGTTCGGGAGGCTGGCGCGCGAGGTGATCGAGCTCTACGGCGGCTCGGTGGAGAAGTTCATCGGGGACGCAGTGGTCGGGGTGTTCGGCGTCCCCGTCGTGCACGAGGACGACCCGGAGCGCGCCGTGCGCGCCGCGCTCCGTCTGGTCGAGGGCCTCGACGAGCTGTGCCGGCCCGACGGCAGCCCCTTCCAGGCGCGGGCCGGCGTCATGACCGGCGAGCTGCTGGTGGCGCACGACGTCGACCCGGCGCTGGGGACCGGCTTCGTGGCCGGCGATGCGGTCAACACGGCCGCGCGCCTCGAGGCCTCGGCGCGGCCGGGCGCCGTGGTCGTCGGTGAGCTGACGCACCGGCTCACGGAAGACCTGTTCAGCTACGAGCGCCTCGCGCCGGTCTCCGTGAAGGGCAAGTCGCGCCCGCTGGCGCGCTGGCGGGCGCTCCATCCGGTCGCCAGGCTCGGCCATGACGGCATCGGCGGAAGTCCCTCACCTCTCGTCGGCCGCGACAGCGAGGTCGCCTTTCTCACCAGCCTGCTGCGCAGGGTCATCGACACGCACGCGCCGCAGGTGGCGCTCGTCATCGGAGACCCGGGCATCGGCAAGTCGCGGCTCGTGCGCGAGCTGTTCACCGTGGTGGACACCGGCCGCGAGCTCATCACCTGGAGGTACGGGCGCTGTGTGTCCTACGGGGAGGACCGGACGTTCTGGGCGCTCCGCGAGGTGGTCCAGGCGCACGCGGGCATACTCGGGACGCACGATCCGGAGACGGCCGCCGAGCTCCTCGAGCGCGTGGTCGAGGATGGGCCGGATCATGCCCGGCTGTGCGAACGGCTCCGTCCGCTGGTCGGCCTGGATGCGCCCGACGCCGAGCCGGAGGAGAACTACGCCGCCTGGCTGCAGTTCCTCCGCCAGGTGGCGGCTCATCGCCCTCTGGTCCTGGTCCTCGAGGACCTGCACTGGGCGGACGAGGCGTTGCTGGCGTTCGTCGACTACGTGGCCGTCAACGCCTCCGATCTTCCGCTGCTGCTGGTCGGGACGGCGCGGCCGGCGGCGTTCGAGCAGCACCCGGCGTTCGCCGCTTCGGGCGGCCGCGTGACCAGGATCTGGCTCGACCGCCTGTCCGACGAGGAGACCAGGTCGCTGGTCTCCTCCCTGCCCGAGATGGACGGCAGTGGGGCGGCCATGGTCGACGTCGTGGCGCGCCGGGCGGAGGGCAATCCGTTCTTCGCCGAGGAACTGGCCCGGCTGTTGAAGGACAGCGGCGGCGACGCGGCGGCGGCCCTGCCGCAGTCCGTCCAGGCGGTGATCGCCGCGCGCATCGACGCCCTGCCGACGGGCGCCAAGGCGACGCTCGCCGACGCGGCGGTGGTGGGCGGGGCGTTCTGGCGCGGGGCGCTGGAGGCGCTCAACGCCGGCGTGGCAGGCTCTGTGGACAAAAGCCTGCTCGAGCTCGAGAGCCGGCAGCTGGTGCGTGCCGTCCGCCGGCCGCTGATCGAAGGCGAAGATGAATTCGCCTTCGCTCACTGGATGATGCGCGAGGTGGCCTACGGTGAGGTGCCGCGCGGCGTGCGCGCGCTCAAGCACGCGGCGTTCGCGCGCTGGCTGGAGGACAAGGTCGGCGAGCGCGGTCGCGCCGACCTCTCGGACGTGCTGGGCGGCCACTTCGCCGCCGCGGCGGAACTGGCGCGGGCCGTCGGCGACTCCGGGCTCGCGGCGTCGGCGAGCGCGCCGGCCGTGGAGTACCTCGGCGTGTCCGGCGACCGCGCCGCCGGCCTCGACGTGCGCGCGGCGTCCCGCCACTACCGACGCGCCCTCGACCTGGCCGGCCCCGACCACCCGGCGCGGCCGTCGCTGCTCTCGCGGTCGGCGGAGGCGCTGTTCCAAGAGGGCCGTTATCGCGACTCGGCCAGAGCCCTGCTCGAGTCGGCGATCGGCTTGTCCGCCTCGGGGGACCGGCGCGCTGCCGCGCTCGCCGCGGCGCGCCGGGCGGACGTGCTCTACGCCCTCGGCGACCCCGGCGTGACACTCCAGCTGGAGGGGGCGCTCGCCCTGCTCGACGGAGAGCCTCCCTGTCGGGAGACCGTGACGGTGCTCGGCAAGCTCGGGCGTTCGCTGTGGCTGGCCGGCGACCCGGGGGGCGGCCTGGCGAAGCTGGAGGAGGCCCTCGACCTGGCGCGGCGGCTGGGCATGCCGACGCCGCTCCTCTTCCTCGGCTACCGCGGCGGCATCCGCTGCATCATGGGCGACGTCGGCGGCCTCGAGGACTACGAAGACGCGCTGCTTCTCGCCCGCGAGCGGGGCCGCGCGGACGAGGCGTCATTGCTCACGTTCAACCACGCGGATGCGCTGCTCTCGTATCAGGGCCCTGCCGCCGCCGCCCGCGCGCTGACCGAGGGCCTCGACGCCGCCCGCAGCCGGCGCCGGGAGGCGATCGAGTCGCTCCCGCCGCGCGAGGGGGTCTCGCCGGGGCTTCTCGGAGAGTGGGACGGCGAATCGGCGCGGCGCCTCGCGGTGAACCTCATCGAGGCGCTCGGCATGCTCGGCCGTTGGGACGAGGCGCTCGCCGCCGCCGCCGAGCTCATCCCCGACCTGGAGAAGAGCGAGGCGGGGTCGGACCTCGTCATCGTGCGTGCCCAGGAGGCGGTGATCCGCGTCCACCGCGGCGAGGCGTTCCTCGCTCAGGGGTTCCTCGACTGGCTCGAGCAGCGAGGCCTCGAGAGCGAGATCCCCTGGATCTCGGCCTACGCGCTGCTGTCGGCTGCCCCGGTCCGCTTCGCGCTGGGACAGGCGGCCACCGCGCTCCGGCTCCTCGACGGCTGGGCGTCGCAGCCCCGGCCGGGTAGCGGGCCCAATTACGTGGCGTACCTGCCCGAGGCGGTGCGCACGGCGCTCGCGGCCGGCGACGACGCGCTGGCGGAGCGCCTCTCGACCGAGGTCGATTCGATCCTCCCGATGCAGCGCAACGTCCGCGCTTCTCTGCATGCGCTGCTGAGCGGGCGGCGTGGCGAGACAGAAGCCGGGGCGACGCTGTTCGAGCACGCAGCCACACGCTGGAACGACTTCCGCATGCCGTACGAAGAAGCACGCGCACTCCTTGGCTTCGGTCGCTGCCTCGTGAGGCTGCGCGGAGCGCGGGAGGCGGAGGAGCCGCTCGCCCGCGCGCGAGAGATCTTTGCGGGGCTCGGGGCGGCGCCCGCGCTTGCCGAGGCCGACGCGCTGCTCGGCGCGTGAGCGCCCGCGGCCGCCGGGTCGTACAGCCGGCCGAATCTTCCTCCACCTTGTCGAAACGGCGGGGCTTGCGCGCCCGCCGCGCGCGGGCATATGCTGCCGGTGCTGCACACATGACCGCAGCCGGGCGCCGTCTCCGCCCTCTGCGCTACAGGTCATGGACCCCCAGCGCACGCTTCGGCGTCCCTGGGGGTCTTCGTCGTTTCCGGGGGCACTGAAGGTGGGGCCGGACCCGCCGCTCCGCGGCGCCGCCGGCCCCTCAGGCCATGGCAAGCAACGCGTTCCTGAGGAGGGAGCTGCATGGACTTCCGCTACACCACCGAGCAGGAGATGTACCGCCAGGCCATCCGCGAGTGGCTGGTCAAGAATCTCGAGCCGCGCGCTCGTGGTATCGACGAGGCCGAAGACGGCATTCCCGACGACATCACCGCCGGTATGGCCGAGATGGGCATGTTCGGCACCACGATCCCCGAGGAGTACGGCGGCATGCCGCTCCCCGACGACGAGCGCCTCACCTACGCGATGATCACGGTGCACGAGATCGCGCGCGCCGACCTCAGCATGAGCACGCCGGTGTACACGCTGCTCACCATCGGCTGGTCGTACATCATCAATCGCTACGGCACCGACGAGCTCAAGCAGGAAGTGCTGCCGGCCGTGGCCGCCGGCAAGGCGTTCGCCGGCATCAACACCACCGAGCCCGGCGGCGGCTCCGACCTCGGCGCCATCAAGACGATCGCGCCGTGGAACGAGGAGAAGCAGGCCTTCGTCATGAACGGCGAGAAGGCCTACGTCAGCGGTCCCAAGGAGTGCGCGAAGTGGGGCGCCCCGAGCGGTCACTGCACCCTCGTGAAGACCGATCCCTCGCAGGGTCACAAGGGCATGACCTTCATCTGGGTCCCCGCCCACCTGCCCGGCATCACCTACACCACCTACAAGGACATGGGCCGCATGGGCCTCAGCACCGGCGGCTGGATCTACAAGGACGTCGAGCTGCCGCGCAAGTACGTCCTGGGCGAAGAGGGCAAGGGCTTCTACGTCAACATGGACGGCTTCAACGCCGCCCGCGTGCTCGTCGCCGCGGCCTGCCTCGGCGGCGCCGAGAAGGGGCTCGAGATCAGCGGCGAGTACACCGCCCAGCGCACCACCTTCGGCAAGCCCCTGGGCAAGAACGAGGGCATCTCCTTCGAGATGGCCGGCGACTGGATGCAGCTCGACATGCTCAAGCTGAACCTCCTGCGCGGCGCCTGGATGATCGGCCAGGAGCACACCAACCCCGGCCAGTTCAGCCGCAAGGACATCAACAAGGTCATCAGCACCGGTCAAGTGCCTGAGCCCGACGCTCTGCCACGACATCGCCCGTCACGGGATGATGTACCACGGCGCCTTCGGCTACACCAAGGAGACGCCGCTCGAGATGCTGCTGCGCGGCGTCATGAGCTACGAGGTGGGCGCCGAGGGCGGCCTGATGATCATGCGCGGCATCATCGCCCGCGACGTGTGGGGCGAGACGCACAACCCGTTCAAAGATTGACGCCGCAGGCGATCTCGTCGGGTGCGGCGAAGCGGCACCCGCGCTGGCGACGAGTCGGAGAGGCCGCCACATGGAAACAGTCGAGTGCATCGTCGTCGGTGGCGGCCTCGCCGGCCTCTCCGCGGCCTACGGCCTGGCCGCGGCCGGCGTGGAGGTCATGGTCCTCGAGCGCGGCGACTACTCCGGCGCCAAGAACGTCACCGGCGGGCGCCTGTACGTGAAGCCCATCCGCGGCTTCTACCCGGAGCTGTGGGACGAGGCGCCCTACGAGCGCCCGGTGGCGCGCGAGCTGGTCACGATGATGGCCGGCGGCGCGCACACCACCATCGAGATCGCCTCCGACCGGTTCACGGCGGACAAGCCGCAGAGCTACACCGTCGTGCGCGCCAGGCTCGACCAGTGGCTCGCCGAGAAGGTGACGGAGAAGGGCGCCATGGTGGTGCCCAACATGAAGGTCGACGAGCTGCTGCGCAAGGACGGCCGCGTGATCGGCATCCGCGCCGGCGGCGACGAGATCGGGGCTCAGGTCGTCATCGTCGCCGAGGGCGTGCTGCGGCTGCTCAGCAGCGCGGCCGGGCTGGCCGCCGAGCCGCAGGCGAGGCACCACGCGCTCGGCTACAAGGAGATCATCGAGCTGCCGGCCGGCGTGATCGAGGACCGCTGGCGCCTCAACCCCGGCGAGGGCGCCGCGCAGCTCTTCATGGGCGACTGCACCAAGGGCATGATGGGCGGCGGCTTCCTCTACACCAACAAGGAGAGCATCTCGCTCGGCATGGTCGTGGGGATGGAGGCCATGCGCAGCCGGCGGGACGGCACCGAGAGCTGGCAGCTCCTCGACGAGTTCAAGGAGCTGCCCCAGATCCGGCCGCTGGTCGCCGGCGGCACCGTCGCCGAGTACTCGGCGCACGCCATCCCCGAGGGCGGCATCAGCCAGGTGCCCAAGCTCGCCGGCGACGGCTACCTCGTCGCCGGAGACACCGCCGGACTGAGCCTCAACGCCCTCGTCACCGTGCGCGGCATGGACTTCGCCATCGCCTGGGCTACTTCGCCGCCGAGGCGGTCAAGAAGGCGAGGGCGGCCGGAGACTTCTCGGCCGCCGGCCTCGCCTCCTACGAGGCGTCCCTGCGCGACAGCTTCGTGCTCAAGGACCTCGAGACGGCGCGGGCGATCCCGAGCTTCATGGAGAACCCGCGGCTGTTCACGCACTACCCCAGAGCCGTATCGCCAGCTGCTCGAGAGCATCTACACGGTCGACGAACAGCCCCAGGCCGGCCTCTTCAAGAAGGCCTGGAAGGGCGCCAAGAAGCGACTTCATGAACCTGGCGACCTTCAAGGACGCCTGGTCGATGCGGAAGATCTGAGGGGAGGAGCCATGCCGATGAAGATCGACGCCAAGCTCGGCCTCGACGTCTTCAAGCTCGACAAGGAGCCGCACATCGTCATCGACACCGACGTGTGCAAGGCGGTCTGCAAGGACGAGGCCTGCATCTACGTGTGCCCGGCCGACCTGTACGAGAGGACGACCAGGGCCGCATGACCGTCAACTGGGAGGGCTGCCTCGAGTGCGGCACCTGCATGATCTGCTGCGATCCCCGCGCCCTCACGTGGAAGTACCCGAGCGGCCCCTTCGGGGTCCAGTACCGGATGAGCTGAAGGAGGTGACGGCGTGGACATCGTCGTCTGCGTGAAGACCAACCCGGACCTCCAGATGGTCCGCATCAAGAACCGCGAGGCGGTCACCGAGGCCGTGCCGTACAAGATCGGCGACCTCGAGAAGAACGCGCTGCAGGCGGCGGTCGACCTGCGCACGGCGGTGGGCGGCAAGGTCGTCGCCCTGTGCCTCGCCGAGGGCAACCGCAAGGCGGCCGAGGACATCAAGGTCGCTCTGGCCATGGGCGCCGACGAGGCCGTCGTCATCGACGACCCGGCGCTGGCGGCGCCGGACCAGGCGGCGGTGGCGGCAGCGCTCGCCGCCGCCGTCGACAAGCTCGGCGGCTGCGACCTGCTCCTGTTCGGCGAGGGCTCCACCGACAACTACACCGGCCAGGTCGGCCCGCGCGTCGCCGAGCTGCTCGGCCTGCCGCAGATCGGCTACGCGCGCAAGGTCGAGGCGGCCGCGGAGGGCGGCGCGGTGCGCTGCGAGCGCAGCATGGACGACATGCTCGAGACGCTCGAGGCGCCGCTGCCGGCGGTCGTCACCGTGGTCAGCGAGATCAACGAGCCGACGATCCCGGGCCTCATGCAGATCATGAAGGCCAAGAGCAAGCCGCTGCAGGTGTGGTCGCTGGCCGACCTCGGGGTCGAGGCGCCCGCGCCGGTGCGCGAGGTCGTGAGCAACCTGGCGGAGGAGCAGGATCGCAAGCACATCCTGTTCGAGGGCACCGCGGCCGAGCAGGCCGACGCCTTCGTCGACGCCCTGATCCGCGAAGGCGTCCTGGGGAGGTAACGATGGCTGTGCTACTCGTCTACAGCGAGAAGATCGAGACCGCCTGCGAGCTGGTCGCCGGCGGCAAGCAGCTGGCGGCGGCCCTCGGCCTCGGCGTGAGCGCCGTGGCCCTGGGGCCGGGCGCCGGAGCCGCGGCGAGCGAGCTCGCCGCCGCCGGCGCCGACACCGTGTACGTGAGCGAAGACGCCGCGTTCGAGGGCTGGCCGGCCGACGCAGTGGCCGCCGGCCTGGCGCAGATCGCCGGGCAGGCCGGCGCCACCGTCGTGCTCGTCGGCTCCACGCGGCGCGGCAAGGAGACGGCGCCGCGGCTGGCGCAGAAGCTCGGCGCCGGCTGCGTCAGCGACGTCAACGGCCTCGCGGTCGAGGGCGGCGAGCTGGTGGCCGCGCGCTACGCCTTCGGCGGCGCCACCGTGGCGCGCGAGAAGGTCACGACGCCGGTCAAGGTGTTTGCCGTGATGCCCAAGACGTTCAGCGCCGAGGGCGCGACCGCCGGTGCAGGCACGGTCGAGACGCCAAGTCTCACCGTCGAGTCGAGGGTGAGGGTCGTCGACCGCCGCGCCAAGGAGGGCGACCACGTCAACCTCGACGCGGCGCCGCTGATCGTCGGCGTCGGCCGCGGCTTCAACGCCCGCGAGGACCTCGCCCTCGGCGACCAGCTCGCGGCCGCGCTGGGCGCCGTCGTGGGCTGCACCAAGAGCCTCGCCGACTTCGAGTGGCTCGGCGAGGACCGCATCATCGGCCTCTCCGGCGCCAAGACCGCGCCCGACCTGTACCTCGGCGTGGGCGTGTCCGGCCAGATCCAGCACACCGTCGGCGTGGCCGGCGCCAAGCTCATCGCCGCCGTGAACAAGGACAAGGAGGCGCCGATCTTCGCCATGGCCGACTACGGCCTGGTCGGCGACCTCTACGAGGTGGTGCCGGCGCTCGTCGAGCGCCTCAAGTCCGTGTGACGCCGGGCGGCGATGCAGGGCGCCCCAGCACGGCGGGGCGTCCGGCCGTCCGTCACACGCAAGCTGCTCCGGCGGAGAGAGACGGCTCCTCCGGGGCGCACCGGGCCGGGACCGCGAAAGCGGCCCCGGCCCTCCTGCTTCTTGCTGCATCCTGCTTCTCGTGCGTCCTTGCGCGCTCGGTTAGTGCCGCGCGGCTGCCCGGATGCCTGGATGCGCCGCTAGTCCTTCGCCGCCTCGGCGCCCGGCTCGGCGGCCCGGCGGCGGCTGCTTGACCAGCGGCTCGCGCTCCCTGTCGCGCTGCGCGTGCCGCTCCTGCCGCAGCGCGATCAGGTCGCGCGCCAGCACCCAGCCGGCCGAGGTGAGCGGGATCGCGATCAGCACGCCGACGATCCCGCCCAGCGCGGCCCCGATCAGCGCCGCGATGAAGACGATGATCGGGCTGAGCGACACCGTCTTGCTGTAGACGATGTTCTGCAGCACGTTGTTCTCGAACTGCTGGTAGAGCACGAAGAAGACGACGAGCACGATGCCGTCGACCGCGCCGCCGGTGGCGAACCCGACGACGCAGACGATCACTGCGCCGATGGTGGCGCCGACCAGCGGGATGATGTCGAGCACGGCGACCAGGACGGCGAGCGTCTCGGCGTACGGCACACCCATGATCTTGAGCACGATGTAGCTGGCGATGCCGGCCACGAGGCTGATCGCCAGGTTGCCGCGCACGTAGCCGCCCGTCGAGCGCAGAAAGTTCTCGCCGATGCGCTCGCCCCAGGTCCGCTCCTCGTCCACGAGCGCGTCCATGATCGAGCTCCAGGCTCGCGGGCCCTCGATCAGCAGCATCACCATGATCGTCAGGATCGTGATGGTGGCGGCGACGACCGAGGCCGCCTTGGTGACCGCGCCGACGATGGTGTTCTGATTGCCGGCCAGCAGCCGGGTGACCTGCCCGGGTGTGATCGACGAAAGCCGCTCGAGGACGTGGAACTTGACCTCGAAGTAGTGCAGCGCGCCGCCGGTGCGGAAGACGTTGTCCACGATGTGGGGCAGCGCGCGGATGAAGTTGTCGGACTGCTGGACGACCGGCCACGCGACGGCGACCATGACGGCGACGAGCACCGCGACCGCCCCGAACGAGACCAGCAGGGCCGCGAGGATGCGGTTCCAGCGGTGACGCACCAGCCAGCCGACGGCGGGCTGGAGGGCGACCGCGAGGATCACGCCGATCAGCACCCACAGCAGGATCGTGCGGATCTGCACCAGGAACTGGAAGAGGCCGATGATCGCGAGCACCGTGAGAGTGACGGTCGCCGTGATGCGGATGATCTGCGAGGTCCGCAGCCTGTCGAGATCGAGCGGGTCGCGTCGCGTGGGCCCCTGCTCAGTCATGCCGCCCACCTCCCGAGATCGCCCTGACGCGCCGTGCCGCGAAGCGTATCATTGCCGCGCGGGCCTATAGCTCAGTTGGTTAGAGCAGTCGACTCATAATCGATCGGTCGCAGGTTCGAGTCCTGCTGGGCCCACCAATGTTGTCACTATTACAACGTTCTCCCTGCGTATGACCGTCTTTTGATGTCCGGTCGCCTACCCGGTCGCTTCCCGTAGATCCGTATCCGGCTGCTTGCGGACTGCATGGGGGTGGTTCAGATCAGCGCGCCACCGCCGACCCGCCCGAGGTTCTCGCTGGCCGACTGCCTGCCGTTGTCTCCTTCACCGGAGACTGTCATCGGACTATCATGGGCAATGGACCGACGATTGGGTCTGGCAAGGTTCGGCGAAGCCCCCAGGTTCTTCCGGGGGATGACCAGACTTCTCGCGGGGGTGTACCGTGCATGTCTCTCGACTTCTCCTCCCCATGGGTCTGGCCTTTGGCCTCATCCTGTTTGGAGCTTCGTGCGCTACATCAGGGACCGGCGTGACCGATCAACCGAATACGGCTGATCCGGGGAAGACCATCGTTGTGGCCAAGTCCGGCGGGACGTATACGACGATCCAGGCGGGGCTGAACGCCGCCGAGCCGGGCGATACCGTGGACGTCCGGGCGGGAATCTACAACGAGCGGGTCACTTTCCCCAAGTCCGGGGCCGCCGGCAAGTACATCGCCCTTCGGGGGGAGCCGGGGGCGATCATCGATGGCACTGGATTGTTTGACACGCTGACCGGAACCTGCGGGCTTGTCTATATTGAAGACAAATCCTTTGTGAAGGTCGTCGGTTTCACGATTCGGAACGCCGTCAAGAGCTCCAGCAAGATCTTTCAGGCGGGCATCTGGGTGAGAGGTGCTGGCAGCTTCATCGAAATCCGGAACAATGCGGTGTCCAATATTGTCAATTCCACCAAAGCATCCGGTTGTCACGGCATCGCTGTGTACGGCACCAACGGGACGACGCCTCTCAGCAACGTCACTGTCGACGGCAATGAGGTCACCAGGTGCAAGACGGGGTGGAGCGAAAGCATGGTGTTCAACGGTAATGTCGAGGACTTCGTCGTCTCCCACAACAAGGTCCACGACAACGACAACATCGGGATCGACTTCATCGGCTTCGAGGGCGAATGCCCGACCCCGGCACTGGATCAGGCCCGCAACGGCGTCTGCACGGACAACGTCGTCTACAGCATCACGTCGTACGGCAATCCGGCCTATGGAACGGACCGGAGCGCCGACGGCCTCTACGTGGATGGCGGCAAGAACATCGTCATCGAACGGAACAAGGTCGACAACTGCGACATCGCCGTCGAGCTCGCCAGCGAACATCGCGGCAAGAGTACCGAAGGCATCACGGTGCGAAACAACTTCGCCTCGCGTTCCTACCAGGGGAACCTGGAAATGGGGGGATACGCCGCGAACAAAGGCAACGCGGTCAACTGTGTGCTCGTGAACAACACCACCTATCAGGGGGCGGGCGGCGAGATTGTCGTTCAGAACAACTGCAACGGGATCATGATCAAGAACAACATCCTTGTCCGTACTGATTCGTCCGTCGGCTACATAGTCCAGTGGGGCAAGAACAACACCAACATGACCATCAGCAACAACCTCTACTTCGGTGGCAGCACCACCAGCCCGGGGGCGTGGCCTGACTCCGCGGCCTTCTTTGCCGATCCTCAGCTCGTGAGCACCTATCTCGACATGCACATCGCTCCCACCTCCCCTGCGGTCGATCGGGGCGTCGCTGTGGACGCCGGCACCCTGGACATCGATGGCCAACCGCGTATTCAGGGCGCGGCCATCGACCTTGGGGCTGACGAAGTGCGCTGAGTTGGGGAAGCGCCAGGATGTTCCTCGCCGCGCCTGCGAAATAGTGGGACCCTTGGCACTCGAGGCTAGCGTCTACGGACGTTCACGGACGCTCTGTAGAGCTGTACCGCCTCCGGTCGAGTTCCTTGCTGAGGCGGAGAATGACCTCACGAAGGTTCGAAAGCTGTCCACTTAGGTCCACCACGTTGTCAGATTGACAACGTTTCTCCCTGCAAACAACCATCTTCCGCCTACCCGGTCGCCTACCCGATCGCTCGGCCGCTCCAGCGCTGCTTCGATGCAACTGCGGCGCTGGTCTTGGCGGTTGCGTCTGAAGGTAGCTGCGCGCAAGAGGTCGGGTGCTTGACCTTGCCCTTGGGGCAGGGTCCACAGTGGCCAGGCAAGCAGGAATCGAGACAGGGAGTGGTTCGTGGAGCGGCTCAGCATCGGTGAGTTCAGCGCCCGCTCGCGACTTTCGCCCAAGGCCCTGCGCCTCTACCAGGAACTCGGTCTGCTGGAGCCGGCCGCCGTCGACCCCGACACCGGCTATCGCTCCTACGAGCTCGCCCAGCTCGAGCGGGCGCATCTCATCGCCCTGCTGCGCCGCATCGCCCTGCCCCTGGCCGAGATCAAGGCGATCCTCACCCTCGAGCCAGCAGCTGCGGCACAGCGGATCGCAACCTACTGGGAGGGTGTCGAGACCGAGCACGACGACCGTCGCGACCTCGCCGGCTACATCGTCGATCTCCTCTCCGGAAGGGAGCGCGTCATGTTCGAGGTCGCCACGCGCACGGTGCCCGAGCGCAGCCTGCTCTGCCAGCTGCGCCACGTCGCAGACGAGACGGAGACCTTCGCCTTCGGCAAGGAGTTCCTCGCCATCTTCAAGGAGCGACCGCAGCCCCTCGTCGCGGGCGCACCCTTCCTCGTCCTCATCTACCACGGCGAGGTGAGCCCCGACAGCGACGGTCCCGTGGAGTGTTGCCGCCCCGTGCCGGCCGAGCAAGCCGCGGAGCTCGCCGCGCTCTATCCCGAGCTCAGCCTGCGCAGTCGAGCCGGCCCACGAGGAGGCCTTCGTCCACCTCGGCCAGACGCAGCTCAGCGGCGCGCAGTGGCAGCTCGTCTCGGCGAGCCTGCGCGGCTGGAGCGCGGCCGAGGGACGGACGGCGAGTGAGTTGGGTGTGCGGCTCACCTACCTCGCCGAGCCACCGATAACCCCCGACAGCCGGCCCGAGATCGACTTCGCGGTGCCGCTGAGCTGAGACGGGGCGGGCAGAATGAATCGTATGAAAGCTGATCCATGCTGCTTGCATCGGCTGCTCAGCGGGGCGCTCGACGGAGCCCGGGCGAGGGACAAAATGCGTGGGAGACTCGGCTTGTGAGGTCTCCGCAGACGCTGAGCGAAACCGATCGACGGATCGTCGCGGCTTGGGCAGCCGACTGCGCTGAGCGGGTACTTGGACTGTTCGAGGCGGAAGCTCCAGACGACGGCCGCCCGCGTGCTGCGATTGCCCGGGCACGCGCCTTTGCCCGTGGCGAGCTTGACGTCGCAGAGGAGATCCGGCGCCGTTTCGTCGGCGATGCCGCTGCGCACGAGGTGACGGCTCCCCAAGCGGTGGCTGCTGCGCGGGCGGCCGGGCAGGCCGCAGCCGTCCCCCATATGGGCGCGCACGCCCTGGGCGCCGCGGCGTATGCGGCCAAGGCGGCTGGGCTGGCCGCGCCTGATCAGCCTGAGGCCGTCAGTCGGGAGATCCGCTGGCAGATTGACCGGATGTCTGCTGCGGTCCGATCCGCCCTGCGGCAACTGCCACCCGTCGGCGAGAACCGATCCGGTCCCCTCGGGCCAGGGCTTCTCGCATCGGGTCTCCTCGGCACCGTCATCCGTGAGCTGCAGGCCAGCTTGGAGGTGGACGCGTCCGAGAACTGATCCGTCAGCAAACGCCGCTCCCTTCGTAACCTGGTTTCGGCTGCAAGGGTGCGCTCTTGTCTACCTGACGGGTTCGGTCTTCGGTGGTCGCCCTCTTCGCGGCAACTCGCCGACGTTCTGCGGCAGCCGGCCCGCCCGGAAGAGGGCGCTGCGCAAGAGGAGCTCGATGTGCGCGTTGGTGCTGCGCAGCTCATCGGACGCCCAGCGAGCCAAGGCATCGTGAACGGCCGGATCGACACGGATGAGGAGACTCTTTCTCTCTGGCATGGTCTTGCGCCCCCGTTTGTCGTCGCGACGCGAGCGTAATAAACTGATATCAGATTGTAACTCACGGGAGGCGCCGAGGCGAGGCGCCTCAAGGACGGCACAGTGAACCGACCCGATGCCCACGCTCTCGTCGTGGAGCGCCTGACCAAGCGCTTCGGAGACCGCACCGCCTTCTCCGATGTGAGCTTCACCGTCGACTACGGTGAGGTCTTCGGCTTCCTCGGTCCCAACGGCGCCGGCAAGACGACGACCGTGCGCACGCTGGGGACGCTGCTCACTCCGACCACGGGCTCGGCGACCGTCGCCGGGCTTGCGCTGAGCAAGGCAAACGGGGTCGAGATCCGTCGCCGCATCGCGATCATGCCGGAGTCGCCGGGCCTCTACCTGCGGCTCACCGTCTTTGAGAACCTGAGTTGCTTCGCCGGCCTCTACGAGCTGCCGGACGCTCGCGAACGGATCGGTCGTGCACTGCGCGCGGTCAACCTCGTCGATCGAGCCGACGACCCCTGCGAGGCCCTGTCCAAGGGTCTGCGCCAGCGGGTCGGCCTGGCCCGGGCGCTGCTCAGCGACCCGCAGGTGCTGTTTCTGGACGAACCGACTTCGGGACTCGATCCCGTCGCCTCGCGTGAGGTCCACGAGCTGATCGACGGACTGCGCAAGAGCGGGGTGACGATCTTCTTGACCACGCATCGGCTCGAGGAGGCCGAGCGCCTCTGCGACCGCGTCGCGATCCTGGACACGACGCTGCGCACGATCGGACGTCCCGACGAGCTGCGCGAGCAGCTCTTCCATAAGACGCTCAGCGTCAGGACTCTCGTCCCCCTCGCGAAGCCCGAGGGAGCGTTCGGCGGCGTGCGCGGGGTGGAGAGCTGGCACGAGGATGGTCAGGGTGGCTACGTGCTCGCCGTGTCAGACCCAGTTGTCGCTGCCCCCGAGATCACGCGGTCGCTCGTGGCGGCCGGCGCCGATGTGCTTTCGATCACCGAGTCGCGCCACTCGCTCGAGGACGTCTATCTGGAGCTCATCGACGAAGACGTCGAGGCGAAGGCGGCGCGGCCGTGAGCTGGACGCGCGTCCGTGCCATCTTCGTGAAGGAACTGCGCGACTACCGGCGCAACCGCTTCATCATGCTCACCATGGCGCTCATGCCGGCGCTCTTCATCATCATCCCGGTCGTCGACATCCTCGCCTTGCCCGCTGTGCCCTCGAGCACCGCTCTCGACAGGCGCATCGGCCTCTCGCTGCTCTACATGCTGCTCATACCGGCGGTCGTGCCGGCCACGCTCGCCGCCTACTCGGTGGTCGGCGAACGCTCACAGGGGACCCTCGAGCCGGTGCTCACCACGCCGATCCGCGCCGGGGAGTTCCTGCTCGGCAAGGCGCTCGCGGCGCTGCTCCCGACGCTGGCGATCTCCTACGCCGTCTTCGGCATCTTCCTGGCCGTCGTCGGCCTCTTCGCTCACCCCGCCGTCGCGGACGCGGTCTTTGAGGCTCCCCACCTGCTCGTCCAGCTGCTCTTCACGCCGCTGCTGGCCGGCTGGTCGATCTGGGTGGGGACCGCGATCTCGGCGCGCTCGAGCGACGTGCGCGTCGCCCAACAGCTGGGCACACTTGCCAGCCTGCCGCCGCTGGCGGTCACGGCCTTGCTGTCGTTCGGCGTGATCCAGCAGAGCGTTGCGCTCGGCCTCGGTCTCGGTGCGGCGCTGCTGCTCGTGGACGTCCTTGGCTGGCGGATCGTGTCGGCGATGTTCGATCGCGAGAAGCTCGTGACCGGGACCAGGTCATGAGTCGTCGTGGCGCGCAGCGCCGCCCTCGTTTTCACGACTGTGTCGCGCGAGGCATCTCAAATCCATCGGACTGCGGAGAAAGGAACCAGGTGAACAAGCTACCGAGGGCCGTCGCATGCTGGTCATAGGCTTGATCCTGTCGGTGACCGGGGTCATCGCCATTGCCGTCGGGCTTATCCGACAGAAGAACATATTCAGTCGCCGGGTCACGCTCATCATTGGAGCCGCGCTCTTTCTGGCCGGCATCCCGTTCCTGGTCATAGCCATACACTGACCCACGCACGGAAATTCGCGTATGCCGCCACTGATTGTGACGGCTCTGCGCGCCGCTCGTGCTTGCCGCATGGCTGCTCGGGCGTCGGCATGCAGGCCTGGTCGAGCGTGCCGACGTCGGCTCCGGGCAGGACGATCTCGTCGGTGCAATCGAGGATCTCGTCGGTGAGTGCGATAACGGTCACCTCGCATGTGATCCTTGATGGAGGCAGGCGCCCCGATCAGTCCCCTACCGTCGCTCGAGCGTCACGTCGAAGCCCTCCTCCAGTCCAGTGGTCGACGCGGCGAGGCCACGCATCTCGGCGAGCTTCGCCTCAGAAGCTGATGACCTTGTCGCTCTGGCGCACGCTCCTCGCGAAGTCGTGGATAGTGCCGCTGACGGCCCCCTCGATGAGATCGGTCTCCTGGAGCCCACGGGTCTGACAACAGGTGCCGCACAGTGTGACGCCGACGCCCTTCTCGATGAGCTCGGTGAGCAACGCCTCCAGGGAGGCGTGGGCGCCTCGCGCGTCCTGGCCGCGGCGCGCCGTGTTCACGGCGTCGCCCATGAAGAGCTTGCCCGAGCGTCCAGGCGTCGGTGGGCGAAGGCGTGCTGGTCGCTGCGCGCGACGCGCCCGCGGATCTGGTAGTGACGGGGTCAAGGTGGGCAGGGGAACCTGCTGCCACGACAAGCGGCATCCGTCGCCTGTCGTGCTGCCGGCTGTTGTACCTTAGTTGAGCGAGATGGGCATCGGTGAACAGATTCTTCAGCGGCACACGCCATGAGAGGGAGCCGGCCGGAGTAGAAAGCCTATGGAAAGGGGCAGGCATGACCCAAGCATTGATCGACGCAATCGCCGAGATGGAGGACGAAGAGGCCCTGCGCCTGGCTGGCCAGCTGATCGAATCTGGCACCAGCGCGCTCGACATACTCGACGACTGCAAGGAGGGTATGGCGATCGTCGGGGAGCGGTTCGAGAAGGGGGAGTATTTCATCCCCGAGCTCATCCTCGCCGGCGAGACGCTCAAGCAGATCTCCGAGCTCGTCAAGCCGCACCTCAACGCGGAGGAAGGCGCGCCCAAGCAGGGGACGGTCCTCTTGGCCACGGTTCAGGGCGACATCCACGACATCGGTAAGGAGATCGTTCGGTTCATGCTTGAAGTCAATGGCTTCGACGTCCACGACCTGGGCATAGACGTGCCGGTAGGGACGGTCGTCGAGATGGTGCGAACCGAACAGCCCGACGTGGTCGCGCTCTCCGGGCTGCTCACCCTCTCCTACGACTCGATGCGCGACACTGTGGCTGCCATTGACGCCGCCGGCTTGCGCGACACCGTGAAGATCATGATCGGCGGGGGCAGCGTGGACGACGGGGTGCGCGAGTTCGCCGGTGCCGACGCCTACGGTGCGGATGCAATGGCCGCCGTCAACCTGGCCAAGGGCTGGACCAGAGCGAAAGGCGAGTGACATGAGCGAAAGCACTTCCTGGGTGAACCCTGACCTCTCCAAGACGCCGGAAGAACTGCTCGCCGAACGATCGCAGCGGATGCTGGACGCCTACGCCATGCGGGTGCCGGATCGAATCCCGATCACGCTCGGCATCAGCTACCTTGCGGCTGAGATGGGCGGCGTCAGCCACGCTGACCTCTACCGCGACACGGCTCTTCAACGCCGGCTCATCGTCGAGGCGCTCAAACGTTTTGGTCCCGACGACTCCCTCGGACCCTGGCACGATCCACGGCCCAGTGAGGCGGTCGGCGACCGCATGACGAAGTGGCCGGGCTGGCAGCTGCCGGAAGGCAGCTCTTTCCAGTTCGACGAGCACGAGTTCATGAAGGCTGAGGACTACCCGGCGTTCCTCGAAGATCCGACTGACTGGGCGATCCGTACGTACTTACCGCGAGCGTTCAGCGAGCTCGAGGGGCTTGCGATGCTGCCGCCCCTCGGCATGTCTCTGTTCGGCTACTACAACCTGCTCAACTCCGCGGTGCTCACGGCTCCGCCCGTCCAGCACGCCTTCGAGGCGATGACGAAGGCGGCCGCCGCCCAGGCCACGTGGCTCGGGGAGCAGGCAGAACTGATCAAGGCGCAGACCGCGATCGGCGTCCCTCCGGTGGCTTGGCTTGCCGCGCTCATCGAGGCGCCGTTCGACTTCATGTCGGACACGCTGCGCGGGATGCGCGGCATCTTCATGGACTTGCGCAAGCGCCCGGACCAGCTTCTGGCGGCCGAGCAGAAGGTGCTCCGTTTCCAGGTCGAACACGCGAAGGCGCTCTGCGCGCTGCTTGGCATCCCGTACGCGTTCATCCCGCTCCACCGCGGATCCGACGGGTTCATGTCCATCGCCCAGTTCGAGAAGTTCTACTGGCCGCAGCTGGAGGACATGCTGCTGCAACTCGTGGAGGCGGGCATCACGCCGGTCGTCTACTACGAAGGCATCTGGACGGAGCGGGCCGAGTATCTGGCCCGACTTCCGAAGGCGAAGACCATCGGCCTCTTCCAGAACAGCGACATGCAGCGCATCAAGGACACTGCGGGCACCGCCATGTGCATCTCGGGCGGCATGCCGAACGCTCTCCTCAAGACTGGCCCTGCGTCGGCCATACGCGAGAAGACCCACGAACTCTGCGAGACCCTGGGGAAGGGCGGCGGCTACGTGATGGCCGCGTACGTCAACGAGCTTGAAGGCAGTGACCCCGACCTCGTCCAGGTCTGGGTCGATGCTACCAAGGAGTATGGCGTCTCCTGAGTCGCCTCGATGGCGGCAAGGTCGCCGGCGGACCGCCGCTCGGGCTGGTCCGCCGGCGGCTTTGCGTCGCCGGCGACCACAACGGGCTCGGCATGGAGCCGGCCGCCGGGTCCGGCACCTACGCTGCCAACCGGACCATCGGCGTGGCCTGAGGGCTGCCATGTTGGTGGTGGTTCTTCGACAACCGTCCGCGGCCGGGGTCGTGGACCGACGCCCCGCCTTCGGCTAGGGTGACCTTCGGCTGCGGTCCCGGCGCAAAAAGGATGGCTTACGTGCAGGAGAAAAGGTCCGTCGAAGTCTGCTTCTCACCGGGGTTGTTCCGGGATGTCGTGACGACGGGCGACTTCGTCGTCGTGCTGGTGGACATCCTGCGCGCCACGACCACCATCTGCACCGCGGTCGGCAATGGCGTCGAGGCGATCGTCCCCGTCGCCACCCATGAAGAGGCGAGACGGCTCAAGACGCAGGGATTCCTGGTCGCGTCCGAAAAGGACGGCGTCCAGCTCGATTGGGCCGACTTCGGGAACTCGGCCTTCAGCTTCACCAGACAGGCGATCGGCGGGAAGACGCTCGTCTACTGCACGACCAACGGTACCCGGGCACTCCACATCGCGGGGAGCGCGAGCGGCATCGCCATCGGGGCGTTCATCAACATCTCGGCAGTCACGGAGTGGCTCGCGGCGCAGCAGAAGGACGTGGTCATCCTGTGCTCGGGCTGGAAGAACAAGTTCTGCCTCGAGGACACGCTTTTTGCCGGCGCACTGACGCAGAGACTGCTGGAAACGGGCCTCTTCCGGACCGAGTGCGATTCGGCTCATGCCTCGATGGACCTTTGGAGCCTGGCCGAAGGCGACGTGCTGGGCTACATGGAGAAGGCCGCCCAGCGCCACCGCTTGAAGAAGCTGGGCCTGGACGACGTGATCCCGTACTCGTTCGAGTGCGACCGGGTGGGGGTCGTGCCGGTGTTCGACGGAAGGCTGATCAAGGAGTACGTGGCTCATCCGCCGATCGCTTGATCTCCGGCCGGAGGTCGGCAGGCTGGGGGGTGAGGAAGAACGACCGGATCGGCGAGCGGCCCAGCGAGGCCTCGGCTCGGGCGAGCGGTCGCGCGGCGGCCGTCAGTGCGACGTACGCCGCCGCCCCGGCGTACCCCCGCGACCGGGACCTCTGTGACAGGATATTCAGGCGTTGCTTCTGGAGTCCGGGCAAGAATGAGGATGTCCACATGCCCGCGTTGTGCCGGCGCGAATAGGTGACCACGGACTCGATGTGCAGCCCCGCCCGCCGGGCCGCCAGTTCGAAAGTGGCCGGCGTGAAGTGGTAGAGATGGCGCGGCACGTCGAGTGCCAGCCACCGGCGGCCGAAGAGCCGAGCCTGCAGGGAGTCGACCATAGGGAGGAAGAGGACGGCGACCAGGCCCCCGTCGGCGAGCAGCCCCCGGGCTCGCTCGAGCCCACGCAGCGGATCGTGCAGGTGCTCGAGCACCGCAGAGAGGACGACCACGTCGTAGGCTCCCGCCGGCAGGTCGGCCTCCTCCAGCGTGCCCTCGATGATGTCGAGATGGTGACGACTCCGGCATCGGGCGACGCCCGCGGCAGAAGGCTCCAGACCCTGGACCTCCCAGCCGTCGTCACGGAGTGCGACGAGCAGTTCGCCGGCGCCGCAGCCTACGTCGAGCAGTCTCCCACGGGCGCGGCGGCGCGCGGCCAGCCAGCCGACGACCTCCGCATGCTGGCGCAGGCGGTAGAGCTCCTCGAGTCTCGGCACGAGACGGCGCACATCCGCCGGCGTGTGGTAAACGCCGGGGTAGTAGGCCGGCATCTCACCCGGCGTCGGGCGAGGGTCGAGGTAGACAAGGCCGCAGGACCGACAGCGGACCAGCCTGAAGTCCGCAGCCGGCGCGCCCGACTCGTCCAGCCGGTCGCGTGCGGTGCACACGACCTCCCGTTCGGCGGAACAGCAAAGTACGCAAGCGACCGACTCCATCCGCTCCTCCCCGGAACAAGGTCGAGGCTCGCCACCATGCTACCCGCCGGCAACGGCAGGGCGGGCTCGGCAACGACCGGACGAGACGGTCTGGCCGGGCAGGCAGTGGCCCCGGCAAGGGACTGACGCGGACTCCGTGACGGAGAAACGACGCAGGCCTTGCGTACTCTGTGTAGTCTTCTCCATCGTGGATGCAGGCAGTGGACCCAGCGGAGATGCGCCTTCTCAGGGGGCGGCGCTGACGTCTCCTCTGAGCGGAGACGTCAGCGCCGCCCCAGATCACGGGGAGCCGGGGTCGCCCGCAGTCTCGAGGCCGGTACGCCTTGGGCGCGCGACGGGTGTCGCTGCCGCTCTCCTCTTCGCGCTGGGGCTCTTCTTGCGCCTCTGGATCCTCGGGCGCGCGCCCGTGAACGCCGACCAGGCCGTCGTAGGGCTCATGGCCCGAGAGATCCTGCACGGGCACTTCTTCGCCTTCTACTGGGGGCAGAGCTACGGCGGCGGTGAGCCCTACGTCGTCGCCGCCCTGTTCGCCCTGTTTGGCCAGACTCGCCTCGCGCTCGGCCTCGCCCCGATCCTGCTCGACGCCGTCGCCGCCCTGCTCGTCTGGCGCATCGGCCGGCGGCTGTTCGACCAGCAGGTCGGGGTGCTGGCGGCGCTGCTCTTCTGGCTGTGGCCGGAGGTCTATCTCTACCTCTCCACGGTCGAGTACGGCTTCCGCTTCCTGGCGCTGGTCAGCGGGCTCGCGGTCCTGCTCTTCGCGCTGCGCCTCGCCGACGCACCGCGTTCGCAGCTGGGCGACTGGGCCGGGTTCGGCTTCTTCCTCGGCCTCGGATGGTGGTGCACGCCGGAGATCGTCTACTACGCCGTCCCCGCACTGCTCTGGGTCGGCTGGCGGGCGATCCGGACCCGTACCTGGCCGAGATGGACCGGCGTGCTGCTCTTTGTGGCCGCGGCGGCGCTCGGCGCCCTCCCCTGGCTGGCCGCCAACGTCGGTCACGGGTTCCCGTCCCTGGCGGCTGAGTCACATCCGTACTTCGGCGCCTGGGTCGGGCGTCTCGGCGTCTTCTTCCGGCACGTGCTCCCGCTCGTCCTCGGTCTGCAGTTGCGCGGCACCGGCGCCTGGCTCGGCGGCAGTGTGGTCGGACTGACCGCCTATCTGCTGCTTGGCTTCGCGCTCCTCTTCTGGACCGTGCGCCTGGCCATCAGCCGCCGCGCGCTGCCGCTGGTCTTCTTCGTCGCCGTCTTTCCCTTCGCATACACCTACGCGCCCTACTCGGCATTCTGGAACGACGGCCGCTACGCGCTCTTTCTCGCCCCCGTGGTGGCGTTGCTTGCGGCCTCGGGGTTGCGCGAGCTTCTTCGTCGCTCGCCGAGACTGCTGCGAGCGGCTCCCGCGCTCGGCGTGGCCGCCGCGATTGCGCTGACGGTGGCGGCGGCCGTTCAGCTTGTCCCCTACGTGCCGGTCATCGGGAGTCAGGGGTCACGGGCGACGTGGAAGAGCTGGGCCGCCGACCCCAACGAGTGGGTCGGGCCGCTGGCCGCGGCACTCGAGCGTGCCCACGTGAGTGGCGCCTACGCGGGCTACTGGGTGGCCTATCCGCTGACGTTCAAGACGCATGGAGCGGTCGTGGCCGCGGATCCGGGCGTCAACCGCTATCCGCCGTATCTCGCGGCCGCCGAGAACAGCCCGCGGCAGGCGTGGGTCTTCGTCCGACCCGCCGCCGAACCCGCGCTCAACGCGGCCGTCGGTGCGCACCCCTGGTCCATTGACGGGTCGCTGACCTGCGCCGCGCTCACGGACTACCTGAGCCATCACGGCGTGGCCTACCGCGTCGAGAACGCCGGCTTCTTCATCATCGTGTACCCGGTGCGGGCGGTCGCGCCGAGACGTCGTCCGCCGGTTCATGGACACCCCGGCTCTCTGAAGGCGCGACAGGTCCCCTGCCCGATCAAGCAGGCGCGACCCGACGTTGTCAGCCGAGCGCGTAGGGCAGGTCCGACGTGGCCGTGGGGTAGCTCCAGGTCATCGCGTTCAGGTCGCCGGTGGTGAGGCCGTGGCGGATCGCGAGGGCGAGCACGTTGACCACTTCGTCGGCGTTCACGCCCAGCAGGTGGCCGCCGAGGAGGCGGCCGCTCGCGGCATCGGTGACCACCGCCATGCCTGCGTGCGTCTGGCCGAGCCGGCGCTGGGTGAACCACTCGCTGGCGTCGGCGCGTTCGATCTTGACGGCGTCTCCCAGCTGCTCCGCCTCTGCGGCGCTCATGCCAACGGCGGCGAGCGGCGGGTCGCTGAAGCAGACGCTGGGCACGGCGCGGCCGTCGTACTCGGCGTCCTCGCCGAGGATGCCGGCGGCGACCACCTTGCCCTCTTTGGAGGCGACCGGCGTGAGCGGGAGGCCTTTGTCGGCGGCGTCGCCGGCGGCCCACACACGAGCGTCGCTCGTGCTGCGGAGGCGCGCGTCGACGCGCACGCCGCGGCGGCCGGTCTCGATGCCGGCCTCCTCGAGGCCGAGGCCGGCGACGTCGGCGACGCGGCCGGCGCCGTGCACGACGAGGTCGACCGTGAGCTCGCCGGTGTCGTGGACGACGACGAGCTCGCCGCCGCGCCGGACGACCTCGCGCACGGGCGCATCGGTGAGGACGTCGATGCCGAGGCTCGCGGTAGCGCTCGACCAGTTGGCCGGTGAGGGTCTCGTCGAAGCCCTTCAGGACCCGGGCGGAGCGATGCAGGATCGTGACCGCCGCGCCGGCCATGCGTGAGAGCCAGGCGAACTCGAAGGAGATGTAGCCGCCGCCGATGAAGGCGACGCGCGGCGGCAGGGCGTCCAGCTCCAGGAACCGGTCGCTCGTCGTCACCAGGTCCTCGCCGGGGATGTCCAGTCCGGCGGGCCGGGCGCCGCTGGCGACGACCACGTCCGCGGCGCCGAACGCCCGCCCGTCGACCTCGAGCTCGTGGGCGCCGAGCAGGCGTGCCGTGCCGTGCATCGTCTCGGCGCCGGCGCCGCGGAACCAGCTCTCGATGCGCTCGGGCACCGGCTCCGTGAACGTGCGTTTGCGCGCGATCAGGGCAGGCCAGTCGATCGCGGGCGCGCCCGCGAGGCCTTTACCGTCCAGCATGCGCGCACGGCTCACGGCCTCCGCCGCTCCGAGCAGTACCTTCTTGGGGTCGCAGCCACGCCGGGCGCAGGTGCCGCCGTAGGGGAGGCGGTCCACGACCGCCACCCGCAGGCCCTCCTGCGCGCACCGGGGCACGACGTTCTGGGCCGCCGTGCCGCTGCCGATGACGGCGACGTCGTAGTCGGGCATGACTGCCTCCTCAGTTGGCCTGGGCGTGGTTATGCCCGGGCGCGGCGCTCTGCGCTGCCGCGCGGCCGTTTGAGGATCCGGCAGCGTTCAAGACCATTCATCCATGTGTGAAGTACATTCACGATCGGTCAGCGAACGATTGCTCCGGGCTCTTGACACACGATCGGTTGGCCTTAAGATGCGATCATCTTTGAACGGTCGTGATTGTTGATGATTGATGGCTCGCAGACGTAAAGCTCCAAAAGAGGACCAGATGGCGACACCGGCGCCGCGAGAAATGCTGCCCGCCGAGCGGCGCGCGCGCATCGTCTCCGCGCTCGAGGATCGGCGCGCCGTCCGCGTGCCCGTCTTGAGCGAGGACCTCGGCGTCTCCGAGATCACGATCCGCCGCGACCTGCTGCTTCTGGAGCAGGAGGGCGTACTCGACCGCACCTACGGCGGCGCCGTCATCAAGCGCCGGGTGACGGCCGAGCCGCGCTGGGAAGACGCCGTCGTCGCCTTTGCCGCGGAGAAGGACGCGATCGCCGCGGCCGCCGCCGAGATGATCGAGCCGCAGGACACCGTTTTCTTCGGCTCGGGCACGACGGTCGTCAACATCCTGCGGCACCTCGACCCCCAGCTCGAGGCACGCGTGGTCACGCACAACCTCGCGGTGGCGGCGGAAGCACGCGGCATGAGGCTCGAGGTGCTGTTCCTCGGCGGACTCTACCGGCCGCAACTCGACGCCGTGGAGGGCGCCTGGCCGCTGGACATGATCAACCAGGTCTACGCCGACAAGGCGTTCCTCGGCGCCGACTGCCTCGACCTGCGCGCCGGTCTGACCACGCCGAGCATGGCCCTCGCGACCATCGAGCTGGCCATGATCCGGCGCACGCGCGGCGAGGTCGTCGTGCTGGCCGACTCCAGCAAGATCGGGCTGGTCGGGCCCATGGTCATCTGCCCGCTCGACCAGATCGACGTGGTGCTGGTGGACGGCGGCATCGACCCGGCGATGGTGAAGCAGATCCAGCGCGCCGGACCGCAGTGCGAGGTGGTCTGATCGTGACTGTTCGCACGCAAGCGACGAAAGGGTGGACGAGGTGGCATCGGTCGAGCATCTGACACCGGAGGCGGCGATCGCGCGCATCCCGGACTGGGACGGCCTGGACGTGCAGGTCGAGACGCTGGGCGGCGGCATCACCAACCACAACTTCGTGCTGACGGTGACCGGCCGCCCGGACCTGCCGTGGGGCGGCAAGTACGTCATGCGCATCCCCGGGCAGGGCAGCGACCTGTTCATCGACCGTGAGGTCGAGCACAAGAACGCCCTCGCGGCGGCCCGAGGCCGGCGTCTCGCCTCCGGTGCTCTACAGCCTCGAGCCCGAGATGTGCACGGTGGTTCCGTTCATCGAGGCGGTCACGATGCATCCGGAGGACCTCGCCGGTCACCGTGACCGGCTGGAGAAGGTCGTCGACGCGGTGCGTCAGTACCACGACAAGGCCGAGTTCGTGAACCGGATCTACGTCTTCGACATGATCCGCGAGTACCTGGACATGGCGCGCGGCGTCGACGCCCCGTTCCCCGAGGACATCGACTGGATGCTCGGCCTGTGCGACGAGATCGAGCAGGCGATGAAGCGCGACCAGCCGGCCGACGTGGCCTGCCACTGCGACCTGCTCTCGGAGAACTTCATGCTCGAGCCGGACGGCAGGATGTGGGTCATCGACTGGGAGTACGGCGGCAAGACCGACCCGTACTTCGACCTCGGTGACTTCTGTGTCGAGCACCCCTTGTCCGACGACGAAGAACGCTTCATCATCAGCCGGTACTGCGGCGCCCTTCGAGAGGACCGGTTCGCAAGGATGATGCTGCACAAGCTCGTCGCCGACCTGTGGTGGAGCATCTGGGCGATGATCCAGGTGCGGCAGTCGAAGCTCGACTTCGACTTCTACGAGTACGGCATGAACCGGGTCGCGCGCTTCCACGCGAACGCCGCCAAGCCCGCGTTCCCATCGTGGCTCGAAACGGTCTAGCGAGAAACGGGAGCAACGCATGAGCGACGACATGACACGGCCGGCCGGGGAGATGGGGCCCGACGTCGGCATGGGCAAGGTCGACCCTGAGCTGGCGCGCCAGTTCCAGGCGGAGGCCCTGCGCGTGGTCCAGGCGGGCGAGGAGCAGGGCGTCCACCTGCGCATCATCGGCGCCCTCGCCTTCTGGCACCACTGCCCGCAGTTCGGCTTCATCCAGGAGAAGCTGAACCGCGTCTACACCGACATCGACTTCGCCGGTTACGGCAAGCAGAACGACGCGATCCGCAAGTTCTTCGTGTCCATCGGCTACAACGAGGACCTCGAGATCAACGCCTTTCACGCCGAGGGCGGCCGGCTGATCTTCAACAACCCCACGAACCACATCCACGTCGACGTGTTCATGGACAAGCTCGACTTCTGCCACCCCATCCCCTGGAAGGGCCGGCTCGAGGTCGACTCGCCGACGATCCCGCTCGCCGAACTGCTCCTCGAGAAGATGCAGATCGTCAAGATCAACGAGAAGGACATCATCGACACGATCATGCTGTTCCGCGAGCACGAGATCGACGCGAACGACGAGGACCACATCAACTCGGCGCACGTGGCCAAGCTGTGCGCCGGCGAGTGGGGCCTGTGGCGCACCACCACCATGAACCTCGAGAAGGTGCGCGACTACCTGCCGCACCTGGACCTCGAGGAGAACGACAAGACGATCGTGGCGCAGCGGGTCGCCGAGGTCCAGAGCGCGATGGACGACTACCCCAAGGGTACGAGGTGGAAGCTCCGCGCCAGGGTCGGCGACAAAGTCAAGTGGTACAACGAGATCGACTGAGGGGGCGGCTGACGCATGGGACTGTTTGGCAAGAAGGCCAGCGCGGCTGAGAAGCGCATCCGCATCTTCTACATGACCGACGTGCACGGCTCCGAGCGCACGTACCGCAAGTTCGTCAACTCGCGCCAAGTTCTACAAGGTCGACCACCTGATCATGGGCGGCGACATCGAGGGCAAGTTCCTCGTGCCGATCGTCGACGAGGGCGCCGGGCACTACCGGGTGACGCTGCAGGAGGAGCTCTCGCACCTCGACGGTCCCGACGAGCTTGCGGCGGTCAAGGACCGCATCGAGACCCTCGGCTTCTATTACGTCATCGTGAGCGAGGACGAGATCCGCGAGATGCAGGCCGACCAGAGCCTCGTCGACGCTGCGTTCAAGAAGGAGGCGCACGCCCGGCTGGAGCGCTGGATCGCCCTTGCCGACGAGCGTCTCGCCGGCACCGACATCAAGATGTACGTCACCGGCGGCAACGACGACCCGCAGGAGCTCATCGACACGCTCGAGGAGAAGCAGAGCGATCGCGTGATCAACTGCGAGGGCCGCATCGTCATGCTCGACGACACGTTCCCGATGGCCAACTGCGGCTACAGCAACCCCACACCGTGGGACACCCCGCGTGAGACGGACGAGGAGACGCTGGAGAAGTACCTGGAGCATTCGCTTGAGGGGATCGACGACTTCACGAGCGCGATCTTCAACTTCCACGTCCCCCCGTACGACTCCACGCTAGACGATTGTCCGAAGCTCGACTGGTCCACGGACCCGCCGGCTCCCATCATCGTCGCCGGCGTGCCGCAATCGGCGCCGGCCGGGCAGCCACGCAGTCCGCAACGTCGTCGAGCGCCATCAGCCGCTGCTCGTGCTCACCGGGCACATCCACGAATCGCGCGGGCTCGTCAAGGTCAAGCGCAGTACCGTCGTCAACCCGGGCAGCGAGTACGGCGAGGGCGTCCTGAGGGGGTGCATCCTGACACTTGAGCCGGGCAAGATCGTCGGTTACCAGATGACGTCGGGGTGAGGCTGCGCGCGCAGCCAGGACGTATCTGTCACAAGGTCCAGAGACTGACACAGGGGGAAGAGATGGCTACAACGGCAGCCAAACCCGAAGTCTTCAGCAGGAAGGCCTCGGGGCTGTCCAGGGTGATGTCACCTTGGTCGGCGTTCATGTACAACTTCTTGACCATGGGCGTGATCTTCCCGTGGACGTTCGTGTGGGCGCCGGCGGCGTTCCCGGGCGTCTCCGTGTGGAAGGCCTGCCTGCTCGCGATCCTGCTCGAGCTCCCGATCGCGCTCGCCTACGTGTGGATGGCCACCGCCATGCCGCGCTCCGGTGGCGACTACGTGTTCCAGAGCCGCGTGCTCGGCGGCGCCATCGGCTTCCCGGTGGTCATGAGCGGCTTCGTCGTGTGGATCCTCCAGTGGGTCGCCCTGGCCGGCTGGCTGCTCGCCGTCCTCGGGGTCGCGCCGCTGCTCATGGGCCTCGGCGTGAACTGGAACAACCAGAGCCTCATCGACGCCGCCGTCTGGTGTCAGTCGCCGCCGGCGTGGTCACCATCAGCATCATCGGCGCCGCCGCGATGGCGATCCTTCTTGTCACCGGCTTCAAGAACTACGTGCGCCTGCAGTACTTCATGTTCGCCGCAACCGGCATCCTCGTGGTCATCCTGATCGTGCAGTTCCTGCGCACCAACCCGGCACAGTTCGCGGTCGACATCAACCACTGGGCCAGCGTGGTCGACGGCCGGCAGGGCTACTACCAGTGGCTGCTCAAGGACGTCTCCAGCGTACCCGGCATCAACCTGAACCCGAAGATCGCGTTCAGTGCCATCCTTCTCGCCACGCCGATCGTGTGGACGAGCCTGCAGTGGGCCACCTACTCGGTGGAGCAGGGCGGCGAGATCAAGGGCGCCCGCGTCTTCAAGAACCAGATGTTCATCATCGTCGGCTCGATGGTCGCCATGGGCATCGCGCTCGCGCTCATCGCCTGGGCCGAGGAGAGGGCCGTCGGCACCGCCTTCTTCAACGCCGCGTCGCATTCCTACTACTACGGGCAGAGCGCGTCGGGTGATGGAATCGGCAGCATCCTGCCCTTCCCGGGCATGTTCGCCATCGTGATATCCAACAACTGGTTCATCACGATCCTCGTCGCCGTCAGCTTCATGCTCGCGTCGCTGCAGATCCTCTGCAACTGCTACATCGGCATGACGCGCGTCATGGTCGGCATGTCGCTCGACCGCACGCTGCCGGCGTGGTTCTCCAAAGTGAACCCGCGGTTCCGCTCGCCGGTCAACGCCCATCTCATCTACTTCCTGCTGGGCGCGCGTGTGCATCTACGGCTACAACTACTGGTCATCCTGGTACACGATGACCCTGGGCGTCACCTTCGCCTGCGGCTACGTGTTCACCATCAGCTGTCTCGCGGCCGCACTGCTCCCGTACCGCGCCAAGGCGCTCTACGATGCGTCGCCGGGCGCCAAGTACACGCTCGGCGGGATCCCGTTGGTGACGATCTTCGGCGCCATCGGCTTCGTGTTCGGCGCGTGGGCGCTGATCATGTTCCTGACGAAGTCGGCCTACGGCCTGACCGGCCGCACGCCGTACATCGTTGTGGCCACCATCTTCGTCCTGAGCGTGGTCCTGTACGTGGTCGGCCGCGCCATCAACAAGGGCAAGGGCATCGACGTCAACTACGCCTTCCTCGAGGTGCCGCCGGAGTGAGCCGGTAGCACATCGAGTAACGCTCTTCGCCGGGGCGCCGGGGCTCAAAGCCCCGGCGCCCCTCGCGCGTACGACGTCTTCGCGCCGTCCGAAGCGCCCTTCGCGGGCGCGCGCGCGTGGCAGAAAAGCGGCGCCGCGGTGGCCGTGGCCGCCGAGTGCCTGCGCCGTGGCGTGTTCGTGCGCCAGACCCAGGGCAACGGCATCCGCGTGTTTCCGGCGCTCACCGTCACGCGCGAGGAACTGGATGAAGGCCTGGCGGCCCTGGAGGAATCGATCGACACTGTCGCCGGCGACTGATGCCGGTCGGCGACGCTCGCCTTCCCGCTCGCTTCGCCGACCGATATGCTGGTCGTACTAAATGAGGCGCGCTCGCGCGCGCCGCCTGGACCGGTCTCCCAGCGGGCCGGGTCCGCATCGACTGGAGGGGAGCCGAACATGAAGAAGCTGCTGTTGTGCTGCCTCGTCGCCGCATGCGTCGTGCTCGTCCCGGCGGCGACCGCGAGCGCCGGGACGCTCACGCTCAAGAGTCTTGCCCGGACGGTAGCGGCCCTCCAGAAGAAGGTGAACACGCAGGCCACGAAGATCGCGACCCTCAAGACCGGCCTCGCGACCACGAAGCAGACGGTGAGCGCCCAGGCATCGACCATCGCGAGCCAGGCGACGACCATCGACGCACTGGGAAGCGACTTGGCAGCCGCCAAGACGTCGATCGCCACTCTCACGGGCGACCTCGACGTGGCGGAGCAGACGCTGGGGACCCAGGGCGCCACGCTTGCCGCCGCCGCGCCTGTCCTGGCGATGGCCCCCTACGTGACAGTCAACACGAATGCATTGAACGGTCTCAGCGGTCCGCACATCATCTTCCAGGGCGCCAACGTGCACGTGCGAAGCATGCGCGACTGGGACGCCACGACTGGTGTCGGCAATCTCATCGTCGGTTGGGATGAGGCCTACTCGGATCCCGCACCCGTGCGCACGGGTGCGAACAACCTGGTGGTAGGTCCCGACCACTCGTTCACCAACAGCGCTGGGCTGCTTGCCGGCTACGGGAACACCGTGAGCTCGTACGCGGGATCGGCGCTCGGTGGGATGGGCAATGCCGTCATCGGTGCCTACTGCACAGTGGTAGGGGGCAACTCGAACACGTCGGGGACTCCGGACGGGTTGGCCGGTTATGCCACGGTGGTCGGCGGAGTCAAGAACACAGCGAGCGGAACGTGGGGCAGCGTTCTCGGCGGCGGCTACAACGCCGCAAGCGGCGCATCGTCGACGGTGACCGGCGGTTACTACAACACTGCCGGCTCCTACGGCTCGAGCGTCGCCGGCGGGTCGAACCTCATCTCCAGTGGCAGCTACGGCTGGTTCGCCGGGAACACCGCGACTGCGGGCGTGGCGAAGTACTCGGCGCCGTGACGTGAGGACGGCCACGTGACCCGACTCGCAGTCCTCGGGCTCGGCGCGATGGGCAGCACGCTCGCGCGCGTGCTGCTGGAGCGCGGCCACGACGTGACGGTGTGGAATCGCAGCGACTCCGAGCGGGCGGCGGCGGTGGCCGCGGCCGGCGCGGCGCGAGCCGCCACGCCGGCCGCGGCTGCCTCGGCCGCCGCGCTGGCCCTGATGTGCGTCACCGACTACCCGGCCGCGGACGAGGTGCTCGGGGCGCCCGGCGTGCTCGCCGCGCTCGCCGGGCGCACCCTCGTGCAGTTGACCAACGGCGACGACGTACAGGTACGCGCCCAGCTGGCACGGGTGCGCGCCGCCGGCGGCAGCATGCTGGCCGGCGGCATCCTCGGCTACCCGCGGCACATCGGGAGGCCGGAGACGGTGATCATGTACGCCGGCGACGGCCGCGCCTTTGAGCGGCACGCGGCCACCCTGGCGGACCTCGCCGGCGCGCAGCGCTACTACGGCGAGGATCCGGGACCGCCGAACGCGGTCTACGTCGCCGCCTTCGGCTTCTACTTCGCCGCGCTGGCCGGCTTTCTGGAGGCCGCCGCGCTGGCTGGGTCGCGCGGCGTCCCGGTGGGCGAGTTCGCCGCGGCCATGCCCGGCATGACCGCGCTCCTGCTCGACCACATCGACGACGCAGCCCGCCGCATCGAAGCGAACGACTTCGCCGGCGACCAGGCGACCGTGGACGTGCACCTGGTCGGCTCGGCGCGCCGGCAACGCACGCTGGACGACGCCGGCCTCGGATCGCTGATGACCGGCGCTTTCGTGGAGTACTGCCGGCGAGCGGCGGAGGCGGGGGAGGGCGGCGAAGACATCGCCGCCCTGTTCAAGCGGATGCGCGAGGCGCCCGTGGACTGACGGCGCGGCCGGGACGTCGCCGCCGCCGCCAGTCGACGCCGCGAGCATCGTCAGACGCCGAGGTGCGCGGCGACGCGCTCGCGAACGGCCGCTCCTCTTTCACACGCGCTCGATGTCGGTGACGAGGAAGGTGATGGCGTCCTCGGCCACGCGGCCTGTTGTCGAACACGGCTCTCCTCTCGCCGACGGCTTGTGTCTCACCCTCGATGATGGACGCCTGCAGCCTGGAGCGGCCGTCGGCGGCCGTGGCCCGACGAAAAGAAGAGGGGCGGGGCCCCTTGGGCCCCGCCCCTCGGCGGTCGATCCGCGGCGACATGGGCGCCGCGCCGTCCGAAGCCGTGGAAGCCTCAGTCGTCTTCCGCCTTGGAGCCATCGGTGACGATGCCGTCGGCCGAACGCGGCGTGAAGTCCGGGATGCGCGGAATGTAGCGCGTCTCGGGGCCGGGCATCGCGGTGGGGTTGTAGCTGCTGGTGGTCACGTTGTGCCTCCGTGCTCGCGACCCGGGTCTGCCGGGTCTTCGCTCGCTTCCGGTGGGGCATCAAAAAAGCCCCCCGGTCGCCAAGGACCGGAGAGCACCGTTGCTCTCATCTGTGTGGCACGCCGTTGTGCCGCCCGCAGGGTAGCACATACCCTCGCAGCACGGCAAGGAACCCGGCTCCGGCGGCGCAGCGGCCGCTCCCCGGGAGCAATGGGCCGGCCTGGCGGCGCCTCCGCTAGCCTTTGAGCTCTTGGGCGGTGATGACCGCCTCCGCGACCTCGCGCAGGCTCCTGCGCTTGTCCATGGCGAGCTTCTGCAGGCGCTTGAACGCCTCCGGCTCGCTCAGGCCGCCGGCCATGAGGATCCCCTTGGCGCGGTCGAGCGCCTTGCGCGTCTCGAGCCGCTCGCCGAGGTCGTCGACCTGCTGCTCGAGGGCCGCCATCTCCGCGTAGCGGCTGGCGGCCACCTGCATCGCCGGCAGGAGGTCGTTGCGCGAGAACGGCTTGACCACGTAGCCCATGGCGCCGGCTTTGGCGGCCTCCTCCACCAGGCCGGTCTGCGAGAACGCGGTCAGCATGACGACCGGTGCGATGGCCTCGGCGCTGATGGTCCGCGCCGCCTCGATGCCGTCCACGTTGGGCATCTTGACGTCCATGAACACGATGTCGGGGCGGGAGGCGCGGGCCAGCGTGATCGCCTCGGCGCCGTCGCGCGCCTCGCCGACCACCTCGTGGCCTTCCTCTTCGAGCATCTCGCGCAGGTCCATGCGGATCAGCGCCTCGTCCTCGGCGATCAGTACGCGCATCGCGTGTCCCTCGCTCTCGTGGTCGTCAGTCGCCGGCCGGCGGCAGGGGCACCTTGATGGTGAAGCTTGTGCCTCCGGCCAGGCTCGTCGTCAGCGTCCCTCGCAGGTCCTCCTCGACGAGCGTGCGCACGATCGAGAAGCCGAGGCCCCGGGAATCCGCCAGGTCCACGCCCGGGGCCAGCCCGCGCCCGTCGTCGCGCACGACCAGCGTGAGCACGTCGTCGGCGCGGCGTACGTCCACGTGCACGGTACCCGCAGCGCCCGGGTCGAACGCGTGCTCGAGCGCGTTGTGCACGAGCTCCGTGAGCACGAGCGCCATGGAGGTCGCCGTGCCGGCGTCTATCTCGCCGGTGCTGCCCGAGACGTGCACCTCGACGCCGGGGTCGTCGCCGACGGCGCCGCTGCGCACCAGTTCCACCACGCGGCGGGCCACGGCGACGAAGTCGACGCACTCGTGGTCGGAGTGCGCGAGCAGGTCGTGTACGGCGGCCATCGAGGCGGCGCGCGCGGTCGCTTCGCCGAGCGCGCGCCGCACCTCCTCGTCGTCGCTGCGCCGCGCCTGCATGCGCAGCAGCGAGGCGATCGTCTGGAGGTTGTTCTTGACGCGGTGGTGCACCTCGCGGATGGTCGCCTCTTTGACGTCCAGTTCGCGCTCGCGGCGGCGCGCCTCCGTGAGGTCCTCGACCAGCACCAGCACGCTGGTGGCCAGCGCCATGGAGCGGTAGCCGAGCGTGCGGCCGGCGACCTCGAGCTCGACGGCCAGCGCTCCGGTCGCCCCGAGCAGCGCGGCGATGCCGCGGCCGCCGCCGGGCAGCTCGGAGGCGTGCATGCCGGTGACGCGGCTCTCCACGCCGGCGTTGCGCATGATGCTGACGGCGTTGGGCGACGCGTAGGTGACGATGCCGCGCCGGCTGACGCGCAGCACCCCGTCTCCGGCGCGGCGCAGCGTCCAGAACGGCTCGCCCGTGCGCGTATCGAGCAGCGGTCCGTCGCGCAGCGTCTCCAGGAGCTCACGCGCCGCCTCGATGAAGGCGTTCTCCATGCGGCTCGTCGTGGTCTCGATCTGCTCGCCGAAGGTGCGCAGGACGACTCCCGTGACGGCCGGCGCGCCGATCGGGTACGCCTCCGTGGTCATCGTGCCGCCGCCGGGCAGGGCGCGTCGGGCTCCCATGACCGGCTGCCGGCGCTCGGTGGCGGCGTACGCCTCGGGCTCGTCGCCCCGGCGCAGCACGAGGCCGGCTCGCGACTCGGCGATGGGGTCGACGGCGGTGCTGGGGCGGGCGTCGGCCAGGACCGCCAGGTCACCCGCCCTGTCCAGCACCATCAGCGCCGCGTCGCCGTACCACAGGTCGGCGATGAGCTGCAGGTTGCTGGCGACGTTCTCGAGGTGGTCGAGGACGTCGTGCGAGAGGCCGAGTGTCGGGGTCGTGCGAGGCATGCGGTCAGTATACGTGCGGCCGTGGAGGGCGGGCGCGGCGGACTGACGCTCGCGCCGAAGGTGACGCCGGCGTCCGGCGTCAGGGCGTCCCGCGCGGGAGGCGCCGCGGCAGAAACGCGCCCGCCAGGGCGCCCAGAGCCGCGAAGATCGCGGCCGTGTAGAACGGCCAGCGGAATGCCGCCGAGACCGAATCCCAGAGCATGTTCTCGAGCCGGCCCTTGAGCTGGAGCAGGGCGAGGCCCTCGAAGAAGCCGACGTTGTTCCCGATGTCCGCCGCGATGGGGTGGGCGACCTTGCGGATCTGGTCCATGCCGGAGGTCGCGTCGATGGTCCGCACCTTGTCGAACTCCTTGACGAGGCGGTCCTTGACCGGCTGGCTGATGCCGCCCTGCGCGCGGGTGAGCGCCTGCGCCTGGTCCGCCGCGTGGTTCACTGCCTGTCCCATGGTGTGCGCGAACACCGCGACGAGGATGGCCACCCCGAGGACGAAGCCGAGCTGGCGGGCCGTGTTGAGCATCCCCGACCCGACGCCTTTGTGGCCGCCGGGGACGGCGCTCATCCCGGCGGCCAGCAGCGCCGGCAGCGAGATGCCGATGCCGGCGCCGACGAGCGCGCTCCGCCAGACCACGGCGCTCACCGGTTCGGTGCGCGCGAGGTGCCCGAGCGCGAACAGACCGGCGGCGGTCACCAGGGCGCCGGTCACGGCGAGCGGGCGCGGCCCGATGCGGTCCGCCAGCCAGCCGGCCGGCGGCGTCAGGACCATGACGGCGACCGGGAGGGTGGCGATCGCGAGCCCGGCCTTGAGCTCGCTGTAGTCCATCATCGCGATCATGAAGATGACGCTCATGAACATGGTGCCCATCAGCGCGGTGTCGACGGTCATGACCGCCGCGGCCGACGGCGGCGAAGGTGCGGTCGCGGAAGAGGCGGAGGTCGAAGAGGGGAGAGGGGGTGCGCAGCTCCCACCACACCCAGACGAGGATGAGCGCGCCGCCGCCGGCGAAGAGGCCGAGCACGGCGGCCGACGCCCAGCCCCAGTCGTTGCCCTGGATGGTCGCCAGCGTGACGCAGAAGAGGCCGGCGCTGACCAGCGCGACGCCGGCCCAGTCGAGAGACGCGCGGGTGCGCCGCGTGCGCAGGCCCTTCGTGAGCGTGAGCGCGAGGACGACGCCGAGGATGCCGACCGGGAGGTTGAACCAGAACACGGCCGGCCAGCCCCGGTACCAGACGAGCACGCCGCCGAGCACCGGGCCGACCGCGAGCGCGAGCGAGCTGACGGCCCCGAACAGGCCGGCGGCGAAGCCCTGGCGCCGCTCGGGGAAGGCCTCGCAGGAGCAGGGTGAGCGCCGTGGGCACGACGGCCGCGGCGCCGACGGCCTGCACCACGCGCCAGGCGACCAGGGTAGGGATGCTCGGTCGCCAGGGCGCACGGCAGCGAGGCGCGCGGTGAACAGCGCGAGGCCGAAGCGTGAACACGAGCCTGTGTCCGTAGCGGTCTCCGAGCCGGCCCATGGGCAGGAAGAGCACCGTGAGCACGAGGTTGTAGCCGTTCATCACCCAGGAGACCGAGACGACCGAACCGCCGACCTGGCGGATGATCGCCTGGATCGTGATCGTCATGACCGTGGCGTCGGCGAGCGTGAGCACGATGCCGGGAGCGAGCGCGAGGACGACCAGCCAGGGATGGAGGGCCGGGCCGGCGGCCCCGAGGGCCGGTCCGCCGGCGGTCAGGGTCGGCTCACCGGCCGTCTGGGTCGCCCCCCCGGCCGTCAGGGCCGGGCCCGCGTGCCTCGTCTTTCCGCCGCTCTCCGTCATGCGGCGAGTGTACATGCAGGCGCGGCGGCGGCGGGCGACGCTGACCGCGGAGCGTCGGGCCGCGACTGGGGTAGTATCTGCCCCATGCAGGTACGTGACGTCATCGCCGTGGTCGACCGCCTCGCGCCCTTCGCGCTCGCGGAGCCGTGGGACCACGTGGGACTGCAGGTGGGCGCGCCCAGCGACGAGCTGCAGTGCGGCAGCGCGGGTACCGCGGACGTGCCGCCGGTCGTGCTCGTCGCCCTCGAGGTGGACGACGCGGTGCTCGACGAGGCGGGGCGCCTCGGCGCCGGCGTCGTCGTCAGCCACCACCCGCTCATCTTCGACCCGCTCGAGCGCCTCTCGGACGACTCCGAGGCCGGGCGGCTCGTGCTGCGCGCGGCGCGCGAGGGCGTGGCCGTCATCGCCGCGCACACGAGCCTCGACAAGGCCCGCGGCGGCATGGCCGACGTGATCGCCGAGTTGCTCGATCTGGAGGCCGTCGTGCCGCTGGCGCCGGCCGCGGCCGACGCGCTCAAGCTCGTCGGCTTCGTGCCGGCCGACGACGCCGACCTCGTGCGCAAGGCGCTGTTCGCCGCCGGCGCCGGCGTGATCGGCGAGTACGAGCACTGCTCCTGGTCGGTCGGCGGGCAGGGCACGTTCTTCGGTCGCGAGGGCACGGACCCCGCGGCGGGCGTCGCCGGCCGCGACGAGACCGTCGACGAGCTGCGCGTCGAGGTCGTCTTTCCGCGGCGGCTGCGCCGCCGCGTCACCGGCGCCTACGTGGCCGCGCATCCCTACGAGGAGCCGGCCTACGACGTCGTGCCCGCTCGAGAACGAGATCGCCTCGCTGGGCCTCGGCCGCCTCGGCGCGCTGCCTGCGGCGACCACGCTCACGGCGCTCGCCGCCGACGTCGCCGCCGTCCTGCGCCTGCCGTCGGTGCGCTACGCCGGCGACGGCGCCAGGGAGGTACGGCGCGTCGCCGTCCTGCCCGGCTCGGGCGCCGAGGCCATCGCCCGCGGCGTCGCCCAGGTGGCCGACGTGCTCATCACCGGCGACGTCAAGTATCACGAGGCGCGCGCGGCGCAGGCCCAGGGCCTGGCGCTGATCGACGCGCCCCACGGCGTGACCGAGCAGGAGGGCGTGCTGCGCTGGGCCGAGCGGCTCCGCGACGCGCTCGGCCCTGCGGCGTCCGTGGAGACGTTCCGCGATCCCGCTGTGGCCGTCTGGAGCGAGTCCGCGCCGACCGCGGCGCCGGCAGCCGCGCCGGTCGCCGCACAAGCTGACGCGCGGGCCGCCGCACAGTCCGTTGCCCCGGCGGGTGATGCTCCCGGGTCCGAGGCGAGCTTGGCTCGTGCCGCCGCGCCGGCGGCCGCGCCTGCCGCCGCATCAGCCGGCGGAGTGCGCGGCGCGAACCGCGACGACGTCGCGCTACCGCCTCTACACGGACGGGGGCGCGCGAGGCAATCCCGGCCCTGCCGGGATCGGCGCGCGCCTCCTCACCGCCGCCGGCGACGTCGTCGAGGACGTTTCCGACTACATCGGAAGGGCGACCAACAACGTCGCCGAGTACCAGGCGCTGCATCGCCGGCCTCGAGGTCGCGCTCGACCGCGGCGTCGAGCGCCTCGACGTGTTCCTCGACAGCGAGCTCGTCGTGCGCCAGGTCAACGGCCAGTACAAGGTCAAGGACGCCGGCCTGAAGCCGTTGCACCAGCAGGCCTGCGTCCTGCTCAGCCGTTCCACGAGGTCGACGTCAGGCACGTCCGCCGCGAGCAGAACGCGGCCGCCGACGCGCTCGTCAACCAGGCGATCGACGCCGCGACGACCTAGCGGTGGCGCCTGCATATCGTTCACCTGGTGGGTGATTATTACCCACTACGTGGTCGATTTGCTGACTGATCAGGACTGTTGCGCCCGATGAAGGCCGCCGTCCTGCACCTCGGCGCTGCCGCGCTGCCGTTCGGGCTCGAGGCCGCCCCAGCGGCTGCTCTGTGGCTGCCGTAGACGCGTCGCTGTCCGGGCGGATGTGCCCGTATCTTGAGCCCCACGCACGAATTGCGCCCCGGCGCAGCCTCTGGTAGCATCCCCGCTTGCTGCGGGTGTAGCTCAGTTGGCTAGAGCGTCTGCTTGCCATGCAGAAGGTCGAGGGTTCGAGTCCCTTCACCCGCTCCAATCCCCTCTCGGGGACGAGGCAGAGGACAGAGGCGATGTGCTCTGTCGTCTGCCTTTCGCACTTGAGAGGACCTGCGCGTGGCGGCGTAGCCAAGTGGTAAGGCAGAGGTCTGCAAAACCTCCATCATCGGTTCAACTCCGATCGCCGCCTCCAACAACTTCCCTGCATCTGGCGATTTCCGGTCGTGCGCGCTCGCGCACACAACTTCCGAATCGGCAGAACTGCCGACAGGTTGCCGACGAGACTCGGCGGCACGACTCCGCACGCCGCGACCACGGCCAGCATGCCGACCCCGTCGCCCATCTGTAGTCAACGGCCGCGCTCCGCGCTTGGCGGCCCAATAGCAGGGCCTCCACTGAAACACCCCGATGTAGCGGTAGGCCTTCGGATCGCGTGGCCCGCAAGGACACGGTCAGGTGGGGCCGGCTGCCGAAGAACCCGGTCGACGCCGCGGAGGTGACTCTCGTCGGCCAAGAGGAGCGCGCCTGCCGGGGAGCTTGACGCCAAGGCGGGCCTTGGGACGCATAAGCTGGCGCAGTCGTTCTGGTGACGGGTGTTGCTATACTCGCTCTTGGATTCCAGGGAAGCAGAGGTATGTCCGAAGCTCTTACCGTTCGTGAACTCATTCGAGAGACGGACTTGGGCCTCGAACTCGTTTCGGACGCCGGCCTCGACCGGGTCATTCGGGGGATTCACCTATCCGATCTCGAGGACCCTACCCCGTTCATGACCCCCGGGATGCTCCTCCTGACCACCGGTGAGACCTTCGCTGGGTGCCCGGCTGCGGGTGTGCGGCTGCTCGATCGTCTTGCGGCCCTCGATGGGGCAGCGCTGGGCGTCGGAGTTGGCCATTACTTCGACCACGTACACCCTGTCATCCTGGCTCGCGCAGCCTCATTGCGATTGCCGGTGTTCGAGGCGCCATTGAGCGTGCCCTTCAGAACGATCACGAGCTATGTCTATGACGCGCTCGCCTCAGCGGACATGCATCTGCTTCGTCGCAGCCTGGCGGTCCAGGGCCACCTCCTGGACTTGATGCTCAGCGAACGTGGAGTCGGACAGTTGGTGGGCGAACTCTCGGCCATTATCGAGGCCGACGTCATTCTGTTCGACTCGCGGGGAGCCCCGATCGCCCATGCGGGGACTGGTGGCCATGATCGCGAGCGGCGCGTCTGGGCGTTGTTTCGAGAGGCCGAAGGCAACATCGGGCCGCTCGGCATTCTCGAGGACGGACGGGACCGGGTCTGCATACGGCGGGTGGTGGTGCATGGAGTGCTTGAGCGCGTGCTCGCCGCGGTGATTTCCAGCTCTTCTTCCACTGCGTTCGTCGATACTGCTCTCTCGTTTGCTCAGAGGCTGTTGGTGCTCGAACGCCTCCAGGAGGGAGAGCAGATCATCGTTCGTCGTCGAATGCGCTCTCTTCTGCTTGACGATTTCCTCGCAGACCGGGGCTCCTCAGATGACTTTCGACCCCGCCTGCAGGAGCAGGGCCTGTTGTTGGACAGCCCGTGGCGTATAGCGATCTTCAACATCGATGGCTTTCAGCGTGAGGTAGCGTCCCGTCGGCTCAGCGAGGAGCGGATCTATGCGATCAAGAGCACCTTCATCGATGCGGTCGACAGGTTCCTCGGTGAGCGCGGTCTCCCCTTCCTGAGCACTGTGAAGGGGGATTCGGTTGTGAGCCTGCTGGTCCTCGCTGACAGTCGGCCGGAGCCGGTCGCCGGGCTTCTCCAGGAGGCTCGGGCTGCCGTCGAAGAGGGCCTGGCCCCGCTGCGGGTCACCGCCGGTTGCTCTGGGCCGGCGACCGGCCTCGGCGGAGGGGGCAGACAGTACGGCGACGCGCTGGAGGCCCTGAAGATGGCCAAGGAAGGACTAGGTGTTTCCTCTCGGGCCGTTCTCTTCGACCAAGCCGGGGGGCGCTTCCGCCTCGTTGAGGGCCAGAGCCTTGCGGCCCTCGATGCACTCAGGCGGCAGCGGATCGCGCCGCTCGAGCAGTACGACCTGGCGCACCGCACCGAGCTGGTGGAGACACTGAGGGTCTACGTTGACAAGTGCCTTTCGCCGAGCCAAACGGCGGAAGCACTCTTCATCCATCGCAGCACACTGCGCAAGCGTCTCCGGCGCATCGAGAACCTGACAGGCGTCGAGCTCGGCCGGATGGATGACGTCGTTGAGCTTCACCTCGCGTTGCGCGCGGCTGAGCTTCTCCGGGCACAAGACCAAGACTAGGGGGTCATCCCCGGTCCCGACGAAGCAGCGGCGCGGTCTGGCCGCCGCGAGGTCCGCATCTGTTCACCATGGTGTGCAGAAGAGAGTCCAAATGCTCACCCCCAATTCCGGGCAAAGGCTTCTATGGTCGCGCTCGAGCGCACGTAAGCCGTGACGGCCCATCTAGGGGGAGGGTGTGCGATGGACGATGTGATCGCGGGCGAAGGAGCGAATCGGCCCGACACCGATGAACGGGAGGCTGAGCGCCTGGAAGGGCTCGGCTACGAGCAGCAGTTGAAGCGCGAGTTCGGCTTCTGGCATGCTGCGGCGGTTGGCTTCGCTGACATCTCCCCGATCGTCGCCATGTACGGCATGTTCGCCCTTGCCCTCGCTGCCGCAGGACCGACGATGTTCTGGGGTCTGTTCTTGGTCCTGGCGGGCCAGACCTTGGTCGCGCTCGTATTTGGGGAGATCTCAAGTCGCTGGCCCTTGGCCGGAGGCGTCTATCAGTGGACCCGTCAACAGGTCGGCACCAAAGTCGCATGGTTTGGCGGTTGGGCCTACATGTGGACGATGGTGATCGCTATGACTACCGTTGCCTACGCGGCGGCGTCGTACGCAGCCGCGGCGGCAGGCTGGGCACCCAGCAAGCCCACGCTCATCCTCCTGACGATAGCCTGGATCGCATTCGGCACCTTCGCCAACACCATCGGTCAGTGGGTCCTGAAGATCTTTGTGATGGCGTCCATCCTCGCGGAGTTCCTTGCGTCGATCGTCCTCGGGCTCGTCCTCATCATTGGCTACCGGGTCAATCCGATCAGCGTCCTGTGGGATAGCTTCGGGACGCATTCCGGCTCGACGTGGAGTTGGGTCACCGTAGGATGGCTTGGCGCAGTCGCCGTCATCGGCTTCTCCTTCCTGGGCTACGAGGCCTCTGGGGCGATCGCCGAAGAGGTGAAGGAGCCCGAGAGGACGGTGCCCTGGACCATCCTGGTGGTGCTCCTGGCCGTAGGCGCGGTCGTCATCTTCACCACGCTCGCCTGGATCCTTGCCATTCCGGACATCGGCGCGGCCATGACCGGAGATGTTGCCGATCCGATGGTGCAGACGTTGGAGTATCACTTGGGGAGCGTCATCACGAAGCCGATTCTCGTCATGATCGCCCTCGGCTTCACGGCGAGCATGGTCGCCCTGCAGACCGTCGGCTCACGGACCCTTTTCTCGTTCGCCCGTGACCGCATGATCCCGATGCATGGCTACTTCTCAGGGCTCACGAAGTCCCACAAGTTGCCCGCCCGAGCAATCGTGGCGGTGGGCTCTATCTCAGCCGTACTCATCCTCATCAACCTCGGCTTCGAGAAGGTCTACAGCACACTCATCGCGTTCACCATCGGCGGCTTCTACCTGGCCTTCATCTTCCCGGTCATGGCAGCCCTGGTGCTCCACCTCAGGGGCAAGCACGAGTCGGGACCCTTCAATCTCGGCAAGTTCAGTCTGACCGTGACAGTTCTCGCAGTGGTGTGGCTGATATTCGAATTCATCAATGTCATCTGGCCGCGCTTCCCCGACCTGCCGTGGTACCAGAACTGGGGCACGATTCTGATGATCGGTGTCCTTGGCGGCTTGGGCTTCATCGCCTACCTCCTGGCGCCTTCGCACGACTCCAGCGAGATGATGTGACGCAGCACCTCGAGCGGCGTCGGCGAAGGCCGGCGCCGCCATGGTGGCTGCGTGACAGTCGAGCGGCACCAAGGGTGCCGCTGAGAGCACACACCAACTGAGCACGGATGGGTCACTAGGGGGTGAACGGTGGTCGGAGCACTTCAAGAACACAAGGTGGCGCTCGTGGTCGGCGCCGCAGGCATGGTCGGCCAGGCCGTCACACAGCGCCTTCGCGCGGAGGGTCTCATCGTTGCAGGTCTGGACGAGTCCGCTGGCGCGGAAGACGGGCAATGGGTAGCGGAGTTGACGGATCGCCGCGCTGTCGCGGCAGCAGTTGAGGATGTGCGTCGCGATCTCGGCCCTGTCTCTGTCCTCGTTGTCGCGCCGCACACACTTGATGCCGCGCCAATCGGCGCGATGGATCGACCGCGCTGGGAGCGCCTGCTGCGGGCACATCTCGGGGTTGCGACCAATGCATGCGCTGCGGTCGTGCCGTCCATGATTGAAGCTGGATACGGAACCGTCGTCATCATGTCTTCTTGGCTGGCGTTGGCGGGCATCCCTGGCCAGGCGTACCAAGCCGCCGCTACAGGGACGTTGTTGTCGTTCACCAAGGGCTTTGCGATGGAGGTCGCGCCGGCGGGCGTGCGGGTCAACTGTGTCGCTGTGGGCCCGGCCGCGTCAGGCTCCGAACAGGACGTCCTGAAAGAGGGAATGGGATTGTCGATGCCCTTGGGACGCCACGACTCACCGGACGAGGTCGCCGAGACGGTGGCCTTCCTCGTCAAGGACGGCGACTTCTACGTCGGGCAGGTCTTCGAGCCGTTCGCCGGGGCGGTGGTCTGAATGGGCGCACTAGACGGAGTGGTGGCGCTCGTCACGGGCGCGGCTCAAGGCATCGGCCGAGCTGCTGCCGTGCGGCTTGCCGAGGACGGTGCGCGCGTGGCCGTGAACGCCCGGGTCGAGGATGAACGGCTGGCGGCTGCTCTCGCTGCCACGGGCCCGGGAGCATTCCCAGCCCCCTGTGACATCGCGGACTGGGACGCCTCCATGCGCATGGTGAAGCACGTGCAAGAGGAACTGGGACCAATCGAGGTTCTCGTAGCCAATGCCGCTCGCATGACCATGAAGCCGTTCCTTGAGCAGGATCCCGCTGAGTGGTGGGAGCAGATCGATGTGAATCTCACAGGGCACCTCGGGGTGATCTCCGCCGTTCTGCCCGGCATGCGAAAGCTGGGGCGCGGCCGCATCGTCATTGTCAGCTCGTACTGGGGAGTGATCGGCTGGGAGAACGCCACGGGCTACGGTTGCACGAAGTCGGGGCTCATCGCCCTCACGCGCTCCCTCGGGCGCGAGCTCGCGCCCGAAGGCATCTGCGTCAGTGCCGTGGCCCCCGGCGTGATCGACACCCCACAACTGGAAGTCGACGCCAGAGACGCAGGCCTGCCTCTCAAAGATATGCACGCGATCTACGCCAAGGGAATCCCGGCTGGGCGCATCGGCAGGGCCGACGAGGTCGCCGCCACGATCTCTTTTCTGGCGGGCAAGGCCGCGCCCGCCTACGTCGGTCAGACGTTGCATCCGAACGGAGGTGAGATCCGATGCTCGATGTGAACGCCACGCAGCTGTTTGTGCCGCCGGAGTCGTGGCGTCCCGGCAGTGCGGCGGTCGCACTGCTGACCTTCGACGTCGATGCGGACACGCCGTTGCTCGCCGAGGACGAGCACTACACGCAGCACCTCTCGACGATGTCGCACCAGGCGTACGGGCCGAAGGTGGGCGTGCCGCGCATCATCAAGTTGCTGGCGCGCAAGGAAAAGCAGGCCACCTTCTTCTTCCCAGGGCTCACGGCCGAGCGCTGGCCGCGCGCTCTCGAACTCGTGCTCGAGGCCGGGCACGAGATCGCCCTGCACGGCTACACGCATAAGTCACCGGTGTACAACACACCCCGAGAGCAGCTTGACGAGATTGAGCGCGGGCTCGCCGCCCTGGCGAAGTTCGGGGTGACGCCAGTCGGCTATCGCGCGCCGATGTGGTCGACCTCGAAGAGCACGATGGAAGCCTTGGCCGGCTACGGCATCCGCTACGACTCGTCCATGTTCGATGACGATCGACCCTACCTGCTGGACACCCCCAGCGGTCGCCTGGCCGAGCTACCGATCCATTGGTGCTTGGACGACTGGGAGCAGTACATCTACGTGCCGGACCCCGACTTCGGCCACATCATCAGCCGCCCCAGCATCGTCGCCCAGCTCTGGACCGAGGAGCTCGATGCGATGCGGGACACCGGCTCTCTGGCGGTACTCACCTGCCATCCCTTCTGCAGTGGCAGACCTTCCCGGCTTCGCGCCATCGAGACGTTCATCGACTTTGCAGAGGGCTGTGGCGACGTCACCTTCCACCGAGCCGACGAGCTCGCCACAGCGCTGCTGGCAACGCCCGAGACGGCGATAACCGAGGAGCGCACCGAATGAATGCGAGGTTGTCATGAGTGACCCGCAGGCTGCGGACAACTGGCGTCAATACAATTCGCATGGACGCCTAAGGAAGCTCCTCCTCTGTGCGCCAGACTACTACCAGGAGCTGCCCATCAGCGAGATTGCCCACGTCAGCATGGACTCGGGTGACAACGTCGACCTGGCGCTGGCGAAGCGGATGCACTCAGAGCTCGCGTCCTGCCTCGAGGGGGCGGGCATAGAGCTCGAGTGGGAGAGGCCTCATCCAGAGCATCACTGGCAGGTCTACACACGTGACTTCGGGGTCAACACGCCGCACGGACCGCTGGTCGGCAAGTACAAGTACGAGCAGCGCTGGGGCGATGAGGAATTCGCCATCGAAGTCTTCGAGCGTCTTGGCGTCGAGATCGTCGGGCGCGTCTCACAGGGCGCTGTCGAAGGCGGCGACAGCTGGATGCTCGACGAGGCGACTTTGGTCATTGGGTCCGGCAATCGCTCAACGCTTCGTGGCATCGAGGACGCCGCCGCGATCATGAAGCCACTCGGCGTGGAGGTGGTGCCCGTTGAGTTCCTGGCGAAATGGAACCACCTCGACATGATCTTCTCCGTCGTCGCCGACAAGCTGTGCCTCTACAGCCCTGATGGTCTCCCCGGGGGCTACAGCAAGCTCCTCAGGGACCGCGGTTGGAGGATGCTTGAAGTCCCGCTTGAGGAGGTCATGAAGACGGGCTGCAACGTGCTCGCTCTGGGCGACGGCAAGGTCCTCTCATTTGACGAGAATCCCATCGTGAACGAGATGCTCAAGGCTGAGGGCTTCGAAGTTCTTGCCCCGCCTCTGCGGGAATTCACCAAGATGGGCGGCGGTCCTCACTGCCTCACGTTCGAGTTGCAGCGCGACAAGTAGCGGCACTCGGGCTGCCACGCAGGCATTTTGGCTGGTCGGCAGCGGCCCGGACCTGTCCACCGACGTGCGCGACGGCGAAGGGGCAGAGCGGACAGGCGCCCGGGCAAACGACCGCGCCAACTGAGCACGCACGCACACTCGAGAAGGGAGCAAGGATGTCAGGCAACGGGCGCGAGAGACTCGCTGGCCGCGTGGCGTTGGTGACTGGAGGTAGCCGTGGCATCGGAGCTGGCATCGCAACAGCCTTTGCCGCCGAGGGCGCGCGGATCGCGTTCACCTATCACAATCGCGAGGACCGGGCGCGCGAGGTGGTCGCCGAGATCGAAGAGCTTGGTGGAGAGGCCCTGGCGATCAAGGCGGATGCCGGCAGCGAGGCGGATGCGAAGCGAGCGGTCGAGGAGACCGTAGGCCGCTTCGGAGCGATCAACATCCTCGTGAACAACGCCGGAGCGATCGGCGCCGAGGTGCACGTGGCCGACATGTCGGTGGAGCAGTGGGATCTTCTCATCAACACTGACCTTCGGGGCGTCTTCCTCGCTACGCATTTCGCCTTGCCGCACATGCCCACTGAGCCGGTCGGCAAGATCATCAACATCGGCTCCGAGCTCGCGCTGAAGGGTCGAGCCGATTTCGGGCACTACTGTGCTGCCAAGGGCGGCGTCATCGGATTCACCTTCGCACTGGCGCACGAGGTCGCTCCGGGAATCTGCGTCAACGTCCTGGCTCCTGGGCCGATCGAAACGGACATGATCCTGGCGGATATGGAACCGGAGTGGATCGAGAAGGAGAAGGAGATTCCGGCCTGCAGGCTCGGCAAAGTGTCTGAGATCGCGGCCACGGCCGTGCTGCTTGCGTCCAGCGACGGCGATTTCTTCATCGGTCAGGTGATCAGTCCCAATGGCGGTGCCGTGTTCCACTGATGTTCCTGGCGGCCGGGCTTGGCACGTCAGAGCCCGGCCTCGCTAATGTGTCGGCCCGCGGCGATCCCCCCTGTAGCCGCGGGCCGCAGTCTCGGGAGGGCGTACGTGACACCGAACCTCGTCGTGCCAATCGCGCTCGCGATCGTCGCTTACGCGCTCTTCGGAACCTTCAACGCTCAGGCGGGAGGCCGCATCGATGCCGCACTGAGTTCGGCGATCTTCAATGGCGTGGCTGCTGCAATCGCCCTCGCCGTTGTCGCCGTGCAGAGGCTTGCGGGTTCCGCGCCCGTCGCCTTGCGCCCTACAGGCGTCGTCTACTCGGTCCTCGCTGGCGTGGCAGTCGGTGTCTTCTCGATCGTGCTCATCAAGATCTATGGGCGTGGCGGTCAACTCTCGTATGTGTTCCCGACGATCTACGGAGGGGCAATCGCGCTGACGGCCGCTGTGGGCTGGCTTGTGTTGAAGGACGACGTGACGCCGCTGCGCCTGGCTGGTGTGTGCGTGATCGTGGCAGGCATCGGCATGCTCGCTGTGAGCTGAGGCCTTGGCGCTAGAAGGACATGGCTACTCGATGGGTGCTGACGCCGAGCATGCGGACGACGGAGATGCCGCTGGGGGTTCTGGGGGTTCTGTTCGTTCCATGTGATTGCCAACGCGGTGCCGACGAGACGCCCAGTCACCGCGCATCACAGCCGCGCATCGCACGTCATGCGGAGCGGATGGAAACCTGGACTGTGCGGCACAATCGCGTCAAGATGACCACCACTGCGCACGGCCGCCTGACGTCTGCAAAACCTCCATCACCGGTTCGACTCCGCTCGCCGCCTCCAACAACTTCCCTGCGCCTGGCGATTGCCGGTCGTGCGCGCCCGCGCACGGAACTTCCGAATCGGCAGGACTGCCGACATTCTGCCGGCGAGAACCGTCGGTACGCGCCGCCGCGGTCCGCGCGCGCGAGCGTTGTCTTCGCGGCGAGCGGGAGTATCCTAGCCCCATGACCCGCGTCTAGTGGGTCTCAACCCCGCCGCCGGGGCGGCGACGAGGCACACCGCGTCTTGGGGGGTCGTGCCATGAGAAAGCTCCTTGTCTCCCTCACCTGTGCTGGCCTGCTGGTGTTCGGCCTTGGGGGGAGTGGCCGGCGCCGCGCCGCTGAGGCCAGCGAGCCTGGTCGCGACGGTCACCGGCATGAACTCAAGCACTCTCAGATTCGTCCGTGGCCCTCTAGCCGCCCCGATCGACCCCGGCGTGAGCTGCCGTCGCCCCTGCCTCGTCGCCCAACGACATCGACACGCCCGTCACCATCACCGGCGCCGACTTCGCGGCCACGCCGACGGTCTCGCTCGGTGGCACGCCGTTGAAGAACGTGACCTGCGTGGACAGCACGACCCTGACCGCCACGGTGCCCTGGGGCATGGACCCCGGCGCCGCGCACCTCACGGTCGTCAACCCCGACGGCGGCAGCGCACGCTCTGCCCGCCGCCTTCACCGTCGGCCAGGGCATCGGCCAGTGGAACCCCGGCGACCTCTTCGGCGGGCAGATGCAGCAGCTCCTGATGAAGCCCGGCGATCCCGACACGCTCTACGCCACGGCCTACGGGGTCAGCGGTCTGTTCCGCAGCACGCGACGCCGGCGAGCACTGGACCTTCGTCACCGACAAGGCGTCGGCCAACGCCAACGGGTTCGCGGTCGATCCGCTGCACCCCGACTGGCTCTACGTCTTCGCCCCAACGGTCTCATGCGTTCGCAGGACGAAGGCGACACCTGGACCACGCTTGATGCCGAACAAGTGGCCGGACGGGCGTGCCCTTCAGGCGTATCCGCAGGTGTACGTCTCGCCGTATCAGGACGCGACCCACCCGCAGGCTCTCTTCGTCGGCTCGTGCGAGAAGTACGTCATTCCGGACGCGACCGGCCCCAAGGGGTTGATCAAGTCCACCGACGGCGGGGCGACGTGGACGATCGTGCCGAGCCTGGAAGGCGTTCCCGTGCAGGACATCGCCTTCGACCCGAACGACCACTCGCACCTGGTGCTCGTGACCTCGGACAGGCAGGTCTACACATCGAGCGACTGGGGCGACAGCTGGACCCAGGTCACGACCACTGGCCTCACCCCGAGCAGTCTCGGGCTCGGGCGGATCGATCACCTACAATCCCGGCGGCTCCGAAGTGTGGATCGACGCCACGGCGCAGCCGGTCGGCGGCGGTCTCTTCAAGAGCGCCGCCACCGACCTGACGAGCTGGCAGGACGTGTCGCCGTCACCCGGCTACGGATCCTGGTTCCTCACGTTCACCAGTGCCAGCTCGGTCTACATCTCCCGGTTTCACAGCAGCACCGGCGGCGCGAGCTGGGATCTGTTCGGCCCATCGCCCTGGTATGGCTACGGCGACGTTCGTCTTCGACCCGACGGATCCCCAGACGGCCTACATCACCAACGACGCGGTCGGGGTGCAGAAGACCACCGATCGGCGGATCCGACCCTGGCAGCCGAAGGTCCAGGGATTGACCGCCTTGAGCTGCACCTCGATGGCGGTCTCGCCGAGCCGATCCGCTGCGCGTCTACGCGGCGTTCTACGGCCCGCTGGGGATCTATCGCAGCCTCGACGGCACCAGCCACTGGACCTTCCTCCCGATCCCCGGGTCCGCGCAGCTGCGCCGGGTCCTCGTCGACCCCTTTGACCCTCAGCGCGTCTACGCGGGAGCCGACTCTGGCTTCTACACGAGCACCGATGGGGGCGACCACTGGACCGGCACGGGATGGAACCTGCCCCCGTCCTCCCCGAGCGAAGGTCTCGTGGACATGGCGGCAGACCCCTACGAGGCCGGCCATCTGCTGGCCTGTTTCGGTACCGTGGCGTTCCCCGCCTGCTGTACAGCAGCACCGACTACGGAGCGTCCTGGCAGGCCGTCGACGTGCACCCGGGCCCAGGCCTGCTACAACCCCGACTGCATCGCCTTCGACCCGGCGACGCCGGGGACGGTCTACTTCGCCACGAACGGGGTCTACAAGAGCATCGACCAGCGGCGCGACCTGGCAGCGGATCGACGACCCGGAGCAACCCGGCATGGCCACCACCGGGGAGATCACTATCGCCACCCATCCGCAGCACATGGTGGCGGTCGAAGGCCAGTCAGGATACCTCTATCGCTCCGTCGACGACGGCGCGACGTGGCAGAGAGCGGACAGCACAGAGTATGGGGGCACGGACGTCTTCGTCGACGGTGACTCCACGCGCCTGTACCGGGCCACCGCGCAGGGGCTGTTCTTCTCGAGCGACGCGGGCGATTCGTGGCAGCGAGCGGCAGGGGTCATCGGCCAGGTCCAGACCACGGCGCTGGGCTACGCGGACGCGGACGGCCACACGATCCTCTATGCGGCGACCAACGGTGGCAGCGCCGCGACGACCGCCGGCACGCTCGCTGCAGCGCCTCGGACCGCTCGCGCCGCGGCGACCACGCTGGTGGCCGCCGGCGTCTACCGCTACGTCGCGCTGTCGGCGCCGAAGCTGACGCTCAAGCTGAGCGGCCTCCGGAGCGGCGCCCTGAGGCTCGGCAGGCGCCTCACGGTCGCCGGCAAGGTGACGCCCGCCAGCCTGGCCGGCAGCAAGGTGAAGCTCAGCGTACAGCGCAAGAGGGTCCGCAGGTGGGTCACGGTCACGACCGCCCAGCGGACCATCGCCGCCACCGGCGCCTACGGCTGGAGGTACAAGCCGGTCAGGCGCGGCAGCTACCGACTGCGGACGACGATCGCGAAGTCGACCAAGACCGCAGCTACCGCGACGACGTGGCGCACGTTCAAGGTGAAGTAGCGCGTCAGGAGGGCCAAGCAGGATGCCCGATCTCAGAAGGCGCCCCGCTGGCCGGACGGATGGAGCGTCGCCCACGCGACCTGTTCATCGTCGGCAGGGAAGGCGATGCACTCGAGCGCGGCGCTCCAGGCCTTCAGGTGCCGGGTGTCGTAGCCACGGATGAAGGGCGGGTCGGCCGCCTCGACTCACCTGCTCCTCCGCCAGCATCAGCCACGCGATCCGCTCCGCTGCCTGCTCCGCACGGCGCCGGCCTCGCGGGCTGTCGGTGCAAGCGCTGGCGGCGCCTGGCTTGACCTTGACCCAAGGGCAGAGTGCACCGTGACACGTGAGTTGGCCAGGACGTGGGACGGGAAGCGAGGTCATACCAGTGCGGCGACGAGGCTTGAGCTACGACGCCGAGCGCGTGTCGGGGCTCGATCGGCGGTCGAAGCCGGCGGCGCCCGCCAAGCGCGCCGGCCAGGTGAGCGGAACCCCGTTTCTCATCCACCGGGGCGAGGTAAGCAACGAAGGTGACCGGCACCTCGAGTGCGCCGCGCGACATGTCCCGATCGAGGCGGCGAGGGCTGTCCTCCACGGAGGTTTGATCCATGACTCCAGTCGTCGAGGTCGATACGCTGACGAAGCGCTACGGCGCCTTGGTCGCCGTCGACGACCTCTCGTTCTCGCTCGAGCAAGGCACGATCACGGGCTTCCTGGGCCCGAACGGAGCCGGGAAGACCACGACCCTGCGCACCCTCCTCGGTCTAGCGGCGCCGGATTCCGGACGGGCGCTGGTATTCGGCAAGCCCTATGCCGAACTGGAGCGCCCCGCGCTGCGGATCGGCGCCGTGCTCGAGGCCACCGACTTCCACCCCGGTCGCACGGGGCGCGACCACCTGCGCTCGCTCGCCATGGCGGCCGAACTGCCCGACTCTCGGGTGGACGCGGTGCTGCGGCTGGTCGAGTTGCAGGGCGCCGCCCGGCGCCGCGTCAAGACGTACTCGCTCGGCATGCGCCAGCGGCTCGGTCTGGCCGCGGCGCTGCTCGGCGACCCCGAGCTGCTCGTGTTGGACGAGCCGGCGAACGGTCTCGACCCGGAGGGCGTGCGCTGGCTCCGCGACGTCCTCCGCTCGTTCGCGACGCAGGGACATACGGTCCTCATCTCCAGCCACGTGCTCGCCGAAGTGGCTCAGACGGTCGACCAGGTGGTCATCATCAACCGCGGACGGCTGGTGGCGGAGTCGCCGCTGGGCCAGCTGACGGCGCGCATCGGCGGCGCGGTGCGGGTGCGCAGCCCCGAGCTCGACAAGCTGACGGACGCACTGCGGCACGATGGGCTCGAGGCGGTGAGCGACGGCAACAGCGGGCTGTACGTCCGCGGCGCGACGAGCGACCGCGTCGGAGCGGTCGCCTTCGCGGCACAGATCCCGGTCTACGAGCTCAGCGCCGAGAGCTCCTCGCTCGAGGACGTGTTCCTGGAGCTGACCATGGAGGTCCGGCGATGATGGCTCAATCCAGGGCCGAGCTGCTGAAGCTTCGCTCGACGCGCACCACGGCGGGCCTCGTGCTCACGACGATCGCGCTCGTGGTGCTGTTCGCTCTGCTCACGGGCCTCGTCAGCAAGGTGGTCGCCATCTCCGGCGTCGACAACCAGCGGAACCTGCTCGGCGTCGGCGGCCTCGCCGCCGTCCTCGCCGCCCTCGCCGGCGCGCTGCTCGTCACCGGCGAGTACCGGTTCGGCACGATCCGCCCGACGTTCCTGTTCACGCCGCGCCGGTCTCGCGTGCTCGGCGCGAAGTACGTGGCCGGCCTGCTCGCCGGGCTGGTCTTCGGCGCGATCGGCGAGGCTCTGTCTCTCGGCATCGGCGCCGCGGTCCTGTCGGGGCGCGGCGTGACGTTCGATCTCAGCGGCGGTCAGGTCACTTTGCTCATCCTGGGGACGCTCGCCGGCACGGCGCTCTGGGGCATGATCGGCGTCGCGGTGGGCGCCATCGTCCGCAACCAGGTGGCCGCCGTCGTGGGCCTCCTCGCCTGGGTGTTCGTCGTCGAGAACCTGCTGTTCGGGCTCGTTCCGTCGGTCGGCCGCTACATGCCGGGCCAGGCCGCGCAGGCGCTCGCGGGGTTGAATGCGCCGCACGCGCTCTCTCCCGCCGCCGGCGGCGGGGTGCTGGTAGCCTGGACGGCGGCGCTCGCCGTCGTCGCCTTTGCCCTCATGGCGCGGCGCGACGTCGAATGACGCCGTCGGCGCATGTGCCCGGCCGCAGCACGGAAGCAGGAGCGAGTTCAAGTCCTGACTGAAACACTCAGGTGGCTGACGCTGTTTCCTATCCCCGCGCCAGCACCAGGCCCGCGATCCGCTCCAACTCCATGCAGGCGGTTTGAGCAGGCTGCACAGGTGCCGGGTGCGGGAATACCCTGTCTGGCCGGCACGCCGGAGAGCGATACGAGCTACCCCGCTCAGGGAGGACTCATGATCACGCGCACGCTAGGAGTCGGCGGCCCTCAAGTGTCCGCGATTGGCCTGGGATGCATGGGCATGTCGGGATCATATGGGCCGGCTGATGACAAGGAGAGCATCGCTACCATTCACGCAGCCCTCGATGCCGGCATCACCTTGTTCGACACCGGTGACTACTACGCCATGGGTCACAACGAGCTGCTCATCGGAAGGGCGCTCAGAGGCCAGCGTCGAGAGCAGGTGACGATCAGCGTGAAGTTCGGGGCGCTGCGCGATCCCAGCAACGCTTTCATCGGCATCGACGGCCGGCCGAAGGCGGTGAAGAACTTCCTCGCCTACAGTCTGCGCAGACTGGGCACCGACTACATTGACATCTACCGCCTGGGACGGGTCGACCCTACTGTGCCGATCGAGGAGACGATCGGCGCCATCGCCGAGATGATCGACGCCGGCTACGTGCGCCACGTGGGGCTCTCGGAGGCCGGCGCCGCGACCTTGCGCCGCGCGCACTCGGTCCATCCTGTCGCCGACCTTCAGATCGAGTATTCGCTGTTGTCTCGAGGTATCGAAGCCGAGATCCTGCCCACGTGCCGGGAGCTCGGGGTGGGCATCACTGCCTACGGCGTGCTGTCTCGAGGCCTGCTCGGGGGCGAACTCTCTGCGAAGAGTCCCTTCGCGCCGGGAGACTCTCGCGCCAGCATGCCGCGGTTCCGGACCGAGAACCTGCCTCGCAACCTTGCCTTGGTCGACGCGCTCCGTACGATCGCCGCCGCCAAACAGGCCACGGTCGCCCAGGTGGCGGTAGCCTGGGTGCTCTCGCGGGGCAGCGACGTCGTGCCGCTCGTCGGCATGCGCCGGCAGGCCCGAGTGGGCGAGACGGTCGCGGCTCTCGAGCTGCGCCTCAGTCCATCCGAGCTGGCGGCGGTCGAGGCCGCGGCCCCAGCCGACGCCGTCTCAGGCGATCGCTACGACGAACGCCAGATGGAGATGCTCGACAGCGAGCGGTAGTTCTCTACCGCCGCCGGACGCTCGCTTGCGGCGAGCGTGAGGCGCGCGAGGAACGCGGCGCTGAGGGCGAAGCTGGTCGCGTCGGCGGCCAGGCCCAGCCGGCGCCGGCCACGGCAACGAGCAGGCCGCCGACCATGGGGCCGACGAGGTTGGCGCCCGACATCGAGAGGGGCCGTGAGTGCTGGGAAGCCGGCGCCGTGGGATCGCGGCGCCGGTCTTCCTGTCAGGAGTCGGCACGACGGCGCCGTACCTTCAGTCCGGCTTCCGTGCCACGCGCGGATGAGCGTGACGCCGCCCGTATAGGGTTGACTCCTCAGCGTCGTCGGATGCCCGTCTGACGCGCGGACACGCCAGGAGGCAGGCATGACCGCAGAACAGAAGAGCCGACTCCTGGAGATCTGGTCCACGCACTTCCCGGGCGCCGAGCTCCCGGTCGCCTTCTTTCGCTCCGACGAGGCGCACGGCGCCGCGCCCAGCCGGCCCGCCAAGGGCTGGCGCTGCTTCATCGGCGACCTGAAGGCAGTGCGCCGAGGCGACTCCGTGTACTACGCGCGTGAGAGCATCTGCGTAGGTGGTGTTCCCTCGAGACGCCCGGCTTGACCGATTCACCTGGCCTCGCCGGCCGTGCGTCAACTTCGCTCACCCGAGTTGGTCGTGAGGCGGCGGGCTATGCCATCGTTCTTGGCGGGCTTATGGCATGACTAGTTCTCGGTGTGGCAGGCGAACGAACAGGCGGCGGAGCCGTTTGCGCTGGGATGGGGTCCAGGGGTAGAGCGCATGAGGATCGGCGAGATTCAGCCACTTGCGGGAAGTCGACGCGACGGATACGTTCATTGACTCAGCAGTGGCATCTAATGATTAGCCTGACCTTGCTGGAACTCTAGGAGGAACCGTGATCTCTGTTGAGCGCGTCATCGACCTGACTCGGCCCATCCGGGAAGACATCGCAATGTGGCCAGGTACACCGGCACCGAGCTTCGAGACCGGCGTGACCCTGGCGCATGACGGGTTCTTCGCTCGCAGAGCGCTCCTCTGGGAGCACACGGGCACACATCTCGATGCTCCTGCGCACTTCATCGCAGACGGCGTGACCATGGAGGGTATACCTGCCGAGCAGCTCGTGTGCCCGGCCGTGGTCATCGACGTCTCCGACAGATGCCAGGGCGAGCCGGACTACGCCATCACCGTGGATGATGTGTTGCGCTTCGAGGATTCTCATGGCCAGGTGCCGCGTGGAAGCGCCGTGCTCTTCCGCACCGGCTGGGACGCTTTCGCCGACGATCACGAACGTTACATGGGGCCTGTCGGCGATCTGCATTTCCCCGGCGTCGGCGAGGAAGCCGCGCTACTCCTCGTGGATCAGCGTGGCGTAGTCGGTATCGGCATCGACACGCTCGGCATCGACCCCGGTAACGTCACCGAGTTCTCGGTGCATCGCCACGCCACGCTGCTTCACGGAGTGTGGAACCTTGAATGTCTTGTTCACCTCGACCAGGTGCCTCCGGTGGGTGCGCTGCTGGTCGCAGGTGCACTACCGTTGGACGGCGGGTCGGCCTCTCCCGCGCGGGTGCTGGCGCTCATCGGGTAGCCTCGCGCCGCTCACGGTGTCTGGCGTGGTGCCGCCATCTAGTGGGCGCCTGCTCGGAGGTTTCTCATCGCACCGGCCCAGAGGCGCGTCCGCCGGCGCGATGCCGCCTGTGCGTCTGCGACAGGGAGCGGGGTGTGGGCCGACGGCGCGCTCCAGCGCTGTGCGTCGATGGCGTATGGCGCACTGGCAGGCGGCATCGCGGACCTCCAGATCCGTAGAAAGCACACCAGAATGACCTCAGTCGCGCGCTCGATGGTAACGATGCGCTCTCCACCCATTGACTTGCCGAATTTGTGGCCCGATACTGCGGAATATGCGCGGGCCTACCTTCTTCGGAGGAGCCATGGACGGCGTCAACCGGGCGATCATGGGAGCGCTTCAGCGGGACGGCCGGCTGTCCAACTCGGCCTCGGCGCGTTCTCTGGGCCTCTCTCCGTCCGCGATGCTCGCGCGTGTAAGGCGACCGCAGAGGTCGGGTGCCATCCGCGGCTATAGGGCCGTTCTCAACCCCAAGGCGGCCGGAGTCGGTCCTCGGTGCACGTGTGCTATCACGTCACCGGCCAGTTCGACATGGTGATGCTGCTCGCTGCGCGCGACCTCGACCATCTCTCTGAGCTGATTCGTAGTGGCATCACGAGCATCCCAGTGCCCATCTGCCCCACTGACGACGAATGCGTCTCCCGGTCGCGGGCCACGTCCGCGCTGGGTGCGCAGTAGAGGAGGCACCCCATGGCAAAGAAAGGTCTCTTCGACCTGCACGAGATGAAGCGCGCCGGCGAGAAGATCGCCTGGCTCACCGCCTACGACTACCCGACGGCGACGTTCGAAGAGGCGGCGGGGATCGACATGATCCTCGTCGGCGACTCGCTCGGCATGTGCGTGTACGGCTATCCCGGCACCGTGCCGGTGACGATGGACCAGTGCATCGTGCACAGCGAGGCCGTGCGCCGCGGCGCGCCCGGTACGTTCGTCGTCGGCGACATGCCGCTGGGCAGCTACCAGGCCTCGGACGAGGACGCGGTGACCAACGCCATCCGCTTCCTCAAGGAGGCGAACGTCGACGCCATCAAGCTCGAGGGCGGCGTGCGCACCGTCTCCCGCGTCAGGGCGATCCTCGACGCCGGCGTCGCCGTCTGCGGCCACATCGGCCTCACGCCGCAGAGCTCGGGCCAGCTCGGCGGTCACAAGGCGCAGGGCCGCACGCTCGAGAGCGCCAAGCTCGTGGTGGAAGACGCCCGGGCCCTCTGCGAGGCCGGCGTCCAGCTGCTCCTCGTCGAGGCCGTGCCGCCCGAGGTCGCCGGCTTCATCCGCGCCGAGCTGCCGATCCCGGTGCTCGGCATCGGCGCCGGCGAGGACGTCGACGGCCAGCTGCTCATCGTGTCCGACGTGCTCGGCACCTTCCAGGCGTTCACGCCCAAGTTCGTCAAGAAGTACGCCGACCTCGCCGGTGTGTCGACCTCGGCGCTCACCGAGTACGTGAGCGACGTGCGCGGCGGCGCGTTCCCCGAGGAGCAGCACTGCTACCGCATGCTCGAAGGCGAGCAGGACAAGTTCTCCGAGTACACCAAGGGATGAAATCCGCCGCACACGCACTCGACGCGGACCTCGCGCGGCGGGTGGCGCGGCTCGGGACCGAGACGGTGTTCGCCGTCTCGGCCGAGGCGGCCGCGCTCGCCGCCCAGGGGCGGACGATCTACCCGTTCCACCTCGGCGACCTCAACCTGCCGACGCCGGAGAGCATCGTGGAAGCGTCGTTCAAGGCCATCCGCGACGGCAAGACCACCTACTGCCCCAATGCCGGCATCCCGGAGCTGCGCGACGCTCTGGCCGCGGACGTCGGGCGCGCGCGCGGGCTCGCGTACACACGGGAGAACGTCTCCGCGCAGCCGGGCGGCAAGCCGGTGATCGGCAAGTTCCTGCTTGCGCTCATGGATCCGGGCGACGAGGTCCTCTATCCGAACCCGGGGTTCCCGATCTACAGCTCGCTGATCGAGTTCCTCGGCGGGGTCGCGGTGCCCTACGGCTTCCGCGAGGGCGCCGAGCGCTTCGACCTCGACCTCGAGGCCATCGAGCGGCGGATCACGCGGCGCACCCGCCTGCTGATCCTCAACGACCTGCACAACCCGACGGCCGCCGAGTGCACGCCCGAGGAGCTCGAGCGCCTCGCGGAGCTGGCCATCGAGCACGACTTGTTCGTGCTGAGCGACGAGGCCTACTTCGACGTGCGCTTCGAGGGCGTCAGCCGCTCGATCGCCTCGCTCCCCGGCATGGCCGAGCGCACCGTGATCCTGTACACGTTCAGCAAGAAGTACGCGATGACCGGCTGGCGCCTCGGCGCGGCCATCGGTCCCAAGCCGGTCATCGACGTCATCACGACGCTGAACGTCAACCTCGAGTCGTGCACAAGTCACTTCACGCAGTACGGCGGCGTCGCCGCCTTGACCGGCGACCAGGCCGGCCCGCGTGAGATGATGGCGACGCTCAAGGGGCGGCGCGACGCCGCGCTCGCCGCTCTCAACGCCACGCCAGGCATCCGCTGTCTGACGCCGGAGACGACGTTCTACGTCTACCCCAACGTCACCGGCGCCGTGAAGCTCACGGGCTGCGACGGCCACGAGAGCTTCCGCGAGTTCGTGCTCGAGCGCACCGGCGTTTCGTTCTGTACCAGACTCCACTTCGGACCCGCGCTGGACGGCGAGGACCAGTACTACTTGCGCCTCGCCTACTCGGGCGTGAGCACCGCGCAGATCCAGGAGGGCCTCGGCAAGCTCAAGGCCCTCATGGAGAGCTACACCTGACTCATGCCCCGACCGCGCCACTAGCGCCGAGAGGTCGTGATTCGATACAAGTGACCGGCAGTAGCACGCATCTAGGGAAGGTGGGGATATGAGCACGGCAAGTGCACCACTGCTAAACGAGGGTCCACGTCTGCGCCGGAACCTGAACATCTGGGAAGCCATCGGAGTCTCCCTTGCGCTCATGGCGCCGTCGATGGCGGCCAACATCAACCCTCAGGCAGCGGCCATGAACGCCGGCAGGGCGGTGCCGTTGGTGTTCCTCATCGCCACCGTCGCCGTGCTGCTCGTCGCGCACACGTTCGTGCGCCTCAGCCAGAAGTTCAACCATGCCGGCTCGGTCTACGGCTATCTCGGTGTCACCCTGGGGCCGCGCTGGGGCGTGACCGCCGGCTGGGCCTTGGCCGGGACCTATATGTTCTACGCCGTGCTCACTGCCATGGCGGCCGGCATCTTCGGCTCGACCTTCCTCAATGACGTCGGCATCTGGAAGAACCCGCCGACCTGGTCGGGCTTCCTCATCGGCGGCCTCGCACTCCTTCTCGTGTGGTACCTCGCTGTGTCACCGATTCGCCTCACGACCAACACGCTGCTTATCCTGGAAGGGACCACCGTCGCTCTCATCATCGTGATCGCGGCGGTCGTGCTCTTCCGCCTGCTCAACCACACAGCTCCGAACGGCAACACCTTCACCTGGAGCGTCTTCAAGCCGGCAGCCGGCATCACTCAGTCGGCACTCTTTCTCGGGGTCGTCTTCGGCTTCCTCTCCTTCGCCGGGTTCGAGGCCGCCTCGACGCTGGGCGAGGAGACCAACAACCCGCGACGCGACATCCCTCGTGCCATCCTCGGGGTCGCCCTGTTCGGCGGCGCCTACTTCGTGGTCGTCACGGCGATCGAGGTGATGGGCTTCGGCACTGACGCCAAGGGTCTCGCCGCCTTTACGAGCTCCGGTTCGCTGCTCGGCGATCTTGGGTCGCAGTTCATCGCCTCATGGGTCGGCGACCTGGTCACGCTCGGCACCGCGATTAGCGGTTTCGCCTGCGCCCTGGCGTGCACCGTCGGAGCGGCGCGCCTGCTCTACGCCCTCAGCCGCGACGGCATCGGCCCGCGCAGGCTGGCGACCGTCTCAAAGAAGCGCGGCACTCCCAGCGTGGCCGTCGCGACAACTGTGATCGCTGCGTACCTGACCATCGCGATCACCGTGGTCTTCTTCAAAGCACAGCCGTTCGACACCTATTCGTGGACCGCCACGATCGGCACGCTCGTCCTGCTCGTCGTCTACTTCCTCGCCTGCGTCGGCGCGATCCGGGTGCTCTTCTTCTCCAAGGCGAGGACCACTCCGCTGTGGGAGATCGTGCTGCCGATCGGTGCCATGATCGTGCTCGGCTATACGCTCTACCGCAACGTGGTCCCCTACCCGACGGGGGCCGGCAAGTGGCTTCCGATCATTGCCGTCCTGTGGATCCTCTTCGCAGTCGCAGTCGTCGTGCTGAGGCCGAAGTTGGCCCGCGAAGCAGGCGTGCGCCTCGCCGTGGAAGACGGCCTCATGGACGCTGGCGGCGCCCCCTTGGTCGGCGCCACAAGCGGTGCGCCACTGGATTCAGCCGACAAGACCGGCGTTTCCTGAGATACGAGGCCCATCAGTCCGGCCTCGGGCAGCCCGCCCAAGGCCGGACCGATGGGCCGACTGTACGACCGCGGCTCGCTGCGATGCCCACGGCAGAACAGACCCCCAAGGCGACGAGACTCGCGGCCGCCGGCGGCTCGAGACGCGCATCCGGCGGCACGGCCTCTCTCCGTCGCCGGCTTCGACACTGCCCAATGGTGCTCGTACTTCCAACATCGCATGCGCGGTCGTATGGTTCCACTGATGCGTGCGAGGCGATGGAGCTACCATGATGGCAGACCAGCGAACGAGTCGGGAGTGATGAAGAATCGGAACGGCGCGCCGTCGCGCACCTCGATCAACTGCCGGACACGATGAGCCGGCGACTTCCGCATCTGGCCGACGGTGTCGTGGTCCTGCGCCCCTGGAAGATCGACGACGCCCCCGCGCTCATGGCCGGCTGCCGGGAGCCGGATATCGCCCACTGGTTCAGCCTGCCGTCGCCCTACACCTTCGGACACGCCATCACCTGGGTCGGTGACGCCGAAGCTGCCTGGAGCGACGGCCACGATGCCCACCTGGTCGTCGACGAGGCGACGCACGGGACGGGTGGTTGGCGCCATCAGCCTGCGCGGCGTCGACCCCATCGAGGCGCAGGGCCACTTCACCTACTGGGTCGGCGGCGCGCACAGGCGGCACGGCTTCGCGCGGCACGCTCTGGCGCTGATGGCGGCATGGGCCCGCGATGACCTCGGCCTCGAGCGCCTCGAGGCGGCTGTGGCGGTCGGCAACCCGGGCGGGCGCGGAGTCGCGGAGGCTGTGGGGTTCCGTCCCGAAGCCATCTACCGCAGCTACCGTCAGGTCGGCGCGCAGCGCACAGACTACCTCCTCTCCGCACTGCCGATGGCCTCCTGGCTCCCGGGTCCAGGCTGGGAGGACGGTGTTCTGCAAGCGGAAGTCGAGGCGCAGGACGAGCGCCCTCCGACTGCGGAGATCGAGCTGCCGGCCGAGCCGCCGGTCCTCGAGGCAGCGGGTCTGCGCCTGCGTCCCTACCGCGCCGACGACCTCGACATGCTGGTCGCCTCGATCGACCAGGAGACCGTCCGCTGGCTCAGCCACGCGCCCTGGCCCTACAGCGTGGAGGCCGGTCGCAGGTTCCTCGAGTTCGCCGCTGGCTCGTGGCTTGCGCACCGGGCCCACTTTGCGGTCGCTGACGCGGCGAGTGACGTGCTGCTGGGTGGCCTCAACATCGACATCGACCTGCCTCATGCCATCGGCGAGATCGGCTACCGCGTGAACCCGGACGCCCGCGGTAGGGGCGTCGCGACCGCCGCGCTCGGCCTCGCCGTCACGTGGGCGTTCGAGGGGCTCCATCTCGCGCGCCTCGACCTCGGCGCCGATACGCGCAACGTCGCTTCACTTCGGGTCGCCGCGAAGAGCGGCTTTCGGCGTGAGGGCACTCTGCACGGGCTCGTGCGGCGCGGCGAGGAGCGCAGCGACGACGCCGTCTTCTCCTTGCTGCCGACCGACCCCCGTGGAGGGGACAGAACCTGAGCCGACGAAGCATCGGCCACCGGAAGCGTCCTGAAGCGCCGGTGGCGTTCACCGACGCCCTGGCATGGCCGGGCGGTCGGCTCCGCGATCAGCGCCGTCGCCTCCCTGATCGCGTCGGACCGAACTCAGCGTCCGGCCCCTATTCCGGACTCCTCGGGAGCCGCGCCAGATGAGCGGCCAATGATGGACCGTGCGGGCCGAGTCCGAACTTGCGACGCAGGTTCTTGCGGTGGAAGGCGACCGTCGTCGGTGAGATGAAGAGCGCCTCGGCGATCTCTCGCGAGGTCTTGCCGGCCCGGATCAGGTTGGCGACCTCGCGCTCCCGCACGCTCAGCCAAGTATCGCTACCGGCCAGGGCGTCGAGGGACCTGGCGAACGGCGCGACGATTTCGTCGAGGTTGTGCAGCACGGCGTCGACGTAGATCGCCTCAGGCGTTGAGGCCAACTGTCGGCGCAAGCGCAGAAGCAGCGGCACCAGTTGCGTCTGCGTGTTGCCTAGCACCGTTCGCGCGAGCTCATCACGGTCACGGTTGCGCTGCTCGAGGATCACGCGCAGGGCGGTGTTCGCGTCCTCCAGGGCCGCCGCCTGGCGACCAAGCGAGTCGCTCGAGGCCTCCAGCGCCCGGTGCAGATCCTTGTGCTCGGTGACGTCCGTGCCCAGCGCAAAGCAGGTGCTCTCTCCCTCGAAGCGGCAGGGAAGCAGCGTCACGGTGAGCGCCTTGCATGCTCCGTCTATAAGGAGATCGAGCTCGAGCGTGGCGACGGCCCGGGGGTCCGCCAGCGCCGCGGCGATCGCCTGCGGCGCCTGGTCACCCCACAGCGCTGCGACGTTCTGGTGGCGCAACTGGCCCTTGGTCATGCCGAGGAAGGCAAGTCCGACTTGGTTGGCATCGAGAAAGCGCCCGTCGGCGGCCACGTGGAAGGCAGGATTGACCGCCTGCGCGAAGAGCGTGTGGTAGAGATCCGCGGCTTCGCGCTGAGCGCGCTCCGCCTGACGCTCGCGGGTGACGTCGCGCAGGGCTCCGATCATGTGGCGGCGGCCGTCCTCGGCCCCGAGGATGACGCCGCGGTCACGCACCACGATGTAGCTGCCGTCGCCGCGCCGCATGCGGTACTCGCCCTCGTAGACGCCGCCGCGCTTCGCTGCGCGCTCGTTGTTGTGGCGCGCCTCCTCGCGGTCGTCGGGATGCACCCGGCCGAGCCAGCCGGCAAAGGTACGCGGCAGCACCCCGGGGCCGAGCCCAAGCAGTTCATCGATGCGGCTCGACATCTCGAGGCGGCCACTCCCGATGTGCCAGTCGTAGTAGGCGTCGAAGACGGCGTCAACGAACGCGCGGAGGCGCACATCGCTGGCGTTGGGCGCGGCGCTGATAACGGCCTCCTGTGGTCATGAGGGGCTGAAACTACTGATTACCCCTCATTATCCCCCTACCACGCGACGGTGGGAAGCTCCTACACTCCAGCGTGAAGGGCGGACAGGCGATGTCCGTCAAGCGACGAGGAGGTAGGTACATGACACCTCAGGCTGAGGAGCTCGTCGGCCTCACGGCTCACTCGCGTGACGGCGACAAGCTGGGCAAGGTCACGGCTGTGATCTGCGACTCGGAGGCGGCTCATGACTGCCTCGTGATCAAGCGGTCCATGTTCCGCAACCTCGTCGTGCCCGCCGACGTGATCGAGCCGGGCGGCGAAGGCGTCACGGTGCCGTTCGCCAGCTCGTTCCTCGATGTCGCGCCACAGGTCGCCTCGAAGGGAACGCTCTCCGCGGAGGAATCCGCCCGGCTACTGCGCTTCTTTCACCCCGGCGCTTGACGTCGCGGCCCGGGTGGCCTCGTCCGGCGACGTCCAACCCGATCGACGGAGACCGGCGCCGCGATCAGCGCTCAGGGCTGCGCTCTGCCCAGCCTCCTGCCGCTCGAGCTCGGTGAGCAGGTCCAGGAGCGGCTTCACGATCTCCCCGTGGGTGAGCGAGTAGCAGCGGCGACGGCCGTCGATCCGTACCTCGACCAGGCCGGCTCTGCGCAGCGCCGCGAGGTGCTTGGACGCCGTGGGTTGATCCAGATCGGAGCCGGCGCTGAGGCCGCCGACGTCGCACTCGCCCCGGGACAGCGCCTGCAGCAGCGCTCGCCGCGCCGGGTGGGCGAGCGCTCTGCAGACGCCGGTCACGAAGTCGGTCAACGCGCCGCCTCGCCCAGGTACTCCAGGGCCGAGAGCGCCGCCACCGTGCCGTCGGCAACCGCGGTGGTGATCTGCCTCACCCGCTTGTGCCGCACGTCACCGGCGGCGAAGACCCCCGGCAGGCTGGTCCGCAGCGCCTCGTCGGTGACGACCTCGCCGCGCTCGGTCAGCTCGACCTGGCCCTCGAAGGCCTCGGAGTTGGGGACGTAGCCGACGAAGACGAAGCAGCCGTCGACCACGGTCTCGGTGACGGCATCGTCCTCCTTGTCGGCCGAGCGCACGCAGGCCAACCCGGACTCCCCCGTGAAATCGAGCACGCGCTGGTTCATGAGGAAGCTGATCTTCTCGTTGGCCTGCGCCTCCGCGACGATCCACGGCTCGGCCTGGAAGTGGTCGAACTCGTGGATGACGGTGATCTGCGACGCATACTGGCTGAGCGACACCGCCTCCTCCAGCGCGGAGTTGCCGCCGCCGATGACGGCGATCGGGCACTCGGTGAAGAAGTCGCCGTCGCAGGTGGCGCAGTAGGAGATCCCCTGGCCGACGAACTGCTCCTCGCCGTCCACCCCGAGCTTCCGCGGGACGCCACCCGAGGCGATGATGACTGTCTTCGCCGTGAAGCGGGTGCCGTTCTTCAGCGTGACCACCTTGACCTCGCCGGTCAGGTCGACTTCCGTGATCCGCGCGAACGCCTTGACCTCGCAGCCGAAGGCTCGGGCTTGCTGCGCCATCGTCTGGGACAGCTCTCGGCCGGAGGTCTCCGCCACGCCCGGGTAGTTCGCCACCTTGTCGGTGAGGACCGTCTGCCCGCCGATGGTGCCGCTGTCCAGGATGAGCACCGAACGCCGGGCCCTCGCCGCGTAGATCCCCGCGGTCAGGCCCGCCGGCCCTGCCCCCAGGATGACGATGTCGTAGTCAGTGCTCATCGGTGCCGACGGTCAGCCTTGGTGGTTGAAGTGCTCGTCGAGGATCGCCGTGACCTGATCCATGCTCTGGATGCTGCTCGTGGCGGCGACCACCTCACCGTTCTTGAAGTACACCGTGAACGGCAGTCCGGCGAAACTGGCGGTCTGCGGCAGGCTGCGGATGACGTTCCCGATGGGCTCGTCGAAGGCCATGTCGCGGAACGCCACGTGCGGATAGTCGGGCGTGAGCGTCTCCATGACGTCGTAGACGGGCAGGCACATCGGGCCCATGCGGCCGCAGCAGATCATGACGTTCTCGTTGTCGGCCAGGGTGTCCTGGAAGGCCTGCTCCGATTCGATGTGTTCCAGTCCGGTTTGCAGCATGACGTGCTCTCCTCTCGTGCGGCAGTCCGCTGCCGCCTCATATGCAGAATATGGCATATGCTATCACCGGTATGCTTTGACGGTCAATCGGGCGCTCCGACGGCGCCGGGAAGCAGTGATGGCCCAGGCCTGACTTCGGCTTCGACCTGACAAACCTCGGCCGTACGAGCTACGCTCTCACCGAGGCCGATGCTCGGCCCCGGTCTGCGGGTCAAGCCGAACTACGTCAGGGAGGAGGGGTGGCAGTGGCTGCTGATCCTCAACGCTCGCTGGTGCGTCGTCTGGAGCCGGACGACGCTACGGCGTTCATGGCTCTCCGCCGCGCCGCGCTCCTGGAGGCGCCGTTCGCTTTCGCCTCCTCGCCCGAGGACGACGCGGCCGGCTCCCGCGAGTTCGTGGCAAGGGCGCTGGCGACGCCGGATCAGGCGACGTTTGGTGCCTTCGCCGACGGACTCATCGGCATCGTGGGCATCGGCCGGCAACGTCACCTCAAGGCCGCGCACAAGTGCGAGATCTGGGGTCTCTACGTCAGGCCAGATGCCCGGTCGGTCGGCGTCGGGCGCTCTCTGGTCCTCGAGGCCCTCGCGTTCGCACGCTCGCTCCCAGGTGCGACGCACGTTTACGTGGGCGCAACGGAGCGCGCGCCCGAGGCCACCTCCCTCTACCGCAGCGTCGGCTTCACGGAGTGGGGGGTCGAGCCGGCTGCTCTGCGGATCGGCGAGGTCATCGTGTCGGAGAGCCACATGGTCCTGGCGCTCCACGGCCGCTCTGCCTGACGAGCGTATCGGCCTGCAGCAGGCGTTCTCGTCGGGCCACTCGCAGCCTGGTCAGTCTGAGTCCACGTGCGAAGTGCAGCACCGACGGCGTCGCCCCGGGCAGAGCGACCGGCCGAGAGCGTCCCGGCTACTCCACGTCGGGCAGGTGCTCCGCCTTGCCTTGTTCGGGCGGGGCGCCGACGATCAGCACGACGATCTCCGCGTCGCTCTCGTTGCGGAGCTGCAGGACGGTCTCCGTCTCGACGACCGCGACGGAGCCGCGCGGGAGGTCGACTCTCTCGGGCGGGTCGCCCAGGAGAAGCGTCGCAGCGCCCTCGAGGACGATGAACAGCTCCTCCTGCGCGTGCTCGAGGTGGCGCGCGCCGCGTGAGCCGGGCGGAAGACGCCAGATGTTGGCGCGGGAGTTGTGGAGCGCTCCCGAGAGCGGCAGGAGGCCGCGGCGCTGGTCACCCCGCTGCGGGGTCTGGAACTCGCGCTCGTCGGGCCGGAAGACGACGTATCCCATGGCGTCAGGCTGGTCGGGTCGCCTCGGGAGCGCAGCGGCGCGTCCGGTCCCGAGCCTCGCATGCCGAGCCTGTCACGGCTTCACCGCCGTCACCAGCGACTGCGGTCCCGTGCCCAGTCCGTGCACCGCGAAGTCGCGCAGCCCGGCGGCTTTGCACCAGCGCCGGTAGTCCTCCTCGGCGTAGGCGTCGCCGTCACTCGTCGCCACCAGCATGTTGACGGCGAAGAGCGACGCCGGCAGGCCGGTGCCGCGCAGGAAGTCGTGGATGACGAGCGCGCCGCCGGAGGCGAGCGCGCCCGCGGCGTCGGTCGTGAGTCGCGCGGATTCCGCCGGCGACAGGGAGTGGAAGAGGTTGCCGCAGTAGACGAGGTCGAAGCCTCCGACAGGGATGCCCTCCGTGGCGTCGCCCTTGATGGCGACCACGCCGGCCCTGTCGAGCTCGTCCGCCGTCAGATCGATCACCTCGGGGAGATCGAGCACCGTCACCCGCCAGCCGCGCTCCCTGAAGGCCAGTGCCTGGGTGCCCGGGCCGCCTCCGACGTCGAGCACGTTCTGCGTCTGTGGAAACAGGGAGGCGAGCTGCTCGGCGAGCGGCCGGGCGCGCTCGCGGGCGCCGGCGCGCATCGAGCCGATGAACGCACGCAGGGATTCCGGCGTGCGCTCCGCGTGCGCCGGACCGCCGCGACGGAGCACCTCGGGCAGCTGTGCCCACCGTTCGATGAGGCCGTGGAGGTGGAGCAACCGGTCTCCCACGTAGGCGTCGTCACGCGGGTCCAGGGAGGCGTGCACGGCGGGTGCGACGACCACGCTCCCGCCCCGCCGCTCGAGGTAGCCGGCGTCGACGAGTACGGCGACCACGCGCAGCGTGGCGCGCTCGTCGAGGCCGAGCTCCTCGGCCACGGCTTTGGGCGCTTGCGGCCGCTCGAGCAGCGCCTCGACGAGCCCGACCTTGAGCGCCGCCATCAGGACGATCTGCGGCTGCCACTGGCCCGGGAAGATGCCCACCTCGTCCACCGATCCTCCTAGCTCGACCTTGCGCGACGCTTTCGCGTCGGGGTGCAGTCAGCCTTTGCCCGCGTCCGCCGCAGTCCATGCGCGTGCCGTGCGCCGCAGTGCGGCCGCCCGGCCGCCCCGACGCGAGGTGACGTCGTCATGACCTGGGTCGGCGACGAGGTCCGTGTGGGCGCTTCTGGCGTCGCGCGCGATGACCCCCGCCGGGCGGGCTCGACAGGGCGGTGCTCGCACCGCAGGATGAGGGCATGCCACGCGCCATCCTGCTGATCGACATGGACGCCTTCTTCGCCTCGGTGGAGCAGGCCCGCCGCCCCGAGTTGCGCGGCCGGCCGGTCATCGTCGGCGGCCGGGCCGAGAGCCGCGGCGTCGTCAGCACCGCCTCGTACGAGGCGCGCGCCTGCGGCGTGCGCACGGCGATGCCGATGGCGCAGGCGCTGCGGCGCTGCCCGCAGGGCGTCTTCCTGCCCGTCGACATGGCCGCCTACAAGGCGATCCAGCAGCAGCTGCTCGCGATCTACGGGCGCTTCACCGACCTGGTCGAGCCGGTCTCGATCGACGAGGCCTTTCTCGACGTCACCGGCAGCCGGCGGCTGTTCGGCTCGCCGCAGCAGATCGCCGGCGAGATCCGGCGGCTCACGAGGGAAGAGCTCGGCCTCTCCTGTTCCATCGGCATCGGGCCCACCAGGATGCTCGCCAAGCTGGCCGCCGAGCTCGAGAAGCCCGGCGGCCTCACGACCCTCACCCGGGACGATGTGCACGGCCGCCTGCGCGCGCTGCCGGTGGGCGCCGTCTCCGGCATCGGCCCGGTGACCGTCAAGCACCTGGGCTCGCTGGGCATCACGAGCATCGGCGAGCTGCAGGACGCGCCTCTCCCTTTGCTCGAAACGTCGCTTCCCAGGAGCGCCGCCTCGCTCAAGGAGCTCGCCTTCGGCGGCGACGACGCCCCGGTGCGCGCCGAACGCCCGGCGCCGAAGTCCATGGGCCACGAGGTGACCTTCGCCAGCGACACGGCGGAGCCCGAGTTCCTGCAGGCGACCCTCCTCGACCTCGCCGACAAGGTCGCGAGCGACCTGCGCCGGCAGGGCTACGCGAGCCGCACGCTGGTCCTCAAGCTCCGCGACTCGCGCTTCCGCACCATGAGCAGGCAGCGCACCCTGCCCGCCGCGACGAACGCGACGCAGGTCATCTACGAGGCCGCCTTGGCTCTTCTCGCCGATCTGCACGAGCCCGCCCGCCTTCTGCGCCTCGTCGGGCTGACCGCGAGCGGCCTCGGCGAGGACGGCCAGACCGCACTCGACGACCCCGGGCGCGACCGCGCCCGCGACGAGGCCGTGGACCGCGTGCGGTCCCGCTTCGGCTCTCGGGCGCTCCGCCGGGCCGGCGGCGATCTTGCGTCCGGCGAGGACCGGCCGCGGCCCACCCGAGATCAGGAGCAGGCGGAAGACGAGTCTTCCGGCAAGTGAGGATGCCGGCGGGAGACGCGGCCGGCACGGGCGACGGTAAGGTAGTGCGAACCCGGCGCCGCTCGCGACCGTCGCTCAGTCGCCTAGCGAAACAACGAGGAAGGAAGCGGAGGTAGAGGCTTGCATCTCTACGATCTGGCCATGCTCGCTCTTCTCGGCCTGCTGGCCTGGAGCGGCTTTCGTCGCGGTTTCGTGCGCGAGGTTTCCGGTCTGGTCGCCTTCGCCGTCGGTTTCATGTTGGCCCTCCGTCTGGCCGGCCCCCTGGGGCGCTGGCTCGCGACCGTCTTCTCGTATCTGTCGCCGACCACGGCACACGTCGTCGCCTTCCTCGCTGTCGTGCTGCTGGTCGGTCTTGCCATCGACCTGGCGGCGCTCTTCCTCACCGGCGCGATCAGCCGCGTGCCCGTCGTGGGCAGCCTCAACCGTCTCGGTGGCCTCCTGGCCGGTGCGGCGCTGGCCGTGCTTGTGATCTGGCTGCTCACCACCTGCCTGCTCCTGCTGCCGCCGACGCTCTTGCCTTTCATGAGCGGCGTGCGTCGGTCGGAGGCTGCCGAGTTGGTGCGCAGCGTGCCTGCGACCTGGAAGCACGGCCTTCGCATCAACCTCGTGGGCCAGGCGCTCTGAGCGGCGCACGCGTCGTCGGCGCGCCGCAGGCATAGCCGGTCTCGTGTAGCGGAATGCGCCGCGCGACGGGTTCGCGTGGCCGGTTGGGGCGGACGGCACGGGAGGCCCGTCAGGACCAAGACCGCGCCGTAAGTCGGGACAGGCGGGCCATAGGTCCGAGCCGTCGCAGGAACGAGAATGCCGAATACGCCCCCGTCTTCTTCTCCTGGAGGCCACGATGACTTGGGTAGAGCGTTCGCGCAGCGGTACGGAAACGATGAGCAGCGGCGAAGGGCCGCTCTCGCTCGAAGAGGTGGGCAGGCTTGACGTGGAAGCTGTGCGCCAGTGCGACGGCTTCGAGTTCCGCTATCACCAGGGAGGGACGGTGACCTGGCTGGAGAAGGCGTCGAGCCGTGAGATCCGCGTCCCTGTCCTCGTCGGCGTGCCGAGCGACGGGTGGCGCCACCTTGATGGCTGCGCCTGCCCGACCTGCCTTGAGGCTGCGCCACGCCAGGCGTCCGCCGGCACAGGCGCGAAGCCCCCAGACCTCGTTCAGTAGGCGCGACCTCTCCGCTCAAGTCGGGGCACGCGACGGCCGACATCTGATGTGGTTCCACGCGGGCGTGTGGTAGGGCGAGCGGAGAGGGACTCCTTGGAGCTGTCGCGCTTGGATGGCGGATCATGAGCAGGGCTGCGGCGTCCGGTCCTGAGGCCGCAGCCCGGGCGCAGGCCGTGGTCCAACGGAGGCTGCCGGTGGAGGCGGTGCTCGAAGCCCGGCAGTGGTATGACCGCCTGTTCGAGAACATGCTGGAAGGCGTCGCTCATATCCGCATGCTCTTCGACGAAGCGGGTAACCCGATCGACTGGGTCTACCTCGACGTGAATCCGGCGTTCGAGCGGCTCACCGGCCTGCGCGGAGCGGTCGGCAGGACCGCCTCGCAGGTACTGCCCCGGATGCGCGAGGAGAACCCCGGACTGCTCGAGACTTGCGGGCGCGTCGCAGCGAGCGGCGAGCCCGAGGAGCTCGAGATCGACTTCAAGCCTTGCGGCAGCTGGCTGCGAGTCTCGGCCTTCAGCCCCGCCCTGGGAGAGGTCGTGACGCTGGTCGACGACATCACGTCACGCAAGCAGGCGGAGCTCGAGGCTACGCTGTTCTCGTCCGCGGTCGAGAACGCTTCTGTGTCCGTCATGATCGTCGACAAGGCGGCGCGGATCACGCACGTCAACCGGCGCGCCTGTGAGGTCCTCGGGCTTTCAGCGGAGACGCTCTGCACGTTCACGCTGGCCGACATCGACCCCGACTTCGACTCCGACTTCGACACCGGCCGCTGGCCGGCCTTCAAGGAGCTGCTGCGGGAGCGTGGACCGCAGTGCATCGTTCGCGATGTGCAGGTGGCTGACGCCGGGCGCGTGCCGCTCGAGCTTCATCTCAGCCTCGTGAGGGTCGGCGAGGCCGAGCTTATGATCGCCTTCGCGCACGAGATCGGCGACCGCCTGGCGGCCGAGCGCGCACTGCACGAGCGCGAGCGCGTGCTCAGCACCCTGTTGAACAATCTGCCGGGCATGGCCTACCGCTGCGCCGACGACGCCGACTGGACCATGGAGTTCGTCAGCGCCGGCTGTGAGGAACTCACCGGCTACGCTCCGGAAGCTCTGGTCGGCAGCGCCGAGGTCGCATTCGGGGACCTCATCGTCCCCGGGCACCGTGAGCGCGTCGCCAGGACCGTGGCCGGGGCGGTCGAGAGCAACGACTCGTGGACCCAGAACTACGCGATCGTGACTGCGACGGGCGAGGAGAAGTGGGTCTGGGAGCGCGGCGTCGCCGTGCGCGGCCCGGCCGGCGAAGTGCAGGCGCTGGAAGGCCTGATCACGGACATCACCGCGCTGCATGACGCGGAGGTGAAGCTTGACGCGGCGGCGTCGGAGTGGCGCCAGACCTTCGACGCGATGAGCGACCCTGTCGCCTTGCTTGACGACGAAGGCAGAGTCTTGCGCTGCAACGCCGCGACCTTGACGCACACCGGCCGCGGCTACGAGGAGGTCCTCGGACGCCACTGCTACGAGGTGTTCGACGATGCGACCACCTTCCATCCCCACTGCCCGCAGCGCAACGCGCGCGCGAGCGGGCAGACGGAGAGCGTTCTGATCGAGCGGGCCGACAGTCACCTGCGCGTGAGCTTCCAGCCCCTGGTCGACCTGGCGGGCGTCGCCTCTGGAGGCGTGCACGTGATCACCGACGTCTCGGACCTCAAGCAGGCCGAACACGAGCTCGTGGTGAGCCTCGAGGCGCAGCGAGCGATCACCGACGGCGTGATCGCGGCGCTTGCTCGTACCGTCGAGGCTCGCGACCCCTATACCGCCGGCCATCAGCGGCGGGTCGCCGAACTGGCCGCCGCCATTGCACGTCAGCAGGGACATGGGGACGACTTCGTGCGCGGCCTGAGCGTTGCGGCGATGCTGCACGACGTCGGCAAGATCGTCGTGCCGTCGGAGATCCTCTCCAAGCCGGGGCGCCTCTCGGCGAACGAGTTCGAGCTGATCAAGGGGCACGCTCAGGCGGGTTACGAGATCCTGAGGACGATCAGCTTCCCCTGGCCGGTCGCCGACATAGCGGTGCAGCACCACGAGCGCCTTGACGGCTCTGGCTACCCCGCCGGCCTGACGGCCGGGCAGATCCTGGCGGAGGCGCGCATCCTGGCCGTGGCCGATGTGGTCGAGGCGATGATCAGCCACCGGCCCTATCGACCGGCGCTGCCGCTCGATGTCGCCATGGCAGAGCTCGAGGCAGGGTCGGGCAGTCGATATGAGGCCGCGGTCTGCTCGGCGGCCATCGAGCTCTTCCGCGAACAGGGGTTCACGTTCGCAGAGTAGACGAGCCGCTGTTCCCCGCGTCGTCGCACAAGGCATCCGCGCCGACCTGCTCGCACGCGGTCTGATCCACGGGAGCGCCGCCGATGACGATCGGCAAGCGGCGCTCCCAGCTCGAGGTGCGCTTGCGGACGAGGGCGATGGTCTGCTTCATGCTGTCGTAGCCGGTGGTCAGCAGGGACGAGAGGCTCAACGCGTCGGGGCGCTCGCGCTCGACGGCGTCTGCGATCTGCTCGGGAGGCACGTTGACTCCGAGGTCGACCATATCGAACCCTCGCCGTGGGGGACTCCCACCCATGTGCCAGAGACTTCCGGCCGCGCACCGTGAGAACACGTACCAAACGGTGACGAGCGGCGGCTGCGTGGCTACAAGAGTGGGACGGGTGCCGCGTACGAGGATGCGACGCCACGACGTGGGAGGGCGCAATGCCGCAGTTCGTCATACTCTCAAAGCTGACCGACAAAGGACTGGCCGACCTAAAAGGTGCGCCGGCGCGTATCGATGCGGCCGTCAAAGCGCTTGAAGCCAACGGCGGCAAGCTGATCTGCTTCAGGGCTACGATGGGCCCCTACGACTACGTCATGGTGGCAGAAGGGCCGAGTGACGAGGCCGCGACCGCGCTCTCGATGGCGACCGCTGCGCAAGGTTTTGTGACGACGCAGACGCTCCGCGCCTTCACGCCCGAGGAGTTCGCCGGCCTCGTCAGTCAACTGCCTTGATGAGCGCTCGCCCGGTGGCTTCACCGCTGTGAGGTCACGGCGCCGCCGTGATCGCTGGTGGCTGCCAACCCCTGCCGTCGAGGATGCCCTTGATCTTCCCGGGCTTGGGTGCGAGAAGCCGCCAGATCACCTCGAAGCCCTGGCCGCTCGCGGTCGGCAGCCAGTTCGTCGCCTGCGCCGGGTCCGAGGGCTGGTCGGCCTGGAGGTAGATGTCGACCGAGCCGTCGGCGTCGGGCGTGAGCTTGGACTTGTTGCTGAGCTCGTACCGACTGATCGCATTGGGGATCAGGAACCCTTTGAGGTCGTAGACGGTGAGCGACCAGCCCTCGTTCACGGGCGGCAGCTTGGGCAGGTGCAGGACGTAGGCGGTCGACCCGCTGAGCGGTTGCCCGCTGTGGTCGGTCGAGCTCATGGCGAAGATCGACTGGTCTGAGCTGAAGGCGCCGAGGCCGATCTGGGAGACGACCGCGCGCAACCGATAGTCGGTGCCGTAGCGGCCGAAGCCTCCGAGCAGGTAGCCGTCGTGCTTGTCGAAGTCTGCGAGGAACAGGGCCTGGGCGTCCTTCTTGATCTGTGAAGGGCCGTCGGCGACGGCGGCCTGCAGGCCCCTGAGGGTGTCGCGGCTCAGACGGCGATCCCGTGAGGGCCGCTTCCCGGGGCCGATGCCCACCTTGGCGAGCGTGCGCAGCTCGGCCCGGTCGGCGGTCGGAGGCGGAAAGCGCTCGAGCAGCCCTCCCAGCACGTCGAAGAAGTGCAGCCCCTTGGGCAGCCGGTGCTTCATGACTGTGGTGTCCGGATGCGCCGGGCGCTTGTGGCGATAGTCGCTGCCGAACCTGCTGAGCGGCGTCAGCGTGTAGCGGTCCTGGATGCGGTTCACGTTGGCGACGTCCCACGTGCCCCGCAGTTGGGTCGAGCCGATGATCCAGAGGCGCGCGTAACGGACGTCGATCCTGGTGGTCCCCTGCGGTATCGGCGCCTGGTGCTGGCCGGGGCCGCAGATGACGTAGTAGCCCGGCCTGGTGCGGTGCACGCTGCCGAGGTCGCTGATGTTCGTCGTGTAGGGGTCGATCAGGCCGAGGACGAAGAAGTGGTCCAGTACCCTCGGCACGTGGAGGACCTGAGGCTCTTTGCCGAGGTCGAGCCAGGCGATCGACGAGAGCCCGTTTGCGCCCGGCGCGACCACGGCCTTGCTCCCGGGGGTGTTCAATGCGCGCACGCTGTTGAACTGGTTGACGGGGCCGAAGCCGGTGCCGTTCGAGACGTCGATGCTGGTCATCGTACGGAAAGTCACGTTGGTCTCGAGCAGCGGCAGACCGTAGGTGTAGGCCTCGAGCCCGATGCGGTAGGCCCTGCCGTACTCGGCCTGCGAGGCGCTCGCTGAGCCGGCCGTCACCAGCGACACCGCCAGCGCCAGCAAACAGATGACGGGCAGGCAACACCGTCGTGCAATCGCTTCGACCATTGTGCGGTTCTCCTCCTCGGGTCTGCGACGCCGTGCGCCGGCGTCCGCCATGTGCAGGAATCGGCGGGCAGGTCGCGACTCTTGAGCCGGAGGCGCGGCGGCACCGCCATGCCTGACGTCGGCGCTCACCGATCGCCCCTCGGCCGGCGCCAGCCCCGCGATCCGCTCCGCCGCCTCCTTCTGCAGTGCCGCGATGGGCGTGCGAGTCCCAGCTGGACAGGTCGGATGGACGGGTGACTCCGCCCAAGCTGGGGCGACGCGGGGCGCGGCGATATACTCAGTCTCTAACTGGTTCCTAACGCAATGCTCATGGTCTGTTCATGGGCCCGCCGCTCGGCTCTGGCGAGCGGCGAGGCCATGCCGGAGGTCCGTTTGCATCCAGTCATATGACAGTCGGCGGAGCGCTGCTCCTCGCGTCGGCCGGCGGGTTCGCTCTGGTGAGCGGAGCCAACGACGGCGCCACCCTCGTCGCCATGGCCACGCGCACCCGGACGGTGCGCCCCGCTGCCGGGATCGCCGTACTCGTGGTGTTCGTGGCGATCGGGCCACTGCTGGTCGGGACCGCGGTGGCTACGACGCTGGCCCACCGGCTGGTCACGTTCGGGGGCGAGGACGGCAGGATGGCTCTGCTGGCTGCCGTCATCACGGCTCTCGTCGTCGTCTTCGTCCTGACGAGGCAGGGCACGCCGACGAGCCTCACGCTCGCCCTCACCGGCGGCATCGTCGGCGCCGGCCTCGGCGCCGGGTTGCCGGTGCAGTGGCCAACGGTGGGCAAGGTGCTCGCGATCGGTGTCGCCGCGCCGCTGCTCAGCATCCCCGCCGGCTGGCTCGTCTACGAGGTCATGCGCGGGCCGCTCGGCCGCTTCATCGCGCGTCGCTTCATCAGGGAGACACAGTACGCCGGCTACCTGCTGCAGTGTCTGGCCTACTCGGCGAACGACGCCCAGAAGATGGTCGCGATCGTCGCCATCGGCAGTGCGGCCCAGCTCGACCCGGTCACCGCGACCGTGCGCGGTCAGCTGCTGATCGCGGCGTTGTTCGGCGCCGGCATCCTGATCACGGTGCGCGTCATGGCTGCGCGCGTCGGCGAGGGAGTCATGTACATCCGCACGCCGCACTTCATCGCCACCTCGATCGGATCGTCGTGCGTCGTGCTGGCCACGTCGGCGCTGGGCGTGCCGGTGTCCTCGACGCAGGCGGCGACGGGAGCCGCGGTTGGCAGCGGCGTAGCGACCTCCCCGTTCAGTGTGCGCTGGAAGGAAGTCTCACGGATCGGCGTGGCGTGGGTCGTCACGCTGCCCCTCTCAGTAGCTCTGGCGGCCGCGTTGGCGGTGGCAGGAAGGATGGTACGGTGAAGATCACAGACGTACGGCGGGCGTTGCGCAAGCTCCAGCGCGGGGGTGCCGCCGGTCTGATCGCGATCCTCGATCGCCAGCTCGACGAGACGCTGTCCGCCTGCCGGCTCGCGCGCCGCGTAGCGGAGGGAACGGTCGACCCGAGCGAGGCACACACTCGCATGGCCGAGATCGAGCACAAGGGCGACACTCTGCGCGGCGAGCTCGCAGCCAGGCTCGCCGGCGTCCTGGTGGCTCCCATCGACCGCGAAGACCTCTTCCGCCTGTCGCGCTCCGTCGACGACGTGCTCGACAACCTCCGCGACTTCGTGCGTGAGTGGGACATCTACAAGCCCCAGGCCGCCGGGGAGTTCCTTGGCCTGCTCGACGCCACAGCGAGCGGCGTGGAGGATCTGCGCGTGGCGGTGCGGACGATCGCCGCGGACCCGAAGGCGACGAGCCAGTACGCCCTCCGCTCCAAGAAGTCCGCCAACGAGATCCGTCGCCGCTACGACGAAGCGCTGGGAGAGCTCTTCTGCTGCGATTTCTCCATGGAGGTCCTCAAGCTCCGAGAGCTGCTCCGGCGACTCGACGTTGTGGGTCTGCGTCTCAACGAGGCGGCCGACGTCCTCGCGGATGCGGCCGTCAAGCGACTCGCCTGACTCAGCGCCGTTCGGGTTCTGCGACCGCCCCTTCGTCCGGCGCTTCCGCCTTCGGATCCGCGCTCTGGCCCGCAGATCCCGTCGACTGCCCTGAGCACGACCGCGCAGCCGTCTGACGAGACCCGGGCCGTTGGGCGCGCGGTAGCATGACGTGTGCCTTGCGGGGAGGGCGTGCGCTTTGAGATCGCCGGTGACGGAGAGGAGTGAGCCCGTGGAACCTCCAGGTGAATCTCACGGCTGGAAGCTCACCCGCGCGGCGGAGCACCACGCGGGCACGCTGACTGCAGGCTGCATCGCCGGGATGATCTTCGCGGTCCTGTTCGGCGTGTGCGTGACCCTCGTCCGCACCGGCGTGGGCAGCACTGCGGACAGCAGCGGCGCGTGGCTGGCCGAAGGCCGGGGTCAGGTGGAGGTCGCCCTCGCTCTGCTCCCCTTCGCGGGGATCTTCTTCCTTTGGTTCATCGCCGTGTCCCGGGTGCGCCTTGGACGCTACGAGGACCGCTTCATCTCGACGCTCGTCCTCGGCAGTGGCTTGCTGTTCCTCGGGATGGTCTTCGTCGCCGCCGCCCTCGGCGCCGCGATCCTCACCGCCTACTCGAATTCCGCGGCCTTCGCAGGTAGCGAGACTGAGATCTACGTCCAGTTTGCGTTCTCGCAGCTCTTCGGTGTGTACGCGCTGCGCATGGCGGCGGTGTTCCTCGTCTGCCAGGCGACGGCGTGGCTGCGGCACGGGCTCATGCCGAAGTGGCTGGCGCTGCCGACCTACGTCGTCGCCCTGGTCCTGCTGTTCGTCGTGGGCGTGGAGGCGTGGGCCCTCCTGATCTTCCCCGTCTGGGTCTTTCTCGTGAGCACATATCTGCTCGCGGTCACCGGCCGTGGCGTGGTCGACGCGGCGGGAGGTCCGGAGGCCGTGAGCCCCGACGCCTGACGTGAGTGGCCCCGGCCGACGGAGGTCAGTGACTGCAGACCTCCGTCACCGGCTCGACGGATCAAGGTCTGGAACGGTCTAGAAGTGCAGGTCCCGCCGGCCGTCGTCGATGGCAGCCAGCCGCTCCTCGAGTTGGCGCCGTCTGTCGCCCGGCGCCAGCGCGGCGAGCTCGCGCCCGATGAGCTCCGTGCCCTTCACCTTCGTCTCCGCTGAGGCGTAATCGATGAGGTACTCCTTGAGGGTGAGCAGCGCATTGGGCGTGCAGAAGCGCTTGATGAAGCCCGGGATCGCGAACTCCATGAAGTGCTCGCCCGTGCGACCCTCGCGGTAGCAGGCCGTGCACCACGAGGGGATCTCGCCCATGTCGAGGAGCTCGGTGACGATCTCCTCGAGCGAGCGCTCGTCGCCGATACGGAACTGCTCGCGCTCGAGCTCCTGGTCGCCGTCGCGCTGGCTGTAGCCGCCCAGGTCGATGCGCGTGCCGCCGTCGATCTGCGAGACGCCGAACTCGATCAGCTCGCGCCGCAGCGCGGCCGGCTCGCGGGCCGTGAGGATCATGCCCGTGTAGGGCACGGCGAGGCGAAGGATGGCGATCAGCCGCTTGAACTCGGCGTCGCTGGTCGCGTAGCGAGGATCGACGGCGCTCTCGCTGGCGTCCTTGATGCGAGGGAACGAGAACGTGTGCGGGCCCACTCCGTAGCGCTCCTCCAGATGGATCGCATGGGCGAGCAGGCCGAGCGCCTCGAAGCGCCAGTCGTAGAGGCCGAAGAGAGCGCCGAGGCCGACGTCGTCGCAGCCGCCCTCCATCGCGCGGTCGAGGCCGTACAGGCGCCAGAGAAAGTCGGACTTGCGGCCGCGAGGGTGCACGCGCTCGTAGGTCGGCCGGTGGTAGGTCTCCTGGAAGATCTGGTAGGTGCCGATGCCGGCATCCTTGAGCGTCCGGTAGCCGTCTACGTCGAGGGGCGCCGCGTTGATGTTCACGCGCCGGATCTCTCCGGGGCCCTGCCTGGTGTCGTAGATGAGCTCGACGTGGCGCGCGATCATCTCGGCACTGTAGTCGGGATGCTCGCCGTAGACGATGACCAGGCGCTTGTGACCCTGACCGACGAGCGCGAGCACCTCATCGCGCAGCTCGTCGTCACTCAGCGTGCGGCGTACGACCTCCCGGTTCTCGACACGGAACCCGCAGTACAGACAGGAGTTGGTGCACTTGTTGCCGATGTACAGCGGCGCGAACAGGACGATGCGGTTGCCGTAGACGGTGCGCTTGAGCTGGCGGGCCGCGGCGAACAGCTCCTCCTGCAGGTCCGCGTCGGTGACCGAGAGCAGCGTCGCCATCTGCTCCAGCGAGAGACGCTGCTTGGCCGCTGAGACGGCAAGCACGTCGCGGACCTCGGCCGCGTCCGCCGGCTCGCGGCGCAGCAGCTCTTCGATGCGCGCTGCGGGAATGAAGTCGCTCAGGCGTTCAGGGGTGAGGGTGGTCATCGGGCACGGCTCCTTCAGCTGCGGGCTTGGCCATGAGAGATCTGACCTGCACGCCGGGGAGCTTGCCCAGCTTGCCGGTGAGCGCGGAGAGGCGCTCCACGGAGCAATCGGTGATCAGCGTGATGATGTTCACGCCACGCTCGGGGTACGGGAGTCCGAGCCGCCCGACGATGCCCTCGCCGAACTGCGAGAGCAGTTCATTGATGACTTCTACCGGGGCGACCTGTCGCTCCACGAGGATGGAGATGGTGCCGAGCCTCTTTTCCACCGGAATGCTCCCGTGAATCAGATCACAAAGTTTCGTCCAGTATAGCGCAGGTGCGGCCACGGTTCAGGCGGCGGCGCGTTCATCGACGGGTCGGCGGCGGAGGCCCGGGCGCTGCAGGGCCGGAGGCACGTATGCCTGGTCGAGCGTGCCGACGTCGGTTCCGGGCGGGACGATCTCGTCGATGCGGTCCAGGATCTCGTCGGTGAGTACGACGTCGAAGCCGGCAAGGAGATCGTCGAGCTGCTCCATCGTGTGTGGACCGAGGAGCGCAGTGGTGACCCCCGGATGAGCGATCGCGAACGCCATCGCGAGGTGCGTCATCGGCAGGCCTGCCTCTTCGGCGAGCGGCACGAGCTGCTCGACGGCATCGAGCCGGCGCTCGTCACTCATGACCTTGAGGAAGGGGGCGCGGCGCAGGTCGTTCTGCCGGCCCTTGCGGACGCGGCCGGTGAGCATCCCCTGCCCGAGCGGGCCCCACGCCAGCGTGCCCATCCCGTAGCGTTGTGCGACCGGCAGCACCTCGCGCTCGATGCCGCGGTTGAGCAGCGAGTAGGGCAGCTGCTCGGTGCGGAACCTTTCCAGGCCGCGCCGCTCGGCCACCCACTGCGCTTCGACGATGTCGGAGACGGGCATGTTGGACCGCCCGATCGCACGGACCTTGCCGCTGTGGATCAGGTCGGAGAGCGCGGAGAGCGTCTCCTCGATGTCGGTGGCCGGGTCCGGCACGTGGACCTGGTAGAGGTCGATGTGGTCGGTCTGCAGGCGGCGCAGCGAGTCCTCGACCGCGGTCATGATCCAGCGCCGCGAGGTTCCTTGTCGATTGGGGTCGTCACCCATCGGGCGACTGAACTTGGTCGCGAGGACGATGCTGTCACGACGCCCTTTGAGCGCCTTGCCCACCACCTCTTCGGAGTCGCCGTAGGAATCGGCCGTGTCGATGAGGTTGATCCCCGCGTCCAGCGCTTTGTGGATGATGCGGATCGAGTCGTCGTGGTCGGGGTTGCCGATGGACGTGGCGAACATCAGGGCGCCGAGCGCGTAGGGGCTCACCTTGATGCCGCTCCGGCCGAGGGTTCGGTACTTCATGCTGTTCTCCTTGGTGGTGAAGCGAACGACCTGCATCGGGACATTACCCGGCGTTGCTGAGGTTGCCGCGGCCATGCAGGTGGAGGTCGGTGCCGTGCGAAGCTGTGACAGCGGATGCCTGGACTTCCCCCGGGGCAATTGGAATACTCCTGCGAAGCGGTTCGGGCGACGGCTCGGAGCACGCAAGTCTGCCGGAGAGTCTCGGCAGCGCTCGCCACCGCGGAGGCGCATCGACTGGAGGGCTCCACGTCCGACACTGTCACCAACGATCGCGACGTACTCGACGAGATCGGCCGCGTGCACCGGCTCTACGCGGTGCTGAGCAGGGTCAACGAGGCCATCATCCGGGTCCGCTCTCAGCAGGACCTTCTTGAGGCGGCCTGCCGGATCGCCGTCGAGGACGGCGGCTTCGCACTGGCCTGGATAGGTTTCGTCGTGCCGCAGACGCAGCACATCCGGGTCCACGCCAAGTACGGCTGCGACGACGGCTACCTCGACGACATCGAGATCTCGCTTCGTGACGACGTTCCGGAGGGACGGGGGCCTACGGGCGTGGCCATGCGCGAGGGCCGACCCTTCATCAACAACGACACGGCGACCGACCCCACCGTGGCTCCCTGGCGCGAAGAACAGTTGAAGCGCGGCTATCGCTCGTCGGCCTCGTTTCCCTTGAAGATCGCCGGAGCCACCATCGGCGTCATCACCCTCTACTGCGGCACTGCCAACTACTTCGATGAGGAAGAGGTCCAGCTGCTGTCGGTGCTTGCCGATGACTTCTCGTTCGCGCTCGAGGCGGCAGAGGTCGCGCGCGAACGAGCGGCGGCCGAGGAGGCGCTGCGCAGCGAGCGCGGCCGCCTTGCCCGCGACCTGCACGACAGCATCACGCAGGCGCTTTTCGCCGTCACTCTCAAGACAGAGTCTCTGACCGAGGGTTGCGAAGCCGAGCTGACCCCGGCGGTCGCCGAGGTGGCCCGAGAGGTGCACCGCCTCAGCCGCGGCGCGCTCGCACAAATGCGCACCCTGCTCCTTGAGCTGCGCGGCGACGCGCTCGAGCAAGTGCCCATCGCGGAGCTCGTGAGCTGCGCCGTCGAGGCCACGGGGGCCAGGACGAATACCGCCCTGCATCTGGACATCGCCGGCGATGCGCACCTGCCCGCCGCCCTGCACGTGGCCGTCTACCGCGTCACGCAGGAGGCCCTCAACAATGTCGCGCGCCACGCCAGGGCGAAGAGCGCGCAGGTCGAGCTCGAGCTCTCTTCGGCGCGCGTACGGCTCGCTGTGACGGACGACGGTCGCGGCTTCGAGCTCGGCGCCCTGGGGCCGACGCACCTGGGCCTGCAGTCGATGCGCGAGCGCGCCGCCGAGGCTGGGGCCCAGCTGCAGGTCGACTCGTCACCCGGGCACGGCACGCAGGTCGTCCTCGAGTGGCAGCCCGGGGTCGCGACGGCCGGCTGAGGGACCCCGCCCGCACTCCGAAGAGCCGTTTCGCGATCCCCTCCGCCGCCTCCAGGGCCGCTGTGCCTTCGGATCACGGCGCCTCGGTCAAGGTCCTTGCCCGTGCGGGTACGCTGCCCAAAGGCGGTGATCACCGCGCCCGCAGTGAAGGGAGAAGACCATGGCGGATCAGATGGAAGAGGCCAGACGTGAGGCCGAGGCAGACGGAGCAGACAAGAGGCTCGGCAAGCTCGTGGAGTCGCTGGGAGGCACCGCCTCGGCCAAGGCGGTGTTCGGTGAGCCCATCGAGAGGGACGGCGTGACGGTGGTGCCCGTCGCTCGCGTACGCTACGGCGTGGGCGGCGGCGGCGGTCGTGGACCGGGACGCAGAAAGAAGGATGAGGCCCGCGACGGAGAGCAGGTCGGTTATGGCCACGGCGGCGGCGTGCAAGCTGCGCCCATCGGCTATATAGAGCTGTCCGGCGGCAAGGCCAGCTACAGACGCATCGCCGATCCTGCTCGCCCCATGGCCATCGCACTGCTCTTCCCGCTCGTCGGTGCGGTCGCGGTCAGCGCCGTGGCGCTTGCCCTGGCAGGTCTCGCCAGGTCCTGGAGGCGCTGAGCGTGCCCTACAGCGCCGACGCGACCATCAAAGCCAGAACAAGGATGGCCAGCCCTGCCAGCGGGCTCAGATCGAGGGCGGCATTGCCGAACCGCACGAGCGGAAGAAACGGCCTGAAGATGCGCAGGTACGGTTCGCTCGCATCGTAGAGGACCCTGTAGATGCGGTACGTCAACGTGCCCGAGCGAAGAGGCATCCAGCTCAGCAGGAAGCGCCCGACGATGATGAAGATGTACAGCGCGAGCGCCGTCTCGATCAGACCGAAGATCAAGACCACGGTCATTCCCTTTCTCATCCGTCGCCACCGCCCGTCCGACCAACGCTCAGGGCCTTGCAGAGTCGGCCCAGGCGATCACGCGACGGTGCATGTGCGGCCACTCAAGGTTGTTGCCTGCAGCGTCATTCGCCAACCGCGCCGCCGCCACCCTCGACCCTGATCGACGATCCCGTCTGCGCGAAGCGGCAGCCGGGCAACACGGAGGTAGGCAGGACTCTCCGCCTGTCCGCGGCCGGCGGAGACCGCACCTCGACCAGACGAAGGGAGCAAGGATGGAGATCACCGCTGTCAGGATCGAGCGCCCCGAGACCGTCAGCGTCATCCTCGGGCAGTCGCACTTCATCAAGACCGTCGAGGACATCCACGAAGCCATGGTGAACTCTGTACCCGGCATCAGGTTCGGCGTGGCGTTCTGCGAGGCGTCGGGCGACCGGCTGGTGCGCAGGAGCGGGACCGACGAGGAGCTGACGAAGCTCGCCGCGAGCAATGCCCTGGCGGTCGGCGCGGGTCACAGCTTCGTGCTGTTGCTGGGCGACGGCTTCTTCCCGATCAACGTCCTCAACGCGCTTCGGACCGTGCCCGAGGTCTGCGCCATCTTCTGCGCCACGGCGAACCCCGTCGACGCGATCGTCGTCGCGACCGAGGCGGGCCGCGGCATCGCAGGCGTGGTCGACGGCGCTCCGCCGCTCGGCATCGAGGATGATGAGCACGTCGCCGCGCGCAAAGACCTGCTGCGTAACCTGGGCTACAAGCTCTGACGCCCACAGCGCGCAGCTGAGCCGCCGCAGTCCGCGGGAGCCCCGAACGCCCGTGGACGGCGAGGCCGACTGGAGTGCGGTCCGCGCGGGTACCCGGCTGACATGGCACGCATCCGCACGACCCATACGGGCAGCCTGCCGCGCCCCCACAAGCTGGAGGCGATGATCGTCGCGCGCGACGAGGGCGATGCGACGCCGGGCCTCGGCGATGCGGTCGAGGTGGCCGTCGGCGAGGTCGTCCAGCGGCAGATAGCCATCGGTCTCGACGTCCTGAACGACGGCGAGCAGGGCAAGCAGGGCTACGCGACCTATGTGCAGGACAGGCTCACCGGGTTCGAGGGGGAGTCGCTCGGGCTCGGCGATCTGCCCGAGCTTCGTGACTTTCCCGAGTATGGACCGCGTCTCGCCGGCCTCATGCAGGCGCTGCACGTCAAGACCCCTGCCTGCGTGGGCCCCGTCCGGCTCAAGGATCCGGAAGCCGTGCAGCGCGACATCAATCGACTCCTGCGCGCCGCCGAGGCGGCGCGTGTGCCGCGCGAGCGTCTCTTCCTGTCGGCCGCCTCGCCGGGAGTGGTCGCCTTCTTCTTCGCCGACCAGCATTACGGCGACCGTGAGGCGTACCTCGGCGCCCTCGCCGAGGCGATGCGGCCCGAGTACGAGGCCATCGTCTCGGCGGGGATCACGCTGCAGCTCGACTGTCCCGACCTCGCCATGGCGCGGCATCTCCTGTTCGCGGACCGGGAGCTCGAGGAGTTCCGCCGCGCGATCGCCCTCAACGTCGAGGCGCTCAACGAGGCGCTCAAAGGCCTGCCGGCAGAGCGCCTGCGCATGCACGTCTGCTGGGGCAACTACGAGGGTCCGCATCACCGCGACGTCGGTCTCGCCGACATCATCGACGTCGTGCTGGGGGCCAAGCCGAACGGGCTCTCCCTGGAGGCGAGCAACCCGCGCCACGGACACGAGTGGCGGGTGTTCGAGGACGTGGAGCTTCCCGAGGGCAAGTACGTGATCCCCGGCGTTGTGGACTCGACCAGCAACTTCGTCGAACATCCGGCGCTCGTGGCGCAGCGTCTCGAGCGCTATGTCTCGCTGCTGGGCGCCGAGCGGGTCATGGCCGGCTCCGACTGCGGCTTCGGAACGTTCGTCGGGCTCGCCCAGGTGGCGCCGAGCATCGCCTGGGCCAAGCTGACGTCCATGGTCGAGGGGGCGGCGATGGTCGGAGGACGGGGATGAACGACGAGCGCCGCGCAGTCGGGTGCACGTGCGACTGTCGGTGACCGGGGGCACGGAGTGAGCTATTCGGTGATCGACGTCAAGGACTTCGAGGGCCGCCGCACGCCGGTGGCGCGGGCCCTCGGCGCGCTTGCGATCAAGGCCAACCAGTTCGACTCACAGCCCCATCAGGTCGGCCACGAGCACGACGAGCTTGCGTCGGGTCAAGAGGAGATCTACCTGGCGCTGGCCGGCGCCGGTTACCTGCAGATCGACGGCGAGAAGATCGACTTCGAGCCGGGGCGCTACGTGCTGGTGAGCCCGTCCGCACGGCGCGTAGTGGTCGCAGGGCCTGAGGGTCTCTCGTACTTCGTGGTGGGCGCCCGGGTGGACGGCGAGACGGGCTGATCGAGGGCGGGAGATACGCCGTTGCAGCATGCCACAATGCAGGCAAAAGCGTGCGGCGCCGGGCGTGCCTCTCGCAGGGCGCGCGGCGGCCGGACGGCTCGGCTAAGGAGGGTGAGATGCAGGGTGACGCGCGGGTGATCGAAGAGCTCAACGCGAGGCTGGCGGAGGAGCTCACCGCCATCAATCAGTACGTGGTCCACGGCGAGATGTGTGAGGACTGGCACTACGGCCACCTGGCCGAGCCGATCAAGAAGCGCTCCATCGTGGAGATGAAGCATGCCGAGCGGCTGATCGAGCGCATCCTCTTCCTGGACGGTCGTCCGACCGTGAGCAAGCTCAACGATATCCATATCGGCAGCGCCGTCCCGCACATGCATGGCAACGACCTCGTGTCCGAGCTCGACGCCGTCAAGGCATACAACGAGAGCATCCGCGTCTGCGTGGAAGCGGGAGATGACGGTACCAAGGAGATGCTCGAGTCGATCCTGGGCGATGAAGAGGAGCACGTGGACTGGCTGGAGGCCCAGCTTGCCCAGATCGAGCAGGTCGGCCGCGAGATGTACCTGGCCGAGCAGATCGGCTAGGTCCGCGACCTGGGGCTCCGCCCGGCGCGGACGGCTCGGCTTCGGCGCGTCCTAGGACTCGCGAAGTCGGTCGAGGTCGCCCTGGGCGTCCTCGACTGCGCCCCGTGCCTTCTCCAGGTCCCTCCGGGTCTGCTCCCAGTGCCGCCGGGCCTGTCGCTCCTCGGCTTCGGCGGCGAGCAGCGTCGCCTTGGCGTCGCGCAGTCTGACCCGGGCTGCGCCGTCGTCGGGCTTCCTTCTCTTAGGCCGGGACGGCGTCTGCTGGGCCGGTGAGGCCGCCGGGGCCGCGGGTCTCGTGGCTTGCGGAGGCGCCACGGGCACCGCCCGCCTCAGCCCGTCCGCATGGGCGAGCAGGGTGCCGAAGCCGCGCGGTTCGAGCTCGCGCTCGAGCCGCGCCGCACGGAGCTGTTGCGCGGCGTCGTCGTCCACCGCGGCGGCGAGGAGCGTCTGGCGCACGGTCTCGCCGCCGATCCGGATCAGCCGCGCGAGCGTCTCGTGCTCCTGCCTGGTCGCCGTCGCCAGGTCGCCCTTGCCCGAGAACTGGGCGTCGCGCAGCATGGTGGCCGCGCGCAGGAACTGCTCGACCTCTTCACGGTGGTCCCGGACGAGCGCGTTCACAGCGCCCGCGGCCGCGGTCGGTTTGCGTAGCGCCTTCACCCGCTGCGACGCGTCTCGTTGCCCTGTCGTGCGCAGCTCGCGTGCGGACTCGTTGCGCGCGCTGGTGAACTCGGCGAGCGGGAGTCCGTAGAGCCGGTCGATGATCTCTTCCACAGTCATGTCCCTTTCGCCGGGCCCTCAGCCGATGACCTCGGAGAGGTCGAAGCGGACCGGCTCCTCAGGCTGGCCGACTGTGCAGGAACCGGGGTCCCGGTCGGGGCGCCACCGCACGAACCGAGTGGTGTGACGGAAGCGGTCCCACTTGGGCTGGCAGACATGCACCCCAAGGGGGATGTCCGCGCCGGGCCGCGCGAGCATGGGCGCAACTGGAGGCATGACCGGTAGGTCCATGAGGGATCCATTCCCCTTTGGCGGTCTGAGGCGATCCTCGCCGCGCGGACGGCGGGTCAGGCTCACGCCTTGAGGACTGCGCAACCTGCCGATGCGTTCGTGGGATGACCGCAGGCCGATCTGACTCGCGGGAGCAAGGCGTGGGACCAGGGGTTTTGAGTATGAGCAGCCTCTGAGGCGAAGCACTGGCAACTCGGGTCCGCTTCGCGGGGGCGGCCCGGGCTTCGGCCTCACGGTCGATGAGGAACGTGCGGGGGGACGCGCAGTGGGCGGCGGACGTTGTTCGCAGGACGCGATCTCGGGCGAGCGGGAACTGGCACGAGGGCGAATGGCCGCCTTCGGGCTGTGGGAGCGCCTCGACGGCTCTGGCTATCCGCCCGGCCTCCGCGGCGGCGAGATCCTGCCGGAGGCGAGTCTGCTCGCAGTAGCGGATGTCGTGGAGGCGATGGCCAGTCATCGGCCGTACCGGCCGGCACCGACCCTCGATCAGGCTCGTGACGGGATCGGCAAGGACGCGCACGGGCGCTTCGACGAGGCGTCGGCGACAGCCTGCCGGGGGCTGCTCGAGGCCGGGGCGTTCGAGTTTCCCGAGTAGCCGCGTACGAGGCGGTGCGCCGCCTTGCGTCTCCAGTTCTGCCCCTGTCGCCCTACCCCAGGCCGGCCGTGTCAACGGCGTCGTCTCGGTCCTTCCGGGTACATTTGCCCAAGTCGCGGAGGGCGACTCTTCACGGAGTGCAGCCATGGCCGGCGCGCGACCCGAGCATGCCTCGACGCTGAACCTATGCGAGAGGGGGCGGCAGCAGATGGGTGGACGCGCACGGCAGGTCACGGCGTCGGCTGACGGAGCGCGTCATCGACAAGGCTCCGACACGAAGACCTTGGGGAGGTACTCATGGGGAAGAGGCACGCGCATACGCACTTAGGACTCACGCTGCTCGTTGTGCTGGGCCTTGCGCTGATCGCCGGCGCCGGCGCGGCGCAGTCGGCGCTGGCGTATCCCGGCTTTGTGCACGGCTCGGCTACGGCTTGCGAGGCTTGCCACACGGTCAGCACCAGCGTCCCGCCCAAGCCGGCGGCCTGCACCGCGGCCAACTGTCACGCCGGGTTCAACGTGCCCGCCGGGCAGACCAACTGCTGGACCTGCCACGATCCCGGGCAGGTCATGACCACCGTCGGGCCCGGCGCGCCGGACACGTGCACGGTCGCCTGCCACCGGGCAAGCATTCCTGACGTGACGGTCGCCGGCACTCCGCACAACCCGCACCCGGAGCGCGGCACGTGCACGCAGCCGGGTTGCCACACGTTCTCGACGGCCTACAACGCCGCCAACGGCAGCCCGCACCACACGCTTCAGGTGCCCGACCCGACGAAGGTCAGCGTCAAGGTCAGCCCGACGAAGATCAAGCTGCACAAGACCGTCAAGGCGACCGGCGCCGTGACACCCGCCGATCTGGGCGGAAGGGTCACCCTGACCGTGCAGATGAAGAAGGGCAGCAAGTACGTCAAGGCGAAGACCGCCACCGCGAAGGTGGGCACGACCGGCAAATACAGCTTCACGTACAAGCCCACGAAGAAGGGCACTTACCGGATCCAGTCGGCCATCAAGGCCACCGACGACTTCGCGGGATCGAAGTCCAAGTACGTCAAGTTCACCGTGAAGTGACGGACGGGCGGGCGGCGCGCAGCGCCGGTTGCCCGTACCGCGAGCGACCGAGGAGCGGACGGCGGGATTTCTCCCGCCGTCCGCCGCCTCCGCTCAGAACATCCTCCTCCCGCGGCGACGGCATGGCCGCTGAGGAGGCCCCGAAGCGGTGACGGCGCAACCAGAGGAGAATGACATGAAGGATGAGACCGTCGATGTCGAGACACCCGACGGCGTAGCGAACGCCTACCTCGCCCGTCCGGACGGCGACCCGCATCCGGGTGTGCTCTTCATGCCCGACGCGTTCGGGCTTCGGCCCGCCATCGAGGAAATGGTGGATCGCCTCGCCGCGGACGGGTACGTCGTGCTGGCGCCCAACGTGTACTACCGCGCCGGCCGCGCGCCGGTCGAAGCGCTCCTGGGCCCCAGCGATCGCCCGCGCCCTGCAAGCGCCTTCCAATCCGTCCTGCCGCTGATCCAGGAGCTCACGCCCGCGCGCATCGCCGCCGATGGCGGCGCCTACCTGGAGTATCTCGAGAGCGTCGCGGCGCCCGGACAGGTCGCCATCACCGGCTACTGCATGGGCGGGCGCCTTGCCTGGTACATCGCGGCGGCTCACCCCGGCCGCGTAGCCGCGCTGGCGGCCTTCCACACGGCCGGCCTCGTCACCGACGCTCCCGACAGCCCCCACCGCTCCGCCGCGGACCTCGGGCCTCTCGAAGCGTACTTCGGCTTCGCCGACGAGGACGCGGGTGCGACACCCGAGCAGATCGCCGCACTGGGGCAGGCCCTCGACGCGGCAGGCGTGCGCTACGTCGCGGAGGTCTATGCGGGGGCGCATCACGGCTACGCGGTGCCCGATTCGCCGGTCTACGACGAAGCTGCCGCCGAGCGACAGTCTCGCGAGCTGCGCGCGCTGCTTCGGCGCACGCTCGGCTAGGAGCGTCGCACCGACGACGTACCTCGGACAGGCGCGGGCGATCCTGTCGCCGGTGGGATCACTGCGGGCGCCTTGCCCGACGCCGTGGCGGGCCGCGTGTGCTCGCACAGCGGCGTTTGAGGCCTCCTTCGGAGGAGGCCCTTCTCTTGCGTCGACAGCAACGGCCGACCGGTCTTTCAGGGGGCGCAGAATGGGGTTCCAGTCGCGGAAACGGAGGGAAGGGCTGAGTCATGATCTACGTGAGCGGTGCACCGGGGAACGTCGGTACGGAGTTGGTCAGGCTCCTGGCGGGCCGCGGCGAGCAGGTGCGCGCGCTCATCCATGATCCCGAGGCAGCTGAGGACTTCACGCCGCTCGGCGTTGAGACGGTGCGGGGAGATCTCGCCGAACCTGAATCGTTCGCGCGCACGGTCGCGGGCGCCGATGCCGTGTTCGTCAACTCCTCGCGCCGAGCCATCTCCCTCCAGACGAACCTCATCGATGCCGCCCTGAACGCCGGCGTGCGCCGATTCGTCAACTTGTCGTGGATGGGCGCCGCCAGCGACTCGGGCTCCGAGACGATCGGGCGTTGGCACGCCGAAGTAGAGCGCCACCTCAAGGACTGCGGGGCGGCCTACACGATCCTGCGAGCGAGCGCCTTCATGCAGAACTACGTGGGGCAGATCACCGCCGCTGACAGGATCGTGGGCACGACTCCCGCCGGCAAGGCCAGCCTCGTCGACGCGCGCGACGTCTCGGCAGTGGCGGCGACGGTCCTCACGGAACACGGGCACGAGGGCAGGATCTACGACGTCACAGGCCCCGAGGCGCTTTCGAACCCCGAGGTCGCCGCGATCATCTCGAGGGTGACCGGTCGGCGGGTACGCTATGTGGATACGAGCCCCGACCTGCTGGCCGACGGCTATCACCGGGGCGGCCTGCCGGAGTGGGCTGCCCTCGACCTGGTCGCCGCCGATGTCTATCGCGCGCGCGGTCGTCTGGCGGCGGTGACCGATGTGGTCGAGACTGTCGGCAGGAAGCAGCCGACCACCTTCGAGGCCTTCGTGAGTGAGCTGTCTGCTGCGGCCGGCCGGTAGCTGCATTCCGAACCGCACAGCCAGTGACGCCCGATGAGCGCCGCGCGAGTATCGTGGCGTCAACGAGGGCTCATCTGTGGGATGCACGGCCGCGCCGGACCTTCAGTCAGGCTGCCGTGACGGACGCCGGCGCAGCCCTTCTGCTGCGAGTCCGCCGGACCCGGCTGTACCCAGGGCGGGATCGGTGTGACTATCGTGGAGATGGTACCGACCACCATGCTGTCTTCGATCAGGAGTGAGCCGTCCATGTCCGACATTCTCTTCTCGCCGTTTCGCCTCGGGTCCCTGACCCTCGCCAACCGCATCGTCTGCCTTCCCATGTACCTCGCGTATCCGGACCCGGACAACGAGGTGAACGGTCTCGTGCTCGACTACTACTCCGAGATGGCCGAGTCGGGGGCCGGCATGGTGGTGGTGGAGAACTGCGGCGTCGAGCCGTGCGGCCTCGGCAACCCGCGCAGCCTGCTCGTCTCCGAGGATCGTTTCGTGCCGGGGCTGGCGCGCCTGGCGGAGGCGATCAAGGCGCGCGGCGTGCCGGCCGTGCTGCAGCTTCATCACGCCGGCAGGCACGCGAAACGCCCCGACCGCATCGCGCCCTCTGCCGTGGAGACCTGGGGAGTCGTGCCGAAGGTCATGGACCAGGCCGACATCGACCGGGTCGTCTCCGCCTTTGCCGCCGGGGCGGTGCGCGCGAAGGCGGCGGGGTTCGACGCCGTGGAGCTGCACGGCGGCATGGGCTACCTCCTGACGCAGTTCCTCTCGGCGCGCACCAATCTGCGCGAAGACGGCTACGGTGGCGAGCTCGCGGGCCGGATGCGCTTTCCGCTCGAGGTGTTCGCGGCCGTTCGGGAGGCAGTGGGCGATGGATTCCCGGTCGGCTACCGCTTCATCGCGGACGAGTACGTCGCGGGCGGGCTCACCCTCGAGGAGACGCGGCCGTTCGCCCGGGAGCTGGCCGGCGCCGGCGCGACCTATCTCTCGGTGATGGCCGGGTGCTACGACTCGTCGCCCGAGTACGCCGAGGACGACCACCGCGAGGCGTTCATGGCGCCGTTCGCGGCCGCCATCAAACAGGAGGTCCCGGCGATGCCCGTCATCGCGGCCGGGCGCATCCAGCGGCCGGAGACGGCGCGGGCAGTCCTGGATGACGGCGCCGCCGACCTGGTCGGCCTGGGCCGCATCATCTTCGCCGACCCGCTGTGGCCCAAGAAGGCCGGCGGCCAGCTTGACGAGCCCATCACCGACTGCGCGCCCTCGTGCAGCCTGTGCTTCAAGCGCATCATCGCGCAGAAGCCTGCGTACTGCGCGCGCTGGCCCAAGGAGCGGCGCGAGCGTTTTCTGGAGCGCGTCGGCGGCTGAGCCGCCGATGGCCGCAGGCGCCGCAGGAGCATCTGCGGGATGAGCAGCACGCCGGCACGAGGCCGCGGCAAGGTGTTCGACGAGGTGGCGGCGGAGTATGACCGCAACCGCCCGGCTTACCCGGTCGAGCTCGTCACTCGCGCCTGTCAGGTCGCGGGTCTCCGGGGCGGCGACCGGGTGCTCGAGGTCGGGTGCGGCAGCGGCCAGGTGACACGGGATCTCGTCGGCCGGCGGCTTCGGGTGACGGCGGTCGAGCCCGGCAAGAACCTGCTGGCGCTCGCCGAGGAGAACCTGGAGGGCCTCGGCGAGGTGGAGTTCGTGAACGCGCGGTTCGAGGACGCCTCGCTGCCTCGCGGCAACTTCCAGGCCGTGTTCTCGGCGTCCGCATTCCACTGGCTGGACCCGGAAGTCAGCTGGCAGAAGGCGGCCAGCGTGCTCGCTCCCGGCGGTACGCTGGCGCTGCTCCAGTACTTCGGGCTCGAAGAGGAGCGCAGCAGGCAAGACCAGGAGGCACTGCTGGCGATCCTGGCGAGGAACGCACCCGAGGCCGCCGCAGATTGGCCACGCTACAGGGACCTCACCGCCATGATCGCGGGAGTGGAGCGGCGCCGCGAGAACGTCTCGCAGGTGTGGGCGTGGATCGGAAGCCACGACGTGGCCTGGAGCCGGGCCGGCCGGCTCTTCCGCGACGTGCGGATCGCGTGCGTGCCCCAGCTCCTCGAGCAGACCGCGGACGAGCTCACCGCGCTCCTGCGGACAGCGTCCTTCTACGCCGGGCTGTCGGCGGACCGGCGCCGGAGCCTCGAGAGCGACACGGCCGAGCTGTACGAGCGCCTCGGCCGGCCGATCCGCTCGAGCACCGGCGCCGTCCTCGTCACGGCGCGGCGCAGCGTCGCACGCCAAGCCGGGCGGTAGCGCGGGGCGGATGGAGCCGGGCCGGACGGGGCGGCGCGGAGCCGGTCCGGGCGGCAGCTCCGTCGCCTGCGGCCGGTTGCCCTCTTCACGGCGCAGCCGCCAAGATAGGAACATGGCTCCAGGCTTTGTCACTCCGACCCATCTGCTCTTCCTGCTCGCCGCGGTGGCGGTCTTCGTCGTGCTGAGCAAGCTGCCGCGGGGCGGATCGAGGAGGGGCGGACCGAGCTCGCCGCGTGACTGGGACCCGGCCCGCAAGGCGCCGCGCCGTGTGCTCGCCCGCGTGATGAGGCTGCGCCTGAGGAAGCCTGCGAAGGCACAGGCGCACGTCGGATTGCTGATCTTCAGCGCGCTCGTCTCGTTCGCGGTCACCCGGGCGGTCGCGCTGCCGCTCTTCCTGCTCGTCTTTTTCGCTCTGTGGCTGTGCGGCTACGGGGTGCTGGCGCGCCTGTACCGCTAGGGAGCCGGCGTTGGCCGGCGCCGCGGCGAGCTCAGCAGGTCAGCGAAGCAGGAGCGGACGTCGAGGTGTCGTCGGCGGGCCCCGCCGCGTCGACGACGATGTCGTCGAGCACGGCGTCGAGGAACGCCATGGCGTCATCTTCACTGAGGTCGCGTGCGTACATGAGCTCGCTGGCGAGGATCCTCTTGGCTTTGGTGAACAGCTGCTTCTCGCCGGTAGGGAGCTCCCTGTCGGCGCCGCTGAGGGTCAGGTTGCGGACCACCTCGGCGACCTCGAAGATGTCGCCGGTGCGGAGCTTCTCCTGGTTGTGCTTGTACCGGTGACTCCAGTTCTTGGGCATGCTGGTGCGGTCGCCGCGCAGGACGTCCAGCACCTTGTCGACTGCACCGGCCTCCACGACCTTGCGCAGGCCGGCGCTCTCGGCGTTCTCCACGGGGACCATGAGGGTCATGCTGTTGTGGAGGATCTGGATGGTGAGGTAGTCGCGCTGGCGGCCGAGGACCTCTCGCTGCGCGATCCCGGTGACCATGCCGGCGCCGTGGTGCGGGTAGACGACCTTGTCTCCGACCGAATACATAGTCTCAACTCCCTGCCTTGTTGCTGGGCGCCCTTGGCTCGGCCGTCGGCGGCACGCCCTCACGGTGGAGGGAGGCGAGATCTCCGCGCACGCGAGGATTGATGGTGCATGCGGCGGTCCTGCTTGTACCTGCAATTGTAGCCGAACTGTCCGAACGGCGCGTACGACCGGGTGTTGCGCGCCCGGATCAGAGAGAGATCAGCCGGGCGCTGAGCCTCCAGCGCGCGCGACGCGACGAGCGGCGCCGGCGACGGAAAGCGCTGCCACCGGCGCCGCTCGTCCGGGCGCTGCCCGCCTGCGATGGGGCGTCTTGGCGGCTTGGTCTCAAGCCGCCTTGCTAAGCCTCAGATCGGCGACTTTGGTCGAGTCGAAGATCTCCTCGATGCCCTCGACAGGCTTGGACCAGTCGATCGTGGGCGGGAAGATCTTCTTCAGCTCCTCCTTGAACCACAGGTCGAAGGGCTCCTGCGAGGCGGCGAAGTCCGCGTTGCCCTTGGCGGGGTCTTCGCCCTCGACGTAGATCCCGACGAGGTCACCCTGCGGCGTGGACTGGAGGGTGATGAGCTCCTCGGACACGCCGAGCCTCCGGCGTGACGCGGTGAACTCGTCGCGCTGGTAGGCGTCGGCGGCGAAGGCCCTTGCCCGCTCGGTCGCGCCCGGGGCGAGGGGGGCGCACATGGCCATGCCCCGGCCGCGGCTCCTGGCCGTCGGGTCGGTCCATGCGGCCACGGTCTCGGGCAGGGGGGCCGGCATGGGCTGCGAGAGGTCGGCGCCGTGAATCTCCTTGACGGCCTGGGTGAAGTAGCGGTCGATGTCCAGGTCCGACGTCGCCAGCTTGCCGAAGCTCTCAGCCAGGTCACCCTCGGCCTCGATGTAGGAGGTGACGAAGTCCCCCATAGGAGTGTGCTGCAGGTAGGCCCTTTCCATCGTTATCCCAAGGCGCTTGCGAGATTGCTCGTACTCGCGCGGACGGGACTTCATCTCGGTGGCTATATCTCTGGCGTCCTTGCCCGGCAAGACCGGGAACACCAGTGCCATGCGTGTCATCGTTGTACCTCCTGGAGGAACGCCGGCCATGGGCCGACGAGGAGTCTTGTCGTGAACATCCGGCCGGCTCCGGCCGTTGCTGGAGACGTTCCCGCGGAGGGTTTGCGAGACACGCCCGACCGTTCCGCCCGAAGGCCTGCCCGCTATCGGTCGCGCCATCAAAGGAGCATGCGAAAGGCGTATATACTAAAAAAGTCAGACCAACGCGGCTTCACACGACGGCACGCTGGCCCCGAGGCCGAGAGGAGCGCCAAACGTGAAGGTCCCGCTGCAGTGGGTCTGGGAGAACGACCCCGAACAACGTCCCGACGATGATCATGCGCGATGCATCTCCGCGAGCGGCGAGCGCTATGTCGCGTATGGTGGGCACCTGTTCGCGCTGACGACGCGCCCGTGCACCCGCCTCTCCGCCGCGCCCGGCGGGCACGGCACGGCGTCATTCTCGACGCTGCAGATGGAGTATCTCGGCCTCAACTGGGAGCGTGGTCTTGCGCAGCAGTCCTGGGGCTGTGACCCGTTCGAGAGCAGGCCCGGTGACGGCGAGGGCCAGCACGCGGCCGGCCTCGCCCTGCTGGCGACGGTCGCGGGTGCGCTGGCGGTGAGCTCATCGGTCCACGCCGAGTCATCAGCTTCGCTGGACGAGTTCGACGACCGCCGGCGTCCGCAGCGTCCGCCTGGGTGGTCTTCACGGGGGCGCGCCTCGCGCCCGCGTCAGCCCGCGCTGCTGCCCCTCACCGTCTCTCGCGGCGGCGACGACCGCTAGTCTGGACGCCAGATCGCGTGACGCTCCCGGCCCTGCTGGCGCTGGCGAGCTTTGGCGGCGGTGCTTGGGGAAGATTGCTGCAGAGAACCCGTGAGCAAGACCACGCCCATACCGATCCCAGCCACACCATGCCGCTGGTGATGCTGCGAGTCCCGTGAACTCGCGCCCGCCCGACAACCCAGACGGCGGGCGTCTTCGCCGAACGCTGAGAACGACGTTCCTCTCCCTCAGGAACCGCAACTTCCGGCTGTACTTCACCGGCCAGCTCGTCTCGAACACCGGCAACTGGCTGACCAACGTCGCCCTCGTGCTGCTGGTGCTGAAGATCACCGGCAGCGGGCTTGCGGTCGGCTTGCTGGCCGCCTGTCAGTTCGGGCCGATCCTCTTTCTCTCGGCATGGGCCGGAGCTTTCGCCGACCGCACCGACAAGCGGCGCATGCTGTTGGTGACCCAGAGCCTGGAGATGGCCGAGTCGATCGGTCTGGCCATCCTCGCCTTCCTGCCGCACCCGCCACTCGGGGGTCTGTACGCGCTCGCCCTCGTCGGCGGGGCCCTCCTTGCCTTCGACAACCCGCTGCGGCGCTCGTTCGTCACCGAGATGGTCGGGGCCGAGGACATCTCCAACGCCGTCGTGATGTACAGCGCCACCGTCAACGTCGCGCGCATCTTCGGCCCGGCGCTGGCCGGCCTCCTGGTCGTGACGCTGGGGTACGGCTGGTGCTTCGCGATCGATGCCGCGTCCTACTCGGCCGTCCTCGTGTGCCTGTTCCTGATGCGGCCGGCCGAGCTCCGTCGCCGGCCGCCCAGACCGAGGACCAAGGGCGAGGTGCGCGCCGGCCTGCGCTACGTGGCGTCGATGCCGCTGCTCTGGATCAGCTTCGCGATGCTGGCCGCGATCGGCACGCTGTCGTACAACTTCAACGTCACCTTGCCGCTCTTCGTCACCGACGCTCTGCACAGTACGGGCGGCGTGTTCACGATCATGTACTCGGTCTTCAGCGTAGGCGCGGTGGTGAGCGGCCTGATCGTGGCGCACAGACGGCTCGTGCGCTTGCGCCACATCATCATCGGCGCCGCCGCACTTGGGGTGACGATGCTCGTCCTCGGCTCCGCGCCAGGGGTCCCGGCCGCCATCCCCGCGGTGTTCTTCGTCGGCATGTCGAGCATCCTCTACCTGACGTCGACGACGGCGATCGTGCAGATCGAGGCCCAGCCGGAGATGCACGGGCGGGTCCTGGCGCTCCAGATGGTGCTCATGGCCGGCACGGCGCCCGTCGGTGGGCCGCTCATGGGCTGGATCGCCGATACCTTCGGCGGGCGAGTGCCGATCGTCCTCGGCGGCGTGGTCTGCTTACTGGCGGCCGCCTTCGGCTACGCCGCGAACCGGCGCTACGTCCACCGGCCGGCGGCATCGTGAAGGCGACCGCGATCGCCTCGACGTCGGCGCCCCTTGAGGCTGCTCGGCCCCACGCATGAGTGCTGGACACAGGTCCGCAGAGGGGACACTCTTCGTGAGGTCACTCACATGCCCGGCCTGAACACCCACGACGCTCGTCTGCTCGTCATCGCGCCGCTCCGCATCGAGCGTGCGGCGCTCCGTTGCGGGCTGCCCGAAGCGCTGGTGCTGCATTCGGGTATGGGCGCCGCCCGGTCCCGGGCCGCGGCGTCGTCCGCCGCCTGCATCCCGGCGGTCGCGGTGGCGGTCGCCGGGTTCTGCGGCGCAGTGTCAGGCGGCATGCTGCCCGGCGATGTGGTGGTCGCCAGCGAAGTCCGCGGACCCGAGGGCGTCACCACCTGCGAGGCCCGGCCCGTCGTCGCGGCGCTCGCGGCCCTCGGGATCGAGAATGTGCGGGTCGGGCCCGTGGCCTCCGTCGACCACGTCGTGGGCGGCGCGGAGCGCCGGGCGCTCGCCGCCGGGGGGGCGCTGGCCGCCGACATGGAATCTGCCTGGCTGGCGCCGGCGGCGGCCGGCAGGCCGTTCGCCGTCCTGCGCGTCGTGCTCGACACGCCGGAGCGCGAGCTCTCGCGGCCCCTGACCACACTCGCCGGCGCGCTCGCGGCCTGGCGAGCGCTGCGCCGCGCGGCGCCGGCGCTGGCGCTCTGGGCGCAGCTCCGGGTTGGCCCATCGGGCCGCGCCGCCTACCATGGGTCATCAACGGATCCGGAGGGTGCTCTGTGAAGAAGACGTCGGTCGTGCCTGCCCTGCTCATCGCCACGGTGCTCGTCGCAGTCCTGCTGGTGGCCGTCGTCGCCACAGGTGTCGGCCCCCGCCTCGCGTCCGCGCACGCGTCGGTCGCTCCGTCCGCTTCGCCGTCTCCGGTGGCGGCCGCGTCGCCTTCTGTCACGCCCAGCGCGACGCCGACTCCGCGCGCGCCGCTCAAGGTGACCGCCGTCACGCCGGCCGCCGGCGCGACCAATGTCTCGTTCGGTCGGACGATCAGGGTCACGTTCTCGGCGCCGCTCGCCGCGACGACTCCCTTCCCGTACCTTTCCCCGGCGATCCCCGGAGCGTGGAGGCACGCCGGCACGTCCGCACTCGTGTTCGTCCCCAAGGGCCACCTGCCGGTGTACACGCAGGTGCGGCTGACGATCCCCGCGGGCTCCGCCGGCACCCATGGGGCCGACAGCGAACGCCTCGCCAAGCCCTACGTCATCAAGTTCACGGTCGGCGGCCCCGGCTCTGTGCTGCGCCTGCAGCAACTGCTCGCGGAGCTCGGCTACCTGCCGCTGCACTTCCATCCGGCCGCCGCGTCCGCCAGCAAGCCCGCGCTGCTCAGCGAGCCCAAGAACACCGATCTCATCGCGCTGCAGCCGGTGAACGGCCACTTCACCTGGCGCTGGGCTCACATCCCGAGCTCGCTCGGGGCGTTGTGGACCAAGGGCCAGCAGACGGTTCTCATCAAGGGTGCCCTCATGGCCTTCGAGGCAGGTCATGGACTCAGCACGGACGGATCGGCCGGGCGCAAGGTCTGGACGGCGCTGCTCGATCAGGTCGCGGCGCACAGGGCGCACAAGGACCCGTACCGCTACATCCTCGTCTCCACCGCGCTCCCGGAGAAGCTCTCCGTGTGGAGCGACGGCGCGACCATCTACACGACGCTCGCCAACACGGGGATCGCGTCGCGGCCCACGGCGAAGGGGACGTTCCCCGTCTATGCGCGCTACCGCACGACGACCATGAGCGGCACGAACCCTGACGGCACGCACTACAACGACCCCGGCGTGCCGTACGTCGCCTACTTCAACGGCGGTGACGCGGTCCACGGGTTCATACGCGCCTCCTACGGCTCTCCCCAGAGCCTCGGCTGCGTGGAGCTCTCGTACTCGTCCGCGGCCGTCGTCTGGAAGTACGACCCGCTCGGCACACTGGTCACGGTGCGCTGAACTCGCGGCATGGCCTACGTCTATCCGACCGCCTGGTTCCGTGATCGCCTCGTCCTGACCACGGACGCCTCGCTGAGCATCACCAGCGCCGCCGTGCTGTATGGCCTCAGCGTCTACACGGTCCTGCCGGTGACCATCTCACCGGCCGGGGCCGCCGGTGCGTTCCGCCTCGGCGACCACTATCGCCGGCTGGTCAACTCGGCGCGGATCATCGGCATCGACACGTTCGAGCCGGTCTGGGACGAGGAGCGCTTCTGCGCCGCCGTCAAGGACGTCATCGTGGCCAACGAGGTCGCGGAGGACGTCTTCGTCAGGGCGACCGTGCACGTCAGCGAGCAGGTGCCGGGCACACGCTCGCGTGGCATGAGCACGGCCGTGAGCATGTTCGTCTACACCGCCGAGTCCATCCTGCCGCTTGACGGCGCGCGCCTGAAGACCAGCGTCTGGCGGCGTATCCCCGACTACGCGATCCCGTCGCGCGCCAAGGTCAACGGCGCCTACGTCAACTCCGTGCTCGCCAAGCAGGACGCCATCGACGCCGGCTACGACGACTGCATCTTCCTCGATGCCTCCGGGCACGTGTGCGAGCTCAGCGCGGCCAATATCTTCATCGTGCGCAACGGCGTGCTCATCACGCCCGGCACGGCGAGCGACCTCCTCGAGGGCATCAACCGCGATACCGTGCTGCAGATCGCCCGGCACCTGGATATCGAGACCTCCGAGCGAGAGGTCGACCTCACCGAGCTCTACATCGCCGACGAGGTGTTCGCCTGCGGGACGTCGACCTACGTCGCGCCGGTCATCGAGGTCGACGCGCGGGTCGTGAACGGCTCGAGCATCGGCCCCATCACGGCGAGGATCAGCGAGGCGTACCACGCCGTCCTGCGCGGCGAGAGCGAGCTCTGCGGCAAGCTGGTGACGCCGCTCACCTGAAGGCGGCGGGGCTTCACACGGACGCCCGTACGCCCCGCGCGGGACCGGGTACTTCACGAGTGTGAAGACCCACAAGAACGAGGTGAGTGAGATGAAGATCGGCATCATCGGTGCGGGGCACATCGGGGGCACGCTGGTAGAGAAGCTCGCAGCCGCCGGCCACGACGTAGGCGTAGCCAGCGCGCATGGACCGCGATCTCTCGACGACCGCGCCAGGCATCTCGGCGAGAACGTCCGCGCCATGACGGTGGACGGGGCGGCGAGCTTCGGCGACGTGGTCGTCGTGTCCATCCCCTTCGGCGTGTACCGGACCGTCCCCGCCGCGGCGGTCCGCGGCAAGATCGTCGTCGACACGGAAAACTACTACCCGCAGCGCGACGGCCAGTTCCCGGAGCTCGACGAAGACCGCACGACGTCGAGCGAGCTTCTGCGGTCGCACCTGCGCGATGCGCGCATCGTCAAGGCGTTCAACGCCATCCGCTGGGACACGCTCGCGCAAGAGGGCGTTCCCTCCGGCGCGGCGGGCCGCATCGCCATCCCCCTCGCGGGAGACGACATCGAGGCCAAGCACGTGGTCGAGGGGCTGATCGACGAGATCGGCTTTGACCCCGTGGACGTCGGCGGCCTGGCCGACGGCGGGCGCAAGATCCAGCCCGGCACGCCGTTGTACGTGGCCCACATGACGGCCGCCGAGATGCGGGACCGTCTGGCGGCCTGAGCAGTCGCGGCGATCCGCCGCCGTCACCAGAGCCGACGGCTTCGAATTGAGGCGGCGGGCCGCTGTACCGGGGCCCGCCGCCTCGGCTCGTCAGGTCCTCATGTTGTGGAGGTGCGCCGCGACCTGGGCGGCGGGCCGACCGGTCGGCGCGATCAGCCCTGAGATTCGGCCGCGGCGGACGCCGGGCCTGCCAGCCGCTTCAGCATCTCGACGTAGGCGCGGCCGCCGGCCTCCCGGCGCCGCCGGCGCAGGAACACCCAGTACCAGCTGTACAGCGCCATCGTGCCGTAGCGGAACGTAGCCAGGTACTTGAGCCACTGGCGGAACGAGTAGAAGTGCGCGTAGGCGCCCCAGACCTCGGTCTGCAGCCGGTCCGGCGTCATCTTCCTGGGCCGAAACACGACGTGCTGGCCGTCGAAGAGGTCCCAGCGGCGATCGAAGATGCGGCCCTGGGCGTCCAGATCGTCGAACAGCGGCGTGCCGGGGAGCGGCGTCAGAATGTTGAGCATCAGCGTGCTGATGTCGTGCTTGCGCGCGAAGCGGGCGGTCTCCCGGATGGTCTCGGCGGTGTCGTTGTCGGCGCCGAGCACGAACATGCCGTGCGTCTTGATGCCGTACTTGCGCAGGGTGCCGAGGGCGCCGACGATGTCGGCCACACTCTGCGACTTGTCGAACTCGTCGAGGGTCGCCTGGCTCACCGACTCGAGGCCGAGTGCGACGCGGTCGCAGCCGGAGTCGCGCATGAGCTCGAGGAGCTCGGGGTCGGCGGCCACGTCGGTGCGCACCTGCGCCGACCACGAGATCTTGTGGCCGCTCGCGATCATCAGGCGGAGGAGCGTCTTGAGGCGCCTCTTGTCGGCGGCGAAGTTGTCGTCGTAGAAGAAGATCGACGTGGGCCGCTTGGCCTCGATCTCCGCCATGATGTGCTCGGCGCTGCGGTAGCGGTACTTGCGTCCGAACATCGCCGTCACCGAGCAGAAGTTGCAGCCGAAGGGGCAGCCCCAGCTGGTCATGATGGGCGTGACGCCGCGCTGCTCCGACGAGCCGGCGATGAGCGTCAGGTCGGGCACCGGCAGCGTATCGAGGTCGCGGCACGGCTCCCTGAGCTCGTTGTGTACGGCCTCTCCGCCTTGCATGAACGAGAGACCGGCGATGGTCTCCAGCGCCCGCCCGCCCTGCAGCGAGTCGATCAGCTCGAGCATGAGTGCATCGCCGCCCTCGCCGCGCGCCACGTAGTCGGCGTGCGCGAGCGCCTCGTCGGCCATGAACGTGACGTGCGAGCCGCCGATGATGGTCGGCACGCCGTGCTCGCGCACCCGCTCGGCGATCTCGTAGCCGGCCGGAGCGGTCGACGTGGTCGTGGAGATGCCCACGATGTCCGCCGAGAGCAGGTCGTCCCAGTCGATGGGCGAGAACTGCGGGCAGTAGATCACCACGTCGTGGCCGGCCGCCTTGAGCCCGGCGCCGATGAGCGGCAGACCGAGGCGCGGCAGGAACGTGTAGGACCACATGTGGAGGTGGGCGGGGGCGGGTTCGATCAAACGGATCTTCATGCGGGGTCACTTTCTCGCGGAGAGGGGCGCAGGGTCGCCGGCGCAGGGCCGATCCATGCGGAACTAGCGGGGGCGGTCGTTCGAGGGTAGCCTCGACCTCCTGGGGACCTGACGGACTGCCGGGTGTCTGCTGCTGCGCGTAGCGCGATCCGCGGGCCCGGAGTCCCCCGAAGCGTGAGTGCTCTTTTCAGAGTACGGCAAACGGGCGCAAAGGCAAGCGTACTAGTCCGTTAACGGCTGATTGCGGCTTGGCGCAGGTGGCCGCTCGTGGATGCAGTGAACCTGACGCTCGACCCTCGTCAGGAGTAGGTCCGGAGCGCCCGCCAGGGTTGCGGCGCCGTGAAGTCCAGGTACAGCGTGCGCGCGACCTCGACCTGCCCGGCGCCCATGAACGGCCCCGGGATCCTCCCCCGATGCAGGCGGATGTGCTCGTAGTGCTCCGCGGCGACGGCGACCGCAGCCCGGTGCGTCTCGCCGCGATGCCACTCGTCCGGCACCTCCGGCGTCCAGAACAGGATCAGGTTGCCGTAGCGGCCGTGCTCCGGTCCGAAGTCGAAGTAGCTCAAGAAGCCGAGCGGGGCGAACTCCGGGAACGTCTGCGCGATGGCGCGCTCGTGCTCGAAGAGCGCCGTGTGGTCGACACCATTTCGCAGCCGCCCGAAGAATCCGACCGCGGTGACGTCGCGCGAGGCCAGAAGCGCGCGGCCGTCGGGGACGGCGAGCAGCTGCCGGGTCTCGCCGTGCGCCTGCTCGCTGATGTCCGGCCCGACGATGTCCGGTCCCCACGTGAGCGCGATCTCGCGCTCGAGGGCGAGGATGCGCGTCATGACGAGCGCGTCCGCCTCGGTCTCTCCGGGATCGGTGAAGGGCCGGCCCGGCACGCGGTCGGCCGGCCCCAGCGCGGCGGCGAAGGCGGCCTCTTCCGGCCGCTGGCCGGTGTGGCCCGCCTGCTGTCGCGTCGTCGCCATGTCACGATCTCCTACCGATGACGTGCGCGCGAAGGGCGCGACGCAAACCAGGCCCCCGTCGCGCTGTCGGCTGGCCGGCCACGAGGGACGGCTGGACTTCAGGAGCCCGGCTCGCGGCGTCGCTGGTTCGCCCGCTCAGTAGGTGGAGGTGACGGACAGGCTGCCGGAGACCGAGCCGGCCGTAGCGGTGATCGTGCTCGTCTTGTTGGCGGAGGACGCCTCTGCGCTCACGGTGGCGAGTCCGTTCACGTCGCTGGTGTCCGTGGACCCGTTCGGGAAGCTGTAGTAGGTGGGGTTGCTCGTCGTGAAGCCGACGGTCGTACCCGAGGTCGTCACCTTGTTCCCGTATGCGTCCAGCAGCTGGGCACTCACCGTGAACGTCGTGTTGCGCTTCGGACTGGTGTCGGAAGCGTTGACCGTGATCGAGGCCAGGGCGCCCGGCGTGCCGGTCGCGGTGAACGTCTCGGAAGCGCTGCCGGCGGTTGCCGTCAGGGTGTTCGAGCCGGCCGTCTTGCTCAAGGTCCAGCTACCGACGGTGACCACGCCAGCGGCGTCCGTCGTGGCGCTCGCGCCGGTGACGAAGCCGCTGCCGGAAGCTCCGGAGAAGGTCACCGTGACCCCAGGGCACACGTTGCCGGCCGAGTCCTTGACGACGACGCTCGGGTCGGTCGCCACCGCGGTGTACACGGTTGCGGACTGGCCGTCGCCGGCGTTGACGGTGACCGAGGCCGGCGACCCGGCCACCACCGTCACGGTGTCGCTGCCTGAGGTGAGCCCGCTTCTGGAGGCGGTGATCGTGTAGGTGGCCCCCGCGGTGGTGCCCGGGGTGAACGTCGTGGTAGCGATGCCGCTGGAGTCGGTGCTGCTGCTGGTGGCGCTCAGCGTGCCGCCGGACCTGGACCAGCCGATCGTCTGGCTGCCGCTGCTTACCGCGTTGCCGTACTGGTCCGCGATCTGCGCGCTCACGGTCACTGCGGCGCCGGGGGCCGGCGTGTCGGGGCCGGCGGTGACGATGAGCTTGCTGGCGGCGCCGAAGGTACCGGTGGCCGTGAACGTCTTGGAGAGGGTGCCGTCGGTGGCCGTCACGCTGTTGGCACCCGCGGTCGTGCCCAGGGTCCAGCTGCCCAGTGTGGCGGCGCCGGTCGAGTCGGTCGTCTGGGTCGCCTCCGTGATCGAGCCGCCGCCGGAGGCGACGGCGAAGGTCACGGGCTCGCCGCCGACCGGGTTGTTGAAGTCGTCCGTCACCTTGACCGCCGGGTCCACGGTCAGCGCGGCGCCGACGACCGCGCTCTGGCTGTTGCCGGCGGTGATCGTCATGGCGCCGGCCGGACCGGCGACCACCGTGATGGTGGCGCTGCCGGAGGTGTAGGTGCCGCTCGCGGCCGTGACCGTGTTCCGGATGCCGGCCGCCGTGCCACTCGGCTTGAAGGTGACCGACGTGGCGCCGGTCGACGAACTCGTCGTCGTCCGCGAGGAGCTCAGCGTGCCTGCATCTTTGGACCAGGTCACGGTCTTCCGCGTCGCGACGGCGTTGCCGTAGGTGTCGGCGATCTGGGCCGTCATGCTGACGGAGGTGCCGGCGGCGGGGGTGGTGTCGCTTGGGGTCACGACGATCCTGGCGGCGGCGCCGGCGTTGCCGGTCGCGGTGAAGTCCGCGGATATGGCGCCGCAGGAGGCGGTGAGGGTATTGGTGCCTGCGATCTCGTCGAGGGTCCAGCTCGTCACGGTGGCGACGCCGAAGGAATTCGTTGTCTGGGTCCCGCCCGTCACGGAGCCGCTGCCGGAGGCGGGCGTGAATGTGACCGTCGCGCCGGAGATAAGGTTGCCGTAGGCGTCCTTGACAGTGACCGACGGGTCTGTGGTCAGCGTGGTGTTCACCGTGGCGCTCTTGCCGTCGCCGGCGATCTTGGTGATCGTAGCCGGGGCGCCGGCGACCACGGTCAGAGAGGACGTGCCGCTGATCAGGCCGCTGCTCGCTGCGGTGACGGTGTACGTGGTCCCCGCGGTGGTGACCGGCGCGAACGTGGCGGTGGCGACGCCGTTCGCGTCCGTGTTGCCCGAGCCCGTGATCGTCCCGGAGGTCGGGCTCCTGGTCCAGGTGATCGCCGTGCCGCCGGCGCCGACCGGGTTGCTGTAGGCGTCGACGAGCTGTGCGCTCAGGTTCACGCCGCCGCCGGCCGCCGGTGTCGTGTCGCCGGCGGTGACCAGGATCCTGGTCGGGGCCCCGGCCGTGGCCGTGGCGGTGAAGGTGACGGATCCGTTGAGACCGGAGGCCGTCGCGGTCAACTCGTTGACGCCGGCCGTCGTGCCCAGCGTCCAGCCGCCGGCCGCGGCGACGCCGGTAGAGTCGGTGACGGCGGAGCCGCCGCTCGCAGAGCCGCCGCCGGAGGCGACGGCAAACGTGACGGCGACGCCGGAGACGGGGTTACCGCCGGCGTCGGTGACCTTGACGGACGGGGCGGTGGCGACGGCCGTCCCGGCCGTCGCCTTCTGGCCGTCGCCCGCGTATGCGCGCAGGGCGTCGCCGCTGAGCGGCGCCGTGGCGGCGCGCAGGGCCGTCGTGCTCGACGTCGTGAACGAGGCCCCGGACACCGCCGCGAACGTCGCGGCGGCCGCCAGGGCGGTCAGGGTCACGAAGACGATGAGCCGGCGGCGCATGGCCCTAGGACCTGTCCGCGCTCTCGATCGCGGCGGCCGTCTGCTGGCGCCGCGCCTCCACGCCGGCCGAAGCCCAGAGCGACCAGAGGAGCGAGACGGCCACGAGCAGCGCCGGCAGGCCGATGACCGCCATGCGCACCGCACGCAGCGAGAGGGCTGCCAGCACGTAGCCGGCGAAGGGGATGTGGTAGGCGTAGCGTGCCTGCTCCGGCTGCGAGAAGGTGATCGCCCAGGGATCGGCCACCGTGTTGCAGTCGCCCTTGGTGCGGAACACGCGTCGGCCGTCCTTCACCTTGATGCTCAGGATCCGGTGGGTGACCGGCATGGTCTCCTGCGGCGGCACGAACGTGATGATGTCGCCGGGTCTGAGCTCGGCCACCGGCGTGAGCCGCGCGTAGACGACGGATCCCTTGTCGATGGTGCCGGTCATGGAGCCGCCGACGATGACGTAGCGCTGCAGGCCGAGCAGGGCCGGCGCCAGCATCACGGCCACGACGAGCGCGAGTGTGACGACACACACCGCGGTGACGAGGCGCTTGAGGATGGTCACGAGGTCACTCCACTCACGTCGAGGTCCAGGGTCATGGAGGCGCCTTGCAGTCCGGCGCTGTTCGAGCCGGCCGGGTACGCGAGGGTCAGCCTGTACGAGCGCGTCGACCCGGCGGCGATGGATCCCAGGTCCGCCGAGGAGAACCCGGCGACGGTGCCTGTGTACAGGGTCGCCGGCGCCGCAGTGATGTCTTCCACCTTGAGGGTCAGCACGCCCGACAGGGCGGGCGACACAGGAACGTCGGCGAGGCCGGTGGGGGAGAGCGTGTAGCGCCCTGCCACGCTGCCGGCGCCCTGCAAGACCATGACGCCGGTCTTGCTGTCGCCCGGCAGAAGCCCCGAGGCGTCGACGGCGAACCTGCCGGCGACGTCGTTGGTGTGGGCCAGGGTCCCGGTGAAGAAGATCGCGCCGGGGTTCACGGAGCCGGCGGTGAAGCTCGCTCCGGAGAAGACGGTGGCGTGGAGCGTGAACGCGAGCACCGCGAGGACGACGAGGGAGAGGAGGCTTCTCCAGATCCGGCTCGTGCGGCTCGCGGTGCTCACGGTGTCTCCAGTGTCTTGGGGGAGGATCGAGGGGCGGCCCTGTCCGGCAGGGTGGGGCCGCCCCTCGGCTTCAGTCAGTCAGATCAGTCGGGTCACTTGGGGGACGGCGTGCCGGCGATCTCGCCGACCGGGACGCTGACGGCGGTCCAGTTGAAGTCCACCGTGGTGCTCGCGCCCATGTACTTGTTGTCCTTGCCGAGGCCGCCGGCACCGTTGATGCCGGCCTCGCGGCCCGCGTCGGGCAAGCTGACCGTGAACGTGTAGGTGTGCGAGTCGCCGGTGGCCCAGTTGTTCAGGTCCTCCTGCGGGAGCGCGGACAGCTTGCCATCGTAGACTTTGTCGCCCTTTTCATTGGTGATGAGCAGGTTGAGGTACCCGGCGATGTCCGAGTCGCTGTTCTTCTGGACCTTTGCGGACTCGAGGTAGAAGTGCCCCTGCACGTCACCGGTGTTCTGGATGGTGACGCTGCCGGTGTGCTTGTCGCCGGGGACCATGTTGGCCACGGTGACGGACATGCCGCTCGGCGTGTTGCGCATGTCGAGCGTGCCGGTGGAGAACACGTTGCTCGCGTTGGCCGAATGGGCGGTGAAGCTGGCGCCGGATGCCATGACCACGGCCACGGCCATGATCACGCCGGTCAGGGTGGCCAGGACCTGGAATCTCCGCTGGCCGAACAGGATCTTGATGCGCTTCATGACTGGTCTCTCCTCGTTCGTGTGCAGATCTACGGAACAGTTGCCGGCGCTTCTCTGTCCGGCCTGGGGTCATCGTGCCCTCCGCCGGGAGGCGCGCACATCGACCGAACCTCTCGACCTTGGGAGGACGGTCGTCTCGACCTGACCTAGACGATGAGCCAGGTCGGACCGTGGCTGCGGACACGGTCTCTAGTCGTTTGTCCCATACCGGCCGGCGCCGGCCGGGGCAGACTTGGACTGAAGTCGTACGCACGTCGACCGAGTGGAGGACCCGCAGTGAGCGACACGATCGTCGCCGGCACGAGAAGCGAAGCGCAGCCGGCCGGCGACCGGCGTGGCGGGTGGCGCCGGTCGCAGGACCAGATCCGTGCGGCCCTCCACCCGCTCCTCGATCCTCACGTCGTGGTGCGCGCGCTCCGGGACGACGATGGGCACGTGATCGGCTTCGCCTGCGTTGAGGCCAATGAGGCCGCCGCCGCCCACCTGCGCCTCGACCGGGGGATGCTGGAGGGCGCGCAGATCCTGGACCTTCTGCCGGGGGACACGGCTGCGGAGACCCTGGAGCTCCTCACGAAGACGCTTGAGACCGGCCAGCCGCTGCTGCTCGAGGACATCGAGTATCCCTTCGACCTGCGCGAGCCCGAGCGGCGTTTCGACATCCGCGTGATCCGCGTGGGCATGGACCTGAGCTGCACCTGGTGCGATGTGACCGAGCGTCACGAGATCGAGGCTTCTCTGCGCCGGCGGGTTCGGGAGCTGGACGCGATGCATCGCATCTTCCAGCTCCTCGCCATGCGCACCGACCTCGGCGCGGCGCTCGAGGCGGCGCGCCGTGAGATCGCCGACCTGTTCCGCGCCCGTTCCGCGACGGTGTGTCTGCAGCCGGAGGAGAGCGGGACCGGGGCTGCCTCGGGCTGCAGGCCCCGCGACGTCGTGGGCGACGAAGTCGCGCCCGAGGAGGCCGCTCTCGTCGTCAGAGCCCTCGCGTGTGAGCAGCCGGTGGCCGGCGAGTGCTCCGGCGACGACCCCTGTCATCTCATGGCCGTGCCGATGGTCACGCGATCGCGGATCGTCGGCGTGCTCACCGTCGCCCGCCCGCGCGAGGCGGCCCCGTTCACGACGCGCGAGATCACCGTCGCTCAATCAGTGGCCGACGGACTCGCGGCGGCGGTGGAGAACGAGCGCCTGCACCAGCGGGAGACGCGCCAGGCGGCGGTCGACGAACGGCAGCGCCTTGCCCGCGACCTGCACGACTCCGCAACGCAGACGATCTACTCGGCGAACCTGATCGCCGAGATCCTCCCCGCCAGCTGGCAGCGTGGTCCCGAGGAGGGGCTGCAGGACACCAAGACGCTCCGACGCCTCATGCGGACGGCGTTGTGCGAGATGAGGACGCTGCTCTACGAGCTCCGTCCCGAGACGCTGGACTCGGCCGCGCTCGGGGACCTGCTGGAGCGCCTTGGTGAGGCGCTCACGGGCCAGGGTGAGACCGCGTGCGTGGTCTCGGTGGACGGGGTTGTGAAGCTGCCCGTGGACGTGAAGCTCGTGTTCTACCGGGTGGCGCAGGAAGCGCTGACCAACGTGGCCAAGCACGCGCACGCGGCGCGCGTGCGCGTCACGGTCGCCGGCGACGGTGCGTCGGCGGGCATGACGGTCTGCGACGACGGAGCAGGCTTCGACCCGGCGACGGCGCGTCCCGGGAGCCTGGGCCTGCGCACCATGCGCGAGCGCGCGCAGGAGATAGGCGCCGACCTTCGCATCGAGAGTAATGCGGGCGAAGGGACAACGGTGACCATGATGTGGCAGGGGCCGGGTGCGGCCCGGCCGCATGCTGAGAGGGAGGACCATGAGTCAGGCGCCTGATATCCGGGTGATGATCGTGGACGACCACGGCGTGGTGCGTGAGGGGCTCAAGGCGTACCTGTCCGCCGCGGAAGATCTGGAGGTCGTGGGCGAAGCGGCCGACGGCGCCGAGGCCGTGCTGGAGTGCCGGCGCCTCGATCCGGACGTCGTGCTGATGGACCTCGTGATGCCGGTGATGGACGGCGCCGCGGCGACGGCCCGGATCAAGCACGCCAACCCGGCCGTCAAGGTGATCGCGCTCACGAGTTTCGCGGCCGACGACCTCGTGCAGCGGGCGCTGGATGCCGGCGCCACCAGCTATCTGCTCAAGGACACCCGGCCGGAGGCCCTGGTGCCCGCCGTGCGGGACGTGTACGCCGGCAAGGGCACCATCGACAGCAAGGCCATGCAGGCCATGATGCGGCGTCAGGACCTCGGCTGGGACCTCTCGCCGCGCGAGCGCGAAGTGCTCGCGCTGCTGGTGAAGGGGATGACCAACGAGGAGATCGCCGGGAAGCTGATCCTCAGCACGGGCACCGTCCGGCTGCACGTCAGCAACATCCTGCTCAAGCTGCACGCCCCCAACCGCACCAGCGCCGCCGTCATCGCCGTCGAGAACCGGCTCATCTGACCGCCGGCGCGCCGGCCGCTCACGCCGGGCCCCGACGGTCGGCCGCCCACGCCCGGCGGGCCGCTTGCGCGGGTGCGTCGCCGCCGGTGCTATGCTGCCGGCGCCGCGGCCGCCCGCGCCGCTATCGTCGGAGGGTGCTCACCATGAGATGGACGCCGCGCGTGACCGTGGTGCTCGCGGCCTTGGCGTGCGCGCTTGCCTTGGCCGCTCCCGCGGCGGCGGCGACCGGCGCGACGCCGCCGGTGACCACCTGTGACGCGCCCGCCGGCTGGCAAGGCGCGTCCTTCGTGGTGCACTTCAGCGCGACGGACGCCGGGTCCGGCGTCGCCGCCATCTGGGCGGCGGTGGATGATGCTCCACTGCTGCAGGTGGGCGGACCGGCGGGCGGCTCGCTGGAGATCGCCGCGCCCGCCGACCATTCGTTCGACGGCACGCACATCCTGCGGTACTACTCCACCGACGTCGCCGGCGCAGCCGAGACCGCGCAGGTCGCCCAGCTGAAGATCGACACCACGGCCCCGGCTGTGACCGTCAGGGCCGCGGCCGGCTACTGCGGTCGCGCCGTCGCATTGAGCTATCGCGTGCGCGACCAGCTCAGCCCCACCGCGCGCGGGCTCGGTCTCGTGGTCACAGATGAGGCGGGCGTCACGGTGGCGACCGCCGCCCTGGGCGACTCAGCTACCGGTGAATGGCGCCGTGCGCGGTGGACCTCCGCGGTCGCGGGCCCCTTGCAGTACGTCGTCACCGCGGCGGACGAGGCCGGCAACGTCGCCACCTCCGCCGCGGCTCCCGTCGACGTGACGTACCTGGCCCGCCTTGCTATCGGGCACTCGGTGCGACACCGGCCGCTCAGCCTCACGCGCTTCGGCGAGGGCGACCGGCGCGTGCTGATCATCGGCGGCGTTCACGGCGACGAGTTCGGGGCGCCCGTCGCCGGGCAGCTGGTCAAGTACCTGCTGGCACATCCGCGGGCGCTCCCGTCCCGCACGCGTATCGACGTCCTCGCCTGCGCCAATCCGGACGGCTGCGCGCGCCACACCCGCGGCAATGCCCGCAACGTCGACCTCAATCGCAACCTGCCCACCCGGAACTGGCGCCAGAGTCTCAGCTCCCGGAACGACCCGGGGGCCGGTGGCCTGACCGGCGGTCCCGCGCCGGGGTCGGAGCCCGAGACCAAAGCTCTGCTGGTCCTCCTGCGCGACCGCTTCGACCTCGTCGTGAGCCTGCACTCCCGGGGTGGCATCATCGACTGCAGCGGCCCCGGCGCACGCGCGGTGGGCCGGCGGATGTCCTCGCTGTGCGGTTTGCCGCTGGCCAAGCTCTGGTACGACCCGTACATCACCGGCTCGCTCGGGCGTTTCGTGCCCGAGCGCTACGGTACTCCCCTGATCACCGTGGAGCTGCGCCGCCCGCGCCTCGGTGCGGGGATGCGCGCCGCGCTGCTGGAGGCCGCGCGCTGAGGGCGGCCTTCCCCGGCCGTCCGGCGGGCCTTCCTGCCGCCCGCCGGACGTGCGCCGCGCGGGCCGGGTTGCCGCGCGGCCGCCCTGCCGGTAGGCTGCCGCGCGGTCGTCCGGCCGCTTCCGTCCCGGGCGCGCAGGCTGCGTCTCCGGAGGAGCCGTGCCACAGGACAAGCTGATCATGTTCGACTTCGACGGCGTCATCGCCGACTCGCTGGACGAGCAGTCACGCGCGTTCGTCGACACCCTGCGCGCGCACGGGTTCGACGAGCTGGCGACCCCGGCGACGTTCCTCGACTTCACCGAGTCCAACTGGTTCGAGGCGCTGGAGGCGGCGGGCCTTCCCGGGTCCATCGTCGCCGAGATCGAGGACGCCTTCGCAGCGATCCCCAGTCCCAGGCTCTTCCCGGAGATGGCGGGCGTCATCGAACGCCTTGCGGCAGAGCACCCCGTGGTCGTCATCACCTCGAGCCGTACCGCCGACGTCGCGGCCGTCCTGGGCCACCACGGCGTGACCGGCGTGACGGAGGTCATCGGGGGTGACGTGGAGCCGAGCAAGACGCGCAAGATCCGCTCCGCGCGGCGGCGCTACGGCGAGTCGCGCGAGGCGTGGTACGTGTGTGACACCGTCGGCGACGTGCACGAAGCGCGGGACGCCGGAGCCGGCACCGTCGGCGTCGCCTGGGGCTGGCACGGGGAGGAGCGTCTGCTGAGCGCCGCGCCCGACCTCATGGCCCGGCGCCCCATCGACCTGCTCGGCCTCTTCTGATCGCGAGCCGGCGCCGTCGCAGCCGCTCGCCGGCTTGCCGGCCGCCGGCCTGGCGCTAAGTCAGGAGGCCGTGGCGTTGCCCGGCTTGGGCCGGCCGAGAGGCGCCTTGGCCTTCGACTTCTTGAGAGCCGAGGGCCGGACCCAGGTGCTGCCGTCCGGCCCCGCGCGCATCGCCTTGTGCAGCGCGCTGCCCTTGATGAGGTCCGTCCAGGAGAGGAACCAGATGGTGTAGCCGTCGTCCCACGCGCCCGCCTTCGGACTGCCGCTGACCGTGACGGGGTCGCCCGGGATGGACATGTTGTAGTAGGTCTGGGCATTGCCCGGAGCGACGTTCACGCAGCCGTGGCTCACGTTGGCGTAGCCTTGCGAGCCGACCGACCAGGGCGCGGCGTGGATGAAGTCGCCGCTCCAGGTGAAGCGCACCGAGTAGGGCACCTGGATATCGTAGCCGGGGCCGACCATGTGCTGCGGGTTGGCCTTCTCAATCGAGAGATACGTCCCGTTCGGCGTGTCCTTGCCGGGCCTGCCGGTGCTGATCGGCCAGGTGGCGATCAGCTTGCGGTCCTTGTAGACCTTCATCCGGTGATCGCTCGCGCTCGCCACCACGATGAGCGATCGCCCGATGGACCACTTCTGGCGGAGGGTGTGGGTGGCGTACACGCCGGGCGAGACCTGTATGCCGTCGAAGTGGCCGACGAAGCTCACCTTGGTGTTCTGCGGCCAGTAGGCGCGCGGGCGGAACAGGAGCGCCTGGTCGCCGTCCCAGTACCAGGCGCCGACGACGGGCCGGGAGCTCTTGAGCACGAGCGCCTTCTCCACCGCCTTCTCGTCCTCCACCGGCTTGCTGAACGAGAGCATCACCGGCATGCCCACGCCGTAGGTGGCGTTGGTCCCCTCGAAGATCTGCACGCTCGCGGTCGTGTCGGGCGTGAGCGTGCGGAACCGGCTGACCTTGGTGACTGAGCGGCCGTCGGCGTCGACCGCAGTGGCGCGGACCACGTACTGCTTGCCGCTCGAGAGCGTCCAGCGGCTCTGCCACGTCGTGGACGCCGAGTCGAGCTCACCGCCGACGGTGTCTCCGCCGGTCCGCGCGGTCACGGAGGTGAGCGTCCCGTCACGGACGGTCACGGTGATGCCGTGGTTGGGCTTGGCCTCGCGGAGGCCGTTCCGCGGCGAGAATCGTGATGTGCGCCGCGGAGAGCGTCGGGCTTGGGCTCGGGCTGGCCGCCGGGGCCGTGCCGGATGTGGTCGCGGCACAGGCGCTCGCCACCAGGGCGAGCGCGACCGCCGCGGCGGCTGCGAGCAGCGCCCGACCGGGCCGGCGGCTGGGGCCGGCTGGCCGCCGGCGTCTGGTGTCACGAGTCATCATCATCATTGTCTGGAGCCGATTCGCCGTGACCGTCGCACATGCCTGCCTCGGCGCGTGATCCGCAGGGTGTTCGCAGAGTGTCCCAAGGTACCTCCCAACTTCGCCGGCGTCACCCCGGCGTCGTCCGCAGCGACCCCGCTCGCCGGCCGTCATCTCCTCTCAGTCCGCTCACAGCCCCGGTGCAGGCTCGGCCCAGCCGCGGCCGGTACAACGACAGCCGTGCGCGTCACCCGACGCGGAGGGTAGTAGTCGAGACGGGGGGAGCGGATGACCGGCGAGACCGGCTCCGGGGAGGCGAGTTTGGGGCTCACGGCCTCGACAGACGAGCGACGGCCAGGCGTACGCTCCCGTGGCCGTCTGGCCTGGAGCCTCGTCGCGGCGGCCGTGGTCTCTGTCGTCGCCGCCGCGCTGGCGTCCCGCGGCGCCGTTGGGAACGCGGTCGCGGCCGTGCGTATGGCCGGCCTCTCCGATCGGGTGCCCGGCTGGCTCGTGCCTCTCGTGGTGGTGGCCGGGGTCGTGGCCACCGCCCTCGTCGTCGTCTACCTCGCGCTGGGTGCGCGCCGCTGGTTCAAGGTCGTCCTGCTCGCGCTGGTAGCGCTCGTCCCGGTCGTGCCGGGACTGGCGGTCGGCTACGCGAACGGCACGGTCGACGTCGTCTCCGGCCAGAGCGCCGTCGTCGCCGCCGTGGTCAAGGACACCGAGAAGGAACTCGACGTCGCCCTCCCGCACGAGCCGATGACCATCCTGCTGATCGGGTCGGACAAGAGCGGCGCCGGCGACACCGGGCGCTCGGACACGCAGCTGCTCGTGCGCCTCGACCCGGAGACCAGGAGCATCTCGATGCTCTCGCTGCCCCGCGACCTCCTCGTCACGATCCCCGGCCACGGCGCCGACAAGATGAACGCGGCCTACGTCTACGGCGGGCCGAGGCTGGTCGTGAAGACGTTCAAGAAGCTCACCGGCCTGCACATCAACCACTTTATCGAGGTGGACTTCGCCGGCTTCTGGCACGTCGTCAACATCCTCGGCGGTGTCTACGTGCCCATCGATCACCGCTACTACGTGCCGGAGAGCGCCGACTACAAGTCCATCGACCTGCAGCCGGGCTACCAGGTCCTGCGCGGCCACGACGCACTGGACTTCGTGCGCTTCCGCTACGACGAGAACGGCGACTTCAGCCGCATGCAGCGCCAGCAGCTGTTTGTCAAGGAGCTGCAACGCCAGTCCGGCCGCTGGAGTGGGGACTGGCGCAAGGTGCTGCGCATGATCAGGGCCATCACCGGCGAGACGAAATCGGACCTCGACTCGCTGCGCAAGCTTGAACCCCTCGTGCAGCTCGCCTTCAGCGTGGACACGTCGCGCATCTCCACCGTGCACGTGGAAGGGTCGACGCCCACGATCGACGGTGTGTCCTACGTCACGGCGAGCGCATCGCAGGTAGCCGAGGCGGTCAGGCAGTTCACGCACCCGCAGCAAGCCCCGATCAAGGCGAGCGCCGCCGCCATCTCCAGGAAGCTGTACCGCGTGACGGTGCACGGCGCGGAGCCCGCGGCGGCCGCGGACGCGGCCGCTCGGCTCCGCGCCCGCGGCTATACGGCCGTGGCCTCCACCGATGCCGCCGAGCAGGCCACGGCGACCGTCGTCTACGCCCCCGAAGGCCTGAAGACGCAGGCGACTCTGCTCGGGGAGATGCTGTGGCCGGCGGACGTGCGCGTCGTCCGCCGCGCCCCTGGGGTGAGCGACGGGATCGAGGTCTTCCTCGGGTCATCGTTCGACGGCACGGTCGTCGTGCCCCGGGACGAAAGCCGCGGCGCCGGGGGAAGCCTGCTCGCGGATCAGCGCGCGGGCTGGGCTTCGTGGCGCGCGCTGGACAAGAAGAGCCCGCTGCGGCTGCGGGCGCCGACCGCGTGGGCGTCGGGCTCCACCTGGGACCAGTTCCGCAGCTACACGCTGAAGGACATCAGCGGCCGCCGCGTCGCAGCTGCGGTCGCCGTCGCAGAAACGCGGCAGTACGGGTACTGGAGCGTGCAGGCGATGCGCTGGACCGACCCTCCGGCGATCAAGGATCCGACGGCGACGCAGACCATAGGCGGCCGCACGTACCGGCTCTTCTACCAGAACGCCCACCTTCACCTGGTGGCCTGGACCGAACGGGGCACCCTCTACTGGGTCACCAACACGCTCGACAACCAGCTGGCGAACGACGTGCTGCTCGGCATCGCGACGTCGTGCCGGCCGGTGCGCTGACGGCCTCGGGCCGTGGCCGCGCACCGCGCGGGACAGATGGGGCTGCGGCGGGAATCATAGTTGCGTAGGAAAGCTCTCGAGTCAGAAGAGGCTGCATCATGGTCGACAAGAACCTTCTCACCGACTGCGTGACAGGGCTGGACTTCCCCGCGAACGTCCAGAACATCGTCGAGAAGTCGGAGGCGAACGACTGTCCCCAAGACATCGTCTCGCAGCTTCAGTCCTCGCCCAGCCGCACGTACGGGTCCCGCGACGAGCTGCTGTGCCGGCTCGGCGACATGGACTCCTGTCACCTCCGCGTCGTGGCCTAGGAGGGGGGGCGGCGGGAGGCCGCAGGGCCGCCCGCCGCCTGCCTCTTCCGTGCCGCGCTACCTCTCGAGCAGGCGCAGGGCCGCAGCCTCGATGTCGGGCCGCCGAGATGCCCGCCGTCCTCCATGAGCTCGGCCGGCGTGCCGGAGCCGGGCAGGCCGCGCACGGCGAGGTGCTCCACCCGGAACTGCTCGTCCAGCGGCGACGAGGGCGGCCAGGACGGCTTCGCCGAGGCCGCCCTCGGGATAGTGGTCCTCGACGACGACGATCCGTCGCCCGGCGGCGCGCGCGGCCGCCGCGAGGCCCGTCGGCGTCGATGGGCTTGACCGAGTAGAGGTCGATGACCCGCGCGCGATCCCGCCGGCGCGGCCAGCTTCTCCGCCGCCTCGAGGCACGAGTGCACGGTCACGCCGGCGCCGGCGAGCAGCACGCTGTCGTCGCCCGCAAGGCGCAGGATCTTCGATCCGCCGACGGGGAAGCTCTCGTCGGGGTCGTACAGCACCGGGTATGCGCCGCGCGTGGTGCGCAGGTAGCTGACCCCGGCGATGTCCGCCATCGCGGTGGTCAGCGCCGCCGCCGACGTGGCGTCGCTCGGGTAGAGCACCGTCGACCCGTGCACGGCGCGCATGGCGGCGATGTCCTCCAGCCCCATCTGCGACGGCCCGTCCTGGCCGATCTCCACGCCGGCGTGCGAGCCGCAGAGGCGGATGTCCGCCTGCGAGACGGCGGCCATGCGGATGAAGTCGTAGGCGCGGGAGAAGAACGCGGCGAAGGTCGCCGCGTAGGGGACGTAGCCGCGCACGCTCAGGCCCACCGCGGTGCCGACCAGTCTGCTGCTCCGAGATGTACTGCTGGAAGAAGCGCTCCGGGTACGCCTTCCCGAACTTCTCCGTGTAGGTGGAGTTGCCGACCTCGCCGTCGAGGACGACGACCTCGGGCCGGGCGCCGAGGGCGACGAGCGCGTCGCCGAAGGCCGTCCGCGTCGCGACCTTCGTGCCCATCTCGTACTTGGGCAGGATCACGGCGTGCCGCTCCTGCGTCCTGACCGCCGCCGGCCGCGACGGCCGCGGCGGCGTCGCCACCGTGAGGGCGGTCACGCCGCCGAGCGCCTGGATCGCCCGCTCCGCCACGTCGGCGGCCAGCGGCTTGCCGTGCCAGCCATTCTTGTCCTCGACCTCGGGCACGCCCTTGCCCTTGATCGTGCGCGCCAGGACGACCGTCGGCCGCTCCGACCGCTCGGCGAGCTCGTAGGCGTCGTCGATCTGCGCCGCGTCGTGCCCGTCGATGACCACGGCGCGGCAGCCGAACGCCTCGACGCGCCGCCGGTAGGCTTCCATGTCCCAGCCGAGCTCGGTCGGGCCGGACTGACCCAGCCGGTTCACGTCGACGATCGCCGTCAGGTTGTCGAGGCCGTAGTGCGACGCCTTGTCGAGAGCCTCCCAGATGGAGCCCTCGGCCAGCTCGCTGTCGCCGCAGAGCACCCAGACCCGGTAGTCAAGCCGGTCGAGGCGCTTGCCGGCGAGGGCTACGCCGACGCCGTCGGGCAGGCCCTGACCCAGCGACCCGGTGGCCACGTCGACCCACGGGAGCACGGGGGTCGGGTGTCCCTGAAGCGGGGACCCGGCCCGCCGGTAGGTCTCCATGAGCTCGCGGTCGCTGATCACGCCGGCTGCCTTGAACAGCGAGTAGAGCAGCGGCGAGGCGTGTCCCTTGGAGAAGATGAGGTGGTCGTTGTCCGGCCGGTCCGGCCGGGCCCAGTCGTAGTGCAGGTGGCGGGCGAACAGCACCGCCATCAGGTCGGCCGCGGAGAGGCTCGAGGTCGGGTGGCCGGAGCCGGCAGCGGCCACGCTGCGGATGCTGTCCACGCGCAGCTGTCTGGCGAGCTCCCGGGCGGCCTCGAGGTCCGGCCGGCAGGGCATCCTGGGGAAGAGCGCTCATCGTCGATCTCCTCGTCGTCATCGTCGTTCGCGGGTCGTCTGCGACGCTCGCGTCTGCTTGTGACGTTCCCGCGTGGGGTGGCGGCGACGCAGGCCAGGAGTTGGCGCCCGAGGGTGCGCGCGCGCCGACGGTGGCGCGTTTGCCGCGCGCCCGACGGGGCAGGTCAAGACCAGACGGGCGGCGCGGCAGGACCCTCCTCTGCGCGCGCCGCCCGTCTAAAGACGTCAGGCGGACGACTGGACGACCGGTGGCGACGCTCTACGCAGGGACATCGGGGTACGCGTACCCCGCCTGGAAGCCCGATTTCTACCCCGAGGGCCTGCCGGCGGCGCGGTTCCTCCAGCACTACGCCACGCGGCTGAACTGCGTGGAGATCAACTACACGTTCCGCCACATGCCGACGGAGAAGACGGTGTCGCTCGTGGATCGCCGTCACGCCTCCCGGGTTCCTGTTCGTCATCAAGGCGCACCAGACGATCACCCACCGGAACCGCTCAAGGAGGGCGCGCGCGAGCCAATGGAGTACTTCCTGCGCGCGCTGGAGCCGCTGCGCGAGGCGGACCGCCTCGGCCCCGTGCTGCTGCAGCTGCCGCCCAACCTGAAGCTCGACCTCGACCGCCTCGCGACGCTTCCTCGAGGTCCTGCCCCGGCGACCTGCGGTTCACGTTCGAGTTCCGCGACCCGTCGTGGTTCGCGACGAAGTCTACGAGTTGCTGCGCCGGGCACGGCGCGTCGCTGTGCGTGGCCGAGTCGGAGCAGCTGACGGTGCCGGACGTGGTGACCGCCGGCTTCAGCTACTACCGGCTGCGTAAACCGCCGTACGACGAGCTGGCGCTCGCGCGCCTGCGCCGCCGGTCGCGCGAGCTGCTCGGCGACGGGCGCGACGTCTACCTCGTCTTCAAGCACGAGGACGACGCCGGCGGTGCGCTGGAGGCGGAGAGCCTGCTCGCCGCCTGACCGGGAAGTCCCCGTGCGCGCGGCGGCGGCCCCGGCTAGGATTGCGCCCGACCCGAATCACATCCTGGGAGGACCACGTGCAGTACGAAGAGTTCCTGGCGTTCGTCAAGAGCCGCAGGACGATCCGCGCCATCAAGCCGGATCCGGTGCCGGACGACGTGGTCGAAAAGCTGCTCGAGGCCGCTCGCTGGGCGCCGTCCGGCTTCAATATGCAGCCGGTCGAGTTGCTCGTGGTAGGCGACGCGGGACTGCGCGCCGAGATCCGGCGCATCGTGGACGACTACAAGAACGCCGACTTCTTTGCGCTCGAGGCGACGCGGGAGGCGTGGCAGGGGTCGCCCTGGTCACTCGAGACGCACGGCCCGTGGCGGTGTCCGGAGGCGCCGGTGATGATCGCCGTGCTCGGCGACACCCGCCGGCGTGTCGGCCTGCCGATGGCGGCACGCTGCGCGACACAGAAGGGCGACTCCATCTTCGAATCGTCGCTCGCCAACGCGTTTCTGTACCTTCTGCTGGCTGCACAGAGCCTCGGGCTCGCGGCCCAGCCCGTCTCCGGGGTCAAGTACCCCTCCGTCCAGGGCCTCGTGAAGCATCTGCTGAACCTGCCCGACTACCTGTACGTGTACGACCTGGTGCTGGCCGGCTGGTCGGCCATGGACAACCCGGTCGCCGGCAAGCTGACACGCAGCCTCGACGAGCTGGTGCATCACGATCGCGCCGCGGACGACGAGTTCCTCTCCGACGAGGAGCTTCGCCGGCAGATCGTCAAGCTGCGCGCCGGCAACGTTGCGCGTCACGTCCAGGGAGATGAGGCCGGCGTCTAGGCCATCTGGGCCGTGGCGCCATCTTTGCACGTTCTTCGCCGATTCGTAACGATTGTGCAGTATGCTTTCAAACGAACGCGGCTGCACTGTTCCAGCGAAGAAGCGAGGCAGGCGACATGGACCCAAGTGAGTTCCACGCTCCGGGTGCCGGCAAAGTAGTCAACTCCCCCGAGGGATACGCCGCCTTCGTCCCGGCGCCGCTCCCCCCGAGGATCAGCTACACCAAGGGACTGGTGCTGGCGCTGTCGCGCGCCGACGCCGCGCTCGGAGAGCTCTCCGGCGTCGGTGGCGAGCTGCCCGACCCCCAGCTGCTCGACGCATCGTTCAAGCGGCAGGAGGCCCTGTGCTCGTCGCGCATCGAGGGCGCCGAGGTGAGCCTCTCGGACCTCTACCTCGACCAGGTCGGCGCCGCGCGTCAGAGCGTGCCTCGCGACCACCTGCGCGAGGTGCGCGCCTGCATCTCCACGCTGCGCTTCGGCGTCGAACTGCTGCGTGAGGAGCCGCTCTCGCTCGAGTTCATCAAAGCGCTGCACGAGCGCCTGCTGCGCGGCGAGGTCGGCGGCGTCGCGCACGCCGGGCGAGTTCCGCACGTCGCTGAACTGGCTCGGACCGCCCGGCGCCACGCTGGCGACGGCGACCTACGTGCCGACGCCGGTCGAGCTAGCTGCCGGAGGCGCTGGCCGCGTTCGAGGGGTTCCTGCAGGAACGCGGCAGCCTGCCCGACCTCATCCAGTGCGCCATGCTCCACGCGCAGTTCGAGAGCATCCACCCGTTCGTGGGCGGCAACGGCCGCCTCGGGCGCCTGCTCATCACGCTGTTCCTCATCGAGCGCGGGCGCCTCACCCGGCCGTTGCTGTACCTCTCCGCCTTTCTCGAGGGCCACCGCGACGAGTACTACGCACTGCTCCAGCGCGTGCGCACCCACGCTGAGTGGGAGCCGTGGCTCACGTTCTTCGCCGTCGGCGTGCAGGAGACCGCGGAGCGGTCGACCCGCCAGGCGCGGGCGCTCATCCGCCACTACGAGCGCGACCGCGAGAAGGTCAAGGGCCACGCCCTGCGACTGGCGGACGAGCTCTTCCGCACGCCGGCCATGACCGTGCCGGAGGCCAAGCGCCTCCTCGACGTCACCGATCCCACGGCGCGCCGCGCGGTGCGCGAGCTCGAGGCGCGCGGCCTGCTCGTCGAGTGGTCCGAGAAGCGCTGGCCGCGCGTGTATCTGGCGCGCCACGTGCTGGACGCCGTGCTGCGCCCGCTGGAAGCTCTGCGCAGCGGCCCGGGCGCGGCGGAGCCCGGCACCGCGGTCAAGTCCGAGGTGGCGCAAGCGAAGAAGCAACCGCCGCGCCGCGCCGACCGCCTCATGACCGAGGCCATGGACACCATCGACGCGGCGCGCGCCCAGGGCGTGCAGCTGCGCCTCACCGGCGGCCTGGCCGTGCGCCGCTACTGCCTCGACCTCGACTTCATGGACCGCGAGTACTCGGACATCGACTTCGTCGGGCTCGGCGACCAGAAGAAGGAGATCCACGAGGTCTTCGAGAGCCTCGACTACACGGAGAACCGGTACGTCACCCAGTCCACCGACGCGGGGCAGCTGCAGTACATCAAGAACGAGGCGCTCGAGGGCATGAAGGCGGAGGCGCAGGCGGCGGCGGCCGGCAGGCCCAGCCCGTACGAGCCGCCGCTCGTCGATCACATCGACATCTTCCTCGACGTCATGCGCATGGACCACGACCTCGACGTGCGCGAGCGTCTCGAGATCGACGACTACGCCATCTCGCCGGCCGACGCGTTCATCGCCAAGATGCAGATCGGCAAGATCAACCAGAAGGACATCCACGACGTGATCGCCCTGGTCAAGGACGTGCCGCTGCGTGACAGCGACGACGACCACTCCATCGACCTGCTGTACATCGCCGAGGTGTGCTCGCACGACTGGGGGCTGTACCAGGACATCACGACCAACCTCGACATCGCGCTGGCGATGGTCGACGATTACGGTCTCACCGAGGCGCAGCAGGACCGCGTGTATGCTCGTCTCGCGGCGATCAAGGAATCGGTGGAGAGCGCGAGCAAGAGCATCCGCTGGCGCCTGCGGGCGACGGTGGGTGAGAGAGTAGCCTGGCGGCGTGAGATCGAGGACACAGAGGGCACGCAGATCATCGCGCCTGAGTGGGACTGGCGGCGCGACCTGGGATAGGGGGCAAGGGCATGGCGGGCATGGTTCCGGAGGATGTCTACGAGCTGACGGGAGTCGCGGATCCGCGGCTTTCGCCGGACGCCGCGACGGTGGCCTGCGTCGTGGGGTCGGTCGACAAAGAAGCCAACGAGTACAAGGCCGCGATCTGGGTGGCGGCGGTGGACGGGTCCTCGCCGCCGCGCCGGTTCACCACCAGCGACAAGGCCGACGGCGACCCGCGGTGGTCGCCCGACGGCACGCAGCTGGCGTTCACCTCCAACCGTGCCGACAAGACGTCGCAGCTCTACGTGCTGCCTGTGGCCGGCGGCGAGCCGCGCAAGCTCACGAGCCTCAAAGAGGACGTGACGCAGGTGGCCTGGTCGCCGGACGGCACGCGCCTCTGCTTCGTCGCGCGCGTGCCCGACGCGGCGTACGAGGAGGAGGACGACAAGAAGCGGTCGCCGCGGCGGCTCACGCGCCTGCAGTACAAGCTCGACAGCGTGGGCTGGACGGCCGACCGCCCGCAGCACCTGTTCGTCGTCCCGGCCGACGGTTCGGCCGAGCCGGTGCAGCTCACGGACGGCGACTGCGAAGACCACTCGCCGTCCTGGTCGCCCGACGGGGCGACGATCGCCTTCGTCTCGGCCCGGCACCCGGACTGGGACCTCGAGATGGTGAACGACGTCTACCTGGTCGCCGCCGGGGGCGGGGAGCCGCGGCGGCTCACGCAGGGCGGCGGCAGCGTCGGCGGCCCATCCTGGTCGCCGGACGGCAAGCGGCTCGCGATCGAGCGGTACGCCGGCGTCTTCGACGACCCCAGGCACACGAAGATCGCGGTGGCCGATCTCCGGACCGGGGCGATCACCATGCTCACCGCAGGCCTCGACCTCAACTGCACCACGTACCCCGGCATGCGCGAGCCGCTGTGGGATGGGGACGACCTCGTCTTCGTCGTGGAGGACCACGGCCGCACGCACGTGTACCGCGTAGCCGCCGACGGCGCCGGCGAGCCGGCCCTGATCGTCGGCGGTGAGCGCGTCGTGACCGGGCTCGATGTCGCCGCCGGTCGCCTCGTCTTCACGGCGAGCGAGCCGGCGCAGCCGAGCGAGCTGTACGACGGCGGGCGCGCGGCCGGCACGGGTGACGCGGCCGAGGCCGGACGCCGCCTCACCTCGGCCGGCGAGGCGTTCGCCGCCGCGCGCGAGCTCGTCCGGCCAGAGCGGTTCACGGCGGTCTCCGCCGACGGCAGCGAGGTGGACGCCTGGATCATGCGGCCCGCCGGCCACGAGCAGGGCAAGAAGTATCCGACCCTGCTCAACATCCACGGCGGGCCTTACGGCCAGTACGGCGAGAGCTTCTTCGACGAGTTCCAGGTGTACTGCGGCGCCGGCTACGCCGTCGTGTTCAGCAACCCGCGCGGCTCCTCCGGCTCCACCGAGGACTGGGCGCGCGCCATCCGCGGCCCCGGCGAGCTCGGCCCCGGCTGGGGCTCCGTCGATTACGACGACTGCATGGCCGTCGTCGACGAGGCGGTCCGCCGCTTCGACTTCGTCGATGCGGACCGCCTCGGCGTCATCGGCGGCTCCTACGGCGGCTACATGACGTCCTGGATCGTCGGCCACACCGACCGGTTCAAGGCCGCCGTCTCCGAGCGCGCCGTCAACAACTTCGACTCGCAGTGGGGCTCCAGCGATTTCGGCTGGGACTTCAAGGGCTACATGGGCCGCTTCCTCTTCGAGGACGTGGAGACGTACCTCAGGGTCTCGCCCTCCACCTACGCGCAGGACATCCACACACCGCTGCTGATCCTCCACTCGGAGAACGACCTGCGCTGCCCGATTGAGCAGGGCGAGCATCTCTTCGTCACTCTGCGGCTGCTCAAGCGGCCAGTCGAGATGGTGCGCTTCCCCGCGGAGTCGCACGAGCTCACCAGGTCCGGCAGCCCGCTGCACCGCGTCCAGCGCTTCGAGCTCGTGGTCGAGTGGTTCGACCGCTACCTCAAAGCCTGAAGCGCCTTGTGCTGCCGGCGCTGGCGCTCGCCGTCCTGGCGGGCGCCGGCTTCTTCACGCCGGACGCCGGCGCCGCCTCGGCGCGTCCGCCGGCGCGGTGGGTGCGCGTGTCGGCGGCGACGCTCTGGGTGCGGCAGGGAGAGGCACGCGCTGTGGACGCGCCGGCCGGCGCCGTCCCGGCTGATCTTGGCGCCTGGCTCCACGCGATGAGCACCGCCCAGGAGCGCCGGCTCGTCGGCAGGCTCGAGACGCAGGCGCTCTACGGCGCCAAGGTCTACCTGCTCGGTACGTCGGGGACGTGGTCGCACGTGGCGGTGGCGGGGCAGCCGACGCCGCGCAACCGGTGGGGCTACCCGGGGTGGCTGCCGACGCGGCAGCTCACGGACGTCCCGCCGGCAGCGGAGAAGGCCGTGGCCGTCGTGCTGTCGCCCACGCTGTGGCTGTACCAGACGCCGCAGCTGGCCGGGCGCGTGCTCGAGGTCTCGAGCGGCACGCGCCTCCCGGTGGTCGCGGCGACCGCTCAGGCCGTGGAGGTCTTGCAGGTGGACGGCACGCACGCCTACGTGCGGCGCGCCGGCGTCGTCCTGCACGACACGGGCGCGGCCTGGCCGGCGCTGAGCGGCGCGCGGGTCGTGGCGCAGGCGCGCCGCTTCCTCGGCGTGCAGTACCTCTGGGCGGGGACATCGGGCTTCTGCCTGGACTGCTCCGGGTTCACCCATCTCGTGTACAGGGCGTTCGGGGTGACCATCCCGCGGGACGCGGCCGACCAGGCGACCGTGGGCCGCCGCGTCGCCGCGCGGAGCGCCCTGCGCGCCGGCGATCTCGTGTTCTTCCGCAACGCCGCCGGCGCCATCCATCACGTGGGACTCGCCATCGGCGGCGGCAAGATGATCCACGCGCCCGGCACCGGCTCCTCCGTCCGCATCGTCTCGCTCGACTCCCGGCCCTACAGCAGCGAGTTCGCCGGTGGCCGGTGCCTCACCCCGTAGAAGCGGACCTCGCGCGGGGGGGACCGGGCGCGGTCTGGCTCCAGCGCCACGCCGGTGGGCGGACGGGAGGGACGCTCCTCCTCGCCCCGCCGTGGAATACACTGACGCAGCAGGCGACAGAAAGGCGGCGAGCCATGGCGTACGTCCTGATCGAGCACCGTGTCGGCGACTTCGAGACCTTCAAGGAGGTCTACCAGGACGATGCCGGGCGCCGCGAGCGGCTCGGTTCCAGAGGCGGCGTCGTCTTCCGTGTCGCCGACGACCCGGACAGCGTCATCGTGATGCTCGACTGGGAGACCCTGGAGGGCGCCCGCGAGTTCGCCGGGTCCCTCGAGCTCGAACAGGCGATGGAGTGGTCCACCAGCAACGTCGCCACCCCGAGGGTGACGGTGCTCGAGATGGCGCTGGAGTCGCCCCACTGACTCGCCGCCGCCCGTGACCGCCCGGTTTCGGGTACATCCCGGTGTGAAATGACGGGAGTCAGGACGGCGGGGCGTCCGTGCCCGCGCCGTCACCGGAGCGAGGAGGAGCACCATGGCCGATGACCACCTGCCCGACGTGTACCTGGGCTTTCGCGAAGACTATCCGGCGGTCGCCACAGCGCTCGACGGCCTCGGTGAGGCCGTCGACACGGCTGGTCCGCTCGACGAGCGCGCGGTACGCCTCGTCAAGCTCGGCCTCGCCGTGGGTGCGCTCGCCGAGGGCGCGGTGAAGTCGAACGCACGCAAGGCCCTCGCGGCCGGCGCCTCCGTGGATGACGTTCGTCAGGTCGGCATACTCGCCATCACGACCTGCGGCTTTCCGACGGCGATCGCCGGGCTCGGCTGGATCGACGAGGTCCTCAAAGCCGGGTGAGCCGCGGCGCTTCTCGCGGCGGCCGCACTCTCACCAGCCGTGGCGGCCGCCGTCGCGCGCGACCTTCTCCTCGCAGATCCGCGTCATCGCGGTGCGCACTGCGCGCGCCGCCAGCCAGCCCACCTGCGTCGCCGGGCCGGCATAGCTCAGCGCCTCGCCGCGTCCGGTGCACGCCACCACCACCGTGTCCGTGGACGTCCCGCTGGCGTCGCCGCCCTCCGGCGTCTTCACGTCCCAGGCGGCGAGCGTCATCGTCTTGGCCTCGGTCGCGGTGATGACGACGTTGACCATCGCCGCCGGTGTCAGCGCGCCGTCCACGAGCAGGATCACGTTGATCGTGCCGGGAGCGGGTGACCAGGCGTCGGCGGAGTCCGCGCCGATCGGCGGGGTCACGCCCGCCGACGACGTGTTGCTGAGCCCTACGGAGACGACCGCGGCGACGGTCAGGTCGCCCAGCGCCTCCACCGCGCAGCGGGCGAACTGCGTGTACGCCGCCGTCATGAGGCCGACGAAGGCCCCCGCCACGCCGAGTTCGGCGGCGACCGCGGCGAGGTCCTCGTCCGGTCGCTCGCCGTCATACTTGTCGTCCACGTGCACGTTGAGGATCTCCCGCGTGCTGCCGTAGCCCCCGCCGACCACCGCCGAGCTGAGCACCGTCAGCGGCCTCTCGCTCGTCACGCGCACGGCGCGCGAGCCGATCGTCACGATCAGGCCGGGGAGCGGTCGTTCCTGCACGTCCTTCACGCGTCATCCCTTTTTCGTGGGGCGGAGCGCCGGCAATCCTAGCGCACCGCGGCCGGTCGTCGCGGCGCCGGGCTGCACTGCCCGGTCAACCATCCGCCACCATCGCCGGCAAGATGTTTGACTGCGCACGCAACGGCGAACACGAGGAGTAGGCCGGGCCACGCCGACGAGGGCCCGGGCACAAGGAGAGTGAGATGCCACTGTTGACTGGATCCATCGAGGCCGCCGTCCCGGTCTCGTTCGCAGACCGTGAGTGGAGAGAGTTCATCGGCCGTTCCGTCTACGATCGCTTTCCGGAGGGCTACGAGGGCATGAGGTCGGCCCTTGCCGACCTGGATGCCGACGACGGCCGCGTGACGTTTGCCGACCTGGGCGACGGGAGGTCGCGGGTGAGCGTCGAGATCGAGTACACCCCGCACGGCCGGTCGGCGGAGAGTGACGTGATGCAGGCCCAGCGTGAGCTGGACGTCGACCTCGACAAGTACCGGACGTTCGTCATGCGCCGCTGCGACGAACTGCTCTGCCGCGCGTGACGCGGGCCTGCGGACGGGCGGCCGGCCGGGCATGCGCCGGGCCGGCCGCCCGCCGCTCTACGCGGCGGCGCGTGCATAACGCCTGGGTATAAAGAGGACTGAAGCTACCCGCTTTGAACCGGAGTGAGGTGATCCATGAGCCGTGGCGGAGAACCCGCGTTCGCAGACCGGTCGGACCTGTCCCTGCTGCTGCAGGAACCACGCTACGAGATCATTCCCGTGCGGGGGATCGAGCAGAAGGTGGCCGTCCTTCCGTACGGGTCCACCGTCACCGTCACCGCATCGCCGAAGCAGGGCATCGACAGGACCCTCGACGTCAGTACTGCGCTCGCGGCGCGCGGCTTCAGGGTCGTGCCCCACCTGGCCGCGCGCATGGTGGCCGGCCGCAGCCACCTGGAGAGGCTGGTGCAGCGCCTCGAGGCGTCGCACATCCGCGAAGTGTTCGTGATCGGCGGCGACGCCGAGGCGCCGGCGGGGAGCTACGCCGACGCCGGCGACCTGCTCGAGGAGCTTGCCGGTCTCGCACACCCGTTCGCCCGCGTCGGCATCGGCGGGTACCCGGAGGGCCACCCGCTCATCAGCGACGACCGGCTGCTCGAGGCGCTTCGGCGCAAGCAGCCGTTCGCCAGCCACTTAGTGACGCAGCTGTGCTTCGATGCCGGGGCTATGGCGAGGTGGGTGAGTGACATCCGCGCCGCCGGCATCGAGCTGCCTGTGGTCGTAGGGCTGCCGGGAGTCGTGGAGCGACGCAAGCTGGCCGAGATCTCGCTCAAGACCGGGGTCGGCGCCTCGCTGAGCTACCTGCGTAAGCACAGCCGGCAGATCATCACACTCGCCCGTTCGCGAAGATACGATCCGACCTCCCTGGCCGGCGCCGTGGCCGGCTACGCGGTCGACCCGGCGCTCGGCCTGCAGGGCGTGCACCTCTTCACCTTCAACCAGGTGGAGCAGACGCGGGACTGGGTGGCGCGGCAGCTCTGAGGCGCCGCCCGCCGAGCAGGGCGCCCGCTTCAGGCGCCGTGGGACCCGGGTCGCCTCACGCTCAGGGCGCCGGTGGACTTGCGCCGAGCTCGTCTTCGAGCGGCTCGGCCTGCTGCGGTCCGCGCAGCGAAGGCATGGTGGCGAGCACGGATCCCACGAGGATCAGCGGCATGCCGACGGCGATGCCGAGGGTGAGCGGCTCGCCGAGGAGCGCCACGCCGAGCATCACCGCGACCAGAGGGTTGACGTAGGTGATGACCGTCGACCGCGACGGTCCCACTTCCCGGATCAGGGCGAAGAAGACGAGGAACGCGACCACCGTGCAGACCACGGACAGCACGGCCACGGAGCCGATGGTCTCGGTCGAGAGCGAGGACGGCATGGTGGCGATGCCGGCCGGAGAGTAGAGCACCGCCGTCACGACCAGCGACGCCGTGATGACGCCGATCGCCGGCAGGTGGGTCAGCTTGCGGCTGATGACGAGCGGGCCGGTCGCGTAGAAGAAGGCGACGGCGACGGTCTCGGCGATGCCCAGCACGTCGCTGCTCGCGATGTCCAGGCCGACCAGGGCGGCGACGCCGGCGAACCCGATGAAGAGCCCGGTCAACCGGCGTGCGTCGAAGTGATCGGCCACCCCGAACGCGCGGTAGAGCACGGCGCCGATGAGCGGCACCATGGCGATGAGCAGGCCCGCCAGCGAGCTCGAGATCCGCTCCTCCGCGTGGGAGAGCAGCAGCCACGGGATGCAGAGCTCGACGGCCGTGTACAGGAGCACCCAGGGCCAGCTCCGCAGTATCTGCCGCAGCTCGCCGCGTCGTAGCGCGAACGGCAGGAGCAGGAGCGCCGCCGGCGCCGTGCGCAGAAAGACCAGCGCCGGCGGCGGCAGCTCGCGCACGGCCACGCGGATGAACAGGTACGGCAGCCCCCAGATCACGCAGAGCGAGATGAAGAGCAACCAGCCTTTGCGTGACACCGGGGGTCCTTCCGTCGAGCGTGGCGCCCATCCTACAGCGCGGCCGACGTGGTAGGCTGCTGCTCCGTCGCCGCGAGAGGAGACCTTCATGGACGTGTTCGAGGCCATCACGAAGCGCTACAGCGTGCGCGGGTACAAGCCCGACGCCGTCGAGGACGAGACGCTCACCAAGGTGCTCGAGGCGGCGCGGCGCGCCCCGACCGCCGCCAACCGGCAGCCGTTCCGCATGCTGGTCGTGCACACGAAGGGCAGGGAGGACGAGCTGGCCCGCGTGTACGGCCGTCGCTGGCTCACGGAGGCCCCGCTCGTCATCGGCTTCGTCGCCGTGCCGGGCGAGGCCTGGCGGCGCATGGACGACAAGCCCTACGACGAGGTGGACGCCACGATCGCCATGGACCACCTCGTGCTCGCGGCCACCGCGCTGGGCCTCGGGACCTGCTGGATCGCCGCGTTCGACCCCGACGCGGCGCGCGAGGTGTTCGGCCTGCCCGAGGACGTCGAGCTGGTCGCCATCACGCCGCTGGGCTACCCCGCCAAGGATCCTGCGAAGACGGACCGCCGGCCGCTGGAGGAGCTCGTCCGCTACGAGCGCTGGTAGGCGCGTGCAGACGCCGGCCGGCCGAGCTGACCCCGCCGGCGTCGCCGGGTGAGGCGACGTTCGTCGCCCTCGCGAGCCTGCTCCCGCGCTTCCTGGGCACGGGTTCCGCCCCGGTGCGGGAAGTCCCGCTCGTCTCACGACGCGCGCCTGGGAAGGACATCGCCGAGCGCGTGTCCGCGGCTGACTGCCGGTCCGGCCTCCGGGGTAGATAGTGGGTGCCGGCGGCCGTCGCCGGCGGTGGACCGGGAGGGTGCATGGGCTTCGTTGACGATTCCGTCGTCGTGCACGCGGATATCCAGGACGCGTACTCCCTGTGGCTCGACTATGAGGGCTACCCGCGCTTCATGAAGGGCATGGACGAGGTGGCCGTGGTGGGCTACTGCAGGCTCCGCTGGACCGGCCGCGTCTGCGGCGCGGTGCTGGAGTGGGAGGCCGACGTCGTCGCCCACGTGCAGGACACGCGCGTCCGCTGGCAGGCGTCGGACGGACGCGAGACCGGTGAGGTCTCCTTCGCCAAGCTCGACGCCGGCGAGACGCGCGTCCACTACCAGCTGGAGTACGAGCCCGCCGTGTGGGGTGTGGACGAGGCGGGCCTGCGGCGCTGCCTGCACGCCCGCGTCCGTGACGACCTGCGGGCGTTCAAGTCGCTCGCCGAGGCACTCGCGGTCTCCTGAGCACGTCACGCGAGCGTAGACGAAGCTACTACGTGACAGATAAGCGTTTCTGTCGTAGAGTGCCGAGCGGGGCCAACCTCCCCTCTTAGCATTGACTCGCCAGGCTTTGCTTACCCCCGGTTGGCCCCTTTCCTTGCCCCGACACGACCAGGCCCGCCGTGGCCGCGGCAGGAACCTCCGTCCCGGCGACGAACCTTGCCCGGGGTCGCCGCGGCGGCCCCTGCTTGCTGGGCGGGCACGGGAGGAGGTGCGCATGAAGGTCGCACCGAGCTGGATCTCTCAGGACGCCATCGCCGTAGGGGCGCGGGTTGAGCAAGCTCGCGGGGGCCCTCATAATCGTGGCTTGGCCGTTGACGGCTGACAAGGGAGAGCTAATCCCATGATCGTCTTCGAAGACGTCACCAAGACCTACGACCCGGATGTGGTCGGCCTCCAGGACTTCACCTGCCACATCGGCAAGGGTGAGTTCGTGTTCATGGTGGGCGCCTCAGGTTCCGGCAAGTCCACGCTGATCAAGCTGGTGCTCAAAGAACTCGTCCCGGAGACGGGGCGCATTCTCGTGGCCGGCCGCAACCTCGGCACCCTGCGCCACAGCAAGGTGCCGCTGCTGCGGCGCAACATCGGCTGCGTGTTCCAGGACTTCAAGCTGCTGCCCAACAAGACCGTCTACGACAACGTGGCGTATGCGCTCGAGGTCGTCGGCGAGCCTCGGCGCAGCATCCGCCGCAAGGTGCCGGAGATCCTGAGCCTGGTCGGTCTCAACGACAAGACCAACAGCTACCCGCACGAGATCAGCGGCGGCGAGCAGCAGCGCGTCAGCGTGGCGCGTGCGTTCGTCAATCACCCACCGCTGCTGCTCGCCGACGAGCCCACGGGCAACATCGACCCCGAGACCGCGGTGGGCATCATGCAGCTGCTCGTGCGCATCAACAGGACGGGGACCACCGTGGTGGTGGCCACCCACGACCGCGACATGGTCAACCGCATGCGCCGGCGCGTGCTCCAGCTCGACAACGGGCGCCTCGTGCGCGACGAGCGCCGCGGCGGCTACGACCAGGTCGCGGACGCCGAAGCGCAGGAGGTCCTGTCGTGAGACTCGGCTTCTTCCTCGGCGAGGCGTTCGGCTCCATGCGCCGCAACTGGGTCATGGCCATGGCGGCCGTGATCACCGTGTTCATCAGCACGGCCATCCTCGGCGCCGTCCTCGTGACGCGCGACAACCTCAACCAGGGCGCCACCAGCCTCAAGAACCGCGTCCTGATCGAGGTCTTCATCAAAGACGACGCCACCGATGCGCAGAAGGCGGCGCTGGAGCAGAAGATCCACGCGATCCCCGAGGTCAAGCACTACGACTACATCAGCAAGCAAGAAGCGCTCAACCGGTTCCGCCAGCGCTTCGGCGACCGCATCGTGCAGAACCTGCCGATCAACCCGCTTCCCGCCAGCTACGAGGTCCAGGTCAAGGACGCCAACCAGGTCGATGCGGTGGCGGCCAAGTTCTTCACGGACCCGGCGGTCGACAACGACCCCGGCACCCACGACGGCGTCAAGTATGCCGCCGAGACGGTGCGCAAGATGCTCGGCACGATCAACCTGATCGGCTACGGCATGTGGATCGCGACCGGCATCTTCGCTCTCGCCGCGGTGCTGCTCATCAGCACGACGGTGCGGCTGAGCATCTTCGCCCGGCGCCGGGAGGTCGAGATCATGCGTCTCGTGGGCGCCACCAACTGGTTCATCCGCTGGCCGTTCGTGCTCGAGGGGTTCATCACCGGCCTCGTCGGGGCGGTGTTCGCGGCCGGCTTCGTCTGGCTCTGCAACTGGGCCCTGTCCAACTGGCTCAAGAGCAGTGACGTCAAGTTCATCGACATCAGGGTGTTCAGCATGTGGTGGCAGAGCGGCACCTGGCCCGCCGGCCTGCTGCCCACGCTTGCCGTCCTCGGCGCCGTCCTCGGCGCCCTGGGCAGCGTGGTAGCGCTGCGGCGCTACCTCAGGACCTGAGGCGCGCCACGGCGCGCAGCTGACAGGCGGCCGGCGAGGGCGTTCAGACGCCGTCGCCGGCCGCCCGTTTGCCGCCTCCCCCGCGACCGACTACCATCAACGACTGATGCGCGCCCTACGCACCATCATCGTCGTTCTCCTGGTCTCGCTCGGGTTTCTCGGTGGCTACTTCGCCGGCTGGTACCTGCACGGGGAGAACACCGTGCGTCTTTCTCCCACGCAGCAGTCCTCCGCCAAGGACGCCGGCAAGCTGCAGCAGAAGATCATCGAGGAGCTCCAGAGCCGCTACTACGTGCCGGTCAACGCAAGCAAGCTGTCCACGGCCGGCGTCAACGGCATGCTCAAGTCTCTCCAGGACCCGTACACGGTCTACCTCACCCCCAAAGAGGTGCAGGACTTCGCCGAGAAGGAGAAGGGCTCGTACTCGGGCATCGGCGCTTCGCTGCAGAAGACCAAAGACGGCCTCGTCATCTCGACCGTGTTCGCGGGGTCGCCGGCCAAGGCCGCAAGCCTCGTCCCCGGCGACATCATCCAGGCCGTCGACGGCCAGTCCACCAAGAGCACCTCCATCGAGACGAGTATCACCCGCATCAAGGGCGCCGAGGGCTCCACGGTCGCGCTCACCGTCCAGCCCAAGGACAAGAAGCAGCCTCCCAAGGACGTCAAGGTCGTGCGCAAGACGATCGTGATCCCCGAGACCAGCAAGCGCATCATCAACGACAAGGGCACCAAGGTCGGCTACATCCAGCTCTACGAGTTCGGCGGCCTCGCCGGAGCCGACGTGCGCAAGGACGTCGAGGCGCTGAAGCAGCAGGGCGCCCAGTGGTTCATCCTCGACCTGCGCTACAACGGCGGCGGCCTGCTCACTCAGGCCGTGGACGTCACCAACGTCTTCCAGACCGGGCTCGTCACCTCGACCTCCGGTCTGCACTCGCCCAAGGAAGAGCTGACGGCGACCGGCCCCGTGGCCACCAAGCGGCCGATGGTCGTCCTGGTCAACGGGTTCTCCGCCAGCGCCTCCGAGATCGTCACCGGCGCGCTCAAGGATCACAAGCGCGCGACGATCGTCGGCACGACGACCTTCGGCAAGGGCCTCGTGCAGACCATCGTCGACCTCGGCAACGGGGCCGCGCTCAAGCTCACCACGGCCGTGTACCTCACGCCGAACGGCACCAACATCAACAAGAAGGGCATCACGCCGGACATCGTGGCGCCCGACAAGCCCAAGACGAAGCCCGACGACGCACTGCAGACGGCTCTGCAGTACATCGCCCGCCGCGCGAAGTAGCTCCATGAGCCCCTCGCGGCATCCGGGTGGTCCGGGTGACAGTGCGAGACACGCGGGTGGCCGCCGGCAGCAGGGCCCCGGACGCCGCGGCCCCGCCTCCGACCAGGCGCCGGAAGACCGCGGCCGCCCTCTCCCGTACCGCATCACCCGCTGGGGCAAGTTCTGGTCGCTCGAGCCTCTCTTCGCCGACGTCCGCTCGTACCTCGTGGCCAAGGGCGGGCTGCAGCCGCATGAGGACGACCTCGTGCTCGCCGTGCCGTCGCACGGCGACCGGCGCAGGATCGTCGAGGTGCTCGGCGACGCGGACGACATCACGGCGGTGCTGCGCGCTCTTCTGCACGCCAGGGGCGTCCGCCAAGGCTTCTCCGGTGCCGTGCTCGACGAGGCGGCCGCCGTCAAGGCGCGCGCGGCGCGCCCGGACCACGGCCGCCGCGACCTCACGGCGCTGCCCACATTCACCATCGACCCCGACACCGCGCGCGACTTCGACGACGCCATCTCGGTCGTGCGCGAGGGCGCGGGCTACCGGGCGCACGTGCACATCGCCGACGTCTCGTACTTCGTGGACGACGACGGCGACATCGAGCGCGAGGCTCGCCGGCGCACCTCCAGCCTCTACCTGCCGCTGTTCGCCGAGCCCATGCTGCCGGCGGCGCTGAGCAGCGACCTCTGCAGCCTGGTGCCGCGGCAGCCGCGCAAGTGCCTCACGGTGGAGTTCACCTTCGACGCCGCCGGGCGGCGGACCGGCACGCAGTACTACCGCTCCCTCATCAGCAGCGACCACCGCCTCACCTACGGCTTCGCCGACACGGTGATCGGGCCGGCCGCAGTGGAGCTGGCCGGGGGGGTGCCGGACCCGGCAGGAGCCGAGGCCGCCGCCGTCCCGCTGGCCGACCCCAAGGCGGCGGTCGCGGCGCTGCCCGGTGCGCACCTGGTCGCCGGCCGCCCGGAGCCTCCGCGCGACGTGCCCGACGCGACCATGGTGGCCGACGACGCGCTGCGCGCGGAGCTGCTGCTGGCCGCGGAGCTCGCCGGGGTGCTGCGCCGCCGGCGCCTCGCCCGCGGCGCGCTCACCATCGGCTCGTTCGAGCCCGAATACGCGTTCGACCACGCGGGCGCGCTCAGCGGAGCGGCCGCGCGCCCGGAGACGCCCTCGCACGCGCTCGTGGAGGAGTTCATGCTCGCCGCCAACGAGGCGGTCGCCGAGTACCTGCTGCGCAAGAAGGCGCACACCATGTACCGCGTGCACGAGCCGCCCGAACCGGCCAGCACGCGGGAACTGCTCGACCAGCTGGAAGAGCTCGGCGTGGCCACGCCGCCGTTCCCGACCGGCGAGCTGGTGCCGGCGGCGAAGCTCCAGGAGGCCTACGGGCGGCTCAGCCGCCTCGTCGCCCAGGCGAGCGCGCACGAGCACCGCGGGCGGCTCGCGTGGTCCACACTGATCCTGCGCTCGCTCAAACAGGCGCGCTACGCGCCGGTCAACCTCGGGCACTTCGGCCTCGCCAGCCCGGCCTACCTGCACTTCACGTCACCCATCCGCCGCTACCCCGACCTGGTCACGCACCGGGCGCTGATCTATCACCTGGGAGAGGGCGGCTCGGAGCTCGGCGACGCCGAGCTCGCGACGGCCGCCGACGACTGCTCCACGCGCGAACGGGAGTTCTCGCGCGTCGAGCTCAAGGGCGACGACATCGCGTTGTGCTTCCTGCTGGAGCGCCGCCTTGCGGAGGAGGGCTGGGAGCAGGTGTTCACCGGCGAGATCGCCGGCCTTGTCGGCGGCGGGCTCTTCGTCCGCTTCGGCGCCGTGTTCGAAGGCTTCCTCTCGTCGCGCCGTCTCGGCGGGGAGCGCTTCGAGGTCAGCGAGCACGAGACGGCGCTCGTCGGCGAAGCGACCGGCACGCGCTACCGCCTCGGCGACGCGGTCGACGTCAAGGTCGAGCGCGTCGACCATCTCACCGGCAAGGTCGACCTGGCGCCGGCCCTGCCGGAGTCCGGCCGGCCGGCTACCGGCGCCGGCCGCCAGCCCGCGCGGCGTACGACGGGCTCTCGACCGCCACACCGTCGCCCCCCCGGCCGCCAGCCCCGGCGCCGGCGCTGACACCCGCGTGACGCGCCGGCCGGTTGCCGGGCGCCTCGCGCCGCTTCCGGCCCCGTGCGCGTCCGCCGTCTTCGATGCGGTACGCTAGTCGGCATGCCGAAAGAGACTGGGATCAAGCGCGTCGCCGAGAACCGCAAGGCGCGCCACGACTATTTCATCGACGACACCTTCGAGGCGGGCATCGCGCTGGTCGGCACCGAGGTGAAGTCGCTGCGCGAGGGGCGCATCAACCTGCGTGACAGCTACGTGGAGGTGCGTGGCAGCGCACACGCCCCGGAGCTCTTTCTCGTCGGCGCCCACATCAGCCCCTACGACCAGGGCAACATCTGGAACCACGATCCGCTGCGAGTGCGCAAGCTGCTCATGCATCGGCACGAGATCGAGCGCCTCGCCGTGAAGGTCCGGGAGAAGGGCTACACGATCGTGCCGACCAAGGTGTACCTCAAGGACGGCCGCGCCAAGGTCGAGATCGGTCTCGGGCGCGGCAAGAAGCTCTACGACAAGCGTCACGACATGGCCGACAAGGACGCCAAGCGGGACATGCAGCGTGCCCTGCGCGGCCGCGGGGAAGACAGGCGATAGGGGCCGGCGCCCGCGGCGCCGGCCGGAAGGTCGTCAGGGGGAGGCGCTCATGGACACACTGAGCCAGGAGCAGATCGCGGCGGCCCTCGGCGATCTCGAGGGCTGGGGCCTGGAGGGCGAGGCGCTGACGCGCACGTTCCGCTTCGCCGACTTCGTCCATGCCATCGGGTTCGTCGAGCACCTGGCCGAGGTCGCGGAAGAGCGGAAGCACCATCCGGACATCGACATCCGCTACAACAAGGTCACGCTGCACCTGTCAAGTCACGACGCCGGCGGCGTGACCATGCGCGACGTCGACCTTGCGGAGGCCATCCAGCACCTGGCGTGATGCGGGCGCGGCCCGGACCACCCGCTCGCTCCGGCTGCAGCGGCCTGCGGGGCCGCCGTGCTAGAATGCCTGACCGTGCCCTCGTAGCTCAGGGGATTAGAGCGCGCGCCTCCGGAGCGCGAGGTCGAAGGTTCGAATCCTTCCGGGGGCACCAACGTTGTCACTCTGACAGCGTTCTTCCCGCACCCGGCCGGCTTCTGCTGTCCGGTCGCTCTTCCCGGCTTCAGCGAGTCGTGGCTTGCCTGCCCACCGGGCAGCTCAGCTCGCACATTCTGCAGTACTTGACGCCGTACCGAGGCTCCCCGTCGTCCTTCGGGATCGCCAGGATGGCCTCTTCGAATGCGTTCATCGTCGAGGCCAGCGCCTCGCCCTCTTCGTCGCTCGCCGCCAGCGCCTTGGCGGCCTCCTCGACGTCCCGCGCCATCTTGGTGTTGCAGGTCACCCGGTCGTAGGTCCCGTCGATGCCCGGCAGTATCGACTGCCCCAGCTCAGAAGACGAGTAGGCGGCGTGGTCGAAAGCGTTCACGGGGCAGGCCCTGCGGCACGGCTGCGGGCAGCCGTCGCAGGGGTCGTAGCCGACTGGGCCGGTGGCCTTCGCCGTGCGGTCCATGAGCAGCGCCCGCCAGCGGATGCGAGGGCCGTACTCCGGCGTGACGACGATGTTGTTCTTGCCGATGCATCCGAGGCCGGCCAACACGGCCGAGTCCTTCAAAAAGATCCCGGTACTCTCGATGAAGTAGGGCGGCCGGTAGCTCTTGACTGAGAACGTCTCCTCCAGCCATGCAGAGAGCTCTTTGGTGATCTGGATGAGGATGCGGTTGCCGGGTGTGCCCTTGCCGTCGTACCAGTCGAGCTCCGGCCGATCGACAGGGTGCTCGACCCCGATCACCACGGCGGAGACGGCGTCGGCGGGCCACTCGACCTCGTGGTGCAGGGCCTCTTCCGGCGCATCCCGCCAGTGCACCTCGGGGTCCATGCCGATCTTCGGATAGATGCGGTGCGACGGCGACTCCTTCAGAGTCCCGACGTCGGCGACCCCGGCGACGGACGCGCCGAGCGCCTTGGCCTTCTCAACGACGGTGGCCGTGAACTCCGAGTCGGTAGGCATGGTCGCCGTCACTCCCTTCTGGGAAGGAATCGCCCAGCGCCGCCGCGGCGGTCTTGCGGCCAGACTACCCAGGTCGGGTAGCCGTGAATCCAGGCTGCTGGCGGGGGTGAGAACAGGCCGACGACCGCCGTGGCCGGTCCTGTGGACTCTCCGGCGACCAGTCCAGTCGATCGTCGACAGAAGGTCTCGCATGCCCAGCGCCCTCGGCCCCAACGGCGCTTCGCCGCGCGCCGCGCGCTGGCTCGCTCGCCGAGCATGCGGCCTCCGCGGATTGACTACGGAGCTCAACAACCGGAGACTTCGCTCTCGGGAGCAGCGCTCATGACAGGGACGGGCCAAGGAGAACCATGCCGACTGCATTGATCGACGCGATGGAACAGGCCATCCGCGAAGTCAGGAAGATGCCGGAGAAGGCCGTCCAGGTCTTCCATCACAACGATTCCGACGGGCTCACGTCGGGGGCCACACTCACCCGCGCCTTCGAGCGTCAGGAATACAGTGTCCGGCGCTTCTGTCTCGAAAAGCCGTATCCCGCAGTGCTGGAGAAGGTCTTCGAGCAGGAAGGCAAGATCCTCATCTTCGCCGATTTCGCCGGCAGGATCGCCCCGCTGCTGTCCCGGCTGAACCAGGGGAGAAACCTGACCATCATCCTGGATCACCATGTCGCCGAACCCTCGACCGATCCGAGAGTCATCAACCTCGATCCGGACCTGTTCGGGTTGAAGGGGGATCGGGACATCTCCGGGTCGACGACCTGCTACCTCTTCGCGCGTACGCTCGATCCGGTCAATCGCGACATGGCCCACATCGCAGCCATTGGAGCGGTGGGTGACGGCTTCTTCGTGGACGGAGAGCTGGTGAGCGAGAATCGCGAGGTCGCCGTGGAAGCCGCTCGACAGGGTCTGGTCGAGATCAGGAAGCATGAGGCCGGGGAGCAGTACCTGCTGAGCGGTCCACAGGGACAGACGGACCTGATCGACGTCGGCGACTATCTCGATGTCCTGGGGGGAGTCGGCTACTACCAGGGCGGGCCCGGCATGGGGGTCAAGGTCTGCCTTGAAGGTGTCTCGCCGGAGTCGGACCGGATGGTGGAAGAACTGAAGGCTGTGCGGACGAGGATCTTCGATCAGGAGATTGCAGCGCTCCGGGCGGGCGCTCTGCGACAGGCGCCTCACATCCAGTGGTTTCACGTCGAGTCACGCCTCTTCCCGATGGGTGTGAAGATGGTCGGGGCATTCTGCGATGCCATCAGGACCACGGATCTCATCGATCCCGACAAGTACCTGGCCGGATTCCAGATCATTCCCGACGAGATCCCGGACTTCGGCGCGATCAAGTTCAACCAGGTGAAGGTCTCCATGCGGGTTTCTCCTTCCATGGAGGAGGAGATCCGGGCGGGGCGAGCAATGGGACTCAACGTAGTGCTTCCCGAAGCGACAAGCAGACTCGGAGGCTTCTCCGACGCTTGCCACAGTCTGACCGCCGCCACCACGGTGGACATCGGGAAAGAAGCAGCACTGATCGATGAGATGGAACACATCCTGGATGGAGAATCACATGGCTGAAGGCAGCGGGTTCGGAAAGACGATCTTGATCGGCGACCAGTTCGTCCTCGATGAGGTGCCGGCGATCGTCTCGTCGATCCCCTTCGAGACCGTGACGACCGTGGAGCGGACTGACGGCGAGGGATGGGTCCTGCAGGACGACCGCATCGAGGTCCCGGGCTACAAGGCCAAGAAGAGGGAGCAGCAGGGCGAATCCATCGACAGGATCCTCGAAGTCATGGGCATCGACGTCCGCAAGACTCCGATCAAGATCACCGTCGGGGGCACGCTGTTGGCCGGAAGCGGGGTCGGCGCGAGCGCCGCCATCTGCGTCTCGCTGGCGCGCGCGGTGGACGCGGAATTCGGCTTGGGCTACTCCATCGAGGAGATCAACCGGGTGGCCTGGCAGGGCGAGTTCCCCTATCACGGGGTCGCCAGCGGAGTCGACAACACCGCCTCGACCTACGGCGGTCTGCTCCTCTTCTGGTTGGAGAACGGGGAACAGCATTTCGAGAGGATCGAGAGCCCGAGGGCCTTCGAGATCGTGCTCGCCAACAGCGGCGTCACCGTCAATACGGCGGCACTGGATGAGTTCATCGACGAGCAGAAAACAGGCGACCCGGAGCTGTTCGCGGCGCGTCTGGACGCCATCAGGGCCCAGGTCGTCGACATGAAGAAGGCGCTTGAGGCCGGCGATCTCCCGGCCGTGGGGAAGATCATGTCGGAGAATCACGGGCTCCTGGCCGATATGGGAATGTCTCACGAGACTCTCGATCGCATGTGCCGGGCAGCCCTTGAAAGAGGTGCTTTGGGAGCGAAGGTCACGGGCGGCGGCAGAGGCGGCTACATGGTCTCTCTGACTCCGGGAGCAGAGCTCCAGGACACCATCGCGTCGGCGTTCGAAAGCGAAGGGCACAAGGTCATCCGGACGACGATCGGTGGCAGTTGACCGCGCCTGCGTCGAGCGGCCTGTCCACCCCGACACGCCTCTTTGCCGGGTACATCTTCGACCTGGACGGTACGGTCTATCTGGGGGAGGCCCTGCTTCCCACGGCGGGCGAGACCCTGAGGGAGTTGCGCGCGCGCGGTGTGCGCACGATCTTCATCTCCAACAACCCCACGCACGCACGCGAAGATTACGCCGCCAAGCTCACCCGCCTGGGCGTGCCGACCTCCATCGAGGACATCCTGACCTCGTCGCTCGTGCTGGTCGACTTCCTCAAGCGGCGCATGCCGGGAGCGCGCCTGTTCGTCGTCGGCGAGGAGCCGCTGTGCGCGGAGCTGCGCCGCAACGGGTTTGAGCTGACCGAGCAGGCGCACGACGTCGACGCGGTGATCGCCAGCTTCGACCGCACCCTCGTGTACCGCAAACTGCAGATCGCCTTCGACGCGATCCGGGCCGGGGCGCGCTTCTTCGCCACCAACTCCGACCGCTTCTGCCCCGTTCCCGGCGGTGGTGAGCCCGACTGTGCCGCCGTCATCGCCGCCATCGAAGCCTGCACCGATACGCGGGTCGAAGCCGTGGTCGGCAAGCCGTCCAGGTACATGATCGATGCCGCTCTGGACCTGATGAGCCTCCCTGCCGCGGAGTGCCTGATGACGGGCGACCGGCTGGAGACCGATGTGCTCATGGGACAGGAGGCAGGCATGGCCACCGCACTGCCGCTGACCGGTGCGACTCCCAAGTCCGCCCTGGAGGGTTCGTCCATCCAGCCGACCTACATCCTGCGCCGGCTGGGTGACCTGCTGCCCCCATGGGCGCTTCCATCCGCCACCGGAGCGTGATGCTGAGGGGGCTCAAGCCCAGCGCTTGATGGGCCTGCGTCTCAACGAGGCGGCCGGCGCGCTGTCGGATGCGGCCGTCAAGCGCCGCGGCCTTCCGTGCATCCCGGAGCGTCCGTGTTCGGTCTTCGCCCTAGACGAAGATGGCATGGCTCGCCATACTGTGACTACTGTGGGACGCGGCGACGGCGAGCCTTCGCCGGCAGCGGGGTCCGGGGCAAGCGGGATAAGCGGGGGGTCTTCTTGGGAGGGATGACCATGCCGTCGGGGCGGCTCCTCCGCTTCAAGGGGCCACGACGGCCTATCGCAGGGGCAGGGGTGTGCGTTGAGGAGGCGCCGTCACTGGGCCTGGGCGCCGCTGGTGGGATACGCTCCTGGTCACCATGACCAGCTCACTACAATCCGAGGATTTGGAGGGGACTATGTTCAGTATCCGTAAGTCGATCTTGGCGATGGCGATCGCGGTATCTGCCGTGCTGCTGGCTGTGGGTGTGGCCGCATGCGGTTCGTCGTCGCCCAGCTCGAGCAGCACCACGTCATCGAAGGCGGCGACCGCGAAGTCCGCCGCCGATCTCGGGGGCATGGACGCGCTCGTCACGGCCGCCAAAGCGGAGGGGACGCTCAACGTGATCGCCCTGCCTCCGGACTGGGCGAACTACGGCGAGATGATCTCGGCCTTCACGGCCAAGTACGGGATCAAGATCAATTCGGCTCAGCCTGACGGCAGCAGCCAGGACGAGATCAATGCCGCGACCCAGCTCAAGGGCACTGACCGCGCGCCCGACGTCTTCGACCTGGGCGGCAGTGTGGCCCTCGCCAACCTCAGCATGTTCGCCCCCTACATGGTCACCGAGTGGGACCAGATCCCCGCGAACTTGAAGGATCCCACCGGTCTGTGGGTGAGCGACTACACCGGGTACATGTCGATCGGCTACGACGCGTCCAAGGTGCCGACGCCGACCACGATGAACGATCTGCTCAAGTCCGCGTACAAGGGCACGGTCGCCCTGAACGGCAACCCGACTCAGGCCTCGGCGGGTTTCAACGGCGTCGTCATGGCCTCGGTGGCCAACGGCGGCGGGGCCGACAATCTGGCCCCCGGCGTGGACTTCTTCTCGAAGCTCAACAAGGCCGGCAACCTGCTGCCGGTGGACCCGACCCCGGCCACGATCGCCTCAGGGCAGACGCCGGTCGTCATCGACTGGGACTACAACAACGTCGCGCAGACCGCTGCGCTCAAGGGCAAGATCGACTGGAAGGTCGTGGTGCCCGCAAACGAGGTCGTGGCCGCCTATTACAACCAGGCGATCAACGTCGACGCGCCGCACCCAGCGGCGGCTCGGCTGTGGCAGGAGTTCGTGTTCTCGCCCGAGGGTCAGAACATCTGGCTCAAGGGAGCCGCCCGCCCGGTCCTCCTCGACCAGATGACGAAGGACGGGACCGTCGACCAGGCGGCGCTTGCGTTGCTGCCGAAGGCCGTCGGGACCCCGGTCACGCTCACCGAGGCGCAGCTTGAAGCCGGGCAGAAGTACCTGCTGGCGAACTGGAACGCAGCCGTCCAGTGACCCAGAGCGCTGGCCTTTCCCCGACTGATGTCGGGGGTCACGCTACAGGCGTCGACCAGGCTTCTGGTCTCGCTGGTCGAGGCGGCGCTCGGAGGTCTCTGCGACCTTCGAGCCGCCACCTCGGCGTAGTGCCCTTCTTCGGGTACATCGCCGTCTTTCTGCTCTGGCCCACAATCATCGTGATCGTGGGCGCATTCCGCAGCAGCAGTGGCCAACTGACCCTCAGCAACATCACGACGGTGCTTGGAGGCAGCGCGTATCTGCAGGCGTTCTGGGGCTCGATCAGGCTCTCGGCGGAGACCGCCCTGGCCGGTGGCGTGTTCGGCGCGCTGCTGGCCTGGGCGGTCGCCGAGGGCGCTCCCGACGGCGTCTTCCGCCGTGGCATAGTGGCGATGTCGGGTGTGCTCGCGCAGTTCGGCGGCGTGATGCTGGCCTTCGCGTTCCTGGCCACCTTCGGCTACGCAGGCGTGGTCACGCTGGCGCTGCATCGCCTGCTGGGAGTGAGCGTCTTCACGAGCGGCGGGTGGATCTACAGCTTCACCGGCTTGGCCGTCGTCTACACGTTCTTCCAGATCCCCTTGATGGTGCTGATCTTCCTCCCTGCCGTCGACGGCCTTCAGGTGCAGTGGCGGGAAGCGTCCGACAATCTTGGCGGGGGCTCCTGGGCGTACTGGCGGTACGTCGCCGGGCCGATCCTTGCGCCCAGCTTCATCGGTGGCTTGCTGCTGTTGTTCGTCAATGCTTTCTCCGCCTACGCCACGGCGGCCGCGCTCATCAGTCAAGGAAGCCCGATCGTGCCGCTGCAGATCCGCACCTTCCTTCAGAGTGAGGTCGTCCTGGGCCAGGCCAACGTGGGCAAGGCGCTGGCGTTCGGCATGGTCGTCGTGGTTGCTGTAGTGATGTCGCTCTACGCGTGGCTGCAGCGAAGAGGTGCGAAATGGCAGGTGTAGCGAAGGCGCGCAGATCCGGCGCTCCCAGGCGCGCCCGGTCCCGGACGCTGGTGCGCGTGGTCCTGCTCGTGGTGATCGGCGCCTACCTGCTCGTGCCGCTCCTGTCCATGCTGGAATTCTCGACCAGGGGTGCGGGCTCGACTCGCACCCTGGAGGCCTGGAAGGCCATCGGCAGCTACCCCGAGCTGATCAGCGCGATCACGTTGTCCCTGGAGCTTGCGGCGCTCACCGTCCTGGGGATGTTGTGTCTGCTGGTGCCGACGATGGTGTGGGTCCATCTGCGGCTGCCCGGCTTGCGCCGGGTGATGGAATTCGTCTGTCTGCTTCCGTTGACGATCCCGGCCATCGTGCTCGTGGTGGGACTGTCGCCGGTCTTCTCCGGGCTCAACTACTTCTTCGCAGACTCGCCGCTCGTGCTGGCGTTCGTCTTCGTCGTTCTCGTCCTGCCATACGCCTACCGCTCGATCGATGCGGGGTTGCGGGCCGTGGACATCGAGACCTTGTCGGAGGCCGCTCAAGGCCTGGGCGCCTCCTGGTGGGGCGTCCTGTTCCGGATCGTGATCCCGAGCATCCGGGGAGCTCTGCTCTCCGCGGCGGTCCTGTCCATCGCGCTCGTTATGGGCGAGTACACCATCGCATCGCTGCTCAACTACAACACCCTGCAGGTCGTGCTGTACCAGGTGGGCTTGAGGAACGCCGCCGTGTCCGTCGCGGTGTCGCTCGCAGCCCTCATGTTCGGCTTCGTCCTGCTCTTCGTCGTGTCCTCCGCAGGCGCTCGACGTCGCGGAGCTGCGCGTGAGGAATCGACCTTGGCGCCCATAGAAGGAGGCTTGCAGTCGTGACTTCCGAGATGGAAAGGGCTGGAGGTGTGGATCGCTCCACCCGATCGGGTGTCGCGCTGCAACTCGTCGAGCTGCGTCGGTCGTGGGGACCGACACGCGCCCTCGACGGGCTGTCCCTCGATATCGCGGCGGGCGAGCTCGTGGCCTTCCTGGGGCCATCCGGTTGTGGCAAGACGACCGCTCTGAGGATCATCGCCGGGCTCGACGACGCCGATTCAGGTCAGGTCCTCCTGGAAGGTCAGGATATCTCGCGCCTCCGCGCCAGCCGGCGGGGCATGGGCATGGTCCATCAGGCGTACAGCCTGTTCCCCAACATGACGGCTCGTGACAACGTTGCCTTCGGGCTGCGAATGCGGAGGGTCGGCAAGGCGGAGCGCCGCAGCCGCGCGAACGATCTGCTCGAGCTCGTCGGCCTGGGCGCGCAGGCCGACCGCTATCCCAGTGAGATGTCCGGGGGGCAGCAGCAGCGCGTGGCGTTGGCGCGAGCCCTTGCCATCGAGCCGAGGGTGCTGCTCCTGGACGAGCCGCTGTCTGCGCTCGACGCCAAGGTGCGAGGCGAGCTTCGCGACGAGATCCGGCGCATCCAGGTCGAGGTGGGCACCACGACCATTTTCGTGACGCACGATCAGGAGGAGGCGTTCGCCCTCGCAGACCGGGTCGCCGTGATGAACTCCGGCCGCCTCGAACAAGTGGCGCCACCGACAGAGATCTATCAAAGGCCGCGAACGGCGTTCGTGGCCGAATTCGTCGGGCTCACCAACCGCCTGCCGGGCGTGGCGAGGGCCGGCATGGTCGAGGTGCTCGACAGCCAGGTGCCGTTGCTCGATGGCTCCGTGGAGTCCGGCGATGTCACGGTCCTGGTGCGGCCCGAATCGATACAGATCACGCCGTCACCCGACGGCACTGCGACGGTGGCCGCGATGAGCTTCCGCGGAGCGATCTGCCTGCTTCGCATCCGGCTTGCAGCCGGGGATGTCGTGCTGGTGCAGGTGCCGAGCTCGGAGAGCGCCGATGTCGCTGTCGGCGCTGCCGTGCGCGCGACCATGCGGCCCGCGCCCGTGCTCGCCGTGGCCGCGGCACCCAGCCGAGATGAGCGCTCAGGCGCCGACGAGCGCCTGCCGGAGCCGCGGGAGGAGGGGCAGCGTCAAGACTCCTTGAGCTCCACCGGAAGCGGCTCGTGAGGAGGCCGGCTCTCCGGTGCCGCACGGTGACCGTGTCTCGCGCCTTCACGTACTGACACCGGCCCGCGCTCGGCATCTCGACGGTCCTGCCGCCGGGGAGGTCGCTTCCATCCGCGTGACTGAGCGGTCCGGGCTTCCGCGGCGGACGGGTGCCGGCCGCGTCTGGCCCGCTGCGATACGCTTGCGCGATGGACCAGCGCCCGCCCGCCTCCGCCTACGCCGCCGCCGTCGGCATGACCTTCGCCTTCGGGCTGTCCTTCGTGGCCACCAAGACGGCGCTCAAGGGCTTCGAGCCGCTGCTGCTCGCGCTGCTGCGCTTCACGCTGGCCGGCGGCATCCTGTTCGTGGTCTGGCGGCTGCGGCCGGTGCGCGAGCCGGTGACCCGCAAGGAGCTCGGCCGGCTCGCGCTCATCGGGTTCGTCTCCCTGACCGTCTACTTCAGCTTCGAGAACACCGGGATCGCGCGGACGAGCGCCTCGGAGGCCGCGATCCTCATCGCGACGATCCCCATCTTCGTGGCGCTGATCGGCGCGTTCCTGCCGGCGGAGCGGCTCACGGGCCGCCAGTGGGCCGGCATCCTGCTCTCGTTCGCCGGCATCGTCGTTCTGGTGCTCGCCGCCGGCGAGGCCGGGGGCGGCTCGCTCACCGGCAACCTGCTGGTGCTGGCCGCCTCTTTCTCCGGCGCCGTCTACAGCATCCTGGCGCGGCGCCTGCTGGTGAGCCGCTCCGCGCTGTTCGTCACCGCCTGGCAGAACCTGTTCGGCGCGCTCTTCATGGCGCCGCTGGCGCTGATCGAGGCGCTGGTGCTGGGGGTCCGCCGGCCCACCGCTCCGGCGGCCGGCGGCGTGCTCTTCCTCACGCTCGTGTGTTCGATCGTCGCCTACCTGCTGCTCAACTACGCGTTCCGCTTCTTGTCGGCCGGCCGCGTGAGCGTCTTCATCAACCTCACGCCGATCGTGGCGGTCGCGAGCGCCTACGTGCTGCTCGGAGAACGGCTGACCGCGGCGCAGGCGGCGGCCGCGGTCGTGGTGGTGGCGGGCGTGTGGCTGACGAACAGCGGGAGGCGCGGGCCGGACGCGGAGACCGCGCCTAGAAATCCATCGGCAGGATGAGGTCGCGCTCCAGCGCGACCACGATCCGCTGAGCCTCTTCCTCGAAGTTCCGGCGCGTCATGAGGTCGGCCTCGCGCGCGATCGCCTGGGCCCCGTGGTACAGCTCGCGGTTGAATTCCTCGACGGAGGCGCGGCCGAGCGTGACCTCGCGCAACGTCTCGCACTCCGGGCAGCGAAGGACCAGCGTCCAGCTGGCCGGGCCTGACCGGTCCCAGTCCAGCGGGTAGACGAGGGTGCTGCGGCACACGGGACAGTGGTGCGCGTCCGAGTCCTCGGGCGGCGGCGGGGAGGGGACGCAGCAAGGGGCCGGCGCCGTCCTCGTGCGGGTGCGGGCGGCCGGCGAAGTGCCGCCGCGCCGCTGCTGGTCGGGGGCGAAGACGATCATCTCGACGGACGTGCCGTCGGGAAACACGAACAGTTCGATCTTGTAGTCCTCGTGGCTCACATCCAGCCTCCGCCGGGGGTCCTCCTGATCACCCTCTCGCTCCACGTATCGGACACTGCCCCGCGTCGCTTGAGTCTGTGCCGTCGCCGTTGACTCGCGGCCGGCCATCTGGACAGGTCCGCGCACAGTGGGGGATACTACCGGGACGCCTCACCGCGCCCTGTCATGACCGTTTCTCCCTCCGACAACCTGCACGAGCTCGCCGCCCTGCCTATCGGCATGTTCGACTCCGGCATGGGCGGTCTCACCGTGCTCCACGAGTGCCTCGTGCAACTGCCGGGCGAGCACTTCGCCTACGTCGGCGACACGGCACGGTTCCCCTACGGCGAGAAGAGCCGCGACGAGCTCGAGCTCTACTCGCGGCAGATCACCGCGTTCCTCGAGACCGTGCCGGTCAAGCTCATCGTCGTCGCCTGCTACTCGGCCACGTCGGCCGCGCTGCCGGCGCTGCAGGAGCAGTTCGACACACCGGTCATCGGCGTGGTCATGCCGGGGGCACGAGCGGCGGTCGAGACCTCGCGCTACCGCAAGATCGGCGTGCTGGCGACGGAGGCCACGGTGGCCAGCGGCGCCTACCCGCGCGCCATCCACGGCCTCGACTCCGGCGCCGCCGTCATCCAGCAGGCGTGCCCCGGCCTCGTCGACTTCATCGAGGCCGGCGACGTCACCAGCCAGGAGGTGGTGGACGCCGTGCGCGGCTTCACCGAGCCGCTCAAGGCCCAGCGCCCGGATGTGGTCATTCTGGGCTGCACGCACTACCCGCTGATCGCGCCCATGTTGCAGCGCTTTCTGGGGCGCGACGTCACACTCATCAATCCCGCGGCGGAGATCGCCCGCGAGGTCGAGGCCATGCTCCTGCGGCAGGGCCTCGAGCGCCCGGGCGACGTCATGGGCTCTTACCGCTTCTACACGACCGGCGACGTCGAGCGCTTCCGTGAGATCGGCGCCCGCTTCCTGCAGATGCCGCTCACGCGGGTACGCGCGCTGCCGCTCGAGCGGCTCGGCGAGCTCGTCGCCCCATGAGCAGCCGGTTCCTCGTCAGGGCGGCGGTCTACGCCGCCCTGTACGCCGTGCTCACCCTTGCGCCGGGTCTCAACGCGCTCGCCTACGGGCAGGTGCAGTTCCGGGTCTCCGAGACGCTCATGATCTTCGCCTGCTTCGATCCCGCGGCGGTCGTGGGCCTCACGGTCGGCACGGCGATCGGCAACCTGGGCAGCCCCATGATGCCGGTCGACACCATCTTCGGGACGCTGCTGACGCTGGCCGCGGCGGGCATCATGTACACGATCGGGCCGCGCGTGATCGCGCTGGCGGCGCCTGTGCTCGTGAACGCCTTCGGCGTCGCGGCGATGCTGACAGTCATGCTCGACCTTCCTTACTGGGCGAGCGTGCTCTGGGTGGGCGTCGGCGAGGCCGCCGTGCTGTTCACGCTGGGCCTCGCCCTGCTCCTCGCGGTGCGCCGCCGCCGCGACCTGTTCGGACTGACACGACCGGCCGCGTGACGCGGCCGCAGCCGCCGCTGGCGGCGAGGAGGACGACGTGAGAAAAGGACGCAAGGCCGACGAGCTCCGGCCCGTGCGCATCACCCCGGCGGTGGCCAAGTTCGCCGCCGGGTCGGCGCGCATCGAGCTGGGAGACACGCACGTCTTCTGCACCGCGTCACTGAGCGACGGCGTGCCCGGCTGGCTGCGCGGCTCCGGCCGCGGCTGGCTCACGGCCGAGTACAGCATGCTGCCCGGCGCGACGCCCTCGCGCACCCAGCGTGAAGCCGTGCGCGGCAAGCAGTCGGGCCGCACGATGGAGATCCAGCGCCTCATCGGCCGCAGCCTCCGCGGCGTGGTCGACCTGGGCATCATCGGCGAGCGCACCATCGCCGTGGACTGCGACGTGCTGCAGGCGGACGGGGGCACTCGCACGGCGAGCGTCACCGGCGCCTACGTGGCCGTGTACCAGGTCGCGCTCAAGATCAAGGACCTGCTGGGTCTGCACGAGCTGCCGCTGTTCGACTCCATCGCCGCGGTCTCCGCCGGGATCGTGGACGGCGAGACGCGCCTGGACCTGGACTACGAGGAGGACTCCTCGGCCGAGGTGGACCTGAACGCGGTGATCACCGGTGACGGCCGTCTGGTCGAGGTCCAGGCGACGGCCGAGGGCGAGCCGTACTCGCGCGCGTCGCTCGACGTGATGCTCGACCTCGTCACCGCCGGCGCGAAGTCGCTGGCGGCCGCACAGACAGCGGCCGTGGCCGAGCTGGAGTAGGCGGCGATGCGTTTCATGCTCGCCACCGGCAACCGGCACAAGCTGGCGGAGTTCCAGAGCATCCTGGCGCCGTGCCGCGTCATGCTCATGCCGGCCGGCGTGACGCTGCCGCCCGAGGGCGTCGAGTCGTTCGCGGAGAACGCCCTCGGCAAGGCGCGTGGCCTCGCCGAGGCGATCGTGAACGACCCCGCCCAGGTGGCGCTCCTGTCCGGGATGGCGCCCGTCGGGCGGCGCTGGCAGGACGAACTGCTGTTTCTGGCCGACGACTCCGGCCTCGAGGTGGAAGCGCTGGGGTGGGCGCCGGGCGTCACCAGCGCCCGCTACGCGGGCGTGGACGGACCCGGCGCAGACGTTGCCAACTACACGCGCCTCCTGCGCGAACTGGCCGGCTTCGCCGGCCCAGTCGCGCGCCGGGCGCGCTTCGTCTGCTCGGTTGTCGCCGTGGCGCCCGACATGAAACACTACGCCGCAACGGGACACTGGTGGGGCGCCATCGCAGACGCGCCGCGCGGTGAAGGCGGGTTCGGTTACGACCCCGTCTTCGTCCCCGAAGGGTCAGACCTCTCCGTGGCCGAGTGGCCACAGGATGCCAAGGACCAGGCCAGCCACCGCGCACTGGCCGGGAGGGCCCTCGTCGATGTCTTGCGACGGGAGGGTCTGCTGCATGGGGTCAAAGAAGCCTGAACCGAAGAGGCCGGTCGCCTCGCTGGCCGATCTCACCAACCACAAGCTCAAGTCGCGCGCCGCCGCGGTCTCCATCGCATCCAACGCGACGCTGATCGCTTTCAAGCTCACGGTCGGGATCCTCTCGGGGTCGATCGCCATCATCTCCGAGGCACTGCACTCCGGTTCTGACCTCGTCGCCGCCCTCATCGCCTTCTGGTCGGTGCGCCGCGCCGCCGAGCCGCCGGACGAGCGCCACCAGTACGGTCACGAGAAGGTCGAGAACCTGAGCGGTGTCATCGAGGCGCTGCTCATCATCGCGGCCGCCGCGGTCATCATCTTCGAGGGCGTCATGAAGATCATCAGCGGGCCGTCGCTGGATCACGTGTGGCTCGGCATCGGCGTGATGGTCGTCTCGGGCCTGGCCAACCTCGTCGTCTCACGCAAGGTGCTCTACCCGGTCGCACGGCGCACGCAGTCGGCGGCGCTCGAGGCCGACGCCGCACACCTCATGACCGACGTCTACACATCGTTCGGCGTGGCGTTCGGCCTGTTGCTGGTCAAGATCACCGGCTGGGCGTACTTCGACCCCATCGCCGCCATCGCCGTCGCGCTGCTCATCATCAAGACCGGCTACGGCCTGGTCATCCAGTCGACCAGAGTCCTGCTCGACGAGACCCTGCCGGACGACGAGCTCGAGGAGATCCGCCGCTGCGTGCGCGAGCACCGCGGCGACATCATCTTCGGCTACCACAGGCTGCGCGCGCGCCGCGCCGGCAGCCGGCGGCACGTGGACCTGCATGTGCTGGTCGACGAGAACCTCACGGTCACGCAGGCGCACGACATCGCAGAGCACATCGAGGCCGACATCCGCGCCTGCATCCCAAACACCGACGTCCTGGTGCACGTGGAGCCGAAGGCGGAGCGGCGGGACGAAAGCTGAGGGCGGGCCGGGCCTGCTCCGCCCGCCGGGCCGGTGCCGCCCGCCGGCCCCGGCCCGCCCCGGCGGCAGCGAGGTGTCCCCTCCGAAGGGTAGCGCCATCCACGACGCCACCCATGGCACCACCCCTCGATCGACATCCCGGCTGTCCCTCGGCCGCACAGTGCAGGCTCTGGCGGCGGCCCTGCGAAGTGGGCGTCAGAAGATGAACGGCGAGAGCACGAGCGTCACCGACAGCCCGATGAGCGCCGCCGAGAACCCCCACGCGATGGTGTTGTAGATGCGCCCGTTGACGTGGTCGCCCATCACCTTGGGGTCGTTGATGATCTTGAGCACGTAGATGAGGATGATCGGCAGCAGGACGCCGTTGACGTCCTGGCTCAGGAGCATGACCTTGACCAGCGGCAGATGCGGGATGATGGCCACCAGCGCCGGCAGGGCGATGAAGGCGGTCAGCAGGCCGTTGAAGACCGGCGCCTCGTCGAACTTCCTGTCGAGGCCGCTCTCGAACCCGAAGGCCTCGCAGACCGCGTAGGCGGTGGTGAGGGGCAGGATCGCGGCGCCGAGGATCGAGACATTGAGCAGTCCGAAGCCGAAGAGGAACGACGCCGCCTGCCCCGCGAGCGGAGCGAGCGCCCGGGCGGCGTCCTGCGCGGTCTCGACGACGATGCCCTCCTTGTAGAGCGTCGCCGCGCAGGCCAGCACGATGAACAGGTCGATGGCGTCGGTGAAGATGGCGCCCAGGTACACCTCGACCTTGGTGTAGACGTAGCGGGTGAGCGAGATGCGCTTGTCCACGATGTACGCCTGGATGAAGAACTGGCCCCAGGGCGTGATCGTGGTGCCGATGGCGGCGATCGCGGTGAGGATCCACAGGCTGTTCATCTGCGCGCGGGGCACGAAAGTGCCGTGGACGGCGGCGCCCCAGTCGGGCTTCGCCAGGAACCCGGCGATGAAGTAGGCGACGTAGACCGCGGTCAGGGCGAGGAAGACGCGCTCGACCCGCCGGTAGCTGCCGCGAGTCACCAGCAGCCAGACGCCGAAGGCGATGGGAGGGACCGCCGCCCACGGGGGGACGTGGGCGAGGCTGAAGGCGGCCGCCACGCCGGAGAACTCGGCCGTCGTGGTGCCGAAGTTGGCGACCAGCAAGGCGAGCATGGCGAACGCCGTCACCTTGAGGCTGAACTTCTCCCGGATCAGCGCCGCGAGGCCCTTGCCGGTCACGGCGCCCATCCGTGCGCCCATCTCCTGGGTCACGGCGAGGATGGGCGTGATCAGCAGGAGCAGCCACAGCATGCTGTAGCCGTAGCGGGCGCCGATCACCGACCAGGTGGTGATGCCGCCGGCGTCGTTGTCCGAGGCCGCCGAGATCAGCCCCGGGCCGAGGATGGCGAAGAAGATGAGGAACTTGCTGCGGCCGACCCGGCCCGCGAGCCGGCTGCCTACACTCCGTCCGCCCTGCGCCATCGAGGCCTCCTCAATGGAAGATCCTCGGCAGGCGCTTCTTCCACGCCAGCGGAAGCACCAGGTCGATGGCGTCGTCGATGGTGATGATGCCGTGCAGCTCGCCCTCCGCATCCACCACCGGCAGGGCGATCAGGTTGTACTTGGCGATCACGTTGGTGATCTCTTCCTCGCTCGCGTCGGTGCGTACCGACACCGGGTTCTCGGTCATGAAGTCGCGCACCTTCTTCTCCGGCGGCGTCATGACCAGCTCGCGCAGCGAGAAGACGCCGCGCAGGTGCTCGGAGCGGTCGACCACGTAGATGTAGTAGACGGTCTCCGCTTCCTCCTCCTGCTCGCGCAGCCGCTCGATCGCCTTGGCGGCGGTGTCGTCAAGGCGCGCCCAGGCGTAGTCGGTCGTCATGATGCCGCCGGCCGAGTGTTCCGGGTAGCTGAGCAGTTCGCGCATGTCCTCGGCGTCGTCCTTCTCCATCATGGCGATGAAGTGCTGGCGGCGGTCGTCGGGGAGGTCCGCCAGCAGGTCGGCGGCGTCGTCGGGCGACATCTCGTTGAGGATCTCGCTGGCCTTCTCGTCCGGCAGGTCGAGCAGCAGCGACGCCTGGTAGGACGGGTGCATCTCTTCGAACGTGTCGGCGGCGAGGTCGTCCTCGAGGGCGTCGAACACGGCGGCGCGCTCCTCCGGCGAGAGCTCGTGGACGAGCTCGGCGATGTCGGCGGGGTGGAGCAGCTCGAGCTTGGTCTGCGGCACGGCGAGCCGCACGGCGGCCTCGTCCGTCTGCTCGATGTCGACGTCCTTCCAGTCGATCAGGTGAGGCTTGGGATGCTGGCGCGTCTTGGAGAGGCGGTCGCCCACCTTGGCCAGGCCGACGCGCCGCAGGATCGCGTTGCTGGAGATGTCCACGGCGGCCACGTGCACGAACGGCCCGTTGCGCAGCAACTGGATGTCGTTGACGCGGATGACCTTGCGGCCCTCCGTGTCGACGAGCTGCTTGTCGAGGAACGTCGCCGAGAGGTTGAGCTCGTCGGTCTCGAGCTCGCGCTCGGCGAGCTCGCCGGCGGGGACGCGGAGCAGTAGGCCGGACTCCTCGAAGCTGCTGACGGCGTCCCACGGCGCGTACAGGACCTTGCCGCGCCGGCGGACGCCGACGGCGGTCACGCGCGGGTAGGCCTGTCTGGTGCTGACCACCAGGTCGTGGAGCGTCCCCGCAGACTTGTTCTCGACGTCCTTGACGGAACTGCCGAGCAGCTTGCTCAGGTAGAACACAGGCCTCACCTCCTTCGCGTGATGACGCGCGGTCACCGGACATACAAAAGCCTCCCTGTCGGGGAGGCTCCGGGCGCGCAGAGCGAAGGGGCGATCCTCACTCGTCCCAGCTTTAGCACAACACACCGTAGAGGTCAGGGCCTCAGCCGTTTCGGGCAAAACCTTGTGCCGGTAGTGCCTGTCCTACCCGTTGGCGTCTCTGGACGTTTCCGGGCAACGGCCTCTATGTGTGCCGGAGCCTCACCTAACGAGGAATGCGCGTAGTTGACGCTCCCAGAACGTACCTTCGTGCCTCGACAGTGTCAAGGATGACCCCGGTGGTATACTGGGCGCCGCCGAGGGCCGGCGCCGGAGAGGGCGCCGGCTTCTGTGCGAAGGCTCACAGGAGGCCCGCGTGATCATCACCGTCACGCCCAACGCCGCAGTCGACAAGACGCTCACCGTCCCCAACTTCCAGACCGGGTTCCGTCACCGCGCGAGCGAGAGTCTCACGCTGCCGGGCGGCAAGGGCGTCAACATCGCGCGCGCGCTCAAGACGCTCGGCGAACCGGTGGTCGTCACCGGCCTCGTCGGTGGCCGCGCCGGCCAGCAGATCGTCGAGGGCCTCCAGCGCGAGAACGTCCTCAACGACTTCGTGCATATCGGCGGCGAGTCCCGAACCTCCACCGCCGTCGTCGACCCGACGACCATGACCCAGACCGAGGTCGTCGAGTACGGCCCCGTGGTCACCGGTCAGGAGACCGAGGCTCTGCTCGACAAGATCGAGTACCTCGCCAAGGGCGCGCGCTTCGTAGTGCTCGCCGGCTCGCTGCCGCGCAAGGTCTCCGAGGACTTCTATCCGGCGGTGCTCCAGCGCATCCGCAAGCACCGCTGCTTCGTCGTCCTCGACAGCGCCGGCGAGCCGCTGCGCCGCGGCGTGCGCGGCCGCCCCAACCTCGTGCTTCCCAACCTGCGCGAGGCCGAGGATCTGGTGGGCCACGAGTTCCACGACGACCAGGACCTGGTGGACGCCACGGCGATCGTCTGCGAGATGGGCGCGCGCAACGTCATCATCAAGACGCAGTACGGCTGCGTGGCGCGCTTTCAGGTGGGGCGCAAGCAGCGCATCTTCCACGGGTCCGTCACACCGCTCGAGACCGTCGTCAGTACCGTCGGCTCGGGCGACTCGTTCCTCGCCGGCTTCGTGAGCGCGCGCTTCCGCAAGCTCGACTTCGCGGAGTGCCTGCGCCACGCGCTGGCGGCCGGCGCCGCCAATACCCAGCGCTACGGCGCCGGCGTCCTCGACGCCGGGCTCGCCACGGAGCTGCTCGAGAGCGCGGAGGTCGAGGAGCTCAGCCTCCGCCGCTGATCGCGTGGGGCGCTCGACGGATCTCCGCGGCGCCACCGTCTACGAAAAGGTTCATATCCCCCGTTCGGGGGACATACTGCATGTCGAGGGCCCGGGTGCGGGCAGTAGTTGGAGGACTGGGATATCGACCAGCTCGAAGGCACCGTCCTGTTGCACGTACAGACGGCCGCGATCGCTGTTGACGAGCGCGGCCTCGTCGGCGTGTTCAATCCCGCGGCTGCGCGCGTCCTGGACGTGCCCGTCGAGCGCGTGCTCGGGCGGGACCTGACGGAGCTGACGGAGGCGGAGCCGGGCATCGCCGCCCTCGCCCGCGTCCTGCTGGAGACGCGGCGCACCGGCGTGGCTCAGGCGCGTCATCAGGTCCACGTGACGACGCCGGACGGCGTGCGCACGCTCGGCTACACGGCTTCCCTGCTCGGCGGGAGTGGAGCCACGGCGCTCTTCTTCACCGACCTCACCGACACGATCGCCGAGGAGCGCCGCGCGGCCGAGGCGAAGCGCTTCGCCGAGGTCGGCCGCATCGCCGGCGCGATGGCCCACGAGCTCAAGTCGCCGCTCGCCACCGTGGAGCTCTACGCCAACCTGATGCGGCGGACGCTCGTGGACGACTCGGCCGCCGTCCAGCAGCTCGACATCATCAAGGACCAGACACGGCTCTGTCTCGACCGGCTGGGCGCGATCATGCACTCCATCAACCCGGACGCCGCGCGTGCCGGCGGCATGGTGATGACCCCGGTCGCGCCCGTCGTGCGCGACGTGGTCGCGGTCGTGCGCGGCCGCAATGAGGGCGCGAAGGTCAGCGTGCACGTGACCGGCAACGATATGCGCGCCGCCATAGCCCCGAACGACCTGCGCTCGGTCGTGACCAACCTCGTCTCGAACGCGATCCAGGCGACCGGCGGCGTGGGACCCGTCAGCGTGACCGTGCGCACCGACGTCGATGCGGTCACGATCACCGTGGCCGACCGCGGCCCCGGCCTGCCGGACGGAGACGTCTTCGAGGCCTTCTACACGACCAAGTCGAGCGGCACCGGGCTCGGGCTGTGGCTCGTGCGCCGCCTGATCGAGGATGCCGGCGGCAGCATCGCCTCCGGCAACCGCCGCGGCGGCGGCGCCGTCTTCACCGTGAAGATGCCGCTGCCTCGTCACGACCGGCTCCGGGACGTGCCCATCCTGCTCGTCGAGGACGAGGCTCCGCTTCGCCGGGCGTCCACCGAAGCGCTCGAGAGGTGCGGGGCGCGAGTGACCGCGGCCGTTTCGGGCAAGGATGTGGCACTGGAGGCCGGCGAGTGGAGGTGCGCCGTCCTCGATTATCATCTGCCGGACATGGACGGCATCGAGATCGCGACGCGGCTGGCTCCCGACACACCGGTCCTTCTGGTGAGCGGCGATCCCGTCGCGGGCGTTGCGCTGGCTGAGGTGCGTGGGAGGCGCGCCTGGTATCTGCCCAAACCGTTCGAGGTCGACGTGTATCTCGACCTCGTTTCACTCCTCGTGGGGGCGACATGAGCGACGACAAGGGAAGAGTGATCATCGCCGACGATCACGGCCTGTTCCGCCAGGGACTGCACCAGCTGCTCGAGACCGAGGGCTACACGGTCGAGGCGGAGGCCACGACCGGCGACGAGGCGCTGACGGCGGTCGCCGAGCACCAGGGCTGCGTGTTGCTGCTGGACATCGCGATGCCCGGCATGAATGGGCTCGACGTCGCCCGTCGGCTGGCCGAACGCGGCGACGACGTCAAGGTCGTCATGCTGAGCGCGCGCGAGGACAGGGACGCGCTGTTCAGCGCCATCTCCGCCGGCGCCCGCGGCTACGTGGCCAAGGACGCCGAGCCGGACCAGCTCTTCGCCGCCATCGACCTGGTGCTGCGCGGCGGCACCGTGCTCAGCACCGGCGTCGCGCAGAACCTCGGTGAGGGCATCCGCCAGCTCGACTACGCGCCCGGCGCCTATGAGCAGCGGCGACTCGCGCTCACCGATCGCGAGCTCGAGATCCTCCGCATGCTGGCGACGCCCAAGTCACCGGCGCAGATGGCGTCGCAGCTCTTCCTCAGCAAGAAGACGGTGCAGAACCACATCTCGGCGATCTACCGCAAGCTCGACGTGCGCAGCCGCTCCGAGGCCATCGTCAAGGGCATGGAGCTGCACCTCATCGACAGCAAAGGCTAGAACGCCGGGCGCGCGGGCCCCGCTTCGGGCGCCCGCTGCGGCGCGCCGATGAAGGCGCCGCGCCCTCGCTCTTCTCCCCAAGGATTCGGGAGCATGTGCCTATCGCGTGGGGGAAGGCGTACGACGATGATGTTGGGGAAGGCTGAGATCCCCCGGATCGTGCAGAGACGCGAACGGGAGCGCCATGGCTCCCACATCGGGTCCGGAGGGCACTCTGGAAGCTGTCCACAAGGAGGCGCGCCCGGGTCACGTCCCACACACTGATTGCCTCGCCTTGGCCTCAAGGGGCGAGCGCTGGTCCACCGGACCGTCGCTCGCCCCGGCCACGTACGGGCACCCGTACTCGCAGGCGCGGCCGCTCGGGCTGCCAACGCTGGGCTCGTTATTGCGGCCGCGGCCCGGGCATCCGAGAGGCAGGGCTGCACACGCAGCTCCCGGTGCGAGCCGCCACGAGTGCGCGGAGGGTGCGTATGAGCGAGGTGCTGATCGGTGAGTCCTTCGTCGGCGACGGCGTCGACGCGGCCCACGTCAACGTCGTGCTGGGGCCGCGGGACGGCCCGGCCGGGACGGCTTGGGCCACGGCGCTCGCCACTCCGCGCGCGGGGCATGTGCCCTTCCTCGCGGTGCTGCAGCCGGGGCTGGCCGTGCAGCCGCCCACGCTCTTCGTCAACAAGGCGGCCATCGAGCCGGGCCGCCACGCCGACCTCACCTGGGGCGCGGCGCAGGCCGGCGTCGCGGCCGGTGTGGCCGGCGCCGTCTCCGACGGAATCATCGACGCCGGCAAGGTCGCCGATCTCGCGCTCATCGCCGCCGTGTGGGTGAATCCGGCCGCCGACGACGAGCAGGCCGTGTTCGAGAACAACCGTGAGGCCACGCTGACCGCGCTGCGCAACGCGAGGGAGGGCGCGCCGCCCGTCGAGGACGTGCTGGCGGCGCGCGACGAGCCCTGGAACCCGTTCTACCGCCCGGTGAGTGAAGGAGGCCGGCGATGAGGCTCTCGTTCATCGGACTCGGCCACATGGGCGGACCAATGAGCCGGCGACTCGCGGAGGCCGGCCTCGACCTCACCGTGTTCGACCTGGACGCCGCGCGCGCCGCCCCCGCGCTCGAGCTCGGCGCGCGCCTCGCCGGCTCGGCCGCCGAAGCGGCTGCCGCGGCCGACGTCCTCATCACCATGCTGCCGACGCCGGCCGCCGTGGAAGAAGTGATGCTCGGCGCCGGCGGCGCGCTGGGCGCGCTTCCCGACGGCGCGCTGTGGGTCGACATGTCCACCTCGTCACCGGCGATCGCCGACCGCGTCAGGGCCAAGGCGCGCGGACGGGGCGTCGGCGTGCTCGACGCGCCGGTCGCCGGCATGGCGAGCGGCGCGCGTGCCGGCACGCTCGAGATCTTCGTCGGCGGCGATGCCGCCGACTTCGAGCGCGCCCGTCCGATCCTCGAGCACCTCGGTGATCCGGAGCGGATCTTCCACGTCGGTGGGCCCGGCGCGGGCTACGTCGTCAAGCTCATGCTGAACCTCCTCTGGTTCGACCAGCTCGTCGCCACCGCCGAGGTGCTGACCATCGGCACGCGGGCCGGCGTCGACCTGGGGGTCCTCCACCGGGCGCTGGTCGAGGGCCCGACGTCGAGCCGCCTGCTGGCGCGCGACCTGCTCCCGCTGCTGCGGCACGGCGAATACGAGGAGGGCTTCACCCTGGCGCTGGCCGGCAAGGACCTGCGCCTGGCCGTCGACCTCGCTCGCACGGCCGGCGTGCCGGCGGAGGTCAGCGCCGTGGTCGAGCAGCTGTTCGCCCGCGCCCGCGCCGCCTTCGGCGACGAGGCCGGGGAGATGACGCCGGTGCGCCTCTACGAGGAGACCGCCGGCATCCAGCTCCGCTTGCCGGCCGACGAGGAACAGGCGGCCTGAGGGCCGCCTGACGGTGGCGCGTCACCGGAGGCCTCCGCGCGCCTCCCCCGCTCGCCTCCCTCGCGTTGACCCTCGGCTGGGCCGCTGGTAGAGTCGAGCCACGTTGCCACCGCAGACAGCAAGCTCCCAGAGAAGCACCACTCTGAGTTCAGAGACCCCGGCAGTACGTCCGTGCCCGGGTCTTTTGTGTATCTCGCATCGCGCCCCTGTCAGGAGGACCGCATGGAAGTAGAGATCGGCCGCGGCAAGAAGGGCCGCAGGGCCTACGGATTCGACGACATCGCCATCGTCCCGAGCCGTCGCACGCGCGACGCCGAGGACGTCGACATCACCTGGAAGCTCGGCGAGCACACCCTGCCGCTGCCGTGCCTCGCCTCCGCCATGGACGGCGTGGTCGACCCGGCCTTCGCCGTCACCATGGGCAAGCTCGGCGGTCTCGCCGTGCTCAACCTCGAGGGCGTCCAGACGCGCTACGAGAACGCCGACGAGCAGCTCGACCGCATTGCGTCGCTGCCCAACGACACGGCGACGCGCACCATGCAGGAGATCTACAAAGAGCCCGTCAAGCCCGAGCTCGTCGCGCAGCGCATCAGGGAGATCAAGGCCGGCGGCGTGCTCGCCGCCGCGTCGCTCACGCCGCAGCGCGTCGAGGAGTACTACCAGATCGCTCTCGACGCCGGCCTCGACGTGCTCATCATCCAGGGCACCGTCGTGTCGGCCGAGCACGTGAGCACCAAGGTCGAGCCGCTCGACCTCAAGAAGTTCATCTCCGGGTGCGAGGTGCCGGTGATCGTCGGCGGCGTGGCCAGCTACGCCACCACGCTGCACCTCATGCGCACCGGCGCCGTGGGCGTGCTCGTCGGCGTCGGCCCGGGCCACGCCTGCACCACGCGCGGCGTGCTCGGCATCGGCGTCCCGCAGGCGACGGCCATCGCCGACGCCGCCGCCGCCCGCGTCCAGCACGTGCTCGAGACCGGCCAGTACTGCAACGTCATCGCCGACGGCGGCATGCGCACCGGCGGCGACGTGAGCAAGGCAATCGCCCTCGGCGCCGACGCCGTCATGATCGGTTCGCCGCTGGCCACGGCCAGCGAGGCGCCCGGCCGCGGCTACCACTGGGGCATGGCGACCTTCCATCCCGAGCTGCCGCGCGGCACGCGCGTCAAGGCCGGCACCAAGGGCACGCTCAAGGAGATCCTCCTCGGCCCGGCGCACGAGAACGACGGCACGCGCAACCTGTTCGGCGCCCTGCGCACCAGCATGGCGACGTGCGGCTACGAGACGCTCAGCTCGTTCCAGAAGGCCGAGGTCATGGTGGCGCCGGCGCTCATGACCGAGGGCAAGAAGCTGCAGAAGGAACAAGACGTCGGGATGGGCTGAGACCGCCCCCTTCGGGGGTCGCTCAGCCCTCACGTGAGGGCACAGAGGGAGGCGCAGTGGCTCAGGGTCCGCCGCAGGTCAAAGGGTTCGACACCGTTCTGGTCCTCGACTACGGGGCCCAGTACGGGCAGCTCATCGCGCGGCGCGTGCGCGAGTGCCGGGTCTACTCGGAGCTGATCCCGCACGACGCGTCCATCGAGCGCATCAAGAGCTACGAGCCCAAGGGCATCATCCTGTCCGGCGGGCCCATGAGCGTCTACGTCGACGACGCGCCCAAGGTCAATCCCGAGATCTTCGAGCTGGGCGTTCCCGTTCTGGGCATCTGCTACGGCGCCCAGGGCATCGCTCTCGAGCTCGGCGGCACCGTCGCGCGCACCGGCCTCAGCGAGTTCGGCAAGACGACGCTCAACGTGCTCAAGCAGGGGCTCATCCTCGAGAGCATGCGCGGCGAAGAGCAGTGCTGGATGAGCCACCGCGACAGCATCACCGAGCCGCCGCCCGGCTTCGAGGTGCTGGCGGCGAGCAGCGGTGCGCCCGTGGCCGCGATGGAAGACCGCGAGCGCGGCTTCTACGCCGTGCAGTTCCACCCGGAAGTCGTGCACACGCCCAAGGGCATGGATGTCCTGCGCACGTTCCTGTACAAGGCCTGCGGCTGCGCGCCGACGTTCACGCCGGAGTCGATCATCGAAGAGTCGATCAAGAAGATCCGTGAGCAGGTCGGCGAGTCCAAGGCGATCCTTGGCCTCTCCGGCGGAGTGGACTCTTCGGTAGCGGCGCTGCTCATGCACCGCGCCATCGGCGACCGGCTCACCTGCGTGTTCGTCGACCAGGGCATGATGCGCATGCGCGAGGCTGACCGTGTGGTCGAGACCTTCTCGGGCTCGTTCGGCATCCCGCTCGTCTCTGTGGACGCCAGCGATCGCTTTCTCGACAAGCTCAAGGACGTCACCGAGCCGGAGCGCAAGCGCAAGATCATCGGCGAGGAGTTCATCCGCTGCTTCGAAGAGGAGGCGCGCAAGCTCACCGACGCCAAGTTCCTGGTGCAGGGCACGCTCTACAGCGACGTCATCGAGAGCGGCACACGGCAGGCCGCCAAGATCAAGAGTCACCACAACGTCGGCGGCCTCCCCGAGAAGATGGACTTCGAGCTGGTCGAGCCGCTGCGCTGGCTCTTCAAGGACGAGGTCCGCGCCGTGGGCGAGGAGCTGGGGCTGCCGGAGCACATCGTCTGGCGGCAGCCCTTCCCGGGTCCCGGCCTCGCCATCCGCATCATCGGCGAGATCACGCGCGAGCGCGTCGACGTGCTGCAGCGCGCCGACGCGATCGTCCAGGAGGAGATCCGCAAGGCCGGCCTCTACCGCGAGCTCTGGCAGTGCTTCGCCATCCTGCCGATCATCCGCAGCGTCGGCGTGCAGGGCGACGAGCGCACCTACGGCTACCCGATCGCGATCCGCGCCGTCACCAGCGACGACGCCATGACGGCCGACTGGGCGCACCTGCCGTATGAGCTGCTCGAGACGCTCTCCTCACGCATCATCAATGAGGTGCCCGAGGTCAACCGCGTCGTCTACGACGTCTCGAGCAAGCCGCCGAGCACCATCGAGTGGGAATGACACTCGTAGGCTCGCTGCTGGGCGGCGCCGCAGGCGAACGCCGCACAGTAGCCGCCGTAGGGTGGTCATCGTGCGGTTTGACGTAGGTATACACCGCACTGTAAGCACCGGAGGCGAGCCGCTCGGCGGCTCGGCGAAGGCGGCTTACCGTGGGGTGCGCCGAAGGCACACCGCACAGTAGCCGCCTCGCCGCACGAACGACCGGGTCGCGCCTTCGCGGGCCCCGGGTATCATCAGGACATGTTGCCTCGTCGCGCGGTCATCTTCCTTTCGCTCGCCTGGGTCCTCGTCATGCTCTATCCGGATCCGGGTGTGCTGCTGCGCAGCATCCGCAACACGGTCGACCCGCAGATCCAGCCGCAGGCCGTGGCCGCGATCGCGCGCCGGCTGCCCAACGACCCCAAGGCCATCGAAGCGTACGTGCTGAACAAGCTGGTGCCGTATGCCTACGACTGGCAGTCGGCCGGCGTGCCGTGGTACTTCCCGACGACGGCCGAGGCGCTGCGCGCCGGCAAGGGCGATTGCGAGAGCAGGGCTGTGGTCCTGGCGAGCATCCTAACCGCCAAGGGCATTCCGAATTCGCTGCGGATGAGCTTCAACCACATCTGGGTGGACTACCCGGGAAAGCAGTCGACCGCGCTGGAGAACGCGGGCGTGCAGTTCGCCGGCACCCAGAACGGCCACTTCTTCATCCACTGGCCGGCGAATTTCAACCTGGGGCAGCAGTTCTCCGACCAGGTGGCGATCTTCGTGACGCCGGCCCCGGAATGGCGCGTGCTGCTCCTCTTCGGCGGGCTCTCGCTGGTCATGCTCTGGAACGTGCTCGCGCGCCTGCTCGGCGCCGGCCGGCTGGCCGCCGACGGCCTGCTGCCGGCCCCGCAGCGGCCGCGCCGCCGCCGGCTCTTCGGGCGGCGCGGCCCGACGCAGGCGCCCGGCCCCCGCTCCGGGGCGCTCGCGGGGGCGCAGCGCGCCTGATCGCCGCGCGGGCGCTCAGCGTGCGCTCTCGGCATGCGCTCTCGGCGTGCGCACGATCCCTCGGCCTGCTTCGCCCGTCCCGGTGCGATACGCTCTCGCTTGGACTCTCACCCTCGGCCGAGGAGGCCCCCATGAAGACCGTCGACCTGCGCAGCGACACCGTCACGCGGCCGTCACCTGCGATGCGCGCGGCGATGCTTGAGGCCGAGGTCGGCGACGACGTGCTCGGCGACGACCCCACCGTCATCGCCCTGCAGGAGGAGGCGGCGCGGCTGCTCGGCAAAGAAGCCGCGCTCTACTTCCCGTCTGGCACCCAGTGCAACCAGGCGGCGGTGCGCGCGCTCACCCGCCGTGGCGACGAGGTCTTTCTCCACGCTCAGGCCCACATCATCTTCTACGAGCAGGGGGCGGCATCGGCGCTCAGCCAGGTGCAGCTGCGGGTCTTCGACTCGTCGGCCGGCACGCTCGACCTCGAGAAGATGGAGGAGTACGTCCACACCGACGCCGACGTGCACTGGGCGCCGACGCGTCTGGTGTGCCTGGAGCAGACGCACAACCACTGCGGCGGCGTGGTCGTGCCGCTGGAGCACATCCTGGCCGTGCGCGAGTTCTGCGACCGGCACGGCCTCAAGATGCACCTCGACGGGGCCCGGCTCTTCAACGCGGTGGCGGCCACCGGTGTCAGCGCCGCCGAGTACGCGGCGCCCTTCGACACGGTGAGCATCTGCCTGTCGAAGGGCCTCGGCGCCCCCGTGGGCTCGGTGCTCGTCATGGGCGCCGAGACGCTCCCGGCCGCGGCGCGCGCCCGCAAGGTGCTCGGCGGCGGCATGCGCCAGGCGGGCATCATCGCCGCCGGCGGGCTCTACGCGCTGCGGCACAACGTCGCGCGCATGTCCGACGACCACCGCCGCGCCCGGCGCCTCGCCGAGGCGCTCACGGCGCTGCCCGGGCTGGACGTCGACCTCGACACGGTGCAGACCAACATGGTGTTCGCCGGCACCCGGGGAACGGGCGTCCCGGCGCCGGAGCTGGTCGAGCGCCTTGCCGCCGAGGGCGTGCTCTGCCTCGACGAGTCGCCGTGGTCGATCCGCTTCGTCACCCATCTCGACGTGGACGATGAGGGGCTGGATGCGGCGATCGCCGGCGTGACCAAGGTCCTCGGCGCCTGAGCCCTGCGGCAAGGCCGGCGCCGGCCGTGCCGCCCCGCACGACGGGGGGCTCACGGCCGGGCCGGTGCTTGGCGTGCGCTCTGCGGGCGGGTACACTGCGTGCCACACCACCCGGGTGGATGACTGCGCCGAACGGGCGACTCCGGTCACTCGGGGCCCGGCGCAAGGACCTGAAGGGGGCGATGTGACGGCTGCGAACGCCAAAGGACACGGCAAGCTTCAGCTTCCGCTCGAGGATCCGAGTACCAGCCTGCCCGAGACCGCGCAGCGCATCCTGGCCGCCGCCACGAGTCTCCTCGCGGAGCGTGGCTACGAGGCCGTCACGCTGGAGAACGTGGCCGCCGAGGCCGGCGTCAACAAGGCGTCCATCCGCTACAACTTCGGCAACAAGGCCGGACTGCTCATGGCCATCGTGGACAACCTGATCCACGACGAGTGCCTGCGCCTGGCGGCCGACACCGAGAACGTCCCCGAAGAAGAGCGCCTGCACGTGGCCATGCTCGGCATCAGGCGCATGATCGTCGAGGCCGACTCGTTCCGCGGCTTCTTCGACATCCTGCCGCACGCCTTCAGGGATCCCGAACTGCGCGAGCACATGTTCTCGCTGTACGTCTGGTGGTACCAGCAGAACCTCAAGTGGCTCGGCCTCGGAGACAGCAAATCGGCCATGGACTCGGACATGCTCATGGGGCTGGCCGAGCTCATAGCGGCCATCCCCGACGGTCTGTCGGTGCAGTCCGGCCTCAACCCGGACGGCTTCGACCTCAGCCGGCCGCTGGCGACGCTCGAGTTCCTGCTGCGCAACTCGATGTCGCAACTCGTGGAGATCGCCGAGCGCGAGGCCCAGAAGGACGCCGCGACCGGCGCGTGACGCTCTGCGACGGGCGGGTCTCGCGCGCTTGACAAGCAGCGGGCCCAGACTATGCTAACCACCCAGGTGGGTACCTGGCGGGGCGCCGCCGCGTTCCTTGGGATGCCACGCACACATCCGGCGGTGGAGGGAGTGGTCGCATGAGCACGGTCGTGACACGGATGGGCGACGGCAGCACGGTGCGCCTGACCCGCGACGAGATCCGGCGCGACATCACGGAAGGCTCGGAGGCCGCCGCCGTCAAGGCGAAGGTGCCGGTGCTCGAGGAGAACGAGGTCGACTACCTCGTCGACATGTTCTGCTGTCCCAGCCGGGTGTGGGGCGTCGAGCGCGGCCACGAAGCCGTCATGACCAAGGACGGCGGCACCAACACGCTGATCTCCTCGCGGCTCTCCAGCGGCATCGCGGCGCCGATCGGGCGCGAGACAGCGGTGCGGCTCTTCGAGCGCGCCTTCGCCTACGACTCCATGGAGGTCGGCCACCTCGACTACTCGGTGAAGCCGAGCAAGTTCATCGTGAGCGTCGAGCAGGAGCACATGGAACTGCTGCAGCACACGACCGTGCTGCCGCTGTTTTACGGCTTCATGCCGAACCTCGGCCTGTACTACCGGCCCGACGGACAGTTCGAGAACCCGTCGGACCTGCTGCCGCTGGGCAAGATCGCCGAGGCGCGGCGCACGCAGGAGGAGGCGCTGGAGGCCTGCCACAACGACGTCATGTGGCAGTCGAAGATGTTCGCCGACACCGGCTGCGACGGCATCAACTACGACACCGTCGCGTCCACCGGCGACGCCGAGTTCCTCGCCACGCTGCGCGCCACGGAGACCATCTCCTCGACGACGCACATGCCGGTCGAGGTCAGCATGGCCGCCGAGATGGTGCTCGGGTTCCACGGCGAGCTCGAGTACGACGGCACGCGGCTCGCCGGGCTCTGGCCGCACCAGCAGATGAAGCTGGTCGAGAAGGCCGGCGCGGCGATCTTCGGCCCCGTCGTCAACAACAACAGCAGGAAGTCGTGCGCCTGGAACGTCGCCCGCGCCGTGACCTTCGTCAAGGCTTGTACGGCCGACGCGACGATCCCCATCCACCCCAACGTCGGCAACGGCGTCGGCGGCGTGCCCATGTTCGAGGTCTCGCCGATGGACATGGTGAGCCGGGCGAGCGCCGCCATGATCGAGGTCGGCAAGGCGGACGGGTTGTAGGTGGGTACCGGCGATCCGAACGGCATGGCCATGGCCCACGCGGTGGCCTCGTCCATGGGCGGCATCAAGACTGCTGGAGATCTGGTAGCCAGGATGCAGCTCAACAAGATGAGGCTCCCGGAGGCCAAAGAGTACGTCGCCGGCAAGCTCGGCGTGAGCGTGTTCGACCTCTCCGACTCGACGACCATGCGCCAGGTGCGCGAAGATCTCGACATCGGCGTCGTGACCGCCGTCCCCGGCCTGGCCAAGGGTCTGGAGGCGAAGGCGCGCATCGCCGAACTGCTCGACATCCGCATCAACTCGGTCGAGCGGCTGAAGGCCAAGACGGGACTCGGCGCGGCGGTCGTCTGACGACGTTGAGCGCGCCTCTCACAGGACTCCGTCCGGCCGGCCGACGCGAGCGTCATGCGCCGGCCGGCACTCCGTCTCACTACGCGACGCCTGTGGCTCCCCCCGGCTCGTCGTCGCGAGGCGGCGCGGTCGCCCGCACACTGGGCGGCCGCGCCGCCGGCCTCTTGATTCTCACCGGCGTCGCCTGAAGGAGACAGCAGATGAAGGACCAGCTCAAGCAAGCCATCATCGACGGCAACGAAGCCACCGCCACCGCCATGACGCAGGCGCTCGTGGCCACCGGCGCCAGCGCGCGGGAGATCCTCGACGGAGCCCTGCTCCCCGGCATGGAGGTGGTCGGCGTGCGCATGCGCGAGGGTGAGTGCTTCATCCCCGAGGTGCTGCTCAGCGCCCGCGTCATGCAGGCCTGCCTCGACCTCCTGCGCCCGCACATGGCCGCCGGCGACGCCGCCGGCATGGGCACCATCGTCATCGGCACCGTCGAGGGCGACCTGCACGACATCGGCAAGAACCTCGTCGGCATGCTCCTCTCCGGCGCCGGCTTCACGGTCGTCAACCTGGGCACCGGGGTGAGCAGCGCCGACTTCGTCGCCGCCGTCAAGGAGCACCGGCCGCAGATCATCGGCATGAGCGCCCTGCTCACGACCACGCTGCCGCACATGAGCGAGACCATCGCGGCGCTGAAGGACGAGGGCCTGCGGGACTCGGTCAAGGTGATGGTCGGCGGCGCCCCGGTGACCGCCGCCTACGCCGACGAGATCGGCGCCGACGGCTACGGCGCCAACGCCGGCATGGCGGTGGAGCGGGCGAAGGAGCTGGCGAACTGATGGCAGACATCTACCAGGAAGCAGCCGAGAGCATCGTGAACGCCGACCGGGCGTCGGCCGAGGAGGTCGCGCAGCGCGCGCTCGACTCCGGCCTCGCCCCGGCCGACATCATGCAGAACGGCTTCGTCAAGGGCATCCAGGAGGTCGGCGAGCTGTTCGAGAGCGGCGAGGTCTTCCTCCCCGAGCTGATGATGAGCGCCGACGCCATGGCCGGCGCCACCGAGGTCACCAACGCCGCCCTCGAGGGCGAGGCCGCCGAGGCCAAGGGCGTCATGGTCATCGGCACCGTCCAGGGCGACGTGCACGACATCGGCAAGGCGATCGTGATCGCCTACCTGAAGGCCAACGGCTACGAGGTCACCGACCTCGGCCGCGACGTGTCCGCCGACAGCTTCATCGCGCGCGCCAAGGAGCTGAACGCCGACGTCATCGGCATGAGCGCCCTGCTCACCACCACCATGGAGGAGCAGAAGAAGGTCATCAAGCGCGTCAAGGACGAGGGCCTGCCCTTCAAGACCGTGGTCGGCGGCGCCCCCTGCACGCAGCGCTGGGCCGACCAGATCGGCGCCGACGCCTACGCCGAGGACGCCAACGACGGCGTCAAGAAGATCGACGCGCTGCTCGGCAAGTAAGCTGTTCCGCAAGTCCGGGCGCCCGCGGGCCCCTCGGGTCGAACATGAGGTGATGCGATGACGGTGCGGGTGGAGTGGCTCTCAGCGGCGGAGCTCGATGCCGTGTATGCCGAGGCGCTCTCGATCCTCGAGAGCGTGGGCATGAGGATGAAGGGCGCCGCGGTGCTCGACGTGCTGCGCGACGCCGGCGCTGCGGTCGACGAGACCGGCGTGGTCCGGTTTCCGGCCGAACTGGTCGAGCGCGCCGTGGCTGCGTGCCCGCGCGACCTCCTCATGGCCGGAGAGAGCCCGGAGCAGGACGTCGTCCTGGACGGGTCGCGCACGTTCTTCAACGTCAGCGGCTGCGCCGCGAAGACGCTGGACGGTGACACCGGTCTGGTGCGGCCGTCCACGCTCGGAGATCTGAGGGACGGCACGATCGTGCTCGACGCGACGCCCGAGCTTGACGTCGTGTGGACGTTCCTCACGGCCACCGACGTACCGCTCGAGCGGCGGGAGCTCGTGGAGTACTACACCTACCTCACGGAGACCTCCAAGCCGGTGGTCTTCGTCGATTGCCCGAGCGACGTGAGCCACGTACGGCACATCTTCGAGATCGCGTCCGGCGACCTCGAGCGCTTCCGCGCGCGGCCGCGCATGTCGCTGCTCTGCGCCGCGCGCTCGCCGCTCGAGGTCAATGGCGGACTGCTGGACGTGGCCGTCGAGTTCGCCTCCCTGGGAGCGCCCATCTGGGTGTACTCGATGCCCATCTCGGGCGCCACCGCGCCGATCACGCCGGCCGGCACCCTGGCCCTGCTGTGGGCGGAGGTCCTGGGCACCATCACGGCCATCGAGACGGCCGTCCCCGGCGCTCCGGTGCTCGCCTGCTGCGGCCCCGGCATCCTGGACATGCGCTACACCACGATGTCGCTCGGCAACCTGGAGAGCACGCTCATGGGGGCCGCGTCCACGGAGGTGGGCCACCGCCTAGGCATCCCGGTCCACAACTCCGCCCTGTCCACCGACGCCAAGCACAGCGGCGTGCAGGCCGGCTACGAGAAGGGCCTCAAGCTGATGACCGCCGTCGCCAGCGGCGCCGACATCGTCAGCGGCGGCTTCGGGTTCCTCGACTCCTCGAGTACGTTCAGCCTCGAGGCGATCCCCATCGACGCGGAGATCGCCGCCATGGCCGGACGCATGGCGCGCGGCATCGAGGTGACGCCGGAGACACTGATGGGCGACGCGATCCGCCGCGTCGGCATCGGCGGCGACTTCCTGCGCGAGAAGGACACGCGCACGCGCGTGCGGGCCGGCGAGCACTTCGTGCCGCGCATCGGCTCGAGGCTGCCGTTCGAGCAGTGGCTCGCCGAGGGACGCACAGAGACCGACGCCGCGGCCGACGCCGTCCGCGCGGCGCTGGCGGCGCGCGCCGAGCGCGGGCCGCGGCTCAGCGAAGGACAGCGGCGCGAGCTCGCCGGCGTCTGCGGCATCGGGCCTGCGGACCTGGCGTGACCGGCCCGGGGAAGAAGGCGACAGCCATGCACACACGACATCATCCGACACAGACGAGGGAGGTGCGCCCGTGAGACGGAACGCCCATGCGGGACGCGCACGCCGCGACGGCTGCGAGTTCCGCGTACTCACCGACGACGACCTCGCCGACATCCATCTCGGGACGATCGAAGTCCTGGAGCGGACCGGCGTGTTCGTCGAGGACGAAGAGGCCCGCGAGATCTTCGCCGGGGCCGGTGCGACGGTCGACGCCAGGGGCGTCGTCCGCATCCCCGGCCACGTCGTCGAGCAGGCGGTGCGGACGGCCCCCAGCAAGCTCCGCCTGGCCGGCCGCGACCCCAGGAACGACATCGTGCTCGAGGCCGGCCGCGTCGGCTTCACCAACTTCGGCGAGGGCGTGCAGATCGTCGACCCGTACACCGGCGAGCTGCGCGTGCCCACCAAGCAGGACGTGGCCGATACGGCCAAGGTCGTCGACGCCCTGCCCAACGTGGACGTCTACGAGCGCGCCGTGGTGGCCGAGGACATCGACCAGCGCGTCGTCCACCTGCATCAGGCCGAAGCCTGGATGACCAACACCTCCAAGCACGGGTTCATGGGCTCCGGCAACGGCTACCTCTCGGGCAAGCTCCTGGAGATGGCGGCCGCCGTGGCCGGCGGCCGCGACCAGCTCCGCGAGCGCCCGATCATCTCCTTCATCACCTGCCCGGTGAGCCCGCTCAAGCTGGTCAAGGACACCTGCGAGATCATCATGGCCGCCGCTCGCGGGCACGTGGCCGTGAACATCCTCTCCATGGCGATGGCCGGCGGCTCGTCGCCGGTGACGCTCGCCGGCACGCTGGTCACGCACAACGCGGAGGTGCTCGCCGGCATCACGCTCAACCAGCTCGTGCGGCCCGGCGCCGCGGTCGTGTACGGAAGCTCGACGACCTCCATGGACCTGCGGCTGGCCTCGGCCAGCGTGGGCTCGCCCGAGTGCGGCCTCATCAACGCCGCCGTCGCGCAGATCGCCCGCTTCTACCTGCTGCCCAGCTGGGTGGCGGGTGCGTAGGGCGATTCCAAAGTGGTCGATGCCCAGAGTGGCCACGAGAAGACCCTGACCGGTCTTATGCCGGCGCTGGCAGGTGCCAACGTCATCTACGGTCTGGGGATGATCGAGTCGGGCATGACCTTCGACTTCGGGCAGCTCGTCATGGACGACGAGTTCGCCGGCATGATCAAGCAGTGCGTCCGCGGCATCCGCGTGGACGACGAGTCGCTCGCGCTCGACGTGATCGACGAGATCGGCCCCTTCGGGGACTTCCTCAGCCACGACCACACGATGAAGCACATGCGGGAGACCTCGCAGCCTGCGGTCATCGACCGGCGCGTGCGCGAGGACTGGCAGCGGACGGGCGCGACCACCGTGCAGGATCGTGCTCTGGCCAAGGCACGCACGATCCTGGAGACGCACGTCCCGATGCCGCTGCCGGACGGCGTCGCCGCGGAGCTGGCGGAGATCATCCGCGGCGCCGAGCGAGAGCTCGGCGTCTCATGAGCCGCCGCCGACAAGCGGGGCGACCGTGAGCCGGATCCGCACCCGCATGGGTGACGGCTACGTCACCGAGCTCACGCTGCAGGAGCTGCGCGACGACCTCGTGGCCGGCTCCGCCGATGCGGCCAAACGCGGCAAGGTGCCGCCGCTCGAGGAGAACGAGGTCGACTGGCTGGTCGACCTGTTCGCCGCCCCCAGCCGCATCATGGGCGTGGATCCGGGTCGTGAGGTCATCCTGACCAAGGACGGCTCGGTCAACACGCTCTACTCGGCGCAGCTCTCCAGCGGCGTCGGGCTGCCGCTCAGCCGCGAGCAGTGCTTCCGCGTGTTCGAGCGTGCCTTCTGCTTCGACACCATGGAGATCGGGCACCCGGACTACTCCTACAAGCCGGTGAAGCCGATCGTCGCCCTGGAGGCGATCGGGCGTCGAGCAGGCGCTCCTCACGGCGATCATCCCGGTGTTCTACGGGGCGATGCCCAACTTCGGGCTCTACGCCCAGCCGGACGGGCCGTTCCCGAACCCCGCCGACCTGCTTCCGCGCGGCGAGGTCGAGGCCGCGCGCGAAGCGCAGATGGCCATGGCGGAGGCCTGCAAGGCCGACATGCTCTACGTCTCGCGGGTCATGGCCTCCGTGGGCGCCGACGGCATCAACTTCGACACCACGGCGTCCACCGGCGACGCGGAGTTCCTCGCCGTGCTCGAGACGGTGGAGGAGCTGGCCGCGACGACCGACCTCGCCATCGAGGTCGGCATGGCGGCCGAGTTCGTCCTCGGCTTCCACGGCCAGCTCGAGTGGCACGGCCACAGGCTCGCCGGCATGTGGCCGCACCAGCAGGTCAAGGTCGTGGAAGAGGCCGGCGCTCATCTCTTCGGGCCGGTGGTCAACACGAACTCGCGCCGGTCGGTGCCGTGGAACGTGGCCCGCGCCGTCACCATCGTCAAGGAGTGCTCGCGGGTGGCCACGATCCCCATCCACGCCAACGTGGGCATGGGCGTCGGCGGCGTGCCGATGTTCGAGGTCCCGCCGGCCGACGTGCTCACGCGCGCCAGCGCGGCGATGGTCATGATCGGCCGCGTGGACGGGTTGTAGGTGGGTACCGGCGATCCCTACGGGATGTCGATCAGCCATGCGCTTGCCTCCGGCATGGGGGGCATCCGCACCACTGGAGATCTGGTGGCGAGGATGCAGCTCCGCAAGAAGATGAGGCTTCCGGAAGCGAAGAAGCACGTGGCCGACAAGCTGAAGGTCGGGCTGGACGACCTGGCCGACTCGACGGTGATGCGCGGCCTGCGCCAGGAGCTGGACATCGGCGTGATCACCGCGGTGCCCGGGGCGCGCAAGGGCATCGAGGCCAAGCGCAACATCGCCGAGCTGCTGGACGTCGAGATTCCCTGCCTCAAGCGTCTGTAGACAGCCGGGACCCGCCGGGGACGCCCGCGAGCCGGCACTGGCCGGCTCGCGGGCGTCTGGCGTCCCGCCGGCCGGAAGAGGCGCCGCCGGCCGGCCGGGACGAGTTTTGATTCTGTACCGATTCGTAAACACCGGTTACCAAGTACGACGAATCGGTCAAGATGATTCACGAAGTGATGAAAAGTGCCCTCCACGGCTTAGAATCAGTCGCGCCGCGGTTGTCAGTGCGGACGCCCGGTGTTAGGCTCGGCCCCGAGGGATTTCGCCGCGTGGCCACCACTGAGAGGTCCGGTCCCGAGGCGTGTCGCCAGCCAGGGTGTCGCAACACCACCACAGAGCGAGGAGTCTCCTAGATGAACAAGATCGTCCCCCTCTGGTCCGTTCCGCGGTCCATCTCCACGGGCTTCGAGCGCATGATGTTCGAGCGTGGCGACTTCAAGGTCATCCACGAGCCGTACGGCTACTTCTTCTACCTCGAGGCCGCGCACAAGGACCCCGTGGGCATGCAGCCGCAGGAGGGCCATCCGCAGACCTTCGAGGGCACGACCGAGATGATCGAGGCCGCCGCGGCCGACGGCAAGCCGGTCTTCTTCAAGGACATGGCGTACTACGTCAGCGACGTGGCCGACGAGGCCTACATGCAGAAGTTCACCAACACGTTCATCATCCGCGACCCCGCCCTCACGCTGGTCTCGTACCACAAGCTCGACCCCACGGTGACCCTCCGCGAGATCGGCTTCGAGTCGCAGTTCAAGCTGTTCGAGCTGGCCAAGAAGATCACCGGCGAGGTGCCGGCGGTCGTCGACGCCGAGGACCTGCTCATCGACGCCGCGTCCGTGGTCAAACAGTACAGCGAGAAGGTCGGCATCCCGTTCCTGCCCGAGTCCCTCACCTGGCAGCCCGAGTTCAAGCAGGAGTGGAAGGACTGGGAGATGTGGCACCTGGACGCCGGCGACAGCACCGGCTTCCAGAAGGACATGGAGGACTTCGGGTACACGGTCGACGACGTGCCGGAGCTCAGGGAGATGTACGACAAGTGCCTGCCTCTTTACGAGAAGATGTACGCGGAGCGGCTTCGCCCGTGACGGACTCGGGGCCCCGGAGAGGGCGCGCGTGCCGCGCGCCCTCTCCGGACGGCTCCTGACCACGTCCGCCCGGCCCAGCACTCCGCGGGGATCCAGAGGCGCCGCCGCGGGCGAGGAGCACCACCGTGAACCGCCATGACGATCACACGTCCGGTCCCGCCGGCCGGTCCGACGCAGGTGCGTCCGGCGCCGTCGGGGCGACGCTCATCACGCCGTTCGGCGGGCGTCTCGTCGACCTGGTGGTCCACGATCCCGACGAGCGGCGCGAACTGCTCGAGCGGGCGCAGAACCTCCCCGTGGTCCCGCTCTCGCTGCGCGCCCAGTACGATCTCGAGATGCTGGCGGTCGGCGCCTTCTCTCCTCTCGACCGGTTCATGCCGCGCGACGAGTACGAGTCCGTCCTCTACGAGATGCGTCTCGAGGGCGGCGAGCTCTTCCCGATCCCGCTCGCCGTGCCCTGCCGCGAAGAGGTCGTGCGAGGCCACCCGCGCGAGATCGCTCTTTCGGACGAGCAGGGCGCCATCCTGGCGCTGCTCGAGGTGGACGAGGTCTACCCGGCAGACATCCTGCGCGAGATGCGGGCGGTCCTCGGAGGCCGGGACAGCGCCCACCCTCTGGTGATCGAGGCGAAGCGCTGGCCGAGCCACTATCTGGCCGGCCGTCCCCGCGTGTTCGACCTGCCGCGCCATCGCCTGCACGGCCCCAGGTGCCTCACGCCGGCGCAGGTGCGCGAGCGCCTCACCGGCATGGGCAACTCCACCGTGGTCGCCTTCCAGACGCGCAACCCCATGCACCGTATCCACGAAGAGCTGACCAAGCGCGCCCTCGCGGAGGTCGGTGGGACGCTCCTGATCCATCCCGCCGTGGGTGTCACCCGGCCCCAGGACGTGGGCAGCGCGCTCCGCGTCGAGGCCTACGAGGTGCTGGTGCGCAACTACTACGATCCCGCGACCACGCTGCTCTCGCTGATGCCGCTGGCGATGCGCTTCGCCGGCCCGCGCGAGGCGGTGTGGCACGCGATCATCCGGCGCAACTACGGCGCGACGCACCTCATCGTCGGGCGCGACCACGCCGGGCCCGGCCCGGACTCGCACGGCGTACCGTTCTACGGGCCCTACGACGCGCAGGCGATGGCCGAGCACTACTCGCACGAGATCGGGGTCAAGACCATCCTTGCGCGGGAGCTCGCCTACCTCACCGACGAGGACCGCTACGTGGGGCTCAACGAGGTCCCCTACGGCGCGCGCGTCTCGTCCATCTCGGGCACCCAGGTGCGCGAGGAGTATCTCGCCAAGGGCCGCAAGTTGCCCGAGTGGTTCACGCGGCCCGAAGTCGCCGAAGTCCTGCAGCGCGCGTATGCCCAAGGCGGCCATGCGGCGCCCGGCGCCTGACATCCCGGCCGGCGGCCGCTCGCTTGCGTCCGGGCGTCCGCGGCTTCGCAGGCTGACGCGGCTGGACCTGCCTTCTCGCCGCGACCTACCGCGCGACATACTCGCCGGCATCACGGTGGGAGCCGCCCAGATCGGCAACTCCATGGCGTACACCATGCTCTCGGGCATCCCGCCGGTCCACGGGCTTTACGCCGTGATGGTGGGCTGCCCTTCCGGGGCGCTCACGTCGAGCTCCGAGCGCATGTCGATCGTGCCGACGGCAGCCCTCAGCCTCGCCGCCGGCAGCGCCCTCGGGCTCCTGCCGCCCGAGCAACGGGTGCCCGGCATGTTCATGCTTGCGGCCCTGACGGGCGCGATCATGCTGCTGGCCGGCCTGCTCCACGCCGGTGGGCTGGTCCGGTTCATCTCCAACGCCGTGATGGTCGGGTTCATGGCGGGGATCTCGGTGACCATCCTCTGCGGGCAACTGGCGGGACTCACCGGCTTCTCGAGCTTGTACGAGAACAAGGTGGCGAAGGCCGTGGACACGGTGGCCCACGCCGGCGACCTCGATCCGGCGACGTCCGCCATCGGCATCACGACGGTGGTCATGGTCGTCATCCTCAGGCGGACGCGCGCCAGACTCTTCGCCATGGCGATCGCTCTGGTGACCCTCACCCTGGTGGTCGTGCTGTTCGACCTTTCATCCGTCGCCGTCGTCGGCGACATCGCCCCGATCCCGCGACACCTGCCGTTGCCGCAACTGCCACACCTGGCACTTGCGCCGTCGCTGCTGTTACCCGCAGTCTCGCTGACCATCATCGGCCTCGTGCAGGGCGCGGGGATAAGCAGGACGGTCCCCAACCCCGACGGAAGGCTCGGCGACGCCAGCCGCGACTTCGTCGGACAGGGCGTCGCCAACCTCTTCTCGGGCTTCTTCACCGGGGGGATCGTGGGAGGGTCCATCCAGGCCACGGCCCTCGACCTCAGCGCCGGGGCCCGTACGCGCTGGTCCTCGGTGTTCGCCGGCGTCTTCGTCGTCGCCGTGATCCTCGTCGCGGCGCCGCTCGTACAACTGGTGCCGCTCGCCGTGACGGCCGGCATCCTCATCATCGCGGCGTCGAGCGCGCTGCGGCCCCGGGCCATGCTGGACGTGTGGCGGGCCGACAGGACGTCGGCTGCCGTGATGCTCGCTACCTTCGGCCTCGTCCTCGTCGTGCCCCTGCAGTATGCGGTCCTCGCGGGAGCGGCGATCGCCGTGCTCAAGCACGTCTACCTGTCGTCGCTCGACGTGCGCGTCATGCGGATCGTGTCCGAGGAGGACGGGCGTCTGCGGGAGACTGCGGCGCCGGCGGAGCTCACGAGCGACGTGGTCACCGTGCTGGACATCTACGGCAGCCTCTTCTTCGCAGCGACGCCCAAGATCAGGGCTTTGCTGCCGGCCGTCGGCGGAGCGCACTGCCCAGTCGTCGTGCTGCGCCTGCGCGGCCGCGGCATCCTTCACAGCGCCACGATCGCGCTGATCCGCGAGTACGCGGACGAGTGCGCCTCAGGCGGGGGGCGGCTCTACCTTGCCGGCGTCGGGGAAGAGATGCGGGAGCAGTTGCGGCGCACGGGCCTGCTGGACCTGCTCGGTAGCGACGCTGTGGTCGCCGCCACCGACGAGCTCTACGGCGCGTGCGCGACGGCGCAGCAGCGCGGCGAGTCCTGGCTGGCCGACCATGCCGGGGGAGGCGCGCCGGGCCCGCACGCCGTCTGAGGTCCGCGCCCCGCCGGTCCGGGAACGGTCAGCCGGCGGCCGGTGACCGGCGCTCAGGGTGCTTGCCGCACCAGTCGTCGGAATCGGTGACCGGGAACTCGCTCGGCGGCCGCGGCGGGTACTTGCGGCACTCGCCCCTGTCGTTCGGGGTACGGATCTCCTGCTGGACGCCGTTCTCATCCATGCGGAACTCGACCCGCTCCGGGAACCGGGACCACCACGGGCAGCTCGCGCACGTCGCTCCATCCATGTCGGCACCCTTCCGCGCGCGCCCGGCGGCCGTTCGCGCGCTTTCGTCGTGACCGGAGGCGACCCCTGCCGGCCGGCGCTTGCACTCACGCGAGGCTACCTCGCCTGCGCCTCATGGCGCGGCGAGCGTCGGCTCGCTACGCCCGCGACCTCAGCATCGCGAGCTCACGAGGATCCGGGGAGCTCGCCATCGCCATCTGCATCGCCACTCCTCGAGATCTGGAGGCTGACATCCTCGCCCTCCCAGTTGTAGAAGGACTTCTCGGTGCGGAGCACGTTCCAGGTCTCGGTGCTGGCGATGCCCTCGATGCCGTCCAGGTCCTCGTTCAGGAACTTGAACAGCCCCTCCGTATGAGGGAGAAAGGCCTCGACGATGATGTCGAAGCTGCCGGCGACGTAGGCGACGTAGGCGACGTTCTCCATCTCAGCCAGCCTGCGGCCGACTTCGCGCACACGGCCGCGGACCACCTTGATGCCGATCATGGCGTCGATGGGAAACCCGATGGGCGCCGGGTTGATGCGCGCCGCGTTGATGATCGCTCCGGCGTGCACGAGTCGGTCGATGCGCTTGCGCACGGTGGGCTCGGACAGGTTGACAGTGCGCGCGATGTGCGCGTAACTGAGTCGTCCGTCGTGGCGCAGCAGCTTCATGATGTGCCGGTCGACGTCGTCAAGTTCGATCGTGCCGTGGGGCAGCGACCCTTGACGAACCAGGGCCTGACTTTCGGGATGGCTATCAGATTCGCTCATCATGAGCATGAAGTATAGCGAATCTGCCATAGTCGTTCAATGAACCGCTCCCAATCGGTCGTATTCGGCTAGGATTCCGCAGAGACGGGTTGCCACCCGGGAGCCGGGGTGTTAGCTTGTGGCTCGCACGGAGTCTTGACAGGAAGCCGCTCGGTTGACCATAGTGGCTCTGTCAAACCACCCGGGTGGGTAGAACGCAGACCCGGGAGAGAAGCCGTCTGAACGGCCAAGGGGGAGCGGCTATCGCACACCATCGGATGAGTCTTTGTGGACACGTGGCGCCATCGCCTGCCGTCCTCGCCCGAGGGCGGCAGTGGCCAGAAACCAACCAGGACCTTCAGGTAACGAGCAGAAACGGGGGAAGGGCATCGTGACTGACCAGAAGAGTTCTTCAGGCTTCAACCTCGACGGGCTGGGGGAGTTCGTCAACGGCAAACGGATCTCGCGACGCAGCCTGATCAAGGGTGCTGCTGCCATGGGCGCGGCGGCCGCCATCGGGCCGATCGCCGCGGCTTGCGGCAGCAGCGGCACGACCACGGGTGCGTCCAGTTCGGCAGCCGCGGCGGGCACGCCCAACAAGGGCGGCGACCTTGTGGTCGGCATCGTCGGCGGCTCGGCCAAGGATACGGCCGATCCCAACGCCGGCGGGTACGAGCCCGACATCGCCATCCAGTACATCACGTACGAGGGTCTCACGAACTGGAGCTTCGACATGAAGCTCGAGAACCTGCTGGCGGAGAGTATCGAGCCCAACGCCGACGGCTCCGTGTGGCAGGTCAAGCTGCGTAGCGGTGTGACATGGCACGACGGCAAGCCGCTCACGGCCGACGACGTCGTGTACACGATGGACCGCATCGTCAACCCGAAGAGCCCCGGCGTCGGCGCGGCCAGCCTCTCCGGCGTCGTCGTAGGCGGCACCAAGAAGGTTGACAATCAGACCGTGGAATTCCACCTCTCATCGCCGAACGTCATCCTCGATGAGGCCCTCGCCGAACGCAGCTGCAAGATCGTGCCGGTCGGCTTCGATCCCAAGAACCCCGTCGGCACCGGTGCGTTCAAGATGACCAACATGCAGCCCGGCCAGCAGTTCAAGTGGGCGGCGTTCACCGACTACTGGGGCGGGGCACCGTACGTCGATACCCTCACCATGATCGAGTTCGCCGACGACACGGCGCGCATCAATGCGCTGAACAGCGGCCAGATCCAGGCGTTGTCCCAGCTGCCGAAGAGCCAGGCCAAGGTCATCGAGGCCACGAGTGGCCTCGGGCTCCTCAACGCCGAGACCGGCGCGTGGCGTCCCTTCACCATGCGCATCGACGTCAAGCCGTACAGCGACGTGCGCGTGCGTCAGGCGTTCCGGCTCATCGTCGACCGCCAGCAGATGATCGAGCAGGCCTACAGCGGCCTGGGCGCCCTGGCCAACGACATGTACGCCCGGTACGATGCCGGCACGCCGCAGCTGCCGCAGCGCACGCAGGACATCGCGCAGGCCAAGTCCCTGCTCAAGCAGGCCGGCTACGACAACAACCTCACCGTACAGCTCACCACCTCCGAGGGGGCGCTGGGTGCCGACGAGGTCGCAGCGGCACAGGTGTTCGCCGAGCAGGCCAAGGCCGCCGGCGTCACGGTCAACATCAACAAGACCGACTCCAGCGTCTTCTACGGCAAGGACTACCTGTCCTGGCCGTTCGCCCAGGACTTCTGGGCCACGCGTGGGTACCTCAGCCAGGCCGGCCAGGGCACGATGCCGAACGCACCGTACAACGAGACCCACTGGAAGGACGCCCAGTGGCTGTCGCTCGTCAAGCAGGCCTTCACCACAGTCGACAAGACGGCGCGCGCCGATCTCATCGGCCAGGCCCAGAAGATCGAGTACGACACGGGTGGCTACATCATCTGGGCGTGGCGCAATCAGGTCGACGCCTACTCGAAGAAGACCACCGGCTACAAGCTGGACAAGCTTGGCGGGCCGGTCGGCCGCATGTACTTCAAGGACGTCTACTTCGTCAGCTGATCGAGAGCATCACCGCGGCCGCGGGTGCGGGGCATGTGCCCGCACCCGCGGCCCGCTCTTGGCGACGGCCGCCGGTCGCTCCGCCTCGATCTTGACGCCGTTCTTGCGGCCGCGTGACCGCAGCTTCCTCTGTCAGTTCCAGCGCGAGAGGCAGCCATCATGACCGTAGAACCGCAAGAGGGAGACGCCGCTCATGCCCCCGCTTCTGAAGCTGATCCTCATCCGGATCGGCCTCGGCGTGCTGACGCTGTTCCTGGTGTCGCTGGTCGTCTTCGCCGCGACGCAGGCATTGCCGGGCGACGCCGCACGCGCGATCCTCGGCAGAGAGGCGGCAGACAAGGCCCGGTACGAGGCGCTCAGGCAACAGCTCGGACTCGACAAGCCGCTCCTGCAGCAGTACGGCAGCTGGCTGGGCGGCGTCGTGACCGGCAACCTCGGCAACTCGCTCGCGTCGGAGGCGCCGGTCACCCAGCTGCTCGCCCGTCGCGTCGCCAACACCTTCATCCTGGTGTTCATCGCCGCTCTGCTCAGCGTGCCGATCTCACTGTTCCTCGGCTCCCTGACGGCGTTACGACGAGATACCAAGTTCGACGTCGGGGTCACCATCGGCAGCCTGTCGCTGGCGGCCCTGCCGGAGTTCGTGATCGGCATCATCCTGCTCATCCTGTTCGCGACCCAGGTGTTCAAGGTCCTGCCGTCGTCGTCGCAGATCGACCCGACCGTGCCGATCTCGCAGCAGCTCGAGAAGTTCATCTTGCCGGCGCTCACGCTGACGCTGGCGGTGGCGCCATACATCACCCGCATCTTGCGCGCCAGCACCATCGAGGTGCTGGAGAGCGAGTACGTGATGATGGCGCGCCTCAAAGGTCTGCCCGAGCGGCTGGTGCTCAACCGACACGCGCTGCCCAACGCGCTGGCGCCGGCGCTCCAGGTCACGGCGCTCAACCTCGCGTGGCTGGCCGGCGGCGTCGTCGTCGTAGAGTACGTGTTCAACTTCAACGGCATCGGCTCGCTGCTGATCGACTCTGTCGGCAACCGCGACATGCCGATGGTGCAGGCGATCACCCTGATCATCGCCGCGGTGTACGTGCTCGCCAATCTCACAGCCGACATCCTCACGATCCTTGTCAGTCCGCGACTGAGGACGGGCCTGCGATGAGTACTCCAGAGATCAGCGTCAACGACTCCGAACTCGTCGAGCCGCCGGTCGTCCACGCCGACCGCCGTCACTCCGAGTGGCTGATGATGCTGCGCGAAGCGTGGCGTATGCGGCGCACCAAGGTAGGAGTCGCCATCTTCGGCGTCATCATCCTGATCGCCGTCGTCGGTCCGTTGGTCGCCCCGTATTCGCCGACGCAGTTCGTCGCTGCGCCGTTCTCCCCGACGGCTATCCCGAAGATGTGGCTGGGCAGTGACTACCTTGGGCGCGACGTGCTCACTCGCGTGCTCTACGGTGGTCGCACCGTCATCCTGCTCGCCCTGGCCGCCACCACGATCGGCCTGGTGCTCGGAGTAACGCTGGGCCTCATCACCGGTTACGCGCGGCGCTGGATCGACGAGACCATCATGCGTCTCCTCGATGTCGTCCTCGCTTTCCCGCAGATCGTGCTGGCGCTGCTCTTCGTCTCGATTCTCGGGCCGCGCCTCTGGCTCATCGTGCTCATCGTCGGCATCGGTCACGCGCCACGCATCGCGCGGGTGGCTCGCGCCGCGACGCTCGAGGTGTCCCAGCGTGACTTCGTGCGCGCAGCAGAGGCCTTCGGCATCGCGCGCTACAAGATCCTCTTCAACGAGATCCTGCCGAGCATCACCAGCCCACTACTGGTGGAGTTCGGCCTGCGGCTCACGTACTCGATCGGGCTCATCGCCGCGCTGTCGTACCTCGGCTTCGGCATGCAGCCGCCGGCGGCCGACTGGGGTCTCATGATCAACGAGAACCAGATCGGCGTCATCATCCAGCCGTGGCCGGTGGTCGTGCCCGTCCTCCTCATCGGCGTCCTGACCATCGGCACGAACCTCATCGCGGACGGCCTTGGGCGCGCGCTGATCGGCATCGAACGCGACACGGGGGTGGGGTGATGGAGACGACGATCGCCCAGGGAACCGCTTCGACCCCGGAGCTCGTGACCGTCCTCGACGTCGAGGGACTGCGCATCGTCCTCGACCCTTCGGGAGTAGACATCGACGACGACGTCTCGATGGTGATCCATCGCGGCGAGGTGCTCGGTCTTGTCGGTGAGTCCGCCTCCGGCAAGACGACCGTCGGCACCAGCCTGCTCGACTACCAGCGGCGCGGCGCGAAGATCGCCGGCGGACGCATCGAGATCGAGGGACAGGACATCCTGGCGATGGATGCCGCCACCCTGCGCGGCATCCGCGGCGGGGCCATCAGCTACGTCCCCCAGGACTCATCTGCGGCGCTCAACCCGGCGCTGCGCATCGGGACGCAGCTCCTGGAGATCCTTGAGGTGCACCACTTCGGATCGTCGCAGGCGGACCGTGAGGCCCGCCTGACCCAGATGATGGAGGAGGTGTTGCTGCCGTCGGACAGGGCGTTCCTGCGGCGCTACCCCCATCAGCTCTCAGGTGGCCAGCAGCAGCGCGTCGCCATCGCCATGGCGTTCGCCAACCGGCCCAAGGTCATCGTGCTCGACGAGCCCACCACGGCTCTGGACGTGACCACGCAGGCGCACGTGCTGGACACGGTCCGCGACCTCACCAGGTCCTACGGAGTCGCGGCGCTCTACATCACGCACGATCTGGCCGTCGTGGCCAACCTGGCCGACCGCATCGCCGTCATGTACGCCGGGAGGGTGGTCGAGACCGGTACGCGCGACGAACTGTTCGACCAGGGCCACCACCCGTACACGCGCAAACTGCTCGCCTCCATCCCCGACATCACCGGGGAGCGCGCCCTGCGCGGCATCCCCGGATGGGCTCCTCGTCCGGGACAGCGACCCTCGGGCTGTGCGTTCACGCCGCGCTGCGACTGGGCGGTCGACAAGTGCAGCGAGGAGTTCCCGCCGGTCGAGGACGTGAGCCCCGGGCATCGCGTGCGCTGCTGGCGCTTCGAGGAGGTCGGCGCGCAGGCGGCCGGGCTCGACATCAAGCTGCGCGACAAGTCGCTCTCGGCTCCGCAGGCGCAGGAGAAGCAGGTCATCAGCGTGCGCGACGTGACGGCGTACTACCAGAGCAAGGAGACGCTGCACGGCATCGATGCAAGCCTCAGCGAGCGTCGCTGCCTGGCGCTCGTGGGGGAGTCGGGGTCGGGCAAGACGACCTTGGCGCGCTGCATCGCAGGCCTGCATCCGTTCAAGATCGTCGGCGACATCGATTTCATGGGCAAGCCGCTCGCGCGCGAGGCGCGCGGCCGGCCGCGCTCGACCCGGCAGGCGATCCAGTACATCTTCCAGAGCCCGTACAGCTCGCTCAACCCGCGCAAGACGATCGCCCAGATCCTCTCGCAGCCGCTCAAGGTCTTCTTCGACCTGTCGCGCGACGAGATGGAGGACCGGATGGTGAGGGCGCTCGAGCAGGTGGCTCTCGACTCGTCCCTGCTGAGCCGCTACCCGGACCAGCTGTCCGGCGGCGAGCGCCAGCGTCTGGCCATCGCGCGCAGCCTTGCCGCCGAGCCGACAGTGCTGATCTGTGACGAGGTGACCTCGTGGCTCGACGTCTCCGTGCAGGCGGCGATCATCGAGCTGCTCGCCGGCCTGCAGCGCGACATGGGCCTGTCGATGCTGTTCGTGACCCACAACCTCGCCCTGGTGCGCAGCATCTCCCAGGAGGTCGCGGTGATGAACGACGGGCGCATCGTCGAGTACGGCCTCGTGGATGCCGTCCTCGACGACCCGCAGGCCGACTACACCAAGAAGCTGCTCTCGGACACTCCGACCGTCTGAGCGCACGTGGCTGTGACGGGGCGCCCGGGTCCCGGCCCGGGCGCCCCGTCCCTCGCTCCGGTCTCGCAGGAGCATCACCGGAACGGCGGGCGCGCAGCCGGTCTGCGGCGGTGCCCGTGACACACGACTGGAGGATGGCATGCGTGCACGCACGGTCTGGCTGAGCGCGTCCGAGAGGGCGCTCATCATCGACGAGGCGCTCGAACTGCTTCATCGCGTCGGCATGCGCATGAGCGGGTCCCGCTCGCTGGACGCGCTGGCGGCCGCGGGCGCGGAGGTCGATGCCGGATCCGGGGTGGTCAGGTTCCCGCCCGAGATGGTGCGCGCGGCTGCCGCCCGCTGTCCGCGCGAGTTCGTCATGGCCGGCGCGATTCCGGAGCTCGATGTGCGCCTCGCCGAGGGTGAGCCGTCTCGCTTCTGCTCGTCGGGGTGTGCCGCCTTCGTCCTCGACGACGAAACCCTGGAGCGCCGCCCGTCCACGCTCGAGGACCTGCGCCGGGCCACGGCGCTCCTCGACGCGTCCCCCGAGGTCGACGTCATCTGGACCACCGTCACCGCCAACGACGTTCCCCTCGAGGAGCGCGAGCTCGCGGGCTACTTCACCGTGCTCACCGAGTCGGACAAGCACGTCACCTTCGTGGACTGCCCCTCGCAGGTCGAGCCCCTGCTGCGCATCGCCGGGATCGTCGCCGGGGGGCTGGACGCGTTCCGCGAGCGGCCGCGGTTCAGCACGCTGCTCACCGCGGCGTCGCCGCTGCAGGCCGACGGGCCGCTGCTCGACTTCCACGCCGAGCTCGCGGCGGCCGGCGTGCCGGTCGAGGTCTACACCGTGCCGATGGCGGGCGCGACGGCGCCGGTCACCGTGGCCGCCACGGTCACACTGGCGGTCGCCGAATTCCTCGGCGTCGCGACCTTCATGCAGACGGTGACGCCGGGTGCGAGGCTGCTCTTCGGCGCCTCGGGCTCCACGATGGACATGCGGTCCGCCGGCGTGTCCTACGGCTCGCCGGAGGCCGGTCTGATGGCGGCGGCCTGCATCGAGGTGGGGCACGAGCTGGGCGTGCCGGTGATCGTGCCCGGCCTGGCCACCGACGCCAAGCACGCCGGCATCCAGGCCGGGTACGAGAAGGCGCTGAAGGGACTCACGTCCTGCGCCGCCGGCGCCGACGTCCTCAGCGGCGGAGTCGGCATCATCGATTCCGCCAACACGCTGTTCCTGCCTCAGATCGTGATCGACTGCGAGATCGCCGGGATGATCCGTCGCCTTCTCGGCGAGGTGACCATCTCGCACGAGGAGATCCTCGGCGACCTGGTGGAGCGCGTCGGCATCGGCGGGCACTTCCTGGGCGAGAAGGAGACGCGGCGTCGCATCCGCGCCGGCGAGCACTTCTCGCCGGCGATCTCGACGCGCGCCAGCTACGACGCGTGGAAGGCCGAGGGCCGCGACGAGGTCGCGACCGCCCGCGAGCGGGCGGCCGCGCTGCTCGCGGCCAGAGCCGACTGGCAGCCGGCGCTCACCGACGCCCAGCTGACCGCGCTCGCGGACGTCTGCGGCGTCGCCGTCAGTAGTTGACATCCGAGCGGTGACCACCTAGTTTCCACCTGGGTGGATACCAGCGAAAGGCAGGACTCATGGGACAGCAGGGACAGCCGGGCGCAGGGGTGAAGGACGAGTTTCTCCAGCAGCACCTCTGGCCGCCGTTCACGCAGATGCAGGGCCTCAAGCCGATCGTCATGGAGCGCGCCGAAGGCGCGCTCGTCTGGGACTCCGACGGCAACGAGTACATCGACGCGTTCGCCAGCCTCTGGACGGTCAACGTCGGCCACGGCCGGCAGGAGATCTACGACGCCATCAACGCGCAGATGCAGAAGCTGGCGATCTACCACATCTTCCAGATCGCCAACGAGCCGGCCCTCAAGCTCGCCGCCAAGGTGGCGGAGCACATGCCCGGCGACCTCAATCACGTGTTCCTCACGCTGGGCGGCGGCGAGTCCGTCGAGACCGCCGTCAAGATGGCGCGGCAGTACTGGCGCAACAAGGGCAAGGGCACCAAGTACATGGTCATGTTCCGCGACCGTTCGTACCACGGCACGACCATGACCAGCGTCAGCGCCCAGGGCCTCACCGTGAACCGCGCCAAGTTCGAGCCGCTGCTGCCCGGGTTCATCAAGCTCGGCGCGCCCTACTGCTATCAGTGCGAATGGCACAAGACCTACGGCGAAGACTGCCGGATGGAGTGCGCCACGCAGGTCGAGCGGGAGATCGCCTTCTACGGCGCCGAGAACGTCGGCACCATGCTCGGCGAGACGATGATCGGCACCGGCGGCGTGATCCCGCCGCCGCCCGAGTACTGGCCCATGGTCAGCGAGATCTGCAAGGCCAACGACGTGCTCGTCATCAACGACGAGGTCATCACCGGCTTCGGCCGCACCGGCACCTGGTTCGGCTTCGAGCAGTTCGGCTCCGACCCCGACCTCATCACCCTGGCCAAGGGTATGTCGTCGGGCTACCTGCCGCTCGGCGCCGTGGGCGCCAAGGACCACGTCTTCGACGCGTTCCTCGGCGGGCCCGGCGAGGCGTTCATGAGCGGCGCCACCTACATGGGCCACCCGCTCTGCTGCGCCGCCGGCGTCGCCAACCTCGAGATCGTCGAGCGCGAGAAGCTCGTGGAGCGCTGCGCCGAGCTCGGCCCGTACCTGCAGGACGGCCTCGCGACGCTGCTCGCGCACCCCATCGTCGGCGACGTGCGCGGCGTCGGGCTGGTGGCCGGCATCGAGTACGTCAAGGACAAGGACACGCACGAGTGGTTCGCGCCGGCGCAGGGCGTCGCCGCCAAGATCCGCGACGAGGCGTTCAAGCGCGGCGTCTTCGTGCGCCTGCTCGGCGGCGGCCACGTGCACGCGGTCGCGCCGCCGTTCATCATCTCCAAGGAGCAGATCGACACCGTCGTCAGCGTCCTCGACGAGTCGATCGGCGTCGTCGAGAAGGAACTGGGTTTCTAAAGACCTCTGTAAGGAGCGGAACATGGGCAAGCCAAGAGTAGGTGTGGTGGGCTACGGCGTCATCGGCCAGCGTCTGGCCGACGGCGTCGCGCTGCAGCAGGACATGGAGCTGGTCGGCGTCGTCGACGTCGCGCCGACCCTCTCGACGCGCGCCCTGTGCGAGTCGGGCATGCCCTACGACCTCTACGTGGTCGAGGCCGGCCAGAAGGCCGCCTTCGACGAGTGCGGCATCCCGGTCACCGGCACGATGGACGAGCTGCTGGGCAAGGTCGACATCGTGCTCGACTCCTCGCCCGGCGGCATCGGCCGCAAGAACAAGGAGCTCTACCAGGCGAGGGGCGTCAAGGCCGTCTTCCAGGGCGGCGAGAAGAACGACATCGTCGACGTCTTCTTCCACGGCTACGCCAACTACGAGAAGGGCGTCGGCAAGGACTACCTCAAGCTGACGAGCTGCAACACGACCGGCCTCATCCGCGCCGTCGACTGCCTCGACCGCGAGGTCGGCGTGGAGCGCGTCATCGTCACCATCGTGCGCCGCGTCGCCGACCCCGGCGACACGCACCGCGGGCTCGTCGACGTGGCCCAGGTCGAGCCCGTCCCCAACCACCAGGCGCTCGACCTCATGACGATCATGCCGCACATCGAGGCCACCGGCCTGCTCGTGCACGTGCCCACCACGCACGGCCACATCATCAACGTCATCGCCACGACCAAGGCCGACGTCAGCAAGGAGCGGGCGCTCGAGCTCTTCGAGGCGCACCCGCGCATCCGGGTCGTCAAGATCGCCGACGGCTTCAACAGCAACTCGGCGCTGTTCCGCTACGCGCGCGACCTCGGCCACAAGCGCGCCGACATGTACGACATCGCCGTCTTCGACGAGACCATCGCCAAGAGCGGCCGCGAGTTCATGTTCGCGATCAACATCCCGCAGGAGTCGGTCGTGATCCCCGAGACCATGGACGCGATCCGCGCGGCGCTCAGCCTGCAGACCGACCGCCTCGAGGCCGTCGGGCTGACCAACCGGTACCTCGGCCTGGGTGAGCCGGTCGCCGCGACCGTCTGACGTTCGTGAAGTACGGCATCAACACACTCGACGACTTCGAGTGGGGCGGCAAGGTCGTCCTGTGCCGCGTGGACATCAACGCGCCGCTCGACCGCGAGACGGGCGGGCTGCGCGACATCACACGGCTCGAAGGGCTGCGCGCCGACCGTACGCGAGCTCGCGGAGGCCGGCGCGCGGGTCGTCCTGCTCGCCCACCAGGGCGGCGACCTCGAGTACCACAACTACGCGTCGACCGAGCCCCACGCCGCGGTGATGAGCGAGCTCACCGGCCGCGACGTGGGGTTCGTCGACGACGTCTGCGGGCCGGCCGCGCGCGACGCGGTCGGCCGGCTCGCCGACGGCGAGGTCCTGCTGCTCGACAACGTGCGCTTCTGCGGCGAGGAGCTCACCCTCTTCGAGCGCAAGCTCGAGCTCTCGCCCGAGGACCAGGCCAAGACGCTGGTGGTGCGCAAGCTGGCGCCGCTCGCCGACCTCTACGTGTGCGACGCGTTCGCCGCCGCGCACCGCTCGCAGCCGACGCTGGTCGGCTTCGAGCAGCTGCTGCCGTCGGCCATGGGCCGGCTGTTCGAGAAGGAGTACGCCAACCTGGCGCGTCTGCGCGAGGAGCCGGCCAGGCCCTGCGTGTTCGTCCTCGGCGGCACCAAGATCCAGGAGGCGTTCCCGATGATGGCCGCCGCGCTCGCGGACGGCGTCGTCGACACGGTCCTCACGGCCGGCCTGGTCGCCAACGTCATGCTGGCCGCCTCCGGCGTGGACATCGGCCGGCCGTCCATGGAGTTCATCAGGGCCAGCCAGCTCGAGCAGTTCGTAGAGGAGTCCAAGGCCATCCTCGCCGAGCACGGAGACAAGATCGTCCTGCCGGCCGACCTGGCGTGGGTGGAGGACGGGGAGCGCAGGGAGGTCGCGGTCGCGGATCTGCCCGTGGACGCGCAGCTCGTCGACCTCGGCCACGCGGCGGCGGCGGACTACGGCGTCTGCGTCGCCGCCGCCGGCACCGTGTTCGTCAACGGACCGGCGGGGGTGTTCGAGCAGCCGGAGACGGAGTACGGGACCCGGGCGCTGTGGGAGGCCATGGCTGACACCCCGGGCTTCAGCGCCCTCGGCGGCGGCGACAGCGTCACCGCCATGAACCGCTTCGGGCTCGCGGGCCGCTTCGACTACGTCTGCACGGCCGGTGGTGCCATGGTCCAGTTCCTCAGCGGCAAGCCCATGCCGGTCATCGAGGCGCTCAAGGACTCGGCCGCGCGGTTCGGCTGACGAGGCCCGCGTCCTGAAGTACTCGATCCCCTACGGAGAAGGCGCGCTCGAGTTCGAGCTGCCGGACGACGTCGCGGCCGAGGTGATCCGGCCGGGCGGCGCGCGGGGCGAGGCGATCGCGCCGCCGGCGCCGCCCACGGACGCCGACGAGCAGGCGGAGATCAGGCGAGCCCTGGCGGAGCCCATCGGCTCGCCGCAGCTCTCGGAGCTCGCCGCGTCGGCGCGCAAGGCCGTCATCGTCGTCAGCGACGTCACACGGCCCTGTCCGTCTTACCGCTTCCTGCCGGCGCTGCTCGACGAGCTCTCGCCGATGAAGCCGGAGGACATCAGCATCCTCTTCGCGCTCGGCGGCCACCGGGCGCAGACGGCCGAGGAGCAGCGACGGCTGGTCGGGGAGGAGGTGGCCGCGAGCGGCGTCCACCTCATCGACCTGGACGCCGCCCGCTGCGTGCCGGTCGGCACGACCTCGCGCGGCACGCGCCTCGAGGTCTTCGCGCCCTACCTCGAGGCCGACCTGCGCATCTGCACCGGCAACATCGAGTACCACTACTTCGCCGGCTTCAGCGGCGGCGCCAAGGCGGTCGTGCCCGGCCTCTGTTCCTACGCCGCCATCCGCGACAACCACAGCATGATGCTCGCGCCCACCGCCCGGGCCGGCATCATCGCCGGCAACCCCGTGCGCGAGGACATCGACGAGGCCGGCGCCCTCATCGGCATCGACTTCATCTTCAACGTCCTGCTCGACGAGCAGAAGCGGATCATCCGTGCGGTGGCCGGCCACTACCTCGAGGCGCACAGGCAAGGCGCCGCCGCCTACGACGCGCGCTGCGACCTGCGCATCCCGGAGGCCGCCGACGTGGTGATCGCCTCACCCGGCGGCGCGCCCAAGGACATCAACCTCTACCAGGCCCAGAAGACGCTCGACAACGTGGCCGGGGCGGTGCGCGACGGCGGCGTGATCGTGCTGGTCGCCCGCTGCCGCGAGGGCTTCGGCAACAAGGTGTTCGAGGAGTGGATGACCGGGATGGGCACGCCGCAGGTGCTCATCGACCGCATCCAGCGGGAGTTCGTCCTCGGCGGTCACAAGGCGGCCGCGGTCGCCGGGACTGCTGGCGAGGGCCGACGTCTACCTCGTCTCCGAGTTCCCGGACGACGTGGTGCGGAGCATGTGCATGACGCCGTTCGCGACCGTCGAGGACGCGGCGAGCGCCGCACTGGCCGCGTGCGGCCCGGCGGCGCGCTGCCTGGTCGTTCCCCACGGCAGCCGGGTCACGGCGGACGGGGCCGGGCAGCCTGCGGCCGCCGGCGCTACGCCGTCCGCCTGACGGTCGCCGCGCCGGGAGCCTTTCAGGCGCCGGCGCCCAGATCCCTGACGCGGTTGCGCAGGATGCCGATGCCCTCCACCTCCACCTCGACCACGTCTCCGTGCTTCATCGAGAGCCTGGGCTCGCGGAACACGCCCACACCCTCCGGTGTGCCCGTCATGATGAGGTCCCCGGGCAGCAGGGTGAGGGCGTGCGAGATGAACGCCACGAGCGTGCGGACGTCGAAGATGAGGTTGCTCGTGCGTGAGTCCTGCAGCGTCTCGCCGTTCAGCCGCTGGACCACGCGCAGGTCGCCGGCGTCGCCCAGTTCGCTCGCCGGCACGATGCCGGGGCCGACGGGGCAGAAGGTGTCCTGGCTCTTGCCGCGGAACCACTGACGGTCGCCGAACTGCAGGTCGCGGGCGCTCACGTCGTTGCCGCAGAGATAACCGTGGACGACGTCCAGGGCGTCGTCGGCCGGGACGTCGTGCGCCTCCCGGCCGATGACGACTGCGAGCTCGGCCTCGGCGTCCACGTGCCCGATGCCGGCGGAGATGACGATGTCCGCGCCGTCGCCGCAAAGGGCGTTGGCGAACTTGGCGAAGAGCATCGGGTTCGCCGGCAGCTCGGCGCCCTGCTCGGCGGCGTGGTCGGTGTAGTTGAGGCCGACGCACACGATCTTGGGTTCGGTGCGGCCGAAGCGGTCCTGCCAGTCTGCGCGCCAGTCGTACATGTGGGTCCTCCGTGGGCGGTCGTGGGCGCTGCGTGAGGCCCATGGTACGCGAAAGGGCGGGCGCGGCGCTCTTTCGCCACGCCCGCCCCGATGCACCGGCCGCCGCCCCCCGACGACGGCCGGCGCGGCCTCAGCCGTGCGGTCAGACGACCACGGGCTCCTCGGCCTCGACCGTCGCGCCCGGGCGCACGGCCATGTTCCTGTAGACCTGCGCCATGTCCTCGGCGGTGAACTTGCGCGGGTTGTTGTTCCACAGGCGGGCCTGCGTGAGGGCGCCCTCGACCAGGTCCGGGATGGCCGACTCGGGGATCCCGACGTCGCTGAGGTACTGCGGCACGTTCAGGTCGACGGCGAGCAGGCGCAGCGCCTGCGACGGTCTTGTCGGCCGCTTCGCGGTCGGAGAGGCCGGCCATGTTCTCGCCCATGGCCTCGCCGACCTGGCGCGAACCAGCGCAGGCAGGCGAGCTTGTTGAAGTCCATGGCCCACGGCAGGACCATCGTGTTGGCGACGCCGTGCGGCACGTGGAACATGCCGCCGATGGGGTACGACAGCGCGTGCACGGCGCCGACGCCGGCGTTGCCGAAGGCGATGCCGCCCATCATGGAGCCCATGGCCATGTTGTCGCGAGCCCACATGTTGGTGCCGTCGAACACGGCGGTGCGGATGCTCTGGCTGATGAGCTTGATGCCCTCGTAGGCCAGCGAGTCGGTGTGCATGGTGGCGTTCACCGAGATGTAGGCCTCGATGTTGTGGATGAGCGCGTCCATGCCGGAGGCGGCGGTGACGTTGGGCGGGCAGCTGATCGTGAGCACGGGGTCGATGAGCGCGACGTTCGGCATCAGGAACGGGCTCACGAGGCCCTGCTTCACGTTGAGCTTCTCGTTGGCGAAGATGGCGATCGCGGTGCACTCGGAGCCGGTGCCGGCCGTGGTCGGGATGGCGATGATCGGCAGGCCCTTCTTCTTGACCTGGTCGATGCCGACGTAGTCGTACGACGGTGTCGCCGGTGTGCGGCAGCACCGCCGCGGCCTTGGCGACGTCGATCGGCGAGCCGCCGCCGAAGCCGACGATGAGGTCGTAGCCGCCCTTCTCGACGATGCGCACGATCTCCTGGATGGTGCTCATGGGAGGCTCGGGCACGGCCTTGTCGTAGAAGTCGACCTCGAGGCCGGCCTCGCGCAGCGGGCGCTCGACGTCGATGCACATGCCGCAGCTCGCTGACGCCCTGGTCGGTGATCACGAGCACCTTGCTGCCGTTGAGCTTCTTGGCCTCGACGCCCAGCTGGTCGACGGCGCCGACGCCGGTGATGAGAGTCTTGGGCTGGCGGTGGATGCGCATCTTGCGCTCGACGCGGCGCAGCTCGGCCGGCTGGCCGTTCGCCGACGAGAGGACGCGCGGTTCGGGTTCGTTGTGGACGTGCTCCATGGCTTTCAGCTCTCCTTGGTGAGCGGGTGGCGGGGCAGGCGGCCGACCCCGTAGACCTCGGCCGCCTCCTCCCGGATCTGGTCGCGGAACGCCGGATCGGCGATCTCGATGAGCGCCTCGGCGCGCTCGCGCAGCCCGAGGCCGCGCAGGTGCGCGACGCCGTGCTCGGTGACGATGTAGTCGACGTCGGCGCGCATGGTGGTCACCGCGGTGCCGGGCGCGAGGGCCGCGACGATGCGGCTGACGGCGCCCTTCTTGGCCGTGGACGGCAGGGCGATGATCGCCTTGCCGTCGCGGCTGCGCGCGGCGCCGCGGACGAAGTCGACCTGGCCGCCGATGCCGGTGAACTGGGCGGCGCCCATGGAGTCGGCCACGACCTGGCCCATCAGGTCGACCTGGATGGCCGAGTTGATGGCCACGACGCGGTCGTTCTGGCCGATCACGTAGGGGTCGTTGATGATGTTGACCGGCAGCATGTTGACGACGGGGTTGTCGTCGACGAAGTCGTACAGGCGACGCGTGCCCATGAGGAACGTGGCCACCAGTCTTGCCGGGGTTGAACGCCTTGTGGGCGTTGGTGATGACGCCCTCGTTGTAGAGGTCGACGACGCCCTCGCTGAACATCTCGGTGTGGATGCCGAGGTCGTTCTTCTCGTGCAGGAACATGAGGACGGCGTCGGGGATGCCGCCGATGCCGAGCTGCAGGCAGGAGCCGTCCTCGACGAGGCCGGCGATGTGGCGGCCGATGGCCTCCTCGATGGGGCCGATCGGCGGGCGGCTGCAGCTCGATGATGTCCTGCTCGCTCTCGACGAACGCAGTCGATCTCCGAGACGTGGATGAACGAGTCGCCGTGCGTGCGCGGCATCTTCGGGTTCACCTGGGCGACGACGGTCTTCGCGACCTGGGCCGCCGGCTTGGTGTAGTCGACGGAGATGCCGAACGAGCAGAAGCCGTGCTTGTCCGGCGGCGAGACCTGGATGAGCACCACGTCGGGCGGCAGGTAGCCTTCGCAGAAGAGCCTCGGGATCTCGCTGGAAGAAGACCGGCACGTAGTCGCCGCGGCCGTCCTTGACCGCCTCGCGCGTGACGAGGCGCCGACGAACAGGGACTTGTGGTAGAAGGCGTCGGCGTACTCGGGCCGGCAGTACTCGCCCTTGCCCATGGCGACCATGTGGTTGATCTCGACGCGCTCGAGTTCGCCCGCTCGGGCCACGAGCGCGTCGACCAGGTCGAGCGGCTCGCCGCAGGCGTGGGCGAACACCACGCGGTCGCCGGACTTGCACGCACTCCAGCGCCTTGGCGGCCGTGGTGCGCTTGCCGGCGTAGTCGGTCTTCCAGTCCATCCCCTCACTCCTTGAGCTTGCGCGTCACGGTGGGGGCGAGCTCGTGAGACGGCGTGGGCACGCCGTCGACGAGCTCGCCGGCCACCACGACGATGTGTGGTCCGATGAGCCCGGCGGGCGCGCCCTCCGCGCCCGCTCCGGTCTGCTCGCCGCCCTCTGCGACGAGCCGGTGCCCTGAGGCGCAAGCCCGGGGGCACCCGCTGAGGTGCACGGTCGTCCCGGGGCGTACCTCCGGGTCATCGAGAGGCAGGCCGGCGGCGACGGCGGCACGGTCGATGTGCGGGTTGCAGCCCCCGCAGTACACGACCTTCACGCGCGCCTCCGGCTTGTCTTCGTCTGTCATCGTCAGTTCGTCCGCCATCGTCAGATCGTCCGCCGCAAAGCCCTTCGGCGCCGGCGGCAGCGCAGCTCACCAGCTCTTCCGTGCCATCAGTCGACGGCGACCGCGGTCGGCTTCTTGACGTTGGCCTTGTCCCACGGCTTGCCCACACCGGCGAGCGCCTTGGCCAGCTCCTTCTTGTGGTTGATGTTGGACTGGCGAGCGATCATGATGCGCTGCGCCTGCGGCGACCCCGCGCCGTGCATGCTCTCCGTGCGATAGCCCACGGCCGCTGTGCCCAGAGTGAGGTTCTCGATGAGGCGCAGGATGCGCATACGATCGATGGTCGGCGTGTCGCCCTGGCCGACGAGGAACTTCTCGACGATGGGGCCGATCTTCTCGTCGGCCAGGTCCTGCGCCGACGGCATGGTGACCATGAGCCCGCCGGCGATGTCCTCGGCGAGGCGGGCGATCTCGTAGGGGAAGCGAGTGACGTTCTGCTTGCAGACGTTGGCGAGCAGCATGTCGATCTGATAGTTGCCGGACGGCATCTGGACGCCCTCGTAGGAGCAGGCCAGCCCGCACGAGAAGAGCGTCTCGTTGAGGTGCGTCATCTCGATGAGCTTGTCCTTGATGTGGCTGGCCTTGGCGGCGCCGTTCATGTCGGCAGCGGTGGCGGCCGCGCCGATGAGCACGTCGCCCACACCGACCTTGCAGCCGCCGTAGCTCTGGCGGTGGAAGCCGGCGAAGCGCTCGACGAGCGCGCCGGAGAACGCGATCTCGCCGCACATGTACACGTGCTCCCAGGGCACGAACACGTCGTCGAAGACCATCAGGGCCTCTTGTCCGCCGAACTGCGCGTTGCCGACATCGAGCACGTTGTCCTCGAGCTTGCGCGTGTCGCAGCTCTGGCGACCGTAGATGTAGTAGACGCCCTCGGCGTTGGCGGGGCAGCTGAAGCTGACCGCGTAGTCCTCGTCGCCCTCGCGCATCGCGACCGTCGGCATGACGATGATCTCGTGCGAGTTGCAGGCGCCGGTCTGATGCGCCTTGGCGCCGCGGACGACGATGCCGTCGTCGCGTTTCTCGACGACGTGCAGGTACATGTCGGGGTCGGGCTGCTGGTGCGGCGGCAGGCTGCGGTCGCCCTTGGGATCCGTCATGGCGCCGTCGGCGACGAGGTCCTCCTCCTGGAGGTACGTGCACGTACTCCTTGAAGCGCTCGTGATAGTCGGTGCCCTCGGACTGGTCGATCTCGTAGGTGACGGAGTACAGGGCGTTGATGGCGTCCATGCCGACGCAGCGCTGGAAGCAGGAGCCGGTCTTCTGGCCGAGCAGGCGCTGCATCTTGACCTTCTTGGCGAGGTCATCGGTGGACTGGTGGATGTTGGTGAACCGATTGACGCGCTTGCCGGTGAGGTGGCTCGTTGCCAGCATGAGGTCCTCGTACTCCGGCTGGGCCGCCAGCTCGTAGGTCATGGCGATGCAGTTGATGCTCGGCCGGATGATCGGATGGTTGACGTAGTCGTCGACCTTCTCGCCGAACAGGTAGATCTGCAGATCCAGGTCGGCGAGGCTCTGGACGAACTCCTCGGGCGTCTTGAGAGCCATACGGTGCACTCCTTCCTGGCGCCCTCGGGTGTGGGCGCTGTGCTGGCCTTCCGGGCGCGGGCGCGCGCAGATACGGGGAGCGCTCACGCGTTGAGTCGGTGCGGCGGGGCGGAAGGGTCCGGGGGGTCCTGACGCCCTCGCGTCTCACTATAGGAGGGCGCCTCCTCTTAGTCAATGAAGTCAAAAGGGAGACCAATCGGAGGGCCCCATCTTGGACGTAATGTACAAGAGACGGAGGCTGGGAGTGGCGGGTTCGGAAGCGGTTGCCCGCTACGCGCGGCCGACGCGGCAGTCGACTGGCCCGGCCGCGCGGCCGACCGCTTCGCCACAGTGTACCAAGTGGCCCAGCCCCGCGGCTGAAGTTTGGCCCGGATGGAGACTGACGCGTGCTCGGGGAGGGCGTATGCTCCGGGCGCCTTGCGCCCCTTGACTATCCGTTCTCGCGAGGCGTGAGCGCAGCCAGGGCGCGTCACCATCATCCATCATGCCTACGTGGAGGGCACTACATGAGCGCATTCGTCGACGAATATATGGCCAAGCTGAAGGCCAAGAATCCCGACGAGCCGGAGTTCCACCAGGCCGCGATGGAGGTCGCTGAGTCCCTCGAGGTCGTGATCGCCAAGAACCCCCAGTACCGCGAGCACAAGATCCTCGAGCGCATCTCCGAGCCCGAGCGCGTGATCATGTTCCGCGTGCCCTGGGTCGACGACAAGGGCGAGGTCCAGATCAACCGCGGCTTCCGCATCGAGATGAACAGCGCCATCGGCCCCTACAAGGGCGGCCTGCGCTTCCATCCGACCGTCTACCTCGGCCTCCTCAAGTTCCTCGCCTTCGAGCAGGTCTTCAAGAACTCGCTCACCACGCTGCCCATGGGCGGCGGCAAGGGCGGCTCGGACTTCGATCCCAAGGGCAAGAGCGACCTCGAGGTCATGAAGTTCTGCCAGTCGTTCATGACCGAGCTGTGCCGCCACATCGGCCAGTTCACCGACGTGCCCGCCGGCGACATCGGCGTGGGCGGCCGCGAGATCGGCTTCATGTTCGGCCAGTACAAGCGCGTGCGCAACGAGTTCGTCGGCGTGCTCACCGGCAAGGGCCTCAACTGGGGCGGCTCGCTGATCCGTCCCGAGGCGACCGGCTACGGCGCCGTCTACTTCGCCGCCGAGATGCTCACCACGCGCGGCGAGACCCTCGAGGGCAAGACCTGCCTCGTCAGCGGCTCCGGCAACGTGGCCCAGTACACGATCGAGAAGATCCTCGACCTCGGCGGCAAGCCCGTCACCTGCTCCGACTCGGGCGGCTACATCTACGACGAGGCCGGCATCGATCGCGACAAGCTCGCCTTCCTCCTGGAGCTCAAGAACGTCAAGCGCGGCCGCATCAGCGAGTACGCCGACAAGTTCAAGAGCGCCGTCTACACGCCCGGTGGACAAGGCGAGGGACTTCAACCCGCTGTGGGACCACAAGGCCGACTGCGCCTTCCCGAGCGCGACGCAGAACGAGATCAACGCCAAGGACGCCGCCAACCTGCTCAAGAACGGCGTGTATCGTGGTCTCCGAGGGCGCCAACATGCCGACCGTCCCCGAGGGCGTCAACCTCTTCGTCGAGAAGGGCATCCTCTACGGTCCCGGCAAGGCCGCCAACGCCGGCGGCGTGGCCACCTCCGGTCTCGAGATGTCGCAGAACAGCCTGCGCCTCTCGCTGGACGCGCGAAGAAGTGGACGCGCGCCTGCACGGCATCATGAAGGCCATCCACAGCAGTGCGTCGACGCCTCCGCGGCCTACGGCATGAAGGGCAACTACGTGGCGGGCGCCAACATCGCCGGCTTCGTCAAGGTCGCCGACTCCATGCTCGACCAGGGTCTCGTCTAAGCCGCCGTTTCGGGGTATGTACGACGCGAGCAGCACAAGGTGTGGACCGGTGAGCACGTCCCGTCGCGCGGTCGTGCGGTGGGCTGAAAGGAGCGGCGACGCAGAATGAAGAAGATCGAGTGCTACATCCAGCCGTACAACCTCGACGCTGTGGCCGAGGCCCTGGCGGTCGAGGGCGTGGTAGGCATGTCCGTCTCCGAGGTCAAGGGATTCGGCGTCCAGAAGGGGTTCACGCGCGGCGAGGAAGTCAAGCCGCACGAGTACCGCTTCCATCCCAAGATGAAGGTCGAGATGGTCGTGCTCGAGAACGACGTGGAGCGCATCGTCAGCGCCATCACGGTCTCGCTCAAGAGCAACCAGATCGGCGAGGGCAAGATCTTCGTGCTCCCGATCGACGACGCCGTGCGCACGCGCACCGGCCAGCGCGGTCACGACGCGATCACGTGAGCCGCGCGCGGCCGTGAGGCCGCGGACACGAGAGTGAACGACGAGGGGCCCGGCGGCAGCCGGGCCCCTCGTCGTTTCTGTCTCCGGTCAAAGCCGGAACCGCGCGATTCCAGTTTTGGGCGAGCAGGGCCGACATAGGGGGGGATGGGAATCGCTTGCAGGCACTTGACCAGGAGGTACGTACATGGGTCACCGGGACTTCCCTCAGAGCGGCAGACTGGCGCTGCTGGTCGCCACCGTCGTTGCTCTGGCATTGCTGGTGCCGGCCGTCGCGCTGGCGGCGGGCACACCAACGGTCACTATCGTGGGGCCGGGACTCACGCCGACGCCCACGCCGACGGGGTCTCCCACGGCCGCCGCCCTCGCCGTGCACGAGTCATATGTCGATCTCTATCTGCAGGACAACGGCTGGGGAGCCGATCAGGTCAGATTCTCCAACGACGGTGGCGCCACCTGGAGCGACCCTCAAGGCTGGAACCCGTATACGTACTGGGGCCTCTACTACGATCTCGACGTGACGCAGTGCCTGGACGGTCCACGCACGCTCACGGCGCAGTTCTCCAAAGACGGCGGCGCGACCTGGGAAGCCAGCGCGACCGCGACGACGCTCGTCGACACCCAGATCCCGGTGGTCCGGGCTCCCGAGGACTACTGGAACAACCACTACCCGTACAAGCTGTCGGCGCACGACCAGATCGGTCTGTCGGGCGTCGAGAGTCTCTGGTACCGCGTCGACGCCGGTGCGCTGAAGCAGCTCACGGCGCAGGAGCCGCTCGGCACGTCCGGCCCGCTCAACGCGTCGGTCGAGCTGGCTGGGGAGACCGGCACGGCTCACTCCATCGATTTCCTCGCTCGAGACTACGCCGGGAATTACAGCAGTCGTAACCTGTTGGCGAGCGCTCGCGCCCTCAGAGGAACCAACATCAGCGCCTTGCCGATGTCCGCCTACGTCGTCATCGACCGGACGCCGCCGGCCGTGAAGGCTCACGGCGTCGGCCAGCGCTGGCGCAGTGGCCCCGTGGTGCTCAGCTTCTCGGCTGACGACGCCACCGCCGGCCTCGACCGCATCGAGTACAGCATCACCAGCTTCAAGGCCAAAAAGCACGGCTCCTGGACGTCGGGGCACTCGGTCGTCGTGACCCAGCTCGGTCGCCACAAGGTCTGGTACCGGGCCATCGACCAGGCGCAGCCCCAGGGGAACGCGAGCGCCGCCAAGTACGTGGTCGTCAAGATCAGGAAGTAGATCTCCCTGAGGGGTGGCGACGGCCACCCGCCGTCGTCGCCCGCGGCGCGGCCGTGAGGCCGCGCCCGGAACAGAACGACGAAGGGCCCGGCGTCTGCCGGGCCCTTCGTGGGAGAAGGGCGGCCTCAGGGGCGCCCTTCTCCCAGTGTCTCGTGACTTGTCCGGCCGCGCCCCCTCGCTGCGGGCGGCGCGGCCCCGAGCAACTGTCAGACGATCTCGAACTCGCGCAGGAAGTCCGCCTTGGAGCGGGCGCCGATGACCTTCTTCGCGGGCTCGCCGTCCTTGAAGAGGATGATCGTCGGGATGCTCATGATGCCGAACTTCTGGGCGATCGCCGGGTTCTCGTCGACGTTGACCTTGCCCACACAGACCTTGTCGGCGTGCTCCTGGGCGATCTCGTCGATGACGGGGCTGACCATGCGACAGGGGCCGCACCACGGCGCCCAGAAGTCGACGATCATCGGCGTGCCGGCGTCCGCTACTTCAGTGTCGAACGTCGCGTCGGTCAGGGTCTTTACTTCAGACACGTGGTCTCCTCCTTGGCGCGGCAGGTCTGACCCTGCCAGTTGGGTCGTGATTGTCTCACAAGCTTTGCAGGACGCGGTCGAGTCGCGCCTGGACTTCTTCGGCGATCGGGGCGAGCCGCTCGTTGTGCGCCATCCCCAGCATGGCTCCGGCGTTGACCGCGGTCACGCGTGTGCCCTCGTCGGTCGCGTACACGACCACGTTGCAGGGGAGCAGCACGCCCACATCGGGTTCGACCTGGAGCGCGGCGTAGGCGAGATTCGGATTGCAGGCGCCGAGGATGGTGTGTGATGGGACGTCGACGTCGAGCTTCTCCTTCATCGTCTTCTTGACGTCGATCTCCGTGAGGACGCCGAAGCCCTCCGCCTTGAGCGCCTCGACGACCTTGGGAAGAGCCTGCTCGTAGGGTTCATCAAGGTAACGACCGACGCCATACTCCACGCTTTGCAAGGCAAGACCTCCTGGCTCCTGGGGACTGCGACGCTTATACCCACGGGGGTATGCGGTCACTCCTCGGTCCCACGGCGGTGTTCAGGACCAAGATGCCCATCAGCGGCGGCGGCCAATCGCCGTTCGCTCGCGCCCGGCCTCGCCTCAGGCACGGCCTTTCCGGTATCATTTCAGGTTCATGGCCGCAGCTCGCAGCGGGCGCGGCCGTCCGCCGGTGACGAGGAGAGAGACTGCCGTGAGAAGCGACGAGATCAAGCAGGGTCTGGCGCGTGCGCCCCACCGTTCGCTGCTGCGTGCGCTGGGGATCAGCGACGCCGAGATGGAGCGCCCGTTCATCGGTGTCGTCAACGCCTTCAGCGAGGTCGTCCCCGGGCACCTGCACCTGCGCAGCGTCGTCGACGCGGTCAAGGCCGGAGTGCGCGCCGGCGGCGGCGTGCCTATGGAGTTCGGTGTCATGGGCATCTGCGACGGGCTCGCGATGAACCACCGCGGCATGCTCTACTCGCTGCCCAGCCGCGAGCTCGTCGCCGACACCGTCGAGTCGATGACCATCGCCCATGCTTTCGACGCGCTCGTCCTCGTGCCGTGTTGCGACAAGATCGTGCCCGGCATGCTCATGGCCGCGATGCGGCTCAACGTGCCGGCGATCATGGTCGGCGGCGGCGCGATGCTCGCCGGCCACCACGAGGGCCGCACGCTCGACCTGAACAGCGTCTTCGAGGCCGTCGGCCAGCACCAGGCCGGCAAGCTCGACGACGAAGGCCTGTACGCGATCGAGTGCAACGCCTGCCCCACCTGCGGGTCCTGCTCGGGCATGTTCACCGCGAACTCCATGAACTGCCTCGCCGAGGTGATCGGCATGGCGCTGCCCGGCAACGGCACGATCCCCGCCGTCTACAGCGAGCGCATCCGCTTCGCCAAGGACAGCGGCGAGAAGGTCATGCAGGTGCTCGCCGCCGACCGCAAGCCGCGCGACATCCTCACCGAGGCGGCCGTCGGCAACGCCCTGGCCGCCGACGCGAGCCTCGGCTGCAGCACCAACACCGTGCTGCACCTCGCGGCCATCGCCACAGAGGCGGGCCTCGAGTTCGACCTGAACCGCATCAACGAGGTGGCGGCCAAGGTGCCGCACATCTGCAAGATCGCCCCGGCCGGTACGCACCACATGGAGGATCTGTACCACGCCGGCGGCATCCAGGCGGTCATGAACCGTCTCATCGCCGCCGGCCTCATGGACGGGTCGGCGCTCAGCGTGGCCGGCGGCACCGTCGCCGAGGCGGTCGCGAACGCGCGCGTCCTCGACGAGACCGTCATCCGGCCCATCGCCGACCCGTGGCACGCCACCGGCGGCCTCGCCGTGCTCTTCGGCAACCTCGCCCCATCCGGCGCCGTGGTCAAGGAGGGCGCCGTCGCCGACGAGATGCTCGTGCACCGCGGCCCGGCGCGCGTCTTCGAGAGTGAGGCGGACGCCGTGACCGCCATCGCCGCACGCGACATCGCCGACGGCTCCGTGGTCGTCATCCGCGGCGAGGGCCCCAAAGGCGCGCCCGGCATGCCCGAGATGCTGAGCGCCACATCCATGCTCGCCGGCCAGGGCCGGGACAAGGACGTGGCGCTCATCACCGACGGCCGCTTCAGCGGCGCCACGCGCGGTGCGGCCATCGGCCACGTGGCGCCCGAGGCGCACGCCGGCGGCCCCATCGCCGCCGTGCGCGACGGCGACACCATCAGCATCGACATCCCTGCTCGCACACTCACGCTCGAGCTCTCCGAAGAGGAGATCGCGCGGCGGCTCGCCGACTGGCAGCCAACGCCGCGCGACGGCGTAACCGGGTATCTGGCCCGGTACGTCAAACTCGTCTCCGGCGCGGAGAAGGGAGCTGTTCTGCAATGACACCAGACAAGAGGATGAAGGGGTCGCGAGCCCTCGTGGCCGCCCTCGAGCACGAGGGCTGCGAGGTCATCTTCGGTTATCCCGGAGGGGTCGCGATCCCGTTCTACGACGCGCTCTACGACGCAAAGAAGCTCCGCCACGTGCTCGTGCGTCACGAGCAGGGCGCGGCGCACGCTGCCGACGGCTACGCCCGCGCCACCGGTAAGGTGGGCGTCTGCACGGCCACCAGCGGCCCCGGCGCCACCAACCTGGTCACCGGCATCGCCACTGCGTACCTCGACTCGACGCCGCTCGTGGCCATCACCTGGCAGGTGCGCAGCGACCTCATCGGCACCGACGCCTTTCAGGAGGCCGACATCACCGGCATCACGCTGCCGATCGTCAAGCACTCCTACCTGGTCAAGAGTCCGGCCGAGCTGCCGCGAATCGTCCACGAGGCCTTCCACATCGCCTCCACCGGCCGCCCCGGCCCGGTGGTCATCGACATCCCGGTGGACGTTGCGCTGGGTGACGCCGTCTACCACGAGGCCGACGACATCGATCTGCCCGGTTACCGGCCGACCTTCAAGGGTCACATCAAACAGATCCGCGCGGCCGCCAAGGCGATCAACGAGGCCCATCGCCCCGTGCTGTACCTTGGCGGCGGGGCGATCGCGTCCAACGCGGCACCGGAGATCCTGCGCCTGGCGGAGCTGCGCAAGCTGCCGGTGGCGACCACACTGATGGCCCTCGGCGCCTTTCCCGAGACGCACGAGCTCTCGATGGGCATGCTCGGTATGCACGGCACCGTCACCGCCAACTACGCGGTCCACGAGTGCGACCTGCTCATCAACCTCGGGGCGCGCTTCGACGACCGCGTGACCGGCAAGCTCAAAGCCTTCGCCCCACACGCCAAGGTCATCCACGCCGACGTCGATCCGGCGGAGATCGGCAAGAACGTCGCCCCGCTCATCCCCATCGTCGGCGACGCCAAGCACGTGGCCGCCGGGCTGGTCAAGGAGCTCGAGGGCATGGAGTGGACGGTCGACCGCACGGCGGAGTGGCTGGCGCGCATCGCCGACCGCAAGCAGGAGTTCCCGCTGCACTACGAGGATCCCAAGGACGGCAAGCTCGCTCCGCAGCTGGTGATCCAGGAGATCGACCGCCTGACCGCGCATGACGCGATCATCTGCACCGACGTCGGCCAGCACCAGATGTGGGCGACGCAGTACTACACGTACACGTATCCGCGTCAGTTCGTCAGCTCCGGCGGCCTCGGCACCATGGGCTTCGGGCTGCCGGCCAGCATCGGCGCCAAGATCGCCTTTCCGGAGCGCACGGTCATCGACATCAGCGGCGACGGCGGCTTCCAGATGACGATGCAGGAGCTTGCGACTGCCGTGAGCGACGACGTCCCCGTGGTCGTCTGCATCCTCAACAACGGCTACCTGGGGATGGTCCGCCAGTGGCAGGACCTGTTCTGGGACAAGCGCTACTCGTTCACCTGTATCGACGCGAGCGACTGCGCGGCGTGCCCGCAGGCGCCCCACTGCACGCGCCGCGGGCGCCGCGCGCAGCCCGACTTCAAGCTGCTCGCAGAGGCGTTCGGGGCGGTGGGGATCACCGTGACGAAGAAGGAGGAGATCGAGCCGGCCCTGATCGAGGCGATCGGTTGCGGCCGGCCGGCGGTGATCGACTTCCGGACCTCCGCTGAGGAGAACGTGTACCCGATGGTCCCGGCCGGACAGGAGATCACGGAGATGATCGGCGGCCCGGGCGCCAAGGGGAAGAAGTCATGAAGCACACGCTCTCCATCCTCGTCGAGAACAAGCCCGGCGTGCTCACGCGGGTCGCCGGGCTCTTCGCACGGCGCGCCTTCAACATCGAGAGCCTGGCCGTCGGCCTGAGCGAGGACCCGGGCCTCTCGTGTATCACCATCGTGATCGACGGCGACGCACATCCGGTCGACCAGGTGACGAAGCAGCTCCACAAGCTCATCAACGTCGTCAAGATCCGCGACCTCCAGCCCGACAACTCGGTGTCCGCCGAGCTGGTGCTGGTGCGGGTCGCCGGCGAAGGCGAGAAGCGTACGGAGGCCCTGCAGATCGCGGAGATCTTCAACGCCAAGATCGTCGACGTCGACCGGCGCCAGCTCACGCTGCGGGTGGTCGGCACCAACGACAAGGTCGAGGCGCTGCTCGAGCTGCTGCAGCCCCTCGGCGTGCTCGAGGTGGTGCGCACCGGCACGATCGCCATGGGACGCGGCCGGGGGTAGGCGCCGACGCGTTGGGCATGGTTCCGGATCGGCCCGAGGCGATGGGCGCGGACCTGACGGCGACCGGTCTCAAGTAGCCGCCGTCCGCGACGGTTGGAGGAGGCGCCGGCGCGGGCACGTCATCGGCAGATGACGAGACGCCGGCGCCGGCGCCGGCCACAAGGAGGCCACGATGATCGACGAGACCCGCATCCGCGACTGGCTGGCGGCCTACCACCACGCCTGGACCACCGACGACCCGCAGGAGGTCGCGCGGTTGTTCACGGACGATGTCCTCTTCTACAACGCTCCTTTCACGGAGCCGCTCACCGGCGCCGACCGGGTCGTCGAGTACTGGCTCGAAGAAGCCGAGTCGGGCATCCCCTGGTCGTTCGAGTACCAGGTCCTCGCGCAGGAGGGCGACCTGTTCGTGGTGCGCGCGGTCACCACGTACCCCGAGGGCACGCAGGGCGCCGAGGCTCAGGAGGTCTTCCACAACCTCTGGCTCGTGACGCTGCGCGACGACCGGGCCAGCGAGTTCGTGGAGTACTTCATGCTCGTGCCCTGAGCCGCTCGCGCGCAGGCCGACGCCGGGTCGCGTAGACTCAGCGGCAGTCCATTCACGCGCGAGCGCACGAGGTGAGCACCATGGCGGAGCAGGCGACGGTCCACGAGGCCGAGGCGGAACACGCGGCGAGACGGCAGGCGGTACCCGACGAGGCCGGGTTCTTCGGCAAGTACGGCGGGCAGTACCTGCCGCCGCAGCTCGAGGCGCCCTTTGCCGAGATCACCAAGGCGTACCACGAGATCGAGAACGACGCGTCGTTCATCGCCGAGCTGCGTTACCTGCGTAAGCACTTCCAGGGTCGTCCCACGCCCGTCTATCACGCACGCACGCTCTCGCTCGAGAACGGCGGCGCCCAGATCTACCTCAAGCGCGAGGATCTCAACCACACCGGCGCGCACAAGCTCAACCACTGCATGGGCGAGGGGCTGCTGGCCAAGTACATGGGCAAGAAGAAGCTCATCGCCGAGACCGGCGCCGGCCAGCACGGCGTGGCGCTGGCCACGGCGGCGGCACACTTCGGCCTCGAGTGCGAGATCCACATGGGCGTGGTCGACATCGCGAAGCAGGCGCCGAACGTCAGCCGCATGCAACTGCTCGGTGCTACGGTCGTGCCCGTCACGCACGGCCTGCAGACCCTCAAGGAGGCCGTCGACTCGGCGTTCGAGGCGTACCTCGCCGACTACGAGAACTCGATCTACTGCATCGGGTCGGTCGTCGGCCCGCACCCCTTCCCGCTCATGGTGCGCGACTTCCAGAGAGTGGTGGGCATGGAGGCGCGCGAGCAGTTCGTCGAGATGACCGGCAACATGCCGGATGTCGTCGAGGCCTGCGTCGGCGGCGGAAGCAACGCGATAGGTATCTTCTCCGGCTTCCTCGACGATCCCGTGGAGCTCATCGGCGTCGAGCCGCTGGGCCGCGGCGAGGGCGTCGGCGACCACGCCGCCACCATGACCTACGGCACCGAGGGCGTGATCCACGGCTTCCGCTGCTACCTGCTGCAGGACGAGCAGGGCGAGCCGTCGCCGGTGTACTCGTGCGCCAGCGGCCTCGACTACCCCGGCGTGGGGCCCGAGCACAGTTACCTCAAGGACTCGGGCCGCGTGCAGTACGTGACCTGCTCGGACGAGGCCTGCCGCGACGCGTTCTTCGCACTCAGCCGCAAGGAGGGCATCATTCCGGCGCTCGAGAGCGCGCACGCGGTGGCGCACGCGCTCGTCAAGGCGCGCGAGATGAAGACGGGGACCATCCTCGTCAACCTCAGCGGCCGCGGGGACAAGGACATGGACTACGTGATCGAGCACTGGGGCATCGGCGACGACGAGTGACGCCGGCGCCGCCGACCGGAGGTGAGTGCGGCTGGACGCTGAGACGAGCAGGGTGATCCTGGCGCGCAGGCTGCGCGCGCAGCGCCTGACCGGCGCTCCCTGCGCCACGCCCGCGGAGGCGGTCGGCCTCCTCGGCGCGGTCCAGGCGCAGGACTACGGGCCGGCCAAGTGGGCGGTCGGGATGCGGGCGAGAGGCGCCGGCGACGACGCGGTCGAGCGCGCGTTCGGGGCCGGCGCCATCCTGCGCACGCACGTGCTGCGGCCGACCTGGCACTTCGTGCTGCCGGCCGACATCCGCTTGCTGCTCACGGCCACGGCGCCGCGCATCAAGGCCGGCAACGCCGGCCGGTACCGGGAGCTGGGGCTGGACGATGGGGCGCTGCGCCGTGGCTCGCAGGCGCTCGTCGCGGCGCTGCGCGGTGGTAGCCAGCTTACGCGCGCCGAGGCCGCCGCCGTCTTCAGCGACGCGGGTATCAGCCCGGAGAACCAGCGCCTGCCGTACCTCCTGATGTCCGCCGAGCTCGACGCGCTCGTCTGCAGTGGCCCGCGGCGCGGCAAGCAGCACACGTACATGCTCCTCGACGAGCGGGCGCCGGAGGCCCCGGACCCGCCGCGCGATCAGGCTCTGGCCGAGCTGGCGCGGCGGTTCTTCACCGGGCACGGGCCCGCGACGGAGAAGGACTTCGCGGTGTGGGCGAGCCTGACGCTCGCGGAGGTGCGGGCGAGCATCGAAGCGGCCGCAGCGCAGCTGCGGCGCGAGGAAGTCGATGGACTCGTCTTCTGGTCGGGCGCGGACGCTTCGTGGCGCGCCCCGCGGCGGCGCGACCCGGTCGTCCACCTGCTCCAGGGCTACGACGAGTACATCATGGGCTACACCCAGACCAAACGGCTGCTCGCGCGGCCGGGCTCGTCCTGGACGCCGGCTACGCCGCCCGTGTTCCGGCTCGTGATCCTGCTGGACGGGCGCGTCGCCGGCTTCTGGAAGCGCACCGTGAAGCGCGACGAGCTCATCATCGAGGCGGCGCCGCTGGAGCCCTTCGACGCCGCCGCGCTGCGGGCGCTGCAAGCGGAGGCGGCCAGGTACGGGGAGTTCCTCGGGCTGCCCGCTCGCCTGCGCGTGGCGCCCGCCGAAGAGGACGAGGCGGGCGAAGCACTCGAGAACGGGGAGGACGACGATGTCTGACGAGGTCACGTCGGGTCCGGTGGGCGAGGACGGCGTCCGGCTCCCGTTCTCCGTGGAGGACGTGCCGTGGGAGGAGTACACCCACGGCGAGCGCTTCGGGACGCGGTTCCGGCAGCTCGGCGAGTACGGCGGGTGCTCGCACGTCGGCGTGTGCCTGGAGGAGGTCGCTCCCGGGCGGCAGGCCTACGTGGCGCACTACCACTACCTCGAGGAGGAGCAGTTGCTGGTGCTCGAGGGACGGCCCACGCTGCGCCTGGGCGAGCGCAGGATCCAGATGGAGCCCGGCGGCTACGTCGTGTTCCCTGCCGGGCAGAAGGCCGGGCACGCGCTGGTCAACGAGACCGATGAGCCCGTGCGCTACCTCATCATCGGCGAGCGGAACCCGAGCGAGGTCACCGTCCACACGGACACCGGGCGCGTCGGCGTGCGACTGACCGGCGCCGGCTACCGGATGGACGAGACGGTCGACTACTGGGACGGCGAGTGAGCCGCGCCCGGCTGCTCGCCGCGGTCGCCCCGGTCCTGCTGGTCGCGCTCGCGGGCTGCGGCGCCGCGGGGAGCGGGACCACCGGCGTCGCCCGGGGCGACGCTGCGCTCGCGCGGGCCTTCGACGCCCACTCCTCCGGTATCGAGGTCGAAGGCCGGGGCACCGTCGTCAGGGTCCTCGCGGACGACGACGACGGCGCCCGGCACCAGCGTTTCATCCTGCGTCTGGACTCGGGCCAGACCCTCCTGGTCGCGCACAACATCGACATCGCCCCGCGCATCGAGGGACTCGCCGCGGGCGATGTGGTCGCGTTCCGCGGCGTCTACGAGTGGAACGCCGAAGGCGGCACCGTGCACTGGACGCACCGTGACCCCGGCGGCACGCACGCGCCCGGATGGCTCCGCCGCGACGGCCGCGTTTACGAGTGACGGCGGCCGCCGCACGGCAGCGCGCCGCGGCTCACGTTGCCGCCGCTCGCGCCAGCCAGTAGAGTTCTACCTTCCGAGTACACCCGGCCCACAAGGCCGTCCAGAGAAGGAGACCCACATGTTCTACGACAAGGACGCCGACCTCTCCCTGATCCAGGGCAAGACCGTCGCCATCATCGGCTTCGGCAGCCAGGGACACGCCCACGCCCAGAACCTGCGCGACAGCGGCGTCAAGGTGGTCGTCAGCGAGCTCAAGGGCACGCCCAACGGCGAGCGCGCCGAGAAGGCCGGCTTCGAGGTGCTGAGCGCCGCCGAGGCCACCAAGCAGGCCGACGTCATCATGATGCTGGTCCCCGACCAGACGCAGGCCGTCGTGTACAGGAACGACGTTGCGCCGAACCTCAAGGACGGCGCCACGCTCATGTTCGCCCACGGCTTCAACATCCACTTCGGCCAGATCGTGCCGCCGGCCACGGTCGACGTCACCATGGTCGCCCCCAAGGGCCCCGGCCACCTCGTGCGTCGTCAGTACGAGGAGGGCAAGGGCGTGCCGGTGCTGATCGCCGTGTACCAGGACGCGAGCGGCAAGGCGACGCGAGCAGGCGCTGGCCTACGCGAGCGGCATCGGCGGCCTGCGCGCCGGCGGCCTCGAGACGACGTTCGAAGAAGAGACCGAGACCGACCTGTTCGGCGAGCAGGCCGTGCTCTGCGGCGGCTGCACGGAGCTCGTCACCGCCGGCTTCGAGACGCTCGTGGAGGCCGGCTACCAGCCGGAGATCGCCTACTTCGAGTGCCTGCACGAGCTCAAGCTCATCGTCGACCTCATGTAGGAGAAGGGCATCGCCGGCATGCGCTACAGCATCAGCGACACCGCCGAGTACGGCGACCTCACCCGCGGCCCGCGCGTCATCGACGACCACGTGCGCGAGACCATGTCCGAGATCCTCGGCGAGATCCAGAGCGGCGAGTTCGCGCGCGAGTGGATCATCGAGAACCAGGCCAACCGGCCCGTGTACAACGCCCTCAAGCGTCAGGGCAAGGAGCATCTCATCGAGACCGTGGGCAAGGAGCTCCGCGGCATGATGAGCTGGATCGACGACGAGGGCGGCTTCGACATCGACGTCTGAGCCGTTCCGCGGCCGAGACACAGCCCAAGGGGGCGTGACATGAACGGCACGACGCGCGTGCTGGCGGCGGGCGAGCTCGCTCCCCAGTGCATCGCCCGGCTCCGGGAGGACGGCCTGCTCGTCGACGAGCAGGCCGTCTGGAGCGAAGCCGAGCTCGTGGCCGGCGTGGACGGGTACGACGCCCTGATCGCCGGCCCGGGCGTGGCGGTCACCGCCGCCGTGCTGGCGGCGGGGCACGCCCTCAGGGTGGTCGGCCGTGCCGGGGTGGACGTGGTCGGCATCGACGTCGCCGAGGCGACCCGCCGCGGCATCGTCGTCGTGCACGCCCCGGCAGCGGGCCTCGTCTCCGAGGCCGAGTACGCGCTCACGCTGGTACTCGCGTGCGCCCGCGACCTGGCCGCCGCCGACGCGCAGCTTCGCTCGGGGGCTGCTGCGTCGCCGCGTCTGCCGGGCGGCGGCGTCGAGGTGCGCGGCAAGACGCTCGGCCTCGCCGGCGTCACCGCGAGCTCCGGGATGCTGGCCGAGCGCGCGCTCGCGCTCGGCATGACGGTGTTGGTCTGTGCGGCGGACGAGGCCGCGGCCGCAGCCGCCGGCCTGGACGTCGCCGAGCCGGCGCGCGTGTACGCGCAGGCGGACGTGCTCGTCGTGGCCGCGCCGGCGGCCGGCGCGCCCGCACTCGGCGCGGCCGAACTGGCGGCGCTCAAGGGCGGCGCCCGCGTCGTGAGCCTCTCGAGCGGCGCCGTGGACCACACGGCCCTCGCGCAGGCGCTCGAAGAGGGCCGTGTCGCGGCAGCGGCGGCCACGGTCGAGGCCGGCGCCGCCGCGTCAGGCCCCCTCGCCGCCGCGCCTCACGTGCTCTTCACCAGCGCCGCCGAGGTCTCCACCATCGACGCGCGCCGCCGCGCCGGCGTCTCCGTGGCCGAGCAGGTCGCCGCCGTGCTCCGCGGCCGGCTCCTGCGCGGCGCCGTCAACGTGCCCGCGGCCGGAGACGACGCCGACGAGCTCATGCCGTACATGGACCTCTGTTCGCGGCTCGGCCGGCTGCTCGTACAGCTCGCCGGCGAGCCGGTCGATTCGGTCGAGATCACCTACGGCGGCAGCGTGGCCTACTTCGACACGCGGCTGCTCACGGCCGGCGTGCTCGGCGGCGTGCTCGCCGACCGCGCCGAGACTCCGGTCAACTTCGTCAACGCCGAGGGCATCGCCGCCGGACTCGGCGTCCGCGCCTCGGAGACGCGCGAGTCGGGTATCCCCGACTTCCCGCGGCTCATCACGGTCGCCGTCGCCGGCACGGGTGGCGCCATGTCCGTCTCGGGCACGTCGCTCGGGTCCGAGCACAAGCAGCGGCTGGTGCGCGTGTTCGGCGAGGACGTCGACATCGAGCCGGCCGCGCACATGGCGTTCCTGCGCTATGTGGACGCCCCCGGCATCGGTGGCAAGGTCGGCACCCTGCTCGGAGAGTGGGGGGTCAACATCGGCCACCTGTCCGTCGGACGCGGCAAGCTCGGGGACGAGGCCGTGATGGCGCTCACGCTCGACGAGTCGCTCAGCGAGGCGCAGACGGCTGCACTGGTCGACCGCTGCGGCCTCGAGTACGCCCGGGCGGTCGAACTCTAGCCGTTCTCACGCCCGTGCTTCGCCGGGCCGCAGCGCCTGGGTCGCAGTCTCACATTCCGGGGATCCGGGGTATCTTGCCCAGCTTCCTCAGCTCGAAGTAGCGTCCCCAGCTCCGCTTGAGCCAGTGCCCGACGACGGGCATGGGCACGAAGAGAGCTCGCCGGTCGTCCCTGTAGATGAAGCCGGCTCCGTTGCCCATGTCCATGACGCACAGGATGGAGAGGTCGTCCACGTAACTCTCGCTCTGCCCTTCGCCGGTCTCCTTGCGGGCGATGTCGTTCGCGGCGATCCGCGCCATGACTTCGGCCACGTGACCCTGCTTGGCCTTCCACTCCGGACCTTCCAGAGCGGCGGCGTCGCCGACGGCGTACAGCCACGGGTAGCCCTTCACCTCACAGGACGGAAGCACCGACACGAAGCCGGCGTCGTTGAGAGGAAGGTCGGAGGACTTGATCACCGCGTGTCCGTCGCCGGCCGCGATGAACATGACCAGATCGGCCTCCAGCCGGCTGTCGTCCTCGAAGACGACTCCGTCCTCGACGAACTCCTTGATCTTCTTGCCGGTGTACGAACGGATGCCGGTGGAGTCGAGCCTGCTGTCCATCATGGCGACGGCCTTCTCGCCCATGCGGATGCCCGGACTCGGCATCGGGGCGAAGAAGGAGAGCGAGAAGTGCCTGCGGATCTTCTTCTTCAGCAGCAGGTGGTGCACGTTGAAGAGGAACTCGAAGGCCGGGCCGCCCCGCACTCCGCTCGGGTCTTTGGGATTGCCGCCGAAGCCGACGGCGATCCTGCCGCTGCCCTGGGCGATGAGGGCGTCCAGGCGCTCCTTCACGCGCAGGCTCTCCTGCGGCGCTCCGCAGATCGAGAGCACGTTCTCCTTGCCCTTGTGCGGCATCTTGTGGGCGCCGAGTGCGATGACCAGATAATCGAAGTCCTGCCGTTTGCCGCCCTGCCCGAGCGTGAAGCTCTTGTCGGCTCCGCTGATCCCGGTGACCTCGTCGAGTGTCAGCGTGAAACCGTGTGCCTTGGCGATATCGCCGAGGCTGATGCTCGTCTTCTCGAACGTCCGCTCGCCTGTAGGGATCCAGATCGCCAGCGGATAGACGAACAGGTAATCGCGGTCGCTGACCAGCTCCACCTCGAACCGTCGCTTGCGCAGGTCGATCGCCGCTTCGACCCCACCGATCCCGCCGCCCAGCACTACCGCCTTGTTCATCTGTGCTCCCCCTTGCCGCCGCTCATGACCCTAGTGGTTTCCAGCTACGGTACCCTCACCTAATCCTCGCGCCGGGCGGAGCGCAGTCGACACGGCTCGGCGCTCATCGTTCCACCCAGCGCCGATTGCAGGGACGAGTCGAGTGCCGGCCTCTGCAAGAGAGGGGGCGGGATGGCCGCCCGGCCGTCCCGCCCCCTCGCCTCATGGTCTCTCAGGTCAGGCGGCCTTGCGCATGACCTCGGCCGGCTCGTTGCCGATGGCGAGGATGTTGCCCTCGCTGTCCTTGAACCAGGCGGTCTTCAGGTCGCCCGGTGGTGGCGATGCCGTTGACCGTCTTGAGTCCGGGGAAGTCGTACTCCTCGAACGAGACGCCCTTGTCGCGCAGGTCGCGTACCGTGCTCTCCACGTCTTCGACCGAGGAAGCTCGCGTAGGTGGTCTCGCCGCGGCGGTAGGTGCTCTTGTACAGGAGAAGACGGTCCGAATCGCCGACCTCGGCGATGGCGCGTCGTCCATTTCTCCCTCGAGCTTGCGCACCGACAGCCCGAGCGTGTCGCTGTAGAAACTTGATGGCCCTGTCCAGATCCTCGACGGCGATCGTGGGCATGACCGATGTGATCGAGAGGCCCATCGCGCATCACTCCTTTTCTCATGGGGATAAGCGGAAGTTCCCCTGCGAGTGACGAGGACTGACCGTTCGGCCGGGCGCGGCCCGCCGTCGTGTGCCGGCGCCGGCTGCTTGTGCATCTGACACAACCGGTCGCGGTAGTATGCTCGCGCCATGCGGAGCTCCTCACATCGCCCGTCGTGACGGCTGGTGTGGCGCGGTCCTTCCGGACCGCGCCACACCAGCCGGCTCCGCTCTCTCCTGACCCCACCCTGTGTGTCGCCGTCTGCGCACGCCACGTGACTGCGTGCGCGCCGGCGGGCACCGCGACCGGGGCCCCTGGCGTCCATCCGCGACGTCACGGCCGCCGCCGCCCGTGCCCGCGGCGCCTGCGGTTCGTCCGGCTGCAGCCGCGACTCACGATCGCCCGATCGTCCTCGCCCGCCGTCAGGGCGCGGCCGCGCCGCCCGCGGGAGTGACCTGCGGCGCGGCCTGGGATGCAGTCCCATGCGGCCGCGCCTGACCGAGCGTTCAGTGTTTGTGATGCGCGACGCGGATTCCATAGAATCGCTAGCCTCGGTCGCACCTCCGGCAGCCGAATCCCCCCCGAAAGGACGACAAGATGCAGAAGCGCTTCCTCATCACTCCCGGCCCGACGCCCGTGCCGCCGGAGGTGCTCTCGGCCCTGGCCGAGCCGGTCATCCACCACCGCGCGCCTCGCTTCACCGAGATCCTCACGCAGGTCGTCGCGGGCATGAAGTACATCTACCAGACCGAGAACGACATCATGGTGTACGCCGCCAGCGGCACCGGCGCCATGGAGGCCGCGGTCGTCAACGTCGTGAACCCCGGCGACCACGTGCTCGTCGCGTCCATCGGCAACTTCGGCGAGCGCTGGAAGAAGCTGAACGCCACCTGGGGAGCCGAGGTCACGGCGCTCGACTACGCGTGGGGCACCAAGGCCGTCCCGGCCGACATCGAGAAGGCGCTCGCCGCCGACCCGGCCATCAAGGCCGTGTTCGTGCAGCACAGCGAGACCTCCACCGGCGTCGTCAACGACATCAAGACGATCGGCGAGATCGTCGCCAAGACGCCCGCCATCCTCGTCGTCGACGCCATCAGCGGCCTCGGCGCGAGCGACCTGAAGACCGACGAGTGGAAGGTCGACATCTGCGTGGCCGGCTCCCAGAAGGCGCTCATGGTGCCGCCCGGCCTCGCCTACGCGGCCGTCAGCGACAAGGCCTGGGCCGTCATCGACGAGTGCAAGACGCCGCGCTTCTACTTCGACTTCGTCGCCATGCGCAAGAAGATGACCGGCGACTCCGCCCAGACGCCGTACACGCCGGCCGTGAACCTCATGGTCGCGCAGAACGCCGCCATCGACCTGATCAGGGAAGAGGGCCTGCAGAACGTGTTCGAGCGGCATCGCGTGCTCGGCAAGGCCGCGCGCGAGGGCGTCAAGGCGCTCGGCCTCGAGCTCTTCGCCGTCGAGGACCCGGAGGCCAACTCCGTGACCGCCGTCAAGGTGCCCGAGGGCGTCGACGGCGGCAAGATCGGCAAGATCGCCCGCGACAAGTACGGCGTGTGGCTGGCCGGCGGCCAGGGCGCCGTCAAGGGCAAGATCTTCCGCTTCGGCCACTGCGGCTACTTCGGCCACAGCGACATCGTCGTCGGCCTGAGCACGGTCGAGATGGTGCTCGCCGAGCTCGGGTACGACGTCAAGTTCGGCGCCTCCGTGGGCGCCGCCGAGCAGGTGTTCATGACGAGCACCGTCCTGCTCTGAGGGGGTGGAGCTGACATGACCGACCAGAAGAAAGTCCTCGTCAAGGAGAAGCTCGCCCCCGAGGGCGTCAAGTACCTCGAGGACCTCGGCTTCCAGGTGGACATCGGCACCGAGTGGGACGCGGACGAGCTGCTCAGGCGCATCCCCGAGTATCACGGGCTCATCATCCGCTCGGCGACCAAGGTGACCGCCGACGTGATCCAGGCCGGCGCGAACCTGCAGGTCGTCGGCCGCGCCGGCGTCGGCGTCGACAACGTCGACGTCAAAGAGGCGACCAAGCGCGGCGTCATCGTCGTCAACGCGCCGCAGAGCAACGTGCTCTCCGCCGCCGAGCAGACGATCGCCCTGCTCATGGCCTGCGCCCGCAACCTCGCGCAGGCCCACGCCGACCTCAAGGCCGGCGAGTGGAACAAGGGCCGCTGGGGCAAGGGCGGCGTCGAGGTGCGCGGCAAGACGCTGGGCATCATCGGCCTCGGCCGCATCGGGTTCCTCGTCGCCGAGGACGCCCGCGGCCTCGGCATGAACGTGCTCGCCTACGACCCGTTCGTGCCGGCCGAGAAGTTCCACGAGCTCGGGCTCGAGCGCGCCGACAGCCCGGACAAGATCTACCGCGAGGCGGACTTCATCACCGTCCACCTGCCCAAGAACGCCGAGACCCTGGGCTTCATCGGCGACGACGAGTTCGCCAAGATGAAGGACGGCGTGCGCGTCATCAACGTCGCCCGCGGCGGCATCATCGACGAGGAGGCCTGGGCGCGCGCCATCGAGAGCGGCAAGGTCGTCGCCTCGGCCGTCGACGTGTACCCCAAGGAGCCGACCACCGAGAGCCCGCTGTTCAAGTACGACAGCGTGGTCGCGACGCCGCACCTCGGCGCCAGCACGGTCGAGGCGCAGCTGCGCGCCGGCATGATCATCGCCGAGCAGGTGGCCGCGGTGCTCACCGGCCAGTTCGCCAGCAACGCCGTCAACATCCCGCTGGCTCCCGGCGACGACGCCGACGAGCTCATGCCGTTCCTCGGCCTCTGCGAGATGCTCGGCAAGCTCATCGTGCAGATCGCCGACGGTCCCGTCGACACGCTTCGAGATCGCCTACGGCGGCGGCATCGCCCGCTACGACACGCGCATCCTCACGCTCGGCGTGCTCCAGGGCGTGCTCGCCGACAAGGTCGACGGCCCGGTCAACTTCGTCAACGTGCAGAACATCGCCGAGGAGCGCGGCATCACCGCCAAGGAGACCAAGCAGCCGGCGGCGGTGGACTTCCTCAACCTGATCACCGTGACCACCCACGACGCGCAGGGTGAGCTCGTCGGTCTCGGGCACCACGCTGGGCCCCAAGCACCGGCCGCGCCTGGTCAAGGTCTACCGCCAGGACGTGGACATCGAGCCGGCGCCGCACATGGTGTTCCTGCGCTACGCCGACGTGCCGGGCATGATCGGCAAGATCGGCACCAAGGTGGGCGAGTTCGGCATCAACATCGGTCAGATGGGCGTGGGCCGCGAGGTCAAGGAGCCAGAAGGCCGTGATGGGGCTGACGCTCGACGAGCCCATCAGCCAGCGAGCAGCTCGACGAGCTGGTCGCCGAGCTGCGGGCTCGTGGACGGCAAGCGGGTCGAGCTCTAGCGACTCCGCGCTTCAGCTGGACGACGCGCGGCGGGGCGGCGGGCCGGAGGGCCCGCCGCCCCGCGCGTCGTACAGCCGCCGACCTCGGGCGGCCGGTCAGCCTTTCCTGATGACCACCTTGAAGCTCGCCGTCTGGGAGTCGCCCTCGGCGTGGTCGGCGTGCGTCGGGAGCGTGGCGCGCAGCTTGTAGGAAGCGGTCCTGAAGGGCACCGACCAGATCACCCGGTAGCGTGAGCTGCCGTCGAGCTTGCCGGAGGCGACGGTGCGCCAGCCGGTGCCGGCCGCCTTCTGGATGCGCACCGTCGCGCCGGCGTGCGCCGGCGCGACCGCACCGCTGAAGATCTCGCGAAGTCGCGTGCCCTGCGGCTTGAGGTGGGACAGCGCCAGCGTGACTCGGCAGAGGATGTTGCCCTCGCTGTCCTTGAACCAGGCGCCTGTCGACGTCGCGGTGGCGATGCCGTTGACCGTCTTGAGCCCGGGAAGTCGTACTCCTCGAGCTGACGCCGTGGAGCGCAGCCGTGACCGTCGCCTCGAGGTCGTCGACCTCGAAGTCAGCGCGGTGTTCTCGGCCGTGGCGCGGCCGCGCTCGTAGAGGAAGATCAGGGTGCCCTTGCCGGCGTGGACGAAAAGGCCCTCCGGCATGTCTTCGCGCGTCTCCGTCTCGAGGCCCAGCTTCTCCTCGTAGAAGGAACGGGCCCGCTTCAAGTCCTCGCGGCGATGTCGGGCACCGGCGCGTCGAGCGTCGTCCGTCCTCGAGCGTCCCGGCTGGCGCCATCGCGAAGACCTGTCGAGCGCGGCCTCGCTGGTACAGGAGTGTCGTCGGCCGCCCTGGTCGTCGGCACGAACATAGCGCCTTGCCGGCACGTGGTCGTCGATGCCTCAGTGTCGCGCCGGCGCCGCGCACCGAGACGGCCTGGGCGTCCGTGGCCACTGTGGTGGTGGCCGGAGTGTACTTGGCGCTTCCGTCGGCAACGTCCACACACGTCGCGGACACGGTATCGCCCGCCTTCCACACGACGGTCACCCTGGCGCCCTCGCCGGCTGCGTCCCAGGCGGACAGCCCAGCGAGACCCGAGGCCACGGTGCGGATCGGTCCCGCGCCGCCGGCGGTGTAGCGCTGCGCGAGCAGGGACCCGGCGCCGTCCGACCACACTGCCACGGCCGGGTCGGCGCCCTCCACGAGCCGTGCCTGGCCGTCGACCGGATGCGAGACCTGCGGCCCGTACGCAACTGCGGACCCTGCGGCACAGGCCGGCACGAGGATGACGAGAATGGTGGTAACGAGCGCGCGCCAGACCATGATGTACCCCCTCGTACTGCCCCAACCGACGCTCCGATAGTACCAGAGCCCGCCACCGTGTCACCGTCGGGTGAATCGCGCAGTGCTTGCGCCTGCACGCACGCGTGGCATAGACTTCCGGACCATGCGTCGCCGTGCGACAAGCGAGTCCAGCCGGGAGGCCCACATTGGGGTACGCGCCCGCGACCTCTCCCTCCTCGGCTGCCTGCTCCTGCTCCCCCCCCGGGGGGATGCGTAGACACCTGCGGCCTGCACGGCCACTCCTTGGATCACACCCGGATCCGCAGCTCCATCAGTTGACGACGCATGCCTCGAGGAGGTGTGTGACTCGTGAGCGATACCAGACACATCAGGATCTTCGACACGACACTGCGCGACGGTGAACAGGCGCCGGGCGCTACCCTGAACAGGGCCGAGAAGCTCGAGGTCGCGCACCAGCTCGCCAAGCTGCGCGTCGACATCATCGAGGCCGGGTTCCCGATCGCCTCGCCCGACGACTTCGAGGCGGTCAAGGCGATCGCGACCGAGGTCAAGGGCCCGCGCATCGCCGGCCTGGCGCGGGCCATCGAAAAGGACATCCGCGTCTGCTGGGACGCCGTGAAGGTCGCCGAGGTACCGCGCATCCACACCTTCATCAGCACCAGCGCGGTGCACATGAAGTACCAGATCAAGAAGACGCCGGCCGAGGTGCTCGCCGACACGCGCGTCCATGGTGACGCTCTCGGCCGCGACCTGGTGGCCACGCACCCCGAGGCCGACCTCGAGTTCAGCGCCATGGACGCGAGCCGCTCGGACCCGGAGTTCCTGGCGCAGGTGCTCGACGTCGCCGTGCAATGCGGCGCGACGACCATCAACGTGCCCGACACCGTCGGGTACGCGCTGCCGCTCGAGTTCGGCGACTTCATCCGCGAGCTCTACCGGCTGGCGCCGTCGCTGAACGACGTGCACGTGAGCGTGCACTGCCACAACGACCTCGGGCTGGCGACGGCCAACTCGCTGGCCGCTGTGCGCGCCGGCGCCACCCAGGTCGAGTGCGCCGTCAACGGCATCGGCGAGCGCGCCGGCAACGCCTCGCTCGAGGAGGTCGTCATGGCCATCCGCACGCGCGGCGAGTACTTCGCCTGCGAGACCGGCGTGGACACCAGGGAGATCGCCCGCACCAGCCGGCTGGTGAGTTCGCTGACCGGCTACGCGATCCAGCGCAACAAGGCGATCGTCGGGCGCAACGCGTTCGCGCACGAGAGCGGCATCCACCAGGCCGGCGTGCTCAGCGAGGCGTCCACCTTCGAGATCATGACGCCGGCCGACGTCGGCCTCGCCGACAACGACATCGTGCTCGGCAAGCACAGCGGGCGGCACGCGCTGCGCGCCAAGCTGGCCGAGCTCGGCTACACGCTGTCGGACGCCGAGCTCGGGCGACGCGTTCAAGAAGTTCAAGGACGTCGCAGACAAGAAGAAGGAAGTCACAGTGCTCGACCTCGAAGCGCTGGTGAGCGAGGAGATCCGCGAGCGCGAAGACCAGTTCACGCTCACGAGCTTCGTCAATCAGTCAGGCTCGGCGATCATCCCGACGAGCCAGGTCGAGGTGCTGGCGCGCGGCGAGGTCAAGAAGGGCCGCAGCTTCAGCAACGGCTCCGTGGAGAGCGTGTTCGCGGCGATCGACGACGCCGTGGGCATCAGCGGCAGCCTGGCGGACTACCAGGTGCGCGCCATCTCGTCGGGCAAGGATTCACTTGCGGAAGTGCGCGTCGCGGTAGAGGTCAACGGCCGCTCGTTCAACGGGCAGGCAGTCAGTTTCGATGTCATGGAAGCCTCGGCGAAGGCCTATGTGAGGGCCGTCAACAACGCCGCGGCTGCAGGGGAGGTCTGATGGGTTCGACGATCACCGAGAAGATCCTGGCCCGCGCCGCGGGGCGCGACGAGGTCGCACGCAGGCGACATCATCGAGGCGAAGGTCGACCTCGTGCTCGCCAACGACATCACGGCGCCGCTCGGCATCGCCGAGTTCGAGAAGGCCGGGTTCACCAAGGTCTGGGACCCGGCCCGCATCGCCCTGGTACCCGACCACTTCACGCCCAACAAGGACATCAAGGCGGCGGGCCAGGCCAAGAAGATGCGCGAGTTCGCGCGCAAGCACGAGATCGTCAACTACTTCGAGGTCGGGCGCGTCGGCATCGAGCACGTGCTGCTGCCCGACACCGGCATGGTGGCGCCGGGCGACGTCGTCATCGGCGCCGACAGTCACACCTGCACCTACGGCGCCGTGGCCGCGTTCAGCACCGGCGTGGGCAGCACCGACTTCGCCGCCGCCATGGCCTGGGGCAAGGTCTGGCTGCGCGTGCCCGAGACGTTCAAGTTCGTCTACTCGGGCACGCCCGGCCCCTGGGTCACCGGCAAGGACCTCATGCTGCACACCATCGGCCTGATCGGCGTCGACGGCGCCCTCTACCAGGCGATGGAGTTCTCGGGCGAGGCCATCGAGGCTCTGACCATGGACGAGCGCTTCACCATGTGCAACATGGCCATCGAGGCCGGTGGCAAGAGCGGCATCGTCGGCTTCGACGAGAAGACCGCGCAGTACCTGCAGGGCCGGCCCGACGGCAGCCGCGCGCGCACGGCCGGCGAGGTCTTCGCCGGCGACGGCGACGCCGCCTACGCGCGCGTCCTCGAGATCGACGCCTCCGCCGTCCAGCCGACGGTGAGCAAGCCGCACCTGCCGAGCAACACGGCCGCGGCCGCCGACTGCGGCGACGTCGCCATCGACCAGGTCGTCATCGGCAGCTGCACCAACGGCCGCCTCGCCGACCTGCGGCAGGCCGCCGGGATCCTGCGCGGCAAGAAGGTCCACCCGGACGTGCGCTGCATCATCCTGCCGGGCACGCAGGACGTGTGCCTCGAGGCCATCGCCGACGGCACCATGCAGACGCTCATCGAGGCCGGCTGCGCCTTCAGCACGCCCACCTGCGGCGCCTGCCTGGGCGGCCACATGGGCGTCCTCGCCGAGGGCGAGCGCGCCGTCGCGACCACCAACCGCAACTTCGTCGGCCGCATGGGCCACCCCGGCGCCGAGGTCTACCTGGCGAGCCCGTACGTGGCCGCGGCCTCTGCGCTGGCCGGCCACATCGCCACGCCCGAAGAAGTCGGCGCCGTGAAGGGAGGCTCCCGATGATCTTCGAGGGCACCGTCCATAAGTACGGCCGGGACGTCGACACCGACGTCATCATCCCGGCCCGCTACCTCAACACCAACGACCCGCAGGAGCTCGCGAGCCACGCGATGGAGGACATCGACGCCGACTTCGTGAACCGCGTGCAGCCTGGCGACATCATCGTCGCCGAGGAGAACTTCGGCTGCGGCAGCTCCCGCGAGCACGCGCCGGTGGCCATCAAGGTCTCCGGCGTGAGCGTCGTCGTCGCCTCGTCGTTCGCGCGCATCTTCTATCGCAACGCCATCAACACCGGGCTGCCGATCGTGGTCTGCCCGGCGGCCGCCACCGACGCGAAGATGGGCGACCGCCTCAAGGTCGACCTGGCCGCCGGCACCGTGGAGAACCTGACCCAGGGCAAGATCTACGAGTCCGAGGCGTTCCCGCCGTTCATGCAGGAGCTCATCGACCGCGGCGGCCTGCTCGAGTACGTCAAGACCCAGCTCGAAGGGAGCGCTTCGTGACCATCCCTGCGAACCTGCGCGGCTATCGCGTCATGGTCCTGCCCGGCGACGGCGTCGGGCCGGAGATCGTCGACGCGGCGAAGCGCGTGCTCGACGCCGCCGGCGAGAAGTTCGGCTACGTTCTCGCCTACGAGGCCGGCGTCATGGGCGGCTGCGCCATCGACCAGTTCGGCGCGCCCATGGAGCCCGGCCTCGTCGAGCGCTGCAAGGCCACCGACGCCGTGCTGCTGGGCGCCGTCGGCGGCCCCAAGTGGGACACCACCGACCCCCACAAGCCGCGTCCGGAGCAGGGACTGCTGGACATCCGCAAGGGCCTCGAGCTCTTCGCCAACCTGCGCCCGGTCAAGAGCTTCAAGGCGCTGGCCGGCAACAGCACACTGAGGCCCGAGGTGATCGACGGCGTCGACATGCTGGTCGTGCGCGAGCTCACCGGCGGCGTGTACTTCGGCAAGCGCGAGCGCACCGCAGACACCGCCTACGACACGATGATCTACACCGAGGCCGAGGTCGACCGGCTCATGGAGTACGCGTTCAAGGTCGCCGGCGGCCGCCGCAAGCTGGTGCACTCGGTGGACAAGGCCAACGTGCTCGAGAGCTCACGTCTGTGGCGCGCCGTGGCCATCCGCGTCTCCGAGCGGCACCCGGACGTCGAGATGCGCCACATGCTCGTGGACAACTGCGCGATGCAGTTCATCCGCGAGCCCAAGCAGTTCGACGTCGTGGCCACCGAGAACCTGTTCGGCGACGTGCTCAGCGACGAGGCGGCGATGCTCACCGGCAGCATCGGCATGCTGCCGAGCGCGAGCGTCGGCGCCGGCGGCGTGAGTCTCTATGAGCCCATCCACGGCTCGGCGCCGGATATCGCCGGCAAGGGGCTCGCGAACCCGTGCGCGACCATCCTGAGCGCCGCGATGATGCTCGACCTGAGCTTCGAGGAGCGTGACGCCGCGCGCGCCGTAGAGAGGGCCGTCGAGACGGCCCTCGAGCAGGGCGCGCGCACCGCGGACATCGCCGCGCCCGGAGAGAAGACCCTGAGCACCACCGAGATGACCGATGCGATCCTCGCCGTCCTCTAGGACGGCGTGACCTGCGAGGAGGAAGAATGGCCCCGATCCCCGAGATGGACACGATCTGGATGGACGGCGAACTGGTCCCCTGGGCCGACGCCAAGATCCACGTGCTCACGCACGCACTTCACTACGGCTCGGGGGTCTTCGAGGGTATCCGCGCCTACAAGACGGAGCGCGGCGTCGGGGTGCTCCGTCTCACGGAGCACCTCAAGCGGATCGAGCGGTCCGCGAAGCTCTACTACATGCCGTTGCCGTACACGCTCGAGCAGCTCTACGACGCCACCTTCGAGGTGCTCCAGTCCAACAAGCTCGACGCCTGCTACATCCGTCCGCTGGTGTTCCGCGGCTACGGCGAGATGGGCCTGTTCCCGATGGACGCTCCGGTGCAGGTGATCATCGCCGCCTGGCCCTGGGGCACGTACCTGGGCGACGAGGGCGTCAAGCACGGCGTGCGCGCCAAGACGAGCAGCTTCCAATCGCTCGACCACACGGCGCTGGCCCGCGCCGCCAAGGCCACGGGCCAGTACCTGAACAGCATCCTCGCCAAGGTGGAGGTGCTCAACGCCGGCTACGACGAGGCCGTGATGCTCACGGAGCACGGCCACGTCGCCGAGGGCACCGGCGAGAACATCTTCGTCGTGCGCAACGGCGTGCTCATGACGCCGCCGCCGAGCGACGGCGTGCTCGAGGGCATCACCCGCGACATCATCATGCACCTGGCGGCGAGCGAGGGCATCGAGATGCAGGAGCGCACCCTCTCGCGCAGCGACCTGGTGATCGCCGACGAGCTCTTCTACACCGGCACCGCGGCAGAGGTCGTGCCGATCCGCGAAGTGGACGACCATCTCATCGGCGAGCCCGGACCCGTGACTCGCCGCATGCAGGAGCGCTTCGCCGCCATCACCTCGGGTAAGGACGAGGAGTTCGGCAGCTACATGGAGTACGCGAGGAAGTAGCGTCCCGGCGTCCGGGGAGGACCCGATGAACCAGCTGCAGCTCTACGACACGACGCTCCGCGACGGCATGCAGCAGGAGGGCATGTCGGTCTCGGTCGACGAGAAGGCGCGCATCGCGCTCAAGCTCGACGAGCTCGGCGTCGGGTTCATCGAGGGCGGCTTCCCGGCCTCGAACCCCAAGGAGATCGAGTTCTTCCGCAGGATGCGCGACGAGCGGCTGGTGAACGCGGAGCTCGTCGCGTTCGGCATGACGCGGCGCAAGGGCGTGGCGGCCGAGGCCGACGACAGCCTGCGCGTGCTCGCGGAGGTGTTCACGCCCACCGTCGCCATCGTCGGCAAGACGTGGGGCCTGCACCTGAGCAAGGTCATCCGCGTGAGCCGTGACGAGAACCTGCGCATGATCGACGAGTCGGTCCGGTTCCTCGTGGCGCAGGGCAAGCGGGTGGTGTACGACGCCGAGCACTTCTTCGACGCCTGGCGCGACGACCCGGAGTACGCGCTGCGCTGTGCGACCGCGGCCGCCGAGGCGGGCGCCGCGGTGCTCTGTCTCTGCGACACCAACGGCGCGAGTCTGCCGCCGCTCGTCGCGAACGTCGTCCGCGAGGTCGCGGCGGCCCTCCCCGAGGCCGTGATCGGCATCCACGCGCACAACGACAGTGACTGCGCCGTCGCCGGCAGCCTCGTGGCCGTCGACGCCGGGGCCCGCCACGTGCAAGGCACCATCAACGGGTACGGCGAGCGCTGCGGCAACGCCAATCTCGTCAGCATCATCCCGGCGCTCAAGCTCAAGATGGGCTTCGACGTCGTGAGCGACGAGCAGCTCGAGCGCCTCACCGAGACCTCGCACTTCGTCGCCGAGGTGGTCAACGCGGCCGTGTGGACCCACGCGCCCTACGTGGGCCGCTCCGCCTTCGCCCACAAGGGCGGCATGCACGTCGCCGCCGTCGAGAAGGCGCCCCAGACGTTCGAGCACGTCGACCCCGGGAAGGTCGGCAACGAGGGCAGGATCGTCGTGTCGGAACTCTCGGGCAAGGGAGCCGTCGTTCGCAAGGCCCAGGAGCTCGGCCTCCAGCTCGAGGGCGACGACGCGCGCGTCGCCACCGTGCTCAGGCGGCTCAAGGCGCGCGAGCACGAGGGCTACCACTACGAGGCCGCCGACGCGTCGTTCGACCTCCTGCTGCGCCAGGAGCTGGCGCCGCACGATCCCCTGTTCCGCCTCGAGAGCTTCCGCGTCATCGTCGAGAAACACGAGGACGGCAAGGCGGTGGTGGAGGCGACGATCAAGGTCCACGTCGGCGGCGAGCGCATCATCAGCACGGCCGAGGGCAACGGCCCCGTGAACGCCATGGACTCGGCGCTGCGTCAGGCCATCGTGAGCAAGTACCCGCACCTCGCCGACATCGAGCTGGTCAACTACAAGGTGCGCATCCTCGACGAGACCAAGGGCACCGGCGCCGTCACCCGCGTCCTGCTGGACGCGAGCGATGGGGAGGAGAGCTGGGGCAGCATCGGCGTCTCCGAGAACATCATCGAGGCCAGCTGGGAAGCCCTGGTCGACTCGATCGAGTTCGGGATGCTGCGTAGCCCCAAGGCCTGAGCTTACGCGCGGCGCGGCGCTGTGCCGGTCCCGCCCGCAGCGCCGCTTCGGTCCAGCCGCCGGCGGCTACACGAGCCGCTTCGGCGGTGACCCCCGGCCCGGCCGCGCGTGCGCCGGGCGGCGCCGGGTCAGAGCGCGCCCTCCAGGAACTCGATGCTGCAGGAAGCGGGCAAGAAGACCCCGGCCGTCGCCTCCACGCTCTTGAGGACGGCCGCGGGCACCATGCAGCTCGTGCGGCAGCAGTGCTTTGCCGCCACGGCATACGTCAGCGTCTCGTTCATGGGGCGTGACAGCTCCACCCCGGCGTCGACCGCCGACAACTCCTCGGCAAGCGCTGTGATGTGCTCGCAGGTCGTCGTGAACGAGAGGGCTATCTCCGACGGCCCCGTCTTGGACGCCTCGATGGACGTCTCTTCGCCACAGATCCCGGCCTGTACCCAGCACATCGACATGATGTCTCCCTGATCGGCTTCCCGAGGCGACGCTCGGCGCGGCAGTGTCGCCGAATTATACCCCAGGGGGTACCTCGAGCGAGCGTCTCTGCGGTCCACCGACCGCTCCGAGGAGTGACGCGACCACCGGGGTCCGGCGTGCCGGCATGCTAGAATCCGGCCACTCATGACCTCCGCCTTCGTCCATCTCCACGTGCACAGCGAATACTCGCTGCTCGACGGCGCGTGCCGGGTCAAGGCACTGGTCGCGCGCGCCAAGGAGCTCGGCATGCCGGCGGTGGCGCTCACCGACCACGGCACGCTCGGCGGCGCCGTCAAGTTCTACCGCGCGGCGGCGGACGAGGGCATCAAGCCCATCCTCGGGCTCGAGCTCTACGTCGCCACCGACCGGCACAGCCGGGCCGGGGTCAAGGAGCGTAACGCCCACCTCACCCTGCTGGCGCGCAACGAGGCCGGCTACAAGAACCTCGTCAAGCTCTCGACGACCGCCTATCTCGAGGGCTACTACTACAAGCCGCGCGCCGACTGGGAGCTCCTCAGCCGGTACCACGAGGGCCTCATCGCGCTCACCGGGTGCATGAGCGGCAAGGCCGCGATGCTGCTGCGCGACGGCGACGACGCAGCGGCGCTGTCCGAGGTCACCCGCCTGGCGGAGCTGCTCGGCCCCGAGAACGTGTACGTCGAACTGCAGGACGCCGGCCTGCCCGAGCAGCGCGAGCTGCTGCCCAGGCTCGCGGAGCTCGCCGAAAAGGCCGGCCTCAAGACTGTGGCGACCAACGACGTGCACTACCTGCGTCACGAGGACGCCTACGCGCACGACGCGCTTCTCTGCATCCAGACGCAGAGCAACCTCTCCGACGAGAACCGCATGCGCTACGGCAGCGACGAGTTCTACCTCAAGTCGGCCGAGGAGATGGAGGAGCGCTTCAGGGACTACCCCGGCGCCACCGCCTCAACGGTCGAGATCGCCGAGCGCTGCAACGTCGAGCTCGACTTCGGCGACTACAAGCTGCCCACGTATCCGGTGCCCGACGGCTTCACCGAGGACAGCTACCTGCGCGACCTGTGCGAGCAGGGCGTCGCGCGCCGGTACGGCGCCGAGCCCGGCACCGAGGTCATCGAACGCCTCGACTTCGAGCTCGGCGTCATCGGCGAGATGGGCTTCGACGCCTACTTCCTCATCGTCTGGGACTACGTCAAGTTCGCCAAGGACAACGGCATCGCCGTAGGACCCGGCCGAGGTTCGGCCGCCGGGTCCATCGTCAGCTACGCGCTGGGCATCACCGACATCGACCCGCTCAAGTACGACCTGCTGTTCGAGCGCTTCCTCAACCCGGGACGCAAGAGCATGCCCGACATCGACATGGACTTCAGCGTCGACCGGCGCAGCGAAGTCATCGACTACGTGGCGCGGAAGTACGGGCGCGACAGGGTGGCGCAGATCATCACCTTCGGCACCATGGCCGCGCGCGCGGCCGTGCGCGACGCCGCCCGGGTCATGGGCAAGCCGTACGCGATCGGCGACAAGATCGCCAAGATGATCCCCGAGCAGGCGCCGCCGGCGACCTTCGACGACGCGATGAAGCAGAACGGCGAGCTCAAGCAGGCCTACGACTCCGACGAGGAGGTCAAAGAGGTCGTCGACCTCGCCATGAGCCTCGAAGGCCTCATCCGCAACGACTCCATCCACGCGGCCGCCGTGGTGATCAGCGACAGGCCGCTCACCGAGTACCTGCCGCTGCAGCAGAAGGGCGAGGCCGAGCTCGTCACGCAGTTCGACATGAACGACGTCTCCGAGCTCGGCCTGCTCAAGATGGACTTCCTCGGCCTGCGCAACCTGGACGTCATCGAGGCTGCGCTCGACATCATCGAGACGACGAGCGGCGTCCGCATCGAGATCGACAAGCTGCCGCTCGACGACGAGAAGACGTACAAGATGCTCGCCCGCGGCGACTCCACCGGCGTGTTCCAGTTCGAGAGCCCCGGCATGAAGGAGGCGCTCCGCGAGATCGGCCCCACGGAGTTCGAGGACCTCATCGCCGTCGTGGCTCTCTACCGGCCGGGGCCGATGCAGTTCATCCCGACCTACGCGCGCAACAAGAAGGACCCGGCCTCGGTCGTCTACGACCACGAGGCCCTGCGTCCCATCCTGGAGCCCACGCACGGCGTGACGATCTACCAGGAGCAGTACATGGCCATCGCCCGCCGGGTCGGCGGGTTCAGCCCGGCACAGGCGGACGACCTGCGCAAGGCCATCAGCAAGAAGAACCACAAGCTGATGGCCACCCTCAAGGAGCCCCTCATGGAGGGCCTCGCCGCGAAGGACGTGCCGCCGGCTGTGGCCAACAAGATGTGGGCGAGCTTCGAGGCCACCGGCGACTACTCGTTCAACAAGAGCCACGCCGCCTGCTACGCGATGATCAGCTATCGCACCGCGTGGCTCAAGGCGAACTACCCCGTCGAGTACATGGCGGCGCTGGTCTCGAGCGTCATGAGCACCAAGGACAAAGTGCCGTTCTACGTCAACCAGTGCCACGAGATGGGCATCGAGGTGCTGCCGCCGGACGTCAACACCAGTCTCGTCGAGTTCACCGTGGTCGAGGGCAAGATCCGCTTCGGCATGAACGCCGTGAAAGGCGTCGGCGTCGGCGCCATCGAGGCCATCGTCGCGGCGCGTGACGAGGGCGGGTCTTTCGGGTCGGTCTTCGACTTCTGCGCTCGCGTCGACTCGCAGATGGCCAACAAGCGCGTGCTCGAGGCGCTCGTCCGCAGCGGCGCGTTCGACAGCACCGGCGACCCGCGCCGCGGCATGCTCGAGGTGCTGCCTCTGGCGATGTCCGACGGGGAGCGCCGGCGCAAGGACAAGGCGCAGGGCCAGGGTGACCTCTTCGGCGACATGGCCGCGAACGAGGACGGCGGCCATCCCCGGCCCACAGTGCCGCAGACCGAGTGGGACCAGACGACGCTGCTGCGCTACGAGAAGGAGGCCCTGGGCCTGTACGTCTCCGCGCACCCTCTGCAGGGCCTGCGCGAGCAGTTGCACGACGAGATCGAGGTGCCGGTCGGCCGGCTCGTCGACGCCAACGACGGGGCGATGACCTGGACGGGCGGCATCGTCGCCAACGCGCAGAAGCGCGTGAGCAAGAACGGCGGCGTGTGGCTCTCGTTCCGCCTCGAGGACATCGACGGCGGCATCGAGTGTCGCGCCTGGCCCAAGGTGTACGAGCAGTTCCGCGAGCTTCTCGTCGAGGACGCCATCATCAAGATCAAGGGGCGCATCGAGCGCCGCGCCGAGGGCGACACCACGCTCGGCGCCATCGAGGTCGTGCCGTTCAACGGCGTGAGCGAGTACCACCCGCTCATGGTGGTCATCGACTCCGCCTGCGTGGCGCCGACGGTGATGGACGACCTGCGCCGGGTGCTGACCGACTTCCCCGGCACGGTGCCGGTGGTGCTGCAGATGGTGAGCGGCGAGCAGCGCGCCAAGCTGCGCGTCGGCGACGGACTGCGTGTCGAGCCCGTCGCCGGCCTGTACGCGGAGCTCAAGGCGCTGCTCGGGGAGAGCTGTATCGGGGTCGGCTGAGGTCGGCCGGAGCGAGGAGGACGCACGATGATCCCTGAGGGAATGCGCGACGTTCTTCCGCCCGAGACGGGGCGGCTGCGGGCGGTCGAGGACCGGCTGCGCGCCCGTTTTGCCGCCTACGGCTACGGTGAGGTGCGCACCCCGTGGCTGGAGTTCGCCGAGACGCTCCAGTCCGCGGATGACGATACGCTCGCCGCGGGCTACCGTCTGCACGACGAACAGGGCCACGAGCTCATGGTGCGCACCGACATGACGGTGCCGGTCGCGCGCATGGCGGCCGATCGCTATGACGACGAGCCGCTGCCGCTGCGCTTCAGCTACGTGGCTGCGAGCATCCGTCCGTGGGCGCCCCAGCGCGGTCAGGACGGCGAGTTCCAGCAGGCGGGCGTGGAACTGCTGGGGCTGGACTCGGCCGAGGCCGACGCCGAGTGCGTCACGCTCCTCTGCGACGCGGTCGCGGGGCTCGGCCTCCGCGACTACACGGTCACGCTCGGGTCCGCCTCCTTCCAGCGCGCGCTCATCGACTCGCTCGGGCTGCCCGCCGAAGACCGGCAGAAGTTCAGGGAGGCGCTGGGCGACCGTGACTACCCCCTGGTCGAGAGCATCGCCGGCAACTCCGACGTGGAGTGGGACGTCCTCAAGGCCCTCTGGCGCATCCTCGAGCTCAGCGGCGGCGAGGAGGTCCTGGGACAGGCACGCAAGCTCGCGCGCAACGACGTCATGGAGTCGGCCGTCGCGCGCCTGGGGCGCGTGCGCGACCTGGTGGACCACGCCGGCTTCGGCGACCGGCTCGCCTTCGACTTCGGCCTCACGCAGGACCTCGGCTACTACTCCGGCCTCCTCCTCGAAGCGTACGCGCCGGGCGTCGGCCTGCCGCTGGCGACCGGCGGCCGGTACGACGGCCTGCTGGCGAAGTTCGACTGGGACATCCCCGGCGTGGGCTTCGCCGTCGCCGTGGACCGGGCTGCCGACGCGCTGGACGAGGCCGGCGTCCAGTTCTCGGCAGAGCCGGCCGCCATCGGCTTCGTCGGCGGCCTGGAGGCTCCGGAGCGGGCGGCGGATCTGCGCCGCGCCGGACTCGCGGTGGCCGCCCTGCCGGCGACGGCGGCCGGGGTGAAGCCGCCGTACATCGTCCGCCACGGCAACTCGTACACGCTGCGCCTCGCCGACGGCCGCGAGCTGAACGGCGGCGCTCGCGAGATCGCCGAAGCTCTGAGGGCCGGGTGAGGATCGGCCTCGCCTGCGAGGCCGGCGCGCCGCTGGCCGAGGTCCTCGACCTGCTGGAGGCGGCCGGCCTGCCGGCCGCCTCAGTCCGCGGACGAGAAGCTCCGGCGCTGGTCGCCGACGACCTCGGCACCTGGCTCCTCGGCTCCCCCTGCGACGTGCTCCGCGCGCTCGACCGCGGGGCGCTCGACGCCGGCGTCGTCGGCAGCGACCGGCTGCTAGAGGACCGGCTCGGCGCCGCCGACCTGCTGGACCTGCGCTGCGCGCGTGACGACCTCGTCGTCGCGCTCACGACGCCCGGCGGCAGGCCCGACCGGCGGCCGCGCATCGCGACGCGACACCCGCACACGGCCCGGCGGCACTTCGCGGCCGCCGGTGTGCAGCCTGAGATCATCGTCGCGGACGAGCCGCTGCTCGCGGTCGCGCTCGGGCTCGCCGACGGCGTCGTGGAATTGCGCTCGAGGCTGGCTGCCTTCGCGGATGCGCCCGCGCTCGCCGAGCGTGAGATCGTCGCCGCCTGCAGCGCGCGCCTCGTGGCGGCGCGCGCCGCCCGCGTCCTGCTGCGCGACGAGATCAACGGGCTCGCCGAGCGGCTGCGGGCCGCCGTGGACAAGATGTGAGGCGCCTGGCCTGGAGCGACGACGTGGCCGTCACGGTGGCCGGGCTGCGTGCGCTGGCGCCGCCGCCCGCCCGGGTGCAGGCCGCGGCCGCCGGCGTTCGCACCGGCGCGAACGTGTCGCCGGCAGTAGCGCACGACAGCATGTGGGCGGTACAGTCTCCTCCTGAGAAGAGCTTGCGCGTCGGGCCGGCCCTGCCGGCCGGGCTCGTCGCCACCGTTCACCGGGAGGCCGGCACGTCATGATCGTGTTCCCCGCCGTCGATATCCAGGCAGGCAAGGCGGTGCGTCTGCGGCGCGGCGACTTCGACGACGTCACGGTGTTCAGCGACGACCCCGTGGAACTGGCGCGCTACTGGCAGGACCAGGGCGCCGAGGCGCTGCACGTCATCGACCTCGACGCGGCGCGCAGCGGTGAGCTCACCAACTTCGCCATCGTCGAGAACATCGTCAAGGCGCTCGAGATCCCCGTCCAGTACGGCGGCGGCATCCGCGCGCCGAAGTCCCTCGCGTTCATGGCCGGCATCGGCGTGCACTGGGTCGTCATGGGCACCGCCGCGGTCACGGCGCTCGACCTGCTCGACGACGCCGTCAACTGGCTCGGCGACCGGCTCATCGTCGGCCTCGACTGCACGCGACGGCATGGTCGCCACGCACGGCTGGCAGCAGCGTTCGCAGATGAGCGCCATCCGTTTCGTCAAGGTGCTGGCCGAACACGGGGTACAGCGCGTCGTCTACACCGACACGGCCCGCGACGGCATGCTCGGCGGTCCCAACCTGCCCGGCCTCGCCGATCTCGCCGAGGTCTCCCAGCTCGAGATCATCCTCTCCGGCGGCATCGCGCTGCTGGACGACCTGCGCCGGCTCAAGAAGCTGAACGCGGACAAGGTCGTGGGCGTCATCGTCGGCCGGGCGCTGTACGAGAAGTCGTTCACCCTGGCCGACGCGCAGGCTGTCTTCGCCGGCTGACGGCGGACGGTGCACCGCCAGCGCATCATCCTGTGCCTCGACGCGCCGCGCGGGCAGGACCCGGGAGAGCACGCCGGAGCGAGGCCCTCGTGAGTGGCTCGCGCCACGTCGACCTGGCCGGGCCGGACGGCGCGGACGCGCCGCGGATCGCCGGCCTTCTGGCGGCGGCCCGGCTTGTCTGCTTTCCCACGGACACCGTGTACGGCGTCGGCGGCCTCGTCACGCCGGCGGTGCTGCGAGGCCGTCGTCGTCGCCAAGGGCCGCGAGGCGGGCAAGCCGCTCCAGGTCGTCTATCCGAGCGTGGATCTGCTGGTGGCCTCGCTTGCGCTCGAGCTCCGGCTGCTCGGCGCCGTGCGCCGGCTCCTGCCGGGGCCGTTCACCCTCCTGCTGCCGTACCCGCCGGGCCTTGCGTTCCCGCCGGCGGGCGAGGTGCCGCACCACGCGAACGGCGTCTGGGGGGTCAAGGAGACCAGGGTTGCCACGATCGGAGTGCGCGTGCCCGCGTGGCCTGCGGCCGCGCGGGCCTTCGGCGAGCTGCCGTTCCCGCTGCTCGCCTCGAGCGCCAACCCGAGCGGCGGCCGGGCGCCCCGGTCCGTGGACGAGGTGGACGGCGGCCTGCTGGCCGCCTGCGACCTCGTCCTCGACGCCGGGCCCGTCAGCGGCGAGGCGTCGACGATCGTCGACCTCAGCATCTACGCCGCCGACGGTGGCTGGCGTAGTCCTGCGCCGGGGGACCATTGACGAGAAGCGTGTCGCCGCGCTGCTTGGCGGCGACGAGGAGGATCCGCACTCATGAGGACGCTGCCGTTCTACCAGGTCGACGTGTTCACCGACCGTCCGTTCGCCGGCAACCCGCTGGCCGTGTTCCCCGAGGCCGAGGGCCTCACCGCCGTGCAGATGCAGGCGATCGCCAGCGAGATGAACCTCTCGGAGACCACCTTCGTGCTGCCGCCGGAGGGGGACGGCGACGCGCGGGTGCGCATCTTCACGCCGGCGCTGGAGCTGCCGTTCGCCGGCCACCCGAGCGTGGGCACGGCCTGCGAGCTGGTCCGGCTCCGCCTCGTCGACGTCTACGAGCCGGTCACGCGCGTGGTCCTCGAGCTCGGCGTCGGCCCCGTCGTCGTGGAGGTCGCCGTGCGGCGCGGCGTGCCGGTCGCCGCGACCGTGCACCAGCGCCCGCCGGTGTTCCACCCGCCGGCGCCGCGCGGCTCGGTCGCCGCCGTCCTCGGCCTCGACCTCGATGACCTGCACCCCGAGTTCGACCCGGTGCCGGTCGACACCGGCCTCTGCTACACCATCATCCCGCTCGCGTCGCAGCGGGCGCTCGCGCGCGTCTCGCTGGACCTGCGAGCTGGCCGCCGACTTCGAGCGCCGGCACGCCGAGATCTACCCCTGCGCCTTCACCGGCCAGGACGACCCCTGGGTGGAGGCGCGCGGCCTGTTCCCGTTCGCCGGCATCACCGAGGACCCGGCCACCGGCAGCGCCGCCGGGCCGCTGGCCGCCTACATGGCTCGCGAGGGCGTGCTGCCGCCGGAGGAGGAGCGCGTCGTGCTCCAGGGCCAGCAGATCGGCCGCCCGAGCTTCCTCACGGTCGCGGTCTCGGGCACGCCCGGCGCCATCACGGACGTGCGCGTCGGTGGCGCCGTGCAGCCCGTCCTGCGGGGCGAGCTCTCCCTCCCGGACTGATACAATCGGCACCTGTAGCCGAGGCCGCGACTCCGGCCGCGGGCGCGTCCGGAGGCGACGCCCCGCACCGTCTCCCTCGCGCCCGTCCGCCGTCCAGACCAGGAGGAGCTCGTCATGAAGATCGCCGCCGGCGCCGACCACGGTGGGTTCGCACTCAAGCAGGCCGTCGTTCGCCGTCTGCGCTCTCTCGGTCACGAGGTCGTCGACGTGGGCACGGACTCCGAAGACGTCTCCGTGGACTATCCGGTGTACGGCCACAAGGTGGCCGGACTGGTGGCCTCCGGCGAGGTCGAGCGCGGCGTGCTCGTCTGCGGCACCGGCCTCGGCATCTGCATGTCGGCCAACCGCCACAAAGGCGTGCGCGCCGCCGACTGCTTCACGCCGTACCTCGCCGAGATGGCGCGCCGCCACAACGACAGCAACGTGCTGTGCCTGGGCGGGCCGCGTGCTCAGCGAGGACGAGGCGTGGGCCATCACCGAGGTCTGGCTCGAGACGCCCTTCGAGGGCGGTCGGCACGAGCGGCGCATCGCCGAGATCGACGGGGAGGAGCCTGCTTGAGCCCTGTCGGCCGTGAGTGGCGGCGCGAGCCGCTCTACCACCTCGACCCTGAGCTGAACGAGCTGCTGCGCAGCGAGCTCATCCGCCAGCAGGAGACGCTCGAGCTCATCGCCAGCGAGAACTTCGCCAGCCGGGCCGTCCTCGAGGCGACCGGCTCGGTGCTCACCAACAAGTACGCCGAGGGCCTGCCCGGCGCGCGCTACTACGGCGGCTGCGACGTCGTCGACCAGGTCGAGCAGCTCGCCATCGACCGCTGCAAGGAGGTCTTCGGCGCCGAGCACGCCAACGTGCAGCCGCACTCGGGCTCGTCCGCCAACCTCGCCGTCCTGTTCGCGCTGCTCGAGGCCGGCGACACGATGCTGGCCATGGCGCTCGCCCACGGTGGGCACCTCACGCACGGCATGGGCATCAACTACTCGGGGCGCACGTACAACGTGATCCCGTACCACGTGCGCCCCGACACCGAGATCATCGACTACGACGAGGTGCGCGCGCTCGCGCTGGAGCACAGGCCCAAGCTCATCATCTGCGGCTACAGCGCCTACCCGCGCACCATCGACTTCGCCGCCTTCCGCGAGATCGCCGACGAGTGCGGGGCGATGCTCATGGCCGACATCGCCCACATCGCGGGGCTCATCGCCGCCGGCGCGCACCCCAACCCGGTGCCGTACTGCGACGTGGTCACCAGCACCACGCACAAGACGCTCACCGGCCCGCGGGCCGGCATCATCATGTGCCGCGCCGAGCACGCCGAGGCGATCGACCGGGCGGTCTTCCCTGGCATGCAGGGCGGCCCGCTCATGCACGTCATCGCCGCCAAGGCCGTGTGCCTGCGCATCGCCCAGAGCGAGGAGTTCCACAAGCTGCAGCGGCAGATCGTCAAGAACTGCGCCGTGCTCGCCGAGACGCTGGCCGAGGGCGGCCTGCGCCTCGTGTCCGGCGGCACCGACGTGCACCTCGCGCTCGTCGACCTGCGCCCTGCCGGCCTCACCGGCCTCGAGTGCCAGGAGCTGCTGGAGCGCGTCGGCATCACGGCCAACCGCAACGTGGTGCCGTTCGAGGAGGCGCTCGTTCAACGTGGCCAGCGGCCTGCGCGTCGGCTCGCCGGCGGTCACCACCAGAGGGCTTCATGGAGCCCGAGATGCGCCAGACCGGCGAGCTCATGCTGCGCGCCATCGGCGCGCGCGACAACGACGCGGCGCTCGGCGAGATCCGCCACGAGGTCATCGAGCTCCTCGACCGGTTCCCGCTCTACGAGTTCCTGTGACGCTCGACGGGGAGAAGGCGCCGAGGCGGGCGCCGAAGGCGCGCCGCTCGTGGGCGCCGGCGACGCCGCGAGCGCTCGCCACCGGCCGAGCTGGGACGAGTACTTCCTCCAGCTCGCCCGCCAGGCGGCCTCGCGCTCCACCTGTCTGCGCCGCCAGGTGGGCGCCGTCCTGGTGCGCGACAAGCGCATCCTCGCGACCGGCTACAACGGCGCCCCGCGCGGCGTGCGCCACTGCCTCGACGTCGGCTGCCTGCGCGAGCAGCTCGGCATCCCGTCCGGCGAGCGCCACGAGCTCTGCCGCGCCATCCACGCCGAGCAGAACGCCATCATCCAGGCCGCCATCCACGGCGTCGCCATCGAGGGCGCGACGCTGTACTGCACGCATCACCCGTGCATCCTCTGCGCCAAGATCCTCATCAACTGCGGCGTGCGCGAGATCCACTACCTCGAGGGCTACCCCGACGAGCTGTCGGCGGAGATGCTGGCCGAGGCCGGCGTCGCGCTGTACAAGGAGGAGCTGCCATCGGCGGGCCGCTGAGTCTCTCGAGCCCGCTGCGCACAGCCATCCTGGGCTTCCTCATCGCGGCGCTGATCGTCTACGTGCTGACGCCGCTGATGAGCCGCCTCGCGCACCGTACCGGCGCCGTCGACACGCCCACCGACGACCGGCGCATGCACGAGCTGGCGACGCCGCTGCTCGGCGGCCTCGGCATGTACCTCGGCTGGATGATCCCGGTGATGCTCCTCGTGGAGGTCGACCGGCCCGTGTGGGGCATCATCGGCGGCGCCACCATCGTCGTCGCCGTCGGCCTCTTCGACGACCTCTACGAGCTCGAGCCCATCGTCAAGTTCATCGGCCAACTGCTCGCCATCGGCGTGGCCATCTACTTCGACACGCGCATCGACGCGCATCGGGCGTGCCGTTCACCGACGAGCTCACGTTGCACCTGCCGCTGGCGGCCTCCGTGCTGATCACGGGCTTCTGGATGGCGATGATCATCAACATGGTGAACTTCATCGACGGCCTCGACGGCCTGGCCGCCGGCGTCTGCGGCATCTCGGCGCTGACCTTCGCGTCATCTCGCTGGCGACGAACTTCCCGGCGATGGGCGTGCTCGCCGCCGTGCTCGCCGGCGCCACGTTCGCCTTCCTGCGCTTCAACTTCCACCCGGCGTCGCATCTTCATGGGCGACGCCGGGTCCATGCTCCTCGGCTTCGTGCTCGCCTGCCTCAGCGTGCAGAGCGTGATGAAGGGGACCGCGGCGGTCGCCCTCCTCCTGCCGCTGCTCGTGCTCGGCGTGCCGTTCGTCGACCTGTTCCTCATCGTCTGGCGCCGCTGGCGCCGCGGCGTGCCGTTCTACTCGCCCGGCCAGGACCACGTGCACCACGACCTCGTGCTGGTGCACGGCTTCTCGCAGCGCAAGAGCGTGCTGCTGCTGTACTCGTGGTGCCTCTGCCTGAGCGGCCTCGCCATCTCGATGCAGCAGCGGTTCTGGCCGGCGATCGTGGCCTTCGCCATCGCCGCCGTGGTCTCGACCGTGTACATGGCGCGGCTCCTGAGCCGCTACCGCTCGCGCCGTCGCGGGCTTCCCGATCCGCTGGCCCCGGGCGTGGGGAAGAACCCCGGCGAGAGAGCGTGAAAGCGACGCCGGTGACGGCCGTGCGAGAGCGCGGAAGCAGCGGTCGCGGACCGTCGCGGCGAGGCCGCGAAAACGGCACGCGAAGGTCATTTGCAGGTCGCCCCGGACGGCAGGTATAGTGTGACGCCAGATCATCCCGAGGACAGGGAGACAGAGGGATCCGACGCACAGTTCGGCCTCGGCGGAATCGGTCGCGTTTCTGCTGCTTGCCGGTGTCGCCGTCGGGCTTGGATTCGGCGCCGGCGTCGACTGGCTCGCTCGGCACCTTCCCCCTGTTCGTGGTGATCGGCGTGTTCGCCGGCTTCGGCTTGGCGCTGTACGCCATCTACCTGGAGACGAAGTAATGGGCTCAGGAGGACGAGACTATCCGCAAGCCGTTCGTCAGCACCGCTTCTTCTTGTCGCCGCCATCCTCGCCTGTGCGACCGTGGCGGCGTTCGTCGGCCAGCCGGTCTGGGCGGCCGTGGTCGGCGCGGGCCTCGCGCTTCGTCTACTGGGGGCTCGACGCCCTCACCTGGCGCCGCGCCCGAGACCGCCGCGACCTCGCGCTCGGGCTCGCGGTGAGCGGCATGGTCCTGCGGCTGCTCGTGGTGATCGCCGGCCTCCTCGTGATCGGGATCCTCGACAGACCGTCGTTCGCGACGGCAGCCCTCTCGTTCCTGGTCGCCTTCACGCTGTACGTCGCCATCCGCCCCATGACGTACCCGCCGGCGACGCCGCCCGCGGGCCGGGCGAGGCTGCAGTGAAGCATCCCTGGCGCTGGATCGTCGGGTTCTGTGTCATCGGCGGTCTCGTCCTGCTCGCCGTACATCCCGGGCGGCAAGAAGCTCGAGTTCAAGGTCGCCGGCGAGTTCCAGCGCGAGGTCCTCATCAAGCTGCCCACCATCGGCCCGTTCGACCTGTCGATCACCAAGACGGTGATCTACCTGTGGATCACCGTCGCCGTCATCGTCGTCGTCGCCATCATCGTCGCCCGCTCGCTCAAGGTGCAGCCCGGCCGCTTCCAGTACGCCATGGAGACGCTCTACGAGCTCGCTCGCGACGGCATCGTCGGCTCGGTGATGAAGAGCGGCGAGAAGCAGTGGTTCCCCTACATCGGCGGCGTCTTCGTCTTCGTCCTCACCTGCAACCTCATCGGCCTCATCCCGCTGCCGTTCGGCGAGCACCACCAGACCGCCTTCTACACGGCCACGGCGAACCTCAACGTCACCCTCATGCTGGCGCTGTTCACCTTCGTGTTCACGCACTACGCCGGCATCGCGCAAGAACGGCGCTGCTCAAGTACGTCAAGGCGCTGGGCGCCGCCGCGGCGCGCCGCCGGTGCTCAAGCAGGTCATCTGCGTCATCCACGTGATCAGCGAGTTCTTCCGCCTCGTCTCGCTCTCCGTCCGTCTCTTCGCCAACATGGTGGCCGGCCACGCCATCCTCGCGGTCTTCTTCGCCATGGCGCTCATCTTCCAGAGCTACCTCGTCGCCGTCGCCCTGCAGGGCGCATCGGTGCTCATCTACATGTTCGAGATCTTCGTCGCCTTCATCCAGGCCTTCATCTTCGCCATCCTCTCCGCCGTGTACATCGGCGGCGCCCTGGACTCAGGAACACTGACAACCGCTTCATGACAAGCTCAGCAGCCCGCAGGAGGACATTGCATGAACCCCGCACGCGTATGCGAGAACTCGGCGCCGGACTGGCCATGGGCCTCGGCGCCATCGGCCCCGGCATCGGCCTCGGCATCATGATCGGCAAGGCGCTCGAGTGCATCGCCCGCCAGCCCGAGGTGTCGGGCGACATCCGCACCAACATGTTCATCGGCATCGGCGTCACCGAGGCCGTCGCGCTCTACGCGTTCGTCGTGGCGCTGATCCTCATCTTCGTGGCCAAGTGACGCAGGACCGCGACGCAGCGACGGAAGGACAGAGGACAGCCATGCTGAACATCGCAGTGGGGCCTGATGATCTGGACGCTCATCACGTTCGGCATCGCCGTGTTCATCCTCTGGAAGTACGCCTTCGGGCCGCTCCAGAAGCTCATCGACCAGCGGCGCGCCGGCATCCAGGAGAGCATGGACGCGGCCGAGGAGACGCGCGCCGAGGCGCAGCGCCTGCTCGAGGAGTACAAGGACACGCTCGCCAAGGTGCGCGCGCGAGGCCGAGGAGATCCTCGAGCGCTCGCGCACGACCGGCGAGCACGCCAAGGCCGAGATCATGGCCGAGGCGCGCGCGCAGTCCGACCGCGTGCTCGACGAAGGCGCACGAGCAGATCGAGCGCGACACGCGCGCCGCGCTGCGCGAGCTCAAGGGTCAGATCGCCGAGCTCACGGCGCTGGCCACCGAGAAGGTCGCCGCCAGCAGCCTCAGCGGCCGCCGACCAGCAGCGGCTCATCGAAGAGGCGCTCGCCGAGCTCAACGTCGAGCAGCTCGGGCGCGGAGGGCTAGGGCGTGAGCGAAGAACAGGTCGCTCGGGTCTACGCCCAGGCGCTGTTCGACGCCGCCAAGGAGGCCGGCGTCGTGGAGCCGGTGCGCCGCGAGCTGGGCGACTTCGTCGCCGCCCTCGCGGCGTCCGCGTCGCTGCGCGACGTCCTCGCCGACCCGCAGATCGACGCCGGCGCCAAGACGCCGCGTGCTCGTCGAGGTCACGCGCGGCGGCCAGCCGCTGCTCGCCAACACCCTGCAGCTCCTGCTCGAGCGCGGGCGCTTCGCCGTCGTGCGCGGAGCTGCAGCAGGCCTACGACGCGCTCGCCACCGTCGAGGCAGGGCGTCGTCGAGGTCGAGGTCACCTCGGCCGTGGAGCTCGACGCCCGAGACCGAGCAAGAAGATCGCCGCGCGGGTCGCAGGAGGCCACCGGGCGCCGGGTCGAGCTCGCCCGAGCGCGTCGACCCCGCCATCCTCGGCGGCCTCGTCCTGCGCGTCGGCGACGTCATCGTCGACGGCAGCGTGCAAGCGCGCATCCGCCAGCTGCGCCGCCGGCTGGCTACGGCAGAAGTGAGAGGTGACGTCGAGTGAAGCTGCGACCCGGAAGAGATCGCCTCGGTCCTCAAGTCGCAGATCGAGAACTACCAGGCCGAGGTCGAGGTCGAAGAGGTCGGCACCGTCCTCGAGGTCGGCGACGGCATCGCCCGCATCTACGGCCTGCGCAACTGCGTGGCCATGGAGATGCTCGAGCTGCCCCACGACGTCATCGGGCTGGCCCTCAACCTCGAAGAAGACAACGTCGGCGCCGTGCTCCTCGGCGAGGACACCCTCATCAAGGAGGGCGACCTCGTCAAGCGCACCGGCCGCGTCCTGCAGGTGCCGGTCGGCGAGGCCCTGGTCGGCCGCGTGGTCGACCCGCTCGGCCGCCCGCTCGACGACAAGGGCCCGCATCGAGACCGAGCGAGTTCCGCCCGATCGAGTTCAAGGCCCCGGGCGTCGTCGAGCGCCAGCCGGTCAAGGAGCCGCTGCAGACCGGCATCAAGGCCATCGACTCCATGATCCCGATCGGCCGCGGCCAGCGCGAGCTCATCATCGGCGACCGCCAGACCGGCAAGACGTCGCTCATCGTCGACACGATCATCAACCAGAAGGGCCAGGACGAGATCTGCGTCTACGTCGCCATCGGCCAGAAGGCGTCGACGGTCATGCAGGTCGTCCAGAAGCTCGAGGAGTACGGCGCGATGGAGTACACGATCGTCGTCGCCGCCACCGCCTCGGCCTCGGCGCCGCTCAAGTACCTCGCGCCCTACGCCGGCTGCGCGATGGGCGAGTTCTTCCTGTACGGCGGCCGCCACGCCGTGTGCTTCTACGACGACCTCTCCAAGCAGGCCGACGCCTACCGCCAGATGTCGCTGCTGCTGCGCCGCCCGCCGGGCCGCGAGGCGTTCCCCGGCGACGTGTTCTACCTGCACTCGCGCCTGCTCGAGCGTGCCGTCAAGCTCAGCGACGAGCTCGGCGGAGGCTCGCTCACGGCGCTCCCCGTCATCGAGACGCAGGCCGGCGACGTGTCCGCCTACATCCCGACCAACGTGATCTCGATCACCGACGGCCAGATCTTCCTCAGAGCGACCTGTTCTACTCCGGCATCCGGCCGGCCATCAACGTCGGCATCTCCGTGAGCCGCGTCGGCGGCAACGCGCAGATCAAGGCCATGAAGCAGGTCGCCGGCCGCCTGCAGCTCGACCTCGCGCAGTACCGCGAACTGCAGGCGTTCGCCCAGTTCGGCTCGGACCTCGACGAGTCGACCAAGCGCACGCTGGCGCGCGGCGAGCGCATGGTCCAGCTGCTCAACCAGGGCCGCTTCGATCCCGATGCCGGTCGAGGAGCAGGTCGCCATCATCTTCGCCGGCAACCAGGGCTTCCTCGACGACCTCGACGTCGCGCGCGTGGGCGCCTTCTGCGAGGGTCTGCGCGACTACCTGCGCAGCCAGGCCAGCGACGTGCTCGGCGACATCCGCGACAGGGCGAGGTCCTCGGAGGAGACCGAGGCCAAGCTCAAGGACGCCGTGCGCCGCCTATCACAACTCGTTCGCCGCCGACAGTCGATGGCGCCGAGGTGGCCGAGACGAGGCCGAGGTCGAGAAGGCGGAGGCGGAGGCCTGACGTGGCGACGCTGCGCGACATCCGCCGGCGCATCGCGTCGGTCCAGAACACGCGCAAGATCACCAAGGCCATGGAGATGGTCGCCGCGGCCAAGCTGCGCCGTAACCAGGCGCGCATCGAGGCGCTGCGCCCGTACGCCGGTGACATGATCGAGATGATGACCGACCTCGCGACCTACTCCGAGGAGACGCGCCAGCTACGCGCTGCTGCAGGAGCGCGAGGTGCGCACGGTCGCCGTCGTCGCCATGACCGGCGACCGCGGCCTCGCCGGCGCCTTCAACGCCAACGTCGTGCGCAAGGCGCTCGCCGTCGAGCGTGACCTGCGCGAGCAGGGCGTCGAGACACGGGTGCTGGCCGTAGGCCGCAAGGGCATCGGCACGCTCAAGCTTCCGCGGCTGCCGGCTCGAGAAGAGCTGGCAGGGGCTCAGCGACCGGCCGCAGCTACGCGGACGCCCAGGAGATCGCCGCCTAGCTCATCGAGATGTACGTGTCGCGGCAGATCGATCGCGTGCGGCTCGTCTACAACCACTTCACTTCGCCGATCGAGCAGACGCTCATGGACGACGTGATCCTGCCGGTGCCCGCGCGAGGCGGTCACCGACGGCGAGCGACGAGCGGCCGCCGGTCTCGTACATCTACGAGCCCGCGCCGGAGGACATCCTCGAGGGCCTGCTGCCCGCCTACGTCGAGATCGCCGTCTACCGGGCGCTGCTCGAGTCGAGCGCCAGCGAGCAGGGCGCCCGCATGACCGCGATGCGCAACGCCAGCGAGGCGGCCGAGGAGATGATCGACAGCCTCACGCTGGCGCTCAACCGTGCTCGCCAGGCGGCGATCACGCAGGAGATCCTCGAAGTCGTGGCGGCGCCGAGGCGCTGGGATGATGAGCGCCGGGCGGCCCACGCCACCAGACACTCACGCAGAGCGGAGTTGACGCGATGAACACAGGCACAGTCGTCCAGGTGATCGGGGCGGTCATCGACGTCCGGTTCCCGGACGAGATCCCGGCCATCTACAACGCCCTCAAGGTCCGCATCGGCGAGGGCGAGGGCAACGCAAGTCGTCTGCGAGGTGCAGCAGCACCTGGGCGACAACAAGGTGCGCGCCGTCGCCATGGACGCCACCGACGGCCTCGCTCGTGGCGTCGAGGTCGTCGACACCGGCGCGCCCATGACGGTGCCCGTGGGCGAGGCGACGCTGGGGCGCCTCATCAACGTGAACGGCGACACCATCGACAAGGGTCGCGCCGCTGACCGACGTGGAGCACTGGCCCATCCACCGGCCGGCGCCGAAGTTCGAGGACCTCGACCCCACGGACGAGCTGTTCGAGACCGGCATCAAGGTCGTCGACCTGCTCGCCCCCTACGTCAAGGGCGGCAAGATCGGCCTCTTCGGCGGCGCCGGCGTGGGCAAGACCGTCATCGTGCAGGAGCTCATCCACAACATCGCCGACGCAGCACGGCGGCCTACTCCGTCTTCTGCGGCGTCGGCGAGCGCACGCGCGAGGGCAACGACCTCTGGCGCGAGATGAAGGACTCCGGGGTCATCGACAAGACCGCTCTCATCTTCGGTCAGATGAACGAGCCGCCGGGCGCGCGTCTGCGTGTCGGCCTGGCCGGCCTCACCGTGGCCGAGTACTTCCGCGAGGTCGGCGGCCAGGACGTGCTTCTCTTCATCGACAACATCTTCCGCTTCGTGCAGGCCGGCTCCGAGGTCTCCGCCCTCCTCGGCCGCATGCCGAGCGCCGTGGGCTACCAGCCCACACTGGCCAACGAGATGGGCGAGCTGCAGGAGCGCATCACCTCGACCAAGCGCGGCTCGGTGACCTCCGTGCAGGCCATCTACGTGCCGGCGGACGACCTCACCGACCCGGCGCCGGCGGCCACCTTCGCCCACCTCGACGCGACGACGACGCTCTCCCGCGCCATCTCGGAGAAGGGCATCTACCCGGCCGTCGACCCGCTCGACTCCACCTCGCGCATCCTCACGCGAGATGCGGTCGGCGACGAGCACTACGAGGTCGCCCTGCGCGTGCAGGAGATCCTCCAGCGCTACCGGGAGCTGCAGGACATCATCGCCATCCTCGGCATGGACGAGCTCTCCGACGAGGACAAGATCGTCGTGCAGCGCGCGCGCAAGATCGAGCGCTTCCTCTCGCAGCCGTTCCACGTGGCCGAGCAGTTCACCGGCACGCCGGGCAAGTACGTGCCGCTCGCCGACACGGTCCGCGGCTTCAAGGACCTCGTCGAGGGCAAGTGCGACGACCTTCCCGAGCAGGCCTTCTTCATGGTCGGCGGCATCGAGGAAGCGGCCGAGCAGGCCAAGCTGCTCGCCGGCACCGAGCGCCGCTGAGAGGCGCCCTGTGAGCGACGAGCGCACACTGCAAGGTCGAGGTCGTCACGCCCGACGGGCAGGTCTACGCCGGCGACGTCGCCATGGTCGTGCTCCCCGGCGTCGACGGCGAGCTCGGCATCCTGCCGCGGCACCAGCCGGTCGTGACGCTGCTCGCCGTCGGCGAGACGCGCATCCGCACGGCCAGCGACGATTGGGACTACATCGCCACCGGCATCGGCTACGCACAGGTGCTGTTCGACAAGGTGCTCGTCGTAGTCGACCACGGCGAGCTCGCCGGCGCCATCGATGTGGCCCGCGCCGAGGAGTCGCAGGCGCCGCGCCCGCGAGCGCCTGAAGGACAGCGGCGACCTGGGCGCGCAGGCCGAGGTCGACTTACTTCCGCGCCGAGCAGGCGCTCAAGCGCGCCGAGAACCGCCTGCAACGTCGCCAGACGCGCCCGCTGACGGTTCCGGCCGTCCGGCGACAGCTATACTACAGGGCGTCTGATGGACGGCTCGAGCGAACACGACGCGCGCCTTGAGGTGCGCGGCGGCCGGCGGCTGGAGGGCGAGGTCGTCCTCTCGGGGGCCAAGAACTCCGCCCTCAAGCTGCTCGCCGCCAGCCTGCTCACCGACCGAGCCCTGCGTCATCCGCCGCGTCCCGCGGATCACCGACGTCGCCACGATGGTGACGATGCTGCGCGCGCTCGGCGCGGTCGCCGAGACGGAGGGCGACGGCGACGTCCTGCGCGTGCACGCCGGCGCCGGTCTCACCGGCTGCGCCCCCTACGAGCTCGTGCGCACCATGCGCGCCAGCATCATCGTCATGGGCCCGCTGGTGGCGCGTCTCGGCGAGGCCACGATCGCCATGCCCGGCGGCTGCAACATCGGGCCGCGGAGGATCGACTTCCACATCCGCGGCCTCGAGAAGCTCGGCGCGCACATCGACATCGATCACGGCTTCATCCGCGTGCACAGCGACGGGCTCAGGGGCGCCGTGGTCCCGCTCGACTACCCCAGCGTGGGCGCCACCGAGAACCTCGCTGATGGCGGCCACCGCCGCCGAGGGCGAGACGGTCATCGAGAACGCCGCCCGCGAGCCGGAGATCATCGACCTCTGCGACTTCCTGCGCGGCATGGGCGCCGAGATCGAGGGCGCCGGCACCAGCACCATCCACGTCGACGGCGGGCGGGCGCTGCACGGCGTCGACCACGCCGTGATCGCCGACCGCATCGAGGCGGGCACGTACCTGCTCATGGGCGCCGCCACGGGCGGCGGGTCACGACCGTAGGCCTGGACCCGGCCCATCTCGAGCTTTTCCTTGTCAAGCTGCGCGCCATGGGCGTGCAGGTGGAGGAGGGCGAGGAGCGCATCACGGTGCGCCGCGACGGCCCGCTCGCCCCGGTCGACATCTCGACGCTTCCGCACCCCGGGTTCGCCACCGACCTGCAGGCGCAGACGATGGTCCTGCTGTCGCTCGCCGAAGGGACGTCGATCATCACCGAGAACGTCTTCGAGAACCGCTTCGTCGTCGTCGACGAGCTCAACCGCCTCGGCGCCGGCATCGAGACCAGCGGTCATCACGCGGTCATCGCCGGGCCGCGGACGCTGAGCGGCACGGTCGTCGAGGCGCCGGACCTGCGTGGCGGCGCCGCGCTCGTCACCGCCGGCCTCGTCGCCGACGGGCGTCACGGAGGTGCGGAGCGTGTACCACGTCGACCGGGGGTACGAGGACCTCACCGGCAAGCTGCGCCTCCTCGGGGCCGACGTCGCTCGCACCGGCGAAGGGCCACGAACCGAGCCTGAGACGCATGCGTCTCTCCAGTCATGCGAGGACGAGACCGTGCGCAGCGCTCACGCGCTGCGTGCGCGGAGGAGCATGAGCGACTACCGGGTCTACAGGGTCGGAGAAGAAGAGCCCGTGCGCACGGCGAGCGCCGCAGCGCCGGCGCCGCTCGACGGCAGAGGTGCGCGCGCGTCCCGTGGCCGCGCCGGTACAGCCGTCGCGCCGTCGCGCTGGTGGCTCTGGGCGCTCGTGGCCGCCGCCGCTGCTGCCGCCGCTGGTCCTCTTCTGGTTCTACGGTCGCGACGCGGTCGGCAACTCCCAGGCCGCGTTCGACATCGCCAAGCTGTCGGGCAAGGTGCCGGACTGGGCGGTGTACCTGGCGCCGATCGTCATGGTCGCCGCGGTCGCCCTCGTCACCGCCTACATGGCCTTCGGCCGCCATCTCGCCGTCAAGCTGATCGGCGTGGCCGTGGTGGTCGTCGTGCTGGCCACGCCCGGCCTGGCGGTCGGGTATGCCAATGGCCTGGTGGGTGCGACCGGGGGCGCCACCAGGACCCAAGCGGAGCGGGACCAGATCTCCAAGGCCGACGCGCAGGTCGAAGCGGCTCTTCCGCACAAGCCGATGAACATCCTGCTCATCGGCTCGGACAAGAGCACCGTCCCGGGCGACCCGGGTCGCTCGGACACGCAGATGCTCGTGCGCCTCGACCCGGAGACCAAGAGCATCTCCATGCTCTCGATGCCCCGCGACCTGCAGGTCGACATCCCGGGCGTGGGCTGTCAACAAGATGAACGCGGCCTACTCCTACGGCGGGCCGGCGCTCGTCATCAAGACCTTCAAGCAGGTCACCGGCCTGCCGATCAACGGCTGGATCGAGATCAACTTCTCCGGCTTCTGGCACGTGGTCAACATCCTCGGCGGCGTCTATCTGCCCATCGACCACAAGTACTTCGTGCCGGCGAGCGCCGACTACAAGTCCATCAACCTCGAGCCTGGGTACCAGCTCGTGCGCGGCAAGCAGGCGCTCAACTATCGTGCGCTTCCGGCACGACGAGTTGGGCGACTTCGCGCGTATGCAGCGCCAGCAGCTGTTCCTCAAGGCGGTGCAGCGCCAGTCGAGCCGCTGGAGCGGCGACCGGTCCAGGGTCCTCCAGTTGATCAAGGCGATCACCGACCAGACCAAGTCCAGTCTGAGCTCGCTGAAGAAGATCCAGCCGCTCGTCGATCTGGCCTTCCAGGTCAACACGTCCAAGGTCTACCAGGCTCACCTCGAGGGCGCGAACCAGACGATCAACGGTGCAGCGTACGTCGTCGCCACCCCGGACGAAGATCGCGGCCGTCGTCCACCAGTTCACGAACCCGACCCAGCCCCCGATCAAGACGACCGGTACGCAAGATCGGCAAGAAGATGTTCCAGGTGCGGGTGTACAACGGCAGCGGCATCGCCGGGCTCGCGACCACGGCGGCTTCGCAGTTGACCGCGCAGGGCTATAACACCACGGCCGTCGCCGACGCGCTCGAGTTTCCGGACAAGGTCACCGCGGTGTACGCGCCCAAGAGACCTCCAGTCGCAGGCCGACGCGATAGCCGCGATGATGTGGCCGTCGAACGTGCGCATCGTCAAGCGCGAGCCGGGCAGCGTGGACGGCATCAGTGTGTTCGTGGCGTCGTCCTTCGACGGCACCATCCAGGTCCCGACGACCGCCGCCCAGCCTCAGCAGACGCTGGAGAAGAACCAGAAGGCCGACTGGGCCACGTGGCAGCAGTACGACCAGAAGACGCCGCTCAGGCTGGAGGCTCCCACGGCGTGGTCGCCCGGGTTCACCTACTCCGAGTGGCGCAACTACTCGATCGAGACGACCGACGGCAAGCACCTGGCCGCATCGGTCGCCGCCGTCCAGACGGCGCAATACGGCTACTGGGACATCCAGGCGATGCGCTGGCTGGATCCGCCGCTGATCGCCCATCCCAACTCGCACGCAGAGGATCGACGGGCGCACCTACCTGCTTTTCTATCAGGGCGACAACCTGCACATGGTGGCCTGGAAGGAGCACGGGACGCTGTACTGGGTGCTCAACACCCTGGACAACGAACTCTCGAACGATCTTATGCTGGGCCTGGCGACGTCCTGCAAACCCGTGAAGTGAAGCTGGCTGCGCGCAGTGATGCGCCGGCTCGACCCGTGGGCGGCCATCGTCCTCGGCGGCCTCCTCGCCATGGGCGTCGTCATCCTCCTCGCCACTCCGGGCCCGTGGCAGAAGGTCGTCCACACGCAGCCGCCGGTGAGGCTGGAAGCGCCCGCCCCCGTCGACGTCGCCGTCTTTGTGATGGGCGGACACGGCGGTTCCTGCACCGGCATCCTCTGGCTCCACCTCGATGCCGCCAACAACGGGCTCGCGGCCGTCGTCGTGGCGCCGCGCATCTCCGGGTTCTCACCGACTGACGGCTACGCGCCGGTGGCCGCCATCGCCGACAGCGCCGGCCCCGCCGCCGCTGCGACGGCGCTGGGCGGCGCGCTCGGCGTGAGCATGGACGCCTGGGTCGCGCTCGACCGCTCCGCGTCGGATCTCGCGATCCAGGCGATGTTCCCGATGAGCGACCTGCGCCCCGCGCGGGCCCGGTACCGCCAGGCGCGCATCGCGTGGCGTGGCCTTGGCGGGGACACGAAGGCGTGGGCGACGCAGTACGGGAGCCTCAGCGTCGCCCTTCCGCAAGTTTCGTTCGATGAGCTCGGGGTGGTCGCGTTTTCCAACTACGTCCTCGGGTTCGGCTTCGTGCGCAGCGACCTCACGCTTCAGGGCGCGACGTCGCTCGCCGAGGCGCTGAAGGAGGTCGACCCGGGGCGGGTCGTCGTGCGGGCCGCGCCCGTCATCGCGGAGCGGTCCCTGGGTGCGAAGGTGTGGCACGCCGACGCCAGCCGCGTGGAGCCCTTGCGCCAGTCCCTTGAGCTGGGCATCCGGCCACCGCAGTCGGAGAAGCTCGTCACGGTGCGCGCCCGCGCGCCGCGCGTGCTCGTCATCGCGCCACTGCCGCGGCCGGCGGCGCAGCGCTACGCGGCCGAAGTGCGACGGCGGCTGGCGCAGTCGGCCGGCGCGCCGGTCGGCGTGACCCTCGTGTGGGGTGTCGACGGGCGGCTGGCGTTTCGGGCCGCGCGTGAGCTCGACCGGCGCCCGGCGCTCGCCGCGCTGGTGTCGCCGGCCTCCCCGGGCGACGCCGCGACGGCCGCCGTCGCCAAGGTGTGCGAGATGCTGAGGAACCGCGGCCAGGAGGCCGTCGTCTCCGGGCCGCTTCCGGCGCCGGCCGGCGGTGACGCCGGTGCGACGCCCACTGCGGCCGCCTCGGCCGCCAGGGACGCCCTCTCGGCCGCCGTCGTGGCCGGGCGTCTGCCGGTCTCGTGGCTCCCGGCGCCGGCCGGAGCAGCCGCAGGCGCCGGTCGCCGCGCGCTGGCGGCGGCCGCCCGCGACAATGTGCAGACACTCGTGCGGGCGTGCTGGCCGGGAGCCCTCGCGCCCGGCCTGAGCTCGACGCGCCTCGACTTCGCCTTCGTGGACGCGCGGCACACCGCCGTCGGCGTCTCGAGTCCGTCCGACGCCACGGCTGCGAGCCTGCTGGCGCGGCTCCGGCTCTGGGGTTTCTCGGGCAGCCGGCTCACGGCGGGGGCCGGCGCGCCGGCCGGTCAGACGACGATCGCCTACCGGCCGGGCTCGCTGGATGCCGCACTCGCCCTGGCGGGCGACCTGGGGCTGGCGCGGAAAAGTGTCGTCAAGACTGGCGACGGACCGCGCCAGGTCGTGATCACGACCGGTCTGTGATGCGCCGGTCTCTGCGGTGCGCGCGGCGCCGGCCCCCACGGACGGAGCGCCTCACGATGACCGGCGCCGAGGTCCGGGCACGAGCCCGGAAGCGCCAACGGCGCCCCACCCGATGGGTGGAGCGCCGTTGGCGCGACTTGCCTTCGCGGTCTCGTCAGGCGTGAGCGCGCCGGAGCAGCACGCCGCCGCCGATGAGCGCGGCGCCCGCTGCGAGGATGACGAACACCTCACCCCCAGTGAACGCGAGCTGACCACCCTGTGTGCCAGGTGCCTGCAGGCTCGCGAGATAGTCCTGAAGGACTCCCTCGAGGTCAGAATACTGCTGGTAGATGGGGTTGTCCTGGATGTACGCCAAGGTGGCGCGGACCTCCGCAGCCGTCCAGTTACCGTCGATCGTGCCGTCCTGTGCATCCTTGATGATCGCGTCGATGGTGGACTGCGGAACGGCAGCCTGAGCCACGACGGCGAACATCAGGACGATCAGGAGGGCGATGGCCATGGCGCCCAAGAACTTTACCCTCATATCTTCACCCCCCCTCGAGCACTTCGTCTCGGCAAAGCATCTTCACTTGTACCACTTGCCCGCTTAGATGACCATACCTGAAACTCAGCAGGCTGGCTCTCCCCAGCTTCCAAGCGGCTCCTGAAAGGATGACAGTATAATCCCGTCGATGGAGACGCCCGTAAACACCGCCCGCGTTGCCGGGGCGACGTTCAGGGCCCGGAACACGGTTCCGTTCGCGCTGTCGCTTGCGGCGGTGGCGGCGTTCTCGTTCCTCTCCGGCGGGTACGTGCTCGGGCGCAGCACGCCGGTCGCCGTGGCCCTGCTCTGCGCCGCCGCCGTGTGGGTGTGGTTCCTTCGCCGCAGCACACGGCCGCCGCTGCTTTTCGTCGTGGCTCTCGGCTTCTTCGCCGCCTTCGTCGTGTGGGCCGGGGTCTCGGTGCTGTGGTCGTTCGGCCCCGATCTCACGTGGGTGTCGTTCAACCTGTCCGCGTTCTACCTGGCGGTCGTGGCCGTCCTGGGGCTCACCTCTGCGCGGGCGCTGCAACTCTGGACCGTCGCTTACGGCTACCTTGCCGTGGCCACGGCGATCGGCATCTACGCCTTCCTGGGCAAAGCGCTTCCGGCCGTCGTCACGCACGCGCACGCCTACGCCCGCCTGGACAGCCCCGTCGGGTACTGGAACGTCCTCGCGCTGATGATGGTGATCGGCCTGGGGGTGGCCCTCGCGATCGCCGGCGACCGGCGGACTCACCCTGCGCTGCGCACCATCGCCGCCGCGGCGGCAGTGCCCATGTGCTTCACCTTCTTCTTCACCCTCTCGCGCGGCGGCTGGATCGCGCTCGCGGTGCTGCTGCTGCTCTACTTCGCCTTCACGACGACGCGTCTGGCAAGCTTCATCACTCTCGTCGCGCTGGTCACGCCGGTCGCCCTGACCATCTGGCGGCTCCGCGGGCTGGGCACGCTGTTCACGGAGACCACGGACGATGCGCTTCGCACGGCGCAAGGCGGTGTCCTCCTTCGCTGGGCTGTCGCGGCGCTCCTGGTCGCGGCCGGCGTGCAGCTCGCCGTCGCCCTCGCGCAGCGCGCCATACGCTGGCCGAGGTGGTCTGTGGTCGCCACCGGGGCGGCGGTGCTGGCCGTCGTCGCGCTCGTCGCCGTGGGTGGCTCCCTCCGTGAGCTGCAGACGCACGGGGGCGTCTCGTGGATCAAGGCTCAGGCGCATGCGCTGGTCGCGGATTCCGGGGGTGGCGGGGATGGTGGACCGAGCCGGCTGTTCGTCGTGTCCAGCAACGGCCGCGTCACTCTCTGGCGAGAGGCCGCGCGCCAGTCCCGCTACGACCGCGTGGCCGGCACCGGCGCGGGTACATTCGCCTTCACGCACTATCGCTTCCGCACCAACGGCGGTGTCGTCAAGCACGCGCACAGCCAGTGGTTCAACGTGCTCAGCGAGCTCGGCCTCGTCGGTCTGGTGCTGTTCGCCGTCGCCATGGTCCTGCTGGTGGCCGCGGCGGTCGGCAATCCGTTCTCGCATCGCGGCGATCCGTTGCACCCGCTGCTGGTCGCGTTCCAGGCGGGCGTCATCGCGTTCATCGTGCACATGTCGGCCGACTGGGATTGGGACATGGCCGCGGTCGGGACGCTCGCGTTCGTCCTTGCCGCCGTGTGCGTTTCCTATCGGGTGACGCGGGCCGGCGACGAGCGCCGCGCGGCCCGACGAGCGCGCCGCGACGCGCCGGCCGAGCAGCCAGTCCTTGCCGTGGAGCCCACGGTCGCGGAAGCGGGCTCGACGGCCGGCGCCGTGGAGCCTACGGTCGCGGAACCGGAATGGGTGGACGCCGGGCCGGAGCCGGCGGCGGCCGAGCCGGCCGACACGGGAGCCCACAGGCCGCGCCGTCTGCGCTGGGGGCCGCGGGCGGTGGCCAGCGTCGCGCTGGTGCTTCTCGCTGTGAGCTGGCTGCCGCCGTACTTCGCCGAACGCGCCGAGAACGCCGCCCTGGCCGCCTCGAGCGACGGCAAGGTGAGCGAGGCGCTGGACCAGGCTCGGCGTGCGGCCTGGTTCGATCCTCTCGCAGTCAGCCCCCTGCTGACGGAGGCGACGCTGCTGCAGCAGGTAGGCCGCAACCGCGAAGCGCTCGCGCAGTTGCAGGAGGCGGCGAAGCTGCAGCCGCAGAACTACGAAGTCTGGTACGCGCTCGGCGTCCTGCTGCACGGGGCGCTGGGGCGTGACCGCGAGGCCCGGGCCGCACTCACTCGCGCCCTCGCCCTCAACCCGCTCGATGCGGCCAGCCGCTACGAGCTCGAATCGCTCGCCCAGTAGCCTCGCCGGCGTCGACTCAGGCCGGGCGTCAAGTCCTCTCCCGGGTGGTAGACTTCCCGGGCGAAGAGGACTGCTGTTCTCACCTGCAACGGAGGTAGTTTGCGCATGGATGTCGCACCCATCGGGGTCGTCGGTACCGGCTATGTCGGCCTCGTCTCGGCCGTCTGTTTCGCCCACCTGGGCCACGACGTCGTGTGCATGGACCTCGACGAGAAGAAGATCGGCAGGCTGGAACGGGGTGAGGTCCCTATCTACGAGCCCGGTCTGGAGAAGCTCGTCGGCGACAACGCCGACCGGCTCTCGTTCACGACGTCCTACGACGTCCTGCTCGAGCGCTGCAACCTCCTCTTCATCGCCGTGGACACGCCACCGTCGCCCTCCGGCGACGCCGACCTTTCGCGCGTGCAGCACGCCGTGCGGGAGATCGCAGCGCGCGGAGGAGAGCGCCTCCTGGTCATGAAGAGCACCGTGCCGGTGGGCACCGGCGAGAGGGTCATGGCCGACCTCGACGCCATGGGCGTCGCCGGCATCACCTACGCCTCCAATCCGGAGTTCCTGCGCGAGGGCGCCGCCATCCAGGACTTCCTCGATCCGGACCGCATCGTCATCGGCAGTTTCCGGGACGAGGACGGCGCGGCGGTCGAAGCCCTCTACCGCGGTATCGACACCAACGTCGTGCGCACCAGCGTGCCCACGGCCGAGATGGTCAAGTACGCCTCCAACGCGTTCCTGGCCACCAAGATCTCGTTCATCAACGAGATCGCCAACGTGTGCGAGCAGGTCGGCGCCGACGTGCGCACGGTCGCCCACGGCATGGGCCTCGACCACCGCATCGGATCGCACTTCCTGCAGGCCGGCATCGGCTACGGCGGCTCGTGCTTCCCCAAGGACGTCCAGGCGCTCAAGCAGCTCGCGGGCAACACGGGCTACCACTTCCAGCTGCTCAACGCCGTCATCGAGGTCAACGCGCTGCAGAAGCGGCGTGTGGTCGGCAAGCTCAAGGAGCGGCTGGGTACGCTGCGCGGCACGACCGTCGCGCTGCTCGGCCTCACCTTCAAGCCCAACACCGACGACCTGCGTGAGGCGGCCTCCATCGTCCTCGCCGGCCGCCTCATCCACGAAGGCGCCCTGGTCAAAGCCTACGACCCTATGCTCGACGCGGGCGAGCACCCGCTGTTCCCGGGCGTCGTGATCTGCGAGGAGCCGCTTGACGCGCTGGAGGGCGCCGACGCCGCCGTGCTGGTCACGGAGTGGCAGGAGTTCGCCCGTCTGGACTGGAGGGCCGCCGCCTCCTCCATGGTGCGGCCGCTCCTCATCGACGGTCGCAACTTCATCGATCCCGCCGCAGCAGCCGAGGCGGGGCTCGAGTACGAGGGCATCGGCCTGGGCGACGAGGTCCACGCGCCCGTCACTTCCTGAACCGTCGATGAGCACGGTTCGAGGCATCCCGCGGCAAGCTGTCATCCTCGTCGGCGGGGAGGGCACGCGGCTGCGGCCCGTCACGTCCCGCGTGCCCAAGCCGGTCGCGCCGGTGATGGAGCGACCCTTCGTCGCCTACATCCTGGACAACCTGGCCAGGCACGGCGTCGAACGTGCCGTCTTCTCGACCGGCTATCTGGCCGAGGCCATCGAAGCGGTCATCGGCGACGGCGCCGGCTACGGGCTCGAGGTGGTCTACGCCGTCGAACACGAGCCGCTGGGCACCGCCGGTGCGATCGCCAACTGCGAGGCGGTGCTGGACGACGGGAGCTTCTACGTCTTCAACGGTGACGTGCTCAGCGACGTGGACCTCAGCGCTCTGGCGGCCACGCACGCGGCCAAGGGCGGCATGGGCACCATCTTCCTCACGCCGGTCGAAGACCCGCGCCGCTACGGGCTGGTCGAACTGCGCGAGGACGGATCTGTAGCCAGCTTCCTCGAGAAGCCCGGCGAGTGGCAGGGAACCGCGCTCATCAACGCCGGTGTCTACGTCCTCGAGCCCGAGGTCATGGAGATGATCCCGCGCGGCCGGCTGTTCTCGATCGAGCGCGGCGTGTTTCCCAAGCTTGCCGCCGCCGGCTCGCTGTACGGGTACGTCGACCACGGCTACTGGCGCGACATCGGCACACCCGACAGCTACCTGCAGGCGCACTTCGACATCCTGGAGCGCGACGTCGACACCTCGGTGGCCGACGTGCTCGGCGAGCAGTACCTGTACATCTCGCAGTCGGCTGAGGTCACGCCCGGCGCCCGTATCGTGCCGCCGTGCTTCATAGCGGACGGCGTGCGCATCGGCCGCGGCGCGCGCGTCGGCCCGCTGGCCGTCCTCGGGGCGGGGACCGTGGTCGCCGAAGGCGCCACCGTCATCGAGGCCGTCCTCCAGGCGGGCGTCACCATCGGCGCCCACGCCCAGATCGAGGGTAGCATCCTCGTACAGGGCTCGAGCGTCGGCGCCGGGACGCAGCTCAACGGCGCTGTGCTTGGCGAGGGTTGCGTGGTCGGCGCCGGCAACCGGCTCGCCGGCGGCATCTGCGTCTACCCAGACACGGAGCTGCCCGACAATTCCATCCAGTTCTACGAGCAGCTGCGCGGCAGGGAGGGAAAATGACGATCCCCGACGGCATCTTCAAGGCCTACGACATCCGTGGGCTCTACCCGCAGGAACTGAACGAGACGGCCGCCGAGCGCATCGGCTGCGCCCTGGCGCAGCAGCTGGGGGCGTCCCGGCTCGGCGCGGGCATGGACCCGCGCCCGTCGTCCCGGGGGTCTGCTCGAGGCCTTCGCCGCCGGGGCCGCCGCGGGCGGCGCCTCCACCGTCGACTTCGGCCTCGTGCCCACCGAGATGCTCTACTTCGGCGTGGCCTCACGCGGGCTCGACGGCGGCGTCATGATCACGGCTTCGCACAATCCGCCGCAGTACAACGGCATGAAGCTGGTGGAAGATGGGGCGCTGCCGCTGAGCGGCGACTCCGGGATCCCGGAGCTCAGAGAGCGGAGCCAGGCGCTCGCGGAGCTGCCGGCGAAGAGCGCCGGCATGGACGTCGAGCGCTTCGACCTCTACCCGGACTACGTCGAGCACCTGCACGGCATGGTCGACGTCACCGCGTTCCGTCCCTACAAGGTCGTGATGGACGCGGCCAACGGCGTCGGCGGCAAGCTGGCGCCGCTCGTGTTCGAGAGCACCCCGCTCGACTGCGTCGAGATGTACTTCGAGGTGGACGGCACGTTCCCCAACCACGAGCCCAACCCGCTGCTCGAGGAGAACAGCCGGGAGATCCGTGAGCGCGTCGTGGCCGAGAAGGCCGACCTCGGCATCGCCTGGGACGGCGACGCCGACCGCTGCTTCTTCATCGACGAGGACGGCGAGTTCGTGCCCGGCGACTTCGTCACCGCGCTGCTCGCCGAGGCCCTGCTGCTCAAGAACCCAGGCGCGAAGATCCTCTACGACCTGCGCGCCAGCCGCGCCGTGCCCGACGTGATCACCGCGAACGGCGGCGTGCCCCTGCTCAACCGCGTCGGGCACGCCTTCTTCAAGCAGCGCATGCGCCGTGAGGGCGGGCTGTTCGGCGGCGAAGTCTCGGGCCACTACTACTTCGCCGACAACTACAACGCCGACTCCGGCTTCATCCCGGCGCTGCTCATCCTCGAGCTCCTTTCGCAGAAGAAGGCGACGATGGCGGAGCTGCTGCGAGCCGCTGCGCACCAGGTACTTCATCAGCGGCGAGATCAACTCTGTCGTGGAGGACGTCCCGGCGGCGCTCGCCCGCATCGAACAGCGCTTCGCCGACGGCGAGCAGAGCCACGCTGGACGGCATCTCGGTGGACTACGAGCGACTGGCACTTCAACGTGCGCGCCTCCAACACCGAGCCGCTCCTGCGCCTCAACCTCGGCGCCGACTCGCAGGCGCTCATGGAGGAGAAGCGCGACCTCGTCCTCTCCCTCATCCGCGAGGCCTGACGTGGAGGCGCTCACCGATCTCGGTCCCGCGCGCGTGGAGGAGATCGATACCGCCGGCATGTTCGCCGAGGTCGCCGGCCTCCCACGGCAGCTGCGCCAGGGCTACGAGTCCGCCCGCCGCCGGCTTGCGGGCGCCTTCTTCGGCACCTTCCCGGCCGTCCCGCCGGCCGAGCCGACAGCGGTCGTCGTGTGCGGCATGGGCGGCTCGGCCATCGGCGCCGACCTGGTCCTGGCATGCCTGCCCGCACTTGCCGTCCCGGCGGCCGTGGTGCGTGGCTACACGCTGCCCGAGTGGGTGAACCCTGAGACCCTGGTGATCGTGGTGAGCTACTCAGGCCAGACCGAGGAGTCGCTCGCGTGCGCGGCGCAGGCGCGAGAGCGAGGCTGCGCCCCCGTGTGCGTGGCCTCCGGCGGCGGTCTCGCCGCGTTCGCCGAGGCGGAAGGCCTGCCGCTCGTCGTCGTCCCCGGCGGAGGCCAGCCCCGGGCCGCGGTCGGCTCGCTGTCGATGCCGCTGCTGGCCACGCTCGAAGCGGCCGGACTCTGCCACGAGCACGCGAGCGACGTCGCGGCCGCCGCGGCTCAGCTCGAGGCCGACGACGCCATGCTGCGTCCGGAGTGTCCGGACGACGAGAACCCGGCCAAGTCGCTGGCGCGGCGCCTCGAGAACCGGCTCGCGGTCGTCTACGGCGCCGGGCCCACCGGCCCCGTCGCGCGGCGCTGGAAGGGGCAGATCAACGAGAACGCCAAGGCTCCGGCCTTCTTCAACGAGCTTCCGGAGCTCGACCACAACGAGCTCATGGGCTGGACGAGCCTGCCGCACGTGACCGCCGTCCACGCATCGCGCTGTTCCTGCACGACGAGTCCGAAGAGGAGCGCCTCACCCGCCGCGCCGAGCTCACGGCGCGGCGAGTATGAGGCGCTGCGGCGTAGCCACCGAGCTGGTGGCCGCGCGCGGGGACTCACGGATCGCGCGGCTCTTCTCGCTGGTACAGCTCGGCGACTACGTCAGCTGCTACCTCGCACTGCTGTACGGCGTCGACCCCACGCCGGTCGACGCCATCCAGGCGTTCAAGGCGAACCTCGCCGGCGACGCCGGCTGACGCCGGGTGGCCGGCGACGGCGTCGCGCTCGTCCTGACCGCCGCGGACCCGGCCTGCCGCGCCGCCGGCGCGGCCCTGTTCCCCGGCGCCCCGCTCGAGAGCCTGGCGCGCGACGACCTGCGGCCGCGCGCGCCGTTCCAGGGCCGGCTCTTCGGCCTGCTGGCCGCGCCGCCGCGCGGCGCGGCTCTCGGACTCGTCGTCCCCGGGGTCTGGGCGGGCGAGCCGGGGGAGAGGCCCGCCCCGGGCGACCTCGTACCGATCGCCGACCACGTCGGCCTGGAGGGGCGCGGCCCGCTCACCGGCCGCTGGCCGGGCGCGCGTGCCGCGCGACTTCCCCAGCATGACCGGCCTATATCAACCCGCCGGCGTTCGTTCGTGCGATGGGGCTCGGGTATACTCGTCCGGCGTCGTGGCGGCGGGTGTCGCCGACGCCCGGCGCCTCACGCGATTCGAGGCGCGGGCGGTCCGGGAGGGGGGCTGGCCCATCGTGTCCGACTCCCTGGTCCCCGTCGCCATCGTCGCCGCGTACTACGGCATGAGACTGGCCGCCTGCGGCCTGGTGCAGGCGCCCCGATCCGACAGAGAGTGAGGCTCGAGTTGAGCAACGACTACGACATCAAGGACATCGGGCTCGCCCCCGAGGGCGTGCTGCGCATCGAGTGGGCCGACATGCACATGCCCGTGCTCAAGGCCATCCGCGAGCGCTTCGAGAAGGAGAAGCCGCTCAAGGGCGTGCGCATCGGCGCCTGCCTGCACGTCACCACCGAGACCGCCGGCCTCATGCGCACGCTCGTCGCCGGCGGCGCCGACGTGGTCCTCTGCGCCAGCAACCCGCTGAGCACGCAGGACGACGTGGCCGCGGCGCTGGTCAACGACTACGGCGTGCGCGTCTACGCCATCAAGGGCGAGGACGACGCGACGTACTACTCGCACATCAACACCTGCGTCGACCACCGTCCCAACATCACCATGGACGACGGCGCCGACGTCATCGGCGTGCTGCACGGCGAGCGTCCCGACATGGCCGCCGACATCATCGGCGGCACCGAGGAGACCACCACCGGCGTCATCCGCCTCAAGGCCCTCGAGGCCGAAGGTCGCCTGATGTTCCCGATCGTGGCCGTCAACGAGGCCAACACCAAGCACATGTTCGACAACCGCTACGGCACCGGCCAGAGCACGCTCGACGGCGTCATCCGCGCCACCAACATCCTCATCGCCGGCAGCACCGTCTGCGTGGCCGGCTACGGCTGGTGCGGCCGCGGCCTCGCGATGCGCATGAAGGGCCACGGCGCCGACGTGATCGTGCTCGAGGTCGACCCGCTGCGCGCCCTCGAGGCCGTCATGGACGGCTTCCGCGTCATGCCGGTCGCCGAGGCCGCCAAGATCGCGAAGCTCTTCGTCACCGCCACCGGCGACATCCACGTGCTGCGCGGCGAGCACTTCGAGGCCATGCAGGACGGCACCATCATCGCCAACACCGGCCACTTCAACGTCGAGATCGACATCCCGGCGCTCGAGAAGCTCTCGGTGAAGCAGCGCAAGATGCGCGAGTTCGTCGAGGAGTACACCATGGCGGACGGCCGCCGCATCTACCTGCTGGCCGAAGGCCGGCTGGTCAACCTGGCGGCGGCCGAGGGTCACCCGGCGGCGGTCATGGACATGAGCTTCGCCAACCAGTCGCTCTCCGCCGAGTACATGGTCAAGAACCACGCCAGCCTCGAGAAGAAGGTCTACGTGGTCCCCAAGGACATCGACGACGAGATCGCCCGGCTCAAGCTCGAGAGCATGAACGTCGACTGCGACACGCTCACCGAGGAGCAGGCCAAGTACCTCGCCTCCTGGGACCAGGGCACCTGAGCCCGGAGGACCTGGTGAGCGGGGCCGCAGACCAGGCAGAGAGCGGGCCGGAGTGGCCGGCGAGCGCAGCGGGCCCGGCGGTTCGCGCCTGCGCGTGCGCACCGTCGACATCCTGCCCGGCGAGGTGGTCCTCATCGACCAGCTCGCGCTGCCGCAGCACGAGCGCTACGTCACCTGTCGCACCTGGCGTGAGGTCGCGGACCGCATCACCGACATGACGGTCCGCGGCGCGCCGGCCATCGGCGTCACGGCGGCCGGCGGCATCGCGCTCGCGGCCGCCGAGGCGGCCGCCGCCGGCACGGACGATCCGGCCGCCTTCCGGGCCGCGCTCGAGCAGGCGGCGAGCGGCCTGCTGGCCACGCGGCCCACCGCCGTCAACCTGCGCTGGGCGCTGGACGAGATGCGGCGAGCCTGGGAGACGGCGCTCGCCGCCGGCGGCACGGACGCCGCGCCGGCGGCCCTGGCCGCGACGCTGCTGCAGAAGGCGCAGGCGATCCACGACGACGACGTCGACCGCTGCCTGCGCATCGGCGAGCACGGCGCCGCGCTGTTCAAGGCCGGCGACCGCATCCTCACGCACTGCAACGCCGGCGCCCTCGCCACGGCCGGCTACGGCACGGCGCTCGGCGTGATCCGTTCGGCCGCGGCCCGCCACGCGCGACATCTCCGTGTGGGTCGACGAGACGCGGCCCTGGCTCCAGGGCGCCCGGCTCACCGCCTGGGAGCTGCAGGTCGAGGGCATCCCGTACCGGCTGATCGCCGACAACATGGCCGGCTACTTCATGCGCCGCGGCGAGGTCGACGGCGTCGTCGTCGGCGCCGACCGCATCGCCGCCAACGGCGACACGGCCAACAAGATCGGCACCTACAGCGTCAGCGTCCTCGCCAAGGAGCACGCGCATCCCGTTCTACGTGGCCGCGCCGCTCTCCACGGTCGACCTGACCATCGACGGCGGAGACGCCATCCCGATCGAGGAGCGCGACCACGCCGAGGTCACGTGCTTCCGGGGCGAGCAGGTCGCGCCCGACGGCGCCGAGGCGCGGCACCCCGCGTTCGACGTCACGCCGGCCGCCAACATCGCCGGCATCGTCACCGAGGCCGGCGTCCTGCGGCCGCCCTTCAGGGCGGCGCTGGCCTCGGCCTGCGGCGCGGGGGAGTGCCGGCCGTGAACGGCAGTCATCCCGTGCGTGCCTACCTGATGGCCGCCGGCCTCGGCACGCGGCTCTACCCGCTCACCGGGCTCACGTCCAAGCCCATGGTGCCCATCCTCAACCGCCCGGTGATGGAGCACCTGCTGCACCTGCTCCGCCGCCACGGCGTCACCGAGATCGCCGCCAACCTGCACTACCATCCCGACAAGATCCGCTCCTACTTCGGAGACGGCCGGCAGTTCGGCGTCGAGCTTCGTACAACCTCGAGGAGCACCTGCTCGGCACCGCCGGAGGCGCCGGCGCGTTCCGCGAGTTCCTCTCCGGCTCCACGTTCCTCGTCATGAGCGGCGACGGCCTCACCGACATCGACCTCACCAGCTTTCTGGCCGCCCACAAAGCCTCGGGCGGCGTCGCGACGCATGGCGGTCAAGGAGGTCGACGACCCGTCGCTCTACGGCGTGGTGGTGCACGACGACGACATGCGGGTGGTCGGCTTCCAGGAGAAGCCGCCGCGTGAGGAGGCGCTCTCCACGCTGTGCAACTGCGGCATCTACGCGTTCGAGCCGCGGATCTTCGACTACATCGAGCCGGGCGCGTTCACCGACTGGGCCAAGGACGTCTTCCCGGCGCTGCTTCGCGACGGGCTGCCGTTCTACTGCTGGGAGCTCGAGACGTACTGGAACGACGTCGGCAACATCGAGCAGTACCGGTTCGAGCAACTTCGACGCCCTGCTCGGCCGCGTCGCGCTGGACGTTCCCGGTCGGAGATCGAGCCGCGCGTGTGGGTCGGCGAGGGCACCGAGATCGAGCCCGGTGCGCGTCTTGAGGCGCCGATCCTGCTGGGCGCCGGCTGTCTCATCGAGTCCGGCGCCGAGCTCATCGGCCCGCTGATCATCGGCGACGGCTGCGTCGTCGAGCACGGCGCCGTGCTCGAGGGCGTCATCCACTGGGACGGCGCCAAGGCCGGGCGCGACTCGCGTCTCGCCGGCAGCATCCTCGGCCGCAACGTGGTCGTGCACCACGAAGCGATCGTGCACGAGGACGCGGTCATCGGCGACCGCTCCGAGGTCTCGCCGCACACACTCGTGGACGCGGGCGCGCGTCTCGAACCGCGCAGCCTGGTGGGGCCCGGAGGCCCGGACACTGGCGGCAGTCTGGAGTGATCGCCGTGCCGCGAGTGCAATCCAAGGGCGCGCTCGACGGTCTGCTGGACCTTGTCTTCCCACGTCGCTGTGTCGTCTGCCGCGTCCGCCGGCGCCTGGCTCTGCGACGGCTGCGCCGGCGAGCTGCAGCCGCTGCCCGCAGACCGCTGCCGTCGCTGCGGCGCGCCCTTGCGGCGGGCCGGAAGGCCCGCCCGCCCGACGCGCCCGGACGGCGCCGCGCGCGGCATGCCAGCCTGCCGAGAGTGCGTCGGCCGCGACCTCGCCTTCTCCGCCGCCTCGGCGGCGTTCTGCTACGACGGGCCGGCGCGCGCGCTGGTCACCGCCTGCAAGTTCCGCGCCCTCAGGGCTCTGGCGGACGAGCTGGCGCGTCCGGGCGGCGCCGGCGTTCGCGGACGCTGTCGCTCGCGCCGGCGCCGGCGCCGTGGTCACCTCCGTGCCGGCCCACCGCGACCACCGGCGCGACCGCGGCTTCGACCTCGCCGAGGCGCTCGCGCGCCGGCTTGCGCGCGACCGCGGGCTCACCTATGCTCCGCTGCTCCGCCGCGTGCGGCACGGCTCCCGCCAGAGCGGGCTCGACAGAGCGTCGCGCGCGGCCAATGTCCATCACGCGTTCGCGTTGCGCGAGGGCGGATTCCGGGTAGGTAGTAGACTCAAGCGAGTGATCATTGTTGACGACGTCTACACCACAGGTGAAACGTTGAACCAGTGTGCTGAAGCGCTCGCCCACGCAGATCTCGACCCCCACGTCTTCACCTTCGCACGCACAGTACGTGCGACGCCTGCCCAAGCATCGCGAGACCACGCCGTCCCGAAGGAGCGATGTCGATGAAAACCCAGATCAAGGGCCGCAATGTCACCGTGACGCCCGCCCTGCAGGACTATGCCAACGAGAAGATCGAGCATGTCCACAAGCTCCTGCAGCAGCGCAAGATCGACGAGGTCACGAGGGTGGAACTCGAGCTCAAGGTTGAGAAGAACCCGAGCATCCCCGAACCGTGTATCGCCGAGGCGACGGTGTTCACCCGCGGTCCCGTGATCAGGGCGCGCGAGTCCTCCACCGACATGTATGCCGCCATCGACCTGGTGAGCGACAAGCTCGTGCGTCGCGTCAAGAAGTACCACGACAAGATCCACGGCAAGACCCGCCACGGACACGAGAAGATCGTCGCGCCGACCGAGCCGGCGCCCGAGCTCGCGCCCGTCGCCGCGGAGGCGGCACTCGCCGACGAGATCGCCGGCGACGCCGCGCACGCGGGTGACAACGGCCGCATCGTCAAGACCAAGCAGTTCGCGCTCAAGCCCATGTCGATCCACGAGGCGACGCTGCAGATGGAGCTCGTGGGCCACGACTTCTTCGTCTTCACGAACGCGGAGTCCAACCGCACGAACGTGGTGTACCGCCGCAACGACGGGCACTACGGGCTCATCGAGCCGGCGGAGAATTGACCGCGGAAGAGTATCAATCGAGCGGTGCGTCGCCAGGAGTACGGCTCGGCTGAGCCGCCGGGCCGGATCAGGCCGCGCGCCCGTCGGCCGCTTCGCGGGCCGGCGCGCGCCGTGCGACGCAGGGCGCGTGCTGTGCGACAATGAGCGGAGACCTCATCTCCGAGATTCCGGGAGCAGTGCCCTAGTGATCAAGATCGTCGACAAGCTGCTGCACGCCGGTGAAGGCCGGCGACTCAAGATCCTGCAGGAACAGACCGCGCGGGTCACCGAACTCGAGCCCACCGTCGCCGAGCCTCAGCGACGAGCAGCTGCGAGGCAAGACGGCCGAGTTCCGCCAGCGCCACGAGAACGGCGAGATGCTGGACGATCTCCTGTTCGAGGCGTTCGCGGTCGCCCGCGAGGCCGCCAAGCGGTCTCTCGGCATGCGGCCCTTCGACGTCCAGGTGCTCGGCGGCATCGTCCTGCACGACGGTGACATCGCCGAGATGAAGACCGGCGAGGGCAAGACGCTCGTCGCCACCATGCCGATGTACCTCAACGGGCTCGCCGGCAAGGGCGCGCACCTCGTCACCGTCAACGACTACCTGGCCAAGCGCGACGCCGAGTGGATGGGCGAGGTGTACCGCTTCCTCGGCCTCGAGGTCGGCGTCATCCAGGCCAACATGACTCCCGAGGAGCGCCGCGCGCAGTACAACGCCGACGTCACCTACGGTACCAACTCCGAGTTCGGCTTCGATTACCTGCGCGACAACATGACCATGCGCCGCGAGCACATGGTGCAGCGCGGCCACACCTACTGCATCGTGGACGAGGTCGACTCGATCCTCATCGACGAGGCGCGCACGCCGCTCATCATCAGCGGCGCGCCCGAGACGGCCGCCGACACGTACCGCCAGTTCGCGCGCGTCGTGCCGCGGCTCATCCCGGGCGAGGACTACGAGGTCGACGAGAAGCAGCGCACCGTGGCCGTCACCGAGCAGGGCGTCAGCCAAGGTCGAGAAGGCGCTCGACATCGACAACCTCTACAAGGACTCCAACGGCGGCCTGGTCAACCACTTCATCCAGGCGCTGCGCGCCGAAGCGCTGTACGCCAAGGACGTCGAGTACGTCGTGCAGAACGGCGAGGTGCTCATCGTCGACGAGTTCACCGGCCGCATCCTCGACGGGCAGGCGCTACTCCGAGGGTCTGCACCAGGCCATCGAGGCCAAGGAGAAGGTGCCGATCCGCGAGGAGAACCAGACGCTCGCGACCATCACCCTGCAGAACTACTTCCGCATGTACGACGTGCTCGCCGGCATGACCGGTACCGCCAAGACCGAGGAAGACGAGTTCCGCCAGATCTACCAGCTCGAGGTCGTGCAGATCCCGACCAACGCCGACATGATCCGCCTGGACGAGAACGACTACATCTTCACGACCGCCAAGGAGAAGTACGCAGGCGGTCGTCGACGACGTGGTCGAGCGCTACGAGAAGGGCCAGCCGGTGCTGGTCGGCACGGTCTCGGTCGAGGTCAGCGAGATGCTCTCGCGCCTGCTCGAGCGGCACGGCGTGCCGCACAACGTGCTGAACGCCAAGCAGCACGAGCGCGAGGCGCACATCATCGAGAACGCCGGCCAGTCCGGCTCGATCACGATCGCGACCAACATGGCCGGCCGCGGCGTCGACATCAAGCTCGGCGAGGGCGTGATCGAGGCTGGCGGCCTGTACGTGCTCGGCACCGAGCGCCACGAGAGCCGGCGCATCGACAACCAGCTCCGCGGCCGCTCCGGCCGCCAGGGCGACCCCGGCGAGAGCCGTTTCTACCTCTCCGCCGAGGACGAGCTCATCCGCCTGTTCGCCGGCGATCGCATGTACCGCATCCTCAGCCGGCTGGGGCCGGCCAGGAGGGCCAGCCGCTCGAGGCCAAGATGCTGAGCGGCGTGGTCGAGAAGGCCCAGGTCAAGGTCGAAGAGCTCAACTTCATGCGCCGCAAGAACGTCCTCAAGTACGACGAGGTCATGAACGAGCAGCGCCGCGTCATCTACGACCAGCGGCAGCGCATCCTCATGGGCGAGGACTTCGGCGAGCAGGTCCGCGAGATGGTCGCCGAGCTCGTCGAGGGCGCGGTCCGCGTCGCGCTCGAGGGCGAGCAGTTCTCGGAGGACTGGGACCTCGACTCCCTGTTCATCGGCCTCAAGCAGGTCTACGACCCGCAGCTCAAGAAGTCGGACATCGACGTGGAGAGCGCCACCGTCGACGAGGTCGTCGATCTGGCGGTGGACGACGCGCTCGAGCAGTACGACGAGCGCGAGCGCCTCATCGGCGACGAGCAGATGCGCAGCGTGGAGCGTGCCGTCATGCTTCAGGTCATCGACGGCCGCTGGAAGGACCACCTGCTCGACATGGACTACCTGCAGGAGGGCATCCACCTGCGGGCGCTCGGGCAGAGGGACCCGCTGGTGGAGTACAAGGCCGAGGGGTTCGAGCTGTTCAACGACATGCTCGAGAGCATCAAGACGAGCACCGTCACCACGCTGATGAAGAACTCGCCCGAGGACCTCGCGATGTTCACCGCGATCATGCTCGACGAGCCCGTGGTCGCGCTCAACTACACGAGCGGCGACGACCTGATCAACCAGACCTCGTTCACCGGCGCCGCGATGGCCGCCGGAGAGTTCCCGGAGGACGAGGGTCTCGCCGACCAGCCGCTGCCCAACGTGGCGGCCGGAGGGGGCGGGCGCGGCGGCACGACGACGAGCACCGCGACGGTGCAGGTGCAGCAGCGCGTTGTCTTCGACAAGGTCGGGCGCAACGACCCGTGCCCTTGCGGGAGCGGCAAGAAGTACAAGAAGTGCCACGGCGCCTGAGTCGCTCTGCGACTCCAGCGCACCATGGCTCGGCTTGGGCGCGCTGCGTGACCTGACCGGCTTGGCCGGTCCGACTCAGCGCCTGATCGTCCTCGTCTCCAGCAGGGCGGCGCAATCCTCGGCCGCCAGCGGCCGGCTGTAGAGGAATCCCTGGATCTCGTCACAGCCCTCGTCGCGCAGGACGCCGCGCTCGCCGATGGTCTCGACGCCCTCGGCGACCACGGTGAGCCCCAGGCGATGGCCGAGGGCGATCACTGAGGCGGCCACGGCGGCGTGCTCGGGGACGGTCAGCAGGTCGCGCACGAACGAGCGGTCGATCTTCACCGTCGAGATCGGCAGGCGGACGAGGTGGCTCAGGGACGAGTAGCCCGTGCCGAAGTCGTCGAGCGCGACGCGCACGCCCATCGCGCGCAGGGCGCCCAGGGTCTGGGCCGTGTGGCGCGCGTCCCGCATGGCCGCCGTCTCCGTGATCTCGAGCTCGAGCGAGCGGGCGTCGAAGCCGGTCGCGCGCAGCGTGCGCCGCACCGTGTCGACCAGCGTCTCCTCGTGCAGCTGACGGGCGCTGATGTTGACGCTCATGCGCAGCGGGGCGCCGAACCGGCGCTGCCAGGCGCGGCCCTGGCGGCAGGCCTCGGAGAGTATCCAGGCGCCCATCGGGATGAGGACGCCGCTGTCCTCGGCCACGGGGATGAAGTCGAGCGGCTGGATGACGCCACGCTCGGGGTGCCGCCAGCGCACGAGCGCCTCCACGGCGACGATCTCCTCCGTCGCCGTGGACACGACCGGCTGGTACTCGAGGAAGAACTGGCCGGCATCGAGCGCCCGGTGCAGCTCCGCGTCCAGCGCGAGCCGGTCTCTGCGCTCGGCGTTCATGCCCGAGTGGAAGAACTCCCAGCGGTCGCCGCCTTCGTCCGAGGCGCGGCGGACGGCGGCATCGGCGTTGCGAAGCAGCTCCGCGGCCGTCGCCCCGTCGCTCGGGTAGATGGCGATGCCCATGCTCAGGGAGAGGAAGAGCTCGTGCCCGGTGACGTTGAACGGCTCCGAGACGGCGGCAAGGATGGCGCCCACGGCCGCGGCGGCCTCAGCCGGGCCGGCGGCCCCCGGCAGCAGGGCCGCGAGCGAGCCGCCGCCGAGGTACCCCAGGGTGTCCTCGGCACGGCCTGCATGCTGCAGCCGTCGTCCCAGCTCCTTGAGGAGGTTCTCGGTCTCGTCGCGGCCGAGTGAGGCCTCCACGGTGTCGAAGCGGTCGATGCGGCAGACGGCGACCGAGAAGGCCAGGCGCTTGCGGCCCGCGTGCTTGACCGCCTGGCCCATGCGGTCCTCCAGAAGCGCTCTGTTGGCAAGCCCGGTCACCGGATCGTGCAGCAACAGGTGGCGCACCTTCTCCTCGCTGTCCTTCTCCCTCGTTCGGTCGACGACGACGCCGGTCGCCCCGACGATCTCGCCGTCGCCGTCGTACCGCGGCGCCACCTTGAGCATCAGCCAGAGGCGTCGTCCTGTGCTCGTCGTGCACGGCCCCTCGAAGAGGCCCTCTCTGCCCCGGACGGCCTCTTCGAGCGCTTCCGTGAACTCCCTGCCGCTGCAGAACGAGGGGATCGTCTTGCCACGGTGGTGCTCGGCCGGGGCGCCGAAGATGTCCTCGAACGCCTGGTTGCAGTCGAGGAAGACGAGGTCACGATCGAAGACGAGCACGCCGACGGGCGAGCCCTCGTACAGCTCGCGGTAGCGCTGCTCCGATTCGCGCAGCGCGCGCTCCGCCCCGGCGCGCGCCGCCTCCTGGTACTGCCGCTCGCGCCACTCGTGCAGCACCGGCGCCGTGGAGGCGGCGATGCTCTCGAGGAGGCGCACGTCCTCATCGCCGAAGTCCGTACCGCGTTCGGCGACCATCAGCAGGCCGATCGTCTCCCTGCCGAACACGATCGGCGTCGCCAGCGCGCGGCTGACGGGCACGTGGTCCTCGGGCACCCGGCCCTGGGTCGAGAGCAGTTGCGTCTGGCCGGTGCGGAGGGCGCGGGACCAGGTGTTGTCGCGCCAGGTCTCTCTCGCGAGCCTGTGCGGCCCCTCCTCGATCCCGGAGGCGGCCGGCATGTCGCCATCGATCGATGGTGCGACGAGAGCCCCTGCCTGGTCGATGTAGCCGAAGAAGCCCCACCGCGCGCCCACCGCCTCGCGCACCACGCCGAGGATCTCGGCGAACATCGCGTCGGGAGCCGCCGTGAGGAAGATCGTCGCGATGCGGGCGTGCAGCTCGAGCTCCCGCCGCGAGGCCCTGAGCTCGTCCTGGATGAGATGCTGCTCGGTGATGTCGAGCAGGATGCCCTCCTGGGCGACGGGCTCGCCTTGCTCGTCCTTGAGGAGCGTGAAGCGGTCGAGCAGCCAGCGCTCGCTGCCGTCCTTGGCCCGGATGCGGTACTCCGCGGCGCCGCGCCCGCTCTCGAGCGCGCCGGCGGTCGCCTCGCTCAGCAGGGGGACGTCCTCGGGCTCCATGATGTCGGCCCAGCGGAAGTCGGGGTGGGTGAGCTCCTCGACGGAGTAGCCCGTGACGCTGACGTCGCCGCCGGCGATCAGCTCGTCGCTCCACGGCGCCATCGCCTGGGACCGATAGACCATGCCGGGGACGTTGCCGATGGTGGTGCGCAGACGGCGCTCGCTCTCAGCTTGGGCGTCGAGCGCCGTGTGCAGACCACTGAGGTCGATGAGCAGTCCGATCATGCCCTCGGGCCGGCCGTCGTCCCCGGGGACGAAGACGGCCCGGTCCAGCACCCAGCGTGTCTCACCGTCTGCGGTGATGATGCGGTACTCGGACTCGGTGTCCGGCAGGCCGGCCTCAAGGTCGCGATCGAGTTCGGCGACGATCCGCTGCAGGTCACCGGGATGGACGATGTCGGCCCAGGTGCGGGCGCCCTCGACGAAGTCCGCGGGGTCGTGTCCGAGCAGCGCGCGGAATCCCTCGCTCAGGAAGGACATGTGCCACGGGTCGCGGAGGTCGCTGCGGTAGGCCGCGCCCGGGAGGATTTCGACCAGGCCGCTGAGCATCTGCTCGCGCTCGCGAAGAGCACTCTCGGCGAGCCGCAGTTCCGTTATGTCGCTGACGAAGCCCTCGAGGTGCTCGGGCCTGCCGCCCTCGCCGCTGATCCCTACGCCGCGCTCCCACACCCACTTGCGCACTCCCTCGCGGGTGGTGATCGGATAGGTGACCGTCCAAGGCCGTCGTTCGGCGATAGCGGCTTCGACGGCCTCCCTCAACGCGTCGCGGTCGACCGGATCGAGCAGGCTTCCATAGGTCAGTCCCGTCATCCCGAGCAGCTCGTCGGCGTCGTAGCCGGTAAGCTCTCGGCAGCCTTGGCTGAGGAGCACCGTCGTCCAGTCCGCATCGTTCGCGCAGCGGTAGGCCATGCCGGGGATGTTGGCGAGCAGCGTCTGCATGGTCCGGTCCCGCTCGGCGAGCTCTCGCGCCGCGCGGCGGCTCTCGGTGACGTCCCGCACGATGAGGAGGAGGGTCCCGCCTCCGCGGGGTACGTGACGGACCTCGTCGTAGCGGATGGTCGTCGCGGTGACGGTGGCGATCTCCGCCGTGACGGGCTTGTCTGTGGCGCGTGCAAGGGCGACGGCCTTGCGGATCCTCGCCGCGGCGTCCTCCGACAGGTTCTCCCAGACCGGCGCGCCGACTCCCTCGCCGGTGAGGAGCCCCGGGACACCGGGGCCGGGGTGGCGCTCGCCGATGACCCGTTGCACGACGTCGTCGGCGCCGATGTAGAGGTATGTGTCGGGTAGCGTCTCGACGAGTCCGCTGAGCTCGGAGAGTGCATCGTGGAGCGCGTCCCGCGTCTCCTTGAGGTGCGTGACGTCGACCAGTGTGAGGACGATGACCTCAAGCTCTCCAGCGGGGGAGAGAAGGGGCTCTGCCGAGATCCGGACCCAGAGCGCGGGGCGCTCGCCGGGCTCGCCGACGCCTACGACCTCGCCCGCGACACGCTTACCTGTGAACCCGAGGCGGGCGACGGTCGACGCGGCGGGCTCGATCTCCTCACCCGACTCGCTGGTCCAGGTGCCGGCCCATTGCCGGACCTCGCGCAGCGGCCTGCCCAGGGCCGCCTCCGGGTCGATGCCGAGCAGTTCGGCGGCGGGACGGTTGAGGTCGAGGACGGTGCCATCCGGGGCGCACACGAGGACGGCCGCGGCGATCACGTCCATGCCGACGGCCGGAAGTCCAGGTACCCGCGTGTGCGGCAGCGACGCCCTCTCTCCACCGGCGGGTTCTCCCGCCGCGTGACCGCCAGGCTGCCCTGCCGTGCTGTGCTCCGCTCTGGTCGCCATCCCTCTCCTGGTGGCCCGTCTGGACTACTGTGCCCGTCTGCGCACGATTGAGCCGCTTTCCGGAAGCGGACCAGAGAACTCTCGTGGGGAGTATCGGTGCGCCGGGTACGAGGCTGAAGCCATTCGTGGATTCGGGTACACTACCTCGGTCATGACTATCAACGCCTCAGAAGCACTCGTCCACTTGGATTCGCTCCGCGAGCGGTTGAAGGAAGCCTCCGGGCGCCTTGGCTGGCTGCGGAGCTATCTTTGACCCCCCCAAGCTGACAGAGCAGATCGAGGCGCTCGAAGAGCGCATGCGCGCCGGCGACTTCTGGGACGACCAGGAGCAGGCCTCCAAGGTCTCCGCCGAGTACAGCCGCGCCAAGCGCCGGCTCGAGGACTTCGGCGCACTCGAGGCCCGCTTCGCCGACCTCGAGACCACCGAGGAGCTCGTGCGTGAAGAGCTGACCGGCGACTCCGTCGACGACGAGCTCCTGGAGGAGCTCGTGAACGGCGTCGCCTCCCTCGAGGCCGACCTGCAGCGCGGCGAGGAACTGCGCTTCTTCAGCGGCAGGTACGACGAGGGCGGCGCGATCCTCACCATCCACCCCGGCGCCGGCGGCACCGAGTCGCAGGACTGGGCCGAGATGCTGCTGCGCATGTACCTCCGCTGGTTCGAGCAGCGCGGCTTCAAGGTCGAGGTGAACGACCTGCAGGACGGCGACGAGGCCGGCATCAAGAGCGCCACGCTGACGGTGGAGGGCGAGAACGTCTACGGCCTCATCCAGGCCGAGCGCGGCGTGCACCGGCTCGTGCGCATGAGCCCGTTCGACTCCGCCAACCGCCGTCACACCAGCTTCGTCTCCGTCGACGCGTCACCGCTGGTCAGCGACGACGTCGCCGTCGAGATCAACGACGACGACCTGCGCATCGACACGTATCGCTCCAGCGGGGCCGGCGGGCAGCACGTCAACAAGACCAGCTCCGCCATCCGCATCACGCACCTGCCGACCAACATCGTCGTCCAGTGCCAGAACGAGCGCTCGCAGCTGCAGAACAAGACGGTCGCCATGCACATGCTCAAGTCCAAGCTGGTCGAGCTCGAGGAGCGCAAGCGGGCGGAAGAACTCGCGCGTGAGCGCGGCGAAGTGGTCAACGTGGACTTCGGCAGCCAGATCCGCAGTTACGTCCTGCAGCCGTACCAGATGGTGAAGGACACGCGCACCGGCTACGAGATCGGCAACGCCCAGAGCGTGCTCGACGGCGACCTCGACGGCTTCGTCCACTCGTATCTCGTGTGGCGCGCCGGGGGCAGCGAGAAGCGCAAGTAGGCGGCGCCGCGGCCGTCAGGCTGTGACGGCGCCTCTCACCAGTCCCTGAAGCCCGGGCTCGACCTCGTCCAGCGCCTTCTTGGGCGTGAACACGAGCCAGTCGAGCGCGGCCGTGGCGACCATGCCGAAGATGGTCGAGGCGGCGGTCTGAGGGTCGACGCCGGCGCGGAAGGCGCCGGTCCGGACGCCCTCATCGAGGCAGTGCGCGATCACCGCGACGTACTCCTCGCGGAGCACCCGCAGCCCGTCCTGCCAGTCGCGGTCCACGCGCCACATCTCGCTCATCACCAGCTTGCTGAACGCCTGGTAGCGCTGGATGTAGGCGAGCTCCGCGTGGACGAGGGCGCGCAGGGTCTCTGCCGGACCCTGCGCGCCTTCCGCCTCTTGCTTGAACGAGGCGGCGAGGCGCTGCAGTCCGTCGTCGAGCAGCGCCGTCACCAGCTCCGCCTTGCTCTTGAAGTGGTAGTAGACCGTGCCCTTGGCGACGCCGGCGCGAGCGACGATCTCGTCGACCGTCGTGCCGGCGTAGCCATGCTCGCCGATCAGATCGACCGCCGCCTCGTAGAGCCGCGCGATCGTGTCGCCTCGCGTGCGCGCCATCGCCGTCCTTCCGCCTCTCACCGGATCAGAGGCTGAGCACCGGCTTGAGCCGGTCCATCGTCCACGTACGGCGCCGGTGGGCCGTCAGTACGGTCAACCCTACAGCAGCGGCCGTGCAGGGCCAGCTCGGCCATCACCTGGTCGGCGACGGTGAGCGTCTCGTCCAGGGCGTTGACGCCGCGGAACTCTCCGAGCCCGGTCAGGCGCCGCACCGCTCCCGGCCGGCGGCGCGCGTCGAGGCCGGCGACGGAGAGGTCGCCCTCGCCGGCCTTCATGTGCGCCGCCAGCGTGAGGAGCAGGGCCGTCTTGCCGGACCGCGCCGGCCCGGTGACGACGGCCAGGCTTCCCGGCGGGACGTCGAGGTCGATGCCGCGATACACCCAGCCTGCGCTCGTGCGCAGGCCCAGATCGCGGCTCCTGATCGTCATGCCTCGCGGGGTCATACGCCCTCCTGACTATACTGACTAGTCAGTATAATAACGTACAGCGCCCGTGCGGCAACCCGGCTGCGCGAGCGTGGCCGAGCCAGTGTGAACCGGTGATAGGGTGCGGCGCACGACTACTGCGCGGCACGGGGAGGCGTCGACGATGGTGATGGGTACAGGCGAAGGACGGCCGATGCCGGGGATGCTTGAGGGCGGCCTCGTCCGGCTGCGTCCCGTCACTGCGGACGACCTGCCTGCCCTGGTCGCGATCCTCGAGGAGCCGGAGGTCGCGCGCTGGTGGCGCCGCGCGGAGTGGGAGCGCGTCGACGAGCAGGACGCGATCACACTGGTGATCGAACTGAAGGCCGCCGGCGCCATCGCCGGGGCCGGCGGCGCCGCGGTCGCGACCGGCGGCCACCCCATCGCCGGGTGCATCCAGTACACGGAAGAGACCGATCCGGACTACTTCTCGGCGGCCGTCGACATCTTCGTCGGGACGGCCGCCCAGGGTCGCGGCATGGGTCCGGACGCCATGCGGACACTCATCGCCTGGCTGTTCGACGTGCGCGGGCACCACCGCCTGACCGTGGACCCGGCGGCGGAGAACGTCCGCGCTGTCCACGTCTACGAGAAGCTCGGCTTCAGGTCCGTCGGGGTGCTCAGGCGGTACGAGCGCGTCGAGGACCGCGTCTGGCGCGACGCGCTCCTCATGGAACTGCTGGCCGGCGACTTCCGCCGCTGACGGCCTGCGGGGCGCGGAGCGCTTCGCCGCCGCGCCGGCTGCCCTGCGATAGCATGAGCCGGTGAACGCCCGCCCCTACCCCAAGATCGAGCTCCACGTGCACCTCGAGGCGACAATGAAGCCGGAGCGGCTGCTCGAGCTCGGCCGGCGCAACGACGTGAAGCTGCCGGCGCACACCGTCGCCGGCCTCGCCCGCTTCATGCGCTTTCGCGGGTTCGACGAGTTCATCCGCGTGTGGATCAAGACCACTCGGGTGCTGCGGCGCCGTCCCGACTTCTGCCAGATCGTGGTCGACTACGCCGCCGAGCTGGCGGCCCAGGGATGTGTGTACGCCGAGCCGCTGTTCTCGCCGTCGGAGCCGGTGGCGCGCGGAACGTCGTGGCAGGAAGTCTTCGAAGGCTACTGTGACGGCGCCGACGAGGCCCGCGCGCGGCACGGTGTGGAGCTTCGCTTCACGCCGGACATCACCCGCGACTTCCCGCCCGGGATCGGCGAGGAGCTCGCCGCCTGGGCGGTCCGCTTCCGCGACCGCGGCGTGGCCGGGATCAGCCTCGGCGGCAGCGAGTATCGCTTTCCGCCGGCGCCGTTTGCGCGTGCCTTCGCCATCGCCCGTGAAGGCGGGCTCAAGGCTGCGCCGCACGCCGGCGAGACGGCCGGACCGGAGTCCATCCGCTCGGCGCTGGACGACCTGCACGCCGACCGCCTGCGGCACGGCGTGCGCGCTGTCGAGGACGCCGCGCTGCTCGCGGAGCTCGCGGAGCGCGGCGTGGTCTGCGACGTCACGCCGGTGAGCAACCTGCGTACCGGCGTGGTGCGCTCGCTAGGCGAGCATCCGCTGCCGGCCATGCTCGCCGCCGGCGTCAAGTGCTCGATCGGCAGCGACGACCCGGTGCTCATGCAGACGTCGCTCACCGAAGACTCCGCTGCGGCCGTCGAGCTCGGGCACACGGCGCGCGCCATGTACGAGCACGCGGTCGCCGGCGCGTTCTGCGACGAGCCGACGCGCGCCCGGTTGAAGGCCGCCGGCGACGCGTACGAGTGGGGTGAGGCCGTCACTTCGTAGCGGCCTCCCTTCCGCGACCGATGCGCCGGCGCTCCCGCGCCGGCCCGGAGGTCGTCGCCTCTTCTGACGCCGGCAATGGGCGCCGGTCCGAATCGGCTTCGCTTTGAATGGGCACAGTACAGTCACCAGTTCCGCCCTCGGAGGCTCGCTTGCGCGCACGTCGCCTCGGCACCCTGTTTGCCATCCTCTCCATTGCGTTCGCTGTCGCCGCCGTCCTGCTCCCGCTCGCGGTCGTGGAGGTTCTGGGCGCGCCCCTCGTCATCGCGGGCGCCTACTTCCTGGGCGTGCGCGGCGGTGTCGTGATCGGGCTCTGGGCGACCCTGGTGGCCACGATCGCGTTTCTTGACGTGCACCAGGGCGTCGTCGGCGACTACGTTGTCACTGTGGTCGGCTACTTCCTCGTCGGCCTCCTCGTCGGCCTCGCGGCGGACCGCTTTGCGCGACAGAAGGCGCGCCTCGAGGACGCGGTGGAGGAGGCCGGGCTGGCGCGCAAGCAGCTGGCCGCCAGCGAAGGCAGGTACCGGCTTCTGTTCGAGCACAGCGCCGACCCGGTCTACCTGCACGGGCTGGACGCGGACGGCGAGCCGACACCGTTCATCGCCGTCAACGACTCCGCCTGCGCGCTGTTGGGTTACTCGCGCGAGGAGTTGCGCGGGCTCACGCCGCGCGCCATCGACGCGGCGCCGGCACCGGGCCAGCTGCGCCGCATGATGAGGCAGCTTCAGAAGGAAGGGTCCGTGCACTTTGAAAGCGTGCGCCGCGCGCGCGACGGGGAGCTCATCCCGGTGGAGATCAGCTCCAGCCTGACCGAGGTGGGGGGCGAACTGGTCGTGCTGTCCATCTCGCGCGACATCCGTGAACGGCAGCGGGAGGTGCGCCGACTGCAGGAGCTCACCCTTCGCGACGAGCTCACCGGCCTGCTCAACCGGCGCGGATTCGACGTCATGATGCCCGAGCAGGCGAAACGCGCCAAGCGCTCGGGGCGCCCCGTCATCGTCGTCTACGGCGACATCGACCACTTCAAGACGCTCAACGACACCTTCGGGCACAAGCGCGGCGACGAGGTGCTGGCCGCCGTCGCGGCGGGGCTGCAGGCGGTCTTCCGCGAGACGGACCTGATCGCCCGCCTCGGCGGGGACGAGTTCTGTGTGGTCGCCGAGGCGGACGAGATCGACCCGGTGCTGTTCGGCGAGCGCCTGGACGTCGCCGTGTCCCTCGCCGCCGAGCGGCTCGGCATGCAGGTGCGGCTGAGCCACGGCGAGGTCACCACCGACTGGCGAGGGCTCGAGGATCCGCGCGCCGTGCTGGCCGGCGCCGACGCGCGGATGTACGCAGCCAAGCAGGCGCGCAACGAGTGACGGGACATGGTCGGGCGCTTTCGGGCTTGGCCCCGCGGGCTCCGGCTTGCGCGGGAGCACTTGAGGGAAGAATACAGACCTGATAAGGTTTGATTCAGACGACGGGAGCCGGTTTCTCCCCAGGCGCCACGCGCCGGGCCTTCCTCCCGAAGCAGACCCCCAGACATTGTGACTACCGGGCAGTGTTCTGAAGGAAAGGAACACCAGTCCGTACCGAGTCTGGCCGCCCTGAGGGCGGCCCCCCACAAGACGAACTCCCGCGCACACCGCTGATTCCTGGTGAGCATTCGCATGCCGCCGGTGAGAGCGAGGCGTTGCCGCGTACGGAGCCGTCGAGGAAGAGAGTATCTGTGACCCCCAGCACCACCGACACGACCATGCCCGCATCCCCGGAACGCAGCTCATCAGAGGGCTCCGCATCCGCTGAGAGCGGGGAGAAGCGCCGCCGCAGGCGCGGCGGCAGGCGCCGCCACGGCAGTGGCGGCGCGGAAGGCGCGGCCCAGGGCGGCGCCGCGCAGGCTCCGCAGGCCTCGCAGGCTCCGCAGGCTCCGCAGGCCTCGCAGGAGCGGACGGCTCCAGCGCCGGCGTCGCCGGCCTCCGCCTATTCGGTCGCCCCGGCCCCGGCCTCGCCGGCCGCCGCCGCCGAGCGCGGCGAGCAGTCCGGCGAGCGCGGTGACAGCCGCGGCCGCCGTGACGACCGCCCGCGCCGTGACGACCACCCGCGCCGTGACGACCGCGGCGGCAAGGGCCGCGGCGAGCGTGACCGCGGCCACGGCCGTGACCGCGGCGGCCAGGGCGTCGACGAGTCCTACAAGGAACGCAAGCACGTCGAACAGCCCGCCGGACCGGCCCCCGAGGTCGAGATCCCGGCGTTCGCCGCGCTCGGCCTCGAAGGCAAGCTCCTCGCCGGCGTCGCCGCGATGGGCTATGTCGACCCGACGCCGATCCAGGAGCACGCCATCCCGCGCGTGCTCGCCGGCCGCGACGTCGTGGGCTGTGCCCAGACGGGCACAGGCAAGACGGCCGCCTTCGTGCTGCCCATCCTCCAGAACATGAACGAGCCCATGATCGTCGACGGCAAGAAGGCGCATCCGACGGCCCTCGTCGTCACCCCGACCCGCGAGCTGTGCGGCCAGATCGAGGAGGTCGGCGAGACGCTGGCCACCTACAGCGGCCGTCGCGTCGTCGCCGTCTTCGGCGGCGTCCCCTACGACCCGCAGGCCAAGCGCATCCGCAAGGGCGTCGACCTGCTCGTCGCGACCCCCGGTCGCCTGCTCGACATGCTCCGTCAGGGCGACGTCCTGCTGGACAAGGTCGACACGCTCGTGCTCGACGAGGCCGACCGTATGCTCGACATGGGTTTCTGGCCGGACGTGAAGCGCATCATCGACGCCATCCCCGCCAGGAGGCAGAACCTGTTCTTCTCGGCGACCATGAGCAAGACCGTGCTCAGCATCATCGCCGACACGCTCCACGATCCCATCTTCATCGAGCTCGGCGGCAGCGCCCAGCCGGTCGAGAACGTGGAGCAGAGGGTCCTGCCGGTCAATCAGGAGCAGAAGGTGGACCTCCTGGTCGAGTACTTCCGTCACCACGATCCCGAGCGCACCCTGGTCTTCACGCGCACGCGTCGCCGGGCCGAGCGTCTCTCGCGCACGCTCAACAAGGCTGGCATCACCTGCGAGGCCATCCACGGCGATCGCACGCAGGGTCAGCGCCAGCAGGCCCTCGACGGGTTCAAGAACGGCAAGATCGCCGTGCTCGTGGCGACCGACGTGGTCGCCCGCGGTATCGACGTCGACAACATCACGCACGTGATCAACTTCGACATCCCGACCAACCCCGAGGACTACGTGCACCGCATCGGCCGCACGGCCCGCGCAGGCGCCAGCGGCATCGCCGTGAGCATGGTCACCGCCGAAGACGTCCACGACCTGGTCGCCATCGAGCGGCTCATCGGAGCGACGCTCGAGCGTCACGACCTGCCGAACTTCGACTACGAGAAGCGCGTGATCCTCGAGAGCAGCCAGGTCAGGCCGCGCCCGGGCAAGCTGCTCTGGAACGGCGGCGCCAACCGCTCATGGAACAAGACCGGCGTCAAGCGCCGCGTGCCGGGCAAGCGCTCGCGCTGACGCGCTGACTGCCCGAGCGCCTCGCGGCGTTCAGAAGAGACGGCTGAGGCCGGGCGAGCCCCTTGTGGGGGCCGGCCCGGCCTCAGCCGTTTCTCGTCTTCCCTCCTGCCGGAGGAAGCCCGAGCCGACGAGCTCGGCGTCGGCGATCCGCTCGTTCCGCGTCGTTCGGTGGCCCTGCTGCTCCCACACGCATGGCCGTCGTCGTAGCGCTGCCGGAGGCGGTAGCGGACGCGCACGCGGCCGACGATCGAGTCGACGCCGCGCTCCGGCACCTCGACCTCGCGCGCGTCGTCGAACCAGTCGCCGGGGTCGCCGGGGCGCGGCTGACACCGCGCCGAGACCTTGCTATACTGCCGTTCCTGCGTGGGCGACTAGCTCAGTTGGGAGAGCGCGTGCTCGACAAGCACGAGGTCGTTGGTTCAATTCCAACGTCGCCCACCACTCCAGGACTCCCTGCACTCGGCACATCGAACCGTCCGCTGCGCTCGCTTCCACAGGGAGCGAAGCTGTCGTGTGCGAGTGGCCCCGCGTATGGGTGCTGCGATCATCCTCCTCCCGCACTCAGCGCAGCGGTAGACTTGCCTTGTCGTGATGAATGCTTCGCATGCCCCAAACGTCGGCGTCGGCGTCCTGCTCGCGGGCGGCAGCAGTCGGCGCGCCGGGGTCGACAAGCGGTTCCTCGTCCTCGAGGGGCGCACACTGCTGGTGCGCAACATCGCGTTCCTCCGAGACCTCTTCCCGGTAGTCGCGGCGGTCATCGGCCGCGGGCAGTCGCTCGACCTCGGCGATGGCGGCCCCGTCGAGGTGCTTCACGACGCCTGGCCGGGTAGGTCGCCGCTCGCCGGCATCGCCACCGCGCTCGCGCATTTCCGCCGACCGATCTTCGCGCTCGCGGTCGACATCGCCTTTCCCCGTCACGACGCCGCGGATGCCGTCATCGCGGGGTTTCCCGGGCACGACGCTTCACTGCCCGCTATCGGACACGAGCACCATCAGTCCCTGTTCGCCGTTTATGGGCCCACGTGCCTGGAGCCCATGGTCGCCCTCCTCGAGTCCGATCGCCATCGCATCGTGGACATCTTTGCAAGCGTCTCCCCCGCAGAGGTGCCATTCCCCGACGACTCTCTGTTCCACAACATCAACACCATGAGTGACTACCGTGAAGCTCGCATGACGGCGCGGGCGTCCACTGGCGGGGCGGCGCCGGCCGGGAGACAGCAGCCGGCGCTGACCGCGATCGTCGGCAGGGATCACGCAGCCATCACCGCGCTCATGGAGGCGCTCTCGCCCGAACTCGTGAAGCTCGGCCTGCGCGTCGGCACCGTCGCGCGCCGGGCGCGCGGTCTGGAGATCAGCCGCTATGGCGACGATCTGTGGCGCGAGGGCCGGGCGGGCGGGCCGGCCACCGTCTTCGCCACGCCGGAGAGGCTCGGGTTCCCCGACGGCTTGGGCGGCGAGACACCCCTTGCCGACATCGCGCGCCACTTCCCCGGAGACGTCGACCTCGTCGTCGCAGAAGGATTCGAGCTCACTGCACCTCATCGCATCGAGCTCGTCGACGGCGGGGCGGGCCGCGACGTGCCGCTTGAGGCCCTGAGCGAAGCCTTGGCCCTGGTCACGAATGCCGATGTGCGCCACGCGCACCGCCTCGCTCTCGGCGACACGGCCGGCCTGGCGCGATCCATCGCCGCGCGTCTGGACACGCTGCGCGTGTACTGACCGCCCGCGGCGAACGGCAGGTTGCGCCTTCGATCGCGCCGCGAATCTCTCCATGCATAACGTTGACACGCCAGCGCCTTCTGACGCAGGCTTTGCACACATGGAAGGCTACCCCTGCGGAGGGATGGCCTGGCTGGTCTGACGCCCCCGCCTCCTCTCAGCCGGGCTGCCAGGATTCGATCTTGGTGGCTCGGCTGTTGTGCATTCTGGAAGCGGCTCAAACCGGAGCGCTGGAAGAAGCGACATGGCTTCCCGGGGTCCTCCCCGCGCCGAAGATGAACCTGGCTCCGCGTCGGGAAGCAACGGCAGTTTTGCGCGGCGCATGTGATAGGCAAGGTAGGTCACCAAACGGAAGGAGGGTCACGTATGCAGTGTTATGTGTGCGCGAAGGCCGGCAAGCAGACCGAGGCGGTCGGCATCTGCATCGTGTGCGGCATGGGTCTCTGCATGGACCACGCGATCCGGGAGGATGTCGACCTGTGGGAGGGGGGCTACCCCTTCCCGAAAGAGAAGGCCAAGAAGAAGCTGCCGCGCATCCTTTGTGCGGAGTGCAAGGAAGTTCTCGCTTGACGCGACAGGCACACAGTGAGCCACCTCTCGAACACCTAGCGCGGCCCCGGGGGCCGGTCGCCCGAACCGCGGCCGATCCCGGAGGAGTCATGAACGGAAGCCGGTCAAACGAGGTACGGAGGTAGAGATGTCGCTTTACGAGAAGATGATCAACGAGGCCGTCGGCGCGACCAAGGCAGTGTTCGGTGTGAACAAGGCCAATCGCGGCGGTACCTTCAAGGTCGTCGATGCCAAGCCGTATGTCGACGCTGTCAACAAGATGACGGTGTACGAAGGGCAGTCCAAGGAGGTCATCGACCTCCACGTGAAGTCGGTCAACGCCCACTTCGACGTCATGACGTCGCTCACAGAGACGGTGCGTCCCGAGGACGACCCGTTCGTCGAGCACTATCAGACTCCGCCGATCCTCGAGATCATGTACGAGGAGGATCCGGAGTTCAAAGCGTCCATGTGGAAGTTCATCGACGCGATCGCTGCGAACAAGGCACTCATCGGCCGGGAGGCCGTGCGCCGCTACGGCGGCATGTACGGCCCCACCTGCGTGGTGGACTTCGCCATGTCGGTCGGCTCGGTGCCCAACGTCATGAACCAGATCCTCACCGAGATGGACATCCCCAAGGACCACAAGCAGACCATCCTCGCCTGCAAGTCCTGGGGCATGAACACGTCCTACGGACTCGCCGGGGCTCTGCGCGGCGCCATCGAGTCGGGCAAGACGTTGGCCGAGGCCGAGCAGGCCGAGATTGACATGCTCCAGTTCGTCTACCGTGAGCCTGTTGCCGCCCAGGCGCACCTCATGGACACCCACAACCTCGGCGGCCACGGCCCGCATACCTCCTTCGACACGCGCAAGTACATGGCGGGCTACAAAGAGAAGATGCGCGCCAGCGTCATCGCCGCCATGAAGGGCGGCGTGCACTACGCCAACATCACCGCCGTTCCCGCCTACTGCGTCGGCGACGTCGCTCACCACATCGCGCAGTCGGCCTACAACATGTTCAACGACGACATGGTGTTCGCCATCTACGATGCCGTCACCGGAGTGCTCGAGAACACGCTCGACCGCGCCCTCAAGGCCAACGCCTTCAAGGGCCCTTACGACGTCCTCTCGGTCGCAACGGGCTCGACGGCGTGCGCGACCGCCTACATCCTGTGGAAGGACAGCTTCACGGTGCCGATGGTCATCGACCTGCTGAACAAGCGCTTCCACAACTATGCGGCGATGCATCCGGATCGCGGCGAGGCCGACGAGCTGCACAACGTCGACTTCATGGACATCCTCAAGCGCGGTGAGGCGATCCTCGACATCACCCCGCTCGGCAAGGGCGGCAAGATCAAGGGCGTCGAGGTCGACCTGAGCACGGTCGACAGCAACGACGTCATCAACAACCCGCAGCGCTACACCTACCCGGCCTGCGCCATCACGCAGCGCTTCGCGGCCCTGATGACACTGGCCGACTTCCCGTGCTTCCTCACGCCTGAGTGCACGACCGCTACCCTCATGACGAACGCCATCGCTGTGGCTCCCGGCGTTCCGGGCGCTCCGGTGCGTGGCTGCAAGCAGTGCGCGACCTGCGACCTGATCAAGCGGAACGTCCCGATGGCTACCGGTATCGGTTCCGGCACCAAGGGCTACTGCCAGTGGAACCTGGCCGTCTGAGGCAGCGAGCAACGCGCATCTGATGCGATGCTGACCGGAACGAGCGGGGATCGAGAGAGGCTCGATCCCCGCTCGGGCCGCCCTGTCAATTCGTTCTGGAGGTGACACTGTGCCGCAACCCAGCCTTATGAAGCGCGCCATCGCCGAGCTGATCGGCACTTGGGTGCTGGTGTTCCTGGGCACGGGTTCCGTGGTGACGATGGTCGTGTTCTTCAAGTCTCTCGACGCCGTCAATCAGGCCGCTCTCCTGCTCATCGGCATATCCTTCGGGGTCGCCGTGCTTGTGATGATCTACGCCTTCGGGCACATCTCGGGCACCCACATCAACCCTGCTGTGAGCATCGCCCTGTGGATCACCGGGCGGTTTCCGACCAGGGACATGGTGACGTATGTCATCGCGCAGTTGATCGGCGGGTTCCTTGCTTCGGCGACGATCTATGCCCTCTGGGGGTCGCGCGCCGTCGACGCAGGACTCGGCATCACGCTGCCGGGAGTGGGGGTGAGTTACACCCAGGCGATCTTCGTGGAGATAGTCCTGACGTTCTTCCTGGGGCTCGCCATCTGGGGCGCGGCAGTCGACAGCCGGGCGCCCGGGGGCTTCGCAGGACTCGCCATCGGCCTCGTGGTCGCCGCCGATATCTGGGTTGGTGGCCCGCTCACCGGGGCGTCGATGAACCCGGCACGTTCCTTTGGGCCGTTCCTCGGTGAGAGTGCGTTCGGTGGCTCGGCCGCCGATTGGGCCAAATTCCCAATCTACATCATCGGGCCGATCATCGGCCTGGCCCTGGCGGGCCTGGTGTACGACTTCGTTTCAGACCTGAAGAAGAAGGATGCGTCTGAGTGAAGGACGTGCCGCAGGGCTCTTACGGGCAGACGGCGCGAAGCAAGCAGTGATGGGGCGAAGGCGGGGGCGTGACGCTGGTCACGATCGCCCCCGCCTTCGTCGCCCCGGGCGATGACGTCGAGCAGGAATGTGGAGAACGGATGAACGACAGAGGTATCAGGCTCCTCGGGGTCTCGGGAAGTCCGCGTCGGAAGGCTACAGACTTTGCGGTGAACGAGGCGCTCAGGTACGCCGGTGAGCAGCACGGTGCGGACGTCGACTACTTCAGCGCTCATCGGAAGTCCATCGGGTTCTGCGTGCACTGCGACGCGTGCATTCGCAAGAAGGAGGGGTGTGCCTTCAAGGACGACATGGACAAGTTGTATCCGAAGCTCGTGTGGGCCGATGCCTGGATCCTCGGTACGCCTGTGTATCAAGGGCAGGTGAGCGGCCAGTTGAAGGCGATCCTCGACCGTTGCCGGGCACTCGTGGCCGGCGAACCCAGCGTCTTTCGCAACAAGGTCGGGGCCGGCATCGCCGTAGGGGGAGACCGCAGCGGTGGCCAGGAGCCCTCACTCCAGGCGATCGCAGGCTTCTATCTCATCAACGAGATGATCCCCGTGGGCGGCGGCGCGTTCGGAGCGAACCTCGGCGCCGCCGTCTGGTCACACGACAAGGGCGCCGCCGGCGTCGAGGCCGACGATGAGGGCGTCCGCGCGATCCACCGTGTCGTCGACCGCTTGGTCGAGGTCACCCGCCTGGTCGCTCGTCCGCTATCCTGAGGAAGTGATGACGATGACGCTGAAGGTTGTATGGGGTATCAGCGGTTCCGGCGACAAGATGCCCGAGACCGTCGCCGCCATGGTGGAGGCGCAGGAACGGCTCGACCTGGAGATCACGGCGGCCGTGTCCATCGCTGGGGAGCGGGTGCTGCGCTGGTACAAGCTGCGCGAGACGGTCGACGAGATCGCGAAATCCGTGAAGATCGAGAAGGACGCCAACTCGCCGTTCATCACCGGGCCGCTGCAGATCGGTCAATACGATTGCCTGCTGCTGGCGCCCGCGACGGCGAACTCGGTGGCGAAGATCGTGCACGGCATCGAGGACAGTATGCTGACGAATGCCGTCGGGCAGACCGCCAAGTCGACGACGCCGATCTACATCATGCCGGTCGATCTTCGCCCCGGCACAACGGTGACCATGCGGCCCGGAGGTGAGCGCCTCGAGCTCAAGATCCGCGCGATCGACGTGGAGAACACCAGCAAGTTGCGCACGATGGAAGGCATCAGCGTGTTCGAATCGCCCTCCGAGATCGAGGGCATCCTACGCGCCTGCGCGGAGCGGCAGGACGTCGCCTCATGAGGGTGTCGGTCGCCACCGGCTGCAGGCTGCACCTGGGCTTCACCAACCTGAGCGACGACGTGGGCCGCTGCTACGGGAGCCTCGGCGTCGCACTGGATCGCCCCAGCACGACCGTCGTGGTTGAGGAGGGCAGGGATGCGGCCATCGTCGGCGGCGACGCGGAGCAGATCCGCGCCTGCGTGCGGCGTTTCTGCGACCACTACCAGGTGGACCCCAAAGTCACCATCGAGGTGCGAGAGAGCATCCCTCCGCATGTCGGCCTCGGCTCGGGTACGCAGCTTGCGCTGGCCATCGGCCGGGGCTTGGCGATGATCTGCGGCATCGACGCGGACGCGCGGGATGTCGCCGCGGCCATGGGCAGAGGGCGCCGCTCCGGCATCGGAACGGCGACGTTCCAGACGGGCGGCTTCCTTATCGACGCCGGACACAAGAAGGGGCGGTCTGGCCGGGACGGGACGCCGACGGTCGTGTGGCGCCGCGATTTCCCGGCGGACTGGCTCTTTGTCGTGGTCGTTCCCGACTCGCATGGCGGTCTCAGTGGGCACAGCGAAGAGGGGGTCTTTGGAGCATTGGCGCCGTCGGTGCGGATCTCCGAGGAGGTGTGCAGGATCACTCAGCTCAGACTGATGCCAGCTCTCGTCGAACATGATATCGAGGAGTTCGGCCGCGCCCTGACTGCGGTGGACCGCAAGACGGGCGCGTACTTCTCGGATGTACAGGGCGGCATCTACAGCGGCGGGGAGACCAACGCGGTCGTCGATGCCCTGCTGAACGCCGGCGCCTACGGGGCGGGACAGAGTTCCTGGGGACCGGCTGTGTACGGCCTGGTGCACGAGAGGGATGTGGGGAAGGTCGAAGCAGCAGTCAGGGAATCCCTGTCGGGCGCCGGCCGGGCGGCGCAGGTCTTCGTGAGTCATGGCCGTAACACGGAAGCGAGAGTGGAAGTGCCCCGGGCGGGACTATGAGGTCGGGCGGAGATCCTCAAGAAGCGCCGCCAGGGCACGTTCGTAGGCGGAGCCCGGTGCCACTTTGCGCACGACCCGGTAGTTCTCCGTGAGCGCCGTCACAGCACCGGCGCCTCGACGCTCCAGTCTCGTGGCAAGGACCAGGCTCTCGATCAGGAGTGCTTCGGCGCGGTTGATCAATCGAGGCGTCCCTTCGCGGCGGACGTGCCTGACGTCGCCCTCGAGGCGCACGCTGTCGCCGCTTGGGGCCGCGCTGATCAGGACGAGCTCGACGTTGACCGTGCATCCGGCCACGACTGGCGCATGGACGCCTTGCGCCTCCGCGAACTGCAGCTGCTCCGGGGCTCGCAACGCCGCGTACAGCATCCCAGCGTCCGGGGGGAAGTTGGCCGCGAAGCTGCCGCCGTCCAGGATGTTCGCCAGCGTCTGCGAGCCGTTGTACACATCCAGGCACAGCCTGTCGGCGCCGCTGGTCCATACGCCCATCGGAGCCGCGTGCGGAGTGTCGTCGCGAAAGGTGGAGATCAGGACTTCGTAGATCCAGCGCTCCTGCATGCCGAGTCGGCGCAGCTGATCCATGTGCGATCCTGTTCACGGAGGCGGTCAGGCCTATTCGGGTAGGGACAACCAAGGTGGAGAGGGAGTATATCTCGGGAGACGCGGGCAGAGTCCGTCGTCGGCTCGGACTCCCCCGGTGAGGGAGGTTGTGAGTCATGAGGAAGATCCTGCTTCAGCTCGACAGCGATCGTACAGCGAGCGTGTTCGACGCGATCACTGCCTACGACGCCGGCGCGGACGTCCTTCTTCAGCATGGCTCGGTGGAGCCGGCTGAGGTACGGGCTATCGTCTACGGCGCCATGTTCACTCGCGGCGGCGAAGACCTCAAGAGTTCGGCCGTGTTCATCGGGGGGGCCGATGTGGCAAAGGGCGAAGCCATGCTCAAGGAAGCTTCCGGCGCCTTCTTCGGTCCGGTCCGGGTGTCCGTGATGCTGGATGCCAACGGCTGCAATACCACGGCGACCGCCGCCGTCGTCAAGCTTCTCTCCGCCGCTGATCTCCGCGGGAAGAAGACGGTCGTGCTGGCCGGTACCGGACCGGTCGGCCGCAGGGCAGCCGGGCTCCTCGCCAGGGAAGGTGCGGACGTGGTTGTCGCCGAGACCCTGCCCACGGAGACCATGCAGCGAGCGAAGGCCGCCTGCGCCACCATCGAAGACCGCTTCGGGGTGAAGGTGACTCCCGCCGCCGCCGCCGATGCAGTTGCCGGCGAGCGCGTGCTCGAGGGGGCGGAGGCAGTCCTCTGCACCGGCGTCGCCGGGCTTCAGCTGATCCCCGAGGCGGTCTGGAGAGGCCACCCCACGTTGCGGGTGCTCGGCGACGTGAACGCCGTCCCTCCGGTCGGCCTGGAGGGTACCAAGCCGACGTGGGACGGCAAAGACGTTGATGGCAAGATCGTCTTCGGGGCCCTCGCCATCGGCAGCCTCAAGATGAAGATCCACCGTCGTTCCGTCGGCCGGCTCTTCGAACAGAACGACCTTGTCCTGGATGCCGAGGAGATCTTCGCCCTCGCCAGGGAGCTGGCGCAGTAGTGCGAGTCCTCGTCCTCGGAGTGAGCACGCGGGCGATGGTCGAGTCCGCGGTCCGCGGCGGCCACGAGGTCGTGGCCGTGGACTTCTTCGGCGATCGCGATCAGGCACGCCTGGCGGAGAGCTACGCGCTGCAGCGGGATCTCGGCCTTCCGGCGACCGCTGAAGGATTGGCGGCCGCGGCGCGACGCATCGATGCCGATGCGCTCGTCTACGGTGCGAACCTGGAGAATCACCGCGAGGCGGTCAGCGAGCTTGCCCTCGGACGGCGGCTGCTGGGCAATCCGGCTGAGGTCGTTCGGGACGTCCGCGACTGGGCCCTGCTCCGACGTGTCTGCGCGGAGGCCGGCATCGCGCACCCGGTGACCCTGTTGCGCGGGGAGGAGGAGGGCGCCCGGCGCGGCCGCTGGCTGAAGAAGCGCCTGCGCAGCGGCGGCGGCCACGGGATCGCGGCGTGGGATGGCACAGCGCTGGACGACGCCCACCTGCTGCAGGCCGAGGTGGACGGCCTCGCGGCCTCGGTCGCGTTCGTGGCCGATGGCAACGAAGGGCGCATCTTCGGCCTCACCGAGCAACTCCTGGGGTGTTCCGCCTTGGGCGGCTCCGGATTCGCCTGGTGTGGCAACGTCCTGCCGCTCGAGGTCCCGGAGGCGGACGCCGCATCGGTCCGTGCCCAACTGGAGCGTATGGTGTCGCGCCTCACGCGGCGCTTCGGCCTCGTCGGCGTCAACGGGTTGGACGTAGTCATCGGCCATGACCCCGACGGCGCGGTGCGGGCGTTTCTGATCGAGGTCAACCCGCGCTTCAGCGGTTCGATGGAACTCGCGGAACGCAGCTTCGGCCTCAGTGTGTTCGGGCTCCACGTCGAAGGCTGCTCGGGCCATCTGCCGCGAGATCGCGCCGCCGGTCTCCTTTCCGATGGCTACCTTGGTAAGGGTATCGTGTACGCTAGGCGTCCAATCGTCGTCCCCGACACGGATCCATGGCTGACCCGCGGCGTCCGGGACGTACCGTCGCGCGGCCAGCGTAGTGCCGCCGGGCATCCCGTGTGCACTGTACTGGCTCGCGGCCGGGACCGTGAGGCATGCCTCGCCGGTCTCTTCTCGGCCGCGGCCGACGTATACACAGACAGCGAGGACCGAAAGGAGGGGCGCCGTGAGCGGATCACTCACTCTCATCACCGGTCGCACGCGTAAGCAGGCGATCGGCATGCACAAGGGCAAGGACTCGCCCGAGTACCATGAAGCGACGGCTCTCGTCGAACTGAACCCCGAGGACATGGCCCGGCTTGGCATCGAGGACGGAGGGCAGGTGCTCCTCAGTACGGCGGAGGGTGACATCGAGGTCACGGCTCATGCCGGCTCATTGCCGGCGGGGCTCGCCTTCGTCCCTATGGGGACGCTCGTCAACAAGCTCATCGGGACGGAGACCCTGGGGACGGGCATGCCTTCGTTCAAAGGTCAGAAGGTGGATGTGGCGCCGGTCGTAGAGAAAAGGGGCACGTCATGAGCACCGTGGTCGAGAATGTCGCCTGTCCGTTCTGCGGATGCCTCTGCGACGATCTCACGGTCGAGGCCGAGGGCACGGAGATCCTCAAGGTGCGTCTTGCGTGCTCGAGCGGGCAGGGCATCTTCAAGGACTACGATCCGCGTCCACGTCGACCGCTGATCGACGGGCGTGAAGTGGAGTGGGACGAGGCCGTCGCCGAAGCGGCGAAGATACTCACGGCGGCCGACAGCCCGCTCATCTACGGTCTCAGCTCGTCGGCCAGCGAGGCGCAGCGCAAGGCGGTCGCACTGGCCGACCGGATCGGCGCTGTGATCGACTCCACCTCGTCGGTCTGCCACGGCCCCACCGGCCTCGCGATGCAGGCCGTCGGCGAGCCCACGTGCACGCTCGGCGAGATCCGTGACCGCGCCGACCTGCTCGTGTTCTGGGGCTGCAACCCTGACGCCTCGCACCTGCGTCACTTCCCGCGCTTCTCGCTCACTCCCAAAGGCGCCCTCACACCGAACGGCCGTGCCGATCGGACGGTCTACGTGGTCGACGTGCGGCCCACCGGCAGCTCGAAGAAGGCCGACCACTTCCTGCAGGTGGACGTCGGCGCCGATTTCGAGGTGCTCACGACGCTGCGCCTGCTGGTGAAGGGCATGGAGCCGGCGGCAGATATCGTCGGCGGCGTGCCGGTCTCGGAACTCCGGGAGCTCGCCCAGCGCATGAAGACCTGTCGCTACGGTGTCGCGTTCATGGGCATGGGCCTCACGATGGCGCCGGCGCGCCAGCTCAATGTCGGTGAGCTCTTCACGCTGGTCGCGGAACTGAACGAGTTCGCCAAGTTCTCCGTGCTGCCCATGCGCGGACACGGCAATGTGACGGGCGCCGACCAGGTGCTGAGCTGGACCACGGGCTATCCGTTCGCAGTCAGCTTCGCTCGCGGCTACCCGCAGTTCAGCCCCGGGGAATTCTCTGCGGTGGACATGCTGGCGCGCCGGGCCGCGGACGCGGCGGTGATCATCGCCTCGGACCCCGGAGCGCACTTCCCGGCCGCCGCCGCCGCGCAGCTCGGGCGCATCCCGACGATCGTCCTCGACCATGGACCGAGCGTCGTGGCGTCTCACGCCAGCGTCTTGTTTCCGACCGCGGCCTACGGCGTCGACGCGGCCGGCACTGCCTACCGCATGGACAACATCCCCATTCCTCTCAAGAGGGTCATCTCGACGGGTCGCGTCACCGACGAGGAGATCCTCGACCGGATCATCGAGGCGGTGGCATGATGCTGGGCATTCTCGGCGGGCGCATCTACGACCCGCGGAACGGCAGGGACGGTGAGGTGGGCGACATCTGGGTGAAGGACGGCCGCGTGGTCGCACCCGAAGACGTGGACCGAGGAGCGGCGCAGACCGTCGACGCCACCGGCCTCGTGGTCATGCCCGGCGGCGTGGACATCCATGCGCATATCGTCGGCGCCGAGGTGAACCTGGGTCGCAAGATGCGGCCGGAGGATCATCGCGGTCACGAACGCGCGCGCTCGGGCAACCTGCGCGCGGGCGTGGGAGGCACGGTCCCCTCCACTCACTTGACCGGTTATCTCTACTCCGAACTCGGCTACACCACCGTGATGCAGGCATCCGCCGCGCCACTGGCGGTCCGACACACGCACGAGGAGCTCGAGGACGTGCCCAACCTCGACAAAGGCGCCTACATCGTGATGGGCAACAACCACTTCGTCATGCAGTGCATCGCCGACAAGCAGCCGGAGAAGGCTCGCGACTACGTGGCCTGGCTCCTTGGGGCGAGCCGAGGTTACGCCATCAAGGTCGTGAACCCCGGCGGTGTCGAGAACTGGAAGTGGGGCAAGAACGTCGCTGAGCTTGACGACGAAGTGATCGGCTACGGAGTCACGCCACGGCAGATCGTGCAGACCCTGGCCACGATCGCAGACGACCTCGGCCTCCCGCACGCGGTCCACATCCACGGCATCAACCTGGGCCGCCACACCAGCGCCCGTACGACCATCGAGATGATCGCCGCCCTCGACGGACATCGCGCGCATCTCTGCCACCTTCAGTTCCTGAGTTACGGGGCCGGGCGCGGCCATGTGCACAAGTCCGAGGCGGCTACTGTCGCGGAGGCGGTCAATGCCAGCTCCGGGCTGACCGTGGACGTCGGGCAGCTGATCTTCGGCAACGCCACCACGATGACCTGCGACGGCCCTCTCCAGCACAGCCTCCATCAAACGACCGGGAACAAGTGGATCAACGACGACGTGGAGGGCGAATCGGGCGGCGGGATCGTGCCGATCGTCTACAAGCGTGGCAATCCCATCAACGGCACGATGTGGCTCACGGGCATGGAGCTCTTCCTGCTGATCGACGACCCCTGGCGGGTCTTCTTGAGCACCGATCATCCCAACGCCGGCCCCTTCACGAGCTACCCACAGGTCATCAGGCTGCTCATGGACCGTGACTACCGGCGGGAGATGTTCGAGAGCCTGCACCCAAGAGCACGCTCAGGCGCCCTGCTCCCACAGCTGGATCGCGAGTACTCGCTCGGCGAGATCGCCGTCATCAGTCGCGCCGGTCCGGCGCGGGCGCTCGGCCTTGACCACAAGGGTCACCTCGGCGTGGGCGCCGACGGCGACATCGCCGTCTACGAGGAGTGCGCCGACAAGGAGGCCATGTTCTCGCGCCCCCGGTACGTGTACAAGGGTGGCGAGCTCGTGGCCCGTGACGGCGTCGTCGTCGAGGATGTGGCCGGACGCACGTTCTCGGTGGCGCCGGCGCATGACAAGGCCATCGAGGCGGAGCTCCGCGAGTACTTCAAGAAGGCGTACACCGTGTCCTTCGACAACTACTCCGTGCTGTCCGGCCACGGCGTGCCTACCGAGATCGTCGCCTGCGGCTGAGGAGGCCTGCGCATGCCAGAAGACCCCGGATGCCGCGTCCAGCGTGATGTGCAGCAGGAGCGGCCCGCCGTGACCGTGGCGCTCAGCCGCGCGGGCGTGACCAATCTGCGCCGCATCATCTCGATCAAGGACGGCGACAAGGCCGAGCTCTTCTACGCGACGCTCGACCTGTTCGCGGATCTCGGCCCCGAGCAAGCCGGCGTGCACATGTCGCGCTTCAGCGAGGTCGTCGAAGACCTTGCCGAAGGCCTGACGCGCAGGCCGTTCGCCGACATCGAGTCGCTCGCCAAGCGCATGGCCGAGCAGGTGGTGGAGTCGCAAGAAGCCCTGCGCGCCGAGGTCCGCATCAAAGCGCAGTCGCCGATCATGAAGGAGACCCCGGTCACACACCGGCCCACCGAGCAGCTCTTCACGCTGGTGGGCATAGCCGCGGCGACACGCACGCAGACGCGCCTCCTTGTCGGCGTCGAGGTGAACGGCCTGACCGTGTGCCCTTGCGCCCAGGACATGGTACGCGGTCAGTCCCAGGACCGTCTCCGCGAGGCCGGCTACAGCGAGGAGGAGAGCGAGCGTATCCTGAGCCTCCTGCCCATTGCTTCTCACAACCAGCGCGGCAGAGGCACTCTGCTGATCGGTTCGGAGCGCCGCGTGGCCGCCGAGGACCTGGTGGATATCGTCGAGCAGTCCATGAGCTCCGAGATCTACGAGCTGCTCAAGCGCCCCGACGAGCTCTACGTGGTCGAGAAGGCGCACGCCAATCCGCGCTTCGTGGAAGACGTCGTCCGCGAGATGCTGCGTCGCGTCGTCGTGACCTACCCCGACCTCTCGGACGACGCATTCGTCCTGGCCCGCCAGGAGAACTTCGAGGGAATACACGAGCACAACGCCTTCGCCGAGCGCTTCGGCACCATGGGGGAGATCCGCCCCGAGCTCGACGCGAAGGCGTTCGCCACCCGGCACACCGCTCTCGACGAGTGGCTTGCAGGCTAGGGGGACTCCGGTCGTGCCCGACACGCTGTTTGTGACCGGCAGGCTCGCGGCCGACGCGCTGCAGAAGACCCTCGACAGGCTCGAGCTGGAGTTCGACTACGATGTCGCCGTCCTCGGCGGCGCCGTTGCGGCCCTGATGCGCACCGAGTGGATCGCCCGGCGACTGCCGGACGACTGCGACTGCGGGCGGGTCATGATCCCGGGGCTCTGCAGGGGCGACCTAGCCGCGATAGAGGCCAAGGTCGGCGTCCCGGTGGTCCGCGGCCCCAAGGATCTCAAGGATCTGCCCGCCTTCTTCGGGCAGACGGTCGACCTCGAGGGCTACGGCGAGTACGAGACGCAGATACTCGCCGAGATCGTCGAGGCCTACCGGATGCCCCTTGCCGACATCCTCGCCCAAGCCGAGTACTTCCGCGCCAGCGGCGCTGACGTCATCGACCTCGGCTGCCCGCCGATGGAGGCGTTCCCCGGCGTCGGCGAGGTGGTGGCGGGGCTCAAGGAGCACGGCTTCACGGTGAGCATCGACACGTTTCACGAGCAGACGATCCGCGAAGCAGACGCGGCGGGGGCCGATCTCCTGCTCAGCGTGAACACGCAGAACATGGACCTCGTGCCGCACCTGCGCTGCAAGGTCGTCGTGATCCCCGACTTCGGGGAGGGTGTCGAGTCGCTGGAGCGCAACATCCGCAGGGCCGACGCGCTTGGCGCGGCGTACGTCATCGACCCCATTCTCGACCCGCTCAGCTTCGGCTTCACCGCCTCGCTCGAGCGGTACTGTGAGATGCGCCGGCGCTACCCCGAGGCGGAGATGCTCATGGGCCTCGGCAACCTCACCGAGCTCACAGACGCCGACAGCGTCGGCATCAACGCGGTGATGGCCGGCGTCATCGCCGAACTGGGCATCGACTACGTGCTCACGACGGAGGTCATCAGCTGGGCGCGCGGCGCGGTGCGCGAGCTCGACCTGGCTCGCAAGCTGATGCACTACGCGATTCTCAACCGCGTGCTGCCCAAAGGTCTCGAGGACGGTCTTGTGGCGCTCAAGGACACCCCGTTCGAGACGTACTCGGAGGCGGAACTGCGCGACATGCAGCAGCGCGTGCGCGACAAGAACTACCGGATCTTCGCGAATCGCGAGTGGATCTTCGTCTTCAATCGCGAGGCGTTCCTGCGCGGCAAAGACCCTCACGATCTCTTCAAGGCCCTGGACGCTCCGGACCCCGGCCACGCCTTCTATCTTGGCCGCGAGCTCGAGCGGGCGGCGCTGGCGGTGCGCCTCGGCAAGAAGTACACGCAGGAGTCGCCGCTGCGCTGGGGGTATCTGAGTGAAGCGCTCGACGAGGCGGAGCGGCCGTCGTGACACGGGCGATCGGCATCGACCCCGGGACGTTGAGCTTCGACGTGTGTGGGCGCGACGGAGACGAGCTGTTCCTCGATGCGACCTATCGCACCTCCGACGTCCGAGACGATCCCGAAGCGCTGGTCGAGGTCTTGCGTGCCGCCGGCCCGGTGGACCTGATCGTCGGCCCGTCGGGGTATGGACTGCCTTGGCCGGACCTCCGCGACCTGGGACCGGAGGAGTTCGAGCTGCTGGTGCTGGCGGATGCGGGAGATGGGCCGCGAGGGACGATCGTCGGTGGCTTGGGCCGGCTTCTCGAGGCGCTCAAGGCGAGCGACCTGCCGGTCTGCCTGGCGCCCGGCGTGCTGCAGCTCACCACCGTGCCGGAGCACCGCAAGGCCAACCGGATCGACATGGGGACCGCCGACAAGGTCTGCGCGGTAGCGCTGGCAGTGTGGGATCAGGCGCGTCGTCTGGGCGTAGCGTACGACGAGACGTCGTTCGTGTCGGTCGAGGTCGGCGGCGCCTTCACGGCTGTCGTCGCCGTCGAGCGAGGTGCGATCGTCGACGGCGCCGGCGGGACCAGTGGCGCGATGGGTCTTCGCGCGCTGGGCGCTATGGACGGCGAGCTGGCGTACTTGCTCAGGGCCTTCTCAAAGGACGTCCTTGCGAGCGGCGGAGCAGCGTGGATCGCCGGGACCCCCGACTGCTCACCAGAAGAGCTTGTGCTCGCCGTGGGGAGCGAGCGCCGCGCCTCGGTCGCCCTGACCGCGCTGCTCGAACAGGTCACGAAGGCCGTCGCCGCCGAGTCGGTAGTGCTCGATGCGCCGCGCGAGATCCTGCTCTCGGGCCGCCTCGTCCGTGTGCCCGAGTTGCGCCGCCGTCTGGTCGACGCACTGGGCCGCTTCGCCCCGGTGCGGGTGACGGAAGGCTATGCACGCGTCTGTAGTGAGGCTGCGCAAGGGGCCGCCCTGCTCGGCCAGGGACTGGCAGGTGATGCCGGCCTGAGCGCACTCGTGGACGCCATGAGCCTGCGCAGCGCGCGCGGCGGCGTGCTGGACCACCTGTTCATCAGTGAAGCTGAGACGCTGCGCAGTCGCCATGCGCCATCACGGCGTCTGCCGGTCCCCTTCTGGGAAAGGAGCTAGCCCCTCATGCGCATCAACGAAGTGGAGATCGAGGACACGTTCGCCGAGGCCTTTGGGATGTGGGGCTCGCGTCTGATCGTCACCGGAGACGACGGGAGTTGGGCGCGCACTGCGGCTGAAGCGGCCACGGGGTTCGCCACGTCGATCATCGGCTGCGGTTGCGAAGCGGGCACGAATGATCTGGCCTCCGATGAGCAGACGCCTGATGGCCGCCCCGGCGTGGCGGCACTCTTGTTCACGACATCGCGCAAGAGCATGGAGGACCAGCTGCTGAAGCGTGTGGGTCAAGCGGTGATGACCTCCGCGACCTCGGCCTGTTACAACGGCCTCGCCGCCGACGAGAAGCTCAAGGTCGGCGGCAAGCTCCGCTACTTCGGCGACGGCTTCCAGCGCAGCAAGTTGCTGGACGGCCGACGCTTGTGGCGCGTCCCCGTGATGGACGGCGAGTTCGTCGTGGAGGAGAGCTTCGGCGTCGTCAAGGGCGTCGGCGGCGGCAACTTCTTCATGATGGCGCGCAGCCTGAGCGCGGCGCTCGCCGCGGCACAGGCGGCGATCGCCGCGATGCGCGTGGTGCCGGGCGTCATCATGCCGTTTCCCGGCGGTATCGTGCGCAGTGGCAGCAAGATCTCGTCCCGCTACAAGGGGCAGAACGTCTCCAGTAACACGCCCTATTGCCCGACGCTGCGTGGCCAGGAGGACAGCGCTCTCAAAGAAGGGGAGAATGCGGTGCTCGAGATCGTCGTGGACGGGCTCAGTGAGGCTGCGGTGGCGGAGGCCATGCGCGCGGGCATCGCCGCCGCCTGCCTGCCCGGCGTGACCCGTATCTCAGCAGGCAACTACGGCGGCTCACTGGGGCAGTTCCATTTCGCTCTCCGAGAGCTCGTGGGCTCATGAAGCGGCCGCAGGCCGATCCTGGAGTATCCGAGAGGAGGCATCGGCGATGGGATGCATAGCGTGCGCGGCACTCGTGCTTGACGGCAGCGGCGTGACGCTGACGCGCAAGGAATCCAGCTCGATCCCGGTGGAGGCGGACTCTATCTGTCCGGACCGCTTCATGGGCCTCGGACAGACCCAGATCGCCGAGCTGCCCGCTTACTACGGGCGTCGCAAGGTCACCCTTGGGGACCTCTTCGAGGTCGACGGCGCCGGCACGGGAAACGTGACCGTGAATGGCGATCTCAGAGCCGTCAAGAAGATCGGGCAGGGGATGTCCATGGGCCGCGTCACCGTGACCGGCGACGTAGGCCCGCATCTCGGCGTGTCCATGTCCGGCGGCGAGATCGTCGTCGAGGGCGACGCCGGCGACTGGGTGGGCGCCCACATGTCGGGCGGCCGCATCGTCGTCGAGGGCGACGCCGGCCACTTCCTCGGCGCCGCCTACTCGGGCGAGACTCGCGGCCTGAGTGGCGGGACCATCATCGTGGGCGGCAACGCCGGGCGAGAGGTCGGCGGCCGCATGCGTCGCGGCCTCATCGTCGTGCTCGGCGACACCGGCGAGTTCGCCGGCGCCGGCATGCTCGCCGGCACCGTGTTCGTGCGCGGCCGCCTCGGCGGACGCCCGGGCGCAGGCATGAAGCGCGGCACCATCGTCGCCTTCGGCGAAGCCCCGGAGCTTCTGCCTACGTTCCGTTACGCGTGTAACTACCGCCCCGTGTTCCTGCAGTGCTACCTGCGGAGCCTGGAGGCTTCGGGCCTTATCGCAAGCCCCGGCCTCCCCGGCGGCGAGTTCCGGCGCTATGTGGGTGACATGAACAGCGGAGGGAGAGGGGAGGTCCTGGTCCGTGATCAGTCTCAATGACCGCGCCCACGCCGTCTTCCGGAGGCTGAGCGACGCGGCTGAGCCTCTGCAGGTCGCGGTCTGCGAGCTTGAGAACGGTGCCACGGTCCTCGACGCGGGGATCGAAGTCGACGGGTCGCTGGAGGCGGGCCGCCTGTTCTCCGAAGTCTGTCTCGGCGGGCTGGGGGACGTCCAGCTGCGCCAGCTTCAGCTTGACGATCTGACCCTCCCAGGCGTCGAGGTGAGTGTCCACCAGCCGCTTCTGGCTTGCATGGCCTCGCAGTACGCCGGCTGGGCGATCAACGTGCCCGCGACCGCCGACTCGAAGAAGTACTTCGCCATGGGCTCCGGGCCGGCGAGGGCCCTGCATCGGGGCGACCCCATCTTCGCCGACATCGACTACCGCGACCCTGCGACGGTGGCCGTGCTGACGCTGGAATCGAACCACTTGCCGTCACCGGACGTGGCCGCGTGGGTCGCCGGCAAGTGCGGCGTGCCGTCCGACCGGGTCTTCCTGCTCGTCGCGCCGACCGCGAGCATCGTCGGTTCGGTCCAGATCGCGGCGCGTATCGTCGAGACGGGGCTGCACAAGATGCACGAGGTGGGCTTTGACATCTCGTCGGTGCGTTCCGGCTTCGGTTCGTGCCCACTCGCTCCGGTCGCCGCGGACGACCTTGCGGCCATCGGCCGCACCAACGACGCGGTGCTGTACGGTGGCCGCGCCTGGTACACCGTGCACGCCGAAGATGCCCAGATCGAGCGGGTGGTCGAGCGTCTGCCGTCAGTCGCCTCGAGCGACTACGGCATGCCTTTCGGCGAGCTCTTTCGTCGCCACGGGAATGACTTCTACAAGATCGACCCCCTCCTGTTCAGTCCCGCCGAGATCACCATCAACAACAGCGCGACCGGCCGGACCTTTCGCGCCGGAGGCGTCAACGTGTCCGTCCTCCGGGCGTCCTTGTTCGCATGAAGCTCGCGATCCTCGGACAGAACGGGGGCTGGCACACAGAGAGCCTCCGCAGGGCTCTCGCGCGGCGCGGGCTCTCTGCCGAGTGCTATCCCGTCACTCAACTGACTGCCAGGGTGGCCGGCCGGCCGCGCCTGACCGCCGCCGCGGCGTCCCTCGACGACTGCGACATCGTGTTCGTGCGCGCCATCCCATCGGGTTCGCTGGAGCAGGTGGTCTTCCGCATGGACGCCCTGCGCATGCTCGAGCACGGAGGCGTGAGAGTGGTCAACTCGGCGTTCGCCATCGAGCACGGCGTCGACAAGTACTACACGGCGGCGCGGCTACAGGATGCGGGTCTCCCTACGCCGCGCACCGTGGTCGCCGAACGCTTCGATGAGGCGCTGGCCGCCTACGAGGAACTGGGCGGCGACGTGGTCGTCAAGCCCCTCTTCGGCTCCGAGGGCAGAGGCATCGTCAGGGTCTCGGATGTCGACACCGCGTACCGCGTGTTTCGCGCTCTCGAGCTCGGCCGCTACATCTACTGCGTGCAGGAGTTCGTGCCGCACGGCAAAGAGGACATCCGCGCCTTCGTGGTCGGCGATCGCGTCATCGGCGCCATGCTACGTCGCGGACAGGGATGGAAGACGAACACCGCCCAAGGAGCCATCGGTGAGCCGGTGGAGTTGGACGATCAGTTGATCGACCTGAGTCTGCGGGCGACGCGGGTGGTCGGCGCCGAGCACGCCGGCGTGGACATCCTGCCGTGCGACGATGGCGGGTACAGCGTGATCGAGGTCAACACCATCCCGGGCTGGCGAGCACTCGCCGCGGCCACCGGCGTCGATGCCGCACGGAGTCTCGTGGACCACGTCCTCGAGGAGGTGGGGTGGAGCGGCTGACGGGTGTCGAGATCGCTTGGGCGGCGCAACTGGCCTGCCTGTTCGAGGCGAGCGTTGACAAACCCGGCAACGTGTCGCAGCGTATCCACTTTTCCGACGCGCGCTTCGAGGACTTTGCGACCAGCGCCGTAGCCATAGGCCCGGCCCTGAGCGACGCGGGGCGGGCGACCGTGGGGGAGACCATCGCGAGGGCGGCTGCCGATACGCGCCGGCTCGTGGCCACCAATACCAATCTCGGCATGATCCTTCTCCTCGCTCCCCTGGCGAGGGCCGCGGCGTGTCTCGAAGCCGGAGCAGGCCTGCGCTCCGCCGTGAGCGGCGTCCTTGGCGGCTTGACTGTTCAGGACGCACGCTTCGCCTACGAGGCCATCCGCGGGGCGTCTCCCGCCGGCATGGGCGAGGTCGATCGCCACGACGTGAGCGGGGATGAGGTCACCGTCACCCTGCGTGAGGCCATGGACGCCGCGCGCGAGCGCGATTCCGTCGCCCGGGAGTACGTCACCGACTTCGAGATCACGTTCGTGCTCGGCGCCGGCGCGCTCAGCCGCTGCTGGGAAAGCGGTGTCGCCTTCTCGGACGCCATCCTGACGGTCTTCCTCACGATCCTCGCAGCCGTGCCCGACACTCTGATCGCGCGCAAGAACGGCATGACCACGGCGGAGGACGTGTCGCGCCGCGCGGCCCGCATCCTGTCGTCGGGGGGGATCGTGTCCGCTCGGGGACGTGCGGGGCTCCGCGAGTTGTCGCGTGAGCTCGGCGATGAGGCACACGCCCTCAATCCGGGAACGACCGCCGACCTCGTCGCCGCCTCGATCTTCGTCTTCCTGACGGAGGGTCGGATGCTTGCCGAAGTGCCTGCCCTCACGGCCCGCTGGTGAGCGGGCGGTCGTCCAGCTGGGCTGCGCGAATGTGCGCGGCCGTGATCCAGCAGCGATGAAGAGCCGTCGCGAGCAGCACGCCGTCGGCGCCGGCTTCGGCGAGCGCCAGCAGGTCCTCGGCGGAGCGCACGCCGCCTCCGACGATCAGGCGCAACTTCGGGAAGGCGCCGCGCACGGCTCGCAGCGTCTCGAGATCCGGTCCCTCGCCGGTGCCCACCTGGCGCAGGGCAAGCAGGATGACCTCGGTGACCTCCTCGCCGGCGAGCAACTCCATCGCGGCCAACGGAGGCTTGCCGGAAAGCGCGGGACATCTGCTGAGGACGCCGGCGTCGCCGACGTCGACACTGATCAGCATCCGCGCCGGTGGCAGGGTCTCGCGGATCGTACGAAGCGAACCGATGTCCGTCAGCGTCTCCGTGCCGACAATGACTCGCGCGGCCCCGGCCTCGAGCAGCCGGGACGCCGTCTCCGGGTCGCTGACCCCTGCGTCCACCCAGGGCTCCGCTCCGAGATCATCGCGCAGCTCACGGACGACCTCTCGGTGGTCGCCCCTGCCTTCGAGTGCGTCGAGGTCGGCGACGTACACGGCCTTGCCGTGACACTCGCGGCAGAGGGCCCGGGCGACGGCTACCGGGTCGCTGCCGGCGACGAGCCCGCTGCGCACGGCGCGGTAGTGCTGCCGTTCGCCGCGCAGCCCTTGCACCACTCGTCCCCCCATGAGGTCTAGGACCGGAATGGCATCCACGCGGCGTCTCCCTTCGGCGATTCTGGTGCACGAGTACGTCACCGGCGGCGGATGGCCCACGCCCGACCTGCCGCCCGGCCTCGCCGCGGAGGCGCTGGCCATCTTGCGTGCGCTGCTCGCCGACCTGCGTGCCTGGGGCCGGTTCCCGGTGGTGACGACGCGCGACCGGCGTCTCCACGGTACACTGCTGACGGCGGATCGCGTCGTCGATCTCGACGCCAAAGTCTACCCTACCGGAGTGATGGAACTGGCGCGGGAGTGTGGCGCGGCGCTCGTCGTCGCTCCAGAGGGCGGCCGTGTTCTTGAGGGCCTGAGCTCTCTAGTGTCGGACGCGGGCGTCTGCCTGCTCGGGAGCCTGCCTGAGGCTGTGGCTGTGACTGCGGACAAATGGGAGTGCTATCAGCGGTTCTCGCAGGCCGGATTGCCTACGCCGAGGACGACACGGGTCTCCCCAGGCGCCGCCTCCGTGGCGGCGGCCCGGCTCGGCTACCCCGTGGTCGTCAAGCCCATCGACGGCGCCGGCTGTGACGGTGTGGGCCTGGTTCCGGATGAGCGGGCCCTGAAGAAGGCCCTACGACTGCCGGCGCTGCGCGGAGCGGAAGCGATCCTCGTGCAGGAGTACGCTGCGGGCCCGGCCGCGAGCGTTTCGCTGCTGGTCGCCGATGGGAACTCGACCGTTCTCAGCCTGAACGAGCAGCGAGTCCGCCCGGGCATCCCGTTCATCTACGGTGGCGGAGTCGCATCGTGGCCTCATCCACGCCGCGAGGAGGCATGTGAGCTCGGGCAAAGGGCCGTGGCCCTGGTGCCCGGGTTGCGGGGATATGTAGGCGTCGACCTGGTGCTCGGTGAGGAGACATGCTGGCTGATCGAGATCAATCCGCGGGTGACGACCTCGTACGTAGGGTTGCGGCGCGTCGTCGGCCTCAACCTGGCCGAGGCGATCTGGCGCGCCTGTCGGGACGGCTCTCTGCCAGCCTCGGTGGCGGTTCCGTCCCTCGCTGCTTTTTGAAAGGAGTGGGCTGATGACGCGTGAGTCGCTGGTGACCGTCGGCTGGGACGTAGGCGGCGTCCAGATCAAGGCCGCCCGAGTGGAATCGTGTCCCGGTGCTTCCTGGGCGGTGCGCACCGCGGTGCGCCCGTTCGAGGTGTGGCGCGGGCGCGAGCGCCTTCCCGCCGTCCTCCGTGAGGTGGCCGAGGAGCTCGCGCTCGACCCCGGCACTCCGCTCGCGCTGACGATGACGGCCGAGCTCTCGGACGCCTTCAGAAGCAAGCGGGAAGGGGTCCTGTTCGTGATGGATGGTGTCCGTAAAGCGTTTCCGCGCAACGCCGTGTCCGTGCTCGACAGCCGCGGCGAGTTCGTGGCGCTGTCCCGAGCTCGCACGCGCCCGCTGGCCTTCGCGGCCACGAACTGGGTGGCCTCGGCCCTGTTCGCGGCCTCGCGTGTCGACGACTGCATCCTCGTGGATGTGGGCAGCACGACCACGGACATCGTTCCCATCAGGGGGGGTCGTCTGGCCTGTGAGGGTCGCAACGATCTCGCCCGGCTCAGCGCCGGCGAACTGGTCTACACGGGTGTTCTGCGCACCAACCCCAACACGCTCACGACCTCCGTGCCGGTGCGTGGACGTCCTTGTCGAGTCGCCGCCGAGTACTTCGCGGTGATGGCGGACGCCTACGTGCTGCTCGGTCGCCTTGGCGTGGGGGACTACACCTGCGCCAGGCCTGACGGACGAGGCTCTTCGCCTGCCGCCTGCGCCGAGCGCCTGGCGCGCCTCGTGTGCGCCGACCGCGAGATGTTGAGCGAGCCCGAGATCGTCAAGATCGCGCGCTACCTGGTCGAGTGCCAGCTGAGGGCGGTGAGTGAGGGGCTGCTGCAGGTGGTGTCGCGTCTGGATGCGCCGACCGAGCCGCCGGTCGCGCCTGCCGGCGTCGGCGCCTTCCTCGCTGCCGAAGCCGCCGGTCGTCTGGGTCTTGCGGTGCTCCCCGCTGGGAAGCATCTGGGGGGATGAGGGCGTGGCGCTGCCGGCCGTTGCCGCAGCCCGGCTGCTGGCCGCGAGCCCGGTGGTCGCGGGGTCATGATCGACGCTGTCGTCAAGGTGGGCGGCAGCCTGGGACGCGGCGGGTGCCTGCCGGAGCTGGCCGCCGGCCTCGTCGAGCTGGGCCGCAGCTATCGTCTGCTGGTGGTGCCCGGTGGCGGCGTCTTTGCCGACGCGGTGAGGGAACAGGACCAGAAGTTCGGCCTGCGGTCCGGCACCGCGCACTGGATGGCCATTCTCGCCATGGATCAGTATGGCCATCTGCTGGCCGACCTGATGCCGGGCTGCGCGCTCGTGCGTACGCTCGGAGAAGCGCACGCCGCCCGCGAAGGCGTCACCGTGCTCCTCCCGTCTGAGCCTCTGCGACGCGCCGACGCGCTGCCTCACAGCTGGTCGGTGACCTCCGACTCCATCGCCGCATGGCTGACCGGACAGGTCGGCGGGCGTCTTCTGGTGCTCCTGAAGGACCACCACGGCATGGCGAGCTTTGGGTCCCCGGGGGCCTCGCCGGCAGGCGCGATGACGGTAGCGGAGCTGGCCTCTTCCCCCGGCGTCGACCGTCGCCTGGCCGGACTGCTGGCCGCCGACCCCACCTTCGATCTGTGGATCATCGACGGGGAACGACCAGAGAGGCTGACCGAGCTGCTCGGGACTGGGAGAACGGAAGGAGTCAGTCTTGCGCGACGAGGTCCTTGAGCCGCAGCACCGCCTCGCGATCGACGACCCCGTCTCTGCGGCCACCGCGGCAGGCGGCGCCACGGAATCCGACGATGTCCGGTCCCAGCTCCCGCAGGCGCGACACATCGGCGGCTCGCAGCGACCCGGCCAGGGCGCAGAGCAGCCCTCTCTCGTGACAGCGCGCCACGAAGCTCTCGAGATCCGGCGCGCTCATCTGAGTCAGGAGCGTGCCGGCGCCCTTCAAGGCCGTGTCGATCATGCAGCCGTCGGCCCCGGCCTCGGCGGCGACGGCCGGCAGTTCGAGGGGTGGGAGCGATCCGGTCGCGCGAGCGTCTGCGTAGGCGGTCGCCATGATGCGGACCCGAGGGTCCTGGTCGTGCCCCGCGCGGCACACCGCGGACAGCAGGGCGAAGGCCTCGTCGTGGTCGCGCGGCCCCAGCAGCCCGACCTTCACATACTGCACGCCGCACCCGGCTGCCCCCGCGGCCGCCAGGGCCGCCGTTCCAGGCAGGTTGGGGAAGTCGCCGATCGCAACGCTGACGGGGACCTCGGTCGGAGTGATCTCACGAACACATCGGATGACATGAGGGAAGTTGGCGCCCAGCGATCCCTCGCGCGGATTCTTGACGTCCACGATGTCCGCCTGCCCGGAGACTGCGGCCTCGACCTCGTGCTCGCCGACCACGCTGATGAGTAGCTCCATGCCGGTCGCCCTTCGCCTCTCCTCGATGACCGCCAGCGTACACGCGGCTGCGAGCCCGGCACAAGCGAGGGACTGAGCGTGTCCTCGGGATATCGTCCATACGCATCGGCCATCGAAGGGGCCGCCGTTGAGACTGTGGCCGGCCTCATCTTCACGGTGAAGGGCGTCGTGCACCCTCCGGATCGCATCGTGGCCTACCTGCGGTATGTTCCCGACCAGCGCGGGGAGCGGCGGCGCGGCCAGAAGCGATACCGCCGGGTCTACAGCGTCGCCGAGCGTGAGGAGACACTGCGCGCCCTGGGTCTTTCGTACCGTGTGGACGACCCCATGCTCGGCGTGCCCGTGGACGCCGTGCCGTGGGACGATGTGGCGCGCGTCTATGATCCGCGCGAGCGGTTGCAGCGCCTGCGCGACATCGGACCCGACGGCGCACTCTCTGAGGATGCGCTTGCCCTCGCGGAACTGCTGCGCGCCGCCGCCGGTGTGCCGGGCACGGCGCTGGGCCTGACCGGTTCGCTGCTGTTCGATCTGCACACGGCTGAGTCGGACATCGATCTTGTGGTGTACGGCGACGGCGAGTGCCGCAGGGTGCACGCGGCGCTGACTCGCCTTCTCGACGACTCGTCGTCCGTGTTGAGGCGACCGCGCGGCAAGGAGCTCGTGGCGATCCACGAGGCGCACCGCAAGGACACACCGCTATCCGCCGCCGACTTCGTGCGTCTGCAGGCTGGCAAGGTCAATGAAGGCCGATTCGCCGGCCGGCCATACTTCGTCCGCTTCGTGAAGCTGCCGGCGGAGGTGCCCGAGCGCTACGGGGACCCGCGCTTTGCGCCGGCGGGCCGGGCGCTCGTGGAGGCGCGAGTCGTCGACGACCGCGACGCCCTCTTCACGCCTTGTCGGTACGGGCTCCATGAGCCGCTGTTCCTCGAGGGACCGCATATCGCCGACCTGGGTGAGGTGGTCTCGTTCCGGGGCCGTTTCGCGGACCAGGCGCGGGTCGGCCAGAGGGTGCGTGCGCGCGGCGCTCTGGAGCGGGTCGTCTGGCGTGAACGCGCCGAGATGACGCGCCTCGTGATAGGCGGGCAGCCCGGCGACTTTCTTCTGGGGCTCGAGGGCGACTGAGCTCAGACTTCGGCGATCGCTGCGCTCGCGTTGCTCACGAGCGACCGTGCGGCCGCGCAGGCGTCGTCAGGCGTGGCCGCCGGCGTCACGGCGTCGATCAGGGCGCTGCCGATGATGACGCCATCGGCCAGGCGCGACACGCCGGCGGCCTGCGCGGGCGTCGAGATCCCGAAGCCCACCGCGAGCGGCGCATCCGTGCGCTCGCGCAGCCGCGCGAGCAGCGCCGGCAGCTCGGCGCCGAGCTCGGCACGGGCGCCGGTGACGCCGGTGACCGCCACGCAGTACACGAACGAGGACGCCGCGGCGGCGACGAGGTCGAGACGCTCGTCGGTGCTCGTCGGCGTCGCCATCGGCACGAGCGAGACCCCGGCGCCGGCGGCGAGTTCGGCCAGGCCGCCGACCTCGCGAGCCAGCGAGATCGCCGGACCCGAGGCCTCGTCGAGCGGCAGGTCGGGGATCACCAGCGCTTCGACGCCGGCGGTGGCCGCCCGCTCGAAGAACCGAGCCGGGCCGTAGGCCAGGACGCTGTTCAGGTAGGTGAGGAGGACGAAGGGTGCGTCGGCGCTGTGCGCTGCCGCCAGCCCCAGGACGTCGTCGGGCGTCACGCCGGCCGTGAGCGCCGCGTGCGTGGACTGCTGCACGACCGGGCCGTCGGCGATGGGGTCGGAGAACGGCACACCGAGCTCGACGATGTCGGCCCCGGCGTCGATGAGCGTCGCCACCAGGCGGTCGCTGGTCTCGAGATCCGGATGGCCGCCGGTCAGATACGGGATGAGCGCCGCGCGCTGCGCGCGCGGCGCGGAGAACGCGCGGGCCAGCCGCGGCGCGAGACCGCGGGTGCGCAGGGGAGGGAGTTCCGCCGCCTCGCGATCCTTGGCGCCGTCCTCGGGCGGGAGCGGCGGTCGCTCGCCCGGCTCGTCGGGACGGTGCGGGAGCTTGCGCACGCTCACGACAGCACCCCCAGCGCCGCGCCCGCTTCGTAGACGTCTTTGTCGCCTCGCCCCGAGAGGTTGACGATGACGAGGTCGCCGCGGGCGAAGCGCGTGTCGGCGGGGTCGAGCTGAGCCTCGCCCGGGATGGTGAAGCGGCCGGTCTCCGACGGCGACGGCGCGGTCGCCTCTGCCTGGGAGGGCCCGCGCAGCACGTAGGCGACGGCGTGGGCGCTCTCGAGCGCGGGGATGATGCCCTCGAGCTCGGAGAGCGTGCGGAAGGCGGCGAGCGCCTCCTCGTCCGTCGCCGCCGCGTAGGCCGCGCGGCCCGAGTCCTTGAGCCACGAGTGCTCGGGCCCTACGCCCGGGTAGTCGAGGCCGGCCGAGATCGAGTGCGCCTCGGCGACCTGGCCCCACGCGTCCTGCAGCAGGTAGCTGTACGAGCCGTGCAGCACGCCCGGCGAGCCCTTGGCCAGCGGCGCGCCGTGGCGGCCGTCCAATCCTTCGCCGGCCGCCTCCACGCCGGTCAGCCGCACCGACGCGAGGTCCCGGAACGCGTGGAAGATCCCCATCGCGTTGGAACCCCCGCCGACACACGCCACGATCTCGTCGGGCAGGTGGCCGAAGCGCTCGCGCACCTGGGCGATCGTCTCCGCGCCGATCACCGCCTGGAAGTCGCGCACCATGGCCGGATACGGCGCTGGTCCGGCCACGGAGCCGATCACGTAGAACGTCTCGCGCACGTTGGTCACCCAGTCGCGCAGCGCCTCGTTCATGGCGTCCTTGAGCGTGCGCGAGCCGCTCTCCACCGGGACGACCGTGGCGCCGAGCAGGCGCATGCGCACGACGTTGAGCTCCTGGCGGCGCACGTCCTCGGCGCCCATGTACACGACGCACTCGAGGTCGAGAAGAGCGCAGGCGGTCGCGGTGGCGACGCCGTGCTGGCCGGCCCCGGTCTCGGCGATGACGCGGTGCTTGCCCATCCGCCTGGCGAGCAGCGCCTGGCCGAGGACGTTGTTGATCTTGTGCGCCCCGGTGTGGCACAGGTCCTCGCGCTTGAGCAGGATGGTCGCCTGGCAGCGCTCGCTCAGCCGCTCCGCGTGGAACAGCGGCGTGGGGCGGCCGGCGTAGTCGGTCAGGAGGTAGGCGAGCCGGGCCTGGAAGGCCGTGTCGCCCGCCGCCTCCTCGTAGGCGGCCGTCAGTTCATCGAGCGCCGGGATGAGCGTCTCCGGCACGAAGCGGCCGCCGTACGGGCCGAAACGCGTCTCGAGGGTCACTCGGCGTCCTTTCTCGCTGCTTCGTCGTCCGCCGCGGCTTGCTTGTCCGCCTTTTCCACGGCGGCGAAGAAGTCACGCAGTCGCTTGGCGTCCTTGATGCCCGGCACCCACTCCACGCCGCCGGAGACGTCGACGACGGCCGGGCGGAGGGTGGCGATCGCCGCCTTGACGGTGGCCGGCGTGAGCCCGCCGGCGAGGACGAGGTCGTGACTCGGCGTCTCGGGGTCGGCGGCGAGGCGCTCCCAGTCGAGCCGCCGGCCGGTGCCGCCGTAGTTGCCCGGCGCCCGGGCGTCGAGCAGCACGAAGTCGGCGAGCTCGACGTCGGGGGTGTCCGCGGCGGCGATCACGAGCGGCTCGACGCCGGCTTCGGCCGCGGCGGCGCGCACGTCGGCGACGGACGGGCCGTCGGCCCCGGCCGAGAGTTGCACGGCTGCGAGTCCGGCGGTGGCCACGGCGCCGGCGATCCACGCCGCGGTCTGGGTGGTCACGACGGCGACCGTGATGGCGTCGCCGGCCGCTGCTGCGAGCTTGCGGGCCTGGGCAGGGACGACGTGCCGCGGGCTCTCCGCGAGCACGAATCCGACGGCCCACGCGCCGAGCTCCGCCGCGAGGCGGACGTCCTCGACGCGCGTCAGGCCGCAGACCTTGACGCGGGTCATGTCGGCCACCCCGGATCCTTCAGGCGGCCGATGACGGCGGCCAGGTCCTTGGGAGGCGTGCGGACCAGCGTCTCGCCCACCAAGAGGGCGCGCGCGCCGGCGAGGGCGGCGCGGCAGGCGTCGGCCGGGGAGGAGATGCCGCTCTCGCTGACCGGGAACATGCACGGTCCGAGTGCGGGGGCGAGGTACTCTGTGGTCTCGATGTCGACCTCCATGGTCACCAGGTCACGGTTGTTGATGCCGACAAGCGTACAACCTGCCTTGCAGGCGCGGCGCGTCTCGTTCAGGTCGTGCACCTCCACGAGGGGGTCGAGGCCGCAGTCCAGGGACTCGATCAAGAGGTCGTGGAGGCGATCGTCGTCGAGGATGCCGACGATGAGGAGGATGGCGGCGGCGCCGGCCTCCGCGGCCTCCCAGATCTGCCCGCGGTCGACGATGAAGTCCTTGCGCAGCACCGGGAGGTCCACCGCCGCGGCCACGTGGCGCAGGTCGTCGAGCGAGCCGCCGAAGTACGTGGGCTCCGTGAGCACCGAGATCGCGTCCGCGCCCGCCGCCTCGTAGGCGCGGGCCTGCGCGACGGCGTCGAGGTCCGGCGCGATGTCGCCCTTGCTGGGCGAGCGGCGCTTGACCTCGGCGATGACGGCGAGCTGCGGGCTGGGCGCGCCGGGGATACGGGAGGGGCGCGCCAGCGCGTCGCGCAGCCGCCCGGGTTCGCCGACCTGCTTCGGCCTGACGAGGCGGCCGGCGGAGCGCGCCGAGGCGGCGCGCCGGCGTGAGCCGGCGACCATCTCGGCGAGGAACCCGGCCGGCGCCGGTCCGTGGGGTGCGCCGGCGCGGCTCACGCCGTCTCCTGCGCCAGCCGGCGGGTGATGGCGACGAGAAGGTCAAGCTTGGTGCGGGCAGCGCCGGAGGCGACGGCCGCCCGCGCCTTCTCCACGCCGTCGGCGATGCTGACGGCGGCCTCGGCGATGTAGAGCGCCGCGCCGGCGTTGAGCAGGACGATGTCCAGCTTGGGACCCGGCTCGCCGTCGACCACGGCGCGGAGAAGGTCCGCGTTCTCTGCCGCGTCGCCGCCGGCGAGGTCTTCCAGCCGCGCCGGCGCCATCCCGAACTGCTCCGGCGTGACCTCGTACCGCTCGTCGTACCCCTGACCGGCGAACACCTCGACCACGCTGGTGGGGCAGGTGGTCGAGATCTCATCCAGGCCGTCGGCGCTGTGCACGATGAGGTTGCGTGCGTTGCCCATCAGCCGCACCGCCTGGGCGATGCGGTCGACGTAGCGGGCGTCGGCGACGCCGATGAGCTGGTGCCGCGCTCCCGCGGGGTTGGTCAGCGGTCCGATGAGGTTGAACGTGGTCGCCATGCCGAGCTCGCGGCGCACCGGCGCGACGTACTTCATGGCCAGGTGGTGGCGAGGCGCATACATGAAGCCGATGCCGCACGTGGCGATGCAGCGGCTCACGTGCTCGGGGGCGAGGTCGATGACCACGCCGAGCGCCTCGAGCACGTCGGCGCTGCCGCACTTGCTCGTCGCCGAGCGATTGCCGTGCTTGGCGACGGTGACGCCGGCGCCGGCGGCCACGAGCGCGGCCGCCGTCGAGATGTTGAAGGTGCCGGCGCGGTCGCCGCCGGTCCCGCAGGTGTCGAGGATCACGTCGGCGTCCACGTCGACCTTCTCGGCCAGCTCGCTCATCGCGTGCGCCATGCCGACGATCTCCTCGGCCGTCTCTCCCTTGACGCGCAGGGCGCTGAGGAAGGCGGCCGTCTGCGCCTCCGTCGGCCCGGCCGCCCATGATCTCGAGCAGGACGGCGCGCGCGTCCTCCTGCGTGAGGTCGCGCCCGGCGGTCAGCTCCGCCAGCGCCGCGCTCAGGACATCATTGGGCAACCGGGGCCTCCTTGCCGGTCATGCGCAGGAACGTCGCCAGCAGGTCGAGCCCGACCTCGGTGAGCACGCTCTCAGGGTGGAACTGGACGCCGTGCACGGGCAGCTCGCGGTGACTCACGCCCATGACGACGCCTTCGGCGTTCCACGCGGTGAGTGCGAGGCAGTCGGGCAGCGCCTCGTCGACGACCAGCGAGTGGTACCTCGTGGCCGTGAACGGGTCGGGCAGGCCGGCGAACACGCCGGCGCCGTCGTGGTGGATCTGGTCGGTCTTGCCGTGCACGGGCGCGCCGGCCCGGCGCACGACACCGCCGTAGACCTGGCCGATGGCCTGGTGGCCGAGGCAGACGCCGAGCACCGGCAGGCGCGCGGCGCCGAAGTGGGCGATGGCGTCCATGCTGATGCCCGCCTCGTTGGGCGTGCAGGGACCGGGGGAGACGACCAGGTGCGTGGGTGCGGCAGCCTCGATCTCGGCGATGGTCACGCGGTCGTTGCGCTTGACCGTGATGTCGGCGCCGAGCTCGCCGAGGTACTGGACGAGGTTGTAGGTGAACGAGTCGTAGTTGTCGATCATGAACACCCGGGCGCCGTCGCCGGGCCGGGGACCGGTGGTGGTCATGGCGTGCCTCCGTCGCCGAACTGCTCGTGGGCGAGGTCGATGGCGCGCAGCAAGGCTGCCGCCTTGTCGCGGGTCTCAGCGTACTCCTTCTCCGGCACCGAGTCGGCCACGATGCCGGCGCCGGCCTGCACGTGCGCCACGCCGTCCTTGACGATCACGGTGCGGATGCAGATGCAGGTGTCCAGGTCGCCGCCGTAGCTGAGGTAGCCGATCGCGCCGGCGTAGGGCCCGCGGCGCACGGTCTCGAGTTCGTCGACGATCTGCATGGCGCGCACCTTGGGGGCGCCGCTCACGGTGCCGGCGGGGAACGCGGCCTTGAGAGCGGCGGTCGGGTCGCTCCCGGGAGCGAGCGTCCCGCTGACCGAAGAGACCATGTGGATGACGTGCGAGTAGAGTTCCATGCCCATGAAGTCGTCGACGTGGACGCTACCGGGCACGCAGACTCGGCCGAGGTCGTTGCGGCCGAGGTCGACCAGCATGAGGTGCTCGGCGCACTCCTTTTCGTCGGCGCGGAGGTCGGAGATGAGGCGCCGGTCCTCGGCGGGGCTCGCGCCCCGCCGCCGGGTGCCGGCGATCGGCCGTGTCTCGACGCGGTCGCCCTGCACGGTGATCAGCGGCTCGGGGCTCGAGCCGCAGAGGGCGAAGTCGTCGAAGGCGATGTAGTAGAGGTACGGGCTCGGGTTCACGGCACGGATGCCGCGGTAGATGGAGAACGGCGAGACGTCCACGGGCGTGCTGAAGCGCTGCGAGAGCACCACCTGGAAGGCGTCGCCGGCGTAGATGTACTCGCGGATGCGCTCGACGCCGCTCTCATACTGCTCGCGCGTCATGGACGAGGAGACCGGCCGCGAGGGGGCGGGGCCGCCTTCGGTCGCCCGCCCCTCCACCTTGGCGGCGTCGACCATGCGGCCGGCCGCGCCGGCGGGGAGGGGCGCGGCCAGCTTGGCGCGCACGTCGGCGATGCGCTCCACGGCCCGCTCGTAGGGGCCGTCGACGTCGCGCCCGTCGACGAACGCGTTGGCGACGATCGTGATGGTGTGCTTGAGGTGGTCGAAGACGAGGACCGTGTCGGCGAGCAGAAAGGCCATCTCGGGCAGGTCGAGGTCGTCGGGCGGCGCGTCCGGCAGCGGCTCGAGGCGTCGCACGAGGTCGTAGCCGAAGTAGCCCACGAGGCCGCCGGCGAGCGGCGGTAAGGCTGCCGCCTCGCCGCTCGACGGCGGTCGGTAGCTCTGCATGAAGTCGGCCACGGCGGTGAACGGGTCGTCGTGCTCGACGCTGAGCCGGTCGCCGTTCTCCTGCACCGTGAGGCGCCCGTCCTGGTAGGTCACCAGCGCGCGGGCGCCGACGCCGAGGAACGAGAAGCGGCCCAGGTGCTGTCCCTGCTCGGCGCTCTCCAGGAGGAACGCGCGTCGGGGTGCACCGAGCTTGAGGAACGCCGAGACGGGGGTCTCGAGGTCGGAGACGAACGAGTGGGTGATGGGCAGGACGTTGTGGGCCAGTGCGAGGCGGCGCGCCTCGACTAGCTCAGGGAGAACTCGTATGTCCTTCGCCACGGGCCAATCATGTGACACCTCCGGTGAGCACCGGGCCCTTCATCGGGTGCCTGCCGTTCCGACAGGCGGTCTGGGAACCGTAGGACAGGGGGCGGGCGCCTGTCAACCAGCGCAGGCGGAAGGCCGCTGCGGACGGCCGACCCGCAGGGATCAGAAGCGGGCCGCCGCGATCTGCTCGCGGATGAGCTTCACGCCGCGCGAAGCGTCGTTGGCCCAGAGGTCGGCGCCCGTCCAGGTGCGGGTCTGCTCGTCGACGATGCCGCCGCCGATGATGACCGGCAGGCGGCGGCCGATCTGCTTCTCTCCGTCGCGCACCGCCTGGACCGTCGCCTTCATGCCGTCGGTGGCGACGGTCAGGAGGCCGGAGAGGCCGACGATGTCCGGCTTGAGCTCCACGGCCTTGCGCACGACCTCGTCGGGCGAGACGTCCACTCCCAGGTCGTGCACGATGATCCCGTAGGAGCGCAGCATCATGGTGACGATGTTCTTGCCCAGGTCGTGGATGTCGCCGCGGACGGTGCAGAGCAGCACCGTGCCCTGTCCGGCCTCGGGGGTCTCCTCGGGAAGCAGCGGCCCGAGGTCGACCATGGCCTCGCGGAAGATCTCGCCGGCCATGATGAGGCCGGAGATGAAGTACTTGCCCGTCTGATAGTGCTCCCCGACCCAGCGCATGCCGAGCTGGCACTCCTCGATGATCACCAGTGGGTCGTCTCCGGCGGCGATGCGTGCGCCGACCGCGTCGAGCGCGCCCTGCTCGTCCAGGGCGGCGATGCGTGCGGCGAGCGATGCGGGGTCGAGCCCCTCGAACTCGGTCATGTGCGGTTCCTCCTCGCGCTGTCGCCCTCGGGCGCCGAGGCGCCCACACTGGCGCGGAACGAGAACAGCTCGCCGCGGCAGATGAAGCAGCCCCAGCTGATCGGTCGCTCGTCGTAGCCGTAGAAGATGTGCTCGAGCACCCAGGCGGCGCCGCCTGCCGGCAGCGTGAGGCGGCCGGCCTCCTCCTCGGTGAGGACGGAGGCGTGGAGGATGAGCTCGCCGCGCTTGGGGCCCGAACCGACGCCGCCCTCGAACATGTCGCGCAGGGCGGTGACGTCGAGCTCGGACTCGATGGTCGGGCGCGTGGGGTCGTAGATGAGCGACTCGCGATGGTAGATCAGCGGCTCGTCGCCGCGCTGCAGGATGCGGCGGATGGAGACCACGTGGGTGCCGTCCGGGACGCCGAGGTTGGCGGCGGCGCGCGGACCGGCGGGCAGCACGCGCGCCTCGACTACCTTGGCGGTCACGCCGGGCTCGGCCAGGATGTCGTGGAACTCGCTGAGGTCGAACGTGGCCGTGGCGAGGCGCAGCGGCTGCACGAACGTGCCGCGCCCTCTCGTGGTGGTGACCGCACCCTGATCGAGCAGCATGCCGATGGCGCGGCGCACCGTCATCGGGCTCACGTCGTAGGCGGAACAGAGCTCCGACTCCGTGGGGAGCTGGTCGCCGGCCTGGTACTGACCGCTGGCGATGGCGCCCCGCAGGATGTTGACGAGCTGGATGTAAGCAGGCTCGTAGGACGCTCTGTCGATGCCCCGACCCGCGGGGATAGTCGCCATTTGCCGGGCGCCTTCCGTCGTGTCCCTCACGGCCGGATGCTAGCAGCAGCCATGCGTGCACTTGCCTCCCGAGGAAATACCTATACATTATGTCCTAGGCGCTGGCAAGCTGACTCAATCGGCCGCAAAGGCGACGCGGCGCACATTCCAGAAGTGCACGACGCAAAGGAGGAAAAGTGGCAGAAGAGCTGATCCAGGCGGTGGTCGACCTTCGGGAAGACGACGCTCTGGCCATCGTCGATCGCCTGCTGGGGGAGGGGGCCGATCCGGTCGGCATCCTCAGCGACTGCAAGCGCGCGATGGATACGATCGGGGAGCGCTTCGCCTGCGGCGAGGCCTTCATTCCCGAACTGATCATGGCCGGCGAGATCATGACCGGCATTTCCGCCAAGCTCAAGCCGCACCTTGCGAGCGTGCCGGCCGAGGAGAAGCTCGGCGTCGTGGTCATCGGCACCATCGAGGGTGACATTCACGACATCGGCAAGGACATCGTCGCGACGATGCTCGACCTCGCCGGGTTCGACGTCGTCAATCTGGGCGTCGACGTCAAGGTGGCTGCGTTCCTCGAGACAGCGCGCGAGAAGAAGGCGCAGATCATCGCCATGAGCTGCCTGCTCACGAGCGCGATCGAGGCGATGAAACGCCTGGTCACTGAGGCCGGCGCCGCCGGCATGCGTGGCGACGTGAAGCTGATGATCGGCGGTGCGCCGATCACCGAGCAGATCGTTGCGTACACCGGCGCGGACGGCTTTGGCAAAGATGCCGTGGCGGCCGTCGATCTCGCCAGGCAGTGGACGGGGGGTGAATGACGTGTTCGCCGACAACTGGAACGATCTGACGCCTGACGAACGCTTCAAGGTCCGCATGGACGTGTGGCAGAACCCCGACGTCGAGTTCGCGTCCGCAGACGTCAAGAAGCAGTACCAGGATCGTGTGCAGCTGTTCCGTGACGCGGTCCAGCTCAAGAAGCCCCAGCGGGTGCCGATCGCGCCCTGGATCGGGCTGTTCCCGGCGCTGTGGGACGGCATGACAGCGCGCGAGGCCTACTACGACTTCGCGCGCCTCGACGTCGCCTGGCAGAAGTGGCACGCCGAGTTCAAGCAGGATGTACTCGCCTTCTCCATCAACATCGCTCCCTGCGAGATCTTCGACGTTCTCGACTACAAACTCTACGACTGGCCCGGCCACGGGGTACCGGATACCGCCGGCTACCAGTACGTTGAGAAGGAGTGGATGCACGCCGATGAGTACGACCTCCTCATCGCCGACCCCTCCAACTTCTGGCAGCGCTTCTACCTCCCGCGGATCTTCGGAGCCATGGAACCGTGGACGATGCTCTCGCCGTTCACCGACCTCGTGGAAGCTCCCCTGACGGGCCCGTTCTTCATTCCGTTCGGCACGCCCCCAGTGCAGGAGATGTTCAAGAAGCTCCTCGAGGCGGGCAGGTTGGCGCTCGAGTGGATCCAGGCCGCCGGTGCGATGGACGGCAAGGCGCTCGCCACCTACGGCATGCCGGGCTTCGCCGGCGGCGCTACCAAGGCGCCGTATGACATCCTCGGCGACACCCTCCGCGGCACTCGTGGGCTCATGCTCGACAAGTTCCGTCGTCCCGAGAAGGTCCTCGAGGCCTGCGAGCGGCTGGTGCCGTTGGCGATTGACTGGGGGGTACGCGCCTGCGATGTCAACAAGCATCCGATGGTGTTCATCCCGCTGCACAAGGGCGCTGACGGGTTCCTCTCGGACGAGGATTTCCGCACCTTCTACTGGCCGACGTTCAAGAAGGTCCTCCTCGGACTCATCGAGGAGGGCATCGTGCCGCTCATCTTCGCCGAGGGAGGGTACAACGAGCGTCTCGAGGCCATCCATGATCTCGAGATCCCGGCGGGCAAGATGATCTGGATGTTCGACGCCACGGACATGAGTGAGGCGCGCAAGCATCTCGGCGGCTACCAGTGCTTCGGCGGCAACGTGCCCGGCGCGCTCATCACGACCGGCACGCCGCAGGAAATGGACGACTACGTGCGCCAGCTCATCGAGGACGTCGCCGGTCCCGGCGGCTTCATCCTCGGCTCGGGCATCGTGATCGACCAAGCCAAGGCCGACTGCATGAAGGCGATGATCGACGCCGGCAAGAAGTACGGGGCGCAGATCTGATGCACTGAGGGCCGGGCCCACCACTCGGGTCCGTGAGCGCCGATGGCGGGGGTCCACAAGGGCCTCCGCCGTCGGCGTCACCACATGCCGCCGCCGTCCACCGGGTCTGGCAGGTCATGAAGTCGCTGTGGAGCGAGCGAGGAAGAAGGCCGGGCCGGCCAGGTTGGGGCAGCTCTGCCCGGCCGAGGACCCTGCGCGAGCGGATCAGGACGCCGTACTCCGGAGGTGCCTCGCCGTGCGCCCAAGCCCAGGTACTCGGCAGCATCCGTTCAGCGACGCCAGACCGCCTGCGTGCCGGTGGCTCGGGACCAGGCTTCGGTGACGATGGCGGGCAGGTCTCCGTCCGGCACGCCGAAGACGATGACGTTCACGGTGAGCACGGCCTCCCGGGCGTCGCCGGCGATGCCGCCCGTCAGAAGGGGGGGCACCGCGAGCGCGGTGGCGTGGAACCCGAGGTCTCCGTAGCCGTGAGCCGCAAGCGTTCCCTTGACGTGGCCGACCAGCGTGCAGCCGGCGTCGGCCAGGCCGCCGGAGAGGGCGGTGAAGAAGCGCGTGACGGCCACCTCGACCTGGTCGGCTCGCGCCGGCGGCGAGAACACGACGTCGGCCCGGGCCGCGAACACGGCCGGCTGGGCGTTGTCGCCGAGGAGCCGGAGGTGGTCGTGACCGCCGGCCTCGTGCGTGCTCATCAGACGAAGGCTCCGAGGAGGCGCTTCATGCCGGCGCCCGTGGCGGCGGAGGCCCGCAGCACCGTCGCCTTGCCGGCGAGCGCGCGAACGCTCTTCATGACGGCCGCCAGTGCCTCGTCGTCGACCTCGTCGACCTTGTTGACGGCGACGATGTCGGCGGCTTCGAGCTGGGCCGTGACGAGTGGCTCGACGACCTCCAGGAGCATCGGCCAGCGAGCGGCGTCGACGAGTGTGAGTACCCGGATCATGTCGATGTCGGGGCAATTGTCGACGACGACGCCCAGCAGGTCGGCCGGGGCGGCCAGCCCCGTGGGTTCGATCAGCACCCAGTCCGGGCTGTAGCGGCTCTCGACGGTCCGCAGGGTCTCCACCAGCCCGGATTGCAGGGTGCAGCAGATGCAGCCGCCGAAGAGCTCCTGCACCGGCAGGCCCTGCTCGCGCACGTAGCCGCCGTCCACTCCGATCTCGCCGATCTCGTTCTCGATGACGGCGAGCCGCCAGCCCGCTTCGGTCATCGCGCGCGCGACCTCGAGCAACACGGTGGTCTTGCCGGATCCGAGAAAGCCGGCGATGCAGAGGATGTTCACGCCGGCCCGTCGCTCGGCGACGCGGCGGCCGGCGGGGCGGAGGCCTCGCCCGAGAAGAGCTCGGGGCGGAAGTCCCGGAGCGTGAGCTCGTGGCCCGGCGGGGCGACGACGAAGTCGTCACCCCACTCCTCCGCCACGAGCGCATCGAGGATCCGCGTCGTTCCCGGGATCTCCTCGACCGCCAGGTCGAAGGTCTCGGCGAAGCCGGCGACCCGTGCCCGGTGCGGCTCCATGTCGTAGCGGCCGGTGTCGATGAGCACGATGCGTGTGTAGTGCTTGAGCAGCAGGCGCATCATCTGCTCGGCGCGCTCGCGGCCGCGCTTCTCCACCAGCTTGTCGTGCTCACTCATGATCGTGTCGCATTCTTCCAGATACGCCTTGGCGACGTAGTAGCTGCCGCGCGCCTTCTCGGACTCAGCGGAGAACGCCTCGTTCGACCCAAGCATCATCGCGATGCAGTCATCCACCCTGGGGACGACGAGGGTCGCTCGCTCGGTCTTGAGGCCGAGGACGGAATTGGAGCAGAGGCCGTAGCCGAGCACGATCGTCGCGCCGGGTGCGTCGGCCTCGGCGACGGCGACCCGGAGCGCCTCCTTGAGCCGCTCCGGGCTCACGTGCAGTTGTGCCTCGAGCTCGTGGCAGTCGACGCCCTGAGTGGCGCCGTCGGCGAGTTCGCCGATGACGGCCGGGCAGGCGATGAGCTTGAGCCCGCCAAGGCCGGGCCTGGGTGCCTTGGGCTGGTCGTCCATTGTCATGTGTCCCCGAGGGTCGCGGTGTTCTGCTCGGACGTCATGGTAGCAGGAGGGCGCCGTGCACTCCTTTGCACGGCGCCCTCCTGTTTGCTGCTCTCCTGAGTCCCGGCGATGGCCTCCGCCGTCGTCAGAAGACCCCGTACTCGTCCGCTGCCTCGCGCATCGCATGCAGGTTCTCCGGCTTCGCCTCGTCTGGGACGCCCAGGCCAGAGTCGAGGATCAGCGCGCCGGTGTCGCCGAACAGTTCGATGAGCTCCCTGACGTCGTCTTTCACCTGCCGCGGCGTGCCGGTGCACAGGAGCGAGACCGGCACGTTGCCCCAGAAGCACATCTTGTCGCCGAGGATCTCCTTGAATTTCTTTCGGTCGATCTTGTCGAAGTGGCCGGCGATCGTGCCGGGCGGGAACTCGGCGAGGTACTTGAGACGCGGCGTGTAGTCACCCTCGAAGAGAGGACACGGCACGCCGCCGGCGTCGATGATGGCCATCACGAGAGCCTTGAACGTGGGCCAGTAGAACTTCTCGAACTGCTCGTCGCTCATGAAGCCGCCGGCCCCGCGATGCATGGGGATGAAGACGCGCGGATTGCCGGTGACCTTCATGACCATCATCGCCAGGCCGATCTGAGCCTCTTGAATGCGATCGATGGTGGCGAGCAGTTGATCAGGATGGCGGTACATGTCCAGCGTGCTTCCGCGCAGCGAGCGGAGCATGTCTGAGACCACATCGAACGCCGGGACGATAGGCGCTCCCCACGTGCGCGGGTAGCCGAGCGCGGCCATCTCCTGTGCGCTGGCCGCATCCGCCGCAAAATACGCCCCTACGGCGTCGGACATCGCCAGCAGGCTCTCCATGGCCTTGCGCAACGGCGGCGCGCCCAGCAGTGGGCCGCCGACGTTGAGCAGGTAGTAGGTGTTTGCCATGAAATAGAGGGGCGGGATCGGCACCTGCTCGAACCCCGCAAGATTGTCGGCGATGCGCGGGAAGATCTTGCGGAGCGTGAAGCCGTTGGGGTCGGCCAGGAACTCTTCGTACTCGTCGGCCTTCATGTACTCGCCCTCGACGAACTGGAAGCCGACGTCGTCGGGCAAGTCGCCGCCGGGCCAGCGCAACTGCTTGATGCCGAGCGCCTCATAGCCGTCGGCGGCGAACAGCGCGTTGGTGGGCTCGAACTCCCACCCGAACTCGACGGTGGCGGCCCTGATGGCCTCATAGTGCTGCGGGTGGTTGTAGCCCGCCTCCTTCTGGGAGTGACCCTTCCAGAGGTCGGCGAAGTAGTGGATCGTGTGCCCGATGACCGGGATGTGGTCGGGCTTCCTGAGCGCGACGATGTCGTTGAACCGCCCTTCGCGCTGCGCGTAGAGCTCCTCGCCGGTCGGCGTCATGACGCACCTCCCGTCCACTCGGCCGCCAGCTTGAGGGCCACCGACACGTCGTTGCCCCAGCCGTCGGCGCCGGTGTAGCCCTGCGACCTGCTCGTCCGCCGGCGCCCCGCCGACCATGATCTTGACCTGGTCGCGCAGGCCGGCGGCGGCGATGGCATCGACGGTGGCCTTCATCGAGTCGAAGGCCAGGGTGAGCAGGCCGCTCAGGCCGACGACCTGCGCGCCGCTCTCTCGGATCTCGCTGATGAACTTGTCCGCGGGCACGTCGACGCCCGAGATCGTGCACCTCGTAGCCGTTGATGCCGAGCATCATCACGACGATGTCCTTGCCGATGTCGTGGATGTCGCCCTGCACGGTGCCGATGACGATGGTGCCGCGCTTGGCCTCCTCGGCCTCGCCCTTGAGGTGCGGCTTCAGCTCTTCGGCGATGTTCTTCATGATCTCGCCGCCCATGATGAGCTCGGGGATGAACGCCTCTTCGCACTCGAAGCGGCGCCCGAGCTCGGTCATCGCGTCCTTGGCTTGGTCGAGCACGGTCTTCGGATCTATGCCGGCCTCGAGCATGCTCTGGACGAGGCCGAGGGCCTCCTCCTCGCGCATGCCGACGATGGCGTCGGTCAACTCCTGTGACATCTCTGCGCCTCCCTGATGGTACGAGACTCATTCGCCGCTGCGCCGCAAGTCGTCCGGCAGCGGCCCCCTGACTGTGCGACAGCCAGTATAACGCCAAGTTCCCCACTGGTCTAGGGAAGTAGGGAAGTGCTAGAATGGGCGGCGTGAAACAGACCGCTGCTATCGACAGGGAATCGTTCGAGCCGCCTTATGCCCAGCTCGCGCGGAGCATCCGCGAGAGCATCGCCCGCGGGGAGTATCGGCCGGGCGACCGCTTGCCGTCCGAGGCCGAACTCTGCGCCGCCTATGGCGTCAGCCCGATGACCGTGAGGCGGGCGATCGCCGAGCTCGTGCGTGAGGACGTCGCCGTCACGGAACACGGTCGCGGGACGTTCGTCAAAGTGCCGCAGCTCAGCACCGCGCTCTTCGACCTCAGCGAATTGCAGGAGTATCTGGCCGACCCGGACATCGAGGCGCACATCATCGAGGCGCGCATCGTCTCGCCGTCTGTCCGGGTACGCGAGAAGCTCGAGGTCGGGGAGGACGACCGCGTCATCTCCATCAAGCGGCTGCTCAGGCGCGGGGATGAGCCGCTCTTCTACCACAGCGAGTACCTGGTCTTCGATCCCGCTCGGCCCCTCGTCGAGGCCGAGCTCGGCGTCACTGCGCTGCAGGATCTCTTCTCCGGAGCGATGGGGCTCGGACATCAAGTACGGTCGTCTGACCCTGCATGCGTCCGCCTTCACGGAGGCAGAGGCCGCGTATCTGAACGAGCAGCCGGGCATCGCGGCGTGGGTCCTCGAGCACCTCTTCTACGATTTCGAGGAGCGCCCGGAGAGCTGGGGCCGCTTCGTCGGTCGCGCCGATCGCCTGAGATTGTCGACCACCGTCGGCCTCGTCGGTTCCGGGGAGAAGAGGAGTTGACCCGGTGACGGCCAAACCCGAGAACGCTCTCGACGAACTCATCGTGCGGATGGACGAGCGCGGCGCGATCGCCGCCATCCGCCGCCGCCTCGATGCGGACGAGGATCCTGCGACCCTCCTCGCTGAGTGCCGTTTGGGCATGGAGCGCGTCGGCAAACTCTATGAGAAGGGCACGTACTTCATCTCCGCCCTCATCATGGCCGGCGAGATCTTCCGGGAGGCCGCCGAGATCCTCGTGCCGCGCGGGGAGATTTCCGCACACGCTGCCCGGGAGCGCAGCATGGTCATCGCCACGGTGCGAGGCGATATCCACGACATCGGCAAGAACATCGTCATCACACTCTTCGACGCCGAGGGCTACGACATGGTCGACCTCGGAGTGAACGTGACCCCCGAGCACATCGCCGACGTCGTCGAACGTGAGCGCCCAGATGTGCTGGGGCTGTCCTCCCTGCTCACCACCGGCTACGACAGCATGAAGCAGACCATCGCCCTCGTGCGCGAGCGCACGTCGACTTGGGAGCGACGCCTGCCGATCGTCATCGGCGGCGCTCCCGTGGACCAGACGGCGAGCGAGCAGGTCGGCGCGGACGCCTGGTGTGACGACGCCTCGCGCGGCCTGTCTGTCGTGCGAGCACTGCTACGCTGAGACGCCTGCATGTCGTACCCGTCCTCGTACACGATGTAGGCTCACCCTCGATTCGCTACTGAGCCAAGGAGAGACTGACGATGGAATTGGAAAGCGTCATTCGCGGGCGGCGGAGTATCCGCGCCTATACGACGGAGCCGGTCCCTCAGGAATTGGTGCGCGAGATCCTCGATGAGGCGCGGTGGGCGCCCTCGTCGCGCAACACGCAGGCCTGGAGTGTCTGGGTGGTCACCGGGGAGGCGCTGGAGCGCTTCAAGGCCGCGTTCAAGGCCGCGCTCGCCCGCGAGGAGGACGACGCCTCCGACCTGTCGGGCACCCAGACCGGTGACTGGCCGCAGGCGTGCTCGGCGCGCGCGGTCGCGCTGATGAAGACGCGCGCGGAGACGATGGAAGCGGCCGGCGAAGCCTCCGGCCCGGCCGCCTCCCTGGCGCGCACGGCCGACTGCTTCGGCGCCCCCGTCCTGCTCGTGTTCGGGTTCGAGGACTGCCTCGCCCCCGCGTACGCGAGCTACGACACGGCGTCGCTCGTGCAGAACGTGTGCCTCGCCGCCTACGACAAGGGCCTGGGCACCTGCCAATCCACCACGCTGGTCCGCTACCCGGGCCTGCTGCGGCAGTTGCTGCCCGGCTCCGAGGAGCAGCGCATGGTCGTCGCCGTCACCCTCGGCCACCCGGAACTCGACGCTCCCGCCAACACCTTCGAGCGCTCGCGCGCCCCTCTCGACGAGCTGGCGACCTGGGTCTCCTGACCTGAAGCGCCCGGCACCCGTGGCCCTCATCAAGCGCATCACCGACGAAGACCTGCACCGGCGCCGCTGGCAGCTGCTGGCGCTGACCTCGGTCGGCGCCTTCATGTGGCCGCTGGACGGCTCCATCGTCAGCGTCGCCCTCCCCGTCATGGGGAAGGACCTGAATCTGAGCTTCACGGCCGCGGTGTGGGTCTCGGCCGCGTTCCTGCTGACGACGGCCGTCCTGCTCATCCCGGCCGGACGCATCGCCGACCAGCACGGCCGCGTGCGCTACTACCTGCTCGGCATCGCCGTGTTCACGGTCGCTTCCCTCCTGTGCGCGGTCAGCATGAACGACACCTGGCTCATCGTGTCCCGCGTCATCCAGGGGGCCGGAGCCGCCTTCATCGGCGCGACGTCGGCGGCGATCGTCACCGCGGTCTTCCCGCCCAGCGAACGCGGTCGCGCCCTGGGCATCAACGTGATGGCCGTGTACATCGGCCTGACGGTCGGCCCGCCGCTCGGCGGCTTCATCACCGACGCGGTCGGCTGGCGCTGGATCTTCCTCATCAACCTGCCGATCGGCATCATCGTGCTGCTCTGGGGCTGGTTCATGCTGCCGCGCAGCGAGCGCGAGGGCGGTCCCCGCCTGGACTGGATCGGCTCTCTCCTGCTCGGGGCCTTCCTGATCTGTCTGCTGGTCCCGCTGACGTTCTCGGTCCAGTGGGGATGGGGCTCGCCGGCGACCCTCGGCCTGCTGGCTCTCTCGGTGGCGTCCTTCATCGCGTTCGTGGTCCACGAACGGCGCGTCGAGTCTCCCATCCTCAACCTCGACCTCGTCCTCAAGAACCGGCTGTTCGCCGCGGCGAACACCGCGGCCCTGCTGAACTACATGGCGCTGTACGGCATCGGCCTGCTGACCGCTATCTTCCTCGAGCTCGTCCAGGGCCGTTCCGCTTCGCTGAGCGGCTGGCTCCTGCTGAGCCAGCCGCTGCTGATGGCCGCGCTCAGTCCGTTCAGCGGCCGCTTGAGCGACCGCATCGGCTCGCGGGTGCTCGCCACCGGTGGCATGGTGGCCATCGCGGGGGGGATGGTGCTGCTTGCCCTCATCGGCGCCGCCGCGCCGCTGTGGCACGTCGCCGGAGCTCTCGTCGTGGTGGGTCTGGGCATGGCGGCGTTCAGCGCGCCCAACACCTCGGCCGTCATGGGCAGCGTCAGGCGGGACCAGCTGAGCCAGGCCAGCGCCTTCCTCAGCACCATGCGCACCTCCGGGCAGGCGCTCAGTGTCGCGCTGCTCGGCGGCATCGCGGCCAGCCAACTGGGCGCGGTGGGTGGGCGCCTGCTGCTCACACGCGGAGGCGGGGGCGGCGCCGTGGCCGCCCACGCGGTGGAGGCGTACGCGTCCGGCTATCACTACGCCATGCTCACCGGCGCCGCGCTTGCGCTGATCGGCGCCGTCGTCTCGCTCACGCGCGGCGCACACACCGCCGACGCAGCCGGCGGCGCGCCGGCGCACTGACGCGCGGCGCGCTTGCACGGCTCGCCGGTGGCCCGAACCTCCCCTCAAGACGCGAGAGACGAAGCGACGCGGGGATCGTCCATCTGCAACCCGACCTGCAACCCGCACGATCGCCGTCGACCTCGGTCGCATGGTCGCTTGGGTCGCCGTCCGCAGTCCCTGCCCGATCCGGGACTCACGGCAACGACACGGTCGTCGCCGGATCTCCTCGCCGCGGCACCAGGACGACCGCCGCGCTGAGGAGCAGGGCAAGCACATGCTCGTAGTGAGCCGTCGCGTCGAATCGGATCACGCCAAGCGGTATGGCCATAGCGGCAGCGAGAAGGAGGCCACGGTTCACGGGCCTCGAGCCGGCGGACCAGGCGCGTCTGGCCAAGGCGGCGGCCAGCACACCGATGCCGGCGAACCATACCAGCGATATCCCGTAGTCCGGCTCGCTCGACGCGGCCGCCACGTTCGCGAGGTCGGCCGCGCCGATGAGCCACACGGCGCAGTAGACGAGTACGGTGCCCAGGAAGTGCGCCAGGACTGCGGCGGTCCAGAACACCCGCGCACCGCAGAGTCGCATGTCGACGAAGCCCAGGACTAGCAGCGCCACCACTTGCAGAGCCATCAGCGGCGGAGTGATGAGAAGCCCGCTCGTGATGAGCGTCCACCAGCGACCCTGCGCCACGACGTCCGGACTGGAGGCGAAGAAGTCCAGACCGGGCACCCCGAAGAGGTGATAGGCCACGGTCATGCCTACCGCCACCATCACATAGGCGACGAGCGCGATCTCGCCCCAGCGGTCCCGCCGGCGGGCCTCATGCCCTTCCTTCCCGGCACTCGGCGCAATCCTTTCAGCGTCTTGCGTCGGCTCCACTGGCAGGGCCGGAATGGTCGAACGGTTGATTGAGGCCACGATCCTGTCCTCGCTTCGCGATGGGAGATTCAACGGTGGGCGGCAACGGCCTGCCCGGCCACGACGCTGGAGACGCGTCCGAAAAGGTACCCGGGAGCGTGAAGGCTACGCGCGAGCGGCATCCCGACGGAGCGAGGTGATGCTCACCACAAGCCCGGGGGGCAGAGCTGGATGGCGAGGAGAAGGAAGACCGGTCGCTGCAACCATTTCGCAACCCGGACCCCGTGACTCGATGGCTCTGACGGGCCTGCCTGACCTCACGCGCCATACTTGTCACCCTCGTGGGCCGCTAGCTCAGCTGGACGAGCGCCGCCCTTGCACGGCGTCGCGCGGGCCGCGGCTCAGGCCGCGCGCTCGTCGGCGGGCATGGGCTCGAGGTTCGTGCCGCCCGGCGCTTCGGGCCCGGGACGGTCTGCTGCGGGCAGCGGCGCCGGGGCGCCTTCGATGCTCAGGTGCGGCAGCCACTCGAGCCAGCTCGGCAGGTACCAGTTCCAGCGGCCGAGCAGCTTCATCGCCGACGGCACCAGGATCGTGCGGATCAGCGTCGCGTCGAGGAAGACGGCGACCGCGAGGCCGAAGCCTATCTGCTGGAACATCACCAGCTGGCCGGACGCGACGCCGGCGAACACGGCGACCATGATCAGCGCAGCTCCTGTGATGATGCCGGCGGTCGCGCCGATGCCCTCGGTCACGGCGAGAGTGTTGTCTCCGGTCCTGTCCCAGGCCTCTTTGATGCGACTCAGCAGAAAGACCTGGTAGTCCATGGACAGGCCGAAGAGCACGGCGAACAGCAGCAGCGGCACCCACTGCTCCACCACCGGCACCTTCTGGAAGCCGAACAGGCTCGCGCCCCATCCCTTGAGCGAGACCAGCGTGATGAGGCCGTAGGCCGCGCCCACGCTGAGCAGGTTCATGAGGATCGCCTTGAGCGGGATGACGACCGAACGGAAGGCGAGCAGAAGCAGCACGAAGCTGAGGCTGAGGACGAGGGCCACGACCCAGGGGAAGTAGCTGTTCACGATGTTGATGTAGTCGAGATTGGCCGCGGTCTGGCCGGTGACGTAAACGGACGCTCCCGAGCCGGCGAAGGCCGTGGGGATGAGCGTGGCGCGCAGCTCGCGCACCGTGTTCAGGGCGAAGCTGCCGGCGGGATCACCGTTGACCGGCACGGAGAGGAGCGCGAGGTTGCCCGCTTTGTCCGTCTGCAGCCGGACGGGTCCGAACGCGGGGTCGCTCGCGATCTCCCGGCTGAGCCGTGTCATCGCCGTCTTGACGGCCGGCGCGGTCACATTGCCGTCGACGACGATCTGCACGGGGCTCACGATGCCGGACGAGAACTGCTTCTCGAGCACGGCGAACCCCTGCTTGCTCTGGAAGCTGTCGGGGAGCGAGTTGACGCCCGAGACCCCGGTCTTCATGTCGAGGGCGGGGGAGGCGAGCACCAGCAGGACGGTGACGCCGACGATCAGCGCGACGGCCGGCCGTTTCATGGCCCGGTAAGCCACGCGTGCGATCCACGAGGTGTGTCCGGCCGCGCGGCTGTCGATGATCCGGCGGCCGAGATACGGCAGCTTCAGGCTGTTGACCCGGTCGCCGAGCAGGCCGAGCACGGCCGGCAGCAGCGTCAGCGCGGCCAGCACGGACATACTGACCACGAGGATGGCGCCGATCGCGAGGCTCGCGAAGATGTTCATCGGCACCATGAGCAGACCCAGCAGCGCGAGCACGACGGTCAGGCCGCTGAACAGCACCGCGCGGCTGGCCGTGCCGCCGGCGACGGCGATCGCGTCGAGCTTGTCGCGACCGCGCGCTCTCTCCTCCCGGAAGCGCGAGATGATGAACAGCGAATAGTCGATGCCGGTCGCCAGGCCCATCATGCTGATCATGTTGATGGCGAACACCGAGACGCTGAACGTCTGGCCGACCAGGGCGGTGAGGCCGACCGCCAGGGTGATGGCGAGCAGGCCGAGCAGGATCGGCAGGCCGGCGGCCACCACGGCGCCGAACACCAGCAGCAGGATGATCAGGGCGATCGGCACGCCGATGGCCTCGCCCTTGCGCAGGTCGGTCTGCGCCATGTGGCTGAAGTCGCTGTTGATGCTGGCGGTGCCGGTGGTGAGGGTGTTGAAGCCGGCCTTGCCGTTGGCCGCGTCGACGACGGCGTGCACCTTGTCGATGTTGTTCTCTGCCTGGGTGAGGCCGCCGGCCATCACGACCGGGATGATGGCCGTGTGGCCGTCGGCGGAGATGAGCGAGCTGTTGCCGCCCCGGTAGGCGCTGAGCGCGCTGTCCACGACGCCCGGGCCCAGGGCGGCGATCCGCTGCTGCAGCCCGAGCACCTCGGCCCGGAAGGCCGGGCTGCTCGCGCTCGGTCGTCCGCGGAGCGCACGATCACGACCTCGTTGGCCTTCAGCGGCATGTCCATGCGCTGCTGCAGGAGGTTCCGCCCTTGCTGCGAGTCCGGATTGCCCAGAAAGGTGTACTGCGCCGTCAGGGTGCCGGGGAGCACGAAGACGATGACGGCAGCCGCGGCTACGAGGACGGCCGCCCAGATGCCCGCCGTCAGCAACGGTCGCCTTGCGGAGCTGCGCGCCAGCGTGGTGGTCGAGAGTCGCATGATGTGATTTCCCTTCAGCCGCGGCCCGCCGGTGGCGAAGGCCGGAGTGATTCAGCCCGCTACAGCTTTGCCTCCCCGGGGCGGCAGGGCCAAAAACGCGTGGCCGTAGAGCGCCGCCGCAGGTCGGTCGAGGGCTGCGTACGAAGGACGGGCCGGGGCTGCGATGCAGCCCCGGCCCGTCCGGGTCGTGCGCGGCCGAGCCGGCTCAGCCGAGCGGCGGAGGCACCGGCGGGTTGGTCGGCGCCGACGGAGCCTCCGGCGGAGTGACCGGCGGCTCCGGCGCGGCCGCTTGGGCGGCGTCTGCGGCTTCGGCCTGGGCGGGTTCTGCGGCGCCGGGGGAATCCGCCGGTGCGGCTTCGGACGGCGTGACCGGCGGCGTCACGGGAGTCGCGGGTGCAGCCGTCTGAGGAGGGGTGACCGGTGCGGCCGGCGGCGCGGGAGGCGCCGGCGGCACTGCGTAGCTGCTCGTGGGCGGCGGCGGAGGAGCGGCGCCGTAGCTGCCGCCGACCGGGGGCGGCGAGCCGAAGCCGGCGGAGCCGGGGGCGGCGACGCGATTGAACGTCGCGCTTCCGAACCCCAGGATGAGGAACATGATCCACGGGAAGATGATCAGAAGGATCGCGAAGCCGGTGCCCTGTCCGAAGTTGGCGGCGATGTCCAGGGCGATGAAGACCCAGAGTACGAAGGCACCGATGACGAGGATGAACCCGAGCAGGGGGATCCACGAGAACAGGCTGCACGCCAGGATGATCCAGAAGAAGTACAAGGGACGGTTCGACATCTTCACGACGTTGTACTCGTTGTAGAACGGGATGATCGCCGCCCAGCCCGGCAGTCCGGCTTTGGTGAGGGTCTTCCACAAGCCGACGATGATGAGGACCGCGAACGCGATCCAGATCAAGGTGAAGAAGACGGCCGCCCCGCCCCCTCCGTAGTTGTAGCTGTACATCGGACCTCCTCGGATGGCCATACGTGTTCTCGGTAGCGCTACCGTGCCTGTTCCCCGCCGTAGACACGCCTCCTGCACGCAGCACGGATCAGCCCGGCGGCGGCGTTCTGCAGCTCCGCCGGTCCTGGGCCGCCGTCTCGGCGATGCTCGCCGCCCGGTGGTGCGTCCTCCATGCCGGCTGTGGCGGGGGTGGTACGACCAAATCGGCAGCGCGGGTGGCATACTTGAGCCTCACAGTGGTCCGGGCGAAGGGAGCGACGATGAGACCGGCGATGCCGAAGCAGGTGGCGAGCGGCGTGTACCGGCTCGGATTGGGATTCGTGAACGTGTTCTTCGTGGAGGACGACGAGGGCGGGCTCTGGCTCGTCGACACCGGCACGGACGCGGGCGCGGAGCGCATCGGCGGCGGCATCAGGGCGCTCGGGCGCACGCCGCGGGAGCTCCGCGGGGTCGTCATCACGCATCTGCACGGCGACCACGTAGGCGGGCTCGCCGCAGTCAAGGAGCACACCGGCGCCGAGGTCTGGATGCAGGCCGAGGACGCCGCGGCGCTGCGTGAGGGCGTGCGCGGCCGGGCGCTCGAGCCCGGTCCGGGCGCCGTGCGATCGCTGATCGTGCGCGTGATAGCTGGTCGGACAGCGACGAGCCACCGGAGAGCCCATCGCCGTGGAACACGACGTGACGGACGGCGAGGTGCTGCCGTTCGGCGCGACCGTCGTCGGCACGCCGGGACACACCGCGGGGCACATCTCGCTGTTGCTGCCGCGGGACGGCGGCGTGCTCCTCGTCGGCGACGCCGCCACCAACCTGGCGCGCCTCGGCGTCGGCCCCATCTACGAAGAGGTCGACGAGGGCGAGCGCAGCCTGCGCCGGCTCGCGGACCTGCAGTTCGAGACGGCGCTCTTCTCGCACGGGCGGCCGCTCACGCCGAGGGCGGCCGAGCGCTTCCGCGCTCGCTTCTCCGGCGGCTGACCGACGAAGACGAGCTTCACCGCCGGCGTGCTTCTGCCGGTCGGCGGCGGCTACAGCGCAGCGGAGAGGAGACGGTGATGCGCGGATTGGCATACAAGATCGCCTTGGTCACGGGTGGTTCATCCGGCCTCGGCGCGGCGATCGTCCATCGGCTGGCGGAAGAGGGAGTGTCGGTGGCGGTCGGCGGCCGCGACTCGGCGAAGGCGGCGGTGGTCGCCGAGCAGGCGACCGCGAGAGCGCGCGCCAACGGCCACGCGAGCGAGCACTCGGTGGTGCTCGGGGACGTGAGCTCGGTGGCCGACTGTGATCGTCTGGTCGCCGAGACGGTCGCCCGGCATGGGCGCCTGGACATCCTCGTCAACTCGGCCGGCGTGTGGCTGGAGAAGTCGATCCTCGAGACCAGCGAGGCCGACTGGGAGTGGTGCGTCGGTACCTGCCTCAAGGGCACCTACTTCATGTGCAAGGCGGCGCTGCGGCACATGGCGCCGCGCCACGCCGGAGTCATCGTCAACCTGGCGAGCGACTCGGGTATCCACGGCGAACCGGGCGCGGCCGTGTACTCGGCCGCCAAGGCCGGCGTCGTGATGATGACCCGCGCGCTGGCCATCGACCACGGGCCGGACGGCATCCGCGTGTGCAGCGTCAGCCCGGCGGTCTTCGACACGCCGATGCTCGCGAACGCCATCGCCGCGGCGCCCGACCCCGTCGCCTACGCCGAGGGGATGGAGGACGAGTACCCGCTCAGGCGGATCGGCCGGCCGGAGGAGCTCGCCGCGGCCGTCGCCTTCCTCGCCAGCGACGACGGCAGCTTCGTCACCGGCCGCACGATGGTCGTGGACGGCGGCGCGACCGCCTGAGAGCCGCCCTCAGCTTCCGGCCGCCACCTGGTCGATCTCGGTGATGAGCTCGGCCTTGCGGGCGGCGGGCAGCAAGGACGCGGTGATCGAGTTCCGCGCCAGCTGGGCCAGGTCGGCACGGCTCAGGCCCAGCGCCTTCTGCACCGCGAGGTAGTTGGCGAGCAGGTAGCCGCCGAAGTAGGCCGGGTCGTCGGAGTTCACCGTCACCAGCAGACCCGCGTCGAGGAGCTTCTTGAGAGGGTGCTGGGCGAGGTCGGGCGTCACCTTCAGCTCGAGGTTGCTGAGCGGGCACATCGTGAGCGGCACCTGCTCCTCGGCGAGGCGCCGCTGCAGTGCCGGATCGCGGATCGCGGCGACCCCGTGGTCGATGCGCCGCACCTTGAGCAGATCCAGCGCGTCGCTGATGTTCTGGGGCGGGCCCTCCTCGCCGGCGTGCGCGACGGGGATGAAGCCCGCCGCACGCGCTCGTTCGTACACCCCGGCGAACTCGGCCGGCGGGTGCCCGATCTCGGCCGAGTCGATCCCCACCCCGACGATCTCGTCGCGGTGGGACATCGCGAGCTCCAGCATGTCCATCGCCTCGGCGGCCGGCCTGTCGCGCAGGAAGCACATGATGAGCCTCCAGCTCACGCCGAGCTTCGTCTCGCCGTCGCGAAGCGCCCGCGTGATGCCGCCTGCTGCATCTGCGAAAGGAACTCCCCTGGATACGTGGCTCTGCGGGTCGAAGAACACCTCCACGTGCCGGGCGCCGTCCGCCGCCACGCGGCGCACGTAGGCGGCGGTCAGGTCGTAGAAGTCCCGCTCTCTGACGAGGACAGTGACGCCCTCGTAGTAGGTGTCGAGAAACGCCTGCAGGTCGCTGAAGCGATACTGCGCGCGACACTCTTCCGCCGAAGAGCACGGCAGATCCACGCCGTTGCGGCGGCCGAGTTCGAGCAGCAGTTCGGGCTCGAGAGTGCCCTCGATGTGCAGGTGGAGCTCCGCCTTGGGCAGGCGGCGGATGAATCCGGCGAGCTCGGCGTCCTCCTGCTCGGCGGGGGCGCTCGTCTGGGTGGGGTCGGGCACGCGGTCTCCTCCGAACTGTGGGTCGACGCCAACTGTACCCGCTGGGGCCGAAACGAGCACGGCGAGTCCCGGGCCTCCTGGTCGGGCGGCTCCACGCGAGCGTGCCGTTTTCGTCCGTGCGCCGTGCAGCCGGCAGTGCGACGGGATAAAGTCGACGGCGTGGAGCACGAGCACGTCATCTACTCATGGAGCGCGCAGGGCGCGGTGGAGCCGCTGCGCATCGTGGGCGGCGAAGGCTGCCGCTTCCGCGACGCCGAGGGCCGGCAGTATCTGGACTTCGCCTCGCAGGTGGTCAACCTGAATCTCGGGCACGGGCACCCGCGGCTGGTCGAGGCGGTGCGGCGCCAGGCGGAGACGCTGTACGGCCTGGCGCCCTCCTTCGCCAGCGAGCCGCGGACCGAGCTGGCCCGGCTGCTGGCCGAGGTCACGCCGGGCGACCTCGGCCTGACCCTGTTCACGACCGGCGGCGCCGACGCCAACGAGAACGCCGTCAAGCTGGCGCGCTGGGTCACCGGGCGCCAGAAGGTCATCGCCCGCTACCGCAGCTACCACGGCGCGACCGCGGGCGCCGCGGCGCTCACCGGCGATCGGCGGCGCTGGCCCGCCGAGCCGGCCGTGCCCGGCGTCGTGCACATGCTCGATCCGTACCCGTACCGGTGTCCCGCGGGGCACGCCTACGACGCGTTCAGCGCCCACGCGTTCGACCACGCCGGGGGCCATGCCGACGACTGTTCCATCGCCGCCGGCGGCCCGCATCTCGAGGAGATCCTGCGGTACGAGGACCCCGGGTCGGTCGCCGCCGTGATCCTGGAGACGGTCACCGGCGCCAACGGCGTGCTGGTCCCGCCGCCCGGCTACCTCACTACCATCCGCGAGGTCTGCGACCGTCACGGCATCCTGCTCATCCTGGACGAGGTGATGACCGGGTTCGGCCGCACCGGCCGCTGGTTTGCCTGCGAGCACTGGGGCGTCACCCCGGACATCATGACGCTGGCCAAGGGCATCAGCGGCGGCGCCGTGCCCCTCGGCGCCATGGTCGTGAGCGAGAAACTGCGCACCTGGCTGGACGAGCACGAGTTCGCGAGCGGGCTCACCGCGTGCGGCCACCCGCTCGCGTGCGCGGCCGGCGTCGCGACCATCGAGGCGATACGCGACGAGCGGCTGGTGGAGAACGCGGCGGCGATGGGCGAAGTGCTTGGTGTCGGCCTGAGAGAGCTTGCCGACGACCATCCCTCCGTCGGTGAGGCCCGCGGCCTCGGCCTGCTGTGGGGTCTCGAGCTCGTGCGCGACCGCGAAACGCGGGAACCGCTGGTGCCCTACGCGGCGACGGGGGAGGCCGCGCAGCCGATGGCGGCCCTCAGGAGGGCCGCTATGGACCGCGGCCTCCATCTCTACCCGCACGGGAACCTGCTGATCGTCGCGCCGCCGCTGATCATCGGGCGCGACGAGGTGCAGGAGGGTCTGGAGTTGCTGGACGGCGTCCTGGCCGTCGCCGACGAGCTGGCGCGGGCCTGAGCCGGCAGTCCGGGCTGGCGTGACGGCGCGTCCGCGGGTCGACCGGAGCGGGCGCGGGCGCCGGCGTGACCGGCGCTATGCCAGTCCCAGGATCTCCCGAGCCTGCTGCGGCGTCGCCACCGGACGGCCCAGCTCGCCGGCCAGCCGGACCACTCGCTCGACGAGCTGGGCGTTGCCGGTCGCGAGCTCTCCGCGCCGGTAGTAGATGGCGTCCTCGAGGCCCACGCGCACGTGCCCTCCCATGGCCAGCGCCAGCATCGCCATGGGCGTCTGTGCGCGCCCCACACCGATCACCGACCAGGTGGCGTCCGCCGGCAGCATGCCGGCCGCCTCGACCAGCGCCGCCGCGTTGGCCGGCATGCCGTACCGCGTGCCGGTCACGAACTGGAAGTGCAGGGGTGCCGGGATCCTGCCCTCGGCGTGGTACCGGAGCGCCGTCTCGACCATGCCGAGGTCGAAGCACTCCAGCTCGAGCTTGACGCCGCGCCGCAGCGCCTCGGCGGCGAGCGCGTCGAGGAACTCGGGCGCGTTGACGAAGAGGCCGGCGTCCATCTGGATGGTGCCGGCGTCGAAGCTCGCCATCTCCGGCCGGAGCGCCAGCGGCGCGATGCGCTCGGCCGTCGGCAGGTTCCTTCCCGGGATGCCGCTGGTGGTGAGGCAGAGGACGACGTCGGTCTCCGCGCGGAGCACGGTGGTCACTTCGCGGAAGGCCTCCATGTCTTGAGCGCCCCGGCCGGTGGCGGCGTCGCGCACGTGGATGTGCACGACGGCGGCGCCGGCCTTCCACGCCGCGATGCCCTCCGCGACGATCTCGTCCGGGGTGATGGGGATGTACGGAGTCTGGTCCTTGGTGATCCGGGAGCCCGTCAGCGCGGCGGTGATGATGACCGGACGCGGCTGCACGCGCGCCTTCTGCTAACGCAGGGGGTGACGCATGAGGTAGAGCGTCTCGGCGAGGGAGGCGGCGTCGAGCGGAGGCCTGCGATGCCGCGGCGGGAAGGACCTCGTTCGCGCGAGAATGGCGTCACGGCTGAGCGGCACGAGCTCCGCGCCGAGTCGCGTGAGGTAGCGCTCGGTGTCCCGCGCGCTCTCACCGGGCAGGGCCGCGCCGAGCAGTGGGAGCTTGAGCTCGGCGGCCGCGTCGAGCGCCCAGCGCACCCAGTCGTCTTCCGTGGTCCGCGCCCCGTAGAGGCAGAGGGCGCTGGTGCAGTGGCGCAGCCGGGTCAGAAGGCTGGCGCGGACGATGTCACCGCGGTCCGAGGCGAAGGGTTCGCTGCTCAGCGCCTGGTCGAGGGCGATGCCGCCTCCGGTCACGAGTCGGGCCGTGACGGGGCGCGCCCGGGCCAGGTCGCCGGCGGCGAAGGTGAGGAACACTCGTTGTCTGGTGGCGTCGTTGCGCACGGAAGCTCCCGCTGGCTTCTCCTGCCGGTTACATCGGCTTGTTCGCCGCGAGCCTGCAGGAACCTGTGTTGTCCGCACTGGCGAGCTTCAGGTCTCGCCCGGCAGGCTCAACCCGTAGAAGCGACGCACGGGGCGCAGCAGCGTGAAGATGAAGATCAGGATCCCGACTCCGCCGAAGAAGGGCTGCAGCCAGCTGTAGGGGATGATCGTGATCTCGACGAGGATCCAGATCATGAGGGCGCAGCCGACGGCGAACGCGGCGTACCAGGACCAGCGGCGACGCAGCCACAGGCCCACCGCCGCGACCAGGGGCAGCACGCCGAGGACCAGCATCAGGACGAGCCCCGGGATGAGGTAATCACGGAACGGCGAGCCGTCGAGCAGGGACGTCGACATCTTCATGACCGAGCCGTCCGGCGCGATCGTCAGCGAGAGCCCGCCGGCGAGCCCGCCCAGCGCCTGGATGACGAGCAGCACCAGCAACATCCAGGCGCTGGCCGGGCGGCGGGAACGATCGGCGTTCTGCATGGCTCCCATCCTCGTCTCGCGGTCAACGGACGCGCACACTGTACTGCGTCCTGCGCGTCCGGCTCCAGTCCCGGCGGCGGGCGGCTGAGGGGTCGCGCCAGGCAGTGACGACCTCACGAGCCACTTGTGGTTGTGCTCCTGCACACAAGTCGGTAGTGTTTCCGAATCATCGATTCTGATGGTCGATCAAAGGAGGAACATGGGGAACGTGCACATCAATCGCGGGCGCCTGGCGCCTGCACTTATCCTGGTGGCTCTGGTGGTGCTTGCCGTGGTCGCCGGACTCGGCATGATCGCCGGCCCGGCTAGCTGCTCAGCCGACGTTCACTGCGTGCGCCACCTGCCACGGCATGACCGCCACACATACGGCGATTCACGGCTACAACGCCGCCGACCCGACGACGTGTGTCAAGTGCCACACGGACGGCAACACGACTGACTCCGCCACACGCCCGCCAGCGTGCGGCAAGTGCCACGGCGGCGTCACGAGCATCATCAACGACGACCCAGCACGTGGCCAACGGCTGCGGCACCACGACGTCGGTTGCCACGGCTACACGGCGCCGGTCATCGCGACCACGACGCTGAGCGCCAAGGTCGCGCCGACCACCGTCGTCCACGGCAAGACGGTGAAGGTGACCGGTACCGCTGGTCCTGCCGCCTCCCTGAAGGGCGCGAAGGTCGCCCTCAAGGTGGAGCGCAAGGTCGGCACCAAGTGGATCAAGATGAAGACCGGCACGGCTACGGCCACTGCCACGGGCACGTTCACGTGGAGCTACAAGACGGCCAAGGAGGGCGCCCACCACGTCAGTGGTGTCCATCGCCAAGACGGCCACCCACACGGCGAAGAGCGTGACCAAGACCTTCAAGGTGAAGTGAATCCGCTGCCGGCCGCAATGGCCGGGTGGTGAAGACGCCGAGGGCGGGCGGTCCGGGACGGACCGCCCGCCCTCGGCCGTTCTGGAGCTGCGTCGCCGGTCGTCCGCACCTGACGGCCGGCGACGGGCGGCGACGGCCGGCAAGCGAGCGAGGCGCCGAGGCCGGCGCGGGAGCATGACGGCCGTCGGCCGGCGCGCGGAGGGCTGCCGGCCGCGCCGGCTACAGTTCGACGTCCTCCGGCAGGTCGCGGGGGTCGGCGAACCACTCGCGCTCGGCGAAGTCGTTGTCGGTGATGTCGCCGAGCGACTGCTTGATGTACTTGCCGGTGGCCTCCGCTGCGACCTCGCCGCCGGGCAGCAGGATCTCGCCGCTGCCCTCGAACAGGCGGCTCGTGTCGCGCGTGATGCGCGCGACGCAGCGGACGTCCTCGTCCAGAGGCAGCGGCCGGCGGAAGCGCACGCTGAACTCCACCGTGACGCCCCAGGTGTCCGGCTGGCGCAGCAGGATGGCGCGGCCGATCGTCTCGTCGAGGATGGCCGAGCTCACGCCGCCGTGGAGCCGGCCGGGGTAGCTCTGGTGCTCTTCGCGCGGCGTGAAGATGCCGACGAGCTCGGCGCCGGCGTCCGCCGCCTCATCCGGCGCCAGCTCGTAGTAGCGAGCGTGCAGGCCGAACGCGTTGTCGCGGCCGCAGATGAGGCACATGCGGCTGATGTTCTGGGCGCGGTCGATCTTGCGGGACGTGGCGGACGTGGCGACTCCTTCGCGACTGCCTGAGCACAGCCAATCATATGCGAACGCTACCGGGCGACGGCCGGCGATCGCGCGCCGTGCGGGGCGGGGGCATCGGCGGCGCTTGACCGTGGGGCCGTCCCGGGGGAAGGCTGTACGGGAGCAACGCCGGGCGGAGGAGGTCGTACGCGTGCGGATCCTGGTCGTCGAAGATGCCGAGAAGCTGGCCCGGGCCCTCAAGTCGGGGCTTGAGGCCGAGGGCTACGCCGTGGACGTGCTGTACGACGGGGGCGCCGCGCGCCGCCGCTTCGCGGCCCGGCGCGGCGCCCCCGGCGCCGGCGGCGTCGAGGGGCAGTTGCCGTACGACCTCCTGATCCTCGACGTCATGCTTCCGGGTGTCGACGGCTTCACCCTCTGCCGGGAACTGCGCGAGCAGGGCCTCACCCTGCCGGTGCTGATGCTGACGGCGAGGGACGCGACGGCCGACAAGGTGACCGGTCTGGACGCCGGCGCCGACGACTACCTCGTCAAGCCCTTCGCCTTCGAGGAACTGCTGGCGCGCATCCGCACGCTGCTGCGCCGCCCGCGGCGCGCCCTGCCGCCCGTCCTCACGATGGGGACGCTCAGGCTCGACCCGGCGGCGCGCGTGGCCAGGTACTGCGACGAGCCCCTGGTGCTCAGCCCCAAGGAGTTCAGCCTGCTGCGCCTCTTCCTGCTGCACCAGGGCGAGGCGCTGAGCCGCGACTGGATCCTGGACCACGCGTGGGACGACGAGTTCGACTCGTTCTCCAACATCGTCGACGTGTACGCCGGCCGGCTGCGGCGCAAGCTGGACCGGCCGGGCGGCGGCGTGCGGCTGGAGACCGTCCGCGGCGCGGGGTACGCGCTGCGCGCGGACGAGACCGGCGGCGGGGACGCCGGCGGCGACCGACCGGAGGGCGGCGAGGCGGACGGCGGCGTGGCAAGTGGCGAGGCGGGCGGCGAGGCGGGCCGGACACGTGGCTGAACCGGCCCGCCCGGACGTCTTCGCGCACGCTCGCCGGCGTCTTGCGCTGCTCTTCGCCGCCATCGTCGTCGTTCTGGTCGTCGTCTCGAGCGTCTTCATGTACCTGACGGTGCGCGCCGACATCCGCGCGGCCGCGTCGGGCTCCTATTCGGACACGGAGTCGGAGCAGGCGTTCGTCTCCCGCTCGCTCGGGTCGCTGCGCTGGCAACTGGTCGCCGTGGACGCGGTCATCGTGATCGTCGTCGGTGTGGGGGGGCTGCTGTATGCGCGCAGCACGTTGCGCCCGATCCGCGAGAACGTCACCGCCCAGAAGCGCTTCGTCGCCGACGCCTCACACGACCTGCGCACGCCGCTGGCCATCATGAAGGCGGAGTTCGAGGTGGCGCTGCGGCGGCCGGACCTCGACCAGGCGGCTCGGCCGGTGCTGGTGAGCGGGCTCGAAGAGGTCGACAGGATGTCGGGCATGGTGGACGACCTGCTGACGTTGTCACGGATCGACGCGCACCAGGAGCCGCTGGCGCGCGAGCCGCTGGATCTGGCGGCGCTCGCGCGTCGGACGGCCGAGGAACTCGGAGCGCTCGCCGCCACCGGCGGGGTGCGGCTGCGCGCCGACGCCGAGGGGGAGACTCGCGCCATCGGCGACGAGGGGCACGTGCGTCGCGCCCTGCGCAACGTGATGCGCAACGCCGTGGAGTACTCGCCGTCCGGCGCCGTGGTGGAGGTCGCCGTGCGGCGCACCGATGCCGGCGCCCAGGCGGTCGTGACAGACCACGGCTCGGGCATGTCGCCCGAGGTGCTCGAGCACGTCTTCGACCGGTTCTACCGGGGAGATGCGGCGCGCTCGCACCGGCGGGGGGATCGGGTCTCGGCCTGGCGATCGCCCACTGGGCGCTGCGCGGGATGGGCGGCGACCTGACTGTCGAGAGCAAGGTCGCCGCCGGGACCCGCGTGACGCTCACGCTCCCGGCCGCTTGAAGACGGGCCGGCCGGGCCCCCTGGCGGAGCCCGGCCGGCCCGGTGCGGGCGGTGCGTCTGCTGCCCCCGGGGGCCTCAGGCCGACACCGCCTCCGCGCCACGGAGCGTGATGGGGAAGCCCCGCGAGGCGTGGATGTTGCCGCGGCCGTCCATGACGAAGCCGTGGTAGCCGGCGAGCAGGGCCAGCCGCTCGAGCATCTTGCCGCCCGACGTGTACAGGCCCGTGGCGAGCGCGTCGGCGTAAGCCAGGTCGTGGCCGATGACCGTGGCCAGGAGCAGGTCGGTCGTCGGCCGGCCGCTGTGCGGGTCGATCAGGTGCTCGCCGCGCTGGTACGAGCCTGAGGTCGCGACGGCGCCTGCTCCCGGCAGGTCGGCGGTCAGCAGGAGCCGGTCCATCGCGAGGGGATTCTCGATCCCGATGCGCCAGGGCTGGCCGGGCGCCGGCTGTCCGAACACGGCGATGTCGCCTCCGGCGTTGATCATCGCCGCCGGCGCCCCGGCCATCTTGAGCTCGTCCAGGGCACGCTCGACCGCCCAGCCCTTGACGAGTCCCGTGGGGTCGACGCCGCCCGGCATCGCCCACGGGTCGAACCATCCGTCCGACGCCTCCCGGGCGCGGCGGCACAGCTCCAGCACGTCCGCCACCTCTGGAGGGGCTTCGTCCAGCTCGATCTCGCCGCGGCGGAGGCGGCTGACCGGGCTGTCCGGCTTCCAGGTGCTGAACACGTCGTCCACCCACTGCAGCTTGGCCCGGGCGCGCTCCACGCCTTGATCGATGCGCTCGCGCCGGGCCTGCGCCTCGTCGGCGTCAGTCGTCTCCGCCTCCCGGAGACTGAACGAGACTACCGTTCCCATTACCTGCTGCTGCCAGTTGCGCATTTGCTCCTCCCTTCAGTTGGCTGAGCGCGGCCTGCAGCGATGAACCGAAGGCCCGGCTCGTGTAGGTGGCGCCGGAGACGCCGTGGATGGGGCCGCCGTTGGAGGCCATGACCTGCTGCTCCAGCTGCGGGATGACGCTGTTCGAGATCTGCTGGCTCTGCGGCCCGTGCAGGTTCATCTGGGCCATACCGACGCTGGCGATCTTGCCGTTCGCGGCGGTGACCTTGACCTGGATGCTGCCGAGACCGCCGCTCAGCTGCTGTACGCTGCCGGTCACTGTCTGAGCGCCGGACACGTTGGCGTTGCCGGTGGTGAGGGCGGCGGTGGTGGCGGCCGTGGTGCCGCCGCCGGCGACGCCGTGCGGCTTGAAGCTGATCAAGGCGGCCAGACCTGCGGCGGTGGCGGCGATGACGATGGCTGAACGCTTCATGACTCCTCCCGTGGTCGGGTCTGGTCGCTGACGCCTAGAAGGCGAAGTCCTCGTGGTGGATGCGCTCGCCGCGGACGCCCAGATTGGCGGCTGTGGCGATGACGTCCTGCATGAATCCGCTGGGACCGCAGACGTACAGGTCCCGGTCGGCGATGTCCGGCACGAGCTCGGCGAGGCCCTGCTCGTCCAGACGGGCGTGCGAGCGCGGCCCGATCACCTCGTGGAGCTGCCCGCCGCGGTCGCCCACCAGGTGGGCCAGTTCGTCGCGCAGGACCAGGTCGCGCCGGCTGGCGCCGCGCAGGATCGCGACGACGTCGACGTGACGCGGCAGGTCCTCGAGCAGCGCCCTGACGGGCGTGACGCCGACGCCGGCCGCGATGAGCACGACCTGGTCGGTGTGCCGCGCGTGATGCGTGAAGGCTCCATAGGGGCCTTCGATGGCCACGCGCGTCCCGGGCTCGATGGCCGCCAGCGAACTGCTGTGGTCGCCGAGGTCCTTGACGGTGATCCGCATCCGGTTCGTGGTCGGCACCGCCGACAGCGAGTACGGGTGCGCCTGCCACCACATGCCGCGCTTGAGGAAGCGCCAGTGCAGGAACTGGCCGCCGGAGGCCTCGAGCTTCTCGAGGTGCCTGCCGGTCATGGTCACTGAGACCACACCGGGCGCTTCTTCTTCCACCGAATGGACCGTCACCCTGTGCCGGAGGCTGCGCGCGATCGGCAGGCCCCAGCGGTAGACGATGACGGCGCCGGCGGTCGCGAACCACAGGCCCAGCCACCAGGCCGTCGCCAGCGGGTGACCCATGAAGGGCACGCCGGTCAGGACCTGATGCGGGATCGAGAGCGCGACTGCCAGGTAGGTGTAGAGGTGGACCGCCCACCAGGTCTCGTACTTCATCTTGCGACGCACGTACCGGTAGGAGGTGAATCCGGCCAGCAACAGCAGGCCGAGGCCGGCGACGGCGAGCATCATGCCCGGGAACGTCGTGGCCAGGATGGCGAGTTCGTGCCACGGGCCGGCGGACACCTGGGCGGCGTAGCCCAGGACGACGGCGACGACGTGCACGCTGATGAGGCCGAGGATGGCCGGTCCGAGTTGACGGTGCAGTTTGATGAGGCGGTCCTGGCCGATGGCCCGTTCGACCGCCGGTAGTCTCGCGATCAGCAGTAACGTGATCAGCAGCAGGTACGTGCCCGACATCGCCGTCACGCGGCCGATGGCGATGAGCAAGCCGCCGGGGCCGGCGAGTGACGACAGTGACGTCACGGGCACGACGAGCGCCACGCTGATGAACATGCCGATCGCGGCGAGGACGCCGAGCACCTTGGCCAGGAACCTGTTCGACCTGGCCGTCGCTCCGGCGGGACGCGCGGAAGACCGCGAGCGCGTCCGCGCCCTCTGGCCCTCGCGCGCCTCCCACCCTGCGGCGTCACTCGCCGGCAGTTCGCCGGCGCGTTCCCATTCTGCTTCCATGCCTTGCTCCTCTTGCGCCGGTGAAACGGCGCGGTCGGTGTTCTCCACCCTTCTGCGTGCGTTGTCTCCGCGGGTGCATGAACGGGAGATGAACGCCGCGGGAAGCCGACCGGCCGAGCCTGCTCGAGCAGCTTGGGCTGGTGACGGAAGAAGGCGCGCGCCGGGCGGCGTAGCCGCGGAGCGCGCGCCCGGCCTCAGAGCGCGCCTACGCGCGCCAGGTGGCCGTGTACTCGATGCCCGGGGCCGGCGTCGCCAGCCCCGGGTCGTCCACGATCCAGCGCCCGCCGAGGCCGCACTCGCGCGCCACGAGCGCGAAGTGGCACATGGCGATGCCGAGGTCCACGCGCTGCAGGTCGGCGATGCGCAGCAGCTTGAACCACGGACTGCCCTTGCCGTAGCCCTTGGAGCGCGCCAGGTAGAAGTGCCAGTCGCCGCCGCGGCGCACGATGCGCCAGGGCTGCTTGTTGGTCGCCGACGGAGCCATGCGGACGGCCTCGAGCGCGGCGGCGTAGCCGTGCCCGCGCTCGAGGCCGAGCGGCACGGCCCACTCATCGGAGAAGAAGAGCTCGTCCGGCGGGAAGCGCCGCGTGCCTTCCTCCCGCTCGCGGATGCGCTCCGTGCCGTCGTCGCCCGGATAGCCGGCGGAGACCACCGCCGGGATGGTCTCGTCCTTCGCCACACCGCCGAAGCGGGCCGTGAAGGTGCTGCGCGTGAACGTGCCGCCGAGCCAGCAGGTGCCGAGCCCCAGGCCGGTGGCGTGCAGGACCACCTCCTCGAGGAGGTAGCCGAAGTCCTCGAGGTCGCCGGGGCCCTTGCGCACGGCGCCCACGATGAAGGCCCTGGCGCCCTTGATGAACCCGTAGGTGCCGAGGCGCTTGAGCGCGCCCTCGTCGTCGGGGGAGGCGGCGACGAGGCCGAAACGCACGGCCGAGCCGAGCGGTCCGGTCGTCCGGGCGGCCATGAAGTCGCCGAGCGACTTCGCGTCCGCGTCCGAGATCGGCCGCTCGAGACAGGTGCGGCAGGAGTATCGCCTGTCGATGAGCTGGCGGGCGTCCATCGTGGCGATACTGTCACACCTCGCGCCTCGTCTGCAGCCTGCGGTCGCGTCGCCGAAGAAGCAGTCAACGTTGACGCCCCGGGCTCGGCGGGCAAGCATTGCTCATGGTCGAGACACCGTGGCTGAGGAGGCAACGAGGTGTGGCCCTGGTGTTCCCGTACTTTCGCACCAGGGCGAGGACCGAGGTCCTGTTCCCGCCTCTCGGTCCCGCACTGCTGAGCGCCCACCTCAAGAGGGCGGGTGTGGGCGCGCGCGTGTTCGACGGCACCTTCAGCTCGTTCGACGAGCTGATCGACGACCTCGTGGCCTGGCGGCCGGCGATCGTCGGCATCTCCGTCATGGTCAGCCTCACCGGCAATGCCCTGGACATCGCGGCGGTGGTCCGCGAACGGCTGCCCGGCGCGCTGCTGGTGGCCGGCGGTCCGCTGCCGACCGTGTTCCCGGACCGCTTTCTGCCGCACGCCGACGTCGTGTTCCGCGGGGAGGCCGACACGAGCTTCCCCGCGTTCTGCCGCGACTATCTGGAGCGGCGCGTCACGCCGGCGACGCTCGGCGACCTGCCGCTCGCCGGATACGCCGGCCTCGTAGCTCACGTCGACGGCGTGCTGGTGGCCAGCCCACCGGTGCACCAGTCCCAGGCGGAGATCGCCGCCTACCCGCTGCCCGACCGCGGCGACTTCGACCACCGCGCCTACCAGCGCGAGTGGGCGCCCGGCGGCTACCGGCCCACGACGCTACTCGCGACCCTGGGCTGTCCCTATGACTGCGAGTTCTGCTCCAAGCCGGTCTTCGGCAACGCAGTTCGGCGCCGGCCGCTCGACGCGGTCATGGCCGAGATCGACGACATCGTCCGGCTCGGGTACGACGGCCTGTGGATCGCCGACGACACCTTCACGCTCCACCGTGACTACCTCGAGGAGTTCTGCCGGCGCGTGACGCCGCTCGGGCTCACGTGGAGCTGCCTCTCGCGCGCCAACGGGATCGACCCCGTCACCGCCGCCGTGATGCGGGCGTCCGGCTGCCGGCGCGTCTACCTCGGCCTGGAATCCGGCAGCCAGGCGACCCTCGACCTCATGCAGAAGCAGATGACGGTCGAGCAGAGCGTGCGCGCGGTGAACGTGTACAGCGATGCGGGTATCGAGGTCGCGGCTTTTTTCATCGTCGGCTATCCGGGTGAGAGCGCGGCCGACATCGAGGACACCTTCGCGTTCGCCCTCGAGCTGCCGCTGGCGGAGATCTCGTTCAACGTGCCGATGCCGCTGCCGGGCTCGAGGCTGTGGGAGCGGCTGGGCGGCAGCGTCACCGGCCGCGACTGGACGCACGAGAACGAGGTCACGTTCGTCTTCAGCTCCGAGATCGACGAGATCTGGCTGCGGCGGCGCATCGAGGAGACGATGACGGCGTTCGCGGCGAAGCAGCCGGTCGTGGCTTGAGGCGGCGGGCGGGCGCCCCGGGCGCGGACCCGCCGCCGGACGAAGCCGTCAGCGGAGGGGCGGGCCACGAACGCGGACCCGCCGCCGAACGAAGCCGTCAGCGGAGGCGCCGGAAGAGGGCTTCCGCCGGCGCCCTCGTGAGCCGGGCGGCGGCGGGGCCGAAGCGCCCGAGCCGCCGCCGCAGCACGAACTGCCCTCTGCCGGCGAGGATCGCGAAGCGCATCTTGGCGGCCGAGAAGTCGCTCTCGTAGGTCAGCTGCTGGTTCATGAGGAGGCTGCCGTCGGGCCGCGACTCGCCCGTGACGCGGCCCGCCATGCGCTCGCCGAGGGGCGTCCCCGGCAGCGGATACGGCATCGAGAGGCCGAGGTAGTCGAGCGGCAGCGAGCCGGCGAAGCGCAGCGTCTCGAGCACCGTCTCGTCCGTGTCTCCGGGGTAGCAGAGGATGAAGAACGCGCCGGCCTCGAGGCCGGCGTCGTGGGCGGCCCAGACGGCCGCGCGGGCCTGGGCCGTCGTGATCCCCTTGCGCATCACTCGCAGGACGTCGTCGTTGCCTGATTCGATGCCGAAGAAGACCGTCCGGCAGCCGGCGCGGCGCATGGCCGCCGCGGTCTCGCGGTCGATGCCGTCCACGCGCGCGAGGCACTCCCAGTCGAACCGCAGGCCGCGCCGCTCGATCTCGTCACAGACGGCGAGCACCCGCCGGGGCCGCATGGTGAAGACGTCGTCGGAGAAGGAGATGCGGTCGTAGCCCAGCGCGAGCGCCTCCTCGACCTCGTCGATGACGCTGCGCGGCGAGCGCTCGCGGTACGAGGAGCCGAAGACCACGTTGCTGCAGAACTCGCAGGCGAAGGGGCAGCCGCGGCTGCTCATCACCGTGGTCACGGCGTAGCCGTAGCGCCGCCGTCCGTGGCTGATGTAGGCGGCGTTGGGCAGCAGGTCGCGGGCGGGGAAGGGGAGGGCGTCGAGATCGGCGGCGAAGGCGCGCGGCGGGCCTGCGGCGGCCGCGCCGGCCTCGGCGGCCGCGCCGCCGGCCACGACCACTCCCGGCACGGCGCCGAGGTCGTCGCCGGCCGCGTGTGCGGCGAGGAGCTCGACCATGGTCTCTTCGCCCTCGCCGCGCACCACCGCGTCGAACGCGGCGAGGAACGACTCCGGCTCGCAGGTGGGCAGCGGCCCGCCGGCGACCAGCAGCTCGCAGCGGCCGCGCAACTGTCGCGCGAGCCACTCGGCGTCGTCGCGCATGGTCGCCATGCAGTAGATGCCGACCACGTCCGCACGGGCGGCGAGCGCGAGCGTGCGCGCCCGCCGGCGGCTCAGGAACGTGCAGTCGAGCAGGCGCACGTCGTGGCCGGCGGCGCGGACGCTCGCAGCCACGTAGGCGGGTCCGAGCGGCGGGAAGCGGAAGCGGGAGCGGTCGAGCGAGCGGCGGAAGAACGGGTAGACGAGCAGCACCGAGCTCACGGCGACACTTCGTTCCGGCCGATCCGCAGCCGGTACGTGAACTTCGCCGGGCCGGGCCGCAGGGAGTACCCGAACCCGGCCCATGCCAGCCGGCCCCGGGCGACCTCGCGGCCGCGGAAGAGGCGGGCGGGCGCGTCCGGATCGGGGTCACTCTCGAGGGTGAACGAGACGCCGTTCTCCTCCGCGACGAACGAGCCGGTAGCGGCGCGCACCCGGTTCCACGCGCCGATCCCGGCGCCGCGCAGGTCGGCGCCGTCGCTGTCGATGTAGCGGCCGAACGCGTCGGCTCCGAGCTCGTTCATGAGGATGATCTCGGTCACGGCGTCCGGCAGCTGGCTCAGGTCGGCGCTGACGAGGACTTCGCCCGGGTGCTCGCCGGCCGTGCACGTCACGGGCACGATGGCCACGGGCGTCGTCTGCTCGTAGCGGGTCCTGACGCGCAGCAGCCAGCGGATGCCGTTGGAGCCGGCCAGGAGCGGACGCCGGAGGGGCGGGGCGCGCCGGTAGAGCAGGGCGAACGCCTCACGCGCCTCGTCGAGCGGCCGGTGGAGGAAGTGGCGCCGGCGTCGTCCTCCCAGGCGTTCCACGCGGTCCATCGTGAACGTCATGGTGAGCGACTGCGGGCTCCCGGGGTGGACCGTGATCTCGACGCCGCCGGGGAAGACCGCCCGGGGGCCACGCTTGAGGATGGGCACGGCAAAGCCGACACCCTCGCTGCTGAGCTCCTGCGCCTCGTCGAGCAGCAGGAGCCCCTTCTGCAGCCCGTTCGTCGGGTACGGCCCGGCGGCGCCGGGGTCCGGACGCTCGGCGGCGGGTGGCGTCTCCGCCACGGCCAGCGCGAGGTCGCCACCGAGCTCGAAGACCGTCCTCACGGCAGCGCCTCCCTGGGGCCGGCGGCCGTGCGGCCGGTCGCGGCGGCGGCTACAACGGTCTCCGCCGCCTCGGCCTGCGGCCTGCGCAGGCAGGCGATCACGGTCCACCAGCCGACGACCTGCCAGGCTACCACCAGCGTCGCACGCACGGCGACCGTCACCTCAGTGTGCCGCGCGGCCAACGCCGAGACCTGGACGACGACACCCGGCGCGAACTGCCACAGCAGTTGCACCGGCGAGGCGTTGGCGACGACGAACAGCAGCGGGACGAGCCACAGAGCGAGGAAGAGCCGGCGGTCGAGCCGACCGAGCGCGGTCAGCACCAGCACCGGTGCGAGCACCACCAGCACGTTCGGCTCGGCCAGCCAGGTGCGGAAGAGGAAGAAGACGAGCGTCAGCGCCACGGCGACGGCCAGGAGGCTCGCGGGCCCGCGGGCCCTGCCGCGCGCGAGCAGCGTGGCGACGAGAAGTGCGGGCGCCCAGAGCAGGCCCAGCAGCCACCAGTGCCCGTCCAGCGCCACGATGTCGGTCCAGAGGCCGGCGACGGCCGTGAACGACATGGCGCCGACCATCGAGAACTGCGCGTTCGCGGCGCGCGCCGGGGTCGCGCCCCAGCCGAGGGCGAGGAAGGGGAGGACGTAGAAGACGAAGACGCCGGCGGCGAAAACCGCCGCGTACCTGAGCGCGCGAGGCGCGGCGCCGGCCCCGACGTAGAGGAGGACGGCGAGCAACATCGGCGCGGCCGCCGGCTTGACGCACACGGCCAGCGCCAGCGTGACCGCGGAGAGGTCGCGCCGTCCGGAGACCACCAGCAGGAGCGCCGCCAGCGCGAGGAGCGCGACGATGGCGTCGATCTGGCCCCAGACGGCGCCGACGTAGAGCAGCAGGGGGTTGAAGAGCAGCGCGAGCCAGGCGCGCCGGACGACGGCGGGCGCGGCGCCGAGGTTCTGCAGCGCCGCGCCGCCGAGGTACGCCAGCCCGGCGTTGGCGGCGATCGCCGGGAGCTTGATGGCGACGGCGTACAGGTGGAGGTCCGGCACGAGCGCGTAGGTCGCGCGGTAGATGCCGCCGAGCAGCAGCGGCCACGGCGGCGGGTAGCCGATCGCGTAGCGTCCCTGGAACACCCCGTCGTGGAACACGGCGCGCAGGTCGAGCGGTACGTAGGGGCTGTGGCCGGTGCCGACGAGGTAGCCGGTGGCCTGGAAGATCCGCAGGTCGTGCGAGTTGTCGTAAGCCAGTAGCGCCAGGCCGACCTGCAGCAGGATGCCGAGCACGAGGAGGCGGCGGTCCGGCGTGCGCAGCCACGTCCAGGCGCCGCCGGACCACGGCGTCCCGGCCGGCAGGATCAGGCCGTCCGCCACGACGGCCTCACAGGAACCCGCGGAGGCGCTGCGCCGCCGCGTTCGCGAGCCGCAGTTCCACCGGGAACCCGAAGGCGCGGCGGCGCCAGCGAAGCCTGGCCGCCGCGCACATCGTGCCGTAGGCCGCCTTGAACGCGAATCCGTGCTCGTCGATGCGCGAGCGCGGGTAGAACGCCCAGCGCGTCACCGCCGAGATGGTGCGCAGCCTCTCCAGGTACTCCGGCGTGTGCCAGGGCGCCGGGAAGTGGAACACCTCGATCCGCCCCCACTCCTCCAGAGACTGGGGCGGCGTGAACTCCGGCGGCAGCTCGTCGAGCAGAGGGCTCGGGAAGGGCGTGTACAGGAAGATCCCGTAGTGCTGCGTGCGCGGGTTGGCGCGGGCCATCGCGTCCATGAGGTCCATGGTCATCTCCATATCCGCGCCGGTCTCGCCGGGCAGGCCGCCGAGCCAGGAGACGAAGGGATCGATGGATGGGGCCCAGCGGCGCAGGTTGGCGACGGACGTGAGGATCTCGTCGGCCGAGACCTCCTTGCGGACCACGTCCTGCATGCGTGCCGAGCCGCTCTCTCCGCCGAAGTCGAGCTCCATGCAGCCGGCGCGCTCCAAGAGGCGCAGGAACTCGCCGTCGTACTTCGCCAGGTAGTCGAAGCGGCAGTTGGCGCGCCAGCGGAACTTGAGGCCGCGGCTGAGGATGAGCTCGCAGATTGCCTGGGCGCGCCGGCGGTCGACGAAGAAGTTGTCGTCGACCGGGTCGAGGATCTTCGCCTGAGGGAACCGGCGCAGCAGCCACTCCATCTCGTCGACGACTCGCTCCGGGCTCTTGCCCCGCCAGCGGCGCCTGTTGAACGCCGTGTTGTAGCAGAAGGCGCAGTGGCTGGGGCAGCCGCGGCTCGTCTGCAGGTGGACGCGCCCGGCCTGCAGGGTCGAGTAGAGGGGGAGCGGCAGCAGGTCGTAGGGCAGCTCCAGCGGGATCGTGTCGAGGTCGATGAGCTCCGCGTCCGGGGTCGAGCGAATGGTCGGGCCGGAGCCGTTGCCGTCGCCCGCCGAGAAGGTGATGCCGGCGACCGTGTCCAGCGGCGCGCCGGCCGCGAGCGCATCGGCCAGCGGGCCGACCACGAGCTCGCCCTCGCCGCGGACGACGGCGTCCACGCGGCGGTCCGCGGCCGTCTGCTCGGGCAGGAGCGTGGGGTGCACGCCCCCCCACACGATGGGCGTGCCGGGCCGCTCCGCCCTCACGCGCTGGGCGAACTCGAGGCCGTAGCGGATCTGCGGGCCGCTCATGGCGGTGATGCCGACGAACACGGGGTCGCCGAGCGGCACGGTGCGGAAGTCGCTGAGGCGCAGGTCGGCGATGCGCGGGCGGTAGCCCGCCGTCCGCAGGGCGGAGGCCACGTGCAGCAGCTGCAGCGGCACCTGGGGATCGGGAGCGCGCCGGCGGCCCGGGAAGACGAGCAGGACCTCCCGGGCCTCACCCATACGTCACCACGTATAGCGAGACGCCGAGCGCGAACGCGGCCAGATAGACGAAGTACGACACGCGCATGCTCGTCCGGTAGCGACGCACGCTCTGACCGCGACTGGTGAGCTGGGTGGCGCGGACGACCAGGAAGACGCCCAGCACGACGCCGACGACGCCGGTGGCCGCGTGGGCGGCGGCGAGCGTGTGCCCGTGCTCGCTCAGGGTGCCCGGGATGCCGGGCAGGATGAACCGGACGAGCGATACGACCATCCAGCTGGCGACCACGACGGCGTTGAGGAGCACGGCCGTGGTCTGCGTCCAGCGGTGCGCGTCGTAGCGCTGCCGTCGTGCCAGCACGACCCCGGCGGTGAGCAGCGCAATCACCGTCGCCGACGCGATCAGCGAGAGGTCGGCGCCGAGGCTGCTCCGGGCGGTCAGGAAGCCCGACGCGGCCGCGACGGTCACGCCGGGTCTCCCGCAGCCGGTTGCACCTGCGTTCCGCTCATGGCCTCCTCCTGGGTCCGTCCTGTGAGCGAAGCCGGACCGCGCCGCCTGCAACGACGGGTGCCCCGGTCGTGGGTCTTCAGGGGAACGATACAGGGTGGATGACGCCCGGGGGGCGGCCGAGGCGTTGGCGGCCGGACGGACCGAGGGGAGGGCGACGTGGAAGAGCGAGTGGCGTCGGTGGACGACCTGCGCGACGGCGAGATGGCGACGGTCGTGGTGGGGGATCGCAAGCTTCTGCTGGCCAGGGTCGGCGGCCGGTACTTCGCGACGAGCCCGCGGTGCCCCCACTGGGGCGGGCCGCTGCCGGAGGGCACGCTCTCGGGTCCGCGCCTTCTCTGCCCCTGGCACAAGGGGACCTTCGATGTGACCAGCGGCGACTTGATCGATCCGCCGCCGCTGGACCCCATCGCCAGATTCCCGGTGCGCGTGGACGACGGCGGTGTGTTCGTGAGCGACGAGAAGCTGCCGCGAGCGGAGGGCGACGGCTTGGCCGCTCGCGATCCGGCCGATCGGCGGTTCCTTGCGATCGTCGGCGGCGGAGCGGCCGCGCAGGCGGCCGCGGAGGAGCTGAGGCGGCTGGGCCACGCCGGCCGCCTCCTCCTGCTCAGCCCGGAAGACGAATGGCCCTACGACCGGCCCAACCTGAGCAAGGACTACCTGGCCGGCGAGCTCGATCCCCAGTGGCTCCCGCTGCGGCCTCCGGAGTTCTACGAGCGGCACGACGTCGAGCGGCAGGTCGCCCGCGTCGTGCGGCTGGACGTGCCTGCCCGGAAGATCACGCTCGAGGACGGCGCCGTTCTGGCGCCGGACGCCGTCCTCGTCGCCAGCGGCGCCGTCCCGCGCCGCCTCGACGTGCCCGGCGCCGGCCTCCCCGGCGTGTTCACGCTGCGGTCGCGCGCGGACGCCGAAGCTCTGTCGGCCGCCGCGGACGCCGCCGCTCGCGCCGTGGTCGTCGGCGCCAGCTTCATCGGCATGGAAGCGGCGGCGAGTCTGCGGCGCCGAGGCCTCGACGTCACCGTCACCGCGCCGGAGACCGTCCCGTTCGCCGCGGCCTTCGGAGAGCAGGCGGGCCGCGTGGTGCAGTCGGTCCACGAGCAGCATGGCACGCGGTTCGCGCTGGGCAGGCAGGTCGCGGCCGTGCGCGGCGACGGCGCGGCGCGCGGCGTCGAGTTGGACGACGGGACACTGCTCGACGCCGACCTTGTGCTCGTCGGCATCGGTGTGACTCCGGCGACCGGCTTCGTCGAGGGCGTCCCGCTCGAGGCCGACGGTGGCATGCGCGTCGACCCGGGACTGCGGGCGGCAGCCGGGGTGTGGGCCGCCGGCGACGTCGCGCTGTACCCCGATCTCCACACAGGGCGCAACGTGCGCATCGAGCACTGGCGGCTGGCCGAGCAGCACGGGCGCGCGGCGGCGCGGAGCATGGTGGGCGCCGGCGCGGCGTTCACCGGCGTGCCGTTCTTCTGGACGGAGCACTTCGATCTGCGGATCGGCTACGCCGGGAGCGGGCGAGGCTGGGACGAGCTCGTCATGACCGGCGATCCGGAGGCGGCGGACTTCCTGGCGCTCTACTCCGCGGAAGGCCGGCTGGTGGCCGCCTGCGGCACCCGCGAGCGGGAGCTCGGCGCCTTCATGGAACTCATGCGCCTCGGCTTGCTGCCGCCGGCCGGCGAGGTGCGCGGGGCTACGGGCGCCGGCTTTACGCGGCGGCTGCGCGACGCCCGCGGTCCCGCCTAAGCGAGCGGCAGGGCTACGCGGAAGGTCGTGCCGGCCTCGGAGCTCGCGAACGTGACCGTCCCGCCGCCGCGCTCGACCGCCGCCTTGACGATCGCGAGGCCGAGGCCGTTGCCCGGGTAGGCGGAGACGTTGCGCGCGCGGTGGAAGCGCTGAAAGATCTCGCGCTGCTCCTCGACCGGGATGCCGACGCCGGTGTCGGCCACGGTGGCGACGGCCTGGCCGCCCTCCCGCCGCACCGTCAGCGTGACGACGCCGCCGTCGGGTGTGAACTTCACGGCGTTGTCCAGCAGGTTGCCGAGGATGGTCTGGAGGCGCGACTGCGCTATCGGCACCTCCAGGGAGCCGCCGTCGACGTCCGCGACGAGCTCGACGCCGGCCTGGTCGGCCCGGGAGGCTACGCTGTCGGCCAGCTCGCGGGCCACGGCGGTGAGGTCCGCCGTCCGCCGCTCGGCGCCCGGCTCGTCGGCCTCGAGGCGCGAGAGCTGCAGGAGGTTGTCCGAGAGGCTCGTCAGCCGTCCGGTCTGGACGAGCGCCAGGTTGAGGAGGCGGCGCTCGTCGTGGTTCTCGGCCTTTCGCTCGGCGAGTTCCAGATCGGCCTGCAGCGCCGTGAGCGGCGTGCCGATCTCGTGCGCCGCGTCGGCGACGAATCGGCGCAGGGACGTCACCGTCGTCTCGACGCGCGCCGCCATGCCGTTGAAGGACTCGCCGAGGCGTCCCACCTCGTCGACGCCGGCGACGGGGGCACGGGCGCCGAGGTCGCCGGCCGCCATGCGGTCGCTGGCCTCGGTGAGCGCGACCACCGGCCGCGCGATGCGCGAGGCGACCAGGTAGCCGGCGAGGGCCGCGAGGCCGACGGCGAGCGCGGCCGCCAGAGTCCAGGCCACGGCCGCGCTGACCAGGGCGTCGCGGCCGGACGCCGGCCCCTCGGAGAGCTTCACGTAGGCGCCGTCGCCCATGTTCATGGTGAGCGTGCGGCTGGAGCGGGCGCTGCCTCCCGTGCCGAACAGGCCGTTGCCCAACGGGTTCGGCAGCCCGTCGTGGTCGCGGCCGTAGCCGTTGCCGCGCCCGATCAACGCCTCGGCGTCCAGTGTGTTGGGCGACCCCGAGTCGACGATGAGCGCGCCGCTCTGCGAGTACACCTGGACGCGAGTCTGGGTGGTGAGCGCCGCCGCCTGGGCCCAGGAGGTGAGGTCCTGGACCGTGGTGAGCGGCGGCGGGTCCGCCACGACGAGTCGGGCGCTGGCGCGCAGGTACTGGTCCTCAGCGCGCGTGTAGTGGTTGGCGAGCACGCCGAGGAGGATGCCGCCGAGGATCACCGCGGTGAGCAGCGCCATGCCCGCGTAGGTCAGCGCGAGTCGCCATCTCAGCGAGCGTGTCCTCATGGTTGCACTCAGGTCGCCAGCCGGTACCCGATGCCGGGCACGGTGAGGATCACGCTGGGGCTGCTCGGCTCGTGCTCGATCTTCTCGCGCAGGCGACGCACGTGGACGCTGACCGTCTTGTCGTCGTAGAAGTCCGCGTCGCTGCCCCACACGTTCTCGATCAACTGGCCGCGGCTGAATACCTGGCCGGGGTGCTGGGCGAGGAACACGAGGAGGCGGAACTCGGTGGGCGTCAGGTTGAGCGAGCGACCGTCGCGGGTGACGGTCGCGCGCGTGCGATCGATCGTGAGGTCGCCGGCGTACAACACGTCCGCTTCCATGGAGGCGAACTCCCCGTAGGCGCGGCGCAGCAGCGAGCGGATGCGCGCGATGAGCTCACGCAGGTGATAGGGCTTGGTGAGGTAGTCGTCGGCGCCCATCTCGAGGCCCAGCACCTTGTCCATCTGGTCCGACTGGACGGTGAGCATGAGGATGGGCTGGCGGAGGCCGAGCTGGCGCAGTTGACGGCAGAAGTCGAAGCCGTTGCCGTCCGGAAGGCGCACGTCGAGGACGATGAGCTGCGGCGAGTGGTCGCGAGCGAAGGCGACGCCTCCGCCGCCGGTGGTCTCCCAGTGGACCTGGTAGCCCTCGGTGCCGATGCCCTCCACGAGGGCCTCGCCGACCGCAGGGTCGTCTTCGATCACGAGGATCGTCTGGGCGCGGTCAGCCATGGCCAGAATCGTAGCACGGGGCGCGGCCGCCCCCGCCCGGAGGGGAGGGGCGGGGCGGCCGCGGCGCCCCCGCGTTACTGCGTGAGCGCCTGGGGGCTGGTCGAGGGGGCCGGCGTCGCGCCCGGAGCCTGCTGGCCGTAGCCGTCCCGGCCCCAGCCGTTGCCGCCCTGGCCGAAGCCCTGGCCGGGCATCATGCCCTGACCCGAGCCGTTGTCGCCCCAGCCCTGGTGGCCGAAGCTCTGGCCGCCGCCCGGGAACATGCCGCGACCGTCGCGGGCGAAGCCTCTGCTGCTGTGGTCTCCGATGGCGGTGCCGACGGCCATACCGCCGAAGAAGAGGATCACCGCGGCGATGACGGCGCCGGTGATGAGCGCCCAGCGGCGGCGGTGCCACGGTGGCTGCGGGCCGGCGGCGGCTGCGGTCGCCGCCGGCGCCGGTGCGTAGACCGCGGTCGGCTGATAAGAAGGGGCGACCGCGGGCTGCTCCGCCGTCGGCTGGTCCGCGGCGGCCGCAGCGGCGACCTGGTCCTGCGGCGCGGCGGCGTGTGCTGCCGGGACCGCGGCGGTTTGGGCCACGTCCGCGCCGGGCGGCGCCGCAGGCGCGGCCTCGGCCGGCGGCTGCGGCGCCCCCGGCGCCGCGCCGGCTGGCGGGTTCTCCGGCGGGGTCGCGCCGGCGTTCTCGTTGGTCGGATCGGACATCACGCACCTCACTGTCAGGCCAGGCGCCGGCGACGCGCCGGCATGCTGAGGTGGACTATGACCGATGCAGGTTGCGTCGCGTCTTCGCCCGGGCTACGGGTCCGTAATCAAGGCGCGATCAGGCGGCCGGCCGGTTACGGACCTGTAGCCGCCGCTCAACCTGCGCTTCACATCAGTCTCCTACAGTGGTCGTGGCCGCTCACGGGGTGGCCGGGTGCCATGGAATCTCCCTGACGAAAGGAGCGCCGATGTCCGTTCGAGCCCGCCTCTGGCTCGATCTCGCCCTGTTCGGCGCGCTCTTCATCGCCTACAACCCGGCGTGGACGCGCATCGCGATCCACGAGTGGCTCTCGGTCATCGTGATCGTGCCGCTGCTCTTCCACGTCATCATCAACTGGGATCAGACGCTGAGGATCCTGAGCCGGTTCGCCGAGATCGTGCGTGCGACGCCCAAGATCAACGTCGTCGTGGACGCGGTCCTCTTCGTCGCCGCGGTGACGGTCATGCTGAGCGGCCTGCTCATCTCGCAGTACGTCGTGAGGGCGGTAGGCCTGACGATCACGCCGACCGCCCTGTGGGTCACCACGCACCGCTGGTCGGCCGACGCGACCATGCTGCTGTTGCTCGTCCACTTCGCCCTGCACTGGCGCTGGATCGCCAGGACGGCCGGCAAGCTGGGGCGCGCGCGGCGCACCACGGCCGACGACCCGATCCTCGCCATCCGCGCGGCGACGCGCCGCCTCGAGCGCGCGCCTCGCGGCGAGCAGTACGCCGCCGCACCCGTGATCACCGACGCCCGCTCTCGACCCTGACTTCACCGCGAAGGAGAACGATGAAGCACCTCAGGAACACCCCGGCAGTCCTCGTGCTGACCCTGTTCACGGCCCTCGCGGTGTTCACCGCGATCCAGCTCGGCGGCCGCCTGTTCGGCACGTCCACGGCCAGCGCCCAGACGGTCATCACGCAAGCGGCGCAGAGTCAATCGAGCGGCGGGAACGGCTACGGCCACAACTCTGGCGGCGCCACCCAGTCGGATCCCTACGGCGGCTCGGGCGGTTCGAGCAGCGCCGGCAGTTCGAGCAGCGCCGGCAGTTCGAGCAGCGCCGGCAGCTCGAGCGGGTCCGACGGCTCGAGCGGCGGGCAGACCTACACGTGTCCGGCCACCGGGTGCACCGCATCGACGTGTCACGCCACACAGTGACGTGAGCCCGGCGCCGGTCTGAGCCGGGACGCAAGATATGCGCCGCCGGCGACTTCCGCGGGAGCGGAGAGGAAGGGAAGAGCCGGCGACGCGGCGGACGGAACCTGTGGCTCTCCACGGGTCCCGCCGGTGGTCCATCTCCTTCTTTAACGCAGAACGGCGCCCCGTTGTTTCACTTGCGCTTCGCCGTTCTCGGCTCCGTCCCGGCCGGCAGCGCTGGGGGGCCGTGCGAGGACGGGGCGCCCCGGGGCGCCCCGTCCTCGTCACCTCCGCGAGACCGGAAGTCGGGCGGGAGGTCGCGGCGGACGTTAGCCCGATCTGCCCCGCTGCCAGCGCGCGACCAGCCTGTGACGATGGCGATACCGCAGCGTGCTCGTCATGGTTTGCCGCCGCCCCCCTTGGCATTCACCTTGACGTCGATGTACGTGAGGTTGTCGGTGGAGTCGAGCACCGCCTGCGCTACGCCCGCGGTGGGCGCGGCGAAGCCGGTGGACTCGTTGGCGATGGTGCCGGGCGCGAGGTTCAATCCGGAGCCGCTCGGCACGTAGAAGGTGATGCGGTAGTAGCCGAGACTGGCGGACTTCCAGCCGCCGGACGACGCGCCGAAGACGTACTTGCCGCCTACGTTGAGCTCTGGCGCGAAGGAGACCGCGGTCAGGCTCGGGTACGCGCCGTCGGCCCACTCCCAGCGCATGTCGCCAGCGTCCCAGGTGAGTGCATCCGGCGCCGGCGCGACGGTACCGAGGTACTGGACCTTGAGGCCCGGCTTCGACGAGACGACCGTGGCGTAGTCGCTGTCGTACGTCGTGGCGTTGGTGCCCTGCAGTTCGTCGGTGCTGCTCGGATACTCGAGGACGTTCATCGTATAGGCGGTCATCGGTGCGGATAGAGCCTTGAACAGGACCATCTCGATGCGGAACGGTGAGCGGATCTTGGGACTCACCGACTCCATGTTGTCGCTCCAGTCGATGTAGGTGACGTCTTCCGCGGCCTGGCTCACGTACTGCGCCTGCCAGACGTTGCCTGTGGTCTTCTGCGCATACCACGGGCCGTTGGCCTCAAGGTATGCGATCTCTTCGGCCGTGAGTCTCGGGTAGTCCCCGGTATACGGCACCGTGAAGGATCTCGTCGTGACGGGCGTGATGCCGAAGCCATCTACTGCGATGGCCGGGTACGACAGGTTGTTGACGGCTGCCTCCGGCGACGGTGGTTTGCCCGAGCCGAACACCGGGACAGCGATGAGGAGAAACGTGACGACGGTCAGAGCGACCGCCCACGAAAGGTGCTTGCGTGACACGGTAATACCCCCTCTTTCTGCCGGAGGGGTCGAACGGACGATTGCCTTGCGTCCGAACCTGCACTGCGCGGCGCGATGTTCCCTCGACTCCACCGGCCCCTCCAGAGTGGAGCTCGCGCGGCCACGGCCAGGGCGTGCGGCGGATCCGCCGCGCGTGAGGCTCCACGAGTCCCTTAGCACAAGTCCGTCATGCTCACAGGCACCACCTCCACGCCCCACTGGTTCTGGGGTGAGGTGGCACTCTACTCCCGCGAGGGCGCTTTGTCACCGTTTGGTGACTTGCTTGACGGCACGCCGACGGATCACCCGGTCGCACGCCGGCGGCTACCATGACGAGGGGCGGCGCCCGCGCCGGGCGCCGCCCCTCTCACTTCGGTTCTCACCGGCGCTGCCGGGTCAGGTCCCGCCACCGGTGTCGCGGGACTCGCCGCCCGTCTGGTCGCCTCCCGTGGCGCCACCTGCGCTGCCGCCATCGTCAGCGTCGCCGCCGGAGACTGTGCCGCCGCCCGGGTCAGTGCCGGCGGAGGCCGTGCCGCCGCCCGGGTGTGCGCCGCCGGCCCCGGTCCCGGCACCGCCCGAGTCTGTGCCGCCGGTCCCGGCCCCGACACCGCCGATCGTGCCGGCGCCGGCCGTGCCGCCGCCCGGGTCTGTGCCGCCGGTCCCGGCCCCCCCGACCGTGCCGCCGCTCCCCCCACCTTCCCGGTCGCCGTGCTTGATCGTCGAAGGGCCGTTCGTCCCCCCGCTCCCGCTGCCTCCGCTCGCGCCCGCCAGAGCGGAGGTCGGGCTGTCCTGGCGACCCGATCCACCGTGCGTGCTGGCGGCGCTGGCCGGGCCCGACCGCGCCGGACCCGGCTCGCCGCCGCGCGGAGCGATCGCGCCCGGCCGTCGTTCAGTCGGATCCCAGATGGCGGCGTCCTGCCGGGCGTTGGCGGAGGGAGCGACGACTCCCGCCGTCGAGGTGACGATCACAGACGCGGCGGTGGGAGATGGAGTCCTGGAGTGAGAGTGATGGTCGACGGCGAGTCCGCCGCCCGTGGCGATCACGGCGGCGATCACGGCGACGGCCGACTTGACGCCGACCGCGCTGCCCAAGCCGGCGAGGAGACCGGACGGCCCGATCGACGTCAAGGAGACAGGGACGGCTGCAGCCGGCGAGCCGGATGAGAGAGGCGCCTGCGACGCAGCCGAGATAGGAGGTGTGGGGGCGGGCGGGCCCGCCGGGGCCGCAGCTGTCTGAGCAAGCTGCGTCCATGGCGGCGTCTGCAGGCTCGGCGGGGCGGCGAGCTCGGGGAGCAGGGCCGCGAGCCCCAGAGCTGAGACGCTGCCCGCGCCGGGGGCGGTCTCTCTGAACGCCCGCCGGAAGGCGGCGCGCGCTCTGTGAAGGACGACGCGTGTTGCACCGGGGGTCGACCCCAACGCCTGGCCGACTTCCTGCGTGCTCAGCCCGTGCAGGTCCTTGAGCACGAGCGCGGCGCGATAGCGGGGCGTGAGGGCCGCGAGACAGCCCTCTACGACTCGGCTGAGCTCGGCGTCCTGGAGAGGGTCCCTGCCGGACGGTGCGTCGGGAAGACAGTCCAGGGAAGAGGCCGGGCGGGCGGCGCAGCGACGGAGATGGTCGTAGGAGGCGTTCACCGCGACCCTGTAGAGCCACGCCTTGGCGCCGGAGGCATCAGCCGTAGTGGGAAGGCGCATGTAGGCACGGAGGAAGACCTCCTGCGTCACGTCTGCGGCGTAGTCGCGGTCGCCGATGATCCGGGCACACAGGTTGTAGATGCGGGCGTGGTAGTCGTGGTACAGGCGCTCGAACTCGGCAGTCGCCTTACGGTCGGCCGGGGTCTCACAGGACGGAACATGGGGGGCGGGGCGGACCTGCACGCTGGATTTTCACCCTCGTCGTGAGTGGTTGTTCGAGAGCCTTGCCGTCGGCGGGCCGGCGGCCGGCTCACCGACGGTGCGCCGCATGAGACGGTTAGCTCAGTGTCCACCTCCACTGCCGCCCTGACCAGCGTTTCCGCTCTGACCAGCGTTGCCGCCCTGATCAGCATCGTCGCCTTGGCTGCCGCCGTCGTGGCCACCATCGCCGCCCTGGCCACCCGCGCCATCAGGCTGCCCGACCTCTGTCTGGGTCTGCTCTTGCGCCTGGGCCTGGGCGCCGCCCTCCGCGCACGTCTGCTCCTGAGCCTGGGTCTGGATCTGGCTTAGGGCCTGGGCCTGTGCCTGTGCCTGGGCTTGGGCCTGCGCCGGCTCCTTGGCCTGGGCCTGGGCGCCGGCGACGTCGCAGTCGCGGACGCGGTCACGATCACGATCACGGTTTCGGTCGGTGTCACGGTCGCCGTCGCGGGTGCGCCGGCTGTCGTTCGCGGCCTTTCCGGTCTTGCTCTGCAGACGTCCGCGGTCCCGCGACTGGACTCCGGCGCAGTCGATGGCGTTCGCACCGACGTGGTGCTGGAGGTTGGTCCGGTCGTTGTCGCGCGTCTGCTGCCGGGTGCGAGTGCCGGCTACCGCGACGGCGGTCACGACCAGCCCGGCGATCACGAAGAGTAGAAGGACCTTCAGGAGTCTCATCGGTACCTCCTTGCCGGGAACGGTTCGCTGCTCTTAAGACGCGGCGAGACGTTCACCTGTTACACCGTCCAGAGGGCGGTGACGGGGAGCAGCGGGAGGTCGGGAGGCGGCGTCAGGTGACCGGCGGCGCCTGCCACAGCGAGCGCACGCCGGCGCGGATGGATGCAGTGGTGACGCGATCGAGCGGGCTCTCGTCGGTCTCCGTGACCTCCGGCCCCGTCTGGATCTCCTCGAAATGAGCGACGACCGCAGTGGTCAGGAAGCGCGAGCGTTGTGCGTACCCGTGCGTGTCTGCCTTGGCCCACGGCTGCGTGTAGTACCGCAGCGGGTGGCTGACGTAGAGCTGCTCGCGGGCGCGCGTGCAGGCGACGTAGAGCAGCCGCCGTTCCTCCTCGATCTCGGCGGCGCTGCCGGTGGCCATGTCCGACGGGATGTTGCCGTCGGCGGCGTGGATGACGTAGACGACGTCGAACTCGAGGCCCTTTGCCGAGTGCATGGTGCTGAGGATGAGGTAGTCCTCGTCGAGCAGCGGCGAGCCGGCGAGCTCCTGCGTGTACGCCGGCGGGTCGAGCACCAGTTCGGCGAGGAACTGGGAGCGCGTCTGCGAGCGCGCCGCGAGCCCCTCGATCTGCTCGAGGTCGCGCAGGCGCGCCTGCACGTTGTCGTAGCGGCGCTCGAGCAGTGGCCCGTAGACGCTGCGCACGGCGTGGACCTGCGCGGACACGTCTGAGGGGCCGGCGGCGCTCAGCGTGGTGAAGAGCTCGACGACGGCCGGCCAGATGGCGCGCGCAGGCTCGGGGACGCGGGCGCCGGCCCACGCCGCCGGGAAGGCGCCCGCGGCGGCGCCCAGGCGCTCGAGCAGCGTCGCCGCCGTCTTGGGCCCGATGCCGGGCACCAACCCGAGCACGCGCAGGCCGGCCATGGCGTCCTTGGGGTTCTCGGCCAGGCGCAGGAACGACACCAGGTCTTTGACGTGCGCCATCTCGACGAAGCGCAGGCCCCCGTACTTGTGGAAGGGGATGTTGCGCCGGGAGAGCTCCATCTCGAGCGCCATGGAGTGATGCTGGGCGCGGAAGAGCACCGCCTGCTCCTTGAGCTGCGTGCCCTGCTCGCGGTGGCCGAGGATGCGCTCGCAGAGCCACTGCGTCTGCTCTTCCTCGTCGCGGGAGGTGGCGAGGACCGGGCGGCCGCCGTCGGCCCGGTCCGTCCAGAGCTCTTTGTCCCGCCGCTCGGCGGCCTCGGCGATGAGCGCGTTGGTGGCCGCGAGGATCGGCGCCGTGGAGCGGTAGTTCTGCGTGAGCGTCGCGACGTGGGCGCCGGGGAACCGCTGCTCGAAGTCGAGGATGTTGCGCACCGTGGCGGCGCGAAAACCGTAGATGGCCTGCGCGTCGTCGCCGACGCACGTGACGCCGGTGCCGTCCGGCCGAAGGAGGCTGACGATGTCGGCCTGCAGCGCGTTGGTGTCCTGGTACTCGTCCACCAGCACATGGTCGAAGCGCTGGCGCACACGGGCGCCGCCGGCCGGGTCCGCCAGCAGGCCGCGCCAGAAGAGCAGCAGGTCGTCGTAGTCCAGGACCTGCTGCTCCTCCTTGGCGTCGGTGTAGGCGGCGAAGAGCTGCGCCAGCCCCTCCTCCGCCGGCAGGCACCAGGGGAAGGCCGTGTGCAGCACCTCGCTCAGCGGCAGCTGGGCGTTGACGCAGCGTGAGTAGACGTCGAGGCAGGTGGACTTCTGGGGGAATCGCCCGCCGCCCCGGCCGAGGCCGAGGCGCGTACGGGAGACGTGCATGAGGTCTTCGGAGTCGCCGCGGTCCATGATCGTGAAGTCGGGCTGCATGCCGATGTCGCGCGCGTGGATGCGGAGCAGACGGGCGGCAGTGGCGTGGTACGTGCCGCCCCAGACGCGCTCGGAGGCGCCGCCGGTGCTGTGGCCGCGTGCCGCGAGGACCGCCTCGACCCGGCGCAGCATCTCGCCGGCGGCGCGGCGCGTGAACGTGAGCAGCAGGATGCGCCGCGGATCGGCGCCGCGCTCGATGAGGTGGGCGACGCGGTGCACGAGCGTCGCCGTCTTGCCGGTGCCGGCGCCGGCGACGATGAGCAGCGGTCCGTCACCGTGCTGGGCGGCGGCGAGTTGCTCGGCGTTGAGCTCCACGAGCATGGGGGAGTCCTCCTCGATGACTGCACCGAGGCTAGCACCGGCGCCGGACGGATGCGAACGCACGTTCGGGACCCACCTGGTGCGGGCGACGCCTCATCGGCCCGCACCCGTGTCCGCCGGTCGGCTCAGGAGCCTGCGGAACCCCCTCCTCCGGGCCGCGAGGTCCGGGCGCGGGCTGCGTCGGGCTCGGGGAGCGCCGCGTGCGGGCCGCCCCCGCCGGCGTCTGCCTTCGCCGGCGCCGGATCCGCGGCCTCGCCGTGCCCGGCGTGCTGGTGCGCCTCATCGTGCACGAACCTGCCGCCGCGCAGCCACGACGCCAGCGCGGCCACCAGGCACATCGCGGCGGCGAAGAGGAGCACGTCGACGAGTCCGTGCCTGAAGGGCGCGGAGATGAGCGCCGGGAAGAACTTCCTGCCGAGCAGGGCCAGGACGTCGAGGTGCGGCAGGGCGGCGAGCACCTTCGCGCCGAGCAGCTGCTGCAGCGGGTTGTAGCCGAGGAAGGCGGCGAACAGGTAGCCGGTCGGCGGCAGGTGCGACAGCCCGGCCGCGATCTGCGCCGGCACGGCGTGGAGAGTGAGGCCGCGGTACATCGTGCCCGGCACCGCGGCCGTCAGCCCGACCACCATGAGCGAGAAGAAGATGCCGATGGAGAGCGGCAGCCCCACTGCCTGCATGGTCGCGCGCATGCCCGAGGCGACGCCGCGGTTGCGCGCCGGCACGCTGTTCATGATCGCCGCGGTGTTGGGTGCGGCGAACATGCCGAAGGCGAGGCCGTTCAGCAGCAGGACGAGCGCGAACCATGGGTACCAGAAGTCCGCTGGCAGCACCATGAGCAGGAGGAAGCTGAGCGCCGCCAGCACCATGCCGGCGGTGGCGAACGGCCGCGCGCCGTAGCGGTCCGAGAGGCGTCCGAAGACCGGCCCCGCGATGATGAAGCCCACCGTCAGCGGCAGCATGTAGATGCCGGCCCAGAGCGGCGTGTCGACGTAGCGGTAGCCGTGCAGGGGCAGCCAGATGCCCTGCAGCCACATGATGAGCATGAACTGGAGGCCGCCGTTGGCGATGGACGAGAGCAGCACGGCGAGGTTCCCGGCGGCGAAGGCGCGGATCTTGAAGAGGCGCAGCTCGAACATCGGGTCCTTGACGCGCAGCTCGATGAGCACGAAGAGCGATCAGCGCCGCAACGCCGCCGGCGATCATCCCCATGACGAACGGGCTGCCCCAGCCCATGTTCGACGAGCCGTAGGGTTTGATGCCGTAGGTGACGCCGACGAGCAGCATGAGCAGCCCGGCCGCGAACGTGACGTTGCCGAGCCAGTCGATGCGCGCCTTCTGGCGTATGCCGGTCTCACGCAGCATGAGGAACGCCCACACGGTGCCGATCACGCCGAAGGGGACGTTGATCAGGAACACGAGGCGCCAGTCGATGGCGGCGAGCACGCCGCCGAGGATCAGGCCGATGAACGACCCCGAGAGGCCGGCCACGATGTTGATGCCGAGCGCCATGCCGCGCTCATCGGCGGGGAACGCGTCGGTGAGGATGGCCGCCGAGTTCGACATGAGCATCGCGCCGCCGACGGCCTGCACCATGCGGAAGATGATGATGTGCAGCGCCGCCGAAGCTCCGGAGCCCCACGTGAGCGAGAGCGCGACGGCGGCGAGCGTGAAGACGACGAAGCCGGCGTTGTACATGCGCACGCGCCCGTACATGTCGCCGAGGCGGCCGAAGAGGACGACGAGCACGGCCGTCGCCAGCCCGTAGCCCATCAGGACCCAGAGCAGGTAGACGAAGTTGTTGGGGTCGAGGGGGTTCAGGTGGATGCCGCGGAAGATCGCCGGGAGCGCGATCAGGAGGCTGGAGGCGTTGACCAGCGCCATGACGGTGCCCAGTGTCGTGTTGGAGAGGGCGATCCACTTGTACTGCACGTGTCGCATCTGGCTGCCTCTGGCCGTTCGCGAGGGTGTCAGGAGGCCTGAGTGAGGAGCGGATCGCGCGCAGACACGCCCGAGAGCCGGCGCGCCTCAGGAGGGAGGTCCGGCCGGCGGGCTCTGACGACGGCGGAAGGCGGGGCGCTGTTGAGATCCACTCGCTTTGAGTTGTCGCCGGTCGGCCGCGGCCCAAAACGCCGGGTCGGCGGTCGTTGTCGCGGATCAGACCCGGCGCCCGCCACCGGCTGCCTAGAGCACGAGCCAGACGAGCCCCACGAGCTCGAACGTCACCAGCGACCCGTAGACGGCGAGGAGGACGAGGGCCGTGGTGAGCGCGGCGCGATGCCGGCGGAGGAACCACAGGCCGAGCGTCGCCGCCACAACGATCCCGATCTTGGCGACGGCCGCGAACCCCGGACCGTAGTCCAGCAGGCGGGCCATGATCGGATTGACCTCGACGGCGCCCATGCGCAGCAGCGAGAGAGTGACGAGCAGGTCCACGACGCTCAGCAGGTTGATCAGCACCAGGAGCTCGGCAAGCAGGGTGGGGTCGTCGCGGAGCCGGATGAGCGGCGCCTCCAGGGCCGACGCCACGGGCGAGCGGCACACGTTGCGGCGCCGGTCGAAGCCGGAGCGCCGCTCGACCAGGAACGACCGCCCGCCTTGGCGCCGTTCCGGCTTCGCCGGTCTGCAGGTCGTTTGCGCGGAGGCTTCTTCACGGGAGAGCGCCATGCTTCCTGTGTTCCCCCGCCGGCGGGAGCAGAGGCGGGTTCCGTTGTCCCCCGGCCCGCCTCCGCCGCCCGCCGTCGTCCCCTCGTCAGAACGCGATCGTCTCCAGCGTGCGCTCCTTCAGGATGTCGTTCAGCGTCCAGAAGCGTGCCTCGCCGGAGGCGATGCGGAACACCTCGGCGATCGGCTCGAGCGGGCGCTCGATGAGCCCTTCGAGCGCCGCCCGCTCCTCGCTCACCCGGTGCACCAGCTCCGCGTCGTCGAGGAACTCGACAGCGCCGGTCACGCGCATCGATCGCGCGGCCGGCAGTTCGCCGGCGCTGTTGTAGAAGCAGACCTCGACCTGCGGGTCGTTGTGCAGCTGGTCCGACAGCGCCTTGGGGCTCATCGTCATGAAGTAGAAGCCGCGTTCGTCGGCGAACCACAGGAGCAGCGGACGGACCCTCGGCCGGCCGCCGTCCTCCGTGGCGAGAAAGCAGATCGGGTGCTCGGCCGCGAACGCCGTGCAGTCCGTGAGGTCCATGGTCCCTCCCTCATCCGCCGGTCGCTCACCACAGCGGCAGGCCGGGGATCCCGACGCGGAGCGCCCGGACGTCGGGCGCGCTGCCGTCCTCGTAGCTGAAGTAAGCGCCGTTCACGACGTAGAGCGTGAACGCGGTGCGCAGCGTCCTCCCGAACACCGGCTGAGTCGGGTAGTTGAGCCACCCGGGGTTGTCGGCGACCTTCATGAGCTTGCCACCCGGCGCGAGTCTGTACAGGGCGCCGCTCGGGCTGACACCCCTCGTGCCCATGGCGGTCGTGATCCAAAGGCCGCCGGCGAGGTCGAAGGCCATGCCGTCGGCCGTCTTGAGCTCCGCACGCTCGCAGACAACGGCCGGCCTACCGTGCGAGCCGTCGTCTCGGACGTGGACGCGCACGATGCGACCGAAGTCGTAGACATCCACGAACAGCTCGTCGCCGCGGAACGCGAGGCCGTCCACGCCCAGGCCGAATGCGGCTTCGTCCTCCTCGGGGTTGCCGGGGGCCAGCAGTTCGTCCTCCAGCCACGCCCTGTCCGGCGACGCCACGCCGCAGCCGAGGCGCACCCGCCAGATGGCGCCGACGGCCGTGTCGGTGATGTAGAGCCGGTTGTCGTGGAACGCCAAGCGGTTGGGCCACGCGCCCTCCGGCAGCGCTACGACCTGCGCCAGGCTCCCGTCCCGCTCCAGGCGATAGACGCCGTTGGGGGTGGGTCCCGACGTCGTGTCGTAGGCGGCCACATAGACGCGGTCGCCGCGATCCACGGCGACGCCGGCGAGCATGCCGTAGGGCGTGAGCTCGGGCTGGGCGACGAGGACGGGGTCGTGGCCGGGCGTGATCTTCCACAGCTCGCCGACGTTGGGCTCGGCGGTCGTCTCGTCGTCTGGGTCGTAGTATCCGTACGTCGTCAGCGAGACGTAGAGGTTGCCGTGGCTGTCGGCAGCCATGCTCTCCGCGAACGAACCGTACAGGCCCGGCGAGAACGTGGCGACGGTGCCCGGCGTCGGTGTACAGGCGCGGCCGGGACTGGCTGCGGCACCTGTGGCGAGCAGCGCGAGCGCAAGCGCCGCCAGTAGCAGAACAGCGATGAAGCGTTTCATGGAGTCCCCCTTCTTTCGGTGATGTCTCCGGCAGCATGACTGCTGGGGCGGGGGCGGTCGTCACACGAAAGGTGTGAAGCTTCGGCGGTTTGGGGCGGGCGTCTAGAGCAGGCCGAGCCGCCGCGCAGCTTCGACGGCGGCGGTCCGGGTCGTCACGCCGAGCTTGCGGTAGATGTGGTTGAGGTGCGACTTGACCGTGTTCTCGGTCAGGAAGAGCCGGGTCGCCATCTGCCCGGCCGTGAGCTGCGTCGGCAGCAGGTCGAGCACGCGCCGCTCGGCCGCGGTGAGCGGGTCCGCCATGCGGCGCTCTTCGAGCGCCTCGCGGAGCCGATGGACGCGGCTGCGGAGCACCCCCGCGTCCGCGTTCTTCGTGAGGAGCGCCTCGGCGCGTCGCGTCCAGCGCTCGGCTTCGGCGGCCGCGCTGAGGGCGAGCTGCACCTCGCCCAGTACGACCTCGATGAGCAGCAGACGCCAGTCCACCTGCGGCACCATGTCGCGGTGGTACCTCTCGGTCCTGGCGACGAAGGTGGCCGTGAGCGGGTCTTTCTCACGGGCGAGCGCGCGCACGTGGGAGAGCAGCAGCGGGAGCGCGGCGAACATCCCCGGCGAGAGGTCGAGTCCCATCTCCGGCGCCAGCGCCTGCGCCCGGGCGTCGAGCTCCCTTGCGTCCTCGCCGCGGTTCTCGTCGGCCGCGACCAGTGAGAGGAAGGCCAGCGCATAGGCTTTGTACAGGGCGTCGTCGCTTTCTCGCAGCACCTCCCGGAAGCAGCGCTCGGCACGCCGGGGATGTCCGTTGAGGTAGGTCGCCACGCCGAGTACGCGCTGAGCCTCGCAGGTCGGCATCCCGGCCTGCCGCTCGCACTCGAGGCCGACCTCGGCGTCGACGAGCATGTGCGACACCCCGTCGGGCGCGAGAAAGGCTCGCAGGCCGGCCTGGTACCCGCGCCAGGTGCCCGAGCCCTCGGGCATCGGCTGGTCGTCGACGCGCGCGGAGCAGGCGGCTCGTCGCCAGTGCTCTCCCTTCACCGGGTCGCCGATCACGGTCCCGTAGAGCCAGCCGGCCGCCATGGTGAGCTCGATGTGCTCCGAGAGTTGTCTGTCGCTGAACGAGTCCAGCATCCGCCGGGCGCTCTCCGTCTCGCCGTGTTCGACCAGGTCGAAGCACGCCGCGAACGCCGGCCATGCCGCCCGGTCGATGTCGCCCGATGCGAGCCAGTGGCGTACCGCGCGATCAAGGCTCCCCTGAGCCAGATGCCACTCCGCGGCTCTGCGGTGCAGCTCCGCCACCTCGCCCGGGGCGCGCCGCCCCTCGAGCGTCAGCAGCAGGTCGGCGAACAGGTGGTGGTAGCGGTACCACTCGGAGTGGTCGTCCAGCGCGGTGACGAACAGGTTGTCGCGCGCCAGCGTGGCCAGGTGTTCGCCCGCCCGGTCGTCACCGGTCACGGCCCGGCACAGATCCGGCGAGAGCCGGTCGAGGATCGACGTGCGCAGGAGGAAGCGCTGCAGATCCTCGGACTGGCGGTCGAGCACCTCCTCCGTGAGATAGCCCGCGATGGCGCGCTGGTCGCCGCGCACGCCTGCAAGCGAGTCCTCGGGGCGACCCCTGCCCGCCAGCAGACCGAGGCACAACCCCGCCGGCCAGCCCTCGGTCACGGCGTGCAGATCCTCGACCTCAGAGGCGCCGGGGTCCTGTCCGTGCAGGCCCAGGAGCGCGCGGATCTCGCGCCGGTCGAAGGCCAGGTCGGCAGGGCCGTACTCGGCGATCCGGCCGGCCGCGCGCAGCCGGCCCAGCGGCAACGGCGGGTCGGTCCGCGCACCGATGCACAGCTGGGCGCCGTCCGGAAGCTGGTCGAGCAAGGTGGCCAGCAGTCGCCAGCTGGCCTCGTTCTCCACCAGGTGGCCGTCGTCGAGCACGAGGAAGAACGGGCTCGCGTCACTGACGGCCGCGGCGATGGCGGGCAGGATCAGCTCGTCGACGCGCGGGGCGCGCCGCCACAGCAGCTCGAGGACACCCGTGTCGAGGGGCGCGACGTTGCCGAGCGCGAGCGAAAGGTAGGTGAGAAAGACGACCGGGTCGTTGTCGGCCGCGTCGAGCTGCAGCCACGCTGAGGGCCGCGGGTCGGCCGCGGCCCACTGGGCGAGCGTGATCGTCTTGCCGTATCCCGCCGCGGCCGTGATGAGGACCAGCGGCCGCCGCTCCGCGAGCAGTGAGCCGACCAGCACATCGCGCGCCACCACCGGCAGGGCGGATCTGGGCGGCCGGAGGCGGGAACCGAGAGGGCGGAAGCCGGGGATGGTCTGCTCGAGCTCCGTCCACGGCGCCCGGGGCACACGGGACCGCCTGGTCGCCGCCTGAGAATCCTGCTGGATCGCCGGGCCAGATGAGCTCGACATCGACGTCCCCCTCGGCCGTGGATGCCCGGTCATCGTATCACCGGCGCGGGGCGCCCCGGCGATGCAGTTCGGAGCCGGCCGGTCCGCCGCCATTCGGCCGCCGGTCCGCCGCCATCCGGCCGCCGGTCCGCCGCCGTCTGGCCGCCTCTCCGCCCTCCCCCGGCGCCTACTTGAGCTGCGCGTCCAGCCAGTCGAGCACGTGGTTCACGTGGGCCTTGGTGTAGAACGCAGCGTCTACGTGGCCGGCGCCCTTGAGGAGGTGCAGGGTCACGGCGCCGGCGCCCACCCCCGCCGCGTACGCCCCGGCGAGCCGCACCGACTGTCCCACCGGGACGGTGCAGTCGGCGGTGCCGTGCTCGATGAGGATCGGCGGGTCGCCGGGCGAGATGTAGGTGATGGGGTCGGCCGCCCTGACCTTGGCCGGCGCCTGGGTCGGCGGCGCGCCGAGGTACTGCGAGATGAATGAGCTCGGCGCGTCGACGCTCGCCCGGCTGAAGCCGGCGGCGCGGAAGTCCTGGTCGGTACGGAGGAACGAGACCGGCCCGAACCAGTCGACCACGGCCTGGACCCTGTCGGACCGGCCGGCGTCGGCCGGATGAGGGCCGGCGAGCGCGGTGACGCCGCCGGACGTGCCGGCGAGCGCCGCCAGATTGCCGCCGGCGGAGTCGCCCCAGACGGCGATGCGCGTGCCGTCGAGCCGGTACTCGTCTGCGTGCGCGCGCAGCCAGCGGACGGCGGCCTTGACGTCGTTGATGGCCGCCGGGAAGCGCGCCGCCGGGCTCAGCCGGTAGTCGAGGCCGACCACGGCGTAGCCGCGCTTGAGCGCCTCCAGCACCGGCGCGATCTGCCCGTCCGTCTTGCTGCCGCTCATGAACCCGCCGCCGTGGATGCCGATGACGACCGGGTACGGCGCCTCGCCGCGCGGCGGCAGGTACAGGTCGAGCCTCTGGGCCGGCGAGTCGGCGCCGTAGGCGAGGTCGCGGTAGACGGCGCCGGCCGACGGCGTGCCGGCGGAGACCGGCGTGTTCGCGGCGCCCGGGGCGCCGCCGGAGCCGCCGCAGGCGGCCAGCGCGGCACTCAGAACGGCGCCCAGCACGGCGAGCTCGAGCAGGGCGACGAGAGCCGAGCCTCTGGATCTGGCAGCGCCGGTCATGCGTTGATGATAGTCCGCCGCGGTGCGAGGGTGGTCGGTCGCGGGTGCGGACGCCCATGCCGCTCATGACCGACCTTTCGTGGCGGCTCGACGCCGGTCGAAGGGCCCTCTCGCGCCGTTGCCCGCCGAGGCCACGGGTTGTCAGGCACACCTAAACAAACGTCCTATGCGAGCGGACCCCGGGGGGGACGACGGCGAGTGTGACCAAGCCACTTCGCCCCTTTCAAAGGGCGCGACCAAGGAGCACCGTGCGCCTTCTCATCGCACATAGGAGCAGCGAAGCCCAAGCCGCACTGGCCGACGCCGTGCGGCGGGGTGCGGATGAACCGGTGGAGGTCACCGCGTCGGGCAACGGGCCCGACGTGCTCGAGTTGCTGCTCCAGGACGAACCGCCGGAAGTGGCCTTCGTTGACTGGGACCTGCCGGGGATAGACGGCCCCGAGATGTGCCGGCTGGTCCGCGACTTCCATCACGGCCACGACACGTGGCTCGTGGTCCTGGCGGGCTCGGCCCACCGGGATACGGGTGAGGCCTGGAGGGCCGGCGCGGACGACTGCGTGGCCACGCCGGCCCCGCCCGCCGACCTCTGCGCGTGCGTGGACAGAGGCCTGCACGCGATGCGCGCCGACGAGTACGCGGATCTGCTCGGCGGGCGCGGGGAGGATGCGGACGCCTTCGGCGCCGGCTCAGACAGCGCGCGCCGGGATGACGAAGGCCGGACTGATGCAGACGAGTCGACGCCGCGCGCGACGCTCGACGCGGTGCGCGCGCCCGAGGGCGGCGCCAACGACTTCTTCGACTTCGGCGCCGCCCCCCTGCGCGCGTCAGCGGATCGCGCAGCCGGCGAGGGATCTTCTCGGGAGTGGGGGCGTCCCGCCCCGGTCCGGACCGAGGAGCCCACCGGCGCGGCGCTCCTCCAGGCGGTGCTGCAGCAACTCTGAGCGCCGCCGCTCCTCGGATGCCGAGGGGCGGGCCAAGGCGGCCTTGCCCGGTCTCGCCCCAGCCCGCTCCTCGACCTCCGGGCTCCGTCCGCTCCTCGGCCTCCGAGCCTCCGCCCGCGATAGCGTCCGGCGGCCCCGGTGCTCAGGTCACGCGGCCGACGCCAGCGAGTCGCTGTCGCTCTTGTGACCGTTGTGCCCGGCGGCCTCGCCGCGGGTGCGGTTCGGGACCGGCGCCACGCCGGCCAGGTCGCCGATCACGTTCACGAGGCTGCCGTCCGACGGCACGACGATCTTGGCGTTCTGCCAGAAAGCCTTTTCGACGGTCTCGAGCTTGCGCAGCACCTGGGCGTTGCCGACGAAGTACTGCTCCGCGGCCTCGTTGACCAGCTTGATGGCCTGCGCTTCGCCTTCGGCGGCGAGGATCTTGGCCTGCCGCACGCCCTCGGCCTTCTTGATCTCGGCGCGCCGGGCGCCGTCGGCCTGGGTCTCCGTCGCCGTGGCGAAGTCGATGGCCGCGATCTTCTCGTTCTCGGCCTTGACGACCTTGTTCATCGTCTCCTGGACGTCCCGCGGCGGATCGATCTCCTTGAGTTCGGTGCGCAGGATCTCGATGCCCCAGTTGGCCGTCTCGACCTTGAGCGTCGAGCGCAGTTCGGTGTTGATCTTGCCGCGTTCGCTGTTGGCCGACTTGAGGCTCAGCGTGCCGATGATGTTGCGCAGCGTGGTGCGCGCCAGGTTCACGACCTGGTTCTGGTAGTTGGTGACGTTGTACTGCGACGCCTTGATGTTCTCCTCGTCGGCCTTGACCTTGAGGTAGACCTGGGCGTCGACTTTTGCGTTCAGGTTATCGTTCGTGATGATCTCTTGCGGCTGCGCCTCCACCAGGACCTCGCGCACGTCGATCTTGTACAGGCGATCGACAAACGGGATCACGCTGTGGAAACCGGGTTCGCAGTAATGGTGGTACTTGCCGACGCGCTCGACGATGCCCCGGTGCGTCGGTCGTACGATGCGGACGCTGAGCGCCGCGAGGACGATGACGACAAGCGCGGCGACGCCGATGCCGATCAACAGGATGTTCATTTGAGCCCGTCCTTCTTGGGTTAAGGAACGCTACGGCTCGAGCCGGGAGTGGGCGCCGACGGGGGCGCTTGCCCTCTGTATCAAGTCACGACTGAGTATTCCCTCTGTGAAACAGTTTGGAGCCCGGGAACACTCGAAATAGCCGACGGGAATCCCCGCGGCAATGAGGAGGGTGCGGGCACCCAAGAAGGTCGGTGTGCGCGCCCGGAGGTGAAGTCATGAGATCAAGGATGCGGCGCCGGGTCGTCGCCTTCGCCGTCGCCGTTGCGTCGGCGCTGACGATCCTGGGCGCCTCCGTAGCAACTGCATCGGCCCTGGTGCGGGGCCACGCCGTGGCCGAGATGCACTTCGGCCGGGGCGGCGTGTTTCCCGTGTCCGGATTGAGCGGCGCGTCGCAGGTCTACGCCGCGATCATCACGATCGCCGCGATGGGTCTCGTCACGTGGATCACCCTGAGGGCGGATCGCCGCTCGCGCGCACGGCTGGCTGTGGCGAGCGCCGCGCCCGTGGGAGGCCGCGGGCCGGAGACGGACGAGAGCCCCCAAGCGTCGAACGCCGAGGACCAGGATCGCAAGGCGGCCTGACGGCACCTTGCCGCCATTGGAGATGAAGTGATGACAACCAAGACGCGGAGGCGGGTGGCCGTACTGGGCGCCACGCTCCTGCTGGCGCTGGCGCTGGCCGGCCCGGCGGCCGCGATAGCTCAAGCCGCCGGGACATCCCCGGGCGGCGGGACCGCCACGACGACCGCGGTGCAGACGTACCATCCCGGCCGCGGCGCCGGGCCCTTGCGCCTGAACTTGCCGGCGCCGAGCGCGGCCTCTGTGCTCGGCGCGATCGCCGTGACCATCGCCGTCGCCGGCATCGCCGCGTTCGTGATGCTGTCCCTGGGCCGGCGCGGCGTCGTCCGGCTGCAGTCCATCGAGGGCTCAGCCCCTGGGGACGGAACAGGCTCATCGAAAGAGGCCGAGGACCAGAGGCGCAAGGCGGCCTGACGACAGAACGGTCGGTCCGAACGGTCGGCCCGCGACTCGACCGGCCCAAGCGTCGGGCTCACAGACCGCCTCGGCCGGCCAGAGCATCGCGCTGACGGACCGGCTCCTGGTGGCATTGAAGATGCCAGGAGCCGGCCTTTCGCGCGGGAAGGTCCGCCACATCGCGGCGAAATCGCTTTGAGTTCCCGCGGCCGCGCCGTGGTACCGTCGGTCCCAGGCGGAGTGGGCGCGAACGTCCCTCCCAGGCAGGAGGAAGAGGATGATCCAGCTCATCGAGGGCGCCCCCGAGGGGGTGCTGGCGTTCGAGGCTGTGGGCGAAGTGGACGCCCAGGACTACGAGGACGTGCTCAAGCCGGCCATCGAGGAGGCGCTGACGGGCGGCAACCGCCTGCGCTTCGTCTTCGAGATCGGCTCCGAGTTCGACCGCTACACGGCCGGAGCCGGCTGGCACGACATGACGCTGGGGTTCGCCCACCTGACCGACTGGCAGCGCTGCGCTCTGGTCACCGACCTCGACTGGGTGGACCACGCGGCCAAGGCGCTCGGCTGGCTGATGGGCGGCCGTCTCAAGGTGTTCGAGATCGACGAGCTCAAGGCCGCGCTGGAGTGGGCGGCCTCGGACGACTGAGGCAGGTGGGCGGCCGCCTCGGACGACGGAGGCAGGATGGAGCGTGATGCCGGCGCCGGCCGAGTGAAGAGCCGGCGCCGGCGCCTGCGCCTGCTTCAGGCCACGGCCTCTTCTTCGTCGGACGCGCCCAGGTCGTCGGGCGCGCCGGGGTCGCGCGGCGAGTCCTGGCCGCGGAACTGCGTGCGGTAGAGCTCGGCGTAAAGGCCGCCCGCCGCGAGCAGCTCCTCGTGGCGGCCGCGCTCGGCGATGCGGCCGTCGCGCAGCACCAGGATCTGGTCGGCGTCGCGCACGGTCGAGAGCCGGTGCGCGATCACCAGTGACGTACGGCCGGCCAGCGCCGTCTTGAGCGCCACCTGCACGGCGCGCTCGGACTCCGAGTCCAGGTGAGCCGTGGCCTCGTCGAGCACCACCACGTCCGGCGCCTTGAGCAGCAGGCGGGCGATGGCCACGCGTTGCTTCTCGCCGCCCGAGAGCCGGTACCCGCGGTCGCCGACGACCGTGTCGAGGCCCTCCGGCAGCGCCTCGATCAGCGGCAGGACCTGCGCGCTGCGCAGCGCCTCGCGCAGGTCGTCCTCCGTAGCGTCCGGCTTTGCGTACAGCAGATTTGCGCGCAGCGTGTCGTGGAACATGTGTGCATCCTGCGTGACCACGCCGATCACGTCGCGCAGCGAGTCCAGGGTGGCGTCGCGCACGTCCAACCCGTTGATGCGCACCGCGCCCGAGGTGACGTCGTAGAGGCGCGGCACCAGCTGGCTCATGGTCGTCTTGCCGGCGCCCGAGGGCCCGACGAGGGCCACCAGCTGGCCGGGTTCTGCGCTGAAACTCACGTCGCGCAGCACTTCGCCCGTGGGCGCCTCGGCCTTCACGGCCACCGACTCGAGCGAGGCCAGGGAGACCTCGCCGCTTGTGGGGTAGGTGAAGCTCACGTGGTCGAACTCCACGCGCGCCATCCCGCGCGGCAGCGCCTTGGCGTCGTCCTTCTCCGCCACCATCGGCGGCAGGTCCAGCACCTCGAAGACGCGCTCGAACGAGACCAGCGCCGTCATGATGTCGACGTTGATGTTGGAGAGCGCCGTGAGTGGCCCGTAGAGGCGGTTGAGGTACGCCGTGAGGGCGACGACGGTGCCCAGGGCGAGTGCGCCGTGCACGACGAGCACGCCGCCCCAGCCGTAGACGAGGGCGGTGGCGATGGCAGCCGTGAGGAACAGCGCGATGAAGAAGAACCGGGCGTACAGGGACTGGGTGACGCCGATGTCGCGCACGCGGCCCGCGTGCGCGCGGAACTCGGCGTCCTCCGCCTTGGGGTGCCCGAACAGCTTGACGAGGAGCGCTCCCGACACGTTGAAGCGCTCCACCATCGTGGTGTTCATGTCTCCCAGGAGCTCGTAGCGCTCGCGCGTGATGGCCTGGAGTTTGCGCCCCAGCCAGCGCGCCGGCAGCAGGAACACGGGGAGGAGGATGAGCGAGACCAGCGTGAGCTGCCAGCTCAGGAAGAACATGATCACGAGCACGATGCCGACGCTGATCAGGTTGCCGATCACCGTGGAGAGGACGTCGGTGAACGCCTCCTGGGCGCCGGTCACGTCGTTGTTCAGGCGGCTCACGAGTGCGCCGGTCTGCGTGCGCGTGAAGAACGCCAGCGGCATGCGCTGCACGTGGTCGAACACCTGCGTGCGCAGGTCGTAGACGAGGCCCTCGCCGACCAGCGAACTGATGTAGCGCTCGGCGATGGTGAGCGCGGCGTCGCCGAGCGCCAGCACGGCCACGAGGACGGCCAGCCACACGATCAGGGCCGCGTCCTTGCCCAGGATGCCCTTGTCGATGATGGCGCGGTACAGCAGCGGGTTGGCGGCGCTGACGACCGCGTCGACGATGACCAGGACGAGGAAGAAGATCAGCAGCTTTCGGTACGGCCGCACGTAGGTGAAGATGCGCCGCGCCGTGCCCTTGGCGATCTTGGCCGAGGTGACCGACTGGTCGCGGCGCAGCGAGCGCGCGGCCGTGAACGCGTTGGGACCCATCAGGTCACGGCTCCGGCGGCCGGCGCCCCGGCGTCTGCCCCGGTGTCGCCGGCGAGCGCCCCGCCGCAGCCCTCGTCCGGCTCCGTGAGTGCGGTGAGCATCTCGAGCAGTTGCTCCTGCTGCGCCGCCGTCAGGCGTCCGAACAGCACCTCGGCGCTGGCGCGGCGCACCTCGCCGATGCGCGTCATGAGGGCGAGGCCGTCCGGCGTGAGGCCGACGAGGACCGACCTGCGGTCGGTCGGGTCGGCCCGCCGCTCCACCAGGCCGAGCGTCTCGAGCGAGTCGATCATCGAGGTCGCCGAGCGCGGCGCGACCTCGAAGCGCGCCGCCAGGTCGCCGATACGCATCGGCTCGTCCCGGCGCGCCAGGATCCGCAGCACGCGCGACTGGGCGAAGGTGAGCCCCAGGGGCGCCAGCTCCTTGACCGAGGCTCTGCGCAGTCGCCAGGAGGCACGCGTGAGAGCCTCGGCGAGCGGAGAGGCGAGGTTCGTGTCGCCGTCTGCCGGCAGGGCGTGTGTGGCGTTCATGGGTGCTCCTCGCGGCGCGATACAGGGGACTCTCATAGTGAGCTTACACTATAGTGAGGTATGACCAGTAACTATGCCGGCGAAACACGCTTGATCTCGCCGTCGCACGCCGGCCACCGCGCGCGGCGGCCGGCAGGGGCGCGACCGTGGTGCAGCGGTGGTGGACGTTCGTGCGCGAGGTAGTGCGCCTGGGCGAGGAGCTCGCGCGCGGCTGAAGCAGGCGCAACGGAGGGTCTTTACAAGATAAGCTTTAAAGGGTATCTTGTGAGACATGGCGAACGACGAGACATCAGGAGCCGGCCGGTCGCGCAGCGTCGAACTGCGCGACGCTCGTGCGCTGCGCGCGCTCGCGCATCCCACGCGCCTCAAGCTCGTCGGGCTGCTGCGCCTGCAGGGGCCGCTGACGGCTACGCAGGCGGCCCGCGAGCTGGGGGAGACCCCGCAGCGCTGCACGTTCCACCTCGGCCAGCTCGCCAAGTACGGGCTCGTCGAGGAGGCCGGGGGAGGCCGCGGGCGCGAGCGCCCATGGCGGGCCACGGCCTCGTTCACGAGCTGGCCCAACGTCCTGACCGAGCAGGAGGCCGCGGCCGCAGGGCAGCTGCTCGAGGCCGTCGTGGTCGAGCAGCACTTCGAGGCCGTCATGGGCTGGGTCGAGCGCAAGGCCGAGGAGCCGCAGGAGTGGCAGGAGGCCGCCCAGCTCAACGACGTGGCGCTGTACCTGACCGCCGGCGAGCTGGAGGAGATGGGGCGCGCCATCTGGAGCCTGTTCGAGCCCTTCCTGGCTCGGGCCGAGCGCGCCGACTCGCGGCCGGAGGGCGCCCGTCCGGTCACCATCCTGAACCTGGCGTTCCCGCGGCGGTCGGCAGTGGAGGCCGCCGGCGGCTGAAGGCGCACCGCCGCCTCGTCACCGCCCGCCCGGCCTACCCGCATCATGAAGGCGTTCCTCGCATCATGAAGGCGCTCTCCCGACTCACTCCCGCGCTTCTCCGCGCGCATCCGCAGTTCCGCCGCTTCTGGACGGGGCAGACGGTGTCGCTGATCGGCGACCAGGTGACGTTCATCGCGCTGCCGCTGGTCGCCGTGCTCGTGCTGGACGCGAGCGCCGCGCAGATGGGCTATCTGACGGCCGCGGCGCTCATCCCCAACCTGCTGTTCTCGCTGCACGCCGGGGCGCTGGTGGACCGCCACGGCCAGCGCCGGCAGCTGATGATCCTGGCCGACGTGGGACGAGGCCTGCTGCTGGCGCTCGTCCCGCTCACCGCCGCCCTCGGGCTCCTGTCTCTGCCGGTGCTGTACGTCATCGCCTTCCTCGTGGGCAGCCTCAGTGTGCTCTTCATGGTCGCCGACAGCGCCCTGTTCGTGGCGCTGGTCCCCAGGGACGGCTATGTGGGCGCGCAGTCGCTGCTCAACGGCAGCCGCGCGATGGCGAGCGTGGTCGGGCCAAGCCTCGGCGGCATGCTCGTGCAGGCGCTCACGGCGCCGCTGGCGATCACCGTGGACGCCGTGTCCTACGCGGTCTCGGCGGCGTACCTGTGGCGGGTCAAGGTGGTCGAGCCGCCGCGCGAGGAGGAGCGCCGCGGCCTGCTGCTGAGCGGCGCCCGCTTCATCGCCGGGTCGCCCATCGTCCGCCCGGCGCTGCTCGCCACGGCCACGCTCAACTTCTTCGACTACGCGTTTCTGGCGCTGTTCGTCCTCTACGCCACGCGCTCGCTGGGCGTCGCCCCCGGCACGCTCGGCCTGGTGCTCGGCGCCGGCGCCGTCGGAGCCGTGATCGGCGCCGCAGCGACCGGCCGCGTGGTCCGCCGCATCGGCGTGGGGCCCGTGTTCGCGGTGGGCTGCGTGCTGTTCCCGGTGTCGCTGCTGCTGGTACCGCTCGCCGGCGGACCGCACTCGCTGGTGCTGCTCTGCCTGCTGGGCGCGGAGTTCGGCGCGGGGCTGGGTGTGGTGATGCTCGACATCAGCATCGGTTCGATTTTCGCGGCGGTGATCCCCGACCGCTTTCGCTCGCGCGTGTCCGGCGCCTACATGGTGGTCAACTACGGGGTGCGCCCGCTCGGGTCGCTGGCCGGAGGCGCGCTGGCGACCGCCATCGGCACGCGCGAGACGCTGTGGATCGCCGCGGCCGGCGGCTCGCTCGCCGTGCTCTGGCTGCTGCGCTCGCCGCTCCTCAGTATGCGCGAACTGCCGGAGGCTGCTGATGCGGAGGTCGCCGGCGATGCCGAGGTCGCCGGCGAGACCGCGGCCTGAGACCGCCGGTGCGGCGGCCTGAGACCGACGGCCTGAGACCGACGGCCTCCGCGCCGGCCTGAGACCGCCGGCCTCCGCGGGCCGCGCGCGACCGTTTGCCGGCAGCATTCGTGGGCACCTATGAACTAAATCCACGGGCGTCCGTCCGTGGTCGAGGCGAGGTCCGCCCGTGGGGGCTGGACCCCGCCACCGGAGGCAAACCAATGAGAAGAACAGCGCGGAGGCTGGTCGTCCTGGTCGGCGCAGCGGTCCTCCTGGTGCTGGCGCTGGCCGCCGGACCCGCGGCAGCGATGACCGGAGCGATGATGGCGCAGGGCGGCCGGGGCACCGGCTTTGTGACGATCACCAGTACGCCGCCCGGCGGCTCGCATGCCCTGATCGCCGTTCTCAGCGCGGTCGCCATCGCCCTCGTTGCGGGCGCGGCACTGGCCGTCGAGAGGCGCAGCCGCCGGCGAGTGGCGGCGGTTGAAGGGCCGGCGCAGGACGCGGGCGCGGCCTGCGACGACGTGGTCTGCGAGTGGCACCCGGCGGTGCCCGAGTCCGAGAAGCGCAAGGCCGCCTGACGTAACGGCGTTCTCCGGCGGCCGGCAGAGCACGGCAAGCGGCATCGTCGCCCATACTGACAACGGGCAGACCATTCGTCCTGCGTAACGTTGCACCTCGTACCGGGGCCTCTGTACGGTGCGGTTCATCTGGCATCGATACAGGGGGGGTTCCGATGAACCGAAAGGTCATCCTCGCTGTCGTGATGGTGGTCGTCGCCGTCACGATCCTTGCGCTGGCGGGTGTCGCCGGCGCGTCGTCGAAGGCCAAGCTTGCCGGCAGTGTGCCGGCGTGGGCCAAGGCCGCCAATCTCAAGGCGACGACGAGCAACACGCAGCAACTCGGCTTCAGGGTCTACCTCAACTGGCGCAACGTGGCCGGCGCCGAGGCGCTCGCGAAGGCCGTGTCGGACCCGGCGAGCGCGAGCTATGGGCACTACCTCACGCCCGAGCAGTTCCGCCAGCGGTTCTCGCCGACGGCGGCCGACCTCAAGGCCGTGCGCGGCTGGCTCACCGATCAGGGATTCAGCATCGTGTACACGCCGGCGAACGGTCACTACATCTCAGCCGAGGGCACGGTGGCTGAGGCCGAGGCGGCGTTCGGCGCGCAGCTGAACGAGTACAGGGTGGACGGCAAGGTCCTCCGCGCTCCGGCGGCGGCGCTCACCGTGCCGGCGTCCCTCGCCGGTGTCGTGGCCGGAGTCGTCGGCGTGGACGAGTCGGGCAGCCTGGTGCATCCGTACATCGTCAAGGACGCTCCGCCGAGCCCCGGCTTCCGCAACGCGCCTCCGCTCTCGGACTACTGGGCCGAGTTCGTCTCTCCTTACGCCTATCCGGCCGGGTTCACCGATCGCAGTAGCCCGGCCAAGGCGCCCTGGACCGTGACGGGCTACACGCCCGTCCAGATCAAGGGCGCCTACGACATCTCCGGCGACTACGACGGCAGCGGGCAGACCGTCGCCGTCATCGACGCCTACGCGTCGCCCACGATCCTGGCCGGACCTGAACCAGTGGTCGCTCAACCGCGGCCTGCCGAAGATGAAGCCGTCACAACTGGTCCAGGTCGTGGCGCCCGGCACGTACCGCCGCCCGCAGAATCCGGCTCAGGACCCGCAGGGCTGGTACGGAGAGGAGACGCTGGACATCGAGGCCGTGCACGGCATGGCGCCGGCCGCGAAGATCGTGTACGTCGGCTCCCCCAACAACTACCAGGACATGGACGCGGCGATGAACCACGTCGTGGACCGGCACCTGGCGAGCATCGTGACCAACTCCTACGGCTGGGCCGGCGAAGCGCTGCCCAAGGGCTACATCAAGCCCTTCGAGGCGACGCTCGTCCAGGCCGCCGCCGAGGGCATCGGCGTGTACTTCTCGTCCGGAGACGACGGCGATGAGACGTCCACCCTGGGTTACGCGAGCGCCGACTGGCCCGCCTCGAGCCCCTGGGTGACGGCCGTGGGCGGCACCAGCCTGGCCGTCGACGCGTCCAACACGCGCGTCTTCGAGACGGGCTGGGGCACGAGCGACTACGCCTGCGACCAGACCAGCTTGGCCGTCACACCTGCAGGCTGGCTCTACGGGTCCGGCGGCGGCGTGAGCACGCTGTTCGCCGAGCCGTGGTATCAGAAGGACGCCGACCTGAGCCTGAGTGGCCGCGGAGTGCCCGACGTCGCGGCCCTGGGCGACCCCCAGACCGGGCTCCTCATGGGCCAGACGCAGACGTTCCCCAACGGCGCCTACTACGATGAGTACCGCATCGGCGGCACGAGCCTCTCCTCGCCGATCTACGCGGGCCTCATGGCGCTCGCCCAGGACAAGGCGAACACGGAGTTCGGCTTCGCGAACCCGCTCTTCTACGCCAACGCCGGTGCGTTCACCGACATCCTGTCCGTGAAGACGGCGGTCGCACGCCGCAACTTCGTGAACGGCATCGACGCGAGCGAAGGCACCTCGGACAGGCTTCGCACCTTCGACGACTACTCCGGCTCGCCGACACAGGCGACCGGGCCGGGTTGGGACAACGTGACCGGCCTCGGGGTGCCGAACGGCATCTTCACGCCGGCCCCGTGATCAGCTGAGTTCGAGATCCAGCAGCTTCCGAAGGGGGCGGCGACGTTGTCGCCGCCCCCTTCGGCCGTCAGGCCGCCACGGCGGCGGCGGCTCGGCGCTCCGCCTCGGCCTTCAGGGAGCGCAGGCCGTCGCGCAGGCTCGAGCTCAGGGTGCGCTCCATGCGCGAGCGGAACAACCGCGCGAGGAGGCCGTCCCAGGACTCATCCTCGCGCACCAGGGTGCCGCCCTCCGACGCCTCGAAGCGGAACGCGTCCACGGCTCTGATGCCGAAGGTCACTCCCGTCCAGACGATCCTGTTGGGCGCATCCACTTCGGCGATGCGCGACTTGATCGTCCCCGGCCCCGCCTTCCAGTCGAACGACGTGCCGGCCGCGACCGGGCCGTGCACCGACATCGAACGCACGGCCTTGTTCCAGCTGGGCCACTGCTGGATGTCGCTGAGCACCCCCCCGACGGTCTGGACGTCGGCGGCGATGCGCAGTTGCTCGTGTGCGATCACGGGCGCGTTCTGGTTGATGTCCATCTCAATCCCCCGCTGTTCGGTCTGCTACTGGTGGGGATTACCCCGTCGGGGCCACGCTCTTTACCCGTGCACTGTCTGCGGTCGGGCGCTCCATCCTTGATCTGATCCGGCACGGGATCGCCCTGCAGGGCCTCGGTCGCGCCCCTGCGGCGGGTAGAATGTCGGCGTGCCCGACGAGCCTGTCAAGAATGCCGACGAAGCCGAGGCCGACGAAGCCGAGGCGGCAGACTCCTTTCGCTTCACCCTCAGGCCCATCGGCGTGATCCACACCGGCGTGCCGGCGCCGGCTCCGCACGTGGGTCCGCCGCTGACGCCGGACGAGTTCCGGGCGCTGGCGGCCGAGGGGGCGGGTGCGCCGCGGCTCGGCCGCGTCGAGGTGTTCGAGGAGTTCGCCGCCGGCCTCACGGACATCGAGGACCACGAGAAGCTCTACCTGCTCTTCTGGCTCCACGAGTCGCGGCCGTCCGAGAACCTGACGCCGTTTCTCGGCCCGCAGCGGGGCGTCTTCGCCACCCGCTCGCCGAGCCGCCCGAACCTCCTCGGGCTCACCGAGGTGCGGCTCGTCGAGCGGCAGGGCAACGTCCTTGTGGTGGACGGCGTGGACATGTACGACGGCACGCCGCTGCTCGACATCAAGCCCGTGCTGGGGTTCGCCGACCCGGCCGAGCACTGAGCTACCGCCCCGACGCTCCGCCGGACTGCGGCCCGCCCCTCCGGGAACACACGGAGCACACGGCACCACGATCCGGAGGGACGACATGCCATCCAGGCTCAACCCGTATCTCAGCTTCCGCGACAACGCCCGCGAGGCGATGGAGTTCTACCAGGGCGTGTTCGGCGGCAAGCTCGAGACGACCACGTTCAAGGAGTTCAACGTCTCCCAGGACCCCGCCGAGGCCGACAAGATCATGCACGGCGTGCTTGAGGCGCCCAACGGCATGGTCCTCATGGGCGCCGACACTCCCAACGCCATGGAGTACACGCCGGGCAACACCATGAGCGTCTCGCTGAGCGGCGACGACGAGGCCGAGCTCCGCGGCTACTACGACAAGCTCAAGGAGGGCGGCACCGAGACGATGCCCATGGCCAAGGCGCCGTGGGGCGACTCGTTCGGGATGCTCATAGACAGGTTCGGCGTCGCCTGGCTGGTGAACATCAGCGGGCAGCCTCAGCAGGGCTGAGGACGCGGAAGGCAAGAACGCGGCTTGTCGAGATCGCGAGGCGCGCTCCATGAACGCATCGCACACACGGATGAAGCCCAGGTAGGTGACGCCCCAGCCTGTCCGTGGTCGAGCTTGGCACAGCCGCCCGCGAGCAGCCAGGCCACGGGGCCGAGCGACCTCAGTTCGGCACTCGGCCGGCCTGCGCTCATCGCCGCCTCGATGATCCTCGTGGCGCTGGACCTTCAGGGCAGGACATGGTGATTGAACTCCGACCAGCAGTCCGCGGCCGCCTTGCGGGAGAGCAACCGCCGCAACGCCTCGAACTGCTCCCAGACGACCGTCATGAGCAGTTCACTCTGCCGGGAGTAGGCGCCCAGCTCGGCGAGGCGCGCGACGACGGCTGCCGGCGCGATCAGCTCCACGGGCTTGCTCAGATGCCGGACCCTGAGCCGCGCGTCGTCCCTCCAGAACGCCGCCCAGAACTTGAGCCCGTTCAGGTACTCGCCGTGGACCCGGCCGCCGACGGAGATGGAGAGCTCGAAGGGCGCCTGGGTCCACTGCACGACCGCCCCCGCGACTCGCTCGTCGACGATCTTCGCCACCGCGGGCGTGCCGCTCTCCGAGAGCCTCGCCGCGTACTCCGTCGCCGTCGCGGCGAACAGCCGGACCAGCTCGAGAAAGCCGCCGCGCTCGTCCGGCGAGGCGACGGGGCAGTACTCCTCGCTGCCGCCGCCGCTCGGCATGGACTCCTCGAGCTGCCAGCGCGCGGCGCCGCGCGGTCCCTGCTCGTGGAAGCGTCTGGAAGAAGCCACCTCGAACGCGCCGCCCGGCTGCCCGAACGCGGCCCAGGCGCGCCGGCGAGTCGTGGTGCCGTCGGGGAACGCCTCCCAAGCGGCATTCGAGACGGCCAGCCGGCAGACGGGCTCGTACGGCAGCGCCAGGAGCTGACGCGCGAGAGGGGCCGAGCGGAAGAGGACGTCACTGAAGCACAGCTGCACGCCGAGCCCCCCGAAGCTCTTGCTGGGCAGTCGGGCCGGATAGCGAAAGATCGGGCGCAGACCGGGTACGGCTACATCTCTGGACCCGGCACGCGAAAGTGCTTCGGCGAGCGAAGGGGCGGGCTGTGACTGGGAAGGCTCTCTCACAAGGCTCCAGGGACGATCGTGGGCCGCGGCCAGCCTATCATCGCACGCCGTCCCAGAAAGGGGGCCTGCTCAACGAGGATCGAGAGCGCGGCAGGGGTCACCGTTGGTTGACGTTTGGCTTGAGAGCTTGACCCTGGAGCCTCGCCGCGCATAATGGACTCACTGTCCCCGTGCTTCGGCTCGGGGCGCGAAGCCGCCCTCGGGCGGCTTCTGCTTTTTCGGGGCCAATGTCATCCGGGGGGTTGATGTGGAGTCACCGCGCCCGCAGACGCGGGTCTACATCGATGGCTTCAACTTCTACTGGGCACCATCACTGACAATCTGCCGCCACTGGTGCCGCTGTTGACCGCCCTCCTCGCCCAGCAGGGCGACGACCGCTGAGCTAACGGCGCCAGTTCGTCCGCAGCACCTCGAGGGCCCGCAGCGTCACCCAGCGGCTGGGCTCGCCCTTGGCCTCGATGGGGACGACGAAGCGGTCGTTGAAGGTCTGCTGGAGCTTCCAGCGGCCCTGGGCGTCGGCGCGGGAGGCGACGAGGTCCAGCGCTTCGCGCATGCGCTCGTCGCGGTAGCCCAGGCGCGTGAGCACGAGCAGGATCTCGAGCGCGTCCGTCTGGTACATGAGCGGGAAGCCGAAGCGGCGCCAGCCGGGCTTGGCGTCGCGGGTGAGGTCGTGGCTGCGCCGGTGGACGTGGTGGCGCAGGAAGAACTCGGCGCCGGCGCTGATGGTGGCGTGCATCGCCGGCGTGCGGCGCTCGGGCGGGACCTCCGCGAGCGCCTTGAGCGCCTTGATCGCTCCCATGCTGCAGGTGTGGCGGCCCCAGCACATCTCGAGCTTGTCGTAGGGCCAGCCGGTGGGCGCGTCGCCCTCGGCGTCGTCGAAGCGCTGGTAGGTGGTGATCCAGTCGACGGCCCGCTGCACGCGCGGGTCGTCCAGCATGCCGAGGCGGACGAGGCTGAAGACCAGGTTGCCGGTGAGGCACGGGATGACGCAGCTGTGGAGGCCGCCGCCGGCCTTCTTGCTGCGCTTGTAGGAGAAGCCGCCTGAGTCCGGGTCCTGCGCATCGCGCAGGACCGCCTCGCAGGCGGCCCGCACCCGCGCGTCCGCGCCGTCGGCGCCGAGCTCGGCGAGGATGAGCAGCGTCCAGACGGTGCCGCGGTACTTGGCCGCGTAGAAGCGGTCGGGACCCTCCCAGTGCCCGTCCGCCTGCTGCGCGGCCAGGATGCGCGGCACCGGGCCCTCCGTCATGATCGCGCGCCGCGCCTCCTGCACCTCCGGGGCATCCGGCGCGGCGCCGAGAAGGCGGGTGAGGGCGGCGTGGCGCTCCGCCGCGCCGCCCTCAAGAAGCCAGGGGATGGGGTCGGTGCCAGGCAGTGAAGCTCCGCCGCTCATGCATCCATCATACGTGCGACGCAAGGGATCCCGGGCGGCGGACTGACCGTCATTCATTGCCGGCCTGCTCGGCATTGCCCACCCCGGTTCGTTCTCTTCCAACCTCGCCGAATGGTAGTCTCGCGTTCAGTAGTAGAACGGGCACGGGGCGGCCCATTGCAGGCCGACCAGGCGAACGCCGTGAGGCTGGATGTCTAGCGACATTGCATTGGTGGTAGCATGATGCTACCGTCTTCGCGACGGGATGGCGTCTGATGCCAGGGCGCCCCAAGTACAACCCGGGAGAGGTCGCAGCCTTGGTGCTCGAGGGACGGCTCGCGTCGAACATGACTGTCACGAAGTACCTCTTGAACCACGACTACGATGCGCGTGACCTGACCACGGAGTTGCTGACCACCCTCTCCGAGCATGGCTCGTACATCGGGTCACCTCGATTGAAGGACGGCAGCATCGCCGACGAGTACCGCGTCTTCTGTGAATCCGACGAGGATTGGTGGTACGTCAAGTTCTACGTCAATGGCGATCAGTTGGTCGTGTTGGTGTCGTGCTGGTGGGACGGAACGGTCCACTAGCTGCAGAGTACTGGAGTAGACATGTATCCGAGCAAGTGTCCCGAATGCGGCGGCAAGATCAGTGAATCCCTGGGACCTCTGGAAGTTCCGCTGCGGGGACAGAGCGTTGAGGTCGTCGGCATTCCTCACGGGCTGTGCAGCGGCTGTGGCGAGACCTATCTTGGAATCGACGAGATGGCGCAATTGCAGAAGGCCGCAGTCGACCAGGCGCGTCAGGCTCAGGGCTTCCTGCAGCCGGACGAGATCAGGTCCCTCCGTGTTGCGCTGGGCAACATCTCCCAGACGCGTTTGGAGCATCTCCTCGGCGTCGGCGCCAAGACCGTCGTGAGGTGGGAGAAGGGGACGGTCTTCCAGAGTGCGACGGCGGACCGGCTCATGCGTCTTCTTCGGGCAATGCCGGACCTGGCGGATGTTCTCGAGGGTGGAGAGCTCTATAGGGACGTCCGGGTTCCGTGTCGATCGGAGGCCACGGCTCACTACGACGCCTCCTGGCGCACCCTCAAGTCCCGTGGTCACCTTCATCTCGTGACGGAGCGCGTCAATGCCACTGCAGCTTGATGCCTACTACGTCGATCGACTGACCTTCGAGGTCGTCGACGACTGGGACGACGACGAGCCCGAGTCCAGCTGGGACATCGAGGTCGACCCCGCGCACCTGCGCAACGACGAGAATCCGTTCGAGCAGCAGGTGGCACTCTGGGTCCGATTCGGGCCGGCAGAAGGCAGTTCCGCGCCGTACAGGGGTGAGATCGCCGGACGCGCCTTCTTCCGCGTCACGGACGAAGACGACCTGGACAAGGCCGCCAATCTCGTGGCCTTCAACGGCGCCTCGATTCTCTTCGGCCTGCTCCGCGGCCAAGTTGCGCAGGTCACTGCCTTCGCGCGCTGGTCCACCTTCCTGATGCCGCCCGTCAACCTTGTGGAAGCCTTCGCCAAGGCGTTCGAGCGGGAGGACGAGCCGGCCGAGCAGAAGCCGCGCGCGAAGCGCGCTGCTCCCAAGAAGCCGGCAGCACGGAAGAAGGCGAAGAAGCCCGAGGCCTGATTCCTCGCTTCAGGGGGTTGAGATGGGCTACCTCTACTGGAAGCAGAACGGCGAGCTGACGCCCGTACCGGCGAAGGACTTCGCCAGCGGGGGCGTCCTCGAGACGTACCGGTGGGAGAAAGTCGTGGTCTCCTCTGGGTGATCGGGTCTGGCGCTGGGAGCCGCGCCGGGAGCGGGGGAGGGTGCGCCGCTGCGCTACGGCCGCGGCGTGGCCGTCACCCCGTTGATGAGGGCGTCGAGCGCCCACTCGTAGCGTTCGCGCGTGCCGGTGTAGAGCTGGTCGCCGGCGGCGTGGATGTTGGGGTACGTGGCGGCCGAGACGGAGTCGGCGGCCTCCTTGAGGCGCTGCAGCGCGGTCTCGTCCGTGTAGCGCCGGTTGTCCTGCTCCGCGGCGAGCGCGGCAGAGTGGAGCAGGAGGAGGTCGAGGGCCCACGCGGCGCGGCCAAGGTCCAGGCCGCCGCGCGTCAGCAACGCCAGCAGGGCCTCCGTCAGTTCGACCATGTTGGAGCCCGTCGGGATCGTCCTGAGCGCGACCTGGGCCAAGCCCGGACGCGCGATGAGCACGCGGAAATAGGATTGCAGCACGGTCTTGAGCTGGGTGCGCCAGTCGCCCTCCGGATCGTCCGGCCGCTCGACCTCGCCGAGCACGCGGTCGAGCACGAGGGCGAGCAGCTCGTCGAGGTTGGCGACGTAGACGTAGAGAGAGGCGGCCCCGGTGTCGAGCGCCGCCGCCACCTTGCGCAGGCTGAGCCCGGCCATGCCGTCCTGGGAGAGCAGGTCCAGGGCCGGCGTGACGATGACGTCCTGACTGAGCGGAGCCTTGGAGGGCCTCGCCCGGCGACTCACGACCTCGCGTTGTTCGCGTTCGACCATGGACCCATCGGTGTTCGTCAAGAACGTCGTTCGCTAAGGCGAAGGAGTCCGAGGGCGGGGGAGGGGGATGTCGTTTGGGGGCCGGGGCTCCCAAGCGCGAGTGCCTCCTGTCGCCCAGAAACCGTTTCCGGAGTGCAGATCCAGTGGGCACAAGACTGCTTCATGCGTGCAGCGAGAGCACTGTCGACCTGAAAACGGTTGGGGCGGCTCTGCGGACTACACGTGGCTCGACCGCGTGCGCTTCTTCGCTCCCCGCCTCGACCCGACTCGCGGACGCGTCGGTCAACGTTCGCGCCAGGACGGTCCACTTCGTCCTGCTATTCGTCGGTCTCGAACGGCACCAGCCTGAACCGCCAGATCTTGAAGCCAGAACGGCCTCGCTCTTCCCAGTGCTCGACCACGCGGTACAGACCGTCGTATCGATATCCGGCCTTCGGTCCTACGCCAACTGGTTCGCGCCACCCTCTGACCACTCTGACCGGGAGTTCCCATTCGTAACTTCTAACAAGAGATAGGTTCGAACCGGTGAGCGTCTGATCGGCGATCTGCTGAGCCGAAGCGGGATCGTTGCCTCCATGCCCCGTGTAGATGATCTCGTCCCGTGTATCGACGTCGTCCTCGTACCTGCCGTTGAGGACGATGGACTCCGCTCCGGTCTCTCCTGTCCCGCAGATGCCTGCTTGCAGAGGGCGATGGATGCCTGCGTCGCGCACGGCTTTGCGGTTTGGGAAGACGGTGCCTACTGCGACGTCGGGTGGCGCGCCGATCACGCCGGCCTTCACCGGTCGCGGTGAGGGCAGCTCTGGCACGACCTCGTGCAGCACCTCGACCAGGTCGTTGAGGCGGGCAAGGACGGCTGTGGGCGGCGTCAAGAAGGTCTTCTTGCTGTACCAACGCTTGCCAGTCCAGATGTAGGTCAGGCCATCCAGGATGTGTTCCGATTGCTCGGCCGCGGTAGCTCTCTCGTTCACCGCAGGCTCAGTTGGCGGCGGAGTCGCTGGTCTCCTATGCTCAACGTCGGCTCCAGCCGCCATCATGGGCGTCATCTGGCCCAGCATCTTGACTCCGTGTGCCTGCAGCCAGGCGGCTGTGCGGTCCAGTCTCGAATCCGGAGGAATGAACACCACCGCCGCGTCGCGTCCTCTTGTGAGCAGGACACGGTAGGCGTTGACTCTCAACCGGTACGGGTCCTTCACATGAGATCCACGCTGGTGCCGCTTTGCGTACTCGTCCGACCAGTGCTCGCTCCCGTCAGGAGCGGAGACTCGGATGAAGTCCGTGCCCCAGGCGAGGAGCACGGCATCCAACTCAAGACCCTGAGCCCCGAACTCCGTGACGCACTGATTCAGGCTCCGGCATGATCGTGAGTCGCCGTCCCCCTCGCCATACCAGGGGCCCAACTGAACGCGCTGCGTGGCATGCCAGCCGTTGGGGACGTCCCAGTCGGTCTCGAGGACCTTGTCGCGCGATGAGGCGAGCAATCCATAGCGAGCATCTGGCGCCTCCGCGTAGCGCTCTGCAAGATATCCCTTGGCTGTGTCGAGATCACGCGTCATGCGCAGGTGGTACCCAGCCGCCTCTAGTCTTCCGGCCAACTCCCCGCCGTGGTGGGGATCGTCCCCCTCGAGCAAGTTCTCGACCCAGTCATCGAGGTCGTCCGCGAAGTGGAATCGGAGCTCTACGGTGAGCTCGAGAGCAGCGCTGGCCTCGGTCTTTGAAGCCAGGCGCTTGCCGCTCACCCAGTCAGGACCGAAGAAGGCGTCGAGGACATTCTGCGGCGCGTGCACCGTCCAGGACTTCGGATCGCCCGCCTTCTCAAGGGCTGTGCGCCACTGGCCGAGGCCCGCCTCCTCGCCCACGTGAATCTCTTGGCCAGAGCCAATGAGGCCGACCAAGACACTCCAACCCGGGACACGCTCGCCGAAGTCCACGAACGCCTCGGGCTCGCTTTTCGGGAACGGCAGGCTGTGCTTGCTCATCACCTGCTCGAGGTCCCACGCGCGCTGCGCCTCGTCGTACACGATGACGTGCTGCGGCGGCACCTGTTTGGCGTCACCGAGGTACTGCTTGACGTAGTTCTTGACGTCACGCACGAAGGTCTTGCCGCCTCCGCCAGCGCCGCGCAACTCGTACTGCAGTACCTGCACGAGTGGTCCGTTTCCGCTCAAGAAGATGCCGGGGGCCGTCGGCTTTCCCCCGGCGCGTTCCACTGCCAGGTCGTTCAGCGCTGGATTGTGGACGGCGCTCAGGCCTACCAGCGTCTTGCCCGAGCCCGGCACACCAGTGACAAGCACAAGGTGACGTGTATGCGTCTGGGCGGCCTCATGCGCTATGTGCGCGATTTCATCAATGGCCGGCTGGGTCTCCGCGCGGGCTCGATGAATCGGTCGGATCTTGCCCTCGAGAAAGAGCTCGCGAGCGGCTTGCACCAGAGTGGGTAGGGGGCAGTACGCATCCTGAGCGAGGAACTGCTCTGCGGTAAGCGGGCCGTCCGCCCAAGGACGCTGGAAGTCCGCAATGAGCTGATGCAGAGATGCGGGGCCGCAGATATGCACTCCGTCGCGGACGCCTATGTAGCCAGGCGCTCGCGTCGGGACGACGACGGCATGGACCTCTCGGTCAGCGCAATGGCGGTGATAGCAGCGCAGGTCCCGAGCGTAAGCAGCCGCCTGGTCCAGGTCCGCCTGCTCGGGCTCAATCTTGCCCTTCAGCTCCAGCACGACAACCGCGCCGTTAATCAGGAGGACTACATCGGGGCGGCGCGACTCGAGCGGCAGTTCGTACTCGAGGATGGCGATGTAGAGTTCGGCCAACTCGTCCACTTCGACGACCTTGCCGGTCTCAACCTGGATCTTTGGAATGGAGTCGTCCCAGGCGCGAACCTGTGAGTCCCCGGTGTCTCCCAGGAACTCCTCCAGTGAGATGCGAACCGTGCGCGGCTCGGCGGCCGAGAAGGTGGGGAAGTCACTCTCCCAACCGTAGCGCGCGCGGACAGGCTCGGGTTCATGCGTCATGAGGAACTCCCCACTGTCGACCCCCACACAGGTATTCAAGATACTAGTTGACGATTCGGACGGAGCAAGAACCCTGATCGAGCTTCGCGGCCAGTCGCGATGAAACCGTGGGTGGTGGGTGAGGCTGACGCTGCGCCGGATCCTAGCCGGTGTGATCGACGATCCTAGTTTGATCGTGGCACACTCGCCCTGTTGACCCGAACCCGCGACCTCGGGAGGTCTTCATGGGCGAGCTCCTTGCCGTCATCTGCGACTCGTGCGGCGAGCCGATGGTCCCCAACGTGAGCACGCTGGACGACGACGGCTGCGGTTGGATCTGCCTGAACCCCGGCTGCCCGGAGCTGGCTGCCGGGGAGCTGGAGGCCGAGGACCTGGTGGAGGCCGGCGTGCCGGAGGCGCTCGCCGGCCGTCTCGCGCGGCTGGTCGATCACTACGTGGACGCGGAGGAGGCGCGCGGCCGTGAGGCGGACGCGCCCGCATGGGCGCGCGAGCGGGCGCAGGCCGATCTCGCGCGCCTCCATGCGCTCGTGCTCGAGCTGGGGCGCCTCGCCGAAGGCGCGGGCACCCTCGCCACCCGTCTAAACGACTCCCTCGCCGTCTCGTACCACAGCGACGACTTCGCCCAGGCCCAGGAGGCCAAGCAGGCGCTCGCCGCCGTCGGCGCTCTCTGCGCCGTCCTCCGTCGCACCGCCGCCGACGCGCAGCACCGGCTTGCCGGCATCGACCCCGAGCTGCCGGGGCTGCTTTCCGGGAATGAGCTCTGAGCGCGGACCCACCGACGCCACCGGTGGGCGGTCGAGCATCTCACCCGTTTCGGGTGACGCCTGCGCCCAGACAGCGCCGCTAGGGTCGAGGCGAAACACGACAATCGCTTGTTCATCGTTCCCTCGGGTCCGCTGGGCGAGCAGGCGGGGCGACTGATGCCGCCACAGGTCGAGAGGGGGTGCGTCGACCAGTCCGCGAATCCCCGCTCAGGCGAGCGGGCTACTTCATGGGGGTGCGAAGATGCGAATCATCAAGGGTCGTGCTCGGCGGTTGCGCCGTTGTTCGGTCGTGCTGGCTTTGCTGGCGCTCTCGATGCTGCTTGCCGCGCCGGTCGCGCTTGCCGATCCGTTCGTCACGCAGGACCTGTCATCGACATTGACGGCGAATGACCTGGCACAGGCACTTGCCGGCGGCGGTGTCACGATCTCGAACGTGGTGTACACCGGGGCTCCGCTCGCCGCGGGGACGTTCACCGGCGGCAGCGGCATCATCGACTTCGACAGCGGAGTCGCGCTCAGCTCCGGCTCTGTGTCCGGCGTCCTGGGGCCGAACAACGACACCAGCACGTCGGGCGCCAACGACGTTCTGGGCGACACCGACTTGACGGCGCTTGCGGGAGAGCAGACGTATGACGCGGCCATACTCGACTTCGATTTCGTGCCGACCTCAGGCAACGTCACCTTCCAGTACGTGTTCGGCTCGGAAGAGTACAACGAGTACGTCAACTCCCAGTTCAACGACGTCTTTGCCTTCTACGTGAACGGGGTGAACTACGCGACGGTGGGCAATCCGGCCGTCCCCGTCTCGGTCGACACGATCAACAATGGCAACCCATACGGAAGCACCCCGAACTCCCACCCGGAGCTGTACGTCAACAACGATTTCACCTGGGACACGGGCGACCCGATGCCTGTGGGCGCCAAGAACACGCAGCTCGACGGGGTGACGAAGACACTCATCTTTGTGGCGCCGGTCGTCAAGAACCAGACCAACCACATGAGGCTGGCGATCGCCGACGCCGGTGATGAGATCCTTGACTCGGATGTGTTCATCAAAGCCGGCAGCTTCATGACGGAGAATCCGCCGGCGGTGGCCGTGACGACCTCGCCCAGCGGTGTGAACGAGGGGCAGACGGCATCCGCCGCCGGCACCTGGAGCGATCCGGACGGCGACGCCGTCAGCCTGAGCGCCTCGGTCGGCAGCGTGATCGAGAACGCCAACGGCGCCTGGACGTGGAGCTACGCGACCAGCGACGGACCCGCCCAGTCGCAGACGGTGACCATCAGCGCCGACGACGGCAAGGGCGGCACGTCCAGCACGCAGTTCGCCCTGTCCGTCAAGAACGTCACACCCGCCGTCACCGCGGGCGCCGGCAAGACGATCACCGTCGGTGGCACGTTCACCGGCTCGGGCTCCTTCACCGATCCCGGCGCCGACACTGCCTGGACCGCGACCGTCGACTACGGCGACGGTTCGGGCCCCGCGGACCTCGCGCTGAACGCCGACAAGACGTTCAGCCTCTCGCATATCTACAACGCCGTCGGCGCCTGGACGATCACGGTGAAGGTGACCGACAAGGACGGCGCACAGGGCGGCGCCACGGTCCACGTGGCCGTGCAGACGGCCAGGCAGGCGAGGCCGCACCTGACCAGGCTCTCGCCCGCGAGAGGAAGGCATGGCACGATCGTGAGCATCAGCGGCGCCAACCTCGGCGCCTCGAAAGGCGCCGGCGTCGTCAAGTTCGGAACGAAGGCGTGCAAGAAGTACCTCTCCTGGACGGCCACCAAGATCCGCTGCAAGGTGCCGGCCACGGCCAGGTTCGGCAAAGTCTCGGTTGTCGTGGTCACGAGCGGCGGCGCCAGCAACGCGCTGCGCTTCAAGGTCAAGCGTTAGGGGTCCAGCCGTCGCGAACAGCGTTCCACAGCGCCGCCATCGGTAGCTGAGACTCGAACCAAGACGAGAAACACGGGGGCCGCCTTCGGGCGGCCCCCGTGTTCGTCCACTCGCTTGCGGGCTGCTTGCGCGGCCCGCCGCCTCTAGTTCTGCGTCACCCCGGGGATGACCAGGCCCGGATACTGGCTCTGCGGATACGCCACGACGAAGGCGCCGTCCTCGTCCATGCGGAACGTCCACCCGTAGATGAGCCGCTCGTAGGACTCGAGGAAGTAGCCGTCCTGGTTGTGGTCCGTCGTGTCGTAGGCGTCGGCCAGCACCAGCACGTCGTCCTGCGTGGCCTCGGTGCCCATGTTGTCGTAGCCGATGATGACCTGCCAGTGGCCGCCCCACTCGTCCCAGGCGATGAGCATGGGGATGCCCTTCGCCAGCAGTTCGGGGATCAGGTCGCCGACCGAGCCGGTGTAGTCGCGCATGCTGAAGGCGACCCAGTCCTGGCCGTACTCGGTGTTCAGGTTCTTGAAGATCTCGAGCTCTCCGTTGACGAGCGTGGCGCCCTCCGTGCCGCCCTGCCGCATCTGCGCCAGGTCGAGCTCGGTCATGCGGTCCTGCTTCTTGCCGAACCAGTTCGCGACCATCAGCGCCGAGGCGGGGCCGCAGGTCCACTCCGTCACCTGCTGCGTGGTCTGGAAGTTGTGCAGCATCACCAGCGTGTCGCTGCTCTCCGCGTTGTACCAGTCGAAGAAGTCGTAGTACGGCGACTTGTCGTAGTCGCCCGAGCGCTCGTAGCCGCCGGTGGCCGCGCCGGCGAGGCCGTTGTCACCCAGCCACGGGGTGTCGGGGTAGTAGAGCTGAAGGTCGGCCGCGGCGTCGCCGTACGGCATCTTGTTGGCGTCCGTGAAGTCGCCGGTGTTGGTCTTGTCGTCGCGGATGCCGGCGCCCATGACGGGCCTGGAGAAGTGCCGGAGCTTCGGCACGGCCACCAGGTAGCTCGTGTGCCAGAACTCGCCGGCGTCCGCCGAGCCGACGTTCTCAAAGCCGACGCCCCAGATCAGCCGCTCGTACGACTGGACGGTGTAGCCGTTGTTGTTCTGGTCCGTGCTGTCGTAGGGGTCCATCAGGATCAGCACGTCGTCGTTCGTCCCTGCGGTCCCCATGGTGTCGTACCCCACGATGACCTGCCAATGGGCGCCCCAGCTGTTGAAGCCCACCATGATGGGATGGCCCGCCTTCAGGGTCTTCTGGACCCAGGCGGAGTCGAATAGGGCGTTGGGGTCGTCGTAGCTGGACTGGAGGCTCCAGCCCTTGGTGATCCCCGCCTTCTGGAGGTTCTTGAAGACGCTGGTCAGCTGCGCGAGCGAGGTGAACCCGCCCCACTTGTCGTTCGGCTTGCGGAGCGCGATCAGGTCTTTCTCGTTCAGGTCCTTGCGCTGGTGGTACCAGTCCAGGACGGTCAGGGCCGACGCCATGCCGCACGTCCCGCTGGTGACCTGCAGGGACGTCCTGTAGCCGGTCAGCATGGTGAGGCGCTTGCTGGACGTGGCGTGGTAATAGTCGATGAACGGCCAGTATGTCTCGTTCGGCAGATTGGAGAAGTCGGTGACGCCGCTCCAGTCGCCGATGCCGTAGCCCGCAAGCTGACGCTCGCCCATCGGGATCCGGTACGCCTTGCCGTACAGCGCTTCGCCGGTGGCGTCGTCCACGGCCGGCTCCGAGTTCTCGCCGACCCCCGGGACCCAGGCCATGCGGGCGTCCCAGTAGACATGGCTCAACGCCCGGGGAACCACCAGGATACGGTCGACGACGGCATCCCCGTTGCCGTCCCACAGCTCGACAAAGTCGCCCACCAGGCGACTCCTCCGGGACAGGTCTCCGTCGTACCTGAAGGTGCGCTTGATCGGGTTCGTGACGAAGTAGACCTTGGCCCCGTGCGACACCGTGCACAGGTTCATCTTGTCGCCGTCGACATAGCCCAGCAGCGTGAATGGCCGCAGGCAGTCGCCGGTCTTCGTGAGCTGAGCGTACGTGTACTGGTGGTGATTCGATGGGTGGTGCTTCGGCGTTGCCGACGCCGCCGGGACGAGCACGAGAAGCATCAGCATCACGCACATCGTCAGTAGAACGACCCGGGGTGTTGTGCTACGCATCTTTCCCTGCCTCCTCACCCGTTGATGGAACGCGCACATCAGGACGTGACGCGACCTGCGACGGGAGGTGAGACCCCTCCGATGATCTGTGAAGGCGCCCCCTCCGACGGCCTACAGCCCCGTCCGAGCCTTTCACAGTCAGGCGATGACGGCAATGGATGGGCGAGGTGGGCCCGGGGCTACTTCACCCTGAACGTCCGCCAGCTTGTGGTGACGGTGAGGTGGGTCGCCGTCTTGGCGCGCCCGCCGCTGCACCTGCAGGGTCACCTTGTCGCCGGCGAGCGCGGCCGGCGTGACGACGCCCTTGACCGACGCGGCTCCTCAGCCTGAGCGCGCGCCGCGCCGCAGTCCGCTCAGGCTCAGCTTCGCTTTGGGCGCGAGCACGACGTAGCGGTAGATGCCGGCCGTGATCGTGGTCGCGCCGCGCGCGGCGCGAGACTCGCCGGCCGACACGTGGCCCGCCGCGCTGCCCGCCCTCGCGGAGCTGCCGGCCGTGCCGGCCTGGCCGCCGTTGGTGGCGGCGTACACCACCGTGCGGCCGTCCATCTGGGCGTCGCCCAGGGCCAGGATCTGGACGCGGCCGAAGACCCCCGCCGCGCGCGTCCAGGCCCCCGCGTCGTCTAGAATGCCGTCGTGCACCCGGACCTGAAGGAACGCCTGTCCGCCATCGCGCGAGACGGCTATCGCGTCGCCGACCAGGCCGAGGTGTGGCCGCTGACGGTGCGGATGATGGACTGTCTGGGTTCCACCGACGCCGAGCTCAGGGACGGTCTCATCTACGGGACCCTGGCCCGGTGGGCGGAGTGGTATCTGGACGCGGAGCAGCTGAGCGAGCTGCTGGACATCGCGCTCGGCGCCGGGCACCTCACTCTGGGCCTCGGCGCGCGCGAGGCGGATTCGGTCTTCATGCGTGCGTTCTCGAGTCTGGTCGTGGCCATCTGCATCGACCAGCACCGGGTGCGACCGTATCTCAGCGCCGAGCGCGTCCAGGCGGTCCAGCACACGATGGTCGCCTATCTCTCGCGGGAGCGGGACGAGCGTGGGTGGGTCCCGGGCAAAGGATGGGCCGACGCGACGTCGCACGCGGCGGATGCGCTGGACGAACTGGCGCAGTGTCCAGAGCTCGGCGAGGCCGCATTGCTGGAGACGCTGCGCGTCATCCGCCAGACGGTGGTCCGCGCCCGGGCGGTGTTCCCCGGCGAAGAGGATGAACGTCTGGTGACCGCCGCCCTCAGCGCCGTCGGTCGCGGCGTGCTGACCAGGCAAAGCGTCGCCACGTGGATCCTCGGCTTCGCCACCGTCGACGCGGTCGCGACGTACCAGGAGTGGTTCTGGCGGCGCGCGAACCTCAAGCGCTTTCTGCGCAGCCTGTACTTCCGCGCCCGCTACCAGGGCATGGCCGAGTGGTTCGACCCGGAACTCGGCGAGACGCTGCGGCGGATCAGCGAGAGCACCTTCGCGGCCGCCGGGGGCTGACCGGCGGCGACTCGGAGGGTGGAATCTCCGCCTTGGCGGGTAGGACGGTCCCACGATCGCGCGTCCACTACGGAGTAAGGAGCGAGCCATGGCCAAGAAGAAGGACAAGAAGAAGGACAAGAAGAGCAAGAAGAAGAGCAAGAAGAAGTAGGGCAAGCTCTTCGGACGGAGCACCGGCCGGGCCGCGGCAGCGACCTCCCGGCCGGTGCTCCGCCACGTACGGACCGGTCGCAACGTCCACGTGGCTTGGACATCGTCACTCTGGTCTCGCCCCTCACGAGGCCGGATGATGCGTGCGTGGACGCCGCCCCGCGGCGCCACGCTCGTCAGCAACGACGTGCGTCACTTCCACAGAGTCGAGGGGCTGCTGGTCGCGAACTGGGCGTGACGCGGGCGATCGTGCGCCGGCGCGGCGCCGGCCTGTGCCTCGATGCTCCGGCCCGTGCTCCGATGCGCCGGCCGTCAGCCCAGCCGGGCGAGCACCTCGTCGGTGGTGACGATCTCGGCGAACCCGGCGCCGAGCGCCGTCACCGTGTTCGCCAGCACGACGTCGTGCGGGACCTCGCGGCCCTGGGCGTCCTCGAGGTCCGGGCCCTCGACGGCGTCGGCCGCGAAGAGCACTTCGTAGTCGCGGCCGTGCGCGTCGCGCGCCGTGGTCTCGCAGCAGAAGCTCGTCATGAGGCCGCAGATCACGACCGCCCGCACGCGGGCGGTGTGCAGCACGGCCTCGAGGTCGGTGCCCAAGAAGGCGCTGTAGCGCCGCTTCGTCACGACCACGTCGTCCGGCTCCACGTGCAGTTCGGGGATGAACTCCACGCGTGGCGTCCCCTCGACGAACGAGTCCTCCTCTTCGGGCGCGGAGAAGTCGCCCATGCGGCCGGCGTCGCTACCGTCGGCGCGGTGCGCGTGCCTGATGAGGACGACCGGCAGTCCCTGGGTGCGGAACGCGTCCATCAGTCGGTTCACGTTGCCGACGATGTCGCGCCCGTGTTCCACATAGGCTGGGCCGTCCTCGTCGAAGTACTCGCCCTGCACGTCGATCACGAGGAGCGCCACCTGCCGGTGTTCAAGGTCGTAGATCACCGTCAGTCGGGCACCTTGCCGCCGGCGTGGCACTTGATGCAGTCGGCGAGCGCGGCCGCCGACTGTCCCTCGTGCTCCCGACGCACGTTCTGGGGCGTGTGGAAGTGGCAGCCGTAGCAGGTGTAGGTGCGTCGTGCCGTTGGGATGGCACGTCTGGCACGTGGACTGCTGCTGGTTGGTGCCGTGGTCCACCGGGAAGATGTCGTGGTTGAAGTTGGCGCCGGCCCAGCTCGAGGTGTTGTGGCACCCGCCGCACTGCGTCCCGAACGAGCCGTTGTGGGCGTCGTTCTTGGCGTGGCAGGAGTTGCAGTCGGTGGGCGCGCCCTGGAAGTTGCGCGCCGGTGTGGCAGGCGCTGCACGGCAGCGTGGCGTGCTTGCCGGTGAGCGCGAAGCCGGTCACCGAGTGCGGGAAGCTCGCCTCGTTGAGCGAGGTGAGCACGCCGTTCGGCCCGTTGTGGTCGGGGTGGCAGCCGCCGCAAGGTGCCGAACGCATCGCCGCGAGCGTCCCGTGCAGCCCGGTCTTGCCGCTGATCTGCGAGCCGACGTCGGCGTGGCAGGCGACGCACTTGTCGGCCATGGTCTGGGAGCTCCAGGGCGCCGTGTGGCAGGCGCCGCAGTGGTTGCCGAGCTGCGGCGTGGTTCGTGACGCCGCCCAGGGGAGCGGCCTTCGCCTGCGAGTTCAGCGATCCGGGGCTGAACAGGAACGGGCCGAGCGACGAGCGTGACGGCGCCCACGACCACCGCACGAGCACGACGGCCACGGCGATCCCGATGGGGGAGAAGAAGCCTGGGTCGTCTGCTCATCGTCGTGTCACCTGCCTCGACGCTAGCGCTGCAGCGTCGCGTAGTAGAGCGCCGCCACCACGTGGATGAAGGCGGCGACGAAGAGCACCCACGTGAGCGGCACGTGGAACGTGTGCCAGGTGGCCAGCGCCTTTCGCCGTCGCAGCGACTGCTCGCGGTCCCGTCCCGGGCGCGGCGCGCGCGCCCTTGCCGCCTCGACCGTCCGCGGCACCCTCGTGTAGAGGTAGCGGCCCACGAGCCCGCTGATGACGACGACGACCGTCAGCAGCATCGCCAGCCCGGCGAGCCCGTTGAACTTCATGGCCGTGTGCAGCAGCACCATGTACGGCCCCACGAGGCCGGTGACCATGTGGAACTTCAGCCAGACGGCCGTGCTCCCCCAGCGCGCGTCGGTGCGCAGCTTGCGCAGCGAGTACAGGGTCGCGGTCATCAGCATGAGGATGAAGCCGGCGATGCCGATGCCGTGGCCGACGAGGCTCGACGCGCTGGGGAACGCGCTCGCCTGCGAGTAGGCGACGCCGTAGAGCGCCGTGACCGCGACGATCGCGACGAGCGCGTACCGAGCTCCGGCAGGTGCCCGAGCGCCCCGAGCCGCTCGCGGGCGCCGGCGCGGTGGACACGCCGCGCGGCGCGGCGCCGTGCCCGAGCGGACGGCTCGGCTGAGAATTCGGGGGCCCGCCTAGGCAAGCTGTTCCTTCCACTCGCGCCAGAAGCCCTCGACGAGCTCGGCGATCGCGGCCCCGGCCGTCTTCAGGCCGGACGCTGATGGCGCCCACGTCGGCGCGCGCCTCGATGAGCTCCTGCAGCGGGAACGAAAGTGCCTGGTCGCCCATGACGACCGCGCCCGTCGAGGCAGCGCTCTCCCAAGGCGAGCCGTACGCGGGCGCCGCGCGTCCTGCGTCTCGACGATCACGGCGTCGCCGAGCTCGGACCAGGTCTGGCTGTCGCCGCGCGACAGGCCCTCGAGGTCGGCGTCCTTGCCGCTGCCGACGGTGCCGATGATGGTCGTGTGCAGGCCGGCCAGCCTCGTGACGTTGAGGGGCACGCCGGTCTCGTAGACGTACGTGCGGCTCGCGTGGCCATGTTGAGGCCGGCGATGCGGCCCTTGAGCACCGCCGAGTTCCACAGCACCTCCATCGTGCGGCGGCCGGTGACGGGGCTCGCGGCCTCCGCCACGTCGCCGGCCGCGTAGACGTCCTCGTCGCTCGAGCGCAGGTACTCGTCGACCAGGATGCCGCGCGCGCAGTCGAGCCCGGCCGCCTGCGCGAGCTCGATGCGCGGCCGTACGCCGATCGCGACGGCCACGAGGTCGCAGGGGATCCGCTTGCCGTCGCCGGTCTCGACGGCGACCACGCGGCCGTCGCGGCCGAGGATGCCGGCGAGCTCCGTGAAGTTGTGGACCGCACGCCGTCGCCGCGCAGCTCCTTGCTCGACGACGCTGCGACTCGGTCTCCGACAGCACGTTGCTCCAGTAGCGGTCCTGGCGCATGAAGTAGTCCACGTGCACGCCGTGCGCGTGCAGGCCCTCCACGATCTCGAGAGCCGTGATGCCGCCTCCGACGACGACCGCAGCCTTGGCGGCGCGGCTCCTGCGGATGATGTCGCGGGCGTCGTCGAGGTCGTCCAGCTTGACCACGCCGTCCAGCTCGGCGCCGGGCACCTTGGCGGGGATCGCCGTGGAGCCGGTGGCGATCAGCAGGCGGTCGTAGCTCGAGCTCGCGGCCGCTCTCGAGGGTCACCCGGTGGCCGCCGGGGTCGATGGCGCCGACGCGCTCGTCGATGATCGTGAGGCCGAGGCGGGCGAACTCGGCGGCCGTGAACGGCCGGAGCCACTTCTCCGGGACTCCTTGGCCAGGTAGTAGGCGAGGCCGGGCCGTGAGTAGTAGCCGTGCGGGTCGGCGCCGACGACGACGATCTCGGCGCCGGCGTCCGCGCCGCGGATCGCCTCGGCTGCAGCGATGGCCCCCGGTCCGATGCCGATCAGAAGGTGGCGCCGGGCCATGTCAGCGCGCTTCCTTCGGCGCGGCCCGCCGACGCGGTGTCCGCGATCGGTTCGAAGCGGAGCAGGCCGCGCGGGCAACGCTTCACGCACTCACCGCAGGTCAGGCAGCGGCTGTCGACGACCGGGCTCGCGCAGCCACACGTGCCGCCGCACGTCGATCGCCATGGGGCAGTTGAACGAGCAGACGCCGCACTGGACGCAGCGTTTCGGCTCAGGCAGGACCCACGCCGTCGCGAGCGTGTCGTACTTCTCCCTGTCCGAACTGAACCAGCCCATGGTGACTCCGCGCCTCCTTGCGGTCCTGACCCCGACGGGGCACAGGAGCTCGCGAGAAGTATGTCATGGCGCCGAGCCGACGCCGGCGGCGGGCGTTGACGGGCGGGTCACCGGAGACGCGCGCCGCCGAGGTATCCTTCGTTGGGGTTAGGATGGCTTGACCGTCCGGGCCGACTCAGGTGACGATGCGCCTCATCCCTCCGACCATCAGCGAGACCACACAGAGCGGTGGCGAGCGCGCCGTCTTCGAGGCGCTCGCCTCGGGCGGCCGGCTGCGCAAGGGACCGGCGGGCGCTGCCGCCAGCGGCCGGGCCGCCTCGGGCGCCGCCTGCGACTCCGACACCTCCGGCTGGACGGTCCTCCACTCCTTCGACATCGCCGACCACCGGCGGCAGCTCGCCGGCGAGATCGACTTCCTCTGCGTCGTGCCCGGCAAGGGCGTACTCGTCGTGGAGGTCAAAGGCTGTCACGAGCTCGGTCGCCACGGCGGCGACTGGTACTACGGGCGCAGCGCCGAGCCCGACCACCGCGGCCCGTTCCGTCAGGCCGCCGACGCCATGCACAGCCTGCGCCAGCGGCTTGCCGCACAGCACCCCGAGCTGGCCGGCGTTCCGTTCTGGTCGGCGGTGTGCTTTCCGTTCATCGACTTCACCGAGAGCTCGCCCGAGTGGCACACCTGGCAGGTCATCGACCGCCGCGCGCTGCAGGCGCAGCCCATCGCGCGGCTCATCGAGGGCGTGCTCAACCAGGCGCGCAAGCATCTCCTCGAGCATCACGCCGGTTGGCTCCACCCCGAGAAGGGTGAGCCGACCTCGCACCAGTGCGACGCGCTGGTCGACCTGCTGCGCCCCGACTTCGACTTCTTCGAGAGTCCCAAGTCGCGCCTGCTGCGGCTGGACGAGGAGGTCCGCCACTACACGGAGGAGCAGTTCGAGGCGCTGGACACCATCGACACCAACCCGCGCATCGTCTTCGACGGGCCGGCCGGCACCGGCAAGACCCTGCTGGCCATCGAGGCCGCGCGCCGCGCCGTCTCGCGCGGCCGCCGCGTCCTGCTCCTGTGTTTCAACCGTCCGCTCGGACGCTGGCTGCAGGAGGAGACCGAAGGGATGGGGCGCGGCGTCACCGCGCGCACCCTGCACGAGCACCTGCGCCTGCTGGCCGGGATCTTGCCCTCGCGCGAGCAGCGCTGCCGCACCGAGTTCTGGCAGGACGAACTGCCGGCGCTGGCCATCGAGGCGCTGCTCGAGCGCGAGGGTGACCGCGGCCAGTACGACGAGATCGTCCTCGACGAGGCTCAGGACGTGCTCCGCCGGAGCTACCTCGACGCGCTCGACCTGAGCCTGCGCGGCGGCCTCGAGGGTGGGCACTGGCGCTTCTTCGGCGACTTCACCTGGCAGCGCATCTACGACGCCGGTGCGCTCACGGTGGACGAGTTCCTCGACCCGCCGGCGGACGCACACGCGGCCGGCGCGGCGCCGGTCTCCGCCAGCCGCTGCGAGCTGCGCATCAACTGCCGCAACACCCCGCGGGTGGCCGGGCTGGCATGCGCCGGCGGCCACGTCTCGCCCGGCTACCGGCGCGTACGCCGTCCGGACGACGCGGTCGAGCCCCAGTTGCGCTGGTACGGCAGCGAGCTCGAGCAGCTCGAACAACTCCGCGCCGTCCTCACCGAGCTCCGCGACGACGGCTTCTCCGGTCCGCGCGTCGCGATCCTCAGCCCCTACGGCAACGAGCGCTGCGCCGCCTCCCACCTCGCCGAACAGCCGTGGCGCGACCGCCTCGCGCCGCTCGTCAGGGAGCCGGGGGAGGGGGAGGAGGACGAGGAGCTGGGCGACTGGATGGCCGCCTGCATACCGAGCGACCTCGACGCCGTCGACCTGCGCTCTCGGGCGAGCAAGTACTCCTCGATCTACCGCTTCAAGGGCCTCGAGGCGCCGGCTGTGGTGATCACCGACGTCGACGCAGTCGACACGCCAGTCGCGCGTTCTCTGTTCTATGTGGGCTGCACGCGCGCCCTGCACCGGCTCGTCGTGCTCGCGAGCAGGGACGTCCGCGCCGAGCTCACCGTCTGAGCTTCGCATCCCGGCCGGCGGCGGCCATCGCTCGCGGGCGACCGGCTCGCTCGCCTGCGGCCGCGGCGTCTACGCCGCCGCCGACCCCTGCTCGACCTTCTTGAGGTCCAGGCGGCCGGCCTGCAGCCAGCGGCGCACCGTCAGCAGGTCGGGGTGGAGGCGGCGGAGCTTCTCGACGTCCGGCTCGTAGCGCGCGGAGTTCTGGAACCAGCGGTACATACCGCGCGCGTGCCGGTCCTTGACCTCGCCCAGCGGGACCTGCTCGTAACGGACGTCCTCGCCGAGCTCCTCGCCGATCAGGCCGGCGACCTCGGCGAAGCTGAGCTCGTCGGCGCCCAGGGCGACGGGCCCGCGGCCGAAGGCCTCGGGCCGGTCGAACGCCGTGCGCACCAGCGTTCCCACGTCGCTCAGCGAGATCCACGACACCACGGCGCGTCCGCTCAGCGGCAGGCGGAGCACCAGGTCGCCAGCACTGTCACGGCGCAGGGCGAACTCGTCGATGTTCTCCATGAAGAACGCCGGGCGCAGCATCGTCAGCGGCAGCTCGAACTGGCTCAGCAGACGCTCGACGCCCCAGAGCTCACCGGCGCCCGCGTCCCTGTCCTGCTCCGGGTCCCCGATGGACGAGTAGACGAAGTGCTCCACTCCGGCGCGCACCGATGCCCAGCCGAGGTTGCGCGCGTGGCGCAGCTCGGCCGGGATGGCCGCCTTCTTCGAACGGCGTGAAGGCGGCGAACACGTCCGCCGCGCCGGCGACGTCGCGCACGGCCACCTCCGGGGTCTCCAGGTCGTCGTTGAGTACCTCGACGCCGTACTTGAGCAGGCGCATCGCGGCGGGCGACCAGCGGTTGTGCGTGAGCGCGCGCACGTGACGGCCGTTCTGCTTCAGCGTCTGCGCTACGGAGCCTCCCTGGTCGCCGATCGAACCGGCGATGAGGGTGAAGCCATCAGGGATCATGTGCCTTCCTTCCTGGGTGCTGCAGGCACTCAGGACGCTTCCCGACCTCTCAGGGGCAAAAACCGTCGACTCGAGGCTGACCACGCCTGCGCGGTCGCCCTGATCAGCCTTGTTCGCGGCGGGCGCGCAGATAGGCGACGAGCAGGGCGTCGCGTTCCGCGACCAGCTCGTCGTAGCTGCGCGCCGCCTTCTCCTGCTGCAGGCCGGCGTCCAGGACCTCGCCGGTCTCCGGCGGGAACGTCGTCCAGGTGGCGAGGTCGCGGAGCATGCCCTCCTTGACGCCGGCGAGGTGCTCGACGTGGCCGACGATGCCGTCCTCGCCGCCGCCCAGGTCGTAGAGCAGGTGCGGCCCCATGGCGGCCCAGCGCAGACCGGGGCCGTAGCTGACGGCCTTGTCGACGTCCTCCACGGTGGCGACGCCGCGCAGCACGAGGTCCACGGCCTCGCGCCAGAGCGCGGCGGAGAGCCGGTTGGCGAGGTAACCCGGCAGGTCGCGCGTGAGCCGCACGGGTTCCTTGCCGACGCCGGCGTAGAAGGTCACGGCGCGCTCCATCGCCTCCGGCGAGGTCAGCGCGCCGGGCGCGAGCTCCACCAGCGGCACGAGGTGCGGCGGATTGTACGGGTGGGCGGCGAGGCAGCGCTCCGGGTGCGCCGCCGCCGTCTGGATGTCGCTGATGGAGAGGCCGGACGAGCTCGTGCAGATGAGCGCCTCGGCCGGCGCCGCGGCGCCGATGGCGGCGAACACCTCGCGCTTGAGCGCCAGGTCCTCGCGCACGCACTCCTGGACGTGAGTGACGCCGGCGACGGCCGCGGCAAGGTCCGCGGTCCCCGCGAGCAGCCGGACGCCGCGCTCGGCGGTCTGCATGTCGGCGAGCCCGCTGCCGGCGAGGAAGCCGGCCGCCGCTGCGGCACGCTCCACGGCGGCCTCGAGCCGCTCGCCGTCCACGTCCTGCAGGCGCACCTCGAGCCCGGCGGCCGCGTAAAGGCCGGCCCAGCTGGCTCCCGTCAGGCCGGCCCCGATCACGGCCACCGGCCCCCCGACTGCCTCGGTCCGAGGCCGTCCGTCCGACCGGCCGGCCCCGCTCGTCCCGCCGTCTGCGTGCATCTGGGGCGCTCCCTCCGTCGCTGGCGCCGATTCTACCGCCGGGCGCGCCCCCGCCGTCACGCTCCGTCAGGCGGCGCGCCGTCCGTACAGGCCTTCTCCCAGGTCGTCGTCCGCCTCTTCGACGATGCCATATCGCAGGCTCGCGTCCGCGATGTCGACCATCTCCGCCGTGCCGGCCGCCTCCGCCGTGCCGACGGCCTCCGCCGTGCCGACCGTCTCCGCCGGGCCGCCGGTCGCGGACGCCTCGACGTCTTCCTCCGGCGCCGCGGCCGGCGCCCGCGTCGGGACCTGCTCGGCGCCTTCGCTGCGTGCGGCGCCGGCCGCGCGTCTTCTCTCACGCTCGTTCTTGGGGGCGCCCATGTAGAACTGGGCGTCCACCTCGCGATCGTCTCTCATCGTGGTCAACCCCTTGGAGGGCTCGTGGCGACGGTCGGCATCAGCGCGCGGGAACGGCGTTGCGACCGCGGCCCTTTGCAGTCAGGTTCCCGCGAGCCCGCGGGCCAAACAGCCGGGCCGAGCTGGATCGAGCGGAGAGCCGCAGGTCGGGAGCAAGCGCCCCGCCGCGTCTTCCGGCCGCCCTGCGATCCGCCCCCCGCAACCGCCACTCTGCAATCCGCCCTCCGTCCTCCCGGCCATCTTCAGTCCGCTCGACGACGGATAAGATGGCTCCATGACCACCGACGGCCGCGAAGATCCGCTGCGCATCGCCCTTGTCCAGCTGCGCCCGGTGGACGCGGACAAGGAGCGCAACCTGGCCGCCGCCGGCGAAGCCGTCGCGGCGGCGGCGCGTGCGGGCGCCCGGCTCGTCGTGCTTCCCGAGTATGTCCTGACCGGCTTCCCTGCGGAGCGCATGCGCGAGCTCGCGGAGCCGCTCGACGGGCCGAGCCTCGCCGCGCTCCGACGGCTGGCCGGCGAGGCCGGCGTCTGCCTTGTCGCGAATCTGCCGCGCCTGGGCGCCGCCGTCGACGGCCGGCATGCTGCCGCGGGCGTCGGCGACGTCCACGGCGCCACCGGTGATGCCGCTCGCATCTACGACACCACCATCGTCCTCGCGCCGGACGGCGAGCTGCTCACCGTGTACGACAAGACGCACCTCTTCGACCGCGAGCGGACCGTGTTCACGCCGGGCGCCGCACTCGCGCCGCCGTTCGCGTGGGGCGGCGTGCGCTTCGGCGTCCTCTGCTGCTTCGACGTCGAGTTCCCCGAGCCGGCGCGCACGCTTGCCCTGCGCGGCGCCCAGTGCCTGCTCGTCCCGAGCGCCAACATGGAGCCGTGGGGCGAGCACCATCGCGCCTACGTGCGTTCGCGCGCGCTCGAGAACCACGCGTTCGTGGCCTATGCCAACGCCGTGGGTGCGGCGTCGGGCTACGTGTTCGAGGGCGGGAGCTGCCTCGTCGACCCGCTGGGCCGGGTCCTCTGCGACGCCGGCCGCGACGAGACCGTGGTGTGGGCCGACCTCGACCTTGCGGTGGCGGATGAGGCGCGGGGAGTGGGGGACTACCTCGCCGAGCGACGGCCGGAGTTGTACGACTGACGGCCTGAGACCGTCGGTCAGGTGCGGGCCCGGGGCTGTGGGTCAGGTCGGCCCGAGGTCGACGGTCAGGCCGCCGGCGTGAACCGGGCGACGTCGGGCTCGGGAAGCATCGTCCACGAGCCTGTGACGCCTTCGTGGAGCGCGCCCAACTCGGCGTGCAGGCGCGCGATGCCGAAGTCGATGGGCGCGGTCCAGTAGAGCTTCGGCGCGCGCGCCATCACCAGCCCGCCGCCGTCCATGCGAAAGCGCCACGGCTGGCGGTTGGCCCCCGACGGCGCGAGCCGGGCGGCCTGTACGGCGGAGACGGCCCACTGCGGCCAGCTGCCGTCGAGGATGTCGGGCGCGAGCTTCTCGACGCTGAGCCGCGCCGAGGCTTTGATCAGGGTGCGCAGCACGCGCTCGCCGCCGGCCTGCTGCCGTGTGGGATAGCCGAGCGGCGTGACCGCCACGACGCGCTCGCCCGCGGCCAGTTCCACGAGCTCGCCGACGCCGGCGTGATTGAACGAGCCGGCGATCCAGCAGGTGCCGAGCCCGAGGCGAGTGGCCTCCAGGATGAAGCCCTCGCCGATGTAGCCGGCCGCGGCCTGCACGTCCTCGGGCAGTGGCCCCTCGCCGGACGAGCGTCCGACGAAGGCGGCCGAGAGCGGTGTGCCGGTGACCTTTCCGTATCCGCCGATGATGCCGGTGTAGAGCAGGTGTGCCGGGTCGTCGACAAGGCAGACCCGGGCCGGCGCCGGGACGGCGCCGGGTGCGACGGAGTCGGAGCCCGGCGCACCCGCCGGCGCGCTGGCGCCGTCGCAGAACACCTCCAGCTGTTCGCGGAGTTCCGCCGGCACGCTGCGCCCGTCGAACTGGCGGCGCGAGATGCGCTTGCCGAGGAGGTCGTACCAGTCAGCTCTGACGTCCATAGCCGGGATGATAGGGGCGCGGCCGCGGTCGGTCCAGTGTGTGCGCCGCCTGGGGCCTGCCGCAGGACGCGCGGCTCGTGTAGTCTTGTCCCATGTCCGGCCTCGCCTACATCGCCGCCGCTCTCGTGGTCGCCTGGGCGGCGCTCGTGATCACGGCGCAGGTTCAGAACCCCGATCAGAGCCCGCTGTCCATGGGCATGAGCGGGCTCGCCAGGGGCAGGTCTCCGTGGGTGATGAAGTCGTCGTTCATCGTCCGGGGCCTGTCCGCACTGGCGCTCGTCGCGGCGATGCCGGGAGCGCTGCGCGTCGAGGGCGGGTTCCTGGTCGCCGCGGTCCTCCTTTGGGTGTGGGGGCTCGGGTCTGCGGTGCTCGCGCTCGCCGACACCGACATGCCCGGCGAGCCCCCGACCTCCGCCGGCGCGGCGCACGCGATCATCGCCCTCGTGGCCTACGTCGCCGGCGCGTCCGGCGCCATCATCCTCTCGGTTGCGATGCTGCACGGCAGCGTGCTGACCGGACTGGCCGTCTGGGCGCTGCCCATCTCCGTGACGGCCGCCGCCGCGCTCGTGGTGCAGTTCGTCGCCTTCGGCGCTCAGGCGCGCGAAGCGCGTTCCGTGGCGCCCGCGCGGGCTGTGCCGGCCCCCGCGGTCGAGCTACCGGCGCCCGCGGTCGAGCTACCGGCCCCCGCGGTCGAGCTACCGGCTCCCGCGGTCGAGTTGCCGCCGGCTCCGCCCCCGCTGGCTGCCGGCGTGCCGCCCCAGCTCGGCGCCGCCGCTCCTCGCACGGTCGCGGCCGTCACCCTGGCGAGGTTCGCCAGGCCGGCCAGGCCCGACAGGCCCGACCAGGCCCGACAGGCCCGACAGGCCCGACGGCTGGGCCGGCCTCCTGCACGATCTGGCCAGCTACGCCGGCCTCTACCAGCGCATCTTCGTCGGGCTCCTCATGGCCTGGACGCTCCTCGTCGCCCTGGGCATCGCGCTGTAACACCTCGCCTGCACGGCGTCCCGTACGGCGCGGGGTATGTTTCGTGGTCGTTTGGGCACTAAAGACCTGTGTCATCCGACCGAAGCATCTTCCGTCCATCAGCGAATGCAAGGAGCTGTCTCATGGACAATCGTGAATCCCGCGCCGCGGGCTGGCAGACCTTCTCCGGTCTCGTGCTTGCTCTGGGCGGCATCTTCGCCGTGATCGACGGCCTCATGGCCGTGTACAAGTCGACGTTCTTCGTCGGGAGCGCGGTCTTCGTCTTCAGCGACCTGAAGACGTGGGGCTGGATCACGTTCGGACTCGGCGCGCTCGCCATCGTCTCGGGCCTCGCCATCTTCAGCGGCCGTGAGTGGGCCCGCTGGGTCGGCATCTTCATCGCCAGTCTCGGCGCGATAGGCCAGCTGATCACCGCGCAGGCGTATCCTCTGTGGTCGCTCATGATCATGGGGGTGTACGTGATGGCGGTGTACGGCCTCGCCGTGTACGGCGTGCGCGAGAGCGCCGTCCGGGCCGGCACGACCTATCGCTCCGAGACAACGTACAGCGAGACGCAGGAGCGCAGCCCGGGCGTCTCAGACGTGAGTGACCAGGAGCGTCGCGCGGCCTAGCCGCCGGGACGCATCCCACATGTCACCACGGCGCTCCGGAGCCGCTGAGGCGGCTCCAGGGATCCGGGAGGCAGCGGCCCCCTTCCCGCTGCCCTCCCGGTGATCGGGCGGCGGGCGCGGCGCCAGACGCGCCCGTCGCCCGATCACGTCCGCTCGCCGTCGTCACGTCCGCTCGGCGTCGCTCACCCGCGCACGAGCTGCAGGAACTCCTCGGCATCCACGTGCACGCCGAGCTGCTGCCGCGCCGGCAGGCTGGAGCGCTCGAATCGCGGCTTGCCGGCCAGCGAGCTCATCTGCACGATCGCCTCCATCGAGCGCGCGCCGTGGATGTACTCGCCGATCTCGAGAAAGGCGCGGAGCACGCCGCCGTCGATCTGCATGCGCGGCTCGGCGCCGCGCGCCGGGGCGAGCATCTGCGGCGCGCGCCCGGCGACCAGGGAGCGCAGTATCAGGGCGCGGCGCAGCGGCGCCGCGACGTCGTGCGGCCCCTGGCGGTTCGGGCCGGTGACGTCCACGTAGCCGCGCAGCCGGCTGATGAAGTCCGGCTTCTTGGCGGCCCGCTCCACGCGCTCGTCCCGGAAGCCGACGAAGGCTTCGAACGACGAGGCCGTGCCGCCGGCGAAGACGAAGATCGCCGGCCCCAGCGGGTGGAACCCGTTGCCGTCGTGAAAGCGCCCCTCCGCCATCGGCGAGAGGAAGTGCGGCAGCCAGCCGAGAGTCTGGCCTTCGAGCGGCGCGTCGAACTCGTCCCAGAACACCAGCGCGAGGTCGCCGCGCAGCGCCACGTCGCGGATCTCGTGGAAGGCGGTGCGAAGCCCGTCGGGCGAGCGCATCTGCGAGAGGTCGTACTCGAGGCGGGCGACGTGTCCGGGGTAAAGGACCGTCGCCATCTGCCGGACGGCGAACGTCTTGCCGGCGCCGGGCGGTCCGAAGACGGCGATGGGCAGCGGCACGCCGACGTGCCCGCCGCGAAGGCCCTGCTGCACGTACTCGCTGAGGATGTTGCGGATGCCGCGCAGGTTCTCGATCTCGGTGCGGTCGATGGACGACCACGCGCCCACCGTCTCGACCGGGATGCCGAAGGGAAGGCCACGCACGCCGCGAACGGCCACGCCGGCGGCGACCTCGGTCAGCGACGTGCCGGCGGAGATCTGGGCGAGGATCGAGGCGCCGCGGTCCGGGCGGTAGGCGACGCTGGCGAACTCCGTCGCCTCCCGGCGCAGGGCCGCGGCGACGGCGCCGAGCGGAAACGGGCTGCCCGGGTGCTCGCGGTCGCCCCCGATCTGGAAGCCCGCGATGTGCGCGGCCCTCGCGGCGCCGAGGCCGCGCTGGACGGCGCCGACGAGGCCGTCCTCACCGTCGGTCGTGAGCTGCAAGGTCACCGCGGCGTCGAGGCAGCGGCCGTAGCCGGCGCCGACGCCGGGGAATCGCTGGCTCCAGTCGCCTTCCTGCGAGCGCGGGTCGAAGACGAGGACGACGTCGCCTTCGCGTTCGATGATCACCGCCCCGCTGGCGCCGACGATGACGATGACCCTGCGCGCCCGGGCCAGCGAGTGGGCCCGAACCGCGGCCACGATCTCCTCGGTCAGGCGCTCCCATGAGAGCGGGTAGCCGACCTCCAGCCCCGCCTTGCGGAGCTCATCCGCCGAGGTGAGCGCCGTCAGCGCGTCCGCATGGTCGCCCAGCAGCAGGTCGGCGAGCGGCGATCCGGCCAGAGGCGCGCCCGTCTGCCAGACGATGTCCCGCGGCTCGGCCGCCAGCAGCGCGGGCAGGTCGCGGAAGCGGTCGCGGTAGCCGATGGCGTGGTCGACGATGAGGACGGTGTCCACGGCGGCCGGCGCCGGTGGGGACTCCTCGGGCGGCTCCGACCGCGCGGGGTCCGTTCCCTTGAAGTCGGCGATGCGCCAGGCGGTCTCGCCGTGGCCGTCGATGACTCTGGGGAACGCGGCGATGTCGGCGAACGTGTGCGCGTAGCCCGGGTAGCGAGGTGACGCGAGGGCCTCCGGAGGAACGCGGGCGCCGACGATGTCGACGCCATCGAGGCCGGCCGCCTGGACGGTCTGGCGGAGGATCTCCGCGTGAGACGCCGCCGCGCCTGCGCTCGCCAGCTGGCGGCAGGCGAAGTCACCGCCCCACATCCAGATGAAGTCGAGCGTCCCGTGCTCCCGCGGAGCCTCAGAGAGCAGCAGCCAGTCGATGGTGACGTCGCCGGTGACGACGACCGTGCGCTTGGTGCCCGGCATGAGCTGCTCCGCGTCGTGGGTTGCTCCGAGTCCGTTGTGTACCCATGTCGGCGCGGCGATAACGACGCCGGTGATGCGGCGCGACGATGCACCGCCACGAGCACCTCCGCGGACAATGGACGTTCGGCGGCGCAGGTCCTACGATGGCTTTAGCTCGCCGTCCGCGACGCAGTCGCCGGCGGCGCCTGAAGGGAGGCAGCCATGAGCCACACGGGGGGATCCGCATGAGCTTCGAGGACGTCCGCGCACGCCTCAATCTGTTCGCCGTCCTGCCCAACCTTGAGGACGTCGTGCGCGAGGATCCTGAGATGCGGGCGCTGGTGGCGGACGTCCGCCTCAGCGTGAGGTTCATCGTCGCGGGGGGGCCGAGCACGACGGTCCGGTTTGCCGGCGGCGCGTGCGCGGTAGGGCCGCAGGCGAAGCGCGACGAGCTCGGGGGGCCCGGCGCAGCTGAGGCCGGAGGCCCCGGCGCCGCAGGCGCCGGCGGGTCCGGCCCCACCGTGCGCCTCGCCTTCACCTCGTCGAGCCACCTCAACAAGATGTTCGACGGCTCGTCGCAGCCCATCCCGCTGTGGGGCTTCAACCACCTCGGGTTCCTCAGTAAGCAGTTCACCCAGCTCACCGACCGGATGGCGTACTACCTCGCGCCCACCGACGAGCTGCTCGCGCATCCCGGCTACCTGAGGATGAACACGCTGCTGACGCTGAACACCGCCGCCTTCGCCGTCCCCGTGCTGCTCGGCCACGACCCGGAGTGCGTGCCGCTGCGGCACGGGCTCTCCCGCGGCACGATCGTGCTCAAGGTGCTGCCGGACGGCCCCGCCGTCAGCCTCGTCTGCGGGGCCTCGGGCGTCCTGCCGGTCAAGGGCGAGCTCACGCACCCCGAGCGCGCTCGTGCTGCTCAAGGACCTGCAGACGGCCAACGACTTCCTGGCCGGCAAGCTCGACACCTTCGTCGCCGCCGTCACCGGCGACGTGCAGCTGTGGGGCCGCGTCGCCATGGTCGACACGCTCGCGCTGGTGCTCGACAGGGTGGGCAAGTATCTGGCGCCGGCGGGCAATGCCGCGCCGGCCGAACCCGCGACCGCAGCCGTGGGCTGAGGAGGGCGAACGCCATGGACACGTACTCGTTCGCCCGCTCCCAGGAGCTCTTCGTGCGCGCCGCCAAGGTCATCCCCTGCGGCATCCCCGGCCACTTCAGCCCGGCTCCGCTGGTGCCGCCGACGGCCTATCCGTTCTTCGCCGAGAAGGGCGCGGGAGCGCACTTCACGGACGCCGACGGCAACGACTTCATCGACTACATGTGCGCCTACGGGCCCATGGTCCTCGGCTACGACAACAAGGTCGTGCACGACGCCGCCGCCCGGCAACGAAAGCTGGGCGACACGCTCGGCTGTCCGTCGCCGGTGATGATCGAGCTGGCGGAGAAGCTCACCTCGATGATCGCCGGCGCCGACTGGGCGTTCTTCGCCAAGAACGGCGGCGATCAGACCAACTACGCGACGATGATCGCCCGCGCGGCCACCGGCCGCCCGCTGATCGTCGCCATCGACGGCGGCTACCACGGCGTCGCGCCGTGGATGCAGGGCCTCGGCCACCACGGCGTCACCGCCGGGGACGTGGCCGGATTCGTGCGCATCCCCTGGAACGACGCCGGCGCGTTCGAGCAAGTGCTGGGCGAGCACGCCGGCCAGGTCGCCGGCTTCATCGCGACGCCGTACCACCACCCGACCTTCGCCGACAGCGAGCTGCCGGCGGAGGGCTACTGGAGGCGCATCCGCGAGCTCTGCGACCGGCACGGCGTGGTCCTCATCGTCGACGACGTGCGCTGCGGGTTCCGCATCGGCCTCCGTGGCTCCGCCGACCACTTCGGCTTCACACCGGACCTCGCCTGCTACTGCAAGGCCATCGCCAACGGCTACCCGATCTCGGCGCTCGTGGGCACCGAGGCGATGAAGGCCGAGGCCGCCAAGGTCTTCTACACGGGCAGCTACTGGTACCAGGCCGTGCCCATGGCGGCCGGCCTCGCCTGCCTCGCCGAGCTCGAGCGTCTGGACGCGCCCGCCACGATGCAGGAGTACGGGCGGGCGCTCACCGCCGGCCTGCAGCGGCTCGCCGACCAGCACGGCTACGAGCTCAAGGTCAGCGGCATGCCGAGCATGCCGTACCTGCGCCTCACCGACGACCCGAGCATGATGCTCCACCAGCGCTGGTGCGCCGAGTGCACCCGGCGCGGCGCCTACTTCACCTCACACCACAACTGGTTCATGAGCTGCGCGCACACGCAGGAGGATCTCGACCGGACCCTGGCGATCGCGGAGGACGCCTTCGCCGCGCTGGAGAAGAGCCCCGAGGGGCAAGGGGGAAGCTGATGCCGCTCTCAGCAGAGGAGATCAGGAAGCTGCAGGCCAAGGCGCAGCAACTGCGCTGCGACATGGTCGACGTCACCGGGTGGGCCGGCGGCGCGCACATCGGCGGCTCGCTCAGCATGGCCGACGTGCTGACGGCCCTGTACTACCACTACCTGAACGTGCGGCCGGAGGAGCCCGACTGGCCGGAGCGCGACCGGTTCGTGCTCAGCAAGGGGCACGGCGGCCTCGGGCTCTCGTGCGTGCTCGCCGACAAGGGCTACTTCGACGGGGAGCTGCTCAAGGAGTTCAACCACTTCAAGAGCCCGTTCGGGATGCACCTCGACGGCAACAAGGTCCGGGGCGTGGACGCCAGCACCGGCTCGCTCGGCCACGGCCTCTCCATGGCGCTGGGGATGGCCCTGGGCGCCAGGTTCCAGAAGCAGGCCTGGCGCACCTACTGCCTGCTCGGCGACGGCGAGTGCGACGAGGGCTCCGTGTGGGAGGCGGCCATGGCCGCCCACCACTACCGGGCCGACAACCTCACCGCGTTCGTCGACCGCAACCAGATGATGATCGACGGCCGCACCGAGGACATCATGAGCCTGGAGCCGTTCGCGGAGAAGTGGAAGGCCTTCGGCTGGGAGGTGCGGCAGATCGACGGGCACGACTTCGCCCAGATCGGCGAGGCCATAGAGGGCGCCCAGGCGACGCAGGGGGCGCCCACCGTCATCATCTGCGACACCGTCAAGGGCAAGGGTGTCGACTTCATGGAGGCGCAGGTCAAGTGGCACTACGGCTCCATCGACTCCGAGCTGGCGGCGAAGGCCAAGGCGTCCATCATGGCCGGGGGCACGGCCGGCGCGGCCGCCTCGCCGGCCGCGGGAGGTGCGTCATGACCGAGGTCACCGGCACGACCTGGAACGTCTACGACGCCAACACGCTCACGCAGGCCGAGATCTACGGGCGCGTCCTCTGCGACCTGGCCGAGGCCGACCCGCGCATCGTGGCGCTGACCGCCGATCTCGCCAGGAGCACCAAGATCGGCGTGTTCCAGGACAAGTTCCCGCAGCGCGTGTTCAACGTCGGCATCGCCGAGCAGAACCTCTTCGGCGTGGCCGCCGGCATGGCCAAGAGCGGCCTCCTGCCGTTCGTCAGCACCATGAGCGCGTTCGCCAGCATGCGCGCGCTCGAGCAGGTGCGCACCGACATCTGCTACCAGAACCTCGACGTGAAGATCATCGCCACGCACGGCGGCGTGAGCTTCGGGCAGGCCGGCACCACGCACCACTGCACCGAGGACATCGCCATCCAGCGCTCGCTGGCCAACATGACGCTCATCGTGCCGGCCGACGGCTGGGAGACGGCCAACGCCGTGCGCGCCGCCGTCGAGCACCCCGGCCCCGTGTACATCCGTCTGGGCCGGGGCTTCGAGCCCACGCACTACGAGAACGACGACTACGGCTTCGAGCTCGGCAAGGCGGTGACGGTGAGCGAGGGCACCGACATCACCGTCATCGCCTGCGGCGTCGCCGTCTACCACGCCGCGGAGGCCGCCAGGCTGCTCAAGGACCAGGACGGCATCAGCGTCCGCGTGCTCGACATGCACACCATCAAGCCCATCGACGAGGAGGCGATCCTCAAGGCCGTCACCGAGACGCGGCGCATCCTCTGCGTGGAGGAGCACAACGTCATCGGCGGGCTCGGCAGCGCCGTCGCCGACGTCATCGCCGCCAGCGGCAAGGGCTGCGCGTTCGCCAAGGCCGGCCTGCCGGACTGCTACAGCGAGGTCGGCTACCCCGAGGACCTCTACAGCCACTACTGCATCGACGGGGACGGCATCGTCGGCCTGGTGCGCGAGCTGCTGCACCGCGAGTTCGAGGCCGACGAGGACTGGGAGGACGAGTTCTGATGGCCGGCGCCACGAAGGCGCCGCCGGCCGTCGCGCCGGCCGTGCCACCTCCCAGGCCGCCGGCCAACGAGCTGCCCCAGGCGCGCACCCGCGAGTACCTGCGCACGCGCCTGTTCCTGCGCGCGGCGCTGCCGTGCGTCAAGGTCATGCTGGAGGACGATCCGGCGACGGCGAAGCGCTTCAAGCACGTCGACGCCGTCGTGCAGTTCGTGGCGAAGAACCAGCCGCGCGCCGTCGGCGCCTATCTCTGGTTCGAAAACGGTGAGGTCCGCGTCGAGCAGGGCTTCTGGGACGCGGACGGCCTCGGGCGCGAGCCGGACATCACCTTCACCTTCGGCTCGCTCGGCAAGCTCTGCGACTTCTTCGCCGGCAAGACGGTGCTGCCGAGCATCCGCGGCTACAACCACCCGGCGCTGCTCGCCAAGGTCGTCCAGCTGCTCCTCAGCCTGAAGCTGATGCTGCCCAGTGCGCAGCCCACCGATCCGGCCAAACGGCAGCTCAAGCTCAAGCTGACGCTGTACATGATCACCACCGCCCTCAGCCAGTACAACAAGGGCGGCGACCCCGAGATGCAGCGCTGGACGGCCAAGCAGCCCGACCGCATCTACCAGTTCTCGGTCGAGCCCGAGGGCATCGCCGCGTACCTGCGCGTGCGCGGCGGCCAGACGAAGGCCGGGCGGGGCGTCTACCAGCGCCGCCGCCCGTTCGTCCACATGCGCTTCCACGGCGTCGACGGCGCCCTCGCGGTGATGAACAAGGAAGTCGAGTTCGTCGAGGGCGTGGGCAAGGGCCTGGTGCGCATCGACGGCTCGCCCGAGTACGCGGCCAACCTCAACGACTACATGATGCGGGTGCAGGCGCTGCTCACGGGGTGAAATGACAATCACCCGATGAGGGTGATTCTCGACACCGGCCACCTTCATAGCATCGAAGCGCCGGACCGCGCCCGCAGGGGGCGCGGCGGCGTGATCGAGAGGGAGGAGCCATGAAGCGACTGCTACTGCTGCTCGTACTCGGCCTCATCGTCCTGGGAGTCGTCGCCGGGCCCGCACTGGCCTGGTACGACATCAAGCCCCACACCGCGTACGTCACCACGTATCAGACCAAGGGCTGGGATGAGTGGACGGGACCTGGGCCGTTCGAGACGACGCATCACAACGGCGCCATCCCGCACGGGTACAAGGTCGTTCTCGGAGTGACCTGGCTCGACAGCCAGTTGGGTGCGAAGCTGGCTCCTGTCGAGTTCCTGCACACCTTCGCCTTCCACAAGGTGAACGGCGCATGGTCGAAGCGGGCGCTGGACCCTGCGAAGACTGTCCGCTACTGGAGCCCGGCGTACGCATGGGACGCGATCGGGGAGCCGGGTGTCTGGGGCGATGACTGGTGGGTGCCCATGGGCAAGCTCGCCAAAGGCACCTACACAGGCTGGGTAAGGGAGCAGGTGGTGAGCTCCTATCCGACCTGGATGGACGAGAACGGCGCCATCGTGACGGACCCGATCTGGCTGCCGAAGTACAACACCAGGTGGTCGCACACGTTCAGCGTCAAGTGAGCCGCGGAGTGCGGTCAGTCGCGCGGAACGGGGCCGGGTGGGGCGTCGCGACCACCCGGCCCTTCGTCTTCCCGGAGCCGGCCACGGCGCGTGCGCTAGAACTGCTCGGTGCGCCCGGAGTCCTCGATGATGCTCACGGGCACGGACTCCGGGACGGTCTTGCGGACCGCCGCCTTGAGCTTCGCCAGCGGCGGCGCCGTGCCCGGACCGATGACCGTGATGACGATCTCGTTGCCCGACTGCGAGACGGTCTCGAGCTTCCAGTCGGTGCCGGCGAGCCACTGCTTCGTGGCGCTCTCGGCGTGGTTCGAGTAGGACTCGTACAGCAGGATCTGCCCGGACGACGCGCCGAGCGGGATCAGCAGGATGACGACCAGCACGATGATGGCGATGCGGGCGCGGTGGCCGGCGCGCTCGTCCCTGTCCACCGCCTCTCGCCGATAGCCGGCGGCCGAGAACACGATCGCGCCGGCGATGAGGATCGCCGCGGCGTTGGTGAGAAAGAGGAGAAAGGCGCCCAAGGCGAGGCCGAAACTGCCGGAGCCCAGGGTGATGCCGACCACGGCGAGCACGGGGACCAGGGAGATCGCGATGGCGACGCCGGCGAGGATGTCGGCGATGTCCCTGCGCGAGAGCGCGAACGAGCCGGCGAAGCCGACGGCCACGGCCACCGTCAGGTCGAGCAGCGTGGGCGCGGTGCGGCCGATGATCTGCGGGTTCACGTCGATCGGCATGCGATTGACGGTGATCAGCCCGATCAGCACGCCGATGAGGATGTTCACGACGATGCCGCTGACGAGCAGCGCCAGGGAGCTGCGCAGGGCGCGGCGCTGGCCGGCGACGGCAGCCAGCGCCAGTCCGTAGATCGGCGTCCCGAGCGGCGCGATGATCATCGCGCCGATCACCGCCGGTGTGGAGTCACCGATCACGCCGCCGGCGGCGATGACGCTCGCCAGCGCCAACTGCACCCAGAACTTCGTCGACTTGGCGCGCCTGGCGCCGATGTCCAGGAAGACGTCGTCCTCGATCTCCGCCAGCGGCTTGCGGTACTCCTGCCCCGCGTCGATCGCCCTCGCCACCCAGCCCACGTGCCCTCCGTCGTCAAGTCCTGTGACGGCGCGAGTATACGAGAGGAGGCGCGGCTGGGGGAGGACTTCCCGTCAGTCGATGACGAACGTCTCGGTGGCGGAGCGCTCAGGCTCGCCGCGAGCGGGAGAACCCCAGCGCGGCGAGCCCCAGCGCCACCACGAACAGGATCACCGAGCCCGTCCTGACCACGAGGGCGAGCTGGTCGGTCGCTCCGAGGGCGTGCAGTTCCAGCAGGATGTTGTGCCAGTCGTGCCCGGCGCCGGAGCCGTCGTCGCCGAACAGGGGCAGGACCATCACCTGCGCATCGGCGATGTACACGGAGACGTTGTGCAGGTTCTCCGCCGACCAGGCGACCATGAGGATGACGGCGAACTGGTCCCGGCGCCACCAGAAGTAGGCCGCCAGCAGCAGCGGCGCCGCCACCTGCAGAAACGAGCCGGCGAACGAGCAGAGGATCGCCGGCGCCCAGAACGTCAGCAGGTGGCCGAACTCGTGCACGCCGAGGTCGAACGCCGAGAGGATGGGAATCCAGCCACCCCGGCTGTAGGTGAGCCACGCGAGCAGGACGGCCACCGCGGCGGCGACCACCCACTGCCAGGTGAGTCCCCAGGAGGTGGTCGCGAGCCTCGGTTCCGGGCGGCCGGCGATACTGGTCCGCGCGCGCAGACTGCGGGCGCTCGCGCCCGCAGCGGTCCGCGCGCCGCCTCCTGCCGGCTCCCCTCGGGGTGCGCCGCTCTCATCCGCGCCGCCCGCCTCGAGCGGGCGCGGCGCCGGCGGCGCCTGTCCGTTGTCGTTCGGTCTCACCCTCTCCTCCTCACGGGTCTGCATCGGCAAGCCCGCGCGCGTCCATGACCCTCCGACTCGGGCCCTTCGTACTCAGCATCCGTTCACCCGGTGGGGGTGATGCCGCGCGGGAGGTCGCGGTCCTACGCTGGGACCGTGGGGAAGATATCGCAGCAGAGGGGAGCTCGTCATGAGTAACACGATCGCCCACAGGCACCACGTGCACCACCGCGTGCCGGCGGTGCCGATCATCGCAGTGCTCGTCGCCATCGCTCTCGCCACCGTCGTCCTCTGGGCCATCAACCAGCCGCAGTCGACGACGATCACGACGACCACCGAGGCCGTCGGCGCGCCGCTCGTCCAGCCGGCGGCCGTCGCGGCGCCGGAGAGTCCCGTGTTCCGCCACGCGGAGATGCGTGCGGGCATGAACGGCGGCCACCCGAGGGCCTACGTCGTCAACGTGCACCACCTGGTCAACGGCGCCACGCTCTCGCCGCTGACCACTCAGCCGGGCACAGGGACCATCGGGGGGTAGAGCGTGACCCCCGTAGGGGAGCGCTGAAAGCGCGCGGCGCTGAGCGGCGGGCGGCGGTCTGGAGAGCGACCGCCGCCCGCCGCTGTCAGCCGCGGCTACGCTCTTTGCAGTCGCGCGCGAACCGAAGGCGCCGCCCGGCGAGCCTGAGCGACTTCTGCGGAGCCTCTTCAGGGGCTCCGTCCCCATGCGCCGCGGGAATCGCCGGTCCGACCCCATAAGGAGACCAATGCACGCCCGGCGGTGGCCGGCGAGGCGGGAGGATCGGCATGGATGTGCTCATCGCACACGGGGGAGAGGCGTCACGCCGCGGCCTCGTCACGGCGCTGGGGCCGCTCGGCCTGAATCTCACGGAGGCGGCCGACGGCGCGGATGCGCTCGACGCGCTGCTGGGCGACGACATGCCGGGCATCGCCCTGATCGACTGGGACCTGCCGCGCATCGAGGGGCCGGAGCTGTGCCGCCTCGTCCATGACTTCCGCATCGAGCGCCCGCCGTATGTGATCCTCCTCGCCGGGACGGCCCACGGCGACGAGGTGCAGCTGGGCCTCAAGGCCGGCGCGCACGACTGCGTGCGCACGCCGGTCACGCCGGACGAACTGAGGGCGCGGGTCGAGATGGCGCGTCGCTTCGTCGAGTTGCCGTGGGGCAGGACGGACTCGAGATGCGCCGACGCGCTCACGGGTGTGCTGGCGCGAGAAGACGCGGTACAGCGCCTCGACCATGAGCGGGCGCGGGCGCGGCGCGAGCACCAGGAACTCAGCGTCGGCATCCTGGATGTCGACGGGCTGGCGCGCGTCAACGAGAGTGCCGGCAGGCCGGCGGGTGACGCCGTGCTTCGTGAGGTCGTCCGCCGGTTGCGCGCCGGGTTGCGGGCCTACGACGTGGTCGGGCGGCTCGACGGCGAGGAGTTCCTCATCGTGCTCTCCAACACGTGTGGGTCCGACGTCGCCGAGGTGCTGGGAAGGCTGCGCCGGGCGATGGCCGCCGAGCCCTTCGAGCACGGCGGCCACCGCCTCGACATCACCGTGACGCTCGGCGGCGCCACGGGCGGCGAGGAGTCCGCCGGCGAGCTCATCGCGAAGGCGCGGCGCTCACTCGACGAGGCGCAGGCGGCCGGTCCGGACCGGGTCGTCGCCGGCCTCGCTCCGGTGCTCGAGGCCGTCCTCTCCCCCGAGTGACGGCCTCCATACAGCGTCGTACGGCACCCGGCGTGCAATACTCCACCCGGGTGCCCATCTACGACGACATCGGGATCTCGACGGGAGCCTACGCGAACTTCTCCCTCGCGGCGGCTCTGTTGCGCATCGCCGAGATCGCCCCGTGGGCGGAGATCCTCTCTTACGGCCGTCACAGCCTCCTCGAACAGGCGAACGTGCGCGCGGTCGAGCTTTCGGGCTTGCCGTTCACCGTTCACGGACCGTTCCTGCATTTCGAGTTCGGCAGCCGCTCGAGCAGACATCACCGCGCGGCGGTCGAGGAGCACCACCGTCACATGGACGCGTCCGCGCGGCTCGGCGCCCGTGTGTACGTCGTCCACCCCGACCTGCAGCGCAAGTTCAGAGGGCGGGACCCTCGCGTGATCGCGACGCTCGAGGACACGTTCGAGCAGTTCGCGGCGCTGCAGGAGGAGTACGGCATGGTCATCGCCGTCGAGAACCTGCCGTTCGTGCGGCACACGCACTTCCGTGCTCCCGGCGACCTCGAGCTGCGGGGTCTGGGGCTCTCGCTCGACGTCGGCCACGCGGCGGTCACCGGCACGCTCTCCGCGTGGCTCAGCGACGACCGCTACCCGCTCAAACACGTGCACCTGCACGACAACGAAGGCCACGTGGGCGGCGACCAGCACCTGCCGCTCGGGCGTGGCATCATCGACGCGGCGCCGGTCATCGAACTGGCGCGCGCCCACGGCGCCACCGTGGTGCTCGAACACAAGAACGAGGCCGACGTGATCGAGAGCCTGCGGCACCTCCACGAGCGCGGCCTCATCGGGCGGGCGAGCGACCAGGTGAGGGAGGAGAGATGACGCTGAGCGCGGACCCGGCCCGTATCGCCGACAGGGTCAGGTTCCTGAGTCGTGTCCCTCCCTTCCGGGACCTGCCAGCGGAGGAACTTCACGCGATCGCCACGTCCGTGCGCGAGCGCGCGGTCGCGGCCGGCGAGGCCATCCTCGTCGAGGGTGGGCCCCCCGGCCAGGAGCTCTACGTCGTCCGCCTCGGCACACTCGAGCTTCTGCACAAGGACGCCTACGTCGCCGTCGTGACCGCCGGGGAGGTGGTCGGGCACCCGACGCTTCTCACCGGCCTCGCGCCGGAGTTCACCGTGCGGGCGCGGGAGGACTCACTGCTCTATTGTCTGCCGTGTGACGTCGCCGTGACCGTCCTCAGCAACCCGGCCGGCCTCGCGTGGATGGCCGCCAACTCACGCGAGCGCCTCCTCCAGGCGGCGGGCACGATGCGCGCGCTCCCCGATGTGCGCACGCTTCCCGTCACCTCGGTCACGCGCAGCAAGCCGCTGTTCTGCGACCCGGAGACCACGGCGCAGGAGGCCGCGAAGATCCTGATCGCCGAGCAGCGCTCGGCGATCCTGGTGCGCGGCCCGGACGGCAAAGGCATCGCCGGCATCGTCACCGACGTCGATCTGCGCAACAAGGTCGTCGTCGGCGGCGTCTCCCGACACGCGCCGGTCACCGAGATCATGTCTGCCCCGGTGCACACGATCGGCGCCCAGGTCCTGGCCCCGGAGGCGAGCATCGCGATGATGGTCGCCGGCGTGAACCACCTGCCCGTCCTCGACGCCGAGGGCGAGGTGGTCGGCGTCCTGTCCGCCAGCAGCCTGATGACGCTCGAGTCGCGGAGCCCGTTCGCGCTGCGCCGCGAGATCATGGCGGCGCACACCGAGGACGACGTGGTCAGGGCAGCCGGCGACATCCCCAAGCTCTTCGTCGACCTCATGACGGCGCACATGGACGCACCCTCGGTGACGCGCGTCCTCACCGTGCTCCACGACTCACTCACAGCGCGGTTCCTCGAACTGACCATCGACCGGATGGGCGAGCCGCCGGTGCCGTATGCCTGGCTCGCGTTCGGCAGCGCCGCCCGGTCGGAGCTCACGCTTGCCTCGGACCAGGACAACGGACTCGCCTACGACGACACCGACGACCCGGCGGTGGAGGACTACTTCCGCGTGCTCGCGCAGGCCGTCAACGCAGGGCTTGAGCGCTGCGGGCTGCCCCGCGACCCTCACGGGGTGCTCGCCGGACGCAGGGAGTGGCGGATGACGCTGTCGAACTGGCGGACGGTCTTCGCGGACTGCCTCGACGGCAAGGATCTCGACCGCCTGGCGCGCGCCAGCGTCGCCTTCGACTACCGGCAGGTCGCCGGGGAGCTGTACGTCGACAAGGTGCTCACCGACGTGCTCCGCCAGGTGCCCGGCCACAAGGGCTTTCTGAGCGGCCTCGTCAAGCTGGGGACCAAGGTGAGGCCGCCGCTCGGCTTCCGCGGCAAGCTCGAGGGCAGCATCGACATCAAGAAGAACGGGCTCGTGCCCATCCAGAACCTCGCCCGCTACTACGCCTTCGCCTCGGGTATCACGTCCGCGTCGACGCTGGAGCGGCTCATCGCCGTGCGCGACGTGGTCGGCGAGAGCGTCGAGTCGGAGCGCGTGCTGCGCGAGGCCTTCGTGAGCATGCAGCACCTCCAGCTGCGCCATCACGCCAACCGCATGCGTAACGGCCGCTCCCTGGACAACGTGATCGAGACGTGGACCCTGCCGCCGCTCACGCGTGCGAGCCTGCAGGAGGCCCTGCGCGAGATCGTCTCGGCGCAGAAGCGGTTCAAGCCCGTCTAGCCGCGATAGGCGATCGTTCTATTCGCAGCGGGGCCGATCTCACCGATGATCGGGCCTGAGAGCGGTCGCCGCGTCCCTCGGGCGCGGCAGTCCCACAGGGGGGAACGAGTGAAGCTGCTGATCGCGCATGGTGACGCCACCTCGAGGTACGCCCTGCGCGAGGTCGCGAACGACCTGAGCGCCCTCGGCCTCGAGCCGGTCGAATCCGACGAGAGCGCCGAGTCAGTGGAACTCCTGCTCGGCGCGGACGCCCCCGACCTGGCGCTCGTGGACTGGGATCTTCCCGGCTGCGGCGGACCCGAGCTGTGCCGCCAGGTGCGGGCTCAGCGCCGCTCCAGCCCGCCCTACATCATCGTCCTGGCCCAGACCGACGAGCAGATCGGCGAGGCGTTCGCCGCCGGCGCCGACGACTGCCTCAACGCCGCCGCCGGCGACCACGAGCTGCAGGCGCGCATCTTCGCTGCCCGCCGGCTCGCCTCGCTGTAGCCCCCGCTCGCACGGCAAGGACCGCCGCCCGGGTGTGGCATCGCACCAGCCGGGTACCCCTCCATCGTGTGCGGAATCTTCGGCATCTACGCCGGCGACCGTGACGTCGCCCGCCTCACGTACTTCGGCCTCTACGCCCTGCAGCATCGCGGGCAGGAGAGCGCCGGGATCGCCGTGGCCGACGACGGCCAGATCACGGCCGTCAGAGATATGGGCCTCGTCGCGCAGGTGTTCGACGAGGCGACGCTCGCCAGCCTCACCGGTCACGCGGCCATCGGCCACGTGCGCTACTCGACGACCGGCGGTGCAAGCTGGCAGAACGCACAGCCTCTCGTGCGCTCCGGCGACGGCGTCGCCGTCGCCGTGGCGCACAACGGCAACCTGGTCAACGCCGGCGAGCTGCGCGCCGAGCTGGCGGCGGAAGGCGTCTCGTTCCGCGGCGCGACCGACACCGAGGTGGTCGCGGCGCTGATCGCCGCCGCGGCCGGTGACGGCCTCGACGCGGCGGTGCGCCGCGCGGCGGAGCGCATGCGCGGCGCGTTCTCGATCGCCGTGCTCACGCCGCAGGCGCTCTACGCCATGCGCGACCCGCACGGCATCCGCCCGCTGGCCCTCGGCGACCTCGACGGCAGCCCGGTGATCGCCAGCGAGAGCTGCGCCTTCGACATCATCGGCGCACGTTTCGTGCGCGAGCTCGAGCCCGGCGAGATCCTCATCGTCGACCGGCGCGGCGTGCGCAGCGAACGGGTCGAGCTCCCCGGCGCGCGCCCCGCCCTCGACATCTTCGAGTTCGTCTACTTCTCGCGTCCCGATTCACAACTCTACGGCCGCACGCTCGCCGACTGCCGCGTCGAGATGGGGCGGCGGCTGGCCCGCGAGGCGCCGGCCGCCGCCGACCTCGTGATCCCCGTGCCCGAGTCCGGCGTGCCTGCGGCCATCGGCTACGCGCAGCAGAGCGGCGTCCCGTATGCCGAGGGCCTCATCAAGAACCGCTACGTGTACCGGACCTTCATCCAGCCGGATCAGCGGCTACGCGAGCTCGGCATCCGCATGAAGCTGAATCCCGTCCGCTCGCTGATCGAAGGCAAGCGCCTCGTGGTCGTGGACGATTCGATCGTACGCGGCACCACGATCGGCGGCGTCGTCGGGATGCTCAAGGGGGCGGGGGCGAGCGAGGTGCACGTGCGGATCAGCTCGCCCCCGGTCGTATGCCCCTCGTTCTACGGCGTGGACACGCCGAGCCGGGACGAACTGATCGCGGCCGGCGTGGAGGTCGAGGAGGTGCGCCGCACCGTCGGCGCCACCACGCTGAGCTACCTGTCGCTCGACGGCTTGCAGGAGAGCATCGGCCTGCCCGCCGAGCTGTTCACCCGCGAGGGCTTCACCTGCGAGTATCCGGTGCCCGTGCCGGACGAACCGGCGATGGGCAAGCTGCGCTTCGAGCGCAAGGCTGCCTGACCGCCATGGCGTACCACGAACGGCTCGCCTTCGTCGACACGCTGCCGGCGAAGTACGCGGCCCCGGCAAGTCTGCTCATCGGGCAGGGCGGCCGCGCCGGCCGCGCGTCACCCCTCCGCCCAGGGAAGCTCGTCCCAGCGCTCGGGGCGGTCCGGTCGCCAGTGGCCGTGGGGGGCGTAGGCGTCGGCCGGCGAATCCGTCTGCGTCTCGACGCCGGCGTCGTACTGGAGCGCGAGCTCCGAGCGCGGGTAGTCGATCCCCCCGTTGGGGCGGGCGCCGATCATGAGGATCGCGCAAGGGCCGGCGCCGGCGCCGATGAAGACGTGGTGCGTGCCCGGCGGGCAGTGCACGAAGTCCCAGGCCCGCAGCCGCCGCTCCTCGCCTTCGAGGATCGCCAGGCACTCACCGGTCAGGACGAGGAAGTCCTCCTGCTCCGTCTCCGCGTGGTACAGCGTGCTCGGCTGGCCCGGCCAGAAGACGTCCAGGTTCACGCCGATCTGCGGGAACGGCGCCGGCTCGAGGTCCTCGCGCTCGCCGAGCACGCGGCGACCCAGCTCGAAGGTGCAGCGCGCGCCGAACTTGGGGTGCGCCTGCCAGGCGGCGTCGCGGGCGTTGACCACGAACCAGCCCTCGCTGAAGGGCGCAAGGCCGGAGTCGAGGGCCTCCAGGCGTGCTTCGTTCGTCATCGGTTCCTCCGTTCGGTCGGATGTGGGTTCGGACCCCGCCGGGAGCAGCCCCCTCAGGCCTCAGCATCCACCGCGCGCAGGAAGTCGAGCACGCGGCGCGTCAGCAGTCCTGCGGCCACCGCGTCGTATGAAGGCAGGCTGGAGTCGGCGAAGTAGTGCTGATCGCCGGGGTAGAGGAAGAGTTCGCCCCGCTCGGCCGTTGCGACCACCTCGCGGGCGGCGTCGATGTCGCCTTCGCCGACGAAGTAGGGATCGTGGTCCATGCCGTGGATCTGCACCGGTACGTGAGGCGGCCAGGCGCCGCCGAACTCCGACATCGGCACACAGGAGTAGAAGAAGAGGGCGCCGCGGGCGCCGGCGCGCGTCTGCGCCAGTCTCTGCGCCGGCACGACGCCGAGCGAGAAGCCGGCGTACACCAGCTCGCTCGGCAGCTCGCCGGCGGCGCGCTCCCCGCGCTCAATGATCGTCGCGAAGCCGAGCTGCTGCACATGAGCCATGCCTTCGTCGATGCTGCCGAACGTGCGCCCGTCAAACAGGTCGGGCGCGTGCACCGTGTGGCCGGCCTGTCGCAGCTCGTCGGCGAAGGCGTGGAAGCCCGCCGTCTGCCCCTGCGCGTGGTGGAAGAGCAGCACCTCTGCCATGACGCCTCCCTTGATCCACTTCAAAACGCTCGGAGCTTCTCCGAGCTCGCTTGGGATGATCTGCATCTCCTGACGGCAGCAACGGCACACCCCCTCGCCCGGAGAGTGGGACCACGTACGACCAGTTCCCCCCGAGGGGGTCGGCAAACGTCGCCTGCGCGGGAACACTCGCGGCATCATCCCCGCGAGAAAGGGTGCGACGAAATGGAAGCATCGGGCAGCACATCCGTGCCCGCGAAGAGCGGACGCGTCACCGCCAACGGCATCGACTACTACTACGAGGTCCACGGGGAGGGGGAGCCGCTGCTCGTGCTCCACGGCGGGCTCGGCTCGATCGGCATGTTCGGGCCGAGCCCGGATCTGCTCAGGGCCGGGCGGCAGGTGATCGCCGTCGACCTCCACGGCCACGGCCGCACGCCGCTCGGCGACCGCCCCATCAGCATGGTAGACATGGGCGACGACATGGCCATGCTGCTCACCCAGCTCGGCTACCGCCAGGTCGACGTGATGGGCTACTCGATGGGCGGCGGTGTCGCCTTCCGCCTCGCCGTGCAGCACCCCCGCATGGTGCGCCGCCTCGTGCTGGTCTCGACCGGCTTCAGCCAGGACGGCTTCTACGCGGAGATGCTGCCCCAGCAGGCGCAGGTGAGCTCAGCCATCGCCGGCCAGATGAAGGAGACGCCGCTGTACGTGAACTACGTCGCGGTCGCCCCGCACCCCGAGGACTTCCCGCGGCTGCTGGACCGCATGGGCGAGGCGATGCGAGAGCCCTACGACTACGCGGAGGACGTCAAGGGCCTACGCATGCCCGTCATGCTCGTCTACGCCGACAGCGACATGTTCCGCCCCGAGCACATCGTCGAGTTCTACCAGCTGCTGGGCGGCGGGCTGCGCGACGCCGGCTGGCAGCGCGAGACCATGTCGCAGAACCGGCTCGCGATCATCCCGGACCAGACGCACTACGACATCTTCGCGTCGGCCGCCCTGGTGCCCACCGTGCTGCCGTTCCTCAACGGTCTGACAACGGGCGTGTCCGAGCGTCTGGAACACGCGGCGTAGGGGCCGCCGGGCGGTCCGCAGGCGGGCCGGCGAAGCTCGGCCCGCCTGCCGTCTGGTAGACTCGCGGAGGCAACAGCCCCCGCAAGGTGCGCGGGCGCGCAAGCAGAGAAAGGACCACCCGCATGACCCTGCACGTCACCCTTCCCGACGGCTCTCCTCTGGAACTCGACGACGGCGCGACCGTGCGCGACGCGGCGGCGGCCATCGGGCCGCGGCTGGCGAAAGCCGCCATCGCGGGCCGCGTCACCGCCGCCGCCGACCCCGACGTCACCCTGCTGGTCGACGCGGCCGCCCCGCTGCACGACGGCGACAAGCTCGACATCGTCACGCTCAAGACCGAGGACGCCGACGCCGTCGACATCCAGCGCCACACCGCCTCGCACGTCATGGCGCAGGCCGTCGTCCGCCTCTTCCCGGGCGCCAAGTACGCCATCGGCCCGACCATCGAGAACGGCTTCTACTACGACCTGCAGCTTCCCGAGCCCATCGCCGAGGCCGACCTGGCGCGCATCGAGAAGGAGATGGCCCGGATCGTGAGCCAGAACCAGCCGGTGGAGCGCTTCGAGCTGCCGGTGGACGAGGCGCTCGCGGTGTTCGGGGCCGGCGAGCCCGGCACGGGCGCCTCCGGCCTGCCCCTGGGGCTCGACCAGCCGTTCAAGGTCGAGCTCATCGAGGACCTCGTGACCGCCGCCGAGGCGACCGGCGACGAGGTCCCCACCATCAGCGTCTACCGCCAGGGCGAGTTCGTCGACCTCTGCCGCGGTCCGCACCTGCCGAGCACCAACAGGCTCGGGACCGGCACCTTCAAGCTCACCAGCCTGGCCGGCGCCTACTGGCGCGGCGACGAGAAGAACCCGATGCTCACCCGCATCTACGGCACCGCGTTCCCCAGCAAGGAAGAGCTGGCGGCGTATCTCGAGGCGCTCGAGCTGGCCCGCCAGCGCGATCACCGGCGCATCGGCCGGGACCTCGACCTCTTCAGCTTCCACGAGGAGGGCCCCGGCTTCCCGTTCTTCCACCCCAAGGGCATGCGCCTCTGGAACGCGATGATCGACTACTGGCGCGCCGAGCACGTGCGCGCCGGCTACGAGGAGATCAGCACCCCGGTGATCCTGCGCCGCGAGCTCTGGGAGCGCAGCGGCCACTGGGACAACTACAAAGAGAACATGTACTTCACCACCATCGACGACCAGCCGTACGCGGTGAAGCCCATGAACTGCCCCGGCGGCCTGCTCATCTACAAGAGCCGCCGGCGCAGCTACCGCGACCTGCCGCTGCGCATGGCCGAGCTCGGCCGTGTGCACCGCCACGAGATGAGCGGCGTCCTGCACGGCCTCTTCCGCGTGCGCTACTTCACCCAGGACGACGCGCACATCTACTGCACCCCCGAGCAGCTCGAAGAAGAGGTGCTCGGCGTCGTCCGCTTCATGAAGCACATCTACGCCGCCTTCGGCTTCACCGACGTCAAGATCGAGCTGAGCACCCGGCCCGACAAGAGCATCGGCTCGGACGAGGTCTGGGAGCTCGCCGAGGGCGTGCTCGCGCGCGTGCTCGAGGGCGAGGGCATCGACTACATGCTCAACCCCGGCGACGGCGCCTTCTACGGCCCCAAGATCGACTTCCACATCCGCGACGTCATGGGCCGCACCTGGCAGTGCGGCACCATCCAGGTCGACTTCGCCATGCCTGAGCGCCTGGACATCACCTACACCGGGGCCGACAACGAAGAGCATCGGCCGGTCATGATCCACCGCGCGCTGCTCGGCAGCATCGAGCGCTTCATGGGCATCCTGCTCGAGCACTACGGCGGCAACCTGCCGACCTGGCTCGCACCGGAGCAGGTCCTGGTGCTGCCGATCGCCGACCGCCACGCCGAGTACGCGGCGAGCGTGATGCGCGCCGTGCGCGCGGCCGGCGCGGGGAGCGGGGCGGACGCGCCGGTCACCATTCACGCCGACGTGGACGACCGCGGCGAGAGCATCGGCAAGCGCATCCGCGACGCACAGCTGCAGAAGGTGCCCTACATCCTCGTGGTCGGTGACCGCGAGGTGGAGCAGGGCGCCGTCGGCGTGCGCGAGCGCGGCGAGGACAAGGGCGCGCGGCCGCTCGCCGAGTTCGTCGACGACCTCGTCGCCGAGGTGCGCGAGCGGCGGCTGCCGCCGCTGGGCTGAGGCGGCGACGTGGTGGAAGTAGCGCAGTACGGGGCCGTACGCCTGGCCGCCGCATACGCGGACTTCGTGCGGCGGTTCCCCGTCTACGCGGAGACCGCCGCCATCGACGACCTGCGCGCGAGCGACTACTCGCGCCTCGACCGGCTGGGACACACCTACCTCGACTACACGGGCGGCGGCCTCTACGCGGACTCCCAGATCCGCCGCCACAGCGAGCTCCTCGCGGCCAGCGTGCTCGGCAACCCACACTCGCAGAACCCCACCTCGCTGGCGTCGGCCGGCCTCGCCCGCGAGGCGCGCGACGCGGTGCGCCGCTTCTTCCATGCGCCCGAGGACGAGTTCGAGATCGTCTTCACCGCGAACGCCAGCGGCGCCCTCAGACTCGTCGGCGAGGCGTATCCGTTCGAGCCCGGCAGCGTCTACCTGCTCAGCTACGACAACCACAACTCGGTGAACGGCATCCGCGAGTTCGCGGGGCGCAAGGGAGCCGCCGTCGCGTACATCCCGGTGCGGGAGGACGACCTGCGCCTGGACCCGGAGCAGGTCCGGACGGCGCTTCGCGGCGCCGGTGACGGCGCCCCGAAGCTGTTCGCGTATCCGGCGCAGTCGAACTTCAGCGGCGCCGAGCACCCGCTCGAGTGGGTCGGCGAGGCGCAGGCGCGCGGCTGGGACGTCATCCTCGACTGCGCCGCGTTCGCGCCGACCAACCCGGTCGATGCGCAGGCCATCGGCGCCGACTTCATCCCGATCTCCTTCTACAAGCTGTTCGGCTACCCGACCGGCAGCGGCTGCCTCATCGCCCGGCGCGAGGCGCTCGCCAGGTTGCACCGTCCCTGGTTCGCCGGCGGGACCATCACGCTCGCCTCGGTCCAGCAGGAGGACTGGTACCATCTCGCCCCAGGCGCGACGGGGTTCGAAGACGGCACCATCGACTTCCTCGGACTCCCGGCGGTGACCATCGGCATCGAGCACCTTGAGCGCGTCGGGGTCGCCACGATCCACGACCGGGTGCGGGCGCTCACCGCGTGGCTGCTCGAGGAGCTGGCGGCGTTGCGCCACAGCGACGGGTCGCCGCTGGTCCACGTGTTCGGGCCGCGGGACATGGAGCGGAGGGGCGCCACCATCGCGTTGTACCTGGTGGCGCCCGACGGCCGGCCGTACGACGTCTACGACGTCGAGCGCGCCGCTGCGGAGGCGCTCATCTCCGTGCGCAGCGGCTGCTTCTGCAATCCCGGTGACGGCGAGGTCGCCCACCGCATCACGCACGACGACATGGAGCGCTGCTTCAAGGACCCGGCGGCGGCGATCACCCTGCTCCAGTGCCAGCAGACGATCGCAGATGCGACCGGCAGAGTGCCGAACACGATCCGGGTCTCGCTCGGCCTGGCCTCGGACTTCGGCGACGTCTTCCGGTTCATGGCCTTCGCCGAGGGGTACCGGGACAGGCTCTTCGCGTGAGGCGGCTCCGTTGACGCTCCGCGGGCATCGCGACGAGGTGCTGGGCGTCGCCTTCGAGCTCGACAAGCGCTTCGCCGACGTGGGCCTCCCCTTCCGGTCGCTCGAGCTTCTCTGAGGCACAGCCGGCCTGTCGCTGAACGTCCACCCAACGGCGCCCGTTGTCGTCCTGACCACTTCTGGTCATACTGTGACCATGGACACCGTGACCGTCGCCGAACTCAAAGCCAAGCTCAGCCACTACCTTCGCGAGGTGCGCGAGGGCCGCTCGTTCACGGTCCTCAGCCGTGACATCCCGGTCGCGACACTCGGTCCCTACGAGGCGGCTGTCGTCGACGATTTCGAGATCATCGAGCCTACCGAAGACCCGGCGCTCTGGGGGCAGATCGACCTCCCGCCGCTCGGGCGGTACATCGATGTCGTCGCGCTGGTGCGCGAAGACCGCGATGACCGTGATCTGCGCTTGGCCGAGCTCATCGCCGAGCACAGAGAAGAGGACCTGCCGGAGGACGGAGAGTGATCGCGTACGTCGACTCTTCGGTCTTGCTGCGGTTCATCCTCGATCAGCCCGATCCCTTGTCCGACCTCATGCAGATCGACACCAGGGTCACCTCGTTCGTCGCCGAGGTGGAGTGCTTGCGCGCTGTCGAGTCCGCCCGGTCGCGAGGCCAGCTCAGCGATGACGAGTCGGCGGACCGTCGCCGCATCGTCTACGCCCAGTTGCGGCGCATGCGCCGACTTGCTGTCTCGCTTTCCGTGCTCCGGCGGGCCGGCGAGCCCTACCCTCTGCCAGTCAAGTCGCTCGACGCCATCCATCTGGCGAGCGCTCTGACAGTGCGCGACCGAGAGGCGCCCGACCTCGTCTTCGCGACCCACGACCGGCAGCTCGGGCGGCTGGCGGCAGTGATGGACTTCCGGGTCATTGGGCTGTGACCGCCTCTTGACAGCCCGGGCGCCCGCCGCGTCTGATTGACGCGGCACGGCGGGCGGCGCTCGACCTGCTGGAGACGGTCGGCATGCGGTTCGGGCCGAGCGCCTCGCTGGAGGCGAAGGGCTGGCCGGAGCGCGTCGACGGTGCGAACGGAGTCGCACGCAGTGCGATGCGCGCCATCGCCGCCGAGGCCGCCGCCGTGCGCAGGGACGGCTGATCGGCGAACGCCTGTCGGGGATGGCGCATCGGCCGCGAAGGGAGTGCAGCATGGCACGGAGCAGAAGACGATGAGCGCCGGGCTACCGGACATCCCGCCCGTCGGGGCGCGCAGCTGGTGGCTGGAGGAGGCGCTGCGCGCCGACCCCGGCGCGCCGTGCCCGTCGCCGGCCGGTGACGTGGCCGCCGACGTCTGCATCGTCGGCGGCGGCTTCGCCGGCCTCTGGACGGCCTACGAGCTGAGCGAACGCGATCCCGGTCTCGGGATCGTCCTCATCGAGGCGGACATCGTCGGCACCGGCGGCAGCGGCGCCAACGGCGGCTTCTTCTCGCCGTCGTGGACCATGCTGTCACGTCTCTGCTCCTCGCTCGGCGAGGAGGGCGGGGTGGCCTACGCCGCCGCCCTCGCCACCATGGTGGACGAGCTGGACGGCTGGATCGCCAGGCACGACGCCAGGATCGACGCCTGGCACGAAGGCATCCTGTACGCGCGGGCCGGCGACTGGCAGCCCGGGCCCGACGACGCGACCTACCGCCTGCTGGAGAAGCACGGCTACGCCGACCGCCTGCGGCGCGTGGACGCCGCGGAGGCGCGGCGCGTCGCCGACTCACCTCGTTTCACCGGCGGCGCGATCACGCCTGACCTGACCGTAGTCCAGCCGGGCAAGCTCGCGCGCGAGCTGCGGCGGGTGCTGCTCGAGCGCGGCGTGCGCATCTTCGAGGGCACGCCGATGGTGCGCGTGGAGGCCGGCCGGCGTCCCAAGGTCGTCACGCCGGCCGCTGTTGTCAGCGCAGGCAACGTCGTGCTCACGCACGGGGCGTGGGCCGCGCGGGAGCGACACTTCCGCCGCGCCTTCGCCGTCTGCACCGACTTCATGGTGGTCACCGAGCCGATCCCGGAGCTCATCGAGCGGATCGGCTGGACGAGCCACATGGGCGTCGCCGACCTGCGCGAGATGCTGTACTACCTGCGGAAGACCGCCGACGACCGCATCGCCATCGGCGGCGGCGCCATGGGCATCGTTGGCGGCGCGCGCATCCGCGGGCGGGTCCTCACGGCTCCGCGGCTGGCGGCGATGGCCGCGCACGGCCTGACCTGGCTGTTCCCTCAGCTCGAGGGCGTGCGCTTCGACGCCGCCTGGAGCGGGCCGATGGACATCACCGGCCCGGCGCTGCCCTTCTTCGAGTCGGCGCCGGGCGGCACGGTCCACGCCGGCCTCGGCTTCTCCGGCCACGGGCTCACGAGCACCCGCCTCGGCGGCAAGATCCTCGCCTCCCTCGTCCTGCGCGCCGACGACGAGTGGAGCCGCATGCCCGTCGTCGGCCCTCCGCTCGCGCAGTTGCCACCCGAACCGCTGCGCTGGCCGCTCGTACAGACGACGACCTGGGCTCATGAGGCGAGCGACCGCGCGCACGAACAGGGTCGCCGCCCGGGTCCGCTGCCGCGCGCCGTCATCGCCGCCTACGGCGGCTACGCCGCGCTCAGCAGCCCCACTGGGAGGGAGTGACCGTCGATGCCGGTCATCAGCGCAGGGCTCTTGCTCTATCGGCGCGTCGCGGATCCGGACTCGGGTGAGCGCCGGGTCGAGGTGCTGCTCGTGCACCCCGGCGGCCCGTACTGGGCCCGCAAGGATGCGGGGGCGTGGGGCATCCCCAAGGGTATGGCCGAGCCGGAAGAGCTCGGCCCGGAGCCCGCGACCGTCACGGCGGCCAAGGCGCGCAATCGCGCCGCCGAGGCCGACCTGCTGGCCGTCGCCAGGCGTGAGGTGCGGGAGGAGACGGGGCTCGAGCCCGAGGGGCCGTTCCAGCCGCTCGGCGGCGTCAAGGCTCACGGGCACAAGCTGATCTTCGCCTGGGCCGTGGAGCAGGACTGCGACGCCGCGGCCATCACCAGCAACAGCTTCACCATGGAGTGGCCGCCGCGCTCGGGCAGGACCGCCGAGTTTCCCGAGGTGGACCGCGCCGCCTGGTTCGACCTGGCGGCGGCGCGTGAGGCGATCGTGCCTGCGCAGCGCCGGTTCCTCGACGACCTCGCGGTCGTCGCGGCCGCCGGCGCCTAATCCTCTCCGGCTCCGGCCGCCGGCGGGGCCGCCGCGGAGGCGGCCGGCTCGACGGCGTGCTCGGACCCGGCCTCGGCGGCGTGCTCGGACCCGGGCTCGGCCGTCGCCTCTGCGGCCGCCGGTCCGGCGCCGGCCGCCGGCAGCGACGGCAGGTGCGGCTTGCCGGCGATGAGGTCGAAGAACGCGTCGCGCCAGGCGATGGCGTGCGCGTCGAGCCGCGCCTCTCGCTGTTGAGCCTTCGCCAGCTTCTTCGGCCGCTTCGGGTACCGGCGGCGCGCCCACGGTGAATTCGGGCGCGCCAGGCGGATCGCCCCGACGAAGGCGAGGACCGGTATGAACAGGCCGACCACGCCGGTCCAGATCTTGCCCTTCATCAGGGTGATGACGACGGGCGCCACATCGACGAGGATGAAGAGCGCCACGGCTGCCCTGGCCACGTTGCCGCCGGCACTCATGTCGCCGAGTCCCGCGAACGGGTTGAGGCCGAGGACGAAGAGCGCTGCCACGCAGACGACGATGATCACGGCATCCACCGAGAGGCGACCCTCCTTGCGCCAGTAGACGTCCTGCAGGTGCAGGATGAGCGCGAACTCGTCCAGCGTCAGCGCGACTCCGACGCCGAAGAGCAGGGCGAGGACCTGCGCCAGGAGTTGTTCCGGGGACAGGGCGATCAGCAGGATGCCGACGCTCGCCATGAGCACGACGCCGATCACCATGTGGTGGACGTGCGTGCCGCCCTCGCTCTCGATGTCGTGGAACCACCAGCTCACCTTGGCGCGGATGAGCCGCGTGTTGATGCGCACGAAGAGGAACGTGGCGAGCAGGCCGACGAGGAATCCCGCCATGGCGGAGCGGGGGCCGTCCAGCCAGGATGCGCCGATGGCGTCGGCGGCTACGTGCGGCATCAAGGCTCCCTTCTCAGCCGGCTGCTGATCGGCGCCGTGCCGCGGAGAGAGGGCCAGCGGCGCCTTCCCGGTCCCGAACGGGTCCCTTCGGGAAGACTATCGGCAGCTACACTACCCAGTTCGAAGGAAGAGGTCTCGCTTGCGGCACGGGGTGCCGTCACTCGTCGAGTTGATGGGCGCGCACGGCGAAGGCTGGCGCGCCTTCGTCGGCAGCGCGGAGCGCGGCGAGTCGTGGGCCGCGCCGGGCGTGAGCGTCGGCTTCGGCGGCGAGCCCTCCCGCGACCTGAACTGGATCGTCGCCTACGGTCCGGAGGGCGTGAAGGAGGGGATCACCGGCGCCGTCACGGAGCTGAGGCGGCGCGGCCTGCCGGGTCTGCTGTACGCCGCCTCCACGGTGGCCACCGAGGCGGCGATCGTCGCCGACGCGCTTGGTCTGGTCCACTCGGGGTCGATCCCTCTCATGTGCGTGCATGCGACCGACGTCGTGAGTGCCGAACGCGGTCACGAGACGCGGCGCGTCGACGACGTGGAGACCATGCTGGCTGCCGGTGACATCCTCGGCGACGCCTTCGAGCTTCCCGTCGACTGGTGTCAGCGGCTGCTCGGCGTCGGGTTCGCCGGCCGCACCGACGCCGCCGTCCACCTCAGCCTGCACGACGGCCGGCCGGTCGCGGTGGCGGGAAGCGCGCTCGTCGGCGACATCGCCGGCATCTACGCCGTGGGCACCAGGCACTCCCACCGCCGGCGCGGCGCCGCGGCGACCGCCGTGTCGGCGGCCGTCGACCACGAGATCCGTGCCGGCGCGCACTGGCTCGGGCTGCTCTCCGCTCCGGACACCGAGTCTTTCTACGCGGGCCTCGGGTTCGTCGCCGTCGACCACACGAGCACCTGGGTGCTCGCGGCCGCCTGACCAGGCCCGGCGCCGGTGGGCGCTGCCGCCCGGCGCCGCCCGCGCCTTACATCCACCCGCGTCGCCGGAACAGCACGAACATCACGGCGACGGCCGCGATCTGGGTGGCGAGGCCGAGCAGGACGAACGCCGGCCAGCCGGTGATCCCGAGCACGAGGCGCCCGAAGTTCATGCCGAAGAACCCGGTGATCCACGTGAGCGGCATGAAGATCGTGGCCACGATCGTCAGCCGCTTCATGACCTCGTTCAGCCGGTTGGAGACGGTGGAAAGGTAGACGTCCATCGCGCCGGTGAGCAGGTCGCGATAGCTGTCGATGAGGTCGCTGATGCGGATGAGGTGGTCGTAGACGTCGCGAAAGTAGCGCTCCATGTCCGGCGTCATGCCGGGGATCTTGACGACGCCGGTGACGATGCGGGCGAAGGTGTCGCGCTCGGGGCTGACCACCTTGCGCCAGCCGATCAGCCGGCGCTTGAGGCGGAAGAGCTCCTGCAGTTGCTCGTCGTCCGGCTTCTGCAGCACGCCGTTCTCGAGGTCGTCGATGCGGTCGTCCAGCTTGCTGAGCCCGGGGAGGAAGCTGTCGCACAGCACGTCCACGACCATGTAGAGGAGCATGATGCCCTGGGCCGGTGGCTGCATCTCTCCCTTGGCCCGCCCGCGAAGCTCCTCGAACGATGGGCAGCTGTCGCGGTGGACGGTGACGAGGTACGTGCCGCTGAAGAAGCAGTGCACCTCGACGAGGCCGTCCTTGTCCTCGTTGGCGCCGTAGACGACGAGGTACGCGAAGTCGTCGAAGGGGTCGTACTTGGGCCGCTGGCCGAAGTGCGTGACGTCCTCCACGGCCAGCGGGTGGAACTTGAACACGTCGGAGAGCATCGTGATGTCGTCCGCCGAGGGCTTGTGCAGGTCGAGCCAGAAGAAGTCGCCGGCCTCGAGGTGCCTCGCAATCAACGCGCCGTCGACCGGGTCGTGGGCGCCGTGCGCGTCGACCATGAACGACGGGGTCTCTGTGCGCTTCGTGGGCATCGGCGACTCCTCGGAGTGTGTCGGACGACCGGCGACCGCCGGCTGCGCCCGCGCAGCCTCACCATTCGCGGTGCGGCGGGCGGTTCCTAGGTCCGCGCCGCCTCGGCCTTATTCGACGCTTCCGTGGCGTTTCGTGTATACTGCCCAACGCCACAAGAGGGAGCTTGCGAGCACCCCACCCTGCGCCCGCCTTTCGGTAGGCCGACAGGGTCCATCACGAGAAAGGAGATCGTGAGGGCTCGCCGCCGGCGAGCCTTTTTCCGTATATGGGCAGACCATTTTCTCCGAGAGATAAGTTCATGCGGGACCGGGCCAACGAGGTCCGCATCCGCATCAACGACGGCATCACGGTGCCGCAGGTACGACTGGTCGACGAGGACGGCGAGCAGCTAGGCATCAAGCCCATCCGCTTCGCGCAGGACTACGCAGCCGACAAGAACCTCGACCTCGTCGAGGTTGCGCCGACCGCCGACCCGCCTGTGTGCCGCGTCATGAACTACAGCAAGTACAGCTACGAGCTGGAGCTCAAGGCCAAGCAGGCGCGTAAGCACCAGAGCCAGATCGTGATCAAAGAGATCAAGTTCCGGCCCAAGGTCGGCCAGCACGACTACGAGACCAAGAAGGGTCACGTGCTCCGTTTCCTGGAGCACAAGGACAAGGTCAAGGTCACGATCATGTTCCGGGGCCGCGAGATGGTCCATCCGGAGCGCGGCGAAGCGTTGCTCATGCGCCTCGCCGAAGATGTGAAGGAATACGGCGTCATCGAGTCCAAGCCGCTCCAAGACGGGCGCAACATGGTCATGATGCTCGCGCCGGTGAAGTAGCTGGGAGGAGGTACGCATGCCGAAGACCAAGACTCACAGCGCGTCCAAGAAGCGCTTCCGTCTCACGGGCACGGGCAAGGTCGTCCGTCGCCACGGGATGAAGAGCCACCTCCTGGAGCACAAGAGCGCGAAACGTAAGCGGGGCTTCCGCAAGATGTACGACGTCAGCCAGGCTGATTCCAAGGGGATCAAGCGGCTGCTCGGGCTCCGCTGAGCCTGCCGACCTAAGATCATGAGCCGGCCGGGCCGTCGTACGGATCCCGGCCGGTGCAGTTCCAAGGAGTACGACAATGTCTCGTGTCAAACGAAGCGTCAGTGCGCGCAAGAAGCGCCGCAAGGTACTCGAGCAGGCCAAAGGCTACCGCGCGACTAAAAACTCGTCCTACAAGAGGGCGAAGGAGCAGGTGCAGCGGAGCGGTCAGTACGCCTACCGTGACCGCCGCGTGCGCAAGCGCGAGTTCCGCAAGCTCTGGATCGTGCGCATCAACGCTGGCGCGCGGGAGAACGGTCTCTCGTACAACCAGTTCATGCACGGTCTGCAGCTCGCCGATATCGAGCTCGACCGCAAGATCCTGGCCGATCTCGCCGTGACCGACCCCACGTATTTCGCGTCGCTCGTCGACCAGGCCCGCGCGGCTCTGGAAGCGGCCTGACGGCCCGGGCGAGGAAGGCGAGTCGCTTGGGGTTTTCGGCCCACCACTGATCAGCCCGCAGAACGCCCTCGTCAAGCGGGCGGCGTCACTGCGCCAGCGTAAGTTCCGCGACCGCGAAGGCGCCTTCCTGGCGGAAGGCGCCGACGTGGTCGCGGCTGCGCTCACGGCCGGGTGGCGACCGCAGACGGTGTTCCTGCGCGAAGAGGGCGCCGACGAGCTCGGCGAGCGCCTCGGCCTGCGCGCCGCGGGCGCAGCCGACGGTGCTTCCGGCGCTCCGGCGCCCCCGGCGCCCCCGGCGTGTTCGTCGTCGGCGAGCGGGTCGCGGCGCGCATCTCCACGCTCGAGACGCCGGCCGACGTCGTCGCCGTGCTGCCGCTGCCGGAGCGCCGGCCGCTGGCGTCGCTGCTCGGGCCGGCCACGAGCCCCAAGACCGCGGCGCTGCGCCGCGCGAGCGACGCGCCCTCCGCGACCTCGGGGCGCGCCGGCCTGCTCGTCGTCTACGTGGACGGCGTCCAGGACCCCGGCAATGTCGGCACGCTGATCAGGGCGGCGGTCGCCTTCGGCGCCTCCGCCCTGGTCACCTCGTCCGGCGCCGCCGATCCCTACGGCCCCAAGGCCGTCCGGGCCGCGATGGGCGCGCTCTTCGGCCTGCCGGTGTTCCCGGACCTGCCGCTCGCCGACGTCATCGACCAGTTGCCGGCGACGACGGTGTACGGCCTCGTCGCCCACGGCGGTGAGGCGCTGGACGCCGCCGACCTGCGCCGGCCGGCCGTCCTCGTGGTCGGCGCCGAGCGCGCCGGCATCTCGCGCGCCGCGCTGGGGCACGTCGACCGGCAGGTCACGATCCCGCTGTCGGCGCCGGCCGGCGGCGCGGTCGAGAGCCTCAACGCCGGTGTCGCCGGCGCCATCGCCCTCTACGAGTTCTCACGCCGGTCCGCCGGCGCTTCCGAAGACCCGTCACGCCGCGCCCGCGCGGCGCAGGAAGGATGACCATGGACGACGCACACCTGCAGGAGCTGCAGCAGCGAGCACCGGGGCTCGCGGCCATCTACCACACCGGTCGCGAGACCATCCTGCGCGCCGCCGACCTGGCCGCCATCGAGCAGGCGCGCGTGCAGATCCTCGGCCGCAAGAGCGCGCTCACCGAGTTCCTGCGCTCGATCCCCGGTCTGCCGGCCGAGGAGCGCCCGCTGGTGGGCCGGGGCGGTAACCTCATCCGCAAGGAGCTTGAAGAGCTCGTGGAGGAGCGCGAGGCGGAGCTCAAGCGCGAAGCGCTCTCCGACTCGCTGGCCCACGAGCGCATCGACGTCACGCTGCCCGGCCAGCCGTTCCCGGCCGGCCACGAGCACCTCATCAGCCAGACGATGCGCGAGGTCGAGGACATCTTCATCGGCCTCGGCTACCAGATCGCCGAGGGCCCCGAGGTCGAGCTCGACTACTACAACTTCACGGCGCTGAACACGCCGCCGAGCCACCCCGCGCGCTCCGCCCACGACACCTTCTGGGTGGTCGAGCAGCGCGAGACGATGCCGGAGGCGGTCGTGGACGCCGACCGCGGCGTCCTGCTGCGCACCCACACCTCTCCCGTCCAGGTGCGCGTGATGGAACAGCAGCAGCCGCCGGTGTACATCGTCTGCCTCGGCAAGGTGTACCGGCGCGACTCGGACGCGACGCACACGCCGATGTTCCACCAGGTCGAGGGTCTCGTCGTGGACGAGGGCATCACCCTGGCGGACCTCAAGGGCACTCTCGCGCACTTCACGCGGGAGTTCTTCGGCGGCGAGCGGGACATCCGCGTGCGGCCGCACTTCTTCCCGTTCACCGAGCCCAGCATCGAGGTCGACGTGAGCTGCGAGCTCTGCGGCGGCAAGGGCTGCCGCTCCTGCAAGTACTCCGGCTGGCTGGAGATCATGGGCGCCGGGATGGTCGACCCTGCCGTCTACAGCTTCGTCGACTACGACCCCGAGAAGGTCAGCGGTTTCGCCTTCGGCATGGGGGTGGAGCGCATGGCGATGCTCAAGCACGGCATCCCCGACCTGCGTCTGTTCTACGACAACGACGTCCGCTTCCTGCGGCAGTTCTGAGGAGGCGGCCACGATGAGAGTCCCGTTCAGCTGGATCAAGGAATACGTCGCCTGGCAGGGCACGGTCGAGGAGCTCGCCGAGGTCCTCACCATGTCCGGCACCGAGGTGGAGGGCATCGACTGGGTCGGCGCTCCGCGCGACCCGGAGAACCTCAGCCGCTTCGTCGTGGGCAAGGTCCTCACCAGGGAGCAGCATCCCAACGCCGACAGGCTCAGCCTCTGCACCGTCGAGGTGGGGGAGGCCAACGGCGGCGTGCGGCAGATCGTCTGCGGCGCGCACAACTTCGAGGCGGGCGACACCGTCGCCGTGTCGCTCAGCGGCGCCGTGCTCGAGAACGGCCTCAAGCTCAAGAAGGCCAACCTTCGCGGCGTCGAGAGCGACGGCATGATGATGAGCGAGCAGGAGCTCGGCTACGAGGAGACGAGCCCCGGCATCGCCGTCCTCCCCGACGAGTGGATCGTCGGCGCGCCGCTGCAGGACTACCTGCCGGTCAGCGAGGCCGTGCTCGAGCTCGAACTGACCTCCAACCGCCCGGACTGCTTCAGCATCTACGGCATCGCCCGCGAGGTCGCGGCGGCGGCCCGGCTGGAACTGGCGCCGCCGCCCATCGCCGCTCCGGCGGCGGTCGGCGGCGCTCCGGCGGCCGAGTCGATCGCGGTCGAGATCGCGGATCCGGACCTGTGCCCGCGGTACGTGGCCACGGTCATCCGCGGCGTCACCATCGGCGAGTCGCCGGCGTGGCTCAAGGCGCGCCTCACGCACGCCGGCATGCGCCCCATCAACAACGTCGTCGACGTCACCAACTACGTGATGCTCGGCTGGGGACAGCCGCTGCACGCGTTCGACGCCGCCAAGATCAGCGGCGGCAGGCTCATCGCCCGCCGCGCCCGGCCCGGCGAGAAGATCGTCACGCTGGACGGCGTCGAGCGCACCCTCGACGACCAGATGCTCGTCATCGCCGACGTCGAGCGCGCGCTCGTCATCGCCGGCGTGTTCGGCAGCGTCGACGCCGAGATCGACGAGCACACCACCGACATCGTGCTCGAGGCGGCCAACTTCGCCGGCCCGGGCATCCTGCGCACCGAACTGCACACCGGCATCCGCAGCGAGGCCAGCAACCGCTTCGAGAAGGGCATCGACCCCGATCTGGCGCCCGGCGGGCTCGACTTCGCCGACCGCCTCTTCGCCGAGCTGTGCGGCGGCACGGTCGCGCCGGGCATGGTCGACGCCGGCGGCGTCGCCCCGGCTCCGGCGGCGCTGTCGTACCGGCCGGCCAGGACGGAGGCTCTGCTCGGCTACGCCGTACCGGCCGCCGAGCAGGCCGGCATCCTGCGTCGCCTCGAGTGCGTCGTCGACGAGGCCGGCGCCAGCTGGTCCGTCACGCCGGCGACGTTCCGCCCCGACCTGACCCGTGAGGTCGACCTCGTCGAGGAGGTCGGCCGCATCGCCGGCTACGGCCTCGCGCCCGAGACGCTGCCGCGGCACAGCACGGCCGGTGGCCTGACGAAGGTCCAGAAGGTGCGGCGCGCCATCCGGAGCGCCCTGGCCGGCTGCGGGCTCGACGAGGTGATCACCTACTCGTTCATCGCGTCCGACGCCCTCGCTCCGCTCGGGCTGCCCGACGGCGACGTGCGTCTCGAGCCCATCAGACTGTCGAACCCGATGAGCGCCGAACAGTCGGTGATGCGCACCATGCTGCTGCCCGGACTCCTCGCAGCCGTGCGCGACAACATGGACCGGCTCAACGATCCGCCCAACCTCTTCGAGATCGGCAAGGTGTACCTCTGGGACGAGCCGGTGACCGCGCCGGCGCACGCGGCCGAGCCCGGCGCGATGCTCCCGCACGAGCCCGAGGCCGTCGGCATCGTCCTCTCGGGCCCGCTGGAGCCCGACAACTGGACGGGCTCCGGCCGCGCGACCGACTTCTACACGCTCAAGGGCTGCGTCGACGCGCTTCTTGCGTCGGTCGGCCTGAGCGGCGAGTACGGGCCGCTCGGCGACTCGGCCGCGCACTTCCCCTACCTGCACCCCGGCAAGTCCGCGATCGTCGGCGTCAAGGGCGCCGGCGGCACCGGTGTGCTCGGGCAGCTGCGCCCCGACGTGGCCGCGGCCTACGGGCTGGAGGGCGTCGCCGTGTACCTGGCCTCGGTCAACGGCCACTTCGTCGAGCCCGCCCTGCAGACCACGGCGTTCCGGGACCTCGGCACCTACCCGCCGGCCGAGCAGGACCTCGCCGTGGTGGTCGGCCGGGATGTCCCGGCGGCGGCCGTCGTCGAGCAGGCAAGCCGCGCCGGCGGCAAGCTCGTCCGCAGCGTGCGCGTCTTCGACGTCTACGAGGGCGACCAGGTGCCGGCGGACAAGCGCTCGCTGGCGCTGCGCGTCGTCATGCGCTCGCCGGAGCGCACGCTGAACGAGAAGGACATCGCCGGCGTGCGCGCCAAGATCCTCAAGGCGCTCGAGCGGGAGTTTCAGGCCGAACTGCGCTGAGCCCGGCCGCTCCGGGGGCCGGCCTCGCGGCCGGCCAGGGGCGGCGGCCGGTCACGAATGCACGTCCACGGGGCGGGCGGCTCTTCAAGGCCGCCCGCCCCGTGCTCCCAGAGACCGCTCCCCCCGTGTGCCACTCCGCACCGCTTCGGCCTGTAACAAGCGCCGGGACGCCTGCGTTAACCAGAGAGGGACAACGGTCTTCGGCGCCGCCACCTCAGCCCCCGGCGCCGACCGCGATGGGAGGTGGTGCCGTCCTGCGCGCGCCGCAGAGCCGGCGTCGAGTGCGCCGGCAGCGGACTTGCCACTCGCTCCATCCGATCGCCGAGGAGGCTACCCATGCGCCACCCAAGGATCCGTTCGGCCGTGTCGATCGCGGTCGTCGCCCTGGCCATCGTTCTCCTGTCCGCGTCCACCGCGATGGCTCTCACCAACAAGCAGACGCTCGGCAAGGACATCTACTTCGATGCCGATCTTTCGGAGCCCAGCGGACTGTCGTGCGCCGGCTGCCACTGGCCGACCGCAGGCTGGGCGGACGCCGACCAGTCGCTCCCCGTATCCGCCGGCATCGTGCCCGCCACGTACGGCGGACGCAACGCGCCCACGTCGGGCTACGCGGCCACGAGCCCCACGTTCTTCTACAGCGAGACGGCCGGCCAGTACATCGGCGGCCAGTTCTGGGACGGGCGAGCGGCGACACTGGCCGACCAGGCCAAGGGCCCCTTCCTCAATCCGGTCGAGATGCACAATCCCGACAAGGCGGCCGTCGTCGACGACGTCGCGGCCTCGGTCTACGCCGATCTGTTCACGCAGGTGTACGGTCCGGACGCGTTCACCAGCGTCGACGCGGCCTACGACTCCATCGCCGACGCGCTCGCCGCCTACGAGCGCTCGCGGGAGGTCTGCAGCTACACGTCCCTGTACGACCAGTACATGGCCGGAGCGGCGAAGCTGACCAGAGACGAGACGGCCGGGCTGAAGCTCTTCACCGGCAAGGCCGGCTGCTCGGGCTGTCACTCGCGCGGTTCGACGGCGGCCAAACCGAGCGCCTTCACGACCCACAAGTACGCCAATCTCGGCGTGCCCGTCAATCCGGATCTGCTCACCCTGGCCGGCCTGTCGTCCGACTGGCGCGACCCCGGTCTGGGCGGCTACCTCGCGGCCGCGGGACTACCCTACGCCGACGAGAACGTGGGGAAGATGAAGATCCCGACGCTGCGCAACATCGCCCTCACGGCGCCCTACACGCACAATGGCTCGTTCGCGACGCTTCAAGAGATGGTGAGCTTCCTGAACACCCGCGACGTGCCCGGACTGTGGCCCGCTCCTGAGACTGCCGACAACATCACGACCAAGGTCGGCGATCTGGGGCTGACGGACGCGGAGGTCGACGACCTCGTCGCCTTCCTCGCCACCCTCACCGACACCTCGCTCGACTCCGTCGTTCTACCGTGAACCGGCGGGCGGGCGGCTCTCCCGGCCGCCCGCCCCTTTCGCCCTTGAGCCACGACCGCACCGGGTCATCGCGGGTCTCGCCGCGCGACTCTCATGCATACTTCTCACGAGCGCAGCCTCTCGCTTGCATGGTCCGCGCTGCTTCGGTATAGTCCGCCGACGATGAGCAGCGCCATGACCATCCGGATCTCCCCGCAGGCCCGCCCCACGGCGGACCCCCGGCGCTGCGTCGCCCTCCGAGCCCGACGTGCACGACGCGCGCCGGACGGCGGGCGTCTTCGTCTGCTCTAGCTCTCGCAGCTGGACCCCTCTCGCAGACACGCCTCACGCCCTCCGCCGGCGACCTCACGCCCTGCCCGTTTCCATCGACGTGCGCCCGGAGTGCCTGATGACATCTGCTACCTGCATGCAACCCCCGACCGCCACGGCTGACGCGGCCCCTCACTCGACCGAGGCCGGCGCGACCACACTCGAGGTCGACGACCCGTGCGCCACCTGCGCCGGGATTGTCGGCGGCAGCGGCTACACCGGCGCGCTGCTCGCCGAGCTCCTGCTCAAGCACCCCTCGGTGAAGCTGGCGGCGATCAGCTCCGAGACGCTGGCCGGCCAGCCGGTGCAGCAGCACCTGCCCCGGCTGCGCGGCGGGCTGTCGTTCTGCCGTCAGGACGACCTCGGCGGCGTGGACGTCGCCTTCGTCTGCACGCCGCACGGCGAGGCGGCGCCGATCGCGAAGCGGTTGCTCGACGACGGGGTGAAGGTCATCGACCTGAGCGCCGACTTCCGGCTGGACGCGGCGACCTACGCCGAGTGGTACGGGGAGCACCCGCACCCCGAACTGCTCCCCGGCGTGTACGGGCTCACCGAGCTGCACCGCGAGGAGGTGGCCGGGGCGGCTCTCGTGGCCAACCCCGGCTGCTACCCGACGGCCGCGCTGCTGGCGCTGGCGCCGCTCCAGCAGTTCGGGCTCGCCGATGTGATCATCGACGCCAAGTCGGGCGTGAGCGGCGCCGGCAAGGCGCCCCAGGCGGCCACCCACTTCTGCAGCGTCGACTCGGACCTCGTGGCCTACGGCCTGCAGTCGCACCGGCACTATCCGGAGATCGCCGCCGGGCTGGCCGAGATGGCGGTCAAGGCCGGCTACGGCTCGACCCCCTCGGGACCCGGCACGGCGCCCGCCGCAGGCGCGGCGCCGTCGCTCACCTTCGTCCCGCACCTGGTCCCGCTGCAGCGGGGCATCAGCGAGACCATCTACGTGAAGACGGGCACGCTGCCGCTGCCGTCCGCCGCCGAGGTCAAGGCGCTCTACGACGAGTTCTACGCCGGCGAGACGTTCGTCGAGGTCTGCGACGCGCCGCCGCAGCTCAAGGACGTCGCCGGCACCAACTACTGCCGCATCTTCCCGCACGTGGACGAGCGGTCGGGCCGGATCGTCGTCATCAGCGTCATCGACAATCTGATGAAGGGCGCGTCCGGCCAGGCCGTGCAGAACATGAACGTCATGCTCGGCCTGCCCGAGCACGAAGGACTGGTCTGAGATGCTGCCCACCAGCCGTTTCGCCGCGCTCCCCGAGTACGCCGAGCCGGTCGGCGGCGGCCTCACCGCGCCGCAGGGGTTCCTCGCCGCCGGCGTCGCCAGCGGCGTCAAGAAGCGGGGCAAGCTGGACCTGGCGCTGCTGCTCAGCGAGCAGCCGGCGGTCTCGGCGGTGACGTTCACCAGCAACGCCGCCGCCGCCGCGCCGGTCCGGCTCACGCGCGAGACCAGCGACTGCGGCCACCTGCGGGCGGTCGTCGTGAACGCCGGCAACGCCAACGCCTGCACCGGCAAGCAGGGGCTTGCCGACGCGGCGCGGATGCGGCTGCTCACCGCCAACCACCTGCGGCTGCCGGTCGAGCAGGTGGCGGTCTGCTCGACCGGCCTCATCGGCGTCCACCTGCCGATGGAGAAGATCGAGCCGGGCATCTCGGCCGCCGCGGCCGCCATGCCCGGCGGCGGCGACGCCGAGGCCGCGGAGCGCTTCGCCACGGCCATCCGGACGACGGACAAGCACGCCAAGACCGGCGCTCTGGAGGTCGCGACGCCGGAGGGCAAGGTCAAGCTCGGCTTCGCCGCCAAGGGGTGCGGCATGATCAGTCCCAACATGGCGACGATGCTCTGCTTCGTCACCTGCGACGCCGAGGTGGACGGCGCCGACGTGGGCAAGGCTCCTGCGCGAGGGCGTCGACCGGTCGTTCAACCTGATCACCGTGGACGGGCAGGAGTCGACCAACGACACCGTGCTCGGCTTCTGCAACGGAGCCTCGGGCGTGAAGCCCGGGGAGGAGGGCCTGGCGCGGCTCGGCCGGGCGCTCGACGCCGCGCTTCTCTCGCTTGCGCTCTCGATCGTGGCCGACGGCGAGGGTTCCACGCGGACGATGAAGCTCACCGTGACCGGGGCGGAGGACGCCGGCCGGGCCGAGGCCGTCGCCCGGGCCGTCGCCAACTCGCCGCTGGTCAAGACGGCGTTCTACGGCCGCGACGCCAACTGGGGCCGCATCATGCAGGCCATCGGCCAGGCGCTCGGCCGCGACGGCCGCGAGCACCTGCCGGCGCGCATCTCCTACGAGGACGTCGTGATCGTCGAGAAGGGGCAGCCGGCGGCGCTGGGCGAAGCCCAGCAGGGCCGGCTCGCCGAGATCATGCACCAGCCCGAGATCGGCCTGACGGTGGCGCTGAACGGCCCGGGGGCCGAAGCCACCGTCTACTTCAGCGACCTGACCCACGACTACGTCACCCTGAACGCGGAGTACTCGACATGACCGTACGGCACCAGAAGACCGTCAAGACCCTCCTCGAGGCGATGCCGTACATCCGTCGCTTCTGGGGAGCGACCATCGTCCTCAAGTACGGCGGCGCGGCGATGACCTCGCCGCGCCTGCAGGAGCAGTTCGCCGAGGACGTCGTGCTCCTGCGCCTCGTCGGCATGAAGCCCATCGTCGTGCACGGCGGCGGGCCGGCCATCAGCCGCCACATGGCTCGGCTGGGCATGGAGCCCGAGTTCGTCGACGGGCAGCGGGTCACCGACGAGGCGACGATGGAGGTCGCCAAGATGGTCCTCGTCGGCAAGGTGAACAAGGAGATCGTGGGCCTCATCAGCCGGCACGGCGGCACGGCCGTGGGCATCTCCGGCGAGGACGGCCGCCTGCTGCGTGTCTCGCCCAAGAAGCACACGGACGCGGCCGGCAACGACGTGGACCTGGGCTTCGTCGGCGAGGTCGAGGAGGTCAACACCGAGGTCCTCGACCTGCTGGCCGAGGCCAACATCCCCGTCGTCGCCAGCGTCGGCGCCGACGACTCGGGCGAGGCCTACAACGTCAACGCCGACACCGTCGCCGGCGAGATCGCGGCGGCGATGCACGCGGAGAAGATCATCTTCCTGACCGACGTGGACGGCATCTACGAGGACCAGGGCGCCGATGTCTCGCCGGTGTCCGAGTGTGACCTCTCGTACCTCGGCGCCCTGCAGGCCGCCGGACGCATCGGCGGCGGCATGGTGCCCAAGGTGGCGGCCGTGCGCAGGGCGCTCGAAGGCGGCGTGAGCAGCGCCCACATCATCGACGGCCGGGTCGAGCACGCGGTGCTGCTCGAGATCATGACCGACGCCGGCTGCGGCACCAAGGTGACCGCATGAGCGCGGCCACCGCCCTCGCGGTAGCCTCCGATTGCATAGCCGAGTGCGATTCGATGTATTCTATGCACGCTTCAGGGGCAATCGGCGTGCCGGCCATACGACCGGCGGCCACGGTCGGAGGAGTTGCGGAGGGCATGAACGCGCGCGCGCCGATGAGCAAGACCGAACGCCAGCGGCTCATCCAGACGGTCGTCCAGCAGCGGGAGATCGCGACCCAGCGCGAGCTGGTGAGCGCCCTGAGCGCGCTCGGCTGCGAGGTCACCCAGGCCACCGTCTCGCGCGACATCCGCGAGCTCGACCTGCAGAAGGTGCGCACGCACCTCGGTCGCGCGAAGTACATCCTGAGCTCGCGCGAGCGGCCCAAGGATCCCGAGCAGGCCGCGCGCCACGTGCTGCGCGACTTCGCGCGGTCGACGGCGGTGTCGCAGCAGCTGGTCGTGGTGCGCTGCGAGATCGGGACCGCCTCCACGGTGGCGCGGCAGATCGACAACCTCAACCACACGGACGTCGTCGGCACCCTCGCCGGCGACGACACCTTCGTGGTCATCCTGGACACGAACGACAAGGCGCTGAACATGAAGCGCTACGTCGATCGTCTCCGAGAGGCCTAGCGCGCAGGCACAACCGCGCGCGCACTCCACCCTCGTCCTGTGAGCCGGCGAGCGGCTTCGCCGCGCCGGCTCCGGTCCACCTCACCCCCAAGGAGCACAGCAGTGAGCACTCCCACCGGTAACGGCAGCGCCCCCAACGGCACCGTCGTCCTCGCGTATTCGGGCGGCCTCGACACCTCGGCCCTGGTGCCGTGGCTCAAGGAGAAGTACGGCTACGACGTCGTCTGCCTGCCTGGTCGACATCGGCCGCGTCAAAGACGTGCCCGGCATCATGGCGCGTGCCGAGACGGCCGGCGCCGTCGCCGCCGTGGCCATCGACGCCAAGGAGGAGTTCGCCGAGGAGCACTGCCTGCCGGCGCTCATGGCGAACGCCCTCTACGAGGACAAGTACCCGCTCTCCACGGCCATCGGCCGGCCGCTCATCGCCAAGAAGCTCGTCGAGACGGCGCACAAGTACGGCGCCACCGCCGTCGCCCACGGCTGCACCGGCAAGGGCAACGACCAGGTGCGCATGGACATCGGCGTGCGCGCCCTCGACCCCACCCTCGAGATCATCGCTCCGGCCCGGGCCGCCGACTGGCCCAGCCGCGAGGAGCTCATCGACTACGTCACCGAGCGCGGCATCCCGGTCAACCTGACCAAGAAGAGTCCGTACTCGATCGACGAGAACATGTGGGGCCGGAGCAACGAGTGCGGCGTGCTCGAGGACCCGTGGGTCGCTCCTCCGGAGGACGCCTTCCAGTTCGTGAAGTCGATCGCGGATGCGCCGGACGAGCCGCAGACGGTAGTCGTCAGCTTCGACCAGGGCAAACCGGTCGCGCTCGACGGCGTGGCGATGGGCATGGTCGAGCTCATCGAGAAGATCGACGCCATCGGCAACCTGCACGGCTTCGGCCGGGTCGACATGATCGAGAACCGGCTCGTGGGCATCAAGAGCCGCGAGGTCTACGAAGTCGCCGGCTCGCTGGCGCTCATCACCGCGCATCAGGCGCTCGAGGACCTCGTGCTCACGCGCGACCTGCTGCACTTCAAGAAGACCATCGAGAGCAAGCTCGCCGACATGATCTACGAGGGTCAGTGGTTCGACCCGCTCACCGAGGCCTGCAAGGCGTTCCTCTTCCAGAGCCAGTAGCGGGTCACCGGGGACGTGCGGCTCAAGTTCCACAAGGGCAGCTGCGTGGCCGAGGGCAGGCAGAGCGACTTCAGCCTGTACAGCTACAAGCTGGCCACCTACACGACCGAGGACGAGTTCTCGCACACGGCGGCCGCCGGGTTCATCGAACTGTGGGGCCTGCCGATAGAGGTCTGGGCCGAGGTCGGCAAGGCGCACCACATGATGAAGGAGCTCGAGATGGACGAGGAGGCCGCGACCGTCTGACGGACGCGGCGGGCCCGGGCGCGGCGAAAGCCGCCGATGCCCGGGCCGGGACGGGGAGGAGCGGGCGGCCGCCGAAGGGCCGCCGCCCGCCGGCGCTCGCGGCTCACGGCCGCCCGCCGGGGGAGGTCGCCGCAGGACGGCCGCCCGCTCCTGCTTTCATCCGCGGCGGCTGCTGTTTCAGCCGCCGCTCGTCCGTTCGGGGCACGTATGATGCAACACGTGACGATGCAGGACTGGCAGCCGGCGGCCGCGGGAGCGGCTCGATGACGGTCGCGCGCTCGGGCCGCTTCGCCGGCGAGCGCGCGCCCGCGTTCGTGGCGCTGAACAGCTCGCTGGCGCTCGACTGGCGCCTGTGGCCCGAGGACATCGAGGGCTCGGTGGCGCACGCCCGGGCGCTGCTCGGTGCCGGTATCCTCAGCGCGGCCGAGTTCGAGTCCGTCGAGAACGGCCTCGCCGCCGTCGGCCGCGAGATCGAGGCCGGCTCGTTCGTCCCGGTGGATGCCGACGAGGACGTGCACATGGCCGTCGAGCGCCGGCTCACGGAGCTCATCGGCGACCCCGGTGCCGCGCCTGCACACCGGCCGCAGCCGCAACGACCAGGTGGTCACCGACGTGCGTCTGCACCTGCGCCGCGTCGCCGAACGACAGGACGCGGCGCTCGCTTCCCTGCAGGAGGTGCTGCTGGCGCGAGCCGCCGACCACCTGCAGACCGTGCTGCCCGCCTACACGCACCTGCAGCGCGCGCAGGTCACCTCGCTGGCGCAGCACCTGCTGGCGTACTTCTGGATGCTGGACCGCGACCGCTCGCGCTTCGAGGCCGCCCGGCAGGCCTGCCTCGAGCTGCCGCTCGGCGCCGGGGCCGCGGTCGGCCTCGACTTCGAGCTCGACCGCGAGGCCGAGGCCGCGGACCTCGGCTTCGAGCGCGTCGCCGAGAACTCGCATCGACGCGGTCGCCAGCCGCGACTTCGTCGTCGACTACCTCGCCGCCGCAGCGCAGCTGGGCGCGCACGTCTCGCGGCTCGGCGCCGAGCTCGTCCTGTGGGCGACCGCCGAGTTCGGCTTCGTGCGCCTGCCGGACGCCTACGCCGGCGGCTCGAGCATCATGCCGCAGAAGAAGAACCCGGACGCCGCCGAGCTGATGCGGGCCGCCGCCCCGCGGCTGACCGCCGACCTCGGCGGCCTCCTCGGCGTGCTCCACGGCCTTCCACTCGCCTACAACACCGACCTGCGCGAGGACAAGCGCTACCTCTTCGACGCCGTCGACTGCCTCGACCAGGTGCTCCCGGTGGTGCATGGGATGCTCGAGGAGGTCACCTTCGACGAGGCGCGCATGGCGGCGGCCTGCGACCCGTTCCTGGCCGCCACCGACGTCGCCGACTACCTCGTGGAGAAGGGCATGCCGTTCCGGGAGGCGCACCACCTCACCGGCGGCCTGGTGCGCCGCTGTCTCGAGAGGGGCGAGGTCCTCGCGGACGTGCCGCTCGAGGACCTGCAGGCCCTCTCGCCGGTGTTCGACGACGGGTACTACGCCCTCCACGAGCCCGCCGCGCAGCTGGCGCGCAAGCGCTCCCGCGGCGGGTCCGCGCCCGCTCGCGTCAAGGAACAGCTCGAGCGGGCGCGAGCCGCACTCGCCGCGCGCCCCTGCTGCTGAGCATGTCTGCCCCGGCCGCAGTCGTCTTCGACCTCTGGGGCACGCTCGTGCCGGGAATGCCGCCGTCCGTCCGCGATGCGGTCTCTCATGAGATGGCGGCCGACCTCGGCGTCGACCCTGTGGCCTTCGCCGCCGCGTATGGCGACTCGTACCGCGAGCGCTTTCTCGGCGCCACCGGGACTCTCGAGGAGACGGTCACGCTCCTCGCCGGGCGCTGCGGCGCTTCGCCGGCAGCGCCGGCGGCCCGCCGGGCGGCGGCGCGTCGCCTCGACCTCGTGCGCCGGCTGCTTGAGCCGGACGCCGCCGCACTCTCAGTCCTGGATGAGCTCGTGGCACGCGGTCTCCGGCTGGCGCTGGTCTCGGATTCCTCCGTGGAGACACCCGAGGTGTGGCCGGACTCGCCGCTCGCCCGCCGGATTCCGGTCACGGCGTTCTCCTGCGTCGTGGGCGCACGCAAACCCGACCCGGCGCTCTACCTCCACGCCGTCCGGCAGCTCGGCGTGCCTGCGCAGCAGTGCGTGTACGTCGGTGATGGCGGCGGCGGGGAGCTGACCGGGGCCGCCACGCTCGGCATGCGCGCCATCCGGCTGAGCACGGGCGGCGCGCGTCCCACCGATCGCTATGACGACGACGCCGCATTCGCCGGCGATGAGATCGCCAGCCTGGACGAGCTGCTCGCCCTGCCCGAGTTGTCCCGCGCGACGTAGCTCCGCCTCACGTCGCGGTCCCGCTACACTTCAACCATGACCGCGCCTCGGCCTCTGCAGCAGTCCTTCTTCGCCCGCTCCGCCCTGGAGGTCGCGCGCGACCTCATCGGCTGCACGTTCCTGTTCGCCGGCGCCGGCGGGCGCGTCGTCGAGACCGAGGCCTACCGGCAGGACGACCCGTGCTGCCACGGTTACCGCGGCAAGACAGACCGCACCGCGGTCCTGTTCGGACCGCCCGGCCACCTCTACGTCTACTTCACCTACGGCATGCACTTCTGCGCCAACGTCGCCTGCGAGGAGGAGGGGATGGCGGCGGGCGTGCTGCTGCGCGCCCTCGAGCCCCAGCAGGGGGTCGAGGGCATGGTCGCCCGCCGCGGGATGCTGGAGCCGCGCCTGCTGGCCTCCGGCCCGGCGCGGCTCGCCCAGGCCCTGGGCATCGGCCGCGCCCAGAACGGGCTCCCCGTCTGGGAACCTCCGCTGGCGATCCTGCCGCGAGATGCGGGCGCGCCGGCGCCTCGCGTCGTCACCACGGCGCGCATCGGCGTCCGCGGCGGTGACCAGAAGCCGTGGCGCTTCGTCGACGCGGACAGCCGCTTCCTCTCGCGGCCGCTCGCACGCACGCCCATCCTGCCCGCTGGGTAAGATAGGAGCGTTCCAGCGACGAAAGGATCACCGTGAAGCTCCGCGAGATCTACGAGACCGCCGTGCGGATGGGCATCGAGGCCGACCCGCGCGGCAAGAAAGGCGTCGACGAGTTCCTGACGCGCATCAAGAAGCGGTACGACGCCCTTCCCGACCACCTCAAGGAGCTGGCCGACGCCGAAGCGCTCACCAACCCCTTCAACGACACGCGCATCTACGTCGGCGATCCCGACCTCGAGGTGACGACTCTCCTCGGCGGCATCGACATGAACACCGGTGAGGTACTCCTCGCCGACCGTCTGCGCGAGAAGGGCGTGGCCATCGACGCCATCTACACCCATCACCCCGAGGCTTGGGGCCTCACCGGGCTCGACGCGGTCATGGAGGTCCAAGCCGACATCTGGGCGACGCTGGGCGTGCCCATCCAGGCCGGCGAGAAGCTCATCGCCGAGCGGATGGACGAGGTCAAGCGGCGTCTCATGCCTGTCAACTACGACCAGGCCATCGACGCCGCCCGTCTGCTCGAGGTGCCGTTCTTCTCGGCGCACACGCCCACGGACAACCTGGTGGTCGACTACCTCACCAAGTGGTTCGCCAAGAAGAAGCCCAGCACGATCGAGGACGTGCAGAAGGCGCTGCTGGAGATCCCCGAGTATCGCATCGCCGCACAGAAGGGCGCCGGTCCGTACACGGGCAAGAGCGGCGGCGGGTCGCGCGCCGGCAAGATCTGGGTCGACATGACCGGCGGCACCGAGGGCCCCAAGAAGGTCGTCGAGAAGCTCGCCGACGCCGGCGTCGGCACCATCGTCGGTATGCACATGGGCCAGGAGCTGCGCGATGAGGCCGACAAGCACAGCATCCACGTCGTCATCGCCGGCCACATGAGCAGCGACTCGCTCGGCATCAACCTGTTCCTCGACGAGCTCGAGCGGGGCGGGGTCAAGACCGTCGCCACGAGCGGGCTCATCCGTGTGCACCGCGACAAGCGCGGCAAGGTCACCAGCGAGGAGCCCGGCGCGCTGCCGCTGCGGTAGCCCCGGGCACAAGGCGCCCGCCTCATGACAAAGCCCGAACTCCTCGCGCCGGCGGGGGAGCCGCGCGCGCTGCGCGCGGCCCTCTCCGCCGGCGCGGACGCCGTCTACTTCGGCCTCGCGCGGTGGAGCGCGCGCGCGTTCGCCGGCAACTTCGGCGGCGAGGCCGTCCCCGAGGCCGTCGAGGCTGCGCACCGGTACGACGCGCGCGCGTATCTGGCGCTCAACACGCTCCTCAAGGACGACGAGGTGGAGCCCGCGCTCGCGGCGCTGGAAGCGCCGTACCTCGCGGGCCTCGACGCGCTCATCGTCGCCGACGTCGGCTTCGCCGCGCGCGTGCGCGAGGAGTACCCGGACCTGCCCCTGCATGCCAGCACGCAGCTCAACACGCACAGCTCGGCGCAGCTGGCCGTGCTGGAGCGGCTCGGCTTCGCCCGCGCCATCCTGGCGCGCGAGCTCAGCCTCGCCGAGATCGCCGCCCTCGACGCCGCACGGCCTCGAGCTCGAGGCGTTCGTCCACGGAGCGCTGTGCTACGGCTACTCGGGCGACTGCCTGCTGAGCAGCATGGTCGGCGGCCGCAGCGGTAACCGCGGCCGCTGCAGCCAGTCGTGCCGCTTGCGCTACGCCCTCCGCAAAGACGGCTCCGCGCCCCTCGAGTCCTCGCGCATCATGTCGACCAGCGATCTGGCGGCGATCGAGGTCCTTCCCGGCCTGCTCGCCGCCGGCGTCACGAGCTTCAAGGTCGAGGGCCGCATGAAGGACGCCGTCTACGTCGGCGTCACCACCTCCGTCTATCGCGAGGCGCTCGACGCGGCGGTGTCCGACCCGGAGGGCTTCACTCTGCGACCGGAGTGGAAGGAGCGGCTCGAGCAGAGCTTCTCGCGCTCGTTCACGACCGCCCACCTCGAGGGCCGCCACGACGACGTGCGCAGCGGCGGGCGTGGCGGGCACCGCGGTGTGCTCGTCGGCCGGGTGAGCGGATTCAACGAGTCGACGGGCACGGTCGAGATCAAGCTCAATCAGCCGGTCGCCGAGGGCGACGTCGTCTACCTGTACACGCCCTGGGGCCAGACGGAGCCACGGCGCCTCGACGAGGGAGGCGACGCGGCCATCACGCTGCACGTCCGTGAGCGCGTCGCCGTCAAGGACCGCCTCTTCCGGCTGGCCGCCGCCGACGTCGGCGAGCTGGGGCGCGACCTCGTCAACGGCCGGGTCGCCCTGCGCCCGCTCGAGTTGACGATGCGCCTGGCCGGGGAAGAGGGATCGCCCGCCGAACTCATCGTCACCGACTCGAGGTCCGGGCAGGCCGTCAGCGTGGCGACGGCCGCTCCGCTTGCGGCCGCCAGGACGGCCGCACTCACGACTGCGCGCGCCCGCGAGGCGCTGGGCGCGCTCGGCGGCACCCCGTATCGCCTCGCGGAGCTCGAGTTCGCCGTCGCCGGCGAGGTGTTCCTGGCCGTCGGCGAGCTCAAGGACCTGCGGCGGCGCGCGCTGGCGGCACTCGACGAGCGCCGCCTGGCGGCGCGCCGCCGAGCTCCGGGTCGCCACCCGGCGCAGGACGCACGCCCCGCGGGCGCGGCCGGCTCACGCGACGCCGCCTCCGGCGGCCGCACGCGCGCCACTCCGCCCGCGATCGTCCTCCGGCTGCGCCCCGGCGAAGCGCCGCTCCCGCTGCCGTCCGGCGGCGCCTGCTGTCTCGACGTGGCCACCGGGGACGCGCCTGAGGCCGTCGCCCGCGCTCTGGAGGTCGTGCGCGGCGCGGGTGCTCGCGTGCGCGTGCGCCTGCCCGAGATCCTCTACGACGCGGACGCGGCCTGGCTGGACGATGTCCTCGCCCTCCGGTGGGACGCCGTCGTGGCGCGCAGTCTCGGCGTGCTGGGCAGCGTCGGCGAAGGCTTCCTGCTCGAGTACCCCCTTCAGGGCCTGAACGCCCTCGCCGCGGGTGTGGCCGCCGGTCTGGCCGGCGCCTGGCCGGCGGCGGTCACGGCGTCGCCCGAGTCGACGCTCGAGGAGATCGCCGATCTGTCGAGTTCGCTGGCGGCCGCCTCTCCGGGCGCGTCGCCGGCGATCGAGATCCTGGCCTTCGGCCGCCAGCAGGTACTGCACACGCGCGACCTCCTGGGCCGGGCGGAAGGTCTCTACGACGCGCCCGGCCCCGCCGAGCACGTGCCGCTGCTGCTCGAGGACGCCAAGGGCTACGAGTTCCCCGCCGAGGCCTCCGCGAGCGGCACGCGCATCTTCAATGCGCGCGTCACCAACCTCGCCTCGAACCTGGGCGAGCTGCGCGAGGCTGGAGTGCGGACGTTCGTGGTCGAGCAGGCGGCGATGGACGAGGCCGAGCGCGCCGCCTTCGCCGCCGGGGGCCTCGAGGCGCTCGCGCCGCTGGCGTCCCGCGAGCGCTCCACCACCGGCCACCTGTTCCGCGGCGTGGCCTGAGCCGACCGGTTCGCCGGCCGTCCGGAGCGAGGCTCGCCGGCCGCTCGGCCCGGTGGTCGCCGGCCGCCTGAGCCGATCGGTTCGCCGGCCGCCCGACGCGGTGCTCGCCGGCCGCCGGCATCCCCGGCCGTCCGGCGCTCCGCCGGCCGTCGCGCGTCCCACCGCCGGCGGGCCCCTGTGCTATCATCCACGGCGGCCGCGCCGCCCGGCGCGCCTTGCGCCTCCGGCCGGCTCGTCCGAGTCCGACGTACCCGTCCGGAGGAGAGATCCCGTGGCAGACCGCCGCCTCATCGACGACCTCATGATCGGCGCTGTCGACGTGCTCCCCGAGGGCGCGCTCGAGGCCAAACTGGACCTCGCCGAGCGTGAGGGCAGGCCGCTGCGCGTCAAGCTCGGCGTAGACCCCACGGCTCCGGACATCCATCTCGGCCACACGGTCGTCCTCAACAAGCTGCGCCAGTTCCAGGACGCCGGCCACATCGCGGTGCTCATCATCGGCGACTATACGGCGCGTATCGGCGACCCTTCGGGTCGCAGCAAGACGCGCCCCCGCCTGGACGGCGCCGTCA